>CAWFCL010000010.1:0-125160 GCA_963814365.1 uncultured Actinomycetes bacterium | reverse complement strand
CCCTGCATGACGTGCTCGCTCCAGATCTCTCTGGCCTTGTCGGCGGTGAGCTCACCGTAGATCACCTTGGGCTGGTCCAACACCTCCACGGTCATGACGGGCTCGTGCTCGCAGGCTCCGATGCAGCCAGAGGTGGCCACTCGCACGTCCAGGCGGTCTGAGGCGGTGAGTTGGTCGATCATAGTCGAGAGGACCTCGCGCGAGCCGCTGGCGATGCCGCAGGTGCCCATGTGCACGGTGGCCAGGACGTGATATCCGTCCTCACGCAGAGCGTTCTCTTTCTGTGTGCGCTCCTTGATAGCCAAGAGGTCGGCCGGGCTCTTCGATCTTGCCCGGGCCGACTCCCGTGGTGGCTCCGTCAGTTAGCGACATTCTGGGTCACCTCTTCCCGTTCGTAGTAGCTGGAAAGCGATCTGGCCTACCTGCGAGGCGCGTACTCGCCGGTGGACGTCTTCGTCTATAGAGACCGCGGGTGCCAGGCCACAGGCGCCGAAGCAGCGGGCGACCTCCAAGGAGAACATGCGGTCCTCAGTGGTCTCGCCAACGTCGATGCCCAGCTTCTCGCGGACGGCATCCAGCACCTGCAGCCCGCCCCGGACGTAGCAGGCCGTTCCCAGGCACACTCGTATGATGTGCTTGCCCCGGGGTACGGTGGAGAAGAAGGAGTAGAAGCTCACCACTCCGGCGACCTCGCTATAGGGCTTGCCCAGACCCTTAGCCACTCGCTTGAGGGCGATCTCGGGCAGGTATCCAAAGATGCTCTGGGCCTGCTGCAAGACAGGTATCAGCCCCCCAGGGCTACCTTGGTAGCGCTCGAGCACTTGGTCCAGCCGCTCCAGGAGTTCCTCCTCTGAGGTCTCTCCGCAATCCTGGCACGGACTGATCTTCTGCGCATTATCCGCGGTCATCGACGACTCCCTTGCCGGTTGTTTGTTGTAGTCGGGTGGCCGCGGCGGCGGGCGTTGCACGCAGCAGCGGCGGATCGAAGTTGTCACCAGTTAGCTTCACCCAGAATTGGATCTCTGGATTGGTGAACGCGGTCACGGAGATGGTGCTGCCGACGTCCCCCAAGGGTACGCGGTCCACGTGGCTGAGCTCCATGTAGGTCTCCACCCGCGCGCCACCCAGGGTGTCCGACCGGCCTATGGTCAAGTCTCCGCCCGCTGCCTGGGCTTCGGACTTGAGCAGGCTTAGGCCCAAGCCAGTCTTCTTGTCGGACTTGGTGGTGTAGAAGGGGTCCATCACCTGCTCGGGCGAAGCGTTCAGACCCACACCGTCGTCGTCCACGGTCAGACGAAGCTCGTCAGTGGCTGCGTCCATCGTCAGAGCGATCTCGACCTGTGTTGCTCCGGCGGCCACGGAGTTCTCAAGCAGTTCCAGAAGATACAGAGAGAGATCATGCACGGGCCACGCTCCTGCCCTGGGTTCCCGCGAAGGCCAAGACCAGCTCAGAGAACTCTGGTGCCGCTAGGCGCAGCTCGGTGGTCGCCGTGCCTATCTCTTCCAGGAAGTGACCGTCGGAACAGCCGACCAGCGGCAGACCCAAGCTTGCGTACTCCTTCAGGCTGGTGGAGTCGTTGGCCACATGCCGGGAGACCTCGACGCCGTCGAACCCCGCAGTGGTAGGGAAGAACCCCAACTGGGAGTAGACACTGAAGGCCTTGCGGTCCACATGGGCGGCTACTGCTAATCCGCCAGACCTGTGGATCAACTCGACAGCGGAGCGGACATCCAAAGGTGTGGCGGTGGCGAGCGCGGTGGTGTCGATGCTCGTCTGGCGCCCGGCCACATCCATGAGCGACTGTTCGCCAAAATGCGCGTAGTAGTCTGCATCGGCCTTGGGGAGTAGGGCGCGCAGTTCGGCTGCCACTCCCTCTGCCGCCTGTATATCGGGGAACAAGCCCAGCACGTGGGCCTCCTCGGAGCTGGTGATCTCCATGCCGGGAAGGACGGTCAGTCCGTCGCCGGCCGCCTTTGCCGCCTGCTGGACCGCAGCCACGTTACCCGCCGTGTTGTGGTCGGACACGGCGATGACGTCCAGGCCGGCTTTCGCGGCGGCTGCCACGATGGCGGGCGGAGTCATCTCGTCCGAGGCGCACGGCGACAGAGCCGTGTGTATGTGCAGGTCGGCTCGGTATGACCGCAGCGGACGGTCGGGCTTTGGCGACTGTGCGCTCAAGCGCGGCTTCCTTTGATACCCAGTGAGAATAGGCGGCCGACCAGATCGAAGGTGTCGTCCGGCGAAGCGAAGAGGACGATGCCCTCCTTAGCCGCTCTGGTTATCACCTCGTCGTCTGGTTCGCGGCCCGACGAAAAGATGACCGCGGCCAGACCAGCGTGTCCGGCAACTGCGATCACGTTCAGATGCACCTGCAGGGTGACCAGTATCCCGCCCGTGGGGGCGTTGGCGAGAACGTCAGAGAGTAGGTCAGAGGCGTAGCCCCTGGTGACGTCCGGGTCCGCGACGTCCGCGACAGCCGTATCCGCTGCCGCCACATCGGCGTCGGGTGGCACGATGCTCGTAAGGTCCAGGCTGCGAGCCAGTTCGCTCAGTCTCATCGGTCGCTACCCTCCTTGTCGATGGTCACTAGATAGGGACAGAGTCCGATGTCGGCCCTCTGCATGATCACGTCCTCGCCGAACGCCGCGCAGGTGGGAGCGCCGCAGGCTCCACAATCCTTGCCGGGCAGGGATTGTATGGTCATCTGCAGTCTGCCCAGCTTGTCGATGGCCCGACTCATATCGGCGTCCAGTCGGACGCCTGGTCTTGCAGAGAAGGGTCGACGCCGCGGCGTCGCCAGGGGCGAACTGGCAACGCCCGCGGTTGCTCGCCGACTTGGGCCACAGTCGCCCGGAGGATCTGGGCGAACACGGCGGCGCGGCCCTGGGCCCAGCGGCGCGCCACCAAGTGATGATCTAAGGGGAGCAGAGGCGAACCGAAGCAGCCTCCTTCGCACATATAGGGTTGTACTACACCCACATCGGTCAGCAAGCCGTCCTCGATCTGTTCGAGGATGGCCAGGACGTGAGCCGCACCGGTGACCGTAAGCGTTGCGTCGGCCACGGCGGCTTCGGTGGCGGCTTCAGCCGCGCCAGTGCCGGCTTCTCCCTGAGTCAGCCTCTCCATCACGGCTTGCCGCACCACTTCCGGAAGTAGGTACTCCTGTTGCGGGGCGGCGGTGCCTTCGGGCCGGCCGCCCTCCGGGGCGTCCACAGCCCCCGGCTCGTCCGCGGCGTCGGCGGCAGCAACCAGGGCCGAGCGCTGGCTGGGGCAGGAGACCACGTAGGCCGCCGGGCGTCTGGCGCAGCCTGCCTGTATCGCTTCTAGGGGTGAGCCGAAGGGGGCCAAGTGTGGCACCAGTGAAGGAAAGCGGAGCTCTATGAGGTTGGTGACGGCAGGGCAGCAGGGGGAGATGACGGGCGCGGGCCGGTCTGCCGCAGAGGCCCAGTCTGTCGCCGCGGTAAGAAGGGCGTCCTCGTGTGGCTCGGAGACGATGACTTGGGCGAAGCCCAGGTCGTTGAGGGCAGTCCAGACTGCAGCGGGCGGATAGTCCACACCGCAACTAGCGAGCAGCGCCGGTGGCACTATCAGCAGCATCTCGCCTTTGCCGGCCAGGTCTTCGAGCGAAGAAATCTCGTTGCGCGCGTCCAGCGCTTCGAAGGGGCAAGCGCGTATGCACTCCGAGCAGTCGATACACAGATGCTCCAACACGCTTGGTTTGCTCTCCCGTACTCGCATGGCCTTGGTGGGACAGGCGGTCAGACAGGCGCGGCAATCCCGGCATCGGTCGGTAGAAGCATGCAACGATATGGGGTGCGCGCCGTTTGTCGCTCCCGGATGCAAGTCGACCGTGAAGCTGAGGCGCGTGCCCTCACCCACCCGTGAAGTCAAGCGCAGACGGTCGCTGTTCTTCTTGATGTTGGGCAGTCCGAGCCCCGCTCCGAATCCCAGTGCCCGCGCCTCTGCCGTGGCTGTCGAGAACCCAGCCGTCATAGCCTTGTCGATGTCCGGTATGCCCGGGCCTGTGTCGACAACGTCCACCTCGATGCGAGCGTCGCTGAGCGAAGCCTCCAGCCGGCCTCCCGCAGAGTGGATGACCACGTTCATCTCGGCCTCGTATGCGGCGATCATGGTGCGACGGATTGCTTCCGCGTCGGCGCCGATGAGCTTGAGCCTCTCCTTTAGAGCGCGAGACGCGGCTCCGGCCTGCCGGAAGTCCATGCTCTCAATATCGAAAGAGACGAATTCCACAGTCTGGTCCTTCTACTGCTCCTGCTTCTCGCGTTGCTCGCGGGCGAGCAGCTGGTAGATGAGACCGCAGGTCTCAAAGACTCCCAGCGGGGATACCATGAGAAAGAGGTCGTTCTGCTTGGCCAGTTCGATCACTTCCGGCTCCAACTCGACTCCTTCTACGAAACAGATGCCGGGCACCTCCATGAGGTCGGCCATGCGGACCATCTGCAGGTTCACCAGGTTGGTCACCAACAGTGTCTGGTCGGAGGCCTCGTTCAGAAGATCGCTCACTCGGTCGCCGGCGTAGATCTTGGTGATCTTGTGCCGCCCGCTATCGCCTGAGGTGGCAACCGCCGCTCCGATCTTCTGTGCAAGCTCCTGCAGAGTCATGTTTGCTCCCGCTAGAAGTGAGTCGATGGTATGGATGATGGGGAACATGGCCGGCGTGGCGGCTCCGTCCTCAGCACCGGCGGGTCCCTCCTCGATGCTCTCGGCACCTTCGTCTGCCTGCTCCTGTCGTGCGAAGAATGCGGCCGACTCCAGCGCCGAAGTGATGTCCATGTGGTCCACGAACACATCGTCAGGCACGCGCAGCGGTATACCGGTGAAGTCCACAAAACTACGGATTCCCGCACGCACCAAGGTCTCTGCTACTTCTTGGCCCTTGTCGGGCGGTACCGCGAGGATAGCTATGCGTATGTTCTTGTCGGCGACGACCCGCTCCATGTCTTCGACGCTATGGATGGGACAGCCCTGGAACGAAGTGCCGATGAGACCAGGGTCGGTGTCGAAGCCCGCAGTCACGCGGAGTTGAGCGCGCTTGCCTGCGAAGTGGGCCAGCAGCGACTGTCCCAGACGACCTAGACCGACCAGCACGACCTCCTGGTATACATCGCCGTCCAGCAGGCTCTCTATGCTGGCCAGACAAGTGTCCACCTGGTACCCGCGATTGGGGCTGCCAGAGTAGCCGATCACCATGAAGTCACGTCGTACCTGGGCGGCACTGACACCAGCCAGATGTGCCAGTTGGTGGGAGTAGATGTTCTCGGCCCCCGAGGCTCTGAGGTCATCTAGAAGCCGCCGGTAGAGACTGAGTCTACCGACGGTCTTACGCGACACAGCCGTTTTGCCCGCAGTGGTCAACTGGACGTGCACATCCTTCGCGACTAGGAGGAGTGGTCGTGCCTGTTACGGCGGTAACGCCGTTACATGTTTCACAATCTACTACTTTGGGAAGACAAGTTCAATAAGTAGGTGCGTGTACAAGAGGTGACTAGAAGAGTCAGCATTAGGAGGAGTGATGAAGCACGCGGTCTTTGGTGTGCATGTCACGAGCAGGGTGGAGAATGTTCCCGCTGTACAGGCCGTCCTCAGCAAATACGGCTGCAACATACGCATGCGGCTAGGACTCCACGACGCCGACGGTACCAGTTGTTCACCCAGTGGTCTGCTGCTAATAGATGCTTTCGGGCCTGAGGTCGAGGAGTTCTACGAAGAACTGGGCCGGCTCAGGGGAGTCGATCTGCAGCGGATGGATTTCGAAGACTGAAGGCAACACCCAGAGTTGTTCCTGTTCCACAAGAAAGGCAAGATCAAGAAGATGTCAAAGCTAGCTAGACTTATTACGCTAGGGGCTGCGGTGATCGTACTGGTCGTGGCTCTCGCTGCCTGCGGTTCGTCCACATCCAGCACCGACTCCACTCAGACCGACACTGGGACCAAAGTGGAGAAGCTTACGCTGGTGGCTCCGCCCGGACCCATGGCTATCCCCATGGCCTACATAGCGGCCAACGATAGGCTCGCTGACGTGGCCGAGCAGACTGAGGTGGTCATCTGGGAGAACGCCGATCAGCTCAAGGCCATGTTGGCCGGCGGCCAAGGTGACTTCGTCACGGTACCCTCCAACAACGCGGCCACCTTCTACAACAAGGGGGTGCAGCTGCGGCTGCTGGACATCTCGGTATGGAACATCACCTACCTCATCAGCTCCGACGCGCAAGCGGCTGGTCTCGCCGACATCCAAGGGCAGTCGCTGGTCGTTCCCTTCCAGGGGAGCGCCCCCGACGTGATGTTCCAGTTCCTGGCGGCCGAACGGGACCTGGACCCTGTCAAGGACTTCGAACTGCGCTATGCCGCCGATCCGACCGAGGCCTCACAGTTGCTGCTGGCCGGCGAGGTGCAGAACGCGGTGCTTTCGGAGCCACTGGCCACCGCCGTACTCTTGCAGAGCAAGGACAAGCCGGTCCCGCTGCGCCGGGTGCTTTCGTTCGACGATGCCTGGTCGGCTGCCACTCAGGCGGAGGAAAGCATGGCAGGCGTCACCCCCATCGCGGGTGTGGTAGCCACCTCGACGGTCTTGGATAATCCTGAGTTGATCGCCGCGTTCGAGCGCGAATACGCGGCGGCGGTGGAGTGGCTGCTTGCGAACCCCGAGGCGGCCGGAGAACTGCTGGAGACCGAGTTGCCCCAACTGGGTGTCAAAGCGGCAGTGATGACCGCCTCGCTCAAGAACATCAAGTGGCAACATCAGACGGCGCAGGAGGCGAAGGCCAGACTCGAGGCCTTCTACGCTGCGCTCATGGGCCTGTCACCAGCCATCATCGGAGGTATGCTGCCTGACGATGACTTCTACTACTCCGAATAGAGAGACCGAGGACGCGCGGCCGGCCGGCGGGCCTCCGGCCCCCGGCCCCGGCGTCACTGCGGCCGCCGCGACCGGCCGCCCCGCGGGGCGGCCTAGCGTGCGGCGCCGCGTCAGAGTGTTCTACGCAATCTTGGGCGTGCTTGCCCTGCTCGTCGCGTGGGAACTCCTGTCCTTGTGGGTGGACCCCATCTTCATAGCCTCGCCACTGCAGACCGCCCGCGCCTTTGGCCGGCTGGCGGTCGATGGATCTCTTTGGACAGAGCTCCTGATAACCCTGAAGCGGTTGGTCATCGGCTTGGCTGTCGGCGCCGGTCTTGGCTGGATAGTGGGCCTGCTTGCGGGACTGGCGCCTCGGCTGCGCTCGTTCTTGGAGCCGCTGCGCTGGGTGGGCATGACCGTACCGGCTGTAGTCATCGCCGTTTTGGCCTTGCTGTGGTTCGGGCTGGGCGATCTAAGTGTGATCTTCGTCGTCGCCGCCATCGTCGCGCCCAGCATGTACGTGAACACGGTGTCCGGCGTGTTGGCGATAGATCCGCGTCTGGTGGAGTTGAGCCAGGTCTACCGCTTCCCGCGCCGACTGCGTTTCACCGAGATCTACCTGCCGGGCACCGCGGCTCCGGCGTTGGCGGGGCTGACGCTGGCGACAGGCGTGGGTGTGCGGGCTGTAGTCCTAGCTGAGGTGCTGGGCGCCATGAGCGGCATCGGTCACGCCTTCGGGAGGGCGAAGAGCAATCTGGAGATGTCCGAGGTGTACGCCTGGGTAGTTCTTCTGCTGGCGCTGATGGCTGCGTTGGAGTTCGGCCTGCTGCGCCCGCTTCGGCGGAAGGTGCTGCGTTGGCGAAAGGTGGTCGCATGATCACCCTGGACAAGGTGAGCAAGTCTTTCGATACGCTCAAAGTCTTGCACGAGGTCTCTCTACACGTCGCCGCCAACGAGATCGTGGGAGTGGTGGGCGCCTCTGGTTCAGGCAAGACCACCATACTCAAGCTCATAACCGGCATCATCGCACCAGACTTTGGCTCCGTGAAAGTCGCCGCGGGTCCGGTGGGGTATGCGTTCCAAGAATCGCGCCTGCTTCCCTGGCGCACGGCCTTGGACAACGTGGCCGCGCCTCTGCGTGCTCAAGGTGCGGACAAGGGGGCGGCCCGTGCGGCGGCCGCACGGTGGCTGGAGCGTGTCGGACTGGCGGGCTTCGAGCGGTACTATCCCGCGGAGTTGAGCGGAGGTATGGCGCAAAGAGTGTCGCTGGCCCGAGCCTTCGCTGTGGAGCCGACCATCCTGTTGATGGACGAGCCCTTCAGCAACTTGGACGCGGATCTCAAGAAGTCGTTGATGAGCATTCTTGAGAGCCTTATCAAAGAACAGGGAGTCACGATGGTGTACGTGACTCACGAGCTGTCCGAAGCCCAGCGCTTGACCGATCGCATAGTCGAACTGACCCCGCAACACACCCTGCGCAAGTTCGCCACGAACCAACCTTAGGCGTACCTGTTCCGAAAGACCTGCCTCTTACCATCGACTCGTCACGGGCTGTTCTAGACGAGTCAGAACAAGGAGGCACCATGTTCGAGAAGCAGGGTTGGATGCAACGCGCCGGCGAGTATCCCCAGTCAGACCAGGAGTACTTTGCGCTTCTGGCGCGAGCCGTCTTCTCCGCCGGCCTGGGCCCTAAGGTGGTCGAATCGCGTTGGGCCGACATCACCGACGCTTTTCACGCCTTCGACCCCAGCAAGGTCAAAGGTATGGACGAGGCGGATGTCGACAGACTGCTCCAAGACAAGGCAGTCATCCGGAACCGGCGAAAGATAGAGGCGGTCATCGCCAACGCCGCGACCTTCACAGAGCGCGCGGGGGCCTACCCGTCGTTTCACTCGTATCTGGCCGGACTGGGTGCGGACGAAGACCTCGACGCTGCCGCAGAGGAACTCAGCAGGACGTTCACCCATTTGGGTCGTACCTCGGCGCTGTTCTTCTTGTTCAGTGCTGGTTGGCGGCCGCGCGAGACGGATGACTGACCGATAGGGTTTGCATGACGCTCCTATAGGAAAGACAATAGAGCAAGGACAACCGCCGCCTGCCACTGAGTCGAGTGTCTGTATCGCGATGCGAAAGGGGGCGTCATGGACCCGATGCTTCTCCGCGAGTACGAGGCCAAGCTGGCCGACTGGCTGGCCCAGGGTTACCAGCTCTTGGTGGATGACATCGATGGTGAGCTGAGGGTCACCGTGCTGTATGTCTCTGCAGGAGACGCCGCGGCGAAAGAGAGGGAGCAGGAGTTCTGGCCGCAGACACCTCAGATCGTTGGACTCTTGACCGACAATGGAGTTAGCATCTCTAAGGCGATGGCGGGACCGCGCCCTTGGGCCGGTCCGCATCCCGAGGAGAGATTGGAGCCCTAGGCAAGGAGTCAAGCTGAGCGAGCAAGAAGTGGTGTTCGAGTCATCGGGTCTTCGACTCGAAGGTACTCTGACGCTTGGACATGAGCCCCGTCGTTCGGCCTGTGTGGTCATGATCGCGGGCTCCGGCTTGGTCGACCGCAACGAGAACCACAAGCGTTTCCCTGTGAACGTGCTGGGTGAACTGGCTGGGCACCTTGAGGCGCACGGGTTCGACTCGCTGCGGTTCGACAAGAGAGGCGTGGGTGCCAGTGCGGGCGAGTTCTGGACTGCCGGACTAAGCGACAACGCCGCCGACGCGACCGCCGCTGTGGGCTTCGTCCGTGCGCAAGAAGCCACCCGTGGCGACCGGGTCTTCCTGCTGGGTCACAGCGAGGGAGCGTATCTGGCCACCATGGTGGCCGCGCACGTCCCGGGTCTGGCCGGCGTCGTCTTGTTGGCCGGTGGCGCCAGGCCAGGCGAAGAAGAACTGCGCTGGCAGGCCGAGCAGGTAGGCAAGAGCATGAAGGGCCTTCAGGGTTTCCTCATCAAGCTCTTTCGCATAGACGTGGTTAAGGCCCAGGCGAAACAACTGGGTCGGGTCAAGAACTCGAATAAGGATTCATACCGGGCCCAACTGGTGGCTAAGGTCAATGCCAAGTGGCTAAGGGAGTTCATGGCATACGACCCCGGCCAAGACCTGCCTCAGATCAAGGCCCCCATTCTGGCCATCACAGGCTCCAAAGACATACAGGTAGACCCGGGCAACCTGGACAAGATGGCCGGTCTGGTGACGGCTCCATTCGAGCCCCGCGTTCTGCCGGATGTGACTCACCTTCTGCGGGCCGACCCCGGTCCTGCCGGGCTGGCCGCATATAAGGAGCAGCTCAAGCGTCCCGTAGCTTCGCAGGTGATCGAAGTGGTCCTGGAGTGGCTGGACAGGCAGGCCGGGCCCGCGACGGTGTGATACCGCAGTCCAAGTCCAGAGGATGGTATCTTCTCCCGGTACATTTCGTGCTGGACGCACGTGTGGATAGGAAAGGAGCTCCCCCTTGTCTCGAGATGTAGTGATCCTCAGCGCTGCGCGTACCCCCGTCGGGCGCTACTTGGGCACCTTGGCTGACATACCGGCCTGGAAGCTTGGCTCAATAGCCATCGCCGAGGCCGTCAAGCGGTCCGGGATCGATAAGACCGATGTTCAAGAAGTGATGATGGGCAACGTGCTTACAGCCGGCCAGGGGCAGAACCCCGCCCGCAAAGCCATGCTCGAAGCGGGCCTGCCCGAGGATATCCCCGCCTTCACGCTCAACATAGTGTGTGGTTCGGGTATGAAGACCGTCCACGAGGCCGCCAACGCCATCAAGGCCGGCGACGCCGAAGTCATCGTTGCCGGCGGCATGGAGAACATGAGCATAGCTCCGTACCTGGTCCCGAGCGCTCGCAAGGGCTACCGCATGGGTGACGGCGTCCTGCAGGACGAGATGATCCTGGACGGTCTGCAGTGCGCCATGAACAACATCCACATGGGTGTCACCGCCGAGAACGTGGCCGAAAAGTATGGCATCACCCGCGAGATGCAAGACCAGATCGGTTTTGACAGTCAGCGCAAGGCCGAGGAGGCCATCAAGAACGGCAAGTTCAAGGCCGAGATCGTGCCGGTGGAGATACCGCAGCGCAAGGGCGATCCGGTCATTTTCGACACCGATGAGCATCCCCGCCTTGGGACTACCTTGGAGGCTCTGGCGAAGCTTCCTACAGCCTTCAAGAAAGACGGTACCGTCACCGCCGGCAACGCGTCTGGTATCAACGACGCCGCCGCCGCTTTCGTGGTCGCCTCCGCGGAGTGGGCCGAGAAGAAGGGTCTCAAGCCGCTGGCCACCATCGTGGGCTACGCCACCGCCGCCCTGGACCCGGCGTACATGGGCATGGGCCCCTACTACGCCACTAAGAAGGTTCTCGAGAAGACCGGCATGAAGCTCGAGCAGATGGACGTCATCGAGGCCAACGAGGCCTTCGCCGCTCAGGCCGGTGCCGTGGCTCAAGAGTTGGGTCTCGACATGAGCAAGGTCAACCTCTACGGCGGGGCCATCGCTCTGGGTCATCCCATCGGTGCTTCTGGCGCCCGCATACTCACCACGCTCATCCATGCGATGAAGCAGGAGGGCGGCACCTACGGTCTGGCTACCATGTGCATCGGTGGCGGCCAGGGCATCGCGACCATCATCAAAGTCTGAGCCTGAGAGTCCGTTAGAGGCGAGGAGAAGAACATGAGAGACAGAGTCGAAAAGGCACTGGATCGTATCCGCCCTGCTCTGCAGAACGACGGCGGCAACGTCGAGTTGGTCGATGTCGACGAAGAGAAGGGCATCGTCAAGGTCAAGCTGGTCGGCGCCTGCGGTAGTTGCCCGATGTCGCAGATGACTCTGCGCATGGGTGTTGAGAGGGTGCTTAGAGAAGACATCCCGGAGATCACCGAGGTGCAGGCCGTCTAGTAGGCGCCTGATGCGGCCGCGCTCCGCGCGGCCACCGACCCGATGGTCAGTCGGACTTCTGAGCCGTGGTCGAGAGGCTTTCGAGCTTTTCGGCCACGGCTTTCTGCTTGGCGGCCATCTCGCGGAAGCGAGGCTCAAGGCGTTGCACACGTCCGGTGAGCTGTTGGACTTGAGTCTTGGTCTTGACGCCGGTCGCGCGCGCGGACTTCATAAGCTGCAGGCCGCGGTAGGCGACTGCGCACAGACCGGCCAGTCCCAAGGCGCACCCGACGCAGATGAGCACGACCATTATGATGGTGGCGGTGGACATGCCCCTATTCTACCCGCCTCGAAGGTTGTAGGCGGCAGTGTGACGGAGAGTCTAGTAGAAGTCCGGAGGCCCGGACCTAGGCTGTAGGTCGAAACGGCGTATGGCCGCCAGGTCGCTGCGCTGGCTTAGGCGGCCTATGCGGACGTCCTTACCGGTACCCGCCGCGTGCAAGAACATGTCGTCACCTATGTATATGCCGACGTGGTGCACTGGGGAGCCGAAGGCGAGCAGGTCACCGGCCTGGATGTTGGCGAGATCGACCGGGAGTCCCAGAACGGCCTGGTATCCGGAGTAGTGCGGGAGTTTCACCCCGTGCTGTCTATAGACGAACTGGGTGTATCCCGAGCAGTCCATGCCTGTCGAAGGTCTGTCGCCACCCCAGACGTAGGTCACACCTATATACGCTGCCGCCGTCTCGATGAACTGGTCGAGGATCTCGCTATCCGTCTGGGGGAGCACCCCGTTGTACAGTTGTCCGCTGTTGAGCATGCTGGCAAGCGCCTGCTGCAGTCTTTCTTGCTCCTCGGCTTGACGTCTTTGTTCGGCTTCTATGGCAGCCGCTATCTGGACGTCCAGATCAAGCAAGGCAGCCTGGCGAGCCGACAACGACGACTCGATGCGGGTCTGTTGCTCCTCCATCTGCCTGCGGATGGTCAGCTCTTGGCTCTTGGTCTGGTCGATGTCTGTGATCACGGTCTCCAGCCGATCGGCACTGCGGGTGAGGTTCTCCATCAGGCGCCGGTCTTGCTCGGCGAACTCAGCGGCCAAGCGTGCACGTGACAAGAAATCGCCGATGTCGCCCGCGTCCAGGATCATCTCTAGGAACTCATCCCGGCCGCCGGCCTTGTAGAGGTCACAAAGCCGGTCTTCGTACAGTCGGAGGCGATACTGATAGTCGGACTGCGCCACGTCTCTTTGCTGGCGGAGTGCAGTCATGGTCACATTCAGCTCGTTCAGATTGACGACCAGTTGGTTGTAGGCCTCGGTACTCTCCTCCAACTGCTGATCCAGAGCGTCCATCTGGGTTTGTAGGGTTTCGGCTTGGGCCTGGAGCGAATCCATCTGGGTCTGGAAAGCGGGGGCGGCATCAGCCACCGAAGTGAAGACCAGCAGACCTAGTACTGCGCCAAGTACAAGACTTGGCAAGCGGAGACTCCTGAGAGTAGGCAGGGGCCTGCAAGCAGTGATCAACGCAGCGATGTGATCGCGACGTCCGCGCTGCTTGTTATCTTCGGTCTGTCTGCCTTGTCTCATGCGATATTCGTCCTCCCGAGGACTATCGGCAGAACTTCCATAACACTTGCGCTGTCTGAGGACGTTCTCCTGCATCCGGGCCAGTTTGCGGGCACGTGATTGTAGCGCCTGCGGGTCTTTGGGGTGATAGGACAAAGGTTGCACTGTGTTATAATCCGTGACTCACTCGGCGCGGGGTGGAGCAGTCCGGTAGCTCGTCGGGCTCATAACCCGAAGGTCGCAGGTTCAAATCCTGCCCCCGCTACCATATGAAAGGCCCGGATTTCCGGGCCTTTCGCTTTCTCTGAGGTCTCCCCTACTAGGGCCGAAACTGGCGATTTGGCAACGGTTTGGCAACGGGAATCTTGTGTGGTATCTGATAGCGGCTGCGAGAACCCACCCAGAGCTGAGGCTAGGCTGCGTGTATAGTTGAGGCGCGGATGAGGAAGACTGCGCCTCGGGGTCACGGCTGAGCCGGTCATGCGACCAGTCGTGGAGGGGGTGGACGGACTTGAGCAACAGGAAGAAGTCAGACGAAGAACTTCTACGGTGGGTCGCTAGGAAGCTGGCTGCTCATAATCCGGCCGATGCAACCGACGCCATCCTTGAGCGTGCGCGCAGGCTTCGTGCCGAGGACAACCACTTCGATGCAGGACTAATTGAGCTCCAGTTCTCATGGATGTGCGTTGAAGGAGAGTCGTGGGGGATGGTTCAAGTGTTCTCACGCATGGCGAGGTCAGATTTCGTCGAGGCCCTTGAAGATGAGTCTGACGAAGACTCCCGGAAGGCTTGCCTCCTTAACATCGCAGAGTCGTATCGACATCAGGGGGCCGGATACTACGGGGAACGCGGGGAGCCTGCCAAGGGGATGTGGGCCTTCAAGATGGCGTCCAAGGTGTTTCTGGCGAACGGGAATGAAGCCCTAGCATGCAAGTGTGACGTGATGCGGGCGGGGTGCGCTCGGGAATACGGTCAGATGAGCGGGAACCGGAGGCTCTTGGAGAGGTCGGTCGCCATGCTGAGAGAGACCCAGCCCAAGGTCCTGGAGCTGGGGGACTTGTTGGGTGCAGTCCAGTGCTACTGCAGCATGAACTCGGCACTAATCTCCTTAGGTGAGCCAGACGAAGTCGTCAATACTAGAGACCGAGCTGTTAGCTTGTGCCAGCGAGGTGGCACTGATGAGCAGATGTTCCAGTTGGACTATCAGTATAGGCTGTGTACCGAACAAGCCGCAGAGTTGAGGAAACTCCAGAATTGGGGCCGCTAGCCCAGGAACAGAGCGGCCACCTTCACGGTTTCGGCGTACCAAGGTCGACCGACAAGAACCAGCAAAGACCCGATTTCATCGGCTCTCATTGGGCGATGAACCGGTGACGATTTGTCGTCCGCGAAATGGTCAGACGACTGCGGGTCTGCAACCCGACCTGGGCCGTTGGCGATTAACTTCGTACGTGTTCGTTTGTAGATTTCTTCCATGAGGTAGTCTTCCTTGGAGGACGACCCCGTTAGATTGCGCTGGCGTCATCAGAGGGAGGCACCACGGAAGAGCCGCCAGGCAGCCTGAGCAAGGCGGATACTGAGGAGAAACGCTATGAAAAGGTACGGCGAGAAGCAGGATGCCATTCACGCACTCTTCGACTTCGAGGAGGCACACGACGTTTCTGGAAGTGAGCGTCTCACCTATGACCCATACGCAGATACCTCGGAAATCCCAGAGCCTTCGCCGCGCAAGAAACCTTACGTTGATATTCGGGTTGTTGAGCACAAGGTGAAAGAGCTAGGACAGCAAGGCAAACTCTAGCCCCAAGTATTCAAGAAGGGGAATCATTTCCATTGACGGGAAGATTGCTCGAACCGGGCCACTTCCTCCGGCTTGAGATACTGGCCGGTATCCTTTGTTTGCCCACGCCTTGCCCACGAAAACGGTTCGAGAACGGTTTCTGTTCGTCTTTCTCCGTCTCACATGACTGGGCGAAGGCCCGTTCTCGACGCGGTTTCGGCGCACCAAGGTAGACGAGGAAAGACCCGCAAATACCCCACTTAATCGGCTCATAACCCGAAGGTCGCAGGTTCAAATCCTGCCCCCGCTGCCATTAGAAAGGCCCGCGTATGCGGGCCTTTCGCTCTTTGCAGAGTGTTGTTGTGCAAGCCGGAAGCGGGCGTTTTGGCAACGCTTTGGCAACGGGACCTGTACAGTCCCGGTACATACTTTCCACATCGGCTCCGGTAGGTGTGTTCCACTTCCGGGACGCGGCTCCGGTACCTGGGCGACACTGGCTCCGGTACCTGTGTTACACCTCTGCGGTCCTTACCTGCCGGCCGAGCTCCTCCGATAGGCATCTCTAGTGACGCCGCTATCGGGGGAGGTCGATATCCATGCTCATCGAGTTGGGGCTGGTGGAGCAACGCCACAAAGCGGTCTTGGAGGTCCTAGCGGGAGCCACGGTCACCGATGTGGCTACCCGTTACGGGGTCACGCGCCAGAGCGTGCACCGCTGGCTCAGGCTCTACGGGGCTTCAGGACTCTCCGGTCTGGTCGATCGGTCCTCGCGTCCTGGGAGCTGCCCTCATCAGATGTTGCCTGAGACGGAAGCCTGGGTGTTGGAGATGAGACGCGCCCATCCCTTGTGGGGACCCCGCACCATCCGCTACCACCTATCCCAAGAGGGCACAGAGCCTCTTCCCGGGCGGTCATCCATCTATCGGGCTCTCGTGCGTCATGGGCTCATCGACCCGCAGAAGAGGCGCCGCAAGAGAGGAGACTACCGCCGCTGGGAGCGTGGTCGCCCCATGGAGCTCTGGCAGATGGACGTGATGGGCGGGGTGTATCTCACAAGTGGAGCTGAGCTCAAGGTCATCACCGGCATCGACGACCATTCCCGCTTCTGCGTATGTGCGTGTCTGGTGGAAAGGGCCACGGCCCGCCCGGTGTGTGAGGCTCTAGCTTCTGCCATGCGCACCTACGGGGTGCCTGAGCAGATCCTCACCGACAACGGCAAGGTGTTCACCGGGCGCTTCGGGCCCGGCACCGGAGAGGTGCTCTTCGACCGCATATGCCGGGAGAACGGCGTGCGTCATCTGCTGACCGCTCCCCACTCACCGACCACCACCGGCAAGGTGGAGCGCTTCCACAAGACGCTGAGGTCTGAGTTCCTATCCTGGCCGCAGCTTCGCATCGCTCGAGGAGGCCCAGGACCAGCTGGACGCCTACCTGCGCTCCTACAACACCGAGAGACCTCACCAGGGCATCGGCATGGTGCCACCGGCTAAACGGTTCGCCTGGGCAGAGGAGGAGCCTTCTGAGGTGGTCCTTCCTGGTCCAGAGGAGACTAGAGAGCCACCGACAGACAGGCAGGCCGATGCCAGACACATCACCAGGTGTGTGAGCGCCAATGGCAAGATCAGCCTAGCTACCTTCAGCTACCACGTGGGACGCTATCTGGCTGGTGAGACCGTGGAGGTCCAGATCGACGACCGCCTGGTCCAGGTCTATCGCGGCGGGACTCTAGTTGCCACCCACGCCAGGCGTCACCCCTTGGATGCCGAGCCCACTTCCTGGCAGAGAGGACCAAGGCCGACCAAAGCTCAAGTGCCCACAAGCGGCACTGCGGTCATGCGCAAGGTGGATTCCCACGGGGACATCAGCTTCGCCGGGAGCGGCTACCGAGCGGGCAACAGGTTCATAGGCGAGCAGGTCGAGGTGGCATTGCGCGGAGACACCGTGCAGATCTCATCTGAGGGCAAACTCATCCGCACGCATCAGGCTCGCCATGACCCCAGCAAGGAGCACGGAGCCTTCGCCAATCCCGGGGGCAGACCGCACAGGAAGAAGGCCTCATGAGGGCCAGGCAGTCACTCCAGACCTGAAGAAGAGTGGAACACACGTACCGGAGCCAATCTGTAACATGGGTGGTGGGACTTGACATTGGCAACGGGACCGTCTTGCCATTGCTTGACAGATTCTCGGCGCATAGTATGTTGAATTGCCATTCGCAAAGGCAAAGGCGAGACGACAGAGGACGGCCGAATGGACGCGAAGTTGAAGATAGTGGTGCCGCTCGTCCTGGTGATGATTGTCGCGTTGGGTTGCGGGACCCAGCAGAGCGCTGCAACTGACACTACCACTACGCTCAGTTGGGAGTCCTTGAAGTTTGCCTATGAGCTGGGTCTGAACGACCTTCTCGAGAAACGTCCCCAGCTGCTGGTTGACGTGCATGATGCGATGCTCTCGCAAAGCCCTGAGTCGTTTGCGGCAGTCGTATCATCTGGGACTCTGTGCGGACGCTCATTCTCACTTGTGCGGCCACTTCCGCAAGACCTACTCGATGCTGAAACCGCTTATCGTGAAGCGTTGATGGAGGTCAGCAGCAAAGCCAACCTCCTGTCACGACCCGAGATTGACGCCAGAGCCTATCCGGGCATTCTGGAGGACTTCGTGGCAGCTTGTAAGGAGGAAGGCAGACTCTTGGACGCTCTTCTTCTGGCGTTCGACGGACACAAGTTGATTGGAGACCAGAATCTGTGGCAACCTGGCCAGCCCCTATCCGGAGAGTAGTGCCATAGCTGGCAGCCTTTTGACATGGGGGCGATGCTGTCTCCTACGGAGCAGTGCACAACTCATTGACACCGAGCAGGACGGCAGGATTGAACGAATCGAACTCCCAGCGAGGAAGGTTGCGCGTCCCGGCCTTGTATTGCTCCAGTAGCTCGGTAATCGAGGCAACACTGTCAATACCCAAGACGTCACGGACTCTGTCGAAGAATGCCTGTGAACGCGACCTTGCGAACAACTCCATCGGGCCAGGATTGTGACCAACCCACAGCAGTGTCTCGGGCCACCATCTCCACCCATCTTCGGTCCCCTGAAGTTCACTTCGGAGGAAGGCCACGAAATCTGCCTGCATCAGGTCTTGGAACCCCACTGATACTCCCGAGCACCGCGACTTGAGCATGTCGGCTCTGAGCGACAGTCGCTTCAGCTTGAGACGAGAATTTCGTTGCTTCAGGGAGGGCATGTGCTGCCGAAAGACCTCGAACCCTGCGACCGTGTTTGTACCGTAGTCAGAGGCTCCAGGAACGTAGTACAGCTGGCCGAGAAGGTGGGCTGCAGTCTGAAATCTCTCATGGCGCAAATGCACCGCCAAGGCGTACAGGAACAACTCGTGCACAATGAAGCGGTAGTTGTCGAAGTCGCCGTCGTGCCACTGCGTGACACTGGGGGGCCTATAGAGAAAAGGGACAAGCCGTTCGAAGAACCTGTGAAGAACGCGGCGAGTCTCCTCGGTGTCGCGGTACAGGGAAAGCGCCGCGAAGAGTTCGATTGTCTCGTTTCGGTAGGGTGTGAAGCTCTCTACGCTCTTGACAACCTCGTCGTCGAAACTGTCCGATGTCTGTGCGATGCGAAGGCTTTCGAGAGAACCCGCCAAGGCGGTGAAGTACTCGTCGGCGGCTGCGTCAGCGTGGTCCCTACCCGCTCTAATCGCGTCCATGGCGCGCCTGAGCTGCACACTGGTGCCGAGTCTGACCACATCTTCGTTATCAGCAATGAACGACGGGACCTCGCCAATCTCGGGCTTGATGAACAGAGGTTTGTCGAGTGCCCAGCGCAGCAGCCGTTCGAATTCACTCGCATACCGTGTTTCGTCGCTTAGGTCGATGTAGATTCGCGACTGGTAGTAGACAGGCAAGTACGGTTTTCCGTCCTCGTCGCGTTCGAATACCACGGCGACGAACTTCTCTTGAGTCTTCTTGGCGTAGATTTCGGGCGAGATTATCTGGGCCTCTGTTCCAACACCACCGCTTCGTCCGTCCGCCTTGGCTGCGTATTCCTTGTCGCAAACGAGAATGACCTTTCCAATCTCCGGGTCGGTCACCATCTTCTCCATGAAGGCATGAGCGTCATGGCCCTCTTTTAGGTCCCACTTGTCAAGGATGACGTCTATGCCGGATTCGCGCATTTCGGTAGCGAGCTTGAGCACACGGTCCTCGTGCTCCGGACTGGACCAGCTATAGGACACGAAGAGTTTTGGCGCGGCCACGGCATCCCCCAAGTCGACGGCTCCGGCGACAGACCCTCAGACGAATCATCCTGTCGAATAGGTCAGGTTAATTCTATCCAGGGCCCTAGCCCAAGAACAATGCTGCCACCTTGGCAGCGGCCTCTTCCTCCATAGCCGGTATCGCGTGCGAGTAGATGTCGAGTGTGATGCTGATGCTCGCGTGGCCGAGTCTCTCCGATACCACCTTGGGATGAATTCCGGCCTGGAGCGCGAGGGTGGCGTGCGTATGACGTAGGTCATGCAGTCTGATGCGTGGTTGCTCAGAGTCTCTCACCGCTTTCTCGAACGCCTGGCTGATGCTGTCTGGATGATAGGGCGTGCCATCCTCACGGCGGAACACATATCCGCTGTCCTCATAGCCAGCCTGCTGCCACTGCATCTTCTCTTCGAGTTGCTGTCTCCGGAGCGACTTCAGTACGGCGAGAGTCCCAGGGTCCACCGAGATGTTTCTCCCGCGACCAGTCTTGGGCTTCCCCACGTGGACCCGGTAGCCTACCGAGACCCTGTTCTGCCGTATAGAGATTCTGGCCGCGTCAAGGTCAATGTCTTCCCAGCGAAGTCCAAGGGCTTCGCCTCTTCTCATGCCAGTAGTCGCGAGGGTCAGCCAGAGGGAGTACAGACGGGTTTCCTTGGTTGATTCGAGGAATGCTCTCAGCTCCTTGGCATTCCATGTCTTCATTTCGTGGGTCTTCGCAGACTTGGTCTTGGGGGGGTCCGCGGCTTCGGCTGGATTTCGAAGCAAGCGTTCTTTCCTGACAGCGTCAGCGAGTGCCTTGTGCAAGGTAGCGTGGACCTTACGACAGGTAAGCGGAGAGAGGGGTTTGGCTTCTTCGCTTTCCCGTTCCGCGCTCTTCCGCCGGGGGTTCGTTGCGGTCTTACGGGGTTGAGTTGCCAAGTCGCCATAGAAAGCATCCAGCATCGCGGGAGTGAGCTTCTGGAGGGGCACATTCCCAATGGCCGGGTTGATGTGGCGGTGGACATGCGTCTCGTAGCTCAGATACGTGGATGGCTTGACCTTCGCCTTGATGGCGGGGAGCCATTCGTCCGTGAGGTAGTCGCGCAGGGTAACGTTGGCCGGTTCGAAGTAGCTTCCCTGCTGCATCTTCGCGAGAAGGGAAGTAAGGGTTGCCTGGGCCTCACGACGAGTCGCGTACCCGCCCTTCTGCATCTGACGTCGCTGTAGGTGCGTCAGGAGTTCGTTGCCGCACTCTGGACAAGTGTCTGAGGGCTTGTTCTCAACCCACGCGTGGTATCCACAGGAGCACTTCTGTCTCTTCTGCTCGCCTACGTCGACAATGTAGTACCACGTCTTGCCTCGCTGTCTGATGTGACCTCTCATGAACGTTCCTTCCCATCTTCCTCGGCGCGTCCGGCCAAACGACTCATGAAGCGTTCTTCGATTTGTCTTCTCTGCTTGTGCTGCTCCTGGTACTCCCTGAGTTGCTCTCTTGCCGGGTCGGGTAGGTCCTCGCCATCGGCAGCTACTCCTGAGTCCGTGAGTTCAAACAGGAACGTCGTCTTCTCGTCCGACAGCGAAGGCTCATCGAAACGCAGCCTGCACCAGCCCCGCAGCCAGAATCGGAGAATCCAACCGTTCAGTGAGAAGGGGCCACCACAATCGATATTCGTGGCGCGACCGTCGTGGGTAATTGGCGGAGAGATAAGCTCTTGAGGTCCAACACCGTATACCAGTGCCAGCCCCCAGAGTTCATCCACAGTCACCGACCGGTTTCCTCGCTCAACCTCGCTGACTGTCGCTCGGCTCCATTCATGTTCGAGTTCACGCATCAACTGCGCGACTCGCTCCTGGCTGATGCCGAGCGATGCTCTCGCGGTCGAGAGTCGTGACGCAAGGATGCTTGCAGGGAACTCGCTTCCCGGCTTCGGGTTGCGCGCCCTTCTCTTGGGCGTTGCTGGCACGTCCGACCTCCTTGGATGAGGTGCACCGAGTTGTGTTTGCCTACTAACATTGTACATCGGAGTATGCAAAAAGCAAACGACCGCTTGACAACAGACGCTAGATAATCTATCTTCTTACGCAAGACTAAAGTACAAGGCGGATTGGCATGAACCTCAGAACGCTTCGCAAGGAACGCGGACTCACCTTGGAGGCGGTTGCCTACCTGGCAGGGGTGGACATAGCCACAATCAGTCGTGTGGAGCGGGGAATTGTTACGCCTCACAGGGCGACAGTTGTTCGAATGGCTCGTGCGTTTGGCGTGTCAGTCAAGCGGATGCAGTCTCTCCTCGGTGAGGAGGGACGATGAAGACCAGATTTATCGGATATACGCGTCGGGCTTTGCGCGAGTGCCCCTTTCCCACTCTGACGATAGAAGAGTGGGCGGGCTTCAACGGTATCGGGCGAACACTTGCCTACCAGCTCGCCAGGAACGACGAAATTCCTGGGCTGCTGCACCTGGGTCACAAGCTTCTTATTTCAACGGCGGCTACGCAGAAAGCCCTCGGTGAGCACGAGTGAACTGGGGCCTGCCACATGAATGCATTCTCACTGCACCTGAGTTGCGCGATTGCCCCGACCCCGACATTGACTGGGTCATCAATAACCTACTCGGCAAGGGCGTCCTGACCATCATGGGGGGCAAGCCAAAATGTGGCAAGACCACCCTCCTGTTCGGTGCGGTCTATGCAATGCAGCTAGGTGTTCCCTTCATGGGCCTGCAGACTCGTCCGGCGAGGACCCTCTTCATCACTGAGCAGAGCAGAAAGACCATTCGTCCGAAGTTGGGGGAGTACGGACTGCTCGACTGTGCCGACCTCCACCTCATGTTCCCTCGTCAGATGCTTGGGTTCGACTGGGCGGAAATCATCGAGGAAGCTAGCGAGTACTCCAGGACCGAAGGTATGGAAGTGGTCGTCGTTGATACGGTCAACGACCTCTGTCATCTGGAGAACACGTTCTCTGACTCTGAGTGGCTAGAGGCCATTAATCCCCTCCAAGGTCTTGCACAGACAAGCGGTATGGCTGTGCTCGGGAGCTTCCACGCGAAGAAAGAGGTGGCAAGTCTCGTGGACATGTTTCGCGGTTCGAACGCCATTGTGGGGAAGGCGGACATCGTTCTCGGGCTTTCCCGTGACGGCAGCGGTGACCACACGGTCCGGACCATTGAAGGAATGTCGCGTCTCTCCAACGGCTTCGACGAACAAACGCGGATAGTCCGCAAGGGACTTGAGTACGTGACCATCGGGAGCGCAAAGGAGGTCGCTCTGCAGGCGAAGATTGATGAGTACATTGACCTTCTGCCCTCCACAGAGGACGCGGCCATGACCAGGGGTGAAATAGCTGATGCCTTGGACGTGAGCGCCGCAACGGTCACTACCTACCTGAAGGCCATAGAGAACACGGGCAGGCTACGGGTGGCAGAACGACCTGGTCGTGGAAACGCCAAGGTCTATTGGATTGGGGGTGACTCATGAGACAACGCTTCGCGTTGGTGTCGGTGTCAACCCCTTATAGGGGGTTTGACACCTTGACACCTTCATCGCTCGCGGTATGCGGCCAAGATGTTGGTCACTGTCAGCTATTCGCGTTGACACCGTCTGATAGGTTGACACCTTCCGGGCTGCAGGACCCTGACCTGTGTTTCTGCAACACCTCGAAACACTTGGGAAGTTGGTTGCTAGGGTCCGGAAGAAGTCCCCGAGCAGGCCAGGACCTTCGGATTCCCTGTGAGATGGCTCGACAAACACCCCTGCAAAACAGGCAGTTAATGGGCAGTTGGCAACGCAATGGCAACGAGTCCAGGGGCGGACGCAATGGCTAGATACTGCACAGTCTGCCGACACCCCGATGTTTCGCAAATCAATGCGGCCATTCTCAATGGCGAGCCATATCGAGACATCGGCTCTGGGTTCGGGTTCAGCGCTGCGACAGTCTATCGACACAAGCAGCACATACCCGGAACGCTCGTGAAAGCTCACGAGGCTCGCGAGGTGGCCGTTGCCGATGACCTTCTGGAACAGGTCGAGTGTCTCAGGCTGAAGACCCTGCGGCTGCTGGAGCGGGCGGAGAAGGCTGAAGAACAGGCAGCCTCCGAAGCCGACCAAGACCGGCATCGACGCACCGCTTTGCGGGCCCTCCGAGAAACCAGAGGGGTGCTGACGCTGCTGGCACAACTGATGGGTGAGTTGAAGACTGGGGCAACGTACAACGTGCTCATATCGGCAGAGTGGGTCGACCTCAGAGGGCAGATTCTCCAAGCCGTCGAACCTTATCCAGAGGCGAAGGCGGCCATCATCGAGGCGGTGGGTCATGTTGAAGAGTGACCTTCTTGCGGCTGTCGACGAAGTCGCATTCGCCCACTCACTAGGGTTCAACCCTGACCGTTGGCAGGCTGACGCTCTCAGGTGTTCCCACCCTCGACAGCTCTACAACTGCGCTCGCCAAAGTGGGAAGTCGACAATCGTCTCGTTGAAGGCGCTTCACCGGGCGAACTACTACCCAGGCTCACTGATACTCCTTCTGAGCCCCTCACAGAGGCAGTCGGCGGAGTTGTTCCGGAAGGTGGCCGCGTTCTACCGACTCGTCGCGGATACGGCACCCGCCGAAGCTGAGTCGACCATGCGTTTGGAACTCAAGAACGGCAGCCGCATAGTGTCACTCCCAGGCACAGAGGGGACGGTACGGGGCTTCTCTGGAGCGGACCTAATCGTATTCGATGAGGCAGCACGAGTGCCCGACGACCTCTATCACACTGTTCGGCCAATGCTTGCTGTGTCCAGCGGTCATCTCATAGCGATAAGCACACCTTGGGGACGCCGGGGGTGGTGGGCCGAGGCCTGGCATTCGAACGAGGACTGGCGGCGGTTCCACGTGACGGCAGAAGAGTGCCCGCGCATCTCGCCAGAGTTCCTGGAGGAAGAGCGACGCACCATGGGTGAGTGGTGGTTCGGGCAGGAGTACTCAGGCGACTTCATGGACGCAGTGACTGCTGCGTTTTCCAGTGAGCACGTGGAAGCTCTGTTCGATGAGGAGGTTGAGACATGGTTGCTGTGACCGTTGGCATTGATGTCGGCCAGAAGGTGGACCCCACGGCTATCGCGGTGGGTGAATGGGAGCGCGACCGCTACCTCGTGCGCTTCCTTGAACGACTCCCTCTAGGGACGCCCTACCCTCAGGTGGCTGAGCGGTTAAGAAGGTGGTGGACAGGGTGGCCTGGAGACTCGCCCCTGCGATAAGCCAGCGGAACCTTCTTCCGATGCCGGAGGCAGTGCTCAGGGCAAGAGGGCATGTCTGGATACTGGTTGACGCTACTGGTGTGGGGCAGCCGGTGGTCGACTTGCTGAGGGATGGGGTCGGCGCTGAGCATATACACGGGGTCTTCTTCACACACGGAGACCGCCACAGTTGGGGCAGGGACGGCACCGTCGGCAAGGCCTACCTGGTGAGCAGGCTCCAGACCCTAATCCAGACCAAGCGGATAGCGCTCCCCCAGACGGCGGAAGCGAGGACCCTCGCTGACGAACTACTGGCCTACGAGATTCGAGTCAGCGAGGACGCGAACACGAAGTATGGGGCGTTCAAGGTGGGCACGCACGATGACCTGGTCACAGCGCTGGGGCTGGCGGTGCTCCGAGACGCCTCTGCGTATGTGCAGCGGGTGGCAACCACCTTTCCAAGGTGAACGGCAAAGTGATTGAAGAGAGGAGATGAGACGTGATGAGTGCCAAGAAGGACAGTGCGCTTGACAAGGTGAGCGAACTGGTGGAGCAACGGCTCCGAATGGAGAAGCAGGTAGAGCAAGTGACGGCGGAACTGGGCAACTGCCAGCCGCAGGTGGAAGAGTTGGCCTACCTCGCGGCCACCAGAGGGACTGAGACAGACAAGAGCAAGCTCACGGAGGCACAGGACAGAATTGCCGCTCTTGAAGGTCGTCTGAGCGAATTAGGAGCGGCCGTGAAGGGAGCGGCGAGGGAGGAAGAGAAAGCGAAGTCCGCGCTGAGAGACTATGAGCGGCAATGCGACCAAGAGAGGCTCGGGGTCATCCTGAAGGAGGTTCCCAAGCTCTCAGGTTCGTTGCCGAAGCGAATTGAGGAACTAGCCATCACGCTGGAGCGCACCGTGGATTTGGAGAAGGAAGCTCGGGCAATAGCAGGCAGGCTGGGCATCCAACTGGTCCGAAGAGACACGGTCCACAGCGTATGGACCTTGACTAACGCGCGTATGGCCAAGGCTACGAGCTGGAACTTCGGCCCAAGCTGTCCTGCCTGGGGAATTCCGAAAGCGGAGCAGAGCCTTCAAGAACCGTGGGAGGTACGGAAATGAGCGACAGCATGAACACATGGATACGGAGCCAAGCCAGGCGCGGGCGTGTCCTGCTCAAGAGAGACGATGAGAATGCTCCGGAGGGGCAGCCCAGGCGCTCGGCCGGTGACGCAGGCGCGGGAGTGGGGGCTACACCTCCACGAACGAAAGTCACGGTAGCCCAACGGATGAACAACTTCATTCGCGTCAAGGCAGGGCGATGGACCGAGTTCTGAGTTACTCACGCATCCGACGCGGGTGCTACGCTGGCCTAAGGATGACTTTGAGGAGGTGGGAGTGATTTCGGAGCATGTGTATGAGAACAGCCGAGGTGGGGTAGTCCTGGCCATGCGGCGAGAGCCAGAGTCCGAAGAGAGAGTCGCTTTGCAGACTGCTGAGCGGGACTGTCGCGCCTGTGTCGAATCCCCTTTGGCTCAGAGAATGTACCCGGGTCTGGACCGTCTCGAGCTGGACCTGAGGATGTGGACCCCTCTGTACATATGTCCGGCGGTGTCTTGGCAGCACAATCTATCCGGCACGCTTCTGGTTAACGAGACAGGGTTCATTTTCGCTGACGATGTCCGACCGTATGAGTGGGATGAATATTCAGGCCGTCGGTCCACCCTTCCCCCAAACGACGACTGGGCCATGCACTGGACCAACTTCGGAATCAGGTTCAAGAAGCGATGGTATGCCATGGGGATTGAGTTGATACTGAACGAGGAGGGGCACCGGTATCAGGTGGGAAAGCACGTGCGGGAGGATATTGAGCGCATACATGCGCTCCTGATGAAACGCCCGAAACTCAGCACCAAGGCACAGCTGGTGGACGGTAAGCTTAGCGATGTCTACTTCCACCGTCATGTGTCAGAAGACGTTATCGAGATGAGCAGCGGCTTCCCCTGGGTCAAAGAACAGTTTCTTGAGTCCCAATCAGCCAGGGACAGACTCCACGCTGGCTACAACGGTCTCGCCTTGTCACTAGGAATGGAGGCAGTTGAGGACTGGGCGGCGGTTGACGAGGCACTGTGCCAGTTGGATTGGTAGGCATCCCAGAGGGGCTACTGAGACGCAGTCACGGGATTGGCCCGAGCCACGTTCCACAGTGAATGGCTGAACGGACTCTGTCGAAATACAACCAAGGATGTATAGGAGTTCACCGCGGCCCGGTCTATTCTGCAGTCAGCCACCTTCGGTAGCTACCAAGCTCGGCCGTTGGGGGCCTTCTTCTTGAAGTGCGGACATGGTTCGTCCGCGTGCGAGTTCGCTGGCACCGGATTCAACCGCGTAGTGTCGTGCGATTTCCTTCCGTCCGTCGGCCGATGTACGATGGTCGCTAATGCCCTCTGAAGCCGACACCTGTCGCAAGTACGTTGTGCCCAAGATGCAAGCGTCGGGGTGGGAAGATGAGCCCCATTCCATCGCAGAGCAGCGCAGCATCACTGACGGCCGCATCATCCCGGCGGGCAAGGGCTTCATCCGCAAGCCCCCGAAGCGTGTCGACTATCTGCTTCGCTACACCCGGGACTTCCCGCTGGCTGTGGTCGAGGCCAAGGCTGCCCTCAAGTCTGCTGCCGACGGCATGCAGCAGGCAATGCTCTACGCTGAAATGCTCAAGCTCAACTTCGCCTATGCCACCAACGGTCACGAGATAATCGAGCATGACTACTTCACCGGCATAGAGACCGAGGTCGAGAACTACCCCTCTCCCGATGAACTGTGGAAGCGCTACCAAGCCGGGCAGCAGCTCAACCCCGAGATGGCCAAGCGACTGCTCACGCCTTCGAACTATCAAGTCCACATGGGAGAGCGCTACTACCAGCAGGTAGCCGTCACCCGCATCATCGAGGCCATCCTGAAGGGTGAGACAAGAGTCCTTGTGACCATGGCCACTGGTACCGGCAAGACCGCTGTCGCTTTCCAGGTCTGCTGGAAGCTCTGGACCTCTCGCTGGAACCTCATGGGTGAATACCGGCGGCCGAAGATACTCTACCTGGCTGACCGCAATATCCTGGTCGACCAACCCAAGGACGGCATCTTCTCTGCCTTCGGTGACGCCCGGCACAAAGTCGGTGACGGCGAACTCACCAAGGGCCGAGAGATGTACTTCGCGCTCTACCAGCAACTAGCTGAGGATGAGCGAAGGGAGGGTCTCTTCAAGGAGTTCGCACCCGACTTCTTCGACTTCATCATCGTGGATGAATGCCATCGAGGCAGTGCCAAGGACGAATCGGCCTGGCGGGAGATACTGGAGTACTTCGAGCCTGCTGTCCAACTGGGTATGACAGCCACCCCCCTGAGAGCCGAGAACAAGGCTACATACCGGTACTTTGGAAACCCGGTCTACCAATACTCGCTAAGGGAAGGAATTGACGACGGGTTCCTGGCACCTTACCGAGTCCATAGGGTCGTCACCGAGTGGGACGCCACGGGCTGGAGACCGACGAAGGGCCAACTGGACCGCTATGGGAAGCCCATTCCCGACGAGGAATACGAGACCAAGGATTTTGAGCGGGCGGTCGCTCTTCGAGCACGCACAGAAGCCATAGCTCGCAACCTGACGGAGTTCCTCAAGAAGGATGGGCGCTTCAACAAGACCATCGTCTTCTGCGTCGACCAAGAACACGCGAGCGAGATGCGCAAGGCTCTGGCTTTCGAGAATGCTGACCTAGTAGTTGACCATCCCGACTACGTCTGCCGGGTGACGTCCGACGAGGGCGACATCGGTCGAGGCCATCTCGCCCGCTTCCAGGACGTGGACGGGAAGACCCCGGTCATCCTCACCACTTCCCAACTGCTCACCACAGGCGTGGACGCTCCCACCTGCAAGAATGTGGTGCTCGCGCGGGTGGTAGGTTCCATGACCGAGTTCAAACAGATAATCGGCAGGGGCACCAGGGTTCGGGACGATTATGGCAAGCTCTGGTTCTCCATCGTGGATTACACCGGCTCGGCCACGCGTCTCTTCGCAGACTCTGATTTCGATGGCGACCCGGTGTTCATCACCCAAACGGACCTGGACGGGACAGAAGTGGTGGTCGTTCAGCCACCCGAGGACACCAGCGGCGACGAGCGTCCGACCTCGGAGACTACGACTACTATGGTTATCGAGCCGGGCGAGGAACGGCAGAAGTACTACTTCGACGGTGGGCGCGTCGAGATAGCGGCTCACCTCGTCTACGAACTCGACCCCAACGGCAAGCAGCTCCGGGTCATCGCCTTCGCTGACTATGCGGCTGAGACCGTGCGTACACTCGCGCCTACGGCGAGAGAGCTCAGACACAGGTGGGCGGACCCTGATGGCCGCTCCGACGTCATCAGGCTTCTTGAGGAGCGCGGCATCAGCTTCGAGGAACTGGCTGATGTTGCAGACCAACCGGAGGCGGACCCGTTCGACCTGCTGTGCCACGTGGCCTTCAACGCCCCCTTGAGGACGCGACGAGAACGAGCGGAGCGACTGCGGCACGAACGCAAGGACTTCTTCGACAAGTACGGACCGGAGGCGAGGCAGATACTCGATGAGCTTCTGGAGAAATACGCGGAGTATGGTGCTGCGCAGTTCTTGCTGCCGGAGGTCCTCAAGGTCCCGCCCATATCGGACCACGGCAAGCCTGGAGAAATCATCCAGATGTTCGGCGGAGCAGACGAACTGAGAGAAGCGGTTGGCAGTCTTCAGAATCTTCTTTACGAGACCGCATAGGGAAAGGACCTCATGGCACGTACCAGCAAGGCAAGTTCTGAGATACCGCTGACGACTGCCCAGGCTCTGGGCAGCCTCATCAAGTCGGCTCGCGACATCCTCCGCAAAGACAAGGGATTGAACGGTGACCTCGACCGTCTTCCCCTTCTCACCTGGGTGATGTTCCTCAAGTTCCTAGACGACCTTGAAGCCCAGCGCGAACAAGAAGCGGTCCTTGCCGGAGAGAGTTTCAAGGCTGCGCTCGAGCCTCCCTACCGATGGAGAGACTGGGCAGCGCGTGCGGACGGCATCACCGGCGACGAACTGCTGAGCTTCGTGAACTCAGACGAGTGTATGCGCCCGGACGGTACTCGCGGGCCGGGTCTGTTCGCCTACCTTCGTGCACTCACCAGCTCCAACGGCGACGACCGGCGGGACGTGGTCGCGACCGTCTTTCGAGGCGTGGACAATCGTATAAGGAGCGGGTACCTGCTTCGGGACATCCTGAACAAGGTGGCCGGTATTCACTTCACCTCCACCGAGGAAGTCCACACGCTGGGCACCCTCTATGAGTCCATGCTACGGGAGATGAGAGACGCGGCCGGGGACTCTGGCGAGTTCTACACTCCACGTGCGGTGGTCAAGTTTATGGTAGAGGTTACCGACCCCCGGCTGGGGGAGACCATCCTAGACCCCGCATGCGGAACCGGCGGTTTCCTGGCTGAGACCTTTAACCACTTGGGCGAGCAGGTCAGGACCGTTGAAGACAGGGCAGTCTTGCAGCGTGCGTCCGTCTTCGGCGGCGAGGCGAAGCCACTTCCCTACCTATTGGCTGAGATGAACCTCTTGCTGCATGGACTCGACGCCCCCGCCATCGACCCGGGCAACTCTCTTCGTTTTCGCTTGGCGGAGATAGGCGAGCGAGACCGAGTCGACGTCATTCTCACCAACCCGCCCTTCGGGGGCGAGGAAGAAAAGGGCGTTCAGGCCAATTTCCCTGAGGACCGACAGACTTCAGAGACCGCGCTCCTCTTTCTGCAACTAGTCATGCGGCGACTGCATCGGGAGGCAAGCGCGGCGGTGAAGCCTGCCCGAGCGGCAGTAGTAGTCCCCAACGGAGTCCTCTTCGGGGATGGAGTCTGTGCCCGCATCAAGCAGGACCTGCTACAGGACTTCAATCTGCACACCATTGTTCGCCTGCCCAGCGGTGTCTTTGCACCCTACACGGACATCCCAGCCAATCTAGTCTTCTTTGACCGAACAGGGCCGACCAAAGAGGTGTGGTACTACGAGCATCCGCTCCCTGATGGCCGTAAGAAGTACACCAAGACGCAGGCATTACGTTTCGACGAATTCGGGCCTTGTCTCGAATGGTGGACAAACCGAGCGGAGAATGAGCATTCTTGGAGAGTGCCCGTTGAGGAGTTGGTGGAAGGAAACTACAACCTTGACCGGAAGAATCCGCGGGGTTATGTCGACCCTGAAGATGTGTCGCCACAGAAACTGGTGGGAGAAATCCTGAAGAACGAGCGGGCTGTCATCGCGCGCCTGATGGAGGTTGAGGAGATTCTTGGCGGAGAAGAGGTTCTTGCAGACTGGCCGGTGGTTCAACTCCGCGACGTTGTCAGCGAGGTCGCTAGGTCCGAGGTCCTAGTTCCAGGGGTCCTCTATCGACAACTTGGCGTGAGGCTTTGGGGCATCGGGGCATACGAACGCGACCCCATAGACGGCGGCTCGACGAAGTACCGCACACTCTCCAGGGTTGAGCAAGACGACCTCGTGGTCAACAAAATCTGGGCGCGAAATGGCAGTGTGGCAGTGGTCCAGCCCGAGCTGGCGGGCTGCTATGTAAGCGGTGAGTTTCCCTGCTTCGTACCAGACAGGCAGCGCGTGCTACCAGCCTGGCTAGGCTGGCTGACTCGTACTCGAGGTTTCTGGGCGCAATGCGACGCAAGGTCACAAGGAACAAGCGGGAAGAATCGCATCAAACCGCAGGAGTTCCTAAGCGTCGAGATACCTCTTCCGTCTCTTGATGAGCAGCGGCGCGTTCTCGGGCAGATTCAGAAGGTGGAGATTGCGGAGCAGACCCACTCCCAGACCACTGAAGAACTCCGTGCCCTAATCCATGCCATGTTGGAGCGCGCCTTCAAGGGTGGTTGGTAGATTTGGCAGAGATTGCCTCCGTCTACTGTCCGAGGTGCGGCTAGTTTGGGCAGGATGAGTGGGACGGAGCGCAACACTGGATGGCAAACGGTTCCTCAGAATCCTCCGCTTGGCAACGGCTTGGCAACGAACCATCCAGGACGGATTGTGACAGTCAATCCTCACGTAGAATGAAGTATTGGCGGCTTGCAGGTTAGAGCGCACGGGACGTCATGCGCTGGCACGGCAAATCAGGGGCCGAGTGTCACTCATAACCCGAAGGTCGCAGGTTCAAATCCTGCCCCCGCTACCATAGAGAAGCCCCGTCACAAGCGGGGCTTTTTCTTTGGGAAGTAATGGCGCTGGGGGTTCTCGTCCACGGCTTTGTCTGATGAAGGTGCGGCACTTGCGGAACCTTCGCTCCGGTTCCATCGTCAACGGGAAGTGCGGCCAGCCTGCAAGGGGGACTCCAGGTCTGGGTAGTCCCGCCGGGCTCCTCTCTACAGACGACCACAACCGCGTGCTCGCAGTTCGCGTGCGCGGGCTAAGGTGCCAGGTCGATTCAGGGGGTGCGCGATGGCTCGGTGGTCTGCATTCCTGCCAACCGGCAGGACAAAACTCTTGCTGTTCTTCGGAGTGCTGGTGTTTCTACTCTTGGCTGCTCCACTCGCTGTCCTCGCGGACACGGTCCAGCCACAATCGGCTCCCGCCACTTCAATCACTGCGTCGGCCGCTGTCACTGACGCCGACTGGGGCCGGATGCCTCTCTACTTCATCGCCAACCAGGGACAGGTCGATAGCCCGGTGGCCTTCTACGTTTCAGGCAGAGACAAGACTCTCTACTTCACTGCAGAGGGGTTGACGCTAGCGCTTAGTCAGGCGACCTCGACCGGAGCACCCGGCAACTCTTGGGCTGTCAAGTTGGACCATCTGGGAGCAAACGCGGTCGTGCCGCGGGGCGTAGATAGTACCGGTATGGTGGTCTCTTACTTATCTGGTACACCAGACAGTCAACACACCGGCCTACCCACCTACTCATCCATTGTCTACCCGGGCGTTTGGCAGGGTGTCGACGTGGTCTACTCCGGCTCTCAGGACCAGTTGAAACAAGAGTTCGTATTGGCGTCCGGCGCCGACCCCAGCTGTATCCGACTGGCCTATCGCGGAGCGGACGTCACTTTGAACGACAAGGACGACCTGGTGGTCTCCACCCCGGTGGGGACCTTCACTGACGCGGCCCCGTTCGCTTACCAAGAGGTGGGCGGAGAGAGAGTGTCGGTTCCAGCGAGGTTCGTTCTTGGGAGCACGTCGGGCAAAGGGGCCGAAGCTGTCGCCGAGTATGGCTTCCGCTTGGGTGTCTACGACCCGACCCTGCCTCTGGTCATTGACCCAGCGGTGCTGATTTACTGCGGCTACCTGGGGGGGAGCGGACAAGAGCGGGGCTCCGGCATCGCGGTGGATGCAGACGGCTGCGCCTATGTCACGGGAGAGACCCGTTCTGCGCAGGCCAGCTTCCCGGTGGCTGTGGGTCCCGATCTCACCTTCAATGGCACCCAAGGTTATGACGCTGACGCCTTCGTGGCCAAGGTCAAGGCCGACGGCACGGGATTGGTGTACTGCGGATACATAGGCGGCAACTCCTTTGACGAAGGCACAGGCATTGCAGTGGATGCGAGCGGCAATGCCTATGTCACAGGGGAGACGCAATCTAGCGAGGTCACCTTCCCGGTGACCGTGGGGCCTGACCTCGAGCGGTCGAGCGCCGAGCAGCATGCCTTCGTGGCCAAGATCGACGCCACCGGCACCGCGCTCGTGTACTGCGGCTACCTGCAGGATGATAGAGCCAGCAGTGGATCAGGCATCGATGTCGATTCAAGTGGTTGTGCCTACGTCACTGGCTATGGCTTCTTGGACAAGGTCGAAGTGGATGGCACAGGACTTGTGTACAGCTACGACCTCGGTGGCTGGGATGTGGCGGTGGATACTGATGGATGCGCGTACCTTACCGGCTTCACCATTGAAACAGAAGCCACCTTCCCGGTGGCGGTAGGGCCCGATCTCACTTTCAACGACCAGGCGGTACCTGGGACTAGGGGCGACGCCTACGTGGCTAAGCTCAACGCGGCCGGCACTGATTTGATCTACTGTGGATACATAGGTGGCGCCCGTGGCGAAGAGGGCAACAGCATCGCCGTAGATGCTGACGGTTGTGCCTATGTCACGGGGATCACCACCTCAGGCGAGGACACGTTGCCGGTGGCCGTGGGACCCGATCTTACCTACAACGATACCGGTGGCGGCATCGGCTTCGTCGGTGATGCCTTTGTAGCCAAGGTGAAGGCGGACGGCACTGGGCTGGACTACTGCGGCTACATAGGTACGAGCGCAGAGGACTGGGGCCGGGGCATCGCGGTCGACACCGCGGGCAACGCCTATGCGGCTGGCTTCATCTTCCACAGTGAAAGTGAGCCGCTCGAGGGGTTCTTGGCCAAAGTCACGTCCGATGGCACTTCTCTGGCGTATAGTCGCACTTTTGACTCGAGCCCTGCCAACAGCGTCGCGGTGGACTCCGACGGCCGCGCCTACCTCACGGGTGATACAGGCTACCTACCAGCGACCGTGGGGCCGGACCTCAGCTACAACGGTGGCGGAGGTGACGCCTTCGTGGCCAAGGTGGCGGACGTGTCTCGGTATCAAGACAACGATAGCCGCATCACCTATGTGGGTCTCTGGTCCAAAGGCGCCATCTGGTCGGCTTCCGGGGGTGGTTACATCACCACTGAACAACGCGGGGCGGCCGCCATCGCCAAGTTCACCGGCACCTCCGTGAGTGTGGTGGCCAAGAAGTGTCCGTGGTATGGGCAGGCTCGCGTACAGGTCGACGGCGGATTCGAACAGATCGTCGACCTCTACAGCAGTAACTGGAGTCAAGACTGGAAGGTGACGGTCTACACCAAGAGCGGACTCTCTGAGGGTGAGCACACCCTGACCATCGAGTGCTTGGGTGCCAAGAACAGCTCTTCTTACAGCTACACCATATGTCTGGACGCGTTGGATCTGGACACTGGGGACTCCCTGATGCAGGCTCCCCAGACCGCTCGTATCCAAGACGACAACACCACCTACTGCGCCTACGACCCGGGTGTTTGGAGGAGATGGGACAACGGTGGGTATTGGTTCGCCTCTATGGACACCTATGCCTATAGCGACCAAGACGGGGCGAAGGTGACTGTCACCTTCGACGGCACCTTCCTATCGTGGGTCTCCAGATCTTCCATCACGCAGGGCAAGGCCCAGGTGACGCTAGACCCAGGGACCCCGGGCGAGAAGACCCAGATCGTAGACCTCTACAGCCCGAACACCTGGTGGAAGAAGACTGTCTATAGCACGGGACTCCTGACCGATGACACCCATACTGTGGTCATAAAGTGCCTGAGGCAGAAGAACTGGGCCTCGTGGTGGTACACGATAGGCGTGGATGCGTTCGATGTGATCGTGACCCCCTAGCGATAGATGTGCGGAGATCCAACCACAGAGAGGGGCGCCGTAAGGTGCCCTTATCTGTGGGCCCACACCTTGCCCACGAGAGCTTCACTCGAATGACCTCAATTCATCTCACTCGGTCTCAGTTGATTTGCAGAAATTGCTCTCGCGACGCGACCTTCTGATACTGAGCAGCACCAGCGAAGACCGCCTGAGACCCCGCTTTATCGGCTCATAACCCGAAGGTCGCAGGTTCAAATCCTGCCCCCGCTACCATACGACGAAAAAGGCCTGGTAATCCGGGCCTTTTTCTATTGGCACCCGAATTGAACCTGTGACATCTACAGATCGGGGGAGCCCGCTCAGAAGTGGAGCGCGACCACCGCTACCAAGCTCTGCTGGCGGGGGCGATGCTGGATTTGAATCCCGCGGTTGCAGGGGCTGCTGTTCTTTCTAAGCCGTCACCAGCGGAACGGAATGTCGGTGGTTGTTTCAAGCCGGGCCCCCGCTACCATAAGAAAGGCCCCGTCACAAGCGGGGCTTTTTCTTTGGAAAGTAATGGCCGAAGGTGTCTTTGCCCACGGCCTTGCCGCGAAATCTGCGGGCAAGCTGTCGTCAAGTCCCATCCGGGTGGCCTTCCTGGGTGCCCTTCTCTTGACCCGAATCGCCGCAGAAACACCGATCTTGTGTTCTCGATTCCTCGAAGAAAGTCTCGGGTAGCTCGTAGCCTGGCTACGCCGTTGAGTGCGTCTCTCCCGGATGGTAGGGTGTTGGATTGGGTGCCGGTGCAATGACCTGTTGATTGATAGGGGTTCCTTATGGTGCGCGTTCCCTTCCCGGGGAGTCCGTCTCTACGTCGCCTCTTCGCGATGCTGTCGGTGGTGCTTACACTCTCACTCAGTTGGCTGTTCCTTGATGTCACCCCTGCAGTTGCTGACTCGGATGCGCACACAGCCGGTGTAGTGGCTGACGCCGTGTCGTACTGGCCGAACGGGGCGATCGCGAAGTTGGTCCCGTCCGGCAACGCGGCCCAGGTGGGCGTCTACTGCGGGTGGAATTGGGCAAACCCCGACAAGATCTACTTCTACCCGGGGCCGACGGACATCCTCAATGTGGTGACGGTCAGCTATGAGCCACTCTCGCTGACGGTGACACCCTTCAATACCAGCACCTGCTCGGCCGGTGCGGCGAGGACGATCCCGCTCCCCGACTTCCCGCTGTGGGGCGGGTTCTACGCCGCTCCCGACGGCAACTTCTACGTCGTCACCGGCCGGGGGAACCCAAACGAAGACGACTCGCTCAGCGTCGTCGCCGTCCGCAAGTACGACTCGTCGTGGACTCTCCAAGGAACCGGCTACCTGAAGGGTGGCGCCAGTCAGGGCTTCAAGGGGGTCTACGATCCGTTCCATGCTGGCAGTTGCGCTATGTGGCTGACCGGGACAAGACTCGTCGTCCACATGGCCCGCCTGATGTACGCGAACGACGGCGTGCATCACCAGGGGAACATGACCTTCGAGGTCAACACGTCCAGCATGGCGGTCACGCCGTTCCAGAGTGGGTACGGCAGCTATTCGTACTCCAGCCATTCATTCAACCAGCTCGTCAGTGGCAGCGACACCGATCTCGTCGTCGCCGACCATGGGGACGCCTACCCTCGCGCCATCCAGGTGGGCGTCGCACGCGGGTACCCTGTCGGCGTCGGGTCCTTCACGCGCTACGACGTCTTTGAATTTCAGGGCAGCATCGGCGCCAACTATACCGGCACCACCCTCACTGGCCTGCAGGTGGGTTCGGGACAGGCGCTGGTCACCGGCAACTCCGTGCCGCATGACCAGCCGGTCGGCGGGGTGACGGGAGATGGATACGATCTCCAGCGAAACGTGTATGTAGTGTCGACCGATCTAGCCACCGGGACACCGGTGTTCCGGTGGATCACCTCGTATGACCCCTTCGGGACGACCTGGGCCAGCGAGCCGCGGTTGATGAAGCTCAGCGACTCCCGCTTCGTCCTGCTCTTCGGTGTCATGACATCGACGACGGAAACCCTGAACTACCGTCTGCTCAACGCGAGCGGTGCCGTCCTTGCCCAGAAGTCGTGGGCAAATGTGTCCTTCGACGCGAGTTCGCAGCCCCTCGGGGCAGGTTCCCGGCTGTACTGGGCGGGCTTCGGCATGACCCCCTCGGGCGGCTCGATGGACGACTACTACCTCTACGGGCTCGACCTGACCGATCCCACAGCGCCGATGCTGATGACCTCGCCCCCTCCCACCGTAACTGCCCTCAGCCTCAGCTTGGGCTCCAGCTCCGGCGGCACCGCAGTCACCATCGCCGGCACCAACTTCAATAGAGTCACGGCTGTCACCTTCGGCGGCACCGCCGCTTCCAGATTCACCGTTGACTCCGCCACTCAAATCACCGCTATCGCTCCGCCTCATGCGGCCGGTACTGCGGGAGTGCAGGTCACCACTATGGTGGATTCCAGTCCCGACACTCCGGCCGATGACTTCACCTACATCGCTACCATCCGCTACGACGACAAGAATCCCGAGATCACCTACGAGCCTACATGGGGCAGATGGGACAACAGTGGCTACTGGGCGGCAAGCCAAGATACCTACACCTTCACCGACAGAGCCGGACGCAAAGCCATCGTCACCTTCGAAGGCACCTATCTAGCCTGGTTGTCCAGGACAGCCAATAGCCAAGGCAAGGCCAAAGTGACCCTAGACCCAGGTGCCCCGCAGGAGAAAACTACGACCGTGGACTTCTTCAGTTGGAGCACTACTTGGAAGAAGAGCGTCTACGCAACGGGCATACTCCCCTACGGCACCCATACGGTGGTCATAGAGTGTCTGGGAGAGAAGAACTCAGGTAGCTGGTGGTACTCCATCGGCACAGATGCCTTCGATATCGCGGGTACGCTCAAGCAGTCGCCTGCCACCACCAAGATCGACGACAACGACTACATCTGCTTCACCTATGACCCCGGGATAGCCGCGGGGGCCTCTACCTCCAAGTGGTCTAGATGGGACGCAAGCGGCTACTGGGCTGCCTACCAGGACACCTACGCCTTCACCGACCAAGCCGGATACAAGACCACCTTCACCTTCGACGGCATCTATGCCTCTTGGATAGCGGCCACCTCGAATACCAAAGGCAAAGCCAAGGTGACCCTGGACGGAGACACCGCCAACGCCAAGACCGTAGACCTCTACAGCCCCACCACCCTCTGGAAGCAGAGTGTCTATGACACCGGCATCCTGGCTCCCGGTATCCATACCGTGGAGATCGAGTGCCTGCATGAGAAGAACTCCAAATCCTATTGGTACGCCATAGATGTGGACAGGTTCGACGTGATGGGCGCGCCGTAGGAGTATTGGATGAGAGAGACCGAGACGGAAGCATATCTGCGGTAGGGGTCCGATACCACGTCCAGCCGAATCGGTTTGACTATCATGCTATCCACTAGGTAACCTTCTTACATTGGCGCCTTCTGACGTGATGGTGACGACTCCCGATTGACAACGGAGGAGACTTGAGCCCACGTAGCCGGTTCTGTCCAGATTGCGGGAAAGAGCAGTCGCCGGGGGTGAAGTTCTGTAAGGACTGTGGGGCCGCCCTCGGTTCGTCACAGAAGGCCGGGTGGTGGAGCCGCCGATCACGCCGGGCAAAGATGGCACTTGTCATCGTGCCGCTCCTGGCGGTGGGGGTCATCGTCGGCGTGGTTGTCGGGACCGCCAGAGGATCAGACGGTCCCGATCTGGGTAAGGCCCAGGTTGTCGACCCGGACCCATCCAGCTTCGTCCAAAGCGATATCTACGGCTGGGCCGCGGCTGACAACGTACTGCTCGTCATGGAAGATGGGCAAGGAAGGGCTCAGGCCGAGCAGGTGGCCGCCCAGATCGGCGGCGCCGTAGTGGGCGAGACTCGAGTTCCTGGACCTATACCAGGTCCAGACCTCCGGCTCGAGCGCACAAGACCTGGAACAAGCCATGGCAGGCGCGAAGTCAGCTGCTGGGGTCAAGTGGGCTGCGCCCAACGCGTTGCTCGTGACGGCCGGCCCTGTCGTGGGCAAGACCTGCTCTCCCATGTGGGACCCTGCCTATCGATCCGATGACAACTACGTCCCGTACCAGATGATCGGCATGATGGAGGCTGTCGCGATACTCAAGGCAAGCCACGCGGCCCTGGGTCCCGTGCACGTGGGAGTATCGGATACCCCGGTCTATACGGGCTCGGGTCAAGGCCTGGCTACCGAACTTCACTTCCCGGGCGCAGGCGGCGACTACCCGGACGGAGAAGTGCGCGTCCGCGGCCTGGGCGCAGGAAGCACCACTGACGTACCCGACCCCGATGCGGAAGGCGGGCTCAGCCACGGGACCGGCGTGACTCACATCATCAGTGCCGACTGGGGCGACGGCGTGACCGGTGTGGCGGCTGCATTGGGGGATAGACTGACGGTGACCTGCAGCAGCTCGCTTGGCGACCCAGTGGAGTTGTCCCATGGCTACACCTACCCCCAGCTGGCCGGCACGGGCCTGGACACGTATGCCTCCGGAGCGCTTGGCACCGCGTTTGTCGAACTCATCCAGCAGGTCGAGGACGGCGCGAAGGTGATCAACCTCTCCTGGACCACCAAAGAAGTACCCGGTGTGAGCTCGCGCGTGGATGCGCTGGTGTTTGGAGACTTCCTCGTGAAGATGAACGAAGCGTACGACGATGTACTGTTTGTCGCGGCGGCGGGTAACGAAGGCGAGGCTTTGACCGGGGAGAACCTCGCGCCGGGCGGCATGTGGGGTCTGCCCAATCTCATGACCGTGGGGGCCCTGGACCGCACAGGCGACCGCGCAGACATCCTGGACTGGAGCACCCAGGAGGAGCGAGAGGCCGCCTACCGTCAGAAGAGGGCGGCGGGCGAGATAGCTGCCGGCACCAGCTTCGAGGAGTGGGAGCAGAGTTTCGCCGGCATCGGTGGCTCGAACTATGCCGGAGATGACGGCGAAGTCACCATATCGGCTTGTGGTACCGGGATCCTGTTGGGCCGGGACGCGAACGGGAATCCGATCGCTCAAGACGGCACTAGTTTTGCGGCGCCGCAAGTAGCGGCCGCCGCTGCGCTCCTGAAGTCGCTGGACCCGACTCTGACGGCGGGACAGATCAAGGACCTGCTGGTAGAGACCGGCGACACGGAAGTCACGATAAGTGGCAGCAGGGTGACCGTGCCGGAGAACATGGGCGGCCGAGTGCTCAGAGTGGACAAGGCTGTCCTTGAGGTCATCAACCGGTTGCGCGGGCCCGCTAACGAACTCATCCACGGAGACCTGATCGATCTGATGACCATAGAATTGACTGCCGAGGAGCACGAATTCGGCTACCTGGTCACGGCTTCGACCCCGCGCATGGAGACGCCCGAGGGTATCGATTTCAGGATAACCGTGGAGGGTGAAGCCGAGATCTTCGGGGAGGAGACGCACCGCATCTACAACGCGCTGGAGTCTGGGTCTTGGACGGTGGCTCCGGGCCCTGATCCGGTGACAGTGAGGGTCCACCGCCTCGACAACGGCGCTTGTGCGTTTCTGGAATTCCCGGGGACCGGTATGTTCGCCTCCACGACCACGACCGAGGTCACGGCGACGACTGGGAAGTCCGACGGCGAGCGTTGGGTGTTGACAGGGGCGCCGGTGGTGAATCCCGAGGGTCTGCGTCTTGAATACTACGGGGGTGGGGCGCAGCCAGACTGGTTCGGCGAACCTCGGTTCCAGGGCAAGTGGGTGAAGTACCGACCCTCTGCGACGAGCTTCGCGGTCGATGATCGCTGGGTAGATCACGAGTTCGAATCCTACAACGTGACAATCGAATGCGCGTTCGATTCGCCTCCGCCTGTACTCGTGCCGGGAGAGACCTACGAGCTGACCGTGGACTTCTCGCACAGCGGCTCGGTCGTGGACGGCAATCCCGGGCAGATATTCCAGTACTTCACCGAGGGTGCCAGCCTGAATCCGAAGAACGAGGGGCTCTCCTACTCACCCTGGTCGCCTGACCCCGCCTATCACGTGGCCACGAAGACCTGGGAGCTCACTGTGTCCGAAGGCAGGTCAGGAGACACGATCGAGATCCGCGCGGGACTGTGGAACGCCGCGCAGTGCACGGTAGTTTGGACATACACGGCTGAGTAGTCCGGGCTAGGTCGGGCGCTCTGCCATCGCAAGCTGGTGCAGCCTGTAGTCGAGGCGGTCGGGATCGTGGGTGACGTCGTCCATGAATATCTTCTGGTCTTTCGAGACGGCATGGGTGAGCGCTACCCCTTCCGCCAGGCAGATGGGCAGGCCCGGACGCGCCACGTTGTCTGAGCAGTCCTCTATTAGTCCGTAACAGGCATACCCACCGATGCCGTCGAGCTTCTCTCCTTCGCGCAGGTCGCGCTTGGCGTATGTGTATACGTTGGCCTTGAAGCCGTAGGACGGCCGCAGGAGAGACTGCCGGTCCAGGTAGGCTTCGGCGATGCACTTCATCGCCTCGATGTGGACCAGATGGTAGGGTCTCTCGAACACGTAGAAGGGACCCTTGCCGATATCCATCGGGAACCAGCCGAGCATGCTCCGCTGGTATTCGTCGTCGCAACGCCCGATCGCGAACACGCCGCCCGGAGGCTTGGAGCCCAACACATAGTCGACTACCGGTCGGCCGCTCTGGTGTATGGCTTCCAGATCGAACAAGTCGAACACGTCTGTGATCTTGCCGGCCCTGGGGCCGGTCATGCCGGGGCAAGGGGTGGCGAGGTCGTAGGCGTTGGCCAGAAGAGCCATCTCGATGGAGAGCTTGGTACCGTCGGTATAGCTGGCGCACATCTTGGGGTCGAGGAATCTCTTCTCGGCCTCTGGGACGATGGTCGTGGGATCCGCGTAGCGATCGAGGTAGCCCTTGACGTTGCCGGCCATCACCAGTTCGAATCCCCAGAGCAGCATGTCCTCGATCAGCCGCGCGACACAGGTGGGCTGGTCGCCGTCGCAACTCGTGTAAACAAGGCCGCGCTCCTGGGCCTGCCTCATCAGGTGGGGGCCGAAGATCAGGTCGGCTTCGGAGTTCATCATGATCAAGTCCTTGCCGGTCTCGATACCGGCAAGCGCGAATCTGCCTCCGTCGGCGATAGCCGACGAGGCGTCGATGAGCACGTCTGCCGCACAGCATCGGGCCAGCATCTCGCCGTCCTCGCAGATGGCGAGGAGGCCTTGGGCCACTGTGTCTTCGAGGTCGCTTGGGCGTTCGACCACGCGATACGGGCGCTCGAAGGCCTCGGCGGCCTGGGCGGCTTTGGCCACGTTCAGGTCCGCCAGTGCCACGCAATCGATGCCGGGCGTTACCCCGCATTGGTAGAAGAGTCCCTTGCCGGCGGAGCCGACGCCGATGATGGCGACGCGGATCGGCCGGTCCAGTGACCTAAGACGTTGGAGCGTGTTTCTCAAGGATCTTGTCTCCCGGGAGAGGTGTAAGCGGGGTCCACCACCACAGAACATTAGCTGATTCGGCTCTGCAGGGTCGGATGCAGCCATCGACGACTTCCAGGATAGTCAGTCCTTGGAGCCGGGGGAGTAGCGAGAAGGTGCGCTCCAGAACGTGGGGCAGGGTCGCGTTGATCTGCTCACGCTCGCGTTCGAACTGGTAGGCGCGGAAGTCGAGCAAGGGCGCGATGGCATCAAGCCGGACCCAGAACATGCTCCCGGCGAAGAAGCCGTACTCGGCCGGCCGAGAAAGGACCCGTTGCGCAACCGCCGCGCCGCACAGTCTGTCGAGTATCAGCTTGAGTCGGTCTCTATTGGCAGAGAGAGCCGTGTCGAGTGGCAAGTAGACCTTCCCTGATCCGATCATGGCGGCCTCGGAAGACTCGAGTCTCCTCACGATATCGAGAACTGGGGGCTTTGAGTCCGGCAGCAGGTCGTCCAGCACCGTCTGCATGAAGGCGAGGTCATTCTGCGCGGTCCCCGGTCTTTTGCAGTGGAGCTTGAGGGCGACCTCGTATTCATGGGCCAGCAGGACTCGGGCGACCTTGCTGAAGGGAAGCGTGCCTCGCCCGCGATTGGGCACTGTGACGATGTGGGCGTCGGGGAAGTCTGTTCGGATGGTCTGCGCGAAGCGGCGGCCACGCCAGGGTATCGTGACGAACAGGTCGTGCGGGATACCCCTTACGTTCGCTAGGTGGCGGGCCAGAAGTCCCCACTTGTCGGTGTAGTAGACGTGCACGCAGACCGCCGTCTTGGCGGTGGGTGTAAGCGACCTGGTGAGCCTGTGCTGAGCCAGCAGGTAGTAGGCCTCGGCGGCCATCCCCCCGAGCAGGCCGCGGGCTCGCCCGACGGTCTTCGCCGTCGAGCGGCGCATGCGGATCGGCAATGATGTAGACGCGGTCGTTGTACGCTCCCTGTGGCGTGGCCCTCCGGTACCTAATTCTCGCACGTGCGCAGACCGCCGCTGGTTCAACGCGCCTCAGAATTGGGAAAAGAGACACAGCGAGGGCCGGCGGGTCACCGGAGGCTGGTCGGCGATCTCTGACGATTGGAGGCACAGTGGCTACGTATCACTGGTATTGTCCTGATTGTGGTCGAGAAGACTACGATTATCCCGATGACGAGGAGATCAAGGAACCCAGGGTCTGCAACTCGTGTGGGGCGGAGTTGTGCAAGCTCGAGCCAGAATCAGAAGAAGACTCTGACGCGGCGCCGGAGAAGTAACCGGCGCATGGCACCCCGAGGGTTAGTCTCGGGCGACGCGACTCCGCTTAGCTGACTTCGGCGATAGTGTCCTTGGGCGTCTCGATGATCATCAAGTGCGCTCCGCTCCTGAGTTTCTCGGAGGTGTTCACCACGGGGTCTTGAAGCCCACGGGCCGGGTGATCCACATACACTTGCGTTTCGGGTCCGATGTCACCTGTGGCCTCGAGTTCGTCCAGCAGTGTCTTGAACTCAGAGAGTGTCATCGCGCTTCCCCTTTCTCGGCTCCGATAGCGGGGCCGGTCATCGCAGGGATGTCACCGACTCCAGAATAGCTTATGCCGGCCATACATGGGGCTGAGTACTTTGGGTCTCGTTCAACATGGTTGGCAGGGCTTTGCGGTCAAGTCACCCTCGTGTAATGTGAGAGGCAGATGTGCAAGCCGAGACTACACATGCAGGGAGGTCGGCCGTGAAGAAAGCTACTCTGACGCTCGCTATAGCACTCGTGTTTGGCGGTGCGGTCGTCTTGGGTCTGGTCGGCTGCCAGGACATCTCCAGTGATGCCACTACGTCAACGGCGACTTCTGAGACAACGACCACGTCCGCAGGCGATACCACGACCACAGCCGTGGACGACACCACGACTACATCTGCAGGTGGTGCGAACTCCAAGGCTGCTCCGAGCACTACTACCACGCTCGCGGCGATGGGCGCTCTTGCGGACCCGGCACCGAAGACCAAGCTGCTCAAAGGCACCTGGGCCTGGGACGTGGATGGCGATGCTGACGGTGCGGGGAGCGATTCCGATGTCTGGTATCGAATAGTGAGCGAGGTGGAGCACTATGTGGAGCCTCAGAACGGCGCAGCATTTGCCCGGATATCAAAGCCGTTCAGTGCTGTGACTCGCAGCGATCTTCAAGGGGCCAAGTACGGAAGCGGACGTCTGGCGACCGAAGGTGTGGACGATCCTGATGTACTGAACGTGGGAGATGTCATCGCGCTGCGGACCAACACCGGTCAATACGCGAAGATAGAGATCGTCGGGTTCGAGGCATACACGTTGAGTGACGGCATGACTTATCCCAGGTACAACGTCAGGCTGCGTTACGTGCTGTACCCCAGGTGAGCCACGAGGAGGTAGTGGTATGAAGAAGCGGAAGCTACTGATTGTTGCGGCGTCCACCCTTGTAGCAGTACTGGCTTTCGCTAGCGTTGCGTATGGCGCAAACGGAGCGGCACCTGGAGACACTCTCTACGGGTTCGACCGGGCTCTGGAGGGCGCGGGCATCGGTGACGGTGGGCTCGAGGAGCGTCTCGCCGAAGCTGGGGACCTCATGGACGAAGGCCGAGTGGACGATGCTCTGGATCATGCCGCCGAAGCGCTGACCGAAGAGCAGGACGATCTGGATGAGAACGACGACGGAGAGCTGACCGACGAAGAGAAGCTGGGCCGCCAAGAAGCCCTTCTAGCAGCAGCCGAGGCCGTGCTTGCTAACGGTTCCGAGCAGTCTTTGGAGGTGCGCACCCGGGTCGCGGAGAAGTTGCGCTGGATGGCCACCACCGAGCTGACGGGCAAGGAGTTCGGTCAAGCCGTGTCTGCCTTGGCCAGGGGCGTGTCGCCGGGTGCCGACCCGGAGACAGAGGAGGACCCGACCCACGGCAAGGGCAAGGGTGCCGACAAGGAGAAGGCGAACAACGGAAAGGCTCAGGGACGCGACCAGTAGCGCGACAGTAGTCCAAGGGCAGTCGAGTCTGGGTCAAGAGGCTAGATCTACATCGGGCTGAGCGCCGCCTGACTTGCCTATAGACCGGCGCTCGGCATACAATGCCGTGGTACCGCGTATCTCAGGAAGGGGAAAATATGCGCGCAAGGAATCGGACCATATCCATCTTGGGGCTACTGGCGATCGTTTTGATCGTAGCCCTGGCGGCCGTCGCGTGTGGTGGCGACGAGGCCGAGTCGACCACCACGGTAGCGCCCGCGGAGGGCGTGACCTACAACATCGGTATCACTCAGATCGTCGCCCATCCGGCACTCGACTCGACAGCGCAGGGTTTCAAGGATGCGCTGACTGACGCTGGGTATATCGAGGGCGAGAACGTGACCTACGATATGCAGGACGCTCAGGGTGAGCCGGCTAACGCCACCTTGATCGCTCAGAAGTTCGTGGGTGACAAGGTGGACATGATCTTCGCGATCGCCACCCCGACTGCTCAGGCAGCCGTGAACGAAACCACCGACATACCGATAGTCTTCGGAGCGGTCACTGATCCGGTCGCAGCGGAACTCGTCGCCAACGCTGATGCTCCTGAAGCCAACGTAACTGGTGCTTCGGACAAGCTGCCCCTGCAGCCGCATCTGGACCTGATCAAAGAGTTGGTCCCGGAAGTGAAGACCATCGGTCTACTCTACAACGCCGGCGAAGCCAACTCGGTCGCCCTAGTTGAAGAGGAGAAGGCTCTGGCCGAGGCCATGGGCATCGAGGTCGTCGAGGCGACTGCCGCCAACACCTCTGAGGTGCTGGCAGCCGCTCAGTCCTTGGTGGGCCGGGTGGACGCAATCTCGGTACTGACCGACAACACCATCGTGTCTGCCTTCGAGAGCGTGGTCCAGGTCTGTGAGGAGAACGACATTCCTCTCATAGCCGGTGACATCGACAGTGTCGAGCGTGGAGCGGTCGCCGCCTACGCCTTCGACTACTACGATCACGGCTACCAGGCCGGACAGATAGCTGTGCAGGTACTGCAGGGCACTCCTATCAGCGAGATACCCGTTCAGTACGCGCAGGATCTCAAGCTGGCCATCAACACTACCGCCGCTGAAGCGATGGGCGTGACCCTTCCCGAAGACTTGGCAGCTAAGGCCGACCAGAGCTTCGAGTAGAAGGTCTTGTAGCGTTGCACTTCTTGTAGCGCGACGCAGATGTTACGATTCGGCGGGGCCGCATGGCCCCGCCGAATCCACATAGACGGCCACACGAGGCGCTCGCGGATGGAGTGATAGGCAAGTGGAGTTTCTGGAGCAACTTGGACTCATATTCGAGCAAGGCCTGCAGCAAGGCCTGCTCTTCGGGTTCATGGTGCTCGGTGTTTGGATCACTTTTCGAGTCCTCGACTTTCCTGATCTGACCGTCGACGGCAGTCTGCCCCTGGGCGCGGCTGTGACTGCGGCAATGATCGTGGGCGGCCACTCTCCCTGGGCGGCTACTATCGCGGGAGTGGCGGCGGGCCTGGCCGCGGGGCTGGTGACCGGCCTGCTCCATCTGTTGCTCAAATCGGGCAACTCTGACTCGGGCAACTATGGACCCAAGTTGCTGGCCGGCATCCTGGTGATGACCGGGCTCTGGACCGTGAACCTGCGTGTCATGGGGCGTCCTAACGTGCCACTGATGCGGCGCGAGACTGTGTTCGATCAGATCGGGGAATGGTTCTCGGACACGCCGGAGTTGACCGGATGGTGGCTCATCCTAGCTCTGGTCTTCATCCTGCTAGTAGTCAAGTACGTGCTCGACTGGTTCCTGCACACGCAGTTGGGGCAGGCGATGTTGGCCACTGGCGATAACGAGCAGATGGTCCGGTCGCTGGGGGTCAACGTGAACGCGGTGCGGGTCCTCGGGCTGGGCATCGCCAACGCCATGGTGGCGTTCAGTGGATCCCTTCTGGCTCAAGCGCAGGGTTCGGCCGACGTGAGCATGGGCATCGGCACCATCGTTGCTGGTCTGGCCGGCGTGATCGTAGGCGAAGTCATCTTTGGCAAGCGGAGCGTGAGCTGGGTCATCTTCAGCGTGGTGGGTGGCTCGCTGGTCTATCGTCTGCTGATCGCCATCGCGCTTAGGCTTGGCTTGGCCGGCACCGACCTGAAGCTGCTCACAGCTGTTCTGGTGGTGGTCGCGCTATCCCTGCCCACGGTCAGGCGAAAGGCGCTCAGACAATGAGCGAACACCACGGACTTGCAGTCAAAGACTTGCGGAAGGTCTTCTTCCCTCGCACTGTGAACGAGGTGGTGGCCCTGAACGGCTTGGATCTGAAGGTCGAGCCGGGCGAGTTCGTCACTATCATCGGTTCGAACGGTTCTGGCAAAAGCACTCTTCTCAACACCATCGCGGGTACAGTGCCCGTTACCTCTGGCGAGGTGTGGCTCGAAGGCAACGACGTCACTCGTCTTTCGGAGTACGTAAGGGCGAGATTGGTGGGGCGGGTGTTCCAGGACCCCCGGGCAGGCACGGCTCCCTCTATGACTATCCAAGAGAACATGGCGCTGGCCTATCTGCGCGGCAGGCGCAGGGGTTTGCGGTGGGGTGTCCCTGCCGCGCTCAGACATCGGATGAAGGAAGCTCTGGCCGAATTGGAGATGGGTCTGGAAGATCGCTTGAATGCCCAAGTGCTCAAGCTGTCTGGCGGCCAGAGGCAGGCCATATCCTTGCTGATGGCGACCGTAGCCGAACCCCGGCTATTGCTGCTGGATGAGCACACAGCGGCGCTCGACCCCAAGGTCGCCGCCAAGATCATGGACCTAACGGGCAAGATCGTCGAGGAGCGCGACCTGACCACCTTGATGGTGACTCACAATATGGAGATCGCGCTGGAGTGGGGTGACCGCCTGATAATGATGCACTTGGGCAAGATCATCCTGGATGTGAAGGGCGCTCAGAAGAAGAATCTGACGGTCAGCGGCTTGGTGAGGAAGTTCCACGAAGTCAGTGGCGAGAACCTCGCTGTGGACAAGATGCTCCTGGACTGAAGGAGCGAACGCCGGAGGGGGGACCATGGGTCAGACCGAGGCGAGGAAGCGGCCGATCACCCAGAGCACCGGCCGGATGCTGGGAAGCGGTGTGGACCCGGCCGACTTCACGAAGATGGTCGCCCGTACGGACGCGGGCGAAGATTGGGTGGAGGTCTGCGAGGAACTCGGGGACGCGGCCCTGGCGTTGGCAGAGGCCGCTATCCAAGAAGGCCACCTCGTCACGGCCCGTCGCTTCTACATCAATGCGCAGGCGTGCTATCGCGTGGGCCAGTACGGCATCATCGAGTTCACCGACGAGAAGCTGCGCCTCTACGAAAAGCTGCTAGACAGCTTTGCCAAGGGCGCCCGGCTGTACGAACCTCCTCTGCAGCAGGTGTCCATCCCCTACAAGGGCTATCAGATGGACGGGTGGTTGTGGTTGCCCCGGGACGCTCCCGAGGATTGCCCCGTGGTGTTGTATATCGCCGGAGCTACCGGTTTCAAAGAAGAGAAGCACTTCACCTGCGGTGAGATGGTGCAGAGGGGCATGGCTGTTCTCAACATGGACGGCCCTGGTCAGGGCTCGACCCTTATCTTCAACGGTGGCGCTCTGGAGGTCGAGATCGAGAAGGCCCACATGGCCATGATCGACTACTTGTACGACCAGCGTCCGCGGTTGAGCAAGCTCGCCTTGTGGGGAGAGAGCACCGGCGGCTACTACGTGTCCAGGACGGCCGCCGTGGACAAGAGGGTATCGGCCTGCGTGGTACGCGGTGGGTCTTATCATCCTATCGAGGTGCTGCGTCTAGGACCAGACTGGCTTCAGAAGTTCGCCAAACTGTATCTGAACGACGACCTGGACTTTGTACAGAAGGAGCTGATGCCCAAGATGACACTCGAGGGGTTGGCCGAGCAGATTGAGTGCTCTTTGCTCGTCGCGCACGGTGACCCTGACATCCTCTTCAGCCTCGACGGGGTGCAGAGACTTTTCGACGAGGCCTCATCGGGGGATAAGACCATCAAGACCTGGAAGGGTGCGGGACACGGCGCTCACGAGGTCAACACTGAATGTACTGCTTACTGTGCTGATTGGCTCGCCGACCGGCTTGTGAACCGGTAGACGGCCCGGGCCGGCGCTAGGGAGGATCGTGGAGGCATATCGCAACAACATCGGCATGATCGGCCTGGGGGTGATGGGGCGCAACCTTGTCCTCAACATGGCGGACAAGGGTTTTCGGGTAGGCGTCTTCAACCGGACCGAATCTGTCACCAAGGAGTTCGTCGGGCGGCTCGAACCGGGCCAGGGGGTGCACGCCGCCTTCTCGCCGGGAGAGCTCTTGGCGGGGCTAGAGCAGCCTCGCCGGGTGATGTTGATGGTCAGCGCCGGCAAAGGGGTGGACGCTGTGCTGGGCGAGTTGGAGTCGCTTCTTCGTCCTGGCGACGTAGTAATCGATGGGGGCAACTCGCATTTCACCGACACTGACCGCCGAGCGGCGGCCTTGACAGCCAGGGACGTGCACTACCTCGGGGTAGGCATCTCCGGCGGGGAGTCTGGGGCTCGGCATGGCCCGAGCATGATGCCCGGGGGGCAACCGGAGGCCTACGAGACAGTGCGGTCCATCTTTGAGGGCGTGGCGGCTCGCGTCGGAGAACGGCCGTGTGTCGCCTATCTGGGCCCAGGCTCGGCCGGCCACTACGTCAAGATGGTGCACAACGGCATAGAGTACGCGTTCATGCAGTTGATCGCCGAAAGCTACGCCGTGCTCAAACAAGGGCTGAGTCTGGACAACGACCGGATCGCCGACGTCTTCGCGGAGTGGAGTCGGGCGGAGCTGGGCTCCTATCTTGTAGAGATCACTGCTCAGATCTTCCACCGTCGGGATGGGGATACGGGTGGTCATCTGATCGACCTTATCCTGGGCGAAGCGGGCCAGAAGGGCACGGGCATGTGGACCTCGCAGAGCGCGATGGACCTTCATGTCCCCGTCCCCAGCATCGACGTCGCGGTCAGTATGCGCAATCTCTCCGCTTTGGAGGAGCAGCGCGAAGCAGTACGTGCAGCTCTTGCAGCGGCGGGGCTGGCGGTTGGCGCGCTTCCGGAAGGCGAAGGGCCAGCCGATGGCGCGCCGAAGCAGTCGCGCGCCAACCTCACCATGTCGGTGGAGAAAGTGCGTAATGCCCTCTACGCTGCCATGATAATGGCCTACTGTCAGGGGTTCGCTCAGCTCGCCCGCGCTTCGCAGACCTACGGGTACGAGTTGGACTTGGGTGCGGTCGCGTCCATCTGGCAGGGCGGGTGCATCATAAGGTCGACCCTACTGCAGCACATCAGTACCGCGTTCGAGCGCCAGTCCGCGCTCCCGAACCTGCTGCAGGATCCCGGATTAGGCAAGTCGGTGGCCAAGAGGCGCGGCGACCTGGCCGAAGTCGTCTCGGCTGCTATTGCGGGCGGCATACCCGTACCGGGTCTGGCTGCGGCGCTTGGCTATTTGGACGCCCACGCCACTGTATGGTTGCCCGCGAATCTGATCCAGGCCCAGCGGGACCTATTTGGGGCGCACACTTATCGGCGTGTCGACCAAGAGGGAGTGTTTCATACCGACTGGGCGGAGGGGAGCGGCTAGATGGCTCAGGTCGTCGTTCTGCCCGACTCGGAGACTCTGGCTCGTGCGGTGGCGACCGCGGTGCTGGTCGAAGCGCGACGGGCGGTGAGGCTGCACGGGCGCTTTGGTATCGCTCTCTCTGGCGGCTCGACCCCCCAGCGTGTCTATCAGTTGCTTGGTGGCTCCCCGCTCGCGGACGAGATGCCATGGGGTTCAACGCACGTGTTCTGGAGTGATGAGCGGTGCGTCGATCCCAGTGATATCCGCAGCAACCAATCGATGGCGCGCGAGGCTATGCTCGATTGCGTGACTGTCCCTGCCGCGCAGGTTCACCCCGTGACCTGCGGGGAGGGAACGGAGGCGACTTCGTCGACGAACGGTGCCGAAGCGGTGGGCGCGCCCCGCCGAGTTGACGAAGCTGCATCCGCCTATGAGAGTCTCTTGCGCGAGTATGGGTCCGCGTTGGACCTAGTGCTTCTGGGCTTGGGCGAGGACGGACACACAGCCTCACTCTTTCCAGGTTCGGAGGCGCTCAATGAGTCGGAGCGTTGGGTGGTCCCCGCCCTGGGCACCGCGGCAGATGGGGCGCCAGGAGGCGCAGACCCAGGGGAAGTACCTCTTTGGCGGGTGACGCTGACACTGCCCTACATCAACCGAGCAGCAAGCGTGTTCTTCGTGGTGAGCGGCGCGGCCAAGGCGCGTGCTCTGGAGCAGGTGCTCTCGGTAGAGGCGCCCGTCGACGGTCCTGCAGGCTCTGTGCTGCCGGCGCAGCTGATTCGGCCGTCGAGTGGCGGGCTGACTTGGTTCGTTGACAGAGAGGCGGCTTCTTTGCTCCACGGCGAAGGTGTGCCTCGTACCGAAAAGGAGTCGCTGGCATGAGCATGGCCCATCTTTCGGACGCAATTGTCGTCTTTGGCGTGACCGGGGACTTGGCCTACAAGGAGATCTTCCCAGCGCTGTACGGCATATTCCGGGATGAAGGTCTATCGGTGCCGGTCATAGGAGTGGCTCGCTCGGACTGGACTGTGGACCAGCTGAGGGCGCGTGTCAGAGACAGCGTGTTGGACCGCGGTGGCGACGAGGGAGAGGCTCTAGATGAGTTGGCGCGTCAGCTCAGGTTCGTGCGTGGAGACTACGGGCAGGGCGAGTCTTACACTCGGATACATGAGGCTCTAGCGGGTGCACGCCGGCCTCTCTTCTACATGGCCATCCCGCCAAGCGTGTTCTCTGTCGCTCTGAAAGGCTTGGCCGGCTCGGCCTGCCGGCAGGGGGCCAGAGTGGTGGTGGAGAAGCCGTTCGGACGCGATCTCAACTCGGCTAAGGAGTTGAATCGCATCTTGCATGCGTACTTCGCCGAGGCTGATATTTTTCGAATCGATCACTACCTGGGCAAGGAGCCCGTCCAGAACATCGCTTACACTCGGTTCGCAAACTCCGTGTTCGAGCCCATCTGCGATAGGCATCACGTCAGGAGCATCCAGATCACCATGGCCGAGCAGTTCGGTGTCAAGGAGCGGGGCGGGTTCTACGAAGAGGCGGGAGCGATCCGCGACGTGATCCAGAACCATCTTCTTGAAGTCTTGGCCTTCGTGACTATGGACCCTCCGACAGGCGGTGACCCAGACGCTCTGCGCAGCGAGAAGTCCAGGCTACTCAAGGCCGTGCGTCCCCTGGTTCCGGAGAACGTGGTGAGGGGTCAGTACGAGGGCTACCGTTCGGCCCCGCGAGTCGCGCCAGATTCCACTGTCGAGACCTACGCGGCCGTGAAGCTCTCCATAGACAACTGGCGCTGGGCGGGAGTGCCGATCTACATCAGGACCGGAAAGGCGATGCCGCTGACCTCCACGGAGGTATTCATGGAGTTCAGGTTGCCCCCTCGCAACGTCTTCGGTGAGAAGGTCGCTCCCAGCCGCAGCTACATTCGCACTCGCATAAGCCCCGACGTGGTGATAGCTCTTGGCCTTAGGGTCAAGGCGCCCGGTGAGGGCATGACCGGCAGAGATGCCGAGCTGACCCTGACCTCTCGCCCGGGCGATCTGCATCCGCCCTACCAACGCTTGTTGGCAGACGCCGTCCACGGCAACCAGGAGCTGTTTGCGCGCGAGGAGGCTGTAGAAGCCTGCTGGCGTATAGTCGACCCGGTGCTCGGGGATGCGACTCCTCTCCACTACTACAAGTCGGGTGAGTGGGGGCCGCTTGAAGCCGAGGCGCTGATCGGCAGAGACGGACCTTGGAGGAATCCGGCCGCCGGTCTGCCGTAACCGTCTGTCTCTTAATCGCGTATCCGGCGCTCGCGCCCGGTCGGGCGATGGTAGGCCTGGTCTCTCACCAGTTGTGAAGCCTCCCAGATAGCTCCTGCACAATCTGCACGCGCGGACTAACACTTGTCTGTGCGTGCAACTTTCTACTCAAGCGCCCCACAGGCCCTGTCGATAGACATTCTGGCTCCCTTGACCGGAGTCAGAAACGGGCCGGAGGCGATATTGCGCGGGACACCCAATAGATCAAGGCGGGCGACGAGACTTGGCAAGCATCTGTGGCTGGTCCTGCTTGCCGCGGTGGCGATCCTAGCATCTGTGCCGATAGTGGTGCTGACGACTGTCGTGCCTGCCTCCGCGGCGGAGACGACCGGCTCCTATGCAGCGACCGCGGCCACCCTGGCGACTGAGATTGCCGCGGCGACTTCGACCACCGCGCAGGCGGTGACGACCACCGAGACCACTGCTCCGGCGGGCCCGCGTGTGGACTACTCGGCGGAGGAACTCGAGTTTGTGAGGTTGCTGAACGACTATCGTCAGAGCAAGGGCCTGGAGCCTCTGCTCGTCTCGGACACTCTGACGGTGGCTTGCGATGTGCACACCTCGGACATGATCACCTATGACTTCTTGAATCACTTCACCGGTTGTTACCGCGCCTCCAGCGGTCGCGACCTGCCTCTTGACGGGACGCGTTCTGAGTACTTCTCGACAGGCACCGACCCAGCCGAGCGCATGATCGCCTGCGGCTACGACTACAGGACCATCATGGGCGAGAACCTGGCCGCCGGCCAACCCACTGCCGCGCAGGCCCTGGAAGCCCTCAAGGCCTCGCCCACACATGACGCCAACCTACTCTGCGAGGACTTCAAGGTCATAGGTATCGCGCTGGTGCACGACAGTGACTCGGACTGGGGCCACTACTGGACCACCGACTTCGGGGGGCACGTCGACCCCACTGCGCATGCCCTGGCGACCGTCGTCGCCAACGTCGACTGACCCCTCGCGGGGCGCCTAGGCAAACCCGAACAGGGTGGCCAAGAACAGGATGTAGATAAGCACCAGTGGCATGCCTTCCCACCGCGTGACTTCGCGATCCTGTGACATGAAGAAGTAGAGGATCGTCGAAACCGCCATGAAGGGGAGACCGATGGTGAGTACGGGGTCTGTCACCTTGAGCGGCGAGATCATAGCGGGTATGCCGACCACCGCAAACGAGTTGAATATGTTGGAGCCCAACACGTTGGCTATGGCTATCTCCAGCTTGCCTCGTCGTGCGGCCACCAAGCTCACCACCAGTTCCGGCAGTGAGGTCCCCAGAGCGACCGCGGATATGGCGATCACATCTTTGCCGACATCGAGCAGGTCGGAAAGTTCGATCACCGACTTGATGGTGTATTCGGCACCGAAGTAGATGACCGCGGCGCCGCCGATCAACTTGACGAACACCAGAGGGCGTAGGTGGCCTCGTTCCGGCTTCAGATCCTCCTCGACCACCGCTTCCACCTTGGCTTGGGTCGCTCGAGTAGGCCGGGAGATCAACAACCCGTAGAAGCCGTAGATGATCGCTCCAGCGAGAAGCAAAGCCCCGTCCAGGCGACTGATGGTCCTGTCCAGGGCCATAAGGCCGAGCAGGGCGGTCGCGCTCGCCAGGATGGGCAGGTCTACCTGGACGATCTCTCTGACCACGGTCAGCCGCCCGGCGACTATCGCTCCCAAGGCCAAGACTAGGCAGATATTGGTGATGTTGGAGCCGATGGCATTGCCGGCCACGATCTCTGATGAACCGCCGACCACAGCGAATATGGAGCTGACCAGTTCGGGCAGCGAAGTACCCATGGCGACTATCGTCAAGCCGACCACGTAGACGGGAACTCCCAGGAACACCCCGAGCTCCTCGGCCCCCTCGGTGAACCAGTCCGCGGACTTGACCAGCGCGATCACGGACACCGCGAAGATGGCCAGCCACAGGACAAGCGTTCCAGTCATTCTGTACTTCCTTGGGCCACTGCCATGATGGCCTCGACGATCTTGACGTAGCCTGTGCACCGGCAGATGTTGCCGGAGATGGCTTCCCGGACTTCCTGTTCGGTGGGGTTCGGATTGACATCGAGCAGGGCCTTGGCTGTGAGCACCATGCCCGGCGTGCAGAAGCCGCACTGGATTGCGCCGTGATCGATGAAGGCCTGCTGGAGAGCGTGCAGCCGGCCATCTTGGGCGAGCCCCTCGATAGTCAGTACGCTCTTGTCACGGCAGTCCAAGGCTAAGACCATGCAGGAGTACACCGGTAGATCATCCACAAGGACTGTGCAGGCCCCGCAGCCGCCGGTGTCGCAGGCCTCTCGGGCGCCCATGAGACCCAGGTCTTCGCGCAACAACTCAAGCAGGGTCTTGCTTGGTTGGACCACCAGAGTGTGACCCTGTTCGTTCACTCGGAGGGTCAGCGAGACCGGGCTGCCCACCGGTGCATCATCGGCCCCGGGCGCGCGGGAGCTGTTCATGTCAGGTGTCAACCCGCACCCCTCTTGTCTGTTGTCGCCGCGGAGGAGGTCTGCTGCCAGGCCTGCATCACAGCTCTGTGCACCAGAGTCTCGACCAGGGACCGCTTGTATGCGGCGGAGAATCCCAGATGGCCAAGAGGGCGCGCCTCTCGGGCCGCAAGCGCAGCCGCGGCGCTAGCCGTGGTCTCGTCCAGGGGCCTGCCCTTGAGGGCACTTTCGGCCTCGGTCGCTCGCAGCGGGGCGGTGGACACGCTGCCCAACACGATCCGGGTCTGAGCGCACGATCCGTTGTCGGGGTCTATCTGGAGTGCCACCGCGGCGCTGACCACGGCGAAGTCGATGGCCGCGCGCGGGCTATGTCGGAGATAGACGGTGGCGCCATGGGTGGGCGGCGCCGGCACGCTGATCTGGGTCAGCACCTGCCCTGCACGCATGACGTTCACGGGCTCCCCTGTGCCGGAGTAGAACTCTGCAAGAGGCATCTGTGTCTCGCCGTCGACCGAGGCTATCGTGACCTGGGCGCCGAGCGCGACCAAGATCGGTGCCGTGTCGGCCACAAAGAGGGCGTTGCAGTGATCGCTGCCTTTGACCACGTGGCAGCGGTCGCCCCCGTCCTTGTAGCAGGGGGCCAGCGACTGCTTCCACAGCGACGACTGGTTGTAGTAGAAGCAGCGAGCATCTAGGCAGAGATTGCCTCCCAAGGTGGCCATATAGGGCAGGCGTGGCCTACCGACGCTCGCGGCCGCGGTCGCCAGCGGAGGGCAACGCTCGAGCACCAAAGGCGACTCGGCTACGGACCGCAGGGTGGCCGTGGCACCGATGATCAGCCCCCCGTCTGCGCCGGCCTGGATCTTGTTGAGCCCGGTTATGCCCTTAAGGGTCACCACCGCGTCGGCTTGGGCGATGCCTTGCTTGAGTTTGATCAGCAGCTCGGTGCCTCCTGCCATGAGCTTTGCACCCGGTCGCGAGAGCAGGTTGCAGGCCTCCTGCAAGGTTTCGGGGGCGAAGTAGTCGAACTTAGGCAGTCGCATCCCGCCCCGCTTCCTTCGCGCCCTCAGACTTCTCGTTCTGCCGTTTCTCGGCGAGAGCCTTCAGGATCTTCTCTGGCGTGATGGGCTGCTCCTTGATGCGTACCCCCACTGCATCGTAGATGGCGCTGACCAGCGCGGCCGCGGGCGGTATGTTGCTTACCTGTCCGCAGGCCTTGGCGCCGTACGGTCCGTTGGGCTCGTGGGATTCCACCAGGAAACCCTTGATGGGCGGCACGTCCAGGGCCGTCGGGAGCCGGTAGTCGATCAGGTTGGGATTGACCACTCTGCCCTGTCCGTCGTAGACGATACCCTCCAGCATCACCGGGCCCAACTCCTGGCCCAGACAACCTTCGTTCTGACCCTCGGCCGCCATCGGGTTGATGGCCTTGCCCAGATCGATGGCCGAGGCGACGTCCAGGATCTTGACCTGCCCGGTATCGGGGTCTACCTCGACCTCCATGGTCTGCGCCGTGAAGGTGTATCCACTGGAGTAGTCGCCGTAGTAGTTGCGGGGGTCGCGCATCACCGTGTCGGGCTCGAAGTGCCCGCGGCCGATGACCTCCTCGGCTAGGATGAACTTGGCGTGGTGAGCCACCTCGGCCACAGATAGCGACTTGGTGCGGTCCGTCTTTACCGTGATCCTCTGCTCGGCCAACTCCAAGTCTTCCGGGTCCGCCGCCAGCAGGCCGGCGGCCGTCTGCAGCAGTTGTCTGCGGGCTTCGATGGCGGCTAGGCGTACGGCGTTGCCGCCGCGCATGGTCACTGGTCCGCCCCCGTAGGGGCCCAAGGCATAGGGGACTGCCGCGGTGTCGAGCTCGGAGAAGAGCACTTGGTCGAGCGGGACCCCCAGTTCTTCGGCAGCGATCTGCGAAAGCACCGTGTGCGAACCTTGTCCCCATTCGAACTCGCCCGAGATCACTTTGACCTTGCCGTCCTCCAGCACCTTGACGTAGGCCACCGACCCTGAGAAAGGTGCGTTGCGTACCTCGGAATCGAACATGCCGCAGGCCATGCCCACTCCCCGATTGGCAGGTAACTGGCCCCGCTTAGCGTTCCAGCCGATGTGGTCTGCGACCCTTTGAATACACTCCGGTAGTCCGCAACTGCCTATCTTCTGACCGACCACGGTGACGTCACCCTGCTGGGTCATGTTCTTCAGTCTGAGCTCCACCGGGTCGATGCCCAGCTCCTCGGCGATGAGGTTCATCATCGCTTCCACCGCGAAGGCGACGGGTACGACTCCGAACGACCGGTAGGGCGAGACCACCGCTGTGTTGGTGTGGACGCACTTGCCCTCGAAGCGCACGTTGGGGCAGCGGTACAGACCGGCACAGGGGGTGAAGCCACTGATCATCATGGGCGGCCCCAGATAGGCATGGGCGCCGGCGTTGGTGACTACTCGGATATCTCTGGCGGTGATGGTGCCGTCATTCTTGACGCCGGTCTTTAGGTGGCACACGGCGACGGCCCTAGGCCCAGCGTTCACGAACTCCTCTTCGCGAGTGTAGACGAGCTTGACCGGCCTGCCTGCCTTCTTGGCCAGCAGGGCGCAGATGATGTAGGGGGTGAGGTTGCCCTGCAGGGCACCGAAGTTGCTGCCGTTGGACTTCTGCACTATCCGCATGTTGCTGGGCGCGATGCCCAACAACTTGGGCAGGTAGCGGCTCTGCTTGTAGGGGTCGATGGAGTTGTCGTAGAAGGTCAGATACCCGAATCTGTCGAAGCTGGCGAGGCATACCGTCCGCTCCAGCGTACTGGGGTGCACGAGTTGGGTGCTGTAGGTGTCTTCGAAGATGCGGTCGGCCTCAGCGAACCCTCCGTCAACATCGCCATATTCGAACTCGTTCTGGTAGTGGACGTTGTCCGGGGCGTCGTCATGGATGAGGGGGGCGCCAGGTCTCATGGCCTCCATGGGATCGACCACCGCCGGCAGCTCCTCGTATTCCACGACGATCAGACTCAGCGCCTCCTGGGCTGTGCGCTCGTCTGTGGCTGCCACCGCCGCGATCTCTTCGCCCGTGTAGCGTGCTCTGTCGGTGGCCAGCGAGTAGGGCGGGACCGCGAACAACTCCTTGCGCAGGGCCTCCAGCGGCGGGTCCTTGGGCATGTCGGCGCCGGTGATGACCGCTTTGACCCCGGGGAGGGCTACCGCCCTACTGGTGTCGACAGAGAGTATCTTGGCGTGCGCGTGCGCGCTGCGCAGCACCTTGGCGTATAGCATCCCGGGCAACTGCAGATCGCTGGCGTACTCCGCCGTGCCGGTCACCTTGTCGCGGGCGTCCACCCGGGGCAGGCTCTTGCCCACAGTCGACAGAGGCTGCTGTTCTTGTCCACCTTGACGCATGGGCTCCAGCATATAGACCGGCAGAGGGGCTGTCGAGTCCCGGCCGGTCCGCCGCAGCCGGTCGCTCTCGCTGTGGGGCTTTGCCCAGTCGCCGGGGGGATGTACAGTGGAGAGGCTACGGGATCACGGATCCGCATCACGTTCTTGCTTTCGAGCGCGAGCAGAGAAGGGAGTGGGCGTTGGCTGACAAGAGAAAGGTGATCATCACCGTTGCGCAGACGGGCAACTTTCAGGGCAAGGCCGCGAATCCTCACCTGCCCGAACAGCCCTCAGAGATCGTCTCTTCGGCATACGACTGCTACAACGCCGGTGCGGCGATCGTGCATGTACACGCTCGGGACAAGCAAGGTAATTCGAGCAACGACCCGGAGATATTCGCCGAGATCAACACCAGCATCCGAGCGAAGTGCCCCATAATCATCCAGAATTCCACGGCGCCGGCTACCAAACCCGGCTCCGAGGCGGACGACGGTGTGGCGCTGCTTGAGATGAAGGACAAGTCATGTCTGCCGGAGATGTGCTCTCTGGATTGCTCACTCATCACCACTGTGTGGGGCGATATGTCGTTCATCTACAGGTGGGAACGCGCCTGGTTGCTCAAGAACGCACAGAAGATGATGGATTTGGGCATCAAGCCGGAGATGGAAGTCTTCAACCCCTCTAGTGTCGAGGATGTATTCAACGTCCTGGTCCCCGGTGGCGTGATCGCCGATCCCCCCTCGCTGACCTTCGTCATGGGCATGAACAAGGTCAGCCAGGGCGCTATCTCATTCAGTCAACAGAACCTGGACTTCATGATCAGCCTGTTGCCCAAGGACCGCTACGTCAACTGGTCCACCATGGCTATCGGATCCCACCAACTGCAAGGTGTGACCTACGGACTGCTCAAGGGCGGCAACGCGCGGGTGGGCATGGAGGACAACATCTACTACTCATACGGGGAGTTGGCTAAGAGCAACGCTCAACTAGTCGAGCGCATGGTGCGGATCATCCACGAACTGGAAATGGAGGTCGCCACTCCCGAAGAAGCGAGAGAGATCCTTAAACTTCGCCCGCTCAAGTAACGCGGAGAAACGGACGCTCACGATGAAGCTGCAAGGCGTAGAACACGTCGGCATAATCGGCGCGGGGATGATCGGCAACAGTCTGGCGGTGCTTACCACGGGTCACGGCTACCGGACCACAAGCGTGGACAACCGCGAGGAGATGTTCCCCGAGTTCAAGCAGGGCTACGATGGCTACTTCCGCCAGATGATCGACCAGGGGCTGATGCCTGAGAAGCAGCTTGAGGTCTGCTCCAGGTACCTGAAGTACTCCAGCGACTACGGTGATCTGGCCGATTGTGACGTGATCTTTGAGTGCGTCACCGAGAACAAGGATCTGAAGCACGAGATCTACTCTCGTATCGAACAGACTTGTCCCCAGGTGAGGGCCATCTGCTCGGTGAGTTCATCCATAGTGCCGGATGTCCTGGCCGAGAAGGCCACCAAGTACAAGGACCGCATCATAGTCACACACCCCTTCAACCCGGCCCACATGGTGCCCTTCTTTGAGCTGTGTGGCGGCGGTGCCACCGACCCGGGTGTGTTGGAGTTCGCCAAGGCACTGCTGGAGTCGCTCGACCGCAAGCCTGTGATCCTCAAGAAGCCCGCGCCTGGGTTCATAGGCAACCGTTTGCAGTTCGCGCTCTGGAGGGAGGCCCTCAATCTGGTGGAGAGCGGCATCGCCGACCCTAGGGATGTCGATACCTGCCTCAACTACAGCTTCTGTCCGCGCTATACCTCCATAGGCATGTTCGAGCACTTCGACAACGGTGATCTGACTCTGAACATGCACACCTGCAACGCCGTGTTCCCCACGCTCAGTGACGCCAAGGAGGCCCCCCCGGCCGTCGCCGACAGAGTCGCTAGAGGCGACCTGGGCGTCAAGACCGGAGTGGGTTTCTACGACTGGCGCGATGTGGACATGGATGCGTACCGCAAGAGGGTGAACGCCCCCTACTGGCGCTTCATCGACTGGGACATGCCCAAGGAGTGAGAGAGGTCTGACCATGGTGTACGAGAATAATTCGGGCGGAGAATACGCACACTGCTTTGTGCAGGAACTGAAGGAGCCCCCGAACATGGGGACGCCAGAGTTCCGCGAGATGTACCAGAAGTTCGCCAAACGCATACTCTGGATGGACAGCAATGTGTGCGAGGGTGCCTTTCAGATGAACACGGCTTGGTACTTCGCGGTCCCCCCGAGAGACCCTATCTTCACGGAGCACGCCCACGGTCACGATGAGCTGATCGGATTCTACGGCAGCGACCCGGACGATCCCTATGAGCTGGGCGGAGTCATCGAGTTCTCCATCAACGGCGAGGCGCACCGGCTCACACGTTCCACCATGATATGGATACCGTCCGATGCTACTCACAACCCCATGCGGATCCTCGAAGTCCGCAAGCCGATATTTCACTTCTCGATCGTGATGAATCCGCTCTATGAAGGGAAGACTACCTACAAGTAGTCTCCGCCGAGACGGACGTCGGGTTCGACGGCCTCTATGCTCAGGGGGCCGTCGGCGTGGCGAGAAGCCCTGACGATATTCACACAGCCGTAGTCTTGGCGGAGTGAGAAGAGCTGGTCCAGGGGCAGGCCCAGGAACTCACAGAGGAGCACTCGGTTGACTCCCTTGTGGGCGACGATAAGGACGCTGTCGCCGCTGTGGGCGACCATGTCGTAGAAAGCCGGCAGTGCTCGTTCGCGGACGTCCGCGAAGCTCTCCCCGCCCGGGAAGGGACTTGCGACCACGTCGCGCTCTCGCCGCTCGTACTCCTTGGGGTAGCGTTCCGCCGCTTCTGCGCGCGTGAGGCCTTCCCACAGCCCGACATCGATCTCTCTGAACCGGGCGTCCGGCTGCACCGGGACATCACGCTCTGCGTGCGGCGGGCCGCCCGAGCCCGCGATGATCTGCGCGGTCTGCAGGCATCTGGTCAGGTCGCTGCTGTAGATGGAGTCGAAGTGGACTGGGCCGAGCGCCCGAGCCAGTCTGTGCGCGTGCTCGACTCCGGCGGGGCTTAGCTGCGGGTCCGCGCGTCCCAGGAAGCGCCACTGACCTTCCGCCGAGGCCGGCTCGGTGTGCCGCACCAGGTAAACGACGATGTCTACTGTACCGCTCGTGTGAGCACCTCTTGGATCGGGGCGCCCAGCGCCGCCTCCACCTTGTCGCGGATGGCGCGGGCTACCGCCATCCTGTCCCCCATACCCTGGAGCGCTTCGGGGCTGGCTTCGCTGCCGCCCAGTTCGCGGGTCTTGCGGGCGGCCCTCTCTTCCAGACCGACCAACTCGCTGCCGGCCACCAACTTGTCGGCCAGATAGACCAGATGCTCCTCCGTGAGTTCCCGAGTCTGCTGAAGGCTCTCGGGCAGCACCATGTGGCACTCCACCACTGACGCCAGGTGGTCCAGACCGAGGTTGTACAGCAGCGCCGCTCCTACTTCGGCATGTCTCTCGCAAGCGTGTGCCATGTCGTGCAGCAGGCCGGCCGTGCTCACGAGTTCGACGTCCAGAGTGGGCACATGAGGCTGCAGTGCGCGGGCCAGGGCCTCGCCGACGGCAGAGACGGCCTGGCAGTGCTCGAGCACGCGCTCTGGCGTGCCGAGCAACGCGAGAAGGTACAGGGCGTCCTGGCGAGACAAGCACCTCTGTGGATCGGGGTCCGCCAATCGGCACGTCCTACGGTAGTCGTCTTCGGTGTCGATATCGATCAGGATGGAGAGGTCTTGGACTTCCACGTGCCCTGTGTCCGTGGTGTGTCTCTGCAAGAAGCTGCCCAGGTCGCGTGCATCGGGGTCTTGCAGCAGGGACTTCGCGTATCGTCCGGCGAGCAGGGGAGGGTGGCCGCGCCGCCCACAAGTGGTGGGGTGAACGATCCCGTAGTCGCCATCAGTAAAGGCGGCGAGCAGGCGGCTACAGACCTGGCTTCTCACCAGAGGGTAGTCGGCCGGTAGTACGAAGAATGCCTCTACATCGGCCGGCAGGGCAGCTACGCCCGCGAGCACGGAGGAGAACATCCCGCTGTCGTAGTCGGCGTTGTGGGCGGATCGGACCGGCAGCCTGTCGAGCACGGGCGTGAGTCTTGCGGACTCGTGTCCGGTGACCACTACGATGTCCTGTACACCAGCCTCGGTAACGGCCCCGACAACTCGCTCCAGCACTGTGCAGGATCCAAGCGGCAGGAGGGGCTTGAAGCTCCCCATGCGCGACGACCTACCGGCCGCTAAGACGATGGCCGCTGTCTTCGCGCCGCGGATCATCCGGAATCGCGGGTCGATGACATCAGCCTCACCGGTTCTTGGCGGCTCTTACCTGGATGAGTTCGGCGGCGATGCTGATGGCGATCTCTTCGGGAGTCTCCGCGCCTATGGGGAGCCCGATGGGCGCATGCACGCGCGCCAGTTCGTCCTTGGAGAAGCCTTCTTCGCTGAGGGCCGCGAACGTTGCCGCGACCTTCTTCTTGCTGCCTATCATGCCGATGTAGGCCGCCGGCGTCCTAAGCGCTTGGGCGAGAACGCTCCTATCGTGATTGTGACCTCGGGTGACGATCACCAGATAGCTGTCTTCGTCCACGGACAGCGGTGCCACGGCGTTGTCGAACGACCTGGGGATATGGATCTGATCCGCGGTCGGGAAACGCTCCCTGCTTGCGAAGTCCGAGCGATCGTCGACGACGACGGTGAAGAAGGCCAATGCCGAGAGCACGGGCACCAAGCTGTGGCTGCAATGCCCGGCCCCGAACACATACGCTTTCCCGTTGGCGCCTATCGACTGGATGTGGATGCGGGCCGGGTCATCCGCCAACAGGCGGTCATATGTCCCACCCCGCTCAGCCAACACCTGCAGATCCTCTGGCTCGCAGACCGGTTCGCCTGTGACTGAGCCATCTGAGTGGACAAGGCATCGGCGTATCGGGGCATCCAGGCCTTGCTCTTGTGGCACCGACGTGACCAGCCACCCTCTGGTCCCCAGCTCCCAGAGCCGGACTATGGCCCGCAAGAGGTCGGCCGTGCCGGGTCGGCCGGCCTGGACGGATTCGATGAGCACTCGGCCTCCACCGCCGCAGGCCATCCCGAGTTCGGCGGAATCGAACTGCACCAACCGGTTGCTGTGGGTCCTGATCGCGTCCACGGCCTGCGCGATGCAGGTAGCCTCTAGGGGGCCACCGCCTATGGTGCCCGAAATCGAGCCGTCGACCCTCACCAACATGGAGGCTCCGGTGTGCCGGGGGGAAGATCCATGGGTGACAAGGATGGCCGTCCAGGCGAAGTCTTCTCCCTGCTCAAGGAGAGAGAGGCCCATACGAGCGGTGTCCAGGTTCATACGGCGGTCTCCCGCAGGTGCTCGATCGTCCGTTTCGCTGTACCGGAGTTGACCACGCCACTTTTCTCCCAGTCCGACACAGTGACGGACACTCGCCCCTCGTCCATCTCGGCGGCCAGTGCCGGGATGCCGTCGAGCCCCCGCCTAATCTCGTCCCTGTCTGGCCCGGCAGTACCCTCTAGCGCGCGGACGCGGATGACGATGTTCGCCCCGCTGGGACCGTGGTCGAACAGTACCTTGAAATCAGCCAGTCCGTCTACGGGAAGGAGTGACTCATCGAAGTCGCCCTGGCTGAGCGTGCGGCCGCCGGGTAGGGTGATGACGCCCGAGACTCGCCGGTCGATGTGTGCCATCCGTTTGAGTGTGGTCCCGCAGGGGCAGGGCTCGGGTAGGAAGCGTCCCATGTCGCCGGTCCGGTAGCGGAGCAGCGGCATGGCCTCGCGGGTGAGAGTGCTGAAGACCACCTCGCCGACTTCTCCGTCGGGCATCAGGCGACCTGTGGCCGGGTCGACGATCTCGAACAGAAGGTCGGCCTCTCGCAGATGGTAGCCGGCGCGCTCTCTGCAGTCGACGCCTCCGCCCAATCCCATCTCTGTAGTGCCGTAGTGATCGTAGACGTCGCAGCCCCAGGTCCGTTCGATCTTCTGGACCGCGGAGCGGGGCATTCTGTCGGTGGTAAGGAGCACAGTCTTGAGCGTCGAGGGCGTAGGCCGACGGTCGGCTTGGGCCTGCTTGACGAGGTTCAGGACCTGGATGGGTATTCCCACCAGCGCCGTCACCCGCTGTTGTTCTATGACTTCCAGGGTGTGGCGGAGGTCGCGCACGGGACCGTGGGGGATGCCTTCCACCTGCATACGCGATAGGCCTTCTTGCAGAAGCGCCCCGACGCTCCCAGGGAGGCTGCCCGGAAGGAGTATCAGGACTCTGTCTCCGGGGACGACCATGGTCGACATGCCCCGATGGAAGAAGTCTATGGTCAGCTCTTGGTCGCGGGCGTTGAAGAAGATCCGCTTTGGCGTTCCGGTGGTGCCAGAGGTAGGTAGGGTGACGATCCTCTCGACTTCTTGTTGAGGTACACACAGGAAGTCGAGTGGTGCGGCTCGGAGCTCGTCGGCGGTGGTGAAGGGCAGGTCCGCCAGTCCGTCCAACCGCGCCAGTCGAATATCGTCGGCGCCCAGGAGGCGACCGTAGAACCGGCTTCGCGTCTGGGCCAAGGCCAGCGTCCGGTTGAGATTCGTCAGTTGGTAGGCGGCAAGCGTCTCTCGATGCAGCGGTCCGCCCGACTGTCCGATCTTGTGGGCGATCCAAGGCTCGAGAGGTGTCAAGGAGACGGGCATTCGCTGGCAGTGCCCCGTCTGCTCTACGATAGCTCTTCTGGGAACATCTCTTGCAGGATGCCGGCCGCATATCCCACGAACCGGGGGCAGAGCGTGGCGAAAAGTCCCTGGCTCTGAGCCTGTGCGAGGCCCTCCGGGGTGCTCACATCGCAACCTATGAGCTCACGGCATAGGGTGGAGCCGTGCTCTTTCTCAAACCGGCCGACGAACTCTTGGACAAGGCCGTCTATGCGCTCGTTAGGAGATTGGTCACCGGCGCCGGAGCCGCACACAGTCAGGCCTATCGTCATGATGCCGCCGGTTAAGGCTCCGCACGCTCCCCCCAGGCCCCCCATGCCACCTCCGAAACCGCAGGCCACCTGGTCGGCTAGGTCCAGATCGAGTCCCAACCCCTCGGCGAATTCTCCCAGGACGGATTGCGCGCAGTTGAGTCCCGAACGCAGCCGCTCCGCTGCATGCTCACTCCTGTTCATGGCCCTCTCCTCCGGTTAGGACACGAGACTGTGGCAGAATGGTAACTCTGGATAGGTCGGAAAGCGACCAAGCGGCGGTGTGGGAGTGATGCGTGCCACAGATTACCCGTAGCCTATACGAACAGCCCCGCTTCCGAATCGCCTCAGGTGCGGAGCTCCGCCCCGGCGGTTTGGACCTGACCGCAGAACTTGCCTTCGCATGTGCTCTTGAGGCGGGTCAGCGGGTCCTAGACGTAGGTTGTGGGGTGGGAGCGACCGCGTCCTTCTTGACTCGTACATGCGGTGTGACCGCCGTAGGCCTGGACGGCTCTGCTGCATCCATCGCGGAAGCCGGGGCGCGTGACCAGCAAGTCACTTGGGTGCTGGGCCGGGCCGAGGATATCGGCTATCCCGACGGCTACTTCGACGCCTGCTTCTGTGAGTGTCTCTTGTCTGCGTTGGATGATCCGGCGCTTGTGCTGCGCGAGGTGCGGCGCATCCTACGGCCCAACGGGGTGCTGGGTGTGACCGACCTGTATCTAAGGGCACCGGAAGAAGGTGCACCGCTCGGAGCGATCGCTACGGCAAATTGTCTGCGAGGAGCATCCGGGCAGGAGGTGACCATCGCGCTCTTCGAGAGCGCCGGTTTTGAGATATGCGTCTGGCAAGACAGATCGGAGACGCTCAAGAGACTCATGGCCTCGTTGATCTTCGCGTACGGGTCGGCAGCGCGACTTCTGGGAGGCTGCGCTGGGCGACGACGCCGAGCTCCGCAGCGGCCGTCGAGGCCTCTCGGCCGGGATACTACCTGATGGTGGCACGACCGCGGGCAGGCGTCTGACGGCCGCCGGTGTCCGCTTGACGGAGAGCCTATGCCCGGTCTGTCTCAGCGCGGTACCGGCTGAGCTGCAGACGCATGGGGAGACGGTGACTCTGCGCGGGCGATGCCCCGATCACGGGGAGTGGAGCACCCCTGTCTGGATAGGCCCGCCCTCGATGGAGTCCTGGTGCGGCCCGAGCGCCGCTCCGGGCGCCGCCCGGGGCGACAGGCGCGACGCCGCCCGGGCCGCTACCGACGCCGATGGCCTTGTCTCGCACAGTTGTCCCGGGGAGTGCGGGCTCTGCGAGCGACACGAGCAGCACACCTGCACTGCGCTCTTAGAGGTGACGCGCCGGTGTGACCTGGGTTGCCCCATATGTTTCGCCGAATCTGCGTCGGACGCAGTGGAGCCTGACCCTTCGCTCCCGCAGATGGAGGGGATGTTGCGGGAGCTGTTTGCCTCCCAAGGTGCGGTGAACATCCAGTTGTCCGGTGGAGAACCTACGGTGCGGGACGACCTGCCGGACATCATCCGTACTGTCAGAGAGGTCGGTTTCACTTTCGTGCAGCTGAACACCAACGGCCTGCGGCTGGCGGCGGAAGCCGGGTACGCGGAGAGACTGCGTGACGCCGGCTTGGTGTCTGTGTTCTTGCAGTTCGACGGTGTCAGCGACGCGGTGTATCGCACGCTCAGGGGGCGGCCTCTGGCCGCCCAGAAGATGTCAGCTTTGCGGCGCTGCGCTGAAGCCGGTCTTGCGGTGGTGTTGGTGCCCACGGTGGTCCCGGGAGTCAACGACCATGAGGTGGGTGCACTTGTCCGCCTGGCCACCCAGTGGCCGGGTGTGGTGCGTGGCGTTCATCTGCAACCGGTGAGCTACTTCGGCAGGTTCGCGCAAGGCGACCGTCCTCGACTCACGTTGCCCGAGGCTCTGCGGCTCCTAGAGGAGCAGACATCCGGCAGCGTGCGGGTGGGCGACTTCTCTCCCAGTTGTTGCGAGCATGTGCGCTGCTCGTTCCGGGCGCGTTACTGGCTGCGCGAAGACGGCGGGTTGGAACTGCTGAGCTCGACCCGTTCGTGTTGTCAGCCGGAGACAGAGGGGGCTGCGCGTCGGGCCATCAAGGCCACTTCGCGACAGTGGGGTAGGCGCCCGACGACGGGCGCGCCAGGCAAGGCGATGGGCAAAGGAACGGGAGAGAGTGACGGGTTCGACCGTCTGCTGGAGCAGGGGGACAGGATCCTTTGCATCTCGGGCATGGTGTTCCAGGATGCATGGACTGTCGACCTGGAGCGAGTTCGACGTTGCTGCATCCACGTGCTGGTACCGGAGCGAGGACTCGTACCATTTTGCCTGTGGAATCTCACCAGTTCGACGGGTGCGCGTCTGTACCCGAGAGGCGAGCCTATATAGATATGGCGCCCGCCTGGAACCGTGCGCTAGACTATACAAGTAGGCGCGCGGCGCAGGTGACCGGGAGCAGACTCTATTCCTGACACGATACGGAGAGGGAAGCATGAGACTCGCGAGACTGGGCTACAAGATCAACGGCGTCGAGAGATTCGTTCTGTGTGATCCCGAGAAAGACTCGCTGGCGGAAGTCCTCCGTCGCATGGGTCTGACTGGAGTCAAGGTCGGGTGCGGCACGGGGGTGTGCGGAGCCTGCTCGGTGCATCCTGAACGGCGAGGTGGTTCGTTCGTGCACCAAGAAGATGAAGCGGGTGCCCGAACACAGCGAGATCACCACGATCGAGGGCATAGGCACTCCGCAACATCTGCATCCTCTACAGCAGGCTTGGATCACCTACGGTGGGGCGCAATGTGGCTTCTGCTCCCCGGGTTTCATCGTCTCCTCGTACGGACTGCTGGCGGAGAACCTCTCACCGACTCGCGAGGAAGTCCGCGACTGGTTCAAGGCTCATCACAACGTCTGTCGCTGTACCGGCTACAAGCCGCTGGTGGATGCCGTGATGGAGGCGGCCAAGGTGATGCGGGGCGAGGCCACCATGCAGGACATCACTTACGACTTCGAGAGCGAAGAGGAGATCTACGGATCGAACCATCCGCGACCCACTGCTCTGGCCAAGGTGACAGGTCTGGCCGACTACGGTAGGGACGTGGCTCTGCAGATGCCCGAAGGGGTCGCCCATCTGGCCGTCGTGCTCGCCGAGGCCCACCACGCGAAGATCAACGGCATCGACACCTCAGAAGCGGAGAAGATGCCCGGTGTCATCAGGGTCCTGACCGCCGCAGACGTGAAGGGCACCAACAACGTGGCCGGGCCTGCGCACGTGCCTCGGCAGAAGGGCAGAGGAGTCACGGAGTTCCCGGTGATCGCCGGCAAGAAGATCAACCGGCGGGGCGATGTGGTCGCGCTGGTCGCGGCAGATACCGAGGAGCACGCTCGCGAGGCCGCCAAGAAGGTGAAGCAGGACCTGGAGGTGCTGCCCTCTTACATGACCTTCCCCGAGGCGGTCATGCCCAACGCCATTCAGCTGCACGAGACCTTGCCCAATTGGTACTTGGAGCAGCCGGTGTTCAAAGGTGAGGACACCGTCGAGCTGTTCGAGACGGCGCCGGTGGTGGTGGAGGGCAGCTTCCATTCTCAGCACGAGCCCCACCTGCCCATCGAGCCTGATGTCGTCCAGGCTTATTGGGGCGTCGATGGCATGATGACCATACAGTGCAAGTGCCAGAACCTCTCCGAGAACTCCGGGCTTGTGGCTCAGGCATGTGGCATCCCCACAGAGAACATCCGCATGATCCTGAACACCGTCGGCGGCTCTTTCGGATACACCATAGCCCCGAATATCCACGCTCTTGTGGCCACAGCTGCTCAGAACCTGGATATGCCCTGCACCTTGAGCCTCAGCTACGACGAGTTCAATCATGCCACCGGCAAGAGATCGGCCACTTACTCCAACGGCCGGCTGGCCTGCGATTCGGACGGCAAGATCATCGCCGCCGAGTACGACATAGCTTTGGACCAAGGCGCCTACGGTACCGTGCCCATCTTCATGAACCTGGTCTCGGTGGGCTTTCACGGCTACAACATCCCGAACTTCAAGGCGCTCGCCCGCGGAGGCACCACCAACCACAACTTCAACACTGCATATCGCGGGTTCGGCTCTCCTCAGGTGTACACGACCACAGAGGCCCTCATCGACATGGCCGCGGAGAAGGCCGGTATCGACCCTTGGGAGTTCCGGTACAAGAACGCCGCGCGGCCAGGCGATCTCACCATCAACAGCGCCCCTTATCACGACTACGTGTATCCCAAACTGCTGGAGATGGCCAAGCCCATCTACGACAAGTACAAGGCTGAGGCCGAAGCGGCCAAGGCTGAGGGTCGGCATGTGGGAGTAGGCCTAGGCCTGGGCGGGTTCATCATCACCATAGGCATGTTCGACTCGGCCGAGATAGCACTGGAGTTGAACCCCGACGGCACCATCACCCACTTCAACACGTGGGAGGACATGGGCCAAGGCGGCGACATCGGGACGCTCACTCACACCGTCAAGGCGCTCGCTCCGCTAGGCATCAAGCCCGAACAAGTACGGCTGGTGATGAACGACAGCAAGACCTGCCCCGACACCAACCTGGCCGCGGCCAGCCGCTCCCACTACATGGCCGGCAACGCCACCATCGACGGCGCCAACAAGTTGATGGAGGCCATGCGCAAAGAGGACGGCACGTACCGCACCTACGAAGAGATGGTGGCGGAGGGCATCCCCACCAAGTATTTGGGTCACTACGACCAATTCAACATTGGCCTGCCTCCGGGGCTGGACCCCAACACCGGCCACGGGGAGAAGAACCCCACCTACATGTACGGGGTCAACGTCGCTCTGGTGGAGGTGGACGTGCAGACCGGCAAGACGCAGGTGCTCAGGTTCACCTGGGTGGGAGATGTGGGGGTCGTAGGCAACATGCTCTCTGTGGAGGGGCAGGGCTACGGTGGACTCTCCCACTCCATCGGCTTCGCGCTGAGTGAGGACTACGACGCCCAGGACAAGCACGGCAACATGATCGGCTGCGGCATCCCGACGGTGGACGTGATCCCGGACGACATCAACGTCGTGTTCCTTGAGACTCCCCGTCCGGCGGGGCCGCATGGTTCGTGCGGGTGCTCGGAGGTGTTCCAGAGCTCAAACCATATGGCTGTGATCAACGCCATCAACAATGCTTGCGGAGTGCGGATCTACTGCCCTACCGGCCACGCCCGAGAAGGTGAAGGCTGGGTGGGAAGCCAAGCAGCGCGGCGAGGACCTGACTCCGCCCAAGTACTATCTGGGCACCGACTTCGAGGAAGAGCTGGAGATGATCAAAGCCAACCCGCTATAAGGGCTGGTCGGGTCGTGCACCAGTGAGACCAGAGGACGCCACGGCGTACACCGCGGCCTGCTTTCGAGGGGAGCCTGCCTCCTGCTCGTATGCGTGCCCCTTTCGCATGGACATCCGGTCTCTTCTGGACAAGACGGCCAAGGGTAGGTGGGGCGCCGCTTACAAGGTGTTGCGCGATGCCACCGTGTTCCCGGCTATCGTCAGCGCGCTTTGCGAGCAGCCATGCAGGGAGTGCTGCCAGCGAGTGGTACTCGGCGATGAACCTTTGGCACTGCGCGACTTGGAGGCCGCCTGTCTGCGACACGTGCGTGAACGGAAGCCGCAGTCGTATGTGATACCCCCCAAGAGCCAGCGTGTCGCCGTGATCGGAGCGGGACCGGCGGGGCTCTCCTGCGCTCTGCATCTGGCCCAGAAGCGGTACCAGGTCACTGTGTTTGACAGACAGGAGGGGTGGGGCGGGGCCCTGCGCTCGCACCCTCGCTTCGCCGAGTTCGACGCGGACATCGCCCTGCAGTTCTCGGCCGTGCAGGTGGACTTCCGCTACGGCGCCGAAGTCCGGGATCTCGCCGAAGTCGCCGACTTTGACGCGGTCTATGTGGCCGCGGGCTCGGCGGGCGACTCCTTTGGCCTATGTTCCGGATGGGACGGCGATCTGTTCACCACCGCGGTGCCCAAAGTGTTCGCGGGAGGTGCGATGTGCGGAGCCGGGCTGATGGAGGGCATCGCCCAGGGGGCCGGCGCCTCTCGGGTGATCGAGGCCTTCTTGCAGACGGGCAAGCCTGCGCGGGTGCACGAGCGCGAAGACCAGGAAGGCTGTGGTCGTTTCTTGGAGCATCGCGGGGTGGCTTCTGCGCCTCTGGTGCAGCCCTCCGGTCCTGACGGCTACACGGAAGAGGAGGCGAAACGCGAAGCTTCTCGGTGCATGCTGTGCGACTGCGAAACGTGTATAGAGGCCTGCGAGATGCTCAAGGCCTTCCGTAAGGACCCACACAAGATCGCGGACGAGGTGTTCACGGACATGGGCGCGAGCCCCCCACTATCAAGCCGTTCCCTCACCAGGGAGACCTACTCCTGCAACATCTGCGGCTACTGCAAATCCGTTTGCCCGGTGGACGTGGATATGGGAGCGCTGCTGCAGTTCTCCCGGTCCGCTCGGATGAGCGCCGGTGTGCATCCGGCTGCGCTGCACGACTTCTGGCTGCGCGAGATGGACTTCGCTACCGCCGAGGGTGCGTTCGCCTCCGCGCCGGAGGGGAAGCAGACGTGCGAATACGCCTTCTATCCCGGTTGCCAACTGGGCGCGTCGAACCCCGAGCACGTGCTGCGGGCATACGACTTCTTGCGAGAGACCCACGAGGCGGGTGTGATGCTGGGGTGTTGCGGAGCCCCGGCCTACTGGGCGGGTGACGACGTCCGTCTGCAGGCCAACCTGGAGGCGACCAAGAGGACCTGGGACGACCTCGGCAAGCCCACGCTGGTGTTCGCCTGCGCCACCTGTGTGAGTCTCTTCCGCTCGTTCTTGCCGGAGGTTCCCGGGGTCTCGCTCTATGAGCTGCTTGCTCAGGCAGATAGCGTTGCGCCTTCAGCGTCCCCGGCGGCTTCCGCGCCCGGGGCGCCCTACGCCAAGGCGGCGGTGTTCGATCCCTGCGCGGCTAGAGGTGATACGGGGATGGAGTCCGGGGTAAGGGAGTTGGCCGGCAAGGCAGGGGTGGAGCTGGAGGAGCTCAAAGAGCACAATCGTTGCTGTGGGCACGGCGGCCACATCCGGGTGGCAAACCCTGGCCTGTATGACGAGATCACCCGGCATAGAGCGGAGGCCGGCGACAGCCCGTACATCGTATATTGTGCCAACTGTAAAGAGGTGTTCGTCTCCCGGGGCAAGCCGTGCGCCCATGTGCTGGATGTGGTCTTTGGACTGGACCCAGGCGCGCGAGTGCCGAGCCTGCAGCAGAAGCGTGACAACAGCCTGAGGGTGAAGAGGGAGCTGATGAAGCAGATGCAAGACCTGGACTTCCAGCCGGAGTCTCACCCCTGGGATGCGCTTGACCCTGGTCATAGGCGACGAGCTGCAGCAGGAGATTGGACGGCCAGCTCATATCCGCCGCCGACCTCAGGGAGGCCATCTGGCTGGCGGAGGAGTCTGGGGACAAGTTCTATGACGCAGCTGACGACACCTATGTTTGCAGCATGATCAAGCAGGTGGTCACCTACTGGGTCCGCTACAGGCAGGCGGGACCCGGCGACATATGAGGTCGTCCGGGCGTACTACCACCGCATGCGCTTCGAACAAGGGGGGGATTCCAAGTGAGCGCGGAAGAGCCGGTGCTGAGGTGCATGAAGTGCGACCGGGAGTTGGCAGCTAGAGAAGGTGGTGTTCGAGTACATGGGGCACACCGTCGCTCACGAGGTCCCCGCCTGCCCCAAGTGCGGGAAGGTCTACATCTCTGAAGAGCTGGCCGAAGGCCGCATGTCGGAGGTGGAGCAGATGCTCGAGGACAAGTAGCAGGCGTTGCGGCTCACGCGGCGCTGACTTTGCCCGGCGCCCCCTCCTGGCTGGTCAGTCGGCCGGGGCAGCCACCTCGGGTCCCACCAGCAAGGTGTCGCCGTCGACCCTCACGGCGTAGGTCTTCAGCCCACGCGGATGTTTGATCGTCGTGGCGACCTTGAGTGTGGCTCCCTGCCAGTCAGTCCACCGCCGACGCGTCCGTCCCGCAGGTCGAACTGTGAGCCGTGGCGCGGGCAGGTGATCACTGCACCCTGAAGCGTGCCCTTGTCGAGATGCCCGCCCAGGTGGGGGCACCTACTGTCGGTGACGAAGTACTCGTCTGCGACTCGGGCCACCAGGTAGTCTTGTCCACCTAGAGAGACCAGCTTCATGCTTCCCGGCGACATGTCGGTAGTAGTGGTCAGAGGTGCGAATGCGTCCATGACATCACTCCTGTATCGGGTATTCCCGGCAGATTCTCTGCGAGTTCTTGTCTGAGGGTCGTATGACCTCACCGTCACGGTCCTCTAGGCGGAACCACCACTTATGAGTGTACTCGCGTGGGTCGACGAAATCGTTCGCGATATTGCGCTCACGTTGTTCGTTCACGGTCTTGTGCAGCCACTCCAAGCTTCCGTCCCATTCGGCGAAATCGCGGGGACCCATGTCGGGGCGGTTCCAGGGCACACCTTGGTGCAGCGACCGCAGACGGTGCCTTCCTTGTTCAGGATGCCGAAGTCGGAGCAGGCGCGTGCGTTCAGCTTCCAGGTGTAGTAACCGTTGTGCAGGGTCTGTTTCCCGCGAGGGATGGCCCGTGACGGGCACTGCTCGGAGCAGATGGTGCAGTCGTCGCAGTACTGCTGCAGACCGAAGTCGACGCAGCCGTCCGGCTCGAGCTCGAGGTCGGTCAGCACTGCCGCGTACTTGCAGTGGCAACCGAAGAACGGGTTGAGGACGATGCCCATGCGCGAGACTTCGCCCATACCGGCCCGCAGCACTATCTCCGGCATCAGAGTCACGTAGCCGCGGAAATACGAGGGCACCGCATCGATACCCAGCCGACGAAGTAGCCGGTGGCGACCTCGGTGATGACTGCCAGTTTCTGATAGACCTGGTGGCTGAGAGGGCTGACGATGTTGTCCCAGCCGTTGGAGGCGGTCATGGCCTGGGGGTTCTTGCGACAGGCGAACACGATGGCGTACTTGTAGGGAGCGTCGATGGGCTTGCCCATCACGTTTTCGGTGTAGACGGCCGACGGCGGCAGAGGCCCGATACGCACTTGGTCCGCGCCTAGGTAATAGCCGAGAGCCTTGAGGTGGCGGCTCATCACTCGAGGGTTTTCGGGGATGGGCGCCTTCTTTGCGGCGACCGGGGTGCGGTTCTTGCCCTAGGCGGCGATGTGCGTCTGCAGATCGTGGATCGCAGCGACGATGGGGTAGCGTTCTGAGAGTCGCTTGAACTCGCGCTGGGTCTCGTCACCGAAGTCACCCATCAGCGATTTGTTGAAGACGTTCTCTCTTTCGGAGCGGCGCTCTATCGGCCCGGGTATCCGGTTGGTGGGCTCGGCCACACGCTTGAGAAGGTGGTCCGGATACGGACCCAGCTGGGTGTCGTCGTAAAGGATGTCGTGGTACCTGAGTCTGTCCATAGGTGCGGACTCGGCTGGGTTCGGGTTGTGGACTACCGGTAGAACTCGACCTCGTTGATCACAGCGCCGTAGCTGTTGCTGTCGGGCAACGGCGCGAGCCGCGTGAACCAGATGCGGCCGCTGGTGACCGGATCGCGCCAACTGACCTGCTGCTTGTTGGTCAGCTGTGCAATCGCGATAGCCAGTTCGCTGGAGCTGATCCTCTGCACCTCACCCTCCCAGCCGGTGAGGGTATAGCTGATCTTGAGCATCGTGGCCCCTTCCTCCAGCCAGAAGGAGAAGCCTACCCCGATCTTGTTACCGAGCCCTTCGAAATCAGGAGTCCTGTAGTTGGTGTCGGTCGACCAATAGGTATCGAGGTTTCCGTCGTACAGTCTGGGGAGGAGCTCGTCGTTTTCGGTGGTAGGGGCACCGTCAGGATCGTAGGCTGCCAAGCGGTCGACCGCTACGGGTATCGGATCGCGGCTGATTGTGACCCGCATGGTGCCGTCGCCGGATGCTGTTCCAGGCAGTGGGTCCTGCGCCAGCACCGTGCCCGCCGGCAAGAAGCTGGGCACCTCCTCATCCTGCACCAAGTCCAGACCGGCATCGGCGGCGGCCTTCTGTGCCTCGTCCAGGGAGATCCCGGTCAAGTCGGGCGTTCCGCTGGAGCCGACGCCGCAGCCCAACGTCGCCAGCGACAGAATGATGACCGAAAGCAGCAACGCCGCGAGCCGAGGTAGGTGGTTGGCGGGAAGAGACCCGCTCTTGCTTGCGAACCTGTTCAAGAACAATCCCCTTCGGGCATCGTGGCTGAAACGAACGGTGAATACTATATCGCGGTATCCAGATGTTGGGGGCACAGAGCCAGCGCCAACGCACCTAAGACTCCCGCACGCGCGCCCAGAGTGGGTGACACCAGAAGCCGGTCGACTTCCCCTTGTAGTGTCGCCGACTGCAGGTAGCCGCGTATTGCGCTCTGGGTCTCGCGGCGCATTCTATCGAGCAGCCCCGGTCGGGTGGCCACCCCGCCACCCACCACCACTTTCTTCGGCGAGAAGCAGTAGATCAAGTTGGCTATCCCAAGTCCCAAGTAGTGGGCCTCCAGCTCCCAGGCGGGGTGGTCCGCAGACAGTTCTTCCGCGGGTCTTCCCCAGCGTTGGGCCAGGGCTGCTCCAGAGGCCAAACCCTCCCAGCAGTCATAGTGATAGGGACAGCTGCCGGCAAAAGGGTCGCGCTCGCGGTCGTGGGGAATGAGCATGTGCCCGGCTTCCGGATGCACGAGACCATGCAGCGGCTTGCCCCCGACGACGACGCCAAGACCTATGCCCGTGCCCACTGTGAGATACAGCAGTGGGTCTGGCCGCTCGGACTGGCCGTGCCCTCCCCACAAGTACTCGCCCAGAGCGGCTGCGTTGACGTCAGTGTCGATAACCACCGCTACCTCCAGTGCGTCCTCGAGAGGGCCGCACAGATCCACTTGCTGCCAGCCGGGCTTGGGAGTGGTGGTGACGAAACCGAAGGTGTCGGATATGGGATCGAGGTCCAGAGGTCCGAAGGCCCCGATGCCGATAGTCGAGACGGGATGAGTGGCGCCGTGCTCCCTAAAGAAACCGACGATGCAGGCGAGCGTCTCGTCGGGGGTGGTGGTGGCGAAGCGCTTCTCGGCGACCACGTTGTCTGGTCCACTGCCGATGATGCAGCCGACTGTGGTGCCGCCTGTCTCTATACCGCCGCAGAGTGTCACCGGACCATTAACGCGCGACCGAGACGATGAATCAATAGCTCTCGATCAGATATCGGACGAGAAACAGGCAAACAATAGTTTCAAGATTTAGAAATCGTGCAATAATACGAGCATGAACTTAGATCGACAGCGTTGCGTGCTGCATGCGGCCGTGTTTGGTGCTTTGGCTCATCCTAAACGCCACGAACTCATGCACATGTTGTGCAAGGGTGGTCGGACGCCCAGCGAACTGGCCGAAGAGTTGGAGCTCAGTCGGCCGAACGTCTCTCAGCACCTGGCCCTGCTTCAGCGAGAGGGTCTGGTGACTCGTTCTCGACAGGGTCGGCGGGTGACTTGGGAGGTCATCGACCCGCGGCTTTCGCAAGCGTGCGAGTTGATCGACGAGGTGCTATCTCAACAGTTGGCCCAGAAGATGGAGGTCCTAGCGAAGTGATGGTTGCCAATCCCGACTACTGTCCAAAGAACCATGCCTGCCCTGCCAGCAGCCGGTGCCCCGAGGGGGCGATCTTGCAAGACGACATCTTCTCGGCTCCGCGCGTAGACCAGGAGCTTTGCACCGGTTGCGGAGCGTGCACTCGCATCTGCCGCGTGTTCGCCATGGTGCCCGATGAAGTGGGGGTGTGCTGATGAGGTCGTTCGACCTGATATGTAACGATTGCAGGCATCGCTATCACGTAGAGTCGGACTCAGCTTGGGTCGAGGACGACAAGCATTGTCCGGAGTGCGGCACCGACGCCGTACACCAGACTTTTAAGAGCTACCTGCGCAACGGCCCGTTGTTCACCGAGGAGTCTCTACGAAACGCACGCTACAAGGGCAGCTGCTGTTGCTGCAGCGCCTACGCGGAGCTGGATGAGAATCGGCGGAGTTGCGAGTAGGGGGTCAAGATGAGCGAATCGAAGAGGATCACCAACTTCCCCGTTTCATTCTTCGCGGTGGTGATGGGCCTTTGCGGCCTAGCCATTGCTACTCAGAAGCTCGAAACCATGGTGGGCGCTGGCGACATCGCGAGTACGGTGCTGCTCGGTGTGGCGCTCTTCGTCTTTCTCATTCTTGCTTTGGCATACGCCTACAAGCTGATGCGCCACAGGGATCTCGTCGTGGCCGAATTCAACGACCCGGTGCGGCTCAGCTTCTTTCCCACGTTCTCCATCGGTCTGCTGTTGGTTAGTATCGCGTTCTTGTCCATCAGCGAGACCACATCCTTCGTGTTCTGGGTCATTGGCACCGTCCTTCACCTTGCGTTGACACTGGCCGTCCTTTCGATCTGGGTGCAACAGGAGAAGTTCGAGATCACACACATGAACCCGGCCTGGTTTATCCCGGTGGTGGGCAACATCTTGGTGCCTCTCGCTGGGGTAGAGCACGCCCCTCAAGAGATCTCCTGGTTCTTCTTTAGCGTAGGGCTGGTCTTCTGGGTGGTTCTGCAGACGCTCTTCTTCTACCGAGTTTTCTTCCACCGGCCGTTGCCTGAGAGATTGCTGCCGACCTTCTTCATCTTGCTGGCTCCGCCGGCGGTGGGCTTCATCGCATACGTGAAGCTGACCGGCTCGGTGGACGCCTTCGCCAACGTGCTCTACTACTTCGCTCTCTTCACCTTCGTGTTCTTGCTGGTGCAACTGCGCATGCTACGCAGAGCGCGCTTCTTCCTATCTTGGTGGGCGTATTCTTTCCCGCTGGCGGCACTCACCATCGCGAGCATCCTCATGTACCATCAGACCGACACGCGGTTCTTCTATTACCTAGCCTTTGTGGTCTTCGCCGCCCTGGTCGCCGTCATACTGACGCTGGCGTTCTTCACGGTCAGAAGCGTGAAGCGACGGCAGATCTGCGTGGAGGACTAGCAGCACGAGGGGAGGTCGGTAGCCGGTCCGCGGAGCGTTCGCGTACCGGGAGGCCGATCTACCTTTGATCAGCAGGACTAGAGAGCACGACCCCTACGCCATCCGGCGTTGGGTGACGCTAGGTGCCTCCACCTTGGCCGCCATGTGTTGCGGGTTCTTCTACGCTTGGAGCGTGCTATCCAAGCCGATGATGCAGATGTACGGCTGGACCTCGGCTCAAGTGGCTCTGGCCTTCACCATATTGGTCGGCATCCCAGCTGTGTGTGCGTTGCTGGCGGGGAAGCTGCAGCAGTACATGAAGCCGTCGAGTCTACTGCTGCTAGCTGGGATCATCCTCGGTCTAGGCACTGTCCTACTCAGTTTTGCGACTTCGCTGGGTCTCCTCTACACCTTCGCCTTCATCACTGGGCTCGGCGGCATGGCGTATCCAGGGGCGACCATGGCGAACCTGATGCACTTCTTTCCGGACAAGCGGGGACTTGTCTCGGGCATCCTTACCGGAGGATTCGGTGTGGGGGCGATGGTATGGGGACCGGTCACCGTGCTTCTGGTAGACCGAGTCGGTCTAGTCTGGTCTCTTCGCGTTCTCGGCATCGTCTTCGCCGTCGTCATCGCCAGTTGCTCACGGCTAGTCAGTATCGCGCCCGTCGGGTATGCGCCGCGCGGATGGATCGCCCCTGCGGTGGTGTCCGCCTTGGCGGAAGAGCACCTGAGCTTGGACTGGAAGCGCATGTTGCAGACCATATCCTTCTGGTTGCTGGCAGCTGTCTTCGTGTTGGGCGTGATGTCCGGGATGATGGTGACCGCGCACGCCTCGCCGATAGCCCAGCAGAAGTTGGGGATCTCGGCCACGGCGGCCGGGGCCTTCGTGAGCTACCTTGCCTTTGGGATGGTCGCGGGCAAGATAGTCTGGGGAGCGCTATCCGACCGCCTCGGCCGTGTCGCTGTACTGCTGTCCGTGCTCGCGATCTCTGTGGCCGCGTTGATCTTGCTGTGGCAGACGAACGTATACGCTCTTGTGGTAGTGGGGATATTCGCAGTGGGCCTTTGTTATGGAGGCTTTCTTGCCCTCATAGGCCCGTCGACCGGTGAGGCCTTCGGTCACAGGCACTTCGCGGTCAATTTCGGCATCATGTATCTGAGTGTGGCGGTGGCATCTTTCGGGGGACCTCGCCTGGCGGCGGCGATCGTCGAGGCGGATGCGGGGACTACTCCCGATCATTCTTGGTGGCGGCGCTACTCACTGCCGTCGGGCTGTTTCTGGCTCTGGGCTACGCATGGTCGGCCAGACGGACATCCGTCACTCAGCAGGAGTCTCCCGTCGGACAGTAGTCTCCCGAGGCCCCCTCACCATAGAGACCATCGCACCCACGAACGCCAGCCCGGCAGCTACGAGCATGGCCGTGCGGTAGCCTCCCGAGAAAGACTCTGCCGCCGCCGCGCTGGCCTTTTCGCCCAGAAAGAGCACACGGCCACCGGTGGGTCCCAGGCTGGAGGCGGCTATGGCGCCCAGCAGCCCTATGGACATCGCCTGACCGCCCGTGCGCATCGTCCCCAGGAATCCCGAGGCCAGGCTCAGTTCCGAGCGCTTCACCGCGCCCATCACGGAGGAGCTGTTGGGCGAGCTAAAAGCGGCCATACCGAAGCCGATGAAACAGAGGGCCACGACGATCCGCCAAAGCGGAGCGGGCGAGGGTAGCAGGCCCAATTGCATCGTGCCCACACCGGCGAGGAGCATGCCCCCGGTCGCGGGGACACGTTGGCCGATGCGGTCGGAGAGTCTGCCGAAGACGGCAGAGAGCGCGACTATGAACACGGGGGAGGCGAGCAACACGAGGCCGGCCTGCGAGCGGAGACTCCCTCGACGATCTCGAGAAAGGCGGCCGTCAGCGTGGTCACTCCGTATATCGCGGCGTAGTTGAGCAGGGCCGCTATGGTACCGGCCGCGAAGACACGGTTCTTGCGCACAAGATTGAGATCGAGCACTGGATCATGCACGCGCAACTCCACCCATACAAAGACGACCATAGCAGCAAGAAACCGCCGAGCAGCCCCAGCGTCAGCGGATTCGTCCAACCCCAGAACGGTACCGAGATGAGCGGCACCATGAGGCACGTCAGCGCCGGCGGCCAGGAGCACGGTCCCGGTCAGGTCCAAACGTGCACCACCCCGGAAGGACGTGGGCTCGTTTGCGGCTGTGCGATCGCGGCGCTCGGCCCCCAGGAAGAACCAACCCCAGACCAACGTCCCAAGGATCAGGGGGATGTGGATGAAGAAGATCGCAGCGCCAACTCACGTGACTTACGATCACGCCTCCGAGGGGCGGGCCCACTGTGAGGCCTAGGTAGCCTGCCATGGCGTTGAAGCCCAGTCCGCGTCCTCGCTCCTGTGGAGGGAAGACGGTAGTGACCAGGGCCATGGCGGTAGCGGACATCATCGCTCCGCCGCTAGCCTGGAGGCAGCGCATGGCCACCAGGAAGGGGCCGGAGAAGGCAAGACCGCAGGCTATCGAGAAGCCGCCGTTGATGGCAACGCCCAGCAGTAGAAGCGCAGCAAGCCCGCCCTTTGCGCCAGTCGGCCGACCGGGATGAGGCAGATGGCCATGGTGAGCGGGTAGATGGCCTGCACCCACAGCGCCTGCGAGTAGGTGAGCCCCAGATCGGGCGCCATGTGATTGGGTAGGGCTACCGCGACGATCGTGGTGAGCATGGTCCCCATGAACATGCCGACAGAACTCAGGATGAGTATCTGCCAGCGATGACGTCCTAGCTCGGTGTCCAGCTTCTGGGAGGTGAGTCTGTCGATGTCACATGTCCTTGGCTATCTCGAGTGTCCGTAGGATTCTAGCCCACGTGCTGATCAAGCGACTTCGGTGTCGCGCGCGCCAACCTCCTAATGGAACAATCGAGATACCTATTGACATATCCAGCCCATCTCTGTCAGAGTGGGCGGGTACCGCTGCGCGCCATGTCAACAACTGGATGGGCTACCACGGTTGGCTGCATAACATACGGTGGGGCGTCATGCCCGCCGTGGCCTCTGCTGCCGCCGGCAAGCCGGTACCGGCCAACCCTTGGCTTGAGGACTTCCTGGCTAAGGTCCCTCACATGAGGACAGGTTCTGCAACGCGCGCGGCCTCACCGGCGACCCGGCGCTGGTCAAGTCCTACGTATACGACAAGTGCGACTGCGACGGTGCCTTCCTCGTGGACCTCGCCCGGTGGATCGAGACCATCGTCGGTGACATCTGGTTGGTGGGTGGGGCCACGGTCGAGTTGCCTGCTAAGTCTCCGATCAGCCGGCACCGACTGCGAGGAGGTCGGCTATGAAGGCCTGGCTCTACGAGGGGACGAAATCATTCCGCCTTATCGACCGACCTCAGCCGAGGCGGGTCCGGGCGAAGTGGTGGTCCAGATCGCTCTCTGCGGCATATGCGGTACCGACATCGAGATGTACTTCGCCGGGATCCTCCCTCCGGGTATCACTCCCGGTCACGAGAATGTGGGAGTCATCGACCAGGTGGGCCAGGGGTCGAGGGCTTCAAGGTGGGAGACCGGGTGGCGGTGGCCGCACCTCCGGGTCCCTGCGGCGCACTGCTACCAGTGTCTGCACGGGCGGCCCAACCTCTGCGCGTACGGGTTCGAGAACACCCCCGGTCTGCGGCAGGACGGCGGTATGGCCGAGTACCTGTTGGTCAGAGACGTGCGCCAATTGCATCCGTTGCCCGACCACCTGCCTTTTGAGGACGCCGTACTCGATGGATTCCATGGCCGTGGCCCTGCGCGGGATCCAGCAGTCTGCCTTCAAGATCGGCGACAGCGCGGTGGTCTCCGGTGCGGGCTCGATCGGTCTCTCGGCCGTTCAACTGCTCAAGCTGGGCGGAGCAAGACACGTGACCGCGTTGGACGTAGTCCCGGAGAAGCGCGAGCTCGCCGTCAGGTTCGGCGCCGACCTAGCGCTCGACCCGGCCGTCGAAGGCGACTTCCCTGAGGGAAGTTGGCCCAGCTCTACGGCGGCGTGGGCGCCGATCTGGTCTTCGAGTGCGCCGGAGCGGCCAAGTCGCTGGAGACCTGCCTAGGCCTGACCAAGCGAGGCGGTCAGGTGGTCGTCCTGGGACACGGTCCGGAGCCGGTGCCGGTGGCGGTGTCTATGCTGATCCTTCAGGAGACCCGTCTCGTGTCAAGCCTCGCCTACACTGCGGACGAAGCGCAGTCTCTGCGTCGAGTACCTTGCTGACGGTCGGTTGAAGGCCACGGGCATGCTGTCCGACGTGATCCCGCTGGAGGACCTGGTAGAGGGGGGCTTCGAACGTCTCGCTCGCCGACCGGTCGTTGGTCAAGGTGGCAGTGGCGCCCTAGCCGAGTTCTCTTGGGCAATCCGCTTGACAGCACGCCCACGGTTGTGAAAGACTTCACAGTGACAAGTGTCACAAAGGGACAAGGTGTCGACTCACTGTGACAGGCTCTTCTCGCAATGATCGCGGTGTCTCGCTCCGGACCATCGAACGGTTGAGTGCCTATCGCCGGGCTCTCGAAGAACTCGGCCACGATGGGGTGCAGTTCGTACACTCTCATCGTCTGGCGGCGTCTGGTGGGAGTCACGCCCGCCCAACTGCGGCGCGATCTGGCCAGTCTGCGGCAGCTTCGGCAACATCTCCAAAGGCTATGACGTGCGGGAGATGTCGCTCACCATCAGCCGCATCGTCGGCACCGACGTGGTGCAGAACATCGCGGTGGTGGGCGTGGGCTACCTGGGTCAGGCTCTCCTCTCCTATCGAGGGTTTGAGGAGCGGGGCTTCCGCGTGGTCGCGGCCTTCGACACCGACCCTGACAAGATCGGACGGGTTTTCGCTGGTTGTCGGTGCTACTCGCTTGACGACCTGGAGAGTGTGATAGCAGAGATGGACGTCCGCATACTCGTTCTGGCTGCCAAGGCCGACGGTCTGCAGGAGCTAGTGGACAGAGCGGCGGATGCTGGGGTGCGCGGGTTCATGAACTTCGTACCCAAGATGATAAGCGCCCCGCCGGACTGCTTCATCGAACCGATGGACATCTCGGCCAAGCTCGAGAAGCTCTCGTTCTTGAGCCGCCGTGAAGACTGATAGATCGCGCCCATTGAGCAAGAGCGACATCCGCGAGTCAGAGGAGCTGTGATGGACAAGAAGTTGATCCTGGTGGTAGACGACGACCCCGACCTGGTGGCGTCGGTGGAGGCCTTTCTAACAGCGCGCGGCTATGCCGTGGTCACGGCGGGAAACAGCAAGGAGGCCTACGCTCGCATCGTCGAGAAACGCCCCGATCTGATGATCTTGGACGTCATGATGGACTACGACGAGGAAGGCATGGTGTTCGCCGGTGCGCTCAAGACCGACGGTCCGACCCACGACATGCCTATCCTCATGCTCTCCGGCTTCAACGTGCAGACAGACGTCCGCGAGAAGGTCATCGCCTCTCTGCTGGGGCAGGACCTGCCGGTAGAGACCTTCATGCAGAAACCGGTGAAGTTGGCCGAGCTTGCCGACAAAGTGAAGGAACTGCTCGACCGTCCTAGCCCGGAGCGGGCCGTCTTGCCCGAGAATGGCGGGCGGGTGTGAGCACGGTCGCGGCGATGCTTGCAGGGACGCAGCGACCTCAGCCGGGACGACCTGATACCCCTTCTGCAAGAGCTACAAGAGAGAGAAGGGTATCCTCGCGCAATCCGCTATGGTCGGAGTTGGCCGAGGCTTTGGGCACTCCCGTCGCCAGTGTGTACGGCGTTGCCACCTTCTACAACCAGTTCCGCTTTGTACCTCTGTGTGAGCACGTCATAGAGGTGTGCAGGGGGACGGCGTGCCACGTGAAGCAGAGCCTGACCTTGGCGCAGCACCTCCAGCGGAGGCTCAAGCTACGTTCCGACGGTAACTCCGCCGACGGCCGGTTCTCGGTGTTGAGCGTGGCGTGTCTCGGGGCCTGTTCCATCGCTCCGGTGATCAAATTGGACGGTGAGTTCCACGGGCACCTGACCGTGGAGAAGCTCGACGCGCTACTGGACGCGGTCAGCGGGTCCGCGGCCGAGGATGAGGCGGCATGAGCGCGACGCGGCTGGTCGAGGCCTGCTGTGATGAGTGCACGCACTCGCCGGAACGCCCTTGCAGAGATCTGATCGCCTGCGTCGAGACGGGACCACTCTGTCATACGGACCAAGCGTGCCGCGCCCTGAGGGGGCGGCGCCTGGAGAGCGCGCGGCGTGGCGGTGAGGGCACCGTGCTCTTCGTCGGCGCCGGCACCTGCGGCCGCGCGAACGGTGCCCTGCATGTCATCGACAAGATCGAAGCGTATCTGCGGGAACACTCAGTGCAGGCGAGCCTGGTGGAGGTCGGTTGCGTGGGGTTCTGCCAGCGCGAGGTCTTCGTGGACGTCAGACTCGACGACGGTCCGCGCCTGTCGTACTGCGACCTGAGCCCCGAGAACGTCGGGGAGTTCCTGGAGGCCGTCTTTGAGAAGCGCGACCTGCGCAATCGCTTCTTGTACGGACGGTACGGTCAGGCAGAGGGGTTCGAGGACGTGCCCCTGGTCATGGACACCCCGTTCTTCAGTCGCCAGACCCGGGTGGTGTTGGACAACTGTGGGCTGGTAGATCCCGCCTCGTTGGATGCGGCCCTGGCCGCCGGCGGCTTCGCCGCAGCGGCCCGAGCGCTCACCACCATGACCCGCGAAGAGGTATGCGACCTGGTCATCGAGTCCGGACTGCGCGGACGGGGTGGGGCGGGCTTCCCCACGGGGCAGAAGTGGAAGGTGGCCCTGGATACAGTGGCCGCCACCAAGTACCTCATCTGCAACGCCGACGAGGGTGACCCCGGTGCTTTCATGGACCGGGCAGTCTTGGAGGGTGACCCCTTCCGCGTGCTCGAAGGCATGCTCATCGCGGCCTACACTATCGGGGCGAGCAAGGGCTACATCTACTGTCGCGCCGAGTATCCCTTGGCTATCGAACGTCTGCAGAGCGCTATCGCGCAGTGCAAGGCGGCCGGGCTCCTGGGCGCCAACATCCTGGGCAGTCTCACCGACTTTGATGTGGTGATCAAGCAGGGCGCCGGGGCGTTTGTCTGTGGCGAAGAGACCGCCATCTTGGCGAGCATCGAAGGCGGACGGGGTATGCCGCGGCCGCGGCCGCCGTACCCGGCGGTAGCGGGTCTTCACGGCATGCCCACCGTGCTCAACAACGTGGAGACTCTGGCCAACATCCCCGGCATCCTGCGCAACGGGGCGGAGTGGTTCCGCGACCTGGGGTTGGGTGAGGCCGCTGGGACCAAGGTGTTCGCGCTCAGTGGCAGGGTGCGCAACACCGGTCTGGTGGAGGTGCCGGTGGGTCTGCCCCTGCGCGACCTGGTGTGCGGCATCGGCGGGGGCGCACCCGAGGGTCACGATATCAAGGCCGTGCAGATAGGTGGCCCCAGCGGGGGCTGCATCCCCGAAGCTCACCTGGACGTGGCCACCGACTACGGCAAGCTGCAGGAATTGGGCGCCATGATGGGTTCGGGCGGCATGGTGGTCATGGACGAGCGCACCTGCATGGTGGACGTGGCCAAGTACTTCATGGAGTTCATCCGCAACGAGTCTTGTGGCAAGTGTGCCCCCTGTCGCGAGGGCACCACCCGCATGCACGAGATCCTGACCGCTCTCACGGAGCGCCCGGTGGGCGATGAGGTGGGGCGGTTGGAGCGCTTCCGCGGACTGCTCCATCTGGAAGAGTTGGCCGAGACCATCAAGGACACGTCGCTATGCGGTCTGGGACAGTCGGCCGCCAATCCGGTGCTGTCCACACTCCGCTTCTTCCGCGATGAGTACGAGGCGCACATCATGGAGGACCGCTGTCCTGCCGGTGTGTGTCAGGGGCTCCGTATCTATGCCGTGGATAACGCGACGTGCACCGGGTGCGGGGCGTGCAGGAAGCAGTGCCCGTCGGGGGCGATCGTGGGTGAGCGCAAGGCCGCTCACTACATCGTGGTCGACCGCTGCATCGGTTGCGGCGCCTGTGTCGACGCTTGTCCCAAACAATCCATCGCCCTCGTCGCCTAGGAGAGTCGCCGTGAGCATCACCATCAACGGAAGAGTCCTCGAGTTCGCGCCGGGCGAGACGGTACTCAAGATAGCGAGCAAAGCCGGCATAGATATCCCCCATCTCTGTGCCTTGGACGGGGCGCCCGGTCCCTCCGCCTCTTGCCGTCTGTGCGTGGTGGAGGTCGAAGGTTCGCCCAAGCTGCAGACCAGCTGCACGCTGACCGCTGCGGACGGCATGTCTGTCAAGACGCACACGCCGCGCGTCCTAAAGGCCCGCCGGGCAATAGTCGAACTTCTGGTCGCCAACCATCCGCAAGACTGCTTGGTGTGTCACCGCTCCGGCAGTTGCGAGTTGGCCGAGTTGTCGCGAGAAGTGGGCGCCCGTCCCAGACAGTACGTGGGCATGAAGAAGGACCAGCCGCTGGACATCTCGTCGCCCTCGATATGGCGCGACCCCAACAAGTGCGTGCTATGTGGTCGTTGTGTGACCATGTGCCATGAGATCCAGGGTATCGGGGCCATCGACTTCATCGATCGGGGCTTTCGCACCCAAGTGGGTCCGGGCTTCTACAAGGGCATCAACGTCTCGGGCTGCACCTATTGCGGCCAATGCGTGCGCGTCTGTCCCACCGGAGCCTTGATGGAGCGTAGTCACGTGGACGAGGTGGTCGCAGCCTTGGCCGACCCCGACACGGTCGTGGTGGCGCAGATCGCTCCGGCGGTGCCGGCCACCTTGGCGGCGGCGCGCAGCAAGTCCCCCACGGTCCCCGCCATGTTGGAACACCTGACCGCTGCGCTCAAGCGCATCGGCGTGGCTGCCGTGTTCGATACCGGGTTCGCGGCCGACCTCACCATCATGGAGGAGGCAACCGAACTGGTCGAGAGACTGCAGAACGGCGGACCGCTCCCCATGTTCACCAGTTGTTCTCCGGCCTGGGTCAACTACGTCGAGTTGCATCGGCCGGACCTGATACCGCACATGTCCAGCTGCAAGTCGCCCCAGCAGATGGCGGGGGCGCTCATCAAGGAGATCTACCCCCAGCTCGCCGGCATAGGGCACAAGCGGCTGGTGATCCTCTCGCTGATGCCCTGCACCGCCAAGAAGTACGAGGCTCAGGATTTGGGCGACGTGGACTATGTGCTCACCACCCGTGAGCTGAGCGATCTATGGCAGCGGTTCGGCATCGACTTCGACAGATGTGAGGAGCGGATGCCTCTTGACGCGCCCTTCGCCGAGGCGACGGGCGCGGCCCGGCTGTTCGGCGGCACCGGAGGCGTGATGGAGGCCGCGGTCAGGACAGCGGCCACCATGGTGGGGGCAGAGGTGCCCGAAGGTCCGCTTACCGAGGCGCGCGGCCCGGAAGGGGTCAAGTGCTTCACAGTGGAGGCCGGCGACACCACGCTCAAGTTGGCGGTGGTGAACGGTCTGGGACGTCTCGGTCAGGCTCTGGAGGAGACGCTCCGTGACATGCACTTCGTCGAGGTGATGTCCTGCCCGGGCGGGTGCGCCGGTGGTGGGGGCCAGCCATACGGGGCGGGAGCAGGCGATCTGCGTAAGCGCCTCGATCAGTTGCGCGACACCGACGATCAGGCACTGACCCGCGCTTCGCACCAGAACCAGAGCGTAGCCTCCCTGTACGAGGAGTACTTGGGCAGGCCGCTGGGTGAGGTCTCGCACCGGCTGCTGCATCGTAGCTATGTGGACCGGAGCGGTTCTCTGCTCGCAGAGACTACCGCGGTCAAGTGAGCCAAGAGACCATGACCGGCGTCATAACCACTATCAAACAGAACTGTCGTCGCTGCTACACCTGCGTGCGGGACTGCCCGGCCAAGGCAATCCGCATCGAGGACGGCCAGGCCTCGGTGGTGGCCGACCGCTGCATCAGCTGTGGCAACTGCACCATGGTGTGCTCGCAGGGTGCCAAAGCGTACACGAGCAGTATCGAGGGCACTCTCGCCCTTCTCGATCGCGGCATCGCCGCCGCGCTGTTGGCTCCCTCGTTCCCGGTAGGGTTCACGGCGCCGCCGGAACAGATCGTCGGCGCTCTACGCAAGGCCGGTTTCACGTATGTGGTCGAGGTGGCGTACGGAGCCGACCTAGTGAACGAAGCCTGCCGCGACCTCTTGGCGAGCGACCCGACGGGTCTACACATCGCAAGCGCTTGCCCGGCGGTCGTGTCTTACGTGCGCAAGTATCACCCGGAGCTCACAGCCTCCATCATGCCCCTGGTCTCGCCCATGGTGGCGACCGCCCTGGCGGTCAAGCGGCGCTACGGGCAGGATGTACGTTGCGTCTTCATCGGCCCCTGCGTGGCCAAAAAGGCGGAGATACTGGACCCAGAGATCGTCGGGGTCGTGGATGAGGTGTTGACGTTGGACGAGGTGCACCGTGTCCTGGCCGCGCGGGGTGCGGACCCGGCCCTAGCGCCGCCGAAGGATTTTGACCCGCCGTATGCGGGCACGGCTCGCATCTATCCGGTCCCGGGCGGCATGTTCGAGAGCGCCGGCATAGGGGACGGTGTCATGGACCCCCGCCTGGTGGTGGTGAGTGGCAAGGACGAGACGGTGGAGACGCTGGATAGCCTCTCCAGCAAATTGGCCGGCCCCCTACTGGTAGAGGCCCTGATGTGCCGAGGCTGCTATGCGGGACCCGGCGCCGGGAGCGACGAGCCTGGGGTGACCCGCCGGCGCCGCGTGGCCGAATTCGCCGAGGCCAGCCGGCATCGCCAAGACGAAGGTGCCATGCCGGCCTACGAGTCCGGCGGCGCGTCCTTGTCGCTGATTCGCCGCTTCGAGCCTGACGACCAGAGGTCGGTGGGTCCCACTGAGGAAGAGATCCGCGAGATCTTGGCTCACACCAACAAGTTCTTCCCCGAGGACGAACTCAATTGCGGCGCCTGCGGATACGCGACGTGCCGGACAAAAGCCAGGGCAGTCTACGAAGGCATGGCCGAGGAAGCCATGTGTCTACCGTTCATAATCGACCAGTCTGAACGGGTCTGCAGCGAGCTGAACGTGCCGTGGAACAACCTGCGCGACGTGCATCGCCACCTCATCAACAGCGAGAAGCTTGCGTCGATGGGCCAGATGGCGGCGGGCGTGGCTCATGAGCTCAACAATCCTCTCAGCACCATCCTGCTCTACTCCCACATACTGCAGCGCAAGCTACAGGATCGCGGCGACCTGGACCACGATCTCAAGCTGATGTCTGAGGAGTCGGAGCGCTGCAAGAAGATCATCGGCAGCCTGTTGGACTTCGCCCGGCAGAGTCGCGTTCGCATCGAGTCCGTGTCGTTGGAGGAGTTGGTGGCGTCGGCCGCTGATGGAGCGGCCTGCAATCTGCCGCCGGGTCCCGACCGCGAGGTCGAGATAGTCGTGGATGTCACGCCGGGATCGTACGCGGACCTCGATCGCGACCAGATGACGCAGGTGCTCGTCAACCTGATCAAGAACGGGGTGGAGTCCATGGAGGGTAGCTCGGGCGAGGTACGAGTGATCGCCCGCACGCACCTCGATACTGGGCGGGTGCGCTTCAGCGTGTCCGATCAAGGTAGCGGCATAGGCGCCGGGGCCGCTGACAAGGTCTTTCAACCCTTCTTTACCACCAAGAGTATCGGCAAGGGTACGGGTCTGGGGCTGCCCATCTCGTACGGCATCGTCAAGATGCACCAAGGCAACATCTGGTTCGATTCAGAACCCGGTGCCGGCACCACTTTTCATGTCGAGATACCCATGGTCCGTGCAGGCGGCGAAAGGAGCCCCGTATGAGCGGCTGGAACATCCTCTTCGTAGATGACGACCGGGACTTCTTGCTTGCCCAGTCAGCGTTCTTCGGCAGCCGCGGTCACACCGTGCACACCGTCGAGAGCAGCGAAGAAGCTCTACGAGTTCCTGGCGACGAACACTCCCGACCTGATCTTCATCGACCTGATGATGGAGCGCTACGACAGCGGTTTCCGCCTGGCCTACGAGATACGCAAGCGCGAGCAGTTCGCCCACGTGCCGCTGGTGATGTTGAGCGGGGTCGCGAGAGAGACCGGTGAGCGCTTCGACCAAGAGGGCAAGGGACTCTTGTCATGGACCCGCTTGGACCGGTTCGTAGACAAGCCCGCCACCGGCAAGCAGTTGCTGGGCATAGCTCAGGAGTTCCTGGGCGGCGCTTCCGACGATCACTCTGTGACCGTCCCGGCATGAACACGGCCCGCATCCTAGTGGTAGACGATGAGTACGGCGTGCGCTCCGGCATCCGCCAGATACTCGAGATCGAAGGGTACGAGGTAGAAGAGGCGGCTACGGGCGAGGAGGCCCTCACGCTCCTGCGCAGCAGCGACTACGACGTCGGACTGCTGGACTACCGTCTGCCCGACATGGACGGTCTCACCATCCAACAGGCCATCAAGAGCGAGGGCATGCAGTTGATGACCTGCATGATCACCGCCTACGCGAACATCGACACCGCCATCGCCGCCACCCGGGAGGGCGTCGACTTCTTCCTGCCCAAGCCGTTCCTGCCTGACGACCTGCTGGGCGTGGTCGAGACCCTGGTGAGGCACAAACGGGCGCGCGACGAGGCCGAGCGGCTCCGCGTGGAACACGAAGCCGGGCTGCTGGCCCTGGCCGAGGAGAAGACTCAGACGCACTCTCTGGTCAGCTCGCTGCGTGACGCAGTGATGGTGGTGAACCGCGACGGAGACGTGGTGCTCGCCAACCGGGCCATGACCGTCTTGCTTGGGCTTCCCGAAGAAGAGGCGCTCCGTCGGTCCGCCGTCGAACTGCTGCAGGAAGGTCCCTTGTCCTCGCTGAGCGAGGCTCTGGCGGCTCCCCAGAAGGATCGCACTGTGGGCCAGCTCGCCATCGGGGACGAGACCTACATGACCAGCATCGTCACCTTCAGGGCCGAGGACGGCACTGCGCTGGGGCGCATCCTTACCTTGTCGGACATCTCCCAGGTCCGGCGTCTGGCCATGGAGAAGGAGCGCTTCATCCGTACCATGGTGCACGAGATGAAGTCGCCGTTAGGAGCCGTGCGCGCGATGATCGAGGTGGCCACCGACAAGAGCCTGGGTGAGGACCTGGATAGCTACTTGCCCATGCTGCGCCGGGCGGAGGACCGCATCGACAGCCTGGTGCAGCTCATCGGCGACCTGCTGTCGCTCTCGCGCAGCGAGCAGCCCCAAACCGAGCCACGACTACAGGACGTCGCCTCGGCCGTGGACGCGGTCTTGGGCCTCGAGGCGGATAGGCTCGCTGCCCGCGACATCACCGTGCGGACGGATCTGGAGCCGGAGCTTCCGCCTGTGCTATTGCCAGACGGCGATCTGGAGCTGGTGCTCTCGAATCTGGTGGGCAACGCGGTGAAGTACAACCGCGACGGCGGCTCTGTGACCGTGACCGCACTGCGTGACGGGGAGTGGGTGCGCATAGACGTCAAGGACACCGGCATAGGCATCTCCAGTGAGAACCTCGACCGAGTGCTGACCGAGTTCTTCCGCGAGAAACGTCCGCAGACGCGAGGGCTGGAGGGCAGCGGGCTGGGTCTGACCATAGCCAAGCGCCTGGTCGAGCGAGCCGGTGGACGCCTCGACGTGGCGAGTGAAGAGGGTGTGGGTTCGACCTTCTCGGTGTCGCTGCCGGGGTAGGAACGACTGGGGGATCGTCGCTGGACACCGAGCCGACCTGTCGGCACGGCTCATGTCTTCATCTATTCTTCATGTTTCAGCGATAATGTCCGACCATGAGAGTCCTTCTTGTCGAAGACGAACGGAAGATATCGGCCTATCTGCGACGGGGGCTGGAAGAAGCGGGTTATGCCGTAGATGTTGCGTATACGGGCTCGGAGGCCTTGGACTGGGTAGAGAAGGCAGATTATGATGCTATGATCCTCGATATCCTGCTGCCGGAGGTGGACGGTCTCACGGTGTGCAGGGAGATACGCAAGCGGGGGATGAAAGCCACGGTTCTCATGCTGTCCGCTCGGGACACAGTCGATGATCGCGTAGCCGGTCTCGACGCGGGAGCGGATGACTACCTCGTCAAGCCCTTCGCCATGAAGGAGCTTCTGGCGCGGCTGCGCGCGCTAGCGCGACGGGCCACGGATGGCTCCCGGAGTACGACTCTCAGCATCGCCGACCTCTCCTTGGATCCTTCGAAGCATCAGGTCACTCGGGCGGGCAAGGACATCGTTCTCTCGGCCCGGGAGTTCGCAATATTGGAGTATCTGATGCGCAATGCCGGCCGAGTATTGACTCGCACCATGATCACCGAGCACGTGTGGGACTACAATGTCTTTCATCAATCGAATGCCGTGGACGTGTACGTCCGTACTCTGCGGAGAAAGATGGACGACGATTTTGAGCCGAAGCTGATCCAGACCATAAGGGGTATCGGCTACCAGTTCACCGCCGGGCCGAAGAGCTAGAGCGTCCGGCGTGCGGCTGACGAAGCTGTCTCTGCCACGCGTTCGCTCGCTGCGAACCCGTCTAGGCCTGTGGGCGGCCGCTCTAGTGTTGGTGGCGCTGCTGGTGTTTGGCGTCTTTGCGTACTTTCAGGTGGAGCGCTCGCTGCTCCGCACTTTCGATGATGCGCTCCAGGTCAGTGCTTTACTTGCCTCCTCGGACGTCAGTGTGGCGGAGGGAGAGCTTGTCATCACAGAGAGCATGGAGGAGGTGAACCTGGAGCTGGAGGTCTTGCTCGCCCAGGGTGACTCGATCAAGTATCTTGATACTGCCGGGAGAGTTGTAGCGGGCTATGGGGTATGGGGGAGCCTGCCGTTGGACCCGGCCGCTCTCGCAGCCGTGCGTAGCGGCACGAGCGCCTTCTCGTACACCGTCGACGAGGTCAGCGGTCGCGACTATCGTGTCTACACGATGCCCTTGGTGCGAGGCGGCGAGGTAGTGGGGTTCGTCCAGGCTCTGCGTGACTCCAAATCTCTGAAGCAGGCTATGAGTAGCCTGCTTGATGCCCTCCTGATAGGCGGCGGAGTAGTGGCGCTGGTGACTGGTCTCGTGGGCTACCTGGTAGCTAGGCGCGCCCTCGCGCCCCTGGGTGCGATGACCAAGACCGCCAGACGTATCTCTGCGCAGGATCTATCGGCTAGGTTGGACCTCTCGGAATCCGGTGACGAGGTCGGTTGCTTGGCCTCTACTTTTGATGAGATGCTCGAACGGCTCGACCAGTCGTTTCAGCGAGAGCGCCGGTTCGCGGCCGACGCGTCTCATGAACTGCGTACGCCCTTGGCCGCTATGGAAGCCATACTCGGAGTGGTGAGGTCGGAGCCACGCGCGGCGGCGGACTACGAGCAGGCTCTGGATGACCTGGCTGACGAAGCCGCGCGACTACGCGCCCTGGTGGAGAGATTGCTGGAGTTGGCGCGCAGCGGCCGGGCTGCGGCCACCGAGTTCACGCCCTTGGACGTGACGAGTCTGGTGCATGACGTGTGCGAGGCGTTGCGTCCGCTTTCACAGGCCAAGGAGCTGACAGTGGAGTGCCGGCTGGAGCCCGGCCTCATCGTCCGGGGTGACAGCGACAGTCTGATAAGGCTCTTGGTGAACCTGGTGGAGAATGCGATCAAGTTTACTGACCGGGGCGGGATCACAGTCTCTGTATTCTCAAGACAGGGCAGCGTGGTGGTCGAGGTAATCGACACGGGCGTGGGGATAGCGGCCGAGCGGCTGCCCCACATCTTTGAGCGCTTCTACAGAGGCGACCTTTCGCGTTCGACCCCTGGGGCAGGCCTGGGCCTAGCCCTTGCCCAGCAGATCGCCGAGAACCACATGGGGGCACTGACAGCCCACAGCCGCGAGGGCGAGGGCTCCACGTTCACGGTCACTCTGCCGAGAGGGACGGACTAGACCGGGCCTCAACAGCCGGCTGGGATCGACTTCATTCTTTCATCTGCCTTTCATCATAGCCCCCTACTCTGACTGAATCACAGTCCACACAGTCGTTTCAGTCTGTGGGCAAGGCAAAGGAGGAGGAGGATATGAAGAAGGCGAGATGGATCGGTATGGTTCTGACCGTTGCCCTTATCCTAGGGTTGGTGGCCTTCGCGGCGGTGGGCTGCGGCACCACCGAAGAGACCACTACGAGTACCACAGAGGCGCCGACTACGACCGTTACTATCCCGGATACAGGAGAGAACTACGAGTTCATCTTCTCGCACGCCATGTCTCAGATGGCGAGCCTGTACTCCACGTATCTCATGCCGTGGATGGCGGCCGTGCAAGACGGGTCCAATGGCCGGATAACCATCACGGAGTATCCGGACAGTGCACTCTACGAGGAAGCACTGCAGTTTCCGAATCTTATTGCCGGTGAAGCCGACCTGACTCTGATTTCGACGGAGTTCGTCCCAGGAGAACTCCCAGTCTTTGAGTTGGCCTATCTGCCGATGCTGTTCCCGAGCCCCGAAGTAGCTACCAGGGTCATGTGGGATATCCTCAACGAGTACGCGGCGGACGAACTGAAGGACGTCAAGATGCTGGGGCTCGTGAGCCTGACTCCTTCTGAGTACTGCGGGCTGGCGCCGGTGCATACACCCTCCGACATGGTCGGCATGAACTTTAGGTCGGCCGGTTCGGCCGAGCACGACACTATGGCCGCTTTGGGTGCCAACCCGGTCGATACGGAAGTGCCCCCGTTCGTCTACTGGGATACCAAGACGAACAGTCTTCAGAAGACCCCAGACTTGGTCGTGCCTTTCGACGGCATCTTCCTTTCTTGGGCGTACATGAACGTGACGGGCGCCAATACTTGGGCCACTGACTTCACCCAGGCCGATCTTCAGTATCGGATGTTCATCCTTGCCATGAACAAGGAGAAGTGGGACAGCCTACCCACCACGATTCAACAGATGTTCCTGGATGCAAGTGGCTTGGAGCAGTCGGTCGAGTACAACAACGACAACGTGGCTGTCAACGAGACGGGCGATAACTATGCGGCCGACGTGGCGGCAGCTGAGGCCGCTGGTGGCTCCATCTACGTGCTGACCGACGACGACAAGGCCCTGTGGAAGACGGCAGTGCAGCCGGTGTTGGACAAGTGGGTCACCGACTACGCGTCGAAGCTTCCCTCTCAAGAGATCATGGATAAGGTCAACGAGCTGGTCAAGCAGTACTCTGCTCAGTAAGACCTAGATAGACACCTTCAGTCGCGTGGGCGGCTCTGGTCGGTGACGATCGGGGCCGCCCACGCTTCTATCACAGAGACCAGCGGTCTTCGTATTGACCAGAGGCTCATGTCCTGCTATCGTCAATCGACGATGAACGGTGAAGCACTCAGAAGATCCCCTTGGTGGACCCTGCTCCGCGCTGGATCTTCGGGAGCTCGGCGTTTGACGAGAAGGATGAGGAGCTCGCCGCCCTCGCCAAGGCAGTCGCGCACCCTGTGAGGCTGCAGATACTGCGCTTGCTCAGTGCTCGGTCCGCATGCGTCTGTGGAGAGATAGTCGATCTGCTGCCGCTGGCGCAGTCGACCGTGTCGGAGCACCTGCGTATTCTCAAAGCAGCTGGGTTGGTCAAGGGCGAGGTCGAGGGGCCTCGTGTCTGCTACTGTCTCGATCCTCAGGGGATCGCGCGGCTTAAGAAGCTGGTGGAGGATCTCTGATGCCGGATCGGAAGAACCGACACCTTGAGCAAGCGGAAGTCCGTAAGCTCCCCCGCCTCGGGTTCCTTGACCGCTATCTGACGCTGTGGATCTTCCTGGCCATGGGCATCGGCGTGGGTGCCGGCTACCTGTGGCCGTCTATCGGGCGGGCCATCGAGAGCGCCTCTATCGGTACCACCTCCATCCCCATCGCCATCGGTCTGATCGTCATGATGTACCCGCCGCTGGCTAAGGTGCACTATGAGGAGCTGGGCGATGTGTTCCGCAACTGGCGGATCCTGGGCCTGTCGCTCATCCAGAACTGGATCATCGGGCCTCTGCTCATGTTCTTCTTGGCCATCCTCATGCTCTTCGACAAGCCGGGTCTTATGCAGGGCGTCATCATGATCGGCTTGGCCCGCTGCATCGCCATGGTGATCGTGTGGAACGACCTGGCCAAGGGCGACCGGGAGTATGCGGCCGGTCTGGTGGCCTTCAACTCGGTCTTTCAGGTGCTCTTCTACTCGGTGTATGCCTACGTGTTCATCACGGTGCTGCCTGGTTGGTTCGGGCTCGAGGGCGCGGCCGTGGGCGTATCTATAGCCGAGATCGCCAAGAGCGTGGCCATCTACCTGGGTATCCCCTTCGTGGCCGGCATCCTCACGCGGGTGGTACTGCTGCGCTTCAAGACCAAGGAGTGGTACGAGAAGGAGTTCATCCCCCGCATCAGCCCCATCACTCTGATCGCTCTGCTCTTCACCATCTTGGTCATGTTCTCGCTAAAGGGCGAGATCATCGTGCAGCTGCCGCTCGACGTGCTGCGCGTGGCGGCGCCTCTGCTGGTCTACTTCGTGGTGATGTTCCTGGTGAGCTTCTACATGGGCAAGAAGGTAGGGGCCGACTATGGCAAGAGCACCACGCTGGCCTTCACTGCCGCCTCGAACAACTTCGAGCTTGCCATCGCCGTGGCGGTCGCGGTGTTCGGACTGGGCTCGGCGCAGGCGTTCGCGGCGGTGATCGGACCGCTGGTAGAGGTGCCGGTGATGATAGGCCTGGTGAACGTGGCCTTCTGGTTCCAGCGCCGGTACTGGCGGGGCAAGCGGACGGAGGAGACATGACAGGACCTACCGGCGAGAGGCTGGCTCTCTTTTCCGATGTTCACGGCAATCTACCAGCCCTGGAGGCGGTCCTGGCCGACGTGGCCGCCCGAGGCATATCACGGGTGCACTGCCTGGGCGACCTAGTGGGATACGGTCCGGACCCCAACGGTGTCATCGACCTGATGCGCGAGCGCGGCATCCCGAGTCTGTTGGGCAACTATGACGAGGGTGTGGGTCAGGAGACCGGCGATTGTGGGTGCTTCTACCCGGACAAGGCCGCGGAAGAAGTGGGCAAGGCCTCATACTCGTTCACCGTCGCCGAAGTCACCAGCGACCGAAAAGAGTATCTCCGCAGTCTGCCCAGGGAGGCTCACCTGGCACTGGGCGACGAGCGCGTGCATCTGGTGCACGGGAGTCCGCGACGCATCAACGAGTACCTTCTGCGCGACCGCGACCAGAAGACCTACGAGCGTCTTGCTGCCTCTGAGACCGACGACGTGCTCGCCTTCGGGCACACGCACCAGTTCTGGCAGCAGCGATTCGGCGGGGTGCTGTTTGTGAACGTCGGGCACTGTGGGCCGTCCCAAGGATGGCGACCCACGGGCTGGGTATGCAGTGCTCAGCGCTACGGAGCGCCGGGATCGAGGCGGTGGAGGTGAGGGTGGACTACGACTTTGAGTCTGTGGCGGGCGCTACCTGGGCAAAGTGACGGTGAAGGTGGAGCCCACGCCCAGCGTGCTCTGGACGGTCACCTGACCTGCGTGGTTATCGACCACGTGCTTGACGATGCTGAGTCCTAGACCGGTGCCGCCGGTCTCTCTTGAGCGAGCCTTGTCCACTCGGTAGAAGCGCTCGAAGATGCGTGCCTGATCGGCGGCGGGTATGCCGGGTCCGTCGTCCTCCACCGTCAGCATCGCGAAGCCGTGTCCGGCTGGGTCTTCAGCCGTCTGCAGACGGAGGGCTGATGTGACCGGATTCGTCGGTATAGCGGATGGCGTTGTCCAGTAGGTTGCGGATAAGCGTGGTCAGAGCCGCCGAGTCGCCCTGGAGTTCGAGCTCGGCGGGGGCTTCGACGATCAACTCCTGGTGTTTGGCCTCGGCGAGAGGCTTGACTTCTTCGATGGCGTCGCGCGCGAGTGCGGCGAGGTCCACGGGGCCGACGTGGTCGACCCAGAGGGTCTCCGGCTCTTCCAGTTGAGAGAGGGTGAGCAGATCGCTGGTCAGGTTGGTGAGGCGTTGAGTCTCCGTGCGCAGGCGCTCGACACACTGCAGAGCCTTCTCAGGATCATCACCCAGGGCGACATCAAGAGTGTCGGTGAGTAAGACAAAGGCCCGCGAGCGGGGTCTTGAGCTCGTGAGAGGCGTTGGCGACGAAGTCGCGTCGCATGGCTTCGGTGTTGCGGCGTTCGGTCTCGTCGCGGACGACGAAGAGGGTATGCCCCTGCTCTCTGGCCGTGGACCCAAGCGGTACCGTCTCCACCATGAGCGACCGCCCGTCGGGTAAGTCGACTGTCTCGGTGAGGGGCCGGCCCGCTTCGCGGGCGGCCTGGGCAAGCCGGACGGCGGGGAAGGCTCGGGCCAGGTGCACCAGCGGCTTGCCCTCTTTGCCCTCGAGTTCGACGCCCAGTATCGCGGTGGTGGCCGGGTTGCTGCGCACCAGATTGCCGTCGCCGTCCACCAGTACCACGCCCTCGGTCATGGCTCGCAGCACTCCGCGTGAGCGTTCGGACTCACGGGCCAGTTCGTCGGCGCGGCGCTCCAGTTGTTCGGTCATGCGGTTGAGTTCGCGCGCCAGCTGGCCCAACTCGTCGCGGCGGAGCTCCGCATTGCGGGCGGCGAGGTCGCCGTCGGCTACGCGGCCGGCCACGCCCACCAGGCGACCTATGGGCCGAGTGAGCGAGCGGGAGAAGAGGTAGGCGATAGCGATGGTAGGCAGCAGTAGCACGGCCCAGACGATCAGGGGGATGCGCCAAGAGGCCGACACCGTCTCATCGACGCGAGTGGCAGGGAGCGCGGCGCGGAGGGCTCCCTGCGACCAGGGATACTCACTCTGTGGCAGCGGGATGGCCACGTAGACTTCCGCCACACCCAAGGTGGCCGAGTCGCGGCGGGCTCTGCCTTCGTGTCCGGCCAACGCCTGAGCTACCTCGGGCCTGGTCGCGTGGTTGTCCAGGGCAGCGGGTTCGGCCTCGGAGTCTGCCAGCACCGTACCGTCCTTGGATATCAGGGTCAGTCTGACCTCGCTCGCCGAGCCGGTAGCCTTCGTGAGTGCCTGTAGGGAATCCGGGGTGGTGGCCTCGTCGCCTGCCAAGGAAAGGACGGCTGCGTATTGCTGCGCGTGTCGAGCCATGTCGTCCTGCAAGCGGTCTAGAAACAGTCCCCGCAGCATCAGGGCCGAGACCAGTGCCACCGCGCCCGCGAGAACGGCAGTCGCCAGCACGAAAGCCAGGGGTAGTCTCCAGCGCAGGCGCATCAGACTGGCCCCAGCCTGTAACCCACGCCGCGAACGGCGAGGATGGTGACTTTGGCTTGTATCTCCTCGAGCTTGGCGCGCACGTGGCGCACATGCACGTCGAGCGTACGGGAGGCCGGCATGTAGCGTTGGTGCCAGACCTTCTGGACTATCTCCTCGCGAGGGAAGAGATGGCCGGGCCGAGACAGCAGCAGGGCGAGGAGGTCGTGCTCCTTTGGGTTGAGGGCGATCTTACCCAGACTGGTGTGCGCCTCGTGGGCGTCGCTATCCAGCGTCAGGTCTTCTATCACCAGGGGAGCCGCGGCCGCCTCGGCCGGCGGCGACGCGGACGGGCTGCGCCGCAGGCGCGCGGCTATGCGGGCCAGCAGCACGTCCAGGTCGAACGGCTTGGTCACGTAGTCGTCGGCACCGGATTCGAAGCCCTCCAAGATGGTCTCGCGCTCTCCGCGAGCGGTGAGCATTATGATGGGGACGTCCGGCTTGCGCCGGCGGACCTCTTTGGCCGCCGTCATGCCGTCCAGCCCGGGGAGCATGAGGTCCATGAGCACCAGGTCTATCTGGTGATTGAGGGCCGATTCGAGCCCCGCGCGACCGTTGCCTTCTTGCAGCACCTCGTATCCGGCGCGGGTCAGGTTGTAGGCCAGGAGGTCGGAGATGGTCGGGTCGTCCTCGACCAGGAGGATGCACTTGCTCTCCGGCTCCATCCGCGCCACCTCCGCTCTCAGTTGTGGCTTGGCCAGTCGATCTGGCGTGACCCGACTTTTAACATATAGGTAACCGAGCGTTAACACCAGATTGCAGTGAAGGGATTACGCTGTCAATCGTGGACAAAGGTTGTCCACCGATGTAAGAAGAAGACAGCGAAAGTGAGGAAGACAGGGATGACTCCGTATCGTTCGAAGAAGCGCAAGGGCTTAGCGGTCATGGTGGTCGCGGCAGTGGTGGTCGTTTCGGTCGTGAGCGTTCTGGCGGCCGGATGCGGCTCCGCCGGGAGTACAGCGGGCACGGATGACACTGGTCTGTCTGCCGACCTCAACGGCGCCGGCGCAACCTTTCCCCAGCCGGTCTACGTCGAGTGGATCGGCGGCTTCCAGACGGCCAACCCCGGCGTAAGGGTCAACTATCAGGGCGTCGGCTCAGGTGCCGGCATCGAGCAGTTCACATCTCAGACCGTCGATTTCGGCGCCACCGACGCCTACATGAAGGCTGAGGAGCTCAGCGCCGCTGAAGCTGCTCGTCCTGGGGCCACGGTCATACACATCCCCACGGTCTTTGGGGCTATCGTGCTCGCCTACAACCTGCCCGGCGTGGACGAGCTGAGGCTGGACTCCGATACAGCGGCGGGCATCTTCCTTGGAACGATCAACAGTTGGGACGATCCGGCCATAGCTGCTCTCAACCCTGGCGTGGCCCTGCCGAGCGAGGCTATCCAGACCGTGCATCGTTCTGACTCCTCGGGCACCACCAACGCCTTTACCAGCTACCTGACGGCGGTCAACGCTGAATGGGAGGCCGGTCCAGGCAAGGGTAAAGAAGTCAGCTGGCCCGTGGGGGTCGGCGGCAAGGGCAACGACGGCGTGGCTGCCGTGGTACTTCAGACCGAGGGCTCGATCGGCTACCTGGAGCTTGCCTACGCGGTGCTGGCCGACATGACCATGGCGGAGATGGAGAACTCTTCGGGTAACTTCATCGCTCCCAGCCTGGAGAGCACCTCTGCAGCCGCCGACGGCATCGAGATCCCCGAGGACCTGGACCTGCTGGCGCTGGTGAGCAACAGCGCCAACCCGCAGGCCTACCCTATCGTGACCGGCACCTACATCCTGGCTTACGACAAGATGCCCGATGCGGCCAAGGCTGAGGCTCTCAAAGCCTTCTTGGTGTGGGCGCTGGGCGACGACGGCACCGCGATAGCCACGCAACTTGGGCTACGCTCCCCTGCCCGAGTCACTCAAGGCGGCAGCTCTGGCGAAGGTGGAACTGATTGGCCAGTAGCGCGGACATGTCCTCCCTCCCCGATACCCGCAGATCCGCGAGTATCTGGAAGAAGAAGGGGGTCGGCCGCAGGGCCGACTCCCTCTTCGCCATCCTCGCGGGCGCTTGCGGACTCTTGGTGCTGTTTGCCCTTGCCTGGATGGTCATCTCCACCACACGCACGGCCGTGCCCGTGTTTCAAGCGGAGGGCATCTCCTTTGTCACCGGCAGTGAATGGGCTCCCAGCAAGGGGTCGTACGAGATACTGCCCTTCATCTACGGAACCGTCGTCACCTCGATCATCGCCCTGATACTGGCCGTCCCGATGAGCATGGGGGTGGCCCTGTTCCTTACCGAGTACGCGCCCAAGTGGCTGCGGTCTCCTATCGAATACGCAGTCGACCTGCTGGCCGCGGTGCCCAGCGTCATCTACGGACTCTGGGGAGTGTGGGTGGTGCTGCCGTGGGTGCTGCGGCCGGTGAGCGACTTCCTGGCCAAGTACCTGGGCTTCATACCCATCTTCGGCGGCCCGTCCACCGGTCTCTCCTACTTCGCTGCCGGCATCATCCTGGCCATCATGATCCTGCCCATCATCACCTCGCTGACGCGGGAGGTGTTCCGTGCGGTACCTGTCGCCGACAGGCACGCCGCCTTCGCGCTGGGCGCTACCAGGTGGGAGATGATCAAGCAGGCGGTACTGCCGCGCAGTAAGGGCGGAGTGGTGGGCGCGACCATGCTGGGTCTGGGTCGGGCCCTGGGCGAGACCATAGTGGTGGCTCTGCTCATCGGCTCCAGCCCGACCATAAGCGCCTCTATCTTCAAGCCGGGCGGCTCCATCGCCGGACTGATAGCCAACAGCTGGGGCGAGGCCACCGGTCTGCACGGTGAGCGCCCTGGTGGGCGCCGGTGTGGTGCTGTTCGTCATAACCATCATCGTCAACATGGCCGCGAGGGCCATGGTCTGGCGGTTCAAGAACTGATGAACATCAGACTACGAAAGAAGGACACGAACCGCGCGAGCGACCGGGTCTCGGGTGCGACCACACCCGGCGTGGATGCCGGGAGCCGGTCGGCTCGGTGGGCCGGACCTCACGCCGACCTCGGTGCGGGCCTCAAGGGAGCCCGGCCGGCCAGGCACAGGTTGGTGCGCGACCGCAGCCTGACCACACTCATAGCCATCTCTGTCGGGCTCACGCTCATCCCTGTGGTGTGGATCATCGTGCAGATAGTCATCAAAGGTGGCTCGGCCATGAGCTGGGAGTTCCTGAGCCAGTCCTTGCCCTTCAGCATGATGAAAGAGGGCGGCGGTTTCCTGAACGGCTTGGTAGGCACGGCCATCATGGTGGGTCTAGCGTGTGTGGTCTCTATACCTTTTGGGATCCTGGCCGCCGTATACCTGGTGGAATATGGCAAGACCAACTTCCTGGCCAAGCTCATCCGCTTCTTCAGCGACGTGATGACCGGCGTGCCCAGCATCTTTGTGGGTGTGTTCGTCTACACGGCGTTGGTGGTGAAGTTCAAGTACGGAGCCCTGATGGGGGCGGCGTCACTGGCGTTGATCATGATGCCCATCATCGTCCGCTCGAGCGAAGAGATGCTCAAGCTGGTGCCCAACGAGCTCAAGGATGCCAGCTACGCGCTCGGGGCGCCCAAGTGGAAGACCGTCACCAAAGTCGTGCTGCCTTCGGCGGCGCCGGGGCTCACCACCGGCGTGATGTTGGCGGTGGCCCGCGCCGCGGGCGAGACCGCGCCGCTGATAATGACAGCGCTGGGCTCGCTGCACCTGGTGACCAAGCTCACCGACGCACCTATCTCGTCGCTCACCCTTCTCATCTACAGCGGTGCGGGCCAGCCGTTCGCAGCCGCCCAGGCTCGGGCCTGGGCCGGCGCTTTGGAACTGCTCTTTATAGTGTTGGTGTTCACGGTGGTCGCGCGCATCATGTCTTCAAGGAGTCGAGTGTCAGCATGAATCAGGAGACCCTTTCTACGGCGGGTGCGGAAGTGGAGCGCCCCGAAACACGATCGCTGGCCGAGGTGGCTGCCCGGTCGGATTCCGACAGCGGGCGGGCGAGAGCGGCGGACGAGAAGCCCGTCTTCTCGGTCAAGGACTTGGGCGTGCACTACGGCAAGAGCTTGGCCCTAAAGGGCGTGACCATGGACATCAAGCCGCGGCGCATCACGGCCATCATCGGTCCGTCTGGCTGTGGCAAGAGCACGCTCATACGCTGTTTCAATCGCATGAACGAACTGATCCCCGGTGCGCAGGTGTCCGGCCAGGTGCTCTATCACGGCGAGGACATCTACGCTCCGGGAGTCGACCCGGTGGCGGTGCGCCGTCGTATCGGGATGGTCTTCCAGCGTCCGAACCCCTTCCCCAAGAGCATCTATGACAACGTCGCCTTCGGCGCCAAGATCAACGGGTATAAGGGCGATATGGACGAACTGGTCGAACGGTCTTTGCAGCGTGCCGCTCTGTGGGACGAGGTCAAGGGGAAGCTCAAGAAGAGCGCCTTGGATCTATCGGGCGGCCAGCAGCAACGCCTGTGTATCGCGCGGGCGATCGCCGTCGAGCCGGACGTTATCCTGATGGATGAGCCGGCCTCGGCCCTCGACCCTATTGCCACCACTCGCGTCGAAGACCTGATGCAGGAACTCAAACAGGACTACTCCATCATCATAGTGACGCACAACATGCAGCAGGCAGCGCGCGTATCAGACGAGACCGCCTTTCTCTACACCGAGGTGGACGAAGCATCGTCCGCCCGCTGGGGGATACTAGTGGAGTTCGGCGAGACAGGGCAGATATTCACGCGACCGCGAGACAAGCGCACGGACGACTACGTATCGGGCCGCTTCGGCTAGAAGCCCAGGAGGGCATGAGATGAGAGATGCGTTTCACAAGGAGCTGGAGAGTCTCGACCAAGGCGTGGTCGCCATGGGGGCTATGGTGGAGAAGAGTGTCCACCTAGCCACGAAGGCCTTCATCGAGGACGACAAGGCGCTTGCCCAGCGAGTGCGTGATGGCGACGATGAGATAGACGCAATGTTCATGGACATCGAGAAGCGCTGCCTGGCCTTGATGGCCCAGCAGGCTCCGGTGGCCGGCGACCTGCGGCTGGTGGTCGCCATACTGGGGGCGATAAGCGAGTTGGAGCGCACCGGAGATATCGCCTACAACGTCGCCAAGCTGGTGCAGGCGGAATGCGTTCCGGAGCAGGGGTTCAAAGAGGTGCGCAGCCTGCTGGCGCAACTGGGCGCCGCATCGGCCGAGGTACTGGCCGCCAGCATAGATGCCTGGGCGCAGAAGGACGAGACCCTGGCCGCGAGTGTCGAGCGGCAAGACGACCGCTCCGATGAGCTACACGGGCAGGTGATCGCGGCCATTCTAGAACTGAAGGGCGACGAGGCGGTCGCGGGGGCCATCAGGCTGGCGATGCTGGGGCGCTACTTCGAGCGGGTCGGAGATCACGCGGTCAACCTGGCCGAACAGGTGCGCTACTTTGTGACCGGCGACGCGGAGTACTTGGGCTAGGGCGGGCCGCCCGAGCACAGGCGCTGCCGGTGCCTCTGCGCCGGTGCCGCATGAGGGGACCCGCAGGCATTCTTTCCCCGTCGCATGGGTACGAGTGAGGCACACCCACAGAATGGGGGATCGATGAGTACCAAGAAGACTACCGTGGTCACGCTGATGTTCGTGTCGATGATGCTTGGTGCGGGGCTGATGGTCCAAGGCTGCGGGAGTGGCGGGTCTGCAGCGGATGGCGACAATTCAGGCCCGCAGGTGACCGGCGAGGTCGAAGCCACCGAGTTCGAGGGCGTCCAGCTGACGCCCATAGACCAGCAGCGCAACAACGCGTTGGCGGGCACGCAGGTCATAGACAAGGACACCTACACGCTCACGGTGGATGGTTTGGTGGAGACGCCCCTATCTCTCTCGTACGCCGACCTGCAGGCATACCAGCAGCAGTCCTGGTTGATGGATCTTGACTGCGTAGAGGGCTGGAGTTTCACGGCGAAGTGGACGGGGCCGAAGCTCGGCGAGATATTGGCGGACGCCGGGGTCGAACCCGAAGCGCTAATCGCGATCTTCTACTCGGCGGACGTGCCCACCGGCTACACCTCACTTACCCTGGACTACATACTGCAGAACGACATCATTCTTGCGCTGAAGCTGAACGACATCACCTTGCCCTACTCCAGAGGGTTCCCGTTCCAGGTGGTGGCCAAGAGCAAGTACGGCTACAAGTGGGCCAAATGGGTCACCAGGATAGAGTTGTCGGCTGACACGGAGTTCCGGGGCTTCTGGGAGCGCGGCGGCTACAGCAACGACGCTGAGGTCGGCGGGCCCGCTTTTGAGTAGGTCGGTTCAACTCCGGCTATCTCGAGGCGCCCGCGCGTCCCTGGGCGCATAGGGGCTGTCCTTGTCCACTCACTACAACGTCAGCCCCATCGCTATCGCCCTGTTCGCCATCTATGCCGTGAGCTTCGTCCTCTACAAGACGAAGCTTATCCGAGTCACCACTCATCGCAAGGTGTGGAACGTGCTCTTGCTTGTCACGTTCCTGACGACGGCGGTATTCGGTCTGATCCTGGCTATCCGGCGAGACTACCTTTTGCTGTTCAGTTCGCCCGTCAACCTGCTGTTCTGGCACGTCGAGGCGGGGGTCGTGATGACGGTGGTCTCACTGTTCCACCTCAGCTGGCATCTGAAGTACTATCGGGACATCCTCAGGCGCATTCGAGACAAGGAACAGTCCTAGGTTGAGCGCAGAACGACGCACGCTCGGCGGCCGCATCGCTGTGATGGGCGCCGGCGCCATGGGCACCTTTGCCGGCGCTATACTGTTCACCCACTAGTCCCGGGTGCGAGGTCGTCCAGACTGCGTGACCCGAATCTTTCCAAACACAGGAGTGAGCAGCGATGGCGGAACAAGACTACGTCCACATGCCCACGCTTGAGGAGTACTCAAAGCGGTTCGAGCGCTTCTTCAAGTTCAAGAGGTCCGAGGACGGCATCCTCGAGGTGCGCATGCACACCTTGGATAGCCACGTGCGCTGGAGTTATCAGATGCACCATGCCATCTCCGAGCTCTGGACTCAGATCGGCCACGACACCAAGAACGAGATCCTCATCTTCACGGCCACCGGCGAGAAGTGGATCAACGAGGTGGACGCGAGTTCGTTCAAGGACGTGGAGCAGTCCGACGACGACGACCAGCGCTTCAACGTGCAGATCTACGACACGCTGAAGGTGGTCGAGAACTTCGTCAACGACATCGAGATCCCCACCATCACCGCCATCAACGGCCGGGGCATCCACTGGGAGATGGCCATGATGAGCGACATCACCCTGTGCACCCCGGACTTCATCCTGCAAGACGACCACTTCCTCATGGGCCATGTGCCCGGTGACGGCATGACCCTGGCGTTGCAGAAGATCCTGGGCATCAAGCGCGGCAACTACATGAGCTACCTGAACCAGGGCATCGACGCCGAGACCTGCCTGCGGCTGGGCGCGGTGAACGAGATCGTCGAGCGCGACCAGATCGTCGAACGCGCTTGGGAGATCGCCCGCATACTCATGAAGACCAGCCGCTCCACCCGCCGCCTGACCCATCACGTGGCCGCGCGCCCGTGGCGCGAAGTGGTGGAGCAGAACCTGCGTCAGCACGTCTATGCCGAGATGTACTCGTTCAACCTGGTGAAGTCGTCGCACGAGTTCGACAAGGTCGAGTACAAAGACGACAAGATGGCCAAGATGTAGCGGACGGCGCACCGTCAGGGCCGCCGCGGCGTCGCGCGCCACGCGGTTCGGCGCGAGGCGCCCTATCGGGGCAGATGCCGTTCCTCGCGGATCAGCAGGGTGCAGACCACTGCCACGGCCGACGCGATGGCGGAGATGAGCATGACCATGTCGTACTTCTGAGTGTGGTCGAAGATGACTCCGCCCAGATACGACCACAATCCTCCGCCCAGCATGTGGACGGTGGTCACGAACCCGCATATGAAGCCTATGTGGCGGATGCCATAGAGCTTGCCCACCAGGGTGGGCAGTATGGGCGCCGTGATAGGCAGGGTGAAGCCCATGCCCAGCGCGAACACCCAGAAGACGGCCGTGCCCTTGGTGAAGAGCAGCATGGCGAACAGGATGGTCCTGAGCGCGAAGGTAGCGGCGACAGGCAGCTTGTTGCCCACGGCGTCGACGACGGGGCCGGCGATCAGCAGCCCCGCTAGCCCCATCAGCCCCGACCAGGCCAGCATGCCGGCCCCTGCCGCCTCCGAGATGCCGTAGTCGGTCACCATGGCTACGAGGTGGTTGACCAGCAGGTAGTCACCCGCTCCGCAGACGAACATGACCACGGTAAAGAGCCACAGTGACCGCGTGCGCATGGCTTGGGTCAGCGACAAGTCGTCGGCGGGAATCGCGACTTGCAGCGCATCGACAGTCTCTCCAGCAGTCGGGGCGCCGTGTCCCCCGGACCTGAGTCTGGGGAGTCGCTGCCATATGGCCTCATCTTCAACTTGGCGGGGTCGCCGCGTATGACTCCAAAGGTGAGCGCGAGGGTGGCTACCAGCGTTATCGCGGCTATCCACAGGCAGGTGGAGCGCCAGCCGTCGATCGCGATGGCATCGGAAAGCAGGGGTATCAGGACGAACTGGCCGATAGGGTAACCGGCCAGGGCTAGGCTTATGGCTAATCCCCTGCGCTTCTCGAACCAACGCCCCATGATGGAGCCGAAGAGCGCTATGGACGTCCCGCCAAAACCGGCGGCGGCCAGGACGCCGTAGTAGAGAAGGAACTGCCAGAGGGAATGGATGGTGGACATCAGCGAGTAGCCCAGCGCGACCAAAACCGCCGATCCGGCTACTACCCACTTTGGGCCCCAGCGATCGTAAAGGCGGCCCGTCACCAACAGGGACACGGCGTAGACGGTGAGATTGACGAGCGCGGCGGAGGTGACCGCGCCGCGGCTCCAATCGAATTCGACCTGCATGGGTTTCACCAGGAGTCCGAAGAGCGCCTGGGCTGCCGCGCCGACGAAGAGCAGCGCGAAAGAGGCCGCCAGTACGTACCATCCATAGAAGATGCGAGGCCTGCGTAGGACTAGCTTCTCTGTGACCCTCACTGCCGGCTTCCCGTCGCGGTGCTGGACAGATCAGGCAACGTGACCATCTCCTTAGTCGGTTGGTGCGCCCGGGCTTCCGGTCACGCAGACGGTTACTTTAGCCCGGCAGGGACAAGAGACGCAAATCCGGCCGCCTTGTCCGCCGCGTGGCTACCGGCGCCGGGCGGCTCTTCACATAGGCACGCGGCATCTCTAGTATGAACAGGGCACTTCGCCATACCGAGCCGAACGGAGGGGGATCGTGATCTCAGAGGGACAGGGGTGCGACGAGGGTATGACTAGTACGACAAGACGTGACAAGCTGCTAGGTTCGGCGGGCATTCTGTTCGGGGCGCAATCGATCATAGCGGCGGTCGCCTTGGCAATCGCCTGGGCCGCCAGCGATATCAAGGGTGCAAGGGATGTCGCGACTCTTGGATTTCAGATGGCAGGTCTCCTAGTCGAGGCCACCGGCGCAGTGATGGTGGGCCTGGCCCTTGTGGGGCTATTGTGTCCCAGGACTCGCGGAGTGCGCCGCGGCGCCTTGATCGCCATGACCGGTGTGATCCTGGCTATCGTGGCGGCAGTGCTTGGACGCACGGGGGGAGACGGCTACTTCTGGCTTGATGTCCTTGTTGCGGTCCTGCTCGCTGCCCTAGTCTTACCACCCTTTGCGTACCTGGCAGGCGCGTTCTCGACCGAGGATAGGGAGACGCGCAACAACCGTTTGGGCTCTGCCGCGACTTGGTACGCGGTCATGGCGGGGCTCGCTCTGGCGGCGTTTCTGATTCTCTTCGGCATCGCACACTTGTACGACGACATGAATATTACCCTGGTGGCACTTCTTGTGAGCCTTGCGGTCATCATGGTGGCCGCTGGCGTGGCATCGCATGCCTTCCACGGAGCCGCTGCCGCCTCGGTCGTCACCAGACCCGACGAGCCCGCCCACGAAGACGGGTATTGGCTTGTCCGCAGAGAGGGGCTCCTGTTGATATCGGCTATCTTGATTGCTCTGGTCCAAGCCTTGCTTGTCGCCGCGGCGATAGTCACCTACGCGCCCGCTGTTGCAGGCGATGATGCAGCGGTCGCGGCCTATGCTTTCTTCTTGGTGATCGGGAATGTTCCCCTATTGCTGGCCGGAGCGCTTGCGGCCATCGCCTTCAGCGGGAGCCGGCGAGCGGCGATGAGGGGACCTCAGGTAATCGTGACCAGAGGCGCCGAACATGAGGCTTGAGGGCAAGAAGGCACTGGTGACCGGGGCGGGCCGCGGCATAGGCCGAGCCACCGCACTGCTCTTCGCGCAAGAGGGCGCGAACGTGGTGGTAGCCGACCTAAGTCAAGCCGAGGCTGACACCACGGTGGCCGAGATTACGCGCGCCGGTGGCACGGCGGTCGCCCTGGCCGCCGACCTGGGCGACCCCGCACAGACCAAGGACATGATGGCAAAGGCCATCGCCGCCTTCGGCGGACTGGACATCTTGGTGAACAACGCCGGCGTCCCGAAGCCCGCGGGTGACACGTTTGACTTCGATGACTGGGACGCCTGGGACAAGGTCTGGGATGTCAACGTGCGCAGCGTCTTCATCTGCTCGCAGCAGGCGGCGAAATGGATGAAAGACCACGGCGGCGGCAAGATCGTCAACGTGGGTTCGCAGACCGGCGTCGCCGGCCAACCCTACGTGAATGCTTACGGCCCCTCCAAAGCGGCCGTCCACAACCTGACCCGCAGCCTCGCGGTGGAGTGGGCCAAGTTCAACATCAATGTCAACTGCGTGGCGCCCTGTTGGACGCGAACCCTGCGCCTGGAGACCGCCATCGACAAGGGCGTCACCTCTGATGAAGAGATAGCCAAGCGGTGCCCCATGGGTCGTGCCGCCGAACCGGAGGAGGTGGCCAAGGCCATCCTCTTCATGGCGTCAGATGACGCGGACTTCATCACAGGCACCGTCCTGCCGGTCGACGGTGGATGGCTGGCCTGCGGGTACGGGGCGTAGCAGGCGTCATGAGCGCGAGCATCACTCACGCCATCTCGGTATTCATGGGGTTCTTTGCGATCATGAATCCTATCGCCAATACACCCGTGTTTCTGGCCCTCACCGCGCAGGACGACCGGAGAACCACACGCAAGATCGCGGCCAAAGCACTCATCCTGAGCTTCATCATCGTCACTGTATTCGCAGCTGCGGGGAAATTGATATTCGAACTCTTCGGCATCACGCTGGCGGCCTTTCAGATCACAGGCGGGGCGCTGGTCGCGATCATCGGCTATCACATGCTGCAGGGGGGCGAACACTCTCCCATCCAACACCCCAGTGAGCAAGACAAGCAGAAGAGCTTGGAGGCCGAGATGGAGGTGGCCATAACGCCGTTAGCGATGCCCATTCTTGCGGGACCCGGCACTATCGCTACCGCTATGAATTTCGCTTCGGCCGGGGGTGTATCGAACTTCGTCGTGACCGTCGTAGCGTTCTTGGTGCTGTGCGTCATCAGCTACGTCTTCTTCGTCTTCGGAGGGCGCTTCGTGAAGTACATCGGCGACAACGGCATAAAGGTAGTGACTCGTCTGATGGGTCTCATCCTTGCTGTCATAGGGGTGCAGATGCTGATACACGGCATAACCGCGGCCATCGCCCAGTCTTAGCGGCAAAGAGCTGCGCATCTGGACATCGGGCAGGCGTGGACCGACCACCAAGACTCCTGGACCAGGTTCGTGACGCTCTACGTGCGCGGAACTGCAGCCGCGGCACGGAGGAGCGCGCTCACCTCGCCTGAGTGAGCCGCTACATACAGTCTTACCACCTCCGCCCTCCGGTCGAGATCCGCGCCCTCATGTCCACGAGACGCTGGTGCAATGCGCCGCGAAGGAGGTGTTGAGCAGACTACCCAAGAGCGTCCCGGTCACGTGGACCTCAGCACAGTAATGATCTACGCGCGTGCTGAATCGAGGTTGCCTTGGGGTCCGAAGCCCGCTTGACTCGATGTAGCTCTGTCTATACAGTCTGCATAACATCGGCTTTCGAGGACCATCATCCGTGCCGATTCAGGCTAACGACGCGGGAGCCGAGGGGGCAGTGAGAGTCACATTTCTGGGAGTATGCGGGCACCGATCTGCTGTCGCAGTCTATTGGCGCAGACTACAGAAGTACTGTTAGCCAGAGGGGGAATTTGAAGCGTTACCAGACTTCTATCGTGCTGTTTGTCCTACTGAGTCTTTCTCTCTTCTCGGTGTCTGCGTGTTCACCTGGCGTCGTGGAAGGTTTTGAAGTCACACGGCTCACGACTGACGCGTACAGTGTTCAAGCGCCGCTCGTCTGTGGTGAACGTGTGGTGTGGAGCGGCCGCGGTGGCATTGACGCGAATCGTGATTGGGAAGTCTTCACATGGACGGCATCTGATTGTGTCGTTCAGGTGACTGTGAACGAAGTAGACGAGGAGGCGATCGCGGTCTCTGACGAGTTGATCGCCTGGCAGGCACCTGGTGGTACGGACGGCGGAGAAGACAACGAAGTATTCGTCTGGACGCTGGCGGACGGCATTCTGCAACTCACGACCAACGACTACGAAGACAAGGTCCCACAGGTTTCCGGCGACCGAGTGGTGTGGATGGGCAATGGTGATGTCGCTAGCGGCAAAGGCCATGAGATCTTCATGTGGAGAGCAGACGCCGGCGTAGTCCAGCTCACTCAGGAGGGCCATTTCTGCGGCTATCCACAGATATCGGGGGAGCGAGTGGTCTGGATTGAAAGCAGCCACGACGAGAACAACTACCACAAAGTATTCACCTGGACGCCCACCGGCGGGGTCGTTGAACTGAACAAGAGTGGGAACAGTACAGGCATCCCCGACGTATCGGGCGATAGGGTTGTGTGGAAGGGGGAGGGCGAACTCGGCTTCGGAGTTCTTAGCTGGACACCGACCGACGGGGTTGTCCAATTGGCGACACTCAGCATCTCCTCCGGGTCGGAGGTTCTTGTCGATGGCGATCGTGTGGTCTGGGATGATGACCTAGGCGACGATATGACGAGCAGCGAGGTATTCACGTGGGCTCCGTCGGAGGGTGTGACTCGGCTCACCTCCGACGACCGCTATGACCTCTTCCCGACGGTATCCGGAGATCGCGTCGTCTGGTATAGCGGCTCAGATGATGACGAGGTCGCTGACATGGAGATATACGTCTGGACGCCTTCGGGCGGTATCGGACGGCTTACCCAGAACGACTACCAAGATTGGTTCCCTGCCGTATGTGGAGACCTAGTGGCGTGGATTGGCTGGGCTGGCGAGCAATCGAACTACTCGGGGTTGGAGATTTTCGTGGGAAAGTTCATGCCCCAGGCTAACCAGCGCGTGCAGTCCGACACCGGCGCTGCCTACTGCATGGAGTACCATGGGCAACGGGCGCGGCTGACGCGCTAGAACGTTAGCGGTACGGGGGCGCAATCAAGCGATTCTGTATTGGAGAGGGGGATGCATGACCTGGCGAAGAGAGATCAGGGTTCTTGCGGCTCTATCAGCGCTGGTCGTCATATTCCTCTTGGCTGGCTGTTCGTCGAACGAGACGCAGATCGGCCCTCTGAAGGCGACCATCTCTGTGGACGACGATACCCAGCAGGCAACCATATCTCTCAGGTCAGATGGCCCCGTGGGCGCCTACGCCGTTCGTGTTGTCGATACCAACGGCAACGTTGCATGGGAGTCTTCTAACTACTCAAACTCCATGGCCCCCGTCCCCTCCCACTCAATCGAGCTGGGAGGTTTATCTCCTGGAAAGTACACCTACGAACTCTATTGGCTGCCTGACCCTGTAGAGCCTGCGGGAGTATGGCAAACGCCAAGCTTCGACCAGATCGTTGCCCAGGGAGAGAAGGCGAGCGGGAATTTCGCGATTGAGAGGGCCACCAATCAGATCGATTTGTCGAAAACCGAGTCGGACCAATCTCCAATCGCTCCTGAATCGGGTCTGCCGGCAGAACCCCCCGCAGACTGGACCAAAGTCTCGGGGGGAGGTGCTGAAATCTACCTGCCTCCCTACTTCGACTGGAATATGAAGGACCCGACGACAGTCTCCAGCCTCCAAGCGATGGGACCGGGAAGTTTCGCCAGCCAGTTCGAGAATCTCAAGGAGCCCATCTACGTCCTCGACTCCGTAAGTTTGACCGAATACGAGGGCCTCAGTCTTGTGGAGGCGTTTGCCATCCCGCCGGGACCAGAGGACCCTTCCCTCGAAGAATACGTTGATCGGGCGAACTATCAGGTCTCCGGGGCGAAGCTTCGAAGCAGGACTGATCTTACTATTGACGGGCGGGAGGCAACCCGGGTCGTGGTGGAGGGAGACCCCACATCATTCGTGGACTACTTCGTGAAAGCGCCCGCAGGCGTCTGGATAGTCCGCTATGCTGTGCCTAGCACGAAGTTGCAGGCAAGACTGGCCGACTTCGACCTGAGCGCCAATAGCTTCCGCATTCTCCCCTGAGGGCCATCATGTATTCGAGCCGGTTCAAGAAGCCCCGCTGAAGAGCGAAGCTTCTACCTCTAGGAGTTGTGGGAGAAGCAGGGGGCCCGCCACTCACGCAATGCTGCAATACCTTGCAGACCTCTGGGGATCACTCAGGAGTGAGTCCGACCTGTAAGTTCAAGTTTGAAGTGCAACGTTTCCTCTGAGCAGGACGCTCTCTTCTACCCGGCTTGTACATAGCATTCCTCCGGAGTCTTGTAGCCCAGCCGCTTCCTGGGCCGTGAGTTGAGCTTGGCTGCGATGGCGTCGCAGTCAGCTTGGGTCAGATGGGCGAAGCTGGTCTTCTTGGGCAAGTACTGACGGATGAGGCCGTTGGTGTTCTCGTTGGTGCCGCGCTCCCAGGAGTGGTGCGGAGTGGCGAAGTAGAACCGCACACCCGTGGCCGCTTCGATCTCCCGGTAGGAGTGGAACTCCGTGCCATTGTCTGCGGTGATGGTCGCCACCCGGCCGGCATGCGCGTCGATGAGCCCCACGATGCACTGGGTGGCGTCCAGCGCGCAGTGTCGTTCGAGCTTGCCCATCACGAGATACCCTGTGGCCCTCTCCACCATGGTGATCACGCTGTTGCGGCCATGCTCGGTGCCCATGACCGAATCGATCTCCCAGTGGCCCACCGTCCGCCGGGTCTCGACCTCGCTCGGTCGCTCCGATATGTGGCGTTTACCAGGGAGTCGTCCCCGCGAGTCATAAGCGCCGTAGCGTTTGCGGCGCTTCTTGGAGGCCTGGCGCAGATGCATGTATAGGTCTCCGCCGGCACGTTTGTCGCTCCATATGCGCACGTAGATGGTCTCGTGGCTGACTCTGAGGAGACCCTCCTTGCGCAGGTGGCCGGCGACCTGCTCCGGGCTCCAGTCCAGGCGCAGATGGCGCTCCACGAGCCTCCATGCCTCAGGTCCGATGCGCTCGTTGCGTCTTGAGCGTCTACGGCGTGCGCTGGTGTGCTCACAGGCCGCTTGGGCCCGGTACCCACCGTCGGCGCGACGGTTGCGCCTGATCTCTCGCGACACGGTCGATGGAGCTCGACCCAGCTCGCGCGAGATCTCGCGCAGGGACAATCTTCGCCGCCTTAGAGCTGCGATGGCGTATCTTTCCTCTGAGGTGATCTGGTGATACTTCTGCAACGGTTCCCCTTTTCTTGGCGGATGGGAGGAACCTGAAGTGTCCCAGGTCGCCTCACCTTGAGGTCCGCGGGGTGTTGCAGTTAGTATCTGAATTCGCGACCGCTAACAAGCGCGTGCAGCCGACATCCTGCGCTGGCTATCGCATGGAGTACCATGGCCAACGGGCGCGGCTGACGCGCTAGAACGTTAGCGTTACAAAGGGGGGCGGAGTTCTGATGGAGAGTCGAATGTCACACTGCATCTTGAGTAGCGGCGTATCGTGCTCTTTCCGGAGAGTCAGTACGTCTCCTCGTGAGGGGGCCACATCGTGATGCGGAAATCATGCTTCATGGCTCTGGGCACGTTCCTGGTCTTGGCGTTGGTGCTCAGCGGTTGCTCCACGCGATCTTCTGAGTCAGTCACTTTCCATAGTGAGTACGTTTCTCTGCAACTGCCAGGTTCGTTCGTCGGTGGCGATCCGGCAGATCCGGACGTGATGGCTGCGCTTGAGAAGCGAGCCGCGTCTAATCCCGATCCAGGCAGCCGCAGCTCTATGCAGTCCTACCTGTCGGGTCTCAAGGCCGATATCCAAGAGCGCAATGACTACAGCCTCGAGAACTTGGGTCCCCTGCTTGTTGTGTTGGGCCAGCCAGACAAGGACGGATCGATCCCGGGTGTTCAAGTCAGACGTTTCCCCATAGAGGGAGGGCTCTTGGTCCAGACTGACGGTGACTCTTCCATGGAAGCGCTCGTGGGCGCGGAGATGTTCGTGTACGAAGAATCGGAATGGTCGGTTGAGAGCCTGACAGAAGATAGAGCGTATGTGACACTCCACCTTCTGGGGACAGACATGCCGCTCCAGCGACACATCGTGTTCATGGCCACCCAAGAGTACATGTACGAGTTCTACTACACATACGTTGGCCGGCCCGACGCCGTCTTGGAAGCCGTCTTCGCGGCAAGCGTGCATACCGCCGCCGTCAAGCCCCCATACGATGTCCCGAAGCAGACCGTCGACCAGGAGAAATATGCACAGGACGCGGACTGTGAAGGGCTTGTTGAGAACGCGAAGCACGCTATTGAAGAGGCATACAGTGAACTGGGGACGTGTGATCCCTCGGTCGTGACACCCAACGTGCTGAATGAGATCCAGCCGAGCATTGTGTTCGTCGTAGTCAGTAGCGCCGAGGCTGCACTCGCGCCCGAAGCCGCAACCGTGCGGAACGAGGTAGCGTACTGGGGGGATGGTGGCACGTATGCAGTTGGTTCATACTCTGAGTCTGGCAAGACGTATGGCGTCTTCCACGATATGGCGGACCCGGGATGGTACCAAGTGTACGAGGGCGGTCAACCAGGTTCCAACACCTACGAGATACCCGTAGACAATTAGTCGTGAGGGTGAACGCTAACAAGCGCTAGCAGCCGGACTTCCTGCGCTGGCTAATGCATGGAGTACCATGGCCAACGGGAGCCGCTGAAGCGCAGAGACGTTAGCCTTACGGGGGGTGGCCTGTGTTCTGGTTGAAACTGATAATCTCACTCGCGGCAATCGCCCTAGTCACGGTGCACCTGATATGGCCACGTCTGCCGGTGGATGCAATTGCGATCGGCCTTCTGATAGTCGCCATCCTGCCCTGGCTTTCAAGGCTGATCGAGAGCGCCAAGTTCCCCGGAGGGTGGGAGATAAAGTTCCGGGATCTGAAAGAGGCTGGGGAGAAGATCACACCTCAGATATCTGGCCGCCCGGGCCCAGCAAGCCTTCCTGAGTTTCTCGACGTTGCCCAGGGCGATCCGAACCTGGCACTAGTAGCGTTGCGCATCGAGATCGAGAAGCGACTACGACGGCTTGCACAACAACTCGAAATACCGGATCGCATGCCCCTCACCAGGATGTTCTCGGAATTGCATCAACGGGGGCTCCTGGACAAGACAGTCTTCGGAGCTCTTCAAGAGATAGTGAGTGCGGGCAACAGCGCCGCCCACGGGGCAACGGTGGAACCGTCGGTCCAAGATTGGGCGCTAAGTGTTGGTCCGGAGATTCTCGCAGTCTTGGACGGTCTGATTGAGTCTCCCGAAGGCTAACAAGTGCGTGCAGCTGACATCCGGCGCTGCCTAGTGCATGGGGTACCATGGGCAACGGGCGCAGCTGACGCACTACGACGTTAGCCGCACTAATACTAAAGTCGCAGGTGCAACGTATCCGGGGCGCGAGGTATCATCAACTCATGAGCATGCCCGCTATCGACATAGATGCGATGGAGCCCGACGAGCGTTTGCGTCTCATCGGCGATCTTTGGGATTCGCTGAGTGAGAACCCTGAGGACGTCGGCCTGACGCCGGAGCAGCGTGCTGAACTCGACCGTCGCCTTGACAGACTGGAGTCCGGAAAGGCGAAGCTGGTGTCTTGGGAAGAACTCAAGGCGCGTCTTGTCGGCTGAGCCGGCTCGCGCGGTCTGGTTCCTCGACGATGCGGAAGACGATATCGCCGTTGCCTTCGAGTGGTACGAATCAAAACGAGTTGGCCTGGGCGTCGAGTTCATCCGCGCCCTTGACAACACACTGGTGGCGCTGCTTGAGTTCCCAGAGTCCTGCCCGGTGGTCTACCGCAACACTCGTCGTCGTCTCATGGGCAGGTTCCCGTTCGAGGTCTTGTACCGTGTGGAGGATGGTCTGCTGGTCGTGGCCGCGTGCATCCATGCTGCTCGTGACCCCAAAGTGGTGCTTCGGCGGATAGGCGGCTAACAAGTGCGTGCAACAGACGCCTGCGCCGGCTACGCATGGAGTACCATGGCCGACGGGCGCTCCTGACGCACTAGAACGTTAGCAGGACGGGGGCAATGAACTGCGTTCACTGTGGAGTTGGTCTGGAAGAGCAGTATGTATGTGGGCTCACTATTGACGTGTGCCCCGAGTGCGATTCCATCTGGTTCGATCGGGGAGAACTGGAGCTCTTCGGGCTACGAACGGATAGAGAACTTCTGCGCAAACTTGATAGATCTGCAGAGTTTGACCAGAAGAGCCGCATCACGCTTGACTGTCCCAAGTGCAAAAGGGACACGTTGGTGATTGGCGAGATCGGGGGATATCAGGCTGGTCAATGCTCGAAGTGTCTCGGCTTCTGGGTCATACAGAAGAAGCGTCTTGGTAACTCACGAGCCGCTACGACGGTAGAGTACGTGCTCGGCCTATTCTTCGGTGGAGTCCAAACCTGGCGTCAGGGCGCCTTCTGACTTCAAGTTTGAATCGCAACACTTCCTCGGACGAGGGCGCTCTCTTCTACCTGCTTCGTACATAGCATTCCTCCGGGGTTTTGTAGTCTAGTCGTTTCCGCGGCCGGGTGTTCAGTCTTTCTGCGATCAGGTCCAGGTCGTCCTGGGTCACGTGGGCCATGCTCGTCCTCTTGGGTAGGTATTGGCGGATGAGCCCGTTGGTGTTCTCGTTAGTACCACGCTCCCAGGAGTGGTGCGGGGTGGCGAAGTAGAAGAGCGTCCCCGTGGCCGCCTCGACCAGCTCGTAAGAGTGGAACTCGGTGCCGTTATCGGCAGTGATCGTCGCAACCCGGCCAGCGTGCCCCGAGATCATCTGGGTCACCCGCTCGGTGCACTCGGAGGCGGTATGGCGCTCAAGCTTACCCAGGAGCGTGAATCCGGTCGAGCGCTCCACCATGGTCACAGCCGAGTGCGCCCCCTGGCTATCGCCCTTGATGGTGTCTATCTCCCAGTGGCCTTGTTCGGCTCTCGTCTCTACCTCGGGCGGACGTTCGGAAATGTGCCGTTTACCAGCCAGTCTGCCTCTTGAGTCATAAGCCCGGTAGCGTTTACGGCGTTTCTTGGCGGCCTGGCGCAGATGCAGATAGAGATCCCCGCCTCCTTGCTTGTCCTTCCAGATGTAGAGATAGATGGTCTCGTAGCTGATGCGAAGCAGACCGTGGCGCTCAAGCCAGCCGGAGATCTGCTCGGGGCTCCAGTCCCGTTCCAAGAGATGCCTTACTAGCGCCCAATCCTCGGCGTCAAAGTGCGAGTTGCGCCTGGAGCGGCGGCGACGTGCCACAGCGTATTGGTGGGCCACGCTCGGGGTGTACCTGCCTGAGGGCCGCGGGTTGCGCCTGAACTCCCGTGAGATGGTCGAGGGGGCCCGGTCCAGCTCTCGGGCGATGGACCTCACCCCGTAGCGCTGTTTCTTCAGGGCCATGATGGCGTATCGTTCCTCCAGGGTGATCTGGTGGTGCATTCGGTTCTCACTTCGTGGTGGTTGCGAGGAACCGATTGTGCCCCAGGTCGCCCTGTTGCCAGGCTGGGGTGTTGCGTTTAGTATCTGAATCCGCGAGTTCTAACAAGCGCTAGCAGACGGACATCCTGCGCTGCCTAATGCATGGAGTACCATGGCCGACGGGCGCTCCTGACGCACTAGAACGTTATGGAGACGGGTTGAGGTGTCTTACTGAGGTCGATTCTGGAGTAGTGGATTGGTGAATCCAGACGAGCAGCTTCATGGCGTCATCTTCGATTTCGATCTGACGCTGGCGGACTCCACGAAAGCTGCTTCGGCCTGCATAGTCTATGCTCTCGATTCTCTTGGCTTCCCAATACCCCCTGCGGATGCGATGTACAAGACCGTCGGTCTGAGTCTGGAAGCGACGCTTGAGAACCTCACTGGTGAGATCGACCCCACTGTTCAGAGTGAGTTCAAGAGACTCTTCGTTGAACACGCCGATCTCGTCATGGTGGAACAAACAGAGTTCCTAGACGGCGCGCTTCCGGCGGTGTCGGTTATTGCGGACCGGGGCCTGCAGTTGGCTATCGTATCCACCAAGTTCCGATACCGTATCGAGGCGATCTTGGACCGACACGGTGTTCGAAACCTCTTCCCCGTCATTGTGGGTGGGGAGGATATAGAGAGGTACAAGCCTGACCCCATGGGACTTGAGCGCGCACTGGACTTGATGAGCATCCTGCCTTCGCAAGCTCTGTATGTCGGAGATCACGTGGTAGACGCGGAGGCTGCGCGAAGAGCAGGCACCCTGTTCGTGGCCGTGCTCTCTGGTTTTGTGGCAATGGACGAGTTCCTGCCTTTGCCGAATGTCGGTATCTTGGAATCGGTATCTCGCTTGCCTGCGTTTCTGTCGGATGGTTTCTTATTGGCTGGAGCGGATGCAAACCTGCTCTCTCCGTAGGAGACGAGTGCAGCCGAGTGGGCATCGTCCATTGCGTGGAGTAGCGTGGGCAAGAGGCGCGGCTGACGCTGGAAAGCTAGAGCTACGAGAGGTGACGTGAGTTCACTAGGCCGAACAGTAGGCGTGCAGTCGGCCGCGAAGGCGGTGATGGCTGAGCTGGCGGAGTCCGTAACTTCGGTGGATACTGAGCGCACGATTGCCGAGCAAGCCATCGCCCGTCTCGAGACAATGGGCGTTTTCGCCACTTGGTACTACGATTGCCCGGCGCTCGTGCTGCTTGGTTCGCGCAGCTGTGTCTCGATCTCGGGTCGCCATTACGTGCCGTCCGATGAGAGGGTAGGCGAGTTCAACCTAGTCACCGTTGACCTTAGTCCGCTTCTTGATGGTGTGCCTGGCGATTTCGCTCGCAGTCTCTGCGTCGAGAACGGAGAGGTCACAGATACGCCGGCAAGTCCCTCCCTTTCTGATGGACTCGTGGTGTTGGAGGAGCTTCATCAACACCTGGTGAATGTGTCACGACCCGATACGACCTTTGGGCAAGTGTATTCGTCAGTGTCGGAGCGACTCGCGGCTCTTGGCTGGGAGAACCTCGACTTGCATGGCAACTTCGGTCACACGCTCACTTCACGGCTTCAGGAACGTCGCTTCATCGAGGCGGGTAGCTCTCTGCGTATGATCGACGCGGCACCGTTTACCTTCGAGCCACATGTGCGCCTGACTGGCGATCGCTGGGGCTTCAAGCGTGAGGACGTCTACGCGTTCGGAGCCGACGACTACTTGGTTGCCTTGTGAGCACAGGACGGAGACCTGCCCTCTCCATAACAAGTGCGTGCAACAGACACCTGCGTCGGCTATGCATGGAGTACCATGGGCAACGGGCGCGGCTGACGCGCTAGAACGTTAGCTTTATAACGGTTGACGTATGACGCGGCCCGTTATATTCTGTGGCGTATGATCAAGTCGTTCGCCGACTCTGAAACCGAGAAGGTGTTCAACCGGGAGTTGTCTCGGAAGTTGGCCGGCGATATTCAGACTGTTGCTTTGCGGAAGCTGCGGATGCTCAGTAATGCGCATGCCATCAACGATCTTCGTGGCCCGCCGGCCAACAGGCTTGAGAAGCTCTCGGGGAGTCGTGAGGGCCAGCACAGCATTCGCATCAACGACCAGTATCGGATCTGCTTCGTTTGGAGAAGCGGGGACGCCTACGACGTAGAGATCGTGGACTATCACTAGAAAGGAGGCCCGAAGTGACGACTAAGAAGCTCGCACCGGTACACCCCGGCGAGGTTCTGCTTGAGGAGTTCCTCGGCCCCCTGGGTCTAAGTCAGAACAGGTTGGCCTTGAGTATTGGTGTGTCGCCTCGCCGTATCAACGAGATCGTTCTGGGCAAGCGTCGCGTGACTGCTGAGACTGCGCTGCGTCTGGGGCGGTATCTCGATACGACGCCTCAGTTCTGGCTCGGTCTTCAGGCTGACTATGATTTGGACGTCGCAGAGGATGAGTTGGGGGAGCGGCTTGATCGCGAGGTCCGTGGTCATGCCGTCGCAGTGTAGCGTTAGAAAGCTAACACGCCGTTGCAGCTGACAGCCTGCGGCTGCAGCTGAACGGCGCGACGTTAGCGGGACGAAGGAAGGCGCTTTCTGGTCTTGGCCCTGATCCGAACTGCAAGCGTCTCTTCGTCGAGGTTTCCCGATGCGAGCGCCACAATTGTCGTCACCACGTCGCTCTCGCTGGCAATGAACTCGTATCCGTTCAGGCCCAAGAACGTGGCCATGACCACGAACCCGACCCGTTTGTTGCCGTCGTTGTAAGGGTGGTTCCGAACTAGGCCGAATCCGTAGCCTGCGGCGAGCGTCGCCAGATCTGTGTCTGGCTCGTAGGCATGGCGTTGTCGAGGCCGCGCGAGAGCCGATTCCAGAGCGTTCTCATCCCGGTACCCCGGGCATACCACCGTGGGTGAGGAGCATGTCTGCGTGGATGGCGTCTACCACCAGCCTCGATATCCAACGGGGCTCTGTTATCGCCACGGTTGCCTACTTCGCCAGTTCGCGCAGCGCGCTACGGTAGTTGCGCCCGACCTCCGTGGCGACCCTGAGCGCTTCTCTGTATCCGAGTCGTAGGGGGTTATCAAGATCCCACGTTCCATCTCGATGGCGATCACGCTGTCTCCGGCCGCGAGCTTCAGACGGTCGGCCATCTCTTTCGGCAGGGTCGCTGCTATGGAGCCGCCAGCCCTGCGCAATTTCACTCCCTGGACCATCGTCTTCTCCTTTCTGGAGGACGGTGCTACAGTAGCACACATGTGCTACCTAGGGAGCCCGCTAACAAGTGCGTGCAACAGCCGCCTGCGTCGGCTCATCGCATGGAGTACCATGGGCAACGGGCGCGGCTGACGCGCTAGAACGTTGGACGGACGGATACGGACCACTGCGAACGGACCGACCGGAGACTCATGAGGGCAGTAGTGTGCACTGGCTACGGACCACCAGATGTCCTTCGACTCAGGGACGTGGCGAAGCCTGTACCGAAGGGCAACGAGTTGCTGGTTCGAATCCGCGCTACCACGGTGAGCACGGCCGATTGCGAGCTGCGGAAATTCGACTTCGCCCCCTGGATATGGCTGCCCCTTCGGCTGGCGTTCGGCATCATCAGACCGAGGCAACCCGTGCTTGGTCAGGAGCTTGCCGGGGACGTCGAATCGGTCGGCGAAGATGTCCGGTGTCTCCGGAAGGGTGACCGGGTCTTCGCAGCGACGGGCATAGGGCTTGGAGCCTACGCGGAGTACCTCTGCCTGCGAGAGAATCCCACGACCGGGCGATCACGACGATGCCGGCTAGCCTGGGCTATGAGGAGGCAGCCGCCGTACCGTACGGGGGCGCGAGGCACTGCGATTCCTGCGAACAGGCGGCGTCCAGAGTGGACACAGGGTCCTGGTCAACGGCGCGGGAGGCAGCTTCGGCACGTACGCAGTCCAACTCGCAAAGGTCCTCGGGGCTCACGTGACCGCGGTGGACAGTGCGTCAAAGCTGGAGATGCTTCGCTCGATCGGCGCGGACCGCGTCATCGACTACGCCCAGGAGGACTTCACCGACAGCCCTGAGGCCTATGACGTCATCTTCGACGTCGTCCGCAACACTCCGTCTGGTCGCATGGTGCGGTCGTTGACGGAGAACGGATGTCTGCTCATGGCCAATCCGGGCTTCATGCAGATCGTTCGCGCGAAGTGGGCTTCGAGGGGCGGGTCGAGAAGCGGGTGTCGTTCGCGGATCAAGGGTGTACCGAGCGAGGACCTCGCTTACCTGGCGGGCTTGGTCGATGCAGGGGAAGCTGCGCCCGGTCATCAGACCGGCGCTTCCCGCTGGAACAGATGGCAGAGGCCCACCGGTACGCTGAGACCGGGCAGAAGCTGGGGAACAGTATCATTACCGTTGGGTAGTCTTGGGCGGCGTTGGGTGCTGATTTCGCTCTGGCCGTCCAACAAAGGCATGGAGCGGACGGCGCAGAGCCGGGTGGAAGATGAGCCGATTGACCGCCGCTCATGCCTATCACGTTAGACGCACTACTGCATGTGGTACCATCTTCAATACTAAAGGAGGTACCGAAGATGTGTGCGATGCCCAATGTGACCTTATCAGCGAGTTGCGGGCCAGGATGCTTCCCGGTATCGTCAAGCGAGCCTCCGCTTCCGGGGACCCTGTCTTCATTACCCAGCATGGCCGCGCTTCGGCGGTACTAGTGAGTGCGGGGACCTACGAGAGGACGCAGCGCGAACTGGAGATGCTGCGGATCTTGGCTCAAGGCGAAGCCGACATCGCGACCGGTGTCGGCCATGATCTGGATGCCGTGATGGCAGAAGCTTGATGAGTTGCTGGAACGCTCATGATTGTCAGGCTTACGCCGGCAGCACGTGTGCAGCTCCTCGCGGCCGTAGCATATATCAACGCTGAACGACCCACGGCGGCTCGTGACTTCAGGATGCGAGTGGATAGTGCGCTCCGTCGGCTCATCGACTTC
>CAWFCL010000009.1:0-59529 GCA_963814365.1 uncultured Actinomycetes bacterium | reverse complement strand
GTGACGGTAGACCAAAGCCTGAGCTTGGTAGGCAAACCCATCAAGGTCACGGTCGTCGGTCAGGTCGCTCAGTCTCTTGTGGGTAGCAGGCTGGTGGTGTCGGTGCGAGGGCCTGTGGCCGCCGCCCAGGTCGGCCAGCCCAAGGTAGACGCCGGTTCTGCCGCACAGGTCACGCTGTCGCTGGGTACGCCACCGGCCGTCTCTGAGCCTGGCATCACCACGACCACAATAGGCACTCCGGGCTCGAGCACCACTCAGAACCTCACGGCAGGCAAGCTGAACGAGTCGGTGACCATCCCAGCTAGGTCGATCTCGGCTCCGGGAGCCTACTTAGTGGTGGCTGAAGTAAGGTCCGGAGAGAAGACATTAGTTAGCGGGAGCACCTGGGCAGGCAAAGCCGCCGTGCGCGCGGCTCCTTTGGACGTGTCTCTGGTTCTGCCTGTGTCCCTGGGCATCCATAGAGATATTGCCGGCAACTACTTCGACCAAGTACTCGAAAAAGCCACCCTGCCAGCTGAATCGGGCACCGATACAGTGCGTGGTCTGCTGGTCTTGGCCGACCGTCTCTCGCAATTGAAGTTCACGGTCGCGTTGGAGCCCATCCTGCTGACACAACTGCGCGACATGGCCGACGGGTACGTGACCGTGGACTCGACCGGCAGCCAGACCGAGGTGGATGAGAACGACCTCGCCGCTCAAAGCGCGGAGGCGGCGATATCGGACCTTGGCGCGTTGGCCGCGCGACCCTCTGTGGAGATGGTGGCAGGCGCCTATACGGGTGCAGACCTAAGTCTTCTGGCAGCCGAGGGCTGGCGAGACGGGTTTGAACAGGTACAGATGGGCAAGCAGGAGCTGCAGTCCACGCTCGGGCTGGGCGCTCCCTTGACAGGAGCCTACGCGCCCGAGCTGGGTATCACCACCGACAGCCTCGCCTACTATGCCGACGCCTCGGTGGACCACGTGGTCGTTGGCTCTGATGTTCAGGCCTCACTCGCCGAGGCGGTCGCGGCCGGCACCGTGGCGGTCAGAGCGGAGAACGTCGACAACGATCGCGTGACGCTGATATTCGCCGCACGTGGAGTGGGAGCTGTCATGCGTGCACCGTGGGACGCGAACGTGTTCAGCGCGGCGCTGGCCGCTGAGCTGGCCGCGAGCGCGCGGAACGCGCTGGTAATCGCGCCCGAGGACGACTTCGGTCTGATGCCCCTGCTGTACTTGCAGCAGGTGGGCGATGTATTGACGAGCCAGGGCTGGATGCGGACCCTGAAGCTGCAGGAGCTGCTTGACCAGCACTCTCCAGACAGTCGCCCCATCTCGCTCGGCGACAGTGCCCCGCGGCCCGGCGGCTACATAGAACGTCGTCTGTTGGACGGCCGTGCGCGAGGCGCACGTGCCGGTGAGCGACCTGGCGACAGCGGCCGACGCGACCAAGACCGCCGTCGATCAAGCGGGCCGGCTTCTCTACATGGCCGAGAGCCGCTGGTGGTCGCGAGAGGGCGTCACCCCAGCAGGAGGCAAGCATGGGTCTGGCCTACGCGCAGCAGGCTGAGGCCGCGGCCAAGAGAAGAGCTGGGCAAGGTACGCATCGTGAAGGCCGGTTCGCCTTTGATCTCCGAAGGTGAGGGTACGGTGCGCGTTGCCATCGATAACGCGACTGGCTACGAATTGGCCGCCGAGTTGCGGCTTCCGGTGAGGGCCTTGACTTTCCCGATGGTGACCAGGTGCCGCTCGAGCTGCAGCCGGGTCGGACCGACCTACAGGTGAAGTTCATTGGCCAGGGCGGGTCTCACGAAATCAACGGGTCGCTCATCGGTGGGTACCACGGTGGTGGACCAGTTTGCCCACACTGTGCGTTCGCTCAGACTCTGGACGATACTGCCCTGGATCCTGGCGGTCATCGGGCTACTCGCGGATCATGGGCGGACTACCTTCTCGTGCGGCGGCGCCGGCGCAAACGCGGCAGCGTCGAGGTGGAGTAGGCGTCAGAAAGGCCTTCTGATGTTAAACTCCCCGCTACTTATGGAAGAGTGGCACGGTCATCTACTGCGGGAACGCGTCGATCAAGCTAGCCTGTTGATACAGGGTAATCGCGCGTGCGCTTTAGGTGCTCTCGACGCCGGAGTCCGCTTCTTCGCCGGATATCCCATCACACCTAGCTCCGAGATCATGGAGGCTATGGCGGACGAACTCCCTCGCTCTGGGGGAGTTTTCATGCAGATGGAGGACGAGATAGGCTCCATCTGTGCGTGCATCGGCGCGTCGCTCACCGGCGAGCTGGCCATGACCGCGACATCCGGGCCCGGATTCTCCCTCATGCAAGAAGCCATAGGCTACGCGATCATGGTCGAGGCACCGCTGTTGATAGTCAACGTCATGCGGGCAGGGCCATCGACGGGGCGGCCCACCGCACCCTCTCAGGGTGACGTCATGCAGGCTCGCTGGGGCACTCACGGCGACCATCCGGCCATAGTCTTAGCGGCCTCGAACGTTGCCGACATGTATCGCCTGACTATGGCCGCAGTCCGCTTTGCCCAGCGCTTTCGTACGCCGGTCATCCTGCTGGCCGATCAGATGGTGGGCCAGATGCGCGAGAGCTTCTCCCCCGAGTTGGTCGGGCGCTACAGGCTCACCAGCGGTGACTTCAACTTCACCCCGGGGTACATCCACCCGGAAGTGGCGCCCGAGGTGCGCAGCCAGTTGGTGTTGGGCTCCGGCGAGCACGCGCATGCCACCGGGCTGTACCACGACAGCACAGGCTTTCCCTCGGACAACCCCGAGAAGAGCAGCGAGTTCATGCGTGACCTGTACAACAAGGTCGCACATCACCGTAGCGAACTCTGTCTGTATGACGTCAAGAACGAAGGCAAGGGGCGAGTCTGCATAGTGGCGTACGGATCGTGCGCGCGCACGGCTCGTGCCGCCTGGAAGCTGGCCGAGCAGGAAGGCCTGCCGGTGGAGGTGCTGCACTTGTACACCCTCTTCCCTCTGCCGGTGGAGATAATCCAGCAGGTGGCCCGAAGGGTGGAGTTCATGGTCATCCCGGAGCTCAATCTGGGTCAGTACGCGCACGAAGTGCGCAAGATGGCCGAGAACTGGACTACGGTAATAGGCATGAACAAGATCGACGGCACCCTGTTCACGCCGCGAGAGATACTCGACCGCGTCGCCGAAGTCATAGGCAAGTACGAGACCGTCTAGTCATGACCCTCGAGATCGAACAGCTGCTGCGCTCAGAGAAGTTGCCGCACATCTGGTGCCCTGGCTGCGGCATAGGCATAGTCACCGGGGCCATATTGAGGGTTATTCTAGAGCTTGGTATCGACCCGAATAAGACGGTGCTGGTCAGCGGCATAGGTTGCTCCAGCCGCGCTCCCAACTACACCACGCTGAGCACGGTGCACTCTATCCACGGACGGGCGCTGGCGGTGGCCACCGGAATCAAGATGGCCAAGCCCGAGTTCACCGTTATCGTGTTCACCGGCGACGGGGACGGCGCGGCCATAGGTGGCAATCATCTTATCCACGCTTGCCGGCGCAACATAGACCTGACGTGCGTACTGTTCAATAACACCACCTACGGCATGACCGGTGGACAGACGTCGCCGACCATGAGGGTAGGTGACCGTTCTACCACCGCTCGTCACGGGCAGGTCGAGCCGGCCTTCGACCTATGCAGGCTGACTCAGGCTGCGGGGGCGAGCTTCGTCGCTCGAGGCACAGCCGGGCATATCAGGGTGCTGGAGAAGCTGATCAAGAGCGGAATCGAGCACAAGGGCTTCTCGTTCGTGGAGGCAGTGGTGCCTTGCCCCACCGAGTTCGGCAGGCGCAACAGCATGGGCAATGCCGTCAAGATGCTCGACGACGAGCGCAACCGGTCGATATCCAAGGCCAAGGCTGACAAGCTTTCGGCGGCAGAGCTCGAAGGCATGATAATCACCGGCCTCTTGTACCAAGACCTCGAGGCGCCAGAGTACCAGCAGACTCATGCCGCCGCGGCCCGCGCGCAGGCGCAGGCAGCGTCCAAGGCCAAAGGCCTGACACTGGAGAGTCCCCCCATGGGTGATCAGAAATGACCGCCGCGCTGGTAGAGGGCCGGGCTCTTAGCCGACCGCGACGCAATCGAGGTGCGCATAGGCGGCAGCGGCGGCCAAGGCGTAGTGCTCATGGGCATAATCCTTGCGACTGCGGCCAACCACGACGGCAGAAACGTGGTGCAGACCGAGTCGTACGGGCCCGAGGCGCGAGGTGGTTACAGCCGCAGCGACGTCATCATAGCGAACGACCCTATCGACTACCCCAAACTGGTGCAGGCAGACCTGCTGGTGGCTCTGTCGCAAGAAGCGGCCAACGCATACGTCGAAGGGCTGGCCAAAGACGGCGTGTTCATCTACGACTCCGACAACGTGACCACTCCGCCCCACTTCACGGGCACCAGCATAGGCATACCGTTCACGCGCCTGGCCAAAGAAGAGACCGGCAGGGTGCAGACCACCAATGTACTCGCGCTGGGAGCGGTGGTCGGTATAACCGGCATAGTCTCGGTGGCAGTCGATCCACCAAGCCGCGTTAGAAGAGGTGCCGGCAGGTACCCAGGAGCTGAACGGTCGGGCGCTGGCTCGAGGGTTGGCCGTGGACCAATCGGAGTGGGAGTCGTCGCAGAAGTAGTCTGGGGCCGCGCTCCATCAGGTCAAGGCCGCGGTACAGGCCAGACAAGAGGAGGCGAAATGGGCGGAACCAAGAGCGGCTTCTCACAGCCGGCCATCGGTGACGGGCCGGCTCCCAAGCGTGCGGGCCTTCTGGCGGCACGAGGCTTACTAGAGATCCGTTTCGGAGGGACCGCCGAGCAGGGCGTGGTGCTCATGGGACTGGTCTTGGCCACAGCCGCCACTCTAGATCACAGATACGTAGCTCAGACTCAGACTCACGGTCTGGAGGAGAGCGAGAGCGATGTTCTTGGTCACTGCGACGTGATCATCTCCGACGACCCGGTCGACTACCCGGAGCTTCTGGGCATCGACCTTCTGGTAGCTCTCGGCCAGGGTGCGGCCGATGCCAACATGCCCTTGCTCCGCGCCGACGGAGTGTTCGTCTATGACTCGGAGTGCGTCAAGTCCGCCCGGCTTTGAGGGTGTCAGCTACGGCATACCGTTCGGTCCGCTGGCTCTAGAAGGCGGTCGGCAAAGGTGAGCCGGCGCCTGACCTGGTCGCACTGGGCGCCGCCGCCGCCATCACAGGGGTGGTATCGGCCGCGTCTCTGGAGAAGACCCTCGAAGAGATCACCTTGGCCGGCTCGATGGATGAAAAGAAGACGTCGCTGTCCTACGGCCTCAAGCTGGACACCAAGCAGTGGCTGAGGGGGCCAACGTGATCGTAGCGGGCATAGATATCGGTGCAAAGAACGTGCACGCCGTGCTCGTCTTAGACGGTGCCGTCGTTGCACGCGTGGTTGTGCCCTCCGGCTTCGATCAAGAAGAGTCCGCGGAGCGTGGGCTGGCCGAAGCTGCCCGCGTCGCAGGAGCCAAGCGCGAAGACATCGCAGCTGGTCGCGGCCACCGGCGCCGGTCGAAAAGCCATCGCCTTCGCTGACGAGCAACCCACCGAGATCGCGGCCGACGCTCGCGGGGCGCTGGCTATGAGTCCGGAGGCCCGCACGGTCATAGACGTGGGGGCCGACGAAGCCCGGGCTATCCGTGTGGACGGCAAGGGCAAGGTGGTCGACTTCGCCATAAACGAGAAGTGCGCCGCGGGAGCGGGCGCCTTCGTGGAGGCCATGAGTCGGGCCTTGGAGATGCCACTGGACGCCTTCGCGAAGGCTTCTCTGGAGTCCTCGCAGGTGATCCCCATGAACGCTCAGTGCACCGTCTTTGCCGAGTCGGAGGTAGTCAGCCTCATCCACGCCAACACTTTGCCTGCCGACATCGCGCGCGCTGTGCACGACGCCATGGCCAGCCGCGTGGCCACCATGGTGCGGCGAGTGGGCATAGAGGACCCCGTGATCCTGGCAGGCGGTGCCGCCCTGAATGTGGGCTTTGTCAAGTCACTGTCCGAGGCGTTGGGGGGTGTGCAGGTGAACGTGCCTGCCGACGCTCCCTACCTGGGCGCGCACGGGGCGGCCCTCATCGCATGGGAGGCCGCGCAGCGCAGCTAGGCTTCGGTCTGGGCCTGGTGCATGCTTGCGTACTGGCCGCCGAGGGCGAGGAGTTCGCGTGGCGTGCCGCTCTCCACTATCTGCCCTTGGTCGAAGACGTATATCCGGTCGGCGTCGCGTACTAGCTGAGAGGTGGTGGCTTATGACCAGCACCGCTCGCTCCTGGGCAAGCCCTCTTAGATGATGGAACACATCCCGCTCGGCCTGTGGGTCCAAAGCGCTGGCCGGCTCATCAAGTACTACCATTGTGCCTGACGCAAGAAAGTGCGGGCGAGCGCTAGTCGTCTGCCACTCCCCGGCGCTCAGCTCCTCGCCCCCTCGAACCACTTGCCGAGAACGGTGTCGTAGCCGTCGCGGAGTCCGAGGAGCAGCTCGTGAGCGCCGGCGTCTCGGGCGGCTGCTCTCGAGGGCCGGATCGGTGGCCGCCGACGTCCACGTCGCCCAGATTGACGTTCTCGCGGGCCGTGAACTGATACTTGAGCGAAGTCCTGGAACATCAGGCTCATATGCCGGCGTAGCGTCGGCAGGTCGAATTCCCGCAGGTCGATGCCGTCAAGGGTGATGCGACCGGAGCTCGGGTCGTAGAGCCTGCACAGCAGTTTGACCAAGGTGGTCTTGCCCGACCCGTTCGCCCCACCAGCGCCGTTACCTCTCCTGGGCGAATGGTGAGCGACACATCTCTGAGGGCTGTGCGCTCTGTGTCGGGGTACGCGAAAGAGACCTCCTCGAAGGCAAGCCCTTTGATCATGGGTCTGGGCACCGGCTGCGGCCTGGACGGCGAGAGCACGTGCGACTCAAGAGACATGAACTCGTCGTAGTCTGAGAGAAAGAGGCTGTCCTCGTACAGAGCCGCGAAGCCACGTAGCACCGACTGGAGCGACGCTCAGGCTGGTCTGGAACGCTTGGTAGTAGAGCACCATCATGCCGACCGTGATCGCTCCCTCGACAGCTCGCCAGGCGATGTAGGCAAAGGCGCCGAACGTGGCCATCACCGCCGCGGCTCCGGCGACCACCTCGGCCAACGACCTGCGGCCCGCGAGTCCCAGCGACTCGCGCCGCAGCTGTCCGCGGAGCCGGAGGTACTGGTCACGGAGTCTCTGCCCAAGTCCGAAGAGAGCGCACCTCCTTGGCGTGTCCGCTGTCGGTTAGCAGCCAGTGAAGGTAGTAGGAGTGCCGCTCCATCTCCGTTCGCCTTCTCTTCCAGGCGTACAACTTGCCGGAGAAGTGGCAGGCGGACCACGGCCGCCGGGATGGCCGCCGCAAGCACGACCAAGCCGACCAGCCAGTGCAGGGTGAGCAGCAGCGCGACCATGGCCGCCAGCGAGACCACCGCCTGTCCGGTGGCGGTCAGGTTCTTCACGATGCTGGTCGGACGATATGGAGCTTCTTGTTGAGCGCGGTATAGTGCGTCGTGATAGCGAGGGTTCTCGTAGTATTCGAGGTCGACGGCTACCGACTGGGCGTGTATGAGGTCGGTCACGTGATCACTGACTACTTGGCCCAAGATCTCGTCGACAAGAGTCTGTGCGGAGCGCAGAAGCACTGCTGCCAGGGCGACCGCACCGGCCAGAACGATTAGGAGGGCCACGTGTCGGAACAGAGCCCCAGAGTCTTGCTCTCCGACGCCCTGGGCCACAGCATCGACTATGAGCTTGGTCAGCCACACCGTTGCCGCAGGCAGGACGCCCTGCAGCACGGTGAGTGCGACGCTTACCGCCGTCCAACCCCGGGCGACCGACCATACAAGCTTGAGCGCCCGGCCGACACGCAGGATATCCCGTGGTCTAGGTCTGGGTCTCTCGTCAGACAATCTGGCTCTCCCTTGGGGCTTGAACAGAGTCCAGCTGGGGTCCACACTGCCAACACTATAGCCAAATCGGGGTGGTAGCATCGTCATGCCGATGAGTACCGATGGTTTGTCACCTGAACTACGGGCTCTGCTCGCCTGCGCGCGAGTCGTGGTCGACCGCAAGGCCCTTGCCTCTTTCGCATCCGCTCTAGCGGCCTGCCCTTCGGTGGACGGACTCTGCAAGGCCGCCGGCGAGCAACGGATGTTGGGCCAGCTTCACAAGGTAGTGACCACCGAAGCGGTCGTGAGCGCTCGATCCACGGTTGGTGGAGCGGCTCTCAGAACTGCAGCGTGCCGCGGTGCTGCGGAACATGCGCCAAACCGCCGTAATGCTCAAGATCCTGGACAGGCTGGACGCGGCAGGTGTGAGTGCACTGCCGGTGAAGGGGCCCGTGTGGGCGCAGTTGCTGTATGGCGACTTGGCCCTACGCGCCTGGTCGGACCTCGACCTGTTGGTCGGGCGTGCACAGGTCGTCACGGCTCATGAAGTGCTGCTTGACAGCGGGTTCGTCGACTGCGGCGCGTTCAACAAAAGGTCAGTGCGCCCACGGTGGGGCAGCACGGGGCAGATTGCGTTGAGCTCCGGGGAGTTCGGCGTTGTGGTCGACCTACACTGGGATATGACAGTCTCGGTGAGCCGCAGGGGGCTGGCCTTCGAGCCAGTCTTAGCTCGGGCAGGTACGGTGGACCTTCTCGGACGGCTCGTGTCTTGTCCGGGCAAGCAGGACGTCCTTCTAATGACCTGTCTGGAGGGGACCAGGGATCTCTGGAACACCGTGGCGAGGCTCTTGGACTTGGCAGTGCAGATAGACCGAATGCCCACGGACGAATGGGTCCCTCTATTGAGCGCCGCGAGGGCAGCCAGTTGCGAGCGGCGAGTGCTCGTGGCCGTCGCCCATGTCTGTGGTGTTCTAGACCTTGAGATGCCTCATCCGGTGGCTGAGCGTGTGGATGGAGACCGTGGAATGGGCACCTTGCTTCGCTTGTTACAGCCGGTACGCTTGACTGGGGCGCTGCCTGAAGATCTGGAGGGAAGGCTGGTGATCACGCGGTCTCACGCCTGGGTCGAGGACCGCCGGCTTGACCGCGTCCGCTTTGTGGCGGCACGCTTGTTCGCCCCGACCCCTGAGGACTGGGAGACGTTCAGCCTCCCGCCGCTGTTGGAATGGCTCTACTACCCGCTGCGACTAGCGCGCCTCGGGGTCAAGTGGTGCAAGCGCCTCCTGCGGCCAGGCAAGTAAGCGGCAACTCCGCGGGAATGCCTCCAAAACACAGGACTATAGTAAACTCCTGGGGTGTGTCCACGAGGTGTGTGGGCGCGAGGCAAAAAGTGTTCTAAATGCCGCTGGCGCGGGATGAAGGCTGATATGAGTAGCGAACGGCACGAGACTGTCCGGCTTGAGGACTATCTGAGGGTACTCAAAGAACGTGCCTGGGTGATAGTGCCCTGCGTTTTCGCGGTGCTTCTTGTCGTACTCATCTCCTCGCTCCGAACGACTCCTCTCTATACGCTTCTGCGGAACTTCAGTACGACAAGAGCAGCATGAACACCGCTGTGTTCGGTTATGAGGTGTTCGGATACGACTACAACCGTGATCGCACCATCCAGACGGCTATCGCGGCGGTGGGCAAGAACCGAGGCATATCGGACGCCGTCAAGGCGCAATTGGTACAGGACGGTTCGCCCGGCGCAGAGCGCTCTACGGACAGCCTCTCGGGCATGGTGAGTGCGTCTCCGGTGCAAGGCAGCGACACGGTGGTCATCTCAGCAGCAGCCCTGATCCCGACGAGGCGGCTGCGGTGGCCAACGCCTTCGCCACCCAGTTCATCGTGTATCGCAAGGACTCAGAGCGAGCTCAGGTGGCTGAGGCCAGGAACACTATAAACGAAGAGCTTCGGATGCGATGACCCCCGCTGAACTCCAATCCGACTATGGGCTTGATGATGCAGGACAAGTACGCTTCCTTGCGCATACTGGAGGCCATGCAGGACGGCGACTTCAAGCTGCTCGTCGCAGGCCTCGGTGCCGGGTGCCCCATTCACTCCCCAGACGAAACGCGACGTCACTCTGGCCATCGTCCTCGGTCTGGTGCTGGGAGTAGGGCTGGCGTTCCTGCTGGAATACCTGGACAAACGCATCAAGGACGAGAGGACGCTTGAGAAGGTGTCCGGCTTGCCGGTGCTCGCGGGTGTGCCCGTAGTGGGGAGAGCCTGGCGCAAGTCAAGGAATGGGCGTCAGGATCGCCGATGTCGTCGGCTTTGCTGGCGACCGTTCGCCCCTGCTCGAGTCGTTCCGCACGCTGCGCTCGACTCTGCAGTATTTCAACGTGGACGGGAACCTGCGCAAGATCCTGGTGACCAGCGGCCTTCCGCAAGAAGGCAAGACAGTCACCACCGTCAACCTTGCCATCAGTCTGGCCATGTCTGGCAAGCGCGTGATAGTGCTGGAGGCCGACCTGCGCCGACCCATGGTGCACGAGTACTTGGGCCTGGCAAACGAGGTCGGCCTGTCGAACGTCCTCGCGGGCAGCTCGTCAGTACCGGCGGCTCTGCAGCTCGTCTCGATGGACTCGTTCATCCCGGCCAGGTCACGCAAGGGCGAGAACGGACACGCCCCGCTCGCTGCTGCGCAAGAACCTCTACTGCATCACTTCGGGGCCACTGCCTCCAAACCCGGCGGAGTTGCTGCAGTCCGCTCGCATGGCCGACATTGTGCTGCGAACTGGAGCAGCTTGGCCGACTACGTGCTGGTCGACACTCCGCCCGTCCTACCGGTCTCTGACGCCGTAGCTCTGGCGCCGAACGTGGATGCGGTGATCCTGACCGCGAGGCTCAATTCCACCACCCGCGACGAGATCGCTCAGGTTCGCGGGCTACTGGAACAGGGCCGGCGCGCACGTGATCGGTGTGGTGGCCGGAGGGGTCAAGGTCCGGCGCGGCCACTACTACCGGAGAGGCTACCACTATCGCTACGGCGGGTACGGCTACCAGTAACCAGGCGCCCGGCCAGGGTGAGTACTGGAGGTGGAGCGATACCGCCTGGCAAGCCCCAGACGTCGACTGGCGCGACGCGTCGGCAGTCACTGTAGGCATCGACGTCGGTTCGGTGAGTTCGCAAGCGGTGCTGCTGGCCGACGGCCGACCGCTCTCCTACTTCTCCACTCGCACCGGCTCATCCAGCCCCGACAGTGCTCTGCGCGTCTTCAAAGGGGCCAGCGAGGCGGTTGGCGTCACGCTGGACGACGTGGGCTACTGCGTGGGCACAGGGTACGGCAGGGTGAACGTGCCCTTCGCCCAGCGCACCATAACCGAGATCGCCTGTCACGCCAGGGGCGCCAACTTCATGGCGGGTCCGAGCGTGCGCACCATTCTCGACATGGGCGGGCAAGACTGCAAAGTCATCCACTGCGACGAGCGCGGCAAGGTGCTCAACTTCATCATGAACGACAAGTGCGCGGCCGGGACCGGCCGGGGCATGGAGGTCATCGCCGACGTGCTGTCGGTGCCCATAGAGGACATCGGCGCGCGGTCGTTTGAGATAGACGAGGAGCCGCCACCGGTAAGCAACGTGTGCACTGTGTTCGCCAAGTCCGAAGCCACCACTCTGCTGCGGGCGGGCTGGAGCGTCGACCGGGTGCTGGCGGCCTACTGCGCTGCCATGGCCCAGCGGGTCGCCGGGCTGATAGAACGCATGCAGGTGGAGCCGGACTTCTTCATCACCGGGGGCATAGGCAAGAACATCGGGGTCACCAGGCGCATCGAGCGGCTCGTCGGCGTGGAGGCCGTCAAGCTGCCGTCCGATTCGGTGCTCGATCCGCAGATAGCCGGCGCTTTGGGCGCCGCCCTGTTCGCTCATTCGCTCTATCGCAAAGAAAACCGTGATAGCTAACTACGGCTACGAAGACGGTTCGGGCTTCTACTACATCACCATCCACGGCGACACGTGCATCACGTGCACTGAGCACGGTTGCGTGGCCGCCTGCCCGCAGAACGTCTATGCGGTAGAGATGGACGACTACGACGACAACGTGGCTGTCGTAGTGGAGGGCGCGCGCAAGCGGCTCCGCGAGCTTTGCTGCGCATGCAAGGGCCAGAGTGGAGACCGCGGTGCCGAGAGGGAGCTCCCCTGCACCGGCGCCTGCCCGGGGGGCGCCCTAGAGCACAGTTGGTGATGGTGAGCTCAGGTCGTCGCATACGTGGACGGCGCCGAGGTGACCGTCGACGCTGGGCTCAGTCTGCTGGACGCCGCCGACGCCGCCGGCCGCTACGTCCCCCGCCTATGCTTTCACCCGGCCACGGGCCCGGCGTGTCGGCACGATACGCTCTGCGTGGCCTGCGGCCTCTGTGCTGGTGCGTGTGGCCGATGGGTCCACTGTTCATGCCTGCTGCACGCAGGTAAGCGAGGGCGTCAGAGTCTGCACCGATGACCCCGGGCTGCGGGAGCTCCGGGCACAGCGGCTGGCAGCGATCTTGGCGCGGCACCCCCACGTCTGTCTGAGTTGTCCTGACCGGGAGGGGTGCGGCAGAGACCAGTGTGTGCACGGCAACGCCCCCGAGGCCCGCTGTTGCGATGAGCTGGGTAGGTGTGAGTTCGGCCAGCTGGTGTCGTTCATAGATCCGCAGACCCTTATCCCGAGGCGCGCGGTCTCCGCGCCGCGCGCATGCACGACAGAGGGCCGTATCCGCAGGGAGCCGGGCCTGTGCGTGAGTTGCGGGCGCTGCGTGAGCATCTGCACTACCTCGGCCGAAGCCGGGGATGCGCTGCAGATGGGTGAGGTGGCCCAGCCCAAGACGGGGACCTTGCGCGAGTCGGGGTGCACCTTCTGCGGGCAGTGCGTGCTGGTCTGCCCCACCGGGGCTTTGACGGCACCGGGGCCCGCCGGCATAAGTTGGCTGACTTCTCGGCAGGAGACGCACAATCTGCCCACTCAGGTGCTGCCGCCCGACGTGCGGAAGCTCAAGATCCCGGACGATGTGGGCGCGGTGCCCTCCATGGCGGGGGTCTTCACGCTTTTGGATGCCTCCGAGGGAGTGCTTCGCATAGCAGGGGTGGCGGACCTGGCGCGTGGTGTCGCGCAGGCGTTGGAGGAGCCGACGGCAGCCAGCGCCGTGTGGTTACGTTTTGAGACGGATCCTCTCTACACTCAGCGCGAGACGGAGCTGCTGGCGCAGTACACGCGCGCTCATGGGCACCTGCCCGCCGGCAACGACCTTGGCGATGACCTGTTCGGCGACGACCTCGACTAGTGTGATGCTGAATTGAGTGAGCGGCCGACAAGTCCAGACACGATAACCGTGGGAGTGCTCTCTGACACTCACGGTCATCTTTATCCCCGAGTGACCGCGCTGCTGCAGGGTGTGACTCAGATAATCCACGCCGGGGACATAGGCTCCCCCCAAGTGCTCACGGCCCTGAGGGCTGTGGCTCCGGTGACGGCCGTGCGCGGCAACTGCGATGTCGAGGCCTGGGCCTCGTCGCTGCCCTTAGAGGCCGAAGTGGAGCTGGCAGGGGTGCGCATACTGGTGGGCCACATCTCCGGGCGGCTCCGCGACACCTTCCTAAGAGAGCAGCACAAGGCAGACGAGCGCGTGGCCGGTGCTCCGGGGCGGCCAGGTTTTCGGGTGGTAGTGAGCGGTCACACTCACCGGGCGCACAGCGAGGAGCGGGACGGCGTGCTGCACCTCAATCCCGGCTCGGCCGGGCCGGAGCGCTTCGGCCTGCAGCGCACCTTGGCCCTGCTGCACATAACGCCCTTGCCGGCGGCCGCGGGAGCGCCGCCTGCGCGGGCCGCTTTGCCCGCGCAGGTGAGCGTCGAGTTCGTGTTGGTGCCCGAGACCTAGAGGCTGCGGGCCACGTGGCTGGTGAGCTGGCCCAGCCGGTGCGTGTAACTGCCCAGCTCGTTGTCGTACCAGCCGAACACCTTGACGTGAGTCAGCGGTATCCGCTCGACTCCGTGAGTAAGCTTCAAATCGACGAACCCCGTGCGGGTGTGGGTCTCTACAGCTTCGATGACTACGGCAGCGTCCTCGCCGATCATGTCGGTGGAGACGTTCTGCTGCTCGCTGTACTTGACCAGCCCTTGGGCCTCGCCCTCAGACGCCTCGCGGTAGATGGTGTTGATCTCGTCGCGGTCCACCGACACGCTGCCGTCGGTGAGCATCTCGGTCTGAAAAGTGACGTTAAGGATTATCAGGCTGGCAGTGACCGTGGGTATGCGCACTGAGTCGGCCATGAAGCCTATGCTGGCTATCTCGGGCATGACCTGCTCCAGCGCTTTGGCGGCGTTGGTGGAGGTGATGATTATGTTGCCCATGGCGCCCCGGGTCTTGCGCAGGTCTTTGGCTCCGGACTTGGGCACGGAGTCTATGACGGGCTGGCTGGCGGTGGATGCGTGCACAGTGCTCATGCCCGCCGTGATCATGCGGTGAGTCAGATCGCGCACCAGAAGCGGCCGCATCATGTGCGCCAGAGCCGTCGTGGTGCACGAAGCTGCCGAGACGAGCTTGTGCTTGCCTGGGTCGTAATCCTGGTGGTTTATGCCGTAGATGAGAAACGCCGCATCGTCTGGCAGCGCAACGCCCTCCCGCTTGCTCTTGAAGGGCGAACTCTGCACCACTGCGCGTGCGCCGGCCGCCAAGTGGCCACGGAGCGAACCCTTGGGGTCGTCGGCGTCGGCGTGAGGGTCCTGGAACTTGCCGGTGCAGTCCACTACCACGCTGGCCCCGCTGTCGCGCCAAGGTATCTCTTTGGGGTTGCGGACCTCGCGCAGCACCACTATCTCTTTGCCGTGGGCGCGGATGATGCCCTTGGCTTCGTCCAAGACCGTGACGTCCGGGCTGGCCTGGCAGCCGCCCAGATAGCGGTGCAGAGGCCCATAAGTACTGTCCTTGGACATGTACTCGGCCACTGACTGAAGCGACGTGCCCACGGGCCGCCCCACGTTGACCACGATGCGGTCGAAGTTGTCGTGTGCCAAGTGGTACCAGAGGGTCAGCTTGCCTATGCGACCCAAGCCGTTGATTCCCAGCGTCCGCGGAGCAGTCATCACGATCCCTTTCCTAGCTGTAGCCGTAGTTGTGTAGCCGGTAGTTGCTTTGCTCTATCGTTCCTGGGTCAGAGAACCTTGCTCAGCAGCGGTACGCGTCCCAAGAACATGTTACCCGTGCGACCGTCGATGGAGAGCCAGTCACCTGCATTCAGCTCCACGCCGGCCAGGCGGGCGATACCCGGATGTTCAAGCACCTCCAGCGCCCGGCAGTCGACCACCGCGGTCTTGCCCAGGCGCTTGGCGGTGACGGCAGCATGCGAGGTGGCCCCTCCCCGTGCGGTCAACAGGCCGGCCACACGGGTGATCATAGCGATGTCTTCGGGCACAGTGTCGGGGCGTAGGAGCAGAATGGGGTCATCCGGCGACTGCTCCAGCAGCTTGTCTATCTGTCCCATGTCTATAGCCACACGGCCGACGTAAGCGCCGCCCGACACGCCCATGCCCACCGCGACAGTCGGCCCGAAGAGCGGCGAGGCAGCGTCGAAGTAGGGCGCGTCGTCCTGCTGCTCGTGGACCATGGGGCGCTTCTGCAGCACGTACAGGTCTTCGCCCGAGGCAGACTCGAACGTGAACTCGATCTCCTGAGGCTCGTGTTCTCTCCTACCTACCAGATCTCGGGCCACGGCCGAGAGCGCCTGATACACCCCGGGGAAGTCCCTCTCGAGCGAGTGCTCTATGCCCTGGTAGGTGGGGCTGCCCAGACGCTGGGCCTCAGAGATGGGCCACGGAAACACCAGACCGCCCACCAAGTCCTCGCCCTGGCTGCGCACGGTGAAGTCGCCGAAGAGCCGCACTTGGCTGCTGTACGGCTCCAGGGGATTGCGCGTGAAGGTGACACCAGACCCGGACTGGCGGCTGAGGTTGCCAAAGACCATCCTCTGGATGACCACTGCCGTGCCCCATTCTGCAGCCAGCCCCACATACTTTCTGTAGAGCTTGGCCTCGGGCGAATCCCAGGAGCTCAGCACCTTGCGCACGCACCCGACTACTTGGCGGAAAGGATCGTCGATGAATCTGACGTCCAGGTCTTTCGCGCGGGTCTTGTACTCCAGAGCCAGCTCGCGCATCTGTTCGGCAGGGAAGTCCAGCTTGCGCTCAATGCCCGAGCGGTTCTTGAACTCCGTCATGATGTCGTCGAAGAAGTCCCGGTCTATGCCGGAGGCCATCGCCCAGGTCTGCAAGAAGCGGCGGTATGAGTCCCAGGCGGCCCACTCGAAGCCGGGCTTGCGCGACAGAGCTTCGGCCAACTGGTCGTTGAGCCCTACGTTGACGAAGGTGGTCATGAGTCCTGGCAGAGAGATGGCGGCGCCAGACCTTATGGATAGAGTCAGCAGCCTGTTGGGGTCGCCCAGGCGCAGGCCGGTCTCTTTCTGCAGGCGGGCGATAGCGGTGTCCAGCCTCTGGAGCGTGTCGTCAAACAGCGGACGGTAGGCCATGGCGGGCATGGCGCCGAAGAGCTCGGTGGTGAGTATGAAGCCCGGGGGGACGTGGTGGTTGTACGAGGCCATCTGCTTGAGCCCCAGGCCTTTGAAGCCCAGAGTCATCTGGTCGTCAGTGCCGGGCTTGGCTCCATAGATGTGAGATATGAGCCTCTCCGGGTCGTAGTTCATCATGCGCGTCAGGGCCGCGTTGCTCAGCCGGTCGGTGAGTTTGGCCATCTGGCGGAGGGCAGCGGAGACGTAGCGGTCGAGGGTCTGCATGCCCAGAGCCGAGACCAGCACTTCGCGCAGCACCATCTCGGCGACCGCGTCCAAGGACATGCCTCGGGCTTCACACTGCCGCGGGTCGTGCTCGAGGACCGTGTGCAGCACCTGGTCGTGACTCAGCACGGAGTTGCGCGAGAGCTCCGCCACCGAGCCGGCGATGAACTGAAAGACGTTCTGATACTGGTGAAAGGTGAAGTTCTGACTGCTGAAGCTCGATTCGAGCAGACGGACATTGGCCGTCAGATTGCGGGAATCGACCCCGTCGGCGGAGAGAGCGCGTTCGAACCGCCGGATGGTAGCGGCCATGCGGCGCAGCGAATCCCTGGTGACATAGGGGTTAACTCCCTCTGCGACCAGGTCTTCTAGGAGCAAAGCCACCAAGTTCTCTACGCGAAACGACAGACCCAGCGCGTCGAACTTGGGCTCGGTGTAGGTGCCATACATCGAAGGTATGCCGGCGGCGATGTGCCGCTTCTGGTAGATGTTCTCCATGGCCAGGGACGGGCTCGGGCTGAGTACTATGGCCTTGAGCTTCTCCAAGAGGTCTAGCGCGGAGTCGAGCACGCGCTCGCGGGTGTTGGGGGCCGGCCGTTTGTGCCAGGCCTCCAGGGCCTTGGTGAACGCGGAGCGGGTGGACGCCGTGAGCTGCAGGTTGCGGGTCACGGCTTGGCTGATGCCGTCCGCCGACAGAGAGTACTTCTGGGCCAGCAGCTGGTGCGTGCGGACCATGAGCACCAGGCGCCGGGGCAGCTCGGACGCTCGGCGTCATCGGCGTCGGTGGAGGGGGTCTGGGCCACGGCCTCTTCGAGTTCGGCCGACTCGAGCTGCACCAATCTGTCTACGAAAGCGTCGGGGTCGCAGGGTAGCTCTGCGCACAGCACCAGACTGAAGGGCCATGAGCGCCCTGTGAGGCCCTTCGGCCCACTCCTCTCGGCCTGCACTGCGGCCAGCGCGTTGGCCGACAGATAGGGCTCCAGGCCGGAAGTGTCCAAGGTCACCCAATAGGTGAGGACAGCACGCGAGAACGCCACGAGCCGGTTGGACGACTCAGCGTGTGACTGCTTGCGCAGATAGTGCATGAGAGAGTCATGGCGAGAGCAGATCTCGTCCAGCTCTGTGGAGACCGCGCGCAACTCGCCCTCGGCGCCCACGTCGTTGAAATAGACGGGGAACGCGCGCAGGAGCTGCTTGGCCACAAAGTAGATAGGCTTGATGTCGGCGTTCAGGAAGCGGGTGACATCACGCTGAAACAGGTCGGTGTCGGCGATGTAGACTCCGCCCAACCGCAGCTGTACGTTAAGAGCCGCCGCGAGTCTCTCGTACAGGGCTGGGTTCGACTCGATTATGTGCATCCAGCAGCGGATCTTGGGCAGGTGGTAGGGGTTGACTACAGTCTCCCACTCGTCCGTGGCCCCCTCTATGTCAGGGTACTGAAAGCGCCAGTAGAGCACGTCTTCTATGAGGTGGTCGGCGGCCGCTACATTGCTGGCCTCGCCGATGGCGACCCCGATGGCCTCATAGCACTGAAAGCGCATGAGCAAGAACTGGTTGTCGCGAGCGCGAAAGAAACGAGTCAGCCGGCTGAGGACGACGTCCGCGTCCGTGTGACTGTCGGGCGCCATCAATTGGCGCACCACGGCGAGCAAGTCGACCATCACCTCGTTCTGGCGATAGCCCAAGGTGTCGTCCTTAAGAAAGTAGAGACAGACCGCGAACCGGTCCTCGAGATCCTCTATGCGAAAGACCTGGTCTATGGCCCCGTCTATGACGCTGGAGAAGGGGGGCAGGTCAGCCGAAAGCAGCTCGTCGAGCGAAGCGCCCCTGGCCTTGGTTATTAGCGCCTGGACCTTGTCGCGGGATAGATTGGAAAAGCCGGCCGCCACTGAAGCCCGGTCTGTTAGCTCAGCCTCTTCGGACACCGCCCACTCAGGCACCAGAAGGCGCTGGGCCACACGCTCGTAGCCGAGCAGCAGCAGAGACCGGTACATTTCAGAGAAGGCAGCAGCCAGCTTGGGGCGCCGAGCCGCTGCCTGCAGCAGATTGCGCAGGAGGTTGTCACGCTCAAGGGCCGCCAGGGTCTGGTTGGGGATCACCTGGGAGAGACAGCCGGCAACCTCCAAGAGCGGCTTGTCGTATGCGTCGGCATTAGGGCCAGACAGCACCGCCGTGCACCAGGTGAGAAGCTGGCGCAGCAATAGTGAAGCCTGTTGGGCGGTCAGCGGACCACTGAGCAGACCGACCACCAATGCTGAAAGCAGCGAGAAGGCCTTGGTGCGCTGCGGAGAACGCTCGAAGTAGCTCCAATTCCGCAGCAATATCACTTGAAAGCCATCGACCAGCAGATCGATATTGCGGTAGGTGTGAAAGTACTCGCTCAGGGTGTCGGTGAGCGGACCCTTGACTCCCAAGTATTTGTCCACCGTCTCGATAAGCGGCAGGTACTTCTCAGGTATTACCACCGGTTGAGCGGTCCGGTCGATGTTGGCCCTCAGGGCGTCAGAATCGACGGGTATCTGGGAGGAGGCCATCAGTCCTCCCGGTCGTCGGCCGAACGGCCGGGACCTCTCTTGTCCTCCGCCTCGGCGCCGGTGTCCTGGTCACGGCGGGTCATGAGCACGCGGCAGATGCGCATGCCATCTACTTCGGTGACTTTGGCCGTGTAGTTGCCGAGTCGCACCTCGTCGCCCTCTCGCGGGCGGCGCTGGAGCTGCTCGAACACGCGGCCGCCGAGGGTAGGAAAGCCCTCCTCGGGCACCTGCAGGTCCAGGGAGTCCTCTAGCTCGTCCACCCTGGCCGCACCATCCACCGAGTAGCTGCCATCTTCGACCTCTTGCACCAAAGGCGCCTCTTGATCGAACTCGTCCTGCACCTCGCCGATCAGCTCCTCGACGACGTCCTGAATGGTGACTATGCCGGCCGTACCGCCGTGTTCATCGACCACAAGGGCAAGGGGGGTGCGTGTGCTCTGAAAGCGCTGGAGGGCCAACTCTATGTTGGACGACTCGGCTATGAACCCGATGGGGCGCAGAAGGCGCCGCAGGCTGGCGTCGAGCGGCGCCCGGTACAGGTCTTTGACGTGAATGTAGCCCACCACGTTGTCCACATCGTCTTCGTAGGCGGGGTAGCGGGTGTGGTTGGTGTCGGCCACCTCGGCTATCGCTTCGGCGACGGTAAGAGAAGTGGGCAGCGCGGCCATCTCAGTGCGCGGCACCATGATATCGGTCACGGACTGGTCGCCAAAGGTGAGCGCCCTACGCATGAGGGTCTGCTCCACCTCGTCTATGTGCCCCACTTCTTGGCTGGCGTCCAAGATCATGCGCAACTCTTCTTCTGAATGAGCCAGTTCGCGTTCGGAGGCTGGCTTGATGCGAAAGATGTGCAGGATTCCGGCGGCAGCGATATACATGAGCCAGGTGAGGGGCCTGGTGACCAGGTAGAACCACCGGAGCGGAAGGGCGACCAAGAGCGCCGCCTTCTCCGCCTTTCGGATGGCTACCGACTTGGGCACCAACTCGCCGAAGATTATGGTGACAAAGGTCACGAGGGCAAAAGCAATAATGGCCGCGGCGATGGGGTTCATGGTCACGCCGAAGAGCTCCGAGAACGCCGATGCCCCCAGCCACCCCAGACCCATGCTGGCTATGGTCACGCCCAGCTGGGTAGCCGAAAGGTAGGCGTCTAGGTTGTTGACTATGTGATGGGCTACAGCGGCCCGGCGGCTACCCAGGGCCTTGAGTTCGGCTATGCGAGTGTCGCGGACTTTGACTATGGCGAATTCAGCAACCACGAAGAAGGCGTTGAGAATCACCAGAAGAACGACGCCGATTATCTCAGCGGCGGCGACGTTCATGATGGCCTGGCTCGGTGCCCGGCAACGGGCGCTAGGCGGAGAGTGCGGGGATCGTCAAGCGTGTCCATATCGCTATGAACAAGCATAGCAGATGGCAGCGTAAGTCCTATGGCGTGCCCGAAGTGCCGTTGAGCAGAGGTTCCAGCACTCCCCAGGCCTCTTCCGCCGATTCTACGTAGGAGAAGATGTCCAGCTCGTGGGGTTCGACCACGCCTTCTTCGACCAAGGCGGAGAAGTTGATTATGCGCTGCCAGTACTCCCGCCCAAAGAGCAACACTGGGATAGGCTGGATCTTACGGGTCTGGATGAGACAGAGCACCTCGAACAGCTCGTCCAGGGTGCCGAACCCACCAGGGAAGACTACTAGGGCCTTGGCCCTCATCATGAAATGCATCTTTCTGAGGGCAAAGTAGTGAAAGTTGAAGCACAGGTGAGGAGTTATGTAAGGGTTGGGCCTCTGTTCGAACGGCAGGACTATGTTAAGCCCCACGCTCTCGGCGCCGGCATCGCTGGCTCCGCGATTGGCCGCCTCCATGATGCCCGGCCCACCGCCCGTGACTACCACCAACCTATGCCGGTGGCGACGCTGGCCGTTCGCACAGTCGGGCGCCGCGCCTTCGGGCGGCGCCTCGGGGGGCGCCGCGGGGGGCGTAGAGACAAGTTGCCCGAGCTTGCGGGCCTCCTCGTAATACTTAGCCTTGTTGGCCAAGGCGCGCACCGTCTTCTCTCTTAGCGCCGCCACTGGGTCACCGGGGCGGGCCGCCGCTGCGCGGGCGGCCTCTTCTACCAGCGCGCCGATCTTCTCGGGGTCGGGCACCCGCGCGCTACCGAACACCACCACCGTGGAGCTGATGCCTCGGTCGCGCTGCATTATCTCGGGCTTGAGGTACTCCAGCTGCAGACGGGAGGCCCGCAGCTCGTCCCGCATCATGAAGTCTAGGTCCGCGTAGCCCAGCCTGTAGGCCGGCGACATAGTCTGCGGAGTCTCCGGGTCGAGGTCGGCGTGCTGGCTGTCTTCTCGAGCCGAAGGGAAAGGTCGCGCTTCGCCTAAGTCCTCAGGTGGCCGGCGGGGAGTTCGACCGGGCTCTTCCATTTGATCTGCTCCTCAACGTCGAGGGTCCGCAAGAAATGGGACGAACAAGAATCATACTGCAAGCGAGCCGAACTAGGCGACTGAGAGCCGAGCCATTGGGTCCGTGATGCTGGCATGCGGTATCTTGGTCTGCGGCAGTCTCATCGCCTCTCCGGCGTCGAAAGGGATCCAGTTGGAGATCCTCGTAGTCGAAGACAATCGCACGCTCGCTGTCAACATCCGGCGATACCTTGAACTGGAGCACTACGCGGCCTCGGCGTGTTTCGACGGCCAGGAGGGTCTCGAACGGGCCTTGGCTGAAGCCTATGACTGCATAGTTCTAGACCTAGATCTACCAGGGTTGCACGGCCTCGAAGTCTGTCGTCGGTTGCGGACTGCCGGAAATGCGTCGCCAATATTGATCCTGACCGCGAGCGGCACGAAACCTGATGTCATAAAGGGTCTGGATGCTGGCGCGGACGACTATCTTGTCAAGCCGTTCGACATGGAAGAACTGCTGGCCAGGGTCCGCACCCTTGTACGCCGGCGGGGCACGGTCTGCAGCCCCGTGCTCTCCGCGGCCGGAGTGACCTTGGATAGCAACACTCACGAAGTACGTCGAGGCGGTGTCTTGGTGCGTCTGGCTCCCAAGGAATACGCCTTGTTGGACTATCTGATGCGCAATCTTGGTGTTGTCCAAGACAGAAGCTCTATCATCGCGCATGTCTGGGGAGAGCACAGCGCTCAGATTCCCTACCAGACGGTGGACGTGCACGTCTCTTACTTACGACGAAAGCTGGGCAAAGACCTTATCCGCACCGTGGCCGGTAAGGGCTATTACGTGGTGGGCTAGCCGACTGTGTTCCGACGCCTGCGCTACAAGATCGCTCTCCAGTTCACCGCTCTGGTGTTCGGTCTGATGCTGGTGGTCGGCGGCGCGTATATAGGGGTCCAGTACTTCACCACGCACCGTTCTACCAGCGACCTACTCCGAAGCGACGCCGCACTGGTGCAAGTAGCCCTGGCCGGCAAAGGAGTGGCGGACGGCAATGCCTTGCAGGACGCGGCGGCAAGCGTCGATGGAGCCTCTCTGCGCATATATGAGGCAGAAGGCGAGCATACTGTTTTCGGGCGATCTCTTCACGCGTATCTCAGTGCCCCTAGAGCCCGACTCGGCCCCTTGGTTTCTTACTGCCAGGGGATCAACGGGCTTCTACCGCGTCTATCAGGTGCCTCTGGAGATGCGCGGCGGCGGCGCCCTCTATGTCCAGATCGCCCGGCCGGAACGCATCGATATGCACGAGCTGCCGGGAGAACTGCTGGTCTTTGTCGTCGTGAGCGTGATAGTCACCTCACTGACCTTCGTGTTTGGGTTGGTCTTTGCGAAGCGCAGCCTTGCGCCGGCAGAGGCGATGCTCGGGCGCCTACGGCAGTTCACCCATGACGCGAGTCACGAGTTGCGGACCCCGCTGGCCGCAGTCAACTCGTCACTAGACCTTGCTCTGCGGACCGGTGACTACCCAGACGAGATCCGCGCGGCTAAGCGGGAACTGCAGCAGGGGTCGCGCTTGGTGGACCGTCTGCTGCAACTGGTGGAATTGGACGAACTGGCCCTGACCCCAGGCCCTGTCGACTTGTCTGCCCTTGTGCGGGACGAAGTCGCTCAGCACCAAGGAGCCGCGGCCGATGCCGGGGTCGACCTAAAGGCCGAGGTCGTCGAAAGATTGGTCGTGCACTGTGACGAATCCCTTGTTCGCCAGCTCTTGGACAACTTGTTGGCAAACGCCATGAAGTTCACACCCGCCGGGGGCGTGGTCTGCGTAGAGCTCACTGCGAACCATCTGGCAGTCAGGGATACCGGGGTCGGCATCCCCGCGGCCTCTATACCCCACGTGTTCGAGCGCTTCTACCAGGCTGAGACCTCGCGTTCCGGTGAAGGTTCGGGACTTGGGCTAGCAATCGCGGCGCGTATCGTCGAGACGCACGGATGGACGATCAGAGTGGACAGCCGTGTAGGCAAGGGCACCGTCTTCACCGTCGCTTTCACCTCCTGAGCGCTGTCTTAATCCGCTCTTAAGGCCTCGGAGGGCACAATGTCACGGCAAGGAGCGGCTACGCTCGGTAGTCGGGACAATAGAGAAGTCGGAGGTCGCCTTGGGTTCCGGAGGCGTGTCTGAGAGGGCGAGGACTATTCGCCAGGATGTGAGCTTCGCTGTCAGCGTGCTGCTGTTCTTGGCCGTGCTCGGGGCGGCCCTGACCGGCATGGCAGAAGACGAAGGCGAGTTCTTCGGTTTCGGCGATGACCTCCATGGTCTTGCCGGATGGAGTGTGGTCGCATTGGCGACCCTTCACGTTCTTCTGCGTGCGGGTCACATGATCCGATACGCGAAACGCAGGATGCGCCGATTAGTCGGCGTAGGCGCCGTGGTGCGGTCGAGCGCGGATGACGACCCGGGGGTGAAGTAGTTGGAGGCATTGGGCTATCTCTTCGACCCCGCGGGTCTTCTGTCAGATCTGTTGGGGCACATGGGCGTTTGGGTCTACGCGATCGTCTTCGCGATCATCTTTGCGGAAACCGGTCTCGTGTTTGCTCCGTTTCTGCCGGGGGACTCCCTGCTGTTTGCGGCGGGAGCCTTCGCCGGCACTGGGCGGTTGGATCTCTGGGTCGTCGCGCGTTGTGGTGGTCACGGCTGCCATAGCGGGCGACGCGGTCAACTACGCCATCGGAAGGTTCTTTGGCAAGGTGATCGCTGCGAAGGCGGGCCGGATCATCAAGCGCCAACATATCGAAGCCGCCGAGCGCTTCTACGAGCGGCACGGGGGCAAGGCTATCGTCATCGCCCGCTTTGTGCCTGTGGTCCGCACCTTCGCGCCCTTTGTAGCCGGGCATGGGCAAGATGCCCCTCCGACGCTTTTGGCTGTTCAACGGGCTGGGGGCGCTGGGCTGGGCGGCGACGTTCATCACCGCCGGCTACTTCTTTGGGAGCCTGCCATGGGTCGAGAGCAATCTGACCCTAGTGGTCCTGCTGATTGTGATCGCGTCCGTCATGCCCGCTGTGGTCAAAGCGGGATTTCATTACAGTGCACGACGCCAAGCTGCAAGAGAAAACGTCTAGGAAAGGGAGAGGTCATGGACTGTCCGGTCTGCGGAGACAAGCTAAGGGAAATCGAACGATACGGTGTGATGATCGACATCTGCCCGGCGCTGCAAGGGCTGCTGGCTGGACCGCGGCGAATTGGAGAAGATCGCCGCCATGGAGGACAGTGGCTTCACCGCACCTTCTGTTGAGCGCGCATCCGCGCCGCGCGAGTCAAGCGACCGCCCCCGTGACTACAGAGAGCGCGACGACCACGACGACGATCACAAGAGGGATGACGACGACCGCTACGACCGTGATAGCCGGAGCGGCGGGAGCGGCTACAGTAAGCCCAAGAAGCGTAGCTCCCTGCTGGGTGACATCCTCGGGAGTCTGGGCGGCGAGTGAGTACTGAACTAGTTGAAGAGCCCCAAGGGCTCACCTCCTCCGAGGCCGCGGAGCGGCTGCGCGCAGAGGGCTTCAACGAGCTTCCGTCATCTTCGAGCCGAGGGTTCCTGCGCATAGCGCTGGGCGTGGCTCGAGAGCCCATGTTCCTGTTGCTCGTGATCTCCGGGGCGCTGTACGCGGGCCTGGGTGACCTCCAAGAGGCCATCATGCTGCTCGGCTTCGTGTTCGTGATCATGGGCATCACCATCTATCAGGAGCGCAAGACAGAGCGCGCCCTTGAGGCTTTGCGCGACTTATCGAGCCCTCGCGCTCGAGTCATCAGGGATGGCAAGCAGATCTACATCCCCGGTAGGGAGGTGGCGCGCGGGGACATCGTGCTTGTCGCAGAAGGCGACCGTGTGCCTGCGGATGCGGTGCTTGCTCTCCTGTCTAGACCTGCAGGCCGACGAGTCGCTACTCACCGGCGAATCGGTGCCGGTACGCAAGCAGGCCCGTGACGGCGAGCCGGCGGACGAAGGCCCTGCGGGTGCGGCCCGGCGGCGACGATCTGCCCAACATCTTCTCGGGCACCTTGATCGTACAGGGACAGGGCGTGGCCCAAGTCACCGCGACCGGCCCCAGGACCGAGATGGGTCTCATAGGCGTAGCTCTGGAGAACACCGAGCAGGAGCAGACCCAGCTCCAACGCCACAGCGCTCGCCTCGTGCGCAACATGGCCTTCGTGGGCCTGTTCGTGTGCGCCCTGGTGGTTGTCATCTACGGGCTTACGCGCGGCCACTGGGTGGACGGCCTTCTTGCCGGCCTCACCCTCGCGATGGCCACCCTGCCCGAGGAGATCCCGGTGGTGCTGACCATCTTTCTTGCCTTGGGCGCTTGGCGCATAGGCCAGAAGCGCGTTCTGACCCGGCGGATACCCGCCGTCGAATCACTGGGCTCCGCTACGGTGCTGTGTGTAGACAAGACAGGCACCCTGACTCTCAACCAGATGACCATCGCCCGCCTCTACTCTGCAGCCGGTTTCCTGGAGATATCTCAGGAGCAAGAAGGGGAAGCTGTCGCAGCGACCAAGGACCTGGCGAAAAGGCCAAGTCACCGCTGGAAGAGGCCGCTTACGAGGAGTTCCATCGACTGGTCGAATACGGCATCCTAGCCAGCGAGCTCGATCCGTTCGATCCGATGGAGAAGGCGTTTACTCGCCTGGGCGAGCGCCACTTCAAAGACACAGAGCATCTTCACCGCGACTGGGCTCTGGTACACGAGTACCCGCTTTCGCGGGAGCTTCTCGCTATGTCTCACGTCTGGCAGGCGCCTGCGGGTGATGCCTACGTGATCGCGTCCAAAGGTGCCCCGGAGGCTATCGCGAATCTCTGCCATCTGGACGAAGCACAGTTGGCGGAGGTCTCGCGGTCTATCGACGCCATGGCTGAGGACGGGCTGAGGGTACTGGGAGTAGCCAAGGCCGTCTACAGTGGGAGTGAGTGGCCGGGCGCGCAGCATGACTTCGATTTCGAGTTCTTGGGTCTAGTCGGCCTTGCTGACCCCCCACGGGCCTCGGTGGCTCAGTCGCTCAAAGAGTGCGGCGCCGCGGGCATCCGAGTGATCATGATCACCGGAGACTATCCCGGCACCGCCCGGGCGATCGCCCGCCGCATAGGTCTGGGACCGGTAGAGGTGGTGATCACGGGTCCGGAGCTGGACGTCATGAGCGACGCCGAACTCCAGAAACGCATAGCCGACTGCAACATCTTCGCCCGAGTGGTGCCCGAGCAGAAGCTCAAGCTGGTGCAGGCGCTCAAGGCCAGGGGCGAACTGGTAGCCATGACCGGTGACGGAGTCAACGACGCACCCGCTCTCAAGGCCGCCAACATCGGCGTGGCCATGGGGCAGCGCGGCACAGACGTGGCCCGCGAATCGGCGTCGCTGGTGCTGCTTGACGATGACTTCTCGTCCATAGTGGCAGCCGTCAGGCTCGGTCGCCGCATATTCGACAACCTCAAGAAGGCCGTCGCCTACATATTTGCCGTACACACGCCCATCATCGGTTTGACCCTCATACCGCTCGCCATGAGGTGGCCGCTGATCTTCTCGCCGGTACACGTGGTCTTCTTGGAGCTCATCATCGACCCCGCCTGTTCGGTGGTGTTCGAGGCGGAGCCCGAGGAGAAGAACGTCATGACTCGCAAGCCGCGCCCGGTGGGTGAGCCCCTGTTCGGTCGCAAGGTCTTGGGTGTCAGCATCCTGCAGGGAGCAGTAGTGCTGGCACTACTGGTGGCGGTCTACGCTATCGCGTTGTGGCGTGACCAGACTACGGAGCAGGCTCGGGCCCTCGTCTTTACCGCGCTGATAGTGGCCAATCTGGCCCTGATACTCACCAACCGCTCGTGGAGCCGTGGCTTCATAAGCACGCTGCGGACGCCCAACAAGGCGCTCTGGTGGGTGCTGGGAGGAGCGGTCGTATTCCTGGGCCTCGTCCTCTACGTGCCTGCACTTCGGCAACTGTTCGGGTTCGGAGTACTGCACGCCATCGACATCGCTATCTGCCTGGCGGTAGGCAGTCGTGAGTGTCGCCTGGTTCGAAGTCTTCAAGGCCATCAGGGCAAAGAAGGAACGCGCCGCCGAGGCCGCGGAGTAGAACTGACGCAGGGAGTCGACCCGGGGGCTATGCGCCCCCGGTGTCGTCCTTGCGCATGTCGACCACACGCTGAGCTTTGCCCTCGCTGCGTTCAATCGATCCAGGTTCCTTGAAGGTGATCTTGGTGTTGATGCCGATGATGTCCTTGATGTTCTTCTGGATGTCGCCCTTGAGAGCCACCAGAACGTCGTGCTCGGTGAAGGTAGTGACATCGTCAAGGGAGAGCATGGCCTCCGAGACCTCTCGGTAGAGGCTGGGCTTGATCTCTACCTGCACCTCCATGTTGTCCATGGCGCCCTTGCGGGTGACGATAAGACGGTAGTGCGGCTCCACCTGCGGCGACATGAGCAGCACCGATTCCACCTGGCTGGGGAACACGTTCACGCCCCGGATGATGAGCATGTCGTCGGTGCGGCCGGAGACGCGGGCCATGCGCACGTTGGTGCGTCCACAGATACAGGCCTCGGGGTTGAGACTGGTGATGTCGCCCGTGCGGTAGCGGATAAGCGGGAACGCTTCTTTGGTGAGAGTGGTGAACACCAGCTCGCCTTGCTCGCCGTACGGAAGCACCTCGCCGGTATCGGGGTCGATTATCTCGGGCAAGAAGTGGTCTTCGTTAATGTGCAGACCACTCTGGGCCTCCACGCACTCACACGAGACGCCCGGACCAACGATCTCGCTCAGACCGTAGATATCGCACGCCTTGATGTTCCACTTACTCTCTATGTCCTTGCGCATGGCCTCGGACCAGGGCTCGGCGCCGAACACGCCCACCTTGAGGGGGAGCTTGGTGACGTCCATGCCCACCTGCTGAGCCACGTCCCACAGGTAGATGGCAAAGCTGGGCGTGCAGCAGATAACGGTGGTGCCGAAGTCCTCCATGAGCATGAGTTGCCGCTGGGTGTTGCTGCCCGAGATGGGTATGACCGCGGCGCCCAGGGTCTCCGCTCCGTAGTGCATGCCCAGTCCGCCGGTGAAGAGGCCGTAGCCGTAGGCCACCTGCACCACATCTTCGTCGGACGCGCCCACACCGGCCAGTGTGCGGGCCGCGACTTGGGCCCACATGTCTATGTCGTTCTGGGTGTACCCCACCGTGGTGGGCTTGCCCGTAGTGCCCGAAGAAGCGTGGATGCGCACCACGTCCTTGAGCGGTGTGGCGAACATGCTGAAGGGGTAGTTGTCGCGCAGGTTGTACTTGCGCGTGAAGGGGAGCCTCTGGAGATCATCCAGGCCTTTGACGCTGTCGGGGGCGACTCCGGCCTTGTCGAGAAGGTCTCGATAGAAGGGCACTTTGTCGTAGACCCTCTTCACCAGGGCGCTCAAACGCTCGCCCTGAAGATGCCGCATGTCGTCCCGGCTCATGCACTCGTGTTCACGGTCGAAGATCACGGTTTGACTCCCCTTGTACTCGCCCACTCAGCCGTTCGATGGTAGCACGAGGCCGCTTGTCACTGACTGTTGCGGCCGGCTCAGGCCGGTGCCTGTCGACTCTGCGCAAACCGGTCCGTCGACGGCCTCCCACAGGCAGCATTCGAGAGTCATCGAACGGGGGTGTGGGGGGATATACAGTCTGCATAACGTCGATGCTCGCCACGCGCCTGGGGCCCACAATGCGGTCGGTAGAAACGCAGCAGGGGTTCGGCGCTTAGTGTTCGCATCCGCCTATATAGACGCCGCAGAGTTGGCGCGGTTCGCTTGGCCAGACTTGATAAGCTGTTCGGCAGTGCTAGATAGGGATTGTTAGGCCCACAGTGAGGAGGAATCCGTGGATCCCATAACCGATGGCGAGCGCGAAGCGCTGCTCTCTCTCCTGAACGCGGAATGGGCGGATATCCACCACTCTCGACTTCAGGAGTGGTCGGCGTTGGGAGCCGTCACGGCTGCCCACTTGGGGATCTCGCAGATGCCGCGACTTCTGGGTGACGCTGCTTCCAAGGTGCTCACCGTACCAGTTGCGGTGGCAGCGTGCGTGGCAGGAATCGCCCTTGCCCTTCTGGGTGGCTTGATGACCTGTCGGCACAGAGGTCTCATGCAAGAGAGACTCGGTTGGATCTACGATGCGGAGCTCCTGCTTGGTCTCGTCAAGACGCCAGAGCATCCGTCCGGGGTAGTGCCGGCCAGCGCACGGATGCGTACTAACAAGCGGTGGCATGGGCTTGTTCTCCCGCGGCTTCTGTCGACTTCTGGCCTGATACTGGCGTTCTACGGTCTCTTCGTGGTGTTTGACGTTGCGTGCCTTGTTCTTCTGTTGGTTCGAGGTCTTGGGGCCTAACAAGCGCGTGCAGTCCGACTTGCCTGCGTTGGCGAATGCATGGAGTACCATGGCCGGCGGGCGCGGCTGACGCGCTAGAACGTTAGGCTGCCGAAGGGCTGAGCATCATGGACACATGGAAGTTCTACGACATCACTCACCGCGAACACGTGGTGTGCAATCCCACGAGCGAGCAGAAACTGGCGCGCCTCGTGGAGCTTCTGCGCCTCCCGACCGGCGCGCAGGTGGTTGATATCGCGTGTGGCAAGGGCGAGTTCCTCATCCGCCTGGCCGAAGCCTATGGAGCTCGTGGCACGGGCGTGGACATATCTCCCTTCTACATCGCCGAAGCGGAGACCAGGCTCGCGGCGCGGGCGCCGAGCGCCGGCATCACCTTCATCGAGGCGGATGGAGCGGATTTCAAGCTAGACCATCCGCACAGCCTAGATGTGGCGTCATGTGTCGGAGCCAGCTGGGTCTTCGGCGGGCACGTCGGTACTCTCGAGAAGCTGCTCAGTATGGTGAAGCCCGGCGGCTGGGTGATCGTGGGCGAGCCATACTGGCTGCAGGAGCCCTCGGAGGACTACCTACAGGCAGTCGGAGTCGCGAGAGCGGACTTCGGGAGCCACTCTGCCAATGCAGAAGCTGGAGAGCCGCTAGGACTGGATCTCGTTCACACCATAGTGAGCAGCAAGGACGACTGGGACGTGTACGAAGGCCTGCAATGGTACGCGACCGACGAGTACGCTCGCAGCCATCCGGACGATCCTGACTCGGCGGAGTTGGTCGAGCGCGTGAGCAAGGCGAGGATGGCATACCTGCGCTGGGGACGCGACACGCTTGGTTGGGCGATCTACGTGTTCAGATCGCCTTCCGCGGCGCGAACTGGAGATCTTGCGAATCCTGGCTCAGGGTGAAGCCGATATCGCGGCCGGAGTTGGTCATGATCTGGATGCCGTGATGACAGAAGCGGGCGAGTTGCTGGAGCGTTCGTGAGCTTAAGGTTCACGCCGCCCGCATGTGCGCAGCTTGTCGCGGCTGTGGCTCGACTTCGGTGCCAGGGGTGTCAAGCGTATCGGGTCTGCGCCTGAGCCTGTGGTCGAAGAAGTGCTGTCGATTCTGGACGCGTGCGTGTACTGAATGCTGGTAGCTGACAAGCGCGTGCCTTGACGCGCCCTTCGCTTAGGCGTACGCTATACCGTACGTTATTGGAGGTACCTGAATGACAAGCATCACTGCTACTGAAGCCCGCAAACGTCTCTACTCGCTGCTCGATGACGTGGCGTCCTCGCATGAGCCTGTCGAGATCACGGGCCCTCGTGCCAGCGCGGTGCTCGTATCTGAAGACGACTGGCGCGCAGTTCAGGAGACTCTGCACCTGCTCTCCATACCGGGGATGCGGGAGTCCATCCTGGGGGGCATGGATACACCTGTCGCCGACCTCGAGCAGGAACTCGACTGGTGAGCTGGCGCCTGCTCTACACGAAGCAGGCGCAGAAGGACGCCAAGCGGCTGGCTGCTGCCGGTCTCAAGACGAAGGCTCAAGAGCTCCTGGCGATTATCGGGGATGACCCATTCCACACACCTCCGCCGTTTGAGAAGCTGGTCGGTGACTTGCGCGGCGCCTATTCGAGGCGTATCAACATCCAGCACCGTCTGGTCTACCAGGTTCTGGAGGAAGAGCGTGTCGTGAAGGTGCTACGCATGTGGACGCACTATGGTGGGTAGGGTCTGACTTCAAGTCTGAAGCGCAACACCCGCTCTGACTGGGGCAGTCGCTGATCAGACCAGAAAGGCCGACGGGCAGATGTCGGCCAGCAGGCATTCGCCGCAGCGGGGCCGCTTGGCATCGCAGACAGCCCGTCCATGTTCGATCAAGAGATAGGTGAGTCGAAACCAGTCGGCGCGAGGGACTATGGCCATGAGCTCCCTCTCGATCTTCACCGGGTCGTCCGAGGTGGCAAGCCCCAGCCGCCTGCTCAGACGGTGCACGTGGGTGTCGACGGCTATGCCGGCATCGGGGTCTGAAGCGTAGGCCTCGTAGTGAGCGTTGCCCAAGACCACGTTGGCGGTCTTGCGAGCGACTCCTGGCAGCGTGAGCAACCCGGCGATGCTGGCCGGCACCTCGCCCGCGTAGTCGGCGAGTACCTTCTGCGCCGCCGCGACGACGTGCTTGGTCTTGTTACGAAAGAAGCCGGTCGAGTGGATGTCGGCCTCGAACTCCAGCGGGTCCGCGGAGGCGTAGTCCTCAACACGGCGGTACTTCTTGAAGAGTCTGGCGGTGACTTGGTTGACCATCTTGTCGGTGCACTGGGCAGAGAGGATGACCGCCACCAGTAGCTCCCAGTCGTTCCCAAAATCGAGCACTATGTGGGCGTCGGGGTACTCGCCGGTAAGACGCGCCACAATCTCTGTCGCCCGCGCGATAAGTTGTTCGTGCTCGGTATCGTCTGCCCCACGGCCACGTCCCTTCTCTGTTCTCGCATCATACGTCATGCCAGTGGGGCACGGCGGAGCGGTGGGCCGGCGCGTCGCGCGGCGTGGGGCTCCGTGCGTGGCCCCGTGCGCCGGGGCCGCACTCCGGCGGCGGGGCGCCTTGGTAAAATAGTCTGGTCACGGTAATTGGCTGGACAAGCGGAGGGAGTGTCGCCGGCATGTCTACTGCCAAACGGCTGATAGTGGGTATCACCGGGGCCTCTGGAGTGGTCTACGGCATCCGGCTGCTTGAGGTGCTGCGCGACACGGCCATCGAGACCCACCTGGTCATGACCGAGGCCGCCAGGCGCGTCACCCTGCTGGAGACGGCGCACACTCCCGAGCAGGTCGAGGCGTTGGCCGACGTGTCGTACGCCGCCGATGATCTGGAGGCGCCTATCGCCTCAGGCTCGTTTCAGACCATGGGCATGGCGGTGGTGCCCTGCTCCATCAAGAGCCTGTCCGCCATCTCCCAATGCTTTAGCGAGACACTCCTGGTCAGGGCTGCCGACGTCTGCCTCAAGGAGCGGCGCCGGCTGGTGCTGGTCGTCCGGGAGACGCCGCTTCATCTGGGCCACCTGCAGCTTATGACCAGAGTCACCGAGTACGGCGCGGTGGTTCTGCCCCCCATCCCTGGCTTCTACCACGAGCCCAAGCAGGTGCAGGATATCGTGGACCACACCGTCGGCAAGATACTCGATCAGTTCGGTGTCGAGCACGCGCTCTACAGACGCTGGGAGGGCGGGGATGGCAGCGGGCGAGCAGGGTGACCTCCGCGCTCGGGTAGCCGATTACCTGCGTGCTCACCACACCATGACTATCGCCACAACCGCTCCGCCGGGGGGCGCTCCACACGCGGCCCACGTCTTCTACGCCGTCGATGACGACCTTCGTCTGATATTCCTCAGCCAGACCACCAGCCTCCACGCTCAGCACATCGGCACGCAGGCAGATGTCGCTGTGACCGTGAGTGAGGAGTACGAAGAGTGGCGGCTCATCCAGGGCGTGCAGCTCTGGGGGACGGCCCGGCTACTTGCAGGGCCGGCCGAGGCCAAGGCCTTGGTCGCACTACTTCAAGCGCTTTCCGTTCACCCGCGAGCTCCTGCGCCATCCGGGGACCACGGCTCGGCTGCGCGATATCGGCGTGTATCAGGTGGAGCCGCACCGGGCGGGTTTTACCGACAACACCTCAGGTGTGTTCGGGCGCGAGACCCTAGAACTGGCCTAAGAATGGCCTCTCGTGAGCCGCCAGCCTCGCGTGAGCCTGACGTCCTCGCAAAACGCTCATGGGCCGGACCGTCTGGGCCGATACACCAATTGCGGGTTGCTGTTCGTTCACTAGAGAAGGCCCTGGATAGCCATGGATTCACCGCATACCCAGACATGCCCCAGATGCGGCGCAGTAGTCGCCCTGCCTGCGTACTGCCGGGTGACCGGCGGCTCAGTCAGTGCAGAGCGCTGCAACCAAGTAGCACGGGCTGCCTGTGGATGCTGGATGTCCAACCTGCCCGAAGATGCCACACTTCGTCTGGTTAGAGTCCTTGCGAAGGGCGCTGACTGACCGATGTCCCCACCAAGCCGCGCTCGCGCCTGGGAGCCGGAGAGCACTCAAGGCCGAGTGATGCGATAACACCTGTGGATTCGCGGGCTGCGGGAGTAGTCGGGGGCAAGGTCTGCTTGGTGATGTCTTCGATAATGAAATCTTGCTCCAGACCCGCGTCAAGCTTGAACCGGCGGAAGTTCAGTAGAAAAGAGAAGCAGCCCGTCCTTCGCCAAGAGACGTCCAGTATGCCTGAGCAACTGGGCGTGGTCTCGCTGGATATCCAAGGTGTCTTCCATGCTCTTGGAGTTGGAGAACGTGGGCGCGTCCAGGAAGATTAGGTCGTAGCCCCCTGCCTTCCCGGCTCCAGAAGCGAGCCATTCTACGCAGTCTGCACGGACGAAGCTGTGTTCAGACCCCGAGAAGCCGTTCAGGTCTAGATTCCGTCGCGCCCAGTCCAGATAGGTGGGCGACAAGTCGACTGTGGTAGTCGTGGCCGCACCACCGGCCGCAGCATAGACGCTTGCAGATCCGGTGTATGCGAACAGGTTGAGAAAGCGCTTGCCATGCGAGGCATCACGGATAACGGCTCGCGTGATCCTGTGGTCCAGAAACAGACCGGTGTCGAGATAGTCGGTGAGATTCACCAGAAAGCGCAAGCCACCCTCGGTCACCTCGAAGAAACGGCCCTGGTCATCAAGCTTGCGGTACTGGTCAGGGCCTTTCTGAGGCGTGCGCACTTTGAGGATCACTTGGTCGGCAGATACGCCAAGCGCGCTCCGGTATTACCGCCAGGGCTTCTCGAAGCCGCCGACGGGCACGGACGGGGTCCACAGTCTTGGGGGGGGCATATTCTTGGACGTGTACCCGGTCCTCATAGATATCCACGGCAAGTGCGTATTCGGGTAGATCGGCATCGTAGAGCCGATAACAGTGGATATCTTCGCGCGATAGCCAACCTCGCAGATGCTTCTGGTTCTTGCGCAGGCGGTTTGCGAACATCTGCGCGCCGGCGCTGCCTCTCGCCTGGAGGTCGCTGGGTCGCTGGGACTGCCCGGCACTGTCTTGCGCACCGGCGCCTTCGGCCTGTCCGCCGATGTTGAACAGCAGTAGCTTGCACTCCAGCGGGCCGTTGTAGAAGGCGTTAACGCGATGGGCTCTTAGGCCCAGATGAGCACCGAGTTCGGCATTGCCGGTAAAGACGGCCGCCTGCCAACCCGAGAACGACTCCTTTAGCCTCTCCCCCAGAGCTCGTAGGTGGGCACCAACGCCTCGATGTCGCCCATGCGCTTGCCGTAGGGGGTTGGTGATCACCAGGCCGCGGGCTTCGGCTGCGCCGGGCGGGGCGACGAGTGATCCCAACTCGCGCTTGTCTATAACCAGACGCCCGGCGAGGCCGGCTCGCCTAGTGTTGGCGCGGGCGGTTCCGACGGCTTTTTGGTCCAGGTCGTAGCCAAAGACGGGCGGTAAGGATTTCAGCCCTTGTTCACGGCGGTACCGAGCCTCTTCGACCATCTCCAGCCATTGCGTGGGGTCGAACGCCCTCCAGCCCAAGAAGCCGAAGTACTCTCGCATGAGCCCAGGGGCCACGTCGCAGGCCATCCAAGCACCCTCTACGAGCAGAGTCCCCGACCCGCACATGGGGTCCACGAGCGTGCCGCCGGAGGCGGCCACGCTGGGCCACCCGGCCCGCAGCAGGATGGCGGCCGCCAGGTTCTCCTTGAGAGGCGCCTCGCCCCCCTCGAGACGATAGCCGCGGCGGTGCAATCCATCCCCCGAAAGATCGAGGCTGACGACCGTCTCAGCAGGAGCAAGATGGACATTGATGCGGATGTCGGGCTTGGCAAGGTCGACGCCGGGACGAGACCCGTGTGCGCTCTCGAAAACGATCGACTACTGCATCCTTTACCCGCTGCTCCGCAAAGTGGGTGTTCAGGTTGGCCAGCGGACCCTGGCTTATGGCCGACGTGACTTCAACGGCCAGTGTGCCCGTGGCGGCCAGGTGGTCTTCCCAGGGCATTTCATGTATTGCAGGGTAGATGTCTTCGACTTCCACCACGGGGAAAGAGGCGAGGCGCAGAAGGACCCTGTTGGCACCCTGGACCAGAGGCATGCTCGATAAGCGAGAGAGAGGGGACCAGAGAATCTGACGCCTGCCCGGGTCTCCGCGGCGTCCGCCACGTCCAGGGCCCTCAGCTCGTCCTGCAACAGACCCTCCGTGTTGCGGGGGCAGGTGGCAAAGAAGGCGTGGGTGGTCGGAGGGGTTCCCATCTCTGTGCCGAGTATAGCCGGAGGGGCGGGACAAGGACGCCCGCCCCTCCAAAGGTCAAGCTTTGACGTCCACCGGCAGCTCGGAGGTGCACTCGGGGCAGCGCTTCGCGCCTGTCGGTATGGCCATGGTGCAGAATGGACAATCCTTGGTCGTGGGTGCCTTGGGCTTGGAGACCTTGGACGCGGCCTTCACCACAAAGAAGAGGACGACGGCGACCACGACGAAGGTGATGATGGCATTCACAAAGACGCCATAGTCGATGGTGACCGCTCCTGGCGTCCTGCGCCGCCTGCAGGGTTGCGTAGCCACCCGCCGGGTCTCCGCCTTTGATCACCACGAACAGGTTGCCGAAATCCACGCCCCCTGTGGCCAGGCCGACGGCCGGCATGATGATGTCCTTTACCAGCGAGTTGACAACCGAGGAGAAGGCGACGCCCATTATGAACGCCACGGCCAGCTGAATGAGGTTGCCCCGATCGATGAACGCCCGGAATTCCTTAAGCACCGACCTATCCCTGAGCTTCTTCACCGAAATGCGAGTCATATCAGCCCCACGTGGGTGTCATTGTGCCGGCGGCATCCTTCCAGTAGGGCATCCACACCAGACCGAGCGCGTCGACCGTGATGTCGCTCTTGCGGGGTCGCATTAGGATCGTCTCGAGACTGTCGGCCATGGGGTCGGTCTTGGCGGCAAGGGCGTCGGTCTCCGTCTGGAGTTGGGTCTCGAGGTCGGCCAGCTTCTGTTTCGCATCCTCAACGTTCTGGTCGGCCCGCTTGACGTCGCCGGTCTGGTCGATGGTGCGTCCTACGTCGCGCATGGTAGTAGTTGCTCTGCCCAACGTGCCGGTGCTGAGCTTCTTGCGTCCCAGAAGGCCCGCGAGGACTGTGGCGCCGAACGAGATGACCGTCTGCATTTTGCGGCCCCGGGCCTGATCGCCCTCGCGGTCTCGAGCCTGTTCGACCTTGACCAGTCTGGATTCGAGAGTCTGTCGCTTGGCATCGTATTGCTTCTTAAGCCTGTCGACGGCCTCAGTCTGTTTGGCGGTGGCGACACCCAGGAGGCGGTTGCGGAAGTCTGCCTCCGTCTCCCCAGGGTTCGATGTTAGGCCCAGACTTGGGCTCTTGAGAATCTCCATGGTCTGAGTACGGAAGGCCCAGTCTGAGAAGTCGGTGCCCCAAGAGCGATATGACGCTACCTTAGCCATGGCCGGGGTCAGGGGGGCGAGTCGCGCCAGAAGCGGGCTGCCGGTCGAGGTCTTCCAGAGTCGGCTCGAGGGCGGTGGATTTCTCCCAGTCGATGGCCAGAGCGCTCTCGGGAGATGAGGCTATACGGCGGATCCTGGTCAAGGTGCTTGCTCCGCTGCCCGTGCTGATGAAGTTCACGGTCGCTGCTGCCAACACCCCGGCCTGGTACACCAAGGCAGGACCCGATGGGGTCACGCCTCTAAGGGGCAAGTAATACTGTGGAACCTCGGCGGGGACGACAGCGCTACTCTCGCCCGAACCCTGAATGTCCATGAGTCTTCTCCCTCTCCTTCTATTCCTACTGGGCGTTGGCTCTGCTCCGCTTCTGGCGGCCCGTGCCGTTTGTTATGCCCAGGCGCGGGTCAGCGAACCGGAGTCTTCCTTCCAATGGGGCATCCGACCCAGCCCCAAAGCATCCACGGCGATATCGCTCTTTCGCGGTCTCACTAGAATCCTCTCAAAGGCTTCGTTGCTTGGGTCCATCTTGCTCTTGAGTGCGTCCATCTCGGCCTGCAACTGAGCGTCGAGCTCAGCCACCTTCTCCTTGGCGGCTTCCACAGTCTGGTCTGCCCTCTTTACGTCGCCTGCCTCGTCCATACTGCGGCTCATATCACGCATGGTGGTCGTGGCTCTGCCCAGAGTGCTGGTGCCTAAGGTCTTGCGTCCAAAGAGCGCGCCCAGCACGGTGGAGCCCAAAGAGATGGCAGTCTGCATCTTGCGGCCGCGGGACTGCCCGGTTTCCTTGTCCTTGGCCTGTTCTGCCTTGGCGACTCTGTCCTCAAACGTGGCCTTCTGGGCCGCAAAACGTTTCTGCAGCAAGTCGATAGCCTCCTGCTGCTTGGCGCCGGCGTGCGCCTGCAGGCGGCTCCGGAAGTCCTGTTCGCTCTCCCCAGGGTTGGAGGTGAGTTTGTGGAGGAACTTGTGAGGGCTTCCATCGTCTGGGTCCGGAAAGCCCACTCAGAGAAACTTCCACCCCACGTGCGGTAGGAGGCCGGCTTCTGCATGGGGGGTGGCACAGGGGCGAAGGTCGCCCCCGGAGCAGGCTTGCGATCAAGGTCTTCTAGAGTGGTCTCGAGATTGTCGGCCCTTCCCCAGTCGATGGTAAGTGCACCCTCGGGGGCAGACGCCACTCGGCGGACGCGGGTTGAGGCACTCACCCCGCTCTTGTCACTCACAAAATTGACCGTGGCTGCCGCAAGGACGCCTGCCTGATAGACCAACACGGCACCTTGCGCTGTTTCGCCGCGCACCGGCAGATAGTACTGGGGCACGTCCGTGGGCACGGCGGTAACTCCTCTCGAGGGCCCAGCCGCCGCTGCCGCGACCGCGTCTGGCAATGGTCCGTCAGGAAGCGGAGCGGAGGGTGACACACCTACCGGCACCGGGGGTGACTCCGGCGCCGGCGCCGCGGCCGGCGGCGCGTACTTGGCCGGCTGCCCGGCCGGCCGGCGGCCGTCCATGAGCATCTTTATCTGCAGCCGGGTGAGCGGACCCGCAAGGTAGGACAGCGTCCAACGCGTCTGGAACGTCACCGGGGCATCCTCGTGCACGTTGTAGAGCAGAAACACGCGCTTGCCGAGACCTGCGAGTATCTCCTCGGTCTTGCCGCGGTCGAACTTGCCCGCCGACCCTGCCGCAACACCCTCGAGCCCCTCGAGCAGGCGTTCTTTGTCACGCTCGGTCTGGAGTCTGCCGATGAACCACGTCCCCGCGTTGGCCAGGCCCTTGTAGTCGAGGTCCACCGGGTTCTGCGTGGCTAGAAGGATGCCGACGCCAAAGGCTCGGGCCTGCTTGAGCAGCGTCAGCAGCGGACGCTTGGACGGCGGTTCGGCCACCGGCGGAAAGAACCCGAAGATCTCGTCCATGTAGATGATGGCCCTCAGGCTTCCCGAGCCGGACTGCGCCCGGACCCAACCGAGCACCTCGTTCAGCAGCAGCGAGACAAAGAACATGCGCTCGCTGTCGGAGAGGTGGGCGATAGAAAAGATCGAGACTCGGGCCTTTCCTTCGCTGGTATACAGCAGGCTTTGGATATCGAGCGCGTCACCCTCCAACCACGCCTGGAAAGTCGGTGCAGCCAGCAAGTTGTTGATCAGCATCGCGAGTCGCGATCGGTCCTTGGACGGATAGAACGACTCGAGGTCTACCACTCCCACCTTCTCGAACGGCGGGGTCGATGATCTCTTGGATGAGCGTGGGCAGATCAAGGTCCCGGCCCGCGGACCAAGCGGCGTTGAACAAGCTGGATAGCAGGATGTGCTCTCTGTCCTGCACCGGGTCTGCCGACACCCCTACAAGGCCGAGGATGCTGGTGGCCGCGGTGTTGATGCGGTCTCGCAGCGCCTCGGGGTCGTTCGCGCACTGCCTTGGCGGGCGCGGCGAAGGACTTGAGTATGCTCACCTGCAGTCCGGCAGTGGATCCGGGGGTATAGATGGCAAACTCCGCAGCTTCCTTGAGGCGCTTGATGCGCTCGGGCTCCTCGCCCCACTCGGCTAAGCCCGCTTTCCACGCCTCTGCCTGCTTCTGGGCGAGTTCATCCAGGCTGATGTTCTGCTTGCCGGCCTCCTCCTCGCTCACCCAGGGGAGGAAGTCCTCTCCTCGTAGTTCCGGGAAGGTGAGAAGCAGGTTAGACAGGTCTCCTTTGGGGTCGATGACGATAGAGGGGACGCCATCGATAGCCGCTTCCTCAAGCAGGCCGATGCAGAGGCCCGTCTTGCCGCTACCGGTCATACCCACGCAGACTCCGTGAGTCACAAGGTCTCTGGAGTCGTAGAGAAGCGGATCGCCAAGCTCGCTCTTGGCCATGTCGAACTTGCGGCCGAGGTAGAAAACGCCCCGCTTCTCGTAGTCCTTCATCGAGGCCGCTCCCTTTGGTCAATAGTGTTCTGGTCTCCACAATATGCACCGCCGGAGAAAAAGGCAAACTGCGGCCGGCGAAAGTAGCCAAGCTCCCGTCGGCGAGGATTCTTGGGGCAACGGGCGTTACATTGCCGAGCGCGGTGGGTAGTAACCAAGAGCGTGATCGCCGATCACAGGCCTTGACTCCAAAGCGCGGAAAGGGGACATGATGGCCGACAAGAAGGTCGATCGGTTCCGCCCAGAGGGAGCTCTCCGTCCCACTCAGCTGACAAAGACCGCACTGCCCAGCCCGGGCACGGTCAACATGGCCGAGTCCACACACGACAAAGCTAAGTCGTCTGTGCTGGACAAGTTCCGCAGACGGGAGGAGCGCTGGAGGCGCGAGCAGTCCATGCATGACAGGGTGGCTGCCGAGCTGACTGAACTATCGAACCACAGCGCCGCTTCTGCCAGGGTTGAACCACCACCGACCAATCGTTCTGGTGAAGGCGGTAAGAAGTGATGGACAGCCTGGCCGTGGCCAGGGAGAAGCTCGGCGCGCTGGCCGGCACTCGTTCTCCTGAGGGTGTGGTCCTCTCCGTCGCAGTCTCCACCAGCCGTCTGGACGATTGGAGGCAGTCCGCTCCGGTCTACCTGCACAGCGAGTTCAGCCGGGTGGTCAAGGAAGCCGGCTTGGCCGGAGAACGAAACGTCGCATGCAGGCGGGCCTCGACTATGCGCTGGACCTACTCGAAGTATGACCTGATGTCCAGAACGCAGGGTCTGACGGTGTTCAGCGACGGCGGGTCAGACGTCAGCGAGCGGATAGAACTGCCCTTGCGGCTGACAAACAGCCTTGTCATCGAGCCTTGGCCGTACGTACGTCCCTTGGCGCACGCGCTCTCCCTGCTCGAGCCCTTCGTGCTTGCCGAAGTCAGCCGGGACGATTCGAGCCTCTACGTCGTCGACGAGTGGGGAGTGGCCAGCGAGAGGGACCTCGCCGGCCCGTGGTTGCGGACAAGCGACCGGGAGACAGGCGAGGTGTCGATCAAGAAGTATTTCGCAGCCGCTCGCCGGGACAGTCTGGTAGAGCAGCATCACAAGGAGGTTGCTGCCTCACTGGGAAGGCTGCTCGAACTCTCTGGGGCTCGTCGCGTCGTACTCTGTGGTCAGCATGACATCGCGGCTGCATTTCGCCGCGCGCTACCGAGCGCACTGGCAAGCGCGGTGATAGCAGAGATGCCGCTGGACGCCGCAGCGACCGTCGGTCAGATGGTGGCGACCGCACGAAAGGAGATGGGGCAGGCCAAACAGCAGCAGATGTCCGAACTGGTAGGACGCATACGAGAAGGAATGGGCCCCGGCGGACATGGCGTTGCCGGTTTCGACGGCGTCCTGCGAGGCTTTGGGGAGCGGCCGGCTGCACACGCTGCTGGTAGATAGTGACTACCGAGTCCCGGGATGGCGCTGCGAATCATGCTCTTGGGTGGGTCTCTCGCCTGTCTCCGGCTGTCCACTATGCGGAGGCGCCGTTATCCCACTGATGGATGCCGTGGGGGAGTTGGTTCGTCTGACCATCCTTGCGCACGGTCAGGTGGAGGTCGGAGAGCACCTGGAGGGGCTGGCGGAGCTCGGGGGTGTGGCTGGACTGCTCCGCTACGCGTAGAATCTGTGCGGATGACCGACAGGGCCCCAATCACCACAACCGAGCCGACATGCCCACAGTGTGGGGCTCCTGTCAGCCTGCCTGACTACGCAGACGGTGCAGTATGCGTCTACTGTGGCTCTACCCTGCGAGCGCCAGCAGGCAGCCAACCGACAGCTTCTTCGATCAGTTCGTTGTTCTCAATGCGCGGGTCCTCTGAGCATCTCTGAGGGCAAGCGCGTGCTTGTCTGCGACCACTGTGGGGTGCGTGTCGCGGTGCTGGAGCACGGGGGGTTGACCCGCTGGTACTTCCCGGCTCGTGTCGACCGGGCGAGGGCGCTGGCAGCCGGGGCTGCATGGCTGAAAGACCATCCCGGGATAGCGGGTGAGGTGCGCGACGCGCAACCTGTCGAGGTGAAGCTGGCCTACGCACCCATCTGGGAGCACAAGGTGCTCGCGGCCGGGTGGGAGTTCGGGTCGCAGTACCGGACGCGGATAGTGCCCCACAAGACCGCTTGACAGGTCAAGCGGATGACACCATGGAGCTGCAACTTCTCAGTGAAGGTGTGCAGGAACCGCGTCTGCATGAGAGGCGGTACTATCTGCCCGCCACCGACTTTGACGCGCTGGAGGCCTGCCGGCCGCGTGTCACCGGCAGAGAACTCCTGGTCCCTCTCCTGGCCGGAGAGATCGACGCTTCGGCGCTCGTGCTCGACGTGAAGGGCGAGGCCTCCGAGGTGGTCGAGAGAGGCAGGGCAGCGGCACAGATGCCCGTCACAGGGTCCCTTAACCCCGATCTTCATCTCTTTCTGTTTCGCGAGGCGGCGGCGCTGCTCTACTACCCACTTTGGCTTCTAAGGTTCCGTCACGGCGATGCCTTCTGCCGAGTGGTTGTAGATGGACGCGACGGCAGCGTGAACTCGGGCCGCGCGCCGGCCGATCAGGGGAGAAGCATGATGGCCTTGCTGGTCAGATTGGCGGCCTTGGCGGTGGCAGCGGTCGTGCTCGCCTACTTTGGAGCGAATTTCAGGTCAGCCCGGGTGCCACTGGTGGTCGTGGCCGTGATACTGTCGGTCACAGCGGTGGTCCTGGGGATCCGGTTTCGACCGGAGAAGGAGGTGGAGTATCACGACTCTTTCTCCGGCTGACCTAGTGCCGCTTCTGTGCAAGAACTGCGGGTCCGCTCTTCAAGGCGGCGATGAAGCGGCCGTCTTCGTTTGCTCGGCTTGCGGCCTGGCGTACGAACCGGTCGAAGGCGACCTGGCAGACTTTCGTCCGCTGACTGCGGCGGCGACCACTGAGTTGGCCGTGGGCGGAGCGGTGCAGTATCTGGCCTTCTGGCGACTGACCGTGGACTTCTCCCCCAGTGTTGACAGCGCGTGGACGCGTCTGCGCAAGGTGCACGCTCCTGAGCCCGTGTACCTCTACGTGCCGGCCTTCACCCTGGCCCGCGACATGATGCAGCGCATAGGAGTGAGTCTGGCCGAAGCTCAGCCAAGCCTGGAGCTAGCGCCCGGGTCTGGCTGATGAGACCGGTCACCGGCCCTCTCTGGTGGAGGTCGGCGCGCTCCCGGGGCCCGGCTCGCCCGGGCTGGCAGTCACCGGTTCAGACTTCGGCACGATCTCGCCGGTGGTAGTGGGAAGGACTGACTGTCATGTGCTGGCACACTTCATCTTTCTCGCTGTAGAGTCATTCGAGGCGCCCAGTCTGCGCTCGGTGGACTACCGGTTGGACACGTTGGGAGAGGAGTTGGTGTTTCTTCCCGCAGTCTGGGACCCACGCTATGTGCACGAGTCAAACTGGAGGCTTCTGCTGCGGGAATTCGATGATCAGGTGGCGTAGAGTGAGGAACGCGGACGGGCTGACGCCGTCAAGCTAGGAAAGGGGAGACCATGGCTGGGATCGAGGAGCGTATCCAGGAAGATAAGAATTGGCTCGAGCGCGTGCTTGAGAAGATCCCTGGGGTCAAGAGCTACAAGAAGAAGGAGACAAGACGCGAAGCCAACAAGATCCAGCGTAACTACATAGGCGAACGTCTGGATTCATGCCTGGGCAAGCTGGATTCGCTCAAGCTTGACCTGATCAAGAGCGCTGGGATGGATGCTCTCAGCGAAGTGGACGTGTCTATGAGAAAGCTGCGCACGATTCGTGATCGGATCCAATTCGCCGACTACGGATACTCGGGCATGATGGACCCGGTGAAGGTGGGCGTTGCAAAGCTCGACGAACTCATGGCTTTTGACAAGAGCCTTGAGGGCGACGCGAGCGCAATCGTCGAGCTTGTCGGGGCCATGTCTGCCGCAAGTCCATCACTCCGCGGCGACATAGGTCTGTTGAACGGAAAGATCGATGCGCTGGACGCTCGGTTCGCCGAACGCGAGAGACTCATCACGGGAGCTGGGAGGTAAACGATGGCCCTTATGCAGCTAATCGAGTACGTCGACGAAGAGGGTCAGGAAATGGTCCACCGCATCCCCGAGAAGGGATCCGGTGACTTCAAGATCGGCTCGCAGCTTGTGGTTCGAGAGAGCCAATGGGCGATCTTCTTCAGGGACGGCAAGGCTTACGATGTCTTCGAGGCGGGGCGGCACACCCTGGCCACGCAGAACATCCCCCTTCTGACCGCGATTCTCACCAAGCCTCTGTACGGCGACTCTCCATTCCGCGCTGAGGCGTACTTCGTCAGCAAACGTACCTTCACCGATCTCAAGTGGGGCACCGGCGAACCGATCGCGTTCCGCGACTCGGAGTTCAAGATGATCCGCCTGCGCTCCAACGGCATCTACTCCTTCCAGATAACCGACCCCAAGCTGTTTGTGGTCAAGCTCGTGGGCACCAGGGGCATCTTCAGAAACTCGGACATAGAGGACTTCCTGCGCGGAGTCATCGTGGGCCGGCTGTCGGACATACTGGGCGAGACGCTGGAGTCGGTCCTGGACCTGCCGAGGTACTTCGATGAGCTTGGGGCCGGTCTCAAGGCACGCATCAGGGACGACTTCGCTCAGTATGGCTTGGCCATGGCGGACTTTGTCATCAATGCCATCACACCGCCCGATGATGTGCAGAAGCGCATCGACGAACGCTCGGGCATGGAGGCCATCGGCGGCATGGACCGCTACTTTCAATACAAGGCCGCGCAAGCCATCGGCGATCTGGCCAAGGGCGGAGCCGGCGGCGAAGGCGGCGGGGGTGGCGGGACCGACATCGGCTCGGCGGCTACCGCGGGCGTAGGCCTGGGCGCCGGCGCCGGTCTGGGCATGATGATACCCGGCATGCTGCAGCAGGCCCTAGCCGGAGGCGCGCAGCCCAAAGTGCGATGCTCCAACTGCAAGGCCGACATCCCATTCGGCAGCGCGTTCTGTCCACAGTGCGGCACCAACCTCAGTCAGACGCAGACGTGCCCGCAGTGCAAGGCGACCTTGCCGGCGGGCTCCAAGTTCTGTCCAGCAACTGCGGCGCGGCTCAGGATGCGCCGGCTGAGGACACGAAGGCTGAGGACACTAAGGCCAAGGACACGAAGGCTGAGGCGCCCGCTGCTGACAAGGCTGAGAACAAGGACGACAAGAAATGATGCAGTCTCGGATAAGCCGCTTGGCGCGGCTTCGGCCCCATGGCTACGGCGGTCGCGCGCGGCTGTGGCGCGGCCTAGCTGTCACCATGCTCTTGGCGGGGGCGGTCGCCTTGGCGACCGGCTCGACGGTCGGGGCGCAGGAGGCCGCTCTCGAGAAGACTTGGAGCATAGACAGCGTCGACGCCGTACTCAATGTTGAGGAGAACGGCGACGTACTCGTCGACGAGACACTTACGGTCTTGTTTCAGGGCAACTTCCACTTCTTCGCCCACGATATCCCAACCGGCAACTACGGCGGCATATCGGAAGTCGAGGTCCGAGACGCCAACGGCGTAGCGCTTCCTCAAGGGAATACTCCTGGCACTTACAGTGTCGCCAAGCAGGGTGACACCACCTCCATCCAGGTGAACTTCGATATTACGGACGCGGCGGGAATATGGACTTTTCACTATCGGGCACAGTCGGTAGTCTCCTTTGGCCCGGCCGACGACGCACTCGAATGGTACGTGTTCGACGCAGTCAGCCCAGTCGCCATTGCCAGAGCAAAAGCCACCGTCAGGCTGCCTGGCTCCGTGACCTCGGATGATCTGATGAGCAAGAAGACCGTCGACGTGGGGTACGGGGCCACATCAAGCGTGTACTCTCCCGGCCCCTCGACTATCGTCTTTGAGGCGGCTGATGTTCTGCCCTATACGCACTTCTGGATCAAGAGCGGCTTTCCAAAGGGTGTGGTGACGCACCACTGGACAGTCAGGCAGGTCGTGAGTCTCGTTGTGCCCATTTTTGGGTTCTTCCTACCCATCGCAACCTTCTTGACGGTGCTTCTCATCTGGATGAGGCGGGGCCGGGACCAACCAGGACAGACCTACGCCAAGTATGTGAGTGAGCCTCCCTCTGACCTTTCGCCCGGTCTAGTGGGAGCTCTCATAGATGAGAGAGCGGACACCAAGGAAGTCATCGCAACTATCGTCGATCTTGCTCGGCGTGGCTACTTGGAAATAACCGATGGTAAGGCAGAAGGGGTCTCCAGCAAGACCGGCACCATCTACACGCGCCTTAAACCGCTCGACGAACTTCAGGGCTTTGAGAAGATGGTGGCCGAGTCGCTCTTTGACGAAGGCCACCCCGAACAGGTGACCAACAGCGACTTGAAGAACCACTTCTACGTGCACGTACAGCCGATTGTTGCCCAGGTCTATGAAGACGTGACTGCCGCCGGCTTGTTTCGCAAGAACCCCAACAAGACGCGCAGAGCGTGGCTGCGCTACGGTTTTCTGTTGCTGGCAGTCGTGGCTGGTCTGTCTTACATTCTGTCCAAGGCCGACATCGACGGTTGGGGCTGGCTGGTCGCCGGGGCTGTGGTGTCGTCCATAGTCATGTGGGTGTTTGCCAAGTACATGCCTGGTCGCACGCTTAAGGGAGCTCAGGAGCAGAAGAAGTGGGAGGCGTTTCGCAACTACCTTCTGGACCTCACCCGTTTTCAGGATATGGAGGCGGCTAAGGACAAGTTCGAGGCGTGTCTGCCATACGCAGTGGCTTTGGGCGTAGAGAAGCAGTGGACCCGGCGCTTTGAGGATCTGACCGTGCCGTCGCCCACCTGGTATCACCCGCCGGTGATCATCAGTGATGGCGGGACAGGGCCAGTCGACACCGGTGGACTCGGGGGCGGGTTAGGCGGGAGCCTAGGTCAGGGTATACCCAAGACTGGTGGCGGAGGCGGCTTCAGTCTTGACGACGTCTCTGACGGCCTGTTTGGTGCCCTGGGCAAGATGTCCAGCGTGCTGACCTCTGCCCCGGCCAGCAGTAGTGGTGGCTCGAGTCGCGGCGCTTGGGGCGGAGGGTTCTCCGGCGGTGGAGGCGGCTTCGGGGGCGGAGGGTTCTCCGGCGGTGGAGGCGGAGGCGGAGGTTTCCGGGCGGGTTAGCGGATAGATGAAGCATTCTCGGTGCGCGGCCCGATGGGCCGCGCACCGGTCGGGATTCTAACGAGCGGGAGGGGCTATGCGTACCAGGATAATCGGGATAGTGCTTATGGTAGTCGGCCTGGGTTTTGCCGCTTGGTTGGCGTCCGGCATGGCTGAAGCGGTGAGCGAAGATAGGAGCATCACCGGCTACATCCTGGGTCTGGTGCTCTTCTCCCTGCCGTGGTTTGCCGTCTCTCTCTACCTGCTACTGGCCTCGCGTGGCGAGATCAAAGAGGAGAGCAAGGCGGACAAAGAGAGGACCATACTCAGTGCCGTGATGACCCGTGGCCGGGTGGGCGTGGCCGACCTGGCTATCGAGTGCAATCTCACCCGGGAGCAGGTACGCGACTACATCTACGACCTTATCGGCAAGGATCTGTTCCGCGGCTATGTGAACTGGGAGAAGGGCGAACTGGTGTCGGCGGAGGCCGCACAGATTAAGGCCGATGTATGTCCCAACTGTGGGGGCAAGGTAGAGCTTGCCGGCAAGGGTCTGGTGCGCTGTCCGTTCTGCGGCACCGAGACCTACCTCTCGCCTCCCATCTCGAGCATCAAGAGCGTGCACTCGCGAGAAGCGGCTCCGGCGGCTCCGGTGGGTCCGGCGGCTGCCGCTGAGCCTGCGGTCGACAGCCAGGATCCCACCTTGCCACAGGGTCCACGGTAGCGGTCCGCCGCCGCCCACCCGCCGAGGCTATTCTCAAATGACCACCATGCGACTCAGGGCCAAGCTGTGGCTGGACTATGGGGGCAGGGCTTTTGGCGACGGTCCGGCCCGTCTGCTGACCGGCGTGGAGCACTCGGGCTCCCTACGCAAGGCCGCGCAGGAATTGGGCATGTCATATAACAAGGCCTGGCGCATCCTGCATGCAGCTGAGGAGCGCTTGGGTTTTGCTTTGCTGGACCGTAGCGTCGGAGGCAGCCTCGGAGGGGGTTCGCATCTGACCTCGGAAGCTCACGACCTCGTCGCGCGATATCAGGCGGCGGCCGTTGAGGCGGAGGAGGTCCTTGAGGGTGTCTTTCAGAAGCACTTCGCGGACTGGAAATCCCCAGAGCGGGTCGACATCGGTCCTGAGGTGGCAGGAAGGGGCAGGTAGGCGCATGCGCACCCTGGATGAAGATCTCGCTGCAGCGCAGGCCTTCCACGGCCACCTATGTCACGGCATGGTCATGGGTGTACGCATGGCGCGCCTTGGGTGTCGCGCGCTGGGGCTAGATGACCCCCCGTCGTACAGAGATCTGCTTGTCTACGTGGAGATGGACCGCTGCGCCAGCGACGCAGTGAGTGTGGTGTGTGGGGTCACCCTTGGCAGACGGCGGCTCAAGTGGATGGACTATGGCAAGATGGCGGCCACCTTTGTCGACCTGGGTACCGGTCGGGCTTTGAGGGTGGCACCCCGGCTGGAAGTGCCTCACGCGGGCAAGGATGTCGACCCCATCGAGTTCTGGAAGGACTGGACCGACGACCAACTGTTCACCTGCAGGACCGTGAGCGTCACAGTACCCGATGAGGACAAGCCAGGACGGCCCGTGAGCAGGGTGGTCTGTGCCGCTTGCGGCGAGCAGATACAAGACGCCCGCGAGGTGGTCAAAGACGACCGGACGTTGTGCCGCGCGTGTGCCAACGGAGCTTACTACCAGCAGTGAGGTTGCGCTGAGGCGGCGCTGGGAGGGCTGATGCAGACAAGAGGCGCCTACTACGTACTCACCGGAGAACGAGGGAGCGGAAAGACCCTCATCTGCACGGATCTGGCGGCGGAGGGTCGAGCCCGCAATCTTGACGTGGCCGGCATATTGACGGCCCCGTCGGGTCGCGGCCTGCACGCTCCCCGCCAGGTGATCGATATACGCTCTGGCGCCAGCCGCCAGTTCGGCTCGCCCGGGGAAGCTGGTGTCGACCCGTTGACACCGGGATGGGAGGTGGACGGCGGCGTGTTTGCCTGGGCCACCAACGTGCTATTGGCCGCCACGCCCTGCGATTTGCTGATAGTGGATGAGGTCGGGCCCCTCGAGCTACTGGGCGGCCGAGGGTGGGTGAGCGCCCTGGACATCCTGCTCAAGGGTGACTTTGGCGCTGCGCTGGTGGTCTGCCGCCCCAGCCTGCTGAAAGAGCTGGAGTCGAGCCTTGGCGGCCCGTCGGCCGGTTTGTTTGAGGCTCACCCTGAGCAGAGCGATACCCTGCCGGACCTCATTATCACGAAGATGTTCGGGTAGTCCTTACTTCAGTGTGTCCTAGGCCGCCACTCCGCGCGCCGGTTTCAGATGCTGGCGCCCGCTGCTAGCGCTTGTCTATCACGGAGTCGCGGCAGTAGTAGTCGTCTTTTTGACGGTGGTGGTGGTGCTCGCCGGCTTTTTGATAGTGGTGGTGGTGCCGGCCGGCTTCTTGATGGTGGTAGTGGTTGGATAAGGGTTGGTCAGGACCACCTTGGGCAGCATGCGCCAACGGCTCGACCACGTCTGGCTCTTGGTCGTGCCGTCCGCGTAGACTATGGTGCGCGTGATGGAGCAGCTCCTGCTCCTCTGTCCCTCGAACTCCTCTTTGGTCTTGCCGACGGGCAGGGATGTGTCTATCACCTTTTGAGTAGGGAATGCGCCGCCCAGCGAAAAGCCGCTGAAGGCTATCCCTTGAACCTTGCGACCGTCATTTACTCCGAAGATGTAGAAGTGAGTGTTTATGCCCGATGACCATCCATAGATGAAGATGTAGTTGGGGGTGTCGTTGCGGAAGCACATGTTCTTGCCGCCGGCTGTCACGGTGGCGTCGCGTCCGGCGGGGTAATGGCTGATGTAGATGGAGTGGTTGAAGCGCTTGGTGATCTCCAGCCCAGCTTCAAGCGCAGCATTGAAGAGTGTGGTGGACACCTGGCATATGCCCCCGCCAAGGACGTCCTCCAGCTGGCCGGGTCCGACTATGCCCGGAGCCGAGGCCCAGCCGTGTGCCTCGTCGCGCACGCCGAGGCGCTGGTCGGTATTGAACTCCTCACCTGGGGCCAGGAACACCCCGCTGCACAACTTGGTGGCCAGACGGACGTTAACCTGCCGGTTCTTGCTGCCCACATAGGGAGTGGTCTTGTAGTCACCGAGGAGGTCCTTGATGCCCATCGCCTGCACCTCTTCGGTGGTCAGGTCCGGGGGGGTGGGCTTCAGCGCGACTTCCACGGTGCGATCGGCGGTGTTCATCGCGGACTGCGTTAGCGCGGCTGCCGTGCCGTCGCGGTCGAGACCAGTACCGTCTGAACCCTCGACCAAAGTAATGGTCTCAGTCTCGGTATTCACGTCAAAGGTAGCGTTGACGCCCGGAGTGGCCACCTGCGGTTCGAGCGCATCGAAAACTTCGGTCATCTTCGCTGCAGAGAGAATAGGCACGGTCTTCGAGCCATCACTCCCGGTGCCGGGCGCAACGTCCAGGTAGTTGACCATCTGGGAGGGGGTGAGAGTGGCGACCGTCTTGCCCTTAAAGGTGATCACCAAGTCAGCGCTTATCATGACGTTCGCCTTCTCTAGGGCGGGGGTGATGTCCACCGCCGATAGATCGGGAGAGGTGATGAGCATGGGTATGGGCAGTTCAGTGCTATGGAAGGTGAAGAGCAGGGCGGTGAGGGCTCCGCGCAGCGCCTCCTTATCGACGACTTTGCCCTGCTTGCCCTCCACCACTTCGATGGAACCGTCTTTGACTAGCAAGGTGGCATTGGTGGCGGGCACGTCGAGTTTGGCGGAGATCTTGGCCAGTAGTGCGTCCATCTTGGCGCTGTCAAGCGTTCCCTCGAGCGGGATGTCCTTGCCGCTGAAGTAGAGTTCTATCCTCGTCCCCAGATCGGCAAGTATGTTGCCTCTGCGGGTGAGGTCCATCGCCTTGGACACGGCCGCCGGAACGTCTATGCTGGTCCCCACCTCGCTGGGGAGGATACTCCAGGTTTCGTCGCCAGTCTCGCTATTGAGGACTATGGGCTGCTCCTGGGCCTCTTGGGCGAAACCGTCCAGGGTCTCTGTGGCCTCGCCTCTGCTCATGCCGCCTACGTTCTGGCCGGCGACCTGCACTCCGTAGTGCACCTTGTTGTAGTAAAGACCGGTATCGGTACTGATAAGCACGGCAACGACCAGGACGATGGCCCCTATACCAATGAGTGCCCATTGCCAGGGGCGGGGTCTCCAGCGCTTGGAGGCCGACCGTGCGTGGAATTTGGCAGAGGAGCCCCGCTGTGGCTTGTGGCTGCGAAGCCATCCCATCAGTGAGGTACCTCCAGAGTCGGTCAGTGTCACGTCACTAAGCGTGAAATCGGAGGTGTCGGACTGAGTTTGGTCGAGGTCCGTCACCGGCGGTATCAGGTCTGTGGGTGGTGGCACCACGCCGGGGGGCGCCACGGTGGGCACTGAAGGCGTGACCGCGGTGGTCTGCTCGGCGAAGCTCTCGGGAGCGACAGCGGCATTCTCAGGCAGCACAGCACCCTCTTGGGGTACCTGCGGAGTAACTTGCTGATCCGGTGTCTGGTTCTGGTCTGTCACGAGAAGTCAGGCTCCTCAAGATATCGAGCTGGATGCTACAAGGTACCAGATGCCGCCCTGCCCAAAAAGGTTTCCGAGACCCCGTCTCCCACCCGAGAGCCAAGGGCTATCTGGCGACCCTTCTCTCTTCGGAGGTCATATGCGCGATTCCTGCACGTCGGGTCCGGCGGGCCCGACTAAGGACCGTACGGAAGGGTGGTCGAAGTCGTCGGTGCAGGCGGCGGCGTGTACACGGTGGTTGTCGTCGTGCCGGTGCCCACTCTCACAAGTGCCCACTGATGCTTGTAGTTGCTCTCCAACTGATCTTTGGCCTTCTTGCCGCTGGGCCACGTGATCGTGCGCGTGAGCATGCACATCTTGGCCGTCTGACCCTTGCTGACCAGGACGCTGACGCCGGTCCGCAGCGAAGGATCTAGGGTGGTCGATGTGTACGGTCCCCAGACGCCGTACCACTTGCTGACATCCAGAGCGACCTTCCTCCCGTCGCTGGTGCCGTAGATGCTTATCACAGTTGTCTTGCCGTCCGACTTGCCTGTGACCCAGATATAGTGGTCGGTGTTGTTCACGAACTTCAGGTTGGGGCCTGGGTCGCTGACCGTCGCGTCGCGCCCCTTGGGGTAGTGGTCGAAGTAGATGGAGTGGTTGCTGCGCTCGGTGATCTTGAGACCGGCCATCAGAGCCGCGTTGAACACAGCGGTGGAGACCTCGCAGATGCCTCCCCCATATGGTCCTCCAGCACGATGCCGGGGGAGATGCCGGGGCCTTGCGTATCCCGCGCTCCGGCGTGCGGGGGCCGACCTCTTTCTTGAAGTCGAACTCCTCCCCGGGCGCAAGGTAGAGCTTCCGCCTCTGAGTACGTACTCGGTTGTGAGGCGAACGTTCGTCTGTCGGTTCTGCGAGCCCACATACCTGTCGCTGTAGGTGGCCAGCAGGTCGGTTAATCCCATGCCCTCGGCTTCGGCCGTGGTGAGCTCAGGCTCCTGCTTAGTGCCCTGGACCTCTGCCGTGCGCTCCGTGGCGGCGGTCTTGACGGCCGCCACTGTGAGGGCCGCGGCAGTGTTGATGGGGTCAAGCACCACTCCCTCTACCCCGGGGACGACTTGTACCTTGTTGTTCACGACCTTGAACGAGGCCTCCATGGGCGTCGCAGTCGTCTGTGTGCCGATCTCCTGAAGCCTGCCGGCCATCTTCTCGGCCGAGAGACGGGGCATCGAGGCAACGGGCGCCGGGGCAAGGCCTGTGGAGGTCGTCGAGGTGGTGGTGGACGACGCCGAGGTCGTGGACGTAGAAGACGTGGAATCTGAGGGCTCCAGGGTAGAAGACGTCGAGGCGGAGGAGGACGCCGGTCCGGCATCCTCGGGTGTGAAGACTATGAAGCTGGCGATCTCCTGCGGGGTGAAGGTCCAGCTCTTTTCGCCCCAGGTAAGGGTAAGGGGTGCGCTGACCATGATCTTGGCTTGAGCCATGGCTGCCTCGTTGTCCTCTGCCACTACGTCGGGCTTATCCACTGCCATGGGTATGGTGATATCCGCCGACTGCAGCGACAGGAGAGTCTGGGTGAGCGTTTGTTTGAGGGCCTCTCTGTCGACCAGCAGCCCGTCCTCGCTCTCGACCATGGCGACCGCGGCTCCGCGGATAGTGAGTGCGGCGTTCACGGCCGGCTCGTCCAGGTCGGCGGCTATCTGCTCGATAAAGGTGTCCAGGCCGGCGATGTCTACGCTGCCCTGCAGAGGTAGGTCACGTCCACCGAAGTACAGCTGGAGCTTGGTGACCAGGTCTGCCACGAGGTTGTTCTTGCGAGTAACCTCGAGCGCGGCCGCGACGGCCGCGGCGACGTCGATCTTTGTGCCCAGCTCGGTGGGCTTCACCTGCCAGGTCTTGCCGCCCCCGGTGAGCGTGATGGGATTGTTTTGAGAGGCGGCGACGAACTGATCGATCTTGGCCATCGCCTCATCTTGGGTGAGACCCGAGACGCTCTGCCCTTCGATGGTCACTCCTGCGTGAACCTTGTTGTAGAAGATGGCGGCATCCAACACCATCGATAGCACTATGAGGGTGACTATGCCCAACAGGCTCCAGCTGAGGGGCTTGGGAATGCGACCGAACGATCGGCTCCACCAGGAAGGCTTGCGTCGCGCCCCAGGGGGCCGGGAGCGAGTAGGCGGTATTGCCCCCCCAGACCCAACAGCGCGGCGGGGGGTGGCGATTCGTTGGGTTGACTCAGAACGAGCTGAGGCCGAGGAGCGAATCGGCCGGCCTGACGACGGAGGGCCGGCCGTCCAGCCTGCATCGTCGCGTCGGTAAGAGGCCGATCTCGTGGCCGGGTCACCCGACCAAGGGGTGCCCATTGGAGGAACGGAGGCCCGTCTGCCAGCCCCGGCGTTCCCTGAAGTGCGCGCTGTCCGCGTGAAGTCGCGGTCAGGCGGGCTCCAGTCACTCGAATCTCGCGCCAATACTAATGCTCCTGAAATCGAGGGTGCTACAAGATACCAGATGCGCCTTGGCCGCCGGAAGGTTCCCGAGCTGGCGACCTTGGACAGTCAGCCTTAGCGACGGCCCTTGCGCTCAGGACCCAGGAGGGCCCGGTAGGGTAGTGGCCGTGTTGGGTGATACGGGCGGCGCCTCCGAAGGTGGGAACGCGACTATCTTGGTCATGACAGACCACTTGCTTATCCAGGTCTCTGAGGTGGTGCTGCCGTTTGGCCAAGTGATCACGCGGGTCAGCTTGAGCTTGAAACCATCTTGGCCTTCGAACGCGATCGTCGTTGAATTGAACGGAAGAGTGTCGTTTATGGTGGTGATGGTCGACCCTGAGTTCTTGGTCACATCATATGGATCGGAGACCGTCATCTTGGCCTTGCGCCCGTCCGACGTGCCGAAGAGAGAGAACCGAGTCTCGACTCCATCAGAAGTGCCGTAGAGCCAGATGTAGTTGGGGGTATCATTGACGAACTTAAGGTTCTTGGGCTCACCGCCACCGGTGACGGTGGCGTCTCTGCCCTTGGGGTAGTGATCGATAAAGATGGAGTGGTTCCATCGTTCTGTGATCTTGATACCGGCTTCCAAGAGCGCGTTGAACAGCGTGGTGGACACCTGGCAGATGCCACCTCCCAGGACGTCGGACTCTATGCGGCCGTCCACGATACCGCCGGCTCCCAAGAATCCGGCTTCCGCGGTGCGCGGCCCGATGGTCTCGGCGAAGTCGAACTCCTCGCCCGGTGCGATTATCCGATTGCCCCAGCCGTAAGGGGGGGCGCCATAGACATCGCCCCATGTTTCGTCCACGGTCGGGGTGCTAGGGACTCTCACGAACAGATTGCATATCCTAACGGTGGCGAGCTTGACGTTCCATTCCCTGGAAGGCGTGCCCTTGTCGTACACCTCTGTCCTTGTGCCAAGGAGCGTCGTTATCCCCATCGCCTTGGCTTCTTCGGTGGTGAAGTCGGGGTCGAAGTCCTTTCGCTGAGCTGTAGCCGCACGGTTGTCGGCGCTCAAGGCCGCGGTGGTCAGGGCCGCGGCGGTAGCTTCATGGTCCAGCCCCTGGCCCCTCTTGCCCTCTACGACATAGGGCGAGACCCCGTCGTCGGTCTTGAAATATGCATCCACCGCGGGCACCGTCATGGGGTCTTCGATCCTGCTGAAAAACGGCCGCATCTTCTCGGCTGATATGAAGGGGACCAGCACTTTGACCCCACCGCGGTCTTCGGCTTTGTAGACCAAGAGGTCTTTGATCTCCTCGGGGCTGAAGGTCTCGGTCTTGTTGTAGAACGGTTTTTCGCCCGAAGGAGTCTTCAGCATCGTGGTGGTAGTGGTCTGCTGAACAGCGGTGGCAGCGGTCTGCTCGACCGGCATGCCGGTCGTCTGAGCACCGACAAGGGTCGGAGTGGTGGTGGCGGTGGGAACGGGCGCCAGGTACGTCAAATGGACGTCGGCGCTGAGCATGGTATTGACCTTGGCGCGGGCTTCATCGGTGTTGTTGGCCACCACATCCGGGGCCTTTGACATCATGGGGACTTGAATCTGATCAGTGCTGTGGGCGAAGAGCGCTTCCATCAATTGCGCTCGCAGCCTGACCCTGTCCACCACATAACCGGATAGGCCCTGCACCGTCTCTATCGAATCACCTTGGATGGAGAGCTTCATGTCCTGCGGCTCCGTATCGAGTGCTCCTGCGATCCTCGCGACGAAGGCGTCAAGCTTCTGCTCGTCCACCTCTCCGACAAGTGACAGGTTCTCGCCGCCGAAGTACAGACCGAGACGTCGTGCCAGATCGGCTACCAGGTTGCTCTTGCGGGTGGCCTGCATGGCGACGTTTACCGAAGCGTCTGGGTCTATGATCTGTCCCAGCTCCTCAGGCGTCACGGTCCAAGTCTTGGAGTCCTTCACCAGGGTTATGGGCTTGGCGCGCAGTTCCTGGGTCTTCTGATCCAGAAGACCCAGTGCCTGGTCGTATGTCTTTCCGCTCAGGCTTTGCTGAGCCATGCTGACTCCCGCGTGCACCTTGTTGTAGTACAAGGCCGAGTCCATGAGCATGGTCAAGAGAACAACAAAGGCGAACGCTGCGACGCCTACGAGGAAGGGGCGTGGCAGAGCGCCGATCTTTCTGATGAGACTGCGCAGACCCTCGCTCGATTGCGACCAGATGGTGCGTTGTGGGCGCCTCCCATTGCCGCCTCTCGCTGATCCGCCCGTGCGAACTGGCCCACCATTTCCTACTGGCCCTCTGGGTGGTGCCGACCTGCGGGGTCCCTGGACGTGGGATGTCGACGACGGGGGGTAACGCCTATCGGAAGACACCCCCCTGTTGGGACTGCCCTCACGTTGTGTACCCGGCGACCGCGCGGATCCTGTGGGCCGAGACGGGCCGTCAGGGCGCGAAGGCCCGCCCGAGCGCGCACCACCCCCGGGCTGATTATGCTCGCGGGGATTATCGGAGCCAGCGGGGCCTTCTTCTTTGCGCCTTCGCCCCGAAGTACTATCGACCCAGTCAAAGTCGCCGAAATCTTTCACAAATGCTCGTACTCCTGCTTCGAGGATGCTACAAAATACCAGATGTGGCCAGCATGAAAAAGGTTTCGCAGCACTGCCGCGACCTCGTGGGGCGCGGTCTGTTGGGGGTCGATGAGGCCTCCCGCGTAGCGTTGGTGACAGAGTTGATGCCAACCCTTGCTGGTGCCGCATTGGCTGTTTCGGCCGAGGCGCTGGCGCGGGCGTCCGGTGTGTCTCCAGAGGCCTTGTCCGGTCACATCGACTACCTACGCTCGCTGGGTTTTGCGGCCGAACTGGTCGGGGCAAGAGGCTATCGACTCGCCGGTCCGGTCGACGACCTGCTCTCCCCGGAGGCAGTACTGCCGCTGCTGTTTGATCGGATGGGCTACCAGCTGCCGCCGGCCATTGGGCTGCCGTACCGGTATTACGCCAGGTGTGGCTCGACCAATCTGCAGCTGAAGGACGAGGCGGTCACCTCGCCAAGCGGCAGCCTGGTGGTCACCGACTATCAGACTGAGGGCCGCGGCCGCCTGGGGCGCTCTTGGCTAAGCTCTCCCGGCGAGGACCTGACCTTCTCGGTGCTGCAGCGTCCCCTGATATCACCAGCCGAGGCCTCCTTGCTCTCCCTCGCCGCGGCCCTGGCCACAGCCGAGGTCTTACACACCCTGCCTGGGCTTGAGGGACGAGTGTGGGTGAAATGGCCCAACGACGTGCTTATAGATGACAGGAAGGTGTGCGGCATCCTGCTCGAGAGTTCGCTGAAGGGCGCCCGGCTGCAATGGGTGGTGGCCGGCATAGGTTTGAACGTCAACAGCGACCCAGCCCCCATGCTTGAGGAGGCGGAGAGGGGGGCATGGACGGGGAGGCCTAGGCCGACCTCTCTACGTGTCGAGTTGGGCAGACGAATCGCTCGAGGCCCGCTATTGGTGGGACTACTGGCTCGGCTGTCCGTTCGATGGAGCGAGACGCCAGTGTCCGACCTGCTTACCCAGCTGCGCGCCCGCGACTTTCTGCTCGGACGTAGGCTGCACGTGTTCGGCGGACCGCCGGACGGCGCTCTCGTTGTGTCCGGCGAGGCAATGGGCATCGGCCCTCAGGGCGAACTGCTGGTGAGGGACCACGAAGGCTGCATTATGCCCGTGTTTGCAGGGGAAGTGACGCTGTGCGTTGACAGTTCAGCTGCGTGACAGTTAGACTGCCTCGCACATGACTGACGGTTAAGCTAGCAGGGAAGGAACCCTAGTATGGGACGGTGGTATTACAGCACCTCGCGGTCTGAAGGCAATCAGGCTATCGCCGCGGATGTGAGTGGCGCCCGGGGCGTCGTGGTACGACCGATGCTGCTCAAGATCGCTCTGGTGACCACTGGGGTCGGAGTACTGGCAGCGAGTGCTTGGATATCGGTGCCCTTCTATCCGGTGCCTATGACGCTGCAGACGCTCGCGGTGCTCCTTGTCGGTGGGCTTCTGGGACCGCGACTTGGCGTCGCGGCGGTGACCAGCTACCTGGCTCTCGGTCTGGCAGGGGCTCCTGTCTTTCATAGCGGTCTCGGTGGTCTGGTGCTGCTGGCTGGGCCCACGGGGGGCTACTTGATGGGGTTCGTGCCGGCTGCCTTCTTGATGGGGCTGGCCAGCCGACGCGCCTGGACATTGTCGTCGGGCCGGCTGAGCAGATTGAGTAAGATGGCGCTGCTTGCAGGTGGAGCCTTACTGGCCGAGGCGTCTATCTATGCATTCGGTTTGCCCTGGTTGGCGCTCACGACCGCTGCGGACGCCGGTACGGCCGTCGCCGCGGGGCTCGTCCCCTTCTTGTTGGCCGATCTTGTCAAGATGGCGGTGGCCGTCACGGCCACATATGGTGGCAAGAACCTGCTAGGGCGTCAGGGGTCGCTGCCCTTCTAGGTGGTATTCTGCCTGCCGGTAAGCTCGGCAAGGGAAGGTAGCGGACCAGGCTTTGACTGTTCTAGAGGCTCTTATACTTGGATTGACGCAGGGGCTGACCGAGTTCCTCCCCGTGTCCAGCTCAGGCCATCTGGTGCTGGTGCCCGAACTGTTCAACATCACCCAGCCCACCCTGGGATTCGACATCATGCTGCACCTGGCCACGTTACTGGCTGTGTTCTCGTACTTTATCCGCGACGTGCGAAAGATGGCGGTCGCGCTGTTCGCCCCGGTCCGAATGAGTGCCCCTGAGGTCAAGTTCTGGCGGCGCCTGTTCTTGTGGCTTGTCATCGGCTCGGTCCCGGCGGCCATTGCAGGGTTTGGTTTTGAGAGGTTCTTCGAGGGCATGCTTGAGAGTACCCTTGCGGTGGGCGTCTTTCTACTGGTCACAAGTTCGCTTCTCTTTGGGTCAGACTTCGTCCTCGCGCGAGCGCGCAGGCAACCGTTACAGCTGGGCAAGATGAAGGCAGCGGATGCTCTGATAATCGGAGGCGGATCAGGACTGCAAA
>CAWFCL010000008.1:0-20261 GCA_963814365.1 uncultured Actinomycetes bacterium | reverse complement strand
TGCGCACGGAAACGCTGCGGTCACACTAGACGGCTACAGCACCGTCGGAGTTCTTGAGAGAAGGAAGGGCCTACGTGTTCCTCGCCAGCGCTTTCGGCATGTCCACCCTGCCGGGGCCGGGCGGGGAATATGTTCCCGCCGTTGCCGTCGGGTTTATCGATGAGACCGGGACGCTTGTGATTCCACTTCAATTCACCAACGCCGCCGACTTCAGAGGTGGACTGGCCGAGGTCACCTGCGAGAAAGACAAGATGGCCTACATAGACCTCGAGGGCAACTTCGTATGGCGAGAGAAGTAGGGCGATTCGGCAATCTGGGCGGGCTGTCACGGCGCTGCTGACGCGCTACTACGTTAGGACGACGAATGCGCAAGGTAGAGGTCTTTGTCACGACGCTTTCTGGTCTACGGCAAGCCGTCAATCGTCTCGCCTCGAGAATCGGTGCACAGTCACACCTCCTCCCTACCTATGGCAACCCACGTGGAGACGCGACCCCGTGCGTGCAGCTCGATGATCGGTGGTTTCCACTACGTGATCTCTGAGCGTGGCGAGGAGTATGTGCGAGTAACCTCGCGAGACCCCACGGAGATCCTCTACCTTGTCTTCAAGTCAGTGAGTCGGCGATGGCCTCCAAGTACGAGCTCGCCCACCGAGTAGAGGGCAAGGACTCTCGTCGCCTGCTATTCCAGCATCAGACTGATTTGCTTGGTCAGCTTTCTGACGATTGGGCGGAACGTTTGCGCCAGTATCACGAGAGGGTTCTCGAAAACCACCCGTTCGATGACAACGTCAACGCGCGGGTTGCTCTATACGTGTCATTGCGAGCCAGTGGGCTGTCGGAGGACGATGCCGAGAGAGAGTCGCGCGATACGTATCCCAGGCCGGCTGGCGGCTCGTGGCCCAAGCAGCGCAGCTGAACGGCGCGACTCCATGCGTACTCACGGGCCCGCAGGGAACAGACATGCTGTCCCGTTGATCTGGACTGAAGGCGGTAGTCCGCATGACAGATGAGACTGCGCAAGCGCCGATCCTGCTCGCAGGAGGCAATCCTCAGATTGCGAAAGCTGACGGCGACGCTCCCGTGCAGGCCTACATCGCGGCCATGCCGGGCTGGAAGAGAGACGTCGGGTGCCTTCTAGACACGATAATCACGCGCACCGTGCCAGATGTGAAGAAGGCCGTGCGCTGGAACTCGCCCTTCTATGGCATGGAGGGGTGGGATGGTTTCTCGAACTACCACTGCTTCACCAGATACGTGAGGGTGGCCTTCTTCAACGGCATCTCCCTGGAGCCTCTGCCACCGGGGGAGTCTACACGAAGAGGTGCGCTATCTCGATATCCACGAGGGCGACCGTTTGGATGAAGCTCAGTTTGCTGCGTGGGTGACTCAAGCCAGCCGGTTGCCAGGTGGGCGACTAGTTTCCCCGCATGACAACGGAGTATGCCAACGAGGATGGCTATCTGCTGGTCACAGCCGAGGGCCCTTGGCATCAAGATCAGCCAGACAGCTGATCGACGAAGCGAAGATGGAAGCCACGCAACGCGGTTATCGCCGTGTTCTGTTCGACCTGACACGCTGGACAGAACCAGACTCCCCAATGACCCGTTCTTGATTGGGCCAGTATCTGGCCAAGGTGTTCGCATATCACCTTAGGGCCGCCGCCTTCGCGCTCCCTACGGCGATAGACAAGTTTGGCGAGAATACGGCCGTGAACCGGGCGCGCTGTTTCGGATATTCCCTGGACAAGGCGCAGGCGATCGAATGGCTGATGCAGGGTGCTGGCGAGCGCGTCTGACGTCAGACTTTGAAGGCCGACGGGCAGATGTCGGCCAGCAGGCATTCGCCGCAGCGGGGCCGCTTGGCATCGCAGATAGCCCGTCCATGCTCGATGAGCAGATAGGTGAGCCGAAACCAGTCGGCTCGCGGCACGATCGGCGATGTAGTTCTTCTTGATCTTCACCGGGTCGTCTGAGGTGGCAAGCTCCAGGCGTTCGCTGAGCCGGCTACGTGCGTGTCGACCGCTATGCCGGCATCGGGGTCGTTGCGTAGGCCTCGGGGGTGGCGTCGCCCAAGACCACGTTGGCCGTTGGGCGGGCCACGCCCGGCAGGGTCAGCAGGCCGGCGATGCTGGCCGGCACCTCTCCCTCGTAGTCGGCGAGCACCTTCTGCGCGGCGGCGATAACGTGCTTGGTCTTGTTGCGAAAGAAGCCGGTGGAGCGGATGTCGGCCTCGAACTCCAGCGGGTCGGCGGAGGCGTAATCCTCCACCGCGGGTTCCTCGAACAGCGGCTCGGCGGCGATCTAGTCGATGATCTGGCGGACTGGCGTATAGACCACCGCCATCAGCAGCTCCCAGTCGTTGCCAGCGAGCACCAGCACCTCGTCATCGGGTTTCACCGGAGCGCGAGCGACCATCTCCGGCGCCCTGGCCGCCGGAGTTGTTGCTTGGCTTCATCCGCCATGGCGGGTGCCTCCTCGACGACGACGGTGACGGCGACGGCGGCTATGCCGAGGCGCGGCAGGGTCGTAGTAGCGGCGCCATGGGGATGGTTGCTGTAGTTGTCAGTGCAGGAGTGTGGCCGGCACGCCCGCCGCCAGAGCCAGGGCCATCAGTGGCCTCCCGGTTGGTGTATGTGTGTGGCTGCTCCAGCGCTATGACATGCCCCATCCACTGATCCTGCTGCTCATGACCTCAGTGTGAGTGTGATCACCCCTGCCCAAAATTGAGTTACTGAAAAGATAAGGTTGAGGCTGGAATATGTGTGAATGTGTGGTGATTATTGGACTAACAGTGTCATTGCCTCAGTTTTTTTTTTCAATAATCTTGGCAACGCCAGTGCCTTTCCATCAGAGCTCTCCCGCCATTGCCCCATTGTCTTCAGCCAATTGCTCCTGTAAGGGCTGGTGATCATTGTTTAAGGAGCGGCGCCGGTCGGCGCCGGCATGCGCGAGACCCGGCTGCACCCTGGGGCACTGTGATGGATTACACTGTCACCCAATATGGAGCTGTGCGTTGTCTGTCATGTTGCTTTCCATCACGATGAGTTCCAAGATGAAAACCATTATGGTTGGAATACTGGATCAGTTTGGTGTGAAGATGTTTGCAGCTGGCAAGGGCGGCATGGCAATGGGGGAGAGAGCAGTGGCTTCCATGCTGGAAGAGTTGAATGGCGTTATGACACCATGACCATTGCACATCATGCTGGAGGAACGATGGATGCTGCCTGATGGTTCATGCTGTTCATGATCATTGTCTACTTCTTAGCTGCTGGCAGCGTGAATGCAGTGGATATCGGGTAGAAGTCGACCGTCGGCGATCACCGTGCTTAACAGTATAGCTAGGATTGGTGTTGTCAGAGCAATGGCCTGGAAGTCGGCTGCCAGCGCAGTTGCCGCGAGGCGCGAGCGTCAGCTCCTTGGCGCATGATCCAGCTCCGCCCCCCTTTGCCCGAGATCTACTCCGTGATGCCTCTCGCGTCGGCAGATGGCGTGATATGGGCGTCTACCGGGTGGAATGCAGGCACGCGGCGCTCACCGACAACACCTCAGGCCTGTTCGGGCAGCAGATGGTCGATCTGCGCTGAGAGCAGCCGGTTCTGCTCGGAATGCTCATGTATCGACGCCGCCGGGCCGATAATGCACATGCGGGTAGCTGTCGATTCTGAAAAGAAGGCCTTGGTTCGCGAAGCATGGATCCATGTGATATCTGGACATGTCCAAGCTGTGGTGCTGCGGTGTGCGCGCCTACCTACTGCTGCCTACCAGAACATGGTTCGGAGGCTGAGCATAAGGGTAGCCTGACGCGTGCGGTCTGTGGTTGCTGGGTGGCCGGCCTGCCCGAATCGGCCACGCTGAATCTGTTCGAAGCTCTCATGACCGGCCTCGCGACCCGGGGCGTATGCCGGCTCGATGAGATAGAAGCGGTGCTGTAGGAGCCCGTCTCAGCGCAGCAGGCCCCTCGCTCAGAGTCGGGCTATCCTGAAGCACTTGTGTATGCGCGCATTCCGGCTGAAGTCAGGCGGGAGGGTCTGCTTGGTGAGGTCGGAGATGTTGAACTCCTCATGCAACTCAGCGTCGAGTTTGAACCGACGGAAGTTGGTCGAGAACAGCAAGGACCCTTCCGCCGACAGAAGCCGTCCTGCATCCCTGATCAGCCTGGAGTGGTCGCGCTGCAGATCTAGCGACTCGTCCATGTTCTTGGAGTTAGAGAAGGTGGGGGCATCTAAGAAGATCAGGTCGTAGCTACCGGGTTTCGCGGCGCCGCCGGCCAGCCACTCCACGCAGTCGGCGCGTATGAAGCTGTGCTCTGAGCCCGAGAAGCCGTTGAGGTCCAGGTTTCTTCGAGCCCAATCGAGGTAGGTAGGCGACAAGTCTACCGTCGTGGTGGTAGAGGCCCCGCCAGCGGCGGCGTATACGGTCGCCGAACCGGTGTACGCGAACAGGTTGAGAAAGCGCCGGCCTTCGGCGGCTTCACGTATGAGTCGCCGCGTGGGGCGGTGGTCTAAGAACAGACCGGTGTCGAGGTAGTCGGTGAGGTTCACCAAGAAGCGCAGACCGCCCTCCGCGACCTCCAAGAACTCCCCTTTGGCGTCCAACTTTTGGTACTGGTCGGTGCCTTTCTGCTGCCTTCGCACCTTGAGCACCACCTTATCGGGCGAGACGCCCAGGGCCTCGGGTATGACGGCCAGCGCCGCGCGCAGCCTGCGGCGCGCGCGCACCGGGTCGACCGAGCTGGGGGGCGCGTACTCTTGAACGTGCACCCAATCTTCATATATGTCCACGGCGAGGGCGTATTCGGGCAGATCGGCGTCGTAGACCCGGTAGCAGTGCACGTCTTCGCGAGCCAGCCAGCTGCGCAGGTGCTTCTGGTTCTTGCGGAGCCGGTTGGCCAGCATCCTTGGCCCCGGGACCGGCCCCGGCCCCGTCGGCCGGCCGCGCGGCCGCAGGCTGCGCAGCGCCGGCAGCGGCCCCGCCTATGAGGAACAAGAGCAGCTTGCACTCCAGAGGCCCGTTGAAGAAGGTGTTCACGCGATAGGCCCGCAGACCGAGGTGGGCGCCCAACTCGGCGTTACCGGTGAAGACGGCCGTCTCCCATCCTGAGAACGACTCCTTGAGCTTCTCGCCCAGAAGCTCTCGTAGGTGGGCACCAGCGCCTCCACGTCGCCCAAGCGCTTGCCGTAGGGGGGGTTGGTGACCACCGAGGCCCGCCGCGCTCACCGGCGGGCGGGGCCGAGAGAGCGTCCAACCCTCGTCGCTCTAGCAGGATGCGGCCCGCAAGACCGGCGCGCCTGACGTTAGCCCGGGCGGTGCCGATGGCCTTCTGGTCTTGGTCGAAGCCGAAGATAGCGGGCAGTGAGCGTAGACCCTCCTCGCGCCGCCCACGAGCCTCCTCGACCAACTCCGGCCAAGCTGAGGAGTCGAAGCCTCCCCAACCGAAGAAGCCAAAGTAGTCGCGGGAGAGGCCGGGGGCGATGTCGGCCGCCATGAGCGCCCCCTCCACCAGCAGGGTGCCCGAGCCGCACATAGGGTCGAGTAGTGCGCCGCCCGCCGCGGCCATGCGGGGCCAGCCGGCGCGCAGCAGGATGGCCGCCGCCAAGTTCTCTTTAAGCAGGGGCCTCGCCGCCCTCCAACCTGTATCCGCGGCGATGAAGCCCGTCGCCCGAAAGGTCGATGCTTACCACGGCCTCGGCGGGAGCCAAGTGCACGTTTACGCGCACATCGGGTCGGGCGAGCTCGACACCGGGCCGGCTGCCGACCCTCTGCCTAAAGCGGTCGACCACCGCGTCTTTGACCCGCTGCTCGGCGCAAGTGGGTGTTCAGAGTGGCGAGCGGCCCCTGGCTCAGGGCCGAGGTCACCTCTACCGCCAGCGTGCCGGCAACCGCCAGGTGGTCCTCCCAGGGCAGCTCATATATGGCCGGGTAGATGTCGTCTACCGTGGAGATCTGAAACGAGGAGAGCCGCAGCAACACCCGGTTGGCCACTCGCGACCACAGACAGGCCCGGTAGGCCAGCGGCAGTGGCCCTGAGAACCTTACCCCCGCCCGAAGTCTTGGCGGCGTCTGCCGCGCCCAGCGAGCGGAGCTCGTCAAGCAACAGCCCCTCCGTATTGCGTGGGCAGGTGGCGAAGAAGACATATTCTGAAGTCGGAGGGGCTTGCATGATGATTCGGAGTATAGCCGCAGGGGCGGGACGTGAACGTCCCGCCCCTGCCAGGGCTAGTCAGCAGTCGGCGCGGTCGGAGCTTGTCGCTAGCTCACTTCTTCGCTTCTGCGGGGAGCTCAGAGGTGCACTGGGGACAGCGGAGGGCGGCCACCGGTATGGCCATGGTGCAGAACGGGCAGTCCTTGGTCGCAGCTTCTTTGGGCTTCAGGATCCTGGCAAAGGCCTTCACCACGAAGAAGAGCACCGTGGCTACCACCAAGAAGGTGATGATGCCGTTTACGAACAGGCCGTAGTTTATGGTGACCGCTCCGGCGTCTTGCGCCGCCTGGAGGGTGGCGTAGGCTCCTGCTGGGTCGCCGTCTTTGATCACCACGAAGAGGTTGCCGAAGTCTACCCCTCCGGTGGCCAGGCCCACGGCGGGCATGATGATGTCCTTAACCAAGGAGTTCACCACGGCCGCAAAGGTGACGCCCATTATGAACGCCACAGAGAGTTGCACGAGGTTGCCCCGGTCGATGAAGGCGCGGAACTCTTTGAACACGCCTCCTACCTTGGGCACCTTTGGCAGGACCTTCTTCATGTCAACCCCAGGTGGGAGTCATCGTGCCCGCGGAGTCCTTCCAGTGAGGCATCCACACGAGACCTAGAGCGTCCACCGAGATGTCGCTCTTGCGAGGCCGCATAAGGATCTTCTCGAGTGCTTCGGTCTGCGGGTCGGCCTTGGCGGTGACCGCATCGATATCGGTCTGCAGCTGGGTCTCCAGGTCGGCCAGCTTCTGCTTGGCGTCTTCGACGTTCTTGTCGGCCCGTTTCACATCGCCGCTCTGGTCCATGGTGCGCCCGATATCGCGCATGGTGGTGGTGGCTCTGCCCAACGTGCCGGTGCTCAGCTTCTTGCGGCCGAACAGGCTCCCCAGGACGGTAGCGCCGAACGATATGACCGTTTGCATCTTGCGGCTGCGGGCCTGCTCGCCTTCCCGGTCGCGGGCCTGCTCGACCTTGGTGAGCCTCGATTCAAGCGTCTGTTTCTTGGCCTCGTACTGCTTCTTGAGCTTGTCGATTGTCTCGTTCTGCTTGTTGGTTGCGGCGCCCAACAGCCGGTTACGGAAGTCTTGCTCGGTCTCTCCCGGGTTCGAAGTCAGACCGAAAGCCGGGCTCTTGAACGTCTCCATAGTCTGCGTGCGGAAGGCCCACTCGGAGAAGTCGGCGCCCCACGACTTGTAGGAGGTGACTTTGGTCATGGCCGCCGGCAAGGGAGAGACTGTGGCCCCCGATCCTGGCTGCCGGTCTAACTCCTCAAGAGTGGGCTCCAGAGCGGTGGCCTTCTCCCAGTCTATGGCCAAGGCGGTCTCGGGTGCCGACGCCATGCGGCGGATGCGCGTAAGAGTGCTGATCCCGGTGGCCGTGTTGACGAAGTTGACGGTGGCCGCGGCCAGAACGCCCGCTTGGTAGATGAGAGTCTGACCTGCGGGGGTGGTGCCTCGTATGGGCAGGTAGTACTGCGGCACTTCGGCAGGTACTACAGCTCCCCCCTCGTTTGAACCTTGCGCGTCCATGAGTCTCCTTCCTCTCGGTTTGCCGCTCGCTTCGGCTTACTCAGATGTCTCTCTAGGTCCAGGCACTGGTCATGGAGCCGGAGGCGTCTCTCCAGTGCGGCATCCAGACCAGTCCCAAGGCATCCACACTGATGTCGCCCTTGCGCGGACGCACCAACACCCGCTCCAGCGCTTCGCTGTCGGGGTCCATCTTAATCTTCAGGGCGTCTATCTCGGCCTGCAACTGGGCGTCTAGCTCGGCCACCTTCTGCTTGGCGGCCTCGACTACCTGGTCGGCTCTCTTCACATCGCCGGCCTCGTCGAGGCTGCGGCTCATGTCACGCATGGTAGTGGTGGCCTTGCCCAAAGTGCTGGTGCCCAGCTTGCGTCCAAAGAGCGCCCCGAGTACGGTGGAGCCGAACGAGATGGCCGTCTGCATCTTGCGGCCGCGAGACTGCTCGGCTTCTTTGTCTCGGGTGAGCTCAGCCTTGGTGACCTTGTCTTGATAGGTGGCCTTCTGGGCATCGTACCGTCTCTGCAGTTGGTCTATGGTCTCCTTCTGCTTGGCGTCTGCTACCCCCCTCAGGCGCGAACGGAAGTCTTGTTCGGTCTCCCCTGGGTCTGAGGTCGCCTTGAGGCTGGGGCTTACGAAGACCTCCACAGTCTGAGTGCGGAAGGCCCAGTCGGCGAAGCCCCCTCCCCACCCGCGGTAGAGGCTCGCCCGCTCCATGACGGCCGGCAAGCGGCGCAAAGCCTGCCTCCGACCTGGGTTTGCGGTCGAGGTCTTCCAGCGTGGTCTCGAGAGCCGTGGCTTTCTCCCAGTCTATTGCCAGTGCGCCATCGGGAGCCTGAGCTACGCGGCGCACGCGTGTGGCCGTGCTAACCCCACTCTTCTCGTTAAGGAAGCTCACCGTGGCCGCGGCCAGCACACCCGGTTGGTACACCAGCTCGGCGCCCTTCGGGGTCTCGCCGCGCAGTGGCAGGTAGTACTGCGGGCACCTCGGCGGGGATCGCCGCGGGACCCCCAGCAGACGCCGAATCGCCGGCGGCCACGGCACCGGGCAGCGGACCCTCGGGGAGCGGTTTGGCAGCGTTGGAGCCCACAGGCACCTGGGCTTGCTGCGCTGGGTCTGCCGCCGCCGCGGCAGCGGCCGGCGGCGCGGCCTTGGCGGCCCTTTCCGCGGGGCGCTTGCGGTCCATGAGAGTCTTGATCTGCAGCCGGGTGAGCGGTCCCGCCAGATATGAAAGCGTCCAGCGGGTCTGAAAGGTGACCGGGGCATCTTCGTGAACGTTGTACAGAAGGAACACCCGCTTGCCCAACCCGGCCAGTATCTCCTCCGTCTTGCCGCGGTCGAACTTGCCCGCGCTGCCGGCAGCCACTCCTTCTAGGCCCTCGAGCAGACGGTCTTTGTCGCGCTCGGTCTGCAGCCTCCCGATGAACCAGGTGCCGGCGTTCGCCAGGCCCTTATAGTCTAGGTCCACAGGGTTCTGAGTGGCCAGCAGCACGCCGACGCCGAAGGCCCTCGCCTGCTTCAGCAGCGTGAGCAGCGGCCGCTTGGACGGGGGTTCGGCCACCGGGGGGAAGAACCCGAAGATCTCGTCCATGTAGATGATGGCCCGTAAGCTGCCTGACCCAGATTGGGCCCGCACCCATCCGAGCATCTCGTTCAACAGCAGCGAGACGAAGAACATGCGCTCGCTGTCTGAGAGGTGGGCGATGGAGAAGATAGACACCCGAGGTCTGCCCTCGGGGGTGTAGAGCAGGCTGGGGATGTCAAGCGCGTCGCCTTCCATCCAAGCCTGAAAGGTCGGGGCGGCAAGTAGGTTGTTTATGAGCATCGCCAGCCGTGACCGGTCTTTGGACGGATAGAACGACTCCAGATCGACTACCCCTACCTTTTCAAACGGCGGCGTCATTATCTGCTGAATGAGCGCAGGTAGATCGAGGTCTTGCCCCGCCGCCCAGGCGTTGTTGAAGAGGCTCGAGAGCAGGATGTGCTCTCTGTCTTGCACCGGGTCGGCCGACACTCCCACCAAGCCCAGGAGGCTGGTGGCCGTGGTGTTTATGCGGTCGCGCAGGGCCTCAGCATCATCGCGCACCGCCCGCACAGGTGCACCGAACGACTTCAGGATGCTCACGGGCAGCCCCGCGTTGGAGCCCGGCGTATAGATGGCGAAGTCGGCCGACTCCTTGAGCCGCTTGATGCGCTCCTGGTCTTGACCCCATTCGGCCAAGCCCTTCTTCCACATCTCCGCCTGCTTCTGGGCGAACTCATCGGGGCTCAGATCTTGTTTGCCCGCCTCTTCTTCGCTTACCCACGGGCGGAAGTCCTCAGGCCGCAGGTCCGGAAAGGTAAGAAGAAGATTAGCCAGGTCGCCCTTAGGATCGATGACTATGGAGGGCACGCCGTCGATGGCGGCTTCCTCCAGCAGGCCTATGCAAAGGCCGGTCTTGCCGCTACCCGTCATTCCCACACATACGCCGTGGGTCACCAGGTCTTTGGAATCGTAGAGAAGCGGGTCGCCGAGTTCCTTCTTAGCCATATCGAACTTGCGGCCCAGGTAGAAGACGCCCGACTTCTCATAGTCATTCATCGAGACAGCTCCCCTTGGACGATTCGCAAGATGGCTCTCACAATATGCGCAGCAAACGGAAAAGACAAACTCCACCGTTCGCGGGTATCAAGGGCGCCACTTGGGGCGACGGTGTGGTTGGACTGCGGCGGTACGCGTAGAATCTGTGGCGATGACTGACAGGGCCCCGATCGCCACTACCCAGCCTACCTGTCCGCAATGCGGGGCGCCTGTGCCCTTGCCCGACTACGCGGACGGGGCGGTGTGCGCCTACTGCGGTTCTACGCTGCAGCGTGACCAGGTGCGTGTCTCGCAGGCGGAGCAGCAACAAGGAGCTCAGCGACAGTCTCTTCGCTCGGTACGCTGTTCTCAGTGCGCCGGCCCGTTGAGCGTCAGCGAAGGCAAGCGGGTGCTTGTCTGCGACCATTGCGGGGTGAGGGTAGGAGTGCTGGAGCATGGTGGGCTGACCCGCTGGTACTTCCCGGCACGCGTGAATCGAGCGACCGCGCTTGCTGCAGGAGCCACCTGGTTGAAGGACTATCCGGGCATAGCCCCTGAGATGCGCGATGCCGAACCCGTAGAAGCCAAGCTCGCCTACGTTCCTCTCTGGGAGCACAAGGCGCTCACCGCGGGGTGGGAGTTCGGCGCGCAGCACCGCACCCGGGTGGTAGTGGCCCACAACCCCATGACCGGCGAGGCCGACGAAACCATGGAGCTGCAGCTTCTCCACGAAGGCGTTCAAGAGCCGCGACTGCAAGAGCGTCGGTTCTACCTGCCTGCGACCGACCTCGACACACTGAAAGCTGGGCGGCCGCGCGTGACCGGCAGGGAGCTGCTGGTGCCTCTACTTGCGGGCGAGCTCGATCCGGCCGCAATCGTTCTCGAGGCCAAAGGGGAGGCCTCGGAGGTGGTCGAGAGGGGCAGAGAGGCGGCGCAGACGCCGCTCACCGGCGCTCTCGACCCGCAGCTGCACCTGTTCGTGTTCAGGGAGGCCGTGGCCCTGCTCTATTACCCATTGTGGCTGCTCCGCTACCGGCACGCCGACAGCTACTGCCGAGTGGTGGTCGATGGGCGCGACGGCAGCGTGAATTCGGGTCAGGCTCCGGCCGACCAGAGGAAGCTGTTGCTGGCTTTGGTGGCAAAGATCGTCTCTCTCGCGATAGCGGTGGTGGCTCTGGTCTACTTTGGGTCGGTCTTTCCGCCGGGCCGGGTGCCGCTTCTGGCTGTGGCCGTGATACTGTCGGTCTTAGCCGTGGTTGTGGGGGCTCGGTTTCGACCGCAGAAGGAGGTGGAGTATCGAGACTCTTTCTCCAGCTGATCTTGTCCCGCTGTTGTGCAAGAACTGCGCTTCGCCTCTTCAGGGGGGCGACGAAGCGGCTATCTTTCTGTGCTCTGTGTGCGGTCTGGCCTATGAGCCCAGGGAGAGGGAGCTAGAGAGCTTTCGTCCCTTCACGGCTGCCGTGACTACGGGTCTGGCTGTGGGCGGCGCGGTGCAGTATCTGGCGTTCTGGCGGTGCGGCGTGGACTTCTCGCCTGCTACCGAAGGCGCGTGGACACGGCTGGCGAAGGCCAATGCCCCGGCGCCCATACATCTATACGTGCCCGCCTTCTCGCTGGCACGGGGGATGCTGCAGCGGCTAGGCGTCAGCCTCGCTGAAGCCCAGCCAGAGCTTGAACTCACGCCAGGGCTCGTCGCCGACACCGTCAGAAAGCCGGCGCTCGTCGAAGCGGGAACATTGCCCGGGGCCGGGCGCAGCCGGGCTTGCGCTCACCGGCCCCGACTTCGGTACCCTTTCGCCGGTGGTGGTAGGAAGAGCCGATAGTCATGTGCTGGCGCACTTCGTGTATCTGGCTGTAGAGTCATACGAGGCGCCCAACCTCCATTCGGTGGAGTACCAGCTGCAGACGAAGGGCGAACAACTTGTGTTTCTGCCGGCGGTCTGGGACCCGCGCTATGTTCATGACTCTGGTTGGCGGCTTCTGCTGAGTGAATACGACGGTCGGGTGGCGTAGAGTGGTGAACGCGGATAGTGGCCGCGGCCAAGCAACGAAAGGGGAGACCATGGCCGGTATCGAGGAGAGGATCCAGGAGGATAAGAACTGGCTCGAGCGCTTGTTCGACAAGATCCCCGGTATCAAGGGTTACAAGCAGAAAGAGATAAGGCGCGAAGCCAACAAGATCGAGCGGATGTTATGTTGGTCAGCTGCTTGACTCTTGTCTGGGCAAGTTCGATGCTCTCAAGCTCGACCTGATAAAGGTCTCTGGCATGGACGCGCTCGGCGAGGTGGACACCTCGATGCGCAAGCTGCGCACCGTGAGAGACCGCGTGCAGTTTGCCGACTATGGGTACACGGGCATGATGGACCCTGTGAAGGTGGGCGTAGCGAAACTGGACGAACTCATGGCTTTTGACAAATCATTGGAGGCAGACGCCTCCGCCATAGTCGACCTCGTGGCTACTCTGGCCGCTGCCAGTCCGTCGTTGCGCGGCGACATAGGTCTGCTGAATGGCAAGATCGAAGCACTTGACGCTCGATTCTCTGAGCGGGAACGACTCATCACAGGAGCGGGGAGGTAACCGATGGCCCTTATGCAGATCATCGAGTACGTCGACGAAGAAGGCCAGGAGATGGTGCACCGTATCCCTGAGAAGGGGTCCGGTGAGTTCAAGATAGGCTCTCAGTTGATAGTGCGCGAGAGTCAGTGGGCGGTCTTCTTCAGAGACGGCAAGGCCTACGACGTGTTCGAGGCTGGGCGTCATACGCTGGCCACGCAGAACATCCCTCTTATCACCGCTATCCTGACCACTCCTCTGTACGGCGATTCGCCCTTCCGTGCTGAGGCTCTCTACGTAAGCAAGCGGACTTTCACCGAACTCAAGTGGGGTACGGGCGAGCCCATCGTGTTCCGCGATTCAGAGTTCAAGATGATCCGGCTGCGCTCCAACGGCATCTACTCGTTCCAGATAACCGATCCCAAGTTGTTCGCGGTGAAGATCGTGGGCACCAGGGGCATCTACAGGAACAGCGACATCGAGGACTTTCTGCGCGGCATCATCGTAGGCCGGCTCTCCGACATCTTGGGCGAGACCTTGGAGTCGGTGCTCGACCTGCCGCGCTACTTCGATGAGTTGGGTGCCGGTCTAAAGGCCCGCATCAAAGACGACTTTGCCCAGTACGGCTTGGCGATGGTTGACTTCGTGATTAACGCCATCACTCCGCCCGAAGACGTGGTCAAACGAATCGACGAGCGTTCGGGCATGGAAGCCATCGGCGGTATGGACCGCTACTTCCAGTACAAGGCAGCGCAGGCCATCGGCGACCTGGCCAAGGGTGGCGGTGGCGGTGGCGGTGGCGGTGGCGAAGGTGGCGGTGGCACCGATATAGGCTCGGCGGCGACCGCGGGGTTGGGGTTGGGCGCCGGAGCCGGCCTGGGCATGATGATCCCCGGCATGTTGCAGCAGGCCATGGCCGGAGGCGCACAGCCCAAAGTGCGCTGCCCCAACTGCAAGGCCGACATCGCCTACGGTAGCGCCTTCTGCCCGCAGTGTGGCACCAACCTAAGCGCCACCCAGAATTGCCCGCAGTGCAACGCCACGTTGCCGGCGGGCTCGAAGTTCTGCCCCAACTGCGGAGCGGCGCAGGACGCACCTGCCGAAGACAAGAAGGCCGAACAGGATAAGAAGGAAGAGAAGAAGTGAAACGCTCTCTCCCCGGCCGTTCGTCGGCGCAGGTGCGGGCGCGCGCCCAGGGGCGCAGCCCGCGACGTATCTCGCGGGCATGGCTCCTGGTGACGCTGTCGCTGGTGTGCGCGTTCGTGGCCGCGTCGATGGTCGCGCCGGTGGCGGTCGCTGAGACCGACCTGGGCCTGAAGAGTTGGACCATCGACAGCCTCAACCTCACGCTCGACGTGCAGGAGAACGGCGATGTGGTGGCTGACGAGACCTATACCTACAACTTCGTAGGCAACTACCACTGGATCGAACGCTACGTCCCTCTGGGCCGCGAGGGCATCACCGATGTAGAAGTGCGCGATGCGAGCGGCGCACCCATGATCGAGAACGATTCCGGCGCCCCTGGCACCTTCAGCACTCGCATAGAGGATGACGTCTTGTGGTTCCGGGTGAACTTCGATATCACCGACGCGTCGGCGGCCTATACCTTTCACTATCGCGCCAAGTCTCTGGTGTCGTTCGGCAAGCAGGACGACGCCGTCGTGTGGTATGTGCTCAACGGCGATATCGACGCGGCGATCGGGAGGTTGCAGACGACGGTGAGACTGCCTGGGTCGGTGCCCTCAGAAAAGCTGATGTTCGATATCGACGCGGGTGAGGGCGCCGAGACCTCGGTGTATTCGCCGGCGGCGTCGACCATGGTCTACGAAGCCACCAACGTCTCCGCCTACTCCTACTTCTGGATCAAGACGGGCTTCCCCAAGGGCGTGGTGACGCACCACTGGACCGCTCGACAGGTTATGAGCTATATCGTGCCCAAGTTGGGGTTTGCCCTGCCCATGCTTACCTTCCTTACCGTACTGCTCATCTGGCGGAGGCGAGGGCGCGATCAACCGGGGCAGATGTACGCCAAGTACGTGAGCGAGCCCCCCTCTGATCTATCCCCGGGCCTGGTGGGTGCGCTCATAGACGAGCGGGTCGATACCAAGGAAGTCATCGCCACTATCGTCGACCTGGCGCGCCGGGGGTATTTGGAGATGATCGACGGCAAGGCCGGCGACGTGTCGGGCAAGGCCGGCATAACCTACAAGCGCCTCAAGCCGCTCGACGAGTTGCAGGGCTTCGAGAAGCTGGTGGCCCAGTCGCTCTTTGACGAGACCCATCCCGATCACGTTACCAACAGCGACCTGAAGAACCACTTCTACGTGCACGTAGCGCCCATAGTCGCCCAGGTATACGAAGATGTGACGACGGCCGGGCTGTTCCGCAGCAACCCCAACAAGACCCGCAAGGCTTGGCTGGTCTACGGCTTCCTACTGGGCGGTGTGGTGGGCGGTGTGGGTTACATACTTAAGAAGACCGGCGTCGATGGCTACGGCTGGCTTTGGGCCGGAGGGGTCATCTCGACTATCGTCATGTGGGTCTTTGCCAAGTACATGCCCGGGCGCACTCGCAAGGGTGCTCAAGAGCAGAAGAAGTGGGAGGCGTTCCGCAACTACCTCAAAGATCTCACTCGCTTTCAGGACATGGAGGCGGCTAAAGAGAAGTACGAGGTCAGTCTGCCCTATGCGATCGCTCTGGGAGTCGAGAGGCAGTGGACGCGGCGTTTCGAAGACCTCACCGTGCCTTCGCCCGAGTGGTATCACCCGCCTGTGATAATCACCGATGGCGGCAGCGGACCTTTGCGTCCTGGCGGTCTGGGCGGAGGTCTGGGCGGAGGGATCCCCAGGTCAGGCGGTGGCGGAGGAGGCTTCAGTCTGGATGACGTATCAGACGGTCTGTTCGGCGCCCTGGGCAAGATGTCAAGCGTTCTGACCTCCGCGCCATCCAGCAGCAGCTCGGGTCGCGGTGCTTGGGGCGGTGGAGGTTTCTCAGGCGGTGGCGGTGGAGGTTTCTCAGGCGGCGGTGGAGGTTTCTCAGGCGGTGGCGGCGGCGGAGGCGGCATGCGCGCCGGCTAGACGAACAAGCAGGAGGCAGCTATGCGTACCAGGATATTAGGCATCGTGCTCTTGGCCGTCGGTCTGGGCATCTCGGCCTGGTTGGTCACAGGGCTGATCGAGTCAAAGGGCGAGGGCGCTAGCGGCTACGTGCTGGGCCTCGTGCTGTTCTCGCTGCCCTGGTTCGCCGTGTCGCTGTACCTGTTGCTCGCCTCTCGCGGCGAGGTGCGGGAGGAGAGCAAGGCCGACAAGGAGCGCACCATACTCAGTGCCGTTATGACGCGCGGGCGCGTGAGCGTGGCCGACCTTGCCATAGAGTGCGACCTTACGCGTGAGCAGGTGCGCGACTACATATACGACATCATAGGCAAAGACCTGTTCAAGGGCTATGTGAACTGGGAGAAGGGGGAGCTGGTCTCCGCTGAGGCCGCCCAGATAAAGGCCGACTCCTGCCCCAACTGCGGCGGCAAGGTGGAGTTGGCGGGCAAGGGCCTGGTGCGTTGCCCCTTCTGTGGCACCGAGACCTATCTCTCGTCGCCCAACTCGAGCATAAGGTCGGTGCACTCGCGCGAGGCAGCGCCGGCACCGGAGGCCAAAGTGGCCCCGCCGGAGGCTGCGGAACCAGACCCTGCGTTGCCCCAAGACCCGCGGTAGCGGGCCACCGCGTCTGACCCGTTGACAGCGCCCTCGATGACTACCATGAGACTCATGTGCAAGCTGTGGCTGGACTATGGCGGCAGGGCTTTTGGCGATGGTCCGGCCCGCCTGCTGACCGGTGTAGACAACTCCGGCTCGCTGCGAAAGGCCGCCCAAGAGCTGGGCATGTCGTACAACAAGGCTTGGCGCATAATGCACGCGGCTGAGGAGCGGCTGGGCTTCGCCCTGCTAGATCGCAGCGTTGGCGGCAGTCTCGGAGGAGGTTCGCATCTGACCCCTCAGGCTCGCGAGTTGGTGACGCGCTATCAGGCCGCCGCCGCCGAGGTCGACGAGGCCCTTGAGGCGATCTTCCAGCGGCACTTCTCCGACTGGCACCACCCAGAGGCGCAAGGTGGCGCGCCGGCATCTGATGGCACCGGCGAGCAAGGCGAGTAAGGCGCGTGCGCACTCTCGACGAAGATCTCGCGGCTGCTCAGGCGTTTCACGGCCACCTCTGTCACGGCATGGTAATGGGCGTGCGCATGGCGCGCATGGGTTGTCGTGAGTTGGGCATAGACGAGCCTCTGTGGTACAGAGACCTGGTGGTATACGTCGAGATGGATCGGTGCGCCAGCGATGCGGTGGGCGTGGTGTGTGGCGTCACTTTGGGCAAGCGCAGACTCAAGTGGGTAGACTACGGCAAACTGGCGGCTACCTTCGTCGACCTGGCTACGGGTCGCGCGTTGCGCGTGGCGCCTCGGCTGGAGGTGCCGCACGTGAGCAGCGACGTAGACCCCATGGTGTTCTGGAAAGACTGGACCGATGAACAGCTTTTCACCTGCACAGAGGTGACTCTTGTCGTCCCCGAGGAGGATAGGCCCGGCAAGCCCATACGCAGGGTGGTATGTGCGGCTTGTGGTGAGCAGGTGCAGGACGCTCGCGAAGTGGTGGAGCACGAGAAGACCCTCTGCCGGGCCTGTGCCCATGGGGCCTACTACCAGAAATAGCGCTGGGTCCCGCGCGGTGCCAGGAGGGCGGATGCAGGCAAGAGGCTCCTACTATGTACTCACCGGAGAACGAGACAGTGGTAAGACCCTGCTCTGTATCGACCTGGCGGCTGAGGCCCGGGCCCGAGGCCTAGATGTGGCGGGCATACTCACCGCGCAGTCGTCCCCCGGGTTGCACGCAGCACGCGAAGTGATCGATCTCCGGTCAGGCTCGACCCACCCGCTCACCAAACCGGCGCAAGGGGCTAGTCACCCGCTCACTCCCGGCGAGGGAGTGAGCGCAGAGGTCCTCTCCTGGGTGTCAGAGGTGCTCGACGTGGCGACTCCCTGCGACCTCTTGATAGTGGATGAGTTGGGGCCGGCAGAACTGGTGGCCGGGCGTGGCTGGGTGCGCGCCCTTGACGTGCTGCGCGCAGGTGACTTTGGTGCGGCGCTGGTGGTATGCGGGCCGAGTCTGTTGGACGAACTCGAGACCAGCCTGGGCCGGACTTCTGCGGGGACCTTCGCTATCGACTCACAGGAGAGCTACGACCTGCCCGACATCATCTTAGAAGAGATCTTCGGCTAGCGGGGCAGTGCGGCACCCGAGGGGGCTACGAGCCTATGGTGCCGTGGTCGAGGGCGCAGGCTCCTCGGTGGTGGTGGGGCCCGATGTTGTGCCTGTGCCGCCCCCGGTCGTAGAAGTCGCAGGTTTGGGGTTGGTCTCGATCGCGGCGGGCATCATCGGGTAGTAGCTAGACCAAGTCTCGGTCTTCGACGTGCCATTGGAATAGGTGACAGTGCGCTCTATGGTGCACCTTCTGCTTCTCTGCCCTGAGAAGACCTCTTTGGTTGCGCCCAAAGGAAGCGACTTGTTTATGAGGGTAGTGGTCGGGAAGGCCCCGCCCTTCGAGAAGCCGCTGAACTTGATCTCTGACACCTGGCGCCCGTCGGACACGCCCCATATGTAGAACTTGGTCTTGACGCCGGTGGAGGTGCCGTAGATGAAGATGTAGTGGTCGGTGTCGTTGCGGAACTTCATGTTCTTGCCGCCCGCCGTCACCGTGGCGTCGCGTCCGTCAGGGTAATGGTTTATGTAGATGGAGTGGTTGTAGCGCTGCGTGATCTCCAGACCAGACACGAGCACGGCGTTGAAGAGCGTGGTAGACACTTGGCAGATGCCTCCGCCGTAAACGTCGTCCAACTGGCCGGGCCCCACGATGCCCGGGGCCTTTGCCCAGCCGTGAGCCGCGTCGCGGATGCCCAGGCGCTTGTCGGTGTTGAACTCCTCACCGGGGGCCAGGAATACGCCGCTGCAAAGCTTGGTGGCCAAGCGCACGTTTATCTGCCTGTCCTTGGTGCCCGTGTATGGGGTGGTGGCATACTCGCCCAGCAGGTCTTTGATACCCATGGCCTGCACCTCTTCGGTGCTGAGGTCGGGCGGCACGGGTTTCAGTAGCACCTCTACGGTGCGACCGCTGGCACTCATGGCTGCTTGGGTGAGGGCGGCGGCAGTGGCCTCACGATCGAGACCTTCGCCATCTATGCCTTCGATCAACTTGAGGGTCTTGGTGTCGACATCCATCTCGAAGGTGGCGTCGACCCCTGGCGTACCCACCTTGTCTTCAAGAGTGTCGAACAGGGCGGCCATCTTGGTCGCTGAGAGCACCGGCACCGTCTTGTTGCCGTCGCTGCCCGCCTGAGAAGCCACATCTAGGTAGGTAACGATCTCATCAGGCGCAAGGGTGGCCAGAGTCTTGCCTCCGCTGGTCAGCGAAAGTTCGGCGCTGATCATCACATTGGCCTGATCTAGAGAAGGGGTGATGTCTTTGGCCAAGACATCTGGATTAGTGGTCACCATGGGTATCTGCAGTTCGGTGCTGTGGAAAGTGAACAAGAGGTCTGTGAGGCTCTTGCGCAGCGCCTCCCTGTCGACCACGTTGCCATCTTTGCCCTCGACGACTTCTATTGTGCCGTCGGTGACACGCAGCACCGCATTCTGAGCGGGCACGTCGAGAGTCCTCGCGACCCTGGCCAGCAGCGCGTCCACCCTGGCGTCGTCCACGGTACCTTCCAGCGGGATATCTCTGTCGCTGAAGTAGAGCGCGACCTTGGTCGCAAGATCGGTGAACACATCACCCTCTCGGGTGAGAGCCATGCCTCTGGACACGGCCGCCAAGACATCGATGGTAGTGCCCAACTCGTCGGGCAGCACCTCCCAGATGCGTTCGCCCATCCTTAGGGTGATGGGGCGCGTCTTTCGCCTCGTCGGCGAAGGTGGTAAGGGTCTCTGTGGCCTCGGCGACGGTCATGCCGCTGACGCTCTGGCCCGCGACCTTGATGCCGTGATGCACTTTGTTGTAGTAGAGACCCGAATCGACTGCTATGAACACGGCAAGCAGGAGCACTACCGCTCCGACCCCTACCGATACCCACTGCCACGGGCGCAAGCCCCAACGCCTCTTGTGTTTCGCTGACTTGGCAGACGTGGCACTGCCTCCTTCGCGGGCTGAACCCAGATGGGACTTGAGGCTATCGACCCATCCTGCCAGGCGGCCGGTTCCGGCATCGCCCAGGGTGACATCGCTCATGGTGAAATCGGAAGTGTCGCCCAGGGTGTCGCCGAATTCTGCGGGCGGCGGGACGATATCGGTGGGTGGGGGCACCAACCCCGGAGGTGGGCACGGCGACTTCGATGGGCATAGCAGTCTGCGCCGGGAGCTGGGAGGATGCCGAGGGCACCGATGGCATGACCGC
>CAWFCL010000007.1:0-152350 GCA_963814365.1 uncultured Actinomycetes bacterium | reverse complement strand
TCCATAACGCATTCAGAGCCTGTCCTTGTCGATCGGCTTGTGGTGGCTGGTCAGCCCTGAACTACCGCGGCGTGAACATCACGCAGTGCGGCCTCTCGTCCATGATCTTCGCCAGTTCGGTGACGTCACCGTAGTACATGGTCGCGGCCTGGCAGTGCTTCACGCAGGCGGGCTGCTCGCCCTTCTCGGTGCGAGCGGCGCAGAGGTCGCAGTACAAGGTGGTGAAGGGCAGGTAGTCGATGCGGTAGCTCTTGTCCGGCTTCTCGGTCAAGATCTCCTGCAGATTGATGCCGCCCCTGCCCACCGGGTAGTTGTGCTCCTGCTTGCAGGCCACCTCACACGAGTGGCAGCCCGTGCAGTACTCGTAGTCGATCAACAGACCTCTTCTAGGCATAGCTGACTTCCTCTCCTTCCTTCACCTTGGAGATCTTGCAGAGCATCGTCTTGGTGAAGGCGCCGCCGAACCCTGACTTGCTGTTCTGGCCCATAGGGATCATCTGATTGATGTTGATGTCCCAGACCTTGTACGGATTCCCGTCGCCCTCGTACTTGGCCTCGGGTATCCACCAGCCGTGCTGGGCGACCACCACATCCGGATGAGTCAGCGGCGTGACCACAGCCTTGCGCTTGGCCTTGCCCATGGTGCCCTCGATTAGCACCCAGTCGCCGTCCTTGATGCCGTACTTCGCGGCAGTATCGGGGTGGATCTCCACGGGCGGGTCCGGGTTGATCTCGCGCAACCAAGGGATCATGCGGTGCTCGGAGTGGAACATCACGCCGACGCGACGGCCGGTGTTCAAGATCAGTGGGTACTCCTTGTGGATATCCGGCGTGCTGACCTCGCTCTCGATGGGCTCCACATGATGGGGCAGCGGGTTCAGCTCGTACTCCTCGAACTTCTGGCTGTAGAACTCGAACTTGCCCGAAGGTGTGCGAAAGCCCGGCTCTCCGTCGGGGCGCAAGAGGCCCTTCTCGTGACGGTGATACGGCGTGGTAGCGTCGCCCTTGGGCGCCATCACGTACTCCGCCTCCATGAGCGACTCGAAGCTGTGGCCGGTGATCGACAGGCGTTGATCGAACAGCGCGCGCACGTTCGGCCAAGGCACCGCATCCGGGTTCAGACGCTTGGCGAGCTCGAAGTTGATCTCCCAGTCCATGCGCGCTTCGTCGGTCTCAGCCACCTTGTAGATCGGGTTGCAGGGCACGCCGGTGGTGAAGGCCGAGTCCTTCTCGGTGATAGCGGCGGCCGGCAGGACGATGTCGGCGATGGCCTGCGCGGTCGGGGTCATGAACGGATCGACCACGACGTTGAAATCGAGCTTGCGCACGGCCTCGTAGTGACGGCGCGGATCCTGCGCCGTTCCGGCCAGGAAGTTGTTGGTCTGGCACCACAAGCCCTTGATCGGGTAGGGCGTGCCGGTCTCCATCTGCTCCAACACGTCGTCGGACATGGCCCAAGAGCGGAAATTCTTGACCAGTGGGTAGTTGTCCGCACCGATGCGCTTCTGGTTCATCTTGTCTACGAACTCCTGGCCGTAGAGCTGGATGACCTCTTCGGTGGAGTACGGATACACGGTGACGCCGTAGGGCGGACGGGAGATGACGTTGCCGCCTGGGTTGTCGATGTTGCCGGTGAGAGCCCAGAGGCTGGCCAAAGCGTGGACACTGGCCACAGCTTCAGCATTGGAGTCGAGCGGCTGGCCGAAGCGCATCTGGGCCGGCTTGGCGGCGGCGTACATACGCGCGGCCTTGACGATCTTGTCTGTCGGCACCCAGGTGATCTGCGAGAGTTCGTCCAGTGAGTACTTGGCCACTTCTTCCTTGAGCTTGTCGAAGCCGAAAGTCCACTTGCTCACGAAGTCCTTGTCGTAGAGATCCTCTTCGATGATGACCTTGATCATGGCCAAGGCCAGAGCGCCGTCGGTGCCCGGACGGATGCGCAGCCAGAGCTCGGCGCGCCCCACCTCCCAGCCGTTATAGGGGTCGACCACGATGAGCTTCGCGCCGCGCTTCATCATGTCCACCACGTAGTGGCCGCTGAAGTAGTGGTCGGCGCATTGGCTGCCCTGCAGGTTGCGGGCCCAGCTCAGGATGACCTCCGGACACTTCCAATCCGGGTCGTCGTAGCGATCGGGGAAGAACTGCGCCGCGTCCGGGAAGGTCATGTCACCCATCACCTGGAAGCAGGCCGCCAGACGTGGCGTGAAGCAGGCGATGCCCGAGAGGCCGAAGAGCGTCCAGTTCGGACTGCCGTAAGCGTACGCCAAGAAGATGATGGGACCACCCGAGTCGCGGCCGGTACCCTGGCCGAAGATCATGCACTCGGCACCGTACTTGTCCCGGAGGTCGCGCAGCTTGCTTTCGCAGGTGTCCAGCGCCTCGTCCCAGCTGATGCGCTCCCACTTGCCCGAGCCGCGCTCACCCACGCGCCTCAAGGGGTAGCGGAGACGATCGGGATGATGGATGTACTGGGTCAGCGCCAGCGCGCGCGGGCAGAGTCTGCCCTGGTGATAAGGGTGATCGACGTTACCCTCCACCTTGACGACTTTGCCGTCCTTGACATAGATCTCGGCACCACAACCGCCGTGGCAACCAGGTCCGGGAGACCAGAGACCCATCCTGTGGACCTGGCACCCGTCTTTCGTGTACTCGTGCATGTCTAGCTTCGCTCCCGGTGTTGTTGCCCCGCGACGTGAGGGCCGTCTGACGCTTGAGCAGTGCCCCGCCGCCCAACACCCCGGCTAGGGTCACCGGGCCATTCTACCGCCCCGCTCCGTCTCCGGCCACGCCCTGTCGGCGAAGGAGACCGAAGGTCCGGAGTCAGTCCTGGGGTACCTGAGACTCCTCAGGCTCCTCGAACTCCTCAGGCGTGAAGGATGCGACCTGAAGCTGCAGGCCCAGCGACTTGAGCACCTTCTGGACGGTAGCGAAGTGCGGGTTCCCTTCAGACGAGAGCGACTTGTAAAGGCTCTCGCGACCCAGACCGGTCTCTCGCGACACCTGCGTCATACCCTTGGCCCGGGCCACATCGCCGATGGCAGACATCAACACCGTGTACGCGTCGATCTCAAGCACGGCGTTGAGGTAGCCGATCATGTCCTCTTCGGTCTGCATGTAGCGCAGCTGGATCCCAGGGCCGCATCTCGAGCCTGTGCTTTCTGCTCGCTCCTACATCTCCCATCACCGTTCCTCCCACGCTTCTTGCGCCAGCCTCTTGGCTCGCTCGATATCCCTTGGCTGACTCGACTTGTCACCACCCGCCAACAGGATGATGAAGACTCTGCGTTGTCTAGTGAAGTAGATGCGGTATCCAGGTCCGAAGTGCAGCCTGAGTTCGAGCACGCCGTCACCTACCGGCTTGCAGTCTCCGAAATGCCCGTCCGTAAGATCCTTGTAGCCGAGCGGTTATCCTACGCTTCACCCGCTCGTCTCGGAGCGCTTCGAACCATCGCCAGTATTCGATCGTCTCGATCAGCTCGAACAACATTATTGTATCCCTCAGAATACGGACGTGACAACCAGCCGCGCTGGGGGCCATCGCGTGATTCTGAGACAAGTGGTTGAGAGAAGCAGTCGGCCGTTGGGCCGAGCTTGTAGCGGTCAGGCTTTGGCGACCCTGGCCATGGCGGCCCTGACCATCTCGAGGAAGTACTCGTGCAGCCGGGTGTCATCGCCCAATTCCGGGTGAAACGCGACGCCCATCATGTCGCCCTGCCGCACCCCCACCACGTGGTCGCCACACCTTGCGATGACCTCGACCCCCGGGCCGACCTCCTCCACCCACGGCGCGCGGATGAAGATGCCGTGGAAGTCGTCGCACGGAGCGCAGGCGGCGCCGGGTTCGAGCGCGCGCGGCGGCGTCGGCGGGGCGGCGCCGGACGCGAGCGCGTGGCCGCGTGCGGCGCCGCGGCGATGGCGCCCCGCGTCGCCAGCTGCGCCCAGGCTCAGCTCCACCGGCCCCTCGAAGCTGCGGCTCTGCCGGCCGAAGGCGTTGCGGCGCACGGTGATATCCATGACCTGCAGCAGGGGCTGCTCGCCGTCGGTGGTGTGTTTGGCCAGCATGATGAGTCCGGCACAGGTGCCGAAAACGGGATGATTCTTGACGAAAGCGCGGAGTGGCTCCATCAGCTTGTGCTCCTCCAGCAGCAGGCCGATGGTGGTGCTCTCGCCGCCGGGGATCATGAGACCGTCCAGGCCGTCCAAGTCGCGCGGCAGGCGGACCTCGGTGACCTCGGCGCCCAGGTCGCGCAGGATGCGGACGTGCTCGCGGAAGGCTCCCTGCAGGGCGAGGACTCCGATGTGAAGCGGCGCGTCGGCGCCTGGCTGCGGGATGCGCGCTGCGGGCGGGTGGGCTGCTCGCCCACGACTACCAACCGCGGTTCTGGATGAGCTTCTCCGGCTCGATCTGCCCGATCTCCAGGCCCGGCATGGCGTCGCCCAAGCCCTTGGAGACCTCGGCCACGATCTTGGCATCCTGGTAGTGCGTGGTGGCCTGCACGATGGCCTTGGCCCGCTTGGCCGGGTCGGCGCTCTTGAAGATGCCCGAGCCCACGAACACGCCGTCGGCGCCCAGTTGCATCATGAGGGCCGCGTCGGCAGGGGTGGCGAGGCCACCGGCCGAGAAGTTCACCACGGGTAGACGGCCGTTCTTGGCCACCCAAGCGACCAGGTCGTACGGAGCGCGGTGCTCCTTGGCGGCGGCGAACAGCTCGGCCTCGTCCATGACGGTGAGGGCCTTCATCTCGCCCACGATGGTGCGCATGTGCCGCACGGCCTCGACCACGTTGCCGGTGCCGGCCTCACCCTTGGTGCGGATCATGGCCGCGCCCTCGCTGATGCGCCGCAGCGCCTCACCCAGGTTGGTGGCGCCGCAGACGAAGGGGACGGTGAAGTCCCACTTGTTGATGTGGTTGGCCTCGTCGGCCGGCGTGAGCACTTCGCTCTCGTCGATGTAGTCGATCTCCAGGGCCTCAAGCACCTGCGCCTCGACGAAGTGACCGATGCGGGCCTTCGCCATCACCGGGATGCTCACAGCCTCTTGGATCTTCACGATCATCTCAGGGTCGGACATGCGGGCCACGCCGCCGTCCCTACGGATGTCGGCAGGGACGCGCTCCAACGCCATGACGGCGCAAGCGCCTGCCTCCTCGGCGATGCGTGCCTGCTCCGCCGTGGTGACGTCCATGATCACGCCGCCCTTGAGCATCTCGGCGAGACCAGTCTTTACCCTGAGTGTGCCTTCTTCTCTTCTCATGACCGACCCTTCCCTCTATTTCAGGGTGTATATGATACATCCGCGCCGCCAGCCATGACGCTAGACCGTACTCTCGACCAGCGTGTAGTCCGTCCGCCGCTGCGCCGGCGTGAACCCGGCCTCGCGGATGGCGTGCATCAGATCCTCGCGGCTGGCCCGCATGTGCACGCCGGCGGCGGCCACCACGTTCTCCTCGATCATGGTGCTGCCCAGGTCGTCGGCCCCGAAGCGCAGCGCCACCTGGCCCACCTTCAGCCCCTGTGTCACCCACGAAGCCTGGATGTGCGGCACGTTGTCCAGGTAGAGGCGCGACACCGCCAGCGTGGTCAGGTAGTCAGCGGCGGTCGCCTCGTGGATGTCGCCCTCGCAGCGTCGGTATTGCCCGGCTGGAACGTCCAAGGGATGAAGGCACGAAAGCCGCCGGTCTCGTCCTGCAGCTCGCGGATGCGGCGCAGATGCTCCACCCGCTCCTCCAGCGTCTCGATACTCCCGAACATCATAGTCGCGGTACCCATGATGCCCAGCTTGTGAGCCTGGCGCATGACTCCCAGCCACGTGGCCGTGTCGGCCTTGCCCGGCGCCACTTGTTTGCGCACGCGGTCCACCAGGATCTCGGCCCCACCGCCCGGCAGTGAGTCCAACCCCGCCGCCTTGAGGCGGCGCAGCACCTCGGGCACGACGAGGTCGCTGACCATGGCGATGTGCAGCTATCTCGGGAGCCGAGAGCGAGTGGATGGTGATCTCGGGGAACTCCCGCTTGATGGAGCAGAAGAGCTCTTCGTAGTAGGTGATGTCCAGCCCGGGATGCAGGCCGCCCTGCATCATCACCGCCGTGCCGCCCAACTCCACCGTCTCCTGGATCTTGGCGTGGATCACCTCCTGCGACAGCACGTAGCCGTCGGGCGCGCCCGGCTCCGCGTAGAAGGCGCAGAAGCGACACCCAGATACGCAGACGTTGGTGAAGTTGATGTTGCGGTCCACCACGAAGGTGGCCAGCGGACCCGGATTGAGGCGCTCGCGCACTTCGTGGGCTCGCGCCCCCACTCCTAGCAGGTCGCGCGAGCGCAGCAGCTCCAGGGCTTCGGCGTCGGTGAGACGGGTCACGGAGCGTCCTCGGGCAAGGCGTCGGTCGGGTCGACGTCGTCCAGGATCGCCGGCACAGCTCGCCCGCGTACTCGTCGATGAACCGGAGCTCGGGCACTTCCTCCAACTCGCCCGCTTGGTGCGCCAGCTCGTAGAAGCGCAGCAGCCCCCGCTGATACTCCGAGGTGAAGTCGTAGCGCAACAGCGCGAAGTAGCGCGTCAGACTCTCCTGGTCGAACGGGAATCTCTCAGCCGCCGACTCCACCACCTCGGGCAGGTGCTCGCGTCCGTAGTCCATGCACTCCACCAGTTCCTGCTCCACGGCCCGCAGCTCGGCGCCATACGCGCGGGCGAACGACTCCCGGGCCGCCCAGACTGCGTATACCATGGGCAGATCGGTCCATTCCTGCCACAGTCTGCCCAGGTCGTGAGAGGCGGCAGACGTTGTCGGGTGGTGGAACTCAGCAAGCGCGTCGTCCCCGATCAAGAAGTACTGCGTCGCACTTTCGCAGAGCCTCTCCGACCGAGCCCTCCAGCTTCTGGTATTCCACCCTCTGCTCGTAGCGCAGCTTGAGCAGGATCTTGAGCAGTGCCACCGCCGTCGCACTCTGTCCGGTGAGGGCTACCTTGCGGACCTTCTTCGAGCGGCTTGCGCGACACCAGCTGGATACTCTCCACCGCCCCCAAGGACGAGATGCTCACGTGTCGCGACAACAGCAGACACCGATGATTGCGGGCATAGGCGATGGAGCTGATGGGCCCGAAGTCGATCTCCCCTGTCGCCAACATCTCGTTGAGCTGTGTGGGCACGCCCGGCAAGAACTCCACCTGCGGACGACCCGGCCGGTCCATCGGGCGGTCGCCTGCCAGCACGCCCCGCTGCTGCAGTCCGTAGTAGAGCGGGAAGCAGTTCGAGAACCTGGATGTGGCCGACACGCACGGTCATGTCGCGTCCGCCTCCGGCCCCGCGTCCCGGGGTGGCGGGCCGCCGCGCTCTCCGCGGCCGCGGCGTGTCGCCGACCTCGTACCTCCGCACCACCCGATACAGCGCGTCGCGCTCCACCGGCGTGCGGCCCGACGTCGCCGATCACCCTCACCAGCTCGGCCTTGCTCACCGCCTGGCCGTGCTCGGCGCCCGACAGGAGCGAGATGACCTCCTCCACCACCGTGCCGTCCATGTCGTTCGCGCCGAAGAACAGGGCGATCTGGGCCAGCTTGAGTCCGGTCATCACCCAGTAGGTCTTGATGTGGTCGAAGTTGTCCAGCATCAGGCGCGAGACGGCCATCACCTTGAGGTCGTCAACCCCGGTCGGCCCGGGCAGATGAGCCAGAGCGTTGTTGTGAGGCTGAAAGGCCAGCGGGATGAAGGCCTGAAAGCCGCCGGTCTCATCTTGGGCTTCGCGCAACCGGATCAGGTGGTCGGCGCGGTCGGCGTGGCTCTCCACATGGCCGTACAGCATGGTGGCGTTGGTGCGGATCCCCAGGTCGTGCGCCAGCTGGTGTATCTCCAGCCAGCGCTCGCCCGAGATCTTGGCCGGGCACACCTGAGCCCGCACTCCGGCCGCCAGTATCTCGGCGCCGCCCCCGGGCAGGCTGTTCAGACCCGCCTCTTTCAGATCGAGCAGGATCTCCTCGGCGGTCAGAGCCTCGGTCTTGGCGAAGAACTCTATCTCCGAGGCGGTGAAGGCCTTGATGTGCACATCGGGGTCTGACTTGCGGATGCCCGCCACCATGTCCCGCACCCACACGTAGGGCAGCGCCGGGTTCTCGCCCCCCACGATGTGGATCTCGGTAGCGCCCTCGCCGACCGCCTCGCGGCCTTCTGCAGGACCTCATCCACCGTCAACGTGTAGGCCCCGGCCGCTCCCTCATCCCGCGAGAACGCGCAGAAAGCGCAGCGATTGCGGCAGACGTTCGTGTAGTTGATGTGGCGATTGACGACGAAGTAGACGTCGTCGCCCACCTTGCGACGACGCGCCCGGTCGGCCAACCTGCCCACGCGCAGCAGGTCGGGGCACTCGAAGAGGTCGATCGCGTCAGCGGCGGAGAGACGCTCCCCTTCGGACACCTTCTGTTCGATGGGAGCAAGCGGATCGACACGCGCATCGGCGGACATGGCGGGAGTCTAGACCAACGCGTGATGGATGGCGATGATGCCGCCCGCCAAGATCTCGTAGCGCACGTTCCTCAGACCGGCCAACTCCATCTGCGTCTTCAGCACATCCGGGTCCGGGAACCGCTTGACCGACTCCGGCAGGTACGTGTAGGCGTCTTTGTCCCGAGAGACCACTCGGCCGAGCACCGGCACCGCCTGGTCGAACCACACCTGGTAGAACTGCTTGAACACCGGTATCCGCGCCTGCGTTATCTCCAAGCAGACCACCTCGGCCCCCGGCCGGCAGACCCGGCGCATCTCGCTGAACGCGCGCACCACGTCGGACACGTTGCGTATGCCGAAGCCCACCGTGCAGGCGTCGAAGCCCAGCGGAGTGCCGTCGTAGTCCAGACCGCCGTCGGGGAAGGGCAGGTCGAGCACGTCACCCTGCCGGAACTCCACGTACAGCTGATTGCGGCCGCACTTCTCGCGGGCGACCTCGAGCATCTCCTTGGACACATCCACGCCGACCACGCGGCCCTGCGGCCCCACAGCGCGCTTCAGCTCGAAGGCGAAGTCGCCCGTGCCACAGCAGACATCCAGCGCCGAGTCGCCGGGCTCCACCTGCGCCAGCATCACCCCCATCTCCCGCCAGCGATGATGCAGCCCGCCCGTCATCAGGTCGTTCATGCGGTCGTACGACGACGCGATGCCGTCGAACATCTTCTTGATCTTGCCCGGTTCGGTCGCTCATGGCACGAATAGGCTCAGAGTCGTGAAGAGAAAGACCACGCTGATGACCCCGTTCATAGTCATGAAAGCCACCCCCACCTTCTGCAGGTCGGCCTTGCGCATCAGCCAATTCTCGTAGGCGAGGAGCAGCGCGCACACGCCCACCCCCAGATAGTAGACGAAGTTCGCCCCCTGCACGACCCCCGTCGAGCGCCAGCAGCGCCACCGCCAGCAGATGCAACACCCTGGTGCTCCACAGTCCGGCCCGCTCACCCAGGTCGGCCGGTATCGAGTGCAGTCCCTGCTCCCGGTCGACGTCGACGTCCATGAAAGCGTAGATCACGTCGAACCCCGCGATCCAGAAGGCCACAGCGCCACCGAGCAGCAGCGCCCAGGCGGCGTCGTGCCCGTCACCGCCACCCAGGCCCCCACCGGCCCCAGCCCGATGGCGACGCCGAGCACCAGGTGACAGAGCCAGGTCCAGCGCTTCGTGTACGGGTAGACGACCAGCGGGATGACCACCACCGGCCACAGGTAGCGGGTGATCACCGGCAGCGCGAAGGTGGATCCGATCAGCACGCCCAAGCGACGCCAGAGGCGAACACCCACACCTGCCAGCGCTTGCAGCGACCCGGACGGCAACTCGCGCCCGGCCGTGCGGGGGTTGCGCGCATCGATCTCTTGGTCGATCAACCGGTTCACGGCCATGGCGAAGCTGCGCGCCGCCACCATGGCTACGGTGATCCAGAACATGCGCCAGAACCCCGGCACCTTCATCTCGGCCAGGAAGGCCGCGGAGTAGGCGAAGGGGAGGGCGAAGATGGAGTGTTCGAACTTCACCAGGCTGGCGAAGCGGCGAACGTAAGTCAGCACTTGGCGCCTCGGCCCCGAGCGTCCGGCGCACCCGCTGCCGCCAGCGCCCGCGGCCACGGTGCCGGTCACGCCAGGCCCAGGCTCGGCCACAGGGCGTCGACGCGGGCCTTCACCTCGCGCCGACATCTCCACGTCGGCCGGGCCACTCGCGGGTGTGGCCCTCTTCGGGCCACTTCCTGGTCGCGTCGATGCCTATCTTGCCGCCCCACAAGGGGTTCGGCGACGAGTGGTCGAGCACGTCCAGCGGTCCCTCGACCGTCAGCACGTCGCGCTTCCAGTCGACGTTGTTGAACACCCGCCAGGCCACCTGGGCGTAGTCGTGCACGTCCACGTCCTTGTCCACCACCACGATGCACTTGGCGAACTGCATCTGCCCGGTGCCCCACAGCGAGTGCATCACCTTGCGCGCCTGCAGCGGATAGCGCTTGTCTATGGCCACGATCACGCAGTTGTGAAAGCCGCCCTCCATGGGCAGGTCCCAATCCACCAGCTCAGGCAGGGTGAACTTCATCAGAGGCAGGAACAGCCGCTCGGTGGCCTTGCCCAGGTAGGCGTCCTCCATGGGCGCCTGCCCCACGATGGTGGTGGAGTAGATGGGGTCGCGCCGATGGGTGATGGCGGTCAGATGGAGCACCGGATACTCGTCGGCCAGCGAGTAGTACCCGGTGTGGTCGCCGAAGGGTCCTTCGATGCGGCTCTCGTCCACGTCCACATACCCTTCGAGCACGAACTCCGCGTGGGCCGGCACCTGCAGGTCCACGGTGCGGCACTGCACCAGCTCCACCGCCTCCCCGCTCAAGAAGCCGGCGAACAGCAGCTCGTCGATGCCGCCGGGCAGCGGGGCCGTGGCCGCGTAGGTGAGCGCCGGGTCGGTGCCGATGGCCACCGCCACCTCCATGCGCGCCCTGCGAGCCCGGTAGTGCTCGGCGGCATCCTTGTGGATGTGCCAGTGCATGCCCGTGGTCTGCTTGTCGAAGACCTGCAGCCGGTACATGCCCACGTTGCGGGCACCCGTCAGCGGGTGCTGGGTGAACACCAGGGGCAGCGTGATGTAGCGTCCGCCGTCCTGTGGCCAGCACTTGCAATATGGGCAGCGCCTCCAGGTCGATCTGGTCGCCGGTCAGCACCACCTCCTGGCAGGCGCCCGTCTTGACCACCTTGGGCTGCAGGTCGGCGATAGCCTTGAGCGCCCAACGCCTTGAGCTTGTCCACACGCCGCCGGGCACGCTCATCGCGGTCAGCTCGGCGACGCGGGCGCTCAACTCGTCGTAGGACTCGGCGCCCAGAGCCCAGCACATGCGCTCGTGACTGCCGAACTGGTTCATCAGCACCGGGGTCGAGTAGCCCTTGGGTCGGTGAAGAGCAACGCCGGCCCGCCCGCCTTGACCGCGCGGTCGGCGATCTCGGTCATCTCCAAGATCGGGTCGACCGGGGCGTCGATCTCGACCAACTGGCCTTTGTCGCGCAGGAGAGCGATGAACTCGCGGAGATCCTTCATCGGTTCGCGGCGTCCCGACCTAGCGCGAGGCCGCGCCGGAGGACTCGGTTGCCCGGCTCCTGATCGCCTCTCGATAGACCTGCAGGGTCTCCTCGGCGGCCCGCTTCCACGAGAAGAGAGCCGCCTGACGCAGTCCGGCCTGGCGCAGGGTCTCGCTGAATTCTGGCTGAGTCAGCACCTTGATCATGCAATCGACGAAGCCCTCGCGCGAGGTGGGGTTGAAGAGCAGCGCGGCCGTGCCCGTCACTTCGGGCAGCGACGACGAGTTGCAGACCACGCAGGGGGTCCCGCAGGCCATGGCCTCCAGAGGTGGCAGCCCGAACCCTTCGTACAAGGACGGGAACACGAAGGCGCTGGCCGCCGAGTACACCGCCGGCAGGTCATCGTCGGGGATGAAGCCCGAGAACATCACTGCCTCCTCCAGGCCGTGCTTGCGCACCTCGTCCTGGATCCTCGCGAAAGTCACCCCGCTTCTTGCCCGCCAGGACCAGCTCGGCACATCGTCATGCGCTCCCGCAGGCGCGCCCAGGCTTGGATCAGGAAGGTCAGGTTCTTCTCGGGCCTGAAGTCGCCCACCCAGAACACGTAGCGTTCCGGCAGACGAGTGGCGGCTCCTCGCCGCACGCCAGCACCTTCGGTCGGTCACCGGCTTGAACCTCTCGGACACGCCGTTGTGGATGACCCGCGCCTTGGTCTGATCGACGCCCGCGTATATGCCCAAGGCCGAATAGGTGATCCGCGACACCGTGATGATGCGCTCGGCCTCCTCCACCGTCCTGCGGAACTGACGCTTATAGCGCAAACGCAGCAGCGTCGACAGCGCTGTCGGATACAGGAAGGGCGCGATGTCATGGATGGTACTACCAAGGGCACCGAGCAAGGGGTCGGTGCAAAGGGACTGGGCACATGCAGAAGGTCCACCCCGGACTCCCTGACCAGAGCCCTGAAAGCCTTCCTTCCTGCGGGCGCCGACGGGATCCGCCTGGCGCGGAGACGAGGGTGAAAGAGTCGGCCAAGGGGATGGTGTTCTTGGCCTGGTCCTCGCAGAAGACGACGGTCTCGATGCCCGCGTCCGCGAACTGCCGGAGTATGTTCCTCGAGTAAGTGCCGATGCCGCCGCGAAGAGGGACGGCCCTGGCGTCGAAGCCTATCCTCATGCAACCTCCCGCTCGGGTCGGCGGCCTCTGTGACCACTCCAGACAGACTGACTATCAACTAATCTTCCCACATAGCCGAAATACATGCAGGAAGAGCCTTCCTGTACGCGGAAGGAAATGATTGTAGAATCAGTGTAGTTTTTCGTCCTGAACGAGAGGTCAGCCTGTGACGCAAGTCCGGACATAGGCGGATCGAACGGTGTGGGGGGTCAGGGACCTATCCTGGCCAAAGCCCGGGGCATCCTCGATCAGCACAAGCTCGACATCACCAAGAGCTGGCTCGGAAGGCTCGTCGGAGAGCTCGACGACCTTGAAGCTCTTGAGAACTTCCCCACCCAAGAGAGCATCCGCACCTCGGTGGGCCTCATCGAGGGCCTGATCCAGTGTCTTGACGACGAGAAGGCCATCGAGCAGTTCAAAGAGGGTGGCATCTACTACAAGCAGGCCGCCGACTCTAGGACTGCTGCAGAGGCAAGAGGCGGGCGCCATCGGGACTCTGGCCGACAACCTCTGTGCCCTCGAAGATGCCATCTGGGAGAAGATCTCCGAGGGCATGCGCCACCAAGACCGGGACCTGCTCGAGCTGGTCCGCATACTGCGCTTGGGCCTGCATTGCATCATGACCGCGGCAGCCCAGGCCTATCACGACCAGAGCAACGCCGAACTGGACCGGCTGGCGCACACCGACAGCCTCACCGGCCTCTACAACCGGCGCTACTGGGAGCCCGAGATGGAACGCCACGTCGAGCTCTACAAGCGCTACCGGCACCCCTTCGCGATCCTGATGCTCGACTTGACAATCTCAATGTGGTCAACGATACCTTCGGACACACGGCCGGAGACACCGCGCTCACCCATCTGGCCACCGTCATGCGCATGAACATCCGCGACGTGGACATCCCCTGCCGGTTCGGAGGCGACGAGTTCCTGATCCTGATGCCCGAGGCCGACAAGAACGCCATCCAGATGGTCGGACGTCGCATCGCCGAGTCGGTCAACAAGACCCGCTTCAAGCTCGGCCGTTCGTTCGCCAGCCTGCAGGTGCAGCTTCGGAGTGGCCGCTTGTCCCGAGGATGCCACCGAAGCCGGAGCGCTACTGAAAGCCGTGGATGCGAACCTCTACAAGGCCAAGCAGAACAAGGCCAGACTCGCCGGCGGCGCGACAACCAGGCTACGGCCAGTAGGCCCGGCGCACTCGTAGGCTTCGCCTCGCAAGGTCTGCACCGCGTGCTCCAGCGCGGGCGCGATCACCTCAAAGTGCTCCCGACAGGCCTTGGGGCTGCCGGGCATGTTGATGATGAGCGTCTTGCCCCTGGTGCCAGCCACCGCCCGACTGAGCATGGCGTGCGGTGTCACCTCCAGCGAGCGGGCCCGCATAGCCTCCACGAACCCCGGAGCCAGACGATCGATCACCACGCGCGTGGCCTCGGGAGTGCGGTCACGCGGAGCCAGGCCGGTACCGCCGGTGGTGAGCACCAGGTCGCACTTCTCGATGTCGGCCAGCGTGGCCAGAGTCAGCTCGATCTGATGCTGGTCGTCCGGGATCACCACAGGCTCGCCCACCTCGGCCCCCATCCCTGCAGCAGCTCCCGCAGAATCGGCCCGGACGCATCTTCGCGCAGGCCGGCGCTGGCCTTGTCGCTGAGCGTGACGACCGCCGCCTTGATGGGCCGGCTGAGGCGGTCGCTCGCTCACCCGCGGCCGTCGTCCTCGTTCAGCAACGCTCGCACCCACCCGGTGCGGCCGACGCCCCAAGCCCGCACCCTGACCGTGTCGCCGGGGGCCACGCGACCGCCGCGCAGTACGCGCACGAAGATGCCCTCGCGCGGCATCACGCAGTCACCGGCCTGGTGATAGACGGCGCAGTGAGATGGCACTCCTTGCCTATCTGAGTGACCTCCACCAGCGCCTCGCCCATCTCCAGGGTCGTATAGAGAGGCAGACTGTCCACCTCCAGACCCTGGCGTGGTGATGTTCTCGGCGAAGTCGCCCGGGCCCACATCCAGCCCCGCCGCGAGCATCTTGTCGATGGACTCCTGGGCCAGCAGGCTGACCTGCCGGTGCCAGTCACCGGCGTGAGCGTCGCCCTTCGATACCGTGGTCCACGCGGAGCGTGGCGCCGGAGGTAGGCTTCTTCTGCTGACCCTTCGTTTCGCTCACATTGACGGCCGCCACGGTGCCCGTCGCCACGCGCCGGCGCCGCCCCCTTCCCGCCGCGACGGCTGGCTGCGCCGCGCTCCAGGCGGCCTGCGCGCGGCCGCCTCGGCCGGGCGCTCGTAGTCCTCTTTGCCGCCGGTCTTCTGCAGCAGGCGCAGGTCGCCGATCACCATGCCGCGATCCACCGCCTTGCACATGTCATAGATGGTGATGGCCGCCGTGGCCGCGCCCACCAACGCCTCCATCTCCACACCCGTGCGATCCTCGGTGTGCGTGCTGCACTCGATGTCGATACGGCTCTCCTCCTCGACCACCGGGAACTCGATGTCCACCTTGGTCAGAGCCAGTGGGTGACAGAGCGGCACCAACTCCGAGGTCCGCTTGGCCGCCATGATGCCGGCCACCTTGGCCACAGCCAGCACGTCGCCCTTGGGCAGCGCCTGCTCCTGCAGCAACCTGAGCGTCTCCGGAGCCATCCACACCCGGGCCCCGACGCGGGCCATACGCTTGGTGACCGCTTTGCCCCCGACGTCCACCATCCTGGCCTTGCCGTCCGCATCCACGTGGGTCAGCGCAGGCTTCGTCCATCTCAACCTCCTACCTGCGACATACCCCTGACCGTGAACCCGGGCAGCATGTTCTTGTCATAGGTCTTGCTCTCCAGAGACTCCTTGATGACCTCAGCCACCGCCGCCTCATCGCGAGCCTGCACCGCGGTCCGCGCATCCACCTCGTGACTCGAGAACAGGCAGTTCTTCAGGCGCCCGTCCGCAGTCAGCCGCAGACGGTTGCATCGCGTGCAGAAGTGGTCCGAGACCGAGCCGATGAATCCCAGGGTACCCTGATAGCCGGGGTACCGGTAGTACTCGGCCGGGCCCCATCCAACCGGCCAGGCCACGGGCTCCAGCGCGCCCAGTCCACCTCCGCTGGCGACCCCAGTTCCTCCAGTGCGGCCAACAGTTCGGCCTTCTCCAGCGACTCGCCCCCGGCGCCGGGGCCACAACCCCCACCGGCATCCACTCGATGAAGCGCACGTGCAGGGGCCGGTCTCGAGTCAGTTCGACAAAGGCCGGCAATTCACGCAGGAGTCTCCTTGGTCATCACCGCGTTCAACTTCACCGGGCTCAAGTCGTAGTGCAGCGCCGCCTCCACGCCGGCCAGCACGGCTTCCAGAGAGCCACCGCGGGTCATGTGTCTGTAGCGCTCGGGGTCCAGTGAGTCCAAGCTGATGTTGACCCGGTCCAGCCCCTTCGCCTTGAGTTCCTCAGCGAACCTAGGCAGGAGCGCCCCATTAGTGGTGAGCGAGATGCCGTAGATGTCGGGGATAGCTCGCATCATAGCCACCAGGTCCGGCAGGCCCTTGCGCACCAGCGGCTCTCCACCGGTGAGCCTCACCTTCCTAATTCCGGTCTGCACGGCCACCTTCACGAAGAAGACCATGTCTTCGTACGACAGGATCTCCTCATGACTCTTGAAGGGGGTCCCTTCGGGAGGCATGCAGTACACACACCGATAGTTGCACCTATCGGTGACGGCTAGTCGCAAGTAATCGACTTGTTGGCCCAGCGGAGGATTCATCCAAACGCCTTCTTGGCGCCCGGCCCGAAGCTCCGGATTCCTGCTCCAGAAGCCTCGCCCAGACTCTCAGACCGTTATACTTGCGCAAGTATACGCTGTTCCACCAAGTTGGCTAGGCCCGCGAAATCGTCGAGTGCGAACCGAGGGACATCGTAGTCGGGGAACTCCTGGTCGCTAGATATGCCGATGAGCTCGTCCGGCGACGCCACCAACTCCGTGCTCCGTTCACGCCGCGAGACCTCGATCTTGGGAGCATCCTCTCTCTTGAAGCCTTCAGTGATCACGAGGTCCACCGGTTCGGAGACTTGATTCACCAGCTCAGGCAACCTGGGCTCCACCGAGACCGAGTTCTGCCACACGTACTTGTCAGGAGAGGAGATGCCCACAACCTCGGTACCTAGTTCGCGAAAGCGGAAGGTGTCTGTGCCCGGCACATCGATCTCAAAACCGTGCGTATCGTGCTTGATCACAGCGACGCGATAGCCCCGGCGACGTAGCTCGCCGACTACTCCTAGCACGACTGTGGTCTTGCCCGACTTCTTCTTGCCCACGAACGAGACTACGGGTAGAGAGCTTTCGTCCATGAAAGCCCGGATACGAGGGTGTAGCGCAGATCTCCAGTCGTCACCGTCGGTCGATGGTTCGGCTCTCCACCCTGCGATCTCCGACCCTGCGATTTCCGCGCGGGCCGTCTGTAGCTCAGCCGGGGTGTTGACGTTCGCGAAGAGCCGCTCCGGATCACCCAGTCCCCAATCGTCCAGCTCCAGATAACCGGTGTTAAACTTCTCGTAGACATCGAAGATGCGCCGTCCTCCAGTCTGTATGAATCCCCTCATCGCCTTCAGGCAACCCTTGCCATAAACGGCGCAAAGCGGCTCCACCTGGCCACCATGCCTAGGGACGAACGCGTCGTATCCGGCAGAGCGCTCCGCCAACTGCCTCACCAGCCTGGGCGAGACGAAAGGCATGTCACAGGCCACGCACACTACCCGCTCGGTGGGAGAGGCGAGCACCGCCGTGTACACACCTACCACCGAACCCGATTCGGGCAGAACGTCCTTGACCACAGCGAGGCCAAGATCCTGAAACAGCTCAGGCTGACGGACCACTATGAACGTGTGCGCAAAGAGAGGGGCGAGCCGATCCCTCACCCACTCGAGTAGCGTGCTATCCCCAAGAGGTAGAAAGGCCTTGTTCTCTCCCATACGAGTGGAGAGGCCTCCCGCCAGAAGCGCCAGGCTCACCTGCGCTCGACCGCTAGATCGAAGCACGCCGCAGGTGGTTCCGACCGGGGTTCTGCCTTCTCTGTTCATGCCGTGAGCCTACAGGACGTAGGTAGCGCGCGCAATCCGGCATCGCCGCCCACTGTAGCCAGCGGCTGCCGCACCGAGTAGAATCGCACCAGCTTGTCAGCGTGGGAGGTGTGAATGGCCTCTATAGACCGCGTCTTGACCATGTATGAACGCGGTGTCAAGAAGCTCGCCGAAGACCTGGCCGACGAGAACAGATCGTCGCCAGAGGACCGAGCTCACCTCATGCTGCTCGCCCGCATGCTCCAAGCGGTGGTTAACTCGTACACGGCGCACCAACTGGACCAGGCAACGATCCAAGCGGCCGGAGACTTCGCGAGCAGAGATCGCGTCATGAATGTCTCGCTCCGCAGGCTAGTGGACGACAACCTGATGACCCCCTGGTACGCCCGCTTCTTGAACAGCAACCTGCAACTCAAACGCACCATCATCATCAGCGGCGGACCCCAATCGGGCAAGTCCACCCTTCTCAACGCCCTCATCGACCTGCTGCCCACCGACCACCGCATCGTCTCCATCGAAGACGACGACGAAGAAGGCCTGCCTATACTGCAAGTGCGCTCCTTCACCGTTCAGCTTAGGGCCAAGCAAGCCAGCGCAGCGCGCAACTCCAGCTTCCAGAAAGCAGCGAATATGAAGCCCACCTGGGTGGTGGCGGGCGAGTTGGCGCGACGCGACGGTCCAGGATTCTTGGACGCGCTCGATGCCGGCGTCACCGGTGGACTGACCACGATGGAGACCCATGATCCTGAGACCACCCTCAACGAGTGGCTTGCTCTGGCCAAAGGCGTGGCCGATCAGGTGAAGCTTCTGAACCCACTCGTGGTCCACCTGGTGAGAGACGAAGACGACCAGCCCCGAGTCGAGCGTGTGGTCGAGGTGACCACGAACAAGGGCAACTTGGTCGTCACGCCGCGCGAGCAGGTAGATGCCGAGCAAGTGGGCGTCATCCGGCGGTGAGCGCAGCCTGCTTGCCAAAGAGGAGCAGCAAGCGGGCGTCAGCCTCTCCTGATCGGCTGCGCCGGCCGATCGCCCCAGCTAGACCCCGACGAGATCCTTCAACGCCTGCTCGTCCAGCAGAGCGATCCCCAGATCGCGAGCCTTGTCCAACTTCGACCCGGGCTCGGCACCCGCTACCACGTAGTCGGTCTTGGCGCTCACCGACCCGGTCACCCGGCCTCCAGCCGCGACGATGAGATCGGTAGCTTCTTGCCGCGACATGCTCGGCAAGGTGCCGGTCAGGACGAACGTCTTGCCCAGCAGAGGGCCTTCTGGTCCTGTCGCTCCGCCTGCCGCACCCACCTCCGGCGCGGTCAGGGTCACGCCCGCCTCCTCCAACCTGCGTGTCAAGTCGAGATTGCGCGTGTCCCCGAAGAACTCCTGCACGCTGCCGGCGATCACCGGGCCGATGCCCGGGGTGTCGCCTATCTCCTCCACCGAGGCCGTCCGCAGCGCCTCGACACTGCCGAAGCGGCGCACTAGCAGCTCCGCGTTCTCACCACCCACGTGGAGTATCCCTAGAGCGAAGAGCACCCTGGCCAGAGGTCGAGCCTTCGAAGCCTGGATGGCCGCGATGATGTTGGCGGCTGACTTCTCGCCCAGCCGCTCCAACCCCGCCAATTGGTCCGCCCGCAACTGGTACAGGTCCGCTGCGTCGCGGATCAGGCCCAGAGCCAGCAGCCGGTCCACAAGCTTGTCGCCCACCCCGTCGATGTCCATAGCGCTCTTGCTGACGAAGTGCTTGATCGCCTCCGAAAGCTTGCCCGGACAGTCCGGGTTGGGGCAGCGCACAGCCACTTCGCCGACGGTACGCACCACGGCCGTACCGCAAGCGGGGCAGTACGCCGGCATGGCGAAGGGCACCTCGGCGCCGGTACGAAGATCGGTCAGCGGCGCCACCACCTGAGGGATCACGTCGCCCGCCCGCTGTAGGATCACCATGTCACCCTCACGCAGGTCTTTGCGATGGATATCCTCTTCGTTGTGCAGGGTGGCTCGCTCCACGGTCACGCCGCCCACTTCTACCGGCTCCAACTCTGCCCAGGGGTTGAGCACCCCGGTACGCCCCACGTTGACGTTGATACGTACCAGCCGGGTCTGTGCGGTGGTGGGAGCGAACTTGTAGGCCACAGCCCAGCGCGGGTCGCGACCCACGGCACCTAGGGCCGCCTGCAGCGCCCGGTCGTCGAGCTTGATCACCACTCCGTCGATGTCGTAGTCGAGCTGGTCCCGTCGTTCCTGCCACCGCCGGCAACCCGCCACGATATCGTCAACGGTGGTCGCCGTACTTGTATCGGGGTTGACCTTGAATCCAGCGCTGCGCAACCAGGCCAACACGTCCTCGTGGCTGGCGAACCGCCGCCCCTCTACGTATCCGACGCCATAGAACCAGGTCGACAGAGGCCGTGTCGCCGTGACTCTCGGGTCGAGCTGACGGAGCGAACCCGCCGATGCATTGCGCGGGTTCGCGAACGTGGGCTCCCCAGCCGCTATCCGTTGCTCGTTGAGCTGTTCGAACGCGGCCAGAGGCAGGTAGACCTCGCCCCTCACCTCCACCACCGGCGGGAAGCGCTCAGCCTCGGTCAGCATGCTCAGGGGCACGGTGGAGATGGTGCGCAGATTGGTGGTTACGTCCTCGCCCACCTCGCCGTTACCACGCGTGGCTCCGACCGCTCAGACGACCGTCCTCATAGCGCAGAGACACGGCCAGCCCGTCGATCTTGGGCTCGAGCACGAATCGCAGCGCCGCCGGGTCCCATCCCGCCTCAGCGGAGAGCTTGACCACCCTGGTGTGCCAAGCCCTGAGCTCATCCTCGTTCTTGGCGTTGGCCAACGAAAGCATAGGCTCTCCGTGCCGCACCTGGCCGAACGCAGAGAGTGGCTCGCCGCCCACCCGTTGCGTGGGCGATTCAGGGGTGACGAACTCGGGATGGACGGCCTCCAGATCTTGGAGTTCGCGGTAGAGTCCATCGTATTCGGCGTCGGATATCTCGGGGCTGTCGAGAACGTAGTAGCGGTACTCGTGATGACGGATGAGCTCTCGGAGCTCCTCGACCCGCGCCTGCTCACGACCTGCCGTCACCCGCCCGCCTCCTACCCCGCTTGCCACCGGCCCTCGTGGCCGCCGCGCCCCTCTCTCGTCGGCCCCGATCCGGTGAATTACATCCGGACGCCCAGCATGTCCGCCAGCTCAGGGATAGTATGAACCAGCGCGTCCGGCTTTTCAGCCTCTAGTCTTTCGGGGGGGAACACCCCCCAGCTCACAGCCATCGCCGCCGATCCAGCCGCCAGCCCGGCCTGGATGTCGGCGGGGCTGTCGCCAACGTATACAGATGCGCACGGCGCCACACCCAGTTGCTCCAGGCAGGCCAGTATCGGATCGGGCGCCGGCTTGTTGCCCGACGCCTCTCCAGCGCATACGACAGCCTGGAAATAGGCTTCTATGCCGGTGAGATCAAAGGCCATCTGAGTGGTGAAACGAGACTTGGAGGTCACCAAGCCCACCTTGACCCCGGCCTTGCGCAGACTGTGCAGCAGATCCTCGATGCCCTCGTATAGGGTGAGCATGCGGTCGTGCTCGCGGTGGTTGAACTCACGGTAGACCTCCACCAGCTCGTCGGCGTGCTCAGACGAGAACCTCTCCATCTGTTCCCGCAGGGGCATCCCCACCCAAGCTATCGAGTCCTCCCTGGATATCTCCCGCCCCAACACCTTGAGGATGGCGTGCTGGAACGACACTATGATCAGCTCCACCGAATCGACCACGGTGCCATCCAGATCGAACACCACCGCCTGGTAGAGGGGGATAACGTCTCCAGAGCGGTCCGGTCGAACGCCTCGGCCAATGGCCCACCGCCCCGTCCGCGCCCCGCCGCCAGGGACCGCCATCAGACCTCCCGCCACGTGTCCAGAGCTGCCTGCCACCCACTGAGCTCGTCCATAGCTTCGTGTGACATCAAGTCGAAGTGCAGAGGCGTGACCGCGACGTAGCCATCGCCGATGGCCTCGAAGTCGCACCCAGCCTCCTTCTGGTAGCTCAGGTCATCGTTGTAGATGTGGTACCCACGCCGATTGCCCCGGGTCTCACGATACTCCACCTTGTCGCCGTAGATGCGCTTGCCCAATGTAGTCAGGCGCACGCCAGCCAGCTGGTCCCACGAACGGTCGGGACAGTTGACGTTCAGCAGGGTCTTGGCCGGGAAGCCACACGAAAACGCAGTAGACACCAACAGACGAGCCACCCTGGCGGGGACAGTCAGATCGTAGGCAGGGCGGTAGCCCGCAGCCGAGATGGCGATGGCTGGTATGCCGAGCACGATGCCCTCGAAGGCGGCCGCCACCGTGCCGGAGTAGGTGATGTCGTCACCCAGATTCTCGCCCAGGTTGATCCCAGAGACGATGAGGTCGGGTACGCGGTCCAGCAGCCCGAGGGCCGCCATGCGCACGCAGTCGACCGGGGTGCCGTCTGTGCTGTAGGCGATGCTTCCGTCGGGCAGAGCCACTTCTTCGACCCACAGATGAGTGTGCATGGTGATACTGCGAGCAGCGCCAGAGCGATTCTGGTCCGGGGCCACCACGCGCACCTCGCCCAAAGGGTCGAGCGCAGTCTTCAGCGCAGCTAGTCCCGGAGAAGAGACCCCATCGTCGTTGGTGAGGACGATCAGGGGTGATGAGGAATCGAAGGCTACGAGCTCACAGTCCCTACCCGCCATAGCTTCAGCCGCCCGCGGATAACAGTCAGTCGCTCTTGGCAGGTAGAGTCGCTCTTCGCAGAGGAGTCGCCTCTTGGACGAAGAATCCTCTTCGAGCAGTCGGCGGTAGCCGATGTGACCTCCTTGGACGAGTCGGATTCCCTTCCGCCGGACTGGCCAGCCTACGGACCCTTTGCCGTTCTTGCGGGCGTAGTCGGTGGTGTAGAAGCCGCTACCCTTGAACTGGATAGCAACAGGAAAGAGCAGACGCTGCACCGGTTCTCCGCACTTCTCGCAGATCTTGACTGGTTCGTCAGACATGCGCTGGAAGCGCTCGAACTGATGTTCGCACGAGACACAACGATATTCGTAAGTAGGCAACGCGTCGTACCTCCCTCTTCAACGCCGCAAGATTATACCCAAAAGACCCAGTCGGTGTAGCACACGTTGGCACTCTATGCCATCGAGTGCCAACTGAGTCAGCGGGTCCTCCAGCGGCGCCCTCTCCTTCTTGTCACCACCGTCACCTCGCCCGGTGATTCAAACAGCACTAATTCTCTGCGATAACTACGATGCACCGCTTCCACTTCTTCTTGCACCTGGGCAGCAAGCCTGTCCGTCTCCGCCTGGAGGTGCTCCAGGCGCCGCTCCATGGCCGCCATCCGCTCTTCCATCTCCAGCACGCGTTCCACGCCGGCAAGGTTGAGCCCAGCCTCGCATACCAGTTGCTGGATGCGCCGCAGACGCTCCACGTCGTCCATAGAGTAGAGCCGTGTGCTCTTTGACGAGCGCTTCGGGCTTATCAGCCCTCGTTTCTCGTACATGCGCAGAGTCTGAGGATGCATGTCCGCCAACTCGGCCGCCACCGAGATCATGAAGACGGGTCTCATCCTGTCTTCAAATGCCATGCCCGATCCTTCCTGCCGCGCATCAGAGCCGCTGTGCGCAGTCGCTCACGCCTTCCATCTCACGCCTTCCATCCGGGCCGCTCGGCCCGTGGATCTTCATCACGGGCTTCGCCGAACTTCTTGAGAAGGTCCTTCTGTCCACTGTTCAGACCCTCGGGAGTGAGCACACGGATGCGTGCTATCAAATCTCCCTTGCCCGAGGCTCCCAGCTTGGGCGCGCCCTTGCCCTTCAGTTTGAGTTGCCTTCCATTCTGAGTGCCACTCGGCACCTTGAGAGAGACGCTCCCCTCGGGCGTGGGTACTCTGACGCTCGCCCCCAAGGCGGCCTCTACCATCGTCACAGGCACCTCTATCAGCAGGTCCGAGCCCCTGCGCTCAAACACTGGACTGGGCGCCACCTGCACCACCACATACAGAGTCTCCGGCCGGCCCGCCGCCGGTCCCGGGCTCACCCTTGCCCTTCAGCCGGATCTTGGTGCCATCCTTGACCCCGGCCGGAAGGGGCACGGTGTACTTCTTCAAGGCCCGGACTCTGCCGCTGCCGCTACACGTCTTGCAGGGATGTTCCACTACCGTACCTGTGCCCCGGCACCTTCCGCAGGGCTGGCTCAGGGCAAAGAAGCCTTGGCTCTGACTCACCGCTCCCCGGCCTTGACAATCAGGGCAGGTGATAGGCGAAGTGCCCGGAGCGGCACCGCTGCCGCCACATGTATCGCACCGCACCGTCTGCGTAACACCGATCTTGGTGGTGACACCCTTTAGAGCGTCCTCGAACGAGACCTTGACCGCGACACTATTGTCCTTGCCCCGCGCGCCTCTTTGCGCGCCCGCGCGCCCGGCTCCGCCGAATCCTCCAAAGCCGCCGCCACCACCACCGAAGGCACCGCCAAAGATGTTGCCGAAGATGTCCTCCCAGTCGCCACCCATGGGCTGGCCGCCCGGTACCCGCGAAAACCGCCGCTCCCCGGTGCCCCTTGCCCATAGAATGACGGTCCGGCGTCGTACATCTTGCGCTTCTCGGAGTCGACCAGCACCTCATACGCGCTCGAGACCTCTTTGAACTTCTCCTCGGCCTTGGGATCGTCGGGGTTGGCGTCCGGATGGTACTTGCGGGCCAACTTCCGATAGGCCTTCTTGATCTCGTCCTGCGAGGCCGTCTTGCCGACCCCCAGGATGTCGTAGTAGTCGCGTGAAGCGGCGGCCATCTTCTGCCGTCCCTACTCCGCCGCCGGCGTGTCGCAACGACCCGCGGAGACCACCACGCGGGCGGGCCGTAGCACCTGCTCCCCCTGACGATATCCGCGCTCCAACACGGCTGTCACCAGGCCCTCTTCTTCGTCTGAGGGTTGGTGCAACATAGCGTCATGCACCTGTGGGTCGAACTCAGTGCCGACTCCTGGTATCTCTTCCACTCCCGCGCGAGTCAACAGGCCCACAAACAGGTCGCGGGTCATCCGCACCCCCTGCAGCACCTTGCCTTCTTCGTGGTGCTCGGCGGCGTCCATGGCCCTCTCCAGGTTGTCCAGAACGGGCAGGAGGTCGGCCAGCAGATCGCCCTGCGCACAAGACTTGGCGTCCATCAGCTCCTTGGCAGACCGCCTGCGGTAGTTGTCAAACTCCGCACGCAGACGGAGCAGCGCGTCGGACAGCTCGTCCCTCTCTTGGGTCAATGCCTCAAGCTCACCTGACGGCGGACCCGTGCGGTTGAGCCGGTGGCAGACCCAAAGACTTCCGGGCCTTCGGTCTCCACTGGCTGCTCGACCCCGGCTACGGGCTCGCCGTTGATGGGGATGTTCTTCTTAGCGGTCGTCATGATCCTGACTCTCGTCTCCTTCGGTCCACTGCCTCGTGACCTTGTCGCCTTCTGCTTATGTGGGGCGGCGGCCTGCGGCCGCCGCCCGCCGCCCCACGCATGTCGTCCGTCGCGAGCGTGTGGATCTACTTCTTCTCGGTGGCCGCGGCCTCGACCGTCTTGACCTTCGAGTCGCCGATAGCTACAGCGATCTTCTTGGGCTTGGCGATCTCGGCCTTAGGCACCGTGACTTCCAACACGCCATTGTCGTACTTCGCCTCGATCCTCGAATCGTCCGCTGTCTGCGGCAGAGCGATGGACCGGCTGAACGAGCCATACCTGCGCTCGATCCGATAGTACTTGTCTTCTTTGACCTCATCCTCGAACCGACGCTCACCACTCACCGTGAGGACATTGTCCTGCACCTCGATGCTGATGTCCTTCGGGTCCATGCCCGCCAGCTCAGCCTTGAGCTTGATGGCGTCTTCGGTCTCTATCACGTCCACCGATGGGGTCCACGACTGGCGTTCGGCCACGTCGCTGGCGCCCGCATGGGAGAACAAGCGGTTGACCTCGGACTGCAGAGCCGTCAGCTCGCGAAAGGGGTCCCATCTTACCAGTGCCATTTTCATTACCTCCTTCTCTCCATTCTCTCCGCTGTCCATCTCCTCTGGACCGACGGGTTCCTACTTACTTGCCTTCGTCGTCGATGACCTCGTAGTCGGCCTCTTCGACCACCTCGTCCTCAGCTGAACCGGCCCCGTCGCCCGCACCGCCGTCACCGGCTCCGCCGGCTCCGGCCTGCTGGGCCTGCGCTGCCTGATAGGCTGCTTCGGACAGCTTGTACGCCGCCTCCTGCAGCTTCTCGGTGCGGCTCTTGATCAGGTCGAGATTGTCGCCTTTGGTGGCCTCTTCCAGGTCGGTGATCGCGTTCTCGATATCGCCACGGGTGGATCCGTCCACCTTATCGCCGAACTCCTTCAGCGACCGGCGCGTCGAGTGGACCATAGCCTCCGCCTGGTTCTTAGCGTCGATGATCTCTTTCTTCTTCTTGTCCTCTTCCGCGTTCACCTCAGCGTCCTGGACCATCTTCTTGATCTCATCATCGTTGAGGCCGCTGGAACTCTTGATCTCGATCTTCTGCTCGTTGCCCGTGGCGAGGTCCTTGGCCGAGACATGCACGATGCCGTTGGCGTCGATGTCGAAGCCCACCTCTATCTGCGGGATGCCCCGCGGTGCCGACGGGATGCCCATCAACTGGAACTTGCCCAGCGTCTTGTTGTAGGCGGCCATATCGCGCTCACCCTGCAGCACGTGGATCTCCACCGAAGTCTGATTGTCGTCAGCCGTCGAGAAGATCTCGCTCTTGCGGGTGGGGATGGTGGTGTTGCGGTCGATGAGCCGCGTGAACACGCCACCCTTGGTCTCGATACCCAGCGAGAGCGGGGTCACGTCCAGAAGGATGACGTCCTTGACCTCTCCGGAAAGGACGCCGCCCTGTATGGCCGCACCCAGAGCCACCACCTCGTCCGGGTTGATGCCCTTGTGGGGCTCCTTGCCGGTCAGGTCGCGCACCTTCTCCACCACGGCAGGCATACGAGTCATGCCGCCCACCAGGATCACCTGGTCGATATCGCCACTCTTCATGCCCGCGTCAGACATGGCCTGCTTGGTCGGCCCCACCACGCGATCCAGCAGATCACGGGTCAGTTCTTCTAGCTTGGCCCTGGTAAGCGTCATCTCCAGATGCAGTGGACCACTGGAATCCATGGTGATGAACGGCTGGTTGATGGTGGTCTCCATCATAGAAGAGAGCTCCACCTTGGCCTTCTCGGCTGCCTCATAGAGACGCTGAAGAGCCTGGCGGTCCTTGCTCAGGTCGACGCCCTTCTCTTTGCGGAACTGCTCGACTATCCAGTCGAGGATGGCCTTATCGAAGTTGTCGCCGCCCAGATGGGTGTCGCCATTCGTGGATTTGACCTCGAACACCCCTTCGCCCAACTCCAGAATGGATACGTCGAAGGTGCCGCCACCCAAGTCGAACACCAGAATGGTCTGCTCCTGCTCCTTGTCCAAGCCATACGCCAGCGAAGCCGCGGTCGGCTCGTTGACGATACGCTTGACCTCTAGCCCGGCGATGGTGCCCGCGTCCTTGGTGGCCTGGCGCTGCGCGTCGTCGAAGTACGCCGGCACGGTGATGACCGCCTCGGTCACTTCGGTGCCCAAGAAAGCCTCGGCGTCACGCTTGAGCTTCTGCAATATCTTGGCCGAGATCTCGGGCGGCGAGAACTGTCCGTCCTTGACCTTGACCCTTACGTCGCTACTGGGTCCCTCTTCTACCTTATAAGGGACGATCTTCATCTCTTCGCTGACCCCGGAGAACTTGCGCCCCATGAAGCGCTTGATCGAGAACACAGTGTTCTCAGGGTTGGTGACAGCCTGCCTCTTGGCTACGGTGCCCACAAGCTGCTCACCCGTCTTTGTGAAAGCGACGACCGAAGGGGTAGTGCGACCACCCTCCGCGTTCGGGATTATGGTCGGCTCGCCTCCCTCTAACACGGCCATCGCTGAGTTGGTCGTGCCCAGGTCGATGCCGATTATCTTGCCCATTATCTATCCTCCACAGCTCGATATTCGCTAGCTGTCGCTGAAAGCGACTCCCCCACATACGGGGTTTACATGGTCGCATTATAAAATCTAAGTCGAGTCTTGTCAAGTCTTGCCTAAGACGAGTAATATGCAGGAGGAAACACCCTGAACGTGAAATACGTCTAGGATGTAGCTCGCCCGGCTGTTCAAGTCGAGATGGGCCGCAGCCCCTACATTGGTCGGAGGAGATGGTGAGAGTAGGTCGAGAGAGACGGAGCAGCCGCCGGCGCAGGGCCCGCGCCCGATCCAGGCGCCGCACAAAGATCGTGCTCAGCATAGTCATAGTGGTGCCGCTTCTTACCGGGGCGATCATGACGGCGACCTCGCTCCTGGGCCTGCGTACAGTCGCGTCCGTGCAGAAGTCGATACCTTCGCTCGAGGCGCAAGGTAGCATCAACCTTGCCCAGACCACTGAGATATACGCTTCTGACGGCACACTGCTGGCCTACCTCCATGACGAGCAGAACCGCACCATCATCGAAGGGGACAAGATCCCCGACATCCTGCGCTACGCCGTAGTCGCCATCGAAGACGAGCGCTTCTACGAGCACAACGGCGTGGACATCGAGGGCATCTTCCGAGCCTTGGCGGCCAACCTGCAGAGCCAGGACATATCCCAGGGCTTCTCTACCATCACCATGCAACTGGTCGGCAACATCTATCTCAACCGCAGGGAGATGAGTCTCTCCCGCAAGTTCAACGAGGTGATGCTGGCCGTGCAGTTGGAGCAGAAGTACTCCAAGAACGAGATCCTGGACATGTACCTGAACACCGTCTACTTCGGTTCGACGGCCTACGGAGTCGAGGCCGCCTCGCGCACCTACTTCGACAAGGAGCCCACCCAGCTCACCATCGCCGAGGCCGCCCTGCTGGCAGGCCTTCCTCAACGCCCCAACGGCTACTCCCCCAGGCGATATCCGGAACTGGCGCTCGAGAGGCGCGACGTGGTCTTGGCCAAGATGCAGGAGCTCGGATACATAACCGTCACCGAGTATCAGGCCGCGATAGAAGAGCCGCTGAACCTGGCGCCGTACTCACCATACGTGGCCGTGCAAGAGCCTTATGTGGTGGCCTACGTGCGCAAGCAGCTCATCGACATGTACGGCACGGAGAGAGTATTCAAGGGCGGTCTGCGCGTAGAGACAACCATCAATCCCGCCTTCCAGAAGCTGGCCCAGCAGGCCATCTCCTCCACCCTGACCAACAAGAACGACCCAGCGGCCGCTCTGGTGAGCATCGAAGCCAACACCGGACGCATCGTAGCCATGGTGGGCGGCAACGACTACGACACCTCCAAGTTCAACCTGGCCGCCCAGGGCCGACGTCAGCCCGGGTCGGCGTTCAAGCCTTTCGTGCTCGTGGCCGCCATAGAGATGGGCATCGACCCTTGGCACACCTACTACAACTCCGCCCATGTCAAGCTCAAGATCCCGGATTCCAACCAGTACTGGGACGTCCAGACCTATGGCCGCGACTACTACGGCCCATCCACCATCTTCGAAGCGACCCTCCGAAGCGACAACACCGTCTACGCACAGTTGGCGCTAGACGTTGGCATAGAACGGGTGATCGACGTCGCGCATCGTATGGGCGTGACTTCGGAGTTGAACAACGACCCGGCGATCGCGCTGGGCGGACTCACGTACGGGGTGTCCCCGCTCGAGATGGCCTCGGCCTACGCCACGCTCGCCAATGGCGGGGTATACATTGAGCCGACTATCATCGAACGCATCCGCGACGCCGACGGCAACGTCATCTGGGAGGCCCAGCCCAAGACCGGTCAGGTCCTCGCTCCCGGCGTAGCGTATGACGCCACCCGCGTGCTCACTGCCAACGTCCAGAGCGGTACGGGTACGGGCGCCAAGATCAATCGCGCGGCAGCTGGCAAGACCGGCACCACCTCAGACTGGACCGACGCCTGGTTCGTGGGCTACACGCCCAACCTTTCCACAGCCGTCTGGATGGGAGATCCTGACGCGCAAGTGCCTATGACCAACGTACATGGGCGCAGGGTGACAGGAGGAAGTTTCCCGGCCACCATGTGGAGAAAGTTCATGTATACGGCCGACAGGGAATACCCTAACCGTCAGTTCGCCGTCCCCAAGGTCATGGCCAAATACGACCGCCTCTTCGTGGGCACCTACGGCACGGCTCCGACCTCGACGTCGCTGCCGACCACCACGACAACGTTGCTGCCGCCGAGATACGACGACCACGTCGAGCACCACCACCTCGACTACCTCGACCACCTCGACTACCAAGGCGCCGACGACTACGACCATTGCGTCTCCCTGATGCCCATCACTGCGAGATCTCCGGCTAGGCGGAGCGGCGGCCCGGTGGCAGATCCTCCGACCGTCACATATATGGAGATGAGACAAGACCATGCAGCTAGAGCGATTCACACTCAAGTCACAGGAAGCCCTGGCGAGCGCCCAACGCCTCGCTCAGGAGCGCGGTAACGCCCAGGTAGAACCTGAGCACATAGCGGCCGCCCTACTCGACCAAGAGGGCGGGTTGGCCGTCTCGTTGTTCGAACGCATAGGCGTCGACCACGCGGCTATGCGGGCCGAGTTGCAGAAGCGCCTTGAATACTTCTCCACAGTCAGCGGCGCCAGTCAGGTCGGGCTGGCGCGCGAGGCGCAGCAGGCTCTAGAAGCCGCCCAGCGCGAAGCCGACAAGATGAATGACGCCTATGTCTCTACCGAACACCTACTCATGGGCTTGGCCGAGACCAAGGGTTGGCTGAGCGACACGTTCAAACGCCATGGCGTCAGCCGTGATGCCATCTTCTCGGTACTCAAGGATGTACGCGGCTCACAGCGGGCCGAGGACGCTAACGCCGAGGAGAAATACCAGTCGCTGCAGCGCTTCGGACGCGACCTCACCGATCTGGCCCGCCGAGGCAAGCTCGACCCGGTCATCGGTCGTGACGACGAGATACGCCGCGTCATCCAAGTCCTCAGCCGGCGCACCAAGAACAACCCCGTGTTGATCGGCGAGCCCGGCGTGGGCAAGACCGCCATCGCCGAGGGCCTGGCCCAGAGAGTGGTCTCGGGCGACGTACCCGAGGGCCTCAAGAACAAGCGAGTCATAGCCTTGGATATCGGCGCGCTGATCGCCGGCGCCAAGTACCGAGGCGAGTTCGAAGAGCGGCTCAAGGCCGTCCTCAAAGAGATCGCCGACTCCGAGGGCGAGATCATCACCTTCATCGACGAGATGCACACCATCGTGGGCGCGGGCGGGGCCGAGGGGGCGGTAGACGCCAGCAACATGCTCAAACCCATGCTGGCCCGCGGCGAACTACGCGTGGTCGGCGCCACCACGCTGGACGAGTACCGCAAGTACGTGGAGAAGGATGCTGCCCTGGAGCGGCGTTTCCAGCCCGTATTGGTGGGTGAGCCTTCGGTAGAAGACACCATCGCCATCCTGCGAGGCCTCAAGGAGCGCTACGAGGTGCACCACGGGGTCCGCATACAAGACTCGGCCCTGGTGGCGGCGGCCATGCTGTCTCAGCGGTATATCACCGACAGGTTCTTGCCCGACAAGGCTATCGACCTCGTCGACGAAGCCGCCAGCAAGCTGCGCATAGAGATCGACTCCATGCCTATCGAGATAGACCAGGTGGAGCGGCGCATCAAGCAACTGGACATCGAGCTGCACGCGCTCAGCAAAGAGAAGGACGCCGCCTCCAAGGAACGTCGCAAGGCCCTCGAGGCCGAACTGGCCGGTCTGCGCGAAGAGTCCGCCGGACTCAAGGCCCATTGGCAGGCGGAGAAAGAGGCGATCGGCAAGATCCAAGCCATCAAAGAGCAGATCGACACCGGCAAGACCGAGGCCGAGAAGGCCGAGCGAGTGGGCGACCTGCAGAAGGCGGCCGAGCTTCGCTACGGAAGCATCCCGGAGGCCGAAGGCCGGCTGGTCGAAGAGAACGAACGGCTGAACGAACTCCAGAAGAACGTCAGGATGCTGAAGGAAGAGGTGGAGGAGGAGGACATCGCCGAAGTGGTGGGCAAGTGGACCGGCATCCCGGTCTCGCGCCTCCTGGAGGGCGAGGTGGAGAAACTCATCCACATGGAGGAGCGTCTGCACCACCGCGTGGTCGGACAAGACGACGCCCTGGAGGCGGTGGCGAGCGCCATCCGGCGGGCCCGCGCCGGCCTGCAGGACCCGAATCGGCCCATAGGTAGCTTCATCTTTTTGGGTCCCACGGGCGTGGGCAAGACCGAACTTGCCCGGGCCTTGGCGGAGTTCATGTTCGATTCCGAGAAGGCCCTCATCCGCGTGGACATGAGCGAGTTTCAGGAACGCCATTCGGTCGCCCGCCTCATCGGGGCGCCTCCCGGCTACGTGGGCTACGAAGAGGGTGGCTACCTGACCGAGGCCGTCCGGCGCCGCCCCTACGCGGTGGTCTTGCTGGACGAGATCGAGAAGGCCCACAGCGACATCTTCAACCTCCTCCTCCAGATCCTGGACGAAGGACGCCTAACCGACGGCCACGGCCGCACCGTGGACTTCAAGAACGTGGTGGTCATCATGACCTCCAACATCGGCAGCGAGTTCATCCTAGACCCCGACATCACCGAGATGGACATGGACGTGCGGGTCACCGAACTCATGCAGGCCACCTTCAAGCCCGAGTTCTTGAACCGGGTGGACGAAGTGGTCATCTTCCACCGCCTATCGCTCGAACACATCAAGGGCATCGTCGACATCCAATTGGAGCTGCTACGCAAGCGGCTGGCCGAGCACGACATCACCTTGGAGCTCACCGATGCCGCCAGGGCCTACCTGGCGCAACAGGGGTACGACCCGGCCTACGGTGCCCGGCCGCTGAAGACGGCTCATCCAGAAGGAGATCCAGGACAAGGTCGCCCTCTCGATGCTCAAGGGCGAGTTCAGAGACGGCGACACCGTACTCGTGGACGAGAAAGAACTGGGCTTGACGTTCACCAAAACGACCGGAGCGGGCGCGCCGCAGGAATAGAGCGACGGGCGCGGCCCAGGCAGCGGCGCCTCCAACGCGAGTGCCGCGCCCCCGCGAACGTCGCCTCACGCTCAGCTTCCGTATACTGGCCTCATGCAACCCAGCGGACACTCCCTTCAAAGAGACCAACTTGTCGACCTGACCGTCACCAGCCTAGCCTTCGGCGGCAAGGGCGTGGCGAAGCTGGACGACTTCGTCATCTTCGTCACCGGCGCCGTACCCGGGGACGTGGTCACCGCCCGTATCACCAAGAACAAGAAGCGCTACGCCGAGGCGCGGGCGGAGAAGCTCCTGACCCCTTCTCCTGATCGAGTGGCCCCTCGCTGCTCCATGTTCGGGCAGTGCGGGGGGTGTGTGTGGCAAGACTTGAGCTATCAGGTGCAGCTCGACTACAAGTCGCGCCAGGTACGGGAATCGCTAGAGCATCTGGGTGGCCTGAAGGATTTCGAGCTGCTCCCCATCCTGGGCATGGAGTCACCCTGGCGCTATCGCAATCGGGCGGACTTCTCCATAGGGACGGGCGACGATGGGGCGATGGTCGGCTTTCGGCCCCCCGGTCGCTGGGACCAGGTGCTACCCCTCACAGAATGCCATCTGCTCGACTCAGGCATCGAGGGCGTGCGCGCCACGGTAGAAGGCTGGCTGCGACATGAAGGTCTTCCTGGCTGGGACCCGCGCACCGGAGAGGGCTTCGCCCGCCATCTGTTGGCGCGTTCGGCCCAAGGCAGGCCAAGAGCTCCTGGTGAGCTTGGTCACGGGCGGAGTCGAACTGCCAGACCCCGAAGGACTGGTGGAGCATCTGCGGTCCGCCCATCCGCAGTTGGTGGGGGTAGCTCATGCCGTGAACACGGGTCGAGCCGAGCTCAGCGCCGGCATACCCTCGACCATGCTGTGGGGTCGCCCATCTCCTGCTGAGAAGATACGCGGTCTGACCCTCAAGGTCTCTCTGGACGCCTTCTTTCAGACCAACACGTTCATGGCCGAGCGGCTCTACGAGCTGGTGGCCGAGGAGGTCGCCCGCTCTGCAGGCCACGGCAATGCACGGCGCCGACTCGCCCCGATGCCGCACCTATCATCTGGGACCTCTGCTCCGGGGTAGGCTCCATCGGCCTGGGCCTGTCCGCGCAGGCAGCGGGGGTGCTCGGCATAGAGTTCGTGCCACAGGCGGTCGAGGATGCACACGAGAACGCGAGTCTCAACCACATCACCAATGTCTCGTTCTTGGCCGGCGACGTGGCCAGAGTCCTGCGCGAGGTGGCCGAAGGCGTCCGAGAGCTGCCACCAGGCCTAGAAACGCCGTCACGTGGTCATCGTCGATCCACCGCGGGCCGGCCTCAGCAACAAGGCGATATCGCGAATCGGAGAAGTCGGCGCTCCCGCGATAGTCTACGTATCGTGCAATCCGGCGACCCTTGGTCCGAACGCGGCGCGTTTCCAAGAGTACGGCTACAAACTGGAGCACGTCACTCCCGTGGACATGTTCCCCCACACCCCGCACGTGGAGTGCGTGGCTTTGCTTTCGAGGCCGAAGGACTGGGCGCCCGAGTCAGTAGCGCGAACCGGCGAACTGTTGGTACCAGAAGTCCAGTAGCGGGACGAACTCCTCGGTGGCCTTGACGTTGCCCTCGGTGTTGGGGTGGTCGTCGCCGGAAGGGTAAGCCAGGGTATCGTGACCAGACACGCTTTCGTGCACCTCTTGGCCGTCCACCAGGCGATGGTGCGCGTCTGGTGAGGTGAGCACGTTGTACAGGTCGAACACGAACACGTTGCCTGTCGCCGCGCCGGCCGCCCAGCCGGACTGCCTATCTGCCAGCCAGTCACATAGCTCTCGCGTCTTCGCCGGGTCCGAGATCTCTCGCATGGGAGGCGGAGTCACCAAGACGAACATCTTTTCGGGGTGCGCTTCGAGATAGGGCACCAGGCTATTGTAAATGGCCTGCTCATCAGAGATGTCCGAGCCCACGTCGCTGTTGGGAAAGCAACTCTTGAACATCACTATGGTGTTCTCGCCCGAGGCCGGCTGCAGAGTGTTAGGCGCGGTCATGGCACCCATCTCTTGATACACCAAGCCCATGACCTCGTCGGTGAACCATATGGGCCAATCGACGGTATCGGTACGATCCCCGTACTCCCGCCAACCATAGTAGATGTCGGCGACGTGATACCCATGGTCGTTAAGGGCTTGGCACAGCCGGTCGTTAAGCCAATTCTCACCCACGCTGTGGTGAATGAACACAAGATCGACCGCGGCCACGCCTGTGCCGGCATTCGCAGTCGTCAAGGCCGAGGACGCGGCGGGCTCAGAGTCAGTTTTACCGCCGCACGCGGTCGCGATCGCTGCTGCCAGCACCAACGTCAGCACGGCACAAAGGTTCCGCTTCATAGCGTCTCCCTAGTACGGAGGCTCGTCCCGGAACCAGTCACCCAGGTTGCGGAATGCCTTCCAGAACGCCGACTTGGCCTGCTCTTCGTCCAAAGATTCGTCGATATCCGGAGTGACCAACGCCTTGCAGAAGGGAGTGAAGTCCTGCAGGGCCCCCGGCTCCCAATTCAGCTCTTTCATGCCGGCCACCCGACTCAGGTTCACCAGGTCGAGAGTGGGGCGGCCCATGACCACTATCATGCGCGGCTGGGTTATCTGGAACTCCTCCAGCCAGTAGACAGGGCAGTTCTTGTCGCCCTCCAGGTCGTCGACATCGTGACACTTCACCAGATTGGTGCCGTACACGATCAGCGGATTCACGCCTAGACGCTCCATGCTCTTGAGCACTGCCGTGCCCGAGCGTCCGTAGAAAGACACGCCTTCGTTGACCTCTTGGTAGTGCGGCCTCTGTTTGAGCAGAAACACGTCGGCCAGCGGATGGCCGGAGCCGACCGCGGGCAGGTAGTCTCCTCTTGCGCACTTCTGGCAGTGGACGACCCGATGGTTGAGGTCGTTGGTCTCGGCTATCGCACGCTCCTCGAGCTTGCGATAGATCTCGTTTGCCTCTGCGAGAGGAGTAGAGTCTTTCACTGTCTTGCTCGAACCGGCTTTCGTGTCGCGGGACAGGCCGCCCTACTCGGGCAGAGACTATATTGGCCAGCAGACAGGGAAATCCTGCGGCCCGGAGCGAAACACGGGCTAGTCTTCGGGGAGCACTCTGTCCCAGGTGGTCTGAAGAAGCTTGAGCGACTGCAGATAGAGCAGACTCTTGCGCTTGGCGATGATGTCGGCCTCCCATAGGGCAGCCATGAAGGACTCCGGGTCGGTGAAAGACGGCATGCGGATGATGGCGCTGCCCAATGCTTGCGGAACGTGGGCGTCACTGCCCGCGCCGGCCACGATGTTGTACTTGGCGGCGAAGCGTTCGGCGCTCAGGTTGAATGACGATAGCGCCACCTTGGCGTTGAAGATCTCGATGACGTCGATGCGATGCAGGTTGTCCACCATTGTGCGATAGGTGGGAGTCGTGCGCAGCGCGTCGAATGGGTGGGGCACGTAGACCAGCCCACCCTGCTCCTTGATGAGAGACAGGGTCTCGTCGAAGCTCAGAGCCGGCGGGATGGCCTTCTCCAGGAACAGCCCTATGACCTCACCCTCAGCAGTCTTGACCTCTTCGGCAACTATCACGAATGGGTCGCCGCCGCAAAGTTCTCTGGCCAAGAAGGCCCCTTCTATCTCGTTGTGGTCGGCGATGGCGATGGCCCCCAGCCCTATCTCCCTGGCGGTCTCCAGGATAGTCTCCACCGGGGTCGCGCAATCTTTGGAGTAGTTAGAGTGGATATGCAGGTCGGCGCTGATCCAGTCGGGCTTGGCCAGCCCCGCCGCCGCCACCTGACGCATGCGCTTCCTGAGCCGCTGTTCCCCTATGCCTCTCACGTGCAACGAATAGCCGGAGACCGGGGTCTTGGCCGTGGTGCCCGCTCTGCCGCTGGTGGCAGCCAGGGTGTCCTGATACAGCGTCTCCAGTTGTTCGGTGACGCTCGCGATGGTCTGAGCCTGGGCATAGGTGTCGACGCTTCGGTCCACCTCGACCGCCTGCGCGCCCTTGGCCACCTGCGCGCCCTTGGCCGCCAGAGCGTCCTTGATTGCGCGACGCAGCGAGCCGGACTCGGTCGGCGAGAAGATCGCTCCCCTGGCCCCGCTCATCTCGTCCGCGGCCGCGCCCACACACTCGCGCACCATGGGCAGGTCCGGCCCCACCAGGGTGCAGCCCAACACAGTAGCCTCCGCCGCCGTGACCGTCGCCCACTCCCCGCCAAGGAAGGGCAGCATGGTGACCGCGGCGGCCCGATAGACGGGAACCAGCTCTTCAGACCGCTCGAACTCTATCAGCGTGACCTTCGCATCCAGCCGCCGCGGGATACTGCGTGGAGTCCAGCGAGCGGCCGAAGGCCTGTGGATAGCCACCACCACGCGCTCGACGTCCTTGGGAAAGGTCTCCAGCAACGACCGCACCAAGGCGCGGTATGACCTGCGACCATCGCCCCGGTACACGTACAGAGCGAAGGTCCCCTTGGGTAGGGCGAGGTCTAGTGCCGAAGGCGCCGTCAAGGCCGCGGAGCATCGGAGCCAAGTCCGTCCCGGCCGGCACCACCGCGTAGTCACCGGGATACAGCTCGTCCAACATGGCTCGACCGGAGAGGAACGTGACCACACGTCCATCCAGCCTAGAGAAGAAGCGATCCAGCAGTGTCTCCCCCATCTCGTAGGCCGCGACAGCCGCCGGGGTCAGATGGAAGGTGGCTACCACGGGACTGCGGGCCTCCCGCAGCGCGGAGAAACTCAACGAGGGGGCCAGGGGTTCGTGGACGTGTACCAAGTCGAACTCGCCGCCCAGCATGAGCTTCTCTAACCGCGAAGTCATGTCCACAGGTAGCCCCAGACTCGCGACTCCACCCCCTAGACGGATGGGGAAGCTGGAACCCATGGACACTACCGGGATGCCGGCCTCCCGCTCCAGCGGTCCCGCGCCGACCGTGGGCAGCAGCAGCGAATCGGCTTCCTCGCCCTTGTGATACTTGGCCAGAAGGGCGACCACCTGTCCACGACTTCGATGAAAAAGGGCCCTCTCCCGGTGTTCGTCGTCACGGTGATCAGAAGAGACCACGACCACCGGCCGGTGACCACGTCGCTTCAACTCCCGAGCCAGAGCGGCTACGTGCAGATTGACCGCGCTGGGCACGCTCCATGAAAAAGGAGTCACCAAAGCTATGTACAGGTGTCTCGCCATGCACGTACTAGTGTACAACCCCACAAAGAAGAGGCCCGGGGGCAATACGCCTCCCGGGCCTTGGTCTCGCTTGGTTCAGGCTCTGCCTATTTCGTGGCTGCGGCCTTGGCGTTGGCCTTGATGAAGGCCTCGGTCTTGTCGTGTGCCTCGGAGTCGCTGACCTGCTTGGGAGGCGACTTCATGAAGTACGAAGACGGATCGAACAGGGCGCCGGAGATACCCTTGTCCAGAGCCAGCTTCGCGCAGCGCACCGCGTCGATGACGATGCCGGCCGAGTTGGGTGAGTCCACCACTTCGAGCTTGAGCTCGATGTTGAGCGGCACGTCGCCGAAGGTGCGACCTTCGAGCCGGATATAGGCCCACTTGCGGTCGTCCAGCCACTCGACATAGTCCGAAGGACCGATATGGACGTTCTTGGCGCCCATGTCGTAGTCGAGCTGTGAGGTGACGGCGTTGGTCTTAGAGATCTTCTTGCTCTCCAGGCGCTCCCTCTCCAGCATGTTGAGAAAGTCAGTGTTGCCGCCCACGTTAAGCTGCGAGGTCCGCTCCAGCCTCACGCCGCGCTCGCGCATGAGATGAGCGAGCACCCGATGCACGATGGTCGCGCCCACCTGCGACTTGATGTCGTCACCGATGACCGGCAGGCCCTTCTCCTCGAACCGCTTCTGCCAGTATGGCTCTCGGGCGATGAAGACGGGGATGCAGTTGACGAAAGCGCAGCCGGCTTCAAGGATCTGCTCGACATACCACTTGGTGGCGTCCTCGCTACCCACGGGCAGGTAGCTGACCACCACGTCGGTCTTGGTCTCTTTGAGGATGCCCACGATGTCGGCCGTCTGGCCGGGAGCCTTCTCGATGACCTGGGACAGATACTTGCCCAAGCCGTCGTGAGTCATGCCCCGATAGACCTTGACGCCCATCTGCGGAACGTCCGCGAACTTGACCGTGCAGTTCTGGCCGGCCCAGATGGCCTCGGACAGGTCCTTACCCACCTTGGTCTTGTCGATATCGAAGGCGCAGGTGAACTCGATGTCAGAGATGTGATACCCACCAAGGTTCACGTGCATCAGGCCGGGAACGAAGTCCTTCGCCTTGGCGTCGCGGTAGAACTGCACGCCTTGGACGAACGAGGAGGCGCAGTTACCCACGCCTATGATCGCCACCCTAACTTTGTCGCTCAACGATTCCTCCCTGTTTTTCTTTTTCTTTAAGCTGGCGGTACGTATGCACTACCCGTTGGACCACCGTGAACATGGTCAGAGCCAATATCACGTAGATCGCATACGGCAGCGCATCCGGCCAAAGGTCTCCGCCAACTAGGTAGAGGCCTGTGCAGATGAGAAAGATCCTCTCGAATCTGCTCGCCAGTCCTACCTCTGCATTCTACTCCCAGGCTTTCCGCCCTGGCCCGAGTGTAGCTCACCGTGACGCTGCCTAGAAGTGCCAGCACCACGAGAGCCACGTGCACACCCCGCATCTGCTGCGAGGGAACGCCCTCCACATCTATCGCCAACCGGTACGCGATGGCGGCGAACATGGCCCCCTCAGACACTCTATCCAAGGTGGAGTCGAGAAAGCTGCCAAAAGGCGTTGTGTTACCTGTACGCCTAGCGAGGGACCCATCGACAAGATCAAGCAGGCTGGCTGCTATGAAGATAGAGGCAGCCCAGATGTAGTGATCAAAGACAACGAGAACAGCCGCCCCCAAGTTGATGAGGAAGGCCACGGTGGTTATGTGATTGGGAGTGATGCCCAGGCGCTCCATGACCGCCAATAGCGGAGTGAAGCCCTTACGCACCCACTTGCCGAGAAACTCTCGAATTCTCTCCATTACCTGCTACATTCCGCATTCCCGGCCGGATTTGTCCGGGGCCAAACGGAATTGTAACAGTATCCAGAGACCTCCACAAATGCCGCCACGCTGTGCACGACGGCGGCTCGGTGGTAACTTACGGTCGATGTACACTGATTCACCCGCACCCGGACCTAGGTCCGACGCAGAAACCCTCCGCCGCAAACGACAGAAAGCAGTGCTCTACCGGCGGCGCAGGGCACGATTCATCCTGGCCCTGGTCGGAGTCATAGTGCTGGTCACTGTTATCGTGACCGTGGCCGTCGCGGCCAGCCGCAACAGCAGCCAGATAGCCCCTGATCAGCTACTGGCGGGGGGCACCAGGTCTCCTACGGCTCCGGTGCAGAGTCTCCAGCGAAGACCGGCCTGCGTTCGCTCGTTTCGGAGACAGGAACCTGCTGTTGCCCGTGGCCGCGGCCGACGCCACCATCATCGCCTACCAGCCTGTCAGTGACACTCGCGCGGTGGCTCTAAAGCCGGTGGGCCAGAAGGTCAATGCCAACGCCATTGTGCGCTTCTTCCGCGCGATCTTCTCTGGCGACCCTGCCATCCGCTACTACCAACTTGCCGGCGCTGATAACGAGCCGACCACGTCGGTACTCATTGGCGCTCAGCCCGACACGCCGGTCACCTCACCCGTATCGGGAGTGGTGGTAAGGGTCAGAGAGTATCTACTCTTCGGCAAGTACGAGGATGTGCAGATAGACATCCGCCCCGAAGAGATGGGCGGCACCATCGTCACGTTGCTTTTCATCAACGATCCGGCCGTGAGCATCGGCGAACGCGTCGACGCCGGCAAGACCTACCTGGGCAAGGTGCGACGCTGTCCAGAAGAAATCGGCAAGATAATCGCGGCGTATACCCATGACTCGGGATCGCATGTAAACCTGCAGGTATCGGAGGAGCCTGTCCGCTGAACGCGCGCTTCTGCTCAAAGTGTGGTGGAGCCGTAGGAGTGCAGCCCGTGGGGGACCGCCCCCGCGAGGTGTGTTCGGTGTGCGGCGAGATCTTCTATGACAATCCGCTGCCCGCGGCCGGAGCCCTGGTCCTGGACGACAAGCGCCGAGTCCTGCTGGTCAAGCGTGGTATCCAACCCAACAGGGGCGCGTGGTGTCTGCCGATAGGTTTTGCCGAGACCGGGGAGACTATCGCCCAAGCGGCTCTCAGGGAGCTCCGAGAAGAGACGGGCGTCACCGGCCGCATCGTAAGGCTCATCGATGCCGATTCTTGGGGTAGCCAGTTCTACGGAGACCTGCTAGTGGTGACTTTCGAGGTGCAGAAGTTGTCCGGCACCGAGACCCCAGGCGATGATGCAGCCGAAGTTGCATACTTCGCCATCGACCGGTTACCACCGCTGGCCTTCCCCTCTAACGAGAAGGCCATACGACTCTGCGCCGACCTACACCGGGACGACTGGGCCATAAGCGACTCGTTCCAGAACCTGGAGAGCGGTAAGCGGGCCAATATGCTCTCCAATAGCCTCGTAGGTTTTCAAGGGGAGGAAGCCGGTTACGTAGCCAGGCTCTGGCTGGCGGACGTCCGCTCCAACCGCACCACCGGGGGCTACATGGCGCTTGACCCGGAGGCGCTGCTCGAAGAATGCGCAACGGGACTCAAACTGCTGGGCCGCTGGCTGGAGGGCGAGAGCACCGAAGCCCAGATACGGTCGTTCTATCGCACTTTGGGAGCCCAGCGCCGCTCGCAGGGCATCAGGCCACACGAGATGCTGTCGGCCGTGATGCTACTCAAGAAGCAGATCTGGGCCTACGCCCGTTCTCAGGGAGTGTGGGACCGTCCGGTGGACGCCTACAGGGTCATGGAGTTGCAGAGCCGTTTTGCCGTCTACTTCGACAAGGCGATCTACCACTTGTCCCGAGGCTTCACCGACAGGCGCGAGACCCGCTGACCGCCGACACACGCCGCGAGGTATGCCCGCGGCGGTCTAGACGTTGAAGCGGAAGTTGATGATGTCGCCGTCGGCGACCATGTAGTCCTTACCTTCCACCCTCAGTACTCCAGCATCACGGCAAGCTTTCATCTCCGCGCCGTGGCTCATGAAGTCATCGTACGAGACCACTTCGGCTCTAATGAAGCCGCGCTGAATGTCTGAGTGTATGGCGCCGGCCGCCTCTTTCGCGGTCTCGCCCGCGCGTATGGGCCAGGCCCGCACCTCGTCGGTGCCGCTGGTCAAGAAGCTGACCAGTCCCAGCTGCGCGAAAGCAGCCTGCGCTACTACTTCAGTGGCGGGGCCCGGCAGGCCCAGGGCCGCGGCGTACTCCACCTGTTCTTCGGTGGAGAGGCGCGCCACTTCTAGGGCCTCGGGGAACGGGAAGGCCACAACATGGCGTTCGGCCGCCGTCTCCGCCAAGGCCTGCGCAGCCTGGTCGCCCGGCACCTCGCCATCTGAAGCCGTGTTCAGCACCACCAGTTGCGGGGCGAGAGTGAGAAACTGGTACCCGCGCACTATCCCCAACTGCGCCTCGTCAAAGTCCGCCGATCTGAGCGGGGTCTCCGCCTCCAGGGCCTCTTGACACCGAGCCAGCGCTTTCTTTGCCGGGTCGGACAAAGGCGCCTTCTGCGCCCTCTCAAAGACTCTTTCTATCCTTATCAGGTCCGAGAGCAGGAACTCCCGGTCCAACTCCTGCAGATCGGCCTCAGCATGAGCGGGCTCGCCAAGCATCGGGCTGTCGAAGCCCCTCACCACATGGATATAGAGCTGGCCACCGGCGAGTGCGTCCAGGTAGCGCTCCATCTCGCCCTTGCGCGCGCTCGCCTCCGACCAAGCTACCTCCTGCACTTTGAACTCCGCGAAGGTGGTCTTCTTGGGCTGGAATATGTCAGAGAGAGCCCGCACCCTGGCGTCTCCCACATGGACTGTAGCGATGTGCCCCTCGCCGCGTCCCTCTGCGAGGGCCGCGATCAACGTAGTCTTGCCACAACCCCTGAGTCCTATGATGCGCGCTTCCATCGCCGTCTCCCGCCATATCCACTGTCAAGTCGTCTCAAGTGTAGCCCAGGCGCCGCGGCCCGACGGACGTCTTATGTACAGCCGTGACAAAATGGAGCATACATTCACACACAAGGAGACTCATAGAATGCGTTTTCACAGATCCATACTGCTCGGGCTAGTCCTGGCTTTGACTGTATCCGCGTCGCTCTTGATGGCCGGGTGTACATCCAGCGTGGACGAGAAGCCCGAAACGTACACCGACTCCGAATACGGGTTCAGCTTCGAGTATCCCTCTAACTGGCAGGCGTTCGCAGGTGCCGAAACGGCCGTCGGCGGTGGAGCCGAGCCCGTCGCAGCTGTGACCGTTGGTGACCCCAAGGGGGCACGCGCCGGAGATATCGGCCTGGATCTCTTCATGGTCCGCGTGTACCAACTCAACGCCGTCATCGACGAATCACTCATGCCGGCGGTGCTGGGTGAGTTGGAGCCACTCGTCGCGGGTCTGCAGAGCCAAGACTCCTCTATGGTCGTCGAGCAACCCCTCACTCAGACCAGCGTGAACAGCATCCCCGGCTACCAGTGCACCTGGACTTTCGTTGGGCAAGATGGCACGCCCATGAGGACCACGTCCTACTTCCTCTTCTCCGGTGACATCGAGTACCAACTGGTGGTCCAGTCTTCTGAGCAGAACTGGGCGAAGAACCAGACGGTCTTCGCTGCCTTTCTCTCCACCTTCCAGCCCGGGGGTGGCTCTAACTGAAGGCTTACACAATCCTTAGCGCGATAAAGATATACTCCCGTTTCGTAGTCCTCTGCCTACCATAAGCGAGGTGCAAGTGAAGAGGAGATTCCTGGGGATCGTCTTGGTCATCACCATCGCCGCCATTGCCGGCCTGACCGCGGCGTGCGGCGACAGCCTGTTGCCCGACGGCATCGTCGCCCAAGTGGGCGAGACCCTGATCACGGCGGACGAGCTCGACGCGAAGGTCGCACAAGAAGCCGCCGCCTATGGGATAACCAAGGAAGCGTATCCCGACGAATACGAAGACTTCTACAAGGGCATGCAGAGCTACGTTCTGCAGAACTTGGTAACGAACGCGGTAGCCGCCCAGCAGTCGGTCGAGCTTGGGCTGAGCGTCACCGACGAAGAGGTGCAGACCCGGTACGACTCCTACTTGGAGTACTACTCAGGTGACGAAGAGGCCTTCAAGCAGGAGTTGGCGGCAGAGGGCCTCACTATCGAAGACCTCAAGAAGGACATCAGAGACGGACTGCTGCGCGACAAGATACGCACCGAGGTGGTCAAGGACTTGACTTCGGTACCCGAGGCAGAGGTCGCCACGTACTACGAGACCAACAAGGACAGCTACTACGTAGACCCCAGCCGGGAGCTACGACATATCCTTGTCAAGCCTGAAGCTTCTGGTGAGAGTGGCCCCACGGACGCCGATTGGGCGGATGCTCTGCAGACCGCTCAAGAGGTCCGCGCCAAGTTGGTGGCGGGGGGCGATTGGACGGCTCTGGCCGCTGAGTATTCAGACGACTTCTCCACCAAGGACAACGGCGGCGATCTGGGCACCGTTCTTGTCGGCGAGCAGATAAAGGAGTTAGAGGACGCTGGCTTCGCGCTGGAGCTGGATGAGATATCCCAGCCGGTCAAGACCGTCTATGGCTACGAGATCATCCAAGCGACAGCTATCACGGTGGGCGGCGTCAAGACTCTCGACGAGGTCAGAACCCAGATAGAGGCCCAGCTGCTTGCGGAGGCCCAAGAAGAGGTCTGGAACCAGTGGCTCGACCAGAAGGTCGCTCTGGCGGGCGTGATCTACCGTAGCGACCTCGCTCCCGAACCGACTACCACGAGCGAATCGACCACCACCACGGTTCCGGACGCGAACGCGGCCCCGGACGCGACCACAACCACCTAGGAACGAGGTTCTCGTGAATGAGAAGATCTGCCGCAGTACTCATGGTGCTTGCCGTCGCGACGGTAGGGCTCCTGATGGCGGGTTGCGGGGGCTTCCCCGGCGGCTCGCCCGCCAAGGTCGGAGACGTCTACATAGACGGAGCCGATTTCACCTCGCAGGTAGAGAGCTACGCCGCTCAGTACGGCATCAGCCTTGAGACGGCTCCTGACATGTACAACGACCTGGCCGCCAGCATCCTGGACAGTCTGATAGCTACCGAGCTGGCCGTGCAGAAAGCGGCCGACCTGGGCATCACTGTCACCGACGACGAGATCCAGGCGAGTGTGGATACCATCGTCAACGACTACTACGAGGGTGACCAAGAAGCTCTCGTCACCGACCTGGAGGCCGATTCCATGGATATGGACGACCTCAAACAGCAGATCAAGGACTACATGCTGGCGGGGTTGGTCAGAGACCAAGTCGTGGGTGATGTCAAAGAACCATCCGCTGACGACATCGCTGCCTACTACGAAGAGAACATGGGCGACTTCTTGACCGAGGAGACCATCACTGTCCGCCACATCCTTGTCTCGGCGGGTGACAAAAAGGTGAGTAGCTCGGCGACCACTACGACCACCGAGGCCGTCGACCAGTCAGGCGAAACTACCACCACCACAGTGGCTGAGTCCACCACCACGACCACTCTGCCCGAGTTGGATTGGGCTCAGGCCCTAGCCACTGCCGCGCAATTGCGCACCGAACTGCTAGACGGCGGGAGTTGGTCCACTCTGGCGGCGCGCTACTCGGACGACGTAGACACCAAGGACAAAGGCGGCGACCTGGGCGTAGTACCCTTTGGCAGCCTGATAGACGTGCTTGGGTCAGGAGTTCGATAACGCCCTGTACTCGCTGGATGTCGATCAGGTCTCAGAGCCCATCAAGACCGAGCACGGCTACGAGCTGATCCAGGTCACCAAGATCACCGATCCGCAGCAGAAGACGCTCGAGCAGGCCTCGAACGACATCGCACTGATACTCAAGAGCATGGCTGAGGACGAAGCCTGGACCGCATTCATAGACGCTGCCGAGTTGGAGATCGGCGTCGTCTACCGCGAACAGTACAAGCCGACCACCACTACCGAGTTGGTGACCACTACGCTGGCCCCCTGACCGCTCGTTGAAACAGATGTAGGGCGTAGGCCCTACGGACTACGAAGCCCAACAAAAAGAGGCCGGGGATCGCTCCCCGGCCTCTTTCTTCTCTACCGGCGGCGGCGCGCCGCCAGCGAATCTGCTACTACTTGCCCGTCTCGAACTGGAAGGTCCCTTCCGGGTCGGTGATGGCCATCACCTGCACGATGCAGCCGTCGCCACCCGGCCAACGCCACGGCAGCGCCATGAAGTGGCAGCGCTTGCCGGTGACCTCGTCCAGGTCGCCGCCGACGTTCTCGATGCCCGGGATGCCACCCACGACACATCAGGTACTTGTGCGCGGGCTCCCAGGTGGGGAAGTCCTCCTTGATGTCACGACCGGTACCGCCTTGTACTCCTCGATCAGATGGGGCTGTGTGGGGCCGAGGCCGTGGTCCACCAACTTGGTGGCCAGCGGGTGGTCGTTGGCTTGGCAGCCGTAACCCACCATCTTGACCTTCTTCTCCACCAGCCACTTGGCGCCGGCTTCGTTGATGCCGGGTCCGTAGGCGAAGTACTCGTCGGTGTCGGCCCACTTGTGGTGAAAGCCGGTGTTGATCATGACGATGTCGCCCTCTTGGATCTTGGGAGTAGCGTTCTCTAGATCCTCAGGAGTGATGACGCCCCACTTGCCCTTGGGGGCAGAGATCGCCACACCGGTACCGAACAGGCGCCACAGCGGGTAATCGTTGATGGTGGGCGTGCACTCGGTCACATGCAGCGGAGCGTCCATGTGGGTGCAGCGATGCATGATGCCTTCCCACGACACTTCGTACATGCCGTCCTTGGCATGGAACTTGTTGATATCGATATCGATACTGGGGGTCGACGGCCACTCAGGCGCAAACTGCGTGAACACGTGGCCAAGGCTATATAGCTTCAGGCTCATGTACTGTGATCCTTTCCTATTCTCCGAAGCCTATTTGCCCGACTCGATGCGCAACTTGCCGCTGGGGTCGAACATGGCTATGAACCTGACCTGGCACGCGTCCCCATGCTCGAACTTCCACGGGACGGCAGCCAGGGTGGCCCTCTTGCCCTTCACTTCGTCAACGTCGCCACCGACCTGCTCGATGGTGGGGATGCCGGCGGCCAGGAGAGTCTTGTGAGCTACGTTCCACTCACCGTGCTCGACCTTGGGGTCTTTGCCGGTGGCCTTGGTGTACTCACCAGCCAGGCGCTTCATGTGCGGGCCACCGCGATGCGGGCCCATGTTGGTCGCCAGCGGGTAGTCCACGTGTGGAGTATCGACTGCCACCATCTGGACCTTCTTTGCCACCAGCCACTCGGCCGCGTCCTTGGTGAGGCCGGGAGCCTCGCCGTAGTACTCCAGGCCATCGGAGTACTTCTTGTGCCAGCCGGTGCAGATGACCACGATGTCGCCTTCTTGCACGCCGGGCTTGGCCTTCTCTAGATCGGCAGCGGTGATCGTCTCCCAGTTCTTCTTGGGGATATCAAGGATCACGCCATTGCCGAAGAAACGCTCCGGCTCGATAGCTGCCAGGTCGGCGCCCTTCTGGACAAGGTGCAGAGGGGCATTCATGTGAGTCCCAGTATGCATGACTGTGTTGATGCGCCAAGCCAACACACCGTGTTGTGAATGCTTGACAGCACGGACCATGCGCACGTCGGTCTGCCCAGGATACGAGGGCACACGCTGGTCCCATTCATGACTGAGTTCGACGAACTGGAGCCCGGTGTACGGGTCCTTAACCACGTTGGCCATGCTCGCGTCTCCTCAAACTGACGGGGATTGCCAAAAAGTGAAATGATGATACCACATTTGCACTATCTGGCTTCTGCGACACCCCAACTGGCGCCGGTGCTACTGAGCGCCGCACCGCATGGATCCACGATAGCCGCCCCTCCATCCACCAGGATGGCGGTCGCCGTGATGAAAGCTGCGTCATCGCTCGCCAGGAAGGCGCATATGCCCGCCACCTCCTCGCTGGTGGCCGCTCGTCGCAGCGGAAGGCTAGAGGTCAGCTTGTCGAACACCCCGTCCACACTCACCCCCATCGCCTCGGCCATGGGGGCCAGCGAGTTCTCCAACATCTCGGTGCGCGTGGGCCCAGGGAGCACCGCGTTGCAGCGTACCTTGACAGGACCGAAGTCCAGCGCGGCCTGCTGCGTGAGCATGATCAGGCCGGCCTTGGAGCTGCAGTAGGCCGCCATGTTGGGCAGGCACCGCACTCCCGCCAGAGAGGCGACGTTGATCACAGACCCGCCACCGCCCTCGCTCATCAGTGGGATGGCCGCCTTCATCGTGTAGAACGGGCCGGTGAGATTGGTCTCGAGCACCTGGTGCCACAGATCGGGGTCCAGGTCCACCACCGTGCCCCCCGGATCGATGGCTGCGTTGTTGACCAAAACGTCCAGCCTGCCACCGAGATCGAACGCCGTCTGCACCATCCGTTCGGCATCCGCTTGTACCGAGACGTCCCCGGCGCAAGTGACCACCGTGCGCTTGGGCAACGACTGCGCCACCGCTTCCAGCTTCTCCGCTCGTCGGCCGCTTATGCAGACCTTCGCTCCTTCGGCCACGAACCGTTCTGCCAGAGCTACACCTATGCCGGCGCCGCCCCCGGTTATGAGAGCGACCTTGCCTTGCAGCATCATAGTGCCGACTCTCCTTTGAACTCACCGGTGGGATCCAAGAAGATCCCCGGCAGCTTGGTGATGCGGTCCGAGCAGCTGTCCGGGAACAGCAGGCGAGCCTGCCAGTGCAGGCCGTAGTCGATGGCCTTCACTCCCGGGAAGTGCTTCTCTACGCCTTCCACGAGTTCGTCACCGGTCTTAGCCTTGGCCAAGACCTCCTCGTAGACGTCCAGGTAGCGCAGCGTGAAATCTATGCCCGAGGCGTCCTCCAGGTTGAGCTTCTCGGGGCTGCAGTGACCGGGGATGACCACCCGCGGGTCCATGTCGCGGAGCTTCTTCAGCGAGGCGCGCCACTTGTTGCGCCGAGCGGCATCACTCTCGGCGGTCCACACGTGAGCGTCGTTGTACACCACGTCGGTGCCGCACGCCACTCGCAGCGAAGGCACCCAGATCATCGTGTTGTTGGCGCTGTCGCCGTCCCAGTCGTCACTGAACTCGATGACCTCTCCCTCTACCTCCAGCCGGCCGCTGTGCAGCGGCATGGGAAAGACCACCTCGGTAGGTACGTTGCGGCCGAACCACTCCCCCCACATGTGGGTCTTGTCCGTGGTGGTAAAGATGATGTCTTTGACCACGCTGGGTAGCGCCACCACCTTTGCCTCAGGAAACGCTTGTTTGATGACACCGGTGCCGAAATGATGATCGGGATGGAAGTGCGAGATGTAGACGTGCGTGATGGTCTTGTTCATCTCTATTAGCCCGGCCGCCAACCGATGGGCATCCGAGAGCAACTGCGTGGTGTCGATTAGCACCGCGTCTCGCTCCCCGTAGAAGAGCGTCGAGGTTCCGTTGAAGCCTAGGTAGCTGTGTTGAAACACCTTGTACTTGAGAGACATGACCTCGCCTTTCTCTGCCGTCCCGGCCACTGGGCGGCAGGCCCGTAGCCACTCCGAGAACTAAAGCCCTAGGTAGGCCTTGCGGACGTGGTCGCTGGACAACAGGTCCGAACAAGAGCCCGCCAAGACCACTCTGCCGTTCTCCAGAACGCAGGCGCGGTCGGCGATAGCCAGAGTCTGGCGAACATTCTGCTCCACCAGAAGGATGGTTATGCCTTCCGCGCGTAACGTCCCCAGTATTTCGAAGATCTCCTTCACTACCAGAGGAGCCAGTCCATTGGAGGGCTCATCGATTATGCACATCTTGGGCAAGGACATGATGCCGCGACCCATCGCCAGCATCTGCTGCTCGCCGCCGCTCAAGGTGCGCGCGAGATTGCCGGACCGTTCCTTGAGACGAGGGAACAACTCGTACACGCGCTGCAAGGTCTTGCGTCGGCTCCCCCAAGAGCGGCGCGGGTAGGCCCCCATCTCCAGGTTCTCCCTTATCGACATGTCGGGGAAGAGCTTGCGGCTCTCGGGGATATGAGAAAGCCCCAGGTTGACGATGGCGTTGGAGTGGAGACTGTCGATGCGCTTGTCCGTGAACATGACGGTGCCCTCGGTGGGCCTCACCACGCCCGAGATAGTCCGCAAGCAGAGTAGACTTGCCCGCGCCGTTGGCACCCGACCAAACGCGAACAACTCGCCCTTCTTCTACGTTCAGAGAGACGTCCCAGAGCACCTGGACATTGCCATACCCGGCGCTGAGGCCTTCGATCTCAAGCATCGTCAGCTTCTCCCAGATAGCATTCGATGACACCTTCGTCACAGGCCACGTCCACAGGCATGCCCTCGGCTATCTTGCGCCCGTGGTCGAGGACATAGATGCGGTCGCTGATGTTCATGATGGCCTGCATCACGTGCTCGATCATGACTACCGTGGTGCCCCGCGACCTGATCTCTTTGATGTCATCCATAGCCTCAGCTACCTCGGTGGCGGTCAGACCCGCCATCAATTCATCGAGCAGCAGCAGCTTGGGCTGAGTGGACAGAGCCCTCGCGACCTCCAGACGCTTCTGCTGAGCCAAAGTCAGGTCTTTGGCAGGCGCGTCCTTGTATGGAGTCAAGTCCACGAACTCGAGCGCTTCCTCGGCCCTCTCCTGGGCTTCGTGCGTGGTGCTGTGATGACCGGTGCCAAAGAGTGAACCCACCATCACATTGCGCAGAACGGGCAGGTCACCGAATATCTTGACAGTCTGGAAGGTACGGGCGATGCCAAGTCGACATATCTTGTGTGGCGCGATGCCGGTTATGTCTTTGTCCTGAAAGCGGATCTTGCCTTTGCTGGGTTTGAGCGAGGCCGAGATGAGATTGAAGAGCGTCGTCTTGCCGGCCCCGTTGGGACCGATAAGCCCAACGATCTCACCTTCGTCCACGTAGAAATCGACGTCAGAGACAGCCGCGAGGCCGCCGAAATTACGGCTTAATCCCTTCGCCCTCAAGCAAGCGCACGCGATTCTCCTCTCAACTTCACCCAGGAGAGCTTCCCTATGAACCGCCCGACGATTGCGTACCCCACTGACCACTGTCAGGGAGCCGATGACGAACTCCTTCCATGTGAAAGGCTCCTCCATCATCACAGGAGGTAGAGGCCACTTTCGTAATCCTGAAGAAACCGATTATCGCCACGCGTGCCAGCAGCGCGAACCATCCCAGCGGCGGCAGGATCAGGCACCACAGCACTGCGCGCCTACTGAGCGGCCGCTCTCCATTCACAGCTCGCCAGACCTCCTCCACCAGACCCACGATGCCGGTGGGCAGGAACAGGATGGAGACGATGAGTATCACCCCGAATATGACCTGGAACATCTCCGGCCAAGTGGTGGACAGCTCCTCCTTGATCAGGGAGAAGACCACGGCTCCCACCACGGGACCCGCTAGGTTCAGCATCCCACCGAACAATGCCATGAGCACAGGCAAGAACGATTGGTCGAGGTGGAAAGCGACTGTCGGGTCCACGTACGCACGCCGCGTGGCGATAACGGCGCCCGCCATTCCCATGAAGACGGCGCTCAACGAGAACACCATGACCTTGGTGCGCACCACGTTGATGCCACTGTGTGCCGCCGCTTCCTCGTATTGACCTATGGCGGTCAGCGCCAACCCGTGACGAGAGCGCCTTATCAACCACGCCACCAAGATAGTCAGGATGCACACGCCAAAGACACCCCAGTACACCACGTCTATGGACTCGGTGAGAACGAAGCGGCCGCGCGTTCCGCTAAGCTGCCGCTCCACCTCTTTGACGACGCTGGTGATGAGCAGCACTAGGCCGAAGGTGAAGATGCAGAAGTAGACGCCCCGGAGTCGGAGCGTCAGAGCCCCCACGAGCACGGCCAGCACGAATACGCTCGCACCCGCGATCAGGATGATGGCCACGAACGGCACCGTCCCGCTGAGCACCGAGGCCAAGTAGAAACCCACACCAAAGAAGGCGGCGGTCGCGAGCGACATGTACCCGGTGGGAGCCGAGAAGACCACCCACGCGACCGCGAGGATGACGAACTTCATGATCTCGGTGAGTTTGGTGGTCCAATACCCCTCGTACCACAAAGGAAAGACACCAAAGAAGACCGCGGCTGCCAGCAGGAGTGCGAGTAGGGCGTAGTTGGCTGGCGTGAGCTTGTTGAATGCGAAAAGTCTGGTCTTCATCTATTTACCCATCAGTCCCTTGGGCCGTGCGATCAGTAGTACGACAAAGATGGCGTAGAAGGCGATCGTGACCAGGGACGGCTTGAAGTACTGCACCACCGAGGCCACGAACCCTAAGATCAATCCCCCTGCCAACGCTCCGGTGATACTTCCGAGCCCACCCAGAACGACTACGATCATGGCGTACACCGTGTACTGCAGGCCCATGCTGGTGGTGATGCTCTGGTAGACGAGGCTCAGCAGGCTGCCCGACCAGGCCGCCATCGCCAGACCCAGTCCGAAACAGATAGCGAGCACGTTGTCGATGTTCACGCCCATCAGCCCAGCCGTGGTCGGGTCCTGGGCGGAGGCCCTTATGGCTTTGCCCAAACGGGTCAGACGTAAGAACAGGTAGAACAAGGCCGAGAGAGCCACGACGAACGCCAGCGCTACCAGTCTGTTGAGGGGTATACGTGCTGCAGTGACCACTTTCATCAACGGCTGGAAAGTGTAGCCATCGATGTCCGCCCCCCATATCATCCTCGCCACGTTCTGCACTACGTAGTACAGGCCGAACGAAGCGAGGAGCGACTTGCCTTCAAAGATGTCCAGTGTGGGCGACGTGTTCATCAGGCTGCGATAGAGAGTCTTGTGCAATATGAAGCCGACGATGAACATGGCCGGACCTGTGATAGCCATTGTCCAGAGCGGGTTCATCTTGGTGCTGGTGTGGATCGTGAAGGTGAGAAAAGCACCTATCATGATGAACTCGCCGTGAGCCACGTTGAGCACTCGGGCCACTCCGTACTGGAGTGCCATGCCCACTGAGACCAAGGCATAGAGGCCGCCCAGCAGCAGACCGGTGATCACTATGTCTCGTAGTACAACCATTCAGAATCCTTGTTAGCCCGATTCTTTCCTTGCGTTCGGGGCCACCCTGGGGTTCACCCAGGGTGGCCCCCTTCGCGTCTTCTACACTAGTTGGTCTACGGAGTCGTCGGCCAAGCCGGCTTCGGATATATCGGGTCCGCGGTGCGCTTGTCACCGACATCGATGACCTCGAAGAGGCCGTTCTGCCACTGGCCGATCTCGCCCAGGATGGCTCCCGGCCGCGAGAATCTGGTTATCGAACCAGGTGTCGCCCAGGACCGTCGTGAAGTGTTCGGTCTTCAGGAGTTCGGCCACCTCAGCGTTGTCAAGGGATCCGGCCTTCTCGAGAGCCATCTGGAACATCTGCAGCTCAGCGTAGTAGAACGCATGGCCCCAGTAGTCCATGTTGGCCTCGGTGAAGCCCAGGCCCTGCAGCGTCGGGCTGGCGAGCATCTCTTCACGCATGGCCGCCAGTTCCGGAGAACTGTTGACACTCCACGCGCCATAACCACAAACGCCTTCGACTATCTTGTAGCCGGCCTCAGGACCGTCAGCGCCACCCATGGCGAACGGGAAGGCTCCGAACGTGCCGCCCGGGCCCAGAACCAGCATCTTGGGGTTGTAGCCCGCTTGGATCAGTTGTGGCACCAGCGGGAAGTTGTGCTCAGGATAACCGGGGAAGTAGAAGCAGTCGGGGTCCAGAGCCTGGACCTGCCGGATGATGTTAGAGAAGTCGGCCGTCTCGTAGGGGAACGGCTCGTTGTAAACGATCTCAATACCGGCTCCTGCGGCGCCCTCGACCATAGCGTCCGTGTACTCGATGCCGTGCAGATCGTCGTTGTAGGCGATCGCCACCGTCTTCACACCGACCTCTTTGAAGATCTCGATCAAGGCCGGGACTTCGGTGGTGGAGTAGCTCAGCACGCCAAAGAACAGCGGAAGTTGATCGAGCTGGTCTTCGAGGGTACGGTCGCCACCTTCAGCGGTCATCATCATATAGCCGTGCTGATTGGCTATACCGGCAGCCGCGAAGTTGAACGCAGTGCTGTTGGGGCCGAAGATGAAGTCCACCTTGTCCTCGGTCATCAGCTTCTCGTATAGCTGCGTCATCGTGTCCAGGTTGCTGCCGTCGTCGTAGATCTTCATCTCGACTTTCATCTTCTTGCCGTAGTCTTCGATGTAGATGCCACCGTCGGCATTGACCTTCTCGAGCCACAGCTCACGGCTGGGGCCGAAGGCGTTGGCTTCGTAGAACGCGTAGGGTCCGGTGAGAGACCGCACCTGCCCGATAACGATCGTGTCCTTGCCGGGGATCGTGACGCCGGTCTTAGCTTCGTCCCCGCCACAGGCCACGGCGGCCAGCGCCGCCACTACAACAACAAGACACAGAACTAGGGGAATAGCGATTCGGCGATACTTCTTCCACATGTGGATGCCTCCCTCTCTGCTCCGTCGATACGAACCAAATCGAGCCACTCATACATTCAGCCATATGCTTGCTGACCACCTCCCTGAGTTGCCTCCGACCGCCCACACAACTGTCCGCTCGATTGCGCTGTCTAGTACCGGCCGTACTCCGCGGCCGTCTCGACCATGGCGTGCAGGTTCTCCTCTTTGCCACCATCGGCCACCGCGCCGACGTCCAGCACGAACCCACCGTCCTTACCCGCGGTGTCTATGAGGTCACGGACGTACTTCACCGTGTCCTCTTTGCTGCCCGCGTAGATGAGAGACAACGGCACGTTGCCCTGTATGCAGGCGACGTCCCCGATAGCAGTCTTCGCTTTGGCCATGTCGGTCTGGTCGAAGAGCCAGACTGTGCTGGCCTTGGGCAGGTCCTTGATGATGTCAAGCCGCGAGTTGTAGCCGCCTTCGGCGAACAAGAAAGGTATGAGGCCCTCCTCGATCAGGCCCATCAGAGTCGCGCGCAGGCTGGGCCAGTAGAACTTGCGGAACTGCTCGTCGCTCATGAAACCGTCGGCGCCCTTGTGCAGGGGCATGAAGATCACCGGCGTCGCCGGTCCGGGACCGGGCCGCTTGGTGACGAAGTCCACAGCCACGGGCACGAGCCGCTCGCAGGCGGCGACTACCTTGTCGGGATACCGATACAGGTCTGTCACTACTCCGCGAGTGCCCCGCAGAGTGTCTCCCAGGATGTCGAAAGGAGCTTTGGTCGCTCCGCCCCAGTAGGCGGGAAAGCCCAGCGTCACCAGCTCGCCGATCTTGGCGAAGGTGGCCTGGGCCCACTCGCCTGTCAGTGCGGCCGCTTTTGTCAGCCTCGCCAGGCTCTCTGCCATCTCCGGCGAGCCCCAGGCCCCAATATGCCCAGATACGAACGGCAGCTCGGTGAAGTCGAACAGAGAGCTCAGCCCGCTGAACCCAGCGAATGCCCCTACCGTGCGCGGCAGGTACACGCGCAGCATGTAGTCGGTGGGGTCCGAGATCAGGTGATCGTACTCTTCGGGGAGCATCCACTCTTTCTCGTTGTATTGGTAGCCCACGTCTTCGGCGACGCCATGACCCGGCCAAGAGTAGAGTTTGTAGTCCAGCGTCTCGAACACCGACGCGGGCGTGGTCTGCAGGATAGGGCTCACCATGGCGTCGAGCTTGAACTCCAAGTTGAACTCCACCCAGGCCTGGGCGGCGCGCGCAGCGTCGTGCATAGCCTCGTAGGGGGTGATACCCGCCTTGACGGCCGGCCACCAACCCGCAGTAAGGCTGACAGGGACTCTGTCGGGTTTCTCCAGTTTGATAGCCGCGATAAGCCTATCCACGCGGGCCTTGTAGTCGGCCTCGGCCCGCGAGTCCACAAACGGGGCTCCGGGATTCCGCCACTTCTCGATGCGGTCGGCCCGCTTCTCGGCAGGGGTCATGTCCTTCCAGGCCTTCTCTGCCATCTCACTTCACCCCCACCGTCTCTTTGGCGTAGGCTACGGCGGCCATGGCATCGTCCCCGTAGGCGTCCGCTCCGGTGTACTTGCGCACGGTGTCGTCCATCTGCCCGCCACCGATGATGACCTTCATGCCCTCACGCAGGCCCGCGGCCTCCACCTGCTCGATGGTGGACTTCATAGAGTCGAAGGCCACCGAGAGGAAGCCGGAGAGAGCCAGCACCTGGGGCTTGTGTTCCCGCACGGCCTCGACGAACTTCTCCTCGGGCTGGTCGATGCCTAGATCGTGCACGGTGAAGCCGTTCACTTCCAGCATGAAGCCCACGATGTCTTTGCCGATGTCATGGATGTCGCCGCGTACGGTGCCTAGGACCACGGTGCCCAGCTTCTTGGCTTCGCCCGTCTGAGCGGCCATCCTGGGTTTTAGCACTTCGCCGATCTTGCGCAGCATCTCGCCGCTCATGATTAGCTCGGGCAGGAAGTAGGTGCCTTCCTGATAGCGGGTGCCCACCACCTGCATGGCCTCGGATGAGAGATCGAGGATCTTCTGGGGGTCCTCGCCCTTGGCCAAGAGCTCATCCACTATCCGCAGGGCTTCGTCCTCCTGCATGTTGGCCATGGCTTCGACTAGCTCGTGGGACATCGCGGCTCCTTCAGTAGCAGAGGCAGCACACACGATCAACACCCATCAGTCCCCGCGAATGCGGTCCACGCATCACGCGGCACAAACTACTATACAAGATTGTGCCCTTCGAGACAATCCACTTGTCTATATAACATGGTAAGATGCAATCGCCAATATCGCTAGTCAACCGGGGTATCAGAACCTCCCCGAATGAGAGCGGGAAGCGTGAGCAGCAACCCACAAGAAATCGTCGACAGTCACGGCGGGGGGAATGCGCTGAGGCCGTCTGAGCTCGGCCAAGGGTTCGCCCCTGAGGCCCCTGCGTACATCCGTATAGCAACCACCTTGGCCGCCCGTGTCTCTTCCGGCGTCTACGCGGACGGCAGCCGCCTACCCTCCGGCTCAGAACTCTGCCGCGAGTTCGGTGTAAGTCCGATGACGGTACACAGGGCACTCAACATCCTCAAGGGCCAAGGGCTCGTGTCAGGAGAGAGAGGACGCGGGATCTTCGCAAGATCGCTTGATCTGAGCGACTCCAGGTTCCGCCTAGATTCCCCCACCGGCGAGTGGCTTGATGAGTCGGCCGAGATAAGGCTGCTCACGGCCGCGATGACTCGAGCCGACGATGAGGTAGCGGGCATGCTCGCTCTCAAGCCCGGCGACCGGGTCATATACCTACGCCGCCTGGTGCTGTACGACGGCAACCCTGCCATGTACCACACCGAGTACATAGCCTACGACCCGCGAAGACCGCTGGTGGAGTCTCAATTGCAGCTCACCTCTTTGCACGCCTTTCTGGACTCGGGCACCGCCCAAAGATTCCCTCGGGGCGAAATGGTGCTGACCGCGGTCAAACTGGATGCTGACAGCGCCGCCATACTCGGGCAAGAAGAGGGCGCGCTGGCCCTGTGCCTTGAGCACGTCTTCAGAGCGCTCGACGACACACCTCGTCAGTTGGGGTCGCTTCTTGTTGCGCGCTGAGTTGTTCAGGTTGCGGGCGCGGCTGGGGCCTGAGTGAAAGACGACGGAGGCAGCATGGCATTGGGAACACTGGAAGGTCTGCGAGCCGCTCTGATCGAGCTGGATGAGGACTTGACCCTCGAGATCACGCGCGAGATCCTCGCTCAGAAAGGCGTGACTCCGCACTCTATCCTGGGTACGTGCCAAGACGCACTCAGAGTGGTCGGCGAGCGCTACGAGCGCGAGGAGTACTTCATCTCGGGGCTCATCATGGCAGGCGAACTCTTCAAAGAGGTACTCGAACTCGTGCAACCTTCCTACGAACAGACTGCCAGCAAGGAGTCCACCGGCAAGATCGTCCTTGGGACCGTCGCCAAGGACATACACGACATAGGCAAGAACCTGTTCGCCACATCGCTGAGAGGGTTTGGATTCGAAGTCATCGATCTAGGGGTGGATGTGTCGCCCGACCGTTTCCTGGAAGAAGTCCAACGATCGAAAGCAGACGTGGTCTGTCTGTCCGGTCTGATAGCGGCGGCCTTCGATAGCATGAAGCAGACCATCCAATCTCTGCGCGCGCATGAGTCTGAGCTAGGCTATCGCCCGCCCGTAGTGCTGGGCGGGGCGATCATCGACGGTCGGGTCTGTGACTACGTAGGGGCCGACTCCTGGAGCACAGACGCCATGGAGGGCGTACGCATCTGCCAGCGCCTAGTGGCGCAGTCCGCCGGCTAGTCCTCGGCTTCCCTTCCTTCCGCCCCAGCGCCGCGCGGTGCTACATCAACAGCACCGGCTTCACCACCCGCCCCGCGTGCGCCTCGCCGAAGGCCTCGTTGATCTTGGCGAACGGGAAGGTCTTCACCAGCCGGTCGACGGGGAACCGCCCCTGTAAATACCACTTGATGAGCCTGGGCAGGAAGATGCGAGGCACGGCGAATCCCGCCATGATGAACTGCAATCGTATGCCCTTCGAGAACATGTCCGGCGGGTGACCGCTGAGCGTGTCTCCCATGGGCACTCCCGCCGAGCCGAAAGTCCCCCCGTACCGCAATATCTGCCCAGCGGCCTTCCAGGCCTCCCCAGAGCCGGACGCATCCAACACCCGTCGGGCGCCGCCGGGGATGATGTCCATCACCCGCGCTACGACATCGTCCTCTGCCGCGTTTACCACGTGCGTGGCCCCCAACTCCAGAGCCAGGGAGAGTCGCTCGGGATTCACGTCCGCGGCGACTATGGGGTCCGCCCCCGTCAGGTGTGCTGCCATGACGGCGCTCAGCCCGACGCCGCCCGCGCCGAAGACCACTAGGTCATCCTGAGCCCCCACCTCCATTGCGTTCAGCACCGACCCGGCTCCCGTCATGACTCCGCAGGGCAGAGCGGCCAGTATCTCTGAAGGCACATCGTCCTCCACTTTCACCAAGAGCTCGGCCGGCGCGATGGCATGCGTGGCAAAAGAAGACTGCTGGAAGAAGGAGCCGGATATCCACTCGCCTTTCCAATTGATGGTCTTGGAGCCGTCTGGTCGAGTCCCGCCGAACAACAGACCGAACTGCTGGTCGCAGATGTAGCGCTTGCCCGCGACGCAATTGGGGCACACGCCGCAGGCGGGCCAGGACATGATCACCCTATCGCCCGGCTTCACGTAGTCCACACCTGAGCCGACCTCTTCCACCACCCCCGCGCCCTCGTGCCCGATGACTGCAGGCATAGGCACCACGTGTTGCATGGTGGTGTCGGTGTGACAGAGACCACTCGCCTCCACGCGCACGTATACCTCACCAGCCCGAAGATCATCGAGTTCGACGGACTCGACGGAGTAGTCCCCGCCGGCCTCACGCAGAACGGCAGCAGTCGACTTCATGGTCATGTCCCACTCCTTTGTCTGTCGGTCAGATCTAGCCAGTCGTCGTTATCATATGTTCCCAGGCGCGAGATGGTCAAAGCAAGCAAGATGCGGGATGATGCTCTCATGGACTGCAAGAAAGATGCGAATCTCACAAGCTGCAACTGTACCTACGAGCCCTGCTCACGCAAGGGGGTGTGTTGTGACTGTCTGCGCTACCACCTCCGCAACAGGGAGCTCCCCGCCTGCGTGTTCCCCGCGGATGCAGAGAGGACCTACGACAGGTCGTTCGACCATTTTGCCAAGCTGGTGAGAGAGGGCAATATCTAGACAGCTGAGGGGTGCCTCATGCCTTCTTTGGGCAAACGGAACCACAGCAAGCTCGAGCAGAACGAGCAAGACCCAGCCGCCCCGGTGGAGACGGGCTCGTGCAACGCCCCACGGTACGACGCCGTATTCGAAACGATGTCTCAAGCACAGGCGTTATGGCGACTGGCTTGTGACGACAGCGGTAGGCCATACGATCTAGAGATCTGCGCGGCCAACAAGGCCTTTAGAGAGCTCTTCGGTCTGCCAGACATGGTGGGGCATCTCGCTGGCGAGATCGATCCTCATTACCACGACAAAGACCCCGACATACTGGGCATCACCTCACGGGTGGCGGAGACCGGAGTACCGGAGAATCACGAGGTCTATCACCCAAGTCTCGAGAAGTGGCTTGAGTTCAGAGCCGAGACAGCACCTGATGGCCTTCTTCTCACTTCCGCTGAGGACATCTCCGAACGCAAGGCGGCGGAAGCTGCGCTAGACCGGATGCGGTACTCGCTGGACCATATCGACGACTACCCTGCTTGGAGCGACGAGAGCGGACGCATAGTCGAGGTCAGCGAGGCGGCCTGTCGCCACCTGGAATACACAAGAGACGAACTCCTGAGCATGACAGTGTTCGACCTCCACCCCGATCTTGACGCGGACCGGTGGCGAGAGAGCTGGCGAGAAGACCGCCCGCAGGCCCCCTTCCGACTCGAAGTGGAGTACCGCACCAAGAGCGGCAGAAGGGTACCTATGGAACTCTCTATCAACCCCATGGTCTTCGACGGCAAGCGGCTGCACTGCGCCATCTGCCGGGATATCAGCGACCGAGCGAGAACCGACGAGAAGCTGCGGCGTCTGCAGTACTCGTTGGATCAGCTGGACGACTACCCCACCTGGAACGATTCCGACGGCAGAATAATCGAGGTCAGTGAATCTACCTGCCGCCACCTCGAGTACACGCAGGAAGAGCTGCTGAACATGACGGTGTTCGATATATGTCCCGACTTAGAGAGAGATAGAGAGGCCTGGAGAAGGAGTTGGCGGGAAGCGATCCCCGCGACGAGTTTCCGCGTCGAGACCCGTCATCGGACCAAGAGTGGAAGGGTGTTCCCCGTGGAGGTGACCGTCTGCCCCATGGTCTTCCAGGGTCAGCAATACCACTGCACCTTCTGCCGCGATATCTCCGACCGAAAGGCTCTTGAGGAATCGCTGCTGCTCACTCAGCTCTCCGTGGAGAACGCCCCAGACATGATCCACTGGCTGGACTCCGAGGGCCGCATCACCTACGCGAACCGGTCGACTTGCGAATTCCTTGGCTACTCCCTTGAGGAGCTTCAGGCGACGCCCATCTGGGAGGTCAACCCCGGACTGACCCCAGAGACCCTCAAGCAGAGATGGGCCAAGACAGCGAATGCGGGCATCTTGATGATCGAGGAGACCTGGATGACCAAGGATGGGCGCAAGCTGGATGTGGAGCTCACGGCTACCGCCGTACTGCACGGCGACGAGGAACTAAGCTTGGTCTTCGTACGAGACGTCACCGACCGCCGACTGGCAGAGAACAGCCTCAAGGAGAGCGAAGAGCGTTATCGTCAGTTGTTCGAGGCGCAGAGCGAGACGCTGAAGTCCCTCAAGGAGCGAGACGAGCAGCTGCTGCAGTCTCAGAAGATGGAGGCCATCGGCAGACTGGCCGGAGGCATCGCGCACGACTTCAACAACGTGCTCACCACCATCATCGGCTACAGCGACCTCATCCTCTCGTCCGCGGAATGCCCCGCTGGCTCCGTGGCTGAGGACGTTGGCGAGATCAAGGATGCGGCGGAGCGCGCCGCAGCTCTGACTCAGCGCATTTTGGCCTTCTCTCGCCGGCAGGCCATGCAGCCCACCCTTGTCTCTCTAAACGATGTGGTCAGCGAGACCCGGAAGATGCTGGCCAGGACCATCGGCGCCGACATCGAGCTCGTGACCTCGCTCAGCCCGGACCTGGGCAAGGTTGAGGTGGACGAGCAGCAGTTCGTCCAAGTGTTGCTCAACCTGGCCGTCAATGCCCGCGACGCCATGCCCAAGGGAGGTAAGCTGACCCTAAGCACCACCGAAGCGGTCTTGGACGACCAGTTCTGCGAGACGCATCCTGAAGTCACTCCGGGCCGGTGCGTCGTGCTCACCGTTGCAGACACAGGGTCCGGCATAGACAAAGAGGTGCTCAGCCACGTCTTCGAACCCTTCTACACCACCAAGCCACCTGGGCTTGGCACCGGGCTGGGCCTTGCCACCGTGTACGGCATCGTCGCGCAGAGCGAGGGCTGTATCTACGTACACAGTGAGCCGGGCCATGGCACCACGTTCACCATCTATCTGCCCAGGGCGGAGGAGGCACCCGGACCGCCAGACACGCAGACACTGTCCCACCCGGGCACCAACACCGTTATGGTCGTCGATTCCGACGCGGCCTTTTTGACTCTGACCAAGCGGATATTGGAGCGCCGCGGGTTTCAGGTGCTGCCTGCCACCAACGGCGAACAAGCCGCTAAGATGCTTGCCGACCGCAGGGTCAAGATCGATGGCTTGATAACCGACTTGTCCTTGTCGGGGACCCTGCAGGGTGAGCAGCTCGCCGCGCTCGCGACGCGGGGCAGGCCCGGATTGCGGCTGCTCCTGGTGTCCAAGGAGGCCGGCACGGCACAAGCCGCCGCGGAACGCAGAGATTTGCAGGCCGGCTACTTGGAGAAGCCCTTCACCGCGCAGGAATTGAACCACGAAGTACGAACGTGGCTTAGACAGTCCGACTCCGCCGGTGGACAGCCGGAGCGAACAGAACCATAGGGGCCGATTGATGACAGAAACGATGCATGAAGACGCACGCATATTGGTGATAGACGATGAGCCCAGCATCGTCCGTCTTCTGACTCGCGCGCTGGAGGACGCGGGCTACGCTCATCCGCAAGGCTTCACCGATCCGGCCGAGGCACTCAAGATGTTCGACGACATCGCTCCCGACCTCATCGTCCTGGACATCAACATGCCGGTGATGACCGGCTACGACTTTCTCAGCGACCTCAGCCAGAGATTGAACGAAGACACCTTCCTGCCGGTCCTCATGATCAGCGGCCTACCCGAGCCCGAGACTCGCCTTCAGGCCTTGCAGGCGGGCGCCAACCATTTCCTCACCAAGCCCATAGACCTAAAGGTCTTCACGGCTCACGTGCGTTCGCTGCTCGAGACCCGCTACATGAGCCGCCGGGTCAACGAAGTACGCGGTGTGCTGGAGGAGCTGGTCCGGCGCCGCACCGCCCAGCTGCAACAAGCTCACATCGAGATCCTGGATAGGCTGGGCCGCGTCGCCGAGTATCGCGACGACGCCACCGGCAAGCACACTGATAGGGTGGGCGAACTCTGTGGGCTCATAGCTCTGGAGTTGGGACTCCCCCACGAAAGGGCCAATCTCATCTCCCGGACAGCCACCCTTCACGATCTGGGCAAGGTCGCGATATCTGATAACGTGCTGCTCAAGACCGGCCCCTTCGACGAGAGCGAGCGCGACGTCATGCGCAAACACTCCGCCTTGGGCGCCAAGCTGCTCGGCGGCGGCACGTCTGAATTGGTGCAGATGGCCGAAGAGATAGCACTCTTTCATCACGAACGCTGGGACGGACAGGGTTACCCCTGCGGTCTAGAAGCCGACGAGATCCCGCTCACGGCACGCATAGTGGCGGTCGCCGATGCCTTCGACGCCCTCACCCACATACGGCCGTACAAGGATGCGTGGCCGGTACCCGACGCCATCGCCGAGATTGAGCGCGAGCGGGGGGCACAGTTCGATCCGCAGGTGGTCGATGCGCTGTTGACTTTGTACAACAGTGAGCGCCTGCCGCTAGATTCAGAGCCCACCGACTGACGCCCCGGCGTACGTACAGCCCGGCCGCGGCGGGGGCGCCACCCCCGGGAGGTGGCCTAATACGCGCGCTGGCTTCTGCCGATATAGTCCCTGTCTTGTTGGATATGACCTTGGCTGCGGGAGGCCGGCTGTGGTGTTCGAGGACGGCGTGCCAAAGACACGCGAGGTAGACAAGCTATCCGCGGATGTAGAGACCCTTTGCTGCGACTGGCGGCGCATGCGCTCGGTGATCGAGCGTATCACCAAGAGCCCATGGTGGGACCTGCACACCCTTAGCTGCCAGTACTGCCACGCGCCCTTCGAAGTCTCCGGGGGCGAATGCATCCACGAGGTCGACTGCGTCTACGAGCGCTGCTGTCAGATAGTCAACGCCGCGCCCATGCCGCTGCCCAACCAGGCCGTTCTAGACGAGTGGAGGCAGAACTCCGCCCCCACCCTATCGTTCTAGAGCATCGCCCTACCGACTAGTCCCCGCGGTTACTTACCTACGTCGGCCGCCACCCGGCAGGCGAATGCCAGAGCGAACAGGCCCATGGTGACGTCGTAACGTACGTCGGCGAAGAACAGGATCGCGCAGAGGACGAATAGGACGAGAGCGACGAACTTGAGCAGAACCAGATTCACCTTCATGCGTTGATGCCTCCCCATGCTGACGTTTCCGGCCGGACCTCGCCCGACCGCTCTTCTAACCAATCTAGTACGCGAGCGCCCAACAGTCTAGCCTTTGGCTTGCGGCCACGCGACTCCGTGCCAAGAACGACGGACCCCGTCTTGATATCATCAGACCGGGTAGAAGAGAGTAGTGCCTAAGAGGAGGCGCGCATGCCCAAGATCGCCCTTGTCACCGACTCCACTTGTGACCTGCTGGAGGCAGAACAGGCCAGACACCATCCGGTCATGGTGCCGCTGCATTTCACCCTGGGCGGCACGGACTATCTCGACCGCGTAGACATGGACTATGCCACCTTCTTCGCGCGCTTCCGCGAGAACGGCCAGGTGGCACGTTCGTCCCAACCCAGCGTCGGAGAGCTGGCCGATGTCTACAAGCAACTCCTTGCCGACTACGAGGCTGTGGTCTCTGTGCACATCTCGGCACGTCTATCCGGCACCGTGCAGAGCGCCGTCGCGGCCGCCCAAGCGGTCGACCGCGATCGGGTGCGGGTGGTGGACTCCCGACACGTCTCGGTAGGTCTGGGCCTAGTGGTGCAGACGGCCGGCGAGGCCATTGCGGCAGGGGCGGACTTGGATGCCGTGGTGGCGGCGGCGGAAGCCGCCGCCCGGTCGACTCGAGTGTACGGCGCTGTGTTCGACCTCGAGGTCGCTGTGAGAGGGGGCCGCGTAAGCGCCCCGGCGGCCATGGTGGCGGGCATGATGTCCGTCAAGCCGCTGATTGTCTTCAGCGAAGACGGGGCCGCGCATATCGCCGGCGCGCGCTTTGGGTATCGCCGCGCGCTTCAAGCCATGGCCGGTAAGGTGGAGAACTTCGCCGCGGGTCACCCCGTGCGCGCGGCCGTGGTCCACGCCGACGGCCTGGAAGCGGCGCAGACGGTCAGAGACAGACTCACACAGGCCCTTGGCGACACGCTCGGCGGTAACGAGATCCCCATCGTCCCGGCGGGCGCCGTTATCACCACTCACGTAGGGCTCGGGACCATCGCCGTGGCCGTGCAGCGCCTCGACGCCGGCGACTAGACCCGGGGCGTGGGCTCCACCCTCTCACCGGCAGAGCGTCGACCCTTGGAGGTCGTGGTCGATGACCGCATGCAGAGCGGATACCGCTACGTGCTAACGGCTCCCACGGGGCGCGACTTCGCCACCGACTTCCGGCCCGAGCTTACCCCACAAGAGATGCTCGCCCTGGGGGTGTTCGGCGGCAAGTACATGACCGACTGCACAGACGAGTTCCCGGCGTCTTGGTTCGACGACGCCAAGCTCTCACCGCAAGGCAAAGACCCCACCCTCAACTTCTTTGGCATCGATGCCTCGCTGCCGCTGTCGGAGTGGCAGCGGCGAGGTTGGATCCATGCCGACGACCCTCGCGGCTGGTTCCAGTGGTACTGCCGCTACTACATGGGACGGCGGATGCCGGACGAAGACCGGCGCCAGATAGACCGATGGAGAGCGATGCGACGCCACGTAGCTCAGGTGCGCAAGAATTGTGCAATAGGTGACCTCAGCTGCCGCCAACGGCAGCGCCAGGCCCTTCTGCACTGGGCCTACGACTCCCGCGAGATCTGACCGCGCACGGTGCCCGCATGGCTGTGCCCCGCCGTCGCGCCTCGTCGCGCCCTCGCCGGTGCGCCGCCGCGTAGGTGAACTACTCGGTCTTGGCGCCCGTGTACTCTTCCCAGCTGTTGGCCACGACGTTGACGCTGAGCGTTTGGACCCGGTTGATGTTCTTGACGATCTGGTCGTTGTAGTAGAGCTCCGCCGAGGAGCCGGTACCCTTGTTGGTCATCGTGCCCTCGGTGAACGCCGCCCCGTGGATGCTGCACGTTCCGCGCAGCAGAGTATCTCCCAGGACCACAAGGACCCCGAAGAAGTCAGCGGTACCGCGCATGTCCCAAGAGTTCTCGGTGCCGTCCGGAGTGTCGATGATCACCACTATCGGCTGCTCTACCGTCCCCATCTGCATGCTGCCGGAGATGTCCACCGCTGTGTCACTCTTGACATATACGATGGAACCGGGCGCGCTGCTTGAGGTGAGAAACGCCGAAGCGGCCGCTCCCGTGGTGAAGTATGTGCCCTGCTCAATGGCCAAGTTCATCAAAGCTCGCTGGAGTGCAGGGGTGATGTTCTCCTCAAACTCCGTGCCAGTAGGTATCTGAGCGACTCCGCCCCCAGGATTGATCCCCTTGCCCAGGATATCGTTGACGTCATAGTAGACCGGCGGACTGCCGTTCTCTATCTCGATGTCAAAGCCCGTACCGTTGGAGCCTACGGCTCCGCTGAAGAGAGCCACACCCACCGGGAAGTACAGATTCCAGACCTGGCGTTCGGCCAAGAGCAGTATGCGATGCTTGTTGTCCTGCACGTTCGAGACCGAATCCACGTACATCTTGCCGTCTCCGTTGGCGTCCCATGTGACGCGGTCCCCTTCGGCCGGAGGTTCGGTGACAGTCACTCCCGAGACTGAATTGTCGTAGACGGTCACCTGCACGAACTCGCCCTCAGGGTCGTCCGAGTTCTCCGCCAGATGCAGAGTGTCGTTCTCCGCCTGCAGTGCTTCGTATACCAAGTCCTCCGACACGCCGAAGGCCTCTCCGTCTTCTCGCGGTGAAGGGCCACTCCAGCTTCAGGGCAAGCATGCCCGCGTCCACGCCGGCTTCAGCGACGTTGAACGACTTGACGTTCTTGCGCTCGCTCTCTGTGCCCTTGATGTGGCCGGTCGTCAGCCAATAGAGCGAAAGACCGATCACCAGGAAGATAAGGCAGAACACCATGACCACCACGATCACGATGCCGCTCTCCCCTCTAAGCCGGCTCACCAGGTAACCGCTGGGCTCTTGTCTCTCTTCTTGACGTCTCATCTCAACTACTCCCTGTTATCTTCAGGCCATCTCTAATACAGACGCAGATTCCGCGGTTGGACCACCGAGCTGAGCACGTGGTGCTCAGGCTTCTCGCCCAGGACGACATCCACCATCAGGTTGATGTGCACTTCGCGTATCTTGGTGGGATCTTCAACGTGCGATGCGTTGCCTGGCAACTCGGCCGTCATGGGCAGAGCCGCGTCGTTCATGCCCACATAGCTGAAGAGGCTGTCACCATTGTCCTCGTCATTGCTCACCCAGTGACCTACCAGCCTGGTGAGCGTCCCTTCGCCGAACGTGATGTCCCTTCGAAGCTGGTGCTCCGATAGAGTGAGCGCTCATCCAGGTCCACCCAGAAGCGGATCAACTCCAGCGTATGGCCATCGTCGCGGTCCACATCGCTCCAACAGATCAGCGAATTCGCCTCGGCCCGTACGATCACCAGGTCCAGGCCCTCATCGACCGCGAAATCCGGCTCCCGGGCGGTGCGGATGACCTCCACCATCTCGTACATCGCTGCACGAGCTTCAGCCTGAGCCTTCAGGTCGTCATCGGTGAACTGGTACGTGCGCTGCAGACCCATCCACACGCCGTAGACTGCCACCATGACCACCAACAAGAGCGAGCAGACCACCAAGACCTCCACCAGAGCTGAAGCCTCGACCTTGCTTGAGGCGGCCTAGAGAACGTCTGATGGGATTGTCACTCTTCATGGTCTGTCTCACCCTTGCACGCCCCTACTTGTTGATGGTGAGAACAGGGATGTTGGGATCGTATGAATCACCTAGGGTGAAGGAGGCGTAGCGAGTCGTCCTGCCGTTGGCCGAGGCAGTGATGTTGTATGAACCCGCGGGCAGATTGTTGAGGACAAGCGACGAGTTCTTGTTCACGTTGGTATTTATGTCGGACTGCGTTGGATCGCCCGGCTCGATGAGTATCGTGTACACCTTATTGTCGTTGTTGACTATGGTGATGCTAAACAGCGCCGCGGTGAGAGTGGTCGTCGTAGAGGACACGACCGTGGTAGTGGTGAGTTCCGGCGCTATGGTCGTGGTGGTCACAGGTATGCTGGGCGGGATCCTGACCTCGAGACTGTATGCGACGTCACCGACGACCCAGCCCGAGTTGCCGTCGGCGTCCACGGCCCATATCCGGTACTGGTAGTAGTGCGGTGTGGACTCAGTCCCCCATGGGTCGATCATGGTGGCGATGCTCCCCTGGTCCAGGAAGCTGGTGGCGTTGGGGTCGACGTCCATGTCAAGGTTAACCCAGGACTTCCAATCTGCACCGGGCTTATCGCGTCGCTGGATGCAGTAATGGTCGCGGTCGCGCTCACTACCCCCGCTCCAGTACAACATGATGCTCTCGTCGCCGTACTGGGGCACAGCCATGAACGGGCTGGGAGCGGCAGGGCCACCGTTCTCGACCCTCAGCCTCAGCCGCCACACGTTGCCGGGTTCGTCGTACTGATTGAAGATGACCCCCCTGAACTCCCAGTAGCCGTCTGATAGATCACCGGAGTCTATGGTGAAGGGAATGTAGACGTCGGACACCACACCGTCGGTGATCGTGTACTGCAGACCTCTGATCTCGTAGTCCTGGGCCGGGTCCCCCAGCTGCACGGCTACATCATTGTCGTCGACCATGGCCAGACGCAGATGTGCGTCGCGTGCGGTCATCCCAGGCTGATTGAGATTGTCGATTACAAGTCCCCAGTCCGCCTCGGCCACATGACAGTAGATCGTGTGCGGCCAATCCTGCTGCAGGACGCCGAAGGGAGTCGTGGGTTCGTCGGACAACGGTTCGGGGCTGACATCCATCCAAGAGATGCGCGGCCCGACATACTGCTGGTGGAACAGGGTGGTGAGCCGGGTGGGCGATTCAGTCGGCCCATCCGTCCAGCCGACCTCCACCGAGACTTCTTTCAAGATACCGGCGCCATAAGAGGTCTCCACCAACCCATACCCTATCTCGAAGGCCACGCCGCGCACTGTCTCGCTGCGACGCCGAAACGGCTCTCCAGGAAGGGTACGTCGATGATCTCCCGATAGTCCAGCTGGCGGATCTCTTCGATCTTCTCCTGAGCGATGTTGGCTGCCGTGCTCTTGTAGCGCACGCTGGAGGATTGGTTGAGCCCGGCGATGAACAGGGGCACTAGACCGGCCATGGCGATCAAGAGCACCGTGAGACCCACCATGATCTCGATCAGGGTGAAACCTCGAGGGCGCTTCCCCAACTGAACCGCCATCGCAGTCCTTTCGCGCCTCATGATGCGCATCATGTGACCCACCTCATATGAAGCACCTTCGGCACCGCCTCCCCGGGACCTCCCCGGCAAAAAAGCGACGGGCGTCGTGTGGACATTCGTACCTGTCGTTTATCGGCAGTTTGCGGGACTTTGATTAGCCCCCGCTCTCCCTAGAGTTGCCTCTCCAAGAAGTATTCGGCCATCGCGCTAAGAATGTTACGCGCCTCGGAGGGCCTTACCAAGCCCAGAAACGCTTGGCCCTTAGCTATCAAGCTCTGCGCCGTGCTGCGTGCGTGTTCTATCGAGCCGTGACTCACCATCATCTGGAGTACCTCTTGGGCCTGTTCGGGGGTCTTGGCGTTGCCCAGCTTCAGAAGCTCTATCAACCGCTCCCGGTCGGTCGCACTCGCCTCGGCCAGACAGTGGATCACCATGAGCGTCCGCTTGCTCTCCAGGATGTCCGACAGCTGGTCTTTGCCCATGGTGTCTTCGTCGCCGATCAGGTTCAGCAGGTCGTCCTGGATCTGGAAGGCGACGGAGCAGTTCTTGCCAAAGCCTGCAAGAGCTTCTATCTCTTGCTCGGTGGCCCCGCCGATGATCGCTCCCGCCTTGAGCGGAGCTATGCCGCTGTAGTAGCCGGTCTTGCCCAACGCCATCAGCATGTAGTCGTCCGGATTGAGGTCGTAGATCTCGTCCCGCACCCAGCCTACATCCAGCGCCTGCCCCTCGACGGTGCGCTCGCTCATCTCGCTGATCACCTCCAGCACCGCCAGCTTGGTCTTGTCGTCCAGGCCCTTGTCACGCACCACCATGGTGCAGACTAGGCCCAGGGCATAGTCGCCGGCGTTGATGGCCAGCGAGACGCCGTGCTGCACGTGCGCGCACGGCTCACCGCGGCGCAACAGGCTGCCGTCCATGATGTCATCGTGTATCAGCGCCGCGGCGTGAAACACCTCGATGGCACAGCCGGTCGCAAGCGCCCGGTCGGGGTCGCCCCCAGCCGCCTGGCAGGCCAGCATCGCCATGGCGGGCCGCATGCGCTTGCCGCCCCGCATGATGAACTCGTCCAAGATGCTTGTAGAGATAGCGGTCCAGGGCGGACCCTTGGGGCACCTTGGTCAGATACTCATGGATATGCTCGTCTATCCGGGGGATGACCGACGAGAGATAGTCTATGAACGGTTCTTGGGTCACTGCTCTTCGCCGCCCCGCTCCTTGCCCTTGCCCTTGCCACGCAACACCAACACAAGCATAGCCCCAGCGAACACCAAGATGATAGAGAACAGGTAAGTGGTGCGCATGGCATGGACGAACTCGCTAGTAAACAGCCCTTTGAAGAAAGCCCCCACCTGCTCCGCCACCGTGGCTGGCATTTGCGCGAGCATGTCGGCGGCTTCTTTGGGCAGGGCGCTGGTGAAGTCGCTGCCTTCGCGCAACTGACCGATATCCACCGACCCCATACCGTCGATTATGTGCTGATTCAACGCAGGCGAGAGCGGGAACGGCGCGGCATCCAGCTTAGCCGGCAGCGACGCCTTCAAGTACACCACCGCCCGGTTCTGCAGTAGCGCCCCCATCACCGCTATGCCCAACACCGAGCCTATCTGTCGTCCTGTGGATAGCACCCCCGAGGCCTGTCCCGACTTCTCGGTGGCCACGGAGCCCATCACCGCCGAGGTGGCCGGCGGCATCACCATGCCTATGCCGAACCCCGAGACGGCGAACGGCAACACCAGACTCTGCCACGTGGCCCCTACCTCGAGCGCACGCATGGTCAGAAGAAAGCCGGTCCCGGTGATGAGCATGCCCACGAACATGGGCCACTTGGCTCCGATGCGGTCGGAGAGCATGCCCGAGAGAGGCGCCCCAAAGATCACCACTGCCGCCAACGGGGTCATCACCAGCCCCGACTTGACCGCGCTGTAGCCCAGGATGGACTGCATGAAGACGGGGAGCAAGAAGAACACTCCCATCATGCCCATCGCCAGAATCAGCGCGACACCGTTGGTGACGCTGAAGGTTCGGTCTTTGAACATGCCCAGTTCCATCAACGGCTGCAGTTGCCGCTTCTGTATCCAGACGAACACGGCCAGACCGACCACCGCGCCCGCGAACAGGCCCAGTATCAGCCCCGAGGTCCATCCGTACTTCTGCCCCTCGACCAACGCGAAAGTCAGACAGAACAGTGCCGCCGTGAGCACGGCCACGCCGGGATAGTCCATCTGCTTGACCGAGGTAGGGTCGGTAGACTCAGGGATGTAGAAGATCGTCCCCAGCAGCAACACCACCCCGATGGGCACGTTGATAAAGAAGATCCACCGCCACGACTCGGCCTGCACCAGCAGACCACCCAGACTGGGGCCCAGAGCCACCGCAAAACCGGTGACTCCGCCCCAGAAGCCCATGGCCTTGCCCCGCTCCTGGGGCAAGAAGACGTTCGCGATGATAGACAGGGTGGAGGGCATCATCATGGCCCCACCCAGTCCCTGCAGTCCGCGGAAGCCGATCAGCCAGCCTATGCCCGGCGCCAGGCCGCAGGCGAGCGAAGCCAGCGTGAACACACACAGCCCGATGATGAATATGCGTTTGCGTCCGTACAGATCGCCCAGCCGGCCGGCTGTGATCAAGAGCACGGCGAACACCAGCAGGTAGGCGTTCATCACCCATTCCACGTGCGAGAAACCGGTGTCGAAGGCATCCATGATGCTGGGGATGGCGATGTTGACGATAGTGCCGTCCAGCAGCAGCATGAACACGCCTACGCAAAGGACCGCCAGCACCAGCCAGCGGAGGCGGCTGTGACGGATGTCGGTGCCGCCGGACCGAGCCGCCGCCGCGGTGCCGCGCGGGCCGCGGCCGGTTCGCCCGCTCACTGGGTGTCTAGCAGCACGAAGCTGCTGAGGTCGGCTTGGGCGATGATGCGCTGTTTCGCGCTATACAAGGGGTGGCAGGCAACCAGAGAGATCATCTCCTTGCCCTTCTCGCCCACCACCTGGACCTCGTCGGGAGCCACCACGATCACGTCTGTCACCGTGTAGCGAAAGATGGCGTAGGGCATGGTGAGCTCGATCTCGTCGCCAGGCGCGAGCTGGTCTATCTTGCGGAAGGGAGCACCGTAGGTACTGCGGTGCCCCGAGACGACCACGCTGCCGCCTTCGCCCGGCAACGGCGTCTCCGGCCAGTGGCCCGGCCCCTTGCGCAGATATCTATCCGAGCGTCCCTGAAAATCACCCTGCACCATGACCGTATCCACTCCGATCTTGGGAATGACCATGCGTCCGATGGCTTTGCCCACACTCCTGATGGTCTTCTTGTAGTAATCATCGGCGGCGGCTTTCAGAACGGCCAACTTGGCCAGACGCTCGGCCTCGGCCGCCTCCTGGATCAAGGAGCCGATGGTGACGAAGTCACCTTCATCGACGTTCTGGGCGGCCGCGGCCAGCTCAGGGTTCTCCGCGGCCAGCTCGTCCCGCAGCGCGTCCTGCTGGCGCGAGGTGTAGAGCCAGGTGCCCACAAAATAGAGCACGATCGCCAGCAGGCCCACGCCTGCCAAGATGATCATGGCGTTCGCGACCCGCCGTATGCGCCGTCGCCTTATCTCTTCGCGCTGCGCGGATGCGTGGGCGCCCCCGCCGGGTGCCCGCCGCGAGGTGGGCTCCTGCGCTGGCGGCGCCGCGCTCACGGCTCCTTCTGGCTTGTGTCCGGTGTCTTCGGCCATATTGCGGGGGAGTATACCTGCGCTGCGCACCTAGGCGGAGTCCGCCGCGCCACCACGCCGCGCCCCGCCGGCGGCCAGAGGTCGGCGCCGGCGGCTAGGGGCGGCTAGGCGGCCCTGCGAAAGACCAGCCGCGTCTGAGCCAACTCACCCCGGTACCTGCCCAAGGTCAGCGCCCGCAGGCCGAAAGCCAGCCCGTCCAAGCCGGCGTCCATCGCCCTTCTGAGCAGGGACTTCCTGGCCCACCAGAGATTCGCCTTGGCCATCACCCGCAACTCGACTTCGAACCCAAGCGACTCTGCCAGGTCGCAGAGAGCCTGCGCGGCGATGCGCGGGCTCATGACCGTGGGAAAAGGTCCGACATCATCCTCGCCGGCACCTTTGAAGCCCAGCACCTTCTCGTAGAACCAAACGTGGAACCGCTGCGGCGACAGACGAGCGGCCAGTCCCCTGAGCGAGAACGGGTTCGGACACGCGATCACCAGCGCGCCCCCAGGCCGCACCGCCGCGGCTAGACGAGTCACCGCCGCGTCTGGATCGCGCAGATGTTCCAGCACGTTCCAGCAGACCACCACGTCGAACGACTCAGCCGGCAGATCGATGGTCTGCAGGTCGCCGACTATCCTGTCGTGGATCCGCTGGTTGCGGTCCAACTGGCTCGGGGAGATGTCAAGCCCTGTTAGATGAGACGACTCCGGCAGACGGACATGAGACATCGAGCCACAGCCGGCCTCCAGTGCCCTGATGCCGGTCTTGCCGGCCAGGATGCGGTCCACAACCGCTTGCACCTCTTGACGGAGGCGGGTCGCGTCTGCCTTGTCGTCTCTCACCGGCCGCTAGTCCTCGGTGACCACGTCTTTCGCCCAGTCACGGTTCTCCTGGTACCACGCGCTTAGGCGCGCAACCCCTTCGGCCAGCGACACCTGGGGCTCCCAGTCGAGCAGCCTCTTAGCCTTATTGATGTCGGCCCAGGTGGCAAGGACGTCCGCGGCGTGCATGGGATAAGTCTCGATGCGGGCCTTCTTGCCGGCTTCGGCCTCCACCAGCGCTATGAGCTCCAGCAGGTCGTGCGGACTGTCACCGCCCAGATTGATGACCTCGAAGCCCAGCGGCCTCAACCCTCGCACCGTGCCCTCGGCGATATCATCTACATAGGTGAAGTCCCTGGTCTGCTTGCCGTCGCCGTAGAGCACCAAGGGGCGCTCTTCGTTGATCCATTGGACAAAGCGAAAGAGGCTCATATCCGGGCGGCCCGCCGGCCCGTACACCGTGAAGTACCTAAAGATGGTCACATCTATCCCATAGAGATGGTGATAGGTATAGCAGAGTGCCTCGGCGCCCTTCTTGGACGCGGCGTAGGGTGAAAGCGGGCGGTCGGTGTTAGCGTCTTCGCTGAAGGGTACGGGGTTGGCTCCCCCATACAGGCTGGAGGTGGAGGCGAGCACGAACTTGCCCACGCCTTCCTGCCGGCAGAGTTCCAGAAGGTTGAGCGTACCCACGACGTTGGTGGACACGTAGACCCAAGGATCTTTGACGCTCTGCCGCACCCCCGCCCGCGCCGCCAGATTGACGACCGCGTCGAAGGGGCCGCATTCCTGCCACACCGTGGCGATGGCTTCTCTCTCCGAGATGTCGCAGAGACGAAAGTCCATCCCGGGCAGAGCCTTCACCTGTTCGAGCCGGTGCTCCTTGAGCCTGAGGTCGTAGGCAGGGCACATGTTGTCTATGCCGCACACTTGGTGACCCTGCTCAGAGAGAAGTGCTGCCACTCGGCTGCCAATGAAGCCGGCTACCCCTGTCGCTAGAACTCTCATGGTCTATTCATACCACAAGCCGCTACGCGATGGTCCCGCCCTGCCGCTTGCACTATCATGGAAGTGATGGCATCCAGAGCGACCGATAGGGGCGAACGCATCTACTTGGCGGGCCACACCGGCCTGGTAGGTGGCGGCATCCTGCGCGCGCTGACGGCGCGCGGATACCAGAACGTGGTCTACCGCACCATCGAAGAGTTGGACCTCACCGACCAGGCCAAGACCAGAGCCTTCTTCGCCCAGCAGAAGCCCGACGTGGTCATAGTCGCGGCGGCAAGGGTGGGCGGCATCTTGGCCAACTCCACCTACCCGTACGAATTCATCCAGGAGAACCTGGGCATAGAGCTCAACCTTGTCCACGAAGCGTACCGCAGCGGGGTCAAGCGGCTGATCTTCTTGGGCAGCTCGTGCATCTATCCGCGCCTAGCGCCGCAGCCTCTGAAAGAAGAGTACCTGCTCACCGGCCCGCTAGAAGAGACCAACCGCGCCTACGCGGTAGCCAAGATAGCCGGCATCGAGCTGTGTCGCAGCCTGAACCAGGAGTACGGCACCGACTATCTCTCGCTGATGCCCACCAACATGTACGGGCCTGGCGACAACTTCGACCTGCAGACCAGCCATCTGGTGCCTGCGCTGATACGCAAGTTTCACGAGGGCAAGACCCAGGGCACTCCCGTCGTACTCTGGGGCACCGGCACCCCCAAGCGCGAACTCATGCACGTGGACGACCTGGCCCGGGCCATCTGCACGTTCATAGAGACCGGCGGATGGGGCAGCGTCCCCAACACGCTCGTCAACATCGGCACCGGAGTGGACCACACCATCGCCGCATTGGCCGATATCGTGCGTAGGGTCGTGGGGTACGAGGGCGAAATGAAGTGGGACACCACTAAACCAGACGGTACCCCGCAGAAGCTGCTCGACGTGAGCCTGGCCCGCTCCCTGGGCTGGCAGGCCGAGATCAGCCTGGAGGACGGACTGCGCAGCACCTACGAGTGGTACGTCCAGAACCGCGCGTGACAGGAGAGAGGCTTAGATGACCAAGACAGCACTCATCAGTGGAGCTACCGGCCAGGACGGCGCCTATCTCGCGGAACTCTTGCTGGACAAGGGCTACACGGTCCACGGCATCAAGCGCCGCGCCAGCCTCCTAAACACCGGCCGGGTGGATCATCTCTACCACGACCCTCACGAACACGGTGTGCGCTTCTTTCTGCACTACGGAGACATGACCGATGCCACCAACCTCATCCGCATAGTCCAAGAGACACAGCCGGACGAGATCTATAACCTGGCCGCCCAATCCCACGTGCAGGTGTCGTTCGAGACCCCGGAATACACGGCCAACTCGGATGCATTGGGCACACTCAGACTCCTGGAAGCCATCCGCATACTGAATATGGAGAAGAAGACCCGGTTCTATCAGGCGTCCACCTCAGAGCTCTACGGCAACGCGCCGGCGCCCCAGAACGAAGACACCCCCTTCCAGCCCCGCAGCCCCTATGCGGCCGCCAAGCTGTACGCCTACTGGGTCACCCGCAACTACCGCGAGGCATATGGTCTGCACGCCTCTAACGGAATCCTTTTCAACCACGAGAGCCCCCTGCGGGGCGAGACCTTTGTCACCCGCAAGATAACCCGGGCGGTCGCCCGTATCGTCCTGGGCACCGAGGACTGTCTCTATCTGGGCAACCTGGACGCAAAGCGAGACTGGGGCCACGCCAAGGACTACGTCCAAGCCATGTGGTTGATGACGCAACAAGGTGAGCCCGACGACTATGTCATCGCCACCGGCGTGCAGTACTCGGTGCGGGAGTTCGTCGAACGGGCGTTCGGTGAGTTGGGCGTGCAGATAGAGTTCAAGGGCAAGGGATTGGACGAGGTGGGCACGGTCGCCGCTATCGACCAAGACAGACTGGGCGACGCCCGTAACGGGCTTCTGCTGCTAGACGACGAGAAGGAGCCGCTCAGCCCAGGACGAGTGATCATCCGAGTGGACGAGCGCTATTTCCGACCCACCGAAGTGGTCAGCCTACTTGGCGACGCCTCCAAGGCGAAGCGAGTGCTCGGCTGGGAGCCGGCGGTCTCGTTCTCGCAGCTCACCAGTGAGATGGTGCAGGCAGACCTCGCGGAGGCTCGCAGGGAGCTGCTCTAGCATGAAAGCCCTGATACTGGGTGTGGCGGGACAAGACGGCTGCTACCTGGCTCGCCTGTTGTTGCAGAAAGGGTACGAGGTGGTGGGGACGTCGCGCGACGCCCTGGCCGCTTCGTTCGCCAACCTCGAGCGCCTGGACATCCGCAATGAAGTCCAGACCGCCTCAGCGGCCATCAACGACTTCCGCAGCATCGCTACGGTCATCCAGAAGCACAAGCCTGAAGCGATCTACAACCTGGCCGGACAGACCTCTGTGGGGCTGTCGTTCGAGCAGCCGGTAGAGGCCATGGATAGCATCGCCCAGGGCACCCTGAACGTGCTCGAAGCCATCCGTTTCTTGGATGGGCATACACGTTTCTACAACGCCGGGTCAGGGGAGTGCTACGGCGAGACCGGCGAGGCTCCTGCCGACGAGCAGACCGCTTTCTGGCCGCGTAGCCCCTATGCCGTGGCCAAGTCGACCGCTCACTGGCTTGTACGCAACTACCGCGAGTCTCACGGACTCCACGCGTGCACCGGCATCCTTTTCAACCACGAATCGCCTCTGCGTCCCGAGCGCTTCGTCACACAGAAGGTGATACGCGCGGCCGCTCGCATCAGCGCCGGCAGCCGCGAGAAGCTCCGCTTGGGCAACATCTCCATCAAACGCGACTGGGGCTGGGCCCCCGAGTACGTAGAGGCTATGTGGCTGATCATGCAGCAGGAAGAGCCGGACGATTACGTCATCGCCACCGGCCGCACCGAGTCCCTGGAGTACTTCGTCTCGCGCGCTTTCGCCCACTTCGACTTGGACTGGCACGATCACGTGACCTGCGATGAGAGTCTGTACCGCCCCTCGGACATCGATACCAGCAGCGGCAACCCGGCCAAGGCCAAACAGGTCTTGGGTTGGTCGGCCCAGACGGATGTCGACGGCGTGATAGCCAACATGTGCGAGGCCGCCGCGACCGCGCTGCAGACGACGGACTCCGGAGCCGTCTGACTCGTGCGGCGGACGACCGACGTCCTGATACTCGGTGCCAAAGGCATGCTGGGTGGCGCCTGTATGCGGGCGTTCGGCGCCGCGCCGGGCGCCGCGACAAGCGCGGTAGCAGGCCCCGACGGGGGCGCCCCCACGGTCGTGGGCCGCGACCTGCAAGACTTCGACCTCTCCGTCGCGCCGACGCGCTGGCCGCGATCACCGCTCTGCAGCCCCGTCTGATCGTCAACTGCGCCGCGGCCACCGACGTCGACCGCTGCGAGACCGACCGGGACTACGCCGACCGCGGCAACATACTGGCGCCCACGCACGCGGCCCAGGCGGCTGCTGAGATAGGCGCAAGACTGGTGCACATCTCCACCGACTTCGTCTTTAGGGGCGACAAGAGCGGCGCTCGCGGCCAAGGCGGCACCCGAGGCCAAGGCGGCACCTACGACGAAACCGATGCCCCCGACCCTATCAGCTACTACGGCGCCTCAAAGCTCGCCGGGGAGCGGCCGTGCTGGGGGCCCTGCCTGACGCCCTGATAGTCCGCACCTCGTGGATGTACGGGCACGGTGGCGAGCACTTCCCGGGCAAGGTCCTGCGCTGGGCCGCGGGCGGCGGACCGCTGCGCGTGGTGGACGACCAAGTGGGCAGCCCCACCTATGCCGAAGACCTGGCGACGGGCCTGAAAGCCCTGACAGAGCGGGGCGCCACCGGCCTCTACCACCTGGGCGGCTCGGGCTGCGTCAGCCGCCTGGAATGGGCCCGCGAGACCTTGGCCGTGGCCGGCCTGGACGTGCAGGTGCTTGCCCGCCTCCAGCTCAGACTTCCCTCTGCCGGCCGCTCGCCCCGCCGACAGCTGCCTGGACTGCGGCAAAGCCGCCGGCCTGGGCGTCACCCTGCCGCCGTGGAGAGATGGGCTAGCCCGCTATGTCCGGTCCAGCCAGACCTCCTGATAGAATCGCCCGATGACGCACACTCACCTACAGACCACTGCTAAGACCGACGTCCTGATACTGGGCGCCAAAGGCATGTTGGGCAGCGCCTGCATGCAGGTGTTCGGCGCCCCGTTCGGCGCCCCGCCGGGCACCCCGGTGAGCGCCTCTGCGGCCCCACGCGCTGGCGCCCCCGCGGTGGTGGGCCGCGATCTGCAAGACTTCGACCTCTCAGTCCGCGCCGACACTCTCGCGGCCATCACTGCTCTCGCGCCACGCTTGATCGTCAACTGCGCCGCGGCGGCCGAGGTGGACCGCTGCGAGACCGACCGCGACTATGCCGAGCGCGGCAACATACTGGCGTCCGCGCATGTGGCCGAAGCGGCCGCTGAGGCGGGCGCGAAGCTGGTGCACATCTCCACCGTCTTTGTGTTCGACGGCGGCAAAGAAGAGCCGTACTGCCGAGACCGACACCCCCCGGCCCATCAACTACTACGGCGACACCAAGCTGGCAGGCGAGAAGGAGGTGTTCGCGGCACTGCCCGACGCCCTGATTGTCCGCACTTCGTGGATGTACGGACATGGCGGTCTGCACTTTCCGGGCAAGCTGAAGAGTTGGGTGGAGCGGGGCGGGCCCCTGCGCATAGTTGACGACCAGATAGGCAGCCCCACCTACTCCGAAGACCTGGCCACGGCCATCAAGGCCCTAGTCGAGCGGGACGCCGCCGGTCTCTATCACCTGGGAGGGGCGGGCTGTGCAAGCCGTATCGCCTACACGCAAGAGATACTGGACCTGATGGGCCTTGCAGGCGCAGATAGTGCCCGCCGCCACCAAGGAATTCCCTCTGCCCGCCGCCAGGCCCGCCAACAGCTGCCTGGACTGTGGCAAGGCTTCATCCATAGGCGTCGAGCTGCCTGCGTGGCGTGACGCCTTGGCCCGCTATATCCGCGTTTGGCAAGGCTCCTGATAGAATCAAGACGTGGGCTGGCGGTGCCGGAAGCGGCGCCGGCGACCACAGAGACCAGCAGCGACACTGGAGTGGGTACGCCATGAAAGGCATAGTTCTTGCGGGGGGGTCCGGTACCAGACTGTTCCCTGCCACCCGCGTGGTCAGCAAGCAGCTTGTCCCCGTCTACGACAAGCCCATGATCTACTACCCGCTCTCGACCCTGATGCTGGCGGGTATCAAGGACATCCTTATCATCTCCACTCCGCAAGACCTGCCCCGCTTCGAAGAGTTGCTGGGCGACGGCTCGTGGTTGGGGGTCTCTTTCTCGTACAAGGCTCAGCCCCGGCCGGAGGGTCTGCCCCAGGCCTATATCCTGGGCAGAGAGCACCTGGCGGGTGGACCTTCGTGCCTTATATTGGGTGACAACATCTTCTATGGGCATGGCTTCTACGAGTTGCTGCGCGATGCCGCGCAGCTCACCCAGGGCGGCCTGATCTTCGGCTACCGGGTCAGCGACCCCGAGCGCTCCGGTGTGGTGGAATGGGACAAGAACGGCAGGGTGCTGAGCATCGAGGAGAAACCCAAGCAGCCCAAGTCCGACTACGCCATCCCCGGCCTGTTCTTCTACGACCATCAGGTGTGCGACATAGCCGAGAGCCTGAAGCCCTCGGCCCGCGGTGAGCTCGAGATAACCGACGTCCACCACGCCTACCTGCGGCAGGGGCAACTGCGGGCGGAGAAGATCGGGCGCGGTATCGCCTGGTTGGACACGGGCACCCACGAGTCGCTGCTGCAGGCCGGCAACTTCATCCAAGTGATAGAGGAGCGCCAGGGGCTCAAGGTGGCCTGTCTGGAAGAGATAGCCTACCGGCGTGGCTGGATAGACGCAACCCAGGTGGAGGCGCTGGCCGCGGCCATGAAGGGCAACTCCTACGGCCGCTACTTGCAGCACATACTCAAAGAGGAGGAGTGACGCGATGATAGACGGAGTCAAGGTAGAAGACCTGCGGGTGATACCTGACGACCGCGGCTGCCTCATGGAGATGTTCCGTAGTGACAGCCCCGACTTTCAGAAGTTCGGCCAGGTCTACATGACGGTGGTCTACCCAGGCGTGGTCAAGGCCTGGCACTACCACAAGAAGCAGACCGACAACTTCGTCTGCGTCTCGGGCATGGCCAAAGTGGCTCTGCACGATTCGCGCGAAGGCTCCCCCACCAAGGGCGAGACCAACACCTTTGTCATCGGGTGGCAGCGACAGCGGCGGCTGACTATCCCGCCGGGCGTCTACCACGGCTTCACCGCGGTGGGTACGGAGCCGGCCTCGATAATCAACGTGCCGACCGAACTCTACGACTACCAGGACCCCGATGAGTTCCGTAAGCCATACGACGACCCCGAGATAGGCTACGACTGGGGAGTGAAGAACGGATGAAGCTGCTTGGTATGCGGCGGGGCCGGCTTCATAGGCTCTAACTACGTGCGGCGGGCGCTGGCCGGCGACGGCGACGTGCAGGTAATCAACCTGGACAAGCTCACCTACGCCGGTAACCCGGACAACCTGCGCGAGGTTGAGGCCGACCCTCGCTATCAGTTCGTCCAGGGCGACATCTGCGACCGTGACACGGTGATGCAGGCGGCCCAGGGCGTCGACGCCATAGTCAACTTCGCGGCCGAGACCCATGTCGACCGCTCCATCACCGACCCCGAGTCGTTCTTGCGCACCGACATCATGGGCACCCACACCCTGCTGGAGGCGGTCCGCGAGCTAGGTATCAGCCGCATGGTGCAGGTATCCACCGACGAAGTGTACGGCTCGGTAGAGAGCGGCTCCAGCACCGAGGACGACCCCATCGTGGCCAACAGCCCCTACTCGGCCTGCAAGGCCGGCGGCGACCTGCAGGTGTTGGCCTACCACCGCACCTACGGCGTGCCGGTGATGATCACCCGGGGCAGTAACACCTACGGCCCCTATCAGTATCCCGAGAAGCTCATACCGCTGTTCGTCACCAACGCGCTGGAGGGAGACAAGCTGCCGCTCTACGGCGACGGTCTTAACGTGCGCGACTGGCTGCACGTGGACGACCACTGCGCGGGCATAGAGTTCGTGTCTGCAGCAACGGTGAGCCCGGTCAGGTCTACAACGTGGGCGGGGGCAACGAACGCACCAACCTGGAGATCACGCGTATCATCCTGGACGAGCTCGGGCTGGGCGAAGACTGCATCCGCCGTGTGCCCGACAGGCCCGGACACGACAGGCGTTATTCGCTAAACTGCGACAGGCTCCACGGGATGGGGTGGAAACCTGGAGTAGACTTTGAATCAGGCCTCCGCGAGACCGTCCGCTGGTACGAGACAACCCCCAGTGGTGGCAGCGGATCAAGAACGAGACTAAGGACTTCGCTGAATGGAAGAAGCGCTGGTACGAGCAGCGGACCGCGGGCGCCGGCACCCCTTAGCAGGGCGCAACCCGGTCTCGATATTCGCCAGCCTTCTCCGCAGGCCCTTTGTCTACTGGGTGCCGTTCTGCCCGGGCTACGACCGCCTCTATGCGCTCCAGTTGTTCCTGCGCACCCACAAGCGCTGGCCCGGCCGCTACCTGTTCAACGACCGGCTGGTCCGGATGAAGCTGGACGGCGAACTGCTGGACCCGGTACGCCAAGCGCTCACCGACAAGGAGTTCGTCAAGCAATACGCCGAGGGGCTGCTGGGGCCCGGGTGCGTGCCCAAGACCTACGCTGTACTGAGCACCAAGCAGGAGGTCTTCGACTACGAGTTCCCCCGGGAATGCGTGGTCAAGCCCTGCCACGCTTCGGGTCTGGTGCATCTGGTCAGGGATGGCGTCGTCGATAGGCGCCTGGTGGCCTCGTGGCTGAAGCTGGACTTCTACCGCCGCTCGCGCGAACAGAACCATGCCTTTCTCAGGCCCAAGATCATGGTGGAGGAGTTCGCCTTCGGTGCGGCGTACGTACCCGATGACTACAAGATCTTCTGCGTCAACGGTACGCCCAAGGCCATTGCGACGTATCATGACCGCTTCAAGGACATGATTCAGCGTTTCTACGACATCCACTGGAACCCTCAGCCCTTCGCGGGTAAGTACCGCTTGGCGGAACCCGTGCCCCGCCCCGCCATGCTGGTCGGGATGCTGGAGGCCGCCGCCAACCTGTCCCAGGGGCTCTCGCTCGCTCGGGTGGACTTCTTCGTCGACCAAGAGACCTTCAAGGTGGGCGAGGTCACCAACTGCCCCAGCAGCGCCAACGCCGTCTTCGGATCGCCTGAGGCCGAGCGTGAGTTCTCGGCTCTACTGTTTGGAGAAGAACTATGAGCTGGTGGCGACGCGCCGAGAAGCCCGCTGGACAGACCGCGGGGCGGGTGGCCCGGAAGACAGCTATCGAGCCCGAAGTGACCGTATACGAAGCCAGGCGCGGTTGGTCGGTGCTCGACCTGCGCGAGCTCTGGAAGTACCGCGAGCTCATGTTCTTCTTGGGGATGCGCGATGTGAAAGTGCGCTACCGCCAAGCGGTCCTGGGTATCGCCTGGGTGGTCATCATGCCGCTGGCCCAGATGGTAGTTGGTACGTTGGTCTTCAACAGAGGCCTTGGGCGTACAGAGTCCCATCGCCGGCGTGGACTTCTTTGTTTTCAATCTGTCGGGCGTGATCCTGTGGACCTACTTCTCCAGCTCTCGCTCGCCGCACCTCGGGGCGCTCTGGTCGGCCAAGCGGGTCTGCTGACCAAGGTCTACTTCCCCCGGCTGGTAATCCCCTCTGCCTCCATGGTCACGGGACTCGTCGACTTCGCTATAGGCTTGGTGCATCCTGGCAGTGATGATGGCCGTCCTGGGAGTGGCCGTCAGCTGGCACCTGGTGTTCTTCCCGCTTGTTCGTACTGATGACGTTGGTCACGGCGCTGGGGGCCGGTCTGTGGCTGGGGCCGCTGAACGTGCTCTACCGCGACGTGGGCAGCATCGTGCCCTTCATCGTGCAACTGGGCGTTTTTCTCTGCCCGGTCTACTACCCCATCAGCAAGTTCGACGCTTACCCGGTGGTCAAAGCCATCTTCTCTATGAACCCCATGACCGGAGCCGTCGATGGCTTCCGCTGGTCGCTACTGGGAGGCGAGTTCAACCTCCAGTACTTCTGGTACTCACTGGCCGTAGTGTTCGTTCTGCTGGTGAGCGGACTCTTCTTCTTCAAGCGCATGGAACGGATGTTCGCGGATGTGGTCTAGAACATGACAGAACTTGCCCTTAGAACAATAGACCTGGGCAAACGCTACCGCATCGGCGCCGTGCGGCACATGAACCCTACGCTCAGGGACGCCATCGTGGCGGCAGCCAAGCGACCTATCCAGCGCCTGATGCATCCAGGTACCTCCATGGCCCACAAGACCGAGATCCTGTGGGCGCTCCGCCACTTGGACCTGGAGGTCAAGCAGGGCGACACCATGGGCATCATCGGCAGGAACGGGGCCGGCAAGAGCACCCTGCTCAAAGTGCTCAGCCACATCACCGACCCCAGCGAGGGTCGGGTAGAGATTCGCGGACGAGTGGCCAGCCTGCTGGAGGTGGGCACAGGGTTCCATCCCGAGCTCTCAGGGCGCGAGAACATCCTGCTGAACGGAGCCATCCTGGGCATGTCCCGGGCCGAGGTCAAGAGTAAGTTCGACGAGATCGTGGAGTTCAGCGAGGTCAGCCGCTTCTTGGACACCCCGGTCAAGCGCTACTCCAGCGGCATGTACGTACGCTTGGCCTTCTCGGTGGCTGCCCACCTGGACCCGGAGATCCTGATAGTGGACGAAGTGTTGGCCGTGGGCGATGTGGGCTTCCAGCGCAAGTGCCTGGGCAAGATGGAAGACGTAGCCGGGCACGGCCGCACCGTTCTCTTTGTCAGTCACAACATGCAGGCCATCCGGACTCTGTGCAACAAAGCTGTGGAGCTGGTCGTCGGGCCAGATCGTCAGCAGGGTGAGGCCTCGGACGTGGTAAGTACCTACCTTGCGCGCCTGGCCGAGGCCGGTTCGTCGCTCACCTGGCCCGCGGGCAAGGGTCCTGGTACCGCCAGGTTCCGACTGCGGGGCATGCACGTCCTGGACCCCGCGGGCAGGATCACCGGCATAGTAGACACCTCCGACGACGTGCTCATCCGCGTTGAGTTCGACATACGCCGACCCTTCGCCAGACTTCATGATGGGCTTCGAGCTTGTCAACACCGACGGCGCCGTGGTGCTGCATTCCATCAGCACCGACAGGGAGCCCGAAGCTTGGCCCCAGCTCAAGGCGGGCTTCAATGCCCTGGAATGCCGCATCCCGGCGGGTGTGCTGAACGCCGGCCAGTACTACGTCCGCCCGCGTTTCGGTCGCTGGGGCGAACGCTTCATGGCTCCGGACGTGGCCATTGTCTTCGAGGCTCACCTCAACCACCTGCAGACGCCTCACCCGCAGTTGCCGCGCTCGGGCGTCACCCTGCCTATCCTGGAATGGACCGCCTTGGAGGTAGAGGAGAGCCGATGAAGGTGCAGCCTGTGATCCTGGCGGGAGGCTCGGGGACCAGGCTGTGGCCGGCCTCGAGGCAGCACCACCCCAAGCAGCTGCTCCCGTTGGCCGGCACCCGCACCCTGCTGCAAGAGACGGCGGTGCGCCTACAGGGTATTCCGGCAGCGGTCGCTGTCGCGGACCCTGTCGTGGTCACCAGTGAGGAGTACCGCTTTCTAGTCAGCGACCAGTTGCGCGAGATGGGCATAGAGAACCCGCGCATCGTCTTGGAACCCATCGGCCGCAACACCGCGCCGGCACTGACGCTGGCCGCGCTCCTGGACGTGGGCGCCGCGGGCGCCGCGGGCGCTGGGGGCGCCGCGGGCGCCCCGAGGCCTGGCGCCGATGACGTACTCCTGGTGATGCCCGCCGACCACCTTATCGCCGACCTGCCCGCCTTCCACACCGCGGTGGTCGAGGGCGCCGAGCAGGCGGAAGCCGGCAGCATGGTGACCTTCGGCGTGGTGCCCGATCGCCCCGACACCGGCTACGGTTACATACGCGTCGGCGACCCCGTACCGGGGGCCGCGACGGCGCGCGCACTGGCCGGCTTCGCGGAGAAACCTGACGCCGCTGCAGCCGAAGCCTACCTGGCGGCCGGCGACTACCTGTGGAACAGCGGCATCTTCATGATGAAGACGCTCGGTGTGGCTCGCGGCGATGGACGAGCTTCAGCCTGCCATGGAAGGCTCGTGCCGCCTGGCCCTCGAGGCCGCGCGCCAGGACGGACGGTTCGTGCACCTGGACGAGGACGCCTTCGCAGCCTGCCCGGCCGACTCCATCGACTACGCGGTCATGGAGAAGGTGGCCCCGGCCGCGGGCGGCGCCCCAGCGGGCGGCGGCGCGGGCGCGGGCGCGGGCCCAGGCACCGGCGCCGTGGTCATCCCCCTGGACGTCGGCTGGTCGGACGTGGGCGGCTGGGAGTCGCTGTGGACGGTCAGCGGCAAAGACGACGCCGGCAACGTGGCCCGCGGCAACGTCATTCTGGAGGACACGCGGGGCAGTCTGGTACACGCCGACTCGCGCCTGGTCACCGTGCTGGGTGCCGACGACCTGGTGGTGGTCGAGACCGCCGACGCGGTGTTGGTGGCCCGGCGCGACAAGGCCCACGACCTCAAGAAGCTGGTAGCCCGTGTGCACGACCAGGACGAGTGTCTCACTCAGTTTCACAAGCGTGTGCACCGGCCCTGGGGCTTCTACGAGCAACTGGATTGCGGCGCCCGCTTCCAGGTCAAACGCATAATGGTCTCTCCCGGAGCCAGCCTGAGCCTGCAGTATCACAACCAGCGCGCCGAGCACTGGGTGGTGGTGCACGGCGTCGCCGAGGTCACCTGTGGCGATACGGTGTCCCGCTTGGGCGAGAACGAGTCCACCTACATACCCATTGGCACCCCGCACCGCCTCTTCAACCCGGGCACAGAGCCGCTGGAGATCATCGAGGTCCAGTCGGGCGAGTATCTGGGTGAGGACGACATTGTCCGCCTAGAAGACCACTACGGACGGTAGGCCGGCCTTGCTGCTGAGCCTGGTCATCCCGAGTCTCAACACCAAGGGCCACCTGGAGGCCATGCTCTCCAGCCTGGAGACGTACAAGCCCACGGTGCCCTACGAAGTCGTCGTCGTCGACATGAGTTCCACCGACGGGACCCTGGAGATGCTCGCCACGCGCTTCCCCCAGGCACAGGTGTTGCGCGATGTCCCCAACAAGGGCTACGGCGCCGCCTGCAACGCCGGCATCGCGCAGGCCCGGGGGACGCATATCTTCGTCTGCAACAGCGATCTGGTGTTCAGGGAGGGCAACATCGACGCCGTCGCGACGACGCTGGCCGAGGTCGGCGAGGACACCCTGCTGGGCTTCAGCCTGGAGGGCCTGAATGGAGTCATGCAGCGGTCGGCTCTGCACTTCCCTGGGCGATTGGACCTGATGTGGATGTTCTCGGTGGTGGTGCGAGGCTCGTGGAAGTTGGCCTTCCGCCTGGGTGGCTACATGGCCGACTACGACCTCACCGAGCGCACTCCCGTGGACTGGGTGACGGGCGCTGCCATGGCCGCCCCGCGCGCTCTGTGGGAGAAGGTAGGCGGATTCGACGAAGCAGTTCTTCTTGTTCTGCGAAGAGATAGACCTCTGCAAGCGCGTACACGACCTGGGCGGTACCGTGCTCTATGTGCCCGCCATCCACATCACCCATGTGGGCGGCGGGACGCTCGCCAACGCCTCTGACCTGCGCGTCCGCTGGATCGCTGGCGGGCAAGGTGCGCTACACCCGCAAGCACTACGGTCACCTGACCCTGTTCGTCGCCCGACTGGGCGCCACGGCGGCCTATCTGACCAGCTACCCGGTCTGGATACTGCAGTGGCTGCGCCGGGGCATCACGGCGAGCGAGTTCCGCGCCGAGGCCAAGAAGTACTGGGGCGCTCTGCTGGAGGCCTGGCGTGTCTAGCCCGACCGGCGAAGACGCCGAGCTCAGCGACCCGGCGCTCGAAGGCGCGGACTTGGGCGACCTAGAGGCCCTCACCGAGGTCAGCCGCCGCAGGGTGATCGATCAACGCCCTCAGCAACTACAGCCGCTACGGAGTCGCCCTGCTCGTCAACCTGTTCCTGCAGGCCTACATCATCCGCAGTGTGGGCAAAGAGGCCGAGTACTCGGTCTGGCCCCTGGTCACCACCATCACCGGGTTCATCACGCTGATACCCCTGGCAGTGACCGGGGGTGTCAACCGCTATCTGGCTCACGCCTTCGCGCGCAAGAGCGTGAAAGAAGTGGAGCAGATCACCACCAGCGTGTTCATGGCCACCTTGGTGGGCACCGTCATCTACGTCGGCGCCGTGGTGGGCTTCAGCCTGAACTTCGAGCGCGTCTTCGACATCCCCCCCGGCGCCGCCGGCATAGGCATCGTGGGTGATGCTGCTGGTAGGCGTGGCCGAGGCGTTCAAGGTGCCGGTGGGCGTGTTCCAGGGCGGCCTGAACGCTGCTCAGAAGTTCGTGGCCATCAACGCGCGCGAGATCGCCATACTGGTGCTGTACGGCGTCTTGGTGGTGGTGGCCTTCGTGGTATCGGGTCCCGCCCTGGTCTGGGCCGCCGCGGCGTACGCCGTGACCCAATTCATGGGAGCCGTGATCACCTGGAGGATAGCTCACCGCCTACTGCCCTGGCAGCGCATCAGGCGAGACGGTTTCGACTGGGCGGTGCTGCGCAAGGTGCTGGGCTTCGGCTTGTGGATGCTGGTGGGAGCCATCGCCGTCCTCTTGTACTGGCGGACGGGCAACATCATCATCAACAAGCTGCTGGATCCGGTGCTGGTTACCGGCTACTCGGTAGTGGTGGGCATCCTGCTGCAGGGCTACCAACTCGCCGCTCTGGGGAGCGGCGTGCTCTTCAGCGCCGCCACGGTGCTGCACGCCAAGCAAGATCTGGACCGCATGGCCCGCATGATCTACCGCGCCAGCCGCGTGACCACCGCGCTGGCCGCCCCGGCCGTCCTGTTTCTGGCCTTCTTCGGCAAGCCGGTGATGACCATCTACCTGGGCGACTCCCACTACGGTGAGTACGGCGTCTACTTCGCGGTGTTGGGCGCCGCCATGATCATCCAGATGACCCAGATACCCAGCAGGACAGTCCCCCCGGCCTTCGCCAAGAACGCCGCCAACAACCTGGTGGCCCTGCTGGCCGCGGCGTTGAACGTGGGGATGGCCTTGCTCTTGATCCTGGGGTTCGGCTGGGGTCTGATGGGCGTAGCCGCCAGCGCGGCCATAGTCATCGCGCTCTTCAACGCCTGCTTCTTGCCCTGGTACTCCGCCCGCCTGCTGGGAGTGAGTTGGTGGCAGCACCTGGCCAAGAGCACGCTGCTACCCATCGCCCACTGTATTCCGGCGCTGGCTGTGCTGGCGGTGTTCCGAGTGGTGGGTGTGGGCGACACGCTGGCGCAGCTCATCGCCGTCCTGGTCGCGGTGGCCGTGGTGCACGGCGCCTACATGCTGACGGTGGGGCTGATGCCCGAGGATCGGGGGGCGGTGCTGGGGTGGGTCAAGCGGGTGCTGCACTGAGAGCAGGCGCACACTCAGTCCACAGCCGATCATCACTCCCGTGCGTCGCCCACCTTGCCCAGCTCATTGCGCGCCGCTTCCAGGTCCAGAGAGAATCCGTCGGCTTCAGCCGGAGTCAGCCTTGGCAACTCCGCGAGCAGCGAGCTCGGCCAGCAGTCTGATTCACCGGCCATTCTCCTGACTCGGCGTTCCGCGGCGTTCGCGCGGATGGCAGCGAAGTCTTGGGGGCCACCGACGGAAACGCTGCCGCGCAGCTGGACAATCGACCTGCTGGCCGGCCGAAGGACCAATTCCCCATCGCGAACCTGCGCCATCAGTTGTGCCCCCTCCTCGAGATGTAACTCACGCCTCAAATCGCTCGGGATGGTTATCTGACCCCTACTACCTATGCGAAGGTTTGGCATCGTAAGCTCCTGGAGTTGCGTGCTCAACGCCATTATATCGGTGCGACATAGCCACTGATCAGCCGCGCAGGCGACGGATTCGATACTCCGGGTCGGTGCACTCGCCCTCATACCAGTCACGAGCGAGTGTGACATCAGCGATCGCCGCGGCGTCGAACCGGACGTCTGCCACTACTTCCGCATTCTGCGGAGGGCCTCATCCCACTCGACCAGTTCGGCTTCGCCCCTGTCGATGGCGTCTAACCTAGCGTCGAGTTCCTTGTGGTGCGAATCTGGACAGGGAATCGAGTCAGGCGTTCGCTGCAGGCTGTCCCAAAGCTCACCTATGAGTTCGAGCCGCTCTTCGGGCGCCATGCTGTCTATGTCAATCGCCGGATGTCCCATTGGCCTGATGATACCCCTGAACGCGGCTTTCGTGAACCGTGCCGCCCCTCGCGCCGAGTAGCTCAGCCGCCCCGGCGCACGTCCTCTTTGATGCGCTGCACGTGGCCCCGACCCAGGGCTTTGACCTCACAGCCCAACTCGAAGTACCGGCGGATCTGGGCGTCGTCCAGGATGCCGAAGCAGTCGATAACGGCCAGTTTGCCGCCAGCCCATTCCACCACCTGGTCGGGCTCGAGAGCCGAGTAGGGCGAGTGCCGCACCGCGAAGATCACCGCCTCCACGCCTCTCAGAGACGCGGCCAGGTCTTTCTGCACCCGCAGCTTCGCCAGGTCTTGCTGATTGCGGAAGAAGCGCGACAGTGAGTGGCCAGCCGCCGGATAGGTGTCGGGAGTCTCGAGCTCGTACCAGTGCTCCACGTACGGGTCGTGCACGCTCAGGTCGGCACCCATCTCGGTGAGCTTGCGCACCACGAGTTCCGAGCCGCTGTAGCGGGTGTCGCCCACGTCCTCGCGATAGCTGGCCCCGCAGAGCAGCACCTGCGCTCCGGCGATGTAACGCCCCATGTTGCGCAGAGCGTCGCGGGTGAGCTCAGCCACGTGCAGTGACCGCGTGTCGTTGACGTCGATGGCGGAGGTCGTGAGGTGGAAGATGTCGTCCTCAAAGCCCAGGATGTGTTTGTAAGCCCAGGCGCCCAGGCCGCCGTCCTTGGGCAGGCAGTAGCCGCCGATGCCCGGCCCTGGGAAGATCATGTTGCTGTGAGTGGGGCGCACCTTGATGGCCTTGATGACCTTGGTCAGGTCCACGCCGTTGCGCTCGGCGAAGAGGCTCCACTCATCCATGAAGGCCAAGATGGTCGCCCGGTAGGAGTTCTCGACGATCTTGCAGGTCTCGCTCTCGATGGGGCGGTCCATGACCGTGAGGGGGTAGTCCTTGGTGTTCAGAACCTCGTTCAAGAACTTGACCACCCTATCGGTGGCCTCCTTGTTGCAGCCCGAGCAGACGCGCCAGAAGTCCCGGATGGAGGCCACATACTGCTTACCGGGCATTACCCGCTCGTAGCTGTGGGCCAGGAGAGGGGCGGAATCGATGCCGCGAGCCTGGAAGGCCTTCTTCAGAAGCGGATAGGCTACGAACTCGGTCGTGCCCGGCGCTACCGTGGTCTCGATCACCACCAGACATTCGGGCGGGATCTTCTCGCCGATGGTGCGCATGGTGGCCTCCAGGGCCGCCATCTCCACCTCGCCGGTCTTCATGTCGCCCAGGCTGTTCTTGGTGTAGTCGCACTGCACGTCGACCACCACGCAGTCCGCCAGAGCCAGGCAGTCGCTGTTGTAGGTGGCGATAAGCGTCTTCTTGTCGCTCACACAGCGCGAGATCATGGCATCGACCTCGGGATCCTCGGCCTTGACCGGCGACTCACCGCGATTGAGCAACGGAATCTTCCAGTAGCTGCGTGTGCTGGGACGCTGACAGCCGATGACGAACTTGTTGGGCTGCCCCGCGTCGTCGGTAGCGTCAGCGACGATGGCCGCCATTACGGCGCCCACGAAGCCCACACCCATGACCACCACGACTTCTTGGCCCTCGGCACGGGCGGCGGCGGCCAGTGACTCGACGCGGGACAACTCGGCCGCGTAGTCGGCCGGGGCGGGGAGGGGGAAGGCCTCACCCAGTGGACTTACAGAAACATCGGACACAGTCGCCCCCTACCCGTAGATACCGAAAGTCGGGTCCAATCTTGACAGACTGCAGGCCGGGTAACAACGGCCGCACTGCTGACGCTACCGACCCAGACTCCACTTCTGCACCAGGTATGCGGAGTCTTCCGCCATATCCATGCGAAACGATTGGTAGCGAGCGTCGAACAACGAACCCGAGTGCAGACAGACCATGTTGGAGTCGTAGACGCAGGTCAGCTTGCCGAAAGCTCGAGTGAAGAAGTCGGCATGATCCACCCGCTTCAGCTTGTCGTCGTAGCGGACCTGCCGCACGCGGTCGGTACGCGCAACATAGAAGTTGGGCACCTTGTACAGCACTGGGAGGCCGTCGAGGACAGTCCCCTGCGGCCATCTCGGCCTCCCTGTGGAGGCAAACAGTGGGGCCTTCGTGTAGTTGATGCGCTTCCACCTCGGTAGGTCGATGACTTCGCCGCCGCACAAATCGACGTCTCGGTTGCGCGCCAGGTACTCCAACGGCCGACGCACGTCGAAGCCGGGCAGCAAGACCATGTCGTCGTCACACATCATCAGGTACTCGCTGGTGACGGCATCGATGAGCGCATTGCGACCGGCACCCACCCCTGAGTCGAAAGGCAGCGCGAGGACGGTGACCCGGGAATCATCACACACGAACGGGGTCTCGCTGTCGTCGGCGATGATGATCGCCCCGGAGAACACGCGCCGCGCGCTCCGTAGCAGCCTGCTGAGCAGCTCGGGGCGCTCGAAGGTCTTGATGACCAGGGTCAGGTTTCCGGGGTCGACGGGCCGGACGCGCCGCCCAAGCGCTGCGGCCCGGGCAGCGACTATTTCGGTGCCGACCAGGGCACGATAGGCGCAGCGCAAGATGGGGTGCTCCTTGGAGCCGCGGCCTACAGCGCTGATTCGCCGCAACAGGCGCGCAGTAGAACTGCCACGATTCATGAGAAGAAGCGCGGCAGACAGGGCCTTCTTGCGCAACCGGACTCAGAATCGAGCACGCATCTGACGTTGAGACGAGCAGTTGAACGAAGGTCGCGTCCTCCGTTCATCTAGAGCTTCCGCCCCTCGACGATAACCGCGTCGACCGTCCTTCCCTCAAGCTCCACAGAGCCAATATCCTCGATGTCGCTGTCAAATGGCTTCCGGCTGGATGCGTAGAAACCGATTTCCGTCAGTATCTCCACCAATCGCGCAGTGTCATACATGCACTTATGAGGGAATCTCACGAAAGGAGCCAGGCGATTCTTTACCGCGCTCGTACTTTGACCGTAGAGGACGTCCAACTGGATGATGAAGTCGTCAGCCTTGGTACGTCCGTGAGTATAGTCGAGGACGTTCACCATCAAGTCTGGCACGAGGATTCGGACGATTCCGTCCGTGTGAAGAACGCGATGGCACTCTTCTAGAAAGCGGCGCCCTTCTTCCTTGCTCAAGTGCTCGAGAGTATGAGAGGAGTACACCACAGCAACGCTAGAATCCTTCCAAGGAAACCTCTTCCTCAGATCGTGGATAGTGATTCTTCGGTCCCACTTCAGGTTTGTAAGGCCCAAAGCTCGACTGGTAGAACCCAAGAGTGGCATCTTGGCAAGCCTTGCACCGAGTGCATAGTCAACGTTCAGCCAGCCATCGACTATCTGCCCGCCACAACCCAGATTGACCTTCAAGCCTTGCTCCATATCTCAATACTCCAAGTGGGATGCGATTGTGCTCAAGTGCGAAATCTGACTACTCGTAATCGCCTGCTGCAACCCGAAGAAGATGCCCCGCTAGAATCTCATGACTTTTCTGGAGCGTATAGTTCTCCGCGAAACGCTGCACTCCCGCGCTACCCAGCCGTAGTCTAAGTTCCGGCTTGTCTACGAGTAGCCCAATGGCATCTGAGAGGCCAACCTTGTCACCAGGTTCCACGAGTAGACCGGTCTCGCCGTCTATCACCGTGTCTGGGATGGCACCCACTCTCGTGCTGATCACCGGAAGGCCATGCGCCATAGCTTCGAGAATCGACACCGGCTGCCCCTCCCCATAGGAGGGAAGCAGGTATACATCTGCCCTCCTAAGCATGGCCTCCTTGCTCTTACCTTCCACCACGCCAGCGAAGTCCACAATGCCACTCAGCCCCAGTGTCTCAACTATCTCCAGTATCGAGTCACGCTCTCGATCATTCGCCCACTTCCCGCAGAAGACGGCTTCAACCCGCCTTCCCGAGGCACTGACTTCCGCAATGGCTTCTAGGGCCGCGACTACCCCCTTAGCCGCCTTCAAGGAGCCAAGATACAAGAACACGCAGACTCCTTGGTCGCTGCGCTTCTCGGCCTCTTGCGCGACCAAGGGCAAGCCGTTGGGCGCAACCCCTATTCGGTCATGCCCTGCGATCGCTTGGATGGGCCCTGTCTGAGCTTGGCCGAGGACAAGCACGAGGCTGGCCCTCTTCAGGTTCCGTCGCACCAACGACCCGCTGAGTCCTCCCCGCGCCACAATATCCTCGTAGCCACTGCCGGCCAGTTGGGGCACAGTCGCGACAGAGAATAGACGAGCCACAGATGCCAGAAGCGTGTCCCTCACGAGCGCCGGCGTGTTCTGAGAGAGCGTGTAATAGACAAGGCTGGGTCTATCTACGGCGCACAGCTTCACAATGGAGAACAGGGCCTTCAGGCCCAGCACGATATTGAGGAAGTCCACGCGACCGAGATTCTCGGACGACCGTCTGTCGCTGGTATCCAGATGGAGGATCTGCACGGAACGACTCAGCTCCTCGGAATCAACGAGCCAGCCGATGATCTGCGACACCCCGTGAACAGGCGGCGGCGTCGGCCCCACGATCACCACCTTGGGCTTGCCGCCACTGAGAGAGGACGCGCCTGTCACGAAGCCGCCTCCGGGCTGGCAGACGTCAGGCGGCTTGCCCGCAGCCCCAGGCCTGCACCCGCGAGCACGGCAACGAACTGTCCGAACACGTTGTAGTAGTCCAAAGTGTTGTCTGTGATGGACGTAATCGCGTACACGACTACGGCTACACACGCAGCAGAGAGCAGAGCACGTTCAAGATCTCGGGCTTTGCGCGCCTTCAGACCCAGATAGAACGCGGACACGAGCAGAATCCCTCCGAACCAAATGGCCCCCAGCCAACCTTCCTCGTACAGCACTCGTACATACTCACTGTGAGCCACTCCTATGCCCGCCCCAAGCTTTCCTTCTTTGAACAGACGGGTGCTTGACCCGAGCCCGCGCCCAATAAGCTGATCGCCAGTCCGATACTCGTCATATATCACCCTCCACGCATCATCTCGGCCGGAGGTGTTCAAGTTCTCAGTATCAGTGAGTGCCTCCTGTACTGATGTGACCCTGTTGAAGAAGACTCCGCTCTGGAGGCTTGGAACGACGAGCAGTGCCGTCAACAGACCGGCGGCGACAACTGCACCAGCGAGAGTGCCCACCAAACGCTGGCGAAGACCCCTGCCTGCGAGCAGACTGACCATGATGATCGCGACCACCAGCGCTGCTATCGATATGCGAGTCATCGACAACGCAACCTGTACGGCGGCCGTCACGGCAACGAAGCCGTCGAGGCGCCGACGCCTGCGTATGAACAAGGCTAGGGCCAGTACGAAAGTGACGAGCATGTAGAAAGAGAAGGGCGAGGGGTGGTTTATGGCAGAGTAGCGATAAATCTCGCCAGATCCGTACACAGCCAGTCCGCTGGTGAAAAGGCGAAATAGGGCATACGAAGAAGTCAGGGCATACCCTGCGTACCACCACTTCCTCGCATAGCTGACACCCTCAGCATTCCTGCAGAAGAAGTAAGCCAGTACGCCCACTATCAGCGGATATAGCAGCTTGAAGCTGACACGGATACCTTCATCAGGCCAGTCCGTATAGAGCAGGGTGACGGCCGACCATACTACCCAAGAAAGCGGCACTAGGAACCTCTTGAATCCTTCGCCCACCCAACCCCTGAAGATGAACAACATCATAAGCGCTGGAACAGCGACCGTGAGGAGAGCGCCTGCCACTGTTGTGCCACCCAGACCACTGAGCAGAGACCTCTGACCTCCAGTGATGAAGTTGAGGGGCATTCCCCCGCTGAACAGAAGAAAGGCGAAGGCGACCCTTGGCCACAGGAAGACAGCTCCGAGAATACCTACAACTACGAGAGCCGCGATGGCTAGGGCAAAACTCCGCGTGAACACTAGGCCAAGAGCAACGCTCGATGCACAGACGAACGCTACTGCCAAAATCGACGGTGCGTATGCCCTCCCGAGGAATGATTTCACAAAGACCTCTGTATGTGGCACCGCTCTAGCATGTCTGAGATGATATCGGATACTCGTGTCGCGGACAGAATGGGGCACCATGACGCAGGAATGCCCAGAGGTCAGTAGGATGCTCAGCCCTTGCGCCTCGCTGTAGCAACCAACATACCAACTCCGTACAGGAATCCCCTATTCAAGGAGATTGCCGCTCAGCCCGACGTCCAACTGAGAGTCTTCTTCTGCGACAAGAGCGAACACGACCGCCAGTGGGAGCATCAGCCGATCGAAGGCTACGAGCACGAGTTCTGCGCGTCTATCAGAGTAAGAAAGCAAAGAGGAGTGCTCTACTTCAGCCCAGCCATGATCCGACAAGTACGATCGTTCCGGCCCGATGCTGTTATAGCAGGCGGACTAATGATCGGTCTACTGGCGAGAGCCGCAGCACACCTATCTGGTGCCAAGTTCTATGTATGGAGTGAGGCGACCTACGACAGTGACTACGCTGGTCGCTCCCGTCTGAGTCTTCGTGCTCTTCGCCGCCTTGTGAGATCAGCCGACGGATGTATCGCCTCCAGTACGGATACGGCGGACTACTTTCGGTTCCTGGGTGCGCCTGATTCAAGAGTAGCCACAGCCTTGATGGGAGTAGACACTGAGTTGTTCCAGTGCGAATCGACGGCTCGCGAGGTCTTACGGGCAGAGACTCGTGAGAGATTGGGTCTCTCGGGTCCCACGATCCTCTATGTCGGCAAGCTTGAGGAGCACAAAGGCATCCGCGGCCTTCTCGCGACATACAAGCTGGTGCTCGCAGAAATGCCAGACTGTCATCTACTCCTTGTGGGCAGCGGACCGCTGCAATCACTGGTGGAGGACGCTGTTAGAGAAGACGGCATGGGCAATGTCCGTCTTGTGGGATTCATACAACCAAGAGAACTGCCAAGCTACTTCTATGCCGCCGATGTGTTCTGCCTCATGTCGTCCCGTGAGCCGTTCGGCGCAGTAGTGCCGGAAGCGATGGCTGCAGGATTGCCCTGCATTTGCAGTTATCACGTCGGCTCAGCTCGCGATCTAGTCGTTGAGGGACAGAACGGTTTCATCGTCGGCCCTGAGGACACGGCGGACTGCGCTTTCAAGATCGGCGCAGTGCTGTCTGGAGAAGTCGACATACAAGCGATGAGCGACGCCGCTCGTGTGGCCGCCCTGAAGACTGCGCCCAAAGCGTCGGCGCTGGGTATGCTGTCCGCAGTCGGCTGGCGCGAACCCAATGGAAGCGCAGCAGTAGGTGCCCGACCAGCATGAGTCCACTACGTCTCAAGCTTAGACTCCGGCAGAGCGTACGCGCTGGCCATGTAGCTTTTCTCAACCGGGGCCTACCGAACAAGCTAGCCATATACTTCCACAGCCTTGAACCTCCGGAACTAGTCTCACTTGAGGAATGCGCAGAGGAGCTACGGGCACAAGGCTACAGGTTCGTGCATATCGACGAGTTCCTGGACGAAGCGAACTCACGGGTCGCGTTCTTGAGCTTCGACGACAACTACCAGAGTTGGTACCACGCTCTGAACACGCTAGATCGCTTGGAGCTCCCCGCGACCTTCTACGTCAACACGAATCCCCTGCGAGATCTCGCGCCAGCCGACGCAGTCGCCGACTACTTCGACCGCTTGCGATATCGCGGCGAGCCTACGACTCTAAACACCGACGAGCTACGAGCTATCCGCGACGCGGGCCACTTGATAGGTGCGCATACGCATGAACACGCCATGCTGACGGCTGTGCCCCAGTCGGAGGCCGAGAACAGCATATTGACGTGCAAACGGACACTAGAGAATATCCTGGGTGAGCAAGTGCTCCATTTTTCCTACCCGTTTGGGATGAGGCGTCACTTCAATACACCCCTCATGGATTACTGCAAGCGAGTGGGATTCCGGACTGTGGCCAGCGCCATACCGGGGTTGCAGCACGGCGGCCACTCGCCCTACCGTCTGAACAGGACCCTATGGCGAACGGATCAGCCTATACGGGGGAATCTTGAGAACCTGAGTGTCGATGGCCGGGTGTTTGAGCGCCTAACTGGTCTGAGCCCTGTTGGCTGATGAGTTCTGGAGTGAGCAGTCTGTGAAAGTAGCCATCTTCAGCTCCGCAAGCGGCTCTCTCTGGAGCCTCTTCACCGAGATATACAGACTGAAGTTGCTGAACAAGGGCATTGAAATCTCACTCGTCGTTCTGGACGAGAAGACAGATGGCAAGAGCCGACGACTGCGTCACGCCTGGAATGTCGCGAGCAGGCAGGCGCGGGTATCAGGCTGTTTGCCCACAACGGCTCTGGTCAGAATCGTAGCCTACAAGATCCTCACAAGGCCCGGTCGAATCCAACCGAAACCTCATTCCGTCCCGAATGACCTGGAGATAGCCCTCGTACCTGACTTGAACTCAGAGGCGGCGATCAACGCTGTAAGGAGTAACGGCTGCCACTTGATCTGCCTGATGGGGACTCGCATCCTATCCGGCCAGACGTTGAGAGCTTTGGGAATCCCCGTGATCAACATACACTCAGGTGATCCGGCATTTGTCCGAGGTGGGCCGCCAGTCCTCTGGGAGATCTTGGACGGAAGGTACACCATATCTCTGACCATTCACGAAGCCGTCGAGCAGCTGGACTCGGGCGCCGTCGTAGCCCAGGTAGATCATCCGATAGCATTCACGGGTGGTCTTGGTAGAACAGTTAACGCGACCATGGAATCCGCTCGTCAGAGAGTCGCTGAGCTCTTCTTCTACGTGATCGGCCAATATCAGCGAGGCAGTCAGGAGGGGAGAGAATTCACACCGGGTCCGCTGCGCGTCACCCCTGGAGTTGTTGAAGTCCTCCGAGCAGACCGCATTTGTCTGTAGAAGCACGCGTCCCAACACGACCTGAAGGCGGCCGAAAGTCGACATGGCGGGGCAGTGTCTGCCATGGACTCGACGTGCTGGCGTCCATTCCTCTATGATGGCTGCCAATGTCATTCACAAGCTATAAGTACGCGCTCTTCGTCATGGTCGCGTTCAGCGCCTACTACTTGGTCGCCCGTTTGTCACCGGGCCGCGCCCGACCACAGAATCTTGTCCTGATTCTTCTTGGCTACGGGTTTTATGCAATATGGAACTGGCGATGGTGTTTGCTGCTGGCCAGCGTGACTTTGAGCGGCTATTTTGGCGCTCTCCTGATACATCGCACTCGACTGCATCGACGCCTGGTGTTGCTGATGGTCCTGATTGTCAACCTAGCCGTGCTGGGCTTCTTCAAGTACTTCCGTTTCTTCACCGATTCAGTCGCGTCTCTACTTGGGCAAGCTGGACTCCACGCCGACTGGGTGACAATCAACATCGTGCTGCCTTTGGGCATAAGCTACTACGTCTTTCAGAACCTCTCCTACGTAATCGATGTCTATCGTGACGACTTGACTCCAGTTCGCGAGTTCCCAGAATACGCGGCAGCACTAAGCTTCTTCCCGGCCCTCTTGGCTGGTCCAATCACACGCCCAAGAGACCTGCTCCCACAGTTGCGGCTGTGCAGAGTATTTGACGACTCACGCGCACGCGATGGCATCCGCCAAATCCTATGGGGTTTGTTCAAGAAGATGCTGGTTGCAGACACCATAGGGGCGCAGGTCGACTGGGTTTGGGCAAACGCTGGCACCGCCGGAGGACTGGCTCCGGCTATCGCCATGTTCCTGTATTCAATTCAAATCTACTGCGATTTCTCCGGGTACGCTGACATAGCCATCGGCACCGGCAAGCTCTTCAATCTGCGATTGTCCAAGAACTTCGACTATCCGTATTTCTCCACTTCCGTCCGGGTCTTCTGGCGACGATGGCATATGACCCTCTCAGGCTGGATGAGGGACTATGTGTACATCCCACTCGGAGGAAACCGAGTGGGGGCAGTCCGGAACTCGTTCAATGTGATATCAACGTTCTTCTTGGTCGGTCTGTGGCACGGAGCCAGTTGGACTTTCGCGATATGGGGTCTCATGCACGGCTCCTACCTAGCCTTGGAGAACGCGTTTCGACTGTGGGGAAAAGCGAACCGCAAGACGGCACCCGCTTCTCGGCCGCGCACTGTTCTGAGTGCCCTGCTCGTGTTCGCCTTGGTCTCTTTCACCTGGATCTTCTTTCGAGCACCCTCGCTGGGAAGCGCACTCCACTTCATTGCCCGTATCTTCACCGACCCATGGGAATCGGAGGACCATCTTCGGTATCTGAAACCTTGCCTACTGTCCGTGGCGCTGCTCGCGTATGAATGGCTTACCCGTCGGTGGGAACACGGACTCGCCATTGCACGACTTCCGCTGCCTGTTCGTTGGGCAACGTATGCCACCCTCATCCTGGTGGTAGTGGTATTCGGAGAACTGGGTGGCCAGGAGGGCATATATGTTCAGTTCTAGGCATGGCGCCTTCGGCTTCCTTCTGAGGCTTGTCGTCTTCCTGGCACTATTGGGGGGTCTTGGGGAGATCTGGTTCCGCAGTGTCATGCCAGCTTGCGAAGCTCCTGCGTTCTTCATGGATAGCGAATGGCTGATACAAAGACGTGATCCTTCTGGGCCAACAAGCGGCTTGTTCACTGTTGGGCGGTATACAGCAGAAGGCGGATTCTGGAGGGTCAACAGCGAAGGATGGATTAGCCTACAAGACTACCACCCCCCCTCTGCGCGCAACCGTCCTCTCATAGCGGTATTTGGGGATTCCTTCGTTGAGGGCCTTGACACCGACATACACCAACACCTTGACGTGTACCTCTCGGACGCGTTCGGCGGAGATGTCGATGTTTACTCATTCGGTATCGGGAATTGGTCTCTTGAGCAGCACGTTGCTGTAAGTCGCTACGTCGCCGCTAGCTTCGACCCGGACGTAATGATAATCCTACTCGACAACAATGATGTTCGCGACAGTGTCCGCGACTACGGAGTAGTCTCGCCATTCCTGTGGCAGATTGAAGCTGATGAACAGGGTTTCCAGGAAGTGAAACCTGCTCTGCTTTATGCCCCGAGTGCACTTCGGGACATAGCAGGACAGTGGAGTTTGCTCAACTACCTTCGCTACAACGCTGGAGTCGTGTTATGGGGCGGTGGGAATTCAACCGCCGTTGAAGCTGCGGAAGCGGGATGGGAGGAATTGCTTCCCGCCGCCACGTTCATGGTTGACCTTCTCAGCCGTGAACATCCCGGGGTTCCGATCCTATTCGCTTCGCATCTGGGCGTGAAGATATCAGCCCCCGAGATTGACGAACGCTATCTGCCTCCGTCTGAAGTCGAATCTTATCCCCTATTCGCTGACGCTCGTTCGGTACAGCATGCTTGTCGAAAATACGGCGATATTGACTTCTTGGACTTGCGCGTAGCTTTTGCGGAAGACTGGGCTGTCAACGCTGTACGCTTTGAATCTGCGGACGGGAGACATTGGAACGCCTATGCCAATCGTCTGGTTGCCGAGTCCCTGGCTGCATACATCCAGATCCACCGCCTTCTTGCGCTCGAGTAGGTCTGAATCGACCCTCCCCGCCCACGGCCAATAGCGGGCTGAGATAGGGCTGGTGCCAGATTGGTTGAGAACAAACGCAATGGAGCACGAGATGGGCTTTTTGGCTCACCTACCGTGAGAGTCGAACCGGGATAATCAGGAGAGCGAATTCGACTTGTCCTCGCGTCCGCACAGCCATGCAAATCAGCGAATACGCTTCTGCACCCATCTGTCTGCCATCAAGAGCAGCCAACTGCCAACGCATGCGATGGCGAGGAAGCACAAGATAGACAGCGCGTCGCTCACTCCGCGTGAGGTCAAGAGGTTGATCACATACGGCACGGGATAATGAAACAGAAAGACCGGAAAGGACAACTCACTCAAGTATGCGACGAAGGCACGTTTGCGGTTAGAGTGAACGGTTCGGGTGGCGAACAAAGAGGGCGCGGCGACGACCAGATACGCGCCCAACCCAAACTCAAAGACGCGACACAGCGGAAACCAATCCAAAGGTCGCGACGGGAGAAAAGCGTACCGTCCGACAAATATGCGCGCCGCCACACTCACAAGCAACAGAACCGAGATGAAGATGTGAGGCCGCTCATGTGCTGCGCCATGAATGGGTAAATGAGATACAGGGCTACGATTAGCGCGATGAACCAGCTGGTCGGAAGAAACGGGCCTCCCCATTTGCCCGCAAACGCGTAGAGCCCAGTCGCACTCCACACAATGTCACTCAACCCCAATTCCGAAAGAGCGCGCCCCAAACCTCCGCTCTCGTAGTAGCTCCGCGCGAAGAACATGGCGGCACCTACAGGTACGCACATCCAATAGACAGGATAGATCCTCGTCAGCCGTCGGGAAACGAACGTCCAGTAACTGGCCTTGTTCTCTCTGAAGCGTAGTTGAAGCGCCGCGCCGGAGACAATCAAGAACAACGTCACGCCAAGACCGCCCACGTTGTCGAACCAGAAGCCATGAATGCCAAAACGAGTATCGACAACGCTACCTACACGGTTGGCTATGTGAGCAGCTAGAACTAGGACGATGGCTAAACACCGCACGGCGTCTAGCCAGAAGACGCGGGAATCTCTCGTGAGTGCATTTCCCGGCGAGGCTGCCGTTGCCTCAGACGCAAGCTCCCTCATGGGCACTGACTCAAGCAGACCACCTGGCACTGCCACCACTACGCATTGTGGAAGGTGCCACTACCCGCTGCCCCCTCCCACTATCCTCTCCCACAGGTCCGCGATCTGCCTGGCTCGATCCACCTCGGAATGGCCACCCACGGTGCATCGGCGCCAACCCGCTTCGGCAAGATCACGACACCTATCAGGTTGCTGCGACCAGGCTACGGCCTTGGCCACGATGTCTTCAACGTTTCCGTCTTCATAGTAGATGACCTCGTCCTCCCCAAAGAACGACCTCATGTGTGCATTGTCCGGAGTCAACATGGCTACACGACATGCGGGTATCTCGAAGCATCTGGTCGTCCAGACGTCTCTGTTTCGCTTTGAAATGAACGCGATAGCCATCAGTGCCCGCGACAGCGTGCGCCGATACTCGTCCCCGCGAACAGGCACAATCTGCTGAGAGTGAATCCAAGCACAGGATGCCGGTGCCCCCTCCCATGCCGTCCCGAACAGACCCACGCGAAGACCGGCTGCGGCCAGAGCCTCCACCATATCGGCTCGGCCATCGGTTTCGTAGTGCCCTACGTAGACGACGTCATAGTCCACAGCCTCATTGGCCACGGGATAGTGCATGGACTTCACGTAATAAGGCGGAAGTACCTCGACCACGCGGGCTCCGAACCGCTTGGCCTCTTCGACGTTCACTGGCCTGAACACGAGCGTTGCGTCTGCATAAGGGATCGAGTGAAGAAAATTCCGCCACACGACTCGTCTCTTCACTCGCACAAAAGGGTCATCGTTGTGGAAGAGAAATACTCGTGACCCAGGCGATACTTCTGCCACCTTTCGTATGGAATCAGGCAGAAGCAGTCCACATCTCTGCAGCAGTACGAGGTCGGGCTTGACCTGCTCGACGGTCTCCACAAAGCGTGCGTTCAACTCTCGCAGGAAGGGGCTCAACAAGAGCTTGGAGCCTAGAGAACCTGAACTCTCGCCCTCCGACCGCTGCCTGAATTCCGATACGTTCCACCCGATCTCGCGGAAACCGTTGGCAAGGGCCTCTTCATACATGGGCCACTGCCAATCTCCGCCTACGAGTACGCTATGCTCCCCACCCGAGCTGGTCATCTGGCCACCTTGCTCCGTCGCCTGCGACCGAGCAGCCATGCCACACGCTCCTTGGACCATCGGTACCAAGACCGCGGTACAGGTTGTTGCCAAGAAGGGATGCCCTGCGTGAAGAGACTGCCTCTGCGGTCAAGTTCATGACACGATCTGAGCTGCTCGCGCATTGTGTCTCTGTCTACGAAGGCGTCAGCCCGAAGGTACTTCCGCGCGACTGACAGCATGAAGTCTGTGTGCGAGTGGTCGATGTGACTGCCAAGAGATCTCACACTCTCCAACTCCTCACGCGCTTCCTGGCTCGCCGGGAAGGCCAGCAGCGACATCGCCTTTGAATCGCCATGCCGAGTTGCGCTCCTACCAGTGAAGAAGAACTCGCACCCCGCCGAGACTGCGTAGAAGAAATGGGAGCCCATTGCATTGCTGGCAGCATACTTGTGACCTTGGAGCAAGCTAACCAAACGCCCAATGAAATCAGAGTCATTGGAGTGACCAGCGCTCACGACTGGTAGGCCGTGATCTACGAAGACCTGAGCTCGACCCGCGAGTACGTCAGCCCAATACAGGCACACTCTCACATCCCCGCGATCATGGGACATCTCTGCGAGCTCAAGAGCTAGCTCACTCCACTCCTGAGCGGCCTCCACTCCGGGAATCGAATGTGCGGGAAAGAATAGGATTCCGCCCTCAGGCTCAACTCGGTTGGAGACCGTTCGGTCTAAAGCATACAAGAATGGTGAAGCCGCCGGAATCACCTTCATGCCGTGTTGCGCGTAGACACCGTCTCTCAGGGCAGGGTACGAGAAGACAGAGGAGTATCCAGCGCGCTTCTCGGCTACCGACATTCGATTTGCGTTCAGACACACCCCATGAGGTATGAGAACCGGCAATGGCTTGACCGAACTGAAACCGACATACTCACGAACGGCTCTGGACAAGCCGTAGAGTTCGTTCCCGCCGAAGTACTCCAAACCTGGACGGGGACGTGGCGTGCAGAGAGTCACAAGGTCCCCGAAGAAGGTGCTCCCTTCTGAGTCAGTCAATCCGCTTCACCCCCGAAGAACGCTGCTGCCTTCCGCTTGGCTACGACCATGCCTCCAATCGGCAAACCCGCACAATGCGTGTTGCCGCCTCTCGAAGCGACCTCTCTCCGACCCCTGAAAGAACCACCGGCTAGTCGGCCAATCCAGCCTGGATTCATGACAATAGGGCATCCTTGTGTCGGCGCCTAGATGGCCTGAGGTTTCGGGCAAGTCACAACCTGACGTGTGGTACTCAAACTACAGACCCTCTTCGCTCGGTGTGATTATCTCCACGAGACCAACTTCTCGAAGACCACTGACCCATTCTGCGACGTCCAGAGCGAAGACGCCCAGGCTTTCTGATACTTCAAGAAGAGACCGGCCGTCACAGTAGGAAAGAACATCGAGAAGACGTCTCGCGTCCCGTGCTTCCCCTCGTGCGCCAAGAGTCGGGTACAGTCCTCGTCGCCCGAGTTGGGGCTCACACAGAGTGGTTGCCCTCACCTCTCTGTTGGCCTCGAGTATCTCCAGCAGTTTCTTGTAGATATGGAAGCTCCCGGCTAGACCAGCTGGCGTAATCAACTCCAGGTCATCAAGCGAGGTATGGTATTCGGGGTACTCACCGTACTTGCTGCGCATAATGGAGGCCACCGGCAAATCGACGCCGGGGGAACAATACTGGCGCTCGTCGCTGCCCCGATCGAGCCACGTATACTCTTTGAAACACGGCGCGACATGGCGCAAGACATGCAACGCGGCAACATCAGCAAGTGTGTCCCCTCCACGTGACGGCAAGAAAGAGTAGCCTCGCTCGTCTCCAACACAGGTAACGACAAACCCTGCGACGGTCTTTCGCTTCATTTCGTCGAGATGTTTGCTCAGATACACTATGGCGCCGAGCGTTTCCGGCAGAAACAGGATTCGATAAGAGTAGCGTCTACGAGCGAGACCCGCCAACCACATTCCAAGGGCTGTAACAACCGCTACGCCAGAAAGCTCGTTGTTTGCCATCGATGGGTGGCACACGTATGTAGACAGAAGCACTTCGCGGTCTTCCTCGCCGGGCACTAGTAGCTCCCCGTAGTCGAGTTGGCCGGGGGCAAGATCAGCATCTACCACAATGTGGTAGTCACCAGGTCCTAGCCTCTCCCTCTCGCGATGCGAAAGGCAGAAGCCCCATCGGCGTTGGTAGTAGGACGTCACGTACGGAACTGCATCAGGTAGATTGGGAAGCGAGTGCAGATGGCCATCGAGTTCATCGAGCGAAAGCCAGAGATCAACTGGCTCTGAGTAGCCGACCACGTGGAGATTGCTGGTCTTGAAGTCGACAAGGCGTTCGCCACTACTACTCTCGATATAGGCGTCTCGGATGTTCCATTCCTCAGGCACAACCCAATCGAAAGCTTCCGTGCCCGAGGCCACAGAGTGGATGTCGAGAGAAGGTAGGTACTCTCGCACGATCGACAAGGTCTGTCTGACGCCAGAGCCTGTAAGGCTGCGACATATGGGGAACAGTCTCTTGGCCAGAGAATGGCAGAAGTCGCCGACCGCTTCTGCTTCACGCGCACTGCCTCCGACTTGAAGATCAACAACCATTGGCCTCTACGCCCGACCCGGGAGGATATCAGCCATCGTGATTGCTTCGTCGTCTTCGATTCGCGCCGCACCGCGCGACACAAGGAACTCAGGATCACGATTCACCATCGTCTGACACAAACGCAGCACATCCACCGTGGGAATAGTCACAATTTGCCCCCTGCCGAGACTCGCAACCTTGGCTAGCCCGAGTCTCCTCGCGAGAGTATTGAATCTCAAGACAGACGGCTTCGTCCCGACATCGTCCAAGTCCCTCACGTAGTGCCAGCTGCTTGCGCCGCGGTCTCTGCCCCCAACAAGCAGTGTGCCGTCAAACTGCTTGTCCCATCGATAGCGAACGCCGAGCTCCCGTTCGACGAAGTGGAGAAAGGTCGAGGAAGCATCTAGATTGAAATTCGATATCTTGCCACCCATCTTCAGTAGCCGCGCGAAGAACCCATCTTGACCGTATACGTTCTCAGAACCAGCGCGCGTCAGCTCATGAGCTTGCCCACCAACAGCTACCACGGAGAAGTTGCCATCATGTGACCGGATGGACCGCAAATCATGTCGCATGCATTCGCTGAGAGTGCCACATACCCCGGGTGTGGCGGACGGGTCAAACGGTGTGCCCCAACAGAAAGAGTAGCTGAAAGTCGGCAGAACCCACGTGCCCTCGGCACCAGCCACGCTTTCGAAGGCGTGCTGAAAGGCGTCGTAGTAGTCCCAATCAGTTTCGGCACCTTCGAGTCTGCCGAAGAAGGCCACGTTGGCATGGGTGAACACAACGTCACCCACCCCAATGCCACTTTGGGCAAAGGCCCTTTCGATGTCGTTTGGTCGGTATGCGGGAGACAGGGGAGTCACGCTTGGCTCCCGTCTAATCCAGCGACGATTTCGGCCAAACCGTCAATGGTTCCAAACGTGCGTGCCTGAAAAGCGTCGTAGTCAATACAGAAACCCAATTGCTCCTCAATCGCTGCAAGCAACTCCATGAAGCCCAGAGAGTCGACCCATCCGTTTTGAAGGTAGCTCTCTCCGGATCGCCGCAGTACCTCAGCCTCGTCTATCCCAGTTCGCGAGGAGAACCAAGCAGCTATCCAGGCACGTGCCTCAGCTTCATTCAAGTGTGCCACAGACCCTCTCAGTGCGGCCTGAAGAAGTTCGGGCCAAGAAGACGCGCGCTGGCGCGCCGTCCCCCCCCGCTACCAGCATTGGCAAGGCAACGAGAGTCCATCCCTGCAGATCCGGCAAACTGTCAAGATTCGCTAAGTACTCCACGACAACAACGCCAGCTTTCAGGAGGCGCTTGTGAACAGGCGAGTCAGTCTCCAAGGGTCCCACCAACCCGATCGAATCAGGTGACGGAGTATCCATCCCAATCAGCAGTACACCTTCCTCCAATATCCTGTCAGCCGCCTCAAGCGAGAGATATGGTACCTCCCTGTAAAACGCATCACCACCCCACTTGCAGCCCCAGCCATACCTCAGTATCAGACGCTTCGACAAATGCGACGGCCCGAGTTCGACGGCAGAAACCTCCGCGCCAAAGGGCACGTGAGTCAAATCTACTATCTGTACAGGTCCGACGAGTACCTCAAGCGCAATTGTGTCTATTCCTGCGCCTCCGTGCACAAAGTGCAAAGGAGCATCAACATGCGTGCCGGAGTGTGTGCCGACCCTGATGCTCCTAGTCTCGCGACCAACTTCCTCGATCCTGCCCAGTCGTTTCACCTCTACAGTCGCGTGCCACGGTGCGCTGAACGAAGGCATTCCGTCCCTGATAGGGTATGTGAGATCAACATACTCTGTGAACATCGAGAACCTCCCTACGGACTCGGTCAGTTAGGGGCGGATGCATGCCAAATTCTAGTCGAAAGCCCGGGGTTAAGAGCAGACAAAGCTTATTGTCTCACTGAGATAACGCAGACCCAACACAACGGGAACGAATCACCCTACAACCGCACCAGACTTCAGGCGCGCGGCGCACCCGCGATGTTCAACGAATAGACGGCGTGACGCCCGAGAATTGGCGCAAGTATAGGACCTAGTGACGCCAAGACAAAGCTGCTGCGGCGTCGTCAATTGTTGCACCCGAGACTCTGCGACTGCCTCAAACTGATTCGGTCCACTTTACCGTTGGTGTTTGTGGGTATGTCAGATACGCATCTGAACTCGTCAACTGTATGATCTTTGCCCAGGCGATCCACCACGGAGGCCGCAACGATCCGAAGGTCAACGTCCCCGTCGGAACAGACTACAAAAGCGACGGTCTTCTCACCGAGTATCGGGTCGGGTACTCCCACAACTGCGACTTCGCGCACGCCGTGGAATTCTGTCAATACTCGCTCAATCCGCACGGGGGAGATGTTGGCCCCGCCTCGAATTATCAAGTCCTTCTTTCGACCGGTCACTACGAGATTGCCGGAGTAGTCTAGGTTGCCAAGATCTCCAGACCGAAACCTACCCCGCGAGTCCATCGACTCTTCAAGCCCGGCACCCACATATGTCTTGGCCAACCACGGTACGTCCACAAGAATCTCTCCGTCATCTGCGAAATCGACGCTGACACCCTCAAGCAGACTGCCGACTCCCTCCGTAGGCTCAAATGTATGTGTTCGCGACTCCGCAGACACAAAGAGGGTCTCAGACAAGCCGTAGCTTTCAAGCAAGTGCACCCCGTAGCGCTCGTAGAACTCGGTCTTCAGGCTCTTACCCACCGGCGCCGTCCCACAGCAAGCCACCACATCATGACTTCTACAGAACTCCCTACCCACTCCCCCTTTGTCCAATCTCAACAGCATCGCCACCATGGTCGGAATGAGCCAGAGAGTGTCAACATCATATTGTCTGAGGACTTGCCAAAACCGGGTGGCACTAGCAACACCAAACCTCTCCGCTATCACTACACTGCCACTGCTTACGACCGGCAGGAGGAACTGATTGAGTATTCCGGCCATGTATGACATGGGCAGGTTGTGAAGAAAGACTCGGCCGGAGAGTAGATCTAGATGGCTCCGCATCGCTTCTGCACTGGCTATGAGATTGTCTAGCGTATGAACAACACCTTTGGGTGCACCAGTGGATCCAGAGGTGAATGTGCACAGAACAGCGCTTTCCGATTGCAGGCAGTCAAGCAGACTGAACGCATCAGCTATCGGAGCTAGAGGCGAGCTTAGGAACTCGGCGAGAAGACAGCTGTCAACACCGTCGGCACGAAGGGGACCACTGGACACCGTGATGTCCGCATCTACCAGGGCATGAATTTCGGCAAGAATTTCGCTGCCCCTGTACGGATCTGCCACGAACAGCTCTGCGCCTGCGAGCCAAACGCCCAAGAAGAACCGAAGCGCGTCAGAACCGTTTTCGAGCACAGCAAGCACCCTGCAACCAGACGAAATTCCTCGCCTATGCAGCTCAGAGGCGATGGAACTTGCCGATCGAACTACCTCGCCGTACGAGTAGACACGCCTGGAGTCAGAATCAACCAACAGCCCGCGATCCGCATTCTCTCGGAACTGCCTTTTCAACAAGGGCTCATCGACGTTCATCTTGCTCTGCCCCGCGGTAGCGACCAAAACCGTACCTACCAAGGTATAAGTCAGTCTGAACGGGCAGTGTCTTAGCAACACACTCAACGAGTTGCCGATCAACTTGCACTCGGTCAACCTTGCATACCTCAACGATGAGTGCTGCGGGCGACACGCCGTACTTGGCAGCTGCTTCCATGATGTGATGCATATACGAGGAGTGGAACTCAGCATAGCCTGAGACTACATCCAGTACTGCCGCGCCAGTAGCGGTAATCAGTGGCTGAACATGTGAGTGCCCGAGGGCCAGCACGCGCAGGAAGTCTACGCCTGTTTCGTATCCCCTCTTGGCCAGAGCTCCCACTAGTATCTCCGTCGGTGCGTTCCCAGAAGACCGACCAAGTCCCTGCAGTGAGCCATCAATCCAGGAACAGCCAGCCTCAACGGCCGCAAGGGAGTTCGCAACACTCAGACGAAGATTGTCGTGACCATGAAAACCAAGCTGAATCGAGCTTACATCTTGACTCGCCTTAACGTAGCTGCGCACTGTCTCAGGGAACATCCCGCCCGCCGAATCTACCACGTAAACCATCTGCGCCCCGTACTCCTCCGCCTGACAAACCGCCGCGGCGAACTCCCGTGGCTCCATTGCATAGCTCTTCATGAAATTGGCGCAGACAAACATGCCATGCTGACGCGCCCGTTCAATGAAAGGCCTGCCCGAAGCTACTTCCGTAACGTTCGTGCCTACGCGCACAAAACCCATTCCGAAACCAGCAGCCATGTCCAAATCGGAAAGACGCGCCACGCCCGGAATACAGAAGGCACCGAACTTGGCTGTTCTCAGTGCACCTGCGGCGGCTTCAAGATACGCAGCATCACTTTCGGCTGCTTCTCCCATTCCCATTGAGGCGGCATTGAAGCCTACTCCGTGGCCAACCTCAATCCACTTGACGCCACATGCCTCCAACTCACGACACAAGACTGCCGTGTCGCGGGAGGTAAATGAGAAGTTGACAGCGTAGCTACCGTCGCGGAGAGTACAGTCAAGAATCTCCACCCGCCCAGATGCACTGGATTCAGCTTGCGCCATCCTGCTCCTCCATAGACCTGATGGCCTGAAGCCTCCAGTAGAAATCGTACAACCGTCCCACGGGAACTCTTCTGAGATTGGTGAAGACTTTGACGACCAACGGATAGCCCCACCGCATATTCTGCAGCAGATCGCGACGCACCAAGTCGCTTGTTCGCGCGTCCTTCCTCGTATCGACACTTGCACCTGGCAACCACGGAATAAGGTTGATACCAAGCCTGCTGACCACCGCCTGCCGGCGATGCAGTGGTAACACCCGAGACAGCACTGCTCTTCGGACTCTCCATAGGCGCGGTAGGCGCGGCCGCTTCAGATGCAGCCTATTTGCACCTAGAGAGCGTGCCATGTCGCCAGAACATATTGGCACATCAAGAACACGCGGTGCCAATTCGTGTATCAGACGAAGCTGAAACTCGCCATCGGCCTGGTAGCCTGCTGGACATGTGAAAAACGGGTCATTGAGCCACTTGGTCCACAAAGGTGTTAGGTAGTGGGCGAATTCATTGAAGAACATGGCGGCCCGAAGCTCGATCGATCTGCGGACTATGAACTGTGCACGGACATACTGGGAGGGACTGAGTTCTTCACCAGCGCCCTCTAACTCCATCTCCTCCAGCTCGTAGTCGATCGCGCTGCGCATGCCAAACCAGTAATCCTGATATCCCTCAGGCGTCATGATCTGTCTCTCAAGCGGGGACATTTCCGTCGTCAATTCGTCTAACCCACGCTTGGCTTGCTGGCCCCAAGCTCTCGCCTTCTGAGCGATTCCGTAACCACCGATGTGAAGTGTAGGATATGGGTCAATTCCACCTAGGAATTCCCGCAGCACTCCTTCAGACATTCCATAGCGACGCAAGAAACCGTACTGTCTGGTCAAGTCTGACAGTACCGCTGGTGAGTGCGGCTGTGACCCGGCCCAATCCATCACGTAGTGGGGTAGACCAAGGCTTCTGGCCAGCTGCTCTACCACTTTCAAGTCATGTGTCATGGTGCCGGTAAGGATGCTGTTTCCGACCCCAAACATCAGCAGAGGCTGCGCACCTGCGTCCAACAGGGCGGCCAATACCGTACGGGTGTCTAGTCCACCCGTTGCATGAAGGCCCAAAGATGGTTGTGCGGCAATCTGCGCGAACACACCCCTCACACGAGCGGCGTACGCATGTACAGCCGATTCGATACTGGTGCATTCCTCAGGGGGAAGACTCGCGTCTCGAACTACGACTCGCTTGACCCGCAGTCCCCGTGTTGGAAGATCGATCTCTAGAACGCGAGCCCCAGAGAGGCGCTTGACTCCCCTCAGGAAGGTGTCTTCTCCCATCTCTCCGCGAAAACATGAGAGGAGGAGTCTGTTCACATCGTAGTCCGTGACACCCAGAACGCTACCCGCCACGTGAAGCGAGTTGGTCAGCACATGTTCTTGCCCAGAGACAGACCCATAGAACAGTGGTATCGACGCCTGCTCGTCGGTGAAGGCAGTGACCACATCGCCCCGCCTGATGCACGCCGCATAGTGACCCGTCACAGCGTCTCGTGCAGCACCGACACCACCCTCAGCAAAGCGTTCGTAGAATGCGGGCAAGGCGTCTGCACCCAACTTGCTGTCGATCATCGCAGTGCCTGCCACACATATCCATTCCGTATTCCCGAGGGTCAGAAAGTTGGTGTTCTGAATCGCCCTCTTTGAATACGAGCGTAGGTGGACTTCGCCGGTTGCAGCTTCTCCGCAGCTTCTCAGCCCAGCATAGTCGCAAACCCTGGTGGCACTTGCGTGCAACTCTCTTGTGGTGGCAAAATGCCAACGGGACATCAGTCTCCCCCTTGTTCGCTAGCTGGACGCCGCCATCTCTCGGAAGAGACTGTTCTCTTCCTTGAGCCCCTCAAACGTGCCAACCCCCTCAACCTTGCCATTCCTAACGAACACGACTCTATCGGCATCCCGAACTGTCGATAGGCGATGAGCGACAAGCAGAATCGTGTGTGTACCCCGCAATCGTCTGAGAGCGTTCATCAGTTCCTGCTCGGTGGTGCGATCCAGCGCCGACGTCCCCTCGTCGAATATGAGGACCTCTGGTCGATGGTATAGAGCCCTCGCGACAGCTATTCTCTGGCGCTCACCGCCCGATATCCTGACCCCGCGCTCGCCCACAACAGAATCGAGACCCGTGGGCAGCGACGCCAGAAAGCTCTCCAGTTGCGCAAGTTCCACTGCTTCTCGTACGGCATCTTCGTCAATGTCCCCGTCTGGTACGCCGAAAGCTATGTTGCGACGCAGCGAATCGTCTACCAAGAAAACCATTTGGGAAACCACACCCAGATTCCGCTGCCAGGCGCGAACATCGCTGGTGATGTCTTTTCCGTCGACTGTGACCTTGCCGCTATTCGGCACGGTAAGCCCGACGATGATATCCACCAGGGTGCTCTTGCCACCCCCGGTAGGCCCACAGATGCCGATCTGTTCCCCGCGTTTGATTCGCAGGTCTACCCCACTGAGGGCCGGCGAATCAGCACCTTCATACGTGAAACTGACCCCTTCCATCGCGATCTCGTCCGAGAAGGGCAAGATGTCGGGCGAAGGCTCATCGACTGAGGACGCCTCTATCATCTTGAGATCTCGGTAGATGTCTGCGACAGGAGCCGTCGAGAACCGGATACTGTTGAAACCACCGACTATCTTCTGCAGAGATGGTTGCAGTCGCAAACCAGCATAGGCGAAGAGCCCAAGGATCGAGAGCGCACCTTGTGCCCCAGAACCCCTGGCTATGGTGAACGCAAAGAAGACCAGAATGAACAGAATCAGGGAAGTCTCGATAACCAAGCGAGGCAACTGGTCGAGTGCATCACGCAGGTACATCATCCGGGCAAGCCGTCGTCGCGCTGATCCATACGCATCGGAGAAGAACCTCTCTCTTCCGAGAACCTTGATGTCACGGACGCCTTGCACTGATTGACTCAGAGAGCCCAGCGTCTCCTTGTGCATGGCATGTGCCACTGTGCCGAACCTCTTCTGGCGCGGCTGCACCACAAGGAGCAGGATCAGGGTAGAACCACCCACAACGCCCAGAGCCAATGCTGTCCCGATAGGTGAGACCAGCACCAGCAGTACCAGTATTCCGAAGACCATCAGCACTTCGGCCGTGACCCGGATCAGAGGTGTAAAGACCGAGTAGACGACCTCTAGGATAGCCTGATGGCCGTTACGGATGACTTCTGACGAAGAATGAGTGAGGTGGTAAGAATATGGGAGACCCAGATAGCCCCTGACAAGCCTCGTCGACAAACGAGCAGCTGAATTCTGCACTACTCGAGTCATCACGTATTGGGTCACCATCGCAGCAATGAAGCGTAGAATAAAGAACCCGACCATGATGCCGATCAAGGTGAGAAGCATCGTACGTTCACTACCGCCGCCAAACATCCCCCGAATATCCCCCAGAAGCGGGAGGGCCACGTTTCCGTCGGGATTGGCCACGAGACCGAGGAGCACGAACACGAGCGCGGCAGCTACAATCTCCAGCCCACTGGTCAGGAGCGCCAGCCCAACGAGCATGAACCAGAGCTTGCGTTGTGCTCGCCCCATAAGGTATAGAGACTGCCGGATAGTCTTCAGCAAGTGAACAGCCTTCCCGATTTGGCTCCGTCGGAATCATACACGACGTAATCTGGTCAGTTGTTATGATTCAGTTCAGTAGGATCATGGGCTAACCCCCGGAACTGGCCGTGCACGGAACGGAGATGATGGGCACCACACAGCACGCGGCTGCATCCAGGCTAGCGCTGGGAACAGCGCAGTTCGGATACGACTACGGAATCAGCAACCAGCTTGGCCGAGTCCCCCGCGAAGAGGTTGCCCTGATACTACGCGAGGCGTTCGAAAGCGGTGTCAGGACTCTAGACACCGCAGAGAACTATGGGCAGAGTGAGTCGACCATCGGTGATGTACTCGATCAACAACCGCTTGCGTTTGAAGTCGTTACGAAGTTTCCGGGCAGTGTCAAAGACGACTCGCTTGGCATGCATCTGGCCGAGAGCCTCAAACGACTACATATCGAGTCACTATACGGATATCTTGCGCACGATCCTGCCTCACTCCTTGATGAGAAGCTCGTGGAGATACTGCGCCAGGCGCAGGCCGCGGGACTGATAGACCGATTCGGCGCGTCTGTGTACCATCCGCGTCAAGTGGAGCAGTACCTTGAACTTGGCATAGATCTTGGGCTGATCCAGATTCCGTACAGCGCGGTCGACCAGCGCTTCTCTGCCCTTCTTCCCGAACTGCAGAAGCGAAACATAAGAGTGCACGCCCGCTCGGCCTTTCTGCAGGGCCTGCTGTTGATGAAGCCGGATGGATCCCGAGTGGTCTGGCCGCCATCATCCCCACCCTCGAGTCCCTGAGCCGCGAAGCCGAACTGATGGAGGTATCTCTCGAGACGCTACTCCTGGCAGTACCCTTGAGCGAGAATGGTATCGAGCGCGTAGTAGTCGGAGTTACAGGAGCGGAGGAACTCCGCGCTGATTTAGCGGCCGCTGACCTTGCGACACATTGTGGAATTGCGCTGGAGCGCATCCGAAGCTTCCGTGTCGAAGACGAATCGTTGATCCTGCCCTCCAACTGGCCGAGGTGAACTAATGGGACTGTTTGACTTGCAGGACATGCCGGTACTCGTGACTGGAGGATATGGGCACTTGGGCACGAGCCTGTGTCTTGGTCTGGCCGAGCAAGGCGCCAGCGTGTATGTCTTGGGCCGCTCTGAGGAACGATTTCACGTTGCCTTTGCAGACCACATCCATACAATCAACTTCATTCCTTGCGACGTAGCCGACACAGACAGCGTCGGACAAGCTTTCGCAACGGTTCAAGCGCGAACTGGGTCAATCGGCACACTGGTCAATAACGCCGCGGCCACCGACGGCCGCGACCCGCTGAATCTCTCCGACGAGCAGTTCGCGCGCACGATGGATACGGTCGCCGCGAGCGTTTACCGGTGTATCCGAGAGGTGGTGCCTTTCTTCCGACAAGCGAGTACAGGCAACATCATCAATATCGCTTCGATGTACGGAGTCGTCAGTCCCGACTTCGCTCTGTACAACGATTCACCAAACTTCCTCAACCCACCGCACTATGGCGCAGCCAAGGCCGCGGTCATCCAGATGACCAAGTACTTTGCTTGGTATCTCGGGCCCGAAGGCATCCGAGTCAACGCAGTCGCTCCAGGAGCTTTCCCCAGTCCCAAAGTGCAGGCCGACGAGGGCTTCGTATCCCGTCTCGCGGAACGCACAGCCCTCAAGAGGATCGGTCGCCCCGAAGATCTGGTCGGGGCGGTCACCTTCTTGGCCTCAGAGGCTTCCTCCTACATCACCGGCCAGACACTCGTTGTTGATGGCGGATGGACGGTCGCCTAGTTTGAGGACAGTAGCGATCATCCAAGCCCGCATGGGCAGTAGTCGGCTTCCAGGGAAGGTCCTGATGGACCTCGCGGGCATGCCCCTGCTTGCTCGAGTGATGCGTCGCGTATCACGAGCGTCTGCACTGGATGAAGTTGTGGTGGCCACGACGTTCGAGCCTCAAGACGACCTCGTCGCCACTCTCTGCGCCAACGAGGGATGGGCCTGCTTCAGAGGTAGCACCGATGACGTATTGGACCGCTACCACCAGGCAACCTCAGAGCATCAGGCGGACGTCGTCGTCCGAATGACGTCTGACAATCCGCTTGCAGACCCCGTACTGGTGGACCAGGCCGTCGGCGAATTCATGCAAGGCCAGCCCCGTGTTCAGTACGTCTCTACCAGCTTGGGAGGCAGGACGTTTCCGTTGGGCGTCGGCGTGGAGGTGGTCAGAAGTGACGCTCTGAGACGCGCTTGGGCGTCCGCGACCAGCCAACCCGAGAGGGAACACGTCACACCTTACATATACGGGCACCCTGAGTTGTTCGCGCTTAGTGGGCTGCGCTGTGAGAACGACTACTCACACCATCGATGGACCGTCGACACCCCTGAGGATCTGGAGTTGATCCGCCGCATATTCGCAAGCTTCGCCAACGACGAATTCACCTGGCAACAAGTACTCACGAAGGTGTCAGAGCACCCGGAGTGGGCACGCATCAACAGTCAAGTACCGCAGAAGACACTGTAGCGACCCGGCCCGGAGGCTACTCGAGAAGTTCCCAACGCATGGGTGTCCCACGTTTGACTGCCTTGTTCACGTGCCTCCCAAGAAGCGCTTCATAGTGCTTCGGGGGAAGCCCCAACCCTGGACGAATACAGCGAAGGTTCTCCCTGGACAGCGTAGCGCCTGTCTCCAAATCTTCCGTCACATATATCGACCGACGCCGGAGAACTGTCTTCTCCTCATCGGGTGTGGGGCCGTAGGCTATCCTGCCCAGCGCCTGCCAGGCCCGCGTGGCCTCAGCCACCAACTGGGCGAACTCCTGAGGTTCCAGCGAGAAGCTGCTGTCAACACCACCATCATTTCGGTCGAGTGTCATGTGCTTCTCTAACACACAGGCACCAACGCCAACAGCAGCCACCGCGACACCTATTCCGAGAGTGTGGTCCGAAAGACCGACCTCACAGCCGAAAGTCGATCTCATGTGGGGAATGGTAGAAAGATTGGAGTGCTCCGGGCTCGCCGGGTAGGTGCTTGTGCACTTGAGCAAGACCAGGTCGTCACACCCTGCAGCTCTCGCCGCCTCAACCGACTCAGTTAGTTCGTCCGCGCTCGCCATGCCCGTCGACATGAGCATCGGCTTCCCGGTGGCTGCCACTCTCCTGATTAGGGGGATATCTGTATTCTCGAACGAGGCGATCTTGTAGCACGGCACGTCAAGAGACTCGAGCAGGTCTACAGCAGTCTCATCAAACGGAGTGCTAAAAGCCACCATTCCTAGCTCACGAGCCCGGTCGAAGATCGGCGCGTGCCACTCCCAGGGTGTGTGGGCCTTTTCGTAGAGTTGATGAAGACTCTGACCCTTCCAGAGGCTGGTAGGATCAGCAATGAGGAACTCGCCTTCGGCCAAATCCAAGGTCATGGTATCCGGGGTGTACGTCTGTATCTTGAGCGCATGTGCGCCCGCTTCCGCGGCAACCTCTACCAAACGAAGGGCGTTGTCCAGCGACCCACCGTGATTGCCAGACATCTCTGCAATCAGGAAGGGTGGGTCATTCAAGCCTACACTGTGCCCACCGATGTCCACCACTGACTATGCCCCTTTCAGACGAAGCAGCGGTCTAGCAGTTGGCCGCTGACTCGACTCGAAGTCTGCTCCACATCGCTAGCCGTAGTCCCGTACGCCACAAAGTACATCACCCTATCCACATTGGTGCGGAACGGACCCACCACGTGACCCGCCGGCGCCACTGGTACGACCTCGTAGATGCCGTCGAGCCCTCGAACCCAATCCTGCGACAAAGGCTGGATGGCTGTCCCAGGCCTTGGCTCCAAATGGACCAAAGATGCGCTAGCGCCTCCTTGGCAGGCGTCAAACGAGAACTCTTCTTCAAAGGCCTCGCTCAGTATCTGAGTGACCGGATCGAAGCCATCGACCAACCGGGAGAGTGCGATAGTCGCATAGCTGACCCGAGGAGATGTCTCAACGAGGTATGGCACACCGCTGCGCGAGATGATCATCTCCGTGTGAAACGGGCCTTCCCCAAACACCGTCGCAGACTTCACGGCCACTTCGACAGCCAATGCGTCAGTAGACTCGCCCTTTGTGAAAGGGGCATCGAATCGCACCTGGACAAGATTCGAGTTGAAAGACTGCTTCATGAGTCTGACGTATGGCTCGTCGCCTCGCACATATGTAGCTGCGAAGACCAGATCACCGTCGATCAACTCCTCCACGATCACCAAGCCTTCCTTAGAGGCAGAGAATGCCTGGTCGACGGCCTCATCGACAGACTCTCTGTCGCCTGTAAGCACACTGATTCCGCGTTTGGCGGAGTTGTCAACGGGTTTGATAATCAGGTCGCCATCGTAATCGGCTAGGAGATCATGGATGTCCGCTCTGGTTTCAACCGAGAAGACCCAGAAGTTGGGTTGCGTGACACCCGCCTGCGCCCAAACCTTGCGCATCAGATCTTTCCTGGTCGCGCTGAGTACGGCTTCCGATTCAAGATGTCTCTGACCGACTGCCGCTTGGATGGCGCAAACGGAGTTCATGCCCTGGTCGATATTGATAGTGGCAACAGCTTGAATAGAATTCTCCTTGGCGAATCTGGCAACAGCCTTGGTGTCCGCGAAGTCTATGGGCGCATACTTGTCAGAGCGCGCGAACATGGGTGCGTTCGGGTCGCCGTCCACGCTGTAGATCTCTAGCCCAAGATCACGTGCGACCGCGTAGATGTAATGTTGGTAGGCGCTGGCCCCAACGATCAGAAGGCGTCTGCGCGAGTTCACAGATCGGCCTCCGCGCCCTGTCGAAGCATCAGATCGTGTATCACTTCGGAGACTGGTTCCTTGCGCTCTCCAAGCACTCCATATGCGGACTCACTCATCTCACGCAGCATAGTTGAATCACCCTTGATACGCTCAATGGCATCGCGAAGCGAGGCTTGTACTCCTGGTTCGTCGACCGATCCAACCAATAGCACTGCGCCTACTTCCTCGAAGGCCTTGCATGGCGCGCGCTCATGCGGCGCTGTTGCAACAAGGACCGCCGGCAGACCGAGCGCGCACCTCTCCCACATGGTTGTACCTCCCGCTCCGATGGCCAGATCAGCGGCGGCCATTATCTCGGCTAGGTCCGTGGGCTCGACACACAGCTGCGCGTTCGGCAGTGAGCTACAAGCGGCCCTGAGTTCGCGCACATGGGGGTTCTGACAGCCTGCGACCACCGTGACCTTGACTCCGCTTCGGGCGAGGCCGGCAACCCCCTCTAGAGCCAACGCTGTCGCGTTGTGCCGATCGACCCCACCGAAGGATATTAGGATATTGGCCAAGGTCTCTCTGCGACGCCATCTGTTGCTGCTTTGGAGAAATTCCTTGCGCAAGAAGACGTATTCGGGACCGGCCAGAACCCGGCAGCCGCGGCGAAGTCGACTGACCCACTCGGGAGCTGCCCTTGAGGAGAGGGAGGGGCGAAGAACAACCTCGCAATCGTGTGCTCGGCTGGCAAGACCGTCTATCGCCATGACCCTAGCGCCCGTCTCATTCTCGACAACTCGCTCCCACTCCGCGTCGATGGCGTAGTGGTCGACCACCAGCCATTGCCCTTGCCACTGCTGTAGGGCGGAACACGTCTCGGCAGCATCTCTATGGCATGAAGTCCCCAACCACGCGCTATGGCTGGCTTCAGCCGTGTCCGGTTCGACGCCATCTGCGCCCCCAGGAAGCAAGTGGAGTTCATGACCGTGCGCCGCAATCCGATCACCCAAATGGCCCGGGTGCTCGCGACAGATGAACATGACCTCCGCGCCGTGCTCTCGGAGGTCGTCCGCAAGAACCAGACAGCGCGCGATATGACCGGAGCCAATGACCAAGGACGAGTCCGCTCGTACAGCAACCTTCATGGTGTTGGCTATCCGGACTGGACTGTCGTTCTGAGCGTCGTCACCACACGTTCCACATCTTCCTCCTTCATCAGTGGAAAGAGCGGAAGGGTCACGGCACCAGCATAGTAGCTCTCAGCCGCGGGAAAATCGCCAGAAACGAACCCGAGCCGCCGATAGTAGGGCTGAAGATGGACGGGGATGTAGTGCACGTTCACTCCCACGCCCGCATCCCGAAGAGAGGCGAACACGGCCAGCCTATCGTGCTCCAGCAATTGAATCACGAACAAGTGGTAGGCGGACAGCACGTTGTCGGGGACTGTCTGCCACGACAATGGCAACCCCGCGAGTCCATCCCGATACAACCTCGCAAGCCGGTTGCGCTTCTGAACGAATTCGTCGATGCGTGCCAGCTGGCTTGTCCCAAGTGCTGCCTGAATGTCGGTCATTCTGCAGTTGTAGCCCAGGTCGACCTGCTGGTAGTACCAGGGACCTTCTGAAGCGCCTTCCATCTGCTCGCTATCCCTTGTCACTCCATGACTCCGCAAAAGGCGCACGCGAGCGGCGATGTCGCTGTTGTTCGTGACCACCATCCCGCCTTCACCTGTCGTCACGATCTTGACTGGATGAAAACTGAAGACTGCGACATCTGAGAGCCGGCACCGGCCCACGGGCTCGTTGTCGAGTCGGCCCCCAACGGAATGGCATGCGTCCTGGAGGACGAGGAAGCCATACTCATCGGCGAGTCTTCGGATACCGGTCAGGTCGCATGGAGCACCCCCGAAATCGACCGGTACTACTATCTTGGGCAGCCTGCCCGAGCGTTTCGCCCCTTGGAGCTTCTCAGCGAGAGCCTCCACACTCATGTTCAGCGTGGCCGGATCGATGTCCACAAAATCGATGTCCGCGCCGACATACCTGGCGCAGTTCGCCGAAGCGACAAAGGTGATGGGTGACGTCCACAGCAAATCGCCCGGCCCAAGACCGCAGGCCAAACAGGCAAGATGGAGTGCCGCAGTCCCGTTAGACACCGCGATCGCATGCCCTACCCCACAGTATTCGGATACGGCCTGCTCAAACTCCTCGACAGCGGGGCCCTGAGTAAGGAAGGCAGAGCGAAGAACGCTCACTACTGCCTCGACGTCGTCCTCACTGACCCACTGACGTCCGTAGGGGATCACGGCCGGAACCTACGCCTCAAACGTGGGGTCTATGTGTTCCTTGATAAGTGACCGCAGTTGCTCGACAGTCAGCCAGTCCGTGTTCTGCCCACTCGAGTACCGAAAGCCAGCAGAGCACATTGTGCCGCTGAACGTACGCATGAACTCATCAACATCCCAGAGCTGTGCTGACGGCAGAATCACAAACTTGTCGGGCAGTTCAACCGTGGAGAGCGAATCGGTCTCGGTGATCATTTCTTCATGGAGCTTCTCGCCAGGCCTGATGCCAATGATCTCCCTTCTTGCCCCGGGACAGATGGCCTCAGCTACATCAGAAATGCGATACGAAGGAATCTTGGGGACAAACAATTCCCCGCCCCACATGTTCTCGAGCGCATACAGCACAAGCTCAACACCCTCTCGCAGCGTGATGTTGAAGCGCGTCATGCGGTCGTCAGTGATGGGGAGTACACCCTTCCCGCGCTCCTGAAGGAAGAACGGGATCACGCTGCCCCTCGACCCCATCACGTTGCCGTATCGAACTACCGAGAACCGGATGTCATGGGCGCCGCGAAACTTATTCGCCGCAATGAACATCTTGTCGCTTGCTAGCTTGGTCGCTCCGTACAAGTTGATGGGAGCCGCTGCCTTGTCGGTCGAAAGGGCGACTACCCTCTTGACGCCTCGGTCTATGGAGGCCTCGATGACATTCTGCGCGCCAAGCACATTCGTCTTGACAGCTTCGAAGGGATTGTATTCGCATACAGGAACGTGCTTGAGAGCGGCCGCGTGTATGACTACGTTGATGCCCTCCATCGCTCGCCACAAGCGCTCTTTGTCACGCACGTCGCCTATGAAGAACCGGAGCTGTGGGTACTGCTGCGGCGGATACTGCTGCGCCATCTCGTACTGCTTCAGCTCATCGCGCGAGTAAACAACGATTCTGTCAACGTCGGGATACCGCTTCAGCACAGTCGAAACGAATGCCCTGCCGAACGAACCAGTACCGCCGGTTACTAGGATGCAGTTCTTATCGAGCAATTGTTGGCCACCTCCCCCGGGTCAAGAATCGCGGCTCGTACCTCTGTTCACGCGCCGAATCCGACAATCAGTCTACACGACCCCGAGCATTGACACGCCGCGCCGCGAGTCTGTCGACCGCCAAATCGTAGCCCTTTTGAACAGCCCAGGACACCGCGACTATGATCGTCAGACCGAAGCAAACCAAGTAGATGACTTGCCACGCGACACTACTGGGAAACCACAGGGCCTTCCATCCAAGATAGAGCGGCCTGTGGAACAAGTACATACAGTAGCTTGCATAGGCCAGTGCTACGAAGAACCACTCCAGGCGAGAGCGCCGGAAAGATAGGTGTTGCGCAACAAGGAGCAGCCAATATGCCCCGCAGATGATCATCGGTATATATAGAATCTCGTTGACAAGTCCGCTGGGCGTCCTAGCGAAGGACAGTGCCGCACCTGCCAGGACCGCGACGAATCCCCAGATGCTGAATCGGTTCGCCCAAAGTCCGACGCCCCGATTGCCTACTAGCAGACCGAAGGCAAATGCCGGGAAGTAGAAGAGGAGTTTGTGATCGAGCATGTCCCCCGCGAACGAATAGGCGCAAAGAGCAGCGAACACACCAATGCAGATAGCAATGAACCTGGATGTACCGAGCTTCTCACTGGCAAGCAGAAGGAAGGGCGCCACGCAGTACAGCAGCATCAACATCGCAACAAACCACAGAGTGTGCGGGGCCGGGGCCCACAGCATCGAAACGAATACCGCCGCCTTAGCTAGTGTGGCAAGGTCGTCGATCTGCAGCACAGCGAATAACATCAGGGCGATGAGGTAGAGCGGGTATATTCGGACCAGCCGCTTCTTGTAGAAGAGCAGAACGTCGCTCATCCCCTTGACGTGGCTCCGTTGACCGAGCAAGAACCCGGAAAGCAGTACGAATGTGCCAATCACGACCAATGTCAACCTGTAGGTGATTACGCTGCCGATGTCAGGCGCAGGCTCGACGTAGCTGATCATGTGCCAGAAGACCACGATGTAGACCATGCTCAGGCCCCTGAGCATATCCAAGCCCACATTGCGCGCTGCTGAATTACGTTTCATGTCGTAGTCGTCCCCTGTACAACTGCTCCAATACGCCTCTGACGTTCAGCCGGTTTTCCATCAGATGACCGGATGCTCCCTGGTAGTATGGGCCCGAAGATGCGCCGTGCATCACCACAGTCCCGACACCTTACCCGGAGGCCCTGGTTGAGCGGTGAGCCCAAGGATAGCAACGTTGACCTCGCGTCGCCTGGTGTAGCCGCGGACTCGAGGATGCGTCGACAACTATGGGTCGACATTCTGCGCGTTGCGGCGTTGTTGATGATCTTCCTGTTCCATTCCACCCAGGACTGGGTCGAAAGCATCGGTGCGAGCCCCTCTACGACAGAGCAGTTCATCGCAAATCACTTTGCGGGCTGGGGAATTGCCGCATTTGTGGTCCTCTCTGGATTCTCGCTAGCCCTCACGCGACTGACACCTTCGACTTCTAATGCAGTCTATTTCTCTCGACGACTGACTCGCATCTTTTCCCCGTATTGGACCATCGCGTTGCCTTTTGCTTTGGCCGGCTTCCTGCTGCACGAGGCCGCAGTTTCCGACGCGTGGAAGCTCCCCATCTGGCTGCTGGGACTGGGCCCGATCAGCCAGGCGACGTATCAGCCCATCTCCGAAGCCTGGTGGTACATCTCGTTGGCTCTCCAAATCAGTCTGGTCATGCCCGCTCTCATTCGAGTTCGTCGTGCTCTGGGTCTACTACCGCTCGCGGTACTTGCGCTTGGGGTCAACGCCGCGGCTCTTGCCTGCGTACAGGCCGCCCCTGGTCAGTGGGCCTATCTTGCACAGGGTCTTGTGCTGTGTCGCCTAACTGAGTTGATGATCGGATTCGCTGCGGCCGAGATAATGCTATCCCGCGGGATAGACCGCCGAAGGCTTCTCATGGCCACTGCAAGCATCGCCTTGGTGATGGCAGCCTCCCCGGCGCTGAGCATGCTGCGTTTGTGGACCGGATGGCCTGCCACGCTGGTGCTCGGCGTGGTATTCGCCGGATGTGCCTTCATTCCATCTAGATTATCGCCGCGCTGGAGACCGATTGTGTGGGCCGCATCACTCTCCTACGTCTTCTATCTGACTCACGCCCCGGTCAGCAAGTACTTCGGGCGCCTGCTCGTAGCATTGGGGCTTGAGAACACCTTCGTCGCCCTGCCTATCATCCTTCTCGTCTGCACAGTGGTGGCCTGGGTCGCGGATTGGTTCGTGAGACGCTTTGTCACGCCCTATGTCTCCCGGTTCTTCGACTGGCTGCTCATCCGGGATGAAACGAGCCGCCTCCGGCCCGGCGGCTGATACCATATCTAGCGTCTTCTGCGCGAAGTTGATCGGGGGGCTCGTTTGAAACAGGTCACACAAGATCTCGCGGCAGGCAAGGTTAGGGTGGTCGACGCCCCGAAGCCGGCTCTGCAGCCACATGGCGTTTTGGTGCGCACCTCTCATTCGTTGATAAGCGCCGGCACCGAGCGCTCCAAGGTCCAGTTGGGTCAGAGCAGCATGCTGGGGAAGGCGCGCAAGCGTCCGGACGATGTCCGCAAGGTACTTGCCAAGGTTAGGCGCGACGGCCTACTCAATACGTACAAGATGGTGAAAGAGCGTCTCGCTGAGGCCTCTCCCCTTGGGTATAGCGCCGCAGGATTCGTTGAGGCCATCGGCGAACTCACCTCGGGCCTTACTCCCGGCGACCGGGTGGCCTGCGCCGGTGCGGGCTACGCCAACCACGCCGAGTACCTGTACGTCCCTGGGAACTTGTGCGTCCGCATCCCAGAAGACGTCTCCTTTGAGGATGCCGCATACACCACCCTCGGAGCTATCGCCCTCCAGGGCTTCAGACAATCGGGTGCGGTCCTGGGTGACAGAGTCGCGGTCATAGGCCTTGGTCTACTGGGTCTTCTCACCGTTCAAATCGCCCGCGCCGCGGGGTGTCAGATCATCGGGTTCGACCTGGATGAGTCCAAGACAGAGCTGGCACGGTCACAAGGGGCTGCGATTGCCGGCGTTCTGGGCGCAGACGACCCCGTGACGTTGATGGACACCTTCTCTGACGGTCTGGGCGCAGATGCGGTGATCATCACCGCGAGTACGTCCAGCAATGAACCTTTGGAGCTTGCTGGTCTGCTTGCCAGAGACCGTGCTGCGGTGGTGGTGGTCGGGGACGTAGGCCTGTCCTTCTCGCGGGCTGCGTACTACGAGAAGGAGCTGAACCTGCGCATGTCTCGCTCGTACGGTCCGGGTCGCTACGACCCATCCTTTGAGGAGTTCGGTCAGTGCTATCCCGAGGGCTATGTCCACTGGACCGAACGTCGCAACATGGAGGAGTTCCTGCGCCTGGTGGCCGCCAAGCAAATCAATCTGTCGAGCATCACGACCCACCGCTTCCCTGTAGATCGTGCCCCCGAAGCCTACGATCTGGTGACAGGCAAGACCGGTGAGCGGTTCATCGGCGTAGTCCTTGACTACCCCAATACTGACGCGACACCGGTTGTGACCGAAGTCACGCGTTCGAAGCGCGGCACAGTCAAACGTGGCACCGTGGGAATCGGTCTCATAGGCGCGGGCAACTTTGTGACGGCCACCCTGCTACCCGCTCTCAAGAGCCAAACCGATGTTGAGCTTGTCGCCGTGAACACGGCCGGAGGTCTGAGCGCCCGGGACATGGTGGAAAGACACGGTTTTGGGTACGCCGCCGAGTCTCCGGACGAGATAATTGCCGATGCCAATGTGAGCGCGGTGCTGGTCGGCACCCGCCACGACACGCACGCCGAATTGGTGGCCAAGTCCCTTCAGTCCGACAAGACCGTGTTCGTGGAAAAGCCACTAGCCGTGACCCGAGACGAGTTGGACGCCGTCATCCAAGCATGGCAGGCCTCCAAAGCCGACGTGATGGTGGGATTCAACCGCCGTTTTGCCCCTCATACGCAGTCGGTCAAGAAACGAATCGAGCGACTGGGGGCTCCACCCATGATCCAGTGCCGCGTGAACGCCGGCGCAATACCTGCGGAACACTGGACCCAGATTCTCGAGGCCGGCGGCGGACGCATCGTCGGTGAGATGTGCCATTTCGTCGACCTAGTCACCTATCTGGCTGGAGCCTCACCCGTTCGGGTGCATGCCTCTGCCCTGGGCAACAAGAAATCTCCGGCTTTGCAGGATTCACTGACAGCCACGCTTACCTTTGCGAATGGAGCTCTGGCCTGCATCACCTACACGGCCGAGGGGGACACCGCCTACCCCAAGGAACTTGTGGAGGTCTTCTGTGGCGGTCAAGTCATGGTCATCGATGACTTCCGCTCGAGCAGCTTCACCGTAAATGGCAAGACAACTCGCACCAGGTCCGGGCCCACGGACAAGGGCCATAGGCAGGAGATGCGAGAGTTCGTTGAACTGGCAAAGGGTAACGCCTCCCGTGTACTGACCTTCGCTGAGGCCGCACAGTCCACTGCGGCGACTCTGTGCGTAGTCGAGTCGCTGACCACCGGCCAGTCGGTGGCGGTGCCCCTGGTCGCTGCGGTGAGGTGATGAAGGGGTTCGATCCCTACGATGCCCTCACCGGGACGCGGGTACCCGCGTGGGTTCGCGCCCGACCACGTGCCCGCCAGACTGCTATTCAGATTCGGAAGCGCTGCCCGCTTGACCTTGCCCCACTCCTTGGCGTCCAGCCGCTGCTCATGGCAAAGGCTCTCGGCTGCTTCCTCACCGCGGAGGCCCGCCACCACTTGGCAGGGCCGGCACACACTCCCAATCGTGGACAAGAGGCCCGTTCGTTGGTGGAGCAACTTGACAAGTCCGCCGGCAACTGCGGCCACGGCTCCTGGGGTTACGAGTTCGACGTCCAAACGCGCTGGGCGTACTACGCCGCTGGCACCCCCAACCTGATAGCCACCTTTTTCGTCGGCCGAGGCTTCGCCGAGGCGGGCGCTGCGTTCGAAGACCAGGAGTGGTCGATACGAGCCCGCTTGGCGGCCGGATACATCTTCGATTCGCTGCGGCGTGATACTGCTGAAGGGCTTCCCTTCTTTGCCTACACGCCCGACACATCTCGGCTGGTGCACAACGCCAACCTGCTGGGTGCCGGCCTTGTTGCCTCAATGGGGACCCTGCACGGAGTCCCCGAATGGCGAGCAAAGGCGCTTGAGTCTGCAGAAACGACTCTTGCTGATCAGCGCCCTGATGGCTCCTGGCCCTACGGCGAGGGGCATGGCCTCGGCTGGTCGGACAACTTCCACACCGCCTACAACTTGGACGGTCTGCTGCTGCTGTGGTTGGCAACACGCAGTCCCGCCATCCGCGAAGGGCTAGAGCGAGGCCTCAAGCACTGGATGGAAGACTTCTTCGGCCCCGCGGGAGAGCCCAAGTACTACCCAAACAAGTCCTTTCCATACGACATCCACAGCGCGGCGACGGCGGTAGACGTGGCTGCGCGCCTTGCCACCTGGGGATTCCCGACGGGCAATCTGGCCCGCCGTGTGGCCGATTGGACCTCGAAGAACCTGATCGACTCCAAGACGGGCCTCACCTACTATCAGAAGCACCGTTTGTTTGTCGATAAGCGCAACTTCATAAGGTGGGGAGAGGCCCACTGGGCGCTGGCACGTTCGTCGCTGGCTCTGCTAGAAGCTGGTCTGCGCTCACCCCTGGAATCCGCGTTGGAGGCAAAGCACCTATGAGCACCAGGCAACAGTTCCTGGACATACCCCTGGACCTTCTGACTATGGATCAGACTGTGCAGAGATGCGGTGAGCTCATCCAGGCCGGGCAGCCCACGCAGCACGTGGTCGTGAACGCGGGCAAGATAGTGATGATGCAGGATGTTGCCGGACTAAAGGACATCATCCGCTCTTGTGCACTGGTCAACGCCGACGGACAGTCCGTCGTATGGGCAGGCCGTTTTCTGGGACTGGATGTCCCCGAGCGCGTCGCCGGCATCGATCTGATGGAGAGATTGCTTGAGCTTGCCCAGACCAAGCGCTTCCCGGTCTTCTTCCTAGGCGCCACCCAAGAGGTGCTCGAGGCCTTCACGGCCGCGGTCGTCAACAGGTTCCCAGAGTTGGTCATCGCGGGATCCCGCAATGGCTACTTCCACGACGAGGCGGCCATCGCCAGGCAGATCCGCGAGTCCGGAGCGCGGCTGCTGCTGGTAGGCATCTCCAGCCCACGCAAGGAATTCTTCTTGGCTGATAACCTGCAGGCCATGGGCCCTCTGCTCGCTGTCGGTGTCGGCGGAAGCTTTGATATATGGGCAGGAAAGACCAAGCGCGCTCCCGAATGGATGCAGAAGGCAGGGCTTGAATGGCTCTACCGGCTCCTGCAGGAGCCAAGGCGCATGTGGAAGAGGTACCTGGTGGGCAACTCTAGATTCATCTGGTTGGTGCTACGGGGGCGTGTCAAAAGGACTCGCTCTTGAAGCTGCTCTACGTGGTCGGTGCTAGACCGAACTTCATGAAGGCTGCGGCTGTGATCGCAGGTGCAGATCGGTGGAACCGATCGAACTCACCTCGGCTGCAGCAGATCTTGGTCCACACGGGCCAGCACTACGACAAGAAGATGAGCAAGGTCTTCTTCGACGATCTCGGACTCCCCCGTCCCGACTACGACCTGGGCGTAGGTTCCGGCACCCACGCCGAGCAGACTGCTCGCGTGATGCTGGCCCTTGAGCCTGTCATCGTCAAGGAGGCTCCGGAAATCGTCATCACTGTCGGCGACATCAACTCTACAGTGGCGGCCGCCCTGGTTGCGGCCAAGCTGGGTATCTGCCTGGCCCACGTGGAGGCGGGCCTCCGTAGCCGCGACCGCACGATGCCCGAGGAACTCAACCGTCTCGTGGCAGACCAACTCTCCGACCTGCTGTTCACGACGTCTCGCGACGCCGATGTGAACCTCGCTGCCGAGGGCATCCCTGCCGAGCGGGCCCACTTCGTCGGCAACACCATGATCGACTCACTGCAAAGTCACCTACCGCGCGCCCTAGAGAGCTCGGTGGTTGCTGACATGCACCTGACTCCAGGGAACTACGCTGTGGCCACCTTGCACAGACCTTCGAACGTGGATGAGCGAACCGGGCTCCAGAGTCTCGTGGATCTCCTGCTAGAGACCAGCACAAGATTGCCGGTTGTCTTTCCGGTGCACGCACGGACGCGAGGCCGATTAGCCGACTTCGGATTGGAGGAGCGCCTCGCTGACAAGGCACCCGGTAGAGTGACCCTCTGCGAACCTCTAGGCTACTTGGACTTCTTGGGTCTGATGGCCAATGCCCGTCTGATGCTGACAGACTCTGGTGGTATCCAGGAAGAGACCACGATTCTCGGAGTGCCTTGCCTCACCCTGCGCAAGAACACCGAGCGCCCCATCACCATCACCGAGGGTACGAACCGGCTTGTGGATCCGCAGGATTCAAAAGCCATCCTTGCAGCCGTTGACGATGCACTCGGTGGATCATACGAGGCTGACCCCGAGAAGCGCTCCGCACGGCGGCCTGAATACTGGGATGGCAGAGCCGGAGACAGGATAATCCGTGTCATTGTGGAAACGCTGACAGGACGGGTTGTGTAAGTAAGGTATCTGCTTTGACGCTTAGTCTGTCCTGCTCTATAGTTCGGTTCTCACCAGCCTGGGGGGGCTAGACACGGATTCCATCTCTGACAGTGCCATCTGGCTGAAACCAGATACCAACGGACGTGGCTACATACGGCCACGGCGCATTCTTCTCGTCTGCGACCTGCTTGCAGCTGGCGCGGCCTTCGTAGGCGCATTCGTGTTCATGCGCGTCCGCGGTTCGAGCAGCTCCCAACTCAGTGTCAGCCTGCTCAACTGTGGGGTGGTCCTTGTCGTCGCGCTAGCACTTCTGCTGCGCTCCCGGCAGTACTCCGCGCCCAAACCGTTGACCCTGCTCAATAGCCTTGCTGTCCTTACAAGGGATATCGTGGTCGCCGCGGGGGTCACCGCTCTCCTCAGTTATCTATCCAAAGGCTTCTTCACCGGTTTGACGTCCCCGTCCCGTCTCGCCCTTGGCATCGCCGCGGGGGGCTTCCTGCTGCTGGGATTGCTCATCCGGGTATGGCTGAGCCATGTCCAGCGTCGCCAATACCATTCCGGCCGCGGAGTCCGCAGGATACTCATCGCGGGTGATGGAGTCGCTGCAGGTGAACTCTGTCAGCTGATTGCCGAACGTCCCTACATAGGTATCGCGGTGGCGGGCAAGTTGCGGCTTGACATTCCTGAGTGGTCCGCTCCATCCGACAATCCAGGCGCCAAACCCGCATGCGCCGCCTCTACGGGTGCCGACCTGCCCGTGTTCGTCGTCTCCGACGACTTTCAAGGTCTCCGCAAGTTGGATGAGGTGCTGCGTGCGTCTCAGGCCTCAGAGGTGGTCATCGCGCTCGACCCTGAGGATCAGGTGGCGATGCCCCGTCTGGCGAGCCTACTCAACCTTTCACACGTTCCCTTCCGTGTCCTACCGTCGTTGTTCGAGGAGACCTACCTCACCAGCAAACTCTTGGGACACGGAGAGATCCCTGTGGTCGACCTCGGCGCAAACCCACTCGACCGCATCGGTCGCATCGCCAAGCGGCTCATGGACACCACAATAGCCCTCGTAGCGTTGGTGCTACTGCTGCCTGTGGAGCTGGTCGTCATCGTAGCGATACTCGCTGAGTCGGGTCGGCCCATCTTCTTCACTCAAGAGCGCGTGGGCAAGAACGGGCGCCACTTCTCTGTCTACAAGTTCCGCACCATGGTCAAGGATGCTGAGGCCAAACTGAAGGAGCTCGAGGCCCACAACGAACTCGCTTCTTCAAACGGCCGCATGTTCAAGATGCGCAGCGACCCTCGCATCACGAAAGTGGGTGCATGCCTCCGCAAGCTGAGCCTCGATGAGCTCCCGCAGTTCGTGAATGTGCTCAAGGGCGACATGAGCGTAGTCGGACCGCGGCCACCTCTGCCCCGAGAGGTGGCCAAATACGAGAAAGATCACCTGTACCGCCTCCGGGTCCTCCCCGGCATCACAGGTTTGTGGCAGGTCTCAGGTAGAAACGAACTCAGCTTTGACGACATGGTCGGACTGGACCGCTATTATGTGGACAACTGGTCGCTGTTGATGGATGTTCGCATCATATTGAAGACCTTCTCAGTGATGGTGAGCCGCAAGGGTGCATACTGACCAACATGACCGCTCCAAGGCCGTTGCCGGTCTTGGCCTTGTAGGGCTCCTGCTCGCCGTCTCGGCGGGCCTCGTGTTTCAAGGTGGTTCGTACGGCCCCTCCACCTGGCTTCCTATCATGGTCGCGGTGGCCGCCCTCGGCCTGGTGGTGGCCGTCGCGGGACCGGCCGTCTCCTCAGGCCGTATCCCGAAGATCATCCTGGCAATGTTCGCCTTGCAGACGATCTGGACGGCGGCCAGCTTCTTCTGGGCAGAGAGCCAGGCGAACGCCTGGGAAGAGGCGAATCGCACCGTCTTCTACTTGACCGCACTCTTGCTGACGTTCGTGGCGGTGCGCTGGGCCGGAACCGCTGCACTCAAGGCCATCGCCTCTTCGGTGATAGCCATCGCGGTCGCCGTCGCAGCAGCCATACTCGTGACTCTGGGAGTGAGCTCCGACCCCTCAAGTCTGTTCCTCAGCGGCAGGCTCTATTACCCCATCACCTACTTCAACGGTCTCGCTGCGCTGCTGATGGTAGGGTTCTGGTTGGCGCTCGGCATGGCCAACGGGGCCCGTTGCACGCCCAAGCCTGCTGCCGATGGCCCCGACACCGACGACAAGGGCGAGGGCGAGGGCGAGGGCGACGCGCCTAGCCTGGTTGAGACGCCCCCCGCTTCCGAGGTCACCTCCCGCGTGGCCTGGCGTCGTTCGCTGGGCGGCAGAGCCGTGCTGGGGAGTTTCCCCCGCTGGACCCAGCCCGTCCTGCTAATCCTGGCGGTCGTGCTGGCCGAGACGGCCCTGCTCCCACAGTCACGCGGAGCCTTGTGGACCTTCTTCTTGGCCATACCCTTCTTCTTGATCTTCTCGCCCCACCGCTTCCGTGCTCTGATCAACGTCATCATGGTCGCGGTGCCGGTGGTGCTCTTTTGGGGCAAGCTGAACGCGCCCTATATGGCTATCGCCGACCAGACCCCCTTGGGTGATGCCCTGACCACCTACCTCATCGCTGTCGGCTACTCAGCAGCCATCGTGCTGGGCATCTGGGCGCTCACGTGGCTTGTGGAGCGCCTGATCGGCCCGTTGCGCCGCAAGGCCGCTGTATGGGTCGGGGTCGCGCTTGCCACCCTCGCCATCTTTGGAGCAGCCGCCGGCATCGTCTACGCCGACGTCCGCGCCGACGATGGCCTCGACGGTTACCTGAGCGACCGTTGGCAAGAACTCACCGACGATTCTGTCGGCAACACCCAGGGGGCGACCCGCTTCAGCGGAGTAGGCCTCAACGGCCGCTGGCGGACGTGGCAGGTCGCTCTTCAGGCGTTCGAAGACAACCCGGCCTTGGGCCTTGGCGCCCAGAACTTCGAGGACTACTTCTACCAGCACCGCACCTTCGCGTACACCCTCAAGCAACCTCACAGCCTGCCCCTCCGGCTGCTTGCCGAGTTGGGCGTTCCTGGAGCACTCCTCTGGGTCGCGTTCGTACTCGCGGCCTTGGTATATGCGGCCTCGGTCAGATTCCGTTCATCCGACTGGTCCACCCGGGTGGTGGTCGCCGCCGGCATGACGGCGGTCATCTCCTGGTTCGTACACTCCTCGGCAGATTGGTTGTGGCAGATGGCCGGCGTTTCTATGCCCGCGATCATGCTCTTTGGGGCCATCTTGGGGGCGGACAAGGGCAGTGACCCCCTGAGTGAGTCGGAGGCGCCGCGTCGCTCGTGGTCCAGGATCCTGATCCGTACCCTGCTCGCCCTCCTCGCCCTGGGCGCCATCGCCTCGGCGGCCTTCCCGTATCTGTCGTCGCGCTACTCGGCAATGGCTGCCGGCGCCCCTGACCTGGTACAGGCGCAGGCACGCGCCGATACGGCCGCGTGGTTAGATCCGACCTCTGTGGAACCATACGCAGCCCTGGCGACAGCGCATCGAGCACAGGCCGCTACCGCTCCTAACGCAACGGCGCGCCTGGAAGAGCTGCGCCTCGCTGCGACGGCCTGGCAGGAAGCCATCAAGGTAGAGCCCATGAACTGGGGCTACCACTACCAGGCCGCTGAGGCGCTCTTGGCGGCGCGTGACTCGGCGCGTGACGCCAGCATCTTCTCGGTGACACAGGAACTCGTAGCGCAGGCTCGAATCCATCTGCAAGAGGCGCGTAGGTTGAACCCTCTGTCGCCCGAAGTGGCTGCTCTGGAAGCGACGTTGTAGAACCGCCGCCCGGGCCTGCTGCATTGACAGACAGAGATGTGGGTGGGTATCCTAGCAAGGCGATGTATACATCAGCGCCTATCGGTTATTGCGGCAGGCGTTTTGTGAGCTGGACAGCAAGGTTTGTCTAAGGGGGTAGTAGTGAAGAAGATCGTGTTTCTTGTCCTCGCGGTAGCGGTCCTTCTCGTGGGGCTTGGCACGTCGGCGTTCGCCGCCACCCCGCAAGACATCTACGACGATTACGCCGATAACGGTGTGCTGGACGGCACCTACACCGACGCTGAGCTGCGTGCGTACCTGAACGACGCCACTCTGCATCAGTATCCGCCGGATGCCACCAAGGTCAGAGAGCTGGACACCTTGGTGAGGGGCATGCTCTCCGCCCGCGACAGGTTCCCGTTCACCGGCTTCGAGATCACGCTGGCAGCCGTTGGGGTAATAGCGCTGCTGGGTGCCGGACTGGGGCTGCGTCGACTGGCCAAAGCCAGGAGCTAGTCTCCCCCGGCCATCACTGAGTCACTTACCCCGTCCACGCAAGTGGGCGGGGTTTTCTTATTTCAGGGCCTCTCCCGCCAGCAGTCGGCGCGGGTTCTCGTCCACCAACATCCCAAGGACGTCGTCACCCAACTCTCCCCGCAGCTTCTCGACCATGGGCGCCAGAGTCCAGCCGTCGGTGCGATAGGCATGTGCGTCCGAGGCCAGTAGGCTCACCCGGCCCGCGGCCAGCAGCTTGCGGAACGTCCGCCCCGGCTTCTTGCCAAACTCGCCGGTCCAGCTGGCCACTGTGGCTTGGACCACCGCACCCGCCTTGGTGCAAGTCTCCAGGACCTCGGGAGTCTTCTGCACTCGATCGTTGCGCTCAGGATGCGCCAAGACAAGTCTGAAGCCCCAAGTGCGCAGGCGGAACAGGGTCTCGTCCAAGTAGCGCGGCCAGCCATCGTAGGGCATCTCTAGCACCATCGCTCCGCCGGACCCCTCGATAGTCAATCCCTGCAGCTCTTCCTGTGTGCATTCCGCTGCCACCGACAGGTCGACCTCGAAGCCCACCCGCAGAGTCAGATCGATGCCCGCCTCCACCAGCGCAGCGCACAACTCGCCCGCCACCTTGCGGACGCGTTCCACCTCCTCAGGATAGAGGTCTTTGAGGTGCGGAGTGCACACCACGGTGTGCGTGCCGGACTCAGCGGCGGCGCGCGCCATGCGCAGACTCGTCTCCATGTCAGGGCAGCCGTGGTCGACTCCAGGAAGTAGATGTGAGTGCGTATCTATCAAGAGGTTGTGTCCCTCCCGCGATGCAGGTGTTTAATAGGGGTGGTGCGAATAGTACCGAAGCACACTATATCGTGAGCGCGCGGGCGCTGACGCTTAAGGAGCGAGGGAATGCCTGAGCTATTTGGGGTTTCGTGGGGACTGTACGCCGTGGTGGGCGCACTGCTGGTGATCCTGGTACTGCTTCTTGTCGTCTCTCGAAGTCGCCGCAAGAAGGTAGCGGGCCCGGCCGGTTCGGGTAAGACGGCCGCGTCCAAGGCGTCCCACGCGAAGCATCCCGGCAAGATGGACAAGAAGGCCAGGTACGCCGAACTCAGACAGCAGGCAGACCAGGCCGCAGCCGCCGAAGCTTCCTCGGCGGTTGCAGGAGCGCCCCCGGCTCCCCCACAGTACGACATGCAGCCGTTGATGCCCGCCACAGCAGCGGCTCCCGCTCCGCTGGCGCATTCAATACCTGTCGAGGAGTTCTTACCACAATCTGACCCCTTGATGGAGACCCTGGTAGACGTCCTGCACGGGTGGGGGGATATAACTCAAGAAGACACCAACCGCCTGGGTCTGTTCCGCCCCGATAAGGTGGTGGCGCTAGTCGCAACCATGGATCTGCCCAAGGAGCTCAAGGGCAACGATCAGGCTCGTGCAAGGCTTTCGCAGCTGCGCCGCTGGGCGGGCGGTCTGGAGCAGGCCGCGGCTAGAGCAGCCCAAGCCCGGCAGCCTCTCGCACAACAGGAATACGCAGGGATCGCGCCGACCCCTGGCCCAGCCCCTGGCGCCCCGCCCGCACAGCAAGGTATCCCGGTAGTGGGTACGCCCCCTGCACAAGCCACAGCTCCTTTCGCCGCGATAGAACCTATGACTGCGGCGGCCGCGGCGACTGCGCCTCTTGGTGCCGCAGCGGTGCCTCCAGCCCCTGCCGCGCCCGCAAAGCCTGCGCTGCAGCCTTGGGAACCCGCCTGGGAACCAAGCGACCTTCGAGCCGCGGTCCCGGCCCAGGCTCCGGCCCCCGCCCCGGCGCCGCCGGCAGCCCCAGCCCCCGCCCCGGCGCCGCCGGCAGCCCCAGCCCCCGCCCCAGCGCCGCCGGCAGAGGCCGCTGCGCCGACCCCGATACCGCCCGCTCCTGCCGCGCCATTCGCGCCAGAAACGTTCGCACCACTAGCAGCGCCGGCAGAAGCCATTGCGACGCCCGAAGCCCCAGTGGAGCCAACAGCCGCGCCCGAGCCGCCCGCGACCACTACGGCCGCTGACCGCAACGCCGCCATGCTAGAGGCCACCAGGAGCACTGAGGCCGCTATAGCCGCGGCAGCAGCCGCTTTCTGGGCCCGACCCGAGATGGGTGGCACCCCACCTGAAGCACCCCCGGCCGTCGCCCCGGCTGCGCAGCAGCCAGCGGCGGCGGCGCCCGCGACTCCCGTGCAGCAGCCCATACAACCGGCACCGGCACCGGCTGGCGGCGCGGACACTTTCATGGACGACCTGCGCGGAGGCGCCACCACCGCCGAGGCGATCCTGACACTGCCTGCCGATGACCAGGTCGGCGCACTTGCCTTTCTGAAAGATTCGGAGCTTGCCAAGATCCTGAGGTCCGGCGCCGACATCGAGCTCAAGAAGGCGGTCATCGACCAACTGCGAAATATCGGCAGTCCCACCGCCATGGACATCATCTACAAGAGTCTGGACGACGCCGACCCGCGCCTGCAAGCCAAAGCCCTAGAGGCGGCAGACAAGCTGCTGGGGACGCAGTCGAGCTAGGGTCGCGGCCGAAGGGTGGAGCTGAGGCGGCGGGCTCGAGATGCTATCTCAGGCCCGTCAAGACCGGCCCGCCACGCCACGAACGGGCTCCGCTTCTCTAGATCAAGGGGCTGTGCCCAGATATCCAAACCGTCGAGGGTAGACACCCCGCCGCCCGCTTCTTTGAGTATCAAGAACCCGGCCGCCATGTCCACCGACCGCGCGCTGACCGCCGCGACCAGCACATCCGCGACCCCGGTCGCTAGGTAGCATAAACACAGGGCTATCGAGCCTATCTGCCGCACCCGCATCTCGGCACTGTGAGCACCGACCACCAGCCCTGCAAGGTCGCGGAACTGGAAGTCATGCAGGTCGGGCCTGCCCGCCTCCAGCAGAAGCACCTCCACTTGGTCACTCTGGAAGCGATGCGGATCGGCCGTCGGCGACATACCCGCCCCCTTCACCGCCCAGAAGGCCTGAGGACGCGTGTAGTCCTCGATATGGGCAATAGCGACGTCGGCTAGGGTATTACCCCGGGCTACCGCTATTGAGGCGCACGAAGGCTGAAGGCCGTGCTTGGCGTTCAGGCTGCCGTCCACCGGGTCCACCACTACACACCACGGGGAGTCCTCGGGCCCCAGCAGGCCGACCTCTTCCGAGACCAGGCGGTAGGGCGCCGGTGCCTGTTCCTCCAGGACCCGCCGGATGGCTTCTTCGCAGGCTCGGTCTATCTGCATAGTGGTGTCGCCGCCCGCACCTGCGCCCAGCGGCGCGCGGCCGGCCGCCGTGCCGTACAGGGGTTGCGCGGCAGCCTTGCCGGCCGCGCCCATTTCGACGGCGCAGGCCAGCCACTTCTGCTCTACTGTGGAGGGTGAGTCCGAATTCATCTCGCCGTCCACCATACCACCGCCCTGCCCGCTGCGGGGTACCATGGCAGGCATGAGCAAGCCCGGGCACAGCCACGATCCGCTCCGTCGCGTCGCCGCGGGAGTGGCGGCCGCCGGCGCAGCCGCGGCCTCGTACATGACCTGCGAGGCAAGGTGGATCGAATGCCGTCAGCAGGACCTCGCCGTTTCCGGACTGCCTACCGCGTGGTGGGGCCTCACCGTCCTACATATCTCTGACGTGCACGCGGGCTCCTACGACGGCAACGAGCGCAACCTGCGAGAAGGTGGTCGACTGGGCCGAGCCGCTGTCCCCGGACCTGGTGTTGCTCACCGGCGACGTCCTGGGACTACCCAAGGGCAGCGACGCTTGCCTGCGCCTGCTCGGCCATCTTCGGCCCACGCTGGGCACGTACGCCGTCACCGGCAATCACGAGTATGGACTCAGCAAGGGTCCGTTGGCCAAGCCCAGAGACACTCATCACCTCTGGCAGCAGGCCGGCATCACGCTGCTCAGCGACAGTTGTGCCGCGCTGCCGGCACGCGAAGGCAGCACCATCATGCTCTGCGGCGCCGACTACCTGACGGGGGGCTATGGTCTCCTGCACCCCGCCGCGCCGACCCCCGACCTGGCGCGCGCGCCCGACCCGGCGTCCCCCGGCGCTCCGGCGTCCCCGGTCGCTCCGGCCTCCTTCCCCATCCTGCTGATCCACGAGCCACCCCAGTCGGACTCGCCCTTGATCGAGCTGTTCCCCTTGGCCTTCGCGGGCCATACTCACGGCGGTCAGCTGCGTCTGCCTGGCCCCTCCGGCCTTCGACCGCCGCACAAGCCCGATTTCGAACACCTTTCGGGCGTGCATGCTTGGGGACAAGGCAAGATAGTCATCACCCGCGGCGTGGGTACGGGTTTCCTGCCCTTCCGCCTCTTCGCCAGGCCAGAGGCGACCCTGTGGAGATTGGTATAGAATTCTCGTACGACCATCACGGTGGCGCGTCAGTAGACCCAAAGAGGGGGCATCATGGTTGAGCCGGAGGACGAGAGACTCTCTGGAGACATGCCGGTCCCGCTGGGCCAGCTTCGGCGGACCGATGAGCCGCTGGTCTCGCACGAGGTCATAGCCAGCTACGTGGCCGACGCCGCCCGCTCGGTGCCGGGCATCGTCGATCTACACGAGTCACACTGGAAGAAGCTGTCCTCCAAGGTGCGCGAGACACGCTCGGGTGGGGTAGTGGTCAAAGAGTCACCCGTCGGCGGTGTAGAGGTCGAGATACACGCCCGCGTGGCCTGGGGCTCGGTGATACCAGAACTGGCCCATCAGGTGGACGAAGCGGTGAGGGGCAGGATGACCGCCCTGCTCAGCCTGGACCTTACTGCCGTGACCCTGTTTGTGGACGAGATCTGCCCAGGCCTGGTCGCAGGCCTAGCGCGCGCCCCCCCTCGACTAGGGCTTGGCCTGGAAGCCGGGCTCTTTCATCAGTGGTGACGAGATGATGAAGTCGGCCGAAGACCTGTTGCAGGCCATGGGGATGTCGTAGACGACGGCTATGCGCAGTAGGGCCTTGACGTCCACATCGTGAGGGTGCGGTTCCAGCGGATCCCAGAAGAAGATAACCACATCGATCTCACCCTGCACGATCTTGGCTCCGATCTGCTGATCGCCCCCCAGAGGGCCGCTGCTGAGCTTCTCCACGGGCAGACCCAACTCCCTCTCCAGCAGACCTCCTGTGGTGCCGGTGGCCACCAGGTGATGGCGCCGCAGAGTCTCCAGATTGAACCGGCCCCAGTCCACCAGATCCTGCTTCTTGTTGTCGTGCGCGATCAACGCGATAGACTGCGGTTGCCGGTGGACGCGAGGTGCGGGTCCCGACGGAACGGGCAGTGTGGCCATGGCTCTCCTCTCTCAGCTTCTACTCACTCGTAGAGTACCCCAATCGGTCTCTCTGCCATGTCCCCTTCGGGTGCAGCCTGAGCCCCCCTGTGTTATAAATACGCGGCCCTTTCATCTCGGAATGGGCGATACGTGGACTGGGGGTATAGCTCAGTTGGGAGAGCGTCGCGTTCGCATCGCGAAGGCCAGGGGTTCGAATCCCCTTACCTCCACTATCAGGGGCGCTTGACCATGTCTTGTGCTTGAGTTCACCGTGCGCACACCCGCCCGCGAGGTCTTGGTGGATATCACCGAGCATGTACAGGTCTTGCGCTGGCGGAGAACGCCCCCAAGCTGGACGGCCTAGTGCACGTCTTTGTGCAGCACACCACCGCTGCGGTCACCATCAACGAAGGCGCCGACCCTTCGGTGGCCCAGGACATCATCGCCGGACTCTCCCGCCTGGTCCCCCATGACGCGGGGTACCGCCATGCCGAGGGCAACTCGGACGCTCACATCAAGACCACGCTGGTGGGCAATCACGTCGCGGTGCCGGTGTGCCAGGGGCGGTTGGCCCTGGGCACGTGGCAGAGCATCTACCTGGCCGAGTTCGACGGACCTCGGACCCGCAAGGTCTGCGTCGTGCCCACGGAGGCCCGCCCGTGACCCCGGCGTGAGCTGCCGGGCTTCATCCAGCGAGTTCTTCGCTGACTTCCTGTCTGCAGCCCCAGAACAACAACCTGGGGCCTGGATGGCCCGAGAAGGCCTGGCAGGACTTCGTCATAGGCTACTCCAGCGCACAGGACGCCCTGTATGAGTTCTGGAAGACAGCACATCGGCCCGTTCCACTGGACCCCAGCCGAGGCTTTCGCTCTGGGCAGGACCCCCGAGGTCCAGGAGCGTGGCGCCGCGGTACCGACGCCGGCCGATGAGCTCACCGTGATCAGCTGGGCCCTCAGCCACACCGACTCGACCAAGGCCGACAACCGCCTTGAGACGGAGCTACCCTCGGAGCGTTGGGCGCGCTCGCGCATCTTTGGACAGTCCCAGAACCGGGCTCTGCACCGTGCGCTGGTGACCGCTCTCGCCTCCCAAGGCTTCTCCGCCGTAGCCCCGGCCCTGCTGCCCGAGCACGGTGAGAAGCAGTCCGAGAGTCACGGACGCTCCTCCAACTGGTCCGAGCGACACGTGGCCTACACCTCGGGCCTTGGCACATTCAGTCTGTGTGGCGGGCTCATCACACCGTTGGGTCAGGCGGTCAGGTTCGGCTCGGTGGTCGTCCACGCGTCGCTACCGCCGACCGTACGGACCCTACTCAGGCCCCTTCGACTACTGCCTGCACTTCAACGGCAACGAGTGCACCGCCTGCGCCGACCGCTGCCCGGTGGGCTCGATGGATGCCAAGACCCGCGACAAGCTGGTCTGCGCGGAACACCTAGAAGTAGCTACCGCTCAGTTCGTGCAGAGTGAGTTCGGTTTCAAGGGGTACGGCTGCGGACTCTGTCAGACGGGCGTACCCTGCGAATCGGGCATCCCGGTCCCTTGACGCGCGCGCCTGGTGGCCCGCTGTGGCTGCCCCGACCATGCGGCGCTCTAGCGGCGCTCTAGCGGCGCTTCTAGCGGCGCGGCGGGTCTTCCTCAAAGTCGGGTATACCCTGGTACTCCCTCGGATGCGGGTAGTGGTGGCGGCACCAGGGCCGGCTGGGCGCCGCCGGGTGAGACGCCATCGGGCGCCTGCAGGTCCGCGGTGGCGCCCCCCGGCGCGGGCAGGCCGGACTCCGCCGGACCCTCGGGCGCGGGCTCGGGCGCCGAGCGGCGCTTCTGCCGCAAGACGATGCGCCATATGGTCAGGCCCAGCAGCAACGCCCAAGCGAGTGTCTGCAGGGTCTGCCCAAGCGTGTTGGCCCAGGTCCTGCCGTAGTAGAGCTCCACGTGGCCGGAGGTCGGTATCACCATCATCAGGGAGGGCGAAGCCAAGAACGGCCCCTCTGCTCCTTTGACGTGCCAGTTGGGAAAGTACGAGATCTTGACCCAGTGCGGCACCCCTATGGCGGTGGTATCGAACGAAAGGCTGTCGTTCGCGAACACCACGTTGGTGATCTCACCGTCCGTCTCGATGGGGATCTGCGGGGGATACGCCGCCGACTCAGCGTCGATCCAGGTGAACTGCTGCAGCGCCTCTTCGCCATTGTCCATCACCAGCGGCGTGTCCAAGGCCTCCGGGTTCTTGTACCACTCCACGGCCATGTCGCGCCACGCAGTGCCGGCCCCTATCTGCACCCTTACGGGCTGGTTCTGCATGATCTCCACATACCCGCTGGTGTCCTTGATCTCGTACAGGCGGAAGGCGCCGAACGTCTCCAACAGCTCCGCCCGTGGGTCGGCGTCCACTCCGGGGATCACCTGCTCGCCGCCTTCACTGTTCTCGAAGGCCAAGAAGTAAGGGATGTTCATCAGTTGCAGGTGGGTGATGCCCGCGGTGACATCGACGCCGGGAGGATACTCGACCCCCAGGATGGCGTTGCTGGCCTGCTCCGAGAGTTCCCTTTGGTTGATGAAGTGGAAGGGCGCGGTGTAGGACGCCTCCATCAGAGTGCCTTCCATGGTGTCGGCCTGCGTCCAGTAGGGGATGATCTCGAAGGCCCGGGGAGTCCCGAATTCGTTGATCTTGTCGCCATGTTCGATCATCACCCGGCTGTTCTTGGGCAACGTGTCTATGTAGTCCAAGATGGCCCGATACTCCGGCCAAGCTGCCTTCGCCTCGTAGCCCAGATAATTCCACTGTATCCACCCTCCGGCGACCGTGGAGGTGGCCCCGGTGACTACCACGACCAGCAGCGCCATCAACGGGACGTATATGCGCCGCGTGATGCGCGTACGCAGACCCAGCAAGTCCCAGAACATGGTCATGAAGCTACGCAGCAGCCAAGTGACCGCGTACGCCGCCCACAGGTAGAACGAGAAGTACCAGAAGCTCAGCAGCCGTCCGTTCCAGAGCGCCTTGCCGTCGGGCATCACGGCGTACATGACGAAGGCGATGAAGGTAAGCCAGGCCAGAGGCAGCAGCCGTCGCTCCCCGCGCGCCACCGCGTAGGCCATGCCGATGATCCCCAATATGAACACGGTCAAGAACTGCCACGTGCGGGGGATCAAGAGACTGCTCAAGAAGGGCAGCATTATCAGAGCCAACACCGTGAGCGTCACCGCCACCGGCCCGCCCACAAACGGCAACACCCGCCTGCCGGTCCTGTATGCAAAGACCCCCAGCGAAAGCGTGACCACAAGTCCGATGGCGCCCACAACAGTCAGGGCGATCTGCGCGCCCAGTGGCACGCCTGCGCCCAGCACGGCCAACTGGTCCCACTCCATGCCGGCCGTCCACTTCATGTTTGCAGCGAACGGTATAGACCAGAAGGCGGTCAGACAGAACCCGATGAGGCCCACAGCCGCCAGATAGGCCAAGGGCTTGAGCACAGCCTTGGGCCCCTCTTCGCGGATGCGGAACAAGAAGGGCAGCAGCAATCCTGGGACCGTGAACACCAAGATGATGGTCGTCACAATATGCGAGAGCGCCAATGCCATCAGCAGCACGCAGTTGGCTACAAAGAGCATGTTGACGCGAGGCTTCTCCATCCCGCGATACATGGACCCCAAGAACAGGGCCATCAGAGCGAAGCTCAGCATGTAGCCGAACTCACCCGCCAGGGTACTCAGTATGTTCCCGCCATATATGGAGTAGAGACCTGTGCCCGACTTCTCCATCAACAAGAAGGCCGTCGCCATGACGGCGGCCACCACCGGGTACGGCTTGCGGATGCGCAGCAGGCGCCCCAGACTGTAGACCGTCACGGGCAGCAGGAACACACCCAGCGCGGTGCCCAGCTTGAAGGCCACGGTGTAGGGCATGATCAGGTCCAGGATGGCGATGATCAAGAAGGGCAGCGGGAAGTAGAAGGTCAGCATGGGCATGCCCGCGTACCAGCCGGGCGCCCAACCGGTCAGCTTGCCGTGAGGCAACAACTCCTGGATCAGGTACTGAGCCGGATAGTGATGCGCCCCAGTGTCACCACCCGAAGTGGTGGTCTGACTCAGCAGGCAATCGAAGACGTGATGGTCTCTGAAGTCGAGGGGCAGGTAGAACCCGAAGAGCAGGATGTAGATGACGACGAACGCCAGCGTGGTCGGCAGCCAATTCCAGATATTCGCAAAGAGCCCGTATGGCCGGGGCTCGATGGCCTCTATCTCGTCGTGATCACGATCCAGGACGACCCTCCGTGAACAACGCTAGCCTCAGTCGCAGTAACCCCCGTATTGTACGTGGAATGCGACGCACGATAGAAGAGCGTGGTTTCCTTTTCTCTTCTACGGTGACCGGCAGAGCCTTGACCACCACCCCCTCACGCCGCGCGCGGATGATGAGTTCGGTGTCAAAAAGGTCGGTGGTCATTATGGTGAGCGGCGCAAACTTGGCCACCACTTCTCTCTTGAGCACCTTCATGCCGTGAGTATCGTCCATGCGCCGGTCGAAGAGCACCCGCAAGATGGTGGTGAAGCCCAACGACACGAAGTGTCGGGCCCAAGACCTGCGGTCGTCGGCCCCTTCGACCAGCTTGCTGCCCACCACGATACCCGCCTGGGCAGCCTCGGCCGCCGGGCCGGGGGCCGAGACGCCGGGGGCCGCGGGCGCCGGGGCCGAAGCCGCGCCGCCCTCGCCCAACAACTCACCGGCTCTGAGCATGAAGCCCACGTCGTGGAAGTCGATGTCAAAGTTCACTATCAGTCGGCCACGACCCGCGAGCATGCCCTGCTTCATCGCCGCCCCATAGTCGGCCACGGGCACCCGCAACAGACGGATGCGGGGATTCTGCGCGGCCAGAGCGTCGCCGATGGCGGCCGTGTCGTCAGAACTGCCGTTCTCGGCCAGCAGCAGCTCGTAGTCCACGTCTTGCGCCTGCAGCCCCTCCACGAGTTCTGCCACTTCAGCAGCCAGACACTCGGCCTCGTTGTGGATGGGGATGACTATGGAGTACGCGGGACCGGTGCCACTCATCGCGCTACTCATCGTGCTCCCTCTCTTCGCTCGTCTTCTTGAGCGCTGTATGCCTGAAGGCAAGGTATCGGCTGCCCAAGAAGTTCCAGACCACCGCCACGACGGCCGCCACGAACGCCTTGCCCAACCTCACATACCAGTCACCCGACTGATACCAGATGCCCAGCAGTCTGAACACCACCACGTTGACCAACAGCGGCACCATGTTCACTGAAACGAAGATGCCGAACTCCCGCCAACCCCTCTCGGATCTGGCTGCGCTGAAGGTCCAGTACTTGTTCCAGAGAAAGCTGTTACAGATGCCAAGAAAGTACGAGATGGCCTTCGCCACGACCTCATGCATACCCGGGATGAGCAGCAGCAGGTAGAACACGCCCAGGTCCACAGCGGTGTTCAAGAACCCTACAGTGATGAACCGGGCGGCCTGTCCGGTGATGCGGTCGCGGCTGAGCAGTCTGCGAATAGTGTCCATTGCCCCTCTTGGTGGATGTGAAGTCCACGCAGCGGCGGTGGACGGCCTATATGCTACCATCGGCGCGTGTTTGAGCGTCCCCCAACCACCGTGGCCTTTCGCACCGTGGGATGTCGTCTGAACCAGTGCGAGACCGCTCAGATGCAGGAGGCCCTCCAGGCCGCCGGCTTCCGCCTAGTCGATTGGGACGAGAGCGCGCAGGTGCGTGTGATAAACACCTGCACGGTGACAGCCAAGAGCGACCGTACCTGCCGACACGAGATCCACGCAGCCAAGCGCCGCGACCCGGACTGCCTGTTGGCAGTCACAGGCTGCCTGGCCCAGGTAGCCCCCGAGACCGCCGCCGCTGTGGCCGGGGTAGACCTGGTGCTTGGCAACCCCGACAAGTCGACCCTGGTAGAGCACCTGGCCGCGACCTTGCGGCCGCGCTTGGGCGCGCCGCGCGGTGCCGCTCCGACGATCAGTGTCTCGCCCTATCCGGAGCACCCGGTCTTCGAGACTCGCTCTTTCACCCATTTCCACGGTCGCACCCGAGCCTTTCTCAAAGTGCAGAACGGCTGTGACTCGCGCTGTTCGTACTGCATAGTGCCGTTGGCGCGGGGCCCGGCGCGCAGCATGGCCGCCGCGGAGGTGCTGCGACAGGTGCGCCTGCTCACTTCTCAGGGATATCGAGAGATCGTCCTTACCGGCATCGATCTGGGCAGCTGGGGCAAAGACACCGGTGAGGGCGCTCTGGCCGACCTGCTGGGCCTGCTGCTGCAGGATGGGAGCCAGGGCGGCGCAGGCGCCTTGGGCCGCCTGCGCCTGAGCTCGGTGGAGCCATTGGAGGTGGATGCCTCTCTCCTAGATGTGGTCCATAGCGCCGGCGACCGAGTGGCCCGCCACTTCCACCTGCCCCTACAAAGCGGGTCCGACCCTGTGTTGCAGAGGATGGCCAGACCCTACACCGCCGCCCAGTACCTAGAGGTGGCCGAGACCCTCGCCCGTCGTCTGCCCGACGCGGCCATGGGTGCCGACGTCATAGTCGGCTTCCCCGGCGAGACCGAGGCGGAGTTCGAGGAGACCCTGGATCTGGTGGAGACCTCGCCCCTCACTTACTTGCACGTCTTCGCCTACAGCGACCGGCCCGGCACCGCCGCGACCGGCATGGGGCCGAAGGTCAAGCCCGAGGTTATCAAGGAGCGTGGCGAACGCTTGCGAGCGATGGGAGCGCGTAAGAAGGAAGCTTTTCGCGCTAGGCTTGCGGGCACAGAAGAGCGGGTACTGGTCTTAGAGGAACGGGCGGAAGACGGACGTCTGCTCGGCCTCACCGGTAACTACACGGAGGTGCTCGTGGACCACGACGAGAGCCTACTTAACCGCTTCGTGCGTGCCCGACTCGAGCGCGTCCTGCCTGGTGGCCGCTGGGAGACCACGGTGCTGGAGCGGGAGGCCTAGGTCGTGCGGGCCGTGCTTCAGCGGGTGCAACGTGCCTCTGTGGAGGTGGATGGCGAGGTGGTCGGCGCCATAGAAGGCGGCCTGCTGATATTGCTGGGCGTCGGCCACGGGGACGCCCACCCCACCGACGGTGAGGGCGACGGAACGGGCGTTGGCGCCGCCCCGGGCGCACGCCCCGCAGACGTCGCCGCCTTCGCCGACAAGGTAGCCAACCTGCGCATCTTCGCCGACCAGTCCGGACGCTCCAACCTGTCTCTGCTCGACACGGGGGGTGCAGCCTTGGTCATCAGCCAGTTCACCCTTTACGCTGACACCCGGCGTGGCCGCAGGCCCTCTTTCACCGAGGCGGCCGACCCTGGTCCCGCCGAAGCCCTGGTCGAGGAGTTCCGCGCGGCGCTCCAAAGACTGGGCGTCCCTACCGCGTCGGGCCGCTTCGGCGCTCACATGACCGTATCCCTGGTAAACGACGGCCCTTACACTATCGTCCTGGACACGGAGGCCTGATATGCGCCTGCCCGACTATCACACCCACACCGCCCTATGCGGCCACGCATCCGGCCGTCCGGTCGACTATGTCAAGGCAGCCAAAGCCAAGAGCCTGGATGCTATCGGCATGGCCGATCACCTGCCGCTGTTGCCGGACGCCGACCCCGACCTCACCATGGGTGTGGCCGACCTGCCTGGCTACGTCGCCGAAGTCCAAGCTCTCAAGGGCGACTTCCCAGGCTACGTCCTCTTGGGGATCGAAGCAGACTATCGCCCCCACACCGTTTCCGACGTCAGGGATCTCCTGGACGCCTATCCTTTCGACTACGTCATAGGCTCCGTCCACTTTCTGGAAGATTGGGCCTTTGACGACCCCCGGTTCGTCTCCGAATACGCCGACAAGGACATCGACGAAGTCTGGGTGCAGTACCTGCAGTTGCTCGGCGACGCCGCTGAATCGGGTCTCTTCACCATCATGGGACATCTGGACCTGGTCAAGAAGTTCGGCTACCGTCCCACTCGCACCCTGGACAAAGAACTCGAGCGCCTGGTGGACCGGCTGGCCAGAGCAGGGGTGCTGGTCGAGATAAACACTGCCGGCCTGCACAAGCCTATTGGTGAGGCCTATCCAGACCCGGACATCCTCAGTCGACTGTGCGCGGCCGGAGTGCCCATCACCTTCGGCTCCGACGCCCACGCCCCGGAGCACGTGGGCCGCGACTTCCCGCACGCCGCCCAGCTGGCCCGGACGGCCGGCTACACCCACTTCGCCGGACTCAAGCCGGCGACCGACGGTGGCCGAGCCCAGACGCTGATGCACACCTTTGCCGACCTATGAGCGCATCGTGAGGGCCTCTGTCATCTACAACCCCTTGTCGGGCAAGGGCCGCGGGCAGGCCGCGGCGGAGGCCTCGGCTGAACACCTTGAACGGCGTGGCTTCCAGGTGTCTCTTCACCCCACGACGGGCCCCCGCCATGCTACGAGTCTGGCGTGTGAGTTGGCGCCTCAGTCCAACGTCGTAGTGGCTGTCGGGGGCGACGGCACCATCAACGAGGTGGTCACGGGCATGCTCGAAGCGACCGGTGACACGCCCGGACTCTGCAGACTGGGCATCGTCCCCCTGGGGACGGTCAACGTGGTCGCGCGCGAACTCGAGTTGCCGTTTCGCACCAAAGAGGCCTGCGCGGTCATCGCAGCCGGGAAGTCCATGCCGTTGGACGTGGGCAAGGTCAACGACCGACGCTTCGTGCTCATGACCGGCGCGGGCATCGACGCGGTGACCATCCGCAACATCGACCTACGAGTGAAACGCTGGCTGCGCTCCCTGGCCTTCGCCGGCACCGGCCTCACCAAGGGCCTTACTCACCAGCACCCGGAGTTCGAGGTGACCGTTGACGACACCACCCACCGGGCCACCTTCTTCGTGGCCGGCAACTTTCACTACTACGCGGCCCACCTCAGCATGACCCCAGGCGCAGACCCCACCGATGGCCTGTTGGACATGATGCTCTTCCATGGGACGAACAAGCGCAGCGTGCTGGCTTTCTGGGCGCGAGTCCTGCTGCGAAAACACGTCCACGGGGACAAAGTCACCTGTCTCAGAGCTCGACGCGCAGAGCTGCGGCCACTCGGAGACTCCGAGACCGTGTGGTTGCAGGCCGACGGCGAGATAGTCGGCCAACTGCCCGCCACGGTAGAGATCACACCTGCCGTCATCGAGGTGCTGGTGCCATAGGGCGGTCCCGCCTTGGGCGCCCAGGCGCAGCGAGCCCTAGCGGTAGTTGCGCCCCTTCAAGATGCGGCCCAAGATGGGTCCTCCCGACGGAAGGGCCAGGGCCATGATGCGATCGCCTGCCTGAAGCAACGTACTCCCCCTGGGCACCATGGTCGTCTCGCCCCGTATCACCGACACGATCACCGACTCGGGCGGAGCGCTTATCTCCAACAGAGTCTTGCCCACCGCGGGGTCACCCTCTTCGAGCAAGAACTCGAAAGGTTTAAGACCAAAGACGTTCTCGGCCCTACGCCTTTCGAAACTCACCCGGTGTTTGTCGCGCTTAGAGATGGCCGTGCCGTAGGCCCGGATGATGTCGCTCCGCAGCAACACACCCACTGGGATCTTGGGCGCACTGCGCTCGACCACTGGGATGTACCCCACCTCCAACATGCCCGCCTGCTTGACTACTTCGTCCAGCGCGTCGTCCCCGTATGCCACGATCACGTCCCTGGACTGGTAGTCGGCCGCGGGCGCGTCCTCGCCACCCTCGACGATGGCCCGCTCCAAGTCACCCATGGTGATCACGCCGGTCAACTTGCCCTGGTCATCCACCAGCATCGCGCCGCGCTGCCCCGAATCCTGGAACTGCGCCCGCAACTCCGCCAACGTGGTCTCACCGCGGGTCACCACCACTTCATCAAGCGGGGTCATGGCCTCATCGACCCCCAAGGGTTGCAGCCGCCCGACCTTGCGGCCCAGGAAGTCGATGCCCTTGTGGACGAGCTTGAGCGTGTAGATGCTCTCCGGCTCTATGCGGGCCGCGATGAGCGTGGCCACGACTGTGGCGAACATCAGAGGCAGCATGATCTCGTAGTCCAGGGTCATCTCAAAAATGATCACGATCGCGGTGACCGGAGCCCTGGCCGCGGCAGCGAACACCGCTGCCATACCCACGGTGGCATATGCTCCACTGGCCGCTGTGATGGTAGGAAAGAGCCAGTGCATCAGTCTGCCGTAGGAGCTCCCCAACATGGCCCCGATGAACAGAGCGGGCGAGAACACACCTCCGGAGAATCCCGACCCCAGCGTGAGTGAGGTGGCCACGATGCGAGCGAAGATCAGCCCAAGGACCAGCCACATCCCCAACTCACCCTTGAGCACGTTGTCCATAGCCGCGAAGCCGGTGCCCAAGACCTGGGGCAAGAAGTAGCCCAGCAGACCGATGCCCAGACCCGCTATCGGGGGTTTGAGCCACGGCGGTATGGTCCACTTCTCGAACACCTTCTCAGAGAAGTAGAGCGACCTCATAAAGAGCAGCGCGGCAAAGGCTGCGAAGACACCCAGCCCCAAGTACATGAACAGTTCCCAGTTGCTCACCAGTTCGTAAGCCGGAACGTGGAACGCGGGGTAGTCACCCAGGAACAGCTGGCTGACCACAGCCGCTGAGACCGCGGCGAACACCATGCTGCTCACCGCCGCCACGCTGAACTCCCCTACCAAGACCTCCAGCGTGAACATCAGGCCGGCTATCGGCGCGTTGAAGGTGGCAGCGATGCCGCCGGCGGCGCCCGCGCCCACCAAAGCTAGTAGCCTGGGCCGGCTGATCTTGAGCACCTGACCCACCATCGAACCCACGGCAGCGCCTATCTGCACAATGGGACCCTCGCGACCGGCGGCGCCTCCAGAGCCGATGGTCACAGCCGAAGCCAAAGTCTTGACCAGAGCCACCCGGGGACGGATACGACCCCCCCGAGTCTCCATGGCGATCATCACTTCCGGCACCCCGTGGCCGCGGGCCTCGGGCGCCAAGAAGTGCACCAGCGGACCCACCACCAAGCCACCCAGGACGGGCAGTATGAGCACGTACCATCCACCCATGCCAGAGAAAGCCTCGGCCCCACCGTTGAAGAAGAGCCTCTGGCAGAGCTCGATCAGCTTGATGAAGCCTACGGCTCCCAAACCCGTTATGGCCCCGACTACCGCGGCCAGGATCGCGGTCCCCGCTACGTTCGTAGACCAGAAGTTCCGCGCCAACTTGCGTTGCCTATCCAGCACCGCCATGCGTCTGGCCGCGTCCATCCGACGCTTACTAGGGACTTGGTCGTTGCTCTCCTGCATCACGCCTTGGTTATCGCTACCGTAACTGGTAGGCCGTTTACCTTGAGCTCCTCGCGGTACCACGCGGCGCCCTCGCCGCCGCCGTCCCGCTCGGTGGAACCCCCCTCGGTCGCCGAGGCGACCTCGAGCTCCACCGCCAGCGTCTCCTTCTTGAGCCACTCGCCGTGAACACCCAGCATATCGGCTACCTCACCGGGCCCCGTCACGCTCAGCCGGATACGGTCGTCTATCTGCAGATCGGCTGCCTTGCGCGTGTTCTGGATGTGATGCACCAACTCACGGGCCAGGCCTTCGCTTGCCAACTCGGGCGTCAGTTCGGTCGAGATAGCCACCGCCAGACCACCCTCGCGCTCCACTTGGTAACCCTCTCTCTGATGGGTCTCTACCACGAAATCGTCGGGAGCGAACTCATGCGCCTGACCGTCGACGGTCACCGCGATAGAGATGCCTGCCGCAATCTTGTCACCGGCCTCATCCGCCGGTAGAGCGGCCACGGCCGCCGCCACCGCAGGCATGTTCTTGCCGAACTTGGGACCCAGGGTACGGAAGTTGGGCTTCACGACGTAGCTCACCAAGTCGCCGGCCGAGGCTACGAATTCCAGCGCTTTGACGTTGAGCTCCTCGGTCACCACATCCGCCAGGCTCTCCACCGCCGCACGCTGCTTGTCGCCGCAGGCCACGACCACCTTGGCCACGGGCTGGCGCGTCTTGATCTGCGTGGCGTTGCGAGCGGCGCGGCCCAAGTTGACCACTTGGCGGGCCACCCCCATGCGGAACGAGAGGTTCTCGTCGATCAGGGCTTCGTCGACCTCAGGCCAATCCACCAGATGCACGGACTCCGGCACGTCCGGCGAGCCTTCGGCCACCAGATTTTGATATAGCTCCTCCGCCAGGAACGGGGTGAACGGGGCCAACAGCTCGGCCAGGGTCACCAGGCACTCGTTCAGCGTCAGGTAGGCGGCGATCTTGTCCGAGTCGGCCTCGCTCTTCCAGAAACGGCGCCGGCTGCGGCGTACGTACCAGTTGGAGAGCTCGTCCACGAAGTCGGCGATGGCACGACCGGCGGCGAAAGCGTCGTACTGGTCGAGCTCGGCCGTGACCTTCTTGATCAGCAGATGCAGGTCGCCCAGGATCCACTGGTCCATGAGCGCCCGCTCACCCACCGGGACGTCGTGCTCGGCGGG
>CAWFCL010000006.1:0-56422 GCA_963814365.1 uncultured Actinomycetes bacterium | reverse complement strand
TAAGGCCAGATGTCGCTTGCCTCGTACACCAAAGTCGAGGGACCGGGTGAGTAGACCAAAGGCTCCAAGCCGTAGTCCGCGTCTACCCCGTACAAGAGCTCCTCGGACGGAACAGAACCGGGCAGCTTCACGGTGGCCCGCAGTTCGCCTATGGGCACATCGATGGTCCCGTTAAGCAGATACCAGACTAGCTGGTCGTCATCTCGACCGAAATTGACAAGGTTCTTCGTGCGGTAGTGGAAGGTGTAGGTGGCCGAGGCGTCGGTGATGTCGAAATTCACGTGGACCCAGATCGTGTCGCCTTCTTTGTAGAAGTAGAACGTACCCGGTTCGCCGGAGTCGCTCTCCGGCAGTGGGGTCCCGTCAGCCCCTCGGACCGCGATATCCGCGATACCTTCTCCGGCATCTAGGGGGATATCCCGCTCGATCCAGTGGAAGTTGCCCGTGAAGTCGTAGGTCCAGGTCTCATCCGCGACTACATCGCCGTTCTCCAGGACCTCTAGCACCACGTCCAGACTGTCAACAGTCCAACTCTTCTCCTGCAAGACCGCTTGAGCCTCAGTAGAAGTCCCCGAGGATGAAACCAGGGCGACGACGAGCGCGAACAGCGCCGCCGCCAGCACCCGGCGGCACGAACTGGTGTTCCGTTGACGGACCGGGGCCGACGTGACGCTCTCGGTAGCCATATGCCTCACTTCTCGTCTGACTTGCTTTCCTCTTTCTTGTCTTCTGCCGGCGCTCCCTGGGGCGCGCCGCAGTTGGGGCAGAACTTGGACCCCGCCGGCAAGGTCGCCTTGCACTGCGGGCACGTCTGAGTGGTGCCAAGGTCGGTGCCACACTGGGGACAGAACGCACTGCCGAAGGGGATGTCGGCCTTGCAGTTGGGGCAACGCACCTTGGGCTGCGCTCCGCCTGCCATGGCCTGCTGCAACATGCCGGGGATCATCATCCCCAGGCCCGCGCCGGCGCCGAGTCCCAGACCCGCGGTAGCAGCCGAGCCGATATCTGTGCCGCCGCCCTCTCCGCCCTGGTCCCGCCGCTTGTCCCGCCGCCACCCTTGGCCAAGTCACCGATGGCCTGCGCTGCCTTGTACTGGAAGTAGCGGTCCATGCCGCCGACGGCCTCCATGCCCGAACGCTCGTCGATGCGCTTCTGCACATCGTCAGGTGGGGTGATGGCGTTGATGAGGAAGTCTTCCATCTCCAGGCCGTACTGGGCGAAATCGTCCCGGATGCGAGCCTTGAGACCGGCACCCAACTCATCGAAGTACCGGGGTAGGTCGAGTACCGACTCGATGGTCTCGCCCAAGATGTCCGAAAGCCGGCCCACTATGATGCCGCGCAGGAAGTCTTCGATGTCACCGTTGCGGTAGATACCCCGGGTGCCCACGATCTTGACCGCGAACAGCTTGGGATCGGTGATGTGGAACGAGTAGACCCCGTTGGAGCGGAGCCGGATCATCTTGAACTCCGAGTCGCGGAACGCTATCGGCTCTCCGGTCCCCCACTTGAGTTCGGTGAAAGTGCGCCTGCTTACATACAGCGCCTCGCAGCGGAAGGGGGTGTCTCCATAGAGGGGCGTGGTGATGATGGCCGTGAGAAGGGGTATGTTCTGCGTGGCCAGAGTGTGACGTCCCGCCTCGAACACGTCGTAGGCTTTGCCGTCACGAAAGAAGACCGCCCACTGGCTTTCGCGCACGATCAGCTGAGAACCTATCTTGAACTCACCGGACCCCTTCTCGGGGATCCGATGCACCATCTCCTGACCATCTTCGTCAACGTACTCGATCAGATTCATAAGGGCCATCGGTTACCTCCCGGCTCCGGTGATGAGTCTTTCCCTCTCTGAGAACTTGGCATCCAATTCGTCGAGCTTGCCGTTCAACAGACCGATATCGGCACGCACAGAAGGACTCTCGGCCGACAGAGTGCCTGTCAGCTCCAAGATGGCGGACGCGTCTCCCTCCAGGCTCTTATCGAACGCCATCAGTTCGTCCAGCTTCGCGACACCGACCTTTACTGGGTCCATCATCCCCGAGTACCCATAGTCGGCAAACTGGATCCGATCGCGCACTGTACGCAATTTGCGCATGGAGACGTCCGCTTCGCCAAGGGCATCCATAGATCCATTCTTGATCAGGGCCAACTTCAGAGCGTCCAACTTGGCCAGACAACCATCAAGACGCTCGGCCACGTAGTTCCGCTGGATCTTGTTGGCTTCGCGCCGTGTCTCTTTCTGCTTGTACTTCCTGGTCCCAGGTATCTTCCCCAGGACTCTCTCCAGCCAGTTCTTGTCTTCTTGTATCCGCTCCTCGATACCGGTCATGGTCTCCCCTTTCCTTTCGCGGCCGCGTCCCAACCCACCGCTTAGACTACTTTACGCCACCTGACCGTCGTACTCGCGCAACAGCAGCCTCCAGTTGGCGTCATGAGCGTAGCGCGGGTCCCAGACTGCTGGGATGAAGATCAGTTCCTCGCGCTTGATCTCCAGTTGATAGTCCACCGAACTCAGAGTCGGCGCTTCGTGAGACTCTACAGCCAAGAGGATGAAGTGCGCCAGCACTTGGCAGTCGGAGCGACCGACCACGACGGGCGAGAGAGTACCGAAGTCTGAGCCGGTCAGAGCGACCCCAGCACTTCCAGGCAGGGGCACCCTACCGACTTCCGCCAACGCCGGTCTGCCCAGGCTGTCGGTCGCTAGGCCCGGAGTCAGCTCGAGCTGAGGCTGTGCTTCGGTGAGACTGACTCCCAGTCTCTGCATCACCGCCTTGGCAAGAGTAAACGCGGGCACGTACAAGTACGTGACCTCCGGAGCATGCATCCGGCAGAGACGACTCCAAGCTCCCTCGGTACCTGAAGACACATTCACCGCCAGACGCCAGAAGGCCAGATACTGCGCGGTGCCACCCACGGCCAGATCCGTCGTGGCCGATGCCGCCATAGGACGGAATTCGGCGAAGTCCCCCTCGACAGGCTCGTATGCCAATCCGCAGAGTGGGCACAAGAAGATAGCCGCTTCGTCCGCGCCCTTGAGGGCGGTCCCGCAGTTCTTGCACAGAAGCGGCACTAGGTCAGCAGGAGAAAGAGTCGCGATACTCCACCTCCTTCCGCGGTCGGAACCGGATCCCCAACACTACCGCCACTATCGACAGTAGCACGGCCACAGCCAGAAGCGATGCCCGTGCGCTCGCACGGGTGACCCCGAAGTAGACGAGCAGAGCCGCAGCCACTACCAGAGCGGTGATCTGGGCTGCCAACATGGCTACGGGTCTGGTCTGGTCGGCGGGCGCCCTGCCAGAGTTCACGGTGCCGTCGCGGCCGTCCACTACCACCCGGCAGAAAGCGTCACCTTGGCGGAACCTTAGAAGCCACAAGGGATAGTAGAGCAGCGCAGTGCCTTCACGGAACAGGAACAGATGCAACTCGGGGTTCAGCGACCCCGTGAGCGGCGACCGGGCCATGGCCCTTCCGCTCTCCTCGACCTCAGAGGGGTCGCCCTTGGCCTCCAGGACCAGCGCTGCGCTGTCGAATCTCGCCGGCCACCAGAGGCACCAAGAGTTCCCTACCGGTTATCCGAGGCCGGCCGGCGTCCAAGACCGCAAAGTCGGCAGCAGGCAGATAGAACCTTCTCTCGCGGAGACGTGATTCGTGGACGTTCTCCTGGACCAGTTCCACTTCGAGGGTCTCCGCGGACTCCCGTCCCGTCGGGCTAAAGGGGGGCGGGCTCTTCACCTTCATACGCGCGCGATGCTTCTTTCCGAACTCCCAGCCCGCGGTCAGCGCCTTGTGCTCCCAGATGGGAACGTAGGCCAGCTTCGCTTCCACAGGCGTGGCATGTCTGGCCTTTGCGGAGATACCGGGGTGTCTCTGCAGCCAAGTCTTGCCCACTGAGAGCGCTCTTGTCTTGTCGACCGCGGCTGGGAAGTACCAGCGAGTAAGCCCGTCGTGCTTCGCAACAAACACTCGAACGCCACAGTGTTCGCAGACAAGCACCCGCTTGCCCTCACGCACAGACAGGGGACCGGCACACTGTGAACACCTGATAGACCGCAGACGATGGCGTTGAGCCTCCCGCCCCTGCTCCTTCTCGGCCGTCCAGGCCCAGTCGCGCCGCAACGTAGTGCCACAGTACTCACAGACCGCGGCGTCAGCGTATTCGGGCAGCGCGACGGGAGCGCCGCACTGCGGGCAGGTCGGCTCGGCCGCTGGAGTCAGAACATCATCTGTCATAGTGACAGATTCTACGCATACCGAAGCAGTCCGACCACGCCCCCCAGGTCGTCAAGTACCTGCAAACGCTCCGCGACCTCGATCTGCCCGTGCTCCAAGATAGTCAGACGGATCAGCTCTCCGGCAGCGTCTGCCGTGAAGGTGGTCTTGCCCCCGCAAAGCGGGCAGCTGGGAACATCCGAGAGACCCACCCAGCGACAGCTCAGGCATCGCCAACCCGAAGCGCGGTGATGGCGGTCCACCAGCAACGTGTGCACCCTACCGGTAGCGACCGCAGCGGAGACATCATCGAACCCGGCGGCCCCGTGGCCACCCGGGCCCAGCCCCTCCACGATGCGGCCCACCAGGTCTGCCAACCTCTCCTGTCTGGCCTTTCGCAGCGCCTCGCGCGAAACCAGCGACCATCTGGCCGACCGTGGAAGCCGCGTCCAGAGGTATCTCGGCGACCACAGCGCCGGCGACAGCCTTGGGCAGAGCCCGCTTGAAGCCAGCGGCGATGTCGTGCTGCGCACAGAGAATGACGCGTTTCGCCCCGGACGCGTCCAGCAGAGCCGCCCAGAGAAGCACCGACCTCTTTGTGATGGTGCTCGACCAGGTCGTCACGACGGGCCGCTGCGTAGTACTTCTTGATCGACACCTCCCCGGTCTCCCGGTCGCTGCTGCGCAGCCAGGGGCCTGTGAGATCGTCCTCTTTGGCCACCCCCCACTCGTCGACCAAGAAGAGACTCGGAGTCATCTCTGCTCACTTGCGCTATGACAAAGGGCTCGAGCAACGACATCGCTTCCGCCAGCGGCCTTACGTAGGGCCATGGTTCTATAGTCAGATGGTTAGTCAGGCGCAGAGGCAGTTCTATCTGTTCGTTCGACCATCGAGCCGCCGTCGCTGAAGGCAACGAGTCCTTGCACCGCCGAGGTGCAGATCGTACCTCAGCAGGTCCACTATCCGGTCAAGACCGGTCTGCAACCGACGCCGGTCTTCACCCGCCAAGCCGCGCTCGCCTAGCGCCCGGCTGAACTCGCTGTTGACGAAGGTGGGCACAGTCTGACGCCAGTCGTCCAACCGACTGGTGGTGACAGCCAGGATCCCGCCTTGAGAGAACTTGCCGCCGCAGTGGTACCAGCTTCTCACAGCCGTCCAGACTGTCGATCACTTCGCACCACCCTGTCCACGCGCCAGCCCAGCATCCAGGCCGTCGATCACTTGCCTCTGGCGCCGACGCGACCTCCGCTGCTTCTCGGTCGTGGATCGACTGCTCGCGCCGCCAGCGCTCCTCGCGTCGGCGGAACTTGTCAAGCAGGGCCGATTTCCCCTTGTCGTGGGTGGACTCCGCCATGTTGATGGTGCCTCGTCTCGGACAACGAAGAAGTGGTCTGCTGCGTGGGGTTGATCGTGCGGTCGGGGCGAGAACGATCGACCTTCTTGTCGGCCATCACGTCTCCTTTCGGAGCCTCTGGATCAAGGCCGTGTGAACACCGGTCACTGCCTATGATGCTACCCATCGCGGTCGAGCTGATATAACTCAGCCGCCTTTGCCATCCTGCGAGCAAGGCTCAGACGCCTTGGCGTCCGGTTTGGCTTTGTCGCTCGATTGCGCATATTCTGAAGGCCGGCAGACTGACCATCTAGGGGGCGCTCGATGAAAGAGTACGAGAAGCCAGGCTTCTTCTACCTTGGCCGCGAGTTCGACATGGCCACCGAGAAACTCGGCGAACCCTTGCTGTACGACTCCAGGGACCTGGTCACCCACGGTGTGTGCGTGGGAATGACCGGCAGCGGCAAGACGGGTCTATGCATCGGGCTCCTGGAAGAAGCGGCCATCGACGGGATCCCCTCCATCGTCATCGACCCAAAGGGCGACCTGGCCAACCTGCTTCTGGCCTTCCCCGAATTCCGCGCCGAGGACTTCAGACCCTGGGTGAGCCAAGACGAGGCAGGCAAGCAGGAACCTGAGTCTCGAAGAGTTCGCCCAGAAGCAGGCCGATATGTGGCGCGACGGCCTTGCTGAGTGGGACGAAGACCCCGAACGGATAGAGCGCCTCAAGAACTCCGGCCGATTTCGCCGTCTACACCCCGGGCTCCTCCGCGGGACTGCCGGTAAGCATACTCAAGTCGTTCGCGGCGCCGGCGGACGCAGTCCGCGAAGACTCCGAGGCCCTGCGCGACCGCATCAACACAGCCGCTACCAGTCTTCTGGGCCTGGTGGGCGTCTCGGCCGACCCGGTCAAGGACAGAGAGCACATACTGCTCTCCAGCCTGCTTCGACGCCGCTTGGGCAGAAGGTCAAGACCTCGACCTACCCGGAACTCATCCAGCAGATCATCGACCCCGCCGTTCGACAAAGTGGGCGTCGTCGACCTGGAGTCGTTCTACCCATCCAAAGAGCGCTCCCGCCTGGCCATGCTCGTCAACAACCTGCTGGCCGCTCCCACCTTCCAGGCTTGGCTGGAAGGGGAGCCCCTGGACATCCAGAGTCTCCTGTACACGGGCGAGGGCAGGCCCCGCGTCTCCATCTTCTCCATCGCCCACCTCTCCGAGAGCGAACGCATGTTCTTCGTCTCGCTGCTGCTGAACGAGATGCTGGGCTGGGTGAGATCACAGTCTGGCTCGGGAAGCCTGCGGGCCATCATCTACATGGACGAGATCTTCGGGTTCTTCCCGCCTGTAGCCGAACCGCCCTCCAAGCGTCCCCTACTGACTCTGCTGAAGCAGGCCCGGGCCTATGGCGTCGGCGTGCTGTTGGCCACCCAGAACCCGGTCGACCTCGACTACAAGGGGCTGGCCAACGCGGGAACCTGGTTCATAGGCAGACTGCAGACCGAACGCGACAAGGACCGCCTGCTTGAGGGCTTGGAGGGAGTCGCGGCCGGCTCGACGGGCAAGTTCGACCGCGGCAAGACCGAGGAGATCCTCGCCGGGCTGGGCAAGAGAGTCTTCCTGCTCTACAACGTGCACGAATCCGCGCCGGTGACCTTCCAGACCCGTTGGACACTCTCGTACCTGGCTGGGCCGCTCACCCGCCTGCAGATCAAGGCGCTGATGGACCCGCGCAGGCCCGCGGGGGAGGCGACCGAAGCGTCGGGGCAGCCCGCCCCGGCCGCGCCGACAACAACCGGGAGCGCCGAAACTACGGCGGTTCAGGCACCGGTGGATCACCCCCACTCCTGTCGGCACTTCGCCTGGCGAGCTCCTTGCCCGACGGTCCCTGCCCGGCGCCGTGGCGGCTGAAGCCGCCGCCTCTTCGGGCGGACCGGCCGCCGTACCGCCGGACGTCCCACAGTACTATCTGCCTCTGCGAGGAGAGACCGTGAAAGGGGCGCGCCTTGTATATCAAGCAGGCGTCCTAGCCGCGGCAACCGTCAGCTTTGTGAACACCAAGACGGGAGTCAGCACCTCCACCCGTGTGCGCCGTATCGCCGAGGCGCCGGCGGGTGCCCTCGCCATAGACTGGGATAGAGCCACCGAGCTCGAGACCACGCTGGAGGACTTGGACCGCAAGCCGCGAGCGGAGGCCACGTTCGCGCCTCTTCCCCTGGTCATGCAACAGACCTCGTCGTATCGCAGATGGGGAGGAGCCTTCGCCGATTGGGCTTTTCGCACCCAGACTATGGAGGCTTTCAAAAGCGCGATCCACAAGCAGACTTCTGAACCCGGCGAGACCGAAGAGGACTTCCGCCGTAGGCTGGGCGATATGGCCGACCCCAAGCAGCAGCAGGCGATAGAGCGGATCCAGAAGAGGTACGCTGGCCAGAAACGCTCGCTAGAAGAGAAGATCAACAAGGCCGAGCAGACCAGGGACAGAGAGGCTCAGCAGGCCCGCGGCCGCAAGACGCAGACAGCCATCTCCTTGGGCTCGACCATCCTCAGCGTGTTCTTTGGCCGTAAGATCCTGAGTACAGGTACTCTGGGCAGAGCCACGACGACCATGCGCGACGTCAGCCGCAGTATGAGCGAGTCGGGCGATGTCGAAAGAGCTGACCAGAGTCTGGAAGCTGCGAAGCAGAAGATAGAGGAGCTAGACGCTCAGCTACAGGCTGAAATAGACGCCCTCAAGGAGAAGATGGACCCCAACGCCGAAGAGCTGCAGAAGGTGCTCGTGCGGCCTCGCAAGAGTGATGTCAACGTCGACGCGCTTGGTTTGGTGTGGATGCCCGTCTGGAGTCACGAATCTGGAAAGGAAGGATAGAGCTTCATGGATACGCAGAGCACGAACGAGAGCGGAGCCCTGGTGCCAGCTGAAGTCCCACAGTATTACCTACCCCTTCGCGGCTCCATCCCTTCGGGTCCCACCTTGGTCTACCAGGCCGGCGTCCTGGCGGCCGCCACGGTGAATTTTGTGGCCGGCGGCACCGGAGTAAGCACCTCTACCCGCATACGTCGCGTCGCCACCGCTCCCGAGTCGTCGCTGGCTCTGGACTGGGAGAGGGCCACACCGATGGAGACCACTCTGGAGGAGATGGACCGGCAACCAGCGACCGGCGGTGCTCTTGCCCCCTTGCCGGCAGCCATGGGCAAACTCGCCTCCTACCGGTCTTGGAGCACTGACTTCTCCGACTGGGCCTTCCGCACGCAGACGCTGGAGACCTACAAGAGCCCGTCATCCGGTCTTTCCTCCAACCCTGGCGAGACTGAGGAGGCGTTCCGCGCCCGCGTCGCCGAGGTCGTCGCGGCCAAGCAGAACGAGGCGGTCGAGAAGCTCAAGAAGAGCTACGACTCCAAGCGACAGACATTGGAGACAAGGCTGATGAAGGCCGAACAGGCCCGTGAGCGAGAAAGCCAGCAGTCGCGCGGTCGCCGGATGCAGACCGTCATCTCGTTCGGCTCCACGATACTCAGCAGCCTCTTCGGGCGTAAGAAACTCAGCACGGGCACCTTGGGCCGAGCCACCACCACCATGCGCGACGTCAGTCGCTCCATCGACCAAGCGGGCGATGTCAAGCGCGCGGATCAGAACGTGGAGGACGCGAAACAGAGATTGGCCGACCTGGAGACCAGACTCCAGGACGAGACAGACGCCTTGACCTCCAAGCTCGACCCCGCGACAGAGAGCCTCGAAACGATCCTGATGCGGCCCCGCAAGAGCGACATCACCGTGGACGCGCTGGGCGTAGTGTGGATGCCATACTGGAAAGACGCGACCGGCGGCATGACCGCGAGTTGGGGATGACAGAGCGATAGCCTCCGACCCGAACCTTTACTTCGCCACCTGCCCCCGCAATACCGAGGGGCTGCTGCTGGACGAGTTGCGCTCTCTGGGAGCGGCCGACGCCGCCGAGACGCGCGCCGGTGTCAGATTCTCCGGCCCGCTACCTCTAGCCTACCGAGCCTGTCTGTGGTCCAGGGTAGCCGGCCGTATTCTCTTGCGGCTAGCCTCATTCCCCGTCTCGTCGGTAGATGACATCTACCCTGCCATCCGTGAGCTCGACTGGGAAGATCACCTGGCCCGCGACGGCACCCTCGCGGTAGAAGTCACCTCCGCCATCAGTCAAGGCCCGCTGGCCAGCTTGAACACGCACTTCGCCGAGCAGAGGGTCAAGGACGCTGTGGTCGACCGCTTTCGTGACAAATACGGCACGCGACCTGGTGTGGACCTCGCCAGGCCGGACGTACGCATCAACTCCACTTGGCCCCGGATGAGGCGGTGCTCAGTCTGGACCTCTCAGGCGACTCGCTACACCGTCGCGGCTACCGGCTGGAGGGCGGCGAAGCCCCCCTGAAGGAGAACCTGGCGGCCGCCATCCTGCTGCGATCGGGCTGGCCGCAGATCGCCGCCTCCGGCGGTGCCCTTGCTGGACCCCATGTGCGGCTCGGGGACGCTGCTTATCGAGGGCGCCTGGATGGCCGCCGACGTGGCCCCCGGACTGCTGCGCGAATACTTCGGCTTCCTGGGTTGGAGACAGTTCGACCCCGCGCGCTTGGCAGGAGCTGCTCCAGGAGGCCGAGGAGCGGCGCGATGCGGGCACTGCAGACACTTCCTCAGCCCATTTGGCTACGACCTAGAGCAGCGAGCGATCGGGCACGGCCCGCGCCAACGTCAGAAGAGCCGGCCTGGCTGGTCGCATCGTCCTAGAACGGCGCGGCGTCAGACACGCTCGTCGCTCCACCCGGCGGCGCCGCGTCGACGGCGGGTACTGGTGGTCACCAACCCTCCCTACGGCAAGCGGCTGGGCGACGTGGAGGCACTGATACCCACCTACGAGACGCTCGGGCGGGCAGCTCAAGCAATCGTTCTCGGGCTGGCAGGCGGCCGTATTCACCGGCAATCCTGACTGGGCGCCCATCTGGGTCTGCGCGCTCACCGCGTGAACACCCTCTTCAACGGACCCCTGGAGTGCAAGCTGCTGCTTTTCGAGATCGGCCTACCCGGGCGCAAGCCGGTGCGACGGCGCTGCTGCCGGTAGAGGCGCCGACCGACGAGGGTGGCGCCAGCCGGGGCGGCGCCGAGATGCTGGCCAACCGCCTACGCAAGAACCAGAAGCGTCTGCGCAGTTGGCTTGTTCGCGAAGACATCCACTGCTACCGCGTCTATGACGCCGACCTGCCCGAGTACGCCCTGGCCATCGATCGTCTACGAAGACCACGTTCACGTGCAGGAGTACGCGCCTCCGAGCACGGTCGACCCGGTCCGAGCCCGCCGCAGGCTGAAGGACGCGATGGCGGTGATACCGGAGGCGCTGGGCGTACCGGCCGGCGACGTGGTCCTGAAAGTACGCAGGCCGCAGAGAGGGCCCGAGCAGTACCGCGATTGGACGACCAAGGGCGGTTCTTCGAGGTGACCGAGGGTGGTCTGCGCTTCTTGGTCAACCTGACCGACTACCTGGACACGGGCCTGTTCTTGGACCACAGGATCACGCGCAAGATGATCCGAGAAGCAGCCAAGGGCAAGCGCTTCCTCAACCTCTTCGCCTACACCGGCTCCGCTACCGTCTATGCCGCCGCGGGGGGAGCGACCACCACGACTACGGTCGACCTTTCCCCCACCTATCTGGATTGGGCGCGCGGAACATGCGAGCTGAACGGGTTCTCCGGCAGCCAAGCACCACTACCTGCGCGCCGACTGCGTCGACTGGCTGCTGTCAGGGACGGGAGAGGCCGGAGCCTACGACCTGATCTTCATGGACGCCCCCACCTTCTCCAACTCCAAGAGCATGACGGAAGACTCTGGACATCCAGACGAGATCACGCCCTGCTGGTGCGAGCGGCGGCGCGTCTGCTGTCCAAAGAGGGACTCCTGCTCTTCTCGACCAACTACCGCAAGTTCAAGCTCGACCCTGAGCTGGAGCAGGAGTTCGAGATCAGCGACATCACCAAGCAGACCGTCCCTGCCAGACTTCTCACGCAACCCCAGGATCCACAGATGCTTCAGGGTGACGCAACCCGGCGGTGACCCTCTTAGTAGACGTAGAGTGCCTTCCTCGGGCAGGTCGGCTAGTCCAACAGCCGCACACCACCCGCGCCAACTGCTCCTTCCACGCCTACCACACCATCGGTGACCGTTCGGCAGTAAGACGGCAGGGTGACGGTCGAACCGCATCTGGAGCATGTGCAGGTATGGGTGGCGATACCTGTCGAACCAGGACCTTCTTGACGATAGATCGGACGGGACCGACCCTCGGTATCGCCCTGAACGGTGTCCTAGTCTCACTTGTCGCCGAAGCAGTAGAAGTAGCCGTCACGGCTGCCAAGGTAGATGTAGCCCTTCCAGACCGCCGGGGTGGACTCCAAAGCACTCTTGCTGACCGTCAGCGACCACAGCGCCGGTGGGTCGACCCGGGTGTTGCTCACATCCCAGGCATGCAGGACGCCATAGGTATCACCCACGATCAGCTTGCCATCCACCACCGCGCAACTGGCCCAGTCGTGATAGCTCAGGCTCTTCTTCCAGACCGTCTCCCCGGTCGCTCTGTCGATGCCCAACAGAGACCCGTTGTGCGTGGAGACATACAACATGTCCTTGTAGAGAGCGGGAGTCGCCCACACCCCGTACTCGCCGCCGCTGAGCTTGGTCACTGCCACGGACCAGACGATGGGATCCTCGATCGGTGCCTACCTTGCGCGGATCGAGCTTGATTATCTGCCCCGCTTCTTTGGCGCGCTTGGTGGCCGCGCTCGACTGTCTGGCGTTGTCGCTGTGCTGGCTGACACGTAGATGTAGCCCTGTTCGTCGGCGACGATGGTGGCGTCGCTGTCCTCTCCGGTCCAGTATTGGAACAGCACGGGATAGGCGTCGCCCCCAGTCGCGGTTTCTCGCCGGGAGCCAGTTCATTGAGGGTGGCGCTCACATCCAGGCAGGTGACCATGCCACCTGAGTTGGTGAAGTAGAGCCTGTCGCCCACAAGGCACGGCGAGTTCTCGATGCCTACGTCCTTGCTACCGATGTCGCTGATCTCCTTCTGGGTCCAACCCTTGAAGTCCAGGACGATCTCAGGATCCACGGTCACCTTGCCGTCGCTGCCGTACGCCGCGGTTGAGCTTGAGGATGTAGAAGTGACCGTTCTCGCAGCCTTCGAACGCGTAGTCGTTGCGGATGAGCACGCTGGAATCCCAGTCGTCGTTCCAGATGCCGCCGGGAAGGTTGGTCGGAGTTCAGATTGAACAGTTCGGTCGGCTCGTCCCTGTCGATGGCGATGATGCGCCACTTGTTGTCGCGACAACCCATGTAGATGAGCGGATAGCCGTCGGGATCCGCCACCACCGAACCCTTGAAGATGTCTTTGCCGGCGAAGTCTGGGAGCAGCTTCTCGCCGGTAGCTGGCGTCGAGAAAGTGGATCTTGTAGTCGTACGCCCCGAACACCACCCAGGTCTTGCCGTCGCGCTCGAATATGCAGGGCTGTCCCGTCCACCCCGTGCCCGTCCAAGTGGTCGTCTCACCCAGGTTGGTGGAGGTACCCTTCATCGGACCGAACCTCCACATGACCGCTGGGGTTGCTTGGCACCGGGCCCTCACCGTAGTACGTGCGGGACATGTTGCCCCTGAAGACAGGTGAGTCCCTCGAAGGTGGTCTGGATAGGGCCATAGAAGCTGCCCGCCACTCGCACGTCCCCCGGTTCTGCGGGATCGTACTCGGCGACGGTGGTGTTGGGACTGGGGAGCCAGTGTGGTGGTGGTGCTCTCGCGTGGTCGTGGTGGGGCTTCAGTGCTCGAGGCAGCCTGCAGGATAGTGGTCGTGGCAGCCGAGGTGGAGCCGGACATGCTGCCGAAGACCCCAAGCACCACGACCACCACCACGGCGACGACGGCCACCAGACCGACGCCCGACATCCAAAGCACCAGGCTTCGCTGCCGGCGCCGCGCCTGCACGGGATATACCTTGTAGGGCTTGCGACTCATGCTGACTACTCGCTCTCAGATCTGCAGTGTCTCCCGGCCGAAGAGGCCGGAGGTGTTGTCGGTGAACCCTGCGCTCTCTGGGCTCGACGCGGTAGACCGCGATACTCCTCGCAGCCGCCGACCGAGCTCCTGGATCGCGCAACAGCTCGTTGACGAAAGGGAAGCGCGCCGAGTACTTGAGCCAAGGCGCGCTGGCCTCGCGACACCCCTGTGAGCCGCCTTGCCCTGCCCCAGAGCTGCACACCTTGGATTCGTCGCCAATCATCGTATTCCTCACTGACGGTCACCGCCACCGGACGCCTCCTTGCCTATGTGCTGACCGTGAAGACTCGTCGTCTTGCTCAGGAAGATCAAGCGCATGCGCTCGTCCATCACATAGAAGACATTGGCGGCGTGCGGCGTGTTCCCCTGAGAGACCCACCGTAGCGACGGTCATGACATGGTGAGAGCTCAGGTATCCGGCCACACGGGCGCGAAGCTCACCCTGCCTGGCCAGCCGTCATCCTCATCCTCCCAGCGCTTGTAGAGCGCATGCTCCACCCCGAATTGGTCCAGAATCTTGCCGACCGTGTGATCCACGACGTCATCGACGCTCTTGGGCCCGTGATAGAAGCCCGGGATGGGAGGCAGCACCACTGCCCCGTACTCGGTCACGGTGGTCATCAGCCGCAGATGCCCCAGATGCAGCGGCGTCTCCCTGACCGCCAGGACCAGCCGACGCCGCTCTTTCAGCACCACATCCGCGGCCCGGACCAGCAGAGTCTCGGTGTGGCAGTGCGCGATAGCCGACAGGCTCTTGATGGAGCACGGCGCGACGACCATGCCCATGGTCAGAAACGAACCTGAAGCTATGGGAGCCTCCAGATCGTCGTTGGCGTAGCAGGCTGTGTGCCAGGGCTTCCACCTGCGACGGGGTCGCGGCCTGTCTCCAGCTCGACCACCCGTCTGGCCGGCATCGGTCATCACCAGGTGGGTCTCTACGGGAGGTCTCGCGCAGAGCCTCCAGCAGGCGGACCCCGTAGACCGCTCCAGAGGCCCCTGTGATACCCACGATCAATCGCTCGGGGGCAGACATGACGGCGGCGCTCCCTTCATCTCGTGTCGCCGAGTGCGCTGTCTGCGTCAATTCTACCAAGGGTCGCCGACGCTGACCCAGAGACCCCGAGCACCCTGCTCGGCTCCGTTGATGACGTATGATGCTGAGTCAAGGGAGGGACCACGCATGGCACAGGAGATCGGACAGCAGAAGCTTGCCGCAAGAGCAGCCGAGGTGATCATCCCGCCTCAAGGATGAGTATCCCGGACGCCGGCATCGTGCTGCGATTCGGCAACGACTGGGAGCTGTTGGTCGCCGTGGTCCTCTCGGCGCAGAGCACGGACAAGATGGTCAACCAAGTGACTGCCGAGCTGTTCCGCAAGTACAAGAGCATCGAGGACTATGCCTCCGCCGACCCGCAGGAGTTCGAGCAAGACATCCACTCCACCGGATTCTTCCGCAACAAGGCCAAGCACATCATCGCCGCCGCTCAGAAGATCCTGGCCGACTACCAGGGCGTGGTCCCCACCAACATGGCGGAGTCTGCTGACTTTGCCCGGGGTGGCTCGCAAGACTGCCAACGTGGTGCTGGGCAACGCCGATCCTCAGGCCTACGCCACAGACCCAGACGCGGGCATCGCCGTAGACACTCACGTCCACAGACTGAGCAGACGCCTGGGGCTGGCCGTCGTCGGACGACCCGGTCAAGATCGAAAGGGAGCTCATGGCCCTCATCCCCAGGAGCGACTGGTTCAAGACCACCTACCTCTGATCGAACACGGGCGGGCTGTCTGTGACGCCAAACGCCCCCGCTGTCGGCGAGTGCCTGCTTACAGACATCTGCCCCTCGGCCTTCGCGACTAGGTTGACGCTCGCCCGAGGCCCTATACCATCGCACGGCAGATACCGACTAGGAGGTCGGGTAGATGACGAAACGACCGTCCGACAAGGACGACAGCTTCATGGACAGGGAGCATCTGAGCGCCTTCCCATCCGCTCAAGAGGACCGGCACCACGCGAGCCTCGACCCGCAGACCCCACAGACGCGTTCCCCTGCCTACAGGCTGGGATACGCCGACATAGACTTCATGATGCGAGACGAGCTCAGGCCCGCCCGGCTACAGCTCGAGTACCTCAAGCCGGAGATCATCCAACGTGAGCGGGGCATCACCCATACCGTGGTCGTCTTCGGCAGTGCGCGCGTGCCCTCGGCGGATGACGGCTCAGGACCATGATCGAACAGGCCGAGCGGCCGCGGCGGCCGACCCCGAACGATGCCGGAGGCCGCACGCCAGGCTGAAGACCGCACGCGCATTGGCCGGCAAGGCGCGCTACTACGAAGAGGCCCGCAGACTCGCCCAGCTGATCTCGGCACCGTTCGGTGACCCGGAGCAGAATCTCGCCTGCGGGCCGCTGACCGGCAAGCATCGCGTGGTGGTGGTGACCGGGGGCGGACCCGGCATGATGGAAGCAGCCAACCGCGGCGCCGCATGATGTTGGCGCCGACACAGTGGGTCTCAACATCGTCCTGCCTTTCGAGCAAAGCCCCAACGAGTACGTCACGCCTCATCTGTGCTTCAACTTCCACTACTTCGCCCTCAGGAAGATGCATTTCATGATGCGGGCCAAGGCCCTAGTCGTCTTTCCCGGAGGCTTCGGCACGCTGGACGAGTTGTTCGAGGTGCTCTGTCTCATCCAGACCCGAAAGATCAAGCCCATACCGGTGCTGCTTGTTCGGGCGGAATACTGGCGACGGATCATCGACTTCGAGGCGATGGTGGATGAAGGAGTGATCGCGCGCGGACGACCTGGACATCTTCACCTTCGTCGAATCGGCCGAAGAGGCGTGGCAGATACTGGAGCCCGCGCTCAGACGAACGGAGGCCAGTACGAGGTGCACCGGGCACGCCCGAAGGCGGCGCGACTCCTTATGCTATGCTTGTTTACAGCGATATGAACACGCTTGACGATCCCCCGCAGTCTCCGCGCAACGGCCGTAGCCAGGCCCCAGCCCGGGCGACGATGAACGCTATGGCCGCCAAACTCATCGGCGTAGCGCTCCTGGTCATCATGAACGCCTTCTTCGTGGTGGCCGAGTTCGCCATCGTCAAGGTCAGCGACACGCGGATAGCCGAACTCAAGGCCATGGGTAGCCGCCGCGCGTCGATAGCAGACCATATCGTCAATCACCTTGACGCTTACCTCTCGGCCACGCAGCTCGGCGTCACCGTCGCCAGCATGGGCCTGGGTTGGCTGGGAGCCGAGGCCTTCTCGGAGCTGTTCGGCGTCGCCATCAACCCGGTGATCGCGGGCGTGATAGCGTTCGTGGTAGTCACCTTTGTGACGATCATTTTCGGCGAGTTGGTACCGAAGTCTGTGGCCATACGCAAGGCCGAGCATGCCTCCCTGCTTGTGGCCCTCCCTCTCCGCTGGTTCTATCTGATCACCCGGCCCATCACCTGGCTGATGTACATCACCGCAGCCGGCGTGCTCAGGGTGTTCCGCATAACCCCGGCCTCGGAGCGCGATCTGGCCCACTCCGAAGAAGAGCTCCGCATGATCCTGGAGGCGAGCCAAGAGGTCGGTCATATCGACGAGGTCGAGCAGACCCTCATGCGCAGGGCATTGACTTTTGGGGATCAGACCGTGAGCGACATCATGGTCCCCCGCACCGAGATGGTGGCCTTGCCCACCTCGCTCCTGGTGGCAGACGCCATCGTCGAGGTTGCCGAGACCAACCACACCCGCTATCCGGCCTACGAAGATGACGTCGACAACATCGTCGGCTACATCCACGTCAAAGACCTGTACCGCGCGGCGCGCGACGCCAGTCTCCGCCGCCTGCTACGCCCCATAGGCTTCATAGCCGAGTCGTCCAACATCGAACTGGCCCTGCAACGTTTCCAGAGCACCCGCACCCCGCTCGCCCTGGTGGTCGACGAACACGGGGGCACGGCCGGGATAGTCACCATTCAAGACGTGGTAGAGCAGCTCATAGGTGAAGTGCAAGACGAGTTCGACCTAGAAGAACCCTTGGTACACGTCATAGATAGCGAGAACTACTCTGTCGACGGAGCCGCCAGGATAGACGAGCTAGAAGAGGCTCTTGACCTACTCCTGCCAGAGGAAGGTTTCCCGACCCTGGGCGGACGGGTGTTCGAGCAGCTGCAGCGCCGTCCTCACGTGGGCGATGAGGTCATACTGGGTGAGTATCGTGCCAGGGTGACCGAGGTGGACGGCATGCGGATAGTGCGGGTGCTGTTGACCCACGAGAGCCATGTAGCCGCCGCCAAAGCCCAAGCGGAGGAAGAGCAGAGTCCGGACAGCTCTGCCGCCGACCAGGAGGACTGATGGCGCCGGTCGAGATAACCCTCGATTCGGACGCGCTCAGGGCCAACACCCCTCGTATCGCGCAACCGGTGATCATCCCCAAGAAGTTCCAGCTGCTGCTGGAGACGGTCGACAGTTATCCGGGTGTCCAGGCACCGATCGCGGAGACCTTGACCGAGTACTTTCATACCTACCGCAACATCGACCTCTTGATCGACGGCTTTCAGGTCATCCTGCTGCGCAACTGGAGCTACTTCGAGCAGTCAGAACAGCGGACCAAGGCGTTCTCGCTGCTGGCCGAACTGATAGTCGATCTGCTGAAGGGAGCGCTGACTCCAGCCCAGGCCTCGCTCCTGCTGCGGCAGCTGCTCACCTGGTGCACCGCGGTGCTTTCTGGACCACATCCTGACGAGTACGACAAGCCGTTGCACAATGTGGCCGACTGTCTTGCCCGCTTCATCCCCGACCAGACTCTGGCCGCGCTGGAGCGTGACAACCTATTGCGCAACCTGGTGCAGGCGGCCGCTGGACGCCCCAAACTAGCGCCTGCTTACGCCGACATATACCGTTCGCTCTTGACCCTGGGCTACGATCGCGTGATCCAGCGGCTACCGCTGCCCGAATGGGCCTTGTCGCCGGAGGCCGAGCTTACCGACCGTCAGGCAGTCGCCTCCGGCTTCTCTGACCTGGCTCCCGAGAAAGTCCGAGCCCTCAGAGCCAAGGCGCGCAAAGCCGCCGTCGACCAGTTGGTCTCTGACGATCTGCCCACCTTCTCCGGCCTCATAGATGGTGCGATAGACCAGATCTTCCGCATCCGCGATCTGGAGGATAGGTTCGCGGTCTGTCTGTACTTCCTCAAAGATGACACCCTTGGTTACCGTCAGAACGAGGTGATGATCGACCTGTTGGCCGTCGTCCGGCAGCTCATGGCGCCGGACAGCAACATAGAGGTCGATGTAGTCCTCAGCCGCCTCACCCGCTTCTTCCGTGCCCGCGACAATCAGTTCTTGCTCATGCGCTTCCAGTGTTACGAGGCGATCGGGGTCGCTATAGGCGAGGCGAGCAATGTGGCGGCGGCGGACCACCTGATAGAGGACGTCCTGTACTGGCGCTTCCAGTACCCCGACATACAAGGCGCCACCGATGAGTGGGAGACGGTGGTCAACCCGTTCCACCTGCCCAAGATCCGCTGCTGGATGCACATCATCGAGTCAAACCCAGCTCTCTACGAACGCCTGGCGGCCGCGCTGAACGTCCAGCTCCGGCTCGGCGGTGTGTACATAGCCGATACCGACCTCTTCCAGCGCGACGTGACTCGCTTCTTGAACGCAAACATCGCGCCCATCTACTTCGTGGCCAAGCAGCTACTACGAGCCTTCCCCGTCTACTTCAACGACGTCGGAGCCGAAGGTGAGCTAAGGGCCGTATCCACCGAGTTGGACGAGATCTGTACCCGTCGCGACTCCCTGATGCACTATCTGCGCAAGCAGTCGCACGCCGAGTCCTCCAACAGGCTGGTGGCCTTCTCGCGGGCAGTATTGAACTACTGGGTGACTCTGGACACCTGTGGGCTCGAGCCTTACTTGTCCGCCAACGCCCTGGCCTCGGTCAAAGCCGAGCGCGAGTGGGCCGAGGGTCCGCACAGACTCCTGCAGGCGTTGCGTCCCGTGCTGTGCGAGGCCGGCGTGGGCCGTACGGAACGCCTGGATGATCCAGATGCCTTCGTATCGTGCTTGGTCGCTTCGTCCAAGGAGCAGCTGGAAAGCGCGTTCGCCTCACTCCCCCCCTTCGAAGGGGCCGATGCTAAGGCTCCGCGCCGCCTGGTGCTCATGGTGCGCACCCACCAGTTGCTCTACCAGAAGTACTCGCTGTCCGACGACGGCATCGGGCATGCGGTCGAACGCAACCTTCAGTTGCCGGCGTCCACCCGGTCGTCCTTTGGCCGAGCTTTGGCGACTTGGCAGAAGCGGCCCGTCCGCAACACCAGGGAGCGCCTGCTGGACTCGGCGCTAGACCTATCTGGAGGACCTCAAGGGGATAGTGCTCAGCCCGAACGCCTCCACAGCGTTGGAGAACATCTACCAGAAACGTCACATAGCGGCCGGCATCCCATCGATGTACGGCACCTACGCCGAGCCCAAGTTCGATGCACTGGGGCTCTCGTTCCGTGCCGAGAATCTGGTGGCCAGGCTACTGGAGGACTTGGTGGCAGAGGGGGTGGACCCCTACGTCACCCGTGACTCACTCCGCAGGATGGCGTCCACCATACGGCGTTTCGAGAGGGCTCTCTCCACCGACGGGGTGGACTCCCGCAATCTGGGGGCCAACATCCGCCTGCTGGAGTCCAGCTTCAGCAGTCAGAACTTCACTTTCCACCAATACCAGAACGTCTTCCAGTTCATCGCGGCTTCGGTCGCAGAGCTTTCCAGGAACTCCATTTTGAGCCACGATCAAGTCCTGCACACAGTCCTTGAGCACGACCGCCGGCAGTGCGACGCAAGGGGCATGTCCATCGACGCAGTGGCCGAGATGGTGCTGCGAGAGGTGCTGGTGTCGGCCCTCGGCATGCAGACCCTGGACCGCTACGTGTCGGCAGTGCTGCGTCAGATGGCCACTCTCACCGGCCGGCTGAGCAACGCGGCGCTCACCCGCATGATGAACTACGACCCGGAACGCTTGGTCTCTCACATCTACGCGGACAAACCCGGCACGGACGACCAGATGACCTTGGGCTTCAAGGGTCTGGGGCTCAAGCAGATGGCCTCGTACGGGCACCACGTCCCTCCCGGGCTTCATCCTGACCACCGAGCTCTTCGGCGCCATGCCGGCGATGGCCTACCGGCCACTCTTTGATGATGCCTTGCAGCGCCTGGAGACCGCGCTCGCACGCTGCAGAAAGAGACCGGCCAACGGCTTGGCGACCCTGAGAAGCTTCTCACCCTCTCCATCCGGTCAGGAGCCGCCATCTCCCTGCCGGGACTCATGACCACGTTCGTCAACGTGGGGCTCAACGACCGTCTCACCGAGGCTCCTCTCGCGGAAGCCCGGGTTCGAATGGGCCGCCTGGGACTCGTACCGTCGCTTCCTGCAGACCTGGGCCATGGCCTCCGGCGTCTCCCGAGACTTCTTCGACGACATCATGACCGCAGTTCAAGAACCGCTCCGGCGTCGAACGCAAGCTGGACTTCTCGGCCGAACAGATGCGCGAGCTCGCGTTCGAGTACAAGGAAGCGCTCGCAGGACATGGGCGTACGGTTCGTCGACGACCCCTTCCGGCAGGTGGTGGGTTGCGTGCGCAAGGTCTCAGCTCTTGGGACTCGCCGGAAGCCAAGCTGTACCGGCAGTATGTCGGTCTGGCCGCCGAATGGGGCACCGCCGTGGTGGTCCAGAGGATGGTCTTCGGCAACCTGAGCCGCCAGTCCGGCTCTGGCGTGACCTTCACGCGCAACCCTCTGGAGCCGTACAGCAGCCAGGTCCGGCTCTTTGGTGACTTCACGGTATGCAGTCAGGGAGAGGACCTGGTGGGTGGATCTGGTGTTCCCGTGGCCGATCTCGGAGGCCCAGCGCCTCGGTAGCCCTACCTACAAAGAGATCGAGCACTCACTGGAGAGGGACTTTCCGGAGGTGTATCAGGCCCTTCTTGCTGTAGCCCGGGACCTGGTGGGCCAAAGGGAACACGAGCCGCAAGAGATCGAGTTCACCTTCGAGTCGGCCTCCGGCGACGACCTGTACGTGCTGCAGAAGCGTCCGATGGTGCACGAGCAACAGGACGACGCGCCCTACTTCGACACTTCTTCGCCGCTGTTCGGACCGACCATCGCGGTGGCCATGGGCGTGTCCGGAGGAGCCTACTTCGGACGAGTGGCCATCGACCTGCACAGATAGACAAGCTGGAGAAGAAGCATCCGGACGACCCCATCTTGCTGCTGCGCCCCGACACCGTCCCCGAGGACATAGCTATGATCACGCGCGTCGACGGACTGCTGACCGCCCGCGGTGGCTCCACCTCTCACGCCGCCGTCACGGCCAAGCGCCTGGGCAAGACCGCGGTCGTAGACTGCCGAGCACTTGAAGTGCTGGAACACGAAGGTACCGCCCGGCTCGCCGGAGCCGAGCTTAGAGCAGGAGACTGGCTCTCCATCGACGGACGAACCGGTAACATGTTCTTGGGGCGCGTGCCGCTGCAGAGAAGGGCGTCTCTCCTCTAGAGAAACGCCACGCAATAGCTACCTGACTCAGAAGGGGACCTTAGATGACTGCTTCGCGGACGCTGGGGATCAACGGCTTGGGTCGCATCGGCAAGCTGACCCTCTGGTATCACCTGGCGCACGACAGCTTCGACCGCATCGTGATCAACATGGGACGCCCCGTGGGCACATCGCTCGCTTCCCTCGCCGAGTACATCGCCAAGGACAGCACCTATGGCCCCCTGCATCGCTATCTGGGTGGCTGCAAGGCCAGTCCCGATGTCACCGTACTCGATGAGGCGAAGGGGCTCCTGAGGGCGCACGGCAAGGAACTGTTGATCCTGAGAGAAGCTCGGAATCCCAAGGACATCCCCTGGCGCGACAACGGGGTCAGTGTCGTGGTCGATTGCACCGGCAAGTTCCAGGACCCGCATGCCGACGCCGACGATCCCAAGGGGTCGCTCAGGGGCCATCTGGCCGCCGGTGCGCGCGCCGTGGTACAGAGCTCGCCTTTCAAGAGCAAGGGCGAAGGAGCAGCGCTCCCCGATGACTCCGCCTTCCTTATCTACGGCATCAACCACCTCGGACTACGACCCCGGCAAGCACAAGCTGGTCTCGGCGGCCTCGTGCACCACGACGGCGCTGGCCCACATGATGAAGCCCCTACTGGTCAGGGATCTCACCAACCGCATGATCACGGCCGGGATGAGCACCGTCCACGCCGCGACGGCCAGCCAGCCTGTCATCGACTCGGTGCCGCATCAGGGGCCAAAGACCTGCGCAAGACCAGGGGCGCCATGGGCAACATCGTGCTGACCTCCACCAACGCCGCCAAGGCGCTGGAGCAGGTCATGCCCGAGATAGCCAACATCGGCTTCATGGCCGACTCCGTGCGCATCCCCACCGTCACCGCCAGCTTGGTGATATTGAACGTCACCTTCCAGACCGAGATGCTGGCGGACGGCTCCGTGTCGGTGGACCGGGAGGCCATCAACGCCATCTACGAAGAGGCCTCCAAGGGTGAGGCCCGCGGTCTGGTGAAGTACAGCGAAGAGCAGAACGTCTCGACCGACATGATCGGCGAAGACGCGGCCGTCGTCATCGAAGCGGTAGAGACTCACACCCGCACCGGCTTCGTGGACCTGCAGCTCTCAGGTGGAGTGGAGCGGATACCCATGACCCACGTCAAGGTGTTCGGCTGGTACGACAACGAGTTGGGCAGCTACACCCACCGTCTGGGCCAGCTGACCGGCCACGTCGGGTCCAGCCTCTAGCGGTCGGGCACCACCAAGACTTCGACGCCCACCCGGGCGGGCTCACCGGCCTGCGCGGGTGGGGATATCACTAGCCTCGCCATGGTCCGTGAGCGACCGAAGCGCTCTGGTCCGGCTGAGCCAGGGTTCAGATAGAGCACCCCGTCGCGCTCCTCGCTCGCCGGCCGGTGAGTGTGTCCGCTTACGACGACCCGGGCCGCGGTCCGCGGAGCCACACCCGCGGCCTGCCGCTCGCGCGCCGACCTATCATGCGGGCGGCCGCCGATGTGACTGACCAGGATGCGCACACCCCCAAGCTCGACCTCAGCCTCGATCGGCAGCGACGAGGCCCAAGCCTCCAGGTCACAATTGCCCCGTACGGCAGTGACCGGCGCGAGCGCCCGCAGGGCCGCGAGCACCTGCGATGACCCGATGTCCCCGGCGTGGATGATGTGGTCGACACCTTCCAGCAGCCTCGTCACCTCAGGATAGAGGTGCCCATGAGTGTCGGAGAGCACTCCGACCACGACAGCCCTGAGTCGCTGGGCCCCGTTGTCACCATGTCGGCCCGCTACCCAAGGTCGTCCTCAAAGAGATCGTCACCAAACAGATCGTCGCCCAGGTCGTTGCCCTCTGGCAGACGTCCTTTTTCGCGCATATGTTGGGCCAGCAGCTCCGTCTCCCGCTGGGTGTAGAGCGGTTCGTCTTCGACCCGCAACCAACACGCCTTGGCCGCCCCGGGTCCCTCAAGAGCCTGAGCCGCACCTCGGCGCAGGTCGTCGACGCCGGTTATCTGGATGACCTCGCCCGCCGCATCCAACAGAGTAAGGACGCCTGGGGCATCCGGCAGAGCCGACAACTCCTCCGGGATCTTGAACTGCCGCTCCCGGTGGCTTCTGGGCGGCAGCACCTGGGAGGGGAGACCATGCTTGTCACGCCGCGCGGCCAGCCACGCGGCGCCCGCCGGACCCGGTGCAATCAGAGCCCCGGTGGGGCAGACCAGTACGCACAAACCGCAGAACGTACAGCCCGACTCACGCAGAGTGCCCTGCTTGGGCCGAGCCACATCGGCCATCTCAAGAGCGCTGCCGGCCTCCGTGGAGTGGTCGCAGATGCTGACGCAGCGCCCACAGGCCACGCAGAGACCGGGTTCTCGCCGGATGCGCCCCTCGGTCGAGGCCACCCGCGACACCGCGACCTCCCGACGGGGCATGCGCATCTGAGGATCGATCGCCTCCACCAGCAGCTCCCAACTCACAGGAACCAAGCTTGTCGCAGCAACGAGCCTCGACCGCGACGCCGTGTGTACATGAGTCTCTGCTGCAGCCCTCTCGGTCGGGGCAGCTGAGGCAGACGTGGGGGTGCCGCGCCAGAAGGGCCGCGAGCCGCTCGGCTCGCAGACTCCGCAACTCAGCATCGTCGGTGCAGACCTCGACCCCGTCGACCGCCTCGGTGCAGCAAGCCTGCACCACCGAACCGTCGGCCAACTTGACCACGCAGAGACCGCAATCAGAACCGTGGTCGCCGCGCGCCGGATGATAGCAGAGCCGGGGCACGTACCGCCCGGCGGCGTCACAGGCCTCGAGCAGACTGGAACCTGCCTCGACTGTAGTCGGACAGCCATCGACGTGTACGACGACCGAGGTGGCCATCACCAACTGTGCCGCAGAGCGCCCCCAGGACAGGCGCCGATGCACGGCAGCGCGCCCTCGGCGCCGGACTCTGCCCCCTGACCCTTGCAGTCCGAGCAGAGCTCACGCAGCCGCTTGCGAGCGCCTTCCGACCACCACGGCCACGTAGTCGTCGTAGTCGTCCATCTCGATAGCGAAGACGTTCTGAGGACACGCGCTGACGCAACCGTGCTCTGCACACGCCGCGCAGACATCCCCGTCCACCGTGATGTAGTAGAAGCCCGAGCCGTCTTCGTAGCCGTAGTTAGCTATCACGATGCTCTTTGCGGTAGAGCGAGTGGGCGAAGAGAGCGGCACCCAACGCACCCGCTATCTGAGGGTCGAGCACGGAGTCGGCGGGCAACTTGACCGCTTCCACGCCGACCAGCCTCTCGATACGCCGGGTGACACCGATGTTCTTGCCTATGCCGCCGGTGATGAAGAAGTCCCCCTGCACCTGCATGCGCTCGATGAGTCCCGCCACCCTCTGAGCCATCGCCGCACAGTAGGCGGCTAGAACGCGGTCCACGCTCCACCCGGCCCGCAAGAGAGTGGTCGCCTCAGACTTGGCGAACACCGTGCACACGTTGCTCACCGGCGGAGGCTCGTCGTCGATCTCGAACGAACGCCTGCCGATGTCCTCGATCGGCACCGACAGCACGTCGGCGATGACCTCCATGCCCCGGCCGGTCCCCGCGGCACACTTGTCGTTCATGATGAAGTTGAGCACCTTGCCCCGCTCGTCGCAGTGGATCACCTTGCAGTCTTGGCCGCCCATGTCCAGGATGGTGCGCACGTCGGGCCCGGCCATGAAGTTGGCCCCGCGGGCGTGGCAGGCTATCTCGGTGATGGTCCGCTGAGCGAAGGGGACGTTCACCCGCCCGTATCCCGTACCCACGCAGTAGCCCATGTCGTCCGCGGTGGCCTCGATGGCCTCGCTGGCTCCCTTGAAGACGCGCAGAGCGCTGTCCGGGCTGGACGAGCCCGTTCGCGTGGAGAAGAAGGAGAGCGGCCGCCCGTCCGCCAGAAGTACGGCCTGAGAGCTTACCGAACCGACGTCGATGCCCACGGTGAGCACCGAGCCGTTGCGACGGTCAAGATCTGGAGACAGCCAAGAGGTATCGCTCCACTTCCAGTAATCGCCTTGCTGGGGGGGCTGGTTGCTAGTAGCCGTATCCGCCGTCTTGATAGCTGTAGCCTCGCTTGTAGTAGTAGCCGCGTCGAGCCTTGACTCCACCTGCCACCACGCCGATCACGTGTGCATTTGCCCTGCGCAGAGCCTCGCGCACGCGGACTATCTCGTCCCGAGTGGTGGAACCCAATTTCGCCGTCAGTATGACCGCGTCCACGTGTGCGGCCAGCACGATGGCGTCAGACACCGGCAGAACGGGTGGAGTGTCGATGAGCACGTAGTCGGCAAGACCCTCCAACTCAGCGACGATGTCGCGCCATACGCGACGATTGGAGCAGCTCGTTCGGGTTGGGCGGCAGCGGTCCGGAGGTTATGCAGTAGAGGTTCTTGCGGATCACCAGGGCCGAGGCTCCGCCGTCTCCCTTGCGGGATCTGGCAGGTATCAGCGGGTCCATCTGCACCAGTTGCATCACGCCGGGCACCGATGAAGTGCCGGCCAGCAAGTTGGACAGCCCCGCCTCATTCGATAGGCCCAGGTACTCGTGCAGCATGGCTCGGCGCAGGTCGGCCTCCAACAAGATCACGCGCTTGCCCGACATGGCCAGACTGATGGCCAGGTTAGCGGTCGTCACCGTCTTGCCTTCCCCCGGAAGGCCACTGGTGACGAGCAAGGTGCGCAGCTCACCGTCCACGTTGAAGTACTGCAGAGTGGAGCGAAGCGTGCGGAACGATTCCAGCAGCGGCGAGCGGTTGTTCGCAAAACCCACGACCTCGACAGACCTGTCCCGGCTGCTTCGCCGCCGCCATCCGCGCCCGACCACCGGGACGCCCACCAACACCGGCATACCTGCGAGCCTCTCCAGCGTTCTCTCGTCCTTGATCCTCTTGTCCGAGGTACTCCAGGAGGAAGGCCAGGCCTACCCCCAGAACCAGCCCAAGGACAACGGCCAGGATGACGTCGCGCCTTGTTTGCGGCGTGAACGGTGCACCCGGCACCGCCGCTTTCCCCAGGGTCTTGAAGTCGCTGTCGGTCATGGTCGCTTGGATACGGAGGGATTCGTACCTGTTCTGCAGCAGAAGCCCGTAGTCCGAGTCCCGCTCCTCGTCAGTCATCGTCGCCAGCTGACTTTGGATCAGGTCGCGAGCCTCGATAACCAAGGCGCGGCGAATATCTTGTCTGTACACAACGAACTGCTCAGCGAAGGCATTGGCGATGGCCGCCGTCTCGTCGGCAGTAGCGCTGGTCACGGAGATAGTCACGAAGTTTGTGCCCGTGGACGCACTTGCACTCACCATGCCCATGAGCTCCGCAGGCGACCTATCAGCACCGGGCAAGCCGCAGCCTCAAGCTGCTCCTGAACCGCCTCTGCGATCTCCTCGTTCCTGCCGATGGACGCGATGGCCGTCTCGATAGTGCGGTCACGGTCGTAGTCGTAGGAGAAGATCTGGTAGCCCGACAAGACGCTGCTGATATCGCTCGGCTCGTAGACGATCTGAGCCGAAGAGCTGTAGAGAGGAGTGGTGCGAAGAGACTTGACCAGTACTACTGCAAAGACCACCACCACGCATACCGCGATGATCCATCCGCGGTCCCTGAGGACTCGCAGATAGTCCTCAAGTCCGATGCCGTCGCGGCGACCCTCGTCCATGTCAGCCATCATCCCCACCCAAGTCTTGAGATGCTCCAATCATGCATCCGACCGGCCGGTGGATGCCGTTCGTCAGTTTACTACAATCACCCCTGTTCACGCCTCCTGTGAGTCGCCAACGCCCCTCCGGCCGACCCCTAGAAAGCGACCGAACCACTTGATAGCCAGACGGGCGGGGCGCAGAGGACTGTAGAGCCATTCAAGGCGGGCGGGGAGGGAGTAGGTCGCCCAGTCTTCGGGCCCAGGCTGGAATAGCCGGCGAAACGCATGCCCCAGACTTGCCGCAAGCCGATCTTCGCTGGCGAAGATCCACAAATATGGGCCAGCTCACGGCCCGGACCCGAGCCGCCACCCCTCGAAAGCAGATTCGCCTTCAACCCTTCCACGAGAGAGCGCCCGACCCAGTCGCGTGCGAGCACCTCATGAACCGCGGGTACTCTCTCTAGGCCCAACACCCTGCATACGTGGTCGACGCCCACACAGACTCTGCGCAGACAGCCGACATCTCGCGCCGTCGCCAGCAATGGTGGCCAATCTTCAGCTCTAAGACGCTGGATCTGCACCCCCAGACCCAGTAGCTTCTCTACGGTGTCCCATCTGTCTCTGCTGCCTTCTAGGCAGGTGATCAGCACCATGTCGCTTCTGGACGGACAAAGAACAGGACGGCCCAACAACTCAAGACTCTCCGCTCGAGCAAAGACCGTTTCGGGTCTGAGTGCCCGTGGACTGATGCCTACCGTCACCTCCCAGTGTAGTTCGATATGCACGTTCGCCCTCTGATGGCTCAAGGCTACTTGCCCGAGACTGCCCTTGCTGCGGCGTGTGATTCTCTCGTTGAATGGATTCGCGTCAACAAATCCCTCTGCTATCAGATGTTTCCTGGCGGCAGTCACATCATCGTGCACCAGAAGCAGGTCTAGGTCCGACCAAGTACGCATGGCGATATCACCATAGAGACTCTGCGCCCAAGCAGGGCCTTTGATCGGCATGGCGCGAATGCCGGCCGCTTGCAGTCCCTGTAGGAGCCCAAGCAGGAAGGCGGTCTGGAGAAGACCCCGAACTGTCGCGGCCCTCTGCAGTTTGCCCAGGCGGTGAGTCAGGTCTGAATCTATCTCGACAGCTTCCCCGGTCACTACCATCTCGTGAAGGTGCCCAAGCATCCCATGCGCGACCGCAGCCTTACTCAGTGCATCCACTGACGAAGCACAAGTTGAGAGTGCAGCCTGAAAGACTCTGATATTGGATCGGTCCAACACTGCCCGTGCACAAGTCAACATTGCACGGATCTCACAAGAGAGTTCGGGCAATACAGACCACGAAAGCCCGGTTATGGACGCAACGCTCATCCGGTAGGCGGGGCTGGGCGAGAAGGCTGACTCTCACCGCACTCCAGCGCTGCCGCGGCCCTCGTGTGAGCAACCTCGCAGAAGTACTCTACCCATCCATCCATGGCCCCGGTCTCAAGAGCCGCGTGTGCGGGGCACCACAGACACATATCCACCAGTGAACATGCACTACACTTGGTGAGAAACTCCGTATCCGACCCTCTCATTCCGCGCACATGAGGCACCCATGTATCCCACGCTTCACGCAGACTACCGCTGCGCAGGTCATAAGTGGTTTCTGGGTGGCACAACGAACTGCACAGTCTGAATACCCCGTTGTGGCCAACAGTGAAGCTGTGATTGCCCGCGTCGCAGCAGAAGAGACGGTCGCTTCTGGATTGCTCGAGCTCCGGGCGGACCAGCCTGCCTTCCGAACAGCCTCGTTGGAGAGCAGCGAAGCGCTCTTCGTCGGCCCGTTCAACATCGACGACTTCGAGGGGCGAGAGTCGCTCGGACTGTATCTCGATGTTGCGGGCAGCGTTTCCGTCAAAGCGCAGATGGAGCTGGGGGTCAAAACGATAGTAGTCCTTGGTGCGCTCTCGGCAGAAGCAGGAGATCCGGCCTAATTCGTGCGCGTTGGAGCGCAAAGCCATCGCTTTCAACCGGACACGAAGGCCTGCGTCAATCAGTAGGTCGAGCCCCCGCATGAAGTCACCAAAGAGATCCCGGACAACGACTAACCGTCTCATAGGTCTCCTGAGTCACCCCGTACACGGAAACCTCTAGGTCGCGGGGGGGGTACTTCCTGAACAGTTCCACATGCGCTGGCGTCACTAGGCAAGCATTGGTGAATACCCCGACCAGCAAACCCAGACGCTTCAGACCCATGTATATCTCTGCAAAGTCCGCTCGCAACAGGGGTTCGCCGCCAGTGACAAGGCACCATACCGCCCCCAATTCAACAGCATGGCGAGCGATGTCCAGAATCTCTGAGGCACTCAGTTCGGCCTTTTGGGCCGCCCGATCACTGGCCTCCAAGTTGATGTAGCAGTGACGGCAGTCATTGTTGCACCGTGCAGTTATCTCTAACTCGAAAGAGACTGGAACTCGCTTGCCAGCCAGCCTGCCCCAGAGGCCCATGTCTTGTATCTCTAGACGGCGAGAGGTCATTGGGGCAAGCTCACGGCCGAAGGGTATTCCTCGCTCTTCTCCAAGATGACGGCCCCGCGATTCCTTCCTTCCGGCACCACCATGTGCACGATCGAAAATCCGGCTTCAGATATCTCGGCACGAACCTCATCTTCGCCAGCAAACGCGTGCCGGAATTCAAGAGTCCCAAAGAGGAGATCACCATTCTGATAGCTCTTGTTGCCAAAGGTCACCCTGGCCACGAAGCGGCGTAGCCGATCGTTGCGTCGACTAGCCTGCGCGCGCGGATCGTAGTGAAAAGAGACCACCAGCAGGCCCCCAAGAGCAAGACCTCGCCCTATTCGTCGAAGCATAGCCACTCGCCTAGCGCGACCCATGACGACCGAGTACAGGTACATCGAGGTCCAGACAACGTCGTAGGCGCCGTCTTCCGGCGTGTAATCTCCCAAGTCTCCCTGAACGGTCTTGACTTCTATGTTGTTTTCGGCGGCCGCTGCCTGTGCCTCAAGAAGCATCTGAGACGAAGTATCCAAAACAGTGACATCCCAGCCTTCGACCCCGAACACAACTGCTTCGCGGCCACCACCTCCACCCAGCACCATGATCCGAGGCGAATCCGAGGACGGCACAAGAGACCTGACCCGAGTCCAAAGCTCGCGCTCCTCGTCAGCCAACTCGTGGCCAGAGCCGTGTTCCGCCCTCCAGGACTCGTGATTCCGATCGTATCGCCCTCTGGCCCACTCGGACATGTCTCTCGGTCGAAGCACCGCGACCGGCAGAGACTTGATGGCTTCTCCAATCCGCAGCAGAAGCTCCGCAACTCGTATCCTACTATTCACCAGTCTCATCCCACCTGTTGGCTCCATGTCCAACGCCACCCTCAACGATAGCGCGCGCCTTCTCTCGAAGCATCTCGTCAAGACCCGTGCGTTCGTAGCGGACTCTGACCCACGTGTCGCTCAACCTCCAGACCCCAGATGAATCGAGTTTGGCTGTTACAGAACCCTCCAGGGTGTTTTCTCGCTCATGCAGGGCCGCCAGCACGAAACTGCCACCGGAGCGACTAGAACGTACGAAGTCCGAGTCGACCTGTTCCGTCCCGAACTCTCGGCAGGCTGCATACCCCAATGTGCTATTGACAGGTACCCGCGCAACGAAGCGAAGTCTGTGTTTCGTGCGTTCTAACCACGCGCATGCGAGGTACTGGTAGCCCGGCGTCCTTTGCATTCGCAGCACAACCGAAAGCAGCAAGCCTCGTACGTGCCGCCTTGCTTCAATAATCGCAATGCGCAAGCCGTTGATGCTACGTGCCACCCAAGAGAGTTCGGTCGGCTGAAGCGGTACGTTCGTGCCATTGCGTTCGATACTCACAACAACACCAAGAAGATCGTCGTCATAGGTGGTGATTCCGTCGTCTTGAGCAGAGCGATCCGGTCGCGTCGTTACATAGTGGCACCCACCGCAGTCTCCGACTTCTACCACCCTGTGACTGAAGAGTCTGCCTAACTCGCGGCAAACCGCAATGTCGCCCAGAGTCACCTCTCTTGCAGCACAAGACCGGATGCGCAAGATGTCGCCTGGACGTATTGTGGGGTACATACACGTGCCTTGCGAGCGAAAGGTCACACTGTCTCGATCCGCCATGGCACGACCGAGATCGAGGCAGGCAACAAGGAGACTATCCTGGGGGCCCGGAACGGACATCCTTCCTGATTCCGCCACAGGGATTCACTCTCTGGTCGCGAGGATTCCTTGGCTAACGAGTTCTCGGGCGAAGCCGACGACGTCGGCCTCTATCTCCGGCTGGCTAGCACCGAAGTCCTCTGCCAAACCTACCGCCACGTCGCTCAGAGTCCGCCTGCCGTCCAGAAGCAGCCAGATGGCGCGACCGGTATCGTTCAGCGTGTAGAGTTCATCCTCGTCTTCGCCGATGCCCTTTGTCAGCGGCACGATGATGACGTCGCCTTCGATCTCACGTGATACCACCGCATCAGAGGGCGCACAAATCGAGCCAAGTGTGATCTCTACATCCATCGCAGCTCACCTTCCTAATCGAGAAGCTGATAGGTACTACCCCGACCGAGATGAGACTGATCCATTGTGACAGGGAGATGCGGGGTCCAAACACGGCGATGCTGGCAACCAGCGTCTGCGGCAAGAGCGCGCAAACGGTATATCAGTTGTGCACAAGCGGCCAGAGAGTCGGCACAGACAAGCACACCTGCCTGTTCTACTACGAGTCTCCCCGCACGAAACATCGAGTACCACCCGCACACACTGTGGGTTCCGTCGTAACGGTCCTGCACTGCTGGGCATAGACATTCGCGTTGTTCGTCGGCAGAGTCTGCACCTTGCATGAACTAAGAACCGCCTCTTCAGGTCGGCTCCGGACAAGGACGATCAATTCTGGCCTACTCCACACTTCTTTAGAAACTCCCTCCACAACGGCCTCCCGCATACGTTTCCCGCATAGACGACAGTCTAGCTTATGCTTCGGGTCTACACAACTGCTACAACCAGAGCATTCCTTGTGTCAAGACCGAATCCTGCTACGCCAGTCAGCGACCTCCCACCCGTGTTCGTCCTCTCTCAGCCAACCGAGGAAACGGGCCTGAGCGTGTGCGACTTGGCAGAGGTACTCGACCGGTCTGTCAAGAACGCCGTGCTCCATCCACGATTTCGCTGGGCATTGCTCACAGAGACCGTGGAGAAAGCACGCGGCGCATCGGCGCAAGTACTCCGGGGCGATTGTCCGTCTGCACTTGAGAGCCTCAAAGCTGTCCAATGCGTCCGCAAGCGAATGGGAGTCGGTGTCTACGGCGAGTTCAGGGGTCCGCAACCCGAGACAGGGATGAGCCCAACCATATGCATCAACGGACATGCCGTGACCAAGCCCGCAGGGAAAGAGCGCATCCCCCGTCTGCCCCATGTACCTGTCGGCAAAGGCAGTCATTTCCTCGCGGTACGAAGCCTCGCGACGAGTCAGCAGCGATAGCCCGTCTTGCAGACTAGGACGTAGAGACTTGATGAGGCGGTTCTTGGCAGGATCGTCTCGACGACCTCGGAGATCGAAGAATGCCGAATACGACACCGGCTGCCCCATCCCAGGGATACTGCTGGCCCACGCTTCGAACTCTTCGATCTCGTGGCGATTCGAGGGTAGATACACACCCTTCACCACAAGAGGGATGTTGCGCTCCAACAACAGCCCTATACCGCGCCAGAACTGAAGGAATGACCCAGGAGCGCGAGACACCTCTTCATACGAGTGCTCGTGCATCCCGTACACCGTGACTTCAACGGGAGCGAGAGGGGGAACACTCACCAAGACGTCGGCCAGATGCTCGGTGACCCCCCTACCATTGGTGAAGATAAGCACCTTGAGTCCCAAGCCACGGGCGAAGCGGTAGAGCTCCTCAAAGTCCGGCCTGAGGAGAGGTTCCCCGCCGGTGAAACGCACCTGCAGGCAGCCGAGGTCGGCGGCCTGGCGCAGGATGGCGCATACACGGGAGGTATCCATCTCGCGTGAGCGGGCAACTGCGTCGCCCGCGGGAAGGTTTATGAAGCAGTGAACGCAGTTGTTGTCACAACGCTCGGTGAGTTCGATGTCCAGTTCACCCAAGCGTGACGCGACAAGTCTATCCAAGTGCTTGGTGCGACGTACGTACTCGCTCACTTCAAGAGGCGCTCCAATTCGGGCACTATTTTGCCGGTCCTGTCGAACCGCATTAGATAACACGGCACCTCGGACACGATCTGCTCCAAGACGTCGATTTCTCTCTGCCACCATTCGCCGGTCACCATTGGCTTGATCAGTGTGGCCAACAGCCCTTTCCAGATCACCTTGCGGTCGTCAAGCGGGAGAATCTCGTTCGTCTCGTGCTGTTCAAGGAAGAGTATGGCGCGAAGCGGGGCAGATGCAGATGAGACCTCGGGCACGTCGCCATGGCTCCAGGTCCCGTGTACCCGTAGGCCCTGCGACCAACGTCGTACGACATTTCGATCATCACACAGTATCTCGACGCGCTCACCCAATCCCTGGCGCACCAACCGCATAGTTGTCGACTTTCCCGCTTCGGAATGGCCTACGAACATAAGTCCTTGGCCGTCTAGCGCAAGAGCGCCCGAATGCAGAATGCAGGCTTCCCGGTCTGCAAACAGACGGCCCAACAATATCTGGTCGGTGGGGAACATGGTCAGAGAAGGTAGACCTCCAGCGAGCCACGTGTCCGAATAGGGCTTGGCGTTGTACAACTCGCCTCGAGTGTGATCGGCATTGAAGACCGCGACCCGCTGTGGGCTTGAGTCTTGCGTTGTCGGCGCGATGCCCATATAGATCCAAGACTGCCCTTGGCGATATATAGCCCAGGGCGGATTGATGTACAGAGGATCTGCCATATCCGCGCTACTCAGATCGGGCATACCGAAATGATGTCTGATGATGACCGTGTCCTCGCCAGGTCCGTCGACCCGAAACTTCCTGAACTTGGAATGAAAGGTGAAATCGGTGATAGGAAGATCGCTCTCCACCTGCACGGTAACACCGCCGACCTCAAAGAAGCGCGTGTGCTCTCTTGACCACTTGTCGACATAGGCGCGCGCCTCCTCGGCGACGCGACAGAGATAGTCGATCTTGGCTCCGTGACGACCAGTCTCGAGATAGCTGTAGACATCACACCAACGACAATGGGCCTTCAAGTCACACTGACCGCAGTCGGCAGCGTACTCTGGCACGCCGGTCGTGACGTCGGCAAGCGAAGGAATATGCTCATCCCACGCGCTCGCTAGGGCCCCAGACGGTATCCCGCGTCGATCGCCTTGTCGCAGGTCATACCGGAACTGCGGGTCCTTGACGAAGCTGCAAAAACTCATCCCGCCGTAGGGGTCGACATGAAAATCGCGCCGCTCTTCGATGCAGGCGCCATAGAGTCCCTTGCCGGGCAGCACACAGCGCATCGTTTCCCGCTCGATGGGCTTCGGAGCCTCTTTGCGCGTCTTGGGTGTATCGAGTTCGATGACATCTGCCGGGTCCAACCTTTGTCGCTCTATCTCCGCATTGCGCGCCGCATCGCCGGAGGCCGACTTCCAGAACCAAGCAGCACCCACCCGGTAGCGCGGGCTCAATGATCTGGCAAACTCCTGCATGCGGTCCCACTGATGCCAGTTGTCTCGCATAGGTATCAGCTGCACCGTAAAGCCAGCACCCGCCTCCTTCATGTAGGCCAGGCCCTGCTGGAGTGCCTCGAATCCCCCAGGGTTGCGTGTGACATGGTCGTAGACCTCAGCCGTCGCGCCGTAGACGGCCACCATCTTGTCACCCTTGCGCCGCAACTGACGCGCTATTTCGGGTGTGATGAGGGTGCCGTTTGTGTTCAGAGAGTAGCCAATAGCCTTGCTCGTCGCATACTCAAAGATCTCACTGAAGTCCTCACGCAACATGGGCTCGCCACCCGAGATCGCCCAGCGCTGAGTGCCCAAGACACGTGCCTGGTCGATCACTTCCCGCCACTCCTCAAACGTTAGCTCGCCAGCTTGGTCGGGAGCGTTCTCGGGTAGCCACAGCCAACAGTGACGGCAGCAGTTATTGCAGCGATAGGTCAAATCGATGCTGGCCTCGAAAGGCAGACGAGGTAGCTCGTCGATCACAACTCGCCGAACTGTGGCATCGTTCTCTTTGTGAGGTTCGGCGCTGAGAATCATGGGGTGTAATGATAGCAGCCGGACTTACTCGTAAAGTCTGAGAGAATGGAGCGGCAAGTCTGACCTGCATGCGGAAAGGCCTGAACTGGGAGAAGAGATACATAGACCCGGACTAGGTTCCGCGCTTCGCTTGGGCCGAGCTCTTAAGCTCGTCTGGTCGGTCGCCCGCGGTTGGACGCTCGCAAGCGCTCGCCCTGACAATAGTGCAGGGACTCCTGCCCCTGGCGGCCATCTGGCTCATGAAGCTCATCGTCGATGCGGTGACCGACGGGCATCGGCGCGGCCGACCCCGGTGCCGCCTTTCGTCATGTCGCCCTGCTCATCGGGTTAGCGGCCGTCGGTCGGACTCGCCACTGCCATAGCACGGTCACTGGCGGCGCATGGTCGATCAGGCGCTCAGTCAGACCGTCACCGACCATGTGACTGACCTGATACACGGCCAGTCGGTCAAAGTCGATCTCGAGTACTACGAGAACCCGCGCTACCACGACACTCTCTACGTGCCCAGCAGGAGGCTCCCTACCGGCCCACGAGCATAGTCAGGAACCTGACCAAGCACTGGGCAGGCCACTCGTCACCCTGCTGGCCATGGCTGGATTCTTGCTGACTCTTCACTGGATAGTGGGTCTCATCAGTTCTGGTGGCTGCGATACCCGGGGCAACGTACGGTTGCTGCACTCGCGCAGACTCTACGCGTGGCAGCGACGCAACAGCGAGTCAGAACGTCAGTCTCACTATGCCCATTGGCTGCTCACAGACGGCACCCGGGCGAAGGAGATCCGGCTGTTCGACCTGGGAGACCGGTTTCGCACGCTGGCATCGCGACCTACGGCGTGACTGCGTCGAGAGCATATCCGGCTGACTGGTCACCGGTCCATCGCGGCCGAACTCGTCGCCGGTGTCGTCACTGTCGCGGCCGTGTTCGGCACCTTCGCCTACATGGCCTGGCGGACAGTTCTTGGCGCCATCACCCTAGGCGTGATGGTGGCCTACTACCAAGCTTTTCAGACCAGGTCTGTCCTCGCTGCAGTCCGTGCTAGGGGGCTTCGCTGGTCTATACGAGGACAATCTCTTTCTTGAGCTACTACGACGAATTCATGACACTGGAGTCCAAAGTCCTGCCGCCTAAACGTCCCAAACCGCTCTCCCTACGCCCTTCACCGAGGGGGTCCGCTTCGACGAACGTCGACCTTCCACTACCCCGACACCGAACGCACTGCGCTCTCGAACGTCTCGGTCGACCATACGTCCGGGCGAGGTCACAGCGCTGGTGGGTCCTAACGGCTCGGGCAAGACCACCTTTGTCAAGCTACTGTGCCGCCTCTACGATCCCAGCGAAGGCAGCATCACTCTGGACGGAGTCGATCTCCGCGACTCTCGACGTCGTCGCTCTTCGCCGGCACATGAGCGTCATCTTTCAGGACTTCGTCCAGTATCAGCTGACCGCGCGAGAGAACATCCGCCTTGGCAATGTCGACCTGGGTGAGACCGACCCGGCCATCGAGGCAGCGGCCCGCGACGCTGGTATCCACGAGACCATCACCCGACTTCGTCACGGCTACGACACCATGCTGGGCAAGTGGTTCGACGAGGGTGAAGAACTGAGCGTCGGCGAATGGCAGAAGATGGCCTTGGCCCGAGCCTTCGTTCGAGACGCACAGATCATCGTGCTTGATGAGCCCACCAGCGCCCTGGACCCTCAGGCGGAGTGGGACGTGTTCCAACACATCAAGGAGTTGGCGCGAGGTCGAGCGGTCGTCCTGATAAGTCATCGCTTCTCGACGGTCCGCACGGCCGACCACATTCACATATTCGACCAAGGACGCGTCATAGAGAGCGGTACCCACGACGAGCTCGTGCGCGAGGCGGCCGCTACGCGAGATGTACGAGGTGCAGGCCCGCGCCTACAGGACTAGAACCTAGCTGTTCCCTACGATACTGCAGTCGCTCTGATTCCCGACCTGCTTGCACGACGTGACCTCCACGGTTCGGTCCTTGAGTCGTCGTCGACTTGCAGGTCGTCAGCACCGCTTCCTCGGCCGGCTGCGGACCAGAACGATCAACTCAGGTTTCAGCCATTTTCGCTTTACGGTGTTCATGCTTCCGTTCGGATAGGTGCATCGTACTGACTAAGTTTACCACCGATTACCGAAGGGCAGCCCATTTACGGCGTAAGCCTCACGCCCGCTCGCCCGAGCGCACCATCAGACCCTACCCCGCCTGCGCCGCCTCCCAGGCAATGAGAGCCGCCCCCTCAGCTCCCAGATAGGGCGCGTGCTCCAGCACCGTGATCTCTACGCCGCCCAACGCCTCCGACAGTGACTTCACGAAGCCCACGTTGAGCGCGGCGCCGCCAGCCAGCATCACCGGGTCCTCCACCCCCACGCGTCGCACCATCGCCGATACCCTGCTGGCCATCGCATCATGCACAGCCCGGGCGATGTCGGCGGGGCGCGTGTTGGCGTGGATGAGGCTGACCACCTCGGACTCGGCGAACACCGTACACTGCGCGTTCATCGGTATCGCCTCCGTCGACTCCAGCGAAGCCTTCGCGAAGTCGTCCAGGGGCATCTCCAGCGCCCGGCTCATCGCCTCCACGAAGGCGCCGGCGCCGGCCGCGCACTTCTCGTTGATGGCGAAGTCCAGCACCTTGCCCTTGCCGTCGACCTTTATGGCCCGTGCCTCGTCTGCCCCGACGTCTATGATAGTCCGCGCCTCCGGGCAGAGCGCCAGTGCACCGCGTGCGTCGGCGACGATCTCGGTGGGTCGTCTCCGTCGCAAACGTGGTCGCCTTGCGACCGGCGCCAGTGGCCGCGACAGAGGGCGATCTCGTCGCGCGCTACTCCGCCGACACGAGCGGCTTCCACCAGTCCCCGCTCCGCCGACTCCTCTTGGTCGAACCCGGACGGCACCGCTGCGCGCGCGATGACCTCGCCGTCGCCGACAAGGACAACGTGCACGTTCTTCGCTCCGACGTCGACGCCGGCGACTATCAGCCGCGGCCCGTCACTCACGGTCACTCACCATCCGTCCCTCATTTCCCGTAATCCGCCACTCCTCTGTGTCGAGCGCCAATCCGTACGAAAGCGCCTTCTTTCGCGCTTCTTTGGAGCCCCGAAGCTCCAACTCCTGGATCGTCTTGAGAAGAGACTCTTGTGACACCACCCCGGTGAGGCGACGATGGCGCCCATGGCCACCAGGTGAGGCGCCAGTTCGCTCCTTCCGGCAGCCTCGCGAGCGAGCCGGTCGAGCGGCAAGGCGTAGATGGACGCCCTCAAAACGAGGGGGACGGCTGACAAGATCCGGCATCGTAGAGCAGAACGCCATCCGGCCTGAGTATGCGAGTGTACGCGTCGGCCGCCCACTGACAGAGCGCCACCAGAAGGTCGGCCCCCAGCAGCTCCGGGTAGTCCACCGGGTCGTCGGAGATGATGACGTCGCTGTGCCCGTGCACGTCGGTCTCTTCTAGAGCGTGCGTCTGCGTCTGGATGACGTAGCGGTGATCGCGAGTCGCGGCGGTAGCCAGCACAAGTCCCTCACGATGACCCCCTGGGCCGCCGTACCGCCAAAGCGGACTTCGAAGAAGCGCCGCTTGGACAACGTGCCCGACCTCTGTCGGGACCGGTCCGTCTCCGACGGCCGGCTGTGAGAAATCACTCGTAGTACCGCTCATCTCGCCTCCCCTTGCCTGGCCTCTTGTCATGGCCGTGACCCGACGGAGCGCGGCCCTAGGCTACTCTTCTGACGTTGCCCACTCCGACGGGTCCACAGCCAGACCCTCGAGCCAGCGCCGCGACCGTTGAGCTCTTGAGTGCCAGCAGGCACTTCTTCCATGACAGCCTGCGTGATCGCTTCCACCGAGGCCACTCCGGTGATACCTACGACAGCCCCCAAGGCAAGCACGTTCATCGTCTGTATCCGGCCCGTCTCTTCTTTAGCCAGAGTCGTGAGGGGGATGCCGAAAGAAGCGCCCGTCGAAGTAGGGCGGAGTGGTCACATTGTCGGAGTCATAGATAAAGACGCCGTCCTTGGCCAAGCCATCGATGTAGGCGTCCGCGGCTTCCTGCGACAGGGCCACCAGCAGATCGGCCCGCACCAACTTGGGATAGTCGATGGGCTCGTCGGCGATGATGACGTCGCTGCGGCTGTAGCCGCCCCTGGCCTCCGGTCCGTAAGACTCGGTCTGCACCACGCAGCGCCCGTCGTGGTTGGCCCCGGTAGCGAGGATGATGCCCATCAGCACCACGCCTTGCCCGCCGCTGCCTCCGATGCGCACCTCCACCCACTCACGGTCGGCAAGCAATCCGGACTCTCACCATGCCGGCGCTCACTTCTGATCACCCATGGGAGGATTCTCCATCGCCAGCGGTTTCTTCTTCCCGGCGGCCGCGGCCTGGGCCTTGGCAGAGGCCGCGTAGGTCTCTTGATAATCGGGCGCGTCCGCATCTTCGTACAGCACTCCGGTGACTATCTTGCCCTGCAGTTCCTCGGGCGAGAGCTTGTCCGCCTTAGACTTGCTGACCGCACGACTGCGTTCATCGTCGAGCAGCTTGACCGAGGTGTTCATGCTGTTGCGTCGGCCGAACTCGGTGGGACACGGGACCACCGCCTCCACGAACGAGAAGCCCTTGTGCTGGACGCCCTGCTTGATGAACTTCTCGACCTCGCGGATACGTCCGGCTATACCACGGGCCACGAAGCTGGCCCCAGCGGCCTCCGTCAACCGGCACAGGTCGAACGGCGGCTCGACCTGGCCCTGGCGAGCGGTGGTAGAACGGTCGCCCACCTTCATGGTGGGCGAGGTCTGGCCGCCGGTCATGCCGTAGGTGGTGTTGTTGAAGAGGATGCAGGTGATATCGATGTTGCGCCGGCAGGCATGGATCAGATGATTGCCACCGATAGCGGCTCCGTCGCCGTCTCCGGTGAAAACGACCACATTGAACTCCGGCCTGGCCATCTTGATGCCGGTGGCCACCGCGAGAGCCCGTCCGTGAATAGAGTGGACCGTGTTGAGGGCGGTGTAGTTGACCGCACGGCTGGAGCAGCCGATGCCGCTGACCAGCACCGTCTCGACAGGGTCCAACCCCAGCTCCAGCACCACCCGCAGCAAAGCGCCGGTCACCGTGCCGATACCGCACCCCGGACACCAGATGTGCGGCAGACGTTCTGACCTGAGTAGCTGTTCTATCTCGAGTGCCATGCTAGACCTGCTCGTACTTGCCTACGAGCTCAGCCACGCGGTCGAGCACCTCGCGCGGCGTGAACAGCGTGCCGTCGATCTTGTTCATTCCGATGACCGTGGTCCACTGCTCGGCCATCTTGCGCACTTCGTGAGCGTACTGACCCAGATTGAGCTCCGGAATGAGCATGAACTCGACCCGCCGCGCGACCTTCTGGATGATCTCGACAGGCAGTGGGAACAGCGTGTAGAGGTGGAGCACTTCGACCGGCAGACCCTCTTGTTCCGCCAGCTTCCAGGCAGCCCGGGCCGTTCGTGCACACGAACCGTAGGCGACTATGCACACCCTGCCCCTGCCCTCGTTCTTGACGTCGAAGAGACAGAGTTCGTTGCGATGGTGTGCCACCTTGTTGTATAGGTCGCGCGAGCAAGTCGGCGCTCTTCTCAGGATTGTCCGTGGGAAAGCCCGTCTCGTCGTGAAAGAGCCCCGTCGCGTGAGCAGGCTCGCCCGAGCCCAGAACCACCTGATTGCGCACTTCCGGGGCCACATCCGGGTGGATATAGCCCGGAGTGAAGTCGAAGTCGCCGCTGGTGAGCATGTAGCGGCCCACCAACTCCGGCGAGAAGCTCTCACGCATCTGTCCGACCATCTGATCGGCCAGCAGTGTGACCGGTGTACGGAAACGCTGAGCGAAGCGGACGGCAGCCATGGTGAGTCGGTACATGTCGGCCACGTTCGACGCCGCCAGAACGATAGCCGGATGGTCGCCGTGGGTGCCCCAGCGGGCCTGCATCACATCGCCCTGAGAAGGCGCGGTCGGTCGCCCTGTGGACGGACCCACTCGCATGACGTTCACCACCAGCAGTGGTGCTTCGACCATGATGCCGTAGCCGATACCCTCCTGCATCAGAGAGAAGCCGGGGCCGGACGTGGCGGTCATGGCCAGCTTGCCGGTCAGCGACGCACCCACGCATGCGCAGATAGACGCTATCTCATCCTCCATCTGCACGAAAACTCCCCCAGAGCGGGGGAGTTCTTCGGCCATCGCTTCCATGATCTCCGAACTAGGTGTGATCGGATATCCGGCGAAGAACGTGACCCCGGCGTCAAGGGCGCCCAGCGCGCACGCGCGGTTGCCCTGGATCAACAGGCTGGTTTGGTCTACGCGTTCGCGCAGCAGATGACTGTGCCACTTCTCCATGTCAGAAATGGAGTTTAGCATCTGCTACTTGGCCTGGTCTTGGCTCCGCTTGCGTCGGTGACCACGCACCAAGAGGAACACGGCCAGGCCTGCTAACAGGACAATGACGGATAGCACCCAGGGCAGAATGGTCCAGAGCCCCACCGAACTCACCGATCTCGATATCTCATCTACCAGCGTCGAACCCACGAGCAACTGCCCGCTCAGATCCTTCGCTCCTTCAGCTCTGTTTACCTGGATCTCGAGATCCGTACGCCCTGGCTGCAGCTCTATCTCCACGCGATCACCGTCGGGGAAGCTCAAACCCTCCCCGGCCAGACACAGCTCGACTCTTATCGGGTACTCCGCGTCATTGTCTATGGCGATCTTGGCTGCATCGTTGTCGGCGCTGATCAGGGACGAGCCCTCGCCTGCAAAACTGACTTTGCCCAGTTCCTCCTCGGCCTGCATCCTAGCCTGTCGAGCATAGGCCAGCCCCATACTTGCCTCATAAGGGCTGGTGCCAGTCCGCGACCACCACCCGCTCTCAGCGGTGTACAGGGAGCGCAGCGCTTGGTTGACAGCGACCTTGCTGGGGTCAGCCGCTGATCCCAGATCACTCACAGGTCCGTGGGCAGCTCGCAACTCGTCCAGGAGACGGCTCTCGATGTAGCCTTGTGCCGGTGCGGGGCTGTTCTCGACCACGACAGGCCGACTGTCGGGAGGGTAGAGACTGAGAAGCTCGTCGAGCTTCTGCGTGCGTATCCAGCCGTACCCGGTCAGGAGATCTCCGATCTGCTCAACATACGCCGCCGGGATGAGACCGTAGGCGTCTTTCGGGGCGATGATCAAGGCATCCCGCGGCGTGGTCGCGAGATCGGCCGCAAGGGCCGCGGCAAACGTGTTGACATCCCAGGGCTCACTCATCGCGGCACCTGCCGCGTCAGACGCGAACATCAAAGTCGCCCGATCGCTGTCTGAGTTCTCCACCCTGACTGCCACAGTGCCTGCCACCGGAACCTCTGCGAGAGAGCTTGCGACGCTCGAGCCGACCACGATGTATTCCACTGAAGCGCCCGCGTAGTAGGAGAGGCTCCCCCCTGTCACTTCGAGATCGGTGGCGTATGCCCCTCCTAAGGGGGACTCTATCCCCAAGGTGGACTGCAACTCCTGCTTGCCCATCTGGATGGCCTCGAGCCCGTCCGTCCAGCCCTCTGCGGCCAGAAGGCCCAAGTCGGGGCCCGTGTAGGGACTCGCGAGGATCTCCACCGACTCCCGTGAAGCGATAGCCACCAGGTCGGAGATCGCCGCTGCCGCGCTCTGCGCGGTCAGGTCCTTCTCGCCCACCTCTGTCGTGTTGCCCTGCGGGTCCTCGTAGACATATCCATCCGCCATGTCCCGCAACTGAGTCAGCAAGATCGGCTCGACAGCTAGAGTGAACCGCCAACCAGAGAGCTGGTCCACTGCAGGGGCCAGACCGCGGAGAGTGTTGGCGCCGGACTCGACTGGAAGCGTGGCGTCCTCCAACACCCGATCGAAGAACTTTCCGTCCCAATCCCGATGGATGCCAAGACGCACGGGTAGCACGAACGATACGTCCAGAGGTCGGGTGCGGTAGGCGATGACCCCCATCCACGTCCGGCCTCGTGCAAGTGAGTCGTCAGCCGATCGCACTTCTGCTGAGAGAAGGTAGGCTCCGGGCGAGGTGAAGGACCGCCCGGGTATGCTGACTTCTGCGTCTAGCTCACCGGCGGTGAGTTGTTGCCAAGTGCCCAGCAGCCGAAGGTGAGCTCCTCCACCGACCCAGTGTCGACGTATTTCTGTCCGATCTGGTTCGTGGAGACCGGTCCCCGGACCGACACAACCACCTTGCGCCCGGCCAGGAGCTGGAGACCTTGCCGGTCACCGCGACCGTGAGCGCCCTGTCCACTCCTAGTAGGACCTGGTCTACCTGAACAGAAAGGGAGGCATCCTCTGCAGAAGCCATCGACCGGGACGAGGACGCAGAAGACCACCACAGCCGCGATAGCTAGTAGAGCTATGGGGGCCACCCAAGGAGGATGCCATCGAAAGCACGCGGGCCTCATGGCGCTTCAGTGTAGCAGCTACTGCAAGTATCCAGTCTGCGTTTCGATCTGCTTGGATAGCCGGAGAATGCTACCCCCAGTCTGGGCGTGAGTGTGCTCTACGTGGTCCACCAGCGCTCTCATGATCGTCAGGCCCAGACCTCCCAGACTCTCGGGCAGGTAGAGTGATTCCTCAGAAAGAGCGTAGCGGTGGTCCGCATCGGAGACTGTGACTTCCCAGGAGTCAGACAGTACTCGAAATTCGACGCGTAGCGACCCCGGGGCATCGTCCTTGGTCTGCGAGGGTCCCAGAGAGATCTCGTCGTCTGAACCTGGCAAGAAGCAGGCACACGCCTCAGTGACCACCAGCTTGAGATCGGCGATGTCTTCAGCGTTCATCGAACCACGCGCCCCGACGACGCCGGCCAACAGTCGGCAAAGACAGACATATTCGGCTTGGCAGGGGATCACGAGGCACACCGGCAGCCGATCTTCTGCGGCCTCCTTGGTCTTGTCGTGCGCGCGTGAGGTCATGGCTGCATCCCAATGACTCGTGTCAGGGTCGTCCGCTCTGATGCTACCCGACCCCCTGATGGCCTAAACGGGGAACCCGGCAATGTAGACCTGGCCCTAGTCGGTCGGCCCGACAAGAGCCAGGTCTGCGCCACATGCGACACACATTCCTCGCTCCACACCACGCATCATCGTCGAGTGACCCACCCTCTCGATAACGGTCCGCCCGCAATCGGGGCATACAGTGTGGCGCCGGGGATGGTCCGCCACGTTGCCCACATAGACGAAACGCAGCCCGGCCTCTCTGCCCAAGGCTACACCTCGCTCCAGAACACCGATCGGCGTGGGAGGTAGATACGAAAGCTCAAAATCCGGCAAGAACCGAGTGACGTGCCATGGTGTGGCCGGACCCCAGGCTGTCGACCACCCATTCGGCCATGGCTTTCAGATCGGCCGAGGAGTCGTTTAGCTCGGGGACGACGTTGGACACAACTTCTACGTGGCAACCGTGCTGTTCGCGAGCGCGCACGGTGCGGCCAGAGCGGGGCTCGGGTCTTTGACCTTGCTCAGCTGGCCCCACTTCTCGGGCGTCGCCGCCTTGAGATCGAACTTGAACGCCTGTACTACGGGCGCGATGTAGTCCAGCGCGGCTTCGGTGAGGTAGGCGGCTGTGATGAACGCGGTGTACAGTCCGGCCTCCAGGAACGCGGCGCAGACATCGTGTACGTACTCGATCCACACCGCCGGTTCGTTGTACGTGAAGACGACCCCTGCCAGCTTGCTCTTGCGGGCCAAGGCCACGGCCTCTTGAGGAGTCAGTTCAGCCAGGCGAGTCGTCTCCGTACGGGCGCTGGCGTGGGATATCTGCCAGTTCTGACACCCCGAGCAGAGGACGTTACATCCCAGCCCTCCCAATGACAGAGCCCGCGTGCCCGGATGGAAGTGATAAAGGGGCTTCTTTTCTATCTCATCGCTGACTACCGTGGCAGGTCGTCCATAGGTAAGGCTGACGATCGGCACCCCTGCGCATCCCGCGGGCCCTGCAGAGACCGTCCTCGTTCTCAGCCATCACGCACAGATGCGGACAAACCGTGCATAGGCCCTTACCGGCACCAAGGTCCTCCCAGAAGAAGGGCTGGGCAGGCGCAGCAGGCATCACCTGACTATCTGTGGGCATCGAGGCATCCATGATCGCCAGCGAAGTATACCGTTGCGTTGGACACAGCAGCCTGAGCATGCTATCTATCCCCGTACAAACCAAGGAAGTAGGTATGTTGAAGAAGCATTTGACCGTTACCAGCATCTTTGTGGCGCTCTTGTTGGCCTGTGTGGCCATGCTGACTGGCTGCGCGGCCAGCACCCATATCGTCAACGCGACCGTCTACGGTACGGGCTCGGACAACCTGTCAGAGGCGGCGCAAGTGGCAGACCAAGCCATCGCGGACATCACTCTGTCACCGGACATCCAAGCCCCAGTCACCCTCGAGGCCGGCAAGCTCACGATCGTGTCGGACGCTGCCTATCCTCCACTGGAGTACTCCGCCAGAGTGGTGACGCAAGAGGGCGATGAAGGAGTCGAAATCTGACCCCCAGACGGTAGGTTTCGAGATCGACCTGTGCAAAGCCATAGCCAAGAAGCTGGGTCTGGAACCAGTGTTCGTCACTGTCGGGTATGGCGACATCCAGTCCGTCCCTCACCGAAGGCGAGGTGGACATGGCTGCTTCCGGCCATGATCACGAGCGCCTGGCCTCCTGACCACAGCTCTCCGCCAGCGACACGCACCTCTCTGCGGAACTAGCCATCTGCACGCGAACCGGCATCGACCTGCCCGACAGTGAGGCCCTTCACGGCAAGGTCGTTGGGATACAGACCGGTTCCACCGCAGAAGTCGCCGTCCAGAGCGTCGAAGGCATAGCGGAAGATCCCATACCCGCACGTCCTTGGTGCCTTTGACGACCTGGATGGAGCAAAGTCGACGCGGTCGTCGTAAGACCCGTGGCAGCTGGATCCTGGCGACCGACGCTGAATACGCCAATGCCCTCAAGATCAGTGGTACCCTGGAGGCGGATGAGGGCTACGCCTTCTGGGCGCAAAGAGGATCAGGCCCTTGTAGCGGCCATCAACGCTGCGTTGGTGGAACTCCGACAGGCACCTGAAGCTCCGGTGGAGACCTCGACCACCGCTGGTGCGACTACGACCACTGTCCAGGGCGCGGTGACCACTGCGCCGGCGGCGACGACGACAACTGAGAGCGCAGTAGAACCGGGCAAGAGCGTCTATCAGTTGCTCTTGGAGAAGTGGGGGCTGGCCGAGTAGCCGCGCGTCGGCCTTGTCTCACGGGTTCGCTTCACGCGGGATCGGTGTCGCGATCGCGACGCCGGCGCCAGCGCCACAAACCCAGCCGACCAGGCGGCCACAGCCACCGCGAGGACGATGTAGAAGATGTGGTTGAAACGGCTGAACCACTCCTGCATGTTCTCCCAGGCCTGCTCACCGCCGAAGGCCTTGCCCGCGCCGTAGCCCATCCCCGCCAGGGCAGCATTCCAGGGGATCGAGCCGAGCAGTGAGTAGACGAAGAACTTCACTACCGGCATCTTGGCGATACCCGCCGGCAGCGAGATGAACGTGCGCACCACCGGCATCATGCGCGTAAAGAAGACGGTCAACTCACCTCGTCGTTCGAACCAATCGTCCGCCTTCTCCAGGTGGTGTTCGTTGATGCGCACGTAGCGCCCGTACTTCAGGAACAGAGGCCGGCCGCCGTACCTTCCCACCGCGTAGGCGATAGCCGAACCCACCACGTTGGCAGCAGTAGCGACCACGATGACCGCCCACAGCTGCGGTGAGCCTTCGGTGGCCGCCAGCAGGCCACCGAACGGCACGACGATCTCGCTGGGGATGGGGATGCAGGCGCTCTCGGCCGCCATCGTCACAAAGACGATCAGCAGCCCGTAGTCCCGCAGCAGCGGCAACAGCCAGCTTTCGAAGAACTCAGTCATGGCCGGCTATTCTACCTGGCTTTGGGCAGGACTGACGTCCAGTCGCGCGAGAGCATGCTCGAAGCACTCCCTGAGCCGGTCCTCCAGGTCATCGAAAGAGACAGGCACCGGGCGGTTCCGGAGTCTGTAACGCAGATCCTGTTCGACCTCACCCACCAGGTGCGTGGTCTCGTCGTCCAGCCGCCTCATGAACTCGTCACGGCCCAGCTGCTCGCGCAGTCTACCCAGGTAGGCACGGGCTGTAGCGAACGCCTCCGTGGGATCGGCGATGGCGGGAGTCTGAAGGTCCAGGTAGTACGTCGCAAAGACCCGCTTGAGCACGAGCCTGAGCGACTCAGTGGAGACGACGCTCATCAGACCTCTCAGCGGGTGTAGGCCACCTCGCGCCACGACGGGTGGGGGGGAGGGCCTATGCGCCGCGTGCGATGACCCGCGGGGAAGTACGCGAACTCGCCGGTGTCCTCGTCGAAGGCCACTTCCAATTGACCCTCCATGAGCCTGCAGATCCAGCCACGCACTGCGGAACACCAACTCGCGCAGCCAGTACACCAGGTTCTCGCCGTGCAGAGTGAGCACGTCTTCGCCGCGACTGAGAAGATACTCACCAAGCGGACTGACCGGGAACTCGATGCTGCCTCCCGCGACCAGCTGCACCAGGTCGGCGCACTCGTCCTGCTGAAGAGTGCCGGGTCTCGATCAAGCCCAGCTCCAGAGGCGGCCATCTCGACCCGCTGGGCGAAATCCACGCTGTTGAAGCCATACCTGAAGCTACGGAACTCAAGTATGTAGTCTTCGCCCGACGCGTAATTGGGATGAGCATGTCGATTCTCTGGCGCCATTTGCAGCCCCTATGGTGCTCGTAGACGCGTTGCGGCAGTCATTTTACCAGTCCGCGAGGATGCTCGGTGCTATCGGCGGGTCTGGCTTGTGAACAAGCGAGCCGACGCTTCATAATGGCGTCATGAAATCCGCCGTCATCAAGCTCGCTGCAGCGCACCGTCATGGTCGCCATCTTGGCGTTTGGCATGAGTTCATGCGGCCAAGAACCCGTGGACATCGACCCGCAAGCCGTGCTGGCACAGACCTCCGCCAACATGAAGCAACTGGCCGGTTTTCACTTCGTCTACCAGTTGCACCAACCCGAATCGGCTCAGAAGGCCGAGGGCGTGCAACTTGTCGAAGCCGACTTCAACGCGGAAGGCGAGATGGCAGGCCACGGTGCAGTACTTGGCCAGTGGCACGCTGATCAACATCGACGTGGTGGCACTCGTCGGACATGCACTACGTCAGGTACCCACTTGTGCAGGAGTGGGCCCCGCTGGATCCGACAGACAGCCCGCTGACCCGACTCAATCTTGGCTGAGGGCCCGGTCAAGATACTGGACAACGTCACGTCGCCCACTCTGCGTGGGCGTCGAGAAACGGGTGGGCGTCAAGACGTACCACATCACCGGTCAGGTCACCAAGGCGACATCGAGAGCATCGTCGGCACCGTGTCCACCGCCGATGTCTTTATTGCCGACCTCTGGATAGGGGTAGACGACAGCCTGCTGTATGAGGTCGACGTTGACGGACCGATGACCCAGGAAGAGCCTGCGGGCACGTCCCGCAGCATCAGTCCTGTCCGACCTGGGAGTCACCGCGGACATCAAGGCGCCTCAGTAACCGTGTCCGCGAAGCCGGCCGACATCGAGGCGCCTCCCTCTACCCGATCCTACCGCAGAGCCGTTCTGGGCGATGGTGGCGCTGTGCGCCGCGGTCTTCGTGGCTGCCCTAGATCAGAACATGGTCTATACGATCATGAAACCCCTCATGACCGACTTGGGCCTCGACCCCCTGCGTCAACTCAGCGAGGCCGCCTGGATCATCACCGGCTACCTTCTCGGGTACACCGTGGCCATGCCGTTGTTCGGCCGCCTGGCGGATGTCAAGGGCCGCAGACTCATGACGCTGGTCGCGCTGTTGCTCTTCTGCGTCGGTAGCCTGCTGTGTGTCTTCATAAGAAGGCTTGACCTCTTTGTGGTAGCGCGCGTCGTCCAGGCGGCGGGCGGTGGGGCATTGGTTCCCATAGCCATGGCGGCCGGCGCCGACATGTTCCCACTGCGCAGACGCGCACTCGTCCTAGGGGTAGTCAGCGGCGCTGCGGAGGCGGGCAGCGTCCTGGGAGTCCTGTACGGTCCGGCGCTGGCGCTCCTGCCCAGCGCCCTTGGCCTAATCACCAACACCCACTACTGGCCGCTTATCTTCATGGTCAACATCCCTCTGAGCCTTGTTCTGGCGGCCGCATGCTGGTGGCTCTTGCGAGGAGAGCGTGAGCTCCGCGAAGTCTCTGCACAGCAGGACCGCGACGCGGAGGATGAACAAGCTGAAACGGCGCCGGCGGGCGCGATCCGTTGGTGGCGACGCGGGAGCGTGGACTACGTGGGCGCAGGCCTGATGGGCGTCGCTCTTGCCACCGCCATGATGGGATTGGGTACGGGCAGCGAGCTGCTGGGCTCCGCCGACACCATCAGCAGCTCACCGTTGAGCTGGCCCTGGCTGGTCGGAGCGGCGGCGGCGTTCATACTTTTCGTCCTCTACGAGCGCGGGCACCACCGCCCCCTGGTGCGCCTGGACTTCTTCAAACTGCCTGCCTTCGCGGCAGCCAATGTGGCCAATTTCCTGGTCGGAGTGGCTCTGGTCATCGGCATGGCGGGCATATCCATATACGGACAGACCCTGTTTGGCCTGACTGAGTTGGGGGCCGGCCTGCTGCTCATCCAGCTGATACTGCCCATACCCGTCGGAGCCGTCGTCGGAGGCTGGCTGGCCGACCGCATAGGCTGCAAGATCACAGCCGTGGTCGGCTTCTTGGTCTCAGCCGTCGGCTACTACCTCGTGAGTCGCTGGTCGGCCGACCCCGACTTCTGGACCAAGCTCGACAGTCTGGTGATAACCGGATTAGGGCTCGGCTTCGTGCTGGGGCCCATAGGCACCAGCGCCACTTCACCGGTGGGTCAACGCTGGATGGCCACCGGCTCTGCCTTGGTCACCGTCTCCCGCATGGTCGGCATGGCCATAGGTCTCTCGGCGATCAGTTCCTGGGGCGTACGACGAGTGAGCGCTCTAGCGGCCGAGTCTCTGGCTACGATCATCAGGACCGCGGAGATGAGCGAGATCGAGTACCAGGCCAAGCTGCAGAACGCCAAGTTGATGGACGCTACCCATCACGTCTTCGGCGAGTTCTTCCTGATCGCGGCCGTGGTCATAGCCGTCGGGGTGATCGCAGCCCTGTTCTTCTACAATCACAGAGAGCGCGGTGCTACGCCCTTGCCCTTCCTACCCCAGTGAGCGAGGATAGATGACCGGTGACCAGCTTGACCTAGGAGCGTCTCTAGGCCCGACGTGGGCATAGCCGACTTGACGGCGGGTTCTGCTGTGGAGGGGACATACCTGTCTCTCAAGCAAGGAGACCCGCACCACCAAGGCCGGCAAACCCTACTTCAGACTCAGACTGAGCGACCGCTCGGGTACGGTGGATTGCATGGTCTGGGATACCGCGGCCATGGACCCCCGGCCGACGCCGGGGACCTGGTGCTGGTGAACGGCCGGGTGTCGGAGTACCAAGGCCGGCCCCAACTGGAGGCCACCAAGGTCACTCTCGCCCCTCCGGGATCGGCCGACCCGCGCGACTTTCTACCCTCGACCTACCGCGACGTCGATGAACTGAAGGGCTTCCTCCGCTTTCACATCGATTCGGTCACGACCGCGACTAGCCGCCCTGCTTAGGCTGATCTTTGGCGACGAGGATTTCTTCGAGATCTTCGCGACCGCACCAGCCGCCAAGGTCTACCATCACGCGTATTTGGGTGGTCTGCTGGAGCACACGGTGGCCGTAGCCGAGATGTGCGACTTTGTCGGTCAACAGTACGGACGCATAGACCGCGACCTGCTGCTCACCGCCGCGCTGCTGCACGACGTGGGTAAGACCCGCGAACTGTCGTTCGAGACCACCATCGACTTCACTGATGCCGGCCGCTTTCTGGGACATGTCATCCAGGGCGTCACCTTCATCACCGAGAAGACGGCTAAACTACCGTCCTTTCCAGAACACAAGCTCCAGCAACTGCTGCACTGCGTGGTCAGTCACCATGGCGAGTTGGAGTGGGGCTCACCGAAACGTCCAAAGACCATAGAAGCGCTGATTCTGCACCACGTCGACAACCTGGACGCGAAGGTCAAAGGCTTCTTGGAGATCGTCGATGGCTCAAGAGACGCGGCGTGGACCGACCTGCGCAATCTCTTCAGACGACCCCTGCACGTACCCCGTGCGGCCCATCAAGAGACAGACTTCCTCCCCCCGGGGGAAGACACGGCAGGTGGAGACACGCCCTAGAGAGAGTGGCGCGGAAGAGCGCTATTCTTCCTCTTCGCGCAGGCTGGTCTCGATGGTCTCGTCGATGTCGCTATCCACCCCAGCGACGTCCCCATGGACCGCGATCGGCCTTCCAGATCGCGGCCGAGCAGAGCCGCCTCCCCGGTCATCATGGCATCGAAGGCCTTCGCCTTGAGGCGGCTGCGAGTGCTCTCGATGCGACTCTTCATCGAGTCGTAGTCAACAGGTTCGTCGACGGTGACTTCAGCGGTGAGATCCTCGTCTGAGAGCGCGGACTCGACCCCCAGAGGCGCCACATCGGCGACAGCGGCCACCGCTTCCGCGACGGGCGCCGGCGCGGGTGCCTCGACAAGCGCTTCGACCGGTGGCGCGGGCTCGGTGACGGGTTCGGCGACCGGCTCGGCCACGAGCGGCGCGACCTCAGCAACGAGCGGCGCGACGGGCGGCGCAGCTCCGTGACAGGTGGCGCAAACTCCGTGACGGGCGGCGCGAACTCCGCGACCGGCTCGACCATCGCGGTCTCGAAGGTCGCATCCTCCATGACTACCGACTCGGCGGGCAGCATATCCACTTCCACCGTCTCGAGCGTGGGCACTCCACGGTCAGAGGTTGCTCGGTCACCGTCTCTTCCTGCACGACAGGGGGCTCCATCGCGAACGGCGCGGGAGCGACCGGCGAGGGGGCGAGCGGCGCAAACTGGGCAACGGGCGGCGCGACCTCCGCGACGGGTGGCGCGAACTCCGCGACCGGCTCGACCATCGGGGTCTCGAAGGTCGCATCCTCCATGACTACCGACTCGGCGGGCAGCATATCCACTTCCACCGTCTCGAGCGTGGGCATCTCTACGGTCAGGGGTTGCTCGGTCACCGTCTCTTCCTGCACGACAGGGGGCTCCATCGCGAACGGCGCGGGGGCGAACGGAGCGGGGCGAAGGGCGAGGGGGCGAGCGGCGCAAACTCGGCAACGGGCGGCGCGACCTCCGCGACGGGCGGCGCAGGCGCCGTGACGGGCTCGGTGGCGGGCGGCGCAGGCGCGGCGACCGGCTCGGCAACGAGCGGCGCAAACTCCGCGACCGGTGGTGTCTGTTCGACGACCGGCACCGCCGGGGCCGTAGTCCAGTCACCCACCGGAGGCCGGGCTGCAAACCGCGGGTCGAACGGCTGTTCTAGTTCATGACGTATCCGACGACGAGTCTCTTCGATACGCGACTTCAGATCGTCCACGCGAGAGCTATCCTGGACGGGTAGGCTCTCCTCGACCCCCGAGAACGCGCCCATGACGCCGGCCGCTTGCTCCAACGCCTGCGTGCCCATCGTGCCGGGCCCCATCGGTGCGGCAGACGTCTCTTCTACCACCGGGGCCTCGACCACCTCTTCGATCAGCGGGGCCTCGACCACCTCTTCGATCATGACCGACTCAGTCGTCGGCTCCTCGACTTCCGGCAGCCTCACGGGGGTCTCGTGAACCGAGGTATCGACGGTCTCGTCATCAACTATGGAAGGCACCGAAGGCAGCCAGCCAGAACCTGGCAATGGCTCGTCGAGCAACTCCCGAGTCAACACGATCTCCGGCTCGGGTGGTATGGGGGGCGCCTGCAAAGCATGGGCAAAAATCCGTCTTCCATAAGATGATGATTCTCGATAGAAATCTCGAAATTTTTTTTTGTTTTACATTGTGGTAATAAAATGGTGAAGATCGGTTCTAAATCAAACCAAAACTTTCTCACGATCTACCATTTTTCATAACTATAACAATTTCTTGATTGTTAAAAAAAAGTAGAAAGAAATGTAATTTACATGGCAAAAAAAGTTGCAATTAACGGGTTCGGCCGAATAGGGCGTCTATTTTTCCGATTGGCGTGGAAAAATCCAAATATTGAAATTGTGGCAATTAACGATCTAACAGACCCTAAAGTAACTGCCCATTTACTAAAATATGACTCAGTTCATGGAGATTTGCCAGGAACCGTTGAAGCGAAAAGAAGAGGCAATCGTTGTAGAGAAAAGAAGTTCCAGTCTATGCTCTGAAAGACCCGGCTAAAATTCCCTGGGAAAAACACGGAGTAGAAGTCGTGTATGAATCCACTGGAGTTTTCCGCAAAAGATCTGGATACTCGAAACACTTACAACATCCTGGAGTTAAGGTAGTGCGTGTAAGTGCCCCTGCTGATAAAGAAATTTACTGCACCATTGTTTTGGGGGAAACAAAACGCGTATAAAAAGGCGAACACGATCCCGTAAGTGCCGCGTCGTGCACGACTAATTGTTTGGCTCCAGTTGCAAGGTATTACATAAAAAATGGGGAATAAAACGAGGCAAATTACAACCGTGCATGCTTATACGAATAACCAACGCACATTAGATTTTCCGCATGAAGATTTACAGAAGACTCGCACTGCTGCTCAAAATATTATTCCAACCTCTACAGGCGCTGCGAAAGCCATCGGACTAGTCATTCCAGAACTAACTGGTAAACTCGATGGAATTTCCCTCCGAGTCCCTGTCCATGATGGGTCATTAGTTGATTTGACGGTGAACTAGAAAAGCCAACGACCGAAGAAGAAATCAATGCTGCAATGAAAAAAGAACTTCAGAAAATGAATTAAAAGGAATTTTAGGTTATACAGAAGACCCTATTGTTTCAACTGATATAATTGGAAGTACCTATGGTTCGATTTTTGACTCTGAAATGACAAAAGTTTTAGGTGGAAATTTTGTTAAAGTCTTATCCTGGTATGATAATGAAGACTCCTTTACCAATCAAAGCATTCAAATTACTAGAAATCTTATAATTTATTAATACTCTTTTTTTCTTTATAACTCACGTAATTGTTTTGGAGATGAATTCAATAATGCCCCAAAGTAAAATTTAAGAATATTACAGATTTTGACATTAAGGGGAAAAAAATTCTTGTTCGAGTGGATATCAATTCGAGTATAGATTTAGGAAAAAAATGAAATTCAGAGCGAAATGTCTCGAATTAAAGCAATTATTCCCACTTTCGAAGCGCTTAAAGATGCTGCAGTAGTATTAATTGCACATGCAGGGTCGATATGGTGATCTTGATTGTATTAATTAAAACTTCATGCATCGATTGAATGAATATATGGGTGGACGAGTAAAATTTGTATTCGATTTATTTGGGAACATTGCTATCAATGCAATTAGGCATTGAAACTGGAGAAATTCTTGAGTTTTTAATAAATATTCGAAAGTGGCAAATGGAAGATCAAGTTAAATCTATTGAAGAAGCAGAAAAGACCGAACTTATCGTTAAATTGTCCCCATTATTTGATTATTTTGTAAATGATGCCTTTGGTGCTGCTCATCGAGCTCACGTATCTCTTATCGGATGGCCCACTATCTGTGCCGCCCGCTGTAGGCCAACTGCAAATCAACCGACCTCCCTCAACGTCCATCTGTATGGTTGGTTGGAGGGGCAAAGTTATGGATAAATTTAAACATTTTAAATTTAATTTAGAAGCAGGAGGAAATATTGATAAAGATTTCAGTATGTGGGTTAACTGCAATCTAAATCTGAAGTTTCTGGAAATGAATGGGTAAAGCAAATAGAAAATTTATTGCAGAAGATTTGGAAAAAAATCGCGATATGATTGCCACGGACTTATTGAAAAATTCAAAGATAAGATTTTACTCCCCCAGAGACATAGCATATGAAGAAAATGAAGTCCGAAAGAATGTTTAACTGCAGAGGTTCGATTGAACGTGTCTACTGGAGATACTGGTGCAAAAGTCTACAAGAAGTTAAACAAATTATTGAAACCGCAAAAACCATTGTTGCAAATGGTCCACCAGGAATTTTTGAAAAAGAAGTCTTTAAACAATCTTCTTTTGAGATTGTCGATGCAATGGCTAAAGCTACCAACCATGGTGCTTTCGTTTGCTATAGGAGGTGGTAATATGGGTGCTGTTGCAGAAATGGCGAATTTAGGTGATAAAATCACAATTTCAACGGGAGGAGGTGCTTTATTGCAAATTTTAAGTGGAAAAGACCTTCCTTTAACACAAGTATTACGAGATAAAATGCCACAATAAAAAAATATTATATTATAGAAGGCAAATTGATTATTTTATCTCTTTTTTTTATTGAAATTTAC
>CAWFCL010000005.1:0-519842 GCA_963814365.1 uncultured Actinomycetes bacterium | reverse complement strand
CGGCCAGCCGTGTCCTGATAGGGACCAAGAAGGTCTCTCCCACCACTTCCCGTTGCACCACGCTCTGGCATCTCCTGCACACTCTCACGTGCACCACATCTCTAGTCAGGGTCTCAGCATGCGATCTTCTACGGGCTCACCCTCAGAGCCGGATCCCCCAACAGGTTGTATGTGGTCAGAGTTCGCGCGGACACGGCCTTGTCTGCTCCCGCCTGCAGTGTCGCCTGGACTACAGAGCCCAGACGAACGACCTTTGAACCGCCAAACAGGTTCTGTAAGAACAACGCCCCCAGCTGAGCCGACTCTGCGTTCTCTTCAAGCGCGGTAGGCGCCCACACAGCTATCGCACCCGCCCCGGCTCTCATAGCCATGGCTTCACTAAGACTGTCATAACCCGGAAGTCCGTACTGTCCCACCACGCAAGTGAGCGCGGTCACTATGGGCAACCGTGAGTTGGCACCCAAGCCCGACACGTCCGCCGAGGACACGATGGACTCCGAAGCCAACTGTGCCACGCTGCCGTGACCCATGTAGTTGACCAGCAGAGTCCCGTCGGAGAAGCTCGCCAGCGTCTTTGAACGCACGGCTGCCAGATTCGACCCATCGAAGTATGCCTTCTCAACCGCGACGGTGCCGGGGATAGCGCCGGCCAAGGCGTCGCTATCAGCTGCAAAGTCGCCTCCACTATCGGGGTTGTCAGCCGTGAACAGCACCTTGTTCCGTCCGGACGTAGATGCACTTTCGTACGCCTTGATTTTCGCTATGGCGGCAGCCAGCTCGGCGCTGTCCATCGCCGGGATGCGCCCTATGGCCACTTCCGGAACGCCGTCCCCTCCCCGGTAGTCGGCTAAGCTTACGTCAGAGGAGACTAGTCCAGACTCGCTGTCCACCAGAACACTTGGCACCAATGAGTCACCGGCGCCGAAGTTGTTCTTGTAGTCGTAGGTACCTTCTCCCGCTAGAACCACGAAACTCGCCACGGGCCTGTAGTGGACAGCCGCGTACTCGATGAACCTCTTGATGGCCAGCGGACTGGGCACACCGTAGTTGAACTCGTCGTAGATCTCGCTGGTAGTCACCACCAAGGTCTTGAACCCGTCCCTAGCGCGATATGTGGCAAGCTGTTGTGCTGCGGTGGCCAGGCTTGGTGAAGTTATGACTATGTAGTCGGCGCCCTTGTTCTTCGCACGTAGACCCGGAGCAACCGCGCCCGTGATGCCGACAGGACGCATGGCACCCTCGGCGGTGGCGACCAGATACTTGGACCCTTCAGATTCGAACTCCACCCACGAAGCGCCGGCCACGCCGCCCGATTCCGTCGGGGCGACCAGAACAGGATGGTTCGCGTCCTTCAGATCCAAGATCCAGGCACTCGTCGAACTCAGGCCCGATACCAGCGCCGAACCTTGGCTTTCGGTAGAGAAGAACAGTTGGTCGCCCACAGCCTCCAGTGCACGCTCGTATGCCACATCTACTGAGTCGATAGCCACCATGCTGTACGGCACCCCACCGCGCAGCAGCGCCTCTAAGGTGACTTGGTTGTCGCCAGAACGTAGTAGACCCTCCGGCAGGTCGAACCTCACGCTGTGCGGCACGGCCCCGGTCCACCGCGTCTCGCCAAGGACCGAACCGTTGAGCGACACGCGGACAGAGTGCTCGTTCGCGACTCCCGTGGTGACCATTCCCTGCAGGTGCACCTCCAAGGACTTGCCCAGAACCACACTCGCCGCCGTTATCGGCAACGTCTTCGACGAAAGTGACGGATACCCAGCCACCACGTATTCCCAAAGCCATATGTCGGCCTCAGGATCGTGGAACAAGGCCGGCATGTCCGTCAGGTCCTTCTCGAAGTGGCTATTCTCAATGAAACTAGCGACAGCGGGCTTGGCCTGCGGCAGCGAAGTGGTTGTCTCCGCCGGGGCCGCGGTCGAGGTGGTGGCGCTCTCCGCGGTAGTGGATGTCGGCTCCTCGGCCGGCTCGACCTCCGTAGTGGTCGTCCCCTCAGAAGCGGTCACGATCTCCGCTTGGGTGGTGGTAGTGCTGGCGACGTCTACCGTCTTGTCCGCGGCAGTCGGAACCATGAGAGTACCTTTGCCCACAGCCAGCCAGTAGACGTTGTTGGCGGTGTAGATGCTGTCGATGGACCCTGCGTAAAAGTAGAGCGCGGTCCCGTCTGCGGCAGGCAGGTAGGCTATCTGGTCGCCGTTCGAACTCAGGCTCAAGCCCTCTGCGCGTATCAGCTGTTGTGCGCGCGCCTCGGTGAGGCGCAGCCCTGTGACCAAATCACCAACGGTGATCTTGTATAGACCCGACTTAGAGATCTCGACACGCAGTCTGTCGGCACGCGTGGGCGAAGGCCTCGTCCACCCGCCGCCCAAGGCGCTAAGCGTCATGCCTCTTCCTGACCTAAGTGTCTTCGCAACGCGCGCAACCGCGTTACCAGCTGCTATCTCATCGTAGGCTTTGCCTCGTTTGAACTTCTCGGTAGGCGTGATGTCGTACGGACCGTGGATGAGAGTAGAGCCCGAAGTCTCCACCTCCACAAGACGATAACTGTACGGCTTGCCAGCCTCCGCGATCTTGTCCACCACCGCATACGTGCCCCCGTCGGGTGAACCGTACAGGCCGGGCACCAGGTGTTCATTGACGGTCACCCACTCGCCCGTGACCGCGTCCAGACGCTCCACGTCGAAACCCGCTGTGTTGGACTCGCTGGCCGTGACCCAGCTGACCACCACTTTGCTTCCAAGCGTGTAGGCATCAAAGGCGCTGACCACGGCAAGCGTCGGGTTGATGAGCACCAGACCGGCGTCCGCATCATAGTACTTCTGGCCACCGCCTATGGTTATCGAGGCCGTCTGCCCATACGTGGTCCCGGCGGTGGTGTCAGCGTCGCTGTCCTTGTCGTCCGTGGTTGAATCCCTGAGCGTGAACTGCGTGTTTTCCGGCGCTGTGAACTTGACAAAGTAGGTGTCGGCCGGCAGGCCTAGGAAACTGTAGAGGCCGGTGGCGCTGGTGTAGGTAATCATAGGGGCCCCGGCAGAATCGTACACCGGATTGCCCGCGGAATTGAGCAGCCGCACTTCGACGCCCTCAATAGGACTCTCGCCGGCGTCCTGCACGCCATCACCGTTAGAGTCGAACCAGACGTAGTCGCTGATCCGACCTTTTAGAAAGGCACTGTCATCAACGGGGTCAGTGTGGCCGAGCGCTCGCCCTTCTCCTCCGTTGAGAATGGCCAGAACGCCCAGCGTCGAGATCCTCGTAGTCGTCGATGGTGACCCTGAAGGATACGGTCTTCTGTTGACCGACCAGCAGAGTCCCAATATTGGTGCCCACCCCATCAAGGGGATACGCGGTTCCGGAGCCATCATCCGGGATGGTGACACCGTCAAGCGTCGTGCTGCCCGGCACGTATGTAGTATCCGCCGGGGGTGTGTCCCAGACGATGACATCCGGCACCGGCACTCGACTCGTGTTGTAGACGATTATCGGATACTCGATGACGTCACCGGGACTGATGTAGCCGTCGCCATCAAGATCACCGTCTATCACCCCGACGGTCGATGGATCATCGTAGAGCACTCCGTCCTTGGCGGCCTGGAACTCAGGCATCGGCGGCACGCTAGTGCCGACATCCAATCCGGGCGCACCGGCAGTCGCCGTCCAGGGGTCCTGACCCCAGGCGATAGCCAGCTTCGTGCCTGTGTCCAAGGTGTAGATCAATATGCCAGTCTGGTCCATCTTCGCACCCGCGGGCATGGGCTTGATGGGCACGGCGCCGATGGCCCAATGGTATGTGTTCGAGTTGCTCCAACTCATGGTGGTGACACCACCTGTGGCGAGCTCGGTACTGCCACCTCCGCGGATGCTGTATCGCGTACCGCTGGTGGCCGAACGCCCCAGCTGCGTCCACCGCCCCGTCTGGTTGGCCCCGGGTGTGATGGCACTGACATCGCCGTTCGCACGATCGCCCATACCCACCACATCAAAGACCACTTGGTCGGCGCTGGTGGCCGCGTTCACACTGGGATAGCGCGACGACCCCGTCGTCGAGACAAAACTGCCCAACGCGCTGGTCAAACCATTGCCCACATCAACACCGCTGAAGGTCGTAGCTCCAGCAGTGAAAGCCCTAGCCGCGGACAAGGTGACGACCACGTCGCCTGAGCCGGCGGGCGAGTTGGCCAAGGCCCACAGCTCCACTCTTGGCAGATCGTTGGTAGTCCCCGGGTACTGTTGGTAGCCGACAAGGGTGAGCGGAACACCGCCGTAGGTGACACTGTTCACCTGACAGGCCGTCGAACCATAGTTCTCGATGGCCACCCCCACCAAGAGCAGCCGATTATGTCGCGTCACGTTGCCCGTGGAGTCATGTGTGAAGGTCAGCGTCGAGATAGCACTGTTGCTCTGGGCGGCCGAGGTCGCGGCCTCGACGATCACGCCCGTAGCCGTGGTAGGCGGCACGTACACCCTCGTCTGCTCGAGCTCGCGTAACGTGTACTTCGCGTCGAAGCCGAAGCCGCTCGGGTCGGTGAATCGGCCCGTGCTCGGATCACCGTCGTAGTCCACGTAGAAATCCGCCGGCGTGTCCCCATTGCCCACGGTGGTCACCCAGACCGGGTTGCCATTCTCTAGGGGATTGGTAGCCGAAGTGGGATCGCGGCCTATGCCTAGCCCGATGAGAGCCTGAGTCGTCAGCATGTCATCGGGGATGAGGGTGAAACTCCAGTCCCACGCCTGGTTGTTTGCCGCCAAACCCGCCGAGTCGGTAGTCGAGTAGGCATAGAACGTAGCGCCGTTGGACGTATAGAACACTGCGCCCGCTCCATCCACCAGGTTGTCAAGGACTTGCTTGACCACCTGGCCGGCACCCACGCTGATGTTGTTGGTACTGGTAGAGCCCGCGGTGTTGCGACGCTCATACGTCACTGTGATGGCGCTGGCATTCCCGTTGTAGAGCCATACTGACGTGCGCTCATCCCCCGTAGATGTGGACACATCGGCTGTCGAGACCGGCGTGTAGTAGCGATCAGTCCACTTGTCGGTAGGCATCAGCGCCGAGTCACGGCTCTCATAGTTGGAAGAGACATCTCCGCTGAAGATATCGACCTGGATGGGGTAGTTGGAGGTCACATGCGAACCCACCAGTACGTTGGTCACATAGGTGCTCTGACCTTCGTTGAGCGCAACATGGTCCAATTCACCAGCGTCGTTGACGTCGCCGTCATGGTTGAGGTCGACATCTACCCACGTACCGTCCGTGCCGGCCATGATAGACATCGCGGTGTACTGGAACATCTCGTTGCTGTCAGCTGCGTTGGTACCGACTGGCGCCCTGTAATCGATGCCCCAGTTATTGGTGTCGAATACTTCCACGCACCCGGCGAACAGGGTCCCCGTGACACCGGCCCAGCTGGTCCGCGTAACAGCGATGGTCTTGCTCGCCGCGAACTTGTCACCGCCGTCGAAGTCGATGATCGACTGCCTCGTGGTCGTAGCGACAGCATTCTGCAGACTGATGACTGAACCCGCATCGATCACGTCGGTGGCATCACTGATCACCCCTGGGGCCGCGCCGTTGGCAAGGTTCTGATCACCCCAGATCTGCGTACCATCGGGATTGGTTGTCGCATTGTAGGTATCCAGGGTCTGAGCCAGATCGACGTCATACCCGTTCTCCCACTGGTCGTAGCAGATGATGGTACCGTCAGCCACAGCCGTGATCGTCACGTAGGTAGTGATAGGCTCGGTGGGAGCGGCGCTCGGACCCCCGTTCTCCACTGCGGTGAGCATGGCAAGAATCTGCTCTTCGGGGAAGGGGACGTAGAAGTACTGGACCATTGGCACAGAAGCCGCCTGTGCAGAAGAGGCGAAGCCGAACACTGCTGAGAGCGCCAACATGATGCCAGCCACCGCTGATACCGCGCGCCTCAAAATGCCTGTGTGTTTCTCAGGTGTACTGTGCCAGCTGGCTATCGACCTCGCTGAGCCTTGCATACGTCCTCCCAGATCCATTCTGATGAACGAGTTCTGATGCAATACCACAAAATCCTCCCGCAGAACCGTCCGTGGGAGTCTATACTGTTGTGGGTGTTTTCGGCCGCCTGTCCAATGACAAAGAATCACGCATTATATCTGTTTGTGGGCGACGCTGCACTGGTCGCATCGTTGTGGTATATCGATATGGTGTATCGACACCTAGTATTGTCTTCTTTAGCCTGACGAGAACCGGAACAGAACCAGACAAGTCGGGCTTGACGCAGAATCGATAGCGTTGCGCAGGCGGCCAGGGAGTTCGTATGTTGCCAGAAGAGGTCAAGAGCGAGCCGGACGGACCGCGCAACGCGGGACGTTTGTCACGCCTCCTGTTATTGGTCGCCATCTTGCTGGTGGTCGCGGCAGTCATCGTGGTGGTGTTTGTCGTAGTAGGTCGCGACGACGCGACGACGACAGCCACCACCGGCGGCGTCGCCGATGGCGCGACTCAGGTCACGTCTCCCTACGACCTGCACGAACTCCCCGCCGACACCGACCCCGGCGAAGTCAAAGACGCCTCGCTGGTGAGTGTCTCGCTACCCAATGACACCGGCGGCACCGACTACTACGGGCTCAGCGCCGACACCGACGCCGCCAAAGCCCTAATCCAGGCGGTCTCAGGGGCCGAAGCGGTAGAGGCCGCTCAAGTCGAGCCCACGCAATCCACTCTGACTTTCATGTTCCCCGACCGCAGCACGCTGGCGTACGAGCTATATGTGCAGGCAGGGGTCATCGGGCGGAGCGGAGGCTACTGGCGAGTGGACGGCGATCTAGCTGCCCTGGTGGAAGCCGCGCTGGCCGCCGGTCGGCCGTAGACCCACCGAGTTCGCGGCCGTCCCTGGACCCGCAGCCCACGCACCTTGGGGCCGGGTCGCCGGCGACAGTTCAGCGGCTCCTGATATACAATCTCCGCATGCCTACTAAGAGTCTTACCAAGAAAAAGCTGCCTATCTTCACCCTCGAGCGCTGCAAGCAGTGCAACATCTGCAGCCATTTCTGCCCGCAGGAGGCCATCGTCGTACGCGACGACGGCAACCCGTTCTTGGCGCATCCCGAGGAGTGCACGTCTTGTGGCCTATGCGAGGACATGTGTCCCGACTGGGCCGTCTGTTTGGGGATACCTGACCCCACAGACGCTGAAGAGAGCCCAGCCTCCTAGCTACTTCGAGGTCGCCCGATGGAAAAGGTGATCTATCTAGACCACGCATCGACCACCCCTACTGACCTAGAGGTGGTCCAGACCATGCTCCCCTGGTTCACCCAGGAATACGGCAACCCTTCGACGGTCTACAGCCTCGGGCTTACAGCGGCGCACGCCGTCCAGAACGCCCGGGGATCCATTGCCCGGCACCTGGGAGCCGAACCCGAAGAGATCTACTTCACCAGTGGCGGCACCGAGTCGGACGACTGGGCCATACTCGGCACCGCCGCGGCACAACAGAAGAAGGGCCGCCACCTGATCACCTCCACGGTGGAGCACCATGCAGTGCTGGAGAGCATGGAGTACCTGGAGAAGCAGGGCTACGAGATCACCCGGGTCCCGGTCGACAGTGGTGGCTTGGTAGACCCGGAGAGTGTCCGTGGCGCGATCCGTTCCGATACCATTTTGGTATCCATCATGCACGCCAACAACGAAGTGGGCACCATCCAGCCGATAGCCGAGATCGGCAAGATCACTCGCGAAGCCGGAGTTCTGTTCCACGTCGACGCCGTACAGACGGCGGGCAAGCAACCGCTGGACGTGACCGAACTCGGTGTAGACATGCTGTCGGCGAGCGCCCACAAGCTCTACGGCCCCAAGGGCGTCGGACTGATGTATCTGCGCAAGCGAACCCGCATCGACCCGCTGCTCCACGGGGGCGGCCAAGAGAAGGGCCGCAGGGCCGGTACCCACAACGTCCCCGGCATCGTAGGCATGGCCAAGGCCTTCGACATAGCGGCCGAACGCATGGACGAAGACGCTGTCCGCGAAGAGGCTCTCCGCGACCGCTTGTGGAAGGGACTTAGCGAGAACATCGAGGCCATCCACCTCAATGGGGACCCCGCGCGGCGTCTGGCGGGCAACTTGAACGTGCGTGTCGAAGGTATCGAAGGCGAAGCCATGATCCTGATGTTGGACATGGAGGGCATCTGTGTCTCGTCCGGGTCGGCCTGCACCACCGGCTCCCTGGAGCCCAGCCACGTCCTCTTAGCCATGGGCATCCCGGCGGAGCATGCTCATGGCTCGTTGCGGATCACGCTGGGCCGAAGCACCACGCAAGAAGACATAGACCATTTCATCACGGTCTTCCCGCCCATCGTAGCCAGACTCCGGGAGATGAGCCCGATCTGGTGCACCAACTGCGCCTGCAAGCAAAGGACCTGAGATGTATTCAGAGCTGGTGATGGAACACTTCCGCAACCCCCGCAACATGGGGTCCATCGAGGACGCCGACGGCGTGGGCGAGGTGGGCAACCCTCAGTGCGGCGACATGATGCGCATCACCATCAAAGTGGCCGACGACGTCATAGAAGACGTGAAGTTCCAGACTCTGGGCTGCGGCGCCGCGGTAGCGACCTCCAGCATGGTCACCGAGATGGCCAAAGGCAAGAAACTCGATGATGCCCTCACCATCACCAACAAGGCGGTCGCTGAAGCACTGGGCGGTCTGCCTCCAGCCAAGCTCCATTGCTCTAACCTGGCCGCGGATGGACTGCGCGCGGCGATCGACGACTACCGCGCCCGGCACTCCGCCGGATAGCGACGGCGTGCGCAGGGCTGCGCCGCGGCCGCGCCTCGGGGCGCGGCGCCTAACGCTGCTCCTGACAGCCTGCCTGCTCGTCGCCGGGTGTGGCGGCAGCCAAAGCGCGCGCGACGCGATCCCCCACGATGAGCTGCTCCCAGGGCTCGCGATCGAAGCCGACCTGGACGGTGACGGGTCCATGGAGACGGTGCTGCTCGACCCAAGCGATCACACTCTCGCCATCGATGACGGAGCCGACTCGTACCGCAGTCGCGACCGCTGGCGGGTCATACAAGCCGCGCTGGGCGACACTGACGGTGATGGACTACCGGAGGTCATCGCCCTGCTCGACTCGCAGGCGGGCCGCCACCTGGGCCTGTTCGCCTACTTCGGCGGCGTCTACCGGGAGCGCTTGGTCAGTCAGCCACTCGACCCCGCGCCCACGAGCTTCAGGGTCGATCCCCGGCGACGAGGGAGGTGCCGCCACCCAAGGCGGCGGAGACCTGATCGAACTCACGCTGCCGCCCGCTGAGGGGGAAGGTGCCCCGCAGGCCCCTCGCACTCTGCTGGTGCGCTGGAACGGTTTCGGGTTCACGCGTATCTAAGGGTCGCGCGACACGCGGTCGGACGGTAGAATCGGGGAGTGGACAACGTACTAGGAGGGGGTCCCATGAGTCGTCGTCTTGCCTGCATCATATTTGCCATCGCAGTCCTGGCTATTTCTTTGTTCGCACTTGCCGGCTGCGGCGGCACCACGCCCACAACCGTCTCCGACACCGCGCCGCCTACCACTCTGCCCATAGTGGAGTACTTGGACCCTCAGCCTGTGGATCTTGAGGCCATCAGCAATCTAGCGAACGCGGACCTCACAGACGCCGAGAAGCAGATGCTGGCGCAGCAGAGCTTCGTGGCCGTCAGCCCGACCGCGGATGAGGCGTCCTGGAAGTTCTGGATGATCTACGAGAATGCCCGCTATCTTGGTCTTCCCGTCTTGATCACCACCGACTCCATGCTGAACGCCTATCACGGGATGTTCGACACGCTCATGCAGCGCGCCGAAGAATCGGCCCTGTACGACCAGGCACTGGTCATGACCCAAGAGCTCTACGAAAGCTCACGCGCCCAGTGGCTTGCGGCGAACGACCCCACAATCAAAGCGGAGGCCAGGCTCAACATGGCCTACTTCGCCATAGCGGCGGCGCTATTGGATCCCACGGCCTCAGTGCCCGGCGAGGTGCAGACCGAGGTGCAGGCTGAGGTGGCACTCATCTCGGCGGCTCGGAGGCCTGGATGAGTCGCCCAACCTCGGCTACCTCGAGGACTACAGCCAGTACAAACCGCGCGGTCACTACACGCGCAGCGAGAAGCTCCAGCAGTACTTCCGAGCCATGATGTGGTACGGGCACACTGGCTTCTTCATCAACCCCCGCAATCCTGACGTCAGCGAGCAAGAGGCGGCCAGCCTCACGCGTAGAGCGGTCCTCATCACGTCATCGCTCTCGGGTGCCGCCGAAGTGGCCTGGCGGTCTATTTACGAGCCCACCAGCTTCCTGGTCGGGCGCGCAGACGACCTGACCCTGGACGACATGAGGACTGTGCTTAGCCAAGTGTTCGGCACGGCGCAGCCAGCACCCGATGCTTTGACCGACTCGGCCAAGATGGCCGCCGTCCGTGCGGACCTGAACGCACTACCGGCTCCCAAGATCCTCACGGCGGCCGCCCCCGACCTTGGTGATACCACGGGCACCGACATGACGCGCGAGGAGAACGAACGTAGCTTCCGCGTCATGGGTCAGCGCTACATCCCCGATTCGTATGCGTTCCAGCAGCTGGTGTGGCCGCAAGTGGGCACCCTGGAGAACAAGCGGACACTGCCAATGGGCTTGGACGTGATGACCGTATTGGGTTCAAAAGAGGCCTACAGACTAGAGACCGAGATCTACAGGCAGCAGCAGTACGAGAACTGGGACGCTCAGGTGCAGAAGGTCACAGACGAGCTCAGCGAGACCGGGTCTGACCTGTGGCCGGAGAGCCTTTACACCGGCTGGTTGGAGTCACTCCAGCAGGTCATGCAGATGCCCGCCGAGGGCGCTCCTCTCTTCATGGCGACGCAGCCTTGGGCCCTCAAGAGCCTGAACACGTCCTTGGGTAGTTGGACCGAACTCCGCCACGACACCATCTTGTACGCCAAGCAGTCGGTAGTGGCCGAGGGCGAGGGGGGAGAGGAACCTATCTCCACCGGGTATGTGGAACCCTACCCCGCCTTCTATGACAAGATCGCCGAACTCGCAGACTTGCTCAAGCAGGGGCTCAATACCTATGACCTCCTGGACCCGGACTCCGCCGATAGGCTCGACCGCATGAGTTCGCTGGCCCAGAGCCTGTCGACCATCTCGCAGAAGGAGCTGGCCGGCACCGCTCTCACCGAACAGGAAGCCGACCTGATCTTCACATACGGTCAAGAGTTGGAGACTCTTGAGCAGTTCGACACCGACGACGAGGGCATGACGCTATCGCCCTCCCCAGAGAAGAGCCCTCTGATAGCCGACGTGCACACCGACTATGTGGCCCAGCCGGCCCAGGTCCTGGAGGAAGCGACCGGATACCCGCTGTTCCTATACGCGGCCTTTGAGTTGGACGGCGTCCTGCAGTTGTTCGTCGGCGCTTCGTACTCCTACTACGAGTTCACGGCACCGGTGGAGAACCGGCTTACCGACGAAGAGTGGGTCGCCATGCTGGACGGCGGCAAGGTAGACGACTATCGACCGCAGTGGACCGATGGGTGGATAGTCCAGCGCTGACCTAGGCCCCGCGGTGCGGCGGCCGCCAGGGGCCGCCGCAGGCTACGAGCACTTGGAGTAGCCGCAGGCGCGGCACACCATGCAGCCGCCCTCGTGCTCTATGGCACCGCCGCAATCCGGGCACGCCCCTTGAGCAGCTCTGATGGGCATCTCAAGCTGGCCCACCACTTTGCCGCCGTTGCCGTTGGCCAGTCCGTACTTGTCCGCCAGAGCCTTGCCGATGGCGTCGGGGCACGAAAGTATCTGGTTGGGCCCGAACCCGTGCGGCTCGTGACAGCGGATACCGCGTAGCTGCTTGACTATCTTGTCGGCGGGCACCCCATAGCGGAAGGCCAGCGAAATCAGCCTGCCCACCGCCTCAGTGGAAGCAGAGGCGCATCCGCCGGCCTTGCCCATGTTGGCGAAGACCTCACGGGGGCCCATATCATCTTCGTTCACCGTCACGTACAGGCTGCCACACCCGGTCACCTTTTCCCGGGTCTCACCGCGCAGGACGGGCGAGCGGTCGATGCGCACCGGCAGACCATCGAGCTCGTGACCGTTCAGGTCCAAGCGCCCCGTGCCGTTGCCGTTGGAGCCCTTGCGCTTGACCTCGCCGATGTTGAGCACTTGGTCTTGGCGGGAGCCATCGCGATAGATGGTGACACCTTTGACACCGAGTTCGTAGGCCAGGCGGTAGACATTCTCGACATCCTGAGCCGTCGCGTCCTTGCAGAAGTTGACTGTCTTAGAGACGGCGTTGTCCACGTGATCCTGGAAAGCAGCCTGCATGCGGATGTGCCACTCGGGGGCCACGTCGTGCGCGGTCACAAAGATCCTCTTGAGCTCCTGGGGGACATCGAGGTCGTGCAGTCCACCCACCTGGGCTATGTCCTTCATCAGGTCCTCGGAGTAGAGACCGCTCTCTCTGAGCACGCGCTCAAGCGCAGGGTGAGCCTCAGGCAACTCAGTGTTATCCATGACATTACGGATGAGAGCCAGCGCGAAGATGGGCTCCACGCCGCTGGAACACCCGGCGATTATGGAGATGGTACCCGTCGGCGCGATGGTGGTGAGGGTGGCGTTGCGTACGCAGCGGCCCTTGCTCTTCCAGGTGCTGTCTTCGTAGTTGGGGAACGCCCCCCGCGCTTCGGCCAACTCCTCGGAGGTCTTGATGGCCTCTTCGTGGACAAAGCCCATCACCTGGTGCGCCAGTTGGATGGCCTCCTCGGAGTCGTAGCCGATACCCAACTCCACCAGCAGGTCCGACCAGCCCATGACCCCCAACCCTATCTTGCGGTTGCTCTTGGTCATCTCGGCTATCTCGGGCAGGGGATAGCGGTTCATGTCGATGACGTTGTCCAAGAAGTGCACGGCGGTGCGGGTGACCCGGCGCAGGCGCTCCCAGTCGATCTCGCCGTCCTTGACCATTATCGCCAAGTTGATAGAGCCCAGATTGCAGCTCTCGTAGGGCAGCAGCGGTTGTTCGCCACAGGGGTTGGTGGACTCGATCTCGCCGACGGTGGGCGTGGGATTGTCCCGGTTGAGCCGGTCGAGGAAGACGATGCCGGGCTCACCGTTCTTCCAAGCCAGGTCGACGATCATGTTGAAGATCTGGCGGGCGTTGAGGCGACCCACTTCTTCTCTGTCGCGGGGGTTCCGCAGAGCATAGTCGTCGCCGGTGATGACCGCCTGCATGAACTCCTCTGTGACCCCCACAGAGATGTTGAAGTTGTTGAGTATGTGCTCGTCCTCTTTGGCCCGGATGAACTCCACGATGTCGGGGTGGTCGACGCGCAGGATGCCCATGTTGGCCCCGCGCCTGGTACCGCCCTGCTTGATGGTCTCGGTGGCCATATCGAACACGCGCATGAACGAGACAGGCCCGCTGGCCACGCCCATGGTCGACTTGACCAAGTCGTTCTTGGGGCGCAGTCGACTGAAGCTGAAACCGGTGCCTCCACCGGATTGATGTACCAGAGCGGCGTCCTTGATAGCCCCGAAGATGGAGCCCATGCTGTCTTCTACCGGCAGAACGAAGCACGCGGAGAGCTGCTGCAGCTCGCGGCCAGCGTTCATCAGGGTCGGGGTGTTGGGCAGGAACTCCAGGTTGGCCATGACCCCGAAGAATTCGGCGATAGTATCGTCCAACGGTCTCGTCTGTTCGTACTTCAGGTCTGCCTGGGCGATGTTCTCCGCCACGCGCGCAAGCATGTCGGCTGCCGTCTCCAGGGGTGTGCCGTCGGCGTCACGTTTCAGGTAGCGCTTCTCCAGGACCTTGACGGCGCTCGGTGAGAGTCTCCCCTCCAACTCAGCCGACAGTGCCCGCAGCTCGGCGACGGTCATCTGATCCCCTCTTTCGCAAGTAGTTCCAGTTCCTGCTTGAATCCTTCGATGCTCTCGAACTGGCGATAGACCGACGCGAAGCGCACATACGCCACGAGGTCGACCTGCTGCAGCCGTTCAAGAGCCATCATACCCACCCGTTCGGACGTGACTTCGAATGCCGCTTCTTCTCTCAACGCCCGCTCAATGTCGTTCACGATCTCTTGCAGCTCCTCCAGGGGGACGTCCCGCTTGGTGCAGGCCCTTGTCAGTCCGTGTAGGAGCTTCTGTGGATGGAACAACTCGGTGCTACCGTCCCGTTTGACCACCGTGATCGGGATCTCTTCGATCTTCTCGTAGGTGGTGAAGCGCTGACCGCAGGAGATGCACTCCCGCCTGCGCCGGACGGCCTCATTGCTGTCCGTCTCCCGCGAATCGACGACCCGACTGTCCGCGGAGCTACAAAAAGGACAGTTCAAAATATCCCCCCGCTGACTGGGCGGTTTCACGACATATACCATATATGGTATCGAGGTCTAGGCTAGCACCCTATATATCGACTGTCAAAGTGTGTTTTTGCGCTCGTTGCGGGATTCGCGTGCTGGACTAGCTGCCTACCCACGTGGATAATCCAGACGTGGACCAACACCTGCTAGTCGTTGAGGACGACCCCTCTCTGCGTGAGGTCATACGTCTGGGCCTTGAGGGAGAGGGTCTTCGCATAGCTACCGCTGAGGACGGTCCTTCGGCTTTGCTCGCCTTCGCGTCTCTGCGACCCGACCTGGTGCTACTGGACGTGATGCTGCCTGGGCTGGACGGCATCGCGGTGTGTAGAGAGTTGCGCAAGGTGTCGCTCGTGCCGATAGTCATGCTCACCGCCCGGGCCTCCACCTCAGAAGTCGTTGAGGGACTCGAAGCCGGAGCCGACGACTATGTCACCAAACCCTTCGAATTCCCCGAGCTCGTCGCGCGCATAAGGTCGGCTCTGCGCCGTGCGACCGCGCCGGTGCCAGCGCCGATGCCGGCGACCGCGCCCGCGCTGCCGACCGCGCCCGCGCCCGGAATCACCATGGGCCCCTTGGCCATAGACCCTGTCGCTCATGTCGTCAGCAACGACTCCGGTGAGGTGCCTCTGACCCTGACCGAGTTCCGCCTTCTCTATGAGCTGGCAATGCATCCAGGCCAGGCGCTCACTCGCGACCAGCTGCTGGAGTCGGTCTGGGGTTACACCTACCTGGGAGACAGCCGGCTGGTCGACGTGCATATCCAGCGGCTACGGGCCAAAGTGGAGAACGACCCGGCCCATCCCACTTTGATCCAGACCGTCCGCGGCGTGGGCTACAGAGCAGCCCGCGAGACCCGCTGACATGGGACGCCTCCGCCGCTCGCTACTCACCCGGGTCGCGCTCACCTTCGCTTCGTCGGTCGCCATCACGGCACTCGCGCTCTCCTTGGCGGCCTATTTCCTCACCAGGCACGCACAGGAGGTCGACGCACTCGAAGAGGCGCTCGCTCAATCCCGTCAGAATCTGACTGTCGCGGACGCCATGCTCCCCGCTGACCCGACCCCGGGCGACTACGAAGCCCTGATGCCCGCCTTCGCCATGCGCGGCGACTTCGACACCCTACTTCTGACCGGGGATGAGACCTACCGTTCCGGACTCGATGTCACCGAGGCTCCCATAACGGCCGAATTGGCGGAGGCCGTCGTCGCGGGCAACATCCGCTATCAAGAGCTGGTGGTGGGGGGCGAGCTCACCATCGTTGTCGGGTCGCGACTGCGTTCGAACGCACTCACCGTCTACTTCTTGTTCCCCCAGGGCGATCGCCTTCAGGATCTCGCGCAACTGCGCAACATCCTCATCATCGGAGGCGTCCTCTTGGCGGTGTTGGGAGCTGTGGGGGGCTATCTACTGGCACGCCGCCTCTTGCGCCCTGTGCGCCAAGCCAGTCTCGCAGCTGTGCGAATGTCCCGCGGTGACTTGGATATCAGGCTGCCCGGAGGCACTGACGAGTTCGGCGTCCTTGCCCAATCGTTCAATCGCATGGCCTCCGCGCTGCAGGCAGAGATGAACGACTTGGAGGCAGGGCAGGCCCGAGAGCGACGATTCGTCGCCGATGTCACCCATGAGCTGCGCACCCCGCTCGCGGCGCTGGTGGGAGAGGCCTCTCTACTCAAGACCAGATTGGACGCCGACCCCTCCGCCTGCCCTCCAGAGATAGCCCGGCTGGCCCATCTGCAGACCCAGGACATCTCTCGACTGCGCGAATTGGTGGACGACCTGCTCGAGATCTGTCGCCTGGACGCCCGCTCGGCCGAGAGTCACCTGGAGCCTGTCGAGGTCGGACTCTTCTTGCAGCGCATGATCGCAGCTCACGAATGGTCCGACGAGGTGAGTGTCCTTCCTGGTCGCGATTCACCCACGCCGCTCACAGTGCTTGCCGATAGGCGCCTATTGGAGCGCATCATGGTCAACCTGGTCGTCAATGCATTGACCCACGGGGCTGCGCCGGTGTCGGTGGAGGCCCGCGTGGCGGCGGGCGAGAACGACGACCCCCGCATGATCTCTGTCGCAGTGACCGATAGCGGACCCGGTATCTCTCTGCAGCACCTTCCGCACGTGTTCGACCGCTTCTACAAGGCCGACCCCAGCCGCGGCACGAGCCGCGGAAGCGGCCTGGGCCTGGCCATAGCCAGGGAGAACGCCCGCCTCATGGGTGGCGACCTGACTGTGGCAAACGCGCCCAGCCGTGGGGCTCGCTTCGTCTTGACCTTGCCTTCGCCCGAGTCTTGACCTCTCCTCCAGCCGAACTGTGACCGGATCGTTACCTGATCGCGGCAGGCCTGTTAGACGCACGGTCGAAGATGGGGCAGGAAGCTAACGGACACTGCTCATTCTGGGGTCCAGTGGAGGAGGGAATAGCCATGAAGAACGCAACGGCCGGCTCATCGAAGAGAGTGTGGGTCTTGCTGGCAATATCAGCGGCCTTGCTCGCGCTCACATTTCTGACCGTGGGCTGCGACATATCCGGCGTGGTGGGGGATGGAGGCACCTTGTCTACCAGCGAAGAGCCAGGCACCACACTGCCTGGTCAGACCACCACGAGCGCGTCCGCCGAACAGCCCGGTCAGACTACCACCACGGCTTCCGCGACTGGCACCATGACGGTCAGGGTCTACTTCTCGCGCGACGAGAAGATGGCGGCCGCCACCCGGGTCATCCCCAAGACCACCTCCACCGGAGCCGCGGCCATGAAGGCGCTACTGCAAGGCCCCACCGCGGAGGAGAAGGATGCGGGCATGTTCACCGCCATCCCAGAAGGCACTGCCTACTTGGGACTCGACATCAAGAACGGCGTCGCTACTGTGGACCTCTCCGCGGAGTACGGATCGGGCGGAGGCTCCCTATCCATGTTCACTCGTCTGGCTCAGGTTGTGTTCACCCTGACCCAGTTCCCAACGGTGGACAGCGTGCGCTTCAAGCTCGATGGCAAGCTGATAGACGCGCTGGGCGGCGAGGGCATCATCGTCGATGAGCCTCTGGGCCGAGCCGACTACGAAGAGATGTCGCCGGCCATCCTGGTGGAGACCCCCACTGTGGGAGCGACTGTCGGCAGCCCGATGCGCATCACCGGCACGGCCAACGTCTTTGAGGCGGTATTTCAGATCAATATCGTCAACTGGGACGGTCTGATAATCGCGGAGAAGATGGTGATGGCCACCTCGGGTACAGGAACGCGCGGCACCTTCGACGTCACTGTGCCGTTCGATGTCGACAAGGCCGGGTTGGGCGCGCTGATAGTCTTTGCCCAGTCACCCAAGGACGGGTCTCAGATCAACGTCGTGGAGATCCCGCTCCACCTGACCAAGTAGGCACGCGCGCGAGCGGGCAGCGGTCCGCGGGCCCCGGCGACCGCGCCGCGGGCCCCGGGCGCGCCGCGTAGTCCAGCGGCCGCAATCGGCAGCGCACGCCTAGCGTTTGCGGTTCCTCAGCGCCGTGCCGGCGGCTACCGCTCTCTGATGGCTTTGGAACATCAGGGTGGCTTGAAGGCGACTGCTCACCTCGAGCTTCTGGAATATGTGATTGGCGTGCGTCTTGACAGTCTTCTCTGATATGAAGAGGCGCGCGCCGATGACTTTATTCGGCATGCCTCCGGCTATGGCGCTCAAGATCTCGCGTTCGCGATCCGTGAGTAGACTGATGCGGGCGGCCACGCTCTTGCCGCCTGCTTGCACCACTTCTTGGTCGCCTGGACATACGAGGCTCACAGGCACTGAGGTCCGTCTGGAGACACCCAAAGGTAAGTCTGTGGGATAGACCTCTCCCTCCGCGAGGGCACAGAAGTAGTCCTGCATCCGAGCCGGCAGCGTTGGGACCACCCTGCTACGCAAGAATCCGCCCACCCCGAACCTGTCGCACAAGGCGAAGATCGGGACTGCCACCCTGGCTTCTTGGCTCAAAAAGTGCACGTGTTCGTGTTCTTCGGCCGTCCTCATGGCCTCGCCAAGGCAACACGAGGCCTCATGCTCCCGCCCGTCTTTGGCGTGGATCCAGCCCAGATAGAGAAGCGAGGGCACCAGTGACGCCTTCAGCCCCCATTGCCGGCTGACCCGGATCGTCTCTTCAAGCACACCCCGCGCCTCCTTCTCTCGGCCCAGCAGGACTAGATCCATCCCCTGAGCCGCTCTGGAGCACGTCGTCTCAGACACAGAGAGGCCTTTGGTCTGGGCTGACTTGAGCGCGTTGCGGTGATGTTCCAGGGCACGCTCCGAGTTCCGATTGCACCGGCAGATATCCCCCAACATCTGCTCGGCCCAGTAAGCGCACTCCGCGTCATCAAGCTTGACGGCCAGTCCTTGGGCCTCACGACACTTCGCGACCGCGGTCCGATAGTCCCATCTGCCACGCGCGAGGTCTGCCTCTGAGAGAAGTGCGGGAACGCCCATGAAGGAGAGCCCGTGAGCCTCCGCCAATCTTCTGCTCTCGGCGCCAAGCCGCTCGGCGCCAGTGTAGTCACCGCCGAGGCAGGCCAACATCGAAGCGCCGTGAAGAGCCATCGCGCACCTTATCTTGCTGGTGCCGGCACTCACCTCTACCGCTCTCTCCACCCATTGTTTCGCGAGGGAGTAGTGCCCCATGGCGTGGAACAGCTTCGCCCTGCCCAGATGGATGCGGTGCAAGAGGGTGGACCGGCGCTCCTCCGGCACCATGACCAGAGCCTTCTCCCAGCTCTCCACCGCTTCATCCCAACGACACAGGCTTATCATGATCTGCCCCTGCACCACCAAGACCTCCGCCTTCTCCTCGGGAGTGCGCGCCACAGTGTGCGAGCGCTTCAGCACAGCCAGGCACTCCTCCCACCGCGACTGCATATGAAGGCTGAAGACAGAACTCAGCAGCGTCAGCAGGAGCCCTTCCCTGTCCCCATCGGCGGAGAGGACCCGGGTGGCCTGTTCGTACAGCTGCGAAGCTTCCTTGTGTGACCCTCGCTGCTGGAGTGCGTGAGCACTGCACACCAGGAACCAGGGCCCTCCGTCTGCGAGAGACGCTTCATTGGCCGGGAGCAGGCTGGACCACTCCTCGCGAGCGAAGCTTGCAGCTGCGTCCAAGGACGACAGCGCGAGCGCACGCAGTGGTCGAGAGGCGTCAACGAGCCTGCCACCGCGCAGATACAACCGCGCTGCGTGGTAGTGCTCCTCGATCTGCTCCAGGTGCGCCGCTGCCCTAGCGACGAGTTCGACGCCACCCTCGCGTTTCAGCAGCTCACTCTCCGCGAATCCCCGGACGAGAGGGTGCACGATGTAGCTTTGACGCCCGCAGCGCGCGACCATGAGACCCTTGGACACCAGTTCCTCCAGCACGCTCTCTACCGTGCCTTGGTCTTGCGCGAAGATCTCTGCATCTCGAGGAAGGGTCACTCTGGGCAGAAGCCCCGCGACCAACATGATCTGGGCCGAGCGTTCGTCCAGCTCCTCGACGACATGCCGCTCCAAGTAGGCGCGCAAATCGCGTCCTTGGGCTATCACGCGGGCGACATCGCCGCGACTGACGGGGCGTCCGCTAGACACCAGCCTCTGCCCCAGCAGTACCAGCGCGGCCGGCCATCCGTGCGTCAGGCGCCACAAGGCCCTAGTATCGACCGGCTCCAGGGCGACATCCCAGTTCTTCGCGACCCAAGCGCCGATCTCGCTGGGGGTCAGTCTCAGGTTGCGACCGTCCAGTTTGACCAGCCTGCCGCCCAGCGTCAGCCCGTCCAACTTCACTGGTAGCCGCCTTCTGGACGCCAGCACCACCGTCCAGCCGGGCGCCAGACCCCGTACCAACAGATCGAGAGCTAGGACTATCGAGGGGGATGACTCGACGTTGTGTATGTCGTCGATAGCCAAGAGAGACTGTTCGGCTTGGTGCTGCCCAAGGGCCTCCACCATGCCTTCCATCAACTCGACCAGCCGCTCGTCAGAGCTGTCGACGTCCGGCCGATCGACTGCGGAGAGAGCGGTGTCGCTTCGCCCCACCCCGCTTCGCCCCACGCCGAAGCTCGCCCCTAGATACTTGACGAAGCGGACAGGGTCACGATCAGCCTCGTCCAGAGCTAGATAGAAGCGGGGTCCCTTCGCAGTCGAGAGGAGGTCCATGATGAATGCGGTCTTACCACAGCCAGGTCCCGCCACGAGACTCAGCACTCCACCCTTGCGCACGGGTCCGGCGGCGGCACGCAGGCGCAGCCTCTCGAGCAGGAATCCCGTGTGAGGCAGCCCTAGCCGGGCCGCGAGGGCCCTGCCTTCGTGCTCCATGACCTCACTAGTGTGTCCCACCGATCCCCCCTCGGCTCGGCGCGCCGGAACCTTACTGGGCAGGCACAGGTCTGCGGAAGCCATCCTATCAACAAGGACCGGACTAGTAACGACGTTCATGCCCTCCCCTTACCATCGACCGCCGGCGCCCGGCGCCCGCCCCGGGGCCGGGCACGCCAGCGGACTTGCCACTACAGGTACTCGAGCCTCCTGGCCACCACAGAGACTGCCTTGCGCTCCTCGCCTTCTTTCTCGTACACGTCCTGCCGCAGTGAGCCCTCCACCGCGATACGACGCCCCTTGCCCAAGTGATCGCCTGCTGCCTCTGCTTGCGAATTCCAGGCCTTCACCCGGAAGAAATCGGCCTCTTCGGCGTTGCGGTCCACGGCCAGGATAAAGCTGCTGACCTTGGACCCCCCGTTCACCTCCTTGACGTCCACGTCGGTGGCCAACCGCCCGATCAGATGCACGCTGTTCATGCCTTCTCCCTCTCTCGTCCGACTACTTGCTCCCCGTGCGGGGAGATGGAGGGTAGCGGCAGCCTGGACGCGGTTGAATACAACCAACGATGTAACCTCGACTGTGGACCGGCGATCGCGGCACTGAGCCGAGGCTCAACTCAGAGAGGCCTGCCGTCGATAGAGGGTGTATGAATGATAGAAAGGACAGCCCTCTTTCTGGACTCGTCACTCCCAACATCTTCTGCCGGCGATGCGCATCGCCTTTGGTCCAAGCGTTGGATTGGGAGCAAGAGAAGGACGGTCTTTGGAGTGTCACGCTCTGGTGTCCAGAGTGCAGACACGAGCAAGCGGCGACGCTTGACCGCCCGCAACTCCTGTACCTTGCACTCGCCGTGGAGGAAGGCTTTGCCTGGGTGCTGGATGCGTTGTCTGAACTCGACTCCGACTCTCTGGAACACTGTGGCGCCGACTTCGCACGAAGGGCCCAGACGGAGAGGATCCGCCCCAGCGGCCACTGACTCGGGCCCCGTCGTTGCCTACTGCGCTATTCTCTTACTCAAGAAGTCGTCAGCGATGCAGCACGGAGGACCGCTATGGATATGGAGATCTTCTTCCCGGGCAAGATGAGGGTAGCCGCCCGCTACAAGGGCTTCGTCATAGAGACAGACCAGTCAGAACACGGTGGCGGTGACGGAAGCGCCCCTGCTCCCTTCGATCTCTTTCTAGCATCCATAGGTACCTGTGCGGGCGTCTACGTGCTCAGCTTTCTCCAGCAAAGAGGTATCCCGACTGAAGAAGCTGGCGTCATCATGGGTCACGAGCGCGACCCCGAGACCAAACTCATCACCAAGATCACCTTGGAGATCAAGGTACCCCCTGGCTTCCCGGAAAAGTACCGTGACGCCGTGATCCGCGCAGCCGAAATGTGCGCGGTGAAGCGTCATCTAGACGCCCCACCGGCTTTCGACACCTTCGTCACTCTGAGCTAGTCGCCTGGAGCGAAGCGACCCGCGGCAGATCGCCGCGGGACCGCCCGACGCTACTCCGTCTCGCCTTTCGCTTCCTTGTCGGCCGCGGCCTCAGCCTTGAGTTTCTCTAGCGCCTCTTCAAGTTCGGCGAGGTCGGCAAGGACCTTCGTCCGGGCGGCCTCATCTACTTCGCGACCCCGGTGAGCGTCAAAGGCTACATAACCGAGCTTCTTGGCCAGACCGTCCATCTTCATCTCGATCTGCAGTTGCTCGGCCTTGTTCTTGCCCTTGTCGTAGGCCTTTCCGGCTTCTTCGCCGACCTTCTTCAGACCCTTCGACACACTATCCTTCCAGCCCATTTGACTCCCTCCTTAGCGGATTCTGTGGACACTTGCGACCGGCCATTTTGGGCGGGCCTACAATCTTATGCCCAATAACCCGGTCCCAGAATCCTGTCGGTCCCCGGTGATATCATTCACAGACCGCGTCATCGACGCTCCCGTCTCTTAGGAGAATCATCTGGATATCGTGCTCCCATTCCGCGCTTGGCGGTACTCACCACAAGCGGGCGACCTAGGTAGCCTTATCGCTCCGCCCTACGATGTGATCGGTCCCGCGCTTCAGTCGGCGCTTCACGAGCGCAGCCCATACAACGTGGTGCGTGTCGACCTTGGTCTTGGTTCCTCCAGTGATGGTGACCCGGACAATCGATACACACGGGCGGCGCGCGCTTTGACTGAGTGGAAGACGTCAGGAGTGCTCACGCGTGATATCGAGCCGACGCTCACCTTTGTCGAAGAGGAGTTCACGGGCCCCGACGGACGGGCCGGCAGCAGACACGGCGTCCTTGCCGTCCTTAGATTGTCCAAGTTCGGTGACGGTGTGGTCTACCCTCACGAGCATACCCTCACGGGTCCCAAGGAAGATCGCTACCGGCTCATGGACGCGACGGCCATGAGTCTAAGCCCTGTCTTCTTGCTCTACGATCTGCCGGGCGACGACATCACGGCCGCGTGGAGAGAGTCACTTGCACCCGAGCCCCCCACGTCGACGGTCGTCGACGACACAGGCAACACCACCCGGCTCTGGGCCACTTCTGACCCAGACCTGTTGCAGTCGGTCACCCGTTGCCTGACGGACGGTCGCTTCTTGGTCGCGGACGGTCACCATCGGTACGAGACCGCGCTCCGCTATCAAAGAGCGCAAGGCGCGAGGCTGGCTGCCGCGGCCGGCGAGGATGCACCGGCGGGCGAGCGCGCTAGCGACTACTGCCTGGTCTACCTGGCCAACAAGAGCGACCCCGCGCTGGCCATCTACCCCACTCACCGTCTTGTGCATGGTCTCACCGACGAGGCCGTACGGAGCCTTCCCGGTGCCCTGGCCGATACGTTCGAGGTGGAGCGCCTCGTGGGTACCGGCGCCGGTGACGCGGGGGCCGGTGACGCGGGGGCGGCACGCGCAGCTGCCGCCCATACTGCCATCGATGCGTTTCTACGGAGCCATCAGCACGGAGCCTTTGGACTTTGGGGACCCGGGCTGGACGCGGCCTACGGTGTCAGCCTCGCGGACATGGCGCAAGCGCACGTGTCCACGGAGCACAGTGAGGCCTACCAAGAGCTCGATGTAGCCATCCTGCAGACCCTCGTCCTCCAGAAGACCTTGGGCATATCAGCCGAAGACGTGACCTCGGGAGATCAAGTCACCTACTTCAAGGACACCGCCGAGGCCTTCCCAGAAGTTGCAGGCAGGCGAGTTCCAGCTGGGCTTCTTCATGAACGCCACCGACCTGGCGCAAGTCTGCGAGGTGGCTTTCGGAGGAGAGCGGATGCCACAGAAGACCACGTTCTTCTATCCAAAACTCCCCACCGGACTGCTGTTTCACGATCTGGTCGGAGAGCTCTAGACAACGCCATTCGGACCGGGGCCTCAGGATCCGGAGCCCACCTCCAACGGTTCTATGCTTAGCGCATGTCCGTCGGAGCCTATCTCCACGACGACCCCTTCCAGCCACACGTCATCGGTCGCTACCTCGAAGCGCACCGGCATCTGACTGAGCATGCGCTCCAGCACCAACTCCTTCTTGACGCCGATGACCGAGTCCCTGGGTCCACACATGCCGGCGTCAGTGATGTAGGCGGTCCCGCGGGGGAGGACCCTGGCATCACCTGTTCTGACGTGAGTGTGCGTACCGATAACGGCGCTAACCCTGCCGTCCAGATACCAGCCCATGGCCACCTTCTCGCTGGTAGCCTCGCCGTGCAGGTCGACCACCACGGAACACACCCCGTGCAACTCCTCCAGCGCTTGGTCGATCACCTCGAAGGGTGAACGAGCCGGGTCAAGGAACAGGTGGCCACTTAGATTCACCACCCCCAGACGCCCCGCCGGCGTGTCCACCACGGTCACCCCGCGGCCCGGGCTCGAGGTGATGAAGTTGTAGGGACGCACGATCCTGGGCTGTTCGTCCAGATAGCGATAGATGTCGCGCTGCCGCCACACATGGTTACCCGTGGTGATGACATCTACGCCGGCTGCGAGCAGAGCGTCCGCGTGACTGGGTCTTATGCCCTTCCCGTCAGTGGCGTTCTCGCCGTTGGCTATCACGGCATCCGCTTCGAAGCGTTTGCGCAGATCGGGGAGACGCTTGGTAAGCAGATCTCGCCCCGGCTTGCCTATCACGTCAGCAAAGAAAAGGACCCTCACTCGCTCTGGCCTCCTCGCCATGTCTGTGGACCGTGTGAGTGTACCGCACCACGCGGCGGCCCTTGCCAAACCCCAACCTAGGTAGCAGTGCATGCCCTTGGCGCCTCCGGCTACGGTCTCCTCGTTCCATGACAACCAGCTAGGAGGATGACATGACAACACTACGTCGCTCTTGGGGGGCAACGGCGGTCGCGGCCCGGCGCCTCGCCCCCCGCATAGCCCCTCCGCAAAGGAGGAGGAAGGCGGTCTGGCTTACCTTGACCCTGCTGGCGGCGGCAGGCTTGTGCGCCACCCTGCTCCCGCTCAAGGTCTTCGGCTCTGGGTCAGAGACCGGTGTCGTGTTCGCCCACCTGTCTTGGGGCAAGGGGGATAGTCAAGTCGGCCTGATGAACGTCAAAGAGGGTCTCACTCGCGGCCCCGAGGCCTTGGCTGTCGCCCCCGACGGACGCGTGGCCGTGCTGGACTCCGTCAATAGCCGGCTTGTGTTGCTCGATCCTGCGGGTCAGCCTCTCGGCACGGTGAAACTCGCTCTTGCACAGCCCAGGTTCTTGGCCGTCGATGACCAGACGCTCTATGTTCTCGATTGTGATGCCGAGAGGACACTCCTTGCCTACTCGTGGTCCGGAGACCTTCTCTCCGAGTCGCCTTTGCCAGAGACAACTGAGCTTGTCAGCGACCTGTTCGCCACGTCAGAGGGACCGTGCGTCGAGATAGCCCACCGCGACTCTCTGGTGGTAGGCCAAGAGTCCGTCCGAGTGCTGCCCGGCAGACCGGTGGGTGGAAGGACGGACATGATAGCCAGCGCCTCCTGTCTGCCGGATGAGGGAATGCGGATCCGTGCACGCTCTATCGCTGCTTCTGGCGCCGACAGGGTGAGTGTCGCCGAAGAGGTGGAACTGACGCCGCCCATGACCTCAGGTGGCGCCGTCGAACATCTGGTCTCGGTCGACACCGATGGCCGGGGTGGCCTCCTAGTAGGCATGAGACTCCTTCGGCCCCAGACCAAGGGCAGGATCACCAGCGCTCTGGCCATAACCCAGCTACCCTCGGTCTCCCAAGATAACGGAGCGGGCGATGCCATGTCCATACAAGCCGGCAACGGAGCCATGCTTCTGCTACAAGAGTGCGCCTTCGCCTATCTGGGCGCGCCCTACGTGGTGGCTCCCGACGGCCGAATCTTCCAACCCATGGCCGATAAGAGTGGCTACACCATACTGGTCCACACGTTTGAGGAGGTGGAGTGATGAGTCGCCGCAGACTTGCCCTCCGCCTGGGCGTCTTACCCCTCGCCGTGGCGGCCCTACTGCTAGTACCGGCGGCCACCTCGGCCAGCGCAAGCCCACCCGTCATCACCCGTGGCGAGATCATCGCGCGCGCCGAGACGGCGCTCGGCCTTGACTACGTATGGGGCAGAGAGAGCTGGATGCCTAATGCCGGCTCTGGTGCCGGAAGCGATTGCTCAGGACTGGTGCTCAAGTGCTGGGAGGTACCCAAGACTCTGCTTTACGAAGAAGAGAATGGAGTCAACACCACCATCTCGCCTCGGTACACCACTTATCAGTTCTACAACTGTCTTGGTCCTTGGTACGCCCTCTCAACCCGATCGTACATGCTGCCTGGCGACATCTTGGTTAAGAACGACGGCTCATCAGGGCACGTGGTCCTCTACGCCGGCGGAGACGCTTGGAACTACCCCATCATCTACGAGGCGCCCGGCACCGGACTCACCATCCGTAGGACCAGCCGCTACCTCGGCAGCGAGTACCTGCCCCGCCGCAGGGACTACATAGGCGAGACCCCGTCTATTGTCCTGGACAACCCCACCGCCAAGAGCATCGGCGGCACCGATATCTGGAGCAACTGGCAGAGGGGAAGCTACTGGCCTGGTTACTACGGCAGCAACTACCAGGCGACCCTGGGCACCTCCGCTGAATCATGGGCGCGTTGGACACCCAGGATATCCACCAGTGGTTACTACGACGTATACATCCGCTGGACCAGTGGCCCCGACCGCACTTCGTCGGCCAAGGTGGTGCTACGCGGAGACTCCTACACGCACACCGCGTATGTGGATCAACGGACCGGTGGCGGACAGTGGCGCTGGTTGGGCCGCATGCATTTCGCGGAAGGCTACTCCATCTACAAGGGTAGCGTCACCCTCTACGCCACCGGCGCTTCCGGGGAGGTGTGTGCGGACGCGGTGCAACTCGTTCCGGCGGCAGTAGACTAGTAGCCCCCCTGGAGTCTCGCGACAAACCGTCATGTGCATGGACTAGGGACGGGCCACCTTCCGGTGGCCCGTCCCTAGCGTTATTTCACAGTGTTCCTAGTATGTCGAACGCATCCACGTCTATCTGATGGAACCATGCGTTGCTGTTCTTCTGTCCCAGCCACTCGATCGTGAGAGTGTGCTCTCCGTCAGCGACGAGTCCCGTATTGTAGACCGCTTGCTTGTACCGAGTGCTCCAACTGAACAGATCGACTACAACCGGTGGGCCACCGTCGAGGGTGACTCGAGCCATCCCGTAGGTTCGACCGGTTGTGGCGACCCAGGCGAGATAGGTTCCTGTGAAGTCCACCGTGACCTTCGCGCCCTCGGTGTAACCGCAGACATATGTGCAATTAGAAGCGAGCCACCATGTCCAGGATGTGTGCCACTCACCGGAGTACTCCAGCCTGGGGTCGCCCTGCTGGTACCGTGTCACACTCGGAGCCTTCTCAAGACTTCCGGCTATCTGAAGAGCGTCCACGTTGACGCTGAATCCACCGGAGCTGGTATTCCTGGCGCCCGCGCGGCTGATGCTCACGGTGTGAACCCCATAATCCAGAGCGCCTGAATCGAAGACTTGTTGTTGATATCTCGTGCTGGCGGTGTACAGGTCCACAACCTGAGCCGGCCCGCCGTCTACAATCACCTTGGCCATGCCTTGGTAGGCATCGGTCTTAGCAATCATCTTGAACGATGTCCCCGTGTACTGCGCGATCACGGCAGCACCAGGCGAGTCGGTCGCGAAGAGAGTGTAGCCCGAAGCAGACCAGGAGAAGCTCTCTCGCCAATTCCCCATATACGTCAACCTTGAGTCGCTCTGCTGGTATGTGATGGTCACGGGCGAGAAATCGCCAGCGGCAACCAACGCACCGATCACGTCGAATCGGTCCGCGGAAATACAACATCCGGTCGACCTCGTGTTCTTCTCCCCAGCGCAGTAGATGCTTAGACTATGGACTCCGTCGCCAAGCATCCCTGTCTGGTATACCGGCTGCTTGTAGAGCACCGTCGGGCTGTACAGGTCGATCTCAACAGGATCGCCACCGTCAAGACTCACCCGCGCCTTGCCGTAGTCAGGTCCGATCTTCGCGTACCAAGCGAGGCGGTTGCCCTCGAACGCGACGTTGATCGCCGAGCCCGGCGCATCCGACTGAGCGAAGCTGAACCCAGACGCCGACCAAGACCAACCGGTCCCCCAGCCGTCCGTATACTTGATCTTGAGGTCATCCTGCTGGTAACTGACCACCCCAGTGGCCTGCATGAGTCCACCCACGATCCGCAACGCGTCCACATCGATCGAAACCCCAGCGGAGCTGCTATTGCTGGTGCCGCTACAACGCAGATATACAGTGTGCTCGCCCGCCGGCAGGGCACCGGTGTCATAGACCGTCTGCTGGTCGGCGGTCACAGCGCTATAGAAGTCCACCGGCACCTCAGCCGCTCCGTCTACGCTCACGTATCCTATGCCACACCATCTCCCCGTAGTCCCCAGAATCTGGAGGCCAGTGCCTTTGAACTCTACTAGAACCCCCGCCCCTTTCGAGACAGTGTTCGTGTAGCTACCACCCGAGGCCGAATCGTCGACTACATCGGACCAACTCCCCATGTATGTGATGCGAACATCGTTCTGTTCAGCCCGATTCTCACCCAGATACGTGAAGTCGAGAGTCGACCCACCTCCAATGCTAGAACCACCCGCGGCCATCACTTCGACCTCCACAGTGCCACCCGCGTGTGGGGGAGTGGTGACTCTCATCTCCAAAGGCGAGATTACCTCGTACCCAGTCGCGGGCACGTCGCCGAAATTCACAGCTTCTACTCCGATGAAACTGCTGCCGGTCAGACTGATGGTCTCTCCGCCGCCTGTGTCTCCATATTCCTGCGTCATGTCTGTGACCAGTGGCTCCACAGGGATAGCCATACAGATCTCGAAGTACCGAGCCGAAGGGTCCATGCCCTGCCACACTACCCTGTGACCGTCCACTTGTGGATACAGGTCGCGGAACAGGGTGTCCGTCAATTTGACGAAACCCCCAGTCGGACTCCAGGTGGCTATCTCGTAGTCATGACCATCGTAGCTCTGCCAAACGATACGATCACCCGAAACCTGCGGGTTGGTCTCGTCGCATTCGGTGGCAGTCAGCCTGACCGCTCCCTCGGCCGGGGTCCAGGTCATGATGTCGTAGTCGTGCTCATCCCACTGATACCACACGATCCTGTCGCCTGAGACCTGCGGTGAATACGAATCGAGATAGGTGGTGGTCAGCTGCATCTGACCGCCCTCGGGAGTCCAAGTGAACACCTGGCGGTCATTCCCAGCTGTGTCCGTGCCCCACCACACGATCCTGTCGCCTGAGACTTGCGGCGCGTAGCCGAGACACTCGTCGTCACTGACCTGCACCACCCCACCGGTGGGAGTCCAAGTGTAGACCTCAAAAACGCCGTCCTCGAAGCTCGCCCAGACAACTCTGTCGCCAGAGACCTGAGGCATGACGTTGTATTCCTCATCTGTGGGAAGAGTGGTCACCCCTTCCGAGGGGGTCCAGGTGTGAATCTCGTATTCGTCGCCGGTGAGATCCTTGCCTACCCAGACTATGCGATCGCCGGAAATCTGGACGTCAGAGTCGTTGAAACTGTCGTCCGTCAGGCGGACTGCTCCCTCCGATGGTGTCCAAGTGTATATCTCGTAATCTTGACCGTCATGCCCACGCCACACCACGCGATCGCCCGAAACCTGCGGGTCCATATCGTTCCTGCGATTATTGGTCAGGGCTATGGCACCTGTCTCAGGAGTGTAGGTCATGATCTCGAAGTCCTCGCCTTCGTAGCTCTGCCACACTACTCGCTTGCCGTCAACCTGCGGGAAGAACTGCTCGACGGGCCTAAGGTCGAGCTTGGTGATTTCATATTCCTCCAAGAAGACGGGCGGGGCATACATGTAGTCCGCAGCCACAGTGTAGGCACTTGCTCCGCCTGCAGCCGTCACCTGTACCTGCACCCTGCCACCCCAGCCCCACGAGGGCGCGACTGCTGTTATCTGAGTATCCGAGTCGACTTGAAAGCTGCTGCATCTGGCCGACCCGAAGCTGACACCAACCACATCGACAAAACCGGTGCCCGCAATCACAACTGGGGTACCGCCGCCGCACTCGCCGCCAGAGGGCGTAAGACTCGTGATGGCAGGAGGTCCCAAGTACTCGAATATGCTCATCTCGCTCTCGGCGCTGATACCTCCTCCCGCGAACACCCGTAACTGCGCGTTCCCCGGTGAGTGCTCCGGTGCAGTCGCGGCAATCTCAGTGTCAGAGTAGACGGTGTACTCAGTCGCCGGCGTGTCGCCGAACGTGACACCCGTCACGGCCAAGAAATCGGCGCCCGAGATGACTACCCTGGTTCCTCCGCTGGTGGGACCCATCGAAGGCACGATGCCTGTCACCGTAGGGGCGACCGTATAGTATGTGAAGATATTGTTGTCACTCTCAGGAGACAGGGCTTCCGCCGTCTCCACAAGCACATGAACGGCCCCAGCACCCGATGCCTCCGGTGCAGTGGCTGTGATCTCGCTGTCCGAGACCACGTTGTACTCCGAAGCCATGCGCCCGCCGAAGGTCACCGCCGAGACGTCCGAGAAACCTCTACCTCTGATGGTCACCTCGGTTCCACCCTCGACCCCGCCGTTGTTTGGCTCGACGCTGTCGACTGAGAGGTGGGCCAGGGTTGCGACGTAGATATCCCAATGACCGTCGACAGGATCCAATCCGCGCCACACGATCAATTGCTCTGAGGCCCTCGGCATTGCTGCCATCACGCCCTCTGTGTCAATCTCCACCAAGCCCCCAGACGGAGTCCAAGTCTGCAGATTGCCGTGGCCATTGCATGCCCATACCGCGCGCCGATAAGTGATGTCGGGACTGCTCGGGTCCCAGTGACGCTCTGGATCGCTCAGTAGAAGGATGCCGCACCCCGGGCTCCACCCGAATATCTGGTAGCTCGCGCTGGCCGTGTCGAAACCCTCCCACACAAGACATTCCTCGCAGACTCGCGGGCTCGACTGGATGACATCGTCATCGGTGATCTGCACCTTGCCCCCGGTGGGGGTCCAGGTGAATATCTCTTGGTCGAAGCCGTTCTTGTCATAACCGCACCACGCCAACCGATCACCCGCGATCACAGGGTCTATGTCGTCAAACTCATCGTCGGTCAGCTTCGTGGGCCCATTGACTCCTATGACGCTCGTGAAGATCTCGGAGTCTTCTTCATCCCACGCCATCCATACCACTCGGTCGCCGTCGACCTGGGGCGAACAGTCGTCGTAGTCGTTGTCGGTAACTTGATCCGGTAGGGGATCACCTACCACCCAGGTGAACACCTCGTAGTCAGTCCCATCCCAAGCCTGCCAAACCAATCGGTCGCCCGAGACCATCACCAGTTCTTCTTGTAGTCCAACGTCGGGAGCTTCCTCGGCCCCTGCATCACCTACCATCTGAGTGAAGACCTCGCTGTCGTCGTCCACCCAGCCCATCCACGCCAACCGGTCACCAGAGACTTGAGGCGCGGTGTCATCGTAGCTATTGTCCGTCACTTGGGTTGGAGTGACATCACCCAACGCCCACGTGTAGATCTCACTGTCGACTCCGTCGAACGCGGCCCAGACCACCCTGTCTGCCGATACTTGAGGTTCTTCGTCCTCCTGTGCATCGAAAGTCACCTGAGTGATCCAGAATACGTCCTTCACGACGTCGGGTTCGTACAGATAGTCATCGTAGTCGTTGTCCGGTGACTCGTCGCTAGGCGTGATCACCTTCACACGGACGGTCACATTGGCTGTCAGCCAAGGTGCGGTCGCTCTGATCTGAGTGTCGGAGTCGATTGTGAACTCTGCTTCTTGCGTCCCGAAAACCACCGCCGTGGCGCCAGCAAAACCCCGGCCTGTGATCACGACTTCATTGCCTCCGTTCGCGTTGCCACTATCGGGGCTGAGACCAGTCACCACCAATGCACTGGGCATCGCCGTGTAGACGCCCGAGGTGCCGCCCCACGCGTCATCGGCAAACCAGGTCAGACGGTCTCCGTCCACCTGAGGATCGTAGTCATCAAAGGAGTTGTTGGTGACCTTGACCGCATTCTCCCCGATCATCTGCGTATAAATCTCGCGGTCCCCCCCATCCCATCCCTTCCAGACCAACCGGTTCCCCGAGACGTGTACATCCTCCTGGGTGTTGCCGTCGTCCGTCAACTGCGTGACCGAGGCATCACCTTCCTGCCAAGTGAACACCTCTCCGTCATACCCTCGCTTCGCGTACCAGGCCACGCGGTCACCGGAGACCTGAGGCTCTTCGTCATTTGTATCGTCGCTAGTCAACTGCACAGCGCCGTCGGCCGGAGTCCAGGTGAAGATCTCGTAGTCGGTGCCGTCGGAGCCCTTCCAGACCACGCGGTCACCGGAGACCTGAGGCAGGTCGTCGTCGTAGGCGTTGGAGGTCAACCGCACCACCCCGTCGCCCGGGGTCCAGGTGAAGACCTCGTAGTCGGTGCCGTCGGAGCCCTTCCAGACCACGCGGTCACCGGAGACCTGAGGCAGGTCGTCATCGTAGGCGTTGGAGGTCAACTGCACGGCGCCGTCGGCCGGAGTCCAGGTGAAGATCTCGTAGTCGGTGCCGTCGGAGCCCTTCCAGACCACGCGGTCACCGGAGACCTGGGGCAGGTCGTCATCGTAGGCGTTGGAGGTCAACTGCACGGCGCCGTCGGCCGGAGTCCAGGTGAAGATCTCGTAGTCGGTGCCGTCGGAGCCCTTCCAGACCACGCGGTCACCGGAGACCTGAGGCAGGTCGTCGTCGTGGGTGTTAGAGGTCAACTGCACGGCGCCCTCGGCCGGAGTCCAAGTGAACACCTCGTAGTCGGAGTCCACCTCATCCCAGTACCGCCAAACGACACGGTCGCCGGAAACCGTGGCATCCATGTTGCCGCGTATGTCACTAGGGGCAAGACGAGTAGGGATGAACACGTCGGGCGAAGAAACCTCAGCGACGACGGTTCCACCCGCTAGCGCCGCAACCAGGCAGATCGTGACCACCGTGAAAACGCCCAGGAGGCCGGCCGTTCGCGGAGAGTGACATAGCCAGAACCGAGAGAGTCTACGCATGTAGGGACCCAGGCCCGCAGATGTGAGCCCGCTGATGCGTCGCAGAGTGTCGGCCGGAAGTGGTGGGGTGAGTTGCGGAGCACGTGTTGTCATGTCTGGGCTCCCTTCGGTGCGTGGTCGCGTTCCGAAATACAGTGCCTCATCGATGACACCATCGTCCTCTCGAAGAGCCCGATGTGCTACGTACACCCATGTTATCGGTCGCACTCGACGAATGCGTTAGCTAAAGTGAAGACTAGGTAGGTCAACATGTCGACCATGTCACCAGAGACGCGAGCGGGCCCACCGTAAGGCGGGCCCGCTCGGCATGCTCAGATGTGGAAGATCCTCAGTCGGACGTCACCAGTACGTCCGCGGCATCCACGGCGATGGCCGTGCCCCACGAACTCCAGAAACTGTCACCCGTCCACTCTATCTCCAGAGTGTGATGACCAGGCGCCAGCAGCCCGGTGTCATATACCGGCACCTTCCAGGCCACGCCCGGGCTATAAAGGTCTATCGTCACCGAGTTGTCGTAGTCCCCGTCCAGAGTCACCTTCGCTTTGCCATACCACGGCGTGGTCCTCGCCAGCCAGGAGAGATAGGTGCCCTCGAAGTCGACCGTCACCTTGGCGCCGTCCTCATCAACCGAATGGAAACTGCCACCGGAGGCCGACCAAGTAGTCCCCATCGCCCAAGAGGAGCCCTCGTAATCGAAGACCGGTTCGGTCTGCTGTACGCGCGTGGTCTGGGGCCCTTCGGTGAGGTACCCCTTTATGGTCAGACCGTCGATGTTGATCAGCGGCATGAGCGCGCTGGGGTTCATGTCACCCGTGGCCTTGATCATCAGGGTGTACGAGTCGTTGGGCAGGTCGGCCTTGGAGTAGATAGTCTGCCGGAACACGTCCAGGGGCGCGTAGAGATCCACCACCTGGGAATCCACCACGGCGGAGTGCTCGTTCAAGAGCACCAACTCGACCAAGCCGTAGCATGGTCCCTTCTTAGCAAGCAGTTCCACCGACGTGCCGTCGAAGTTGACCAAAGCGCCCGCTCCTTGAGCTGCTGCGTAGTAGAAGCTCCAGGCGCTGGCCCTGCTATCCCAACGAGTACTCCACTGACCCAGGTAGGTTATGCGTGAGTCACTCTGGTCGTAAGACCAGCTGATCGGTGGCGCTTCTTCGGCGGGGATCGATCTCGCCGAACACGTCGAACGTGTCGGCGCTGATGTAGCAGCCGGAGGACGGGGCACACTTCGCGCCCATCCAGTAGATGGTCAGAGTGTGCACGCCGTCTTCCAGAAGACCGGTGTCATATATCTTCTGCTTGTACCTCGTGTAGGGGCTGTAGAGATCGACCGTGAACGGCTCACCGCCATCCAGGCTGACCTTAGCCATGCCGTAGTTGGACGCCTTCTTGCCCACCCAGGCCAGATAGGTGCCGTCAAAGGTGACGTTGACCGAGGCCCCGGGCGAGTTGACGTACTTGTAGGTGCAACCCGAGGCCAACCACCACGTGTAAGCATCGACCCAGCCGCCCGTGTAGGCAAGCCTATCGTCGTCTTGCTGGTACCTGTCGGGCTGGGGGGCCTGGACCAGGGAACCGGGGGTCGAGCCGCCCTTCATCACCCTGATAGCGTCCAGGTTGATGGCGTAGCCCGAGGAAGAGGGGTTCTTCTCACGCAGGCACCTGATGGTGATGGTGTGGGTGGTGTCTGCGAGTCCGCTCTTTGAGTAGACCGACTTCTCGGACGCTGTACCCGCGAAGTAGAAGTCCACCAGTTGTGGAGGACCACCATCCAGACTGACCTCGGCCATCCCATATCCAGGGCCCTTCTGTGCGAAGAGCTCGACGGCAGTCCCGTTGAAAGAAACTAGGGCCGCAGCGCCCTTTTCATCTGCCCAGTATATGGTTCTCGCACGCCACCATGCGCCCAGCTCCTGGAAGCTGGTCGCGCTGTTCCACTTGCCCAGATAGTTGATGCGCGAGTCACTCTGCTGGTAGTACCCGGTCCCGTGGGCGGAAGAGTCGATGTAGCCGCCAAAGTCGACCGTCCAATACCAGCCATTGATGGTGCCTTCCGCGTACACGAGGCCGATACCCACTACCCTGTAATCAGGATTCAACATGGCCGCTTTGTGACCAGCTGAGCCCTCAAAGCAGACAAACGCTTGGACCGCACTTGTCTGGCCCGCCGCGATGTTCTCACCCATGGCCGTCTGGAGCTTGGTTCCGTCGGCATATGTGTATCCGCTCGCCCACATACGATCCCAAGGATCGTCCCCAGGCGAGAAGTAGTCGGTCCGCTGCTGAGTAGTGTGGTCGAACCACCCGTACTTGGCCATATCTGAACTGTGACGTTGAGCCGCAAGGCTGACAACATCCGACAGCATCAAGGACTGCCGTCCATTGGCTACGCGATACTCGTTCAACAGGGTGATGAACGCGATCTCTTCAGCGCTGTATTCGACAGTCTCCGCCGCCTGAGCCGGCGCCGAGAAGAGACCTGTCGCCCCCACGATCGAGAGGGCTAGGAGAACCAAGACGAGCGCGAACGCACGCCCCCCCTGAATGTCCTGCTCACCCCGTGTAGGTGGCCGTCTACAGACACGGGTACCTCCTCTACTTCCTCGCCGAGTCTTTCACCGCCCGGCGTTAATCACCTTCTAGCGCTACTATCGGCAGGGAAGTCCATGGACTTCAACGCTTTTCTGCCCGCCGACTTTGATTTGGGTACCGATGCGCGCCGGGGCCACCTTCGGGCCGACCCAGCGCGCCACTCCGCGCCCGACGATCCCAGCCTAGTCGATCAGTGTGCCGATCACGTCCAGCGCATCAACGTCTACATTGTAGCCCGAAGCCGCCGAGTTCTTCACCCCTGTCCAGCTGATGACCACTGAATGGTCGCCCAGCGGAAGTATTCCGGTGGCATAGACGTTCTGTTGACTCACGTCCGTCCAGTTGTAGAGGTCCACCGACACGGGTTCTCCGCCGTCGACCGCTACTGTGGCCATCCCGTATGGTGCTCCTTTCTTGGCTATCCAAGATAGGTACGTTCCGTGGAAGTCCACCTTCACTGAACCGTCGGAGTTGAGCAGGTAGTAGGTCCCACCGCTCGCGGTGCTCCACCATCGCGCGAACCAGGCGCCCTCATAGGTGAGTTTGGGGTCACTGTTCTGATAGCGCACAGGCATGCCTGGGGTCTGAGGGGAGGGGCTCGGAGCGCCCATGATCTCGAAGGCGTCCAGCCCGATGTTATACGCGGACGCAGCGCTCGACTTCATACCCGACCAAGCGATGCACACCGTGTGCCTACCGGACTCCAGTATCCCAGTAGACCAGACTGTGCTGCGCCATTGGGTCCCGGAGCTGTACAGGTCGACAAGTTCAGGAACACCACCGTCCAGCCTTACCCAAGCCTTCCCGTAGACGCTGCTCTTCTTGGTGACCCAGGCCAGGTAGGTGCCGTCGAACTCCACAGTCACAGAACCGGGTGCGTTCAAGAAGTAGAAGCTGCCCCCAGAGGCGCTCCAGGTGTAGGAGTTGACCCACGGCCCAGCGTAGGTCAAGCGGGAATCCGTCTGTTGCAGACGAACGGGACTCGGCGCGTCGACGAGTTCCCCGAAGATGTCAAGTGCGTCCACATTGATGGCATCGGAGAAGGCCGAAGGATTCCGGCTCCCGTCCGGTTCTATGGTGACGGTGTGATTCCCCTCGGCCAGAGTGCCCGTGTTGTAGACCGCTTGCTCGTAGAGCGTGGCGGGGCTGTAGAGATCCACCACTTCCACGGGGCCGCCGTCCACACTCACCCTGGCTTTGCCGTACCACGGGCCGGTGGTAGCCAGCCAAGTCAGCGAGGTACCACTGAAACACACTGTGGCCTGAGTGCCCGGGAGCGCGTACATCAGTGAGCTGCCAGAGGCCGAGGCGCTATCCGCCCAGAACCACTCGCCCAGATAGGTGATCATGCGCTCGGATTGCTGGTAGCGAGTCGGATAGTCAGGCGCAGGCGGGGCCTGAGTCAGCGTACCGACCACTTCGAAGGCATCCACAGCTATCTGATAGTAGTACGAGGCAGGATTCTTCAGCCCCGTCCACTCGACGGTCACAGTGTGCGGACCCGATGCCAACAGACCCGTGTCATACAGCTTCTTCTGGTAGGCCTCCGAGGGGCTGTAGAGATCCACCAGTGTGGGTGTGCCGCCGTCCAGGGTGACACGCGCCTTTCCGTAGTACGAAGCCGTCTTGCCTATCCAAGCCAAGTACGTGCCCTCGAAAGTCACTGTCACCGCCCCCAACGAATTGAGGGTCTCTTGGCTTCCGCCGGAAGCGCTCCCTATCACCGATGTATTCCACGGTCCCCCGTATGAGAAATGAGCATCGTCCTGCTCATAGCGCGGTGGTCTGTCGGGGCTGACCTTCAACGTGCCCGCGACGTCGATGGCGTCCAGGCCTATGAGCGTGGCCCACGACGCCGGGTTCTTGTCCCCCGTCCACTCGATGACCAACGTGTGCTCCCCCTCGCCAAGACCGTCGGCGCTGTAGACAGACTGTTGGTAGCGCACGGTCGGGCTGTAGAAGTCGACCTCGACAGGCGCGGCGCCGTCCAGAGTGACGGTCCCCTTGCCATAGTAGGGGGCGGTCTTGGCTATCAGACTCAGATAAGTGCCATCGAAGCATACGTAGGCCTTGGCCGGCGAGTCGACCGAGACCAGGCTGCCACCGTACGCCGATGACACCAAGCTACGAGCCCAGGAGCCCAGATATGTGATGCGCGAGTCGGCGTCGTCCACTCTGGTGACGGTCCCCTCTTTCATCACGCTGAGCAGAGTGGAACGCAGAGCCAAGGCAGAACGGAAACTGCGAGCCGAGATGGTGTCTGAACCCGCCGTGCCGGTGACGCGCAGGTAGGTAGCGTGGCTGCCCGGGTCAGAGGTGTCGCGAGAGATCACCTCGACCTTGGTGATGGTGCCCACATTGTCGATGTAGCCCTTGCCGACGAGCTTGGTGTACATGTCGCCGGGTGAGACGGTAACGGTCCAGGCGTACCCCGGCTGGATAGTGGTCAGGCCGGCCGGGGGAGCGACCAGACTCCAAGGGTCGGGCTGCGAGACCACGTATGAGGGCGGGCTGTCGCTCCAGGCGGTGGCGGTGGTGTAGCCCCCAGAGTGCGCCGAGAAGTATGTCTTGCGTAGGACACCGGAGTACTTGAGGATCTTGCCATTGGTGTCGGCGGCCGCCTGCGCCGCGCCCGGATTGGCCACCTCGTAGGCATAGCCCTTGTAGCAGATGTCCCGGGTGTCGTCGTTGACATACCCGCTCGCTAGATACTCGGCGTAGGCGTAGGTGCGAGCGGCGACTGCTTGGGCCTTGACCGCCTCAATCGCGTAAAGACTCGGATACGATGACTTTGCCCACTCAGGCATTATCTCGGCCACCCCGCGGGTGTACTGATCCAAGAGCACGTAGTTGTTCAGATACAGAGCGCCCGCGCTCATGGGCTCCAAGTTCATCCGGCCCCAGTACTCCCTGTACGTGGTAGCCGTGGAGGCGCTGGTCACTTTCATCGATACCGACACGCGGCCGGCGGTGGAGTCCGGGATCACATAGACATGATCGTACGTTCCGTAGCCCACCACCGAGACATGACCGACACCACCCACGGTCGTGTACTGCGTCTCTACCACTTGGCCGACAGATAGGGACACATTGACGTCGGCAGAACCGCTGTTCTGCAGCAGAAGCTTTGCGGTGGTCACCGCCGGCTTGAGATAGACCTTATAGAAGTGGTCTTCGTACGACGCCGAGGCCGGATCTTTGCTGATGCGCACCTTCATCGTGGCGTCCGTCGGCGCAGCAGTCAGAGTGGCGCCAGGATAGTAGAACGCCAGGATCTGGTCGTAGGTGTTGCCGTTCCGGGCTCCCTGCCACGCCCCCCACTGGCTCATGCCCACGCCGTGACCGTAACCCCGACCCTGGATGACGAAGTCGCCGGTGGCCGCCGACGCCGGCGCGGCGAAGGTCAGACCCAGCAGCAGTGCAACAGCGATGGCCCCACTACCCGCCAGTATGCGGCGGACAATCCTGGTGCGAAGGGAAGAATGAACCTGCAAACCTGCCTGCTCCCTGATCGGCCTAACTCTGGGCCTTTCTTCTGTCCCAAGCGGCCTCGACCAAGCCGGATATCTCGCCGACACGATGCTTCCAGGAGTTCTCCGCCGCCAAGGCCACCCTCGCGGCACGTTTCTCGGGGCTGTCTTCGGCGATGGCAGCGCGTACGAGTCCAGTATAGTCCTCCACCTTCTCGGCCAGAGACACTACTCCCTTATACCTCTCCAACTCGGGTAGTCCTCCCGCCACCACGGGCAGTCCGGCGGCCAAGTACTCGAACAGCTTGAGCGGAAAGATGTTGCGCGTAAGCTCGCACACCCGATAAGGGATGAGTGCGGCACTGAGACCCCGCAGATACGAGGGCAGTTGCTCACGCGGCTTGCCACCAAGCAGATGCACCGAAGGCAGATGCTTGAGTCGGGCCACGTCGGCGTGGCTCACCCTAAGCGGACCAATGAGCACCACCTGCCAACCGGGGTCACCTTGCACCAAGGCCTCCACCGCGTCCACATCCAATCGATAGTCGTGAACCCCCACGATGCCCAGGCGTGGCTCGGGTATGGCGGCGAGATCGTCCGGCAAGGGGTCGCCCGAGGCCAGAGCTTCGGCGAAGAGTTCCACATCCACGGCATTGAGCACGGTGTACGTGTGTGGGTTCAGGCCCTCCCTAGACTTGCGCAGGCTCTCCGAAGTGGTGACCACCAGGTCCGCCCGCCGCGTCAGTGCTTCATCGTATCCCTTGACCACCGCCGGCGATATGAAGTGTCCTGGGAAAGCGGAGTGCTCGTCCACACAGTGATAGATGATCAGTGCGGGAGACCTACCGGAGCGAGGTGGATACAGGCGATCCAGAGCCGCGAAAGTCGCCGGCAGATAGGTCCAGAAGATGTGGTCGTCGGCGAACTTGAGTTTCTTCATCGCCCAGCGCACGTAGCGGGCCACGATGGCCTGATTGATGCGATTCATCACCGGCCGCTTGTTGCCGAAAGGCAGCAGGGGCGGGGGAGTGAGTGTCCAGAGAGTCTCTTCGGCTTGGCGAAGGCGTGGATACAAAGCTCCCCATCGCTTCCACCGCTCCCTGACTATCAGTGGCGCGAGCATCGTGGACGGCTCGTCGACGTAGAGGACTCGGTTGCCCTCTTGGGCGAGTCTGTGCATGACCTGCTGCTTGCTGGTCCAGTGCGCGTCCCAGTCTAAAGACGAGAGACAGACTATGTCTCTACCTTGCATCATCTTACGCAGTCGCTCTCTTTCGCCGCCTCGCGGAAAATCAAAGTGGTCTCGCTCAGCCACTTGTCCATGCAATACATGTCTTCAGCTGCCTCTTTGCCTGCCTGGCCCAGCCGTTCGACCAAGCCGCGATCACTCACCAGAAGTTCTATGGCCCTAGCCAATTCTTCAGGGCTCCCGTCCTTGGTCACCACGCCGGTGACTCCATCCTGCACCTGCTCGGGCAGACCTCCGTATGGTGTGACCACCGTGGGCCTGCCCTGCAACATCGCTTCGGCGACGGCGAAAGAGCAGCCCTCGCTCCACGAAGGCTGCAGATACACGTCTGCCATCTGCAATGCTTGCTCCATGTTCTCAGATTCCCCCGGAAAGCGCACGCGTCCGCCTAGGCCCAACTCTTCTACGAGGGCCCCCAGAGCTGCTCTCTCCTCGCCTTCTCCCCATACGGTCAGCCGCACCCGGTCGGGCAGAAGACGCATCGCCCTCACCAAAGAGTCGAAGTTCTTCACTCGATGCAGCCTCCCCACCGAGACCAATCGCACTCCGCCCTCAGCGCCATCCGGGTCCAGATCGACGCCGGCGCGGACGGCGCCGGCGCGGTCGGCAGCCATATCGACCCCATTGTAGACCACGTGCACCCTACCGGACCTGATTCCAGAGCGCACCAAGCGCTCCTTCAGGTAGCCCGAGACAGCGATGTAGTCCTTGGTGACCGGCCTCAGGAGTCTGTCTGAAAGCTGGTACGCATATCTGCGAAGGGCACTCGGGTAGTCGAGCTTGAGGTCGCTGTGCACTACTGTGAGATGAGGGAGCCGGGCCAAGAGCGCCGCCAAACGCGCGTATGCGTTGGCGACCACACCCTGAGAGACTACGAGACTCGCGCCCTCGTCCAGCGTGATCCTTCGTATACCCCAGACCGCTTTGAAGCTCAGCCTTCTGCCTGTCAACACCCGTATCTCTTGAGACACGCCAATGCGCTCCAACTCTTCACTAAGTTCCCAGCGGCCCAGACTTAGCAGCACTAACTGCATCTCGTCACGCTTGTAGAGCCGGAACAGATTATGGAGGTACGTCTCAATGCCCCCCCAATGCCGTCCACCGCTGTAGACTACAGCCACCCTGTTCATGCCACGTCCGGGTCCGTCATCGACACCCACCCATGCCGCAGTTTCCACTGAATCGTCTGATGGATGAACACGGGTACCGCGTTCCATATCCTATGGGCCCTGGATACCGACCCTGTCTTGTTGCGGTTCATGAAGAGCCGCCACAACCATTCCAGACCCATGGCCTGCAGCCATCTGGGAGCGCGGCGGAAATCTCCCGCGATGAAGTCCAATGACCCGCCTTCGCCGACGGCCACCTTCACATTCTTCAACTCGCCCAGATGGTCCCGGATCCAGAACTCCTGCTTGGGGCAGCCCAGCGCCACGATAAGCATGGTCGCTCCAGACTGGTCGATCTCCCGCAGCACCGGCCCCCACTCGTCGACGTATCCGTCCCGGCCACCCGCTATCTTGAGCCCAGGCATCAGCGCCTGGATATCCGCCCTCGCTTTCTTATTGATCTGGGGGGCGGCGCCCAAGAAGTACACCGGTGCGTCCGCTTCTTCGGCCGCCTCTAGCATGACCATGAGAGCGTCCACTCCGGGGATTCTTTCCGGGATGGGAGTCCGGCAGAAACGGGGGTAGAAGACCAAAGTCGCTAACGAGTAAGCCGCCTGCCCCACTATCTGTAGATGTCGCAACACTGGCAGCTTGGTGGTCTTAAGGGTCAGGAAGCGGGCCGCCCACAGCACGCCTATGCCGTCGGCCACGTTGAAGTGTGTAGAACCTAAGTAGTCACGAAACCCGTGGTCGGCCAGCGAGCGCAGAAGAAACTCAGCGTTGACCTTGGCCACGGCAGCGGGCTGGTCTGCGCTAAGCATCGCCACCACCGACTCGCGGAACGTCTGACGAGTCACTCGGGCGATGTCTATCGAGAGTACCGATGTTGTATTCATTCCCGCGAAAGCCCCGTCTTACAAAGTGCCGCCGCAGTCGACAGTCCGGCCAGCAGCCAAAGGGCGGCCCCCACGGCCAGTGTCTCAAAGACACTCGCGAAGACGTTCGCGACGGCAACGGCGACTAGTGCCCCAAAGACCCCAGCGGTGAGCGCGCGTACAAAGGGGTCTTCGCTCACCCTGGATCCTTTCACGAGTCCTTTGCCGACTCGCAGCATGACCCACAAGAAAGCGACCAGCAACAGAAGGCCGCCCTCCGCCCCCATCTGCAGATAGAAGTTGTCTATCCAACTGTTCCAGTAGTCGAACCTGGAGGCCGATGACCCCCCAAAGGTACCCAGGCCTACTCCGAACCAGGGATGCACGACCATCTGGTCTAAAGCCGCGATCCACCTGTAGATCCGACCATCCACAGCCGCTTTGCTCAGATACGACTCGCTGAAGACCAGCAAGAACCGGTCGACCAATACCTTGGGCGCGGCCAGCAAGCCCGCCGCGCCGACCACCAAGACGGGCAAGAGATACCGCCTGTAGGCGAGAATCAACAAGGCAAGCAGTCCGCAGGCTAGGCCAAGCCAGGCCCCTCTGCTGAAGGTGACCGCGACGCCCCCCAGTTGCACCACCACAGCCGCGGCGAGAGCGACTCGCGGACCGCGGCGTATCGCGGGCGACAGTAGTAGGGCCAGCCCGACCAGGGTGCCTATCAAGAGCACAGAACCCAGTCCATTCGGGTTACCGATAACCGAGAACGCCCTTGTGGTGATGTAGGTCTCGCTGGAGTCCACCCAGCGGGTGGGCGTGGGCACGTGTGTCACGAATTGGTATAGACCGTGCAGAGCCAGGCCGGTCGTCGACACCAGGAACACGGTGACGACACGCCGCAACCACGCACTTGTGGAGAAGAGAAGGAACCCGACGAAGTAGAAGAGCAGGGGCTCCAGCGTGACTCTAAGTGCGAACACGCCCACGTCGCTGGGGACGCCGCTCACCACTATGGAGCCCACCGCGGCGGCCAGCGCAAACAGGCTGGGAACAAGTATGGGTACGGTGCGCAAACGCAACCTTCCCGTCACCAAAGCGCCCCAGAGTAGGAGCGCGACGGACGCCAACAGCAGTCCCTCGTCCCAAGCCGCGCCCAGACCGCCGAGGGCGTCACGCGCCCAGTTGTCGAGCCAAGGAAAAGCCGCCGCCGCCAGCAGTATGGCCTCCGGACGCCAGAGCAAGGCGAAGAAGGCTCCTACCAGCAGGACACCCGCGACCAGCCAAACACTGGCAGATCTGCCCGCAAGTCCAGCCACTACTCCAGAAGCTGCGCAAAGCACGACGCCCGCGACCACTGCCAGTGTCGGCCGGTCGCCAAGGTGGTGGCGTCGCAACGAAGGAGCGCCTCCACGCCACGCGGCCGACAACCTGCACACGATCTGACTGTCGGCGGATACCACCAGTACCGCAGGGCCCCAGATGACCAACACCAGTCCGACCGCCGCCATGACCACCGGAGCAGCGATCACTCCGTCTATCACGCGACCACACGCCACGCCCAACAGGACTCCGCCCGCTAGACGTGCCCACTGGCCCTCACGCAAGGCCGAGCCATCGTGCCAAGCGCCAACGCGCGACACCGCGCGACCCAGAGGTCCCGCCCCCAGGACCCGGCGAAGCCACATGTAGGACTGCGCCACCAGGCGCTCACTTATTGATTGCCTTGCGCTTTCGAGCGGCACCGACACGATACGGCTTGTCCCCAGGATGCAGCTTCCGGCGGCGTACCTGCCCACAAGGGCAGTGAGAGCACTAAGACCGCGGCCCACCAGCGAGTCCCGGCCGACTGCGGTCAGCCAACGCAGAGATCGGTGGCAGCCCCTATAGAGGAGTGATCCTTCTAGCGGATGCATAGTCGCGAGAGCTACTCGCTAGCCGCCGCGCCCTGGTCCACCCTCAACACTACGGCTGCACTCTCCCATCCAGGGCCGACCAGTTGGAGCGTGGCGCCGACACGCGCGGCCACGGGGCCTATGTGGACGGTATCATTGTATGTGCTGCCTTGCGCAGAGACCTGGAGCAAGACCACAGGGGGGGCTGCGAAGTCCAGCTTGAACTCCCAGTCCCCGCCAGATACCTCGACCTCGTTGCGTTCGGCGACCTCAGTCTTCTCTATCGTCCCCAGGAGACGCCCTTCTTTGTCTCTTAGCTGCCCAAGGACCGTGTAAGAGTCGATCATGCCCTCGTGCGCCGGCTGGATCAAGAAGGTGACCGTCACCGGCTTCTTCTCTGTGCTGACGACAGCATCTTCGCTACCAAAGCGCAGACCCACAAACACCGCCAGGGCAACGATCACCACCAGCACCAGTATGTCTATCACGTTGACCTTGCCGAACAAGCGTCCGCGGTCGTCGATCACACGGGACATAGCACCACCTCTTGATCGTCAGGCATAGAAAGGAACGGCCGCTATTCTATCCTAGAGCCATACCCTACTCCACTCGGCACTCGTCTAGCTTGCGCTTCGGCGCGCGATGAGACCGGCGGCGGCCCCCGCACCGACCCCATTGTCTATGTTGACCGCCACCACTCCGGGTGAGCAGGTCTGCAACATGGAGTAGAGCGCGGCAGTCCCGTCCCCTCCCAATCCATAGCCGGTGGAAGTGGGGACGCCGATCACGGGCACGTCCACCAGACCTCCCACCACCGACGGTAGCGCCCCCTCCATGCCGGCGACCACTATCAGCACCGACACTCCGCTCTGCATCATGCTGCGCAAGGGCTCCATCAGGCGGTGAAGCCCGGCGACTCCCACGTCGTAGCCCCGTTCGATCGAGCACCCCATGTAGCTCGCGACAAGGGCGGCCTCCTCAGCCACCGGGATGTCTGAGGTGCCGGCGGTGAGTATGCCCACATGCCCGCCTTGCTCCGGCGCGCTGTATGCGGGGGTCCGGCAGGCCAGTACTCCGGCATCCGGTAGGTAGTCAAAGACCAGATCAGCGAACGCCTCTTGCCCAACCGTAAGCGCTTCTCGCAGACGGTCCGCGCGAGCAGCTTCGAGCCGGCTGACCAACGCGAGCCCCTTGGCGACCAGCAGCGCCCGCACCACAGCTTCCAGTTGTCCGTCAGTCTTGCGAGGCGCGAATATCACCTCCGGCACCCCTTTGCGCACATCGCGATTGACGTCCAGACGGGCGAAATCTCCGACGTATTCCACCTGCAACAACCGCCGGGAGGCGCCGCTGTCTCCTTTGCCTCTGTTCATAGCCCGAAGATCCTCCTGGCGTTGTCCGCACGCACTGCTTGGCGATCCCGCGGTGCGAGGCGCTCGAGTCCCTGGACGCAGCGGACAGGATCCAGCAGCGGGTAGTCACTGCCGAACACCAATTTCTCCGCCCCCACCGCGAGCGTGGCGATCTGATAGATATCTGGGGAGTACAGATAAGGGATGGCCGCTGTGTCGTAGTAGACGTCGGCCAACGCCTGCTTCACTTCGGGCATGGTCTCGTACAAAAAAGTCCCTCCCCCCAGGTGGGACAGCACCAGCTTGAGCCCGGGATACGTCTGAGCCAACGCCACACAAGCATCGGGGGTGAACCGACCCTTGCCGGGATACTTATGGCCAACGGGCTCGCTGGCATGCACCAGCAGCGGCAGCGAGCGCTCGCGCAACACAGCGGCGACAGGAGCAAGGCCGGCCAGCTCCTTGGGGTCACCCGAGGTAGGCGCCAGTTCACCACAGCCGCACATGCCTGCCTGCAGGCAACGCTCGAGCTCGTCCGCGGCGTCCTTCGAACCCCACGGGACGCAGGCCAGGCCCGCCAGCCGACCCGGATGCCGGCGCACAGCCTCCAGAACGTAGTCGTTGGCCAACCTGCACAGGCCGATGTCGGCAAAGGCGAAGCCAAAGATGATAGACAGCTGGATACTACTTCTGTCCATCTGGCCCAGTACTTCTTCCGCAGTGGCCATCCGCGCGTCGGATGAACCGTATAGGGCGACAAACCGGGAGTCCGAGGCCAGGTAGGCGTCCTTGTCGCGGGTGATCTCGGGTGGAAAGACGTGGACGTGGGAATCCACGCAGCCCTCAAGCAGCGCCCCACAACTGTCGGGCGCCTCAGGCAACGGCGGTGAGTAGGATGGTCTCCACCAAGTCTTCATATGAGATACCAGCAGCTTCCGCCTGAGCGGGCAGGTCCGACGTGTCTGTCATGCCAGGGAGGGTGTTGACCTCGATAAACCAAGGTCCACCCTGCTCATCCACCATCATGTCCACCCGCGCATATCCGCGACAGCCTACGGCAGCAAACGCAGACAGCGCCAGCCGCTCGCACTCCGCGTACACCGGCGGGGGCAGCTCGGCAGGCAGGACGAACTCGGTAAGGCCCTTGGTGTACTTGGCCTCGTAGTCATAGAAGTCGTTCTTGGGCACGAGTTCCAGGATCGGAAGGACTTGGACGTCGCCCTCGCGCTCCAGCACCCCGGCGGTGATCTCTCGGCCGAAGACAAGGCGTTCGGCGAACACCGACCCGTAGTCGGTGCGGGCCTGCTCGATGGAGGCGCGCAGCGACTCCGCGTCAACGCACTTGGCGACCCCCAGACTGGAGCCCTCCTCCACCGGTTTAAGCATCACGGGTAGACCGAGTGAGGCCTGGATACTGGCGGCAGCGGCAGCGGCAGCCTCGTCGGCACTGACCTCGTAGTAGTCCGGAGAGGTCAACCCGCTCGCCATGACCACCTTCTTGGCCGCTACCTTGTTCATCCCCAACGCAGAGGCCAGGACTCCCGAACCGGTATAGGGGATACCCATGATCTCGAGCATCCCTTGGATTGTCCCGTCTTCTCCGAAACGACCGTGCAGAGCTAGAAACGCCACCTCTATCCGTTGTTCGTCCAAGCGCTGAGCAACATCTCTTACGGCATCGACAGAGACCGCGTCATAGCCCTTAGAAAGGAGCGCCCGCAGGCAGTTGGCCCCCGAGCGCAGAGAGACATCACGCTCCCCAGAGAGGCCACCCATCAACACGCCTATCTTCTTGGTCTTGAGTGTCTGGATGTCCATCCGGGGAACTGTACCACAGCCCCAGAACCGGGCCGCTATCCGGCTACAGCGCGCCTCTTAGCGGGTTCGGGCACCGATACCGGCGAACCGGCCACCCTGCGAAAGGCGGCGTTGCTTAGGGCGCCGCTCTCTGCCGCGTACATCAGGTCGGCTGCACTGGTACCGTCCGCCGGAGCCGTGGCCCATCCGGCCACGCATTCCAGGGCATACCCGTTCAGGCTCTGACTGCATACCTCGGTCGCCAAAGCCATGGCCACGCTCTCGGTGTCGTGAGCATGCATGTCCGCGGCAAAGACAAAAGCCATGCGCCCTGCCGGCAATGGGAACAACTGGGCATCTGTACCCAGCAGACGGAGTGATCTTCGACCCGCTTCGCGCAGAAAGTCTTTGGTCGCTTCTCTTCCGGATCCAGCGACCATCTCCGCGTGCCCCGCCAATCTCAAGACGACCAATGCAAACCGGGTGCCTTCTGTGGCCAGCACTCTCAGCCTGACCCGCAGGGCCCTCTCCAACGGTGCGCCTTCGGCCGAGCCGGCCACGCGCGCTGTCTCCGAGCCGGTCGCGGACTCCGTCCTGCCTGAGCGATAGGCCTGAGCGGCGCGCCACGATGTCGCGGCGCCGAGCACCCAGAGCAGGCTTAACACGATCGGCATGGCCGCGCCCAGACTCCAGACCAGGATAGGCACTAGCACCGCTGCGTCGGCCGCACAGATTAGATAGCCAAGATGGCCCTTGCGGTCTGCGACTTGTGTCGCCCGGACCGTCCACAAAGAGTAGAGGACCACGAGTAGAAGATAGACACCCCAGACTACTCCCGAGCGCGCGGCCGCTAGAGGGGGACAGACCAGCCCGACCGTTGTCAGAAGTGCCAATCTTGCCCAAGCCTTCTGCTGCTCGGTAACATGAGCCTTTTTGGCTGTCTGCATGGGTTTCATATAGGCCTGCACCGAGTATATTCCTCGGGGCTAGGCAATGCAACGCATGTTGCTCCATGAGGTTCATGAAACGCGTGAATACGCCCTCAGCGTACGAAAGCGCCGAGGCGCTGCGGGGTTCTGACGCGGGAAGTGGAGGATACCGGGGTCGAACCGGCGACCTCCGCCGTGCAAAGGCGGCGCTCTCCCAACTGAGCTAATCCCCCACGCGGGTCGAACTAACACGTGGCATCGCGAGAATAATGGTGGGCCTAAGTGGATTCGAACCACTGACCTCACCCTTATCAGGGGTGCGCTCTAACCAACTGAGCTATAGGCCCTCGCGCCGGAAGTCTACCGGCTTTCCGCTTGTTGTCAAGAAAAGCGGCGCGGTAACCTAAGGATGCGCATAGGCGGGTCCCGAGTGAGGAGACCATGGAGAACATCGAGCGAGTCGCAGTCTATGGTGTGAGTTTCGACGTGACCAGCAAGCAGCCCATCGTGCTCCTGAAGGTCGAGGACAAGAATCGCTTCTTACCCATATGGATAGGCCACCCGGAAGCTGCCGCGATCCTGATGAGACTGCAAGGTGCCGAACTGCCTCGTCCTTTGACGCACGACCTGCTCGCCAGCGCCATCGACAGACTGTCGGCGAGCGTCGTCGCGGTGGTGGTCACCGAACTCCGCGAGAACACCTTCTACGCCGTCATACACCTAGACGCCGGCGGGCGGGAGGTGCTGCTGGACTCTCGACCCTCGGATGCTATCGCCCTTGCCGTCAGGACAGACGCGCCCATATACGTCTCCGCGGAGTTGTTGAACACCAACGGCATAGAGTTCGAACGTGAAGTCCAGGACGTAGAAGAGATAGTGAAGGAATTCCGGCAGTTCCTGGAGGACGTGTCACCCCAGGATTTCTAACCTACTCCTTCTCGGACTCACTCAGCGCAGCGGCCTCTTGCTTGATGACCTTGAGGATCAGGGTGTATATCTCACGGAGCCCTTCGTTGGAGAGAGGGCCGCGGTTAGCACGCGACAGATACGTGATGACCCAGTCTTCTCGAGCCGCGTCATAGAAGCTGATGCCGTGGGCGTCCTTGTAGTCTTTCAGGCTCCTTACCAAGGACAGCCTTTTGTTAAGCGCTTCAAGGATCTTGAGATCGTTGTCCGATATTTTCTCCCGGTAGTTCCTTACCACCGGGTCGGTTCCTGCATCCGCCACATTCCCTCCTTGGGGTCATTCATTGCTTCCGGCAGGTTCCTATTGTACTGCTCCCGCGCCTGGGCGCCCTCAAAGGATGGGCTGCCCGGCTCCTGCGAAGTCTTGGCAATGCTTGACGAAGCGCGGAGCGGCGCGACGGAGTGCATCCAGATGTATCAGTGCCGGAGAGCAGAGAAGCGACTCCCCGCCGAACGAGTCCTGCCGCTCCCGGGCCGCCGTCACGCCCTGCAACGTCAACGGCGCCTCCCAATTCTGATCTGACTCTGTTCAGCTCCAACTCGCTCAGAACCCAGCCGGTCAACCTGTCGCCCTTGCCCAGAAGGACATTGTCTCTGGCGGCACGGACCTCCACGTAGGCCGGATACTCCAAATCCCACAGGATCTCCCCTCGCGCTGGGATCACACCTGCAAACTCCGAGGTCCGGCCCAGCGTGTCTTGAAGCTCCGCCAGCATTATCAGCATGCCACCCCCCATAGCGATGGTAGGCAACCCGGCTCCTACGCGCTCGGCAATGTCCCGTACTAGGGGCGTGTTCATAGAGATGTCCTGGATAGTCTCAGGCCACAACGTCCCCGCGATCACCAAGCCAGACGCCTCCGGTGGCAACTGTGAGTCGTTGAGCAGGTCTAGGCGACGGACCTGCGCCCCGGCGGAACGCAGCACTTCGACTGAGTCTCGGCTCCAGGGAGTGAAGCCGACCCCACCAGCTACCATGACCAACGGGCCCTCTCCACTGTGGTCGGACAAACGGGTGCGCGTGGATAAGTAGCCGCGCTGACCGGCGAGTTTGACCAGCCCGCCAACATCGACCTGCCTGGCTACACTCTCCAGTAGTTCCACGGACAGGGGCAGCCCCCACGGGCCTGGTGGTTTCGCATCCCAGCCCAGACCCTTGCCCCTCGTAGAGACATCCCGCGACTCGGATGTCCTCCTCGGCCATGACTCGCTTTAGAAGCTCGTATTGCTCGTTGTCGGCGACCCCTGACAGGATGACCCCCACCAGGTTGACACTCTTCAGATAGGCCTTGATGCCCTTGGTGAGGACCTTGATGCCCGTCCCCCAACCTCTGCAGTCCACCACCACGACCACAGGGCAGTCAAGCAGGTCGGCCAAGTCCGTGGGCACCCAGTCGACTCCCTCTCTCTGATCGAGCAGACCGGCCGTGGAGGACAGCAGGGAGATGTCGGCATGACGGACCGCCACCTCGTAGAGACTGACAGCGTTCTGCTCGCCGGTGATACCCGGGTCGATGAACACCGCGCCTTCCCAGCGATCCCAGCAGGACATCGGGGCCAACGGCCCCACATGGTGGTAGCGCACTTCGCGGCCTTGAGCAATTAGTATCTCGGCGGCAGGCGGCAGCCAATGCGTCCGCCAAGCCGGTGCGATGGGTGGGTATCAGGAGCAAGCGTGGCACCGACATCGCTTCGCCCTCCCCCCTTTGGCCGTCGCTACCTGCGACTGATGAGTATCAACCTAAGCAGAGTCAGTATCGCCATCAGAGCTGCCGCGACATAGGTCAGCGCAGCAGCGCGAAGCACCTTCTTCGCTCCCTCGAGCTCCGCTCCGACCAGGATGCTTTTGTTGGTAAGCTCTTTTATCGCCCTGTTGGAGGCGTTGAACTCCACCGGCAACGTCACCACGCTGAAGAGGACCGCGGCCGAGAACAGCAGGATGCCGACGTTCATGAGCCAGGGTATGCCCTGCGACGCACCGAAGAACAAGCCGACCAAGAAGATGACTATGCCTAGGTTGGAGCCGATATTGGCCACCGGGACCAGGAAGCTCCGAAGCCTGAACGCGGCATATCCCTGGGCGTGCTGCAAAGCATGACCGGCTTCGTGAGCAGCCACTCCCACGCGGCAAGCGAGCTGCTGTTGCCCACCTCGGGGCTCAGCGTCAGATTGCGGGTGCGCGGGTCGTAGTGGTCGGACAAGCGGCCGCCGGCCACCTCTATGCCCACGTTGTACAGACCCGAGCCATCGAGTACCAGCCGGGCCGCCTCGGTGCCCGTCAGCCCGCGAGAAGACATGACTTGTGAATAGCGCTTGAAGTTCGAGCTGACCTTGGCCTGCGCATACAGACCAAGCAAGAAGGCCGGCACTAGTAGTATCAGAGTCCAATCCCAGAAGATCATATGTGCTGCTCCTTGTATCCCGCAAGTGACCGCGCACTTGTCGTGCAGAGCATGATATCAGAGCTTTTTAGGACTCCACTTCTTCGACGGGTCCGTCTGCTGGCGGCTCGTCCTCCGGCAGTTCGAGGTCGCCCATATCGCCCTCACCCTCCAGCGCTGCCAGGTCGGCGATATCGCCTTCGCCTTCTCCGTTTCCGTTAGCAGAGCCGACAAGACGGGCCATGCTGGACAACTTGTCGGCACCCCGTAGGTTCATGACTTTGACGCCCATGGTGTTGCGACCCGTGCTGCGCACGCTCTCCACCGGCAAGCGGATGACTGTTCCCTCTTGGCTCATCAGCAGAAGTTCGTGGTTGTTGCGGACGGTCGCCACTCCCACCAGATCGCCGCGATCGGGGCTGTCCTTGATGGTTATGACCCCTTGCCCTCCGCGCTTCTGCGTCGGGTATCCGGAGACCGGTGTGCGCTTGCCGAAGCCCTTCTCTAGTGACGCAGAAGATATCCGCGTCGTCCTCTGCCACAGCCATACCCAGCAAGACGTGACCCCGCGGCATACGCATGCCGGCGACGCCCCTTGTGTTTCGCCCGGTGGGCCGCACGTCGTACTCGTGGAAGCGGATGGCCTTGCCCTCGCTCGATACCAGGATCAGGTCGTCGTGCCCGTTGGTATGGGCGACGGCGACGAGTTCGTCACCATCCTCAAGGTTGATGGCGATTATGCCGTCAGCCTTCAGATTGGTCGCGTAGTCCAAGAACCGAGTCTTCTTGACGATGCCCCTCCGGGTGGCGAACGCCAGGTACTTGGCGTCGGAGTAGTCCTTGGTGGCGATGACGGCCTTGATCTGTTCGTTCTGCGCCAGCGGAAGCAGGTTGGCCACATGGCGGCCCTTGCTCTGGCGGCTGCCCAGGGGCAATTCGTGCACCTTCTGGCGGTAGATCTTGCCTCTCGAGGTGATAAACAGCAGGAAGTGGTGCGTCGTGGTGATGAAGAGGTGCTCTATGAAGTCGCCCTCTTTGTGATCCATGCCCATGACGCCTACACCACCTCGGTGCTGCAAACGGTAAGTGGTCACCGGCAGTCTCTTGACGTACCCCGAAGCCGTTATCGAGATGACCATCTCCTCGACGGCGATCATGTCTTCGATGTCGATCTCGTCCTCGGAAGGCAGGATCTCGGTGCGACGGTCGTCGGAGTACATCTGCTTGATCTCGAGCAGTTCGTCCTTGACCACGCCAAAGATCAGACTCTCGTCCGCAAGCAGGCCCTCCAAGTAGGCGATACGCTCCAGCAGGTCTCTGTGTTCCTCTTCCAGCTTATGCCGCTCAAGAGCGGTAAGGTTGCGCAGACGCAGGTCGACGATGGCTTGGGCCTGTTCGTCACTCAGACCGAAGCGCTCCATGAGGCCCATCTTGGCGGCTTCGGTATCCTCGCTGGAGCGGATGATCTTGATGACCTCGTCCAGGTTGGTGATGGCGATAAGCAGCCCTTCCAGGATGTGGGCGCGCTTCTTGGCCTTATCGAGCTCGAACTTGGTGCGACGGACGATCACGTCCCTCTGGTGGACGACGTAGTGGCCCAGCATGTCCCGCAAGGAGAGCGTCTGGGGGACACCGTCGGCCAGCGCGAGCATGTTGATACCGAACGTGGTCTGCATCGAGCTGTGCTTGTACAGCTTGTTCAGCACGACCTTGGGCACTGCCTCCCGCTTGAGCTCTATCACTACACGCATGCCCGAGCGGTCGGACTCGTCTCTAAGGTCGGATATCTCGGTGATCTTCTTCTCGCGGACGAGTTCGGCGATCTTCTCTATCAGCAGGGCCTTGTTCACCTGGTACGGGAGCTCGTTGACGATGATAGCGGTCTTGCCCTGCTTCAAGGGCTCGGTGTGAGCGCGAGCGCGGACCACCACCCGGCCACGACCGGTCTCGTAGGCCTCGCGGATACCGGCGCTGCCCATGATCAGACCGCCGGTAGGAAAGTCCGGACCCTTGAGGTGTTTCATCAGGTCGGCGTTGCTGATGCTCGGATCGTCGATGAACGCCACTACCGCCGATATGGCTTCACCCAGATTGTGGGGCGGGATGTTGGTGGCCATACCCACCGCGATGCCAGAACTGCCGTTGACCAAGAGATTGGGGAAGCGCGAAGGGAGCACCCGTGGTTCTTCTCGGCTCTCGTCGTAGTTGGGAGTCCAGTCGACCGTGTCGGCTTCGATATCCCGCAGCATCTCCATGGCTATCTTGCTTAGACGGCACTCCGTGTAGCGCATCGCCGCGGCGGAGTCTCCGTCCACCGAGCCGAAGTTGCCGTGCCCGTCCACCAGCGGATAGCGGATAGCGAAATTCTGTGCCATGCGCACGAGCGCGTCGTAGATTGAGGCGTCGCCATGGGGGTGGAAATTACCCATGACATCACCGACCACTGCGAGCGCACTTGCGATAGGGCGAGGTGGGTCTCATGCCCGAGTCGTGCATGCCGAAGAGCACTCTGCGGTGCACCGGCTTGAGACCATCGCGGACATCCGGTAGAGCGCGGCCCACGATGACGCTCATCGCATAGTCCAGATACGACGCCCGCATCTCGTCTGCGATCTCTATCTGTTCTATGCGTCCCTCTAGAGTCTCCATCGCCCCGTTCCCCACTCTATACGTCCAGAGTGCGCACGTAGCGCGCGTTCTCGGTTATGAAGTCCCGGCGCGGTTCAACGTTGTCCCCCATCAGGGTGGTGAACACCTCGTCGGCCAGCGCAGCATCGTCTACCGTGACCTGCAGCAGAGTGCGCTTGTCGGGGTTCATGGTGGTCTCCCACAACTGCTCCGGGTTCATCTCGCCCAAGCCCTTGAACCGCTGTAGCGTGATGCCCGTGCGGCCGATGCGCTGCAGCAGCACCTCGAGTTGCGTGTCGTCGAAAGCGTAGTAGTCCTGACGCTTGTGAGTGACCCTGTACAGGGGAGGTTGCGCGATGTAGACGTAGCCCGCGTCTATGAGCTCCACCATGCTGCGGAAGAAGAACGTCAGGATAAGCGTGCGGATATGCGCGCCGTCGACATCCGCGTCGGTCATTATGATGACCTTGTGATAGCGGGCGGCGGTCACATCGAACTCATCGCCCAAGCTGGTGCCACAGGCGCTGATCATGGCTTGGATCTCGTTGTTGGAAAGTATCTTGTTGAGCCTGGCCTTCTCGACGTTGATGATCTTGCCCCGCAACGGCAGGATGGCCTGGAAGCTGCGGTCTCTCGCCTGCTTGGCCGAACCACCTGCCGAGTCACCCTCCACCAGATACAGTTCGCAGGACGCTGGGTCGCGGATAGAGCAATCGGCTAGTTTGCCGGGCAAAGTGGTGTTCTCTAAGACACTCTTGCGACGCGTGAGGTCACGGGCCTTGCGGGCCGCCTGACGTGCGTGCGCGGCTTGGACCGTCTTGGTGATTATCAGCTTGCCGTCCGACGGGTTCTCTTCTAGGAACTCCGCGAGCTTCTGGCTCACGATGCCCTCTACGAAGCCGCGAATCTCTGAGTTACCCAGCTTCGTCTTGGTCTGCCCCTCGAACTGGGGGTCGCGCAGCTTGACGCTGAGGATAGCCACCAGGCCTTCGCGGACGTCCTCGCCGCTGAGGTTCTCCTCTTTCTCTTTGAGGAAGCCTTTTGAGCGAGCATAGTCGTTTATGGTGCGCGTGAGGGCCGACCTGAAACCGGAGAGGTGGCTGCCGCCTTCGTGCGTGTTGATGTTGTTGGCGAACGAGAAGACATTGTCGTTGTACCCTGCGTTCCACTGCATGGCGAGTTCGAGGTAGTGTTCAGACTCTTCGCCCTCGATATGTATGATGCTCGGATGGATGGCTTCCTTCTGCTTGTTGATGTGCTTGACGAAGTCGATGATGCCGCCGTCATAGCAGTAGGTGACTTGGCGTGGGCTCGTGCGCTTCTTGGGCACTAGGGGCGCGACCGCGGCTGGGGCGACTGCGGCGTCGCCGGCGCCCTCCGAGTCCGTCGTATCCGCCGCGTCCGCCTCTAAGTCTTCGGGCATCTCGCGCTCGGCGGTCTGATCCAGGAACTCCCGTGGATTGTAGTCGTCGTCGGCCACTCCAGCTTCGCTCTCACCACCGTCTTCTCGCTCGTCTGTCAGGGTGATGCGCAGAGAGCGATTCAGGAAGGCGACCTCGCGCAAGCGTTGCGAAAGGACGGTGAAGTTGAAGTTCAGATCGTCGAAGATCTGGAAGTCCGGGCTTGAAGTGAATGGTCGTGCCGCTCGCGTCGGTGGAGCCTATCTTCTCCAGATCACTCGTGGGAGCACCGCGTTCGTAGGTCTGCACAAACCGATGCCCGTCGCGGCTCACCTCCAGCTTGAGCCACTCCGAGAGAGCGTTGACCACACTGACGCCCACCCCATGTAGACCGCCCGACACTTTGTAGCCTTCGCCGCCGAACTTGCCGCCGGCGTGAAGCTTGGTCATGACTATCTCGACGGCCGACTTGCCATACTGTGGCATCTCTTTGACCGGGATGCCGCGCCCGTTATCCACGACCTTGACCGAGGAATCATCGCAAATGGTCACGTCGATGTTGGTGCAGTAACCCGCCAATGCCTCGTCGACAGAGTTGTCCACGACTTCGTACACCAGGTGGTGCAGGCCTCTATGGCCCGTAGACCCGATGTACATGCCGGGTCTCTTACGCACGGGCTCCAGACCTTCCAGGACCTGGATGTCGCCGGCGTCATAGCTGTTCTGTGACTTTTGCGCCAAACTCTTCGGCCTCTCTTCTATCCCGGCGCCCGCGCTCCGGGGTCCGAGTGCGGGAATGCCACCAGCGGCCTGATAATCGCCGGGTAACGCGTCCGCGATCCGTGGAAACGTCGCTGCGGTGGACCTTGGGAATGCTCCCCATATGCAGGGAGAACGGCCCGCCCGTCGCTCCAGACAGCACGAACCACGACGTGAATATCATACCACATGGGGACTGACCCCAGGGCGCGCAATACGCTGTCAGCGAACGGGATTCCGCTCACTGCGTGCGAAAGCGGCCCGCATCGCGCGAATGGCTGACTCCCGCAGGGCCGGCGGCAGGTCGGACTCCTGTACCTCGGCCAGAGCTTGCTCTTGCTCGGGGGTCAACCCGTCCCGAGACGACTCCGCGCGCACGGTCTCTGCTCTGCCGGAACTGTTCGCCGTCCGCTCCTCCCACCCGGCGTTACGAAAGACCATGCGTTGTATCAGTTCTTCGCCCAGGCGCTGGTTGAGGCGCGCCGCCAGGTCGACGCTCATGTATTGAAGCGTGTCCGCCCAGACGCTGGACGAGGTGCTCACCACCAGAGTGCCGTTCTTCAACTGAATGGGCGACGCATTCTCTGCCACCTCTGGTCCGACGACCACGGGCCAAGCCTCGCCGACAGCCCTCGCCAATTGGCTTTGAAGTCTTTTGGGGACCCGACCCCCGTCGCTCCGGCCTTCCGTGCCCCTGCCCGCCGCACCCCGGCCAGCCGGACGGCCGCGCCCTTCCGCCGAAGAGCCGACGACCTCGCACGCTTCAGGCAGCAGATCGCCAAGTTGATCGAAATCCTTACGCGCGGACAACTGCTGCCTCTCCCGGAATCAGCTCCACCACCGTGGCCTGCTCTAGCTCGGTGTCAGAGAAGTAGCGCAGATCGGTGGAGGTCACCAATACCTGGCCCCCACGGCTCACGATGCCAAGTAGCGCGCGGCGCCGTTCCTCGTCCAACTCGCTCATGACATCGTCCAACAGGAGCAAGGACGAACGTCCGGTCTTGGCCACGCATTCCCACTCCGCCAGAACCAGCGTGAGCAAGGCGGCACGTTGCTCACCTTGCGAGGCACAGTCGCGCATATCGAGGGCGGCGCGCATGAGGCGAAAGTCGTCACGATGAGGACCCAAGTTTGTGAAGGTGCGCTGGCGGTCTGCGTCCCTGGTCTCGGCCAGGCGGCGGCGATAGCCGGCCGCGTCCAGGCCGGCAACGTTGGTCCGATACATCAGGTGAAAAGTGTCCAACGGCTCGCCGGTGAGGTCTAGGTGCATCTGCTGGAAAGGGCCGATGAAGTCGCTCAGGGCGGCGGCCCGCTTGTCGCACACCGCTAGGCCGGTTTCGGCCAGCATCGCCTCCCACGGCTCGAACTGAGTGTCGGCGCCGCCAGCGCGCGCCAGGCGGAGTAAGGTGTTGCGCTGGGCCAGCGCCTCTTCGTAGTTCTTGAGGGTAGCTGCATATTCCGCATCCCTTCTTGACGCCAATGTGTCTAGGTATGCGCGTCGCCGGCGAGGGCTGCCTTTGATGAGACGGAGGTCGTCCGGCACGAAGGTCCGAACGGGTAGTACCTCGCGCCAACGAGAGAAGTCGGACAAGGGCAGGCCGCCGGCTGTAAGGCGTCTGTCACCGTCACGTGAGTAGGCGGCAGCGGCTGTCAGAGGCGATCCATCGTCGTCCAACTCTATCTCCACACGCAAGTGAGAGGCGCCCTGCATGATCAGGTCTCGCACGGAGCATGATCTGAGTGGGTCCCCATGCAGGACAAGGACGGCTGCCTCGAGCATGGTCGTCTTTCCGGCGCCGTTGGGGCCGACCAAAACGGTCAGACGTGGGCCGACATCTATCGTAAGGTCTGCGCGCGAACGCAGATTCGAGACTGTCAAACGACGCAGCAGCAAGAGTGCCTACCCATAGCTAGTCGGACGGGTCGGTGACGACCTGCACCAGTTGTCCCGCGACTTCGATGAGATCGCCCGTCGCCAAGTGCCGACCTCTACGTTCTTCGACAGAGCCGTTGACCGTCACATCACCAAACGTGATCAACCGCTTCGCTTCCCCACCCGTACTCGCGATGCCGGCCAGTTTAAGAAACTGGCCAAGCGTTATCGGCAGGCGGACCTGTACCTCCGTGGGCGGCCTCGCTGCCGACTCAGGATCGGCAGACGGTGCCATGCTAGTCGTTCAGCCGGATGGGCATGACCAAGTACAGAAAGTCATCACCGGCGCCCTTGAGTAGACCGGGCTTCACTGGTCCGATAAACCGCAAATAGACAGCCGGCTCTTTGATAGAAGCGATGCCCGCTTCAAGAAACTCGGGGTTGAACCCGATAGCGATAGGTTCGCCGTCGTATTGCACGGGGATGGCCTCTTTTGCTTTACCGACGTCCTGGGACTCTGCGGAGATAGCCAGGGTGTTGTCTGAAAAATCCAGCCTAAGAGGCGCACTCTTCTGAGCGAGCAAAGACACTCGACGCACTGCTTCTAGGAACTCATCGTGATCTATGGTGACCTCGTGGTCGAATTTCTCGGGTATGAGTTGCTTGTGGTTGGGGAACTGGCCGTCGATGAGGCGTGACACCAAAGACGTCTGACCTACCTCAAAGAGTATTTGGTTCTCTGTGGGCAGGATCGAGATGGTGTCTTGAGGGGCGCTCGCCGCTATGCGAGAGAGTTCCAGCAACGTGCGTGCAGGTACTATCACCTCTAGCCCGGTGGACACGGACGACTGCAGAGAAGTCTCTTTGAAGCTCAACCGATAACCATCGGTGGCTACCATACAGACGGTGCTCGTCGTGAATTGGATCAACACCCCAGTGAGCACAGGCCTGGTCTCATCGCGAGTGGCGGATGGTGCAACCCGATCGACTGTCTCGACAAAAGCTGCCTTGCCTACTTCGAAGCGCTCACCTACACACACGGGCAACTGCGGAAAATCAGCCGCGGGCAGTGAATGCAGGTCGAAGACCGATTCGCCGGCCGTGATGTGGATGTGTTTCTCGCCCAGACCTTGCTCGAGTACGACCTCGCCCACCGGCAGACTACGAGCGATATCCGCTGCTATACGAGCCGGCATCACTAAAGAACCAGGGCGCTCGACCTTTCCCTCAAGAGGCGCTCGTATCGAGATCTCCATGTCAGTGCCGGACAGTACGATGCCGTTTTCGTTCGCTTCGAGCAACACCCCGGACAAGACTTGGATGGATGTGCGCGACGAGACAGCCTTACTCACGATCCCTAGACAGTCGACGAGCGCTTGCTTGGTGGTGATAAGTCTCATCGCGACTCCTTAGTCGATTTGGAGAACAACGAGTTCTCGCTACTACGATCTTTATTTATTTGTAAGAAGAAATATAGTCGGTGTAATAGGGGTTGTGGAAGATGTGGAGAGAGCGAGGGTAGGTGGGGTGGCGCCAAGAGAGAGGTGCGGGCCTGGGGGAAGACCTGTGGAGAAATTGGGGAGAGCCGAGGAGAAGTAGGCACTACCAAAAAGGAAGTAGAAAAACGAGAGGGTTGTGAACACGGCGTGCACCGGGTTTCGACAAGTGGGTGTGCAAAGGACTTCAACGCGCACTCTTGAGTTTGGCGGTGAGCCGCTGGACAAGGTTATACATGTCACGATTCTGAGGAAGCAGTTTGGTGACCTTTTCCACGGCGTGCAGCACGGTGGTGTGGTCGCGTCCGCCGATGCGATCACCTATCTTTGGGAGACTGGCGTCGGTTAGTTCGCGGGCGAGATACATAGCCAAGTGTCGGCCTTCTACGACAGACCGAGAACGCTTGTCACCCGTGATCTCGGTGATGGAGACGCCCGTGGCTTCGGCCACCGTGGACAAGATCATGTCGATGGTTATGCGAGAAGTGGGTGTCTCGGGGATGTCTTTTAGCACCTCGGTGGCGAGAGACACGTCTATGGGACGCTTGTTGAAGGAGGAGAAGGCGACGACGCGGGTCAGACACCCCTCTAGTTCGCGGATGTTAGTGGGTACGCGCGAAGCTATCAACATCAGAACATCGTCATCTACTAGAGAGATGCCTTCGGCGCGGACTTTCTTACGCAAGATGGCTACGCGGGTCTCTAAATCGGGGGGCTGGATGTCGGTGGTAAGACCCCACTGGAACCGGGATACCAGGCGATCCTCGAGCATCGCAAGTCCATTGGGGGGACGGTCAGATGTGATGACGATCTGTTTCTGAGCGTCGTAGAGAGCATTGAAAGTGTGAAAGAACTCCTCTTGGGTCTGTTCCTTCTTCTGCAAGAACTGGATGTCGTCTATCAAGAGCACGTCTATGGTGCGGTACCTGTTCTTGAAGCCCTCGATGCTGTCGTCACGGAGCGAATTGATGAAGTCATTGGTGAAGGTCTCAATAGATAGGCAGCGGACCTTGAGACCGGAGTGGTTGCGCAAAGCGTAGTTGCCGATGGCCTGAAGAAGGTGGGTCTTGCCCAGGCCGACCCCCCCGTAGATGAAGAGAGGGTTGTACTGGGTGCCGGGTTGTTCGGCGGCCGCGAGGGCGGCGGCGTGGGCAAAACGGTTGGACTGACCCACCACGAAAGTGTCGAAAGTGTTCTTGCCTACCAGACCCGAGGGTGTCACGGGGTCGCGGGAGGTGTCGCGTGGCGCGGCGGCGGTGGCGGTTGGTCCAGCGCCAGACGGAGAAGATGCGGCGGACGGCGATAGGGGGAGCGCGGTCGACGGCTTCCTGGGGTTGTTTTCTGCAGCCTCTACCGCGGGTGGCTGCGCGAGCCCTGGCGAGACGACCAGTTCAAAGGTCACAGGGCGGCCCAGGACTTGGGCGACCGCGTCAGACATTAGGGCGCGGAAACGCGAGTCGATCCAGTCGCGGGCAAAATCGGAAGCGACCCCGACGGAGTAGGTGTCATCCACCAGACCCAGACCGATGGTGGGGTCGAACCATATGCGGAAGGTCCCCTCGTTTACCTGGGCAGCGATGACCTCCAGCGCCTGTTCCCAGATGGGATCACCGCCTCTTGTGTGCACGAACGCCTCCTCGACTCTCTACAGAACGCTTGTCAGGTAGGCCAAGCCTTGGTCTGTGACCGAGCGGTGGCCTGAGTCTGCTGAAGCGATATAGCCCGCCTCCTCGAGGGATACGAGGTCTCGGTAAGCCGTTGACGTTGATACCCCCAGTTCGCGGGCGACACGAGTCGGACCTACCGGAGCGAGCTCTACCGTCAAGAGCAGAGTCTTGAGTTGCCGCTCTGGGAGATTATAGGACGGGAGGGGAACGGGCGTCGGAGCGTCTTCGGTCTGGGAGGGTACGCGAGCGGTCACAACAGTGCCGGCGCCAAGATTGTCGTCGATCTCCAGCGAGCCACCCATGGCTGTCAGCACCTCTGTGACGACGGAGAAACCCGAGCCCACTCCGCGGATGAACCGTCTGGCCGAGGAGTCCGCGGTTGTGAAGCCTGCCCGCAGAGCTGCCTGCTTGTCTGGTATGCCGGGCCCTCTGTCGCTGAGGCGAACGGTGTTGCCGCCATCGAAGATAGTGACGATGACGTCCGCGAACGAGGCGTGCACCAGGTTGGCGACCAACTCGCGAAACACTCCAAGGGGTAAGCGACCGCCGAGTCCCTGGGCGAGGTCGTGGGCCCTGGTTGCGATCGCCTCGATGAAGGCCGGCAGGGCCTCTGGGTCAGCGGAGGGAGAGTGTTCAGTGATCGCGAACACTTCGGGTGGGGAGTTGGGGTCTTTATATACAGCTATCCTGGGTGGGTCGTCGTACGTGGGTGCACCATGGCGGGGGGCCTGATGAGCGGCGCCCTGGCGGGGCAGAGTGGGCTGCTTTGTAGAGGATGGGTCGTTGGGGATCACGGGTCGACGGGACCTCTTGGGTCGAGTTGGGTGGCGCTTATCGGAAACGTGTCGGAAACCCGGCGCCATTGTACCCAGGGAACAGCGGTTTTTCCACAGGCAACGCGGGGGTTGAAGTGCGGAAACTGCAGTCCTTTGGTCCTAGGTTGCCTCTGGCGAGGGATGCCTTCCAGTGAAAAAGACCGGCATTGTGCAGGGAAAAGAGTCTGTCTGTCCACAGGGATATCCACAGCTGTGCAAAACGTGAAGAACGATGGAACATGAAGCCCGCATAGACCTGCTTTTCTGTTGAAAATGGGGAAAGGTATTTCGTGACGGGTGGTGCGGGCCGTGTTTCTGCGCGTTTTGGGGGCATCTGGAATCGAGGTCAGCATCTGTTCGAGTCGAAGGAAGGAATCCAGAAAATATTCTTGGGAGTCTGTGGGCGCAGTGAGGGGCTTGTGTTGTACGAGGGGTGCGCTCATGGCGGCCATGGTGAGTATCCGGTCCACAGGCAAGTGCAGGAAAAGCGGTGTGGTCAGCAGGGCATGGATGGTTGTCCACATAATCCACAGGGGGCTGTGTACGCTTGAGGCGGCAAGTGGTCGGCAGCCCATAGGCGCGGAACAGCGTTTGACGGGGTGTTGAGCGAATTGATATACTGCGGCGCTCGGCATTCCCAGCTGTTACGTCTTGGCGCTGAGATTGCGCTCGAGAGTAGAGCTGTACGGAAGTAAGTGAGGAAACGTTGAAGAGGACTTATCAACCTAACAAGCGTAAGCGCAGTAAGACCCATGGGTTCCGGGTGCGTATGAGTACGCGTGCGGGCCGTGCGGTCATCAAACGTAGACGCTTGAAGGGCCGCAAGCGACTGTCGGCGTAGCACGGGTGATTCGGTCCCGCGGCCGGCTGACGCGATCTGAAGACTTCACTCGCGTATACCGCGCGGGTAGGAGTGTTTCAAACAGGTACCTTGTCCTATACTTCTTTGAGCGTCCTGGCACGGCGGGTGTAGGGAGCGCAGAGGGACCGAGGGTCGGGTTCTCTGTGTCCAAGCGCATTGGTGGCGCGGTGGAGCGCAACAGTGTGAAGCGGATGTTGCGCGAGGCGTATCGGGGGTGCAGCGCGTCTCTCAAGGGAGAGACTGATTTGGTGTTCGTGGCCCGTGCTCCGCTGGTGGAGCTCATTGAAGCGGGCGGGCTTTCTGCAGTGAGCGAGAAGATGGCAGAGGTCTTTAGCAAGGCTTCTCTGTCTCAGTCCAGACAAGAAGGGCGAGTCACCAGGTGAAATGGTGGTCCAATCCAATGGCTTCCCTGTTGATCGTCATGGTCAAGGGGTACCAGCGCACTGTCTCGCCCCTGCTGCCTCGATCGTGCAAGTATCATCCGTCTTGTTCGCAGTACGCCATCGACGCCATCCGGAGGTTTGGCGTCTTCAGGGGCTCCGTGCTCGCGGTTTGGCGGCTTCTGCGGTGCAATCCCATGAGCTACGGGGGGTACGATCCCGTGGAGCGTCAGACTTTGTTCGCGGTGGGGTCACCGGTGGGGCGTAGCACCTGATGAGCACTCTAAGTAACTTCTTCTTTACCATCCTGGATTTTCTGCACGAGAAGCTGGGCATCAGCTGGTCGTGGGCCATCGTTCTTCTGACGGTGATCATCCGTATCGTTCTCATCCCCCTCACCTGGCGCCAGATCAAAAGCATGCGCGCCATGCAGGCATTGCAGCCACACATCAAACTGCTGCAAGAGAAGTACAAGGATGACCGGGAAGTCATGAACCAGAAGGTCATGGAGTTCTATAGGGAGAACAAGGTCAGCCCGTTTGGGTCGTGTCTCCCGCTCCTGCTGCAATTCCCCGTATTCCTAGGCCTTTACTACATGCTGCGAAACCAGGGTTCGGTCAACGCATATATCGATGCGGGTGCCTTCTCGACCATCTGGCATGCTGAACCGGTGTCGTGGCTGTGGATCCGGGACATCACTACCTTTGACTTGGGCCTCTTGTTCGCGTACATGGCCAGCCAGTTCGCCTCGTCTTGGCAGATGGGTAGAAAGAGCGGGGGCCAGCAACGCACGATCGCTTACATAATGCCGCTGATGTTCGGCCTATTCAGCTTTCTCTACAAGTGGCCGGCCGGTTTGATGCTGTACTGGTTCACCACGAACGTGTGGAGTGTGGCGCAGCAATTCGTCGCCGAGAAGATCATGCCTGTACCCGTGGCCGCCCAGGCCATACTGGACCAGGACAAAGCGAAGGCCGCCAAGCGCAAAGGTAGTGGCAAGGCGAGCGCGAGCAGCTCGACACAGAAGACCAAGAGCGATACGACTAGTACCACGCCAAAGCAGTCGGGGCAGGGCGGCAAGAGCTCCGGCAAGCGGCGGCGGTAGAAGGCGGAGGGGTGAGCGGTGCCGACTGGTAAGGACAAGAGGGCTAGACAACAGGTGGCGCGGGCCAGCGGGCGTACGATCGAGTTGGCTACGCAGCGTGCCTTGGCTGAACTTGACTTCGCGCCAGGCGAGTTGGAGGACGATCAGTTCGAAGTGACCATCGTGATCCCCCCAGAAGAGGGATTCATGGGCGTGGGCGCCGTAGATGCGGTGGTCGAAGTGGCCCTTGTCGGAGATGATTTCGACTTCTATGGACCAGAAAACGACGAGCAGCCAGAAGAGTTGCTGGACGACGAATACGCGGATGACGAGGATGACGAGGACGGTGGACCCGGCGGGGGGTGGAGCGGACCGTATTCGGGGTCCGAGGAGGATATGGAAGCCGACAAACCCGTGGCCACTCGTCTGCGCTATTTCGTAGAGCGGGTGCTTTGGGGGATGGGCCTCAAAGCGCGGGTGAAGATAACCGAGGAGTCCGAGGAGTTCTACGTGGACATCAGCGGTGACGATCTGGGCATCCTTATCGGACGCAGGGGTCAGACGCTGGATGCCTTGGAGTACCTGGCGGGTATCGCTATGTTCCCAGGTGGAGCACCCAGGAAGCATGTGGAGGTCGACGCGGAGGGGTATAAAGGCAGGCGTCGCGCTCAGATAGAGCGGGTGGCCTTGCGGAAAGCGGACGAGGTCGTCCAACGCGGACGGCCTGGGCAGTTGAACCCAATGACGGCAGCTGAACGAAAGATAGTCCATCTGGTCCTACGCGACCGGACGGATGTGAGCACAGCCAGCGAAGGGCGCGAGCCCAATAGGGCGGTGGTCATCTCCCCAGTGCGCTAAGGTCGGAGGTCGCAGACCATGGCGCTTGCCGGAGGGTCACTCGCTGGAGGTCCCGGGGTGAGGGCAGAGAACGACACCATCATCGCCGTGTCCACCGCGCCGGGCGCAGGGGCGATCGGTATCGTCAGATTGAGTGGCCCGGAGGCTGTGTGTATCGCACAAACGGCTTTTGTGACGAGCGGCGGTTGTGACCTCGATGCTCTGCCCAGCCACTCGCTGACGTATGGTCATGTAGTTGATCAGGCAAGCGGGCGCCTGGTGGACGAAGCCCTGCTTGCTGTCATGCGTGCTCCGCGGTCGTACACTCGCGAAGACATCATCGAGATCCATTGCCACGGCGGCGCGGTAGCGGTGCGCAGCGTGCTCCAGTTGTTGGTGGGCCTTGGCGCGCGGATAGCCGACCCAGGGGAGTTCACTCGTAGGGCCTTCATCAACGGAAGAATCGATCTTGCCCAAGCCGAAAGCGTAGCTGCCATAGTGGCGGCGCGAAGCGGCGAGGCGCTGAGGGCCTCGGTCCAACAGCTGGCCGGAGGATTGTCGGAGCGCCTGCGGGGAATACGGACTGAGCTGATAGCTGTTCTGGCTACCATCGAGGCAAACGTTGATTTCTGCGACGAAGATGTCGAGAGGGTCGACTGGGGCGCGAGCAGACAGTCGCTGGAGAGAGCAAGAGAGAGACTGGACGAGGTCCTGAAGACGGCCTTGCTTGGGCGTGCGCTCCAACACGGGGTGCGGACGGCGATCGTAGGGCGGCCGAACTCCGGCAAGAGTTCGTTGCTCAACGCGTTAGTACTCCGGGAGCGGGCTATCGTGTCAGACGTTCCCGGCACTACCAGAGATACAGTGGAAGACGAGCTGGAGGTGCGGGGCATCCCTATCCGGCTTGTCGATACGGCGGGGTTGCGACACGACGGCCAGGACGTTGAGAGCTTGGGCATAGAGCGCTCGCTGCAGGCCCTTGCGGAAGCCGACCTGGTGTTGATGGTGGTCGACCTGACTGCGGGGGTGGCAGAGACCGAGTCAGAGTTGATTGCGCGCGCCGAAGGGCGGCCTTGCATCGTGGTGGGTAACAAGACGGATGTTGTTGGCCGCGGTAGCGCGCAGTTCGCGGAAGTGTGTGAATTCGTACAGGCCAGTAGAACGGAGAGTCAGGTCGGGCAACCCAGTGATGTGTGGACGTGCGAGGTATCGGCCCGCACCGGCGAGGGCATCGATCAGCTGCGGGAGTTGGTGAGTGAGGTAGTAAGTGGCGGGATTATCGACACGCAGGAGCCTGTTCTGGTCGGAGAGAGGCAGCGACTGCTGGTGCGTGAGGCGGCAACACGGGTGGATGAGGCTCTGGCGGGCATAGAAGAGATGCGGGGTGAGGAGTTGGTCGCAGAAGACGTGCGGGCCGCAGCGGCCGCCCTTGGTCGTGTAGTGGGCGAAGACCTGGCAAGCGACCTGTTGGATGAGATCTTTGGCCGCTTCTGCCTGGGTAAGTAGGCTCGGCGTGCGCGATAGAACGCAGGGCAGAGTGATTGTGGTAGGGGCGGGAGTGTCCGGGTGTTCTTGCGCGGCTACGTTGGCCGCTCTGGGAATCAGAGTCACACTTATCAACCCTGCCCTGGACCGGGTCGGGGAGCCTGGGTTTGGCCCCTTGTTGGTTGGCGAAGGCGGGGTTGCGTCTGAGGAAGCGGGGGCAATGGGCGGGCAGGCAGAGGGGCGGCCCGCCAAAGGACCTCTGGCCAAAGGACCTCCGGCTGTGGGCACGAGCGTTCTGCGTGCCCTTCCGTCCGGCTTGGCCGATGCGTGGCTGGAGGGGGCCATGCGGTCAGAAGACGAGTCGGTGGTCGTGGTAGACCGCCGTCTGGTGAGCGTGCGGACGAAGCACACGATCGAGCAGATGGACGGGCTTGAGTTGAGGCAAGGCCTGGTCGTCCAAGTGGCCATCGGCGCTGATGGAGACGATGACGTGGTGGAGGGGTGCGGGCGTGTGCAAGTGCAGACGGCATTCGACGAGACACTGAGCGGCGATGCAGTGGTCGTGGCGGTGGGCATGGGCGGCTTTGGACAAGCGCCCTGCGGAGGGTTGGAGAGTGTTCTACGAGCTCTGGGCGCCGACCTGGCCCCGAGCCGCCTATATGTCTGGCCTCGATACGGCGCTGGGGTGTATGGAGGCGTGTCCCCTGTTCTTCTTCGGCGCATGGTGGAGCGGGAGGGGACTTGGGGCGAGGGAGCGCCTCCGTCACCGTACGAGGTGCAGGCGACGCACACGGCACTGGCCTGGGTAGGTGAGTCTGGGGAAGGGACCGCAACGGTGCTGGCTGCCCCGGACGGGCTGGCGACCGGAGAGGTGGCGATCTTCGGGGGACTGGCGCGGGAGGGGGACGATGAGGCTCCGGTGGCCAGCAGGCCTGGATATGTGGCAGAAGGAATGTGGGTCACCAATGTTGATGATTCAGGACGTCTGGAATCCGCAGATGGAGCAAGGGGCGCCGTGTGGGTGACGGGCCGAGCAGCGGGGGCGCGGAGTTACCTAGATAGTCTGGCCGCGGGCATGAGGACTGCGGAGGCTGTGGCCAGAGCGTTGGAGAGCGGTGAGTAGCGCGGGAGGCGGGCTACCAAAGTACGACGTGGTGGTCGTAGGGGGCGGCCATGCCGGCTGTGAGGCGGCATTGGCTTCGGCGCGCATGGGTTGCCGCACGGCGTTGGTTACGCTTCATCTGGACAACATCGCACTCATGCCGTGCAACCCCGCCATCGGAGGGGTGGGCAAAGGGCAGCTGACCAGAGAGATCGACGCACTGGGGGGCGAACAGGGCCGCAACACGGATCGGGCGTTCATCCAGATGAAGATGCTTAACACGTCCAAGGGGCCCGCCGTGCGGGCGCTCCGCGCTCAGGCGGACAAGAGGCTATACGAGGACTGGATGAAGGTCGTGCTCAGCCGCACTGTGGGCCTAGATCTGCTGGAGGGCGAAGTGGAAGCCCTGGATGTTTCACGTGAAACAATCACCGGCATACGCCTGCGCGATGGCCGGAGATTGGGCTGCGAGTCTGTTGTCTTGGCTACCGGCACCTTCCTGCGGGGCAAGGTAGTGGTAGGAGATCGGAGTTACGCCGCGGGCAGAGTAGGTGAGATGCCTGCCACGCTGTTATCCGCAAGTCTTGAGGATCTGGGGTTGGAGCTTCAGCGTTTCCAGTCGGCCACGCCTCCACGTGTGGATGGAGCGACAATCGACCCGCAAAGGATGCTCAGGCAAGAGGGGGACGAACCCGCGGGCGGGTTCTCTCATTGGCAAGCGCCAGCGGCCCGTCGACAGTTGCTTTGCTACCTGACCCACACGACGGCCCAGACCCACGAGGTGGTGGCCGAACACATGCATCTTAGTCCCCTAAAGAGTGGCTCCGTCAGCGGAAAAGGTCCCAGATATTGCCCGTCAATCGACCGGAAGATCATCAACTTCCCCGAGCGAGAGAGCCATCCGGTGTTCGTTGAACCGGAGGGGGTGACGACTCGGGAGATGTATCTTCAGGGGCTCACCACCAGCCTGCCTGTGTTCGTGCAGCAGATGATGCTCCGCGCCACTCCCGGCCTTGAAAGCGCAAGGCTTGTGCGGCCCGGTTACGCCGTGGAATACGATTACCTCCCTCCTCAACAGCTGACGCTTGGTCTGCAGGCCAAAGCCGTCACCGGCCTGTTCAGTTGCGGACAGATCAACGGGACCTCAGGCTACGAAGAGGCGGCCGCTCAAGGACTTATGGCCGGCATCAACGCCGCGCTCCATTCCAAGGGAGAACCGCCGTTCATTCTGCGCAGAGACCAAGCGTACATAGGTGTTCTGATAGACGATCTGGTGACCAAAGGAGTGGACGAGCCGTATCGCATGTTCACCTCCAGGGCTGAATACCGCCTGTTGTTGCGGCACGACAACGCTGCAGAACGCCTCGCTGGGCTAGGTCATTCACTAGGGCTCGTGAGCAGCGAGCAGTTGGCCCAGGTCGAGGACAAAGCAGCGACGAGTGGCCGAGTACTCCGAGCTGCTGGAGAAAGTGTCGCTCAAGTCCGGTGACGAGAACGAGGCGTCATGGCAGGCGATGGGCACTCCTGCTCTGGAGCAGGCGCAGACTGCCGCCAAGGTGCTACGCCGCCCCCAGGTGACCTTTCTTGATCTGCTGGGGCTCATGGATGCAGCCGACCGTCAGCGGTTCAGCGGTATCACGCCCGACATAGTCGAACAACTTGACCTGCAGGCCCGCTACGAGGGGTACATAAGGCGGCAGTTGGCCGACATCAAGAGACATCGCGCTACCGAGACCATGGCTATCGCACCCGATATCGAGTACTCGGTGATGACCGGACTCACTCACGAGGCGAAGGACAAGCTGGGCCGTATTCGTCCGTCTACCGTCGGCCAGGCCTCGCGCATACCGGGTGTGTCTCCGGCTGACATCTCCCTTCTCCTGGTCCATCTACATCGACATGCCGCCAGATGAGACTCCTACACACATCGGCATACGAGAGCTACGGATTGGACGCGGCAGCACAAGAGAAGCTCGCCACGCTCGGAGACATCATCATGGGGGCTGGCCTCAACATCACCGGGGTCAGGGAACCAGAGGCCATTGAGACGATCCACTTCTTGGACTCACTCTCCCTTGTGAGGCTCTCCCCCGTGGCGTCGGCCCAGAAGATAGCCGACGTTGGGTCGGGTGGTGGGTTGCCCGCTTTGGTTCTAGCTGTGGCGCTGCCTGCTACCCGCGTTGCGGCGATCGAATCGGTGGGTAAGAAGTGCGATCACATAGCCCAAGCTGTCGCAGTCCTGGGTCTCAACAACGTGACCGTCTGCTGTACCAGGGCAGAAGACCATGCTAGGGCCCACGGTAGAGAAGCATACGACGTGGTCGTGTCCAGAGCGGTGGCCTCTCTGCCGGTGATAGTCGAGTACTCACTGCCACTTCTGCGCGTCGGCGGTGCGATGGTAGCGATGAAAGGCGCAATCTCCGACCAAGAACGGACCCAAGCACTCGCCGCGCTGGGTATACTTGGCTCCGACGAGATGGAGGCGGTTCGGTTGGACCCGTTCCCCGAGGCGCGGGACCGCCTGGTCTATGTGGCTAGAAAGACGCGACCGACACCAGATGCCTATCCGCGTCGCACAGGAGCGCTGTTGAAGCGGCCTCTTGGGCGGCCGGACAGCTGACCTACAGGAGTGATGCGACTTTGATCTACGCTATCGCCAATCAGAAGGGCGGGGTCGGCAAGACCACGACGGCCATAAACCTGGCCGCGAGCATCGCTCAATCGGGGGAGCGGGTGCTGCTTGTGGACATGGACGGTCAGGCGAACGCGTCTCATGGGCTGGGCGTTCGGGTGCAAAGCGGGGAGCCGGCCATTCTGGACGTGCTTCTTGGCGATAAGACGATCGCCGAGGTCACCCGGTCTTGCTGTGTGGAGGGGCTGGATGTTGTGCCCTCTTCGCCGGACATGGCGGGCGCGGATGTCTTGCTCCCAGACCTAGAGAACAGGGAGTTCCGTCTCAAGACGGCCCTCAAGTCACCCGACGGCCCCAGTTCGGCCTATCGCTACATCTTTGTCGACTGTCCCCCCTCTTTGGGACTTCTTACTGTCAATTCGCTGGTGGCGGCGGACCAGGTGCTCATACCGGTGCAGACCGAGTATTACGCGTTGGAGGGTCTTGCACAGTTGATGTCCACCATCGCGGCCGTCAAAGAACGGCTGAATCCTGAGCTCAAGATAGCCGGTCTTGCTCTGACGATGGTGGACAATCGGACCTCGCTGGCCAGAGATGTCGAAGACGAGATACGCAGGCATTTTCCTGAGCTTACGTTCAAGACCATAGTGCCACGCAATGTGCGTCTGGCCGAAGCGCCCAGCCACGCGGTGCCGGTCTCTGTGCTGGACCCAGGATGCGCGGGCTCCGATGCCTATTTCTACCTTGCGATGGAGGTTGTTGAGCATGGCTAAGAAGACGGGGTTGGGGCGGGGGCTGGCTGCTCTGTTGGGCGAAGAGGGCGCGGAGATCTCTCCCATGAGTACGAGCGTCCAAGGTGAGCAGGCCGAGGCGGTAGCCGGTGGGCCGTTAGACATTCCAGTGAACAAGATCCGTCGCAATCCTCGCCAGCCACGCCGAGCCATCGATGCGGCTCCTCTAGACGAGCTAGCCTCGTCTATCGCGGCCGTCGGAATAGTGCAGCCGGTCATCGTGCGTGCTGTAGAGGGGGGCTACGAGCTCATCGCCGGAGAGCGTCGTTGGCGGGCTGCCCAGAAGGCGGGTTTCACCGTCATTACCGGCCATCGTGCGCAAGGCCTCCGATGTTGAGAGTCTGGAGCTGGCGCTGGTGGAGAACGTGGTGCGTCAGGAGCTCAATCCCGTGGATGAGGCCTACGCACTCAAGGTGCTACTGGACGATCTGCACGTGACCCAGGAAAATCTCGCCGCGCGTGTGGGCAAGAGCCGCTCGGCCATCGCCAACAAGGTCAGGTTGCTCGACCTTCCGGCTGCCATCCAAGAGTCACTTTCCAGCGGTTCCCTGTCAGAGGGGCATGGACGCGCCTTGCTGGGGCTTTCCGAGAAGGGCAGGCAACTCCAACTGGCTCGAAAGGCCGTGGACAAGGGGATGTCTGTGAGACAGGTGGAGGAAGAAGTGCGGCGTATGGCTGATGCGCCCAGACCGACCGCCAAGAGACCAGACATCCTCGGTCGACCCCGACCTGGTCGACGAAGTCCGGGAGTCTTTCGGCACCCGGCTAGGGCTGGCGGCCAGCGTCAAGACCCGGGGAGCTGGTGGCGTCGTGCAGGTAGCGTTCAAGGACGAGGACGAGCTGCGTAGAATCGCGCGAGCGCTGCGGTAGTGCCAGGGCGTCGGGCCTCGACTTGCTATATCATGGGTCCATGGGCTACTCGACCACAATCAGTCAGCAGGCCGCATCAGATCGGTGGACGCTGAATGTCAGTGTCAGTCTTAGTCGCGCCGAGACTAACGACCTGTTCTTAGCAGGTGACTCGATGGTGTCCTGGCCCACGGATGGCCTACTACCTTCGTCGGAGGGGGAGGCGATGCCGGAGCGGAGCAGCATCTTCGTGTCCGAGATCGCCGCTGCTGCCTTCGGGCCTAGTCATCTGCTACGCCGATCAGGCTCAAGCAGAGCGGGCGGCCGCACTCATACGAGCGCAGTTCGCCCAAGCCGGTATCGACCGAGGAGGTCTGAGTGGACGAGCGTAGCGAAAGCCCAGAATCTCGACCCCCTCAAGGAGGCGCTTGCTGAGTACCTGACTATCCCAGGGATGCAGGCAGCGCTTCTAGTCTCGGACCAAGGCCTTCTCATAAGTCGCGCCGCCCTTGACGGCGTAGACACCGCCAGTATCGCTGCTCTTGCCATCGACACCGTGGCTACCGTGCAGCGTTTCGGACTTCAGGTCCAGGCCGGCTATCTGGATACGATGAGAATAGAGTTTGATAAGCTCACAGTCGTGTTGGCTCCGTTCGCCCAGGATGTGATGCTTGCGCTGGTGGCGAAGGCAGGTTCACTAGGGAGCCATGTCCGGAGACCTTGCGAAGCTGACGCCCTCGGCGGCCGTGGAGGGCAAGTTGACCTCTCTCAAACCGACCGCCGGATAGTCGCGCAACTGCCCGCGCGGGCCAGATGGAAGGTCGATAGCGAAAATGCTGGGTCAAGGCCGGGTGATCGTCTACACGGGGGACGGTAAGGGTAAGACGACCGCGGCGCTAGGCGCTGCCCTGCGAGCCTCTGGGCATGGGCTACAGACCGCCATAGTCCAGTTCATCAAAGGAAGCTGGGACTACGGTGAAGCCAACGCGCTCGAGTTGTTGGCCAACATAGAACTGACCAGGATAGGGTCGGGCTACACCTGGCTGGCTGAGGACCCGGACGAACCCCGCTCCCTCGCTCGCGAGGCCTGGGGACTATCGAGAGAGCTCACCATGTCTGACCGCTACGACCTACTCATCTTGGATGAGTTGAATTGCGCGATCGCCGAGGGCTTCGTCGATGTCGGTGAGGTTCTGGACCTGCTGAGCAACAGACCACCTCGCCTGTCAATAGTCATCACGGGGCGAGGCGCCCTACCAGAGCTTATCGAAGCGGCGGATACAGTGACCGAGATGTGTTGTGTGAAGCACGCCTTCGCCCAAGGGGTGCCTGCGCGCAAAGGAATCGAATACTAGTCCGGACAGAGGATGGTCCGACCATCGGACCTTAAGAAACCTCGGTGTCAGATGCCCCTTCGGTGTAGGTTCGCTTCCGGCCCGCCAACTGACCGCAAGCGCCTCGGATATCTGCGCCCTTGCTCTGCCTCACCGTCACTTCTATCCCCCTGGTCCGCAGAGTGTCGCAGAAGGCCATCATGGTCTCTCGCGGAGAGGTCGCGAAGCTGCGACGGTCCATTCCACGGGGGCCCCCACCAGCGCCGGCTCCGGGTTTGGCTCGGACGGTGGTCTTGCCGACCAGATCGTCGACGGGGTTCCAAGAGAGCAGGTTGACCGTGACCACGTGTCCGCGCAGCAAGGCCGCGAGCCTGCGCGCGTCCTCTAGGGAGTCGTTGACGCCGCTCAACAGCACGTATTCCACCATCAGCTTGCGTCTTGTCGCCTCGAAGTGCGCCCAAGCGGCCTCCAAGACGTCCTTCAGGGGGTGCCGGTGAGTGGCGGGGATGAGTGACTCACGAACTTTGTCTGTAGCAGCGTGAAGCGACAGAGCGAGATTGACCTGAGGCTCCGCCTGTCCCAACCGTATGATGCCCGAGGGGATGCCCACCGTAGATACGGCAAGAGAGCGGTGTCCAATGGCCATACCCAATGGGTCGGTCAGGACCTTGATGGACGCCAGGACGGCCTGCAGATTCAGCAGAGGTTCGCCCATGCCCATGTAGACGATGTTAGACAGTCGCGCCCCAGACTCGGCCGAGACCGCTGCCGCACCCCGTACCTGGTCCACGATCTCCGCGGCTGTGAGGTTCCGGCGCAGGCCGTCAGCACCAGTAGCGCAGAAATGGCAGCCCACAGGGCAGCCCACCTGGCTGGAGATACACGCCGTGGTCCGGTTGCGATAGGGCATCACGACGGTCTCTATATGGGCTCCATCGCGGCACGTATACAGTAGCTTCTTGGTGCCATCCTTGGACACCCGGCTTGCGACTAAGGTGAGAGTGTTCGCCCCGACGGTCTCGAGCCGCGCTCTTAGGTCTGCGGGCAGCGCCGTCGCCTGGGCAAAGGGTTGAGCCTCGGGCCGCATAAGGTGGGCAAGCACTTGCCTCTTGCGAAAAGCAGGGTGATCTTTGAGCTCAGCGCACAGGTCTGGCCTGTAGAGGGCCAACAGCTCCTCGCCCGTCTGCTGGCTCATGACGACACCGCGCCTGTGGCGAGCGCCCCAGAAGAATGGAACTCTTGGGCGGTGAGCTGACCGAGGCCCACACGCACGGCTAGGCCGGCCGGCCTGCCGGCCGCCGGATCGAACTCATCCCATTGAACCGACATCTCGACCACCTCCTTCCAGGCGACCTGGACCCTGTCGGGCGACAACCCGGGCCGTAGAGAGGATACCTGCGCGGTGCCTCCGTCCTGAAGGGTCACACGCATCATGATCTCGTCAGCCTCCCCGTCTTGGTGTGTCACGACCTCGATCCAGAGGCCTTCATGCAAAGAAGAGGGATCCACCTCTACCAGAAGGCAGATCCGTTGATGCAGCCATCCAAAGCGTGCACCGTGCACACGTACCGCTGTCGAGGGGTGCATCGCCGCATTGGTGTCAGGCGCCAGAAAGCCGGCCCACCCCCATTCATCAGGCTGGGTGATAATACCGTCTATCTGCGCGGAGACTGGGCCCAGAGGCATCGTCTGCGCAGATAGAAGCAGGGTCTCGGCAAGTGGAGCCAGCAACTCCGGAGGCACGGGCTGGTCAAGGAGCCGGTAGACCTCCTGTAGACGGAGTCGGAATTCGTGGTCCCACACCGAATCGAGCTCGGTGTGATGATGATCACCAAACCACCAGAACCAGTCGCTCCCTTCGGCGACCTGCACATGCCGCCAGGCGGTCTCCAGGGCTCCGTCGGACGATTGGTCTGGCGGGGCCCCGGTACCAGGCCGTCTTGCGCGCTCGACCGCGTCTCGTGCGCTGTGCAGCTGGTCCCAGGCTGATCCATGCGCGACTGTCCCACACCAGGTGGAAAGGTCGGCGGAAATCCACGAGCCGGTATGAAGCCAGTCGAGCCGGCGTCGCGGCGGCGACTCCCTGAGGTGTTCGGAGACGGTGACGCATCGCAGAGATCCGTCGTCGGCCAACGCCTCATAGAGATATGCCAAGAATTCTCGGCCCTCGTTGGGGTAGTACTCCCATGCGTTCTCGCCATCCAGGGCTACCACCACCAGCGGAGCAGACGCCATGGGGAGCCTGCGTCGGAGGTCACGCAGCCTTGAGACCAGATCGTCGGCAGCGTTTCGCGAATCCCAGGACTTGTACGAGAAGCCGATCAGATCCGAGAGAGTGTGGTCGCGGAAGACTATCGAGATGTCGCCAGAGTCACGGCCCAATCGATAGGCCCAGTACGGCCCTTCGGCGCTCTTCGCGTGGCTCGCTGCTGGGCGGGGCGTCACTCCACTAAGAGACCGCTCCAAGACCGCTTCGTCCGATATGGTCCATTCGAAGCCCGTTTCGGACAAGAGGGGTATCACCGCCTCCCCTACGGCCATCTCCGAGCACCAGACTCCGCGCGGCCGGCTGCCGAAGACCTGCTCGTGCTTGAGTGCTGCCGCCCTGAGTTGCTCCGTGGCGTCCTGGGGATGGGCAAAACGCCTAGGGGGCAGACGCAGTTCGGCGGTGGCGATGCGAGCTGAGTCCGTGTCGCAGAGTAAGGGGAGTATGGGGTGAAAGTACGGGGACGTGGTGAGTTCGACTTGACCTCTCTGTGCTGCTTGGCGATAGGCCGGCAGCACTTGGCCGATGATGGCCTTCTGAGCATCAGCGATCGTGCGCTTGTCCTCTTCGTGATAATCGCAACCCCGCCCTATCAGCTCGTCCAGCCCGGGTTCGCGTAGGGCTCGTGCGCCGAACCAGGCCAGGTTGAGCCACACCTGCAGATCCACCAACTCCTGAGTGGTGAAACCCTGGGCGGCCGCCTGCGTACTTTGCCGCAGGAGCGAGTCGCGTTTGTGGGCCAACTGCAAATAGCGAGGGTGAGCGCGCGCCCTTGGGTGGTCGCTGTGGTCGCACATGCGTGCCAAGAGAAAGGCCCTCTCTGTTTCGTCCAGCTCTTCAGCGGGCTTCAGCGTGTGCTGCCAGTAGACGTCACTGAAATCTCCGGAATCGTAGTCCTGCAACTGCTCGACCAGAGAGGGGACGAGATTGAAGGTCTGATGCAGCCGGGGATAGTCTTCCAACGTCTTGACCATGTCCAGGTAGTCTTTCAAAGCATGCATGCGCACCCAGGGCATCTCAAACGAGCCAGTGCGTGCCGACCGGTAGTCAGGCTGGTGCATGTGCCACACGAAGGCCACGTCCAGCGGTTTAGACATAGCCGTCCATTGCTCGGATGAAGTTGGTGTACACGCGCTGTTGTTCGGTGAGGATCTTGTCCGGTCCTAGATCCCACCACTCGTCGGGCGTGAAGTACGCGGAGACTTCGGCCTCCGAGCCCGAGCGGCCGGCCCACTGGATGAGGTGCAGGTTGTCAGATTGCAGCAACCACAGAGCCAGGTCTTGCAGCGTGGCGTCGCCCGTGAGCCGAGCCTTGTGGAGCACCGAGTGCATCAGCCTGAAGATAGCCTGTTGCGAGGCGTTGCCCAAGAAGAACTCCATGCCTCCCGAGCCGGCCCAGGTGGTTCCGAACTCGGGTAGGGGTAGCTCGGGTAGTCCGGCTCCGCCGAATCTGGCCACCGCCTCGCTAGGCAGCATGCACGAGACTCCCTGGCGGGTGAGCTCCCCAGGCAGAGCGCTGCATGAAGTCGAAAATCCCGGTGTCGACGTTGTGGTGTTCGCCGAAAGTCTCAAAGTCCCAGCCGATGAAGACGAAGTCACCCCAAGCCTCGCGCAGGTTCTTGACGTAGTCCTCCGCGCGCAGCGGAAACCCTGGCCACTTGCGGTCGCTGAACCGGTAACCGACATCGTCCGAGAGTCGGTGATGTCGGCAGAATAGGGCCAGGCCGTAGCCGCCGTGTTGATAGAGATGAGTGGGCTCTCGCCATTCCATCACCCACGGCCGACCGTCCAGCATGCCCGCCTTGTAGCCGGCTTTTGCCAGCGCGTAGTAGACCTCGTTGTTCATGACCATCTCTGTGGTGTCGGTCACCGCGATAGGCTTGCCAAAGAAGTCTTGGGCATAGGTCTTGCCGCGCAGCATCTCGTCTTGAAAGAGGCCGATATCCAGGGCGAAACTGAAGCTGTGGTAAGGCTCGACCCCGATCAATTCACAGTTGGGGTGAGCGACCAGACGTCGAAACCGGTCTGCCAGATCGTCGCTCCATTGCTCCAACTGCCACAGGAAGCTCAGAGAGAACCCTAGGCTCAGTCTGACCCCAGCGTCCAGGAGTTCCAGGAACATGTCGGTGGCGGGCCGATAGCACCACTTGCCGACCTTCTCCAGATAGCGGCGGTTCATCTCGTCGTCGAACAGGTATTGGGCCATCTCCTGCGGAGGCGTGCCGGCAGGGATGACCTGGGCCGGCAGCCGTAGGCGACGCGGCTGGTGGACGACGCAGTATATGACCAGATTCTCGGCCAACGTCCCGTTCCTACTCCGCTTGCGAACGAGGGTAGATGGCGAGACGTCCGTCGACGTGTCCGCCTCCGTACGCCAAGGAGGCGGCAGCCGGATCGGTAGGTCATGTTGGTCGCGGCCACATCAGGCGTCCGCGAGGCGGTACCGCCAAGGCGCTGGTTCGCGGGCAGCAGAGCTCTCCCCGGGACTCGCCGGTGTCGGTGTGCTCTCTCCCGGAGGGGAAACGACCAACTGGTTCAGCGCCACATAGCGCAGACGATTAAGCAGGTCGTGGCATACGACGTTCTGCCACGTGAAAGCGCGGGCCGTCTCCCGGGCGTCGGCTCTGAGTCTCAGAGCTACGTCGGGACGGGATCGGAGCACATCCAAGGCGACGTTTATCTCCATGGGGTCGTCGGTATCCAAGACCACCGAGTTGAAGAAGGACACAGCATAGTCTTCTCCGGTGGCCCCCACAAAGGCGACGCCGCCGGCTGCCATGACCTCGAGTCCTACAAGGCCGAAAGGCTCATGGCCCGAATTGGCGAGCACGGCGTCGGCCGCGGAATGTAGCAGGGACACCACCGGCCGCGGCATGAAGTTGGTGACGTTGTATATGTCAGCCCGCGGAGCCTGCTCCATGCTGATCTGCGACGCCGGCCGGATCCTGCACGAGCGCGATATCGCTGACGCTCAGACCGCGCTCGCGGGCGCGTGCCAGCACCTCGCGTCCATGAGGCTCAAGCCCGCCGCGGAAGATGGCTGTCACCGAGTAACCCCGTTCCTTCTCGTTCGCGAGGGCGTCGACCGCCATCAGCCACCGTTTGTCTGGGCTGAAGCGGCCGATCTTGAATATCAGCTCACTACCGGGGACCGCTTGGCGGAGCCGGGAGACCAGCGCCGGGTCGGCGTCCCTGATCTGATCTGAAGGGATTCCGTTGGCTATGACCAGCGGGTTCACCCCCCTGCCCCACATCACATGCTTCATGTAACGGGACACGGTGGTCAGCTGTGCGCAATACGCCAGCCTTTCCCAGTCCATCCGGTCGAAACCCATGACGTTGTTGGCGTTCCATAGGATCAGGGCGTCGTCTCTGAGGCCCGCCGCCCAGAGCCGGTCGGAGATCTCGCAAGTGGAGTAGGCCGTGTGCCACTCCTCTGCCAGTATGGCCACTAACCGGCCCGCGGCGGCCGCGGGGGCCACAAGCCGCGAGACGACGAAGTCGGGCAGTGTCTCGTTCCATTCGACCAGCTTCGCCTCTTCTCCGTCGTACACCCCTGCGCGGTAGCTGGCCGAGAGCCATTGAGCCCACCGATGCAATGTGAGGTTGGGCATGGGAGACTCTTCTGCAGGTAGATCCGGGTCGCCCAGAAAGACCAGATGGGTGCGGAATCCTTGTTTGGCCAGCTCGATAGCGAGCTCCTTCATCCGGACTCCCAGTCCTCCGGCCATGGCGTACTGGTCGGGCCCCTCAAAAGAGAGCAGGACGAAGTCCAAGCATTCAGGTGTCAGTGTGGGGAGGGTGGCCATGTTGTCTCCTTCGCCAAACGGTAGAAGCACCGCGTACTGGCTAGCATACCCTTGATAACGCTGCCCGATGCATGGGGTACTGTGCTACTTTGCTTGCCTACCAGTTCTAACAAGGATGGAAAGGCAGGGAAGGCATGACCACCAAGTACCTTCTGCCCGAGGAGAGAATACCTACAGCGTGGTACAACCTCGCGGCTGACCTCTCCGTTCCAGCACCTCCGCCGTTGCACCCAGGCACTCATCAGCCCGCTGGCCCGGACGATCTGGCCCCACTGTTCCCCATGGGTCTGATCATGCAAGAGATGTCGACCGAGCGGATGATCGACATCCCCGAAGAAGTGAGGGATATTTACAGACTCTGGCGGCCGACCCCGTTGCTGCGGGCAGCGCGGTGGGAGAAGGCTCTCGATACGCCGGCCAAGATCTACTTCAAGTACGAGGGTGCCAGCCCAGCGGGGTCGCACAAGCCCAACACCGCTGTCGCGCAGGCTTGGTACAACAAGCAAGAAGGCATCACCAAGCTGACCACAGAGACCGGCGCGGGACAGTGGGGCTCTGCTCTCTCTCTCGCCTGCAGTCTCTTGGACATGGAGTGCCTGGTCTACATGGTCAAGGTCTCGTACATCCAGAAGCCATATCGGCGCAGCATGATCCACGTCTGGGGGGCTGAGGTCATCCCCAGTCCGTCTAACACCACTGCCAGCGGGCGGGCTATCTTGGCCCAAGACCCCGATTCACCTGGCAGCCTTGGCATAGCCATAAGCGAAGCGGTCGAAGTGGCTGCGCAGCGCGAAGACACACACTACTCCCTAGGCTCCGTGCTCAATCACGTGCTATTGCACCAGACTGTCATCGGCCAGGAGGCCATGGAACAGATGGCCCTGGCGGACGCTTACCCCGACTTCGTCGTGGGGTGCGTGGGCGGAGGCTCCAACTTTGCCGGCATCGCCTTCCCGTTCGTGGGCGCAAACATCACGCAGGGCAAAAAGACGCGCTGCATAGCCGTAGAGCCGGCCGCCTGCCCGACCATGACCAAGGGCGTGTACGCCTTCGACTACGGCGATCAGGCCAAGCTGACCCCGCTAGTCAAGATGGACACTCTGGGCCACGACTTCGTACCGCCCGGCATCCATGCCGGCGGTCTTAGGTACCACGGCATGGCTCCCATGGTCTCGCACGCCTACCACCTTGGACTGATCGAGGCGCAGTCGGTGATGCAGACCGATGCGTTCGCTGCCGCCGTGAGTTTCGCTCGCTGCGAGGGCACCATCCCGGCTCCCGAGACCAGCCACGCTCTGGCGACCGTGAAGCAACTGGCCGAGGAGTGCAAGCGCACCGGCGAAGCCAAAAACATACTCTTCAACTTCAGTGGTCACGGGCATTTCGATATGGCCGCCTACGATGCGTACCTGGACGGCAAGCTCGAGGACTATGCCTACCCGGAGGAGAAGATCAAAGAGGCCATGAAGAACCTGCCTAAGGTGTGACGAACAGGGATAGCATCTGCTGCGCGTTCTTAGGAGCGTAGTCGGCAAAGCAGTTGTTGAACATCAGATAGGTGGTAGAGGCCTGTTCGGTCATTTGGCGGACAGGCCTCACCCATTCTTCGAGCTCTTCGGGTGCGTACAGGTACTTGAACCGTTCTGCCGCGGAGCTCACTCGCTTGTTCCACGTGCCCGCATTGCGCCCGTGGAACCGCACGTAGGCTGTCTTGGCCGTCACCGCTGCGAGGGGTGGCATGATATTCGCAGCTTGCAGCTTAGGCTCATCCACACACACGTACGCTGCGCCCAGGTCGGACAATAGTCCGAGCGTCTCCGCGGCTACTTCGTCCTCAAGCCAAGACCTGTGTCTGAACTCGACTGCCACCTCCAGCGGGGCCAGGCTCTCTACGCTGTAGGTGACATAGTCACGGTTCGTATCGTTGGCTACGAAGTAAGGCGGGTACTGCATCAAGACCAGTCCCAGCTTTCCCTCCTTGCGAAGCGGTTCCAGGGCGGCGACGAACCACGCGAAGACCTCGTCTCTAAGGTCCTTTGGCGGATGCAGGATACGGCCTCGCCCATCGACCCCATACTCATGATCGGTACGCAGGGGTGCAGGTAGTTGCTCCGGTCGCACTCCGTGTCGTGTCATCATGGCGAAGGCCTTGATGTGGAAGGTGAAGCCAGGGGGTGTGCGCTCCGCCCACGTGGTGGCCGTCGCTGGTGTCGGCAGACCATAGAAGCTCGAATCCACCTCGGCGGTATCGAAGTGGCTGGAGTAGAAGCGCAATCTGTCCGCGGCGGTGCGGACAGACGCAGGGTACCAAGCCCGCACCATGGTGGGGTCGGTCCAGGAACACGTGCCTACCCGTATTCGTCCGTGCATGAGTAGAGGATATACTGACTCGTCATGAGATTGGTGCGCATGGGCAACCATAGATCGACCGAGGCTGTGCTCCGCGTGTTGCGCGCGGTAGCCCTTGTCACGTTCTCTATCACGCTGGCCTTGGGTGCCGTGGCCTGTGGGGGCGACGAGGGGGTCGGCACAGACCCGGGCGTCGGTAGCAGCGGCTCATCGGAGACCATAAAGGGCGGGATAAATTCTTCAGTCACTGTCGGGGACGCGGTGATAACGGTCAAGTCTCTGCAGGCGGCCTTCCAGCCTGTCGCTCCCGCCCAGCGGTTGAGTGACGAAGCTCTTATCGCTCCGGCCGCAGGCGTCACCTTCTACCAGGCATATGTACACATCGAGAACCGTGGGCAGGTGCCTCTGCGCGTCGACCCGCAAGACTTCTATTGCCGGGTGGTCAATACGCTCAGCACCTTGGAGCCCACGCGCTCGGGCCCCGCGGCGCGCAGTATCATCTTTGGCACGTCGCTCGACTTACTGCTGACCTTCAGAGGAGCGGCCGGCGCTGAGCCCACGCTCATCTACAGCCCGCCTTGGTATACAGGGGTGATCTCGTTCAGCTCGGGTGGTCAGAGCCAGAATACGACGACCACGGCCTCCCCTTCCGGTGGGCAGACGACCACCACCGTGCCCGTGGTCAACTAGCCGCCGGCTTGTCGCCAGGCGAGCGCCCGCGCCGGAGCCGCCTCGGTGCTAGTCAAAGACAGCGGCAACAGGCAGCACTCTACGGGCCCCGCGCCCAACCGGTGCAGACCGACGAGGTTCTCCGCGATAAGCACGTCCCGGGCCAATAAGAAGCGGTGTATGGGATAGGGTGCTTCGTCGATGCTGGGGGCGTCTATACCCACCAGGCCGGCTCCTGCTTCGAGAAGAACCTGGGCTGAGCGCAGATCAAGTGGCCGCCCTTCCGTCCATACCAGCGCCATCCCTAGCGCCGGCAGCGGCCACGCACGCAGCTGATCTGCTAGAGCGTCCCGATCGGCCTCAGCGCTGCCTGCGCGGCAGTCGAACACCACGGCAGGGCCCATCATGCGCAAGAGCGGGAACGAATCCAACGTCCTGCCCTGTGCATAGAAATGGCGGGGCGCCTCGACATGGGTGCCCGAGTGCGATCCAAGGCAGATCTGGGTGACTTCATACCCGTGAGTCTCGTGGCAGGCAGTACGGACCACGGTCAGGGGTGGGTCGCCGGGTTGCACAGGCAGACCCGGACCGAGGGGCATGGTGAGGTCGAAGAGTTCCACCGTCAGTAGCTGGTGGGGAGCCCCGTGACCTCTCGGACCTTGTGCATGACCTCTTGGGCCACCGCTCGCGCCTTGGCCCCGCCCTCGCGAAGGACGTCCCTGACATAGTCGGGTGAGGCCGCCAGCTCGCGGCGTCGCTCGCGCAAGGGTGCGAAGTGCTGGTCTATCAGCTGCAGCAGGCGGGCCTTGACCTCTCCGTAGCCCATTCCCCCAGCCTTGTAGCGAGCTTCCCACTCGTCGATCTCTTCGCGAGCGGCCAGAAGGCTAAGGAGCTGGAAGGGCGTAGAGTCTGACGGGTCTTTTGGGGCATCCACTGGCACCGAATCGGTGACGATAGACATCACCTTCTTCTTCAGTTCCTTGCCCTCGTCAAAGATGCCTATCTCGTTGCCGTAACTCTTGGACATCTTGCGGCCGTCCAGGCCCGGGACCACCGCGGTGGAGTCAAGTATGTAGGGCTTGGGCAACACGAAGACCTCACCGAACTGCTGATTGAACTTGCCGGCGATATCTCGCGTGATCTCTAGATGCTGCTTCTGGTCTTGGCCGACGGGCACGATCTCAGAGAGGTAGATCAGGATGTCGGCTGCCTGCAAGACCGGGTAGGCAAACAGCCCATGATTGGGCGCCATCCCCTGGGCGATCTTATCCTTGTAGCTGACCGCCCGCTCCAGCAGGCCCATCGGCGTGACACAGGAGAGTATCCAGGCGAGTTCCGTGACCTCTGGCACGTCCTGCTGCGTAAATAGGGCGCTCTTCTGCGGGTCAAGGCCCAAGGCCAAGAAGTCCAGCGCCACCCCCATCGTGTACTCACGCATCTGCTCGGCGTCCTGAACGGCCGTCAGCGCGTGGTAGCTGGCGATGAAGTAGAAGGGGTCGTTGCCCTCTTGCAGAGAGATGTACTGGCGCAGGGCGCCGAAATAGTTACCCAGATGGGGTCTGCCCGATGGCTGGATGCCGGAGAGAATGCGCATGGACACTAGTGTACGTCATCGCGTCGTACGCATCGAGCGCGTTTTTGGTATACATATATCAATATCGCTCCACACCTATCCAGGGAGGAAAAGTGAGGGAACTGGATGTCGCGCGGGTGACTGACGCGGTCGCCGCGCTGGCGGTCGATGCGTGCAACAATCTGGGCGATGATGTGGTGGCCTTCTTTCAGAAGGCTTTGAAGCAGGAGGAGTCCGAGACGGGCCGTGACATCCTGGGTCAGCTTCTAGAGAACGCCAAGCTCGCCAAGGACACCAACCGGCCCCTCTGCCAGGACACCGGACTAGCCGTAGTGTTCTTGGAGGTCGGCCAGGACGTGCATCTGGTGGGAGGCAGCCTCGAAGAAGCCGTCGACGCGGGTGTTCGCAAAGGCTACGACGAGGGCTATCTACGCAAGTCGGCCGCGGCTGACCCCATCGGCGCTCGCAAGAACACAGGGGATAACACACCCGCCATGCTGCATACGCGCATCGTGCCCGGCGACAAGGTGAAGGTCATTGTCGCTCCCAAGGGCGGCGGTGCCGAGAACATGAGCGCCATAGGCATGCTGAAGCCCTCGCAGGGCACCCAAGGCGCACTCGACTTTATCGTGGACACTGTGAGCAAGGCCGGCCCCAACCCCTGTCCGCCGATCATAGTGGGGGTGGGTCTGGGCGGCACCTTCGAGAAAGCCGCCTATATGGCGAAACACTCGCTGCTCCGCGAAGTGGGCTCCACCAATCCCGAGCCGCGTTTGGCCGCGCTGGAGGATGACCTCGAGAAGCGCTGCAATGCGTTGGGAATCGGGCCAGCGGGATTGGGCGGCACGATCACGGTGATAGATGTCTTCATAGAAGAGTTGCCGTGTCACATCGCCAGCATGCCGGTCGCGGTCAACGTGCAATGTCACTCTGCCCGGCACAAGGAGGTGGTGCTCTGATGGATCGCGTCATCAGCACTCCCGTCAGCGACGAGGTCATCGAGAGCCTTCACGCGGGCGACCGTCTGCTCATCACCGGGACCATCTATACCGGTCGCGACGCTGCTCACAAGCGGTTGGTCGAGTTGATCGACAAGGGTGAACCACTGCCGGTGGATCTCGCGGGGCAGATCATTTACTTTGTGGGACCCACTCCGCCCAAACCGGGCGAGGCGATAGGGTCCGCCGGACCTACCACGTCCGGTCGCATGGACATCTACTCTCCCAAGCTCACAGCCATGGGTCTCAAGGGCATGATCGGCAAGGGCTCGCGCAACGACGTGGTCAAAGAAGCGCTGAAGCGTGACAAAGCCGTGTATCTTGGCGCCACCGGCGGCGCCGGCGCCCTTCTGGCTCAACGGATAGTCTCGGCCAAGGTCGTTGCCTACGAGGACCTAGGTCCCGAAGCTATCCGTGAACTCGAAGTCAAGGAATTCCCTGTGGTGGTCATAAACGACATGTACGGTGGCGACCTCTACGTAGAGGGTCGCAAGCAGTACGAAAGGAAGGGAGACTCTTGAGCAGCAAACCTCGCGAGACGGCCAATGTAGGGGCCGGTCTCTGGAAGGCGACGGGCATGTGGGCCTGGGTGCTCTTCCGGATCAGTGGTCTGGTCCTAGTCTTCTACTTGTTCGTCCACATCGGCGTCATCTCTACTGGGCGGTTTGGCCAGGATGGCAGCACACTCAACTCCGTCATGGAGTTCTTTGAGCACCCAGCGGCCATACTGCTTGACCTGCTCTTGGTATGGGCTGTGCTCTACCATGCGCTGAACGGTGTGCGGATCGTGCTGATGGACTTCGGCTTGGGCATCAAGCAGCACAAGGTGGTGTTCTGGATCGTGATGGCTATCGCGGTCATCTGCCTGGTGTTCTTTGGCTACGTTGCCATCGACCACCTTCTTGAAGTCCAGGGGGTGAAGTAGTGAAAGCAGAAGCTGTCGCCACACACAAAGGCGGCATGATGGCCTGGCTGTTCCAGCGCATCACAGCGGTGCTCATCATCGTCACCCTGGGTATCCACCTCGTCTTCACCCATATACTGAGCTATCGGTGAGATCGACTACGAGAACATCGGCGGGAGACTGGCTCACGGCACATACACGGCCGTGGACATCATCCTGCTTGTGGCTGGTATCTACCATGCGCTCAACGGCCTGCGCATGGTGCTTATGGACTACTGGTTCGGCCGTCGCAAACTGGCCGTTGGCCTCAACATCGTCCTCTGGGTCGTGGGTGTCGCGACCGTCGTGTACGGTGCCTGGGCGCTATGGCCCTGGATCGGCTATCAGGGATAGGGTGAGGCAGATATGATTCATCACGACGTAATCATCGTGGGCGGCGGCTTGGCCGGTCTCCGCGCCGCGATCGAAGCAAAGCAGGCCGGGGTCGATGTGGCGATCCTGTCGCAGGTGCACCCGGGCCGCAGTCACTCAGGCCAAGCCCAGGGTGGCATCAACGCCGCTCTCGCCAACCATCCAGACGGCAAAGACGACACGCCGGAGAAGCATGCTTTTGACACCGTCAAGGGCGGCGACTACCTGGTCGACCAAGACTGCGCCATCCAGATGGCCAAGGACGCTCCCGGGGTCATCTACGACATGGATCACTGGGGCTGCCCGTTCTCTCGTTTCGAGAACGGCACCATCGCCCAGAGGCCCGTTCGGCGGCGCCGGCTTCCCGCGTTGCTGCTACGGAGCCGACAAGACCGGTCACTACCTACTGCACACGTTGGTCGAGCAGGCCTACAAGCAGCAGGTCAAGATCTACGTAGAGCAGTACGTGGCCAAGTTGATCGTCCACGAGGGTGTGTGCCAGGGCGTCGTGTCGTATGACATGACCCGCGGTGGTTTCGAGGCCTTCACGGCGAACGCTGTGGTCATAGCCACTGGTGGCGCCGGTCGTACTTACAGCAACACCACCAACAGCATCATCAGCACGGGTGGCGGCATGTCGATGGCCTTTGAGGCAGGCGTGCCCCTCAAGGACATGGAGTTCGTCCAGTTCCATCCCACCGGTCTCTACACCACGCAGATCCTCATGACCGAGGGTGCCCGTGGTGAGGGCGGCTACCTGATCAACAACGACGGCGAGCGCTTCATGGCGAAGTACGCGCCCAGCGTGATGGAGTTGGCCCCCCGTGACATCACCGCCCGGTCCATCCAGACCGAGATCAACGAAGGCCGGGGCATCAACGGTGAGAACTACGTGTATCTAGACCTGCGTCACCTGGGCGCAGAGAAGATCCTGGAGCGTCTCCCCGGTATCCGCGACCTAGCTATCCACTTCGAGGGTGTCGATCCCATCGAAGCGCCGGTGCCTGTCGTCCCCAGCCAGCACTACTGGATGGGCGGCATCGACACCGACGTCAACGGGGCCACGGTCATGCCTGGTCTGTACGCGGCCGGCGAGTGCGCCTGTGTGTCGGTGCACGGAGCCAACCGTCTGGGCGGCAACTCGCTTCTGGACACTATCGTGTTCGGGCGCAGGGCCGGCGCCGAAGTAGCCCGGTATGTGGCTGACCTCAAAGACAAGCGGCCCAGCGCCAGAGCGGCCGACGCCGCGGCGCAGGAGCTGGAGAAGAAGATCAAGGACTTGGCCGACAAGACAGGGACCGAGGACGCTTACGCCCTGCGTGCCGAGATGACCAAGGCCATGAAGGACCACTTCTTCTTGTTCCGCGACGAAGCCACCATGAAGGCGGGTCTGGAGAAGGTCCTTTCGGTCAAGCAGCGGGTCAAGAACATCGGCCTCCGCTGGACCGGTAGCGTGTTCAATGTCGACATGATCCGCACGGTGGAGTTCGAGGGCATGGTCGACCTGGCTCTGTGTGTCTGCCTTGGTGCCATCGAGCGCAAGGAGTCTCGCGGAGCGCACTTCCGTACCGACTTCAATACGCGTGACGACAAAAACTGGCTCAAGCACACACTGGCCCACTACCAGGCGGGTAATGACGTGCCTCGTCTGGACTTCAAGCCGGTCACGCTTGGTCCCTTCGAGCTACAGGAGCGGAAGTACTGATGCCTGACATCAAGTTTCGTCTCAAGCGCCAGGATCCGCAGGACAAGAACAACCCCGAGCCTCGGTGGGAGGAGCACGTCGTCCACTACGAGGGCGAGAACCTCACCGTGCTGGAAGGTCTGTTCTACATCCAGGAGAACCTAGACCCCAGCCTCTCGTTCAGGTACTGCTGCCGCGCTTCGGTCTGCGGCAGCTGCGCCATGTACATCAACGGCGCCTACCGTCTGGCCTGTCAGACCAACGTGAAGCACCTGCATGTCGACCAGATCACCGTGGGCCCCATGCCTCATCTCAAGGTGATCAAGGACATGGTCGTGGACATGACCGACTTCTTCGCCAAGTACGAGTACATCATGCCTTGGCTGATCCGCAACTCGCCGGATCCGGAGAAAGAGATCATCCAGTCTCCCGAGGAGCGCAAGAACATCGACATGCCGGTGGACTGCATCCTGTGCGGTTCGTGTTACTCCAGCTGTCCGTCGGCTTGGGGTGAGGAGAACTACATCGGCCCGGCGGCGTTGCTCAAGGCCTATAGGTTCGAGGTGGACTCGCGTGACGAGGCGAATAGGGAGCGCATGCCTCGTTGGGACAACGAGCGGGGCGTTTATCGTTGCCACACCATCATGAACTGTGTCGAGGCTTGCCCCAAGGAGCTCATCCCCACTGAGGGAATCCAGTGGCTCAAGAAGGCGGCGGTGCGGCGCAAGCTGTTCAGGAAGGCCAAGTAGGCCAACCAGCCAACGCTGAGGCCGACCAAAGTACGAACTTACGCAGAGACCGGCCGACGGCGAAGAAGTCGTCGGCCGGTCTCGAAAAACGTCGCAAGTGTACCGCCAGCAAGTATAAGGGAGTGAGTCATGCCTCTAGTCATCCTGAAGATGCTCGAGGGCCGCAGTGTAGAGCAGAAGCGTCAGTTGGCTCGCGCGCTCACCGACGTAGTGGTCAAGTATGCGGGCACGACCGAAGAACAGGTGGATGTGATCATCGAAGATCATTCACGGGACGACTGGGCCAAGGGCGGCATCCTATTCATCGACAAGTAGACACTCTCGACTACGCGCCTAGGAGCGTCGGGCCATGACCATAGACATAGACCCGGTCATCGGAAGTCTGGGCGCACTGCAGTTCCGGTGGTACGGGCTCATCATGGCGGTCGCCTTGCTGGTAGGCATCTGGGTCATGTCGCGGCAGCTCAAGCTGCGCGGCATGGATCCACAGCATGCCATCGGGATGGCCGTGTTCGGGGTACCGCTGGGCATCTTGGGTGCCCGGCTTGTGCACGTGCTCGACCACTTTGGCTACTACATGGACAACCCGGGCAAGATCATCGGTGTTCGGCTTGTGGGTCTGGCCATCTACGGAGTGGTGGGCGGAGGCCTGCTGGGACTGATCTTGTACTGCCGTTGGCGCAAGCTGAATATCTGGCGAGCCGTGGACGCCACCGCCCTCGCCTTCCCTGTGGGGCAGATAATCGGTAAGTGCGCGAACATCATCAACGGTGACACCTGGGGGTATGCCACCGACCTCCCGTGGGGGATCACCTACACCAACCCCAACTCGTTCATCGAGAGTTCGCTCCTGGGTGTGCCCACTCACCCCACTCCTATCTACGAACAGCTTTGGCTGCTGGTGGTAGTGGTGGTGCTGCTCTTCACGATGAAACGCCTGATGAGGGTGGACGGGCTGTCAATACTGGCGTACGCGTGGCTGTACTCACTGGGTCGGTTCGTGATCTCGTTCTATCGGACGAACGATCCGATGCTGTGGGGTCTCAACGAAGCGCAGGTGATCGCCGCGGTGGTGTTGTTGGTGGCGCCAGTGCTTGCCTACTGGCTGATCCGCCGAGCGCGTAAGCCTCGGCCAGCAGTCTGACAGGATGCAGGGTCGGCAGACCCGTCACGTGGGCCAACTGCATCCGGCAGGTGCTGCAGTCAGAGACCAGCAGGTCGGGCGCCACTTCTTCTATCCTTTGGAACAAGGGTCGTCCGACGGCCAGAGAGAGGTCGTAGGTGCCTTTCTTCATGCCGAAGGTGCCGGCCATGCCGCAGCAACCCGCAGCCAGGTCGACTATCTCCAGCCCTGGTATCTCCGAGAGTAGGTCTATGTTGGGGTTTCCCATGCCTTGTGCCTTAGAGTGGCAGGGCTGGTGGTACCCGACGCGGATACTCCCGATGGATCGGGCCTCCGGCGCCGACTCAGGATGTTGCTCTGCGGACCGCGACCAGGAACTCGGCAAAGTCGAATGTGGCGTTCGCCACTCGGGAGCTCTGCGGGGCTGCCCAGGTAGTCGGGATAGTGCACCTTGAAAGCGAAGCTGGCCGTCGGCTCGGCGCTCAGGAGGGGGACTCCCCTATCGATGTACGGGAGAGCGCCGCTCACGTTGGCCCTCGCTATGCGCCCGGCCTTGCGGGCGTATCCGTACTGCATCTCGGGGACGCCGCTGGCTCTCTGTTCGGGCAGCAGGGTCTCCACCCCGTGTGCGGCAAGAACGTCCATGACCGCGAGACCCAGGTCTGGGTCGTAGCAGTCGGCGAACAGGTCGTAGAAGTAGGCGACCGAGCGGTCCGAGACGTGGCCAGGGACCGCGGCTCCCGTGCAGACACGGCCCGGCGCAACGAGCGCCGGGCGAAGGGCGTCATGGGCCTTCTGTCGGTCGATGCCCAGTAGGATGCCTGGCAGCAAGACGGACCGCGGCCAAGTCGAGCAAGCGGTTGGCCAACGGATGACGTCGCCCTGCCCTACGCGAGCGAGCCATGAGGCGTCGGCTCATTGCGAAATCCACCCTCGAAGCCCGGTGTCGCCGCCGATAGCGACTCTTCGCCTCCAATACCAGCTTGGGGATGTCGACCTTGGAGGGGCACTCGACCGCGCACATGCCACAGCCGATGCAGTAGTCGGTGACGCGCTTGATGAGTCGGTCGGCGCGGGGCCCTCTGGGGAGGGTGTCTGAGATCAGCGAGCGCAGAAGGTTCGCCTTGGCTCTGGGTGAGGCGTGTTCTCGCCCGGTCGCCTTGTAGGTGGGGCACATGGTGGTCGAGACCACGCTCTTGCAGGCGGCGCAACCGTGGCAGCGCTCGACCTCGCTCTCGAATCCACCCTTGGGGAACGACGAGGAGCGGGTTCTGCGACGAGGTCCTGTACTCGGGTCCGTAGCGAGCCTCGGTCAGCAGCGTGTGGTCGGCCCGCTGAGGTCCGACCTTCTTGCCTGGGTTCAGTATTCCGTCCGGATCGAAAGACCTTCTTGATATTCTCGAACACCCGGTAGAACTCGGGTCCGTACATGGCCTCCAGGCGGGGGGTGTGCACCAGCCCGTCCCCGTGCTCGCCAGACAGGGTGCCACCGCACTCCAGCACGTAGTCCGCCACCTGGTCGTAGATGCGCTGCATGGTCCGTCGGTCTTCGGGGTCTCGGGGATCCAGCATGGGCCGAGTGTGCAGGTTGCCGTCGCCCACGTGCCCGACCATGACGGCCTGCACACCCTCGCGCTCGAACAGCTTCTGCAGATGACTCTATGCACCCCGCCACCTTGAGAGGGTGGACGGCTATGTCTTCGATGAACGGTAGAGGTTGTCGCCTGCCGGGCGACTGTTGCATCAACGGCACGGCGGCCTTGCGCACGCGCCACAGTAGCTCCGTCTCCGCGACGCTCGTGGCCCTGACCGATCGGAGAGCGGAGGTCGCTCTCAGATGGTGGGTGAGCGCGGCGAACCTGTCGTCTAGTCCTTCTGCGGTGTCGGCTTCGAACTCGATCAGCAAGGCTGTGTCGGCCTCCCCCGGCAGCATCGCGTCTATCCTTGGAGTCGTTCTTGCGCACCAAGGCGAGAAAGCTGGAGTCCATGATCTCCACAGCAGTGGGGTCGAGGGCCAGAAGTCCGGGCACGGCTTCGCCGGCCGCGAACACAGAGGGGAAGTACGCCATGGCTATGCCACGCTCGGCCGGCAACGGGGACAGGGCGAGAGTGGCCTCTGTGACCAAGCCGAGTGTGCCTTCGGCGCCGACAAACAGCTTGTGCAGCTGCGACCAGCCTGTCTGGAGCAGCTTCGGTGTGTGGGAGGCCGGGCAGAAGGGTCTCGACCCTGTATCCGCAGGCGTTCTTGACCACATCCGGCAGCCTTGAGGCGATCAGCGACCGCTTCTGCGATAGCTCGGTCAGAACGGTAGCGAATGCCCTGCTTGCGAGACTGTCCCCAGGACAGGAAGGCCGCCAGGTCTGGTCCGCCGGCCGGCTAGTGCCTTGAAGTCTCGGTGCAGGCTGCCGTCGGCCAGCACCATCTCCAGCTCCAAGCACATGATCCTTGGTCGCTCCGTAGGCCACGGACCGGGCGCCTGAGGCGTTGGTGCCGATCATGCCGCCGATGCTGCAGTGGTTCTCGCTCGACGGATCCGGGGGAAAGAAGACTCCCCTGGGTCTCACTGCGCGATTGAGCGCAGCAAGCACGACCCCCGGCTGCACGCGCGCCCAGGTGGCGTCGGCAGCCACTTCGACGACGGAGTCCATGTAGCGGGTGAAATCGACCTGGATGCCCGCGCCTACCGCACCCCCGTTCAGACCGGAGCCCATGCCTCGCGGCACGAGAGAGAGCCCTGTCTCGGCGGCGTACTTACCAGGCGCGTCACGTCCTGCGGCGTCGCGAGGACTGACGACGCCCAGAGGCACGATCTGGGTCAACCCCGCGTCAGTCGCGTACAGTCGGCGGGTGACCGGGTCGAACTCGACGTCGCCTTTGATGAGCGAGCGCAGATGACGCGCCACGGCATGTGGGGTTACGCCCATGGGGCAGAATGATAGCGCGAGGGATGAGTTCGTGAGAGAATGCACGGAACCTGAGAAGCCGACCGAAGGGGCTACTGCGGCCCCAGTCCAGTGAGGTAACAAGACACGTGGAAAGCGGAGTGTCCGCCTATCTGCCGAAGGAGGTGAGTCATGCTTGCCATTCTCAAGACGACCCCCGCGGGTCTGAAGCGACTGGAGGAGTTCGAACCAGGATCCTGGATCGATCTAGTAGCTCCCACCGAGGAAGAACTGGAACGGGTCAGCCAGGAACTGGTGATCCCTCTCGACCTCCTTGTAGGCCCTCTGGACGAAGAGGAGAAGTCGCGGATAGACGTGGAAGATGGGCTGACTCACGTCATAGTGGATATCCCCGTGTTGGTCCGGGAGGACGATCAGCAGGGGTATGAGACGATCCCTCTGGGGATCCTGATGCACCCTGACTACCTCATCACCACCTGTCTCAGGCCCAACCCTATCCTTGGTGAGTTCGAGCACGGCGTAGTGCGTGGCTACGCCACCTTCTGGAAGACCCGGCTTCTGCTCCAGATCCTGCAGCGGGTGGCGGCCTTCTACCTGCGCTACCTTGGCCGCATCGACCGTGAGACCGACAAGGTGGAGCGCGAACTCCGTGCGTCCATGAAGAATGCCGAGATCTTCGACTTGCTGAGTCTGCAGAAGTCTCTGGTGTACTTCACCACTTCACTGCGTTCGAACGAGGGGGTGCTGCAGAAGCTGTCCCGCACCAAGACGGTGAAGATGTACGAGGAGGATCAGGACCTGCTCGAGGACGTTCTGGTCGAGACCAAGCAGGCCTCAGAGATGGCCAGGATCTACACAGACATCCTGACCGGGATGATGGACGCCTTCACCTCGGTGATCTCCAACAACCTCAACCGGGTCATGAAGCTGCTCACGTCACTCACCATCCTGCTGGGTATCCCCACGGTCGTGTTCTCGTTCTGGGGGCAGAACGTCAACTTGCCCTTCGGCATGGACAGTGCGTATGGTGCCCCTATCACTCTGGCCGTGGCCTTTGGGATATCGGCGATCCTTGCCTTCGTCTTCTGGAGGAAGAGGTTCTTCTAGCCCCAGGGTGAGAGTGGCGGCCGGAACTGGCCCCGCGCTCCTTCTCCTTCTCCTTGCGTCGTCTGCGAGCGCGGAGCCGGAAGTTCGAGCATGCTCATCTCATCACGCACGTCGAGCGATTCCACAGGCACGACACGCATGCGGCGCACGCCCAGCAAGACGGCGAATCCGGAGACCAGCAGCATGAAGCCTATGGGACCGGCAGCCCCGTAGGCGCCGGCCATCGACTGCACCAGAGGAACCATCCGGTCTTGAACCAGCCCACACCGCGTGTCGACGAGATGTATCCGTAGAAGACCAAGAGGCATCAGCAGCCCCAAGATCAAGACCGGCAGGTTGGTGAACAACCTGCGCCGAAAGAACACGCCCGCGGTAGACGGGTTCGGAGAAGCACGTGGCCAGCGGCCAAGCCCAAGCCAGACTGAGGCACACCAGCATCAAGAACGGCGAGCGAGCGGCCATGAGCATCGAGTCCAAGGGTGACCGCCAAGAAGCCCGTAGCGAGTTTGGCCATCTCGGTGACAGACTTCGCCTCTCGAGCCCGCAGGTAGCCCAGATATCGCCTGGAGAGGACGAAGGACACGGCGAGCACCAGTATCAGGATGAGGATAGGGCCGACTCTCAGTTGGGTCGACTGCTCATCAATAGGTACCTGCAGAGCCGTAGCTGGGGATCAGGCGGCCGAGCGACAAGAAGTAGGCCATCAAGGAAGGTCAGCGCCAGTGGAAGCGCGAACGAACCCAGGTTGCGCAGGTGTCGGACGACGACCGTGAACTTGAAGCGCCCCACCCCTGTCCATATCAGAGTGCGGCCAGCGAAGGCAACAAGCAGATGACGGCCAAGCACCGTGATAGCGCCGTTGGCCGAAGTAGCGTCCCGAACTGCAGCAGCAGTGCCGTCCCGGGATCACCCGGCAGCTCAGCACCTTCGTCGAACGAAAGCAGCAGTCTCTCCAGCGACGGGACCGTGAGCCTGGAGGCCGGTCAGGTTGGGATTGCCGGGCGAGTCGTCAAAGAGACGTATTGAAGGTATGCCCCTTGCTGAGTCCCGGCGATCTGATCGCCTTGAGCGAGAGCCATCGCGCGGTCGGCCGCTTGTCTCCACAGACTCGGCACGACGATGTCGACCCTCGACTTGTCGAACGCATCGCTAACGATCTGCAGCAGCCACCCGGCGTCGTGTTGCGGGCAGAAGTGACTCCTGCCGAGAGAGAGTGGGCGCTCTCTGTGCCCGCTGCGACCTTGCCCAGTCCGCTTATGGAGACGATGGCCGACACCCTGTCGGCTATCTCGCTGGTGTCCAGGAAGTGCTCGTATACCCAGACCGCCGTTGGTCGAGTCCTCGGTGGAGAGGAATACGAACGTCTTCTTGTGTGGTCGAGCGGCAGAAGACGTTTATCAACTCGAGCAAGCACCCCGGTGGCGCTGGTGTAGGTAAGAGTCTCCACCCTCGCCTGGGAGGGGATGTCCCTGGGCGCGGCGATGATGATGACGTCGTCGGTGACACCCTCCAGTCTGACCGAGAAGTTGGTGAGTTTCGCGGTGCTCTCACCGGCGGGGACGTCGAAGGACTCTCGGTCTCGACCATGTTCGGACCAGGCATCTGCTCCTCGAACCACAGTGAACACGTCTGGAGATGCTGCCATCTGCGGTGGAGGTGGACATGTAGCTCCACATGTCCTCGGTGGCTCGGTAGGCTCTGCCGGCGTCGAAGAAAGGCTCACCAGTGGCAAGAGGGACTATGGCATCAGGTGACGATATCGACACGAAAACACCGGCGCTTGCCACCAGTATGAGACTCAAGCAGACGCTGTAGGCGATCTTGCGCCATTGTCGTACCAGGTCTATATGACTCCGGCGTATGGTGAGAGGCATCAGCTACTCCGGTTCGCTGGGGGCGTGAGCGATTCTATGCCCCAAGAGACCGAGAGGCAAATCAGGAGTTGCTGTCCTGCCTGTCGATGAGGATGCGTTCGATCATGCGATCCGCTATTGCAGAAGCCGGGACGTAGTAGCTGCCCGACTCGGACCAGATCGTGGATGGTCTGGAGCCGCGTCGCTCCACTTGGGGATACCGACGGTCTCCTCCGCCGTGTCTCGTGAATATGTGCGCCGATGTCTCGTGATGCATCCCGCGACCTTGGGTACGATCTATGGTCGAATGGTGAGTCATGTTATTCTTCCTATCGGCCGAACTCGCCGATTGGTTTACACGCAGAGTGCAACTCAGGCGAGGCCCCCGGTCTACTCAGAGGAGAAGACTTGCCTTCCGACTGGCTTCCATCGACGAAGCTCGAACTCAAGATACTGGCCGAGGCGACACCTCTGGAGGTGGAGTCTTTCCGCTCGCCCAGAGCCTGGGGATGGTGGTAGCCGAAGACTTGGTCGCCCGGCACGATCTACCGCCCTTCGCCAACTCGGCCATGGACGGCTACGCAGTACGCGCAAGCGACACCGGCGTGGCTTCTGGCGAGGATCCGGCAGCGCTCAAGATCGTCGGGACGATAGCGGCTGGTCACATGTCGAGCGTCCGCCTGCGGTCACGGGGAGGCGCTGAGGATCATGACGGGTGCCCCGATGCCGGAAGGCGCAGACGCGGTGGCCCAGGTCGAGATCACCAGCGAGACTTCGGAGAAGTGTTCGTGAGCGAACCGGTCGGTGCCGGGAACGAACGTCCGCACGGCCGGGGAGCGACGTGCTGTCCGGCTAGACAGTAGTGCGAGCCGGCACGGTCTTGGGACCTGCAGAGATAGGCATGGTGGCCAATCTGGGTCGTACGGAGGTCTCTCGCGTACATCGCCGACCGCGAGTGGCGTTAGTGTCGACCGGTAGCGAACTGGTCGAGCCGGGCGTTCCGCTTCGACCGGGGCAGATATACAACTCCAACGGGTCGGCTCTGACGGCACTCTGTCAGCAGATAGGCATCGAGCCGGACATGCTGGGCATAGCCCACCGATGATCGGCGATGCGACCAAGAGAGCTCCTGTCCAAAGGGCTGGACTATGACGTGCTTCTGACCTCGGGCGGGGTATCGGTCGGGGCTTTCGACTTCGTGAAAGAGGTCGCAGGATGAACTGGGCGTAGAGCGTCTGCTGTGGGGTGTCGCCATGAAGCCCGGCAAGCCCTTGGTCGTCGGCAAGCGTGACGGCACCCTGGTGTTCGGGCTTCCTGGGAACCCCGTTTCGGCGATGGTCTCTTTCGAACTGTTCGTCCGCCCCGCTCTTCTGCGGCTCATGGGGTATACGCACACGACTCGTCCTCGTCAGAAGGCCGTCATCTCCGAAGATCTCGAAGCGCTCAAGGAACGCAGTGCATGTGGTGCGAGTGAGAGTGTGGCGTGACGGGTCTGTATGGCGGGCCACTTCGACGGGTGACCAGGGCTCGAGCCGGATGAGCTCGATGGTCGGGGCCAACGGACTCGTCTTCTGCCCGCCGCTTCGGCGGGATTCAAAGCTGGGCAAGAAGTGGATGTCACGATGATCTCTGAGCCGCTGGAGGAGAGCTAGGCCAAGAGGTGGTCGCTGACCCGTCGGTTGTCATCGGCGGGTAGTAGGGATAGAATGTAACACGATGAGAGTTCCCATCGGACATCGTCGGGGGAGTGATGCCAACGGCATACCCAAGTCGGCGTCCGGTACGACTTTCAGAGGCTCAGTAGCGTATGCTGCTGAGCCTTTTTGTTGGTGCCTGGCAGTTGCTCCCCACAGTTGTCCCGACTAGGAAAGGAGACCTCATGGCGAATCACTTCACCCCCGAGGAGCTGGCAGAGGAGATGGGCGTGGACGCCGGACAGATCATCCGGTTGTGTGTCAGCGAAGGCATCCCCGTCTACAAAGGCAAGATCGACCGCAGCCTGCTCTGGGCGGTGATGAAGTCGAAGGGTATCCGTCTATCGGAGCCCCAAGTAGCGGCTTCTTAGCTCCCTTCCGCTCGACGGGCGGCTAGGCCTCTCGCTCGAGAAGCAACCTAGATAGGGACTCGATCCGAGTTCGCGCCTGCGGCGTACGGAGTCGGGTTCGGAGTCCTGCCAGGAGACTACGGCGGCGTCTGAATCACGCGAGCCGTCGAGGTCACGGAACCATCGGCGCACGCTCAGAAGGCAGTCGAGGTCCTCCTGCCTCACAGCCACCAGTCTCGGTCGGGCTCCGGAAGAGCCAGTGGAGCGTTCTGCACCGGAGTCTCAGACACATCGAATGCCGTCGCCAGTTGGCTATCCAGGTCTTCTGCATCCATTGATACTGCCGTTCGCATCACCCCCCTGACTACCACGTTCAGCCGCAGTGCCGGTCGCCCATCGCCGTTCTGCGGCCAAAGACAAGCGAAGCAGAGCCTTTGTGCCTCCGCCAGACTCCGTGTAGGCTTGTCTGACAGCGTTAAGATGGTCGCATCCCTGGATCATCGCCTGCGCTTCTTCGTGTGAACCCGCGCGTCTGAACTTGTCTGTTGCCGCCGCGGCCCGTTGCAGTGGGTCCATGATGTCGGTGCTTGGGGCATGTCCGGCGAGCCAGCAGACCAGGTCTGTCACCAGGGCATCGTTGGCCGCTCTGGCTCCCGCATCGCAATCGCACGGTCGGACCGGGTAGCAGTCTCTGCAAGAGCTCGACCGCGGCGCGAGCCGAAGAACGACGTCGGAAAGGCCCTATGATGAGTCCGTCCCTGCTGCCCGGCTCACCACCGGGTTCTGGAGCCAGCGGGGTGCGCGGCGAGTGGTTGACAAGCTCAGACCAGAGCGGCCCTCCGCCAGCCCTGATATAGAGGTAACTCTCTGGGGCGCAGCGCCACCGATTGTAGGGCGGGCGATGCTCCAGAAGAAGGCTGTGCTCTCGGACCAGCGCCTCAAGGGGTGTGGCCGCCTTCTCGTGTTCTATCCTCTCCACCAAGCGCACAGCGGTCCGTAGACCCTTCTGGCCCCTGTGCTCTCCGGTGATGACCGACCGGGCTGCCGGGGCCAAGCGGTCGGCGCTTCCTACCAGGAGTACCCGATCTTCTCCGTCCACAGAAGGTGTACACGCCAGGGTCTTCTGGTAGGTCGCGAGTGAGGGGGAGTTTCTGCAGTGCCGAGGGAGCAGATGAACGTCCGCACTGGCGCAAGCCACTCAGAGTCATGAATGTCGCGACTCTGCAGCATTTGCGCCAGATGGACGAAGACATGGGCGACCGCTTGCGCGTCGGCCAGAGCGCGGTGGCAGGCGGCCACCGGCGAACCCAATGACTTGGCCACTGTCCCCAATCTGTAGTTCACCAGCCCCGGCACCAGCGCTCGCGACAGAGGAAGCGTGTCAATAGCTCCTTCGCCAAGCCTGACGCCACGGACTCTATGCAACTCGTAGTTTAGGAACCCTACGTCGAACGGCGCGTTGTGGGCCACCACGACCGCGCCCTCTAACAGCGCCAGCAGCGCAGGCAGGATCTCCTCGATCCGGGGCGCGTCTGCCACCATGTCTTCACTTATGCCCGTGAGATGCGTGATCATAGGGGGGATGGGTCGCTGGGGGTTCACGAGAGTGTGGAACTCGCTGACCACCTTCAGACCTTCTATCCGTACGGCCCCCACCTCGGTTATCTTGCCGAGTCCCGCTTTGGCACCGGTCGTCTCCAAGTCCAGGGCCACGAAGGGGACAGCAGAGAGGTCGGGGTCGAAGTCCTGCCAACTGCGCAGACCTAAGCAGACGGCAAGTGGAGTCTGTCCAACAGAAGCGCCTGTCGTCTCTGACCAGGGTGTCCAGTACGTGTTGCGGCAACGCGCCTTTGGCCGGAACACCCAGTAATACACGGGTCGCCTCGGGCACTTCGAAGGGTTCGCCTCGCACCAGCAGATCCTGGTGGAGACGGTCGGCTATGCCGAGGGCGAGTTGGAGTTGCATGCGCGATACGCTCCAAAGAGGTACAAAGCGTGTTTCCTTGAAAAGGGAGGCTTCATCCTGGAAAATACTAGCACTCTAAAGCCTGGTGAAGGCCCGTAGGTCGGATCGGGGGAACGTGCTGGACAAAGCTCAGATCGAAGGTATCCTGCCTCATCGCGATCCCTTCCTGATGATAGACCGGGTCACCGAACTGGTGCCCGGTGAATACGCCGTGGCCGAGAAAGACATCTTGGCGGACGATGATGTCTTCCGCGGGCACTTTCCCGGACATCCTGTCTTTCCGGGGGTATTGATACTCGAGGCGCTCGCGCAGACCGGGGCCATGGCGGTGCTCGCTCAACCCGAGGCGCAGGGCAAGATCATCCTTTTCGCCAGGGCGGACGAGGTGCGCTTCAAACGCGCGGTCGTGCCCGGAGACACCCTTCGGCTAGAGATGCGGCTCACCAAGAGCAGGGGTCCGATAGGTAAGGGCGAGGGCCAGGCGTTCGTCGGCTCAGAACTAGCTTGCAGCGGAGTACTGACCTTCGCGGTCGCCGAGCGATAGCCCATGTCTATGAGTAGTCGCGGGGCGCTCCTGGGGCGACCCATCACCATAACCGGTATCGGTGCTCATGTTCCTGCGAACGTCGTTACCAACGACGCCTTGGCGGCCACGCTGGACACTTCTGACGAATGGATACGACAACGCACCGGTATCCAAGAGCGACGGGTGGCTGAGCCCGGCCTGAGCAGTTCCGACCTGGGCATGGTGGCTGCGCGCCAAGCACTTGCCGATGCAGACCTTGACCCGTCCCTACATCGAGCTGGTCGTGACAGCTTCTATCTCGCCCGACCGTATGATGCCTGCGACCGCTGCGCGCATAGCGCACGAATGCGGGTGCGGCAGCGCCGGAGCGTTCGATGTGTCTGCCGGCTGCAGCGGTTTCGTCTATGCGCTGGCCATGGCGGCCGGTTCCGTGGCCAGTGGTCAATACGACCGCGTCCTGGTGGTCGGGCGCAGAGACCATATCTCGCATTCTCGATTGGCAGGACCGCTCTACCGCCGTGTTGTTCGGCGACGGCGCCGGCGCGGTGGTGGTCGAGGCGCAAGACCCCGCGGCGGGCGGTGGCTCCGCCGGCATCCTGGGCTTTGACCTGGGTGGCGACGGTTCCGGCGAGGAGTTCTTGACTGATACCGGCCGGAGGCTCCCGCTTGCCTGCGTCGGCGGCCACTGTGGAAGCGGGCCAACACTACATGAAGATGAACGGGAACGAGGTATTCAAGTTCGCCACCCGCGTAGTGGCTCAATCGGCGGGCAGGGTGCTGGAGAGGTGCGGCAAGACCGTGGCCGACGTCGATCTGTTCGTGCCTCACCAAGCCAATATGCGCATCATCGATTCCGCGGCCTCTAAGCTGGGCATCGACAAGGATAAGGTCTACACGAATCTCCAGAAATACGGCAACACTTCTTGCGCCTCGATCCCCCTGTGTCTGAGCGAGGCTCGGGCCGAAGGGCGTTTGCGCGAAGGGGACTTGGTCCTGCTCATGGGTTTCGGAGCCGGACTCAGTTGGGGGGCTTGCCTGCTGGAGTGGGGTCACATGGTCACATCAGGCAGTCGAGTGAACGAAGGGTAGGTGAGAGGGTACGTGGCAGGACTACTTACACTGTTTCCGGGTCAGGGCAGCCAGGCTCCCGGGATGGCTGAGCATCTCTGGGGTTCTACGGCAGCTCGCGAGGCATTTGCCGAGGCTGGGGACGTGCTGGGTTGGGACATTGGCGAACTCTGTCTACATGGCGCGATGGACGAGCTCACCCGCACCGACCGCACGCAGCTCACGATCCTTACATGCAGCGTAGCCACATGGAAGGCACTCCAGGCAGAGGGTGCCGACTTCGAGGTGGCGGTGGGTCATTCACTTGGGGAGTATTCTGCCTTGGTCGCCACTGGGCACATGAGTTTCGCCGATGCCCTTACGGGTGGTCGACGTGCGCGGCCGGGGCATGCAGGCCTGCGCCGAGAAGACGGGTGGCGCTATGAGCGCCATCATCGGAGTGGAGACAGAGGTGTTGGAAGAGATCTGTGGGTCCTTAGAAGATGTGTGGCTGGCCAACTACAATTCTCCCGGCCAGTCAGTCATCTCGGGCGCGGTGGAGGCGGTCCGCAAAGCCGGGGAGCTTGCGCAGGAGCGGGGTGCAAAGAGAGTGCTGCCCCTTTCGGTCTCGGGAGCGTTCCACACGCCATTCATGGCGGGTGCAGCGGAGTCACTCGGCTGAGGCGCTTGCGAATGTGCAGTTCGCCCAAGGCAGAGCGACGCTTCTTCTCTACCACCGAAAGTCGATACCCAGAACCAGAGGAGTTGGCCGAGGTGCTTTCTAGGCAGCTCATGTCGCCGGTGAAGTTCGTGCAGAGCATGGAGACCCTCATGAGCGACCCTGACGCGCCCAGCGAGGGCCTGGAATGTGGGCCGGGTGGTGTTCTGACGGGTCTTACCAAACGGATAGTCCGCGACTTCAAGGTCGCCTCTACAGGTGATGCAGCCTCGTTCGAGGAGGCGCTTAGAGCCGTGAAGCAGACTGGGGGTGCATCATGACAGAACAGACCGGACTTGCCGGCCAGGTGGCCTTGGTGACAGGCGGCGCGCGTGGCATCGGCCGCGCCATCGCTCTGCGTCTTGCCGCCGAGGGCGCGAGTATAGGCATAGTCGACTGGGCCGACGCGGGCGAGCAGACGGCCCGTGAGATTCAACAGGCCAGCGGCCGGCCGGCCACCTTCTGCAAGGCCGACATCTCGAAAGAAGCGGATGCCAAGGCCGCGGTGGCCGCCGTGGAGGCGGCTATCGGTCCCGTGGACATACTCATCAACAATGCCGGGATCACTCGGGACGGGCTCACGCTCACCATGAGTGAGGACGACTGGGATTCCGTTCTCGCCGTGAATCTCAAAGGCGCCTTTCTTATGAGCAAGGCCGTCTTGCGCGGCATGATCAAGCGGCGCAAAGGCTCTATCGTCAACATCTCCAGCGTCGTGGGGCGCCGGGGCAACGCCGGACAGGCGAACTACTCCGCCAGTAAGGCCGGGCTGTTGGGTCTGACCAAGACCTTGGCCAAAGAGGTAGCTTCGCGCAATGTGCGGGTAAACGCGGTGGCCCCCGGCTACATCGAGACAGAGATGACCGAGGCCCTGGACGAGACTGCGCGCAATGCCATCATCTCCCAGATCCCCCTCGGCCGCATCGGCACCCCTCAAGGGGTAGCGGACGCGGTAGCCTTTCTTGCCGGCGACTCGGCTTCGTTCGTCACCGGGGCGGTGCTCGCGGTAGACGGCGGGCTGGGTATCTAGCTCAAGGAGGTACAGAATGACCGCTGCTACAAGGACAGTCGAATACAAGCGGGTCGCGGTGACCGGAGTGGGTGTAGTCTCGGCCCTTGGCTTCAGCAAGCAGACCTTCCTGGATGCTCTGCTGGCCGGCCGGTCGGGCGTGCGTTTGATAGAACGCTTCGATACCACCGACTACCCTGTCAAGATCGCTGCCGAGGTGCGCGACTTCGATCCCTTGGATTTCATAGACAAGAAGATGGTCAGGCGGATGGACCGCTTCGCCCAGTACGGCGTGGCGGCGTCGACCATGGCCCTTGAAGATTCTGGCTACCCCGTGGCGGAGGATCCCTATGCCATAGGGGCCTTTATCGCCTCAGGCGTTGGGGGTTTGGACACGTTCTTCGACCAGATAGGCACTCTGCGCGAGAAGGGACCGGACCGGGTGAGCCCGTTCTTCATCCCCATGATGATCGCCAACATGGCGTCTGCACTCAGCTCCATAACCCTGGGGCTCAAAGGCCCCGTCAGTGCGACCTGCACGGCGTGCGCAGCGGCCACCAACGCTCTGGGAGATGCCTTCAACATCATCAGGCGCGGAGATGCCGTCGCGATGCTGGCGGGGGGCGCCGAGGCGGCCGTCAACGAAGTGGGCATGTCGGCCTTTGCTGCCCTGCGCGCCATATCTCCACGCAACGACGAGCCTCAGAAGGCCAGTCGTCCGTTCGACGCCGGACGAGATGGCTTCGTCATGGGCGAAGGTAGTGGTGTCTTGGTACTGGAGGAGTTGGAGCACGCGCAGAAGCGTGGGGCTCACATCTATGCGGAGATGGTCGGCTACGGTATGACCGGCGATGCCTTCCACCTCACCGAGCCCGACGAGTCCGGTGAGCCCGCCGGGCTCGCGGTCAAGAAGGCTCTCAAGGATGGTGGCGTAGATCCCAGTGAGGTCGACTACGTCAATGCACACGGCACCTCCACCCCTCTGGGTGACATCATGGAGACCAAGGCCATCAAGTTCGCACTCGGCGAGCATGCCAAGAAGGTGATGATCAGCTCCAACAAGAGCATGTTCGGTCACTGCCTGGGAGCCGCCGGCGGCCTGGAGGCCGCGGCTACTGTTCTGACAATGGAGGCCGGTAAGGTGGCTCCGACCATCAACCTGGATGACCCCGATCCACGATGTGATCTAGACTATGTCCCCAACGTCGCAAGAGACGCCGAGGTGAACGTGGCTGTCTCTAACAGCTTCGGTTTTGGCGGACACAACGCGACCATAGTGTTCCGCAGGTGGCATGGCTAAGTATGTGACCATACAGGTAGTACCCAGGCAGGCGCCTCCGCAGCAACCGGCGCAGGGAGAGACCTGCAAGAAGTGCGGCGGTCCGATAGACAAGGCCGAGTTGAAGCGTTACTCTACGGGTCTGTCCCCATTGCGCACATCACTTCCCGCTGCCCGCACACGAGCGGGTTGCCCAACTGGCCGACCCCGGCACCACGACTTTTGTTGGCGAAGAAGTCAGGGCGTCCGACCCGCTGGAGTTCTTCGACCTGAAGTCGTACCCGGACCGCATGGCGGAGGCCCAAGGCAAGACCGGCCTTACCGAGGCGTTTCTCGGGGCCACCTGCAACGTGTCCGGACACCCGACGGCCCTGGGTATCCTGGACTTCAGTTTCCAGGGCGGCTCGATGGGCTCGGTGGTGGGCGAACGCTTCTACCGGCTGGCCAAGGTGGCCGTGGAGCAGCACCGGGCTTTCGTCGTCGTGGCTTCTTCTGGAGGCGCTCGCATGCAGGAGGGGCTGTTCTCGCTCATGCAGATGGCCAAGACCATCTTCTCGGTGCAACTGGTGAACGAGGCGGGACTTCCGTACATCACAATACTTACGCATCCCACCACCGGTGGCGTCTTCGCCAGCTGGGCGACAGTGGCCGATGTCATCCTGGCCGAGCCCGGAGCGGTAATGAGCTTCGCCGGACCCAGGGTCATCGAGCAGACCACCCATGAGAAACTCCCGCCCGACTTCGGGACCTCTGAGTCCCAACTGGTCCACGGCCAAGTGGACATGGTGGTGGACAGGCGCGAGCTGAAAGACAAGCTCTCCCATACTCTGGGACTGCTGCTAGGGGGCGCGAGTGGCTGACAAGGGCTACTCAGAAGCCGCATGGCAGACGGTGCAGATCGCGCGCCATCAGGAGCGGCCGCAGACCCTGGACTACATCAGCGAGAGCTCTGCCCGACTTTCTGGAGCTGAGCGGCGATCGATTGCATGGTGACGACAAGGCTATCGTGGCCGGCCTGGGTACTCTGGGCGACCAGCGGATAGTCCTGATAGGTCACCAGAAGGGCCGCACCCTGACGGAGCGGCAAGAGCGTAGCTTCGGCATGACCCGGCCCGAGGGATATCGCAAGGCCATGCGGTTGACGAAGCTGGCCGAGAAGTTCGGCCTGCCCGTGGTGACTCTGGTGGACACTCCGGGCGCCTATCCAGGCAAGGATGCAGAAGAGGGCGGGCAGGCAGGCGCCATCGCCCGCAGCATCGAGGTCTTCGCCAATCTCAAGGTGCCCACAGTCACTGTGGTCATCGGTGAGGGTGGCTCGGGCGGGGCCTTGGCCCTGGCTGTGGCCGACCGCGTGCTCATGTTGGAGAACTCCTGGTACTCGGTCATCTCGCCCGAGGCATGCGCGACCATCGTATGGCGTGACTCGGTGGAGGGCCCTCGTGCCGCCGCTTCTCTGCGTCTGACAGCGCGCGACCTGTCGCAACTGGGTCTGATCGACGTCGTCGTCCCCGAGCCTGAGGGCGGGGCGCACAATGACTCCCGAGTGACGATCAAGCGGGTGATGCACGAGGTCCAGTTGGCCCTGCGCGATCTTACCAAGCTCGACGCCCAGAAGCTGGTGCAGAAACGTCGGGAGAAGTACTTGGGCATGGGAGCGTATACCATCGTCAAGTCCTAGGTATGAAGGACGACGATCTCTTTGCTGCTGTACTGAAGGCCGACCTGGCGGCGAAGGGGCCGCTGGCGGCGCGCATGCGCCCGCAGCGGCTCGACCAAGTGGTCGGCCAGACACATCTTCTGGGCTGAGGGTGCATCTCTTAGGGTAGCCATCCAGACCAGCACGGTGGGCTCCATGATCTTCTTTGGACCTCCGGGCACCGGCAAGACCACCGTGGCCCGACTGGTGGCCGAAGAGACAGGGTCCGCGTACGAGGAGTTATCGGCCGTCAGTTCCGGCGTGGCCGAAGTGCGCAAGGTCATAGAGGCCGCTCGGGACCGTCGCGCCCAGCACGGTCGCCAGACAGTGCTCTTCATCGACGAGATCCACCGCTTCTCTAAGGCCCAGCAGGATGCCCTCCTGCACGCCGTAGAGGACGGCGTAGTCACGCTCATAGGGGCGTCCACCGAGAACCCGTACTTCGAAGTGATCCCCGCGCTCATCTCCCGCTGCGAGTTGTACCAGTTCGAGCCTCTGTCCGTGCCTGACATCGAGCGCCTGCTGCAGAGGGTGCTGGAGTCTGGGGCGGGATGATGCATCGAAAGAAATGCAGGTCGCGGTAGATAAGGACGTGCGCGAGCTAATAGCCGAAGCCGCCTTGGGTGACGCGCGGCGTGCCTACACGATCCTCGAGCGTGGACTGGTGTTGGCTCGGGCAAAGGGGATGGACAAACTCGACCAAGCGACTTTGGAGGAGGCGGCTCAGAAGAAGCTGGTGCTCTACGACAAGGACGCAGACGCGCACTACGATGTGATCTCGGCCTTCATCAAGAGCATGCGCGGTTCTGATCCCGATGCCGCCCTCTACTACCTGGCCGTCATGCTCATAGGTGGCGAAGATCCGAAGTTCATCGCACGGCGTATGGTCATCTTTGCCTCCGAGGACATAGGCAACGCCGACCCTCGAGCGCTCGAGGTGGCGGTCGCTGTCTCCCGCGCGGTGGAGTTCGTAGGGCTACCGGAGTGCCGCATCAATCTGGCGCATGGCGTCACCTACCTGGCCTGCGCTCCAAAGTCGAACGCCTCTTATGCGGCGCTAGAGGAGGCGATGTCCGAGGTGCGTGAGCACGGAGCGTTGGCTCCCCCGGTATTCCTGAGAAGCACCGGCTACAAGGGGGCGAAAAGCGCTTGGACACGGGGTCGGATACGACTACCCTCACGACAGCGGCGGCTACGTCACACAGCACTACTTGCCTCAGCAGCTGTGGCAAAGGCGATTCTACAAGCCTACGGACGAGGGGGAGCGAATCCGCCATCGGACGATTCCTCGACGCGGATGAGGGCTCTTAGGCGCGGGGAACACGACCAGGCTGGGGACTGACCCGGCGGTCAAGCTTGCACACAGAAGGCCGATACAAGTGATGACCGGTCGACTCCAGTCGTCACGGCAGGCAGGAAGCCGGGTCATAGGGGTAGAATGAGTCTGCTTGGCGGGAGCAGCTGCGATGGTGCGGGGCTAAGGAAGGGTATCGCGATGGATAACACTGGAAGATTCCTCTTGGGAGGCGCGTTGGGGGCGGCTCTGGGCTACCTCCTGTCCCAGAAGAATCTGGAGAAGGTCCAGGAGGGCGAAGAGCAGCTCCTGCCGAATCCAGCCTTTGCTGTCTACGCCTTCTACCACCTATGGTGCAGGCGCCCCCGATAGCGCCCGAGCCGGAAATACTGTTGAGGCGAGAACTGCTCGACGAGCCACTGCCCGGTTCTGGCTGGCAGCCTTCAGTGGCTTCCATAGTTGATGACGAGACAGTCGAGACCTCTGTTCACGAGACCCCCGCGGTGCTGCTTGGGGCTGAGGAGCCTACGACTGAGTCGGTCATGATCGAAGAGGTGGTCGAGGCCCCGTTGATGGAAGAGGTGGTCGAAGCTCCTCTGGTGGACGAGATACCTGCCGGACCGATGGGTCCCGGCACGGCGGGAGTGCAGGCGCTGGAGCAAGCAGCCGGCGTCATGGGCGCGTTTTCGGGGGGCGAGGAGCGCCTACCCCCGGAGGACATCTCTCGTGTGGACGATCTCAAGTCGCGTATCGAAGAGACTCGTCGTCGCATACGTCATGAGCTGGAACAGCCGTTTGATCCGCGTTTTGCCGCCAAGCCTCCAGCGAGTGACTGGACGACGGCCCCGGCAGTGCCGGTTGTCGAGGCTGCCTTCACGGCGCCGGTCACTGAGCCGCCCGTGCCGGTCGTCGAGCCGCCCGTGCCGGTCGTCGAGCCGCCCGTGCCTGCGCCCATCACCATGGAGCCCCTTGTCGTGCAGGAAGAAACGGTGACTGAGCCGCCTCTGACCGTGGAGATACCCACGCTCGAGACGGTGGAAGTGGATCTGCTGCCTGCCGAGCGGGTCGTCATGGAGGACGCGACCTTCGAGACGGGGATCGTAGAGCCGGTCGCGGAGGTCGCACCGCCCGCGGTCGCACCTGCACCCGCGCCCGTCGCTGAGACCGCGCCGCTGGTCGAGCCGACGCTGGTCGAGCCGACGCTGGTCGCACCGCTCGTCGAGTCGCCCGTGCCGGTCGCGGAACCGCTTGTGCCGGTCGCAGAGCCGCCCGTGCCTGCGCCCATCACCATGGAGCCCCTTGTCGTGCAGGAAGAAACGGTGACTGAGCCGCCTCTGACCGTGGAGATACCCACGCTCGAGACGGTGGAAGTGGATATGTTGCCTGCCGAGCCGGTCGCGGAAGTTTCACCGCCCGCAGTCGCACCTGCGCCCGCCGCCGAGACCGTGCCGCTCGTTGAGCCGCCCGTGCCGGTCGTCGAGCCGACGCTGGTCGCACCGCTCGCCGAGTCGCCCGCGCCGGTCGCGGAACCGCTTGCGCCGGTCGCAGAGCCGCTTGCGCTCTCTGACGAGGACCTCACCGCCGAAGTCAGTGTAGAAGAGCCCGTCGACTACGATTCGATGAAGAGTCGCATAGAAAGCACCCGTAGCCGCCTTAAGGCGAAGGCCTTCGATGCCATGATGACCGGGGAGGCCGCCCTGCTGGGCCGCGACCTTGAAGGTCGAACTCGGTCCAATGGAGATGTCGCTGGAGTGGATAGCGATATCGACGAGACCATCGAGACCAGCCTGCGCGAAGAAGAAGAGTAACGTCCCTCGACAGCCACTCGGCTAGGGCGTGCCCCCGCTTGGTGTGTCTTCTGCGGGAGGTAGAAAGTCGGTCTCTTGGTGGGCCGCACGGGGTACGTGCAGGGGTCGTCTGAAAAGGTTGCGTAGGTCGGTCCAGGCTGCGTCTCTTGAGCCCTCGACTATCTCTAGGAACCCTTTCACCTTGGCGTCTAAGTTGTCGACATGATGCAGGATCAGGGCCTCTATGGTCTTGGGACGCTTCGGTGAACCCCACTCCAGTTCGCCATGGTGGCTTACCACGCAATGCAGAAGTTGCTGACGCTTCTGTTCTGGAAAAGTCGGTAATTTTGCTGTCTTCTCGGTAATGAAGGTGACGCCTTGGATGACGTGTCCCAAGAAACGGCCTGCGTCGGTGAAATCGATGGTCGTATCGAAAGACAACTCCTGCGTCTTACCCACGTCGTGCAGTAGTGCGGCGGTGAGCAGCAGGTCGCGGTCTATGCGTCCGTACTGCTGGCCCACGAAGTCGCACATCTCGGCTACGGCGACCGTGTGCTCCAGCAGACCTCCCAAGTACGCGTGATGGTAGACCTTCGCAGCCGGAGCACTTGCGAAGACTTCAAAGAACTCCTGGTCCCCGAATATCAACCCAAGCAGAGCGGCATAGTCTCGGTCAGTGACTGAATCGATGTGAAAGCGCAGGAAGCCCTTCAACTCGTCCACATCCCGATAGGTCGAGGGTAGAAAGTCGCGAGGGTCTGCCGACCCCGGAGGGGCCAGAGTCACCTTGGTGGCCTCTAGTTGGGGCCGGCCTTGGTACTCGGACACCCGGCCGCTCACCAGCACCAGAGCCCCAGCATCGGCCGCAGGGTCCATGGCCGAAGCTTCCCACACCATGCAATCCACCGTGCCCGAGCGATCGCCCAGTCTGAGTCTGAAGTAGGGCTTGCCGGCCTTGGTGGTGCGGCTCTCCTTGCTGGAGAGCAGGTACGTGCCCTCGACAGCAACACCCGCTGTCAGATCTGCTATGCCACGTCGGCCTAGAGATGCTCCTAGGTCAAGCTGGTCACCGGTCATCTAGTCCTCTCTCACTGGGGCAGGAAGGGCAAGGGGGCAGCGCCCCGCTCTCTGTGATTGTAGAAGAAGAGGGCCGGGATAACACCGATGGCTATCACGATGGCAGCGATCAGGAAGAACTCGCCAAAGACTTGATGGGCTGCGTCCATCAACCTCGCGTTCTGCAATTTGGCCTGGAACGCGATCTCGCTCATGTCGGCAGTCCTGACGATCGTAACAAGGGACTTGGCCGCAAGAGCGCTTACCCGTCTTACGCCCCAAGAGCTGATCGCCGAGAGGCCTATGGCCATGCCGACCATGCGGGAGACGGTGACCAAGGCCGACCCGGTGGCCATCCAGCGCTGTCCTATCGGTGAAGTGGCACTAGTGCCTATGGGTCCCAGTACGAAGCCGAGGCCCAATCCGGTTATCACCAGGCTGTAGAGTCTGGTCCAGAAGTCAGGGTCTGCCGACCAGCGACTCACGAGATAGTAGCCGACAGCGGAAGCCAAAAAGCCGACCACGGCCGTGACCTTGCACCCTATGCGGTCGGCCAGCCATCCTCCAAAAACAGCGCCCACAGGTATGGGCAGTATCAGTTGAATGAGTAGCAGGCCCGCCCCCAACTCGGTCAGACCAAAAAGAGTCTGCCCGTATATGGATATGCCCGCCATACCGATCACCAGCGCCACCCCGACCAGGAAATTGGCCAGGTTGGCTGCCGCGAACGCGGGTCGTTTGAAGAACTCCAAGCGCACCAGGGGACTGTGGTGACCGCGTTCATAGAGCACGAACAGAGTCAATGCTAAGGCCGCACCGACCAACCAGGACCAGCTCAACGGGGAGCTCGTGACGGTGTCGGCCGAGCCGAGCAGCTCGCTGCCCGTACCCAGGCCCACCATGGCGGTGGCAAGAGCGACGCCCATCAGGCCTGCTCCAATATAGTCCACGCTCCCGCGCCGCCACCAACGGATAACGCCTGCCGGCGCTATTCCGTCTTGCTCGTCCTCTTCGTCGCGATCCTGCTGCAGAGAGACTTCGCGGAGTTCGCGCTCTCCGCGCAACAGACGCCAACTCGCCCCCGCCAGAACAAGACTCAGAGGGATGTTGACCATGAAGATCAGCGGCCAGTAGTGGGTGTTGGTTATGATGCCAAGGGCGCTTGGGAGTAGCGCGAGTGCCGGTCCGTACAGGACTCCCAGCACGCTACCCGCCTCCGCCGTGCCACTGACTATCCCTAGAACGAGCGCGCGCCGGCGCAGCGGGAACATGTCCGCGCCCGCAGCCATGGCTATAGGCACCAATGCACCCCCACCTGCCGCCTGGATGACGCGAGCTACCACAAAGAGGTCAAGCCTTCTAATGAACACGCACAGCAGGCTACCGACCGCAAATAAGAACAGCGCGACCAGCGTCATGAGTCTGCGCCCTTTGACATCCGCCAAGCGGCCGAACAAGGGCATGGCCACCGTGTATCCCAGAAGGTATCCGGTGATTATCCAGGCAGCCTCGCTGAGTTGACGAAGAGGGTCGAGCCCCAAGTCCGTCATCAGGGGCTTCATGATCGTATAGACCATGTTCTGGTCTAGAGCAGCTAGGAAAACCGCGGCGCATAGCGCCGTCATGGCCAAAACGGCTCTGCGGTAGGATCGGGAAGGGGGAGTGGCCTTGATGCCGTCCGTCTTCGCGGGCACGATTACCGAGGTGCCTTGATGTCCGCGGTGACTCCCAAGGCGGACAGTATTATGCTGCGCGACGTGCCCGGAGGCTCTTCTAGGGTCATCGGTCCGTCGACGTCGACCTCGTACAGCAGGCTGTCATCAACCCCTATCCAGAGGTCGGCAGTGAAGACTTCTGCCGTGGACACTGTGCCCACTATGCTCTCTATGTCGGCCTTAGTGACCTGACCGGTGATGTGATACGTCTTGACACCCACCCTCTTCTCGACGCCTACGAATACGGGCGACGTGACGTTGTCGAGTATCTTGACCGGCCCCTCGGCCAGGTTGAGCCGAGTAAGCGGGCTGTCTGCCGGATCCAACGGGGCCCACTCCGTCGAAAGTGGGTACTTCACGTAGTGCATGTCAACGAGTGCAATCACGTCTATGTTGATCAGAGTGCCACTGGCCAGGTACTGCACGGTGGCAGCCATCTCGCCCTGGGCGTTGAAATCGGCTTCAACAAGTTGCACCCCTTCAGCCTTCTGAGCAGATTCGGGTTGGTGTAGCTGGTAGACGAAGTGGAAACCGGCCAACTTCTTCATATTGGCGGAGGTCTGAGCCAGTACGGCTTGCGCGTCGATGTCGACTGGCTCTTGGCCGCATGAACCCAAGGCAAACGCTAAGGTAGCGACCATAAGGGTGACTGCAGCGAGCTTGATGATGGCGGACTTCATGACGACATTATGAAGCGTGGCCCGCTTGTTCACAAGCCGAGCCACCAGACACACTCGCCTTCTCGCGGACTGGTAAAATGACAGCCGCAACGCGTCTACGAGCACCATAGGGGCTGTAAATGGCGCCAGAGAATCGACATGCTCATCCCAACTACGCGTCGGGCGAAGACTACATACTTGAGTTTCGCAGCTTCAGGTATGGTTTCAACAGCGTGGATTTCGCCCAGAGGGTGGATATGGCTGCCTCGGAGCTAGGCTTGGTCGAGGCCGGTACTCTGCAGCAAGATGAGTGCGCCGACCTGGTGCAACTGGTTGCGGGAGGCGGCATCGAGTTCCCTGTCAGTCCGCTTGGGGAATATCTCCTCAACCGAAGCGAAGACGTGCTTACGCTGCACGGCGAGAGCTTGGTCTACTGGCTTCGTGAGCTGGTGTTCCGCAGTGCCTGGTTGGACCTCAGACTCATGGAAGGCCAGCTCGAAGTGGCTTTTGATGAGGATACAGGCGAGTTCGCGTACTTCCCCGCGGGTCATCGCACGCGTCGCATAGGTGCTCCCCCCCACCCCTCGTGGCGCGAGGTGGCCTACACCCGCTGAAAGGTCTAATGAGCGTCGTCTCTATTGAGTCGCTCAGGCTCGTTTTGAAGCGGGTCTTTGCGATGTACTACCTTGACCTTCAAACGCCAGTCATCGCCGACCCTACAGAAGCGTTCGCGGCGGCGCGGGCCTATCTAGGCAGACTGCACGATCAGCTGGGCCGTGACGAGTTCATGAGGAGGCTTGACGACGAGACCACACACCTGGTGGGTGAAGTCGAGCAAGATCTGCGATACAGACTTAGAAACAGACCGGTGCCCGTCTCCTTCGACGACCTGGAGGACAGACTCAGAGAGTGCTTCGAACACGCTCTCTCGCGGCTGGATGTCAGCTCACCACAAAGCCAGGTAGAATAGCCGGCCATGACAGAGTTCTTCGAAAGTTGGCTGCTGCCCCTTCTGCGCGATTATGGGCTCTTGATCGTCTTTCTGACGATGGTGGCAGAGAGCGCCTGCATCCCCATACCCAGCGAGATCGTCGTCCCGTTCGGTGGCCTGCTGGCTGCCACCGAAGGCTCACCGCAACTGTGGGCGGTCATCATCGTTGCCACTGCCGCCAACATGGTGGGTTCGGCTATCGCGTATGCGGTCGGAAGGTACGGCGGGCGCCCCCTCTTTCTGAAATACGGGCGCTACGTGCGCATCAATGAACACCACCTGCAGAAGGCGGACGATTGGTTCGAGCGACGAGGTGAGTTGACCGTCTTCTTCACGCGCATGATGCCGGTCGTGCGCACGTTCATCTCGTTGCCGGCAGGCATCGCCAAGATGCCGGTTGTCAAGTTCTTCGCGTACTCGCTGCTGGGCTCCATCCCCTGGAACGCGGCCCTGGCGGGGATAGGCTACGGTGCCGGCAAGGCCTTTGGCGGAGACAAGGCTTGGGAGAACATGCAGAACTGGTTCGGCCGGTTCAACCACATCTTCTACATCGTGCTGGCCGTAGCCGTGGTCGCCATTGTCGGCTGGGGTTGGTGGCGCTGGCGCCGGCGTCGCGATCGCAACGCCGACCCGGCCTAGACTAGACCTAGCCTAGAAGGCCAGAGGCCTAGTTCTCGGTCAGACCCCACTTCTCCAGAAGCAACTGATAGACGCTCTTGGCCGGCTCAACAGAGTTCTCAGTGGTCGTGGTCGCCTCGGGCACGGTAATCTCTGTGCCTTGGACGGTGGTCGTGGTCGCATCGGCCGTAGTCGAGGTCTCCGGCGGAGCGCCAGGTGCCTGCCGTAGTTCCGACAACGCAGCATTGATGGCAGCGACCAGAGCCTGATCCTCCTTCGCACACCAGAAAGCGAAGCCCTCATCGGCATCCAGGGTGCCGCTGATCTTGAGTGCATTCGCATAGTCGGCGTGGGTTGCCAGAATCCATCTAGCCACGTGACTCACAACCACCACCGCGTCCACCTCGCTTGCATCGAGGTCTTCAAACGCGCCCAGAACGTGTGGATAGGTGCGGATCTCAGCTACCCCAGCGATGCTCTGCACCGTCGACTCGGCGGTAGACCCGGTCTGCACACCTACGACCTTGCCCTGCAGGGCTGCACTGTCCGCAAGGTCTATGCCGGTACGGGTGCAGATGGCCAGGTCGGCAGAGAGGTAGGTGTCGCTAGCTGATAGCTGGGTAAGAAGCCCGGCGCTGGTGATCATGCCCGAGGCCGCCATGTCCACTTCTTTGCCCTCCGCGAGCACAGACTCTATGTCGCTGAACTCGTAAGTGATGAACTGAGGCTCTAACCCCAGCTTCTTAGCCACTGCTTTACATAGGTCTATCTCAAACCCGACCAGTTGGGGGTCAGATCGCGTTTCTTTGTCACCTTCCATAGTGACGACTCTGGCGAAATACTGCAGTGGAGGATAGGCTCCGTCAGAAGCCACGAGCAGCTTTCCGTTCTCGATTGTCGCGGGTGCCGCGATGTCAGGTGACTTAGTGAGCTCGGCCAGCGCCAGATCGGCTGCTATGGATGCCTCTGATAGCTTCTCGGATCCCGTGCCGTAGACAGTAGCGTTGACTACGTGAGTCGACGCGGCGCAAGAGGTCAACGTCATTGCGCTCGCAACAACCAGTATGACCAACATCGTGACGAGAATGAACCGGTTCTTCAACGTACCTACTTCCCTGGTTTGTACGGGGATAGATAGCACGCTGAAGCGGATGTGTCCAACACGACTGTATACTTCGCACGCGATCATGGATACATCGAAGCCGACAACCAGCCTAGTCGCGCCTGTGTCTGCTCCTCGCTCCGCCTTCTGGGAGGATCTGGGTGGGGGAAAAGGACGGTGCACGGTATGCCCACACCTCTGCGTGCTGGGTGAGAACGAAGACGGTCTCTGCCGGGCCCGGGGCATGCGCGGTGGTGCTGTGGTGAGCCTCACCTACGCTCGGCCGGCAACCGTGGTCAGTGACGAGATAGAGAAGAAGCCCCTGTATCACTTCCATCCGGGGACACGGGCACTCTCCCTGGGGGGGCTGGGCTGCAACGTCCTTTGTACCGGATGTCAGAACTGGCAGATCTCGCATGCCAGTGCCCGCACAGAGACCATCAGGCTGCCGAAGCTCACCCCTCAAGAGGCCGTGGCGATGGCCCAAAAGAACAAGCTGGCGGGGGTTGCCTTTACCTACAACGAACCGGCCGTTTGGATAGAGTACGTACACGACGTCTGCGCCGCGTTCTTAGAAGCCGGACTGTACACAGCGTTTGTCACCGCCGCCTATCTGACGGAGGCGGCGGTGGACTACATAGCGCCTGTGGTGCAGGCTTTCAAGTTCGATCTCAAGGCGGCTACGCCCGAAGGGTGGGCTCGTCTGAGCAAGGTCAAAGACCCGGCACCCGCCTACGAGGCCGCCATCCGCGCACGCGATGTCCACGGATGTCACGTTGAAGTGGTCTCTAACATAGTGCCTGGGCTCAACGATTCCTCAGCCGACATGAAAGCCATGGCCGACTGGGTGGTCGACAACCTGGGTGTGGGGACACCGTGGCACGTAACCCGCTTTCTGCCCGATTTTGAGCTGTCTTACTTATCGCCCACGCCCATCAGCGTGCTGGAACGAGGTCTGACCTTGGGCAAACAGGCCGGTCTGCGGTTCGTGTATGTCGGCAACGTGCCCGATCACTCAGGTCGCCATACCGTGTGCCCCGAGTGTGGCAGGACTGTGATCGAGCGAACCGGCCACACGACAGCGATGCGTGGCGTCGAGAGCGGAAGATGCGCGGCCTGCGGCGCAGATCTGGGTCTGATCGATTCGAGACATGACCGACTCACCTCCGAGTAGGCTATCAGTTTAGGTCGCGAGGGCGTCGGGTAGCTTCAGAGCGGACGACTCTGAACAAGTCCTGGGGATAGAGTCATGGCTTCGCAAGCACAAGGCAAGTCAAAGGATGATGGTCCCGGCCAGCAACCGGTCTCTCTCGTCATACCCTGCAGAGCTGAGTACGTCGGCCTTTGTCGGGTATTGGCCGGTGTGGTGGGAGCGCGCGGATCCTTGCACGCGGAGGATATCGCCGACCTCAAACTGGTGGTCACCGAGGCGTGTGCTTGCTTCTTGCCTGGCTACCAGGATGACGAGATGTCTACGCCCTGTAAGTCAAGTGAGGGCCCCCCGGATTCCCTGCGCGTAGACTTCCAGATAGGTCCTAGCATTTGGGAGGTGACCGTGTCTGATGCGGATCGCCGTCATATCATCCCCGATGAGTCGAACTGCTCGCCCTTCGGCTCGGGTGGATTGGGTCTGACGATCATGAGGGCGCTGGTGGATAGCTTAGAACACACTTACGCTGAGCGCGGGGGTAGTGTGATCCGCATGTCTAAGCGGACGGACACTAGGGTTGGAGACCTGTCCTAGCTGCTACACTGAAGCGCCATGAGGCCCGCCTCTTTCCGATGGCATCATCCTTCGATGGCCCCACTAGCCTTGGCTATCGCGGCCGTCCTGTTTGTTTGCGCCCCCGCGCTCCTCGCGCTCTGTCCGCCAGCAGCCCTTGCCGAAGACGCCCCTCTCTCGGTGCAGGTAGACCAGTCACTTGTGCGGGTGGGCAGAGCGTTCACCGTTGAAGTCTCGGGCCAAGTATCCGGATCGCTGCAGGGTGCCAAGCTGGTAGTCACTATCAGGGGTCCCGTGGCCGCGGAACAGATAGGTCTGCGCTATGCGGACACTGGGTCGGCCAAGGGGTTCACGCAGCTACTGAGTGCGGCGGCAAGCGGCGAAGACCTGGCCACCGGCAAGCTTGGGGCTCAGGTCGACATCCCGGCGAACTCATTCGCTGAACCCGGAGCCTACTTGGTGTCGGTAGAGGTGCGGTCCGGGAGTAGTCTGCTCGCAAGCGGTCGGACATGGATGGGCATGATAGCCGCTCGTAGCAGGCCACTGGACGTCTCGTTCGTGATACCGGTGCGTCTTGGCATCCACCGTGGTTGGGATGGCACTTTCTTTGACCAGGTGCTGGAGAAGGCCACGCTCCCCGTCGAGTCAGGGACCGAGACGCTCCGCGGACTGGCTCCACTGGTGGATCGGTTCCCCGATTGGCGCTTGACGCTGGCCATCGAGCCCATCTTGCTGACCCAATTGCGCGACATGGCCGACGGATACGTCTTCGCTGAGTCCGAAGGGGGATCTACTCAGGTCGGCGAGAAAGACCTCGCCGCACAGAGCGCGGCTACGGCCATCTTGGACTTGGTAGCTCTGGGCGCGAGGGAGTCGATCGAGATAGTGACCAGTCCGTACACCGGTGCGGATCTGGGTCTTCTGGCCGCGGAGGGGTGGTCTGACGGACTCGAGGCCATACAGATGGGCAAGCAAGAGCTGCAATCCACCCTGGGCATCGAGGTCCCGCTGGGGGGAGCCTATGCTCCCGGCCTGGACATCACGGGGGGCAGTCTCTCGTATTACGCTGACGCCTCGGTGGAGTACGTGGTCGTCGGATCCAAGGTCGCCGGTTCACTGGCCGAGATGCCCACTGCGGGCACAGTAGCCGTGAGAGCGGAGAATCAGGATAACGACCGGGCGACGTTGGTATTCGCCTCGGGCGCGGCAGGTGCCGCGATGCGCGAGCCGTGGGACGTCAACGTGTTCATCGCGGCCTTCGCAGCCGACTTGGCCAGTGAGCCAAGGGATGCGTTGGTCATCGCCCCCAAAGATGTCTACGGTCTGGTCCCCGTCCAGTACTTGCAGCAGCTAGGAGAGTTGCTGACCGGTCTGGGTTGGGTGCGCACTCAGAAGCTGGAGGACCTTCTGGAAATGTACCCGCCCGATAGTCGGCCCATCCTGCTCGATCAAGGTGCTCCTCAGCAGGATGGATATATCGAGAGTCGTCTCATAGAAGAAGTGCGTGCAGCACACGGGCCGGTGAGCGATCTGGGGACGGCGGCCGATGCAAGCAAGACGCCTGTGAGCGAGGCATTGCGTGCTCTGTATGTGGCTGAGAGTCGCTGGTGGTCGCGAGACGGCGTCAGTCCGGCCGAGGCTAGCATGGGGTTGTTGTACGCGCGGCAGGCGCGGCTGAAGGCGGAGGCAGAACTAAGCAAGATAGCCTTCGCTAAGACCGGCGCGCCCTTGATAAGCGCAGGCAGCGGCACAGTGAGTGTCGTCATAGAGAATTCGGCAGATTATGCGGTCAGCGCGGAGCTGGTCCTCTCCGGCCTGGGTCAGAGCTTCCCTCAAGGCGATCGCGTCAAGGTGGAACTCGAACCCGGACGGACTGGCGTGGAGATAGAAGTCGCCAGCACCGATGGCTCGCAGGAGCTGACCGGCACACTACTGGTCGGCTCGACGGTGGTGGATGAGTTCACGCGGTCGGTCAGTGCCGTGGGACTCTGGAGCATCCTGCCCTGGGTCTTTGCCGCGGCCGCGTTGTTGTCCGCCGCGGGCGGGTTCCTGTTGGTGCGCAGGCGCAGGCACAAGGGGACCAAAGACCAGGCCAAGTAGCAGATGCTAAACTTCGATGCTGAATATGGAGAAATGGCACAGTCACCTACTGCGCGAACGCGTCGACCAAACCAGCCTGCTTATCCAGGGCAACCGCGCGTGCGCGCTCGGAGCTCTTGACGCAGGAGTACGTTTCTTCGCCGGATACCCGATCACACCCAGCTCGGAGATCATGGAGGCGATGGCAGAAGAGCTCCCCCGTTCTGGGGGAGTTTTCGTGCAGATGGAGGACGAGATAGCGTCTATCTGCGCTTGCGTGGGGGCATCGCTAGCCGGCGAGCTTCCCATGACCGCGACTTCGGGCCCCGGTTTCTCTCTGATGCAAGAGGGCATCGGGTACGGGATCATGGTCGAGGCACCTCTTCTGGTGGTCAACGTCATGCGTGTGGGTCCCTCCACAGGTCGTCCGACCGCGCCTTCACAAGGTGATGTAATGCAGGCGCGCTGGGGAACTCACGGCGATCATCCGGCTATCGTGCTGGCGGCCTCCAACGTGGCCGATATGTATCGACTGACCATGGCGGCGGTGCGCTTCGCTCAGCGGTTCCGCACGCCGGTCACCTTGCTCGCCGACCAGATGGTGGGTCAGATGCGCGAGAGCTTCTCGCCAGAACTGGTTGGCCGATACTTGCTCACCAGCGGTGACTTCGACTTCACGCCTGGCTACATCCACCCGGACGTGGCGCCAGAAGTGCGTAACACGGTGGTGTTGGGCTCGGGCGAGCCCGCTCACGCCACCGGACTCTATCACGACGAGACGGGTTTCCCGACCGACAACCCCGCCAAGTGCAGCGACTTCTTGCGCGATCTGTACAACAAGGTCGCTCATCACCGCGGCGAGCTTTGTCTCTATGACGTCAAGAACGAAGGCAAGGGCAGGGTGTGCATCGTTGCCTACGGTTCGTGCGCGCGCACGGCTCGCGCCGCCTGGAAGCTTGCGGAACAAGAAGGTCTGCCGGTAGAGGTGCTGCATCTGTACACGCTGTTCCCGTTGCCGGTGGAGATCATCCAGAAGGTGGCCCGCCGGGTGGAGTTCATGGTGATACCGGAACTCAACCTGGGCCAGTACGCACACGAAGTGCGCAAAATGGCCGAGCAATGGACCAGGGTCGTCGGCATGAACAAGATAGATGGCACGCTGTTTACTCCGCGCGAGGTGCTCGACCGGGTGGCTGAACTCATAGGCAAGTACGAGACGGTCTAGCCATGGCGCTCGAGATAGAACAACTACTTAGGTCAGAACGCCTGCCTCATATCTGGTGCCCGGGCTGCGGCATCGGCATGGTGACCGGCGCGCTGCTGCGGGTGATCCTGGACCTGGGGTTGGACCCCGTAAACACGGTGCTCGTCAGCGGCATCGGTTGCTCCAGCCGCGCTCCCAACTACACGAACCTCAATACCGTCCACTCTATCCACGGGCGGGCACTGGCGGTGGCCACAGGCATCAAGATGGCCAAGCCCCAGTTCAACGTCATCGTGTTCACCGGAGACGGAGACGGGGCTGCCATCGGAGGCAATCACCTGATCCATGCCTGCCGGCGCAACATCGACATCACCTGCGTCCTCTTCAACAACACCACCTATGGCATGACCGGCGGCCAGACTTCGCCCACCATGCAAGTGGGCGACCGTTCTACCACCGCCCGCCAAGGCCAGGTGGAGCCACCTTTCGACCTGTGTCGCTTGACTCAGGCGGCCGGGGCCAGTTTCGTAGCCCGTGGAGTGGCCGCTCGCATCCGCGAAGTCGAGAAGTTCATCAAGCTCGGCATACAGCACAAGGGCTTTTCGTTCGTGGAGGCCGTGGTCCCCTGTCCCACTGAGTTCGGCCGGCGCAACAGCATGAACACCTCGGTCAAGATGCTGGACGATGAACGCAGTCGTGCGGTCACCAAGTCTAAGGCGGACAAACTCTCCCCCACGGAACTGCAGGGCAAGATAGTCACCGGAGTGCTGTACGAAGATGCGGACGCGCCAGAATACCAAGAGACCTATGCTGCCTATGCCAAGGCCCAGGTCGCGGCCGCCGGGAAGAAGAAACCGCTGGCGATGGAGAATCCACCCATGGGTGATCAGAAGTGAGCGCCGGCATGGTGAGATCCGGATTGCTTGCCGACCGTGCGTGGGTGGAGGTGCGCATCGGAGGCAGCGGTGGGCAAGGCGTGGTCCTGATGGGCATCATCTTGGCTACAGGAGCCAACCATGACGGGCGCTGCGTGGTGCAGACCGAGTCATACGGACCGGAGGCCAGGGGTGGCTATAGCCGCAGCGACGTCATCATCTCCGACGAGCCCATCGACTATCCCAAGTTGGTGCGGGCCGATCTGCTGGTGGCCTTGTCGCAAGAAGCCGCGAACGCCTACATCGATGACTTGGCCAAGGATGGCATCTTTATCTACGATTCCGACAATGTGACCACTCCGCCCTTCTTCACGGGCGCTTCTTTCGGCATCCCCCTCACGACTCTGGCCAAAGAAGAGACAGGCCGGATACAGACGATGAACGTGCTTGCCTTGGGAGCTGTCGTAGGAATCACCGGAGTGGCCTCGGTGGAAGCGATCACGCAGGCTGTCATGGAAGAAGTGCCTGCTGGAACGCAGGAGCTCAACGGTCGCGCTCTGGCTCGTGGTCTGGCTGTGGATCCGTCCGAATGGGCCAAGTCAGAAGAGTAGCCGGGGGCCGCGCTCCATCGGGTCAGGGCCACGACAAGAGGCCAGGCAAGAGGAGGCGACATGAGCAGTACCAAGAGTGACTTCTCACAACCGGCCGAGGGGCGCGGACCGGTCCCACATAGGTCGGGCACATTGTCCAAGCGGCGCTTCTTAGAGGCCCGTTTCGGTGGCACGGCGGCCCAGGGAGTCATCGTGATGGGGCTCGTCCTGGCTACCGCCGCGACTCGCGATCACCGGTACGTTGTCCAGACGCAGACGCACGCTCTAGAAGAGACCGACGTACACGGGCACAGCGACGTCATCATCTCCGACGACCCTGTGGACTACCCAGAGCTGCTGGGGGCCGACCTTCTGGTGGCACTGTGTCAGTGGGCGGCCGACGCATACACTCGCATACTCAGGCCGGATGGCGTTCTGCTCTACGATGCCGGTCTCGTCAGCCGTCCGCCTCGTTTTGAGGGGCCCACCTACGCCTTGCCGCTCGACCGGCTCGCTCGCGATGCTGCCGGAAGGAGCGAACCGGCTCCTCACCTTGTGGCCATGGGCGCCATCGTCGCTCTCACCGGGGTGGTGTCACAAGAGTCTCTACTCAAGACGATCCAGGAGTTGGAGCTGTCGGGGTCCAAAGAAGCGCGCAAGAAGGCACTTGCGTATGGATTGGCGCTCGACATAGAAGAATGGCGGACGCACGGGAAATGAGGGACGGATGGTGAGTGACCGTGGGTGACGCGAGTGACGGGCCGCGGCTGGTAGTCGCCGGCGTTGACGTCGGAGCTAAGAACGTGCACGTGGTGCTTGTCGGCGACGGCGAGGTCATAGCGCGCGCAGAGGTGCTGTCCGGCTTCGACCAAGAGGAGTCAGCGGAGCGGGGACTGGTGGAAGCCGCCCGCGTCGCGGGAGTAGCGCGAGACGATATCGCGCTTGTGGCGGCCACTGGCGCCGGTCGCAAAGCGACTACGTTTGCGACAGAAAGACCTACCGAGATTGTCGCCGACGCGCGTGGTGCACTGGCGCTCTGCCCGGAGGCCCGGACTATCGTAGACGTAGGGGCAGACGAGGCGCGGGCCATACGGGTGGACGGCGAGGGGAAAGTGCTGGACTTTGCCATCAACGAGAAGTGCGCAGCGGGCGCCGGCGCCTTTGTGGAGGCGATGAGTAGAGCGCTGGAGATGCCCCTGGACGACTTCGCGAAGGCTTCGCTGGAGTCGACGGAGGCGATACCTATGAACGCGCAATGTACGGTGTTTGCCGAGTCCGAGGTGGTGAGTCTCATCCACGCCAACACGCGCCCCGCCGACATCGCCCGGGCTGTGCACGACGCGATGGCGAGCAGGGTATCGGCCATGGTGCGACGCGTGGGGGTGGAAGACCCGGTGTTGCTGGCTGGCGGCGCCGCGCTCAACGTGGGCTTCGTGAAGTCACTATCGGAGGCGTTGGGCGGCACAGATATCACGGTGCCTGAGCACGCGTCCTATCTGGGTGCGGAGGGGGCGGCTCTCGTGGCGTGGGGGGCGGCGCAGGCGGGGTAGGTCTGATGGGCTACGAGACGATTCTGTACGCCCGAGCCTGCACTTCGTACATAGTCGCGTAGCGCCCACCTAGCGCCACTAGCTCGTCGTGCGTACCGCTCTCTATGACCCGGCCTTGGTCGAATATGTGTATATGGTCGGCCGTACGCACTGTCGAGAAGCGATGGCTTATCAACACAACTGCGCGTCCCTTCGCCAATTCCCTGATGTGCTGGAACACATCCCACTCAGACTGAGGGTCGAGTGCACTGGTGGGTTCGTCCAAGACGATGATCTGTGCGTCTCGAACGAAGGCTCGGGCCAAGGCCATCTTCTGCCATTCTCCTACGCTCAACTCTTCGCCTTCGTTGAACCACTTGCCCAGCATGGTGTCGTAGCCGTGACTAAGACGACTGATGGTCTCGTGTATACCTGAATCCCGGGCAGCTGCCTCAATGGCCGGGTCGGACGCACCCAGGTCGACATTGCCCAGGCGGATGTTCTCGCGCGCGGTTAGCTGATACTGGACGAAGTCCTGAAAGATGACACTCATGTGCCGGCGAAGGTCGATCACGTCGAAGCCGCGCAGGTCGACTCCGTCAAGGGTGATACTACCTTCGCTGGGATCGTAGAGGCGACAGAGAAGCTTGACCAGGGTGGTCTTGCCCGAACCGTTGGGACCCACTAGCGCTGTGACCTCACCCGGACGTATGGTGAGCGAGACATCGGAGAGGGCAGTTCGCTCGGTGTCCGGGTAGTGGAAGGTCACATTCTGGAACCGGACCCCTTCCTTGATAGGCAGGGAGATGGGCTTTGGTCGCTCTGGCTGCGCGACCTTGGGCTCTAGCGTCATGAACTCGTCGTAGTAACTCAGAAAGAGACTGTCTTCATACAGACTGGCGAACCCCCCCAGCACGGACTGGAGCGACGAGAGGCTGGTCTGGAAGGCTTGGTAGTAGGCGACCATTGCGCCCAACGTGATGGCGCCAAGGATGGTCCGCCAGGCCATGTAGGCGAAGGTGCCGAACACGGCCGCTACAGTCACGAATCCGGCGACAAGCTCGGCCAGCGAGCGCCGGGCCGTGAGCCCTATGAGCTCTCGACGCAGAACGCGGCGCAGGTCGCGATGCCAGGCGCGGAACCGGTCCCCCAGATCGAACAAGCGGACCTCTTTCGCCCGAGAGCTATCCGTGAGCAGCCAATGGGCATAGTGAGACTGGCGCTCTGCCTCGCTACGGCGTCGCTGCCACGTGTAGAGCTTGCGCGAATACAGAAAGCGTACGATCGCTCCGGGTATCGCGGCCGCAAAGATGATAAGACCCACAGCCCAGTGAAGTGTCAGAAGAAGCCCTGCCATTGCCACCAAAGTAACCATAGACTGACCGGTACTCGTCAGGTTCTTGACTATGCTGGTGGGCCGGTAGGGTGCCTCTTGTTGGGCCCTATAGAGAGTGTCGTGGTAGCGAGGGTTCTCGTAGTACTCCAGGTCTACCTTGACCGACTGGGCATGGATGAGGTCTGTGACATGGTCTGTAACGGTCTGGCTGAGCGCCTGGTCGACCAGCGCGGCCAGAGAGCGTGCTATCGCCGCAGCCAGCCCGACAGCCGCGGCTAGGCCTATGAGCAGTGCCACGTGGCGGAATGCGGCTCCGTGGTCGGTTGCGGCGATGCCATCGCTGACACCGTCGACGATGAGCTTCATCAGCCAGATGGCCGCCAAGGGCAGGAGTCCTTGCACCACCGTGAGGGCGGCGCTTGCCAGCGCCCAGCCCGGAGCGACCGACCAGACCAGCTTGAGAGCTCGACCCAAGCGAAGCGCGGAGCGGAATCCGCGTATGGGTCTGACTGATCTCAGTGCGCCTCCCCCGTGGATCGGACAACTGATGCTGATCTATTCTCTCAGACTACGCGCTCAAAACGGGCTGATATCATGGGTGGCAATGAGTGATTCTTCTCAGCCATCAACGCAGGCCTCCGCATATGCTCGCAGGGTAGTCGCAGACAAGTTGCCGCGCATTCCCCTCAAGGTGTCGTTAGACCTCACGTACCGCTGCAACAACTGCTGTCTCCACTGCTGGCTTTGGACCGCGGATACGCCCGAAGAACGAGCGGCTGAACTGACCACCGATGAGTGGCGGACGGTGATCGACCAGTCACGGGCGTTGGGCACCCGCGAGTGGGCCATCTCCGGAGGGGAGCCCCTTCTTCGCGAGGATTTCACGGAGATATTCGAGTACGCGACCAGCAAGGCCACCCACTACTCGCTGAACACCAACGGCACGTTGATCACGCCGCAGACAGCGCAGTTGCTCAAGCGCAAGGGCAACAAGATGGTAGCCGTCTACGGTGCGACGGCCGAGGTCTACGATCACGTGACCCGCAACCCGGGTGGTTTCGAGGCGCTCTTACAGGGCTTGAACTATCTGAAAGAGGCGGGCGTGGGCTTCACAGTTCAGCTCATCCCGATGCGCGACAACTGGCACCAATGGGACGATATGCAGGCCTTTGCCAAGTCATGGAGCAAGCACTGGCGCGTCGGGGCACCCTGGCTCTTCAAGACGGCTTGTGGCGACCCTGAGCGGAACGCGGAGATCGAGCGGCAGCGGTTGGATCCGGCTGATGTGGTGAAGATTGATCCGCCCAACACTACGCATGGTCAGCGCACTCCAGGGGATAGGGGTGAGGGGACTGAGGTGTCGCTTGAGTCGGCGGCGATTCCCGCGTGTTCGGAGGCAGGGCCTTGGTCTGGGCAGGGCGCTGTGTTCCCATACGCCAGGTGCATCGACACTCGCCGTGACTTTCACGTTGACCCTTACGGGGGTATGAGCTTCTGTTGTTTTGTCAAAGACCCCTTGCTTCGACATGACCTTCGGACGGGAGCGTCCGCGCTCGCAGCCAGTTCCGTCTTGAGAGGGATCAGCCTGGGAGCGGTGGCTTCCGCGTGGGAGCACTTCATTCCTTCTGTCGCCGATATTCCGCTGAGCAGCGACTTGATGGAGGCGAACTGCTTCATCTGCGAGCAGCGTTGCGATTGTCGTTGGTGTGATGCCTACGGCTTCCTCGAACACGGTTTTCATGGGGCAAAGATTGACTACTTGTGTGGTTTGGCCAGAGAGAACCGAGCGTTTAGGAAGGACTGGCTGGAATGCCACCGTCGGTACTACGAGATTGCAGGGATTACGATTCAAGTTGACAGTGACTTGCCCTTCAGGACAGAGACGTTTGATCGGAAGTTTGAATGCTTCCGAGTGCCTAGCCCCGGCTTGGATACGGTTACGCTCCGACATCACTATGAATTGCCGGATACCCGTGGCTACACTGAAGGAAGAGAGATCTATCGACGGCCTCCCTGGGCGATTTATGAAAAGGGCAAGTCCTGGGTATATGTGGGCATATCGCCTGAGCAGGGTGATGATTCCGTGCGTCAGGTGGCCGTCTTCTCTGCCGAGCACGATTGCGGGGAAATCCACAACGATCCGGCATACGCACGTGCTTGGCGAGAAGGCGGTCTTGAGTCTTTGACCCTGTTTCCGTCCGACCAGATCCTGATAGCCCGGCTCGTGGCCGACAGACGCGGCTGCCTACTCCACTCTGGTGCGCTGACGCTAGACGGCAAGGGTTTGCTCTTTGTGGGGCATTCGGAGGCTGGCAAGTCAACGACGATGATGTTGATGCGGCGCGAATTCGGTGATCGGGTCGAGATCCTCTGTGATGATCGGAACGTCGTGCGACACTGGCCGAAGGGCATGGGTGGCGGAACGCCAGGATTCTATGTGCACGGGACTTGGAGCCACGGCGACGTGACAGATGTCTCCAGCGGTTCGGCTCCTCTTCACGCTGTTCTCTTCCTTCAACAAGATTCACACAACTCGCTGGTGGCGCTGCGAGACCCTAGTGCTGTGTGGCGCTCCCTGTTGGCCACTCTCATACATCCGCTCGTTACCGCTGATTGGTGGGCGAAGCAACTCGACGTGCTTGAACGATTGGTCGGCGAAATGCCCTGCTATACGATGCATTTCGACAAGTCCGGGGCAATCACAAGCCATCTGGAGGGGCTTGTGAGATGAGTGGTTATGTTCGCCGCGTGACTCAGCTCGAGCGGCCGATTCATTCACGCCTTCCCACCCTAGATATCGAACTGACCGAGCGCTGCAATAACAGCTGCATTCACTGCTGCATAAACCTTCCGGCTGGCGACTCCCAGGCGCGAACTCGGGAGATGAGTGCCCACATGGTGAAGGATGTGCTGATGCAGGCAACCACCCTGGGTTGTCGCCAGGTACGTTTGACAGGCGGGGAGCCTTTGCTGCGGCCAGATTTTGAGGAGATCTACCTCTTCGCGCGAAGGCTTGGTTTGAAGGTGCACATCTTCACCAACGCTTGTTTGATCACGACACGCTTGGCCAATCTTCTAGCCCGCGTTCCCCCGCTCGTTTCGGTGGAAGTCAGTTCGTATGGCATGAGTGCAACATCATACGAGGCTGTCACGCAGACTCGTGGCTCGTTCCACCGTTTCAGAACCGGAGTGACGCGGCTACTGGAGAGGAAAGTACCTTTCGTCGTCAAGGGGGCTCTGCTGCCGCCAAACCGGAACGAACTGGATGAGTTCGAGTTATGGGCAGCTACGATTCCATGGATGACGAAGCGGCCTGACCTAGCGATGTTCTTTGATCTACGCAACCGCCGGGACAGCGAGGAGAAGAACGACATCATTCGGTCACTACGCATTTCTGCACAGGAAGGTCTTGTCATGCTTGCCCGCGATGAGGTTAGGTATCGCAGTGAGATGAACGAATTTGCCTCCAAGTTCATGGGCCCGCCCGGCAGCAGGCTCTTCCGTTGCGGCGCGGGTCAAAGCGTCTGTGTCGATGCGTATGGCTATGTCCAACCATGTATGGGTATTCGCGCTCCAGACCGCGTAGTTGACATGGCGACGGCGTCATTGGCCGAGGCACTGGACAGTTTTGCCTCTCTTAGAGATCTGCATGCCACCAATCCGCACTACCTTGAACGCTGTGCGAAATGCATTCTCCACGGATTCTGTGAACAATGCCCGGCGAAGGCATGGTCTGAGCACGGGACGCTGGACACTCCGGTAGAGTACCTTTGTGACCTTGCCCACGCGCAGGCTCGATGGCTGGGATGGTTGGGGGAGGGTGCGTGGGCCTGGGAGGCGAAGAACTGGAAGAGAAGATGAAATGGCTGTAGACTGCGAATCGTAAGATTGTGAAGCTTGCGCATCTTGCGCCTGTTCTCATAGCAGAGCGTGATCAACGAAGGATTTTGGATTTGAATGGGGGGCGAATGATTATGAAGGAAAAGAAGGCCTGGGCTACACCTGAGTTGACTATTCTGGTCCGGTCGAAGCCTGAGGAGGCCGTGCTCGGATTCTGCAAGTTGCAGTCAGGTGCCAAGACTGGCCCCGGCACCAATGTGACATCATGCGTGACATATAACGAAGATGATCACTGTGGAACGACCTTCTGTGCGAACTGGACGAACTCGTAACTTTCGATTCGGCTTCGGAAATGGGTCATCAAGTGGACCATCACGTCGTTCTAGATAGTGTCTGCGCGAAGTCAGACGACATCGTATCGCGAAAGATCGAAGACGAGATTCTGATTGTCCCTCTGGTGGGTGGTATTGGCGACACCGATGGAGAACTCTACACGCTCAATATCACCGGGCAGGCTATTTGGCTCAGATTGGACGGGAACACCACTCTTCGAGACATCGTCTCCGCACTAGCGGACGAGTATGGTGCAGCTGCTGGCGAATTGGAGGCGGATGTGTTGGGCTTCACCGGTGAGCTTGCGCGCCGCGGATTCCTTGTTGTGAAGGCCTGAGGCCAAGAGCGTAGAGTATGGAACCGGTTTGTATTTCGCGTAGCTCAGGCGAGCGCGTTCTTAGACGTTTCCATGGCTGAAACCCCAAGGCAAACAGTTCCGCAACTCTACGTTGCACACGGAGACCAGGAGTATGCCCTGACCAACGGGGCCCAGGCAGATCTCCTTCGAGATGTGCTGGTACGCGGAGCATCGCTTCGCACTCGTGTTCGGGGCTTGAGCATGAGTCCGTTCATTCATGACGACGACGTGGTTACCATTGCGCCCTTGGGAGCTCGCGGCCCACGCGTTGGCGATGTTGTTGCGTTTCTATGCGGCGACTTCGGAAGACTGACCATCCACAGGGTTGTAGCGAGAGAGGGGGACGGCTGGGCCATGCGTGGGGACAACTGCCGTGAGGTGGATGGAGTTGTCAGACCCGAAAACATCATGGGCCGGGTCGTGCGAGTGGAACGAGACGCGGGCGGTATTCCGCTGGCCTTGGGTCTTGGCGGACGACTTATCGCTCTGCTTAACCGCGGAAATGGATTGGCTCGTCTGAGAAGAGTGTGGAACTTGCCGCGTAGCATGGCCGCCTCTGCGCTACATGGCCTTCAGGGCCTGGATTTGTACCGGACGGTCGCAGAATCACATAGATTGTCTATCGAGATTGCGCCAGCGTCGCGTGATGAACTGAAGGTCGTTGCCCGCCATCTTGGCACTATGAATTCGCTCGACCCCGACGTGGCCAATCTCGTGGCGCGGCGAGGCGCCAAGGTGATTGGATGCGTGCAGCTTGTGTTTCGCCCGGAGCGGTACGTGCCATGGGATGGACACTGGCTGTTCTCGTTGGCGGTACGGGCTCGATATCGTCGTCTGGGCGTAGGCGGGGCGCTGACGAGGCATTGCATGAATGAGGCAGCGGCTCGTGGCGCTGAGGAAATACTCCTCGTGGTGAACGAGGACAATGTGCGAGCCATCCGTCTTTATGACAAGCTTGGGTTTGGACAGGTGATTCTACCCGCCCTGGAGCCTCTGTTGGCAGCCGAAAAAGAGCAGTGGGGCCAGCGCCGCATTGTCATGCGGTGTGGGTTGACTTCAAAGGGTCGTATCGGGTGATCGCCAGTCAACAGAAGGGAATGGAGTGGCCAAGGGACTGAGGATTCAAGAGTTCCCTCTGTGGGAGAGGCTGAAGGATCTTCGGACTCCAGTTTCATTTGATTTGGAGCTTACTGCTCGCTGCAACAACGATTGCCGTCATTGTTACATCAACCTGCCTGCAGGCGATTCGGCTGCGAAAGAAGAGGAGCTCAGCGCTGAGCAGGTTCTTGACATTGCCCGCCAGGCTGTTGATATGGGCGCGGTGTGGTGTCTTCTCACCGGCGGCGAACCGCTACTGCGCGAGGACTTTCCCGCAATCTACCTAGGGCTGAAACGACTTGGGCTACTCGTTAGTGTCTTCACCAATGCGTGTTTGGTCACCCCGATCGTCGTCGAACTCTTCAGGCGATACCCTCCTCGTGACATCGAGGTCAGTGTCTACGGGACCAGGCTTGAGACATACGAAGCCGTTACCCGGCGTCGCGGTTCCTTTGCGGCCTTCAGACGAGGCCTGGAGTTGCTGATCGAAAGCGAGGTGAACGTACGCCTCAAGGCTATGGCTTTGCGCTCAAACATCCATGAATTCGAAGGTATCTCTGCGTTCTGCCGCGAACATACCAAGGATTACTTCCGCTTCGACCCACAACTCCACCTCCGATTCGACGGCAAGACCTTGCGTAATGAGGAGATCATGAGCGAACGTCTGACCCCCGATGATTTGGTGGCCGTGGAGCGCGCCGACAAACAGAGGTTTGGGGCCTTGCAGAAGGGTTGCGCTGGTGGTGAACTCGTCAATCCATCGTTCGAACTGAGTGTCGGCGACAGTCTCTTCCGCTGCGGCGCCGGCAACGGCAGCTTCACCGTGGGCTACGATGGCAAGTTCCGCCTCTGCAGTTCGCTGTGCCATCCGGACACCACCTATGACCTGCGCCATGGCAGTCTGCGCGAGGCTTGGGAACAGTGGGTACCACATGTTCGCGACATGCGAGGCACCAACCCCACCTTCCTCAACAAATGTCGTCGCTGCAGTATTATCAACCTGTGCATGTGGTGCCCTGCGCATGCAGCTCTGGAAACTGGGGCTCTCGATGGCTGGGTGGAGTACTTCTGCGAAGTGGCGCATGCCAGGGCGGTGGCGCTGGGGGTCGATGTAGGTGGTGACTCGAAACAACCGGTCGCTGAACCCGGCTCATGAGTCATCCTTTGCCTTCTCAACGATCTTGGTCTGACTGCCTCGCGCTATCCCCCGAGTTGCGGACACTGGTCGCCTGCGGCCAGGCCTTTCTCTACCAGGCCGACCTTGAGGCTGTGCACTCCACGCTGTCAGAGTGTCCTTCAGCTGAGTCGGTCTGCAAGGTGGCTCTGTTACACGGGATGATCGGCCACCTTCACAGGCTGGTCGCCGTTGAGAATCTGCCCGGGGTCGATGCCGCCCTCGTGAATCGCCTCAGTGACCTTCAGCACGCTGCGGAGATGCGTAGCCTGCGCCAGACAGCCGCGCTACTCAGGCTCCTAGAGAAGCTGGAAGGCGCGGGCGTGCGGGCCATGCCCATCAAAGGTCCCGCGTGGGCCGAAAGCCTATACGGCGATGTCGCCATGCGTGTATGCGCGGATCTGGACGTGCTTGTTTCCCACGACCAGATGGGCGCGGCCAGGGAAGTCGCCCTGGTGAGTGGCTACGCCGATGCGGCCTGGTACAACGAAAGGGTGGTGGAGTGGCACAAGGAAGGCTGGGGTCACATAGAGATGTGGTCCAAAGGCGCAAACCCCTATCTCGAACTGCACTGGGAGGTGTTCGTCAGCATCGGCTGCAGGTCTCTGCGGGGCGAGGATTTGCTGGCGCATGCGACAACTGGCCAGCTGCTTGGCCAAGAGATACTCGTTCCCTCACCGACCGACAGCCTGCTCATCGACTGCGTGCACGGGACCAAGCACGAATGGGACACGGTTGAGCTCATGCTCGGTTTGGCAGTACGAGTGGCGAACACGTCGGTGGAGGAATGGGCGGGTGTACTGGGTGCGGCGCGTCGCGCGGGATGCCGGCGGCGTCTGGTCATAGGAGTGGCTCACGTGTGTGAAGTGTTCGGCTTGCTGATTCCTGCGGAAATCCAGGTCGCCCTGGATCGTGACCGAATCGCGCGGCTGTACCTGCGGCACCTGAAGCCCGCCTTTCTCGACAAGAGGTATCAGAAGACGGCCTGGGAGGATCTTGTCAGGCTCCTCATGCGCTTCTGCACCGAGGATTCTGTTCTCCTTAGTCTGCGGCACGCCACCGTTCGCATTTTCACGCCAGGTCCCGAAGACTGGGAGTCATATTCGTTGCCCGCACGGCTGACCTGGCTCTACTATCCGCTGCGTCCCGCGCGGCTCGCCGTCAAGTGGTTGAAGCGTTTGTTGGGAGTCGATCGCAAGCGCAGCGATGCTCGCAGGAAGCGTGAACAGGGGTGATTGTAGTAAACTGACGAACGGCATCCACCGGCCGGTAGGATGCGCGATTGACGCAATTCAAGACCTGGGTGGGGATGATGGCTGACATGGACGAGGGTCGCCGCGACGGCATCGGACTTGAGGACTATCTGCGAGTCCTCAGGGATCGCGGATGGATCATCGCGGTTTGCGTGGTGGTGGTTTTTGCCGTAGTCCTAGTCAATTCCCTTCGCACTACTCCTCTCTACAGTGCCTCGGCTCAGATAGTCTACGAGCAGAGCGATATCAGCAGTGTCTTGTCGGGCTACCAGATCTTCTCCTACGACTACGATCGTGACCGCACTATTGAGACGGCCATCGCGTCCATCGGCAGGACCGAGGAGATTGCAGAGGCGGTACAGGAGCAACTAGAGGCCGACGGCTTGCCGGGTGCCGAGAGGTCGCCTGCGGAGCTCATGGGCTTGGTCGGTGCGAGTGCTTCCTCCGGCACCAACTTCGTGACTATCTCCGTGACCAGCGCCACTGCCGACGAGACGGCAGCCATCGCCAACGCCTTCGCCGAGCAGTTCGTCATGTACAGACAAGATATTCGCCGCGCCTTGGTTATCGAGGCTCGCGACCTGATCCAAAGTCAGCTGGCCACGATGACTGACGAGGAGCGGGATTCGGACTACGGTCTTCTGCTGCAGAACAGGTACGAATCCCTCCGCATCCAAGCGACGATGACCGACAGCGACTTCAAGACCCTGGGGAAAGCGGCGGTGCCGGGTGCACCGTTTACCCCGCAAACAAGGCGCGACGTCATCCTGGCTGTCGTCCTTGGGCTGGTTTTGGGGGTAGGCCTGGCCTTCCTTCTTGAGTATCTCGACAAGAGGATCAAAGACGAGAGAACGCTGGAGAGGCTCGCAGGTATGCCCGTGTTGGTGGGCGTCCCGGTGGTCGGGCGCGGATGGCGGCGGCGAAGCAGCCGGGACAGGTCTGTCGAGGTCGTGGGTTTTGCGAACAACCGCTCGCCGCTGCTGGAGTCGTTCCGCACGCTTCGCTCCACCCTGCAGTACTTCAACGTGGACGGTGAGCTGCGCACCTTGCTAGTCACCAGTGGCCTTCCGGGGGAAGGCAAGACGGTGACCACCGCCAACCTGGGCATCAGCCTGGCCATGTCGGGCAAGCGCGTGATCTTGTTGGAGGCCGACCTGCGCCGAGCCATGCTGCACGAGTACCTGGGCCTATCGAATGAGGCGGGGCTGTCTAACTTGCTGGCGGGCACTTCGTCGGTGCCGGGCGTGATGCAACTGGTGCAGATGGACCCGCTGATACCTGCCAGATCCCGCAAGGGAGACGGCGGAGCCTCGGCCCTGGTCGATCCGCAAGAACCTCTACTGCATAACCTCCGGACCGCTGCCGCCCAACCCGAACGAGCTGCTCCAATCTTCGCGTATGGCGGACATCGTCGCCGAGTTGGAGGGTCTTGCCGACTACGTACTCATCGACACTCCACCCGTTCTGCCGGTGTCTGACGCCATCGTGCTGGCCGCACACGTGGACGCGGTCATTCTGACCGCCAAGTTGGGATCCACCACTCGGGACGAGATAGTCCGGGTGCGAGAGGCTCTGCGCAGGGCAAACGCTCACGTGATCGGAGTGGTGGCAGGTGGAGTCAAGGCTCGACGCGGCTACTACTACAAGCGAGGCTATAGCTATCAAGACGGTGGATACGGCTACTAGCAGCCAGCCCCCCCGGCAAGGCGACTACTGGAAGTGGGGCGATACCTCCTGGCTGTCGCCGGACCTTGACCGCCGCAACGGCTCGGTGCTCACTGTGGGCATCGACGTGGGCTCGGTAAGCTCTCAGGCCGTGCTACTGGCGGACGGGCGGCCGCTCTCTTACTTCTCCACGCGGACGGGATCGTCCAGCCCGGACAGCGCTCTGCGCGTCTTCAAAGGAGCTACCGAGGCCATCGAGGCCACCACGGACGACATAGGCTACTGCGTGGGCACAGGATACGGGCGGGTGAATGTCCCCTTCGCTCAGCGCACCATCACCGAGATAGCCTGCCACGCCCGCGGAGCCAATTTCATGGCCGGACCCGACGTGCGCACCATACTGGATATGGGTGGCCAAGACTGCAAGGTGATCCACTGCGACGAGCGGGGCAAGGTACTGAACTTCATCATGAACGACAAGTGTGCCGCTGGCACCGGCCGGGGTATGGAGGTCATCGCAGACGTGCTGTCGGTGCCTATCGAGGACATCGGCAGGCGTTCGTTCGAGATAGACGAAGAACCGCCGCCGGTGAGCAACGTGTGCACGGTGTTCGCCAAGTCCGAGGCTACCACCCTCCTGCGGGCCGGCTGGAGCGTGAATCGCGTCCTGGCCGCGTACTGTTCGGCGATGGCTCAAAGGGTCGCGGGGCTCATCGAGCGCATGCAGGTGCAGGGAGATTTCTTCATCACCGGTGGCATAGGCAAGAACATCGGCGTCACCCGACGCATCGAGAGGCTGATAGGTGTGCAAGCGGTCAAGTTGCCCGCCGACTCTGTGCTCGACCCTCAGATAGCGGGTGCGTTGGGCGCCGCTCTCTTCGCCCACGCGCTATACCGCAAGGAACACCGTGAAAGCTAACTACGGGTACGAAGACGGCTCGGGTTTCTACTACATCACGGTAGATGGGGACGTCTGCGCCGCGTGTGCAGAGCACCGTTGCGTCAGTGCGTGTCCTCAGGATGTCTTCGCCATCGAGATGGATGATTACGACGACTACGTGGCCGTGGTCGTCGAGGGCGCTCGCAAGCGGCTGCGTGAGGTCTGCTCGGACTGCAAGGGGCAGGGGGCAGAGTCCGGCGCCGAGGGTGCGCTGCCGTGCACCAGCGCCTGTCCTGGGGGCGCTCTGCGGCACAGTTGGTGATGGCTGCCTCGGTCGTCGTACATGTCGATGGCTGTCCGACTACAGTCGAGGCAGGCTCGAGTCTGCTCGCGGCATGTGACGTCGCCGGCCGGTACGTGCCCCGGCTCTGCTACCACCCGGCGCGCGGCGACCACGGTTCTGATTGCGGTCTCTGCGTGGTCAAGTTGGCCGACGGTTCGGTAGTGCGGGCTTGCCGCACCGAGGTGGTGGACGGGGCCGAGGTCTGTACCGACAATGCTGAGCTGCGGAGTCTGCGAGCCGAGCGGCTCGCGGCCCTCCTGGCGCGGCACCCCCACGTCTGCCTAAGCTGCCCCGACCGAGAGGGCTGCAGTAGAGACTCATGTACACAGGGCGTCGCGGTCGAGGCGCGTTGCTGCGAGAAGCTTGGCTCCTGTGAGTTGGGACTGCTCGTGCAGGCCATCGATCCTGAGATGCGCATGCCTCGTCGGGAGGTTGTGGTATCGCGGGTGGCCTCGACCGAGGGGCGCATACGGCGCGAACCAGGCCTCTGCGTGGCATGTGGGCGCTGCGTCAACATCTGCGTCCACTCCAAGGTGGCCGGCAGCGCTCTTGAGATGGCCGATGTGGCTCGGCCCAAGCAGGGTACTCTGCGCGAGTCGGGCTGTACGTTCTGCGGTTTGTGCGTACTGGTCTGTCCCACCGGGGCTCTGACGGCACCGGGTCCGGCGGGCGCCGCCTGGCTGGCCGCGCGGCGTGACAAGTATGCTCTCCCCTCCCAGGTGCTGCCCCCCAGAAGCCACCGGGAGCGGCAGTTCAAGATCCCGGAGGAGTTGCCGGCTCTGCCTGGTGCCCCAGGTGTCCTTACTCTGTTTGATGCGGCGGGCGAGGTCATTCAGATAACCGGCGTCGACGACCTGCGGCGAGGTGCGGCTCTGGCTCTTGAGGGACCCGGGGCGGCCAAGGCGTGTTGGTTGCGGGTCGAAGAGGAACCGCTCTACACCCAGCGGGAGACCGAGTTGCTGGCTCAACATATGCGCGAAAAAGGACGTCTGCCAAAGGGCAACGACTTGGGCGACGATCTCTTTGGCGACGATCTCTTTGAGGACGACCTTGGGTAGCGGGCCGACATGGTGAGAACAGGGCCCGGCGATTCAGGTGCTGTCGTGGTCGGAGTGCTCTCCGACACGCACGGGCACCTCTATCCCGAAGTAACGCGGCTGCTGGAAGGGGTCGACCACATCATCCACGCCGGGGACATCGGGTCATCGCGGGTGCTCGCGGCCCTGCGGGCGCTCGCGCCGGTCACTGCCGTACGGGGCAACTGTGACCTGGAGGCCTGGGCCTTGTCGCTGCCTGTCGAGACTGAGGTCGAGCTTGGGGGCGTGCGCATACTGGTCAGTCACATCGGCGGCCGCCCGCAAGATAGGTCGGCGCGTGAGCGGCAGGCCGCGGGTGTGGCTCCGCGCACCGCGGCTCGGGTCGTCGTAAGCGGACACACCCACCGGCCCGCGAGCGAGGAGCGCGACGGTGTGCTCTATCTGAACCCTGGCTCAGCCGGACCAGAGCGCTTCGGGCGCTCACGGACGATGGCGAGGTTGGTGATATCCCCACCCGCGCAGGCCGGTGAGCCCGCCCGGGTGGGCGTCGAAGTCTTGGTGGTGCCCGACCGCTAGAGGCTGGACCCTACGTGGGCGGTCAGTTGGCCCAGACGGTGGGTGTAGCTGCCCAACTCGTTGTCGTACCAGCCGAACACTTTCACGTGGGTCATAGGTATCCGCTCCACTCCACCTGAGAGCTTCAGGTCCACGAAGCCGGTGCGGGTGTGAGTCTCCACCGCCTCGATGACGACGGCTGCGTCTTCGCCGATCATGTCGGTCGAGACGTTCTGCTCTTCGCTGTACTTCACCAGGCCGCGGGCCTCACCCTTGGAGGCCTCTTCGTAGATGGCGTTGATGGCCTCCCGGTCTACCGACACCGAGCCGTCCGCCAGCATCTCGGTCTGGAAGGTGACGTTCAATATCACCAAGCTGGCGGTGACGGTGGGGATGCGCACGGAGTCGGCCATGAAGCCGATGTTGGCTATCTCGGGCATGACCTGCTCCAGCGCCTTGGCCGCGTTGGTGGAGGTCAGCACTATGTTGCCCATGGCTCCCCGGGTCTTGCGGAGGTCTTTGGCCCCCGATGCCGGTACCGAGTCGATGACAGGCTGGCTGGCGGTCGCGGCGTGGACGGTGCTCATCCCGGCCGTGATCATGCGGTTGGTGAGATCCCTGACCAGTAGGGGCTTCATCATGTGGGCCAGCGCCGTCGTCGTGCACGAGGCCGCCGAGACCAGCTTGTGCTTGCCTGGGTCGTAGTCCGAGTGGTTGATGCCGTAGATAAGGAAGGCGGAGTCATCGGGGAGCGCTGCTCCTTCGCCCTTGCTCTTGAAAGGCGAGCTCTGTAGCACGGCGCGCGCACCGGCGGCCAAATGGCCCCTGAGCGACCCCTTGGGATCGTCGTCGACGGCATTTGGGTCCTGGAACTTGCCGGTGCAATCGACCACAACACCGACGCCGTTGTCGCGCCAGGGGATGTCCTTGGGATTCCTAGCTTCTCTGAGCACCAACAGTTCCTTGCCGTGCGCCCTCAGGAGCCCCTTCGCCTCATCCAGTATGGTGACATCCGGACTGGCCTTGCAGCCACCCAGATAGCGATGCAGGGGGCCATAGGTGCTGTCCTTGGCGATGTACTCAGCGAAGGAAGCGAGCGATGTGCCCACGGGGCGTCCCATGTTGATCACGATGCGGTCGAAGCTGTCATGCGCCAGGTGATACCACAGGGTCAGCTTGCCGATGCGACCCAAGCCGTTGATCCCCAGCGTCCGCGAAGCAGTCATCTAAGGTTCCCTTCTGAGTTAGGTAGCTATTGCGTGGCGTTTCTCTAGAGGAGAGACGCCCTTCTCTGCAGCGGCACGCGCCCCAAGAACATGTTACCGGTTCGTCCGTCGATGGAGAGCCAGTCTCCTGCTCTAAGCTCGGCTCCGGCGAGCCGGGCGGTACCTTCGTGTTCCAGCACTTCAAGTGCTCGGCAGTCTACGACCGCGGTCTTGCCCAGGCGCTTGGCTGTGACAGCGGCGTGAGAGGTCGAACCACCGCGGGCGGTCAGCAATCCGTCCACACGGGTGATCATGGCTATGTCCTCGGGGACGGTATCGGGGCGCAGCAATAAGATGGGGTCGTCCGGATACTTCTTCTCCAGCTTGTCTATCTGCTGCAGGTCGATGGCCACGCGGCCGAAGTAGGCTCCTCCGGAAACTCCCATAGCCACCGCTATGGACGGTCCGAACAACGGCGAAGAAGCGTCGAAGTAGGGAGCGTCGTCCTGCTGCTCGTGCACCATCGGGCGCTTTTGCAGCACGTAGAGGTCGTCTCCGGAGGCCGACTCGAAAGTGAACTCTATCTCTTGCGGCTCGTGTTCCCTTTGGCCAACCAGATCACGGGCTACAGCAAGAAGGGCCTGGTAAACCTCCGGAAAATCCCTTTCCAGTGAGTGCTCGATCTCTTTGTAGGTAGGGCTACCGAGGCGCTGGGCTTCCGAGATCGGCCAAGGGAAGACCAGCCCACCCACTAGGTCTTCTCCCTGGCTGCATACCGTGAAGTCACCAAAGAGCCGGACCTGGCTGCTGTATGGCTCGAGAGGATTACGCGTGAAGGTGACGCCGGAGCCGGATTGACGGCTAAGGTTGCCAAAGACCATCCTTTGGACCACCACTGCCGTCCCCCATTCAGCGGCCAGACCGACATACTGCCTGTACAGCTTGGCCTCCGGCGAGTCCCAAGAGCTGAGCACCTTGCGCACGCACCCCACCACCTGCCGGAAGGGGTCGTCGACGAACCTGACGCCCATATCCTGGGAGCGTTCTTTGTACTCAAAGGCCAGTCCGCGCATCTGCTCGGCCGAGAAGTCCAGCTTGCGCTCGACCCCAGAGCGGTTCTTGAACTGCGTCATGATATCGTCGAAGAAGTCTCGAGAAACACCGGAGGCCATAGCCCAGGTCTGTAGGAAGCGACGGTACGAGTCCCAGGCGGCCCACTCGAACCCAGGCTTCTGTGAGAGTGCTTCGGCCAGGCGGTCGTTGAGCCCCACATTGACGAACGTGGTCATGAGTCCAGGCAGCGAGATGGCGGCTCCTGACCTTATGGACAAGGTGAGCAACCTGTCAGGGTCGCCAAGCCGCTGGCCGGTCTCTTTCTGCAGACGTGCCAGCGCGGTCTCCAGGCGCTGCAAGGCATCGTCAAAGAGTGACCGGTAGGTCATGGCCGGCATGGCGCTGAAGAGTTCGGTGGTCAAGATGAAGCCCGGAGGCACGTGATGTCCGTACGAGGCCATCTGCTTGAGCCCCAGCCCCTTGAACCCCAGGGTCATCTGATCGTCTGTGCCGGGCTTGTCCGCATAGATGTGCGAGACCAAGCGCTCCGGGTCGTAGTTCATCATACGGGTCAGCGCCGCGTTGCTCAGCCGGCCGGTGAGAGTGGCCATCTGACGCAGAACTGCCGACACATATCGGTCCAGGGTCTGCATGCCCAGCGCGGACACCAACACCTCACGTAGCACCATCTCGGCTACCGCGTCGATAGACATGCCTCGGGCGTCACACTGCCTGCGGTCGTGTTCAAGGACTGTGTGGAGCACTTGATCGTGGCTCAAGATGGAGTTCCTAGAGAGCTCCGCCACCGAGGCCGCGATGAATTGGAAGACGTTCTGGTATTGGTGGAAAGTGAAGTTCTGACTGCTGAAGCTTGACTCCAACAGCCGGATGTTGGCTCCCAAGTTGCGGGAGTCGACTCCGTCTGTGGAGAGAGCCCTCTCGAACCGTCTTATGGTAGAGGCCATTCTGCGCAGCGAGTCACGGGTAACGTAGGGGTCCACCCCTTCTGCCACCAGGTCCTCCAGAAGTCTGGCCACCAGATTCTCGACGCGGAACGAGAGTCCCAGCGCGTCGAATTTGGGCTCAGTGTACGTTCCGTACATCGAGGGGATACCCGCGGCTATGTGGCGCTTCTGGTAGATGTTCTCCAATGCCGTAGAGGCATTCGGGCTTAGCACTATCCCCTTGAGGTGCTCCAGCAGGTCCAGCGCCGAGTCCAGTAGGCGCTCGCGGGTGTTGCGGACCGGCCGCCTCTGCCAAGACGCCAGCGCCCTGCCAAAGGACGAGCGGGCAGAGGCCGGTAGCTGAAGATTGCGTTCGACCGCATGCCCGATTCCGTCGTCAGACAGCGAGTACTTCTGGTAGAGCAACTGATGGGTACGTATCATGAGCACCAGACGGCGCGGAGCTTTTGCGTCGGCCCCTTCGAATGGGGGAAGCGAGGCGAACGCGCTTTCCAGCTGCTCCTTGGACGAAGCGACCAGGCAGGATACAAGGGCATCGGGGTCGTCCAGGTCTTTCGTACCGCCCAAGCCCGCCTCGCAAAGCACAGGACGCAACTGCAGCAGGAGTCTGTGCGGGCCCTCAGCCCACTCACGCTCCTCTTTGACCGAGGCCAGAGCGTTGGTGGATAAGTAGGGCTCCAGTCCGAAGGTGTCCAGAGTCACCCAGTAGTGCAAGACAGCCCTCGAGAAGGCCACCAGTCTGTTGGAAGACTCGGCGTGTGACTGTTTGCGCAAGTAGTGCATCAGAGAGTCGCGACGGGTGCAGATCTTCGTCTAGCTCGGTGGATACGGCCCTGAGCTCACCCTCTGCACCGACGTCGTTGAAGTAGACGGGGAAGGCTCTTAGTAGCTGCTTGGCCACAAAGTAGATGGGTGCGATGTCTGCGTTCAAGAAGCGAGTCACATCACGCTGAAAGAGGTCGGTGTCGGCTATGTAGACTCCTCCGAGCCGAAGCTGCACGTTGAGTGCGGCCGCCAGCCGCTCGTACAGAGCCGGGTTAGACTCGATGATGTGCATCCAGCAGCGGATCTTGGGCAGGTGGAACGGGTTGACCACTGTTTCCCACTCATCGGTGGCTCCCTGTATGTCGGGATACTGGAAGCGCCAGTACAGGACGTCTTCTATTAGGTGGTCCGCCGCGGCCACATTGCTCGCTTCGCCTATAGCCACCCCGATAGCTTCGTAGCACTGGAAGCGCATGAGTAAGAACTGGTTGTCGCGAGCGCGGAAGAACCGGGTAAGGCGGCTGAGGACCACGTCGACTTCCATGTTGCTCTCGGGCGCCATGAGTTGCCGGACCACTGCCAGCAGGTCGATCATGACCTCGTTCTGCCGATAGCCCAGGGTGTCATCTTTGAGGAAGTACAGACAGACGGCGAACCGATCTTCGAGATCACGGATGCGGAATATCTGGTCTATCGCCCCGTCTATCAAGCCGGAGAAGGCGGGCAGATCGTCAGAGACCAACTGATCGACGGTGGCCTTACGCGACTTGGTCTTGAAGGCGCGTACTTTCTCCGGAGCCAGATCGGCGAAACCGGAAGCGACTGCCGGACGGTCGGTGAGCTCGGCCTCCGGCGACAACGCCCACTCAGGTAGCGGCAGTCGTTGGATCACCCGGTCGTAGCCGACGGCCAAGAGAGACCTGTAGAGGTCGGCGTACATAGGAGCCAGCTTCGGGCGTCCGGCGGCTGCCCGCAGCAAGTTGCGCAGCAGGTTGTCACGCTCCAACGCAGCCAGAGTCTGGTCGGGGATGAAGCGGGCAAGACAGTCGGCCACTTTCTGCAGCGGCTTGTCGTACTCGTCAGGATGCGGACCGGAAATTACCGCGGTGCACCAAGTGAGCAGTTGGCGCAGTAGGAGCGAGGCCTGGGGGGAAGTCAGTGCACCCCCCAGCAGGTCGATTATCAGTTCGGCCAGCAGCGAGAACGCCTTGGTGCGCTGTTCTGACCGCTCAAAGTAGCTCCAATTGCGCAGCAGGATGACCTGGAAGCCGTCGATCAACAGATCGATGTTGCGGTAGGTGTGAAAGTACTCGGTCAAGGTCTCGGCGATCGGCGCCTTGACACCCGGGTAGCTATCGACCGTCTCCAGGAGCAATTGGAACTTCTTGGGAATGATCACGGGTTGCGCGATGCGGGGGGTGTTGGCCCTGAGCGCGTCCGAATCGAGGGTTATCTCGACCGGGGCCATCAGTCCTCCTGGTCGGTGACAGAGCGGTCCGGACTCTGTTCTTCCTCCGCTCGGGCATTCGCATCAGCCACATGGCTCTCGTGCGTCAACAGCACCCGCACTATCCGCATGCCGTCCACCTCGGTCACCCTGGCGCGATACTCACCCAGCGACACCTCATCGCCCACGTGGGGGCGTCGCTGCAACTTCTCGAACACCCGTCCTCCCAGGGTCGGGAAACCCTCCTCGGGCAGCAGCAGGTCCAGGGCCTCCTCTAACTCGTCTACCCTGGCGGCTCCGTCGACCGAGTAGTTCTCGTTATCTATGACATGGACCAAGGGGTCTTCTAGGTCGAACTCGTCCTGCACCTGGCCTATGAGTTGCTCTACCACGTCTTGGATGGTAACGATGCCGGCAGTGCCCCCGTGTTCGTCCACCACCAAGGCGAGTGGGGTGCGGGTGCTCTGGAAGCGTTGCAGAGCCAGTTCTATGTTGGACGACTCTGCTATGAAGCCTATGGGGCGCAGCAGGCGGCGCAGACTGGCGTCGCGCGCCGCCCGGTATAGGTCCTTGACATGGATATAGCCGACGATGTTGTCGACGTCCTCTTCGTAGGCCGGGTAGCGCGTATGGTTGGTCTCGGCGACCTCGACGATGGCGTTGGCCACCGAGAGCGATGTGGGCAAGGCCACCATCTCGGTGCGAGGGACCATGATGTCGCTCACTGTCTGATCGCCAAAAGTCAGCGCCCTGCGCATCAGGGTCTGCTCGATCTCGTCGATATGGCCGACCTCTTGACTAGCCTCCAGGATCATGCGGAGTTCTTCCTCTGAGTGAGCCAGATCGCGCTCGGAGGCCGGGGTTATGCGGAACACCCGAAGCACGCCGGCCGCGGCGATGTACATCAGCCAGGTGATAGGCCGGGTCACCAAGTAGAACCAGCGGAGAGGAAGGGCAACGAGCAGGGCGGCGTGCTCGGCCTTGCGTATGGCCACGGACTTTGGCACCAACTCCCCAAAGATGATCGTCACAAAGGTGACTACCACGAACGCTATGATCCCTGAGACCACCGGGTTGATAGCGACGCCGAACAGTTCAGAGAAAGCTTCTGCTCCCAGCCAACCGAGACCCATGCTGGCGACGGTGACCCCGAGTTGCGTGGCCGAGAGATAGGCATCAAGGTGATTCACGATATGGTCTGCTATCGACGCCCGACGACTACCCATAGCCTTGAGCTCGGCAATGCGCGTGGCCCGCACCTTGACGATGGCGAACTCTGCCACCACGAAGAAGGCGTTCATGATGACAAGGAGGCCTACACCTATGAGTTTGGCGGCCATACTGTTCATTGCCGCCTGGGCCGAGGCCTGGCTACGGCTGTGGTGCGGAGGCTGGGGGGATCGTCAAGCGTGTCCATATCGCTATAAACAAGCATAGCATAAGCAATCGCACGGCCCCTGGCCGTGCCGGACGCTCTACCGACGTCATACGATGCTCTGTCCGCGCTATGAGCCTCCGTTTAGTGCAGGCTCCAGTATCTGCCAAGCTTCTTCCGCCGATTCCACGAAGGTGAAGATGTCTAAGTCGTCCGCGCCGACCACTCCCTCATCGACCATCGCCTGGAAGTCGATGATGTGGTCCCAGTACTCACGCCCAAACAGCAGCACCGGGATGGGCTTGATCTTGCGGGTCTGGATCAGGCAGAGAACCTCGAACAACTCGTCCAATGTGCCGAAACCTCCAGGGAAGACAACTAAGGCTTTGGCCCGCATCATGAAGTGCATCTTTCTTAGGGCGAAGTAGTGAAAGTTGAAGCACAGATGAGGGGTCACGTACTCATTGGGGCTCTGCTCGAAGGGCAGGACTATGTTGAGCCCCACCGTGTCGGCACCGACATCGTGCGCACCGCGGTTGGCGGCCTCCATCATGCCCGGTCCGCCCCCGGTCACCACCACCACCCGGTGCTTGGCGACCAGCGGACCACAAGCGAGGTTGCGCTCCGGGTCACCGAACGGCGCCGAGATGAGTTGGGTGAGTCTGCGGGCCTCTTGGTAGTAGCGCGCCTTACCCGCCAATGCCCGCGCGGTCTTCAGCTTTCGCGCTGCCTCCGGGTCGTTCGGGGCGGCCGCCGCGGCCGCCTCCGCCTGCTCGATCATCGTCTTGGCATCATCGGGAGACGGCACCCGGGCACTGCCGAACACGACCACGGTGTGAGTTATCCCCCGTTCTCGCTGAATGATCTCCGGCTTCAGATACTCCAGCTGCAGCCGGGCGGGCCGGAGTTCGTCCCGCATCATGAAGTCCAAGTCGGCGTATCCCAGCCGGTAGGCCGGGGAGCGAGTCTGCGGTGTGTGCGGATCTAGGTCGGCGTGGTGCCGATCTTCTTGGGCCGAAGGGAAGGCACTCAGGTGTTCCCTGTCCATCGAACTATCGTCCTTGGGGGACGGCCGTTTTGTCATGTACCCGACCTCCTAGCCGGTTTCTGCGGTGCGATCGTTCGGGCAGCCCGTGCAGGCCGAGGGGCAGATATCTTGTAGCACACACTCGTCGCAGCGAGGGCGCTTGGCGTCACAGACGGCCCGGCCATGTTCGATCAATAGGTAGGCGGTCTTGAACCAGTCTCCCCTGGGGATGATGGCCATCAGCTCCCGTTCTATCTTGACCGGGTCATCCGACGAGGCCAGTCCCAAGCGCCTGCTGAGTCTGTGGACGTGGGTGTCGACGGCGATGCCTGCGTCCGGGTCTGTGGCGTAGGCTTGGAGGTCGGCGTTGCCCAAGACCACGTTGGCGGTCTTGCGTGCCACCCCCGGCAAGGTGAGCAGATCCTTCATGTTGGTGGGGACCACGCCTTGGTAGTCGGCCAGGACCTTCTGAGCGGCCGCGATGACGTGCTTGGCCTTGTTGCGGAAGAAGCCTGTGGAGTGGATGTCGGACTCGAACTCCCGGGGGTCGGCGGAGGCGTAGTCCTGGATGTGCTTGTACTTGCGGAAAAGCTCGGCCGTCACCTGGTTGACTATCTTGTCCGTGCTTTGCGCCGAAAGGACGACCGCTACCAACAGCTCCCAATCGTTGTTGAATCGGAGCACTATGCCGGCGTCGGGGTACTCACCCTTGAGGCGGGCCACCACCTCAGTCGCTCTTGCCACCAGCCTCTTCTGTTCTACATCCTGTGCCATGCGTGGTTCCTCCATTAGGAGAAATCATACGTCATCAACGGTCCGAGTAGCGGGCAGAGTCTCTGGCGGGGTGGTGCCTTGGTAAAATAACGCAGACAGAACACTGGGCGATACAAGGTGAAGGGAGCGCGGTCGTCATGTCCGCCCCCGAACGTTTGATCATTGGTATCACAGGGGCCTCCGGAGCGGTCTACGGTGTCCGCCTGCTGGAGGCTTTGCGCGAGACTCCCGTGGAGACTCACCTGGTCATGACTGACACGGCCAGACGGGTTATCGAGCTGGAGACGGGTCGCGATCCCATTGCAGTGGAGGCCTTGGCCAACGTCTGCTATGCCAACGACGACCTAGAGGCGCCGGTCGCGTCAGGCTCGTTTCTTACCAGGGGCATGGTCATCGCACCATGTTCCATCAAGAGCCTGTCCGCTATCGCCCGCTGCCATAGCGAGACTCTGCTGATCAGGGCCGCAGACGTCGTCCTAAAAGAGCGCAGGCGGCTGGTGCTGGCGGTCAGAGAGACGCCGCTACATCTGGGGCATCTGCGTATGATGACCACCGTGACCGAATATGGTGCCGTGGTGCTACCCCCCGCTCCCGGTTTCTACCACGGTCCCAAGAGCATCGAAGACGTGGTGGACCACACGGTGGGCAAGATCTTGGACCAGTTCGGTGTGGAGCATGCGCTCTACAAGCGGTGGGCGGACGAAGATGGTGGCTGACAAGGAGGGCGACCTTCGCGCCCGCGTGGACGCCTACTTGAGATCGCACCACGTCATGACTTTGGCCACGGTGGATCGGGAGGGGAACGCGCCACATGCCGCCCATGTCTTCTATGTCATGGACGAACGCATGAGACTTGTCTTTCTGAGCAAGACCACGAGTCTCCACGGCAAGGACATAGGCAAGCAGGCGCCGGTCGCCGTGACCGTCAGTGAGGAATACGAGGACTGGCGGCGAATCCAAGGGGTGCAACTCTGGGGTAGTGCTAAGTTGCTGACAGGGATGTCGCGGGCAGGAGCGTTGGCTCGGTACTCGGCCCGCTTCCCTTTCGTCAAGGAGTTGCTGCACGTTTCGGGACTCGGCAGGCAGCTCAGGGATATCGCGGTCTACCGAGTGGAGCCCGAGCGATTCGGATTCACGGACAACACTTCCGGTCTCTTCGGCCGAGAGACACTGCAGATCAGAAGCGAGTAGCCAGATGAGCAACAGGCCCTACAAGGTGTACCCCGTCCAAGCCAGGCAAAGACAGCGCCACCTGCTGCTGTGGGCCGGGGGTGCCGGCCTGGCTGTGGTCGCGGCAGTGGTGGTGGTCGTGTTGCTGGTCGGCTTTGACGGCACCTTGGGTTCGACGCCTGGCACAACGACTACCGTGCCGCTGGCAACGACCAGCACGCAAGCTCCGACCACGACCACCCAGAGCACCACCACCACGTTGGCTCCCAGCCCCAACACCACGATCGCCGAATACGACCCAGAGGAGCCGGGGGACGCACGAGTGGCGGGTTCGTTCTATGGACCCATACAGACCAAGTTCGAAGGGCTCACATGCTTCAGAGGCAACATGTCCCGCACCTACTATGGTCAGGGTCCCGTTCCGAGCGATCCGGCGGTGATGTGGAGGTTCGGACCTATGAAAGGCACCTCTACCAACCTGGGCAGCACCACCACTTGGACCGGCACCGGCTGGACAGGACAGCCCTGCATCTTTGAGCGCGACGGCAAGACCTGGGTGGTGTTCGGGGCCTACGACTACAAGATCCACTTTCTGGATGCCAGCACGGGCGAGAAGCTGCTCCCCGATTTTGTCGGCAAGGACATTTTCAAGGGCTCGGTGGTGGCGGATCCCGACGGCTATCCCCTGATCTACATGGGCTGCCGCGATAACAAGTGGCGGGTCATCGCCATCGACAGGGACAAGCCCACCGAGCTGTTCAATCTCAATGCGGACAACCTGCCTGGTGGCATCTGGAACGACGACTGGGATTCCAGCGTACTCATCCGCAATGACTACGCGTTCGAAGGCGGCGAGAACGGTCACTTCTACATCCTGAAGCTAAACAGAGGGTACGGCGGTGACGGCAAGGTGACCGTAGATCCCGAGATCGTGCTGGACTTCAAGGGTTGGACCCAGAAGCAGATCAGCGACATCGGTAGCAAGGACGTAGGCATCGAGAACTCGCCGTGCCTCGTCGGCGACAGACTCTACTTCACCAATTCTGGCGGCATGGTCACCTGCCTGGACGTGAGCGCCACCCTCAAGGAGCTGGCCCCAGGCGAGAAACCCGCGACCGGTGGCGAAGCCTATCCGGTGGTCTTTCAATACTGGACAGGCGAGGATAGCGACGCCACCATCGTCGCCGACGAGCAGGGCTATATCTACGTCAGCCAGCACAGCGACAACGCTAGGCAATCAAGTGCTGCCACCAAGCGTGCCAAAGAAGCGGGGCAGATAATCAAGCTCGACCCGCGCAAGGTAGGCACCGATCAGGATCCCATCGTCTGGTCCGTGGCCGTGACCAAGCTCAGCGGTGGCGAGTACGGGGTGTGGGCGACGCCCGCCCTGTACAAGGACATGTTGTATGTCTCTACGCACAATGGGTCTCTCTTGGGCATCGATAGAGCGACCGGGGAGACGGTCTGGAAGAAGAGTCTGAGCTACCACGATTGGGCCAGTTGCGCAGTCGTGGACGGCAAGCTGATCGTGGGCGACACCTACGGCGTGTTGCATGCCTGGGACGTCAGCAACACCCGGATCGACCCGCCGGCTCTGTGGGCTCTCACGGTCAGCAAGAGCGCGTTGGAGTCTACTCCCGCGGTCTGGAAGGGCTACATCTATCTTGGCAGCCGTGACGGCTACTTCTACTGCTTCGGCGACAAGTAGATAGCTCATGGGCTGGGCGGTCCCGGCCGATACTCAAGAGTGCGATGGATCGAACCCATACCTGCACATGCTCCAGATGCGGTTCCACCGTAACCCTGCCGACTTACTGCCAAGCGGTCACCGATGGCGCGATCGGTGGTTGGACGGAGCAGTTGGCGCGGGTGGTGTGTGGCTGTTGGCTCGCCCAACTGCCCGAGGAGGGCACTCTAAGTCTGCTTAGGGTCGTCACCGCCGGTCTGGGTCATTCTGAAACATCTGTGGATCTTGGGGTTGCGTAAGAAGTCTGGCGGGATTGTCTGCTTGGTGATGTCGCTGACCGCGAACTCCTGCTGCAACTCGGGGTCGAGCTTGAACTTGCGGTAGTTGGTCGAGAAGAGCAGCAGCCCGTTCTGGGCCAGCAAGCGCATCGCGGCCTGCACCAGGCGGGCATGATCTCGTTGGATGTCCAGGTCTTCTGTCATGCTCTTGGAGTTCGAGAAAGTGGGTGCATCCAAGAAGATCAGGTCGTAGGCTCCGGCCGTTCCGGCCCCTGACAGCAGCCAATCTACACAATCAGCGCGCATGTAGTGGTGCTTGGTGTCGGAGAAGCCGTTCAGCTCCATGTTCCTACGTGCCCAATCGAGATACGTGGGGGAAAGGTCGATCGTGGTCGTAGTCTTGGCTCCCCCTGCCGCGGCATTGACAGAAGCCGAGCCGGTATAGGCGAAGAGGTTGAGAAAGCGTTTGCCCGCGGCTTCTTCGCGGATCATCTTGCGCGTGATCCTGTGGTCCAAGAACAAGCCCGTGTCCAGGTAGTCGGTCAGGTTGACCAAGAACCGTAGACCACCCTCGCTCACCTGGAAGAACTGCCCTTGGTCGCTGACTCGCGTGTACTGTTCGGCCCCTCTCTGCGGCCTACGCACTTTCAGGACCACGTCGCTGGCGGGCACGCCCAACGCTTGCGGTATTATCCTCATCGCGTCCTTCAACCTGCGGCGGGCGCGTACCGGGTCGACCGTATTGGGGGGCGCGTATTCCTGGACATGGACTTGGTCCCCATACAGATCGATGGCCAGAGCGTACTCGGGCAGGTCGGCGTCGTAGACGCGGTAGCAGTGGACCTCTTCGCGGACAAGCCAACTGCGCAAGCGCTTCTGATTCTTGTGCAGGCGGTTGGCCAGCATCTCAGCGCCGCCCCGGCTGGCGGCGCCGATGTTCGCGCCGGATTCCTCCCGGTGTAGGCCGATCTCGAAAAGCAGCAGTTTGCATTCCAGGGGTCCGTTGAAGAAGGTGTTCACGCGGTGGGCGCGCAGGCCAAGATGGGCGCCAAGATCGGGGTTGCCGGTGAAGACGGCCGCCTGCCATCCCGAGAAAGACTGCTTGAGTTTCTCGCCCAAGGTCTCGTAGGTGGGTATCAACGCCTGCATATCCCCCAGCCGCTTGCCGTACGGAGGGTTGGTGACCGCCAGCCCGCTCGCCGTGGCCGTTGCCGTCGCGGGGCCGGGTGGAGCGACAAGGGCGTCTATAGCGCGGCGCTCAAGGATCACCCGCCCGGCGAGGCCGGCCCTTCTGACATTGGCACGGGCTGTGCCCACGGCCCGCTGCTCTTGGTCGTAGCCAAATGCGGGAGGAAGTGTCTGCATGCCCGCCTCGCGCCGCTCCCCGGCCTCCTGGAGTAGCTCCTGCCAAGGCGCGGGGTCGAACTGTCTCCAACCCAAGAAGCCGAAGTATTCGCGTAGCAGTCCGGGGGCCACGTCGCCCGCCATCCAGGCGCCCTCGACAAGCAGCGTCCCGGAGCCGCACATGGGGTCCAGCAAGGCTCCGCCGGAGGCGGCGATCTGTGGCCACCCCGCTCGCAGCAGGATGGCGGCCGCCAGATTCTCCTTTAGGGGGGCTTCGCCGCCCTCCAGCCGGTAGCCGCGACGATGGAGCGAGTCGCCTGACAGGTCCAAGCTCAGCACTGCCTCGTCCGGGGCCAGATGCAGATTGATGCGGACGTCCGGCCTAGCCGAGATCCACACCGGGCCTCGTGCCGTACTTGTCACGGAAGCGGTCGACCACGGCGTCCTTGACCCTCTGCTCGGCGAAGTGCGTGTTCAAGCTGCCCAGAGGGCCTTGACTGATGGCGGAGGTGACTTCTACCGCGAGAGTGCCATCGCGGGCCAGGTGGTCTTCCCAGTCAAGCTCGCGGATGGCAGGGTAGATGTCATCTACCGACAAGACGGGGAATGAGGCTAGCCGCAAGAGAATACGGCCGGCTACCCTGGACCACAGACAGGCTCGGTAGGCTAGAGGTAGCGGGCCGGAGAATCTCACACCGGCGCGCGTCTCGGCGGCGTCGGCCGCTCCCAGAGAGCGCAACTCGTCCAGCAACAGCCCCTCGGTATTGCGGGGGCAGGTGGCGAAGTAGAGGTTCGGGTCGGAGGCTATCGCTCTGTCATCCCCAACTCGCGGTCATGCCGCCGGTCGCGTCTTTCCAGTATGGCATCCACACTACGCCCAGCGCGTCCACGGTGATGTCGCTCTTGCGCGGCCGCATCAGGATCGTTTCGAGGCTCTCTGTCGCGGGGTCGAGCTTGGAGGTCAAGGCGTCTGTCTCTTCCTGGAGTCTGGTCTCTAGGTCGGCCAGTCTCTGTTTCGCGTCTTCTACGTTCTGATCTGCGCGCTTGACGTCGCCCGCTTGGTCGACGGATCGACTGACATCGCGCATGGTGGTAGTAGCTCGGCCCAAGGTGCCGGTACCTAGCTTTTTGCTTCCAAACACGCTGCTCAAGATGGTCGCCCCGAATGAGATGACGGTCTGCATCCGGCGCCCCCGGGATTGCTGGCTTTCTCGCTCGCGGGCTTGCTCTGCCTTCATGAGTCGCGACTCCAGCGTCTGTCGTTTGGAGTCGTAGGTCTTCTTGAGTTTCTCGACGGCCTCGTTCTGCTTGGCTATCACGATCTCGGCAACGCGGGCTCGGAATTCTTCCTCAGTCTCGCCGGGGTTGGAGGAAATACGCGACGACGGGCTCCTGTACGTCTCCAGTGTCTGCGTGCGGAACGCCCAGTCGGAGAAGTCAGTGCTCCAAGACCTGTAGGAGGCGAGCTTGCCCATGGCCGCCGGCACAGGGGCCAGAGCACTGCCTGCTGCGGGCTGCCGGTCCATCTCTTCCAGAGTGGTATCCATCGGCGTGGCCCTCTCCCAATCCAGAGCCAGCGATGACTCGGGAGCGGTGGCGACGCGGCGTATGCGGGTCGAGGTGCTTACTCCGCTGCCGCCGGCCACGAAGTTCACCGTGGCGGCCGCCAGGACGCCGGCCTGGTAGACCAAGGTGGGACCCGAGGGAATGGAGCCGCGAAGAGGCAGGTAGTACTGTGGGACTTCAGCCGGGACTAGGGTCGCGCTCTCGTTCATATTCTGCGTATCCATAGATATCTATCCTCTCTTTCCAGATTCGTTGCTCCAGACTGGCATCCATACCAACCCCAGCGCGTCGACGTTGACGTCACTCTTACGAGGCCGAACGAACACCTTCTGCAGCTCTTCGGTGTCCGGGTCCATCTTCTCCTTGAGGGCATCGATCTCGGCCTGCAGTCGAGCGTCGAGCTCCTCTATCTTCTGCTTGGCAGCGTCCAGACTCTGGTCGGCTCTCGCCACGTCTCCCGCTTCGCCCATACTGCGACTGACATCGCGCATGGTAGTCGTGGCTCTACCCAGAGTACCTGTACTTAGGATCTTGCGGCCAAAGAGCACGCTCAGGATGGTCGAGCCGAAGGAGATGGCTGTCTGCGTCTTGCGACCGCGGGCCTGCTTGGCCTCTCTGTCCCTTGTCTGCTCGGCCTTGCTGATCTTATCTTCTAGGGAGCGTTTCTGGTCTGCATATCTCTTCTGAAGCCGCTCTATGGCCTGTTGCTGTTTGGTGCCGGATATTTCGCCCAGCCTGCGGCGGAAGTCCTCTTCGCTCTCCCCAGGTTCAGACGTCTGTTTGTGGTTCGCGCTCTTGAAGGCCTCCATAGTCTGGGTGCGAAAAGCCCAATCTGCGAAGGCGCCTCCCCACCTGCGATACGAGGAGGTCTGTTGCATGACCTGGGGAAGAGGTGCGAACGTGGCCCCAGTCTGGGGCCTGCGGTCCAAGTCTTCCAGCGTGGTCTCCAGCGTGGCGGCTCTATCCCAGTCTATGGCGAGGGCACTAGCTGGCGCCTCGGCCACTCGGCGCACGCGGATGGAGGTGCCGGCTCCGCTCTGGGTGTTCACGAAGCTGACTGTCGCTGCGGCTAGGACGCCTGCTTGATAAATGAGGCGCCCCCCGTTCTCAGTCTCTCCTCTTAGGGGCAGATAGTACTGCGGGACATCCGGGGGTACGGTCGCCGGTCCGCCCGAAGAGGCAGCCACTTCAGCTGCCACGGCGCTGGGCAGGGGTCCGTCGGGCAAGGAACTGGTAGGCGAAGTGCCGACAGGAGCGGGAGGTGGTTCTGTGGGCGCGGCTGGGGCGGCCTGCCCCGGAGTCTCGTCCGGCTGCTCCGCAGGTCTGCGTGGGTCCATCAGCGCCTTGATCTGCAGGCGGGTGAGCGGTCCGGCCAGGTACGAGAGTGTCCAACGAGTCTGAAAGGTCATCGGCGCGGATTCATGCACGTTGTAGAGCAAGAAGACTCTCTTGCCAAGTCCGGCGAGTATCTCCTCGGTCTTGCCGCGGTCGAACTTGCCCGTCGAGCCGGCGGCGACCCCCTCTAAGCCTTCGAGCAGGCGGTCCTTGTCTCGTTCGGTCTGCAGTCTGCCTATGAACCAGGTGCCCGCGTTGGCCAACCCCTTGTAGTCTAGGTCCACCGGGTTCTGGGTGGCCAACAGCACGCCGACGCCATAGGCCCGGGCCTGCTTCAGCAACGTCAGCAGCGGACGCTTGGACGGCGGCTCGGCCACGGGCGGGAAGAACCCGAAGATCTCGTCCATGTAGATGATGGCCCGCAGACTTCCCGAGCCAGATTGCGCTCTCACCCATCCGAGGATCTCGTTGAGGAGCAGAGAGACGAAGAACATGCGCTCGCTCTCGGAGAGGTGGGCGATGGAGAAGATAGAGACACGGGGTCTGCCTTGGTCTGTGTACAGGAGACTCTGGATATCCAGGGGCTCACCCTCCAACCAGGCCTGGAAGGTCGGAGCTGCCAGTATGTTGTTCACGATCATGGCAAGTCGCGACCGGTCTTTGGACGGGTAGAACGACTCCAGGTCTACAACGCCGACTTTGTCGAACGGTGGGGTCATTATCTGCTGTATGAGTTCTGGCAGGTCGAGGTCCTGACCGTCCGCCCAGGCGGCGTTGAAGAGACTCGAGAGCAAGATGTGCTCTCTGTCCTTGACCGGGTCGGCCGAGACGCCCACCAGACCCAGGAGGCTGGTGGCAGCGATGTTCACCCGGTCGAGCAAGGCCTCGGGGTCTTTGCGAACGGCTTCCGCAGGTGCTGCGAAGGACTTGAGTATGCTTACAGGCAGACCCGCGGAAGAGCCGGGTGTATAGACGGCAAAATCGGCCGAGTTCTTTAGGCGTTCTATGCGTTCGGGGTCTTCGTCCCACTGAGCAAGGCCGTCTCGCCATATCTCGGCCTGTTTCTGTGCAAACTCGTCAAGACTCAGGTTCTTCTTGCCGGCCTCCTCTTCGCTCACCCAAGGTCTGAAGTCTTGGGCCTCCAGCAGGGGGAAGGCGAGAAGAAGGTTGGCCAAGTCGCCCTTTGGGTCTATCACAATGGAGGGGATTCCATCAATCGCCGCCTCTTCCAGGAGCCCGACACACAGACCTGTCTTGCCGCTGCCGGTCATTCCCACGCACATGCCGTGCGTGACCAGATCCCTGGAGTCATACAGCAGTGGTTCGCCAAGTTTCTCGGTGGCCATGTCGAACTTGCGGCCAAGATAGAAGAAGCCTGGCTTCTCGTACTCTTTCATCCAGTGCCCCCTAGGTGGTCAGTCTGCAGGCCCTCAGAATATGCGCAATACGAGACAAAGCCAAACCGGATGCCAATGCGTCTCTGGGCTTCGTCCACCCTACGCGAGTGCGTGATCGAGTTATATCACCGACCGCGATGGGTAGCATCTATGCAGTGACCAGTGTCCACACGGCCTTGATCCAGAGACTCCGAAAGGAGACGTGATGGCCGATAAGAAGGTCGAGCGTTCTCGCCCTGACCAAGCGATCAATCCCTCGCAGCAGACTATCTCTTCGTTGTCCGATTCTGGGACCATCAATATGGCGGATATCCCCCATGACAAGGGCAAGTCGGCTCTCTTTGACAAGTTTCGTCGACGCGAAGAGCGTTGGCGACGCGAGCAGTCTATTCACGACCGAGAGCAAGGCGGCGAGCAGTGATCGCCAGCCTGGATGTGGTCGGCCGGAAGTTGAGCACATTGACGGCTGTCAGCTCTCCGGGAGGTGGCATCCTGTCTGTGGCCGTCACCACCAGCCGGTTGGACGACTGGCGTCAGACTGTACCCACCTTCGTCAACAGCGAGTTCAGCCGGGCGGCCGGTGAGCGTGGTCTAGCAGGCGAAGCTAGGCGCCGGCTACAGGCGGGTCTTGACCGGATCGTAGACCTTCTTAAGTACGATGTTGCCCCGGCAGTGCAAGGGCTTGTCGCATTCAGTGATGGCGGCTCGATAGTCGAAGAACAGATCGAACTGCCCCTGCGCCTGACGAATCATCTGACTGTGGAACCTTGGCCGTACGTAAGGCCGTTGGCGGAAGCCATGTCGCTACTCGAGCCCTTCGTCATAGCCCAAGTGAGCAGAGACGATTCCGAACTCTTCTTGGTCGACGAATGGGGAGTGGCCAAAGAGGACGATCTCACCGGGCCCTGGCTGCGCAGCAGTGACCGGGAGACCGGGGAGGTATCGATAAAGAAGTACTACGCGGCGGCCCGCCGGGACGACCTCGTAGAGCACCATCACAAAGAGGTGGGCACCTCTCTGGGTGCTCTGTTGGACGTGTCCGGGGCCAAACGCGTCGTTCTCTGCGCCCAGCACGACATTGCCGCGAGCTTCAGGCGGAGTCTGCCCAAGGCTGTGGCCAGCGCTGTGGTCGCCGAGATACCTTTGGACGCGGCGTCCTCGGTCGGTCAGATGGTGGTCGGTGCGCGAGAAGCGCTACAGAAGGCCAGACAAGAGTGGTTGGCGCACCTGGTGGGACGCATCGTGGAGGGGCTGGGTCCGAGTGGCCATGGGGCCGCCGGGTTCGATGACGTTGCCGCCGCGGTCGCTACCGGCCGGGTGCACACGTTGCTGGTGGACCGTCATCACCGCGCTCCTGGCCGGCGATGCCTAAGCTGTCGCTGGGTGGGTCTCTCAAATGTCCCCAGCTGTCCGCTTTGTGGGGGCAAGACCACCCCTACTGCAGACGCCGTGGGGGAACTCGTCCGTCTGACCATCTTGGAGCATGGGCAGATCGAGTTCGCTGAGCGTCTGCAAGTGCTTGACGATCTGGGTGGCGTGGTCGGATTGCTGCGCTATGCGTAGAATCTGTCAGCATGACAGATGAGCCTCTGACCCCAACGACCGAACCTACCTGCCCACAGTGCGGCGCCCCCGTCGCGCTGCCCGAATACGCAGACGCCGCGGTATGCGAGTACTGTGGTACTACGTTGCGGCGCGACTGGGCCTGGTTGGCCGAGAAGGAGCAGGGGCGGGAGGCTCAGCGGCATCGTTTGCGGTCAATAAGGTGTTCGCAATGTGCCGGCCCCCTGTCTGTGCGCGAAGGCAAGCGCGTTCTGGTTTGCGAACACTGCGGCGTTCGAGTGTTTGTCGCGGAGCACGACGGGCTTACTCGCTGGTACTTCCCCGCTACGGTCGACAAAACAAGAGCGCTGGCGGTGGGCAAGACTTGGTTGAAGAGTCACCCCGGCATATCCCCAAAGGCCAGACACGCGACACCTGTGGAAGCGAAGCTGGCCTACGCTCCTATCTGGGAGCACAAGGTGCTGACCGCTGGCTGGGAGTTCGGCAAGAAGCATCGCACGCGCCTGAAGGTGAAACGCCTGCCCACTCTGGGCCCGATGGGAGCGGAGGCCGCCGAGACCCTCGAAGTAGAACTGGTCCAGGAGAACGTCCACGAATCACGTCTCCGCGAGCGAAGATTCTATCTGTCTGCTGCCGACTTTGAGGTTTTGGATGCCGGTCGGCCTCGGATAACCGGCAGGGAGCTCTTGGTACCATTGGTGGCCGGTGAGATCGACAGCTCTGCGCTGGTTCTGGAGGCCAAAGGCGACTCCTCTGAGGTCGAAGAGAGCGGAAGGGCCATGGCCCAGGCGCCGCTCTCGGGATCGCTGAACCCCGAGTTGCATCTCTTCCTTTTTCGCGAGGGCACTGCGCTGCTCTACTACCCCTTGTGGCTTCTAAGGTTCCGCCAAGGTGACGCTTTCTGCCGGGTGGTGGTGGATGGTCGCGATGGCACCGTGAACTCTGGCAGAGCCCCCGCCGACCAGACCAGGCCCGTAGCCGTGCTGGTATCCCAGATCGCCGCTCTAGCGGTGGCAGCGGCTGTGCTCGTCTACTTCGGGCTCACCCACGTGAATGCACGGACATCGCTTCTCGCTGCGGCCGTGCTACTGTCGATAGTAGCGGTAGTTTTGGGGATCCGGTTTCGACCGCGGAAGGAGGTGGAGTATCGCGACTCTTTCTCCTGCTGACCTAGTACCCCTTTTGTGCAAGAACTGCGGAAGTGCTCTCAAGGGCGCGGACGAAGCGGCCGTCTTTTTGTGTCCGCTCTGCGGGCTGGCATATGAGCCAGTCGAGGGCGACCTCGCCGAATTCCGTCCTATGGCGGCATCGGCTACGACGGAACTGGCCGTGGGTGGGACTGTGCAGTATCTGGCTATCTGGCGTCTGATAGTGGAGGTGTCTTCTGGCCTCGAGGGAGCCTGGAGTCGTCTCTGCCGGATGAATGCCCCGGATGTCACGTACCTGTACGTGCCGGCGTTCACTCTTGCCAAGGCGGTGATGCAGAGGCTGGGTGTCAGTCTCACCGAAGCACAGCCACAGTTGGAGTTGACTCAAAGTCTAGCGACTGACAGCCTGGGCAGACCGGCGTTGGCGGAAGTCGGCAGGGTGGCCCTGCCGGGAAGTGCCGGGGTCGCTCTGACCGGCTCAGATTTCGGCACTCTCTCGCCCGTCGTGGTCGGTCGATCTGACTGCCAAGTACTGGCGCACTTCATACTGTTAGCTGTAGAGTCGCACGAAGCGCCCACTCTGAGTTCGGTGGACTATCAACTGGAGACCAAGCACGAGGAACTGATCTTCGTCCCAGCAGTCTGGGACCCGCGCTACGCTCACGACGCTAACTGGAGGCTGCTGTTGCGCGAATACGATGGTCAGGTGGCGTAGAGTAGTCTAGGCAGCGGGCTGGGACGCGGCCGAGAAAGGAAAGGGGAGACCATGGCCGGTATCGAGGAGCGGATACAAGAAGACAAGAACTGGCTGGAGCGAGTCCTGGGTAAGATACCTGGGACCAGGAAGTACAAGCAGAAAGAGACACGGCGCGAGGCCGACAAGATCCAGCGGAGTTACGTGGCCGAACGCCTCGACGACTGTCTGGCCAAGTTGGACGCTCTCAAGCTGGCCCTGATCAAGAGCGGATCCATGGACGCCCTTGGTGAAGCGGATGTGTCCATGCGCAAATTGCGCACAGTGCGCGATCGGATCCAGTTTGCCGACTATGGCTACTCGGGGATGATGGACCCAGTGAAGGTCGGTGTCGCAAAGCTGGACGAGCTGATGGCGTTCGACAAGAGCCTGGAGGGAGACGCGTCTGCCATCTTAGAACTGACAGGCACACTGTCGGCCGAGAGTCCTTCGCTGCGGGCCGATATCGGTCTGTTGAACGGCAGGCTCGATGACTTGGACGCCAAGTTCTCAGAAAGGGAAAGACTTATCACCGGAGCCGGGAGGTAACCGATGGCCCTTATGAATCTGATCGAGTACATCGACGAAGATGGTCAGGAGATGGTCCATCGGATCCCCGAGAAGGGGTCCGGTGAGTTCAAGATCGGTTCTCAACTGATCGTGCGCGAAAGCCAGTGGGCCGTCTTCTTTCGTGACGGCAAAGCTTACGACGTGTTTGAGGCCGGACGCCACACTCTTGCCACGCAGAACATCCCTCTTCTCACGGCCATCATCACAACGCCGCTCTATGGAGACACCCCCTTCCGTTGCGAGGCGCTCTATGTAAGCAGGCGTACTTTTACCGATCTTAAGTGGGGCACCGGCGAGCCGATCGCGTTCCGCGACTCGGAGTTCAAGATGATCCGGCTCCGCTCCAACGGGGTCTACTCGTTTCACATCACCGACCCCAAGCTGTTCGCGGTCAAGATCGTAGGCACTCGGGGCATCTACCGCAACAGTGACATCGAAGACTTCTTGCGCGGCATCATAGTGGGCCGGCTTTCGGACATCTTGGGCGAGACCATCGAATCGGTACTCGACCTACCCAGGTACTTCGACGAATTGGGTGCCGGCCTCAAGGCTCGCATCCGGGACGACTTCGCCCAGTATGGCTTGGAGATGGAAGACTTTCTCATCAACGCCATCACTCCGCCTGACGATGTACAGAAGCGCATCGACGAGCGTTCGGGCATGGAGGCCGTCGGCGGTATGGACCGCTACTTCCAGTACAAGGCCGCACAGGCCATCGGCGACTTGGCCAAGGGTGGCGACGGTACCAGTGGCGGAGAGGGCGGTGGTACCGATATCGGCTCGGCTGCTACCGCGGGCTTGGGACTTGGCGCCGGCGCGGGTCTGGGCATGATGATCCCCGGCATGCTGCAGCAGGCCATGGCCGGCGGAGCGCAGCCCAAGGTGCGTTGCCCCAACTGCAAGGCCGACATCCCGTTCGGTAGCGCGTTCTGTCCGCAGTGCGGCACCGACCTTGGCACCACCCAGCCTTGCCCGCAGTGCAAGGCGAGCTTGCCGGCGGGCTCCAAATTCTGCCCCAACTGCGGTGCTCCTCAGGGAGCTCCCGTAGAAGACAAGAAAGAGGAAAGCAAGTCAGACGAGAAGTGAAGCATATGGCTACCGATCGTCTCCCGTCGGCCCCGGTCCGTCAGCGGGTCACCAGTTCGCGACATCGGGTGCTGGCGGCGGCGCTGTTCGCGCTCGTCGTCGCCCTGGTTTCGTCCTTCGGAACTTCGACCGAAGCGCAAGCGGTCTTGCAGGAGAAGAGTTGGACTATCGACAGGCTGGACGTGGTCTTGGAGGTCTTGGAGAACGGCGATGTAGTCGCTGACGAGACGTGGACCTACGACTTTACGGGCAACTTTCACTGGATCGAGCGCGACATTCCGCTGGACGCCGGAGAGGGTGTTGCGGATATCGCGGTCCGCGGATCTGACGGTACTCCGTTACCCGAGAGCGACTCTGGCGAACCTGGTACGTTCTACTTCTACGAAGAAGGCGACACGATCTGGGTGCACGTTAGTTTCGATATCACCGACGCGTCGGCCACCTACACCTTCCACTACCGCACGAAGAGCCTAGTCAATTTCGGCCGTGCAGACGATCAGGTCGTCTGGTATCTGCTGAGCGGGACCATCGACGTGCCTATCGGTGAGCTACGGGCCACCGTGAAGCTGCCCGGTTCTGTTCCGTCCGAGGATCTCTTGTACGGGATAGACGCGGATTATGGCCTGGAGCCATTGGTCTATTCGCCCGGCCCCTCGACTCTGGTGTACGAGGCAAGCGACATCTGGCCTTACGCCTACCTGTACACCAGGACGGGTTTTCCTAAAGGGGTGGTGACGCACCACTGGACGGCGAGAGAGGTGGCCAGCTTCATCGTGCCCAAGGTGGGCTTCTTTCTGCCCATAGCCACGTTCCTGGCGGTCTTCTTGATCTGGTTCCGCCGCGGCCGCGACGAGCCAAGCCAGGTCTTTGCCAAATACGTGAGCGAACCTCCGTCAGACTTATCCCCAGGTCTGGTCGGGGCTCTCATTGACGAGAAGGTCGATACCAAAGAGGTGATGGCTACCATCATCGACCTGGCCCGTCGTGGCTATCTGGAGATCAGCGAGGGCGACGCAAAGGGGACATCCGGCAAGAGTGGCCCGACGTTTACTCGCCTGAAGCAGTTCGGCGACTTACAGGGCTTTGAGAAGACGGTGGCAGAGGCTCTCTTTGACAGCAGTCATCCGGACGAGGTGACCGCGTCGCAACTCAAGAACCACTTCTACGTGCACGTGGGCCCCATCGTTGGTCAGATCTACGAAGAAGTGGCCACAGCGGGCTACTTCAAGAGGAATCCCAATAGGACGCGAAAGGCCTGGTTCGCCTACGGCTTCATCTTCATCGGTATCGCGGCGTTCGCCTACTGGGTGTTCCCCAAGGTGAAGGTCGACGGGTACGGTTACCTGGTGGCAGGAGCCATCTTCTCGGCCATAGTGGTCTGGATATTCAGCTCTCGCATGCCCGGTAGGACGGCCAAGGGGTCCGGCGAGCAGAGGAAGTGGGAGGCCTTCCGCAACTATCTGCAAGACCTCACCAGGTTCCAGGACATGGAGGCGGCCAAAGAGAAGTACGAGGAGTCTCTGCCCTACGCGATAGCGTTGGGTGTCGAGAAGCAATGGACCAGACGCTTCGAAGACATGACCGTCGCGCCTCCCGACTGGTATCACCCGCCCATCATACTCACCGATACGGGTCGGGGCACCGTGCGGACCGGAGGATTAGGGGGCGGTCTGGGTGGAGGATTTCCGGTTGGAACGCCTAGTGGCGGCGGCTTCAGTCTGGACAAAGTATCCAGCGGGCTCTTCGGGGCGTTGAACAAGGTATCGAGTGCCATGACTTCCGCGCCTTCCAGCAGCAGCGGAGGCCACGGAGCTTGGGGGGGCGGGGGTTTCAGTGGCGGCGGGTTCTCCGGCGGCGGGTTCTCCGGCGGCGGGTTCTCCGGCGGCGGTGGCGGCGGAGGAATGCGTGCCGGGTAGAGTAGAGGAGGGGTTATGCGTACCAGGATAATAGGTGTCGTGCTCTTGGTAGTCGGCTTGGGGTTCGCGGCGTGGCTGGCGACGGGCATCGCGGAGGCGTCGAAAGCGGGTGAACCCACCAGTGGATACGTGCTGGGCCTGGTGCTCTTCTCGTTGCCATGGTTCGCGGTGTCGCTGTACCTCTTGCTGTCCTCGCGAGGTGAGATCAAGGAGCAGACCAAGGCGGACAAGCAGCGGACGATACTGAGTGCCGTGATGACGCGCGGCCGCGTGAGCGTGGCCGATCTGGCCATTGAATGTGACCTCACCCGCGAGCAAGTGCGCGACTACGTGTACGACATCATCGGCAAGGATCTCTTTCGCGGGTACGTAAACTGGGAAAAGGGTGAGTTGGTGTCGGCTGAGGCTGCGCACATCAAGGCGGACACCTGTCCTAACTGTGGAGGCAAAGTGGAGCTTGCGGGCAAGGGGCTGGTGCGCTGTCCGTACTGCGGCACCGAGACGTACCTGTCCGCGCCCACATCAGGAGTGAAGGCCGTCCATTCAAAGGAGTCCGCGCCTTTGGCAGGCCCGGCGGACGGTGTGGGCGGAGGGGTCGCCCCACAACCCGGCGCGCCCGCCGCCGCACCTCCCGCCGCCGCACCTCCCGGCGCGCCTCCTAGCGTCGGGTGACCGCATGCGGTTGATGTACAAAATCTGGCTTGACTATCGCGGCAGGGCTTTCGGCGATGGACCAGCGCGGTTGCTGGCCGGTGTGGAGCGGGATGGCTCCCTGCGCAAAGCGGCTCAAGAACTGGGAATGTCGTACAATAAGGCGTGGCGGATCCTACATGCCGCCGAGGAACGCTTGGGCTTTGCTCTCTTGGATCGCAACGTTGGGGGCAGTCTGGGCGGGGGGTCACAGCTGACACCGGAGGCGCGCGACTTGGTCGAACGCTATCAGGCGGTGGCGGCTGAGGCGGGTGAGGCCTTGGAATCGGTCTTTCAGAAGCACTTCGGTGATTGGGAGTCGCCCGTGCCAAGCGGACCCGCAGTGGAGGAGTAGACGTGCGGAGTCTGGACGAAGACCTCGCTGCCGCGCAGGAGTATCACGGACATCTGTGCCATGGGATGGTGATGGGTGTCCGCATGGCCAGATTGGGCTGTCGTGAGTTGGGCATAGACGATCCGCGGTCCTACAGGGATCTTGTGGTCTATGTGGAGATGGACAGGTGTGCCAGCGACGCGGTGAGCGTGGTCTGCGGTGTCACGATGGGCAAGCGGCGCCTGCGCTTCGTGGACTACGGCAAGCTGGCCGCGACCTTCGTCGACCTGACGACGGGGCGGGCGGTCAGGGTAGCTCCAAGGCCCGAGGTGCCTCACGTAGGCAGCGACGTCGACCCGCTGGTGTTCTGGAAAGACTGGACCGATGAGCGACTCTTTACCTGCAGGCCGGTGAAGCTTACCGTGCCCGAGGAGGATAGGCCGGGGAGGCCGGTCCGCAGGACCGTGTGCGCCCTGTGTGGCGAACAGATACAGGATGCCCGCGAAGTGACGAGAGGGGATCAGATACTGTGCCGGGCTTGCGCCGACGGGGCCTACTACCGGGACTGACCGGCTAGGCTGCAGTAAGGAGGGGACAGTGCAGACCAGAGGCGTCTACTACGTGCTTACCGGAGGGCGTAACAGCGGCAAGACCCTTGTCTGCAACGATCTGGCTGCCGAGGCGCGGGCGCGAGACATGGACGTGGCCGGGATCATGACAAGCTTGTCGGGCCCCGAGTTGCAGGCGCCTCGTGAAGTGATCGATCTTCGTACTGGTGCGAGCCGGCTCTTCGGAGTGCCTACTCATGCCGGAAGCGATCCGCTTGCCCCCGGGTGGGCTCTCCAGGCCGAGGTCTTTGAATGGGCGAGCGGAGTGCTGACGCGCGCGACTCCATGTGATCTGCTGATAGTCGACGAGATCGGCCCCCTGGAGCTGGTGGGAGGCCGAGGTTGGGTGGTCGCTCTGGAGGTAGTCCGCAGAAGGGACTACGGCGCCGCCCTGGTGGTCTGCCGGCCCGACCTGCTTGACCGCCTAGAAGAAAGCCTTGAGGGTCCGCCGGCAGCCTCGTTCGAAGCAGATCCAGAGAACAGCGATGCGCTACCGGATCTTATCCTAGCCGAGATGCTCGGCTAGGGCCCCTATGGTCCTACAGTCGTGCTGGTGGTGCTGGTAGTCGTCACCACGGGCGGCTTGGTGGTGGTGGTCACGGGCTTGGGATTCGTCTCTATCACCCGGTCCAACTTCGGGTAGTAGCTCGAGAACTTCTCGGTCTTTCTGGTGCCGTCGGCATAGACCACCGTGCGCTCCATGGAGCAACGTCGGGCCTGTTGTCCCTCGAAGATCTCCTCGGTGGCACCGGGGGCGAGAGACTTGTTGATAACGGTCTGAGTGGAGTACATCTCGCCCATAGTGAAGCCACTGAACTTGATCGGGAGCACCTCGCGTCCGTCATCGACTCCCCAGATCCAGAAGCGTGTGTTTATGCCCGTAGACCAACCGTAGATAAAGACGTAGTGGTCGGTGTCGTTGCGGAAGCGCATGTTCTTGCCGCCTCCGGTGACCGTGGCGTCGCGTCCGTTGGGATAGTGGTTGATGAAGATCGAGTGGTTGTGTCGTTCAGTGATCTCCAGCCCCGACACGAGAACCGCGTTGAAAAGCGTGGTAGACACCTGGCAGATGCCGCCGCCGTACACTTCTTCTAGCTTGCCGGGTCCGGTTATCCCAGGAGCAGTCTCCCAGCCGTGAGCGGCATCGCGCTTACCCAAGCGCTGGTCGGTGTTGAACTCCTCCCCGGGGGCGAGGAAAACACCGCTGCAGAGGCTGGTGGCCAGGCGAACATTCTGTTGCCGGTTCTTGGAGCCAACGTACGGGGTGGTGCGGTAGTCGCCCAGCAGATCCTTGATGCCCATGGCCTCTACGTCCGCGGCAGTAAACTCCGGTTCCACGGATTTGAGGACTACCTCGATGGAGCGGTCTGTGGCGCTCATGGCCGCCTGTGTCAGCGCGGCGGCCGTTCCCTCACGGTCGAGACCTTCCCCGTCGACTCCCGCGACCAACTTCAGCGGGTACGGTTCTGGGGCGTCCAGATCCATCTCGTAAGTGGCATTGATCGGAGCAGTGCCCACCTGAGGCTCGACAGCATCAAGCAGATCGGCCATCTTCTCTGCCGAGAGTATGGGTACGGCCTTCGCCGCGTCGGCGCCGACCTCATGCGACACGTCCAGATAGGTGACGATCTGGGTGGGCGTCAGGGTCACAAGGGTCTTGTCCTTGTAGGTGAGCGACAAGTCCGCGCTCACCATGATGTTGGCTTGGGCTAGGGCGGGCTCCACATCCACCGCGGATAGGTCGGGCGAGGCTACTACCATGGGGATAGGCAACTCGGTGTCGTGCAGCGCGAAGAGCAGTTCGGTGAGACTGGTGCGTAGTGCCTCTTGGTCGACCGCCTTGCCTTCAACGCCGTCCACCACCTCGATCTGGCCGTCCACGACTCTTAGAGTGGCATTGACCGCGGGTACGTCGAGCGTCTCGGAGATAGTGGTCAGAAGTGCCTCCATCTTTGCGTCGTCGACAGTGCCCTCCAGGGGAAGGTCCTGCTTGTCGAAGTAGAGGGCGATCTTCTTGCCCAGGTCGGAGAACACGCCACCCTCGCGAGTGAGTGCCATGGCTTTGGCTACGGCCCCGGGCACGTCGATCGCGGTCCCCAGATCGCCGGGGAGGACATCCCAGGTGTGGGCATCGCTCCTTAGCGTTATGGGCTTGTTCTGCGCCTCTTCGACCAAACCAGTGAGTGACTCAGTGGCCTTGTCGCCAGTGGAGCGGCTCAGGTCTTGCCCGGCTACGCTGACGCCGTGGTGGACTTTGCCGTAGTAAAGCCCTGCGTCGACGGCGACGAATATGCCAAAGAGCAGCACCAACGCTCCTACGCCGATGAGCGCCCACTGCCATGCACGCAGTCTCCAACGGCTGGTCCTAGCGGTGAATCCCTCGGAGGACGGGGGTTTCTTGGCCCCACCCAGCGTCCTCAGGCGCGTGGCCAGGCTGCTGAACCGCTCTCTGAGCCCGCCACTCGAAGAGTCGCTCAGAGTGATGTCGCCCAGCGTAAAGTCAGTCGTGTCGCCTACCCCAGGCACGGAGTCCGCGGTAGGCTCTTCGTCTGTCGAAGGAGCCACTGGCGGTGTCACTGCCGGGACCTGCGGCATCACGGCAGTGGGCGATGTCACTGGCGGGGGCGGTGTGACCACGGGCGGCGGTGCCGCCACAGGTGGCGGCACGACCCGCTGTTCGTCCGGCTCTTTGGTGCTGTCAGTCAAGAGAGTTCAGGCTCCTCAAACACATCGGGGCATTTCGACTCTTTTCGGGACGCGGGGCCAAGTCTCCTCTGCCTGGGTCCGAATCGTGCCACCTCGCCTCACGGTATCGTTGTGGGCGTGGTGGTGGGTGGAGGTGCGTACTTCGTCGTCGTAGTCGTTCCGGTGCCCACTCTGACTACTCTGTATTGGTGCTTGTAGTTGCTCTCGAACTTGTCCTTGATCGGTCTTGCCGTCGGGCCAAGTTATGGTGCGGGTGAGCATCAACATCTTGGCTTTCTCGCCGGGGCTGACCTCGACGCTCACACCAGTCGCGAGCTTGGGATCCCGCGTCGTCTGGGTATATGGGCCCCATACCCCGTACCAGTTACTCACGTCCAACGTGACTTTTCGACCGTCGTCGGTGCCGTAGACCTTGATCACGGTCTCCCTGCCGTCCGAAGCCCCTGTGATCCATATGTAGTGGCCAGTGTTGTTGACGAACCTAAGGTTGGGGCCGTTGTCAGTCACTGTCGCATCCTGCCCGTACGGATAGTGATCGAAGAAGATGGTGTGGTTGCGTCGCTCGGTCACCTCAAGGCCACAGAATAAGGCGGCATTGAAGAAGGCCGTGGATATCTCACAGATGCCGCCGCCGTATACAGGCGTAAGCTCAAGACCCGGCTCGATGCCGTAGGCCTTCACGAACCCTCGTTCCGGCGTTCGAGGACCGACCGTTTCCAGGAAATTGAACTCCTCGCCTGGGGCCAGGTAGAGCGCGCCGTCCTTGGTCGCGTACTTGAAGACGAGGGCCACGTTGGTCTCGCGGGCCGTTCCACCCATGGTGTAGATGTCTCTGTAGGTGCTATCACTCTTGAGCATCCTCGCGTTGATCTTCTCGATGGCGTCGTTCGGGTTCGAGTAGATGTGCTCATTGCCCAACAGATCGGTTATGCCCATGGCCTCGGCTTCAGCGGTGGTCAGTTCGGGCTCTTGCTTATCACCCGCGACCTCGGCCGTCCGGTCGGTAGTCTTGAGAGCCGCCGCGGTAAGGTTCTCGGCCGTCTTCTCCGGATCAAGCGTGACGCCCTCCACTGCCGGCATGAGGATGGCCTTGTCACCTTCCGCTACGAAGTACGCGTCCACTGGCTCTGCCACAGTGGTCTCGGCGCCTATCTCTTGAAGCTTGCCAGTCATCTTCTGGGCCGACAGATATGGCTTGGCGGTTGAAGGAGTCTGAATCGCTGGCTGTAGTGAATTCTATGAAGCTGGATATCTCCTCCGGTGTGAAGGTCCAGCTCTTCTCGCCCCAGGCGAGCGTGACTGGGGCGCTGATCATGGTCCGGGCCTGATTCAAAGCGGTCTGGTTGTCCGCAGCCACGACATTCGGTTTGTCTACGACCATGGGTATCTGCACGTTCGCAGGGCTCATCGAGAGCGCTGCGTCGATGAGCTGCTGGCGGAGGGCCTCCTGGTCCACTATCAGGCCTTCCTGTTCTTTGATGGTCGCGACGACGGTACCCCTGATCGTGAAGCCCGCGTCCACCGCTGGTTCGTCCAATTCCTGAGCTATATCTACGATCAGGTTGTCCAGAAGGGCGAAATCGACACTGCCTTGCAGGGGCACATCCTGACCGCTGAAGTACAGCTTGAGTTTGGTGGCCATGTCCACCACGAGATTGCTCTGCCTGGTCTTGTCAAGTGCCAAAGCTACAGCCTCTGCCACATCCATCTGTGCACCGACATCAGCGGGCATCACCTGCCAAGTCTTGTCGCCCCCTGCCAGGGTGATGGGACTGCTCTGACACTGGGCGACGAACTGCTCCATCTTCTGGACAGCGTCATCATGAGTGAGCCCGGATACGCTCTGTCCCGCTATGCTCACTCCCGCGTGGGCTTTGTTGTAGAAGATGGCCGCGTCGAGCACCATCGTGATCATGACAAGGGCGACGAGGCCTACCAAGGACCACGTGACCGGCTTGGGTACGCGACTGATCCACTTGCGTACGACCGAGAGTGTTGCTGGGTTTGCGGGTTCCGCGGCCACGTCCGGGCATCCCCGTCCCCGCGCCGCCAGCCCCGCGCCCTGGGCCCGCGCCCCTGACTCTGGAACCGGAGACGCTTGCCTGCGATCGGCTTGCAGCAGAGACAGGCATGCGGTTGGTCTGGCCAGACCTGGGGGCGGCGTTTCGCCACGGAGAATCATCGATGCTATACGATCTGCCTGGAGCGCGCCCGCGTCGCGTCGTATCGCTGTAGCGGCGGCTAGCGTCACTCGGATCTCGCGTCAAACTCATGCTCCTGATATCGAGAATGCTACAAGATAGCAGATGTGCCGAAATAGCAGGAAGGTTCCCGGGCTTGGCTCACTCTCGATCGCCCTACTGGGCCGGAACGGTCGTGGCGGTGCTTGGCGAGGCCGGGGCCACAGGGGCCGTCGTTGAGGTTGGGAAGGCCACGACCTTGGGTTTGATGCCCCATTCGCTGATCCATTCTTCTGAGATCTCGCGGCCGTCGGGCCAAGTGATCGTCCTGGTGAGAGTGACCTTGAAGGCATCCTGGCCGGGGTGAGCCACACTGGTCTCGGTCCACTCAAGTTTGGGATCCAGTACAGTGACGGTCGAGGCCGATCTCTGTCGCCAGTCGTAGCGCTCCGAGACTGACAAACTGGCTCTTCGTCCGTCAGAGGTACCGAACAGCGTGAAGATGGTCTTCACGCCATCGGACCATCCGTAGATCCAGATGTAGTTGGGAGTGTCGTTCACGAATTTCAGATTCTTGGGCGCACCGCCACCGGTGATGGTGGCATCAGAGCCCTCGGGGTAGTGCTCGATGAAGAGTGAGTGGTTCCACCGTTCGGTTATCTGGAGGCCGGCCTGCAAGGCCGCGTTGAACATCGTGGTGGAGACCTGGCAGATGCCGCCCCCTAAGACGCCGTCCACGAGTTGGCCGTCCTGGATACCCACCGACCCCTTGAAACCGGCCTGTTCTGTGCGTGGTCCGAGGATCTTGGCAAAGTCGAACTCCTCGCCTGGGGCGACAAGTCTGTTGCCGTAAGCCGTGAGGGACCAGGCGTAGGGGTCGGCCTCGACGTAGAGGTTGCTGACCCTCGCTGCGGCGAGGCGGACGTTCCAGTCTCTCTCTGGCACGCCGTCCCACACGGTCTCGAAGGATCCAAGGGCCTGGGTGATGCCCATGGCTTCTGCGTCTTCGGTCGTGAAGTCGGGGTCGATGTCCTTGACAAGCGCATCGGCGACTCTATCATCGGTACGCAGGGCAGCCTCGGTAAGTGCCGCCGCGGTAGCCTCGTGATCCAAGCCCTTCCCCACCTTGCCAGGAACGACCTGGCAGGTGAATCCACGGTCGTTGCTCTGGAAGTACGCGTCGACCGCGGGCACCGTCATGGGTCCCTCGATCCGATGAAAGAGCGGACCCAGCTTCTCAGCCGAGATGTAGGGCACCAGGACTTGGGTCCCGTTGCGGTCCTCTGAGCGGTAATCCAGGAGTTCCTTGATCTCCGCGGGGCTCAAGGTCTTGGTCTTGCTTATGAAGGTGAACTTGCCGGCTGAGGTCTCGACGACAGTGGTAGTCGTGGTCTGTGAGATCGTGGTGGTCGTCTGCGGCGATTCTTGCGCGGCCGTCTCTGTGCCGGTAGCGAGCGTCGTGGTGGTCGTCTCTTCTGGGCGGGGGGCGAGGTACTCTAGCGTCAGGTCGTCGCTGAGCATGGTCTGTACCATGGCAACGGCCTCATCCGTGCTCGCGGCCATCACGTCGGGAGCCTTGGTCATCATGGGCACTTGGATCTCTGCTGTACTGTGAGCGAAGAGCGCCTCCATCAGCTGGGCCCTCAGACTGTCTTGGTCTACGACGATGCCGCTCGTGCCCTGCACGGTCTCGACCGTGTCCCCTTGGATGGACAGAGACTGATTCACGGGGTCGACGTCCAACTCACCTGCTATGCGAGTGACGAACTCATCGAACTTCTCTTGGTCCAGTTCGCCGACGAAGGGGTATGCGTCTCCGTTGAAGTACAGCCTCAAGCGTCGTGCGAGGTCCGCGACAAAGTTGCTCTTGCGGGTCGCCTGCATCGCGGTTTGTATAGAAGCTTCTACATCGATCACCTGTCCCAAGTCATCGGGCGTGACGGTCCAGGACCCGGAGTCACTGACCACGGTGATGGGTTGGCCGCTTAGTTCGTCGACCCTCTGACCGAGGATCCCGAGGGATTCGTCGTAGGTCTTGCCGCCAAGTCCCTGTCCGGCTACGGTGACTCCGGCGTGGACCTTGCCGTAGAACATCGCGGAGTCCAGGATGATAGTAAGAGCGATGACGAAGATCAGGGCGCCGGCGGTTATGAGCAGAGGTTTGGGCAGCCCTCCCACGTTGCGAACGAGTCCACGGATGCCTCCGGTTATCCGCGACCCCATGGTCCGCCGGGGTACTCGTCGGCGTGCCGATGAACGCGACGAGTCACGCGAAGGATAAGCCGAGGTACGCGAAGGAGCACCATAGCGGCGTTCCGGCGCGCCTGCACGGCCTGTCATCTCCCTGGGGTCGACAGGGTCGTTCCGTCGGCTGTATCTGGTGGAAGGGTCGACTCCGGAGGGGTCATCTACTCCGCGCTTGCGCCCCGTAGGATCGTCGACCCAATCAAAGTCGTCGAAATCAGTCACAAATGGTCGCACTCCTGCTCAGCGGATGCTACAAAATAGCAGATGCGACTAGGCTAAGAAAGGTTTCGGGATCATGCTAAGGCATGCTGGGCCCGCGGGCTCTCGGCTCTCGGGTGCTCTTGATGATCAACTGGTGGAAGAGGCGGTGCTCCCCCTACTGCTAGCACGGGAGGACGTTTCTGCTCTCCCAGTGATCGGTGTCCCTTATCGTTACTACGCCCGTTGTGGCTCCACCAACCGGATGCTCAAGAGCGAGGCAGCCGAGTTGCCGAGTGGGACGCTGGTGATCACCGACGACCAGACCGAGGGGCGCGGGCGGCTGGGGCGCCCCTGGGTGAGCGAGCCGGGACGGGATCTAACCTTCTCGGTGTTGCTGAAGCCGCCGATATTGCCCCAGGAGGTATCGCTACTCTCTCTGATAGCGGGAGTGGCCATAACCGAGGTACTCGAAGGGCTTCCGGGATTGGCGGGGCGCGTGCGGGTCAAATGGCCCAACGACGTCTTGATAGACGACAAGAAGGTCTGCGGGATACTTCTGGAGAGTTCATTCCGCGGAGCGGGTGTGGAATGGGTAGTGATAGGCATCGGTCTGAACGTCAATAGCGAGCCGCAGGCTAGGCCGGAGGCGTTCGGACAGTCGGAGGGGGACGGCCGGACGGTAAGGCTTGTGCCTACCTCGCTGAGGACAGAGTCAGGCGGCGCGCTGGCTAGGGGGTCTCTGCTCGCGGAGATCATAGCGAGCCTGGGTACATGGTGGTGCGGCACGGATCTCGACCTAGCTCTAGAGCGGATGCGCGCGCGCGATGCTCTGCGGGGGCGCGTGGTGCGGGTATCCGCGGGATCCCCGGACGGTTCTCTGATAGTTATGGGCGAAGCGGTGGGCATTGGCGGAAAGGGTGAGCTCCTGGTCAGGGAACAGGGCGGAAGAACGGTCCCTGTGGTAGCGGGTGAAGTCACCCTTGGCGTTGACATCACGACCGAGTGACAGCTAGACTGCCGGGCACATCGATGACGGTGCAAATAGCAGGGAAGGGAAGCTGGGATGAGACGGACTGAAGAGACAGCGCCCGCTGACGGTATGTTGGCCGTCAGCCGCCGACGCGCGGGGTGCTCGGGCCCTTGCCGTGCGGCCGTGGCTTGTCAAGACCGCGCTGGTGCTGACAGGCGTGGGGGTCTTGGCCGCGAGCGCTCAGGTGTCCGTGCCGTTCTACCCTGTGCCCCTGACCCTGCAGACCCTGGCGGTCTTATTGGTAGGCGGTCTCCTGGGCCCCAGGATGGGTGTCACCGCTGTTACCAGCTACCTGGCGCTTGGATTGGCGGGCGCTCCTGTGTTTCACAACGGCTTGGGCGGCGTGCTTGCGGTGGCGGGCCCCACGGGCGGCTACCTGATGGGCTTTGTGCCCGCGGCCTTCTTGATGGGGCTGGCCGGTCGGAGAGGCTGGGCAGCATCGTCGGTGCGGATGGGTATGTTTGCGCAAGGTGGCGCTGGTGGCCACGGGGGCTATCCTGGCAGAGGCGGCGATCTACGCGCTTGGTCTGACTTGGCTCACCTCCACGATCACCAAGGATGCCGGAGCAGCCGTAGCTGTTGGTCTGACCCCGTTCCTGCTCGGCGATCTGGTGAAGACGTCGATAGCTGTAATGGTCGTATGTGGTGGCAAGAACCTTCTGGAGCGTCGGGAGTGGCGCCTCCTCTAGGTGATATGCTGCCTTCCGGCAGGGACTCTGACAGAAGGCGGCTGACCAGGCTTTGAGCATCCTCGAGGCTTTCATACTCGGATTGACGCAGGGGTTGACTGAGTTTCTACCCGTGTCCAGTTCGGGGCATCTGGTGCTAGTCCCCGAGCTGTTCAATCTCACAAGCCCCACTCTGGGGTTTGACATAGTGCTGCATGTCGCTACGTTACTTGCCGTGCTCTCCTACTTCGTGCGTGACGTGAGCCGGATGTTCACCTCGCTGTTTAGACCCCGGCGGATGAGCGCGCCCGAGGCCAAGTACTGGCGGCGCCTGTTCTTGTGGCTGGTCATAGGTTCGGTGCCCGCCGCGATCGCGGGCTTCGGGTTCGAAAGGTTCTTTGAGGGTCTGCTTGATAGCACGATCGCGGTGGGCATCTTTCTTCTGGTGACCAGCGCCCTTCTGTTTGGCTCCGACTTCGCACTTGCTCGGGTCTCTGCTCGACCCGTGCAGTTGGGCAAGATGAAGGCGGCTGATGCGCTTATCATAGGGTGCTTTCAGGCGTTGGCCATAGCTCCCGGAATAAGCCGGTCGGGCTCGACGATGGCTGCGGGAGTGTTCTTGGGTTTCGATCGACCTTCCGCCGCTCGATTCTCGTTTCTGCTGAGTATTCCGGCCATCCTGGGCGCATTCCTGGCGGGTCTTATCGGCACAGGCGGGGGATTCGGGGGGACGAGCCCGCTTGCCTATCTGGTTGGAGCGGCGACGGCGGCGGTCAGCGGTTTTGCTGCCATCTACCTACTGATGCGTTTTGTGAAGAATCACCGGCTTCGGCCATTCGCCATCTACGCGGCTGTGCTGGGCATCTTTGTGATAGTGGTGTCGGCGCTCTAGGTCGGCTGCGGGGCCACCGGGGCGGGAGGCTGCAGCCCGGGCAAGCTCACCGTGACTCGTAGCCCACCCTCTTGGGGGGCGGTCAATGCGACGGTGCCCGCATGGGCTGCCACGACCGATTTGACTATAGATAACCCCAGGCCGAATCCCCCTGTCTTGCGGCTTCTAGAGCGGTCGAGGCGATAGAAGCGGTCAAAGAGACGATCTGCTTCTTCGGGAGGCACCACGACTCCACCGTTGGCCACCTCGAGCAACGCAAGACCATCGTCCTGCCAGGTCTTGACCGAGAACCAACCTCCGTTCACATTATGGCGGATGGCGTTCTCTACGAGATTGGCGACCATCCTCTCCAAGAGAGCGCTCTCGCCTTGGACACGGGCGGGCATCAAGTCCAGATCGAGGCGTAGGCTGCGACCGTCGGCTTCCACGGAGCTGGCAGAGACCATCTCCCGGGCGATGTCGGCAAGATCCAGGGCGGACGTGGCCGGCTCCTCATCGGCTCTGGCCAGTACCAGCAGGCCGTCTATGAGCGCTTCGCTGCGATCGACAGCTTCATTGATGGCGGCCCCCATGTCTCGCAGTTCGTCCTGAGAGATATCCGCGTCAGCCAGCGCAACGTCTATCTCGGTGCGGACGATGGTGAGCGGCGTACGCAGTTCGTGAGAGGCGTTGGCCACGAACTCCCTCTGGGCAGTGAACGCGGCATCCAGGCGACTCAGCATCTCATCGAAAGTGTCCGCCAATTCCTTGAGCTCGTCCCGTGGACCCTTGAGGGCGATACGCTCGTGCAGCGTAGAGCCGGAGAGACGTCGTGCGGTGCCGGTGATCGCGTTCAACGGTCTGAGCATGCGTCCCGCCAGCAGCCAAGCCGAGCTGAAGGTGATGATACTCATGATGCCCAGGGCCACCAATGACCAGGTCCACAGCTGCTTGAGCGCCTCTTCTTTCAGTTGTTCCTGAGCCTCGGCCAGAAGAGCGGGCATAGAGACGGGGATAGCGGTCCCGTTTACCATGATCCAGATCTCGCGCTGATCTCTCCTGTCGCTATGCTCCTGCACAGGCTCAAGGATCCCTGGCTCAAGGCCGAAGAGCTCCTCGACGTACTCCCTCGCCTTGTCTGGGGCAGGCACCAGGCTGTCTCGTACCAACAGGAAGTTGACGGTGATCAGCAGGACGCCCGCCAGCAGGAAGAGGGAGCCGTACCACAAGGTTAGTTTCAATCTGATAGTCGGCCCGTGCTCGTGTCTGGGCTTCGGGTCGCCGGACTTGGCGGGTCTGCGAAGAAGCTTCATATCTTGTAGCCCACCCCGGCCACGGTCTCGATAAGGGGCGGATCTCCGATCTTGCGGCGCAGCGTCATGATGGTGACCCTGACCACGTTGGTGAACGGGTCGGCATTCTCGTCCCAGACCCGCTCCAGCAGCTCCTCGGCGCTGACTACTCGTCCTTCTGCCGACAGCAGCACCTCAAGGACGCCGAACTCCTTCTTGGTGAGGCCCAGGTCTTTGCCCGCCCTTTCGGTCACATGGCGGGCCGGGTCTAGAACCAGGTCGCCTGCCTTCAGGACGGGCGAGGTGGGGGCGGCGGTCCTGCGACCCAACGCTCTGATGCGCGCGACCAGCTCTTTGAGGGCGAAAGGCTTGGGAAGGTAGTCATCCGCGCCAAGATCCAGCCCCGTGACGCGGTCACTGGATGGAACCTGCGGCTGTGAGCATGAGGATGCGCGCCGATGAGCGGCGCGACACTAGTTGACGGCAAACCTCGTCGCCATGTACTTCCGGCAGATTGCGATCTAGGACGACCACGTCATAGTTGTTCACGGCAGCCTTGGTAAGCGCGGACTTACCATCCAACACGACGTCGACTGCCATGCCCTCGTGTCTAAGTCCTCGAGCTACGGTATCCGCCAAACGTTCTTCGTCTTCGACCAAAAGGATTCGCATCTATCGACCTCTGCTCCGGAGACTGGAGCCATCATACCCTGCGAAGTCCACGACCTGTCCCAGCCGTGCTTTGGCCGAATTCTACGCGCACACTGGTAAGGGCGTTGTAAAGAGCGCCGCCCATGCCCGCGTCGAACTTACGCGCTTCTTATCTTGCATCGCATAAGATGGCACGGTGTACTTCGGACATATATGGCGGCAGTCGGGGGTAAGATACCGACACCGGAAGAGAGCATTCTCAGGAGGATGCGGAGATGGCACATATTCTTGGAACGAGAGAGTAGGGACGCGAGTCCGCGACGAGTGAGAGCTATCATCGTGGGCGCTGTAGTGGCCCTTGTCTTGGCTCTTGTTCTTCTCATAGGCGTGGCCGGTTGCTCAGAAGACTGGGGCGGTACCGACGCCACTGGGCAGGGCGAGACGACCACGACTGCGAGCGCGAGCGGCACGGACGGGTCGCCTAACGTGGTGACCGATGGAGATGGCCTCGTCAGTCCTGCGGCGGAGGTCGCACGTCTGTTGGGGCCCAGTGTGGTCAATATCAGCGGCACAGGTACGCAGGCCATTCCCGGCTACTTCCAGATCCCGGGTCAGAGCGAGTACTCCACCAGGTGGGAGGGCTCCGGGGTCATCTACTCGGCCGATGGCAAGATCATCACCAACAATCATGTGGTCACAGGCGGCGCCACCAGCCCTGCCGATGACCTTGAAGTCACCCTGGCGACAGGCGAGAAGTTCAAGGCCACAGTAGTGGGTACCGATCCATTGACCGACCTGGCCGTGATCCAGGTAGATACAGGCTTCAATCTGCCAGCGGCTCCGTTTGCCACTGACCTGCCGGTCTTGGGCGAATATGTGGTTGCGCTGGGCAGCCCCGACGGGTTCGAGAACTCCGTCAACCTTGGGATCGTGTCCGGCCTGGACCGGACGGTCGAGGTGCAGGACACCTCTGGATTCACCTTGTACACCGACCTGATCCAGACCGACGCAGGTATTAGCTCCGGCAACTCCGGTGGGGCGTTGGCGAATGTCAAGGGTCAGGTAGTAGGCATACCGTCAGTGGCAGTCCAGAGCGTGCAGGTCGAGAACATCGGCTTCGCGATACCGGCTGCACTGGTCGTTAGGATAGCGGACGAGATCATAGCTACCGGCAAAGCTACTCATGCGTACATAGGTGTCAGCACTCGCACGGTGGATGAGTCGCTACAGCAGCAGTTCTCGCTATCAAGGTCTTCGGGCATCCTGGTGGCCGCTCTGATGGCCGACGGACCCGCGGCCGCTGCCGGCATCCGACAGGGTGACATCATCATCAAAGTGGGAGATGCCGAGATGGTCGAATCCAACGATCTGTTGGCAGCCATCCGTGACAACAAGCCGGGAGATCAGGTGGAGGTCACCGTAGATCGTGACGGGCAGACGCAGGTGTTCACCGTTACGCTGCAAGAGCGGCCCTCCAACTACTGACCGGGCAAGCCTGTCCATCAGCCTATGGTGAAGCCCTTCTCCCCTGCGGGAGTCTCGTCTTGAATGACTGTGTGTGTCACGCGGGCCCATTCGGGCCCGCGCATTGTCCAGGCAAGCATTTCTTCGACGGCTTCGCGGGGGCCCTCGAATACCGCTTCGACCCTGCCGTCCGGTAGGTTGCGGGCCCAGCCACTCACGCCCAGGCGGTCGGCTTCACGGTAGGCGTTATAGCGGAAGCCGACGCCTTGGACCCTGCCCTCCACAAACACGCGTACACGAACAGCGGCAGCACCATCGCTCACGCTGAGAACCCCTGCTTACCCACCAGGGGCACGAAGACGCAATCGAGCACCTTCGTCTCACGGAAATGCTCGCCGCGGGTGCGTGTCGAGGGGGTGTCGTGTGACTCCGCAGAGTTGTCGAGCCTCTCGATCAACATGAGCTGCTGGGTCTGTCCCGCTCCTACTGGTATTACCATCCGACCACCAATGACCATCTGCTCAAGAAGAGCGTCAGGTACACGAGGTGCGGCGGCCGTGACAAGGATGGCTTCGTAGGGGGCTGCCTCCGGGTAGCCGATGCTGCCGTCGCCAGAGATGAACTCGATGTTCGTATATCCTAGGCGCAGCAACAGACTCTTCGCCTTTGCCGTGAGCTCGGGGAGTCGCTCCATCGTGAAGACCTGTTTGGCCAACTCCGCCAGCACTGCCGTCTGGTAACCGGAACCGGTGCCTACCTCCAGCACTCTCGACTCACCATCCAAAGCCAGAAGTTCTGACATGCGGGCCACCATGTAGGGTTGGGATATGGTCTGTCCGGACCCGATCGGCAGGGGTCCATCATCATAGGCATGAGGCACTTGTTCGGTCGGGATGAAGAGGTGGCGGGGTATCTTCTCCATGGACCGGAGGACCCTGCTATCGGATATGCCTCTACCCCGCAGTTGCCTCTGCACCATCTGGCGCCTAAGAAGAGCGTCTTGCTCTTGGGCGTTATCTGCAGTCACGACAGCCTGCTATCCCCGCAGGATGCGAAGCCCCTTGTGCTTGCGTCGGCGCCTGCGTTCTACCCGGTAGAAGAACAGCAGCAACAGGAAGGCCAGCAGGGCGCCGACCATGGGGACCAATACGAACAGCAGGGTGCCGACCAGTACCGCGATGTCCTCGTAGATGCTCACCAGTACGACAGCTGTCTTGTCGCTTGTCATACCCGAGCGTGTCTCGCGGCGCGCCCTGTCTGTGAGTCCGGCGATCACCAGGCCGAGTACCCCACCCACGACACTGGCTATCCATCCTCCCGGAGCCACAGCGGCGGCGAACACCACGCCGCCCAGCAGTATCCTGAAGGGCTGCATGATGCGCGCAAACAGGCTGTTTCTGGCGAAGAACTTCTCGAGCAGCACCTCGGCCACGGCCACGACCAGGAGCGGTACCACGGCCCATAGGCTGAGAAGGAACGCGAACGAAGTGTCTTCCAACGTTGGCGCACTGGCGAAGCTCAATCTGGAATACAGCGCCAAGAAAGCGATTGGGAGAAAGGCGCGCACGCCCGTAAGTACAGCTAGATCCGGCTCCCATACAAGCACGAGCATATACACTGTCGAATATCACATGCACGGCATCTCGTTCTTGCTGCACAACGGTGTTTACTGGCCTGGATCGAAGTATACACAAGGGCCCACCACTAGGTTCGTCCGCCGCATCGCTGCGGGGATGCTAGAATCTGCGCGCCGTGAGCAGCGGCGCGTGCCCCCGTAGCTCAGGGGATAGAGCAGAGGTTTCCTAAACCTCGTGCGGAGGTTCGAGTCCTCCCGGGGGCACTGGCCGCGTCGAATACGACCGATAGGCAATGATCGTGATCAGGTACGTCGACACCAGGACCGCCCTAGCGGAACCCCTCACCTTCACGGAAGTGCTTCTGCGTGGCATCGCATCCGGGGGTGGTCTCTTTGTGCCCGAGCGACTACCCAAGTTGAGCCTGGATGACTTGGAGGCTCTTTCGGGCCTGCCGTACTGGCGATGCGCGGCCGAGCTGTTCAAGTTGTTCGAGCTCGACATTCCCGAGGAGCGTGTCGACGCCCTCGCTCGGGAGGCCTATGGCCGCAACTTCGACCACCGAGACGTGGCTGTGCTGCGCGACCTGGGTGTGGACCGGTTCGTTCTGGAACTGTGGCACGGCCCCACCCTGGCCTTCAAGGACATGGCGCTGCAGTGCATGCCCCTCTTCTTCTCGGAGGCCGTCGAGCAGTCCCGGCGGGACGGACGAGACGACGCCGAGTACCTTGTCCTGGTGGCGACATCGGGCGACACGGGCGTGGCTGCGCTGAACGGGTTCGCCGACCGCGCGCATACCAAGGTGGCCGTCTGCTACCCAGAGGGCGGGGTCTCGTCGCTGCAACAGCGCCAGATGGTGACACAGAAGGGCCAGAACTTGACCGTCTTGGCCGTAGACGGCGATTTCGATGCCTGCCAGTCCTGCGTCAAGTCGGTGTTCGCAGACGCCGAGTTTCAGAAGAGACTGCTCGAACGACATGGACTGCGTCTCTCTTCGGCCAACTCCATCAATTGGGGCAGGCTGCTCCCTCAGATCGTCTACTACGTGAGCGCCTACTTGGAGATAGTCAAGGCGTGGGCGTCGGCGTATGGGTGAACCCATAGACGTCTGTGTACCCAGTGGCAACTTTGGGAATCTGCTTGCTGCCTACTACGCCAAGCGGCTGGGCACTCCCATAGAGCGTCTCTTGTGTGCGTCCAACGTCAACAATGTACTCTCGGACTTCCTGGCTACCGGCCGATACGACGTAAGTGAGCGGACGCTGACCAAGAGCGCCTCGCCTTCCATGGACATACTCATATCATCCAACCTAGAGCGCTTGCTGTACGAACTCACGGGCAATGGCGCCCAGGTCGGTTCCTGGATGAGTAGTCTGCGTGAGTCTGGTGTGTTTGCGCTCGATGAGGTGACCTTCGCCAGGGTGCGCCGCGAGTTCTTGGGTGACTGGGTAGACGACGAGACCAGCCTGGCCACCATCGGCAGGGTACAGCAAGAGCACCGGTATCTGATGGATCCGCACACCGCGGTCGCGTGGGAAGTGGCCGAGAGGCACATGGGTGCTTCGCCCATGCTGGTGGTCTCTACCGCTCACTGGAGCAAGTTTCCGGCTGATGTCGTTCGAGGCCTGAGCGGGCTGGCGCCTGAGGACCCACTGGCAGGTGACGAACTCGATCTACTCGCCAGGGTGGATGGTCTTGCACCCGGCCATCCAGTCCCGGATTCTATACGCGCGGTCTGTACTCGCACGGTACGCTTTGGCGAGAGGGTGCAAGGGGACCCGAAAGCTCTAGAAGAGCGACTGAGTGGCTGGCTTGAGCAGGCCTGACGCGCTGATATTCGACCTCGACGGCACCTTGTGGGATGCCGCGACACCCACGGCTCGTGGCTGGAACGACGCGCTGGCTGAATTGGGGGCGCAGACCCGGGTGACCGTGGAAGGCATCCGCTCGGTGGCGGGCACTCCCTTCGTGGGTTGCGTGGAGATACTTGTGCCCGAGTTATGTCCGCCTACCGAGGCTGCACTTCGCACCATAGACCTCCGTGAGGAAGAGGCGCTCAGAGAGTCTGGGGGGACGCTCTTTCCTATGGTGGAGAGAGGACTGCAGAGGCTTGCTGCCGCCTACCCGCTCTATCTGGTGAGCAACTGTCAGGACTGGTACCTGGACCTGTTCTTCGACGAGAGCGGTCTTGGCGGACACTTCGCCGGCAGTGACTGCAACGGTTGCTCGGGGTTGCCGAAGGCGGGAATGCTGTCGAGACTGGCTAAGAACGTGGGCATGGAACGGTCTGTGTACGTCGGAGACACCCAAGGCGATCACGATTCGGCACTAGCAGCCGCCATGTCGTTCGCCTTTGCCCGCTACGGTTTCGGAGAGGTGGCAGAAGAGGTTCTCGGATTCGATACCTTTGGCGCTCTTGTGGAGCACTATCTCTCCTGTTGACACGGGAGGCCCGGCACTCGCGGTATAGTGTCTGTTCAGGTGCTCCCAGATCGTAGGGTAGGTGGGAATGTCCGGTATCGATGCGGGCACGATGTTGTTGTATCTGTCCGGTGCGGCCATGTTCGTGTGTATCGTGATGGTCGTGTACTGGAGCATGCAGCGGGTCCCGCCAGGATTCGGACTGTGGGCGGTCAGTTGTGCGCTGATAGGTTTTGGGTGCCTGGCACTGGCCGACTCGACCCGCCTGCCCCGTCCCGTAATAGTCTTAGTCGCGCCGTTCTTGGTGCAACTGGCGGCCCTACTTCGTCTGCAGGGGGTAAGGCAGTTCTTTGGCCGTAGGTCCATGGACTGGTGGGTGTTCCTACTACCCTTGGTGCCTGTGGCTGTGATAAGCGTGTTCGCGTACACCTGGGATAATGGCGGCGTCCGCATAGTGATCACGGCCGTTGTCGTCGCGGCGACGGTTTGGCTCATGGCCGGCGTCGCGATCCGGCACAAGCAGGTGTCGGGTTCCTGGTTTTCGAGGCTGGTCGTTGCGTTGTTTCTCGCATACGGAGCCCTCTGGATCTTGGCCGGTGTCCACTGGCTGGTCAGTTCCAGCGGCTTTCCGCTAGATCAGGTCGACGCTGCCGCAGTGGTCTTCTTCGCGGCACTCACAGCCTATGAACTCTTCTGGTTGACCGTTTGTCTGATCGTCAGTGCGAAGCGCAACGCCGAACTCATGGAGGCTGCCCATGATGAGGTCGAGCGCACGCGTCGGCAGTTAGCGGATATCGTCACCTTTCTTCCTGATGCCACCTTTGCTCTCGATAAGGACCAGAAGGTCATCGCTTGGAACCAAGTGATAGCTGACAAGACAGGAGTGCCGGCGTCACAAGTGGTCGGCAGGCCCTGGGACGAGAGCGGGGCCTATGAGTTGGTGGGTGGCGGGGCCACATTGAGTGAGGCCCTGCTCTGCCCAGAGAAGACCATATCCCCGCGCTGCACGAACGTACGACGAGACGGAGACACCATCTCCGCCCAGCAGGAGTGGCGCCATCCCACTGATCCCTTGAGGCGTGGCCACTTCTGGCATACGGCCACCCTGCTGAGAGATGCCGATGGCCAGGTCGCCGGCGCGATAGAGTCCATCCGCGATATCACCGCGGCAGCGGAGGCGGCGAGCGCCATACGTGAAAGCGAGGAGCGGTACCGTTCGCTCTTTGATCACAGCCTTGACGGCGTCCTGGTCATCGCCCCGGGAGGTACGGTGGTAGACGCCAATCCGTCGGCCTGTCGCATGCTGGGCATGACCAGAGAGGAGATCTGCGAGGCCGACCCTGGGAGCCTCGTCGACCGGAACGGCGACGTAGGGGGCGGAGAAGGGATCGATCCACACGAGTCGGCGTTCTCGGGGACCGGAGTGCGAGAATTGGATTTTGTAAGAGGTGACGGGTCCACCTTTCCAGCGGAATGCATGTCAGTGGTGTGGACAGACTCGGGGGGGCACGTCCGGGCGTTCGTCAGTTTCCGCGACATCGGCGAGCGGACGCAGGCGCGAAAGATCCTGCAGGAAAGCCAGGCCAGCTTGCTTCAGAAGCAGACCAGCTCTCACACCGGCAGTTGGGAGATCGATCTAGTCGGCCAGAGTATCTGGCTGTCGTCAGGGGCGATGCAGATCTTTGGCATCGACCATCACGTGCCCTACTTTCCCCTGGAATCAGGGACCCTGACCGACCTCTCAGAAGAGCCGGCTGTCTTGCAGGAGGCGCTCATGAGGGTCATGTCCGAGGGAGGTTCGTATGACGTGGAGTACTCCATCAGAAGAGCCAACGACGGGGCACTCAGAACAGTCCATTCGGTCGGCTCCGCTATATGCGACGCTCAGGGAGCAACCGTCAAAGTGGTGGGTGTGACTCAGGACCTGACTGAGTTGCCGGATGTCCCTAGGCCCGACGACATGAGCCTCTATGTGATGGACCACTCTGACGACCCAGTGTTCTGGATCGATGATCAGGGCAGAATAGCGAATGTCAACGAGTCAGCGTGTAGTCAACTCGGCTACACGAGACAAGAGCTGACGTCCATGAATATCTACGAACTCAATCCATCGCTGCCGGCAGGCACGGCTGAGGCAATAGATACGGTCAAGCAAGTGGGGACGCGACGTTATGAGACGGTCCACCTGGCTAAGGACGGCAGGCATATCCCAGTGGAGGCGATCGTCAACTACGCCTCGCACCAAGGCGAAGAGTACAAGTTCGTGGTCACTCACGATATCAGTGGACGAAAAGCGCTGGAAGAGAGACTCAGGAGGACTCAGCTATCACTGGAGCGCGGTGGCGGGGCGATACTTTGGGCCGACGAACAAGGACAGTTGACCTTCGCTACCGATGAGGCGTGCGCAAGACTCGACCTGCGCAGGGAGCAGCTTCTGGGTATGAAAGTCTGTGATGTGCATATGGCAGGCCGCACAGAATGGAAGAAGATTTGGGCCGAGCTTGCAGAACACGGTTCGTTCGCGCACGAGGCTGCTTGCCAGATAGGGGATGGCACGGAGAAGCGGATGGATGTCGTGTTCCACCGGATGGAGTACGAAAACAATGACTATGCGCTGGTCGTGTTTCACGACATCCCAGAACGGGGGAGCGAAGCGTCCGGTGCGGCTGATGCCGACTTGGCCACCTTGCAGAGCCAGGAGTTGGAGGCTGTAGGGCAATTGGCAGGAGGGATCGCTCACGATTTCAATAACCTGCTGACCGCGATCATCGGATACGGCGACTTGATTCTGTCCGACGAAGGCGCACAGCACCCGGGGCAGTTGCATAGGGACGTCAACGAGATCCGCAATGCTGCTCAGCGAGCTGCAGAACTCACCAGCCAGATCCTTGCGTTCGCCCGGCGCCAGCCCCTGCGTCCTCGCAGGGTGGACCTAGCGGGACTTGTGGGCGAGATGGAGGAGCGTCTGCTGGAAACGCTCAGCGATGATGTGCGGTTGACGATCACTACGGCAGCCGAGAGCGCCACGGTAGAAGTGGACACTGAGCAGTTCGAGCGTGCTCTATTCAACCTGGTGATGAATGCGCAAGAGGCCATGCCGGGGGGCGGCCGCCTGCATATCGAGGTCGATGAGGTCGAACTCACCGAAGAATCGTGTCGGGCCTATCCTGAACTGCGGGCGGGCCTATATGCGGTGGTAGCGGTCTCAGATACAGGGGTGGGGATGGACGCCGCCACCAAACAGCGCATATTCGAGCCGTTCTTCACCACCAAGTCACCCGGGGACGGTCCGGGCTTGGGTTTGTCGGTGGCGTACGGCTTCGTCAGGCAGAGCGGAGGAAATGTGGTCGCCTACAGCGAGGTCGACAAGGGGACCACCATGAAGATCTACCTGCCGACAGTACCCGAAGAAGCGGAGTCGATAGAGTCGGTCTCGCTGTCGGAAGAGGGGTTGACCGGTGCGGGGACCGAAAGCGTCCTGGTCGTGGATGATGAAGCGCCGCTCCGTCGTTTGGTGGCTCGCGTGTTGGGAGAAAGCGGATATCAGGTGTTCGTCGCGGGCAGCGGGCGGGAGGCTTTGGAGCTTCTTGAGGATATGCAGCACCTTCCGGACCTGCTCATCACCGACGTCATTCTGCCCGGAGAAGTGCAGGGTGACGATCTTGCAGCGCGCTTCAGCTCAAGATGCCCCGGCCTACCGGTGCTCTATATGTCTGGTCATTCACGCGATGCCATCGTGCACTCCGGTAGGCTGGACGAAGGAGTCCACTTTCTAAGTAAGCCTTTCACTCCCCAAAGACTCTCTCTGACGGTCCGGCAGGTCCTGGATTCATCTCGTCCGGCGCACTGACAAGAAGAACGGGCCTCACGACCGAAGCTTGCGGTGACAGCGATGGCGCGGTAGAATAAAAAGTGAACGGTGTTCGTAGGGCTGTCCCCCGTTCAGTGCGTCAAATATCGTTTGTTATGATGGCCGGTGATCATGGAAGAAGGAACCCGCTTGTCGCGCCGAGATAGACGGCGCCTCGACACACGCGAAGAGATCCTTGGAGTAGCTCGCGAACTCCTGCTGGAGGTCGGGCCAGAGGCGATCAGTCTGCGTCAGGTGGCGCGGCGGGCCGACTTCAGCCCTGCGGCTCTCTACAACTACTTCTCGAGTCGCGACGAACTAGTCGCCTCGCTCTTCGCCGAGTCGTTTCAGAAGCTGGACAGCTACCTGGAACGGGTCCCCTCCGACCTTCCTCTGAAGACGCGTCTGGTTGAGTTGGGCATGGCGTATCTCGACTTTGGACGGGAGAACCCCATGGACCTGCGCTGCGTGCTTGTGGCGACTTCGCAAGAAGGTCTTTCGTCGACGGAGGCTATGGGGCTCGGGTTGACCGCTCTCCGTATCATCGGTGACACGATGCGCGAGGGCACAGAGCAAGGTCTGTTCGCCCCGGACCAGTCGTTAGGGGCGCCCGAATTGGCCTACGGCATGTGGGCCCTTGTGCACGGTCTGGTGTCTGTAAGTGCTGTCGACCTGACTCCGGTAGCCGACTTGATATCGGCGGACGAGAGGCGGGTTCTGGAGGCCTTCGTCTCTCTACTCATTCCCACCAAAACGGAGCAGTAGGCGTGTTCGAAGCTCTGGGTAGGTTCTCGCACAGGTTCAGATGGTACGTCATCGCCCTCTGGGTAGCCGTCTTCGCGGTGAGCATCGTCGCGACTCCGTACCTTGAGGACGTTCTGACCGGAGGCTTTGCGGATCCGAACTCCCCGGCCGAGAAGGCGGGCGCTCTTATCGAGCAGAAGTTCGCCCAAGGACCAACGACGCTCGCGGTCGTCTTTCGAAGCGAAGATCTAGAAGCCGACAGCCAGGAGTTCCAGGATCTGGAGCGAGATGCGTTGGACGGGATCGTGCAGGCCGACGTAGCCGACCTGAGTGGTGTCGACACTTATGCCTCCACCGGCAACGGACTGATGATCTCTGCCGACGGACGGAGTTCAGTGGCGGTGATGCACTTCTCGGCTGATCTGCAGACGGTCCAAGACGAGGTAGAACGCATCCGTCGCATACTTGCCGAGGGCGAATTGCAGACCTACGTCACCGGTGAGCCAGCCGTCTACGCAGACCTCACCAGCCATTCCTTCGAAGATCTGCGCAAGGTGGAGGTGTACGGTCTGCCTGTGGCGCTGGTAGCCCTGATCTTGGTGTTCGGCAGCCTTGTGGCGGCAGCACTACCGGTGATAACAGGGGGCTTGGCTGTCAGCGTCACCCTGGGTGCCATGTATCTGATCGGCCGCGCCACGAGCATGTCGATATTCTCCATGAACGTCGCCACGCTGCTGGGACTGGCGGTCGCCATAGACTACGCTCTGTTCATCGTCTGGCGGTTCCGCGAAGAGCTCAATCGGGGAGCGACTGTCCAAGAGGCGGTGGTGGTCACCACGGCTCGGGCCGGGCGGTCTGTCTTCTATAGCGGGGTAGCAGTGATGGTGGGCGTTATCGGCCTGATCTTCTTCCCGTCGCCCGGACTGCGTTCCCTTGGCATAGGTGGCGCGCTCGTGGTCTTCTTCTCGGTGGTCGCTTCGCTGACCTTCATGCCGGCCATCCTCTCGGTGCTGGGCAGGAGGGTCAACGCCATACCTGTAGTGAGGCTGCACACCGCTCACGAGAACAAACGGTGGAAGCAGTGGTCGGCACTGGTGCTCAAGCGTCCCTGGGCCTCCATACTGGTGGCTGTGGTCCTGATCGGGGGCCTAGCCTTTCCGGCACTGGACATGAAGACCCAGATGACCACCGCCGCAGCGCTTCCCGCTGGCGCTGAGGCTCGTCAAGGTCTGGACATCCTGGAGAGCGAGTTCGACTGGGAGGCGCTGTCGCCCACCATGGTGTTGGTCACCTGGGAAGGGGACGGATCGATCAACGTACTGCGGGCAGCCAACCTCTTGCTGTTCGGCCAGAAGCTGGCGGCGGTGGAGGGAGTCGCCGCGGTCCAGAGTCCGTTCACCATCGAGGGGTTCGGGGACCCTACTGCTCTCGCGGGTCTGTGGACGCAATTCGAGCAGTTGCTGAACGATCCGCAAGGTTTCCAGATACCTGCAGAAGGCATCACCCTCAGTCCCAGGAGTGACGGTCAGCGCCGAGGAGTTGCAGCAGTTCAAGAAGCTTGTGGAGATCACCGTCGCACCCGGCGCTGTTGTGTTCAGGGTAGTCGCGGAGAAGGGTCTTTCGAGTGTCCGAGCCAATCAACTCGTAGATGAGCTGGCCGACATCGAACCTCCGGAAGGTCATCAGCTGTATCTGGCGGGAGAGTCCGCGTTCAGCCACGACTTCTTGCAGCAACTCAACAGCTGGCTTCCGTGGGTGATCTTGTGGATAGTCATCTCCAGCCTGATCGTGTTCGCGGTGATGCTGCGCAGTCTCGTGCTGCCCGTGCTGGCTGTCACCGTGAATCTGCTTACCATAGCGATGAGCTTCGGCTGGTTGGTCATACTCTTCCAGGGGGACGCGTTGGAGCGGGTACTGCGCTTCACGTCGACCGGTGCCGTGGACGCGGTCAACAGAGTATTGATGCTCTGCATCCTGTTTGGGATCACCATGGACTACGCGGTATTCATGCTCACGCGTATGCATGAGCGCTGGCACCGGACTGGGGATATGCGCGGGAGTGTGAGTGCCGGGCTGGTGCGATCGGGCCGGATCATCGTAAGTGCCGCTCTGTTGGTGGTCATCGTCACGGGTGCATTCGCCTTTACCAGCATCGCGACCACCAAGACTCTGGGGTTGGCCATAGCCCTGGCCATAATCGTGGATACGCTGCTTGTGCGACTAATATTGGTACCGGCTGTCATGGTGTACCTGGGCAGATCCAGTTGGTGGTGGCCCAAGTTGCGAAAGAGGAAACAATGAGCCGCGGCGGGGGCGAAGTCGCCGCCGTCGTGCCTGCTCATGACGAGGGGCCCCGCATAGGCGCGGTGGTGAAGGCCCTGGTGGGTTCAGGTCTGCCCGTCTTAGTAGTAGACGACGGCTCCAGTGACGACACCGCGGAGCAGGCGCGCGCCGTGGGCGCGCGCGTCCTGGGCTTGAGTCCCAACCGGGGCAAGGGGGCCGCGCTCAAGGCCGGATTCGAAGAGGTCTTGCGTGGAGTCGGCATGCCTCGCTGTGATGGCATCCTGACCATGGATGGCGATGGTCAGCACGATCCTTCTGAAGTGCCGATCCTTCTGAAGACTTGGCGGGACACAGGCGCAGACCTGGTGGTGGGGTGTCGTGACTACCTGCAGATGCCGCCAATCAGATGGTTCACCAACAGCATCAGCAAGATGCTCTTCTCGTGGGCAGTGGGACAGAAGATCCCAGACAATCAGTCGGGATTCAGGGTGCGCTCACGACGTCTGGCCGAAGCCGACCTGTCGAGTACCGAGCAGGGTTTCGCGTTCGAGGTCGAGGAGATAGCCATCTGTGTGGGCCGCGGCTACGGGCTGCACTGGGTTCCCATAAAGACCATCTACGGTACCGAGACCAGCGACATAAGGCCTTGGTCGCACTTCGTCAGTTTCATCAGAGTCACTCGTCGGGCTAGGCAGAGGGTGCGGGGCGAACGGGAGTCTGTTACTCGATCTGGCCCCTGATAGCGTCGATGGGGATGCCGGCCGTGCCTACGGTGGCATAGACGTTGCCCGCTTGTATCAACAGTACTAGGTCTGCGATATCCTGACCCTGCAAGGGACCTACCAGATCGGCCGCTTCTATCTGGCCCTGTGCTAGCACTCCAGAGAACTTCCCCGAGATGGTCGGCCCGGTGAACACGGTGAAGACCGTGCTGCCACTCTGTCCGGGCGATCCTTGGCAGAGCGCTGCTACGCTGGGGTTCGCCAATGGATACGTTATTTCCAACAAGTAGGAGATAGTCTCGGTGTCCGCGTCGTAGTCCAGCTCCAGTAGGGCCCGGGGGCTATCTGTCCCCCCAGATGCGTCATCGAGTTCGGCTTTGTAGGTGGCTGAGACGAGAGAGGCGGCGGGGTCGAGTGTAGTACTGGAGGCCCTTTCGGCGCCCGTGAATGCTGGCTGACCGGCTGCCGCCCTGGATGAATATGAAGCTCCGGCGGTGGCCGCTACCATCACGACAAGCAGACATACGACAAGAGTGAAGCGGCGGCTCTGGACCTGTTGCGCTCTGGTCCTGTGCCGTCGACTCGATCCTTGCCGACGATTATGAATCTCCCCCTGCATGCGGTGCCCTCCAACGCGGCGCTACTACAAGCCTGGAGTTACATTGGCTCTGCGGGGTCGAGTTCCTGCCTGAGCGGGGGAAGGAGCGATACAGACGGCCGGACGGCAAGACCGCTAGGTGGCGTTCCTGGCCTTGGTCTTGACGCCCTGACCTGGGAGATCCTTGAGCATTTCTAGGACCATGTCGAACTCCATGGGCCCGGCTATGTAGTGTCCTTGTGCCAAGTCGCAGCCTACTTCTTTGGCTGTGTCCCACTGTACGTCGTCTTCTACTCCCTCGGCAACGACCGCGAGACCCAGAGTGTGCGCCAAGGCCGAGATGTGGCGGAGCAACTCGATCTCTTTGGCTTCACTTGCAGCTCCGACGATGTGAGAGGGGTCTATCTTCAACTCGTGGAGGGGAAGCGCGGTGAGAGGGTGCAGGGACGAGCGGCCGGATCCGAAATCATCCAGACAGAGGCGCACGCCTAGTCCCTGGAGTCTCTTGACGGCCTGTGCGGACCTGAGGGGGTAACGGACGAGTGCATCCTCGGTCATCTCGAGTATCAGCCGTGAAGACGGTACGTGCCAGGCGGCAAGCCGGCTAAGGACGGATGACACAAAATCGGGTTCGGATAGCTGTCTGGGGGACACGTTGACCCGCACAGGCAGTCGGCTGAAGCGTTGGTCTTTGACACTCCAGTGGGAGACGTGGCTGAATATCTCGTCCAGCGCTATCTCCCCCAGTGGGAATATGAGTCCGCTGCTCTCGGCTACGGTCAGAAACTCTCTAGGGAAGAGGGTGCCTCTTTCTGGATGGTGCCAGCGCAGCAGCGCTTCAAGCGAATGGACCTCCGCGGTCGCCATATCCACTACCGGTTGATAGACCACGGAGAAGGCGTGCTCCTTCATGGACGCACGCATGTCGGCCTCTTCCTTCGCAGATCTGAGTACGGCTTCGTGCATCTCCTCGTCAAAGAAGCGATAGCAGTCCCTACCATCCCTCTTGGCCTGATACATGGCTGTGTCGGCAGCGCGGACCATCTCCTCGGGGTCATCGTAGGTCTGATCCCATATGACCACGCCGATGCTCGAACCCGCGACCATCTCCTGACGACCGAAGTAGACTGGCGCCCGCAGTTCGCTGCGTATTCGGGTCAATATGGGCAAGAGGTCTCTCTGGCTGGAGATGTCATGCAGCAGGATGATGAATTCGTCGCCGCCTATGCGTGCGACCGTGTCGGCCTCGCGGACACAGCGGCGCAGCTTGGTGGCCACGCTGCGTAGCATCACATCACCGGCGACATGTCCCAAGGTGTCGTTGATCGACTTGAAGTGGTCGAGGTCCAAGACCATCAGCGCGAAAAGCGTAGACCCGCGCCGCCGCGACTGACATATGGCGTGTTCGAGTCTGGCCATCAAGAGCGTTCGGTTGGGTAGGCCTGTGAGGCCGTCGGCGAGCGCTTGGTCGCGAAGACTCTGTTCGAGCAAGACCCTGTCCGTCGTGTCGCTCAGCACCAGCATATGGGCCACAGTCTGTCCGTGCTGGACCAAGGCAGATAGTCTGGCCTCGTAGTGACGCTCCTCGCGTTCCACCTCCAGGCTTAGCTGGGTCGGTCCCTCTGAGGACGCGCCCGAAGGCAAGACGTCTTCCCAGGCTTCCCAGCATGCTGACAGCGAACGGCCCAGCATCGCTGCCCTAGGCTTGCCTATCAGTCGGTATGCCGACTCGTTGATGTCGACCACTCGGTAGTCGGTGTCCAACACAATGACACCATCCCTCATGTTCTCTACCAAGGCGTGGCGCGCTATGGGCAACAAATCGAAGATGCGCACACGCAGGAGGCCCCACGCGAGGACTAGGACCGCCACTATGAAGATGCCGGGGGTCAGATCGTCCGAGGGTGAGGAAGAAGGGACGATAGTCTCTATAAGACTTCCGGCCACTGGAAGGAGAGTGCCGATGAAGACAGCGGTGAGCCTCTTGTTGCGGAGTCGGGGTCTGGCCATCATCGCTGCTACCAGGATCGACAGCGTGACCAGCAGCAAGAGGTAGCTGTATCCCGCGTGGACCCAGAACCAAGGACCCCATGTGCGCCCGACGACGGCAGTGGTGCCGCTGGTATCCAACCACGCACTGGCACGCATCAGGTCGCTGCCTGCCAACACCAGGATGTTTGTGACCGCGGGTATCAGGCAGAGGATCGACACGCGGAGCCAAGTGACCCATCGATCGCGCCCCGTGTATCGCAGCGCCATCACCAAGAAGGCCACAGGCAACAAGGTGATGGACACGAACTGAAGGTTCCACCAGGTGAGCTTGTCCTCGAGACCCACCGAGAGCGACTCGCACGAGTAGCCGATGGACCACCATAGGGCCAACAGCACTATGGCAAAGAAGGGTCGGACACCAGGCAGCGAGCGATTTCTATGGGCAAGACCCATCGCGACCAGTGCGACCGGCACTGCCGTGCAGAGTACTACTATGCCTGTAAAGGTTCCCAGTTCCATACCACTCCCCCAACTCGTACTTCGGCAGAAGACCCCCAAGCCTCAAGCGATCCTGGGAGTGACGTACTGCGAGCGAGCGAGCTGCTAGGAGTGGATATCCTTGCGTCTGAAGATGACCCAGGCGGCTCCCGTGGTCACGGCGATCCACACGGCGAAGGCGATGATCGCATCGCGTATGGGCTCCCAGACGATAGGATCACGGAAAAAATTGAGCCATGCAGGATAGTGACTAGTGAACAGGTAGGGCGCCAAGAAGTCGAGCGAGGGGATATTGCCCAGAACGATCATGATTATCACGAGCACCATGGAGCCCGCGACCGCCGTAAGACCCGAATCGGTAAGTGTTGAGAACAGCAGAGCTAGGGACACGGCTGTCGCCATGGCCAACAACACAAAGAGATAGGCAAGGGCTATCAACCCCAGACCGTGAACGACGCTCACCGTGTTCAAACTGACCAGTAGTAGGTCCCTGAAGCCAAAGAACGCTCCGCCCGCGATCATAGAGCCCACGAACAGTATCAGCAGACCTATGGCGACGTAGGCGTTGGCAATGAGCCACTTGGCGCCAAGCAGGGCTCCTCGGCGTGTGGGCTGCATCAGCGCCGTTCGGAGCGTACCCTTCTCGGCCTCTCCGGCCAAAGTCTGACTGCCCGAAACGGCGGCCAACAGTGGCAGCAAGAAGACAGAAAGGGCCAGTAGGGCTGCAATGGCAACGTACAGACCGTTGGTGGTGACTATGTTGAAGTAGAAATCCCCGGCGTCCTCGTTCCTGGCCGGTCCTCCACCTGGGTGAAAGTAGACGGCGGTGGCGATGATGAACGGCACCACAAAGAGACCTGCCCAACCGAAGTAGGTCCGCTTCTGAAGCAGTATCTTGATGAACTCCCGCCTGATGTGGCTCACGAGCTAGCCTCCTGTGGCGGCGCGTCCTCCGCCGAGGTCAGCTCCAGGAACATCTCTTCCAGGCCTTGCTCTCGTGTCGGTATGACCGCATTGACGTCGATCTTCTCTGCCACCAGAAGGCGGACTATTTCTGGTATTCGCTCGGGGGCCGCCTCCATCACCAAGTAGCTCCCCTCTTCGGTCACCTTGCCCGGTGTTACCATCCGGCCGATGACCTGAGAGGAGCGCTGCTGGTCGCTGGTGCGGAGCTTGACCCTGCTGCTGGAAGGGAGCAGCTCCGAGACTGGCCCTTGCACGATCATCTTGCCCTTGCGCAGGATGGCGGCTTGGTCGCAGACGAGCTCGACTTCGTGCAGCAGATGCGAGGAGAGAAACACCGTCGTCCCTTGTCTACCGAGCTGACGGATAAGCTCGCGCACGTCTTTCATGCCCTGAGGATCCAGACCACTCGTGGGTTCATCCAGGATCACAAGATCGGGTTCATGTATCAGGGCCAGGGCGATGCCTAACCGTTGTCTCATGCCATGAGAGTAGCCGCCCACCTTTGAACCAGCTCTGTCGGCCAGCCCGACCATGTCCAGGACTTCAGCGATCCGCTTGTCGCTCACTCGTCCGTTCATGGTCCCGAACATCTTCAGGTTGCGTCGGGCGCTCATGTTGCCATAGAAGGTGGGATCGTCCACGAACCCCCCCACGTGTCGCAAGGCATTCTTGCGGTCTCGGGGTACGTGATGCCCCAGTATCTCCACATGCCCGGCCGAAGGATAGATGAGACCAAAGATGAGGCGGATGGTAGTGCTCTTGCCTGCGCCGTTAGGGCCCAAGAAGCCGAACACGTCGCCTCGGCGGACCGCTAGATCTAGTGAGTCAACGGCTCTGAGCTTCTTGAAGTCCTTGGTCAAGCCGTGGGTGGAGAGGACTACGGGACGGTCGTCAGGCAGACTCGTTGGCCGGTCGATCGTGGCAGCGGGTGTCCCCGTAGTGGTCACGGCAGCACTCTACCACGGGAAACGTGTTCAGGATTAGTTCAGGAAGATGGTGGGAGCATACGGCCATGGAGTCACACAGCGGTGCTCAACCCCCCTCCTGAGCTGTGGCCCCAACCCTGTCCGGTGAATGCCGGGCCCCAGCCAGGGCCCGGCATTCACGCGTCTACGGGGAGGAGGCTGCACGCGTAGTGTCCGGAATGCCCGACCACCGCGGCGTCGTCTCCGGCTTGTGCACAGCCTCCTAGCGGGCGATACTGTGTCCACCATGCTGGAGCCTCGCATCTTTGTCCTTGAAGACGATCCTCAGATGCGCTCCTTGCTCATCCGCGGTCTGCGCGAAGAGGGCTACGAAGCGCAAGGCTTTGCCACGGGCACTGAGCTTCTGAAGAAGACGGTAGAGACGGCCCCCGATCTGTTTGTCATAGACATCGGATTGCCCGATACTGACGGTCGCGATGTCTGCCAAGCGTTGCGGGCGCAAGGACTCACAGCGCCGGTCCTTTTTTTGACGGCCAAGGATTCACTGTCCGATCGCCTGTCGGGGTTCCGTGTGGGAGGTGACGACTACCTCACCAAGCCCTTCGCGTTCGCGGAATTGTTGGCGCGTTTGGAGGCGTTGATCCGGCGTGGCGGCGCTGAGCGCAGCACAGCTGTAGCGGGCATGGTGCTCGACCCGGCTAAGCACGCCGTCACCTGCGGTGGGCAGACGGTGCGGCTGACACCGACCGAGTTCAGGTTGCTGGCCAAGTTGGCCGCACGTCCGGGTGAGGCGGTTCGCAGAAAGGTGCTCGTCGAGACAGGGTGGCCCCACGGCGCGATAGTGCACGACAATACGCTTGACGCCTATATGGTCCGTCTCCGTCGCAAGGTGTGTGAGCTTCCGGGGGCTCCAAGTATCGTGACGGTTAGAGGCGTGGGTTACTCTCTGCAATGAAGCGGCGTCCTTCTAAGGCACGAGTCAAGTCTTTGATCTCTCGGATGGGAGTGCGGGACCGGCTTCTGGTCGTGGTGTTGGCGACTGTCGCTATCGCTTTGGTGACCATGACAGTGGCCTTCAATGTCCTCTTGGGAGTGTTGCTTGCCTCTGACGTCGACGACAGGCTGACGTCCCTGGTCACCGACGCGAGTCGCTCCCTAAGGATCGAAGGCGGTGGCATAAGTCTGCCTCGCCCCGTGGGGGACATAAAGGAGTTGGGTTCTCAGATCTGGGTCTTCGCTGAGGGCAAGACCGTAAGTAGTCCGGCCGTTGACCCAGAGATCGAGGCAGCAGCAAAGGCATTGCAGGAGCAGCCGTACACCTTCGTGGATGTCCCGGGCCACAACGTGCGCCTGCTGGGTGAGCCCCTCATGGATAGGCTGGATGTGGCCAAGAGGATAGGCACCATCGTCGCCGGATTGGACATGGGCTCCTACGTGCGGGTCCAGCGTATGGCACTGCTCGGTACGGTGTCGTTCACGGCGCTGATGCTCCTGGTGGTCGGCCTTATAGGGCAGTGGTCGCTCAACGCCGCTTTCCGGCCGGTGTCCAAGATGACCCGGGAGGCCGAGGCGTGGAGCACGACGGACTCTAGACAAGCGCTTCGAGATGGGCGACCCTCATGACGAATTGACGCAACTGGCACACACGCTGGATGCTCTCCTGGATAGGTTGGCGGCCAGTCTGCGTCGCGAGCGCCGCTTCTCGGCCGAGGTATCCCACCAACTGCGCACTCCGGTAGCCAAGATCAGGGCCGAAGCCGAACTGGCTCTGCGGCGGGAGCGCGACGCAGATTACTATCAGGAGGCTCTGCGGTCGGTTGTGCGCAGCGCGGATCAGATGACCAGCACCGTGGAGACGTTGCTCGCAGCCGCTCAAGAGACCGGGATCCTGCTGAAGGGACGGGCGGAGGCCACCCAGGTCCTAAAGGACGTAGCAGTAAGCGTAGGGGTCCTAGCGGGGGATAACGGTGTCGATGTGTCCGTCTCGCCCTCAAAGGATCTTGGCGTTGGTGTGGGGGCCGACATCGTGGCGCAGATAGTACGCCCGGTGGTGGAGAATGCCTGTCGTTTCGCGGCAAGCGAGGTTCGGTTGAGCGCGCGTCGCAAGGGCAAGGAGGTCCGTTTCTTTGTAGAGGACGACGGACCGGGCGTACTAGAAGAAGAGAGAGAGAAGATCTTCGAACCCGGCATGCGTGGATCGGCTGCCCGTGGCGAGCAACACGCATCCAGAGGCGCTGGACTAGGTCTTTCGTTGGCGCGAAGGCTGGCAAGGGCCGCTTCGGGCGACGTGGAACTCGAAGACAGCGAGGTAGGGGCTAGATTCGTTGTCCGTCTGCCGAGCGGCTAGGCGACCGTCAAGGTCGCTCGTGCCAGAGTATGTGGCTCACCTCAAGGGGTACGAGAGCGTCCTGGTGCCAGGGGATCACCCTGGGGGTGTAGTCTGACCCAGGGCGATCGGCCGGAAGGGTGCATTGGTAGGTGACCGGCCCGTCGGAGGGCTTCTTGGCCAGTGCTGTTGTGTGCTCGGGGGCAAGCACGTGTCTCTCCGGCCTACCGTCGGCGAGTGGCTCCGCGTACAACTCGACCCGAACCGCGTCAGTAGGCACCGCGCCCAGGCCGACTTCCACCGAGGCCTTGTAGTGCTTTCCGCTCGGTGTTTCCTCGGTGACCATGGCGAAACTTGCGAATGAGATGTCGTCCCAGTGCTCTTCCACAGAGTCTCGCCACTCGTTGAGTGCTCGCAGACGCTTAGGGTCGAGTCTTGCCCGATAGGTGGAGGCTCCCGGAAGGTAGTAGTGCTCCAAGTACTCACGCATCATCCGATTGGTTGAGAAGCGTGGGGTTAGGCCGGCCATGCTCTCCCTGACGCGCGCTACCCATCGTCTGGGGATCCCATCCGCGCCTCTGTCATAGAACTCAGGCACGATGTGATTCTCCAGCAAGTCGTATATCTGTTCGGCCTCGGCGGCGTCCCAACCCGGGTCGTCTCCGTGTTCGTTGCCATCGCCTATCGCCCAACCGACGTGAGGTGAGAAGGCTTCTGCCCACCAGCCATCTAGCTCCGAGAGGTTCAGACCTCCGTTGACAAGCACTTTCATGCCACTGGTACCACTGGCCTCCCATGGCCTACGCGGAGTGTTTATCCACACGTCCGCGCCATGCACTAGGTGTTCGGCCAGACCCATGTCATAGTCGACCAAGAAGATCACGTGTGGTCTTACGGTGCACTGAGCTATGAAGTCGGTCCACTCCTTGATCATCGCCTTGCCCGCTGAGTCGGCCGGGTGTGCCTTGCCTGATAAGACGAGCTGCACCCGACTACCATCTCCGCACAGCAGTCGCTGCAGACGGTCAGGGTCGTGGAGAAGAAGGTTGGGGCGTTTGTAGGTAGCGAAGCGACGGGCGAAGCCCAGGGTCAGCACCCCAGGGTCGCATAGACAAGAAAGGTCGTCGCCCAGACTTACCAGACTGCCGGCTATCGATCCTTGCCGTTGCACGTGCCCGCGGGCCACCGCGACTAGCTTGCGCCGGTTGGTGTCGCGGAACGACCAGAGTTCTTCATCGCTTATCTCACGGATGGAGTCACCAAGATGTTCGACATCACCACGCCAGCGGTCTTTGCCGCAGGCCTTGGTCCAAAGGGCGTCGGCTTCATCAGAATCCCAAGAGGGCACGTGGACTCCGTTCGTCACATGGCCCACCGGCACCTCCGCCCGTGGCCACCGGGGGAAGAGGGGCTGGAACAAGCGGCGACTGACCTCGCCGTGCAGCTGGCTGACGGCGTTCACCGCCCCGCTGCCCGAGATGGCTAGGTGGGCCATGTTGAAGTCGCGCGATTCGCCCTTGCGCCCCATGGACATGAGGTCTTCTAGATCTATACCGGACCGCAGCGCATACTCCCCCAGGTACTCCTCGACAAGATCAGCCGGGAAGCTATCGAAGCCTGCCTCGACCGGTGTATGAGTGGTGAATAGGTTAGCTGGGCGGGTCGCCTTCAGAGATTCATGGAAGGGGAGTCCGTGATCCTCAGAATGGCAGCGTGCTCGCTCCAGCACAGCGAGAGCCGCGTGTCCCTCGTTGAGGTGGCAGATATCCGGGGTCAGCCCCAAGACGCGCAGGACGCGCCATCCGCCTATGCCCAGGATGATCTCCTGCTGCAGGCGGGTCTCCTGAATGCCGCCGTAGAGTTCGCTCGTGATGCCTCGGTCGGCCGGGCTGTTGAGTAGATGGTTGGAGTCCAGCAAGAACAACTGGGTGCGTCCGGCACGCACCTGCCATACACGGAGGTAGACGTCTCGTCTGGGAAAGGGTATGACGACTTCTACCCATTCACCGTCGTCATCGCGCAGAGGTACCAGCGGAAGTTGTCCCGGATCGTTGAAGGGAAAGAACTCGATCTGCTCGCCGGTAGAGCTCAGTGCTTGTCGGAAGTAACCCTGCTGCCACAGGATGCCGACTCCGATCACCGGCACCCCCATGTCACTGGCCGCCTTCAAGAAATCTCCCGCCAGGATGCCAAGACCGCCGCTGTATATGGGCAGAGCCTCACCTAGCCCGAACTCCATGCTGAAATAGGCGATAGCGGTGAGTGGGGAGGAGGGGTACTCCTTTTCGTACCACGATCGACTGTCCAGGGCTCCGCGCCGCTCTTGCAGGTGTTGCTCCATCAAACCCACGAACTCGGAGTCGGCAGCGGCCTCCTGCAGCCTAGTTTGAGCCACGGTCTGGAGGATGTGCCACGGATTGCCAGTGGCCTCCCAGAGTTCCGGAGCCAAGCGTTGCCAAAGAACGTCCGAGGAGTGGCTCCACGACCAGCGGAGATCGAGCGCCAGTTCGACTAACCCTGCTATCTCTGCCGGCATTTCTGGCAATGGGTAGCGTACCTGAGCGACCATACTGACCTCCCGATACGAACTCCGCGAGGTAGACTCAAGGTCGATGGTAGCTCAGAAGCAGCATGAGTGTCTTTCGGAGCCGCTGATAGCCCAGCTTGCTTCGCTGTGGGGTGTGAACCTGGGGTATCGTGACGCGGCTGGGCGAGCGCAACAGTCCCCACGCGAGAGCATCGTGGATGTGATCCGCGAGTTGGAGGCCGGCGCACCGGCCGGCCTCCGTGACCGACTGGCGGAACCAGTCCAAGTCGCCTGGGACGGCCTGCTACTCCCAGCCTGCCGGCCGGGGGTCAGGCTGACGTTGCACCTGGAAGACGGGCGAGAGCAGCAGTTGGTCCCCGGGAGCCAGAGAGTGCCGCTTGGTTATCACCATCTGCTTGCGCAGAGACAGAACCAAGTCGAGGAAGCGGTGGTCATCTCGGCTCCGCCGCGCTGTTGGCAAGAGGACTTGGGCACTAGACAGTGGGGGGTGTTCGCTCCGGCCTATGCCCTGCGTAGCGACAGAGACTGGGGTGCCGGCGATCTTGCCGAAGTAGAGACGCTGATTCGGACGGTAGCTGACGCCGGCGGGAGTGCCGTGGCCACGTTGCCCTTGCTCGCGTCGTACCTGGACCGACCCTTCGAACCCTCTCCATATTCCCCGGTGAGCCGGCTCTTTTGGAACGAGTTCTACTTGGCTGTTGAGCGCTTGCCCGAATGGGACGAGTGTCCGTCTGCCCGGGCTATCTGGGAATCGCCGGACACCCAAGCGAAGGTGGCGGCTCTACGGGCGCGGGAAATGGTGGACTACGCGGGAGTGATGGCGCTCAAGCGAACGGTACTCCAGGAGCTGTGTTCGCACTTCTTTCGAGAGTCCGGGGGCGTTCGTCGCGAAGCGCTCTCGACTTTCGTGTGTGAGAGGCCGGAAGTGCTCGCCTATGCCGACTTCCGCGCGCGGGTGGAGAAGCATGGCTGTGATTGGCGGAGCTGGCCCAAGAACGAGCAGGTTGCCTCGCACACGCATATGCGCATCGAGGACCTGTGTGAGACGGGGAGATACCACTTGTACGCGCAGTGGCAGATAGACGAGCAGTTGCGGGTCATCTCGGGGCGCGACTCATCGTCAGGCGCGTCTTCGCTACGGGCCATGGATGCGGGACTGTTCTTGGATCTACCCGTTGGGGTCCATCCGGGCGGTTTCGACGTGTGGAGCCAACCTGGCCTGTTTGTCAGGGATGTGTCGATAGGGGCTCCTCCGGACGCGTTCTTTGGCAGCGGCCAGCGCTGGGATTGTCCGCCGTTGCACCCCGAAAGGGCGCGCATGGACGGGCATTCGTACTGGCGGAAGGTCTTGCGGCAGCACATGCGTTTCGCCTCGCGGCTGCGCATCGACCACGTCATGGCTTTGCACAGACTCTTCTGGATTCCCGAGGGAAGAGAGCCGAGCCAAGGCGTCTACGTTGATTACCCTGCAGACGAACTGTACGCAGTCCTGTGTCTGGAGTCGCATAGGCACCGTACATCGGTGACGGGCGAAGACCTGGGCACGGTGCCGGCTGGGGTCCGGCCCAGCATGCGACGCCATGGGGTGTCGGGGACGTGGGTCTTGCAGAGTTCGCTAAGACCTCGGTCCAAGCAGGTGATAGGCAAGGTACCCGGTGGGGTCGTAGCGGCACTGGGCACGCATGACATGTTCCCGCTGGCTGGCTTCGCACGCGGAGACGATATAGCACAGGGCGAACGTGCCGGAAGACTGGACGAACGTCGGGCGCGCCGAGCTCTCGCTGCGCGCCGCCGTCTGCTCCTCCGGTTGACTTCTTTTCTAGCGGACGGCAGCGATCTGGACTATGCCAGTGCGCTTCTGATGTCCGCGCTCTCCTATCTCGGGAAGAGCGGCGCAGTGTTTCTGCTGGTCGGTCTGGATGATCTGCTGCTGCAGAGGGAGCCTCACAACATACCCGGCACTGGTTCCGAAGGCTTCAATTGGCGACGGAAACTCGACGCAGACGAGCTGAAGGTCCGGCGGGTGGTGGCCTTCGCCGCCGAGGCGATGGGGGTGGACCGTATGCCCAGACCGGATTGACAGAGCCGCCGCACGGCTCGGCGACGGCGGCGTTAGCTCAGACGCGCTCTTGCTCCACAAAGGACTACGCCGAGCGGCTCGATCTCGGCACGCGCCAGTAGCTGCCGCACCTGTCTTACTTCTGTGGACGTCTGTTTGCCCAGTGTGCTGGCCATGATCACGGCATCCACCGACCGAGCGAGGATCAGAGAATCAGATACCGCCGACTGGGGTGGTCCGTTGATGATCACGTAGTCAGAGTAACCCTGCAATTCCCCGAGCAGTGCAGAAAGTGCCCCTGAACCAAGAGCGGCTGCGGGATCGGCTGTTTGAGAGCCCGAGGAGAGGCATAGGAACTTGGTGAGGCTCAGTTCGCCATTGTCGACGGCGGGGGCCGCCAGAAGTCTCTGATCGACGAGGGGGGCGAGGTCGACAGGCTGTATGGTCTCAGACCACGCGACGTTGGCGTCGGAAAGAACGTCGCTGAGGCCCCGCGCATTGGAGATGCCCAGATACTCGTGGACGCTGGGGTGACGAAGGTCGGCATCGACCAGTATGACGCGGTCGCCCGAGAGCGTCATACTTAGGGTCAGGTTGACAGCCAGGGCGTTCTTCTCTTCGCCCGCGCCGGTGCTAGTGATCAGAAGGGTACGCTTGGTGTCTCCGAATCCGAGCAACTTGAGGTTGGTCCGCAGTGTCCTCATTGAATCTAGGACGGCTCCTGAGTTCTTGCCGAGACCGATAGCTGGCCTACCGCCGGCTTGTCTGCCCGTTGTCGTAGGCATGACACCAAGGGTGGGAAGGTCTAGTGCGCGCTCCAACGTGGTCCGGTCGCGGACGCGTCTACCTAGAGCGTTGGTCAGCAGGGCAAGCAGACAGCCAAGCAACAATCCCGCAGCTGCACCGACTAGAACATTCGCCAACGGACGCGGGTAGTACGGTGACGTTGGTGGGGCTGCGCGCTCCAAGACCACGTAGTCGGAGATATTGTCTGCCAGGAGGCTGTTCAAGGCGTACTCGTATTGTTCAAGCGTCAGACCTGTATTACCGGCGCTATCTGAGGGTGCAAGCGAGCCCAAGCGACCTCGCAAGAACTCCAGTGCCGATCGCAAGAGTCCGGCGATCTTCTCTTGCCTCACTTTGATGAACTCATCAGCACAGGAGTTGGCAACGCTGGCGGCAAGTTCGGCCTGAGAGGCCGAGGCTCCGATAACGACAAGCTCGACATTCTCGTCTACGGTCACCTCTAGGGACGAGCGCACTTCATCGATACCGATCGTGCCCCCCAGCGCTTGGACGACCCTCTCGGTGAACGCCGAAGTGCCAAGTGTAAGAGTGTCGTTGGCTAGGGTCTTAGGCAACCCAGCAGTGCCCGCGTCGGTGAGTGCTTTGGTGACGGCGTCGGCATCTCTCTGCGAGTAGGCGACCTGCGCTGTGGCGTTGTACCTCGGTTCAAGAAAAGAAGAGACTGCGAATGCAGCGCCACCCGCGACCGCGATCGTCGTCAGGATCAGCCACCAGCGGTCGCGAAAGGCACGGAACACGCGCGCGAAACGGTGGCTCCCGTCGCCACGATTGCTCGTGCTCATACCTTGAAGTCCCTGTTCACTCAATCGACCGTTGTCTGACGCACCTGAGACGTCAGCCTTCGGAGCCTGGTCCCTGATCCGTAGGCCCTCTGCGATTGCGCCTGCCGGGGTGGGAGTAGTACCAGAGAAGAACGCCGACAACGAGTAGAACCACTACGACTACGGCGAAGATGATGATCTGGGTGCCGCTGCGGGGGAATTCGCCTCGGCTGAAGAAGTCCGCGGCTACGGTGCCAAGCTCATTGACCACATGCCCCTCCTTGGGTGGGTGTGGGACGATCCTTGCTCGCCCGTCCCATGATCAGTGACGTTTGTCGAACCAGATGATACTCGCACAATGGGCGCCGCGCAGCCTTTTCGCCTAAGGTGACGGTCGCCAGATCCCCAAGGCGTTGACAGTGTCAGCCCCGCAACGTACCTTGTAGGCAGGCAAAGGGTCCGAACGAGGAGGCGCAGTGGCTGGCGAGATAAGAACCTGCACTAACTGTGGCAGTCAACAAGCGACCGGCGCGTTTTGTGAGCGATGTGGCACACGCCTGCCGGAGCCGGGGGACGTCCAGCCTGCTGCCGGCGCTCCACCCGCCCCAGCACCAGCAGCCCTACAGCCGGCCGCCCCACCCTACCAGTATGCGGCTCCGGCACAGCCGATGGTGCCAAGGGTCCCGGGGCCCTTCAGCAAGCTGTTCGATCTATCGTTTCAAGGGTTTGTGACCCGAGATTCTCTGCGCCTGATATTCACCACCACCCTTGGTCTTCTGGCTGTCTACTGGGTATTCGCCCTGATCTTCGGGATCGTAGCGGCGGTCAAGTTCCAAGCCGTCTGGTGTATCGGCATCTTCTCAAGTCTGATCTTGGTGAGTCTGATGATCATCTGGACGCGCGTGATGATGGAACTGACCATGACCGTTTCAGAGATGCGAGAAGACATGGAGAAGGCTGTACAAGAGGCGACCAAGGCCGCGGCCGAGGCAGCGACGCAGAAAGCGGCCGCTAAGCCGACGACTGCCACCACGACGGCTGCCAAGACAACGACCGCAACCAAGCCGACTGCGGCCAAGACGACCGCGGCCAAGACGACCGCGGCCAAGACGACCGCGGCCAAGACGACCGCGGCCAAGACGACCGCGGCCAAGACGACCGCGGCCAAGACGACCGCGGCCAAGACGACGAAGGTCTAGTGAGTGACCGGAGGGGTTAGAGGCCTCTTGCCGACGCCCTCGTAGACGAAGCCGAGTTCCAGCAGGGCTGCGCCGTCAAGCGCGTTGCGGCCGTCGATGACTAGTGGATAAGCCATGGAGCTCTTTGCTTCGCTCCAATCCATGGTTAGGAATTCGTCCCACTCGGTGACCAGGACGCAGGCATCGGCTCCCATTAGCGCAGCCGTCGCGCCGCCCGCGTACTCCATGTTGGGGAGGACGGTCTTGATGTTATCCATGGCCAACGGGTCGTAGCCCACAACGCGGGCGCCTTCGGCCATGAGCCGGCTTGCGAGCACTATCGACGAGGCCTGCCGGATGTCGTCGGTGTTGGGCTTGAACGAGAGGCCCAGCAAGGCGATGGTCTTGCCGCGCAACTCCTCGCCTAAGTATCGCTTGAGCTTGCCTATGACGCGCCGTTTCTGGAACTCGTTGACTTCTATGACGGCGCTGAGGAGCTGGAAGTGATAGCCGGAGTTCGAGGCTATCTGCTTGAGTGCCGAGACGTCCTTGGGGAAACAACTGCCACCGTATCCTATCCCGGCCTGAAGGAAGTGTGGACCTATGCGCTTATCCATGCCCATGCCGCGCGCCACCACGGTGACATCTGCGCCCGTGCACTCACAGACGTTAGCGATCTCGTTGATGAAGCTTATCTTGGTGGCCAGGAAGGCGTTGCTCGCGTACTTGATCATCTCGGCCGACGCGACATCGGTAGTCAACACGCGGCAGTCTACGCCTTGGTAGAGAGCCGCTACTCGTTCGGCCGCCCCAGGGTCGTCGGAGCCGACCACCACTCTGTCGGCGTGCATGAAATCGTCGATAGCCGTGCCTTCTCTAAGAAATTCCGGGTTCGATGCGTAGCTGATCTGGTCCAGGCCTTGGTCCCGTAATCTGGCCTGCACCAAAGTGCCGGTGCCCACAGGCACCGTCGACTTGACTACGATCACCCTGCCGCCGAGCGAATCATCGAGATTGGCCACTGCCTGCCAGATGCGGGAAAGATCGGCATCTCCGGACGCTGTCGGCGGGGTGTCGACACACAGAAAGATGAATTCGCCGAATGCGTACGCTTCCGCGGCATCGGTGGTGAACTGAATGCGCTCCCGGTTGGCGGCGACCAACTCAGTCAGACCCGGCTCATAGATGGGGCTACCCCCCTGCTGCAGGAGCTTGACCTTGTCGACGTCGACGTCCATGGCTAGGACCTGATGGCCCAACTCGGCCATACATGCGGCTGTGACCAATCCCACGTATCCTGCGCCAACCACAGTGAGCTTACTCAATTGTGATCTTCCCCCTCAATGTTCGCCGCGCTACGAGTCCGCATAGTCTAGCGCACTCCCAGAAACTCAAGTACGGCTTCTGTCAGTCCGCTGACGATCTTGTCCTGGTACTCGTCTGTCGCAAGCAGTGCGTCTTCTTCGCGGTTGGTCATCAGACCGATCTCAGGCAAGATCACCGGGACGTCCGACCAATTGAACCCCGCTATGTCTTTGCGCGCGGTCATGCCGCGGCTTCTGGCGCCCGTCGCTTTCACCAGGCTGTCCAGGGCCAACTGCGCCGCTCGCTTGGACTCGGAGGCTATGTCGTCGGTCCACCCTTCGATGCTGGCGGGGTAGAGCATCAGGATGCCGTGTATTGAAGTGTCCGCCGCGCCATCAGCGTGGATGCGCACAAAAAGGTCGGCCTCCGCCTGGTTGGCTATCTGCGCGCGCTCCGAGTTAGAGATCCAGACCTCTTGCGTGGTGCGGGTCATCACCACCTGTATGCCGTTGGCCTGCAGGGAGTCGCGGAGCTTCAGTGCCACCTTGAGCACCAACTGACTCTCGGGCGACCCAGTGTTGATGCTCCTTGTGCCACTGCTCACTCTGTCCTTGGTCTGGGATGAGCCTGGTCCTATCGGTTCCTGTGCCGAATCCGCCTTGGCCTGATGCCCAGGGTCGATGACCACCACGTACTCGCTGACGACCGTGGTGGTGGTAGTGGCGGGTTGGACGGCCGTGGTGGGGATGGCTACGGTGTGCGAGGTCTGGGTAGTCGTGGAGGTGGAGCCGATCGACCAGAGCAGAGACCGCGGTGGTGGATGTGTTCGCGGCCGGGGGCTCTGCCGGGTTTGAGACAATGAGCACGACAACGACAGCTGCGACAGTGAGCACGACCGCTACTGCCACGCAGGCCAGTATCAGGTGCAGTCTGCGCCGCCGGGCCGCCGCGTTCTGGAAGCGCCTGATGAGCTCTTGGGTCTCTCTGGCTCGATCGTGAGGCGGCTGCATCACCCGTCTCCGCCGCGGTGTTCGCTGGTCAGACCGAGAGCGCGGCGGATGAGATCGATGGCCTCGAGCGCGGAGTCCGCGTAGGTTACATCGTCCGCACCCTCGCCCTTATCGATGCGCCAGCCATCCAGGATGACCACGGGACGACCGATCTTGGACGCCAGACCGATCTCGGACAGGGTCCCAAAGCCCCCGCCTACGGCGATGACCGCATCTCCTGAGCTGACTACCGCTAGGTTGCGCGCATGACCTACGCCGGTGGTGATGACATGGTCGAGGTAAGGGTTGGCCTGGGACCTATCATGGCCTGGGAGTATGCCGATGGTGGTGCCGCCGGCCAGCTTAGCCCCCTGAGCAGCGGCCTGCATGACTCCGCCCAGGCCTCCGCACACCAGCGTCGCCCCCTCCTGCGCCACCAGCTTGCCCACTTCTTCTGCGAGAGCCCGTATGGCGTCATCACATTCGCCACCACCTACGACGGATATGTAGAGCGGCTTCATGGTCGTAGGATATCACCGGCTCCTAGGATGCCTGCCAGCAAGCGGAGACCCGCCTGCTTGTCCAGAGGCTCGTTCCAGTTGCCGCACTTGGGCGATTGGATGCACGAGGGGCAGCCGCTCTCGCAGGGACAGTCCCGGATGAGGTTGCGGGCGTCACGTGCCCACTCGCCGAAGCGTTCGAACCCCTGCCTGGATATACCTACGCCGCCAGCGTGGCCGTCGTAGACAAAAATGGTGGGAAGTTCGGTCTGAGAGTGCACCGGGGTGGAGAGTCCGCCGATGTCCCACCGGTCGCACATGGCGAAGAGGGGTAGAAGAGCGATAAGAGCATGCTCGGTGGCGTGTATGGCCCCAGGCAAGGCCGCCAGATCCTCGGGCCCGGGGAACATCTCGAGAGGGAGGGTGAACCACATGCTTTCGGTGACGAACTCCTGCGTCGGCAGATCAAGCTCCTCTGTGCCCAGGACCTCGTCGCTGCCGGTCCGCTTCTTCTGGAACGCCACTACGCGTGTGCTGACGGCGATATGTCCCAGGTGGAGCGTCACGCACCCTGAATTGTCCTGCAGGTCGTCGCTAAGGATGCGCGTGTCGGTCTCCCGGCGCGGCAGGGTGTGGTAGTTGTCGTAGAAAGACCTGACCAGCGCAGTGCGGCTCTCCAGGTCCAATGAGGTGACCAGGTAGGTGTCACCCAAGTGCAGGTATACGGCGCCGGGGTGCAGGGCCGAGAAGGCCGTCTCGGCGCCCTCGGTGCCGACGATATTGCCCGTGTCCTCTTCGACGATAGTGAACTGGGCTCCGACCGTGGAGCGGAGGCCGATCTTGGCAGCCGGGAAATCGGTCCCGCGGTAGAACCAGGAGTCGTCTTTGACCCGGAGCACTCCTTCATCGACACCTCGAGTCAGTGCTTCAGTCAATCCTGGTCCGAAGAAGAATTCGTCTTGAGGTGCAAGCGGGCCTTCGTATGCCGCCGCCGAAAGGTGACTGGCATGTATGAAGGGATTTGCGAAGTCTATGGTGGCCGCCTCTACCTCGCGGTTGAGCAGCTCGTCCGGATGATTTACAAAGAACTGCTCGAGCGCGTCGTTGCCGGCGATGAACACTGCCAGGCTCTCCCCTTTGCCCCTGCCCGCGCGTCCCCATTGCTGCCAGAGGCTGGCCATCGTCCCCGGGTAGCCCACCGTGATGGCTGCGTCCAGCGCTCCGATGTCTATGCCCAATTCCAGCGCACTCGTGCTGACCACTCCCAACAAGTGCCCACCGAAGAGCATCTCCTCTATCTTGCGGCGCTGTTCTGGAGTGTAGCCCGCACGGTATGGGGTGATGCGCTCGGCGAGGCGAGCGTCTGTATCTTTGAGCAGTGCGACCGCCTGCTGATATATGACTTCCGCAGCGCGTCGGGACTTGGTGAAACAGATGGAGCGCACGCCGTTGCGCACCAACTCCGTTAGCAGCTCGGCGGCTTCGCTGTTTGAGCTACGTCGCAGATTGAGCTGATCTTCTACCAGAGGGGGCTGCCAGAAGATGATCTTACGTCGACCTAAGGGAGCTCCGTCCCCGCTGATGTGTTGGACTTGCAGACCCGTGAGGTCTTGGGCGTGTTCGCGGGCGTTACGGATGGTCGCTGAGGCGAGTATGAACTGCGGGTCGGCTCCATAGAACGAGGCTACCCGGCGGAGACGTCTGAGCACATTGGCCACGTTGCTACCAAAGACGCCACGGTAGGTGTGGGCCTCGTCGATGACGACGTACTTGAGGTTGAAGAAGAAGTCATCCCAACGGTCGTGGCGCGGCAACAGGCTGATATGCAGCATGTCCGGGTTGGTGAGCAGCACCCTGGCCTTCTGGCGCGCTACATGGCGCGCCGCTGTGGGGGTGTCTCCGTCATAGGCGGCTATCTCGATAGCCCGCCCCGCCATCAGGCGTAGGCGACGCAACTGGTCTTGAGCCAGCGCCTTTGTGGGGTACAGATAGATGGCTCTTGCGTGGGGATTCCGGAGGAGGCCGTCCAGAACGGGCAGGTTGAAGCAGAGGCTCTTGCCCGAAGCGGTGCCCGTAGTGACCATGAAGTGGTGGCCTTCTTGAGCTGTGTGCCAACACTCCGATTGATGGGTCCACAACTGAGTGATGCCTTGAGCGGCCAGCGCGTCAGTGAGATGCAGATGCAGATCTGCAGGCACAGGCGTGGGGCGTCCGGGGCGTCCGGGCAGGACGGTCTCAGTCTCCACCTGCGAGAAGCTCTGGGGAGATAGGAGCTCGAACAGAACCGGTTTCACTTGATGGTGCCTCGAGTTGAATGCCGTCACAGACTTGACCTGCCTTCTTCAGAGAATAGCTTCCCCGGTCAGAGAAGCCTACCGGTCGGGGCGGACGGGCGGCGTGCGACTAAGGGCTTAGTGAGGCGGAGGTATCGGCACGAAGCGTGACCAGCACTATCTGAGCCGGTGCGTAGATGCGGATAGGCAGAGGGGTGCTGGTGCCGATGCCGTTCGATACGATGACCGTGGTCACGCCGTTTTCTACCTTGCCGGTCCTGTATTTCTGACCATATTCAGAAGGGACTACGGGCGCCCACTCTCCACAGATAGTCACTTGTCCACCGTGTGTGTGACCCGAGAGGACCAGATCGACCGCTCCCTTGGGTAGATCCTCCGAGAAGTCCGGGTGGTGAGAGAGAAGAAGGACGAAATCGTCTTTGTGCGTCCCCTCGACGACGGGGTCAAGGTCGGAAGTGCCGGCCTTGTAGTCGGCGACACCGCCCAGTCGGATCCGTTCGCCATCCTTGCTCAGCCATATTCCCTGGTTGCGCAGCAAGGGTATGCCTGCCTCAGCGGCAGCCTGGATCGCCTTGCCGGGGCCCGGGTCGGCGCTGTCGGGCCGACCGTAGTCATGGTTTCCTAAAACCGCGTATATGCCCAGTGGAGCCGACAGGCGGGCAAGTTGTGAGAAGCACGACGATTCGTACTTGGTCCCCGTATACACGTAATCGCCGCCCAGCAGGATCAGATCGGCGTCGAGTTCGTTGACTAGATCCACCAGTATGCGCACCTGGCCCTCAGAGTAGAAGGGTCCGCGGTGGATGTCGGAGACAAAGGCCACGCGTACGCCGTCGAAGGCAGAGGGCAGGTCGGTGGTCTCGACCGTGTATTCGGCTATCTCGATACTCAGCGACTCGAGCAGCTCACACGAAGTGGACCACAGCAGAGTCAGGAGTAGGACCGCTACCAGGGTCAGCCTGATGCCCAGACCCGGAGCGCTAGATCTACCCGACCTGCGACCCAACACTGATGCCGGGTCTATCGAGGCACGCGTACCAGATCGCGCTCGGCCAGCAACTCCGCGATCTGGACGGCATTCAGTGCTGCTCCCTTGCGCAGGTTGTCGGCCACGACCCAGAGGTTGAGCGCGTTCTTGGCGGTCGGGTCTAGCCTGATGCGTCCGACAAAGGTGTCGTCTTGGCCCGAAGCGTCGATAGGCATCGGGTAGACCTTGTTGGCCGGGTCGTCCACAAGCTTGACACCGGGCGCAGAAGTGAGCAGTTCTCGCGCCCGCTCTACGCTGAGGGGCCTCGCGAACTGCAGGTTCACGGACTCAGAGTGACTGTTCTGTACAGGAACACGCACGCAGGTGGCGGTGACGGCTATCGTGTCGTCGCCCATGATCTTCTTGGTCTCGTCCACCATCTTCTGCTCTTCTTTGGTGTAGCCGTCGTCCAGGAACACGTCTATGTGAGGCAGGCAGTTGAAGGCGATCTGATGAGGATAGACACTGGGCCGCACGGGTTCCCCGGCCATGACCTTGGAAGTCTGCTCTAGAAGTTCCACGATGGCTTTGTTGCCGGTCCCGGAGACGGCCTGGTAGGTGGAGACCACCACGCGCTCGATCTTGGCCTCGTCGTGCAGCGGTTTCATGGTCACCACCATCTGGATGGTGGAGCAGTTGGGGTTGGCGATGATGCCTTTGTGCCAATCGACGTCGTCGGGGTTGACCTCAGGCACCACCAAAGGCACAGCAGGGTCCATGCGCCAAGCTGAGGAATTGTCCACCACCACGCAACCGGCGTCGCGCGCCAGGGGCGCGAACTTCTGCGAAGTCCCTCCGCCTGCCGAGAAGAGGGCGAGGTCGATGTCTGCGAAGCTGTCGGAAGTGAGCTCCTGGCAGGTGACCTCTTGACCGCGGTAATCGAGCTTGAGGCCGGCCGACTTAGCGGTGGCGAGTGCGACCAGGTCTTTGACCGGGAAGTCCCGCTCGGCCAGGATACTTCTCATCGCCCTGCCTACGGCACCTGTCGCGCCCACTACTGCTACGCGGTATTCCTTGCTCATGGCCTCTCCTTAGCCGACTTCTCGGCTGCAGATTCTACCAGGCTAATCGGGGCGGTAACGCCAGATCGCCAGGCCCAACAACACCACCACCCACGCCCACACGATCCCCAGAGGCAGAAGCACTTCGCCGACTCCCCAGCCTCGCAGGGTGATGCCATGCAGCGAGTCCATGATCCAGGCAGAAGGGAGGACGTGGGCGAAACGGGAGAACCCAGCGCTCGTGACCTCAAGCGGGAACCAAGCTCCTCCCATCGCGGCCAGCATCTGAGCCGAGATCACCGTGGTGGCTACGACGGCTTGCTCGGAGCGGAAGAGCACCGAGATGAGCAGTCCGATGCTGGCGGCCATCCCGGAGAGCGACAGCATGATCAAGAACAGCGCGAGCGGACTGCTGAAGTAGTCGACCCCCAACGCGAACCTACCCACCAACACGAGCAGGAGCTGCTGCAACAAGGTGATGATCATCATCGCGATCATCTTTCCGCCGACGATCTGAGGTGCGCCGACGCCGGCTACGTTGAGGCGACGCAGCAGACCCTGTCTTCTCTCCCAGACGGTCATGCCGGCGACCCCCATGATGCCGAAGAGCACCCAGTTGACCAAGCCTCCGGTAGACGACTGGTCGAAACCCTGTGCCGTGATGGTGGAGTCGGTGCCACCTGCGTCGACTGCTCGCATGGCGATGGCCGGTGAGGAGAGCTGAGCATCGACTGCCGCAGCCGCCTGCGCAAGAAGGGCCCCGTCAGGAGGAGCGCCGGTCACCTGCGCTACCTGCGCGGCGGCGGCGCGCGCGGCCAGCAGGGCTGCGTTATATCGTGAGGCGATGGCGGTCACCGCCTGTTGCACTGTCTGAGCGCCGCTGGACGTCTCGATACTGATGAAGGTGAGCGGGGTAGCATCGATGCTCTTAGCCCCAGAGAGGCTGGCGGCGAAACCTGCTGGGATGATCAGTCCAGCGGCGACCTTCTGGTCTTTGACGGCGTCTTCTATCTCGTCGAGCTCGCTCTGAGAGACTCGGAGGATAGGCGAGTCCTTCAGTCTCTCGACCAACTCCTGCGAGGCTGTAGATCCATCGGAGTCGACCACACCAAGAGGGAGTGTCGAGGTCACGGCGCCTCCAAGGATGAGTCCGAGAAAGACCGTGAAGACGACAGGCAGGACGATGGTAAAGAGCGCAGCCAGTCCGTCCCTACGGTTCTGCAAGAAGCTCTCGTGCCGCCAGCTGCCAGGTGCGCCTCATGCGTATCGTCTCCTGAAGAACAGGCTGGCGACTCCGAAGAATACCAAGGCGAAGCCCAAAGAGACCACCGCTGGGAGCCAGATGTCTGCCCAGGAATCCGCCGAACAAGAGCGAGTCCCAGCCTTCCATCAGCCATCCGAGCGGGCTGATGCGTCGCACGATGGCATAGGCGCCGTCAAGGCCGATGGTGCCGGTGAAGTTGCCGCTGATGAGCCCCAGAAAGACGAACACAGCCGAGCCGACAGCGCCTGCCTGCGCAGGCGTCTTGGCGAAAGATACGGTCAGCAGGCCCAGGGATGTAGCCACGAGAGCGCTGCACAGCGCGAGTGCGGTCACTGTCCCGACCCCACCCCAGCGAGCTCCCAGAAGGAGGCGACCGGCGACCAGCAGTACGACGATCTGCGCCAGAACCACCAGCAGGACCGACAAGTACTTGCCGCCGAGTATGACGCTTCGCGGGGTCGGTGTGGTGAATAGGCGGGGGAGGGTCCCCTCGCGGTGTTCGTCCAGTATCGAGCGGGCAGGGGTCGCGGCGCCGAACAACATGAAGAACAGCATCATGCCCACCAGAACCTGGCTGGCCACGTTGGGGCTCGCTTGGTCCCTGGCAGGGTCGATGATGGGAGTGCGCTGTTGTAGGACTATGGGGGGAGTCTGGCGGCCTGCTCCGAGTAAGCCGTGGCGGCCTCCGCGGCCAGACGGCCCAACTCATCTGCGTCTACGATGCCGCTGGAGACTCCCAAGAACGCGGCGGATGAGGCCGCTGCCCTGCCACCGTCGAGGGACTGGACGACCGAGTCGACGACCGCCTGGACTATAGAAGGACCGATGGTCAAGGCAGGGTCTCGGTAAATCTCGACTGCGACGGGCGCGCTTGCCGGCGCCGCGCCGTTACTGGACAGTAAGGCCGCTGAGAATCCGGCGGGGATGATGACGGCCACCTGGGCCCGTTCTTCGTCCACCTCGGACCGGGCCTCTTCAGCAGTGGGGGTGGCTGATATGTCCAAGAGGTCAGAGAGTTGCTCGCTCTGCAGCGCGGACGTGAGTATCGCGCCGGCGGCTGGCCCGCCCGCCCCGGCGCCCTGGTCCAGGTCGGCCACCACCGTCTTGACGGCCGTGATGGAGAAGTTGTCGCCGGAGCCGAAGGCCGAGCCCAGAACGAACGCCAGCAGCAGCGGAGCCGCCAACATCATGGCCAGACCTGCTGGGCTGCGGAAGGCGCGGCGTAAGTCTTTGAGCGCGATGTCGAAGAGCGCGCACTAAGTTCCCCTTGCTCTCTGGCTTGACTCGCTAGTCTCTGAGCGCCCGGCCGGTGAGATGCAGAAAGACCATCTCCAAGTTGGGCTCCGCCAGGCTGATCTCTGTGATACGCGCGCCGACGGTCCGTGCTGTTTCGAAGAGTTCTGGCATCAGGGTGTTGGCATCTTCTACGTCCAGCCACATCCGCTCGCTCTCGGGCTCCGAGACCGCGGACACCCCCGGTAGCTTGCGCCAAGTCTGCGCCAGGGTCTCCGCTCCGTGATCCAGGGCAAGATCGATACGTGTACGCTCACCCACTAGGCGGACCAACTCCGCCTGAGTGCCTATGGCGATCATCTTGCCTTTGTCCATGATGCCGATGCGGTGGGAGAGCTCTTGGGCCTCCTCCATGTAATGGGTGGTGTAGAGGACGGTGACTCCCGCGGCGTTGAGATCCTTGACTCCATCCAGGATCGAGCGCCGGCTCTGTGGGTCGATGCCCACCGTCGGCTCGTCGAGGTACAGAACGCGAGGCTCGTGGAGAAGAGCGGCACCGATGTTCACGCGTCGCTTCATGCCCCCGGAGTACTTGCCCACGCGGTCCTTCTGCCGGTCGGTCAGGCCTATCAGGTCGTAAGACCTCGTCCACCCTACTCTCGAGCTTGGGGCCTCTCAGCCCGTACATCCGTCCCCAGAACAACAGGTTCTCACGGCCGCTCAGGTCCTCGTACAGAGCGATATCCTGGGGAACCACACCGATCAGGCTCTTGACCTTGTCTGCCTGCTTCTGCACCGAGAAGCCTCCGACTTGGGCGTCGCCCGCGTCGGGCTTGAGTAGGCAGGAGAGTATGGAGATCGTGGTCGTCTTGCCCGCACCGTTAGGACCCAGCAGGCTGAAGATCTCGCCCTGGTCTATGTGAAAGGAGACATCGTCGACTGCCACCGGGCCTTTCGGCGGGTCGAACTGCTTGCGGAGCCTATCGACCGTGATGGCTTCCAACGGAGAGCCTCCTACACCGTTGATCCCGCGCCTAGCTCAGGATCTCTTCGCGAGTGGCCGTCACATCATGCAGCTTGAACGCATTGTGAATGGCCTTGACCGCCTTCTGAGCGTTCGACTGTCTGATGACACAGCTGATCTTGATAGAGCTGGTCGAGATCATCTCGATATTGATCTTCTCGTCGGCCAGTACCTCGAACATCTTGGCGGCGATACCCGGGTAGGTGCGCATCCCTGCTCCCACCAAGGTCACCTTGGCGATCTCGGTGTCCACGTCGAAAGATGAGAAACCGATCTCGGCCTTGAGCTCGTTCAACACCGCTTCGACCTTGGACAGGTCGGACTCGGAGACTGTGAAAGAGATGTCGGCCGCACCGTGGGCGGAGACGTTCTGGATGATGACGTCGACGTTGACATTGGCTTGAGCGAGCGCGGAGAAGACCTTGGCCGCGATGCCCACCTTGTCAGGAAGTTCGTGGACGGTGACCTTGAGGTCGTCAAGAGCGTAGGTGATTCCAGAGATGATGGCCTGTTCCATATTCTTTTCATCCTTGCCGATCAGAGTGCCGGGATTGTCGGTGAAGCTCGAGCGCACCCAGAGAGGCACGTCGAAGTGATTGGCCAGCTCGATGCTGCGCAGCATCATGACCTTGGCTCCGCCGGCCGTGAGCTCGAGCATCTCGTCGCTCGAGATGAAGTCGAGCTTGCGGGCCTCGGGCACTACGCGCGGGTCGGTAGTGTAGATGCCGTCTACGTCGGTGAAGATGACGCAGGCTTCGGCCCTGAGAGCGGCCGCCAAGGCGACAGCGGTGGTGTCGGAGCCGCCGCGCCCGAGAGTGGTGACGTCCCGGTCGGTGGAGACCCCCTGGAATCCAGCGACCAGCACTATCTTGCCCTCGTCCAGAGCCTTCTGTATGCGGTCCGGCTTGATGTCCAGGATCTTGGCCTTGGTGTGCGCGGTGTCGGTGACGATGCCGGCCTGCGAGCCGGTGAGCGAGATGGCCTCGTAGCCCAATTCATGGATAGCCATGACCACCAGTGCGGCCGAGATCCGTTCTCCGGCAGAGAGGAGCATATCCATCTCTCGCGCGGGTGGATTCTCCGATATCTCCCTGGCCATCTCGATGAGTTCGTCGGTAGTGTCACCCCGGGCAGAGACCACCGCGACCACCGGGTGTCCCTGCTTGCGGGCCTCGACTATGCGGCTGGCCACTCGCTTCATGCAGGTGGCGTCGGCCACCGAGGTGCCTCCGAACTTCATGACGACGATGTTGGTGCGTGCGGCCTTCTGCTCCGTCTCGCCTATGACGACGTACTGCGAACCGAGTGCGTCCATAGTGGCGGGAAGGCTTGATTGGTCGGGACGATCTTTATTCGCCACCAGGATCAGCGCTCCACTGTAGGGGTCCTGCGAACGGAAGGATTCTAGCCGATTTCTACAGCTCGCGCCGACCGCTGAGCGCTCTGATGAGTGTGACCTCGTCGGCGTATTCCAGGTCACCACCCATCGGGAGCCCCGCAGCCGGACGGGTGATGCGCAGCGAGCCTCCCGAAGTGAGGTCCTTGAGGTCGTCGGCGATGTAGAGAGCGGTTGCCTCTCCGGCCATATTCGGGTTGGTCGCGACTATGACCTCTTGCACTCCCGCTGAGCGTGCCCGCTCGAACAGCTCAGTAAGATGCAGTTTCTCCGGACCGATACCGTCCAGTGGCGAAAGAGCTCCGCCCAGAACATGGTAGAGACCGCGATACTCGTGAGTGCGTTCGATACTTACCACATCTCCGGGCTCCTCGACCACGCAGATGATGGAACGGTCTCGTCTTTCGTCTAAGCAGATCTGGCACAGTGTCTGTTCGGTGAGGTTGAAGCAGACATCGCAGAAGCGCACGGTCTCCTTGACCTCTACCAGCGCTTGGGCCAAAGGCAACGCTTCTTCGGGTGAGAGCTTGAGCAGATGGAAGGTAAGACGCTGTGCGGTCTTGGGGCCTATGCCGGGTAGCTTGGCCAGCTCGTCTATGAGCTTCTGGACTGTGGGGCTGAACATGCGTGCGTCTCGGTATGCGACAGGCTCGGTGATGCGGGCCCGGTGCCGGCCGGCTAGAAGGGCAGACCAGGGATGTTGAGGCCCGAGGTGATGCCACTCATCTTGCTGTTGGCAAGCTCTTGCGCGGAACGCAGGGCCTCATTGATAGCCGCCAAGATCAGGTCCTCCAGCATCTCAACATCCTGTGGATCCACCGCGGCGGGGTCGATCTTGATGCTCTTGATCTCGATGGCGCCCGTGGCTTCGACGGTGACCATGCCTCCGCCGGCCGAGGCTTCGACGGTCTGGCTTGCCAGGTCTTCCTGCGCCTTGACCATGTCGGCCTGCATCTTCTGCACTTGCTTCATCATCTTCTGGTAGTCCGGGCTCATACGGCCACCTCCGCGAGTCTAGCGGTGGGTATCGTCATCGAGCACTTGAGCGTTGAACTCCTGCTTCAACACCCTTATGAGCTCGTCATTGGAGAGGATTCTAGCATCTCCCTTGGTGGCGGCCGGGGGTTGCTGTGGCTTGCCTTTCGACTCAGCCACTACGCGGAGAGACTTGCCGGTGATCTCTGATAGGACCTCGGTCAGTAACCTTGGGTTCTGCCCACAGGTCACTTGGCCTGCCTGAAAACTGCACCCGGTTGGGAACTCGATGACAAGAGTGTCACCCTCGAGCTTCGTGGGGGCGCCATCGGCCAAGATCGTGGCGAGTCCTTGCTGTCGTGTTCTGACTGCTTCGACCACACTCGACCAAGAGCGCGCCAGGCTGTCGATATCGGCGGGGATACTCGGCAACGGCGGGTCTTGTGGTGCCGGCGGAGCCGGTGTCGACGTCGATGGCGCCGCTCCGGAGGGCGATGTCGGCGAGGGCGCCGTAGAGGTCGGTTCGGCTACGGGTGCGGGTTCAGGGGGTGCGACTGCCGGGGGCGTCTTCGCGGCCACAGTGCTCGCAGGCTTGGACGGCTCCACCTTCGTCATCGCCACGTCGATGCCCACGGAGGTGAACTTTATGAGGGCTAACTCCAGCTCAAGACGGGCTTCGGACCCCTGGCGGATGGAGCGTAGTGCATCTCCAAGAAGATCGAGTAGCTCGACGATCTGTGTGGTAGGAGTCGACGCAGCTTGGCTCTTGAGGTGCTGCAGTTGCTCCTCGGTGGCTGCGAGGCTGGCCGGCATCTCGTCCGTGTGTCTTACCACGTAGAGATCACGCAGGTGGCCGAGCAGATCCTTGATGAACTGGCTGTAGTCGGTGCCGCTCTGGCTCAATCTTTCTACAAAGAGCAGGCTGCCCCGCGTGTCGTGTTCTCGAGCTAGGTCGACGATCTCGAACAGTAGGTCGTGTCGCACCGTGCCCAGGATGTCGAGCGTTTCTTGGAGCCCTACCTTGGCCGCGGTATAGGTGGATAGTTGGTCCAGGATGCCGAGCGCGTCCCGGAAACTGCCTCCGGCGGCCCGGGCTATGACCAGCAGAGCCTCCGCTTCGGCCTGGATACCTTCTTGCGAGGCGACTCCGGAAAGGACCTTGACCACCTCACCTACCGACGGGCGCCGGAAGTCGAAGCGCTGGCAGCGAGAGAGTATGGTGGCCGGGACCTTGTGTGGCTCGGTGGTCGCAAGCACGAACACGGCGTGTACCGGAGGTTCTTCGAGCGTCTTTAGTAGAGCGTTGAAGGCCTCAGGCGTGAGCATGTGGACCTCATCCACGATGTAGACCTTCATACGCCCCTCGACCGGCGCGAAGTGGACCTTGTCACGTAGGTCGCGTATATCGTCGATGCCACGGTTGGAGGCGGCGTCCATCTCCACTACGTCCATGGAACTTCCGCGCCTTATAGCCTCGCAGATAGCACAACTGCCGTCAGGTTCGGCTGTGGCTCGGCCCTGTCCGGCCTCGCAGTTGAGCGCCATAGCAAGAATCTTGGCTGTGGAAGTCTTGCCCGTACCGCGTGGTCCCGTGAAGAGGTAGGCGTGACTCACACGGTCGCTGTTTATGGCATTGACCAGCGTGCGGGCGACATGTTCCTGGCCGATGATGTCTTCGAAGCGCGTCGGACGGTACTTGCGATAGAGAGAAACAGACATTCGCCGAGCGACTCCTTGACTCATAACTCGCGGGAGGTCTGGCGATTATATCAGTCGCTTCGATGGTCACTTTTGTTGCGCAGGAGAGCATAGTGGTCGGCTCTTATGCTCTCTTCGAGCCTGGCGACGTCGTCTATGGGCAGCGCGAGATGTTCGGCCATCCTGCGGAATATCTCGATGGAGGTCTCGAACTCCTCGGGTACCACGTCGGCGGCCCCCAGTTCGAACAAGGGCTGGACCTCCGAGATGAAGCGAGTGCGCGCGATGATGTGCAACGAGGGGTTGATGCGGTGCAGCTGTGCCACTATGCCTCGGGTAGCCGCCGGGTCGCCGATCACGATCGCGGCCGCCTTTGCTCGCCTGGCACCAGCCTTGAGCAGGACCGCTTCGTTGGTGGCGTCACCAAAGAAGATGGGTTCGTTACGGGCCACTTCGCGACGGACGGTCTGAGGGTTCATCTCCACCACCGAATACGGGAAGCCGAATTCATGCGCCGCTCTTGCGAGATTCCTGCCGTTGATGCCGTATCCGATTATGAGCAGGTGGTCCGTATGCTCGCTGGACTCCGCGGTCGCCCGCGCGCCGCTGGCACGCCTGTCCAGCCCCAGCCTCCTCAACAGACGGTAGAGAGGCGCGGCGAGGCTCATGGCCGCCGGGGTCAACGCCATGGACAGGACGGCAAGGGCAAGAAAGCCTTGGCGCAGGTGCTCGCTGAGTAGAGCGTTGCTCGTGGCCACGACAGCCAAGACAAAGGAGAACTCGCCCACCTGCGAGAGCGAAAGGCCTGTAGTCAGCGAGATGCGCAAGGTGCAGCCCAGTGTCTTGACGGCGAGTGTGGCTGTCAGGGTCTTGACCACCATAAGGCCCATTGTGCCAAGCAACACCATCCACCAGTGGTCGGCTAGGAAATCCGGGTCCAGGAGCATGCCCACAGACACGAAGAAGAAGCTCACCAGCAGGTTGCGGAAGGGAGCCACCAACCCCAGAGCGTGGTGGCTGTACTGTGACTCCGAGATTATCAGTCCGGCCAAGAAGGCACCCAGCGCCAGGGAGAGACCCAATTTTGCGGAGGCCGTGGCCACTGCGAAGCACACCGCTACTACGACCATTAGAAAGGTGTCTGTGCTTCTACTCTTTGCGGCTTCGTATAGCATCCATGGCACCACCCATTTTGCGAGCACGAACACCATGAGTATCAGTCCCACTGCGGCCACTATCAGGAGTGGAGTGCTCAGCGGAAGCTCTGGCGGACTGCCACCCAGCAAGGGGAGTACGAGCATCAAGGGGACCACCAGGATGTCCTGGAACACTAGGATGCCCAGTGCGTTCCTGCCGAGCGGCGTGTCGATCTCTCCTCGCTCGGTCATGGCTTTCAGCACTACCGCCGTGCTGCTCAATGCCACCAACATCCCTAGTACCAGCCCGTCGGTCACGGACAGGGAGAAGGCCATGCTTACTCCAAAAGCCGCCGCACCGGTGAGCATGACCTGCAGCGGGCCAGCGATCAGTATCACTCGGGCGAGTCTGGCCATCCTTCTGAACGAGAACTCAAGCCCCAGAGCGAAGAGCAGGAAGATCGACTCCGACCTCGGCCAGACCTTCGACTTCCTCTGGGCTCTTGATCAAAGCGAAGGCGTTAGGGCCGATAAGGACACCGGCCACGAAGAGGCCGACAAGAGGGGGTAGCCGTAGCCTCGCAAAGAGAAGCGTCACGACTACAGCGGCGGCTAAGACGATGAGGATGTCGGTGAGAGTGCCGGTCATCACCACGCCCCTGATGGGGTACAAAAACGACCGTGCACCCACCGTCGAAGACAAGTCTCCGAGCGTGCGCCGGTAGCCAGCTCAGACCAAGCTACCCCGCGGCACATGAAAGAGTCCGCTTAGGGCTGCTACCTTCCGGTCCTGACCCGGTTCACGGATTTCCATTGCGCGAGACCTGGCCGTCAACACCGCTTGCCTGCGTCAGACCTCACAGACTCGCTCCTCGGGTGGGAATTCAGCCCCGCTAAAGCGGATTGCGGGTACAGGGCACCGCTGGCTCCCCACCTAGCACGATCGGTGCGCAGTATACAGCAGGCGGAGTGGGAGGGATTCGCCGCGCTTGCTTCGCAATCGCCGTCCTCGCGGGTTCGGAATCCAGGCCTCGTGCGAGGTGCACCCTCATGAACCGCGGAAAATGGCGGAGTGGGAGGGATTCGAACCCTCGAGACGGTTTGTCACCGCCTACACGATTTCCAGTCGTGCTCCTTAAGCCATCTCGGACACCACTCCGCGAGACCAGGCGGCCTCGAGCAAGGCGCGATTATAGCCCACAGGCCGCTGGAGAAGGACGAAGCATCGCGCTGCCTAGTGCTTCCTGGCGGCCGGGACTTCGTTCTTCAGCAGCCTTCTAGCCAAAGGTGGGCTGCCCTCCGACCACCAAGGTCCAGATGAGGACGATCAGACACGAGACTGCCGACCCGGGTACGATGAACGCGGCTATGGGGTCATAGGTCAACTCAGACGGTGGGACCAACAACAAGCCGGTGACCGTCAGGGTCGCGGTCACGGCAATCGTGGCTATGTACTGATGCGCCCCGACTCCTATCGCGACGCCAAGGACCCCGTAGGTCGCAAGAGAGCCGGCTATCATCAAGAACCTCTCCAGGCCCATGAGCCGCTGACTGGCCCCGTGCCCCAGGTAGAGCGTGGCGGCGGTGACCAAGAATATGCCCAGCCCCAGCACCGCGTATCCGAACCCTACGTTCATGAACGATATCTGAGAAGCGAACTCGCCTCTGATGATGCCAGGGTCGACCTGCCGCCATATCGCGTAGCCGGACAGGTGTGCGCCTTGTCCGAGCATGGCGACGCAGATGCCCAACCAGAAGACCCACGCCCAAGGACTGGAAAGGGCTCCGTAAACATTCAGAGTCCCTCTGGCTGTCTGAGTGAGCACCAGGAACAGACGGATGAAAGCAAAGGCACACAAGGCCGGCAGGAGCAGAAGGAAGATGGCGTCGACGGCACTCAGTGGCCAGGCTCCCTCGGGCACAGCCGAGCCTATGCGCAGACCCTGGAACAACTCCCAGCAGATCATGGAGATGATCACCCAGAAGATGGGCCGGGTGATGGGGGCTGTTCCTCCGACACGGCCGTAGCTGTATCTCACCTTTCGCCTACTCTCTGCAGTCAGTATGGGTAATACGTTCTCTCGCCGACGATTCTAGCGCGACCGCGAAGGAGCGACCATGGGCGGCAGCGACTCGAGTCCGGCAACTGAGGTATCAGACTACGAAAGGCAGCAGTGCCTTGCGCCTCTCCGGATACTCAGGGAACGTGTCCTTGTACCAGCGGTGGGTCTTGATCGCTCGGGGAACAAGGTTGGCCACGGTCCAGACGAAGAAGGCCAGGGCTCCGAAGTTCCAGCACGCCAGTGCCCAACCGGCCCACTCCAACATCTCCCCCAGGTAGTTGGGGCAGCTCACGCGCTCAAAGAGACCGCCACGAGGGAGCTTGTAGCCCTGATCGCCATCTGTGCGCAGCCCGATGAGCACACGATCGGCATATTGGTTCAGCGAGTAGCCGGATATGAACAGCAGCACTCCGATGACGAAGCGCGGGTCGGCGAGCCAGGAAGTAGTGAGTTCGGGGCCGAGGGTGAAGAGGTATCGTCCGTTCAAGTAACCGTTGCCCACATTGAACAGCGCACCCATGAGGATGACGGGGATCGTGATGCTGGGCCGGCTGCTGCGCACACGAAAGGGGTAGATCAGAGCGCGGTGCACGTAATGCGCCGCGAATATCGCTACAAACACCAGGCAGACAATATTGGATTCGCGGTCACTGATTCCGAAGAGGACCAAGAAGGTGACAAGCACGGGCGATTCCATGAGTATCCATCCTACGCGCGCGCTGATGCGAGGTCCCCAGCCACTCCGCGTGAACCGGCCGTATGGCGCTGTGATGAAGAACAGCGCGACGAAGGTGACAGCGGCCAGCGCCATCCAACCCACGACGAACCAGTTGTAGAAGGTCATCTCGGTCATCGTATGCACTTATACCATCTGGGTCTGCGTGGCGCGGGTCGCGTGCCACGTGTACCCTGATCTGATGCAGCAGATGATCACAATCATCGGTCCGACCCTCTTTGCGGTAGCTCTGGGCTACATCTACGGCAGGGTCAGCAGGGACAGTGCGAAGGCTCTGGTCAACGTGGGGATGTACATCGCCGCGCCCTGCCTGGTCTTCAGTTCTATGTACTCGAGCAAGGTGGTGATAGCTGGGGCCGCGAGGATGTGGGCGGCCTGTCTGATCATAATGGCAGGGACCTTCTTGCTCGCCTGGGTGGTCTTCGGCCTTGGGTGGAAGAAGCACAAAGCGCTCTATCTGCCCGTCGTGTTCCAGAACACCATCAACATCCCTCTGCCCATTATCACGCTCGCCTTCGGCCCAGAGGGCGTGGCGCAGACCATGATCTTCTACATCCCGTACGCCATTCTCGCTTAATACCCTGGGCGTCTACTTGGCCTCTGGCCGAAAAGGGATGAAGCAGGGAGTGGTGGCCATGCTGCGCACGCCGCTCATCTACGCGGTCGTACTAGGTCTGGTTCTGAATCTCACCGGGGTCGTCTTACCCAAGGCGGTAGACGAGTCCTTCGGCCTGGTTGCCGCCGCCTCCGTACCCCTTATGTTGATCGTGCTGGGCATGACCATACGCGGCCTGCGCTTTACAGAGGTACCGGCTACCATTGTGGCCAGTGTGATACGCATGGGTGGGGGCTTTCTGCTGGGTTTGTTGTCGGTCTGGCTACTGGGGATCGCAGGCGTACCAAGAGCCGTGGTCCTGCTCGAGGCAACCATGCCCAGCGCTGTCTTTGCCACGGTCCTGGCTAGTCGCTACAAGAACGAGGCTGAACTGGTATCGTCGGTGGTGCTGGCCACCACTATCATGAGCATAGTGGTCATTCCGTTGCTCGTCTACTATCTTACCTAGAACGCAAGAAGCTCATCGGAGCACCGGTCGTATCAAACGTCCTACTCGCTGGAGGAACCCTCCTTGAGTGGTAGTGGTCGGGACCGCAGCATAGTCGCCCACGCGCTGACGCGTCGCTTTGGCGACATGAAAGCAGTCGATGGTGTGGACCTTGATATCGCATCGGGCAGGGTGTTTGGGTTTCTCGGTCCCAATGGGTCTGGGAAGAGCACCACGGTGAAGATGCTCACCACCATCCTTGCGCCTACCTCCGGGACCGCCAAGGTCGCCGGCCTCGATGTGGGCGAGCACCAGTCTGAGGTGCGATCGCGCATTGGGGTCGCGCTGCAAGAAGTCGGCCTTGACGATCTGATGACCGCTCCCGAACTGTTGATGCTGCAGGCGCGTCTGTTCGGAGCCAGTTCCTCCGCCGCCAAGGAGGCGGCCGCACGTCTTCTGGGGACTGTAGGTCTGAGTGATGTGGATGCTAAGAAGCGCGTGGGCAAGTTCTCCGGCGGGATGCGAAGAAGACTCGACCTGGCGCTTGCGCTTGTCAACGGCCCGGAGATCCTGTTCCTGGACGAGCCGACCACGGGCCTCGATCCGGCTAGTCGTTTGGATATCTGGGAGGAAGTGCGGAGGTTGAACGCCGAGGAAGGGATGACCATCTTCTTGACCACGCAGTATCTCGAGGAAGCCGACAGGCTGGCGCACGAGGTCGCGATCATAGACAAAGGCAGGATAGTGGCTCAGGGGACTCCGATGGCCCTGAAGAAGCAGGTCGGAGAGGAGGTGGTCACGCTCAGCTTTGACTCTTCTCAGGCAGCCGAACAGGCAGCGGCCACCCTGAAGGCACTTGCGCCGACCCAGCAGATAGCGGGGCGCGACTTGCTCTGCTACTTCTCGGCGGCAGCCGACAGACTGCCCGGACTGGTGAGGGCTCTCGATCAGGCCGGGATAGCTCTCGCGGGCCTCAAGCTGACCGAGCCTACCCTGGATGATGTGTTTCTGCGTACTACGGGCCAGCGCTTCGACTTGAAGGAGGAGTCGGAATGAGCGATGTGCTGCTTCTGGTCGCGCGGTCTCTGCGCAACAGCCTGCGTACACCCGCCGCTCTTATACCCAACATCGCCATAAGCATCTTCTTCCTCTTTGTGTTCAACGCCGGCCTATCTTCTGTCGCTCAACTTCCGGGGTTCAAGGGTTCCTATCTGGCCTTCATCATCCCTGTCTCGATAGTCTCAGCCTCGGTGGGGGGCGCCGGGTCCGCGGGCCAATCGCTGGTGCGCGACATAGAGACTGGCTATTTCACTAAACTACTCCTGACCCCGGCGTCACGGTTGGCTCTGATCTGGGGGCCCATGATCGCCGGAGCGATCCTGCTTGTGGGCCAGGTAGTGCTCATCTTGGCGCTGGGCCTGGCCTTGGGTCTGGAGGCCGCGACGGGTCCGTCCGGGCTCTTGGTCGTCCTGGTCTACGCCTTCCTGTGGGGCATGGCGTTCGCGGGATACGCGGTCTTTGTCGCGCTGAAGACGAAGAACGGAGCAGCTGCCGAAGCAGCCACCTTCGCCTTCTTTCCCCTCATCTTTCTGTCGACCACCTTCGTACCCAAGGAATACATCGGCGCCGCCTGGCTGAAGTGGGCGGCGACTGTGAATCCGACTACGTACATATACGACGCCATGCGCTCTCTGCTGATAGACGGGTGGAGGATGCGGCCGCTGCTTGTCGGGCTCGGAGTGGTCATCGCCTTCGCAACACTGACTGGCCTGCTGGCTCTGAGGCAAGCACGTCGCTCGACGCAACTGGGGTGAAACGGGTCGGTGGGTCATATGCCGGTGGCGGGCCGTTTCGTATCTCCGCGGTGGTCTTTGACTTCGATGGGACTCTGACCAAGCCCGGGGCGATCGACTTCGCCGCGATACACAAGGCGGTGGGTTGTCCGCGCGGCGTGGGGCTGCTGGAGTTTCTGGACGCGATAGCGGACCCGGCTGAACGGCTGAGCAAGCAAGCGGTGCTGGTGGATGCAGAGATGCAGGCGGCGGCGCGGTGCGAACCCAACGCGGGAGCCCAACAGCTTGTCGCCAAGATCCGGGGAGCGGGAGTGCCCATGGCCGTCATAACGCGGAATCGTCGTGAGGCGGTGGAGAGAGCTCTGCAGAACCTCGATGGCATCGACCAGAAGGACTTCTCTTGCATCGTGACTCGCGACCTGCCTCTGAATCCCAAGCCGTCGCCCGAAGCAGTCGTCCACGTGGCGCGCGAACTAGGGGTCAAGGTGGGCGAGCTACTACTGGTGGGTGACCATGCCTTTGACGTAGAGGCCGGCGCGAGGGCCGGCGCTTTGACCATGTTCCTGACGAATGGTATGTCGCAAAAGAGCGAGAGTGCGGCGGTTGACAGTGATTTCGTGGTCGCAGATCTGCGTGAAGCACTCGCGGTCATCCGGCGCGGTCTACCCGGAGTGGGCCGGCACGCACGGGGGATGTGCTTCGGCTCTACCAAATAGTACGGTAATACCGTATGATATGAAGCATGAAGAACAAAGAACTCTCAGGATCCCTGAGCGAAAGACTACGTGGGAGCTACTGGCGCATCGTTCGGGACATAGACTCCCTGCGACTGATGCAGTGGGAACAGTCTCATCTCACGCTGCCACAGTTGCGGGTGCTGTTCCAGGTACGTCGCCAACCCGGCATAACAACCGGACAACTGGCGCGATGCTTGGGCGTCACCATTTCGACTACCAGCGGGTTGGTCGCGAAGTTGGCGGATGGCGGTCTGGTAGCTCGCGGTAGCAGTCAGGACGACCGCAGGCAGATCCCTCTGGAGCTGACGAACGCTGGCCGGGTACTGGCGGGCGAGCTTGCCGAAGTCACCAGACCCTTCGTGGAGCGGCTGGCCGAGGAGTTGGGCGACGAGTTGGAGGAGGTCGTGGTCGCCCTGGAGAAGTTGACGGCGGCGGCGGACAAGGTGAGAGAGGAATGAGACTCTTCCACCTCGGGCCGAAGATGTTCTTTCACGCCTTCCGTTCTCTGAGGAGCAGGAACTACCGGCTCTTCTGGTTCGGGCAGCTCATTTCGCTCACCGGAACCTGGATGCAGGACGTCGCTCTGGGTTGGCTGGTCCTCGAACTGACCGACCGTCCGGCGGCTCTCGGCTTGATGGTGGCCATCCGCTTCCTACCTATAATGCTGTTCGCTCTCCACGGCGGAGTGTTGGCCGACCGTCTGCCCAAACGGCGAGTCCTGATAGCGAGCCAGAGCACCCAGTTTGTGGTCGCGCTCACACTGGCGGCGCTCACTACAAGCGGGCACATAACCGTCACGATCATCTACTTGCTTGCGGGTCTACGAGGCATGGTGGACGCTCTCGACGGGCCTACGCGACAGTCATTTGTCCCTGAGATGGTGGGGATGGAAGATCTGTCAAACGCCATCGCTCTAAACTCCACCCTGTTCAACAGCGCTCGTATCTTTGGCCCGGCCGTAGCGGCCGGGGTCATAAGCACGCTCGGCATGGCCGCCTGCTTCTACATCAACGCAGCCAGCTTCTTGGCCGTGATCGTCGCGTTGGTGGCAATGCGTCTGAGCGAACTCCATCTGGTGCCGCGGGCGAAGAAGGACAAGGTTTGGCTACAGCTGCGTGAGGGCCTGCGGTACGCTCGCCACACCCCTGAAGTGATGGTCATAATCCTAGTCATGTCGATGTTGGGGACTTTTGGCTACAACTTCAACACCACTCTTCCGTTGGTCGCCAAATACATCCTTTCCGCCGGAGCGGCGACGTTGGCTCTGCTGTTCTCCGCCATGGGCGCGGGCTCAGTAATGGCCGGCCTGGTCGCGGCTTCCCTCAAGGGTCTCAGTCAGCGAGTGCTTCTCACGGCTGCTAGCGTCTTTGTATTCCTCTTGGCCGGCGTAGGACTGTCGGTCTGGCCGCCGTTGACCTTGGTCCTGCTGTTCCTTCTTGGCTTCACCGCGGTCATGTGGGCGACGACGGCCAACACCCGCATCCAACTGAGCGTGCCTGGGCATCTACGAGGCCGGGTGATGGGCATATACATGCTGCTATTCGCGGGCACGACACCGATCGGCGGCTTGGCTTGCGGTCTGTTGGCCGAGCACCTGTTCGGCGGAGGGAAGGTGGGGAGTCAAGCGATGATGCTGATCACGGCGGGTCTTTGCGCCATCGGAGTCGTGACGGGCGTGATGTATGCTTGGCGAAGCCGCCGATCGATCACAGACGGATCTGAGGCGGACCCGGTGTTAGCGACCGAACGGTCAGAGGGCGGGATCGCGGTGTGACGAAAATAGCGCGTTTCTTTAGTTGGGCTAGCGTACTGCTCCTGCTGATGCTGCTGGTCGTAGGAGCCGTCACGGGTTGCAGGTCACTCACCGATGCAACAAGTACTACCGCGGCTAGGGCGACAACAACTAGCCTGAGCGAGGCCGGACTTTCGGACACTGAGCTGAGCGGGCTGGGTGATGAGTACCTTCCTCAGGCCGGCAACACCGGGTATGACGTAGAGCATTACGATATTGCGCTGGACTGCGACCCAATAGAGGGCAGTCTTTCGGGGATGACTACCGTAGAGGCCGAAGCGCTGGTAACGCTGGATGAGTTCCACCTGGATCTTGTGGGTCTGGAGGTGGAGGACGTGCGAGTGGACGGCGTTGCGACCACTTACCAGCGTGTGGGCCAAGAGTTGATCATCGAGTGTCCGCGGACGGTCGAGACTGGCAGCAGGTTCACGGTAGAGGTGGTCTACCAGGGTTCACCGCGTTCGCTGCTGACGGCCGAAGGCTATCCCGTGGGGTGGCAGCATTCGGGCGACACGATCTTTACCCTGGACGAGCCGGAGGGCGCCGCGACCTGGTATCCGCTCAACGACCATCCCAGTGACAAGGCCACATACTCCTTCCGCCTGACGGTGCCCGTGCCGTACATGGCCGTTGCCAATGGAGTGCTCACGGACACCGAAACAGCTGGTGAATACAGCACCTACGTGTGGGAGATGGATCAGCCCATGGCCAACTACCTGGCCGCGGTGGTGATCGGAGACCTGGTACTTGAGCAGACGGCCTCCCCTGCCGGAGTGCCTATCCGGAACTACTTCGCTCCCGAGGTAGCCCGGACTGCAAGCGATACCTTCCGCGACTTGGGCGAGGCTCTTGACTTCTTCTCCGGGGTATTCGGTCCCTATCCCTTTGAGGTGTACGGAGTGGTGGTGCCGGACGCGGACACGTCGGGTTCTGCCATGGAGAACCAGACGCTCACCTTGTACGGAATCGACACCGTCCAAGAGGAGATGGCGGGCGAATCGGCGGGCGACTGGTACATGTCACACGAATTGGCTCACGAATGGTTCGGCAATAGCGTTACGCCGGCCAGCTGGCAGGACATCTGGCTGAACGAGGGCTTCGCCACCTATTCAAGTTGGCTCTGGTTGGAGCATGAGTTCGGCGCCGATGGTATGGAGGCCGGCATTGAATATGCACTGCGCGCGTTATCGTCTGAGGAGCCCGTGCTCTTGGGAGATCCGGGGATAGACGCGTTGTTCAGCGCTGTCGTCTACGAGCGGGGTGCGCTGGTTCTTCACGCTCTTCGCCAGACGATCGGTGACGATCTGTTCTTTTCGATACTGCGTGATTGGGCAGCGGATCACGCGTACCAGAATGTCAGCACCGAAGACTTCATACGCCTTGTAGAGGAAGCCGCTAGTGAGGTTGACGGCTTTGATGCACGCATGTTCTTCGATGCGTGGCTCTACGAAGAGGAGCTGCCTGAGTGGCCAGAGGCCACGGTGGCCGACTGATCCTTGGTCAGCCCGCGTCCCGTGGCGGGCCGAACTCCGGGCGGTAGTGGACTAGGCCCGACATCCCCCCTAGAGAGCCCGGAGTCAAAGCGAGGGCTAGGAAGTTCTCGTCTGGTACCCCAAGCTCGTTCTGCAGACCCCAACGACTGGCCTCGATGAAACCAAAGCGCCGGAAGAAGCCTTGCTCACCGACCACGACGACCCCCGTGTGACCGCGGGAGCGCAGATGCTCAAGGCAGTTGGAAACCATCATGGTCCCAATACCCTTGCGTTGTTCGCTGGGCAGAACGGCTACCGGTCCTAGTCCTATAAGAGGCAGCTTGCCCTTCTCACCCTCCAGTGTGACCGCGGTGAAGAGGACGTGGCCTACCAACTCGCCCCCGTACGTCTCGCCCGCATAGAGTCTGCCCAGCTCATCCGCAGGGACGTCGGCATTGCCTATCCTCGTCGCGCCCAGTAGGGCGACGGCGGACAAAGAGACGGCGCCGGTATCGCGCAGTGAGGCTACGAGGTCGGCCTCCGAGGGACTCTCAAATGCCAATACGTTCACGTGTCTGATGGGCTCGGCGTCGCCGAGATGTTCAGGTCGTACGCAGACATCAACGGAAGAGAGAGTCACGGTTCGCACCTTTTTTGTTGCGTGCAGTCAGCCATGAGAGGATTGTACACGCTACCCATGTCTCTGCGCGACGGCGAGTCGTGGCGGCTGGAGTGGTCTAGCGATAGCATGTTGGTGTACAAGTCAGGTGAAGGCCTGGCGACGCGCGGGAGAAAGGACCAGAGGATGAGAGACCCACGTTTGGACGTGCTGGCGGGCAATCTGCTCGATCACTCGCTCGGCTTGAAGTCGGGTGAGAAAGTCCTCATCGAAGGCGAGTCGGAGTCTTTGGAGCTCATGATCGCCTTGGTCGAAGCTGCCTACAAACGAGGCGCCGTGCCGTTCGCCAATGGTGGCGACAGCCGGCTGCGCCGCGCGTGGCTGATGGGCGCGGGTCGTGAGCAGATGGATCTGCGCGCCTCTTGGGAGATGCAGCGCCTAGCGGAAGCGGACGCTTCGGTCTTTATCATGGCCGGGAGCAACGCCTCGGAGTTGGCGGACGTTCCGACCGAGACCATCGAGGCCTCTCACCTGGCGAACGAACCGTTGACGAACCTCTATCTGACCAAGAAGTGGGTGCTGCTCCGGTATCCCACCCCGGCCGCGGCGCAGGCTGCGGGCATGTCCACTGAAGCGTTCGAGGACTTCTGCCTGAATGTCTGCAGCCTGGACTACGCCCGCATGGACAAGGCCATGGATCCGCTGGTGGAGCTGATGGAACGCACCGACCGGGTGAGAGTCACCGCGCCTGGCACCGAGATAAGCTTCTCCATCAAAGGGATACCGGTCTTAAGGGCGGCGGGCACCAACAACATGCCCGACGGAGAGGTCTACACGGCTCCGGTGCGCGACTCAGCCAACGGCACCATCCAGTTCAACACGCCCTCTCTAGAGGATGGCACTACTTACGAGCGTATCCGGCTTACCCTGGAGGACGGTCGCATAGTGGATGCCGACTCTAACGAGCCCGCCAAGCTGAACCGGATGCTGGACACGGACGAGGGAGCCCGCTACTTGGGCGAGTTCGCACTGGGGCTTAATCCGCTCATCACCAAACCCATGAAAGACACGCTCTTTGACGAGAAGATCTGCGGCAGTCTGCACCTTACCCCAGGCCGAGCATACGATGACGCGGACAACGGCAACCGCTCAAGCGTCCATTGGGACCTGGTCCTGATCCAGACACCGGAATGGGGAGGCGGCGAGATCTACTTCGACGATGTCCTGGTGCGCAAGGACGGCCGCTTTGTCGTAGAGGCGCTGGCGGGGCTGAACCCCGAGAACTTGGTCTAGTCTGTCAGGCTTGTCCTGAGTCGGGTCCGCTTCTGTCGACCGCCCGCTTGTCGACCGACCGCTGTTCGGCCGTGCGACCAGTGACCTCTCGCCAGAAGGGCAGGCGATCACCTATGCGCCAGCCGAGCCCGACGAACAACCAGGCGAAGACGCAGATGCCCGCCGTCGTTAGGCTCGGGACCAGACCGGGCAGATCCAGCGCGAAGAAGTCGCGTCCCCAAGGCACGGCAAAGGGCACTATCAAGAGCAGTGTCAGCCCCAGTACCATGGCCAACCGCCATCCTCGCAGAGGTCGTTCGATGGCGGCTATGACCCTCCAGCCGATCGCGCAGAATATGATGGTCTCCATCGTCTTGGCCTCGTCCGTAGAGGCCCCCAGGTGGAGTAGGAGCAGGTACGAACCAAGCATGGTGGCAGCGGCCAGTAGCCCGGTGGGGAGTACGAAGCGGGCCACTCGATAAACGAAACCAGGGATGTAGCGACGCGGGTTAGGAGCCAGAGCCAGGAAGAACCCCGGTATGCCGATCACAAGTGCGTCGATGATGGTCAGGTGTCGAGGCAGGATCAGATAAGGCTTGGCCATGGCCGCGACGGCGATGGCCAGGATGGCCGCCCACACGCTCTTGGTGGTAAAGAGATGTGCTACCCGCTCAATGTTGGCGGTGACCCTTCTGCCCTCTGCCACCACACCGGGTAGGGTCGCGAACTTGGAGTCGACCAGGATCAGCTGAGCGACCGTCCGGGCGGCGGCCGTGCCTGTGCCCATGGCGATTCCCATGTCAGCCTTCTTGAGCGCCAGGACGTCGTTGACTCCGTCACCCGTCATGGCGACCGTATGGCCATGGCTCTGCAGTGCCTCCACCATGACCTTCTTCTGGTCGGGACTCACGCGGCCAAAGACTGAGAACCTATCCATCAGGTCAGCCAACTCTTCGCCTTCGGGAAGGTCCCGGGCGTCCATGGGGTGTTCGGCGCCGGGGACTCCGGCCTTCGCCGCTATCGTCGACACGGTCGCCGGATTGTCACCCGATATCACCTTGATCTGCACGCCCTGGTCTTTGAAGTAGGCTAAGGTCTGCGGCGCGTCGGCTCGCACCCGTTCGCTGAAGATCACCAGTCCCACCGGCCGCAGATCTGGAGGCAAGGTCTCTCCCGCCAGCGGGCTTTCGCTGTGTGACAAGAGCAGGACCCTCAAGCCCGAACTGGCGAGATCGGACGCTCGCCTAGCGGCGTCCGCGGGCCCGACGATCTCAGGGGCGCCCAGTACCCAGCTGCCCCGTTCGGCGATGTGGACTGCACTCCATTTGCGGGCCGAAGAGAAGGGCACTGCGTCCTCTAAGTCCCAGTCACCAGGTTCGGGCAATGCGGTCTCGAGAGCCTGCAGAGTCGAATTGGGACTCTGCGCAGTGGCGGCCATGTAGCCTAGGACCTGGAGTGCCGATGACTCCACATCTGCGCCGGCGCCGCGACCGTCTTGGTCGTCGAGTGGCTCGAACCTCTCGAAGGCCGGCTGGGGCTCTGTGATGGTGCCGGTCTTGTCGATACAAAGCACATCCACCCGTGCCAGGCCTTCAACCGCCGGCAACTCGCTCACCAACACCTTGCGTCCGGCCAGGGTGATAGCCGATAGAGCGAAGGCGATGCTGGTAAGCAGTACCAGTCCTTGCGGGACCATGGCTACCAAAGCGGCCACCGTGTTGGTGACTCCGTGCTCCACCCCCTCACCCATCCGGAATTGGGCCCATATCAGGAGGCCGCTGACAGGTAGGATGCCGATGCCTATGACCCACAGGATGTCGTTTATACCTTTGACCAGGTCGGACTTCAGCCGCACGTAGCGCTTGCCCTCCCCGGTGATGCGCTGCGCGTAGGCCGCTTCTCCGACCGCGGTGGCGCGGAACACGCCACTACCCGCGACCACGAAGCTGCCCGACAGGAGACGATCGCCTGGCACCTTGATTACCGGTAGAGACTCACCGGTAAGCAGTGACTCGTCCACTTCTAGGCTGTCGGACAAGATGGTCTCGCCGTCGGCCACTATCTGATCGCCGGCGACGACGCGGACGACGTCGTCCAAGACGACATCGGCAATGCGGACCTCGGTATCTGCGCCATCGCGGACCACCTTGGCCGACGAGGCAGTCAACACGGCCAGACGATCCAATGCGATCTTGGCGCGCAACTCCTGGACTATCCCGATGGCGGTGTTGGCAACCAGGATGACTCCGAACATGCCGTCCTTCCACGAGCCGAAGATCATCACGGCCACGAAGAGTACGCCAAGGATCAGGTTGAACCAGGTGAAAACGTTGCTGAAGATGATCTCCCAGATGGAGCGGCCACCGGCACGCGGAGCGGTGTTGGTCTGCCCTGCGACTACTCGCGCCCTGACCTCAGCCGAGGTGAGGCCGGTTAGGGACTGTACGGCGTACGTGCCTCCGCCCAAGCCCCTACAACCCCAGTCCGCGGGAGAAGCGAGCCGCTCTCTCGTTGCGGTCACCCTCGCGTCCGGTGATGTCAAGGTGAAACCATTTGCGGCGGGTAGCGATCGCCACGGCCTCATCGAGTAGTTGGCGTTCGACGTCCTGCCCCCGAGTACTCTGGCCGCACGTACATCTCGTCTATGATCCCGAATTCTCCCCCAGCGTAGAGGGCAAAGCTCTGGACCAGGGTTAGAACGCCTACCGCGACCCCGCTGGAGTCTTTGGCAAGTATGGCCATGAGTCTCCCGGGGCCGTACTTCGTCCCGGTCTCGGTGTCCAGATTGCGCCTGATATCGGCGTGCAGTTTCTCGCGTTTTACCCAAGGTATGGCCACCCTCTCATCTTCGAGCTCCATAAGGAGCTCTTCGATGAGTTCGAGGATGGCGAATACCTCATGAGGTTGGGCGACCTCGATGCTTAACTCGGTCATGCGACCATGCTAGCACCTGGCCGGTAGAGCCTGCTATCTAGCGTCGCCTGCGCTTGCTGCCGTTGTAGACCAGGCGGGGTTTCGGCTTTACAGCGGTGCGCTCCGGATTGGGGATCACGCGCTCCATGTAGGAGAAGCCGTCGAGGTCTTGGCACGGCAAGGTCTGTCCCAGTAGCAGCTCTATCTGGCGCAGCTCTCCGGCCTGCTCGGCGGCGAGGAAGGTGATTGCGGCGCCGGATGCGCCTGCGCGCGCAGTGCGCCCGATGCGATGGACATAGTCCTGAGGTTGTGACGGCAGGTCATAGTTGATGACGTGCGAGATCTTGTCTACGTCTATGCCGCGCGCGACTATGTCGGTAGCCACCAGAACGCTGTAAGTACCGTCCTTGAAACCGTCCAGAGCTCTCTGGCGCTGGGCCTGGGTGCGGTTGGAATGGATGGCTGCACCTCTGATGCGGTTACGCTCCAGTTGGCGGCAGACCCGGTCGGCGCGATGCTTCGTACGGGTGAAGACCAGCACTCGGCTGGGCTTCTCGTCCTCTAGCAGGCGGACCAAGAGGTCTATCTTCTGCGGTTCGGCCACGGGGTACACGGTCTGAGTGATGGCCTCCACCGGCGTGGCGCTGGGAGCCACCTCGATCCTTGCGGGATTGGTGAGTGTGGGACCCGCGATGCGCATGACGTCCTTGGTCAACGTGGCCGAGAAGAGCATGTTCTGGCGCTGGGCAGGCAGCAGGGATAGGATCCTGCGCACATCAGGCCAGAAGCCCATGTCCAGCATGCGGTCGGCCTCATCGAGCACTAGGATGTTCACGTGGGACAGGTCTACCTCACCCTTCTGTTGAAGGTCGAGCAGACGCCCCGGCGTCGCCACTAGTAGGTCCACACCCCTGCGTAGCTTCTTGAGCTGCGGTTCGTATCCCACTCCACCGTACACCGCCGCCACCTTCTGCTGAGTGTACTTGGAGCAAGCCCGGGCCACCTCGTCTATCTGGCCGGCCAGTTCTCTGGTGGGAGTCACCACGAGGGCCGCCGGAGCCGTGCGGCGTGCCGGTTGCCTGGCCCCGTTCGGATGGGTCTGCCCGGCTTCGCCAGCCAGCGCGATGCGCTGAAGGGTGGGTAGGATGAACGCGGCCGTCTTGCCGGTGCCTGTCTGGGCGCAACCTAGCAGGTCGCGTCCATCGAGGGCCAAGGGGATAGCCTGTTCTTGGATGGGAGTAGGGTCTACGTACCCGAGGTCGTGCACGGCCCTCAGGAGGCCTGCCTGCAGGCCTAGATCATTGAAACTCATATGTGAGTAGCTCCTTGCCGTGCGATCCCGTGGATGCACTGCGATTGTAGACGCAGTTGATCCATTCGAGTCTTACGGAAAGAGCGCGGGGGACAACCGTGTCTGTGATAGTGAGTCGAGAGTATAGCGCATTGCCGGTATTCGCATCTATCAGCGTGATATGGAGGCGCCGGGACTAGCATCCAGAAGCGAAAGCGCCTACGCTAGGTAGGTGCTGTGTCGCAGCACGTATTAGCTAGGCATGGGGGTTACGAACATGGCACTGCTGTATAGGTCTCTGCGAACGCTGATCTTGCTTCTGGTGGTCGGGCTCTGCGGTCTGGCGGTCATAGGCTGCGAAGACTTGGGCAGCGGTGATACCACCGACACCAGTCTCACCGGACCAAGCGTCACTGACGGCACGACGTCCACCAGTGGGACTGACTCCTCCGTGGTCACCGAGACCACGACCGCTTCCGACACTCCGACCACTCTGGCCAGCACCGAGGAGGTCATGTCAAACGGTCACATCAGGTCCATGGGGTTCATCGATGACGTGTGGGTGGATGGAGGCGTGCGCTACCTGAGCATCGACTACTGCGAATTCGTTTACGGGGACGAAGCGACCGAGGCGGCTCGGGCAGATGGCGAGATCGGCCCCACCGAAGTGTGGGATCTAGACTTCTACATCCGCAACCAGAACACCCGGCTCAGGACGTGGAGGATATCCGACTCGGTGGCCATCACCACGGCCACTCGATGGGCGCCACACGATGGCATGGAGGCGCCGTGTACATGGAGTGACTTCATAGGCTTCTGGGGACCGGGACCATTTCCTGATATGGATGGCCATCTGCACGACGTACCGTGGTGGGTCGAACGGGACGGAGAGACGGTGGTGAGGATATCCGAGCAGTATCTGCCCTAGCCTTGTCTGTTGGGAACGGAGGGTGGCAAGGATGAGACTGTCAACAGGTGCTCCATCTTGGTGTGGGAGAGCATCCGCCGCGGTACTACTCGTCGTGTTGGTCAGTCTTGCGGTAGTGGGTTGCGCAGATCTGAGCGGCACTACCACGGTATCCGAGACGACTACGAGCGAGAGCGGGGTCACGACCACTGCCGAGGCCGTCTCGACCACGAGTGAGGCGCCGGCGAGTCCAACGACCACGATGCAGGTCGACGCGTCCGAACAACTGTTGGCAAGCGGTCACGTGACGGCCTGCGGCATCATCACCGAAGTCTGGGTTGACGGCAGCATCCGCAAGCTCAAAATCGATTATGTCGACTTCTTGACGGGTGACGAGGCCGTATCGGCGGCTGTCGCCGACGGCGAGATCTCTGCCGGCGACTACATCGAATACTACGCTCGCAACAAGAATCCGCTGCTGCGCACTTTCACCGTCCACGACACGGTCGCGATCACCACATACAGCAGGGTGCCGCCGATCGACGTGTCCGATCCGCCGTGCTCCTGGGTTGACTTCTACAACTTCTGGAACTTGGTCGGACCGCCCCTGCCCGGCGACATGGGTCTGTCGGACGGTCTGTGGTGGATAGAGCGGGACGGGGCCGGGATCGTGGGTATAGAGCAGCAGTGGGTGCCGTAAGGGAGCCACTCTAGGACGGGTGGCCAGGGGAGGTGCCGGTCGCGCTGGCTTGCGTGTCCGCACTGGTCATCGTCGTGCGAACCCATATCTTCACGTGCGGAACTCAGTAGCCCGCATCCTCGTCACAGGAGACGCAATCATAGTGTTCCTTAGGTTTGGGGGGCGAACACATGAATCCGTCTTTTAGATCCACTTTTTTGTCCTCGCTTGCGGTCGTTCTTGCTTTGGTGCTGAGTCTGGTGGTCCTTGGTTGCTCTGGGTCAGGCAGCGCGGGGAGTACGAGCGGCCAGGATGGGATCACGGCCGCAGGTGATCTACCCGTAGGGACCGCCACAACGGTCGAGCTTGCGACTTCTACAACGGCGGACTTTACAACGACTTCCGGTGCTTCTTCCGCAGGTGCCTCTACCCCATCGACGGAGACGTCCTCTGAATCGGTCACGCCGGACGGGCTCATCAAGGCCTGCGGCTTCATCACCAATGTCTGGTCGCAGGACGGCGTACACAAATTGACCATCGACTACTGCGACTACCTAACGGGCGCGGCTGCCGACGCCGCTGCTATCGAAGACGATGTTCTTGATCCAGGGGGCCATATGGGTGGTCCCTACATCCGCAATCACTACAGCAAGCTGCGTACCTTCACGGTTTCCAGCTCTGCCGCCATCACCACGTGGTGGGCTGCGGTCCAGTGGCCGCATCCGAGCCCCGCTGTGGCGGACCCGCCGTGCTTGTGGAGCCAGTTCTACGGCTACTGGCACCCATCCGGTTCTCTCACGCCGGACGAGGTGGCGCGAGCCGGGGGGCTATCGTCCGCGTACTGGTGGATAGAGCGTGATGGCCCTGCCATCGTTAAGATCGAACAGGTTCACTGACTCTGGCTGATGGTCGAGCCTAGCCCTTGTCGGCCCGCTTGCGCTCCCCGGCGCTGAGCATGGTCTTGCGTACGCGGACCGACTTGGGTGTGACCTCCACGAGCTCGTCGTCCGCTATCCACTCCAGGGCTTGGTCCAGAGTCATCTTTCGCGGGACCTTGAGGCCCGCGTCGATCTCCTTGGTCTCGGAGCGGTAATTGCCCAGCTGTTTGGTCTTGGTCGGGTTGCAGACCAGATCCCCCGACCGTGAATGCTCGCCCACTATCATGCCCACATACACTGGATCTACGGGCGACACAAAGAGGGTCCCGCGGGCCTGGAGGCTCTCGAGTGCGTGTCCTGTCGCCGCTCCGGCGGCCATGCTCACCAAAGAGCCCCTGTCGCGATGCGTCACTTCACCACGCCAAGGTTCGTGGCCCACATACCGGGAAGACATGATCCCGAGTCCCCTGGTGTCGGTCAAGAACTCGTTACGGTAGCCGATGAGGCCTCGAGTGGGGATGCTCATCTCCATGCGTACCACTCCGGTGCCGCCGTTGTGCATGCCGATGAGCTCGCCCTTGCGCTGAGCCAACTTCTCGATGACTATCCCCTGGTATTCATCAGGGACATCGATGGTCAACTCCTCCACAGGTTCCAGCAGGCGGCCATCTTCGTCTCTGCGGGTGATGACCTCTGGGCGGGACACGCAGAGCTCTATGCCTTCGCGTCTCATCTCTTCTATGAGTATCCCCAGATGGAGCTCGCCGCGGCCGGAGACCTTGACCCCATCGGGGCGCCCCAGGTCCTCCACTCGTAGGGCGACGTTGACGCGCAGCTCGCGGTCCAGCCGGTCCTTGATCTGCCGCAGGGTCACGGCCTGGCCGTCTTGGCCAGAGAACGGTCCATTGTTGATCAAGAAGAGCATAGATACAGTAGGCTCTTCGATCTCCAGAGGTCGCAGCGCCGGGCATTCCAAGTCCGGAGCCGAGAGAGTGTCGCCGATAGTCAAGTCTTCGGGGCAGTTGACCCACACGATGTCACCGGCGTGGACCTCTTCCACTTCTTCTCTCTCCAAACCGCGAGTGACCCACAGGTGAGCGCTACGAGTGTTCTGGGCTCCGGTCTCTTCCCAGTCGGTCTCGTCTCTTCCTCGGCCCTTCTTCCACTGGGTGGAAGTGCGCACAAGCTCCTCGCCTCGCCGGTGCGTGCCCTGCAAGACTCGTCCGCAACCGATGCGGCCCAAGTAGTCGCTCCACGCCAGAGTCGAGACCTGCATGCGGAAGGGCGCTTCGAGCATGGCGTGCGGCGGCGGCACCTCCTTGACGATGGTCTCGAACAAGGCTTCCATCCCGTCGCGGGCATCTGTCTCAGGGTCGTACACGATCCATCCCTCCAGCGCCGAACCATAGACGACTGGGAAGTCAGCCTGCTCGTCGGTGGCGCCTAACTCTAGGAAGAGGTCGAAGGTCTTGTTCAATGCCTCTTGTGGTTCCGCATTGGGTCGATCGACCTTGTTGACCACCACAATGGGACGAAGTCCCAGACGCAACGCTCGCATGAGCACGTAGCGCGTCTGCGGCATGGGACCTTCGTTGGCATCCACCAACAACAGCACCGAATCCACCATGGAGAGCACGCGCTCGACTTCCCCGGAGAAGTCTGCGTGTCCCGGGGTGTCGACAATGTTGATGAGATAATCGTCCCACTTCACCGTGCAGTGTTTCGAGCGGATCGTGATGCCCCGCTCACGCTCCAGGTCGTGACTGTCCATCACTCGTTCGTCGATGCGTTGGTCGTCTCTAAAGACGTGGGCGGCCTTGAAGATCGAGTCGATGAGCGTGGTCTTGCCGTGATCGATATGGGCGATTATGGCCACGTTGCGGATATTGCTGGTGTGCTGAGCTACTTGTGCGGGCACGATGAATCCTTCGGTTCCTACATGGGTCAAGCGGACGTCGTTCCTCGATGAGGACATCGGATTATAGCGCCTGCAGGGGTTTTCGCTAGTCGCGCTTCTGTTTTCCCAGCAGCACGGCTATCAAGCCAAGTACACACAAGGACGCGAAGATGGCGAAACTGATCCGGACACTGGTAAGCAGATGAGGGTAGTCCGCCGGCACCAGTTTGGATTTCTGTCCCACCAAGAGAGCGATCATCAATCCGGATATGCCGATGCTGATCCCCTGTCCGGTGACACGCATGGATGCGATCGTAGCGGAGGCCATGCCTAGGTCACGCTTCTCCACGCTGCCCATGACCATGTGAGCGACGGGAGAGGCGAAGAGTCCGAACCCTACGCCCAGGACTGCCAGCGTGGGTATGACGTACCAGAGAGAGGTGCCCTCCGTTAAGAAGGCGAAAGCCGCAAGCCCCAACACACAGAGAGCTTGGCCGGTCGCCGCGATGAGTCGCGGCTGCACTCGGTCGGCCAGTCGGCCAGCGAAGACGGATACTACGGTTTGAAGGAGGGGCATGGATACCAGTACGTAGCCGACCATGTTCTCGTCAAGGCCCTTGATGTACTCGAGGTAGAGGCCTATGAGGAAGATTATCGCGTAGGTCGCACTGTAGTTGATAAGGGCGGCGGCGTTCGACAAGGCGAAGGGACGGTTGGTGCGGAGGAGGTTCACGTTCAGCACGGGGTCTATCGCACGCGTCTCCCACCATAGAAAGAACCCCAGGGCTGATGCTCCGGCTACGCTCAGCAATATGCCCTCGATGCGAGGCAGGAAGGTGAACCCCATAAGAAGAGCGGGCATCGCCACTGCCCAGACCGCGGCGCCCAACTTGTCGAACGGGGCTTCCCTGGGCTCCTTCCATTCCACCTTGCGCATCACCCATAGCGTCAGGAGTAGAGTCATCAGGGTGACCCCTCCTACGAACCAGAACAGGGCTCTCCAGTCAGAGTGATGCACCAACAGACCGCCCAAGAATGGGCCGGTGGTCGAACCCAGGTAAACGCCCGCTGTGAGTATGCCGAGCGCTCGACCCCTCTTCTCGGGGGGGTGAGAGAGCGTCGCCAACGCTATGTTGGTCGCGAAGAGTAGGGATCCGGCAAGGCCTTGCAGTGTACGCATGGCGATGAGCCATGCCGCCGAAGTGGCGAAGGCAGCAGCGAAGTTGAAGGCGGTGAAGCCCACCAGGCCTATAGCGAAGATCTTCATGCGGCCGAAGATGTCGCTCATGCGACCGGCTGCCATGAGGATAGCTCCTGAGGCGAGGACGTAGGTGAGTGGCAGCCACGCGATTGCGGCAGGTGAGAGGTCGAATTGCTGGTCGATAGACTTGATTGCGACAATGATGCCGGTCGCGGCGAAAGTGGCAGCGAAACCGGACAGAGTGGCGACTATCAGGACTACAGTGCGGGTGCTTCTATGCATTGCGCATATGGTAGCAGGAGCGTACTGCTGGTATGGTGCGGCAGCGCTTCGCGCAGCGTGTGTCCTGTATACTGATTGACTCTTGTGAGTGCATCTGGGGAGATCTGATGAGAGTAGATCCGGTCAGCCCCTCATCGGCGCACCTCTCGTATGCGATCCGAGATATCGTGACGTTTGGCGAGACGGTGCGACAGCATGGGGTCGACGTCATATGGGAGAACATCGGAGATCCGGTGGCCAAGGGCGAGACAATCGAGCCCTGGATCCGCCAGATCTTCCATGATGTGGTAGACCGCGACATCTCCTGGGGCTACTGTCCCACGGAGGGCTTCAAGGAAGCGCGCGAAGCTCTCGCTGCTCACGTGAACGCACGGCCCGGTGTCCACATCGACCCATCGGACATCATCTTCTTCAACGGCGTCGCTGATGCCGTGGCCAAGGTATATGGCTTCCTGAGCCCGCACGCCCGTGTCATCGGTCCTTCTCCCGCCTACAGCACGCATTCATCGGCGGAGTCGGCACACTGCGCGCTGCCTCACATCACGTACGACTTGGACCCCAACAATGGTTGGCTACCCGACCTAGACGATCTACGACGCAAGATACAGGCGTACCCGTCCATAGCCGGCATCCTGATCATCAATCCCAACAACCCCACCGGCGCGGTCTATCCGGTCGCGGTGTTGGAAGAGATCGTTGCTCTGGCCAAGGAGTTCGGACTCTTCTTGATCGCTGACGAGATCTACATCCACATGGTCTTTCCAGGCGTGGAGACGGTCCACCTGTCTGAGGTCGTCTCGGACGTACCGGCCATCGTGATGCGGGGTGTGTCGAAAGAACTGCCCTGGCCCGGTTCGCGATGTGGCTGGATAGAAGTCCTCAACCGTTCGCGCGATCAGAACTTCGCCGCCTATATCAACTCATTGATAGCGGCCAAGCGTCTAGAGGTCTGCTCGACCAGTGGCCCGCAGTTGGTGGTCCCGCACGTCTTCGGCGATCCGCGGTACGCCGCCCACCTGACCCGCCGCGCCAAGATGTTCGCCCAGAGGGCCGAAGAGGCCTACCAGGCCTTGAGCGTCGTCCCTGGTGTGAAGGTACACAAAGCCCAAGGGGCCTTCTACATGACCGTGGTGTTCGAACCCGGCGTGCTGGGTGGGAACAAGAGGCTGCCGATAGACGATCCAGACCTGCGCGATATCGTTGACCGGCAGTGCAAGGGGGCTGCCCCGGATTGGGCGTTCGTATACCAACTCCTTGGCTCGAAGGGTCTATGCGTAGTACCGCTCACGGGTTTCTACACTCCCCATATGGGTTTTCGCTTCACGCTGCTTGAGACCGACGACGCCAAGCGGGCTTGGATATTTCGTACGCTTGCCGACGCGTTGGTGGACTACCTGGAGAGCGACAAGGGCGCGGCCTAGGCGTGGCCTGGATAGGCCGTGCGCTCTGTCTCCAGATACCTGTTCTTGGTCGCGGGCACCCTCTTTCTTGCCGTGGGGATGATAGGCATCGTCTTGCCGATCCTGCCCACCACCCCGTTCTTGCTGCTCGCAGCAGCATGCTATGGGAGGAGTTCGGCGCGCTGCCACCGGTGGCTGGTGACCAATCGATTGTTCGGCTGCTATCTGAGCGATTATCTCTGCGGCCGGGGCGTGCCCTGGAGGGTCAAGGCAGGGGCGCTGCTGTTCCTGTGGGCGGTCATCACCGCGAGTGCGGTCTTCTTCATAGATCGTTGGTGGCTGCGGGGGATCCTCTTCGTGGTCGCCGTCGGTGTCAGTGTCCATGTGCTGCTGTTGAAGAGCAGGAGTAGATGAGCGACATGTCTTCGGTAGGCTCTCGCAACTCGCGGATTCTAGGTGTCTGCGTCAGCGTAGGCGCCTACGTGATCGCCATGGTGGTCGCCGTGTTCGCGGTCAGAGCTATGTCGCTGGGCCATCCCCTCGCCGACTTGGCTGCTGGTACCGCGATCGCCACCGTCGTGGTGTTCGCCGTGTCGGTGGCCGCGAACAACTCCAGCATCTACGATCCGTATTGGAGCGTACAACCGCTGGCCATAGCCGGATACTACCTCGTCACCGGCTGGCAGCGAGTGGACGCCCGCCTCGTGATCGCAACATGTCTGGTGTTTCTGTACTCATTGCGCCTGACCAGCAACTTCTATCGTGACTGGCCGGGGCTGCGCAAGGAGGACTTCCGCTATGTGGAGCTCAGGCAGAAGTACGGCAGGGCCTACTGGCCGGTGAGCTTCGCAGGGATCCACTTCTTCCCGACGGTGTTGGTGTATCTGGGCTGCCTGCCCTTGTACGCGATCACGCGACCCGGGGCGGCAGGGTTGCGCGCTCTCGATGTCTTGGGGATCGCAGTAACACTGGGTGCGGTCGTGTTCGCCTATGTCGCCGACGATCAGCTGCGCAGGTTCAGAAAGGGACCGGGGAACAGGGGCCGGGTGGCAGACTCCGGCCTTTGGTCCGTAAGTCGCCACCCCAACTACCTGGGAGAAGTCCTTACGTGGTGGGGCCTCTGGGTGTTCGCGCTGGCGTCTGGTCTAGGCTGGTGGTGGACTGTCGTGGGTGTTGTGGCCATCACCATCATGTTCCTGGTGGTGAGCATTCCCTGGATGGAGCGCCGGATGCTGGCCACGCGCGCGCGAGCTACGCTAGCTACCAGGAACGGACTCCCGTGTTCCTACCTTACCCGATGATGTTCAGGCGACAGCCCGACTAGCGTCGCCTACTTTGTCTTCCAGTCGTCGCCCACTTCCAGGGCGATGGCCTCGAGCGCGCGGTAGACATCGCGTATGAAGTCCACCAGCGAGAGGATAAGGAACACCAGGCTCAACACGAAGAACGTCGAGTCTAACCACTCCAACGTCGTGTGAGCGAGCGTGGTGATGAACAGCGTGATGATCAGCAGAGCGGCGAAGAGGACACACACGCCTGCTTCTGCTATCGAGCGCCGCAGTAGTTTGCCGCGCTGACTGAGGATGCGCAGTTGCGCTCGGAAGGACTCTTGCTCGCTGCCTTGGCTGTTCTTGACGAGGCTGGCCAGTTGGCGAGTGCGGTCGGTAAGCCGGCCAAAGCGGTTGGTCATTGTGAGCAGGAGTAACCCTACACCCGATATCAGCACGACCGGGGTGACGGCCGTCTGCAAGACTTGGACGATATCGGACTCTGCGCCTGCCATGGGAAGCTCCTCCTACAATCAAAGCTACTTTTTCTGTGGCTGCGATTCTACCAGTTGGGAGGCGAATCGCCGGTCGGGGACTCAGCGATCTTGGGTCCAAGAAGTCACGGCCCCTCGGGAAGTGTTACTTTTCTTCTGACAGGCGAAGTCCGATATGAGGTGTGCCTTCGATGTCGTGGTTCAGCAGTCTGGATCCCATCTTGCAGGCCTTTCTGGCCTCGGTGTTCACCTGGCTGATGACGATGGTGGGGGCGGCGTTCGTATTCGGATTCAAGTCCGTCCGTGCTTGGCTGAGCGACCTGATGATGGGCTTCGCCGCAGGGGTGATGATAGCCGCGAGCGTGTGGTCGCTTCTGATCCCGTCGATCGAGCAGGCCGAGGCTGATGGCATTATGCCGTGGTTGCCTGCTTTGGCAGGGTTTGCAGCGGGCGGACTGTTCTTGTACGTACTGGATCGAGTGCTGCCACACCTGCACCCCGGGCTCTATTCAGACCATACAGAGGGCATCAAGACAGAGTGGAGCCGGAGCGCCTTGCTGGTCGGTGCTATCACCCTGCACAATATTCCGGAGGGGTTGGCGGTCGGTGTGGCCTTTGGTGCCGCGGGGCAAGGCAACGGCGTCACCACCGCGGCTGCGATGGTCTTGGCCCTGGGTATCGGGATACAGAACCTGCCGGAGGGCACCGCGGTCGCGCTGCCTCTGAGGGGCTTGGGGATGTCGCGGGCAAAGAGCTTCTTCTTTGGTCAGCTCTCGGCTGTGGTAGAGCCGATCGCCGCCGTGCTGGGGGCAGCAGCCGTGGTGTTCGCCCGGCCGATACTGCCGTATATAATGGCCTTCGCGGCGGGGGCCATGGTCTACGTCGTAGTAGAAGAGGTCATACCTCAATCGCAAAGAGGCAAGCACAACGATCTGGCGACTGGTGGCGCCATGGTCGGGTTCGCCCTTATGATGGTTCTAGACGTAGCGCTGGGCTGAGACAGGAGGGATCGTGGGTGAAACGGTGGATATCGCTATCGTGGGAGGCGGACCTGCGGGTCTGACCGCGGGCATCTACGCCGCGCGGGCCCGGGCAAAGACGGTCGTGTACGAGACCGGGCTCACGGGCGGGCAGATAGTCGCAGCCTCTTGGGTGGAGAACTACCCCGGCTTTCCTGATGGAGTGAGCGGGCAGGATCTGGCCGAAGCCATGTCTCAGCAGGCACTGAACGCGGGGGCTGAGTTCCACACGCTTTCTCCGGTAGAGGCGATCCGTCAGGATGGGCGAGATTTCGTTCTGGATGTCGGAGGGGCGGAGGTGAAGGCCCAGACTGTCATCCTTGCCACTGGAGCGATACCCCGCAAGCTGGGCATTCCAGGCGAGGCGGAGTTCACCGGTCGTGGCGTCTCTTGGTGCGCTACGTGCGATGGGCCACTGTATCGGGACAAGGTGGTCGCGGTGGTGGGCGGCGGAGACTCGGCCACACAGGAATCGCTGTACTTGGCGAAGATCGTCAAGCAGGTTCATCTGGTGCACCGGCGAGATGAGTTACGGGCCACACAGTGCCTGCAGGACCAGTGCTTCCTGGACTCTCAGATAAGCATGCATCTCTCGTACGTGCCGGAAGAGATCTTGGGCGAGAACGGCAAGGTCACGGGGATACGACTGAAGTCGAAGCAGGATGGTACCGAGAAGACGCTCGCTGTGGACGGCGTGTTTGAGTTCGTGGGTATCGATGCGCAGAGCGATCTGGTGAAAGGGCTGTGCGAGCTAGATGACCGAGGCTTCGTCAAGGTCGATCAGGACGGTCTGACGTCGCATCCGGGCTTGTATGCCGCGGGCGATGTTGCGGACTACGAGCTGAAGCAGGTCGTCACAGCTTGTGCTCGGGGTGCGTTGGCCGTCTACCATGCTCTCTACTACCTGGAGACCAGGGACATGAACCGTTGACGGCATGGCGGTGCCTGCTCTTGGCAGCTATGCCCTCAAGCGCAGACGCTGAGTAGCCACTTCCACCGTCAGGGGTAACGATCCCAAATAGTCGCCGTCCACGTCGAGCAAGAAGCGTCGCTCGGCCGATTCTTCTTTGAGGCGCAGTTCGATCCGGTGGCAGGGGAAGTGATGCACGGTGGGCTCGTCCAAGTGACTCCCCGTATACACCTTGCGTATCTTTGCGGCGAGCTGCACACGATTGCGATCGGTTATGGTGAGCACCTCCAAGCGCCCATCGTCAGGAAGGGCCATCGGAGCGATGTCCATGCCGCCACCGAACCAGCGTCCGTTACAGATGGCTATCAGATAGGCGGGTATCACCTGTTCGCGCGTCTCGCCTCCCCAGGTGACGCGAGCTATGACCTCTTGTTCTCTGCACGCGGCTACCGCACGCAGCGAGGCGAGGTAGTAGGCGCCTCTGCCGCCCAGGAGCGAGGGTGCCGAAGAGACATAGCGGTCGACCAGGCCCCCCAGCCCAGCAGAGAGCACGTTCGCGAAGTACCGCTGGACAAGGGTGCCATCCCTGCCCATGAACGAGGCGCGTCCCACATCCACCATGCGCTCTCTGCCCAGGGCGATGGCCTGCAAGCAGCTCTTGTATCCCGGGTCCAGGCCCAGGCTACGGCGGAAGTCTCCCCCCGTGCCCGCGTCCACGAGACCTACAGCGGGCCAGCTGTCAGCGTCTGCACCACCGCCGTCATCGAGTGCACTAAGGACGCCGTCGACGACCTCGCTGAAGGTGCCATCACCCCCGACCGATACGACCAGCGGATATCCAGCGCGCACCCCTTCGGCAGCGATCTCCCTCGCGTGTCCTGGACGAAGCGTGTAGCGAACCACGGTGTCGCCCAGAACCTTCTCGACCGTGGCCAGGAGCTCGGCCAGGCAGGAGGTGTCCCTCTTTCTTCCGGACACGGGGTTGACTATCAACAGGGGCGGCCTCATGGCTAATACGGGTAGCGTCCTCCGCGGTCGCTAAGCTGGAACTCAGGCAGGTACCAGTTTCTCGCGTGCACCAGGATGCGCCTGACCGTGGGCACGTACACGGCGCATCGGGCCAGTAGGGCGGTCTCGCCCAGCGGCTTGCCGTTCAGCGAGAACTTCACCACGCCCAGCGTCTCCCCTGCACTAATGGGCAGAGAAAGGTCGTCGGCGATAGTGATCTCACCCGTGGCGGTCTCCCCCTTGTTCAGGCGTACCACCAGGCGGTCCTTGGGCACGAGGTCGACGCTTTGGCCAAGAGCGTCCCCTAGCGTCGCTTCTGCCAGCACCCAGCCGGGCTGGGCCAGGGTGGTCGCTGGGCGAAGGCCAAAGCCGTAACGGAAGAGGGATTCGACCTCCCTCCATCGCGTCTCGTTGTCTTTGGCTCCCAGTTGGATGGCAATGAGCGATACGCCGTCCCTGGTGCCCGAGGCGACCATGCAGTATCCACCTGTGGGGGTCGAACCCGTCTTGATCCCCGTGACCCAGTCGTATTTGGTCAGCAACGCGTTGCTGTTGTGTGGATCTTCCGGTGTGTAGCTGCCCGGGTGCGGGAGTTCGTAGTTGACCGTCTTCACCATCTTGCGGAAGGTCTCGTTCTTCATGGCCTGGCGGGCCATGGTGGCAAGATCGGTACAGGACGAATAGTGACCGGTGCGGTCCAGTCCGTTGGGGTTGGTGAAGTGGGTGTTGGTCAGACCCATCTCCTTGGCCTTGGCGTTCATCTTGACTACGAACTTGTCCACGGTGCCGGATGTCTTCTCCGCCAGCGCGACGGCCGCGTCATTCCCGCTGAAGACGAGCATCCAGTAGAGCAATTGCTCCACTGTCACCGTGTCTAGAGTGTAGAGCCCTACCAGTGAGCCTGACTGGAAGTGGGCGTTGCGCGAGACTACGACCTTCTCATCCAGGTCCAGAGACTCCAGCGCCAAGATGGCGGTCATGATCTTGGTGGTCGAGGCCATGGGCAGCCTGTCGTCCGGGTTCTTGGCGAACACGACCTTTCCGGTGTCCGCATCTACGACCAGGGCCGCTTTGGAAGACAGCTCTGGAACCTGCGGCTCCCCGTTTGGGAAGACCGCGGTGATGGTGATGGATGGCGGCTCTACCGTGGCAAGGGCGGTGCCCTGTGGAGGTAGAAGAAGCGCGGCCCCGAGCGCGATCGTGGCCCCGAACGCTGTCGCGGCCAAAGCAACCGCGACAGCTGACCAAAATCTGATGACGCTCGTCCTGTTCACGTCAGTGGTTGGGCATGCCCCGTATCACTCCAGGACTGCGGCTTTCTGGATGGTCACTGCCTGCAGCGGCACATCTGAGTGCGGACCGTGCTTGCCTGTGGGGACCTGGACGATCTGGTCGATCACGTCCAGGCCTTCGGTCACCTGACCGAACACCGCGTACCCCCAACCCTGCAGCGTCTTGGCTGTGTGATCGAGGAAGGCGTTGTCGGCCACGTTTATGAAGAACTGGCTGGTGGCACTGTTGGGATCGGATGTGCGGGCCATTGCGACGGTGCCGCGGCTGTTCTTGAGTCCATTGTCCGCCTCGTTGGCAATGGGGGCATCAGTGGGCTTCTGCCCCATGTCTGCGGTGAAACCACCGCCCTGGACCATGAAGCCGGGTATCACGCGATGGAATATCGTGTCGTCGAACTGTCCGGATGTGACGTAGGCCACGAAGTTCTGGGTGCTGATGGGGGCCTTGATCCCATCGAGTTCCAGAGTGATATCGCCCAGCGAGGTACTGAGCAGGACTCGGGGGTTAGCGGTCGGCTGCATACGATCTGTCCTCCTCGCCCTCCCGGGAATCCGGTGAGGCGGATCCGTGGTGAGTACGTGCCATATGTTCGCACAGACCGGTGTCTGGCGGCGGGTGCGCTGCGCGGACATGGTTTTGCGGCCGGGGTCGCGCTACGATGCGCTGTCTGGCACATGCATACAAAGGAGCCCAGAATGCTGGATATCCCGGAACTGGATCCTGGAGCACTCTCCGAGCACGAAGCAGCCAACCGTGAAAACTGGAACTCTGACAGCGACAAGTATCAGGGTGACCATGGCGCAGATCTCAAAGGACCCGGCGGGCCGGCCTGGGGGGTGTGGAGGATACCGGAAGCGGAACTCAAGGTCCTTGGTGACGTCAAGGGTATGGATATCTTGGAACTAGGTTGTGGCGCGGCCCAGTGGTCTATCTCTCTGGCCCTGGAGGGCGCGCGGCCCGTGGGTCTGGACATCTCTGAAAAACAACTGGAGCACGCCCGCAGGTTGATGAGTGAGGCAGAGGTCGATTTTCCGCTAGTGCACGCCAGCGCCGAAGCAGTGCCTCTGCCCGATAGCAGCTTTGACGTCGTCTTTTGTGACTACGGCGCCATGACTTTCGCCGACCCTTACGTGACGGTCCCGGAGGTAGCGCGGCTGCTCCGTCCGGGAGGATGTCTTGTCTTCTGCGGGGCGACGCCGCTGGTGGAGATGTGTTACTCAGACGACAGTGACCACCCGCAAGATCGTCTTCTGCTGGACTACTTTGGCATGTGGTTGCTTCCGTACGAGGGGTATGTGGAGTTTGCGCTGCCCTACGGCGCTTGGATCCGCCTGTTCCGCGCACATGGCTTCGTCGTGGAGGATCTGGTGGAACTGCGCCCCGGTCCTGAAGTGACCAGCAGCTACAGGGACGACACTGATCGGGAATGGTATAGGCGTTGGCCGGGTGAGCATATTTGGAAGGTGCGCATGCAGGGATGAGGCGTCCCGTCCGAGCGCGGAGAGGCAGAACACTCTCATGCCGCTCAAGTGGCGCCGTTGGACGGCCGATAACGGCTCTATAGACTTCGACCGGGGGGGAGATGGCTAGGGGAGGGGATTTGTCTCTTCGCCGGAATGTATATCTGCTGATAGGGGTGGGCGTTCTTGTCGCTGCTGCGGCGGTTGCGGGCGTGGTCAAAGGTGTCCTGGTAGAAAACGGTGCGTGGACCGGGACTGCCCTAGGATTGATGTTCGTCGTGATCGGTGTCTTGGTGGTGGCCGCGGCAGCAGAGTGTGTGGCGATGGAGGCCTTGGTCTTTCGCAAGGCTGCCCGGCAGCCTCAGTCGCAACTTGACACCGCAACGGACGAAGACGCGGAATCCAGGGTGCAGTCATTGGCCAAAGCATTGGACGAGCTCCACGCCAGGCACTCGGATCTGGAGACGGCCTACTGCCAACTGCAGCAACTCCAGGACGCGAGTGCTTCTCTGGGCAGCTCCCTTGACTTGAGCGACGCCTTGACCCAGCTCGAGGACGCGGCTCTGGGTATCTTTGACGCTGAAGAAGTGTGGCTGCTGCAGCTTGACCCGGACGCGGAGCAACTGGTGGGCCTGCGGTCGTTCTCTGACCACCCAGAAGGAGTGTCACGGATCCCGTCTGCATTCGGGTGCTGGGGTCCGCAGGCGAGCATACCTGTGGCATCGAAGCGTCTCATAAGCACGGTGCTAGAGGAACGAACCCCCGTCTTTATCGAGTCTGTCACCGAGCTACCCTCTAGAGAGGTAGAACGGTTGTTCGATGGTGAAGCGCCTAACTTGGGCGGCTTTCACTCGCTGTCGGCAGTCCCGCTGGTCGCTGACGGCTTCCCCGTAGGTCTTGCCATAGCGGGATCGGCGCTTCCCACCAAGTTCAGCGAAGATGGCAAGGAGACCATCCTGAAATTCGCGGCCAGATTGGCGCGGGCTTTGGTGAACCATCGTCTCTACGAAGAGACCAAGGCGCTCGGTGAAGTCGATTCACTGAGCGGGCTGTACGACCGACATAGAGCTCTGGAGCAGCTCGAAGTGGAGATCGCGCGCGCACGTCGCTACGAGGGCACCTTCTCCATACTTCTGGCGGACATAGACAACTTCAAGAACTTCAACGAGACCTGGGGTCATTCCGCCGGCGACGAGGTGATCAAGAGGGTGGCGGCAGTCCTCCGTCATCGCAACCGCACTAGTGATTTTGTCGGCAGATACGGCGGCGATGAGTTCTTGATGGTGCTTCCGGCCACCTCCCGCACCGGTGCAGCGACTGTGGCGGACCACATGAGACTCTCGCTGGGGTCACAACCCTACGTGGCGCCCAACGGCTTCAACGTCCCATTGCGGATGAGTTTTGGCGCTGCCACGTTCCCCGAAGACGGTGGTGATTCGCAGTCTCTCATAGCCATCGCGGATGCCAATCTCTACGAGTCAAAGAGGTGGGGCGGCGATACCGTGACGCTGAAGCGGGAGACTTTCGGCGCTGAGACCATCGATTCATCCGGTTTCAGCACGCTGGATGCTTTGGTCAACGCTGTGGACAACAAAGACCACTACACGCGCAAGCACTCCGCTCACGTGGCGGAGTACTCGGCTTCGATCGTCGAATCGCTCGGTTTCAGCAAGGACAAGCAGGAGGCTCTTCGCGTTGCCGCGCTGCTGCACGATGTGGGCAAGATAGGACTTCCGGACCGCATCCTCCGCAAGCCTGGTCCGCTGACGCACGAAGAAGAAGACGCGATGCGTCAGCACTCGCTGCTGGGCAGTCTGATGGTCTCTCAACACTTGGCCGGAAACGACGAGGTGCGTGAGGCCGTGCTCCACCACCATGAGCGCTGGGACGGCAGTGGATATCCCGCGGGCTTGGCCGGTAGGAACATATCCATGCTCGGCCGTATCTTGGCGGTTGCTGACGCCTACTCGGCCATGACCACCGATAGACCGTATCGCGCGGGGTTGTCGGTGGAGATCGCTATCGAGGAACTCAGGAAGGGCAGCGGTAAGCAGTTCGACCCCGAAGTGGTCAACGTGTTCTTGAGCTGCTTCCAGGACGAGGACGGTCCATCCGCCGACTCGGTCAATCAGACCGGGGAGACCGAGATCGACCCCGAGTCAGAGGCCGAGCGCACCCAGACTGTCGTCAGTGCTGAGTAGCACTGCGACCCGTATCCAGAGCGCTCGACCCCCAGTAACTGCCTATGCCCTAGAGGTCTAGTAGTTCTCGCACCAGAGTTCGTAGTAGGCCTTCGCATGCTTGCAGGCCGGGCATTCATCGGGAGCTTCTGGCCCTTCGTGGATGTAGCCACAGTTGCGGCAATGCCACTTGACCGCGGTCTCGCGTTTGAATACCTGCTTGCTATTCAGATTGGCCAGTAGCTTGCGATAGCGGAGTTCGTGCTGCTCCTCGACCTCGGCGATCTCGGTGAACGAAGTGGCGACGTCTTTGAAGCCTTCCTCTCTGGCCACAGCGGCGAACTCGGGATACAGCGTGCCCCACTCTTCTTGCTCGCCATCGGCGGCCGCGAGGAGGTTATCAGCGGTCTCCGCGATCTTGCCGGCCGGATAGCTAGCCGTGATCTCCACCGGCCCGCCCTCCAGGTACTTGAAGAAGACCTCTGCATGCTCCTTCTCGTTCTCGGCGGTCTCTAGGAAAATCGCCGCGATCTGCTCGTAGCCTTCCTTCTTGGCCACGCTTGCGAAGAAGGTGTAACGGTTGCGGGCTTGGCTCTCGCCGGCGAAGGCTTTGAGTAGATTCTGTTCGGTCTTGCTCCCTTTGATGCCCATCGTCTGGTGGCTCTCCTTTGAGTTGTTTGTGGCGGTCCGTGTGTTCCCAAGGTGCAGCATGTTTAATCGCACTGACCTACCTTATCAGGGCGATGCCGGAAGGTCTCCGGGCTGGGTCTTCAATGGTCTATGTATGAGACAATTCCTCGTACCTTGGACGACGGAGGCTGATTTGGAATCTCCGCGTAGTGCGAAGCACGTGAATGTCTTTGCTCTGTTCGCGCTCCTTATCGCGTGTTTGGCAGTGACAGGATGCGCGAAGGTGGTCCGGGCCGACATGACCTCCGCGGAGTTAGTCGACGTCTACTCGGTGATCCTGGATGATCGTTACGACGAGGTCTTTCCCGACGATCGGGTGCAGACCGTGCGCATCTCTATGGACGACGCTGATTGGCAGCGCATGCAGGGCGACGTCATCGGCAAGGTGTTCTATCGAGCCGACATCTCCATCGACGGTGAGTCGATTCCGGGGGCGGCAGTGCGCACCAAGGGGAGCAGCTCTCTGATGGGAGCGGCCACCCACGATACTTTTCGAGCGGGCCTGAAGGTCGACTTCAACTTCTTCAATGCCGAGTCTGAGTATCACGGCATACGGAAGCTTGTGTACAACAACGGCTACGCGGACCCAACGCTCATGAAGGACTTCATCAGTTTCGAACTCATGGCACTGATGGGCCTCCCTGCTCCCAGGACCTGTTTCGTAGACCTTTGGATCAACGAGGTTCATGTCGGGGTGTATACGCAGGTGGAAGTCATCGATCTTGCGTTTCTCATTGAGAACTTCCATGACGGCTACAACAATCTTTACAAGCCGGAGATCCATGCGGGTGCCCTCGACTGGGTCGAGGCCGACACTATCGCGGAGGCAACGCGGGAAGGAGGTCCTTCGACTACCACCACGTCTCCGATATACCGCGTGGGTGGGGGCGACCTGGGATCGATCATCGACCGGTTGGGCGAGGATGCCGGGTGGATACCGGGGTTGAACGGTGCCGGACAGACCACGACCACCTTGGTCGTCCCCGCTGGCAACCCCATGGCAGGGATGCAGAGACTCTTCAACTACGACGTCGACTATCTGACTTCTGTCGGGCTACGGACCAATGAAGAGTACGCGGATTACTCAAGGCTTTTCGAACTACTTGAGATTCTCAACTCTGACCCGGCTGAGGTTTCAGCCGGCGATCTTGAAGCCGTTCTAGATGTGGACCAGGTGCTTCGGTACTTGGCAGCTTCTGTGGTGCTGGTACACCTGGACAATTACATCGGCATGGGTCACAACTACTACTTGTATGAGGACGGTGGGAAGTTCTCTCTCATACCCTGGGATCTGAACATGACCTTCGGCGCCTTCAACTCGGGCGTCAGTGATGAGCAGCTAATAGATTTCTACATCGACGAGCCGACGGCAGCGCCCGTAGCTGAATACCCACTCGTGCTCCAATTGTTCGACGAGCCAGAGTACGTTGAGACCTACCACACCTATCTGCGCCAGATGATCGACGGGCCCTTCTCCGTGGACCGCATGACTGCCAGGATCAACGAGATCGCAGATCTGATACGGCCCTACGTGCAAGAGGACACTCACAAGTTCTACTCGACAGAGGTTTTTGAGGAGAGTCTGATAAGAACCCCCTCGTCTGTAGGCAGCGGCGTGAGGACTGGCGGCGGCAAGTTCATCGGGCTCCTCTACTTTGTGCAACAACGTACAGCTTCGGTAGCGGCGCAGCTCGATGGCCGCCTACCTACGGGCAGCGGCGATGGGAGTGCAAACGGCGGTGGGAAGGGGATGGCAGCCTTTGGACGGTGAGCGAGTCGAGCAGAAGTTCTACCTGGCGCCCAAGAACATACCTCTTGCACTGGCCCTTGTGCGCCGCACCTGTCGGTGGGACGCAGAGTATCCCGACGAACAGATCAACAGTCTGTATTTCGATACCCCGGATCTGGACTTCCACGCAAGTTCGCAGGCAGGCGAGTTCTCTAAGTCAAAAGTCCGCATACGTTGGTATGGCACCGAATGCGACCCGCATGTTGGCAAGCGAGGGGAGGGACTAGAATCATTCTCCCCGGGTGGCATGGCCCCGGTTTGGCTGGAGCTCAAACAACGGCGGGGCTTTGCCGCGACCAAGCAGCGTCGGGCGATCGAGGTGACGTTGGATGCCTTGCGACCGAGTCGACTGTCGACGGGGATCGTTTCGGCATCCACTCTCCTAACGACTATGGCCGGGTTCGGGTTCTTCTCGGCCAGACCGCTGAGCCCCGCTGTGGCGATCTCATATTGGCGTTGGCGGTTCGTGGAGCCACGCACCGGGTTCCGGGTCGCCTTCGACTCACAGATACGGTCCTCCATTGCCAGGCTGGGGGTGGGCAGGGGCGAGCGGGGTCTGAGGTTGCCGGGCGCAGTGGTGGAGGTGAAGGGGCCATCGGCAGACCTACCCGCCTGCCTGCTGGGCCTGGGCGCGATGGGCTCCTCGTGGACTCGCTTCTCTAAATACTCAGCGAGCATCGAAGCGCATACGAGCGAATCGACCAGTGTCTCGAGACTCTGGCCGTCTGGAATAGTCCACGTCGAATCATGCACAGCAGTGCCAAGAAACGGATAGAGAGGTGACGATATGTGGGAAGAAGTGAGTTCGGTCTGGGAGGGTATGCAGGCCTCGTTGGGTTGGACCGAGGTGCTCATCGCCCTGGCGTTCTCGCTGCTGTTCTCTCTGGTGATCTTCGCGATGTACCACGCTTTCTATGGGTCAAGACACATCGGAGCCGGCGTGGACCGGATGTTCCTTATCGGCGGGCCGGCGATAACTGTGCTCTTCTTGGCGATCCAAACATCTATCCCCCTTTCTCTAGGTCTCCTGGGCGCGCTCTCTTTTGTGCGCTTTCGCACTCCGGTCAAGGATCCGGCAGAGATCGGCTTTCTGCTGGTTCTTATCGCCTGTTCGATCGGGGCGGCCACCGGCAATTTTATGGCGACAGGCGTACTACTCGCTGCTGCCTTGCTGGTATTGGGTGGCAAGTGGCTTCTACGTGGTCGCTGCTCTGTGGGTTCCCGGGGCGGCCTTATGATCTCCTTGGACCAGGCCGACTTCGCTCGTGTCGAGGACAAGATCAAGAATCACCTGACCGAACGGCTGGGCAAAGCCAGACTTGAATCCATGTCGGTGGTGGACGGTAAGGTCAACCTGCAGTACCAGTATCGCAAGCGCTCAGCGTTTGACTGGACCGCTTTTTCCAAGGAACTGAGCGAAGTCGTCGCTCCAGCTCGACTGGACATCTTCGTTGGTTGAGAGATGTACGGTAGACCCGAGGCGCTGATTGCACTAGAGTGTTAGTGAGCGGTGACCATGAGGTCCGGACCGCGACGGAACTGGAGGGGCCATGGCTGTATGTAGTAGATGTGGAGGACAACTGAACTCGACCGAGCGGTTCTGCGGCAATTGCGGTTTTGACACGCAGGCAGCAGCTCAGCAGACCGCACAGCAAACGGCGGTACAGCAAGCGGTACCGCAGCCGGTGTATATGCCGCCGCCCGCGCAGCGGGTGGGTGGGGCCGTGGAAGTCGGCGGCAGCGGCACAGCTCGAGCTGCTATGGGCCTAGGTATCGCCGGAGGACTACTAGGTATCGTCTGGGGTGCGTTGGGGCCATACTTGAGCCGCGAGTTCCCCGCGTATATCGGGTGGTTCTTCGGAGCCAATCCCTATAGCACGGGTATCGAGCCGCTCATCCTTCTTGTAGTGGGGCTGGCGCTGGGTGTTCTGGCCATTCTGGGGGCGAGCGTGGCCACGAAGGCCGTGTGGGTAACGCGTGTGTTGCTTCTGATCTGCGGTCTGGGCGGTTTTCTATTGGGACCGTCGTGGCTCGTGCCAGGAGCGTTGATACTTACTGGCGCGGGGCTTGCGATAGCGGCGAGGTCAAACGCCTAGGTAAGTACGCGACAGCAAGTACGGCAACGACAAAGCCGCCTCCTAGGAGGCGGCTTTGTTATAGGTGTCTCTGTTGCCCCTGGCGGGGCGGGGACCAGCGGTGCTACTACTACGGACCCAGGGTCGTGGTAGTACCCGCTATGACACTCGTCTCGACGTCGATCACAGTGTCTTCTGTGAAGATATCCTCGGTCACCCCGAATGCCCAGGTATCCTGCGCCACGTCGGTGCCGCCCACGAAGCCGCCGAACAAGATCAGTTCGTTGGTGGCCGCATTGTAGATCAGCGAGTGGCTGTCGCGTGCGGTCGGGGAACCGATGAGGTCCAGGCTGGTCCAGGTCGAGGTGGCAACGTCAAAGGTCCAAGTATCGTTGTAGTATGCCGTGCCGTCCCATCCGCCGAACATGACGATGGCGCCGGTAGTGGGGTCATAAGCCATTCTGTGGCCGGCGCGAGCGGACGGTACGTCACCGGTAGCTGAGACCTGACTCCAGGTGCTGGTGGCAACGTCTAAGATCCACGTGTCGTTGAAGTAGGTACTGGAATCCGTGCCGCCGAATAGGACGATCTTGTCAAGCGCTTGGTCGTAGGCCATGGAGTGACCGCCGCGGGCAGGGGGCGCCTCGCCTGTGGAGGTGATGGCCGTCCACGTGTTGGCTGCGTAGTCGTACGCCCACAAGTCGTTGAGGTGAGCACTGGTAGCCTTCGACCAGCCGCCGAAGAGGATGGTCTTCATCTCTGCGTCGTCGTATACCATGGAGAACGAGCTACGCGTCGAGGGGACCGCACCGGTGGGGTTGAGCTCCGTCCATGTCGCTGCCGCGGTGTCGTACGCCCAGGTATCGTTCAACTGGTCGCCGTCAGACTTCAAGATGCCGCCGAACATGATCATCTTGCCATTGGTGTAGTCGTAGACCATCTGATGCTGAGCTCGTGTTGAAGGCAGGGTGCCGCTTGGGGCGGCGTTGGTCCAACTATCGAGAGTGGCATCGAAGGTCCAGGTGTCGTTGAATGTCTCGTTGGCGCTGTTCCAGCCACCAAAGAGCACCACGACTCCGTTAGCGATGTCGTATGCCGTCGCGTGTTCGCTGCGGGCGTTGGGCAGTTCTCCGGCGGGAGCGAGGTCGGTCCAAATAGCCAGCGGCAGCGGAGGTTCGGTGTCACTGGTGGTGGTCTCGATGGCAGTGGTAGTCGGGGCGGAGGTGGAGGTGGGTTCGGTACCGCCTCTTATGACCCCGAAATACACACCTACTACGATGCCGATCACGGCGACGGCCCCGATTATCAGACCCCAGCGCAGCCAGGGACGCTGACTGCCGAAGTCACTCGGCTCGCCCTCGTCCAAGAAGGGATCGTAGCCTGTCGCGGGACGCACCGTTTGGCGCGCAGCGGGCTGAATAGCTCCCGGCCTTACAGCGGTGGGTTGCACCGCAGGGGGACGAACCGGCTCTTGCGGGGCCTGTTCGGCCATCGGCAGAGCGGGGGGTAGAAGCCCGGGGACTTCAGAGACAGATACCCATGAGGGGAACTGTGGGTTCCAAACCAAGTCCGTCGCAGTCAGCGCACCAGTCTGCGCGAGAGAAGCGAGTTGCTCCCAAGAGACTGGGCCGACCTGCTGACCGTCAACTGCGCCGGTCTTGGCGTAATACCAACTTGGGGTTGTGGCGTCGCCGTTCACGACAATCTCCTAACAGTTTGCTCAGCTCTCGAACCCGTCCAGTATATGCTACGGAGCGGGATGCAAACAGGTCTATACGCGGAAGTAGAGGAAGTACGCGGCCACTCCGGCAGCCGCGATGACGAAGGCGAGAAGCACCACCAGCAAGGGCAGCCGGTCCGTTCGCTTGTCCGACTTGGGTCGCTCACTTCGTCTGCTGCGTCGCGTCGGGGGCTCTTGGGATCGCCCCTCCACGGTCGTTTCTTCCTCCAGGCCGTCGATGGCAGGTAACGCATCTGGCCCGTCGGTTATCAAGGCCTGATCTTCCACCGGCGGGGCGGGTGGCGTGGGGGGTGTAGGCGGTTCTTCTGTGAGCGGCGCTGGGGCCGTCTCTTCCGGCTTCTGCCAGACCGGGGTCGGGGAGGTCGGCTGTTCCGGGAAGAGACCGGGGACGAGTCCCGCGGCCACTCCGCGGGGCAGTTTTGGGTTCCAAACGAGATCCCCGGGTTCGATAGCGCCGGTCTGCGCCAGGCGATACAGTTCCTCCCAGGCAAACGGCCCTGTCTCGTTTCCAGCTGTGGCACCCGCTTTGGCGAAGTACCAACCTGATGTCATAGAGTTCTGGCTCACCGGAACCCCCCACTGGCTGCGCTAGTGTTCATTGCTGCAAGTATAGGACGGTTTAGAACTCAAGTGTCAGACCCACTCCCCTTGGCCCAAGCCGTTCCCCAAGCGAGGCACTCAGCATCTTGATGGCTGCGACTCCGGTACAGTGACACGGCACGAACAGGGGGATGTTGGCAGCGGCAAGCACTGCCGCAGTCTTGGCGAGTCTTCTCTCGCCGGCATTCACTAGATGCATGCCGCCTATCAGGGCGCGGATGTTCTCTCCGGGATTCAGGCCCATAACGTAGTCCAGGGTGTTCACGACGCCTGAATGCGCGCACCCGAGACACACGACCAAGCCTTTGTCGGTGCGTATCCACAGCGCCTGGTCGTCTTGGAGGGGATCTGGGCACCATCCAGAATCATCCAGGTAGAAGGGGCCGCCCGTGTCTTCGTAGTCGTTCAGACGGGGAATCGGACCGGTGACGCCGACGCGATCTGAGAGCGTTTGTGGCCCCATCACCCAATGCATAGAGTCGGCGGGCAGGTCGCGGAGCGCCTGCTCTGATTTCCTTGGGATGCCTATGGACCTCAGCTCACCCTCTTCCACAGCGTAGCGGGTCTGCATGACCGCAGGGTGGCAATAGACCGCCGCCCGTTTTGCCCCAGTCAGCGCGTAGGGTAGGCCGCCTGTGTGGTCGTAGTGGCCGTGGCTGATGACGAGGGCGTCGGTCTGTGAAGGGTCCACGCCTAGCGCAGGAGCATTGACCGCAAGCGCGGGGCCCTGGCCCGTGTCGAGCAAGACGTTCAGGCCGTCGCATTCTATCCACAAGGAGAGGCCATGCTCCGACGCGAGCTCGGCCGAATCGGTCGGTCGCGCGTCCTTCTGCTGGAACACCTGGTTCTCGACGAGCATGGTGATCTTTACGTCCGTGGAAGCCAATGTTCCTCCTCTCGCAAGGGTGCGCGCTCCGAGTCGTAGTCGTCTCAGTATGGCGCAATCAACCGGAGTTGTCGCGCGGTGCGACCCACCCGCGCATGTCATGGATGCGTCCCCCCTCAGACGTGTCTACTCCGAAACGTGCACAATGGGAGGTGATCGTGCTGACCTACGTGGGTGCCTATGTGCCGTCTGGAAACGGGGGGACCATCGCCTTGAACGAACGCTCCGTGGGGGGAACCGAGCGCTCGGAGACCACACGCGCCGGACTTGAGCGGCCCGAGGACGTCTTCGAACACGAGTACGAGCGGCTGGTGCGATCTCTTACCATCATCGCCGGCGAGAGAGAAGTGGCGGCCGATGCAGTGCAGGAGTCGTTCGCGCGGCTTCTCCGTTACTGGGACCGGGTGCGCGACTACGAAGACCCGGTCGGCTGGGTGCGGCGGGTCGCTCTCAACCAGATACGGGACCATCACAGGTCGCTTGGCAGACAGGCGAAGTTGCTCAGAAGCGTCCGACAGGATCATCCGAGCGCTGAGTACGGTCTGGCGACCGACCAAGAGCTGTGGGACCAGTTGCGGGCACTCCCAGAGAAACAACGGGTCGCCGTCGCACTCCATTACGTCGGTGACCTGACCGCGCGCGAGGTAGCTGAGGCGATGGACGTGGCGGAGGGAACGGTGGCTCGGCATCTGCACCGCGCTCTACAGACCCTCAAGAAGACGGTGAGGGAGGCTTGATATGAAACTGGACCAGCGACTCAAGGAGAGACTCGACCGACTGGCGGGGCCGGTGGATCAGCGGGGAGTCTGGACAAGCATCGAGAAGCGGGCGCTCACCGGCGATACGCGGAGTGCGAAGCCAAGGGCCGAGAAGCCAGGGGCCGAGAAGCCCAGCGTGGCCTCACAGCGTTCGAGGTCCGGGCGCGCAAGGTTGGTGGCTTACACTGCCGTGGCCTTGGCTGTTGTCGCGGGCGTGGTCGTCGGTACCACTCTTGGTATTGACAACGGGCAAGTTGTATTCGGCACGGACGATGGGAGAGAAGGGCACTGGGAGAAGCTTCCTCTGGTTCTGTCGGGCGGGGAGGTCTGGTCGCTTGTGATGGACCCTGACGACAACATGACATGCTACGCGGCGACGCGAGACAGCATCTTCAGGTCGATCGACGGAGCTGCGAGTTGGGAGAGCGTCCTATCGATGGGCAGGGGTTTCTATTCGCTCAGGCTCATCCCAGGATCACCAGCGTCACTGCTTGCGATCGCGCACCCGTGGGGCTCGATGAACTCGGATGGTCAACTCTCTCCCAGACTTATGAGGTTCTGATGATGGAGGCGATACTTGGGTCGAGATCACGGACAACCTGCTATCCGCCGTCAGGCGTGAGTACCCGGGCTCCGAGCCGGGGAGTGTCGGGCTTGTTCCATACGACGAGGCCGAGTTCCCCGGGACCATCATTCTGAGTGTGCAACCACCGAGCCAGGGTCTTGTCCCCTTCTGGAAATCCACCAACGGGGGCCTGACTTGGACCAAGCTTGACGAAGACGAGAGTGAGCACCTGCTCTTCACCCAAGAAGGCTACATGCCTGTTGCCGCGGAACTGGGGTTCACGTGGGAGTTGTTGAAGGACGCAAGTGGCAAGGTTCTCGGGTCCTTGCGTTGTGTCGTCGTCGACCCCGTCGACGAGTCGCTCATCTACGCTGGCACCACTACCGGCGTCTGCAGATCCGCGGACGGAGGAGACACTTGGGTGGACGTCAGCGAAGGTATCGACCATGAGGTGGACGGACGTCTCGTGATCGATCCGGCGCTGCCATCTACTCTTTACGTTGAGTCCCAGGAAGGGATCTTCAAGTCTGAAGACGAAGGCGCTACCTGGAGGCAGATCCTCCACCCGGGATACTTGGACGAGCTAGGCAACAGTGTCTGCTCGTTTGTCCTCTCGCCGTCCCGGCCGTCCACTCTCTACGCGTGGAAGTCAGACGGGCTTTTCAGGAGTGAGGATGGCGGGGAGACGTGGTCGAAGCGGCGGGGTGAGCAACTCCCTGGCGAGGGTGCTCGCGCTTTCACCCGTTCGCTTGTGGCGGTCGCACCGGATGATCCCGATATCGTCTTCGCCGAGGTCTTTACTGGCACAGGGAGTGATCTCTTGAGGTCCGTGGACGGGGGGGACAGTTGGACGACTGTGCTCAAGGACGTTTGGTTCATAGGCGGAGCGCTCCTTGCTGATCCCAACAATCCCTCGACCCTGTACGTGAGCAAGGCGGTAGAAGTTGTGGGCATAAAGGGCTCTGTGGCCAAGTCGGTGGACAAAGGGGCCACTTGGAGGACCGTGCTGCAGGATGATGGGCGCCTGGCTTCGTTCGGTATCGCGTTGGGCGTAGGCGACCCGACGCCGGTCTATGTCTTTCGGTCACTCAGCCCCTACTTGGCGACGTTTGATGACGAGGGAGGTCCTACCGAAGAAGGGGTCGACCTTGCTGATCTTGAGGTCTCGATCTCGCGTTCCCTCGACGGAGGCGCTTCTTGGGAGAGAGTCGAGTTCGTGGGTCTTCCCGGACCGATAGACCAGCTGCTCAGCGATAGGCGTTCGACCGGCATGTGGTATGCGCTCAGCGTCGCCTACTCGGCAGAGGATGGCTACACGGACCGCAAGGTCTACCGGTCATTGGATGGAGGTTCTACGTGGGTCACGGCGTTCGATGCCACGCCTCCCGGATGCGGCGGCATCACAATCGGGCCTGGGCCAAACGGCTCACTGTATGCGCACGGGTCCCTGGGCGTGTACAGGTGGGTACCCGCGGACTGAGCGGGACGAAGGGCGGGTATACTCTGCCGCGGTTCTGGGGGGAGTCGCGTGACTCAGAGCATGCGGAGGTGAAGGATGTCCAGACGATTGATCGTCCCGTTGGTGGCGTTGATTGTGGGGGCAGCGGTCGTGGGGGTGGTGCTGGGCGTCCAACGTTGCTCCAGCGACATGGACTACATGAGCCTGGACGAAGCTACCGGCCTGCACAACACAGGCACCCCCGTCGAGGTGGATATCGACACCTACCGGCTTGTGGTGACCGGCAAGGTAGACAAGGAACTCAGTCTCACCTACGACGAGATCCTGGGACTGCCCAGAGTCACCGGAGACCCAGACCTGGTCTGCCCCGGCTACTTCGTCGACAAGGCGACTTGGTCGGGTGCCGGCCTCAAGAGCATCCTCGATCTGGCGGGCGTTCAGTCCGACGCCGTTTCCGTTCGACTGAATGGCGCAGACGGGTACCACAGCAAAGTGGATATGGATGTGGCGCTGGCCTCCGACAGTTTCCTGGCCTTTGAACTCGATGGCAAGACACTGCCTGTCTCTCAGGGATTTCCACTGCGAGCGGTGTTTCCCAACGAAGAGGGAAGCCATTGGATCAAGTGGATAGTCGAGTTGGTGGTCGAGTAGGGTTGGACCGGGAGGAGATACGAAGGCGTATCGCGCCGTACTGCCCTCCTGTCGATGTCGACAACTTGTTCTCGGGGCCAGGGGTGCCGGCGGCCGTCTTGATAGGGATGGTGGGGCATCCTGAGGGCCCAAGCGTGATCCTTACTCATCGGCAGCCCTTTCTCAAGAACCATGCTTCTGAGATAAGCCTACCTGGCGGCAGGATCGAGCCTACGGACCAGCATCCGGAGACCGCCGCGCTTAGAGAGACATTCGAGGAAGTGGGGGTGTCTCCCGACAGGGTGGAGTTGCTCGGCTGCCTACCTCCATACATGACGGTCACGGACTTTCGCGTGTATCCGTTTGTGGGCTGGATAGTCCCGCCGGTGAAGTTCGTGATCGACGAAGCCGAGGTGGCTGAGGTGTTCGAGATGCCGCTGGATTTCCTACTGGACTCAGCCAACCATCGTCGCGAGACTGCCTTCTTGCGGGGTGAGGACCATGAGTTCTATGTGCTCGACTATCAGGATCACCGCGTGTGGGGGGCTACTGCCGGGATGCTGATCAACCTGGCGGACATATTGAACTCGTAGACGCCGCGTTCATCGCAAGCACTGAGGCAGCCGCGCGGGCCTCGTAGTCGGGCGGCTGCCTCAGTCAGCTTGAGTCTCATTGCGATTAGCTAGTTTGTTGCTGTACCGGCCCCTAGGACCTCTCCCAATCTGATGTTGATCGCTGTCACGGTTCCGTCGTCGTTGGTGGTGCCGGTGATTGCCACATTCTCCCCGGTTTTGAGATCGGACGCGCTGCCCTGGGTTACCAGGCTGATAGCGGTCGAGCCCGCGAGCAGGACTATCTTGGTGCTGCCGTCGGCGGTCTGGACGGTGATGCTGGAGGAGTCGACTGCGATGATGCTGCCGCTGAGCAGGTTGCCGCCGGGCCTGCCTCCACCCAACCCGGCACCCGGCAGCGATCCGTCATCGCGGTTCCACGGGCCATTGGCGTCGCCTACGAGCTGACGTTGGTCTTGGCCGCTCGATGAGGCGCTCTCGCCCCAGGCACGTCCACCGAATAGAGCGCCCACTCCCACGGCGATCACTACCACCACGACTACTGCTATCTGCCACTTCTTCACTTCTGGTTCCTTCCATTCCGGGCGCCAGCTACCGTTGCGCCGTTTACTGATGAGACCTGTTGCCCTGCCATGGGTCACTCGTATCTGAGTGCCTCTATCGGGTTGAGCCCGGCCGCTCTGCGGGCGGGGTAGTAGCCGAAGACGATGCCGATCAACGCTGACAAGCCAAAGGCGAGGAGCACCCAGCGCAGGGTCACGACCGATTCCAATCCGGCGAATCTACTCAGCATTACTGATATCAACCATCCAAGCGCGACTCCGATGATGCCGCTGGCGAAGGTCAGAACCACCGCTTCCATCAGGAACTGGAGGCTTATGTCGCTACGCTTTGCGCCTATGGCCTTGCGTAGCCCTATCTCTCGGGTACGCTCGGTCACGGTGGTAAGCATCATGTTCATGACCCCTATGCCGCCTACCAAGAGTGAGATGCCCGCGATGGCCGCCAACAGCAGGGTGAGGGTGCGTGCTGTGGAGGTCGCCGTCTCGGCAAGATCAGACTGGTTGAACACCGAAAAGTCGGCCGCTGTGGAGTCGGAGATGCCGTGACGCGCGAGCAGCAGGTCGGTGATGTCGGTCTGCAGATCGGTCATGCTGCCCTGATCGACTGCTTGGACGCTGATGGTCGAGAGGTATTTTGTCTGTCCGGCCAAGAGTCTCTGCCCGGTGCGGAGTGGGACATAGATCGCTTGGTCCTGATTGTCGGGTCCGGTGCCGCCTTTCTCGGCGGCTACACCTATGATGGTGAACTTGGTGCTCTTGATGCGCACGGTCTGTCCCAGAGGGTCACTCCCGCCTTCTTCCGGGTCGCCGAACAGGTCGACAGCTGTACCGTAGCCGAGTACGGCCACACGGGCAGAGCTGCTTGCTTGCTCGTCAGAGAAGAAGACGCCACTGTACATGGTGACGTTGCGCACCGCCTCGTAGGAAGAGGTGGTGGCGATCACCTGCACGTTGCTGTTGCCGGAGGTAGCGACCACCTGGTACCGGCCTGTCACCTGGGGGGCGACGGCCTCGACTCGAGTGAGCTGCGCGATCGCATCTGAGTCGTCTGGGCTAAGAGTGGTGCCGCCTCCGAACGCCCCACGCACCATGCCCGAGCTTCTTTGGGCGCCCGGCGACACGGTGAGAAGGTTCGCTCCTGCCGCCTCGATACGCGAGGTTATCGAAGCTTGGCTGCCTTGGCCCACAGCAGTCAGGGCTATCACTGAGGCGATGCCTATCACGATGCCCAGTATCGTGAGGCCCGACCGTACCTTGTTGGTCGAGATGGCGGTAAGGGCCTCCTCGGCGATGTCGCCGATCTTCATGCCCTCACCCCCTCGAGCTTGTGCCCGGTGGAGGGTTTCCCCCCATGCGCCGCGGCGGAGCGACCGTTCTGCTGGTCGCTCACGATCAAGCCGTCCTGTATGCGGATGGTCCGTTTGGCATACGAGGCGACGGACGCCTCGTGGGTGATTATCACCACAGTGTGGCCGTTCTCATTGAGCTCGGCGAAGGTAGACATGATGATCTCGCCGGTACGGGTGTCGAGGTTGCCGGTGGGCTCGTCGGCGAGAATAAGAGCCGGGTCGTTGATCAATGCCCTTGCTATAGCGACTCTCTGTATTTGTCCGCCGGAGAGTTGGTTAGAGAGATGGGTCCAGTGAGACTCTTCCAGGCCGGCTTTGCCAAGAACCTCAGTCGCCCGCTCTTCGCGCTCCTCGCGTGACACGCCCGCGTAGACCAGAGGAAGCACCACATTGCGCATCACCGTTGCCCGCGGCAGAAGGTTGAAGGACTGGAATACGAACCCGATACGGCTGCGACGGATATCCGCCAGTTCGTCATCTGAGAGTTCAGAGATATTGCTGCCCTCGAACAAGTACTTGCCGCCGGAGGGCGTGTCCAAAGCCCCCAGGATATGCATGAGAGTGGACTTGCCCGACCCGGAAGGTCCCATGATGGCGACGAACTCACCCGCATCGATGGTTAGGCTCACTCCTCGAAGCGCGTGAGTCTCGTTCTCGCCCGAGAGGTAGACCTTGGCGAGATCGTGGCACTCGATCATATGCGTGTCGGCTGCCGCGATCCCGTCGGCAGTGCTTTCCATCCTGGACCCCATATCACTGGCCTGGAGGCGCGAAGCCTCCGCCCGGTAGACCTCCACCATCCAACAGGCTGCCCTGACCACGCTGGTAGGTGGTGGTGGCGGTGGTTGAGCTCGACTTGCTCGAGGAGACAACGATCTCTTGACCTTCGGTGAGTCCGCTCAGTATCTGGACATACGAGTCGGTGGTCATCCCTGTTTCCACGGTGACATCCGTGAGTTGGCCGTCCTCTCCGAGAATCTGTACATAGCTACCGTTGGTCGAGGTCTTGACTGCCGAACTGGGGACGGCTAGGACGTCGGCGGCCACGTCCGTGATTATGTTCACCGAGACAGTCATGCCGCCTCTGACATCCACATTGGGCGTGTCGGGGGTTATAACTACTCGATACGACACGACCCCCGAAGTGTTGGTGCCTGTGAAGTCCATGCTCGTGACCATGCCGGTGAGCGTGAGATCTGGAAGAGCGTCGAAAGTGATGACCGCCTTCTGCCCGATCATGACTGAGGCGATGTCCGACTCGGCTATCGTGACGACAGCCTTGAAGTCGTTCAAGTCGATTATCGTGGCTGCTGGAGTGCTGGAACTCGAGCCGTCGATCTCATCACCGTTGGCGACGTTTAGGGCGGTTATTCTGCCGGCGATGGGGGCGGTGACCCACTTGGAGCTGCGCGAACCGGCTACTACGAACAGCTTCTGATCCTCGTCGACCTTCTGGCCCAGAGAGACTTGTAGGTCGCTTACGGTTCCCGAAAGGCTCGAGGTCACATCGGACGCGTGTACCCACTCGATGTTGCCTTCGCCGGACACCGATGAGGTGAGGGTCATCGTCTCCGCAGCCCCGGTCGTGTAGGTGACTTCGTCGGTATCGTCTTTTGCGACAGCCCCGTGGACGAAATAGGCCACCAGGGCGGCGATGACTAAGATGACCATGACCGCAAATGCGCGGCCACCCTTTGTTCTGGGCAGCAATCTGCGGGATTTCTTCGTGGTCATGGGGCCTCCAGTTCTCCGTGATGCGGTGTGAGAGGGATATGCGTGCCGACCAATGGACTGTAGCGGTAGGCCGGTATGGTGGGTATAAAGATTTGGTAAGCGACGTGCAAAGCCATGACGGCTCTAGGAGAGATCATGAATGCCTACGACATCATGCACGAATGGGACAGGGCGACGGCCAGGCCGGTCCGCACGGATGAAGAGTTGGACAGTGAGGTGCCTGTCCTTCTGTCCGGCACGGACTACCAGGAGTGGAAGGCTCGGATAGAGGCCCGCGACATAAGTGCTATCACGTTGGGTATGAGGCTCTGGGGACTCCCCATCGGGCGCTTACGCCCCTTTGAGGTCGACGATGCCATTGAGACGGCGGAGCGGCCCGACTGATGCCCCGAAGGGATTCAGAGCAAGGACGCCGGGGTGATATCGGTCGCGTCTGTGGGTATACGAGAAGCGTAAGGTCATGGAAGTCAAGGGGAGGCGTCGATGGGTTACTTCAGGATGCTGGCGGCAGTACCGGGATTCTTTCTCAGTTCACTCTTCTTCATGCTTCTGTGGGGGCCCATATCCTCCAGATTGGGTTGGCCGGACATCAGTTATGTTGATTCCATGCTCATCGTGATCACTCTGTGGATCGCCGTGGCACCCTTGACCGCGGTCGGCAAGGGCGGCAAAGGGTAGTCTTCGCCGACTCCTTGGAGTCTCCTACTGGACCCGCTCCTGCGTGGGGCGGGTCCGTCTTACATGTAACCCTCACCAGTTCGAACAACAGCGGTTGCGGTTGAGACTAAATTAGGATAAACTCCTACATAAGAACTTATCGGAGATAAGAAGCGATGGAGACTCAGACGGAGACGCTCGAAGAACGCGTGGCTCAGTTCGGATCCGCTCTCAAGGATGACGGGTTGCGGTTGACGCATCAGCGACTGGAAATCATCCGGGAGCTTGCGCGCTCAGAGGATCATCCTGACGCCGACACGTTGTTTCAGCGAGTGCGAGAGCGCGTACCGACCTTATCCCCAGACACGGTCTACAGGACTGTGGCCGCGCTGGTGGAGCGGAGTCTGGTAGAGAGGATCTCGATGCCCAGGGCGACTCGATATGACCCGGATCAGAGTGTCCACCACCATTTCATGTGTGATAGATGCGGACGACTCGAGGATGTTTCGCCAGACGTCTTGTCTTCGCTATCAGCGCCGGGGAATCTCTCGGGCATAGGATACGTAAGGTCTGTGCACGTAGAACTTCGAGGCGTCTGTGCCGGATGTGGCCCCGACCGAGAGGCCGAGTAACGCGTCGTAATTGGAACTGTGAACAGTCCAGAAGAGGGAGAGAGCATGGAGACCGCAGAGAAAGAGCAGTACACGGCGATGCCGCGCATAGGTGAGAAGGCCCCGTCTTTTCACGCTGTGACCACCCAGGGTGAGATCGACTTCCCCAAGGACTACGAGGGGAGTTGGGTGATCCTCTTCAGCCATCCGGCCGACTTCACCCCGGTCTGCACCTCGGAGTTCATGACCTTCGCAAGCATGGAGGAGAAGTTCAACAAGGCGGGCTGCAAGCTCGTGGGGCTATCGGTGGACGGTCTGTACAGCCACATTGCCTGGCTACGCACCATCAAGGACAAGATCGAATACAAGGGAATGAAGAATGTCGAGGTGAAGTTCCCGCTCATCGAGGACATCACCATGGAAGTGGCGCACAAGTACGGCATGATCCAGCCGGGCGAAGCGACCACCAAAGCCGTACGTGCCGTCTTCTTCATCGATCCCAAAGGGATCATCCGGACCATCCTCTACTATCCCCTCAGCTTGGGACGCAACTTCGAGGAGCTGTACCGCGTGCTTGATAGGCCTCAAGACCGCCGATGAGTTCGGCGTGGCTACTCCTGCCGACTGGCAGCCGGGTGACGACGCCATCGTACCGACCGCCGGCTCCTGTGGGTCCGCCAAGGATCGCATGGAGGGCAAAGAGGGCGAGATGCACTGCTACGACTGGTTCTTCTGCACCAGGAAGCTGTCCAAGGACGAAGTCCTGTCCAAGGTGGTCAAGTCCTAGGCCGCAGATCGAAGGGCCCGCCCCCATCCGGGGGCGGGCCCTTGTCATGTCAGCGCCTCTGTCACGCCGGGCCGGCGCTCGCGGCCGCCCGGCACGAGGCTCAGTCGGGGATCAGAGTGTTGGCGAAGACCTGCCAGGCAAGCAAGGCCTTGGCGGTGAGGCTGAGGATGATGTAGGTCTTCTCACCGAACAAGTAGTCACGCCACTTTCCCACCTGCTTGTACTGCAGGACCATGTTCAGAGCGAAGACGTTGAAGAAGACGAAGAGTGAAGCGATGATGCCGTACACGAAGCCCGGGGGTTGGGTCTCGTTGACTGCGACGTAGACCACTATCGCGGCCCACGGGATGATCCCGGCGAAGCAGCCGAAAAGGTAGGAGAGCCAGTTGGGCTTGCCTGGCTTCTCGTACTTCTCCATCAGTGCGCCGAACAGGATCATGCTTGCGTTGACTCCGAAGATGGCGATCATGGCGGCGATGTCGGTGATGCCGCAGATCATGGTGATGAGCACTATCATCAGCGACGAGGTTATGGAGTACTCGATCCAGCGGCCATAGTTGCGCCGCTCAGCGAGGTTGCGCTTGTACCAGCCGAAGATGCCCGGCGAGGCCATGAGAAGCAGGGCCAGAGCAGACAGGGCCATGAAGGCGAAGACACCCCAGGCGAGCGAGAACGTGCCGATCTCGGTCAGGGTCTGGGGGCTTCCGGGTGGGCCGCTCATATTGTTGGCGGTCACAGGTAGGGAGAAGTCGTTTGCCAGGACGGCGATGACCACCGCTTGGACGGCCAGCACCAGACCTACTCCCACATTCCACCAGCGTAGCTTGCGCACGCGTGCGTCGAAGTCGGCCTCAGTCGGCATCAGGGCTTCGGCACTCTTTGCGTTGGACATATGCTACCTCTCTCCGTGGTTGCCTCTATGACATGTGGTCTACCGTGGTTGGCGGTTTTCTATGCGTCGATGCTCATGTGGTTGATACGATAGAAAAGGCTGGATGAGATAGCGATCCTTGGAGAGGCGACGCATGAGCAAGAGATCCACGAACGCCGCACTGCCCCGCTCCGGACGTCTAGTGTCGGCCGAACACAGGTTCAGTGGGCGGTACGGCACCTGGGCGCTGATCGCGGGCGCTTCGGAGGGTCTGGGCGCCGCCTTTGCTCGAGCACTGGCGAGGCATGGTGTCAACCTGGTCTTGGTCGCCAGGAGGGCGGCGCCTTTGGAGGCGCTGGCCGCCGAGGTGCGTGACTCTTCAGGTATGGAGGTGCTTACTTTCGCGGGCGATTTGGCCTCGGGCGCGTTCTTGAACAAGTTGGTCGAGGCATGCGATGGCTTGGATCTGGGTGTCGTCGTGTGCAACGCCGCGCAGTCCCCCATCGGTGACTTCGTGACCAGGGACCCCGGAGACCTGGAGAGGGTGGTGGACGTCAACGTCCGTGCCCCTCTTCTGCTGCTGCGTGGTTTGCTTCCGGGAATGGTGGACCGTGGGCGGGGAGCCGTCATTCTTATGACCTCTATGACAGGGCATCTGGGCACGCCTCGTATAGCCAGCTACGCTGCCAGTAAGGCTTTTCTGCGTGTGTTGGGCGAAAGCCTCTGGTATGAGCTGAAGGGCAAGGGCATCGACGTGATCGCCTGCAGTTGTGGGGCGGTCAGGACCCCCGGTTATGCCGCGGCGGCGGGCAAAGAGGCGCCGGGCACTTTGAATGCCGACCGCGTCGTCAAGCAGGCCCTATGGGCGCTGGGCGGCGGACCGGTGGTGATGCCGGGGTTGATCAACAAACTCGCGACCGTGGTGCTAGCTCGCATCCTGCCCAAGCGGGTCGCGATAAGCATCCTCGCGAGGTCCACCAAGACACTGGCGGACGTCAAGGACACGAAGAGCGCCGAATGACAGATCACGTCGCGGGCTTCTTCGCTCCCTGGCTCATCTATGCGGCCATGCTGCTGCTCCATCTGGTGCTGCCCGCACGCAGGGTCGATGGGTACGTAGAAGACGAGCAACGAGGTGGATTGCTCCGCTATCGTCTCAATGGGCCGTTGGTGCTTCTGGTCGTTGTAGGCCTGTGGGTGCTGTTCGGCGCGACCGGGGTGGTTGCCTGGGACTGGCTCTACACGCACCGTTGGTCTGGTCTGGTGGGCTCGTCGGCCCTTGGGCTGATCTTCAGTCTTTGGGTGGTGTTGACCGCGCCGCGGACCGGGCGGTCACTCGCCGCTGACCTCTACTTTGGCCGCTCGCTCAACCTCCAGCTCTTTGGCGGCCGGGTAGATGTCAAGATGTTCCTGTACCTGATCGGGGCGGCGATGCTCGCCCTGAATCTGCTTGCCTTCACCGCGCACCACGTTCTGAGCTTCCCTGGAGCGTGGTCGCCCGGTGTCATCGTCTACTGCGCTCTCTTCTTATGGTTCGTCCTGGAGTACCTGGTGTTCGAGCGCGTACACCTCTACACCTATGACATCTTCGCGGAGAGACTGGGAATCAAACTTGGCTGGGGCTGCTTCACCTTCTACCCCTACTTCTATGTGGTCGGGCTCTGGGCCGTCGCTCATCGGCCCGATCCGGGCACGCCTGGCTGGGCGATCGTCGTCTACACCGTGATCTTTTTCTTGGGGTGGGTGTTCACGCGCGGCGCCAATCTACAGAAGTACTGGTTCAAGACTCGCCCTGGCAAACCGTTTCTGGGTTTCATGCGGCCGGAAGTCATCGGTGAGGGAGAGGGGGTCCTTCTCTGTAGCGGGTTCTGGCGCGTGGCTCGTCACGTCAACTACCTGGGCGAGATCGTCCAAGCAGTGGGGCTGACCCTTCTGTTGGGCTATCCAGGAGTGTGGGTCGTGTGGCTGTATCCGCTCTACTACGTCGCCCTGTTCCTGGCTCGGGAGCGGGCGGACGAGCGGCGCTGCGCCGCCAAGTACGGAGAGCTCTGGGTGGAATATGCGGAGCGGGTGCCGCGGCGAATCATCCCCTGGCTGTACTAGGAGGACTCTTGGCTGAGGCCCTAGGGAGTCTGGGGCGCTGCTGCTGCCCTAGCGCTTGAGTAGCTTTGCGATTGCTTCGGACAAGGCTTTCTGGTCGGGGACTTCTCCGTTGGGGGTGAGCTTATCGATCAACTGCGGGAGCGCACCTGCCACTTTGGAGGCAGCCTTATTTTCAGAGACACCCAACTGGCTCGCCAGCCCAGAAAGCGTCTCGGAGCCCAGGGCCGACTGGACTTGCGATGCTTTAAGAGGCTTGTTCTTGCCCTTGCTGACCCACGACTGGACGAGGTCGCCCAGGCCTCCCGTGGTCAGCTTCCCGAGTAGTGCAGGGAGCTGCGAGCCGTTCTCTCCCAAGAGACCGGCGATCATACTTGCGGTTCCCTTGCTGTTCATGCCCGGAAGTACCCGCTTGGTCAGGAATCCGAAGACCCACTTCACCAACCGAAAAATCACCATGGAGCACTCCCTTGCACTCTTCTTTCGAGGTCTGGTAGTAGCCTCTTGTTCGGCAGATTCTCATACTCTTCCCCGATGTGCACAAGAGTAAGCGAACGCCGACCGCGCTGGGCGACGCTCGTTTTCACTAGGGCAGAGGTCTGCCTTCTTTTAGCACCTCGATCGCTGTGGTCACCAGCACCTGCCCAGGGGCTCGTGCCTCTACGGCCTCCAGAACAGCTATGGCCTCCTCTGTCATCCCTCGCTCTTGGTGAAGCTTAGCCAACGCCAGTGCTGCACTCGCATACCCTGCGTCGAGCCTGACACAGTACTCCAGTACCTCAACGGCTTGGTCGGCACGGCCGGTGGCGACGTAGGCTTCCGCCAGTCGCTCGCGCAGGAAGATATCTAGAGGCATGACCTCCAGGCCTCGATTCACGGTGTTGATCGTATCCTGATAGCGGGCTGAGTCTATGGCCGCCCCAGCCAGGTTGTAGACGGCGGCCAGATTGACGTAGTCTGAGTCTCCGTTGGGAGTGAACTCTATCGCCTCCAAGTAGGCTGCCTCTGCCTCGTGGAAGCTCTCTAACAGGGACTGCATCTGAACCGTGGTGTCTTTGTCTTGCCTTTCGGTCTCAGTGAGAGCAGCTACGTCGGCGCGCATCTGGTCACTCCGTAGAGAGGCCGCAGTACTGCGATACGCGGGTACGAGCGGGTTGAGTGCGACCGCGCGGTCGGCTGCAGCGATGCGTTCGGTCAGGGTTCGCTGGGAGAAGTCTTCACTCGCGATCACGTGGAATCTGTCCGCCGCGAGGACAACGCCCTGGCCGGCTAGGGCCATCGCAGCTACGAGGACAACGGCTACCGCGATCACGCTGCCCGAGCGTCGGGCTGGGACAGCGACAGTGCGGGCGGTGGGCGCCAACACCACCGCGAGGGCTATCCAGAGCAAGAACGAACTGCCCGGGAATGATATGCCGAAGACCAAGTGGAGTAGATAGGCGGCCGCAGCGGCCCAAAAAGCTCCGACCAGCAAGCGGGATACGCCCGGGGTTCTGCCGAAGACACCCTTGAACGATCGTACGCCCGCCCACAGCCAGATAGCATTGAAGAGCAGAGCGCCAAGGATGCCGAGTCCGGCGGCAAGGTGTAGGGGGTAGTCGTGGGCGTTGTCAGCTCTCGACGCTGTTCCGGCATCGCGTATGTACTCTGCGGGTTTGAACTTGGCGAATATCAAGCCGAACGTGTCTGCCCCCCAACCGAACAGAGGGCGGTCCTTGATGGCGTGTGCTGCTGCCTGCCAGATCTCGGTGCGTGTCTGTCCGCTCCCGCTACTGGTATCGAAGAGCGAGAAGAGGCGCTTGGCGATGTTGGTCGTGTCGTGGGAGCTGGAGAGGCTTCGGACGATGGCTGCGACCGCGGCGGCTCCAAAAAGCCCCCCCGGGATCAGATCGAGACGGCGCAGGTTTGTGCGCTGTCGCCAAGCGACGACGCCCAGCAGGAGTACTCCTACGAATCCCCCGATCCAGGCACCTCGCGTGAAGGTGGCCACGAGGGCGAACGCGTTCAGACCGAAGCCCACCCAGTAGACCAGTCGCAGCCAGGTCACGTGCTCTTGTAGTGCCAGCCCCAGACTGATGGTGACCGGAAAGACCAGGAAGCCCCCCAACATGTTGGGGTTGCCGTAGGTAGCGAAGGCCCGGTCGGTCTCCACCCAGGGCAGCCCGTCCGGCACTAGTACGACGCCGGTGTATTGCAGCAGCCCGTAGGCTGCTACAACGAGGCTCGAGCAGAACAGGGCCTGCGCGAGTCTTAGAGTCCGGCCCTCCTCGCCGACGAACTGGAGAGCAAGGAAGTACACCAATGAGTAGGCCACGAAGGCGACAAGGCCCTCGAGGCGCCCCTGAGCACCCAGGAGCGCGGTAGGCGGATGTACGGCCGTGAGAGTGCAGATCCCTACCCAGATCAACCAAGCAAGTATCAGCCATTCGATGGGCGTGCGGCGGATGACGCCTCCCCTGCGCAGAAGGTCGATGGCCCAGGCAACCATGGAGATGAGCGCAAGTGCGATGATCAACGAGAACTTGACCACCCCCACATCGCTGAACGAAAGGCGCTGTTCGACTCCCGGCAGGGAGAACCCGCTCATGACGATGGGCACCAGGAAGACCATGGCGAGCAGGGACCACCAGGCGATCCGGCGAGCGATGCTGGTGTGGGTCAAGCTTGGCCTCCCGACGCCGTCAGTGGGGCCTTACTCTCTGGGAGAGTCTCCTGAGTGAACGAAACACCGGCCCGACTAGGCGCGGGTGCCGTCCTGCGCTGTCTTTTAGCCAGTTGCCTACGCCCCAGGCTTCAGTCTGCAGCAGGTCGTCGCGCTTCTTCTGCATCTCCGCGATCTGCTGTTCTAACTGACGGACGCGAGCGATGGGGGGGCTGAAGGATACGGCTGAACTCAGAGTCCCCTTCTTCCGGTCGCGTCCGGGCGTATGAGGCCAGGTGTGAAACCAGGATGAGTAGTTATCGATATCCATGTCTTCGGGCACGAGACCCGACTGCTTGAACGACGCATTCAGTGACAGTTGGTCGCGTCGCGAGTAGCGCATGACGTTTGCACACCAGATGTCCAACATGGCGCGTACCGCGGGCTCACGATGGTCGCGCACGAGGATGCCTCCCCAATAGGGACGCTCCTCTAAGACCTCGGGACAGGTAAGCGTGTAGTGGTTCAGTTGCTCGAAGACGCGACTGGGGTCGTCGTATCCTCGCCTCGCCACCTCGAGAAACTCGTCCAAGACCGTCTGACGCAGCTCGTTCTTGGCGAGGGCAAAACCGCTAGCGGTGATGTAGCGCTCGAAGATCTCCTCTGGCGGCCGGCTAAGGACGACCGCGTTGTCGATGTACAGGGAGGTGTCGAACTCCGCCAGGTGCACGTGAGGGCGGAGTTTGAAGTCTCTCTGGCTTCGGGCCGGGTCCATGGCGAAGAGTGGTGAGATGAGACGCATCTGCCAGGTCTCGCTGCGCAGCTCAGGGTCGTCAGTGAAACAGACGAAGGGGATATCAGACTGTTGAGCCATAGGCTGCTCGTTGAGCAACTCGTAACCGCCGAAGAGGGCGGTGAATACACAGAGCCCACGAGACCTGTCGAGCGGCCGTGCAATCTCCTGGGGGCTGGTCACGAGTGTCGCTTGGCTGTCCACGCAGTCATTGTAGGTTAGCGGCGGGGCGGGCGCCAGTGGACTACACACGCCGGTGCGTGTGGCTCGACGGGCCTGCCGCTGTCTATGTCTGGCCGACTAGCGGGCTCCACGTCCGGTGAGGACGACCCGCAGTGTTCTCGGTGATGATCCGTGTGTCCAACAAGAAGTTCTGATGGTAGATGTAGATGAGGTCGTACTTGAGTTTGCGCTCCGGCGTGGTGGCATAGCTGCCACTCACCTGAGCCAAGCCGGTGACCCCAGGTTTCACGTTGAACCGTTCGCGATAGCCGGGGACCTTGGCGAGATATCGTTCTACAAAGAAGGGTCGTTCCGGGCGAGGACCCACGAAACTCATCTCTCCCCTAAGTATGTTCACCAATTGCGGGAACTCGTCAAAGCGGAATCTGCGCAGGAACCGGCCCACACGCGTGATGCGCGCGTCGTCCTCCAGGGCGATGATCGGACCGGTGCTCTCCTCAGCGTTCTTGACCATGGTGCGGAGTTTGTGCACTCGGAAGGTCTTGAGGTCCCGCCCCACGCGCTCCTGCGAGAAGCGGACGGGCAGACCATCCTCCAAGACGATCGCCAGCGAGCAGACCACGAGGAGTGGGGTGGTGAGGACGAGCAACAGCGAAGAGGCCACAAGATCGGCCACTCGCTTTGTGAAGGCGTAGTACCGAGGCACGGTTGCGCGAGATATCTCCATGAGAGGTACATCTCCTACAATCGCGTCCACGGTACCGATGAAGACCTCGTACAGATCGGGCACCACATCGATGCGCACTCTAAGCTCACCCTCTAGGACGAGGGACTCCACGAACTCCCTTAGGGCGATGGGGCTGGCTACTATCACGCGATTGGCGTGAAGCTTGGCCGCCACCTGTGCCACGTCATCGACGTTGCCGACCACAGGGAATCCCCCAATAACCTTGGGCGCTGGGTGTCGCGGGTCGGGGCATTCGTCGATCAGACCCGCCATCCGCCAACCCCAGCGTTCGCGCTCTGCCACCTTCTGGGCCAACTCCACTGATGCCCTGTCCGTACCGATGATGAGTACGCGTTGCTCCGGCCACTTGACCTTGCCCAGTCGCAGGAAGGCGAGGCGCCACCCGACCAGGAGGAAGAGGTCCAACGCCCAGGCGATAAGCATGGTCGATCTGGCGAACGGGGCGGTGATGGTGCTGCCAAAGAAAGCGACGGCCGCTGTTAGCAGGGTACCTATGGTGACCGCCGCCAGCACTCCTCGGGCTACGGCCCAGGCCGTGTCGCAGCGTTCGGGGTCGTAGAGACCGTAGACCCAGGTCGCCGCCACGAAAAAGACCGTCAGCACCGGCATCAGGACCAGGTACGCCTCGAAGTTGAAGGATGGCAGTTGCCCCCGAAAGCGGATGAGGAAGGCGAGCACGAACCCGGCGTTCACCAGAACGGCGTCCACCACGACCGAGAGAGCGATGAAGCGCGCGCGCGACATCTACGACCTGCTCCGTTGGCTGCGCCCGAGCCTGTGCCTGCGCGTGGCGGGGGCTATCGAGGTGTGTAGCTCCATCGCTTCACGGTACACGGTCAGGGTGTCCTTGACCATGCGTTGGACGGTGAAGTCGCGTAGGGCGCGCGCCTTGGCCTGATGACCGAGGCGCGCGCGCAGGACGTCGTCCGCGAGGAGCCGCACCAGTCCGTCGCGCAGGGCCGTCACATCGCCAGGGGTCACTAGCAGCCCCGTCTCGCCGTCGCGGTTGACGTAGGGGACTCCTGTTGCCAAGTCGGTCGAGACCACCGGCGTGCCGGCCGCGTGGGCTTCGAGCTGCACCAGTCCGAACGCCTCGCTGCGGGCTACGCTGGGCAGGCAAAAGACGTCGGCCGCTTTGTACCAAGCGTGGAGTTCGTGATCTGGGAGAGTGGGTAGGAAGTGGACTGTCTGCGCGATGCCCAAGTCTTTCGCCGATTCGCGCAACTCGCCCTCGAGTGGACCGCTGCCCACCAGCACCAGGTCTGCGTCGACTCCCTTCATGGCTTGCAGCAGTACGTCGACTCCCTTGTAATAGACCAAGCGGCCGACGAACAGCACTATCTTGCGGCCTTGATGCTGGGCGCGCAGCTCCGCGGTGCGCCCCCGCACGGCGGGTGCATCCATTGCGCCCTGTAGGGGGAGGCCATACGGCACCACCCGACACTTGCTGGCTCGTGGACTCAAAAACTCCGAGTTCTCGATCATGTTCGGAGATGCGGCCATGATCAGATCGACTCTATCAAGCAAGCGTTCGAGCAAGGGCCGGTAGGCGGCCAGCATGCGCTTCTGTCTTACGATGTCGCTGTGGTAGTAGACCACGCTGGGTAGATCGGGTCGCGCGGCGAGGAAGCAGAGTTCTCCCCAAGGATATGGTGAATGAAGGTGAAGGATGTCGCACTCGCCCGGTCCATTGGGCGATGCTGAGCGCGCTTCGGCCCTTAGTGCCTTGAGCATGCCAGGGGCGATGGGCGCCGACGAAAGGCGGAGTCGTCTGGGCAAACGTATCACCTCCACCCCGTCGATCTGCTCCTGCACCAGCCTGCGGTCCTCGTTGCTGACGAGCGCGCGCACGCCGGCGCCGGCGTGCGCGACCAGTCCTTCGGAGAGCGTGCGGACCACGGTCTCGACCCCGCCCAGATGCGGCGGTGAGTAGTACTTGTTGACCATGGTCACGTGCAACTCGCGTTCGATCATCACATGCTCTCTTGGCTGGTAGACAGCCAGGCCCCGCTCATGCCCGGGCAGGCAAGCTCTCTGTAAATGCGAAGGTACTCGTTGACCATCCTTTCGTCGGTGAACCTTCTCTCGACGTGTGCCGCTCCAGCTGCTCTGAGCCTCTGGCCCAGTTGCGGATCTCGGAGGATGCGCTCCACCGCGTGAGCGATCGCGGCTTCGTCACCGGGCTCGACCAGCAGACCCGTCTCTTCGTTGACAACGATATCGGGTATTCCTCCGACTCTCGAGGCTACGACCGGAATGCCTAGAGCGAGGGCCTCGGTCGCCACCAGTGATGAGGCGTCAGACAGAGACGGGACCACCAGTACATCTAGAGTAGCCAGAAGGGATGGGACAGAGCTGACGAAGCCGGCAAACTGAACCCGGTGCGAGACCCCCAGCTGGTCGGCCAGCTTCCGGAGCGCGGATTCATTGGATCCCGCCCCGGCCACGATGAAGGTGGCGTCTGGATGTGTCTTGGCCACCAGTGGCACAGTTCGAACAAAAGTCTCGCAACCCTTGATCCGCTCAAGGCGTCCGACGAATCCCACTCTCGGACCTTCTCCCCACTGTTTCTCTGCGGGATGGCTTTGTGCGGCACGACGAATCTCAGATACGTCTACGCCGTTCGGGATGATCTCGATCTTGGTCTTTGGTACACCGCCGGTGGTCAGAGCAGACTCTACAGCGCGAGAGACCGCTACGAATCGGTCGACATCGTGTCGTGTGAAGCGATCAACAACGCTCCGGACGAATGAAACGATCCGTCTCCCGCCTTCGACCCGCTCCGCGCCCGGAACAACCTGCACTAGGTTGACTACCGTCCCTCGGGTCCGCGCACCGATGCGGCGAGAGACCACGTTGGTCAGGAAACCAGTCCCCTGGAGTACTTGGACTCCCTCCAGCTGCCTAGCCAGTTTCCGGATGAGAAGCGGCAGGGAGTGGAGCGCGAACCGGACCGGGATTGCGCGGACCGTCGAAAGGCTCTCCAGTTCGCCGTGCAACGCCGAGCCTTCTGCGCAGACGACCCAAGGCCGGACCTCTGTAGCGGGCAGGCCGCGCAGAAGAGTGAGCAGCTGGATCTCTCCCCCGCCCAGCGACGGGCCGGAGAAGTTGTTCAAGAACGCGATTGAGATCAAGGATTGCCCCCAAGTAGCCGACGAACGCGCATCGCGACGCGGGCGCATACTTTCAGTCCTCGCAGACCGTGGAGGTTGCAGTATCGATAGAAGGAGGTTCTGTAGATGTAGGCGATCTTGTCTCTGGGGACGTCGGATTGCCCGAGGTAGTGAAGTACTGTCGCCTTCGGCTCCAGAAGGACCTCCCAGCCGTGGTCGCGCATCCTGTGGCACCACTCGGTGTCTTCGAAGTAGAGGAAGAACGCTTCGTCCATGGGGCCGACCTGTTCGATAGCAGTCCGTCTAACGAGCATCGCGGCGCCTGATACCCAGTCGACTGGTGTGGTGCACTGCGGACTCTTCCGCGGGGGCGCGAGCCCGCCCAAGAGGCGGCGTCCGGCTCTTGCCAGCTTCACTCTGAGAGCCTCCTCAAGTGAGGGGAACCGCCCAGAAGTGCCCGTCTGTACACTGCCGTCAGGATTCAAGATCAGTGCCCCGACAATGCCTACTCGAGGATTATGCTCGGCGGCATCTTCTAGGGTCTCCAGCGCGCCAGGGAGTAGAACGGCGTCTGGGTTGAGAAGGAGGACGAACTGGGAATCGGTCGCCTCGATCATCCGGTTGTTGGAGGCGGCGAACCCGGAGTTGGGAACGCTCTCGATGTGGATGCCACTCACCTGGGCACGAAGAGCGTCGACGCTCTCGTCGTGACTCTCTGCGTCCATCACCCAAACGTGTCCGGCACCAGCTTGAGCTACTGCCGAAGAGACGGCTTCTGTGAGGAGGGCGCCTGAGTTATGGGCGACTATGACTATGTCAGTAGTTGTTGGCGGTCGCCTTCCTCCGGTTTCAGAGACCGCAGAGGGGTTGGTGGCCAATCTCCCGCCCAGTTCTTCGCCCTTCAAAATGCTCTCCCGGTGAGTAGAAGCCTAGGTGGATGGTACAGGCGCACGGACTGGGTGTACAGGCAGCGCTATCATCATGACGTTGTTCGTTGGTCTCAGCGGAGGAGTCGCTTTTGGCTGGAAGTTTAGGAGTCGCGGCTGTGGTGGTCCTGTATCGTCCGGCACCGGGTGCAGCCGCGAATATCAGTAGCTATCTCGATCAGGTCGAGAGACTGTATGTGGTCGATAACACCGAAGTGCCCGACACTTCACTCGCGTGCCTTCCGAATGCGCATGAGAAGATCGAGTATCTGCCGCAGCGTAGGAACACGGGGGTTGCCGCCGCGCTCAACGTTGGAGCGAGGCTGGCGATATCGGCTGGATACGAGTGGCTGCTTACAATGGATCAAGACAGTCTGGCCACTGCCAACATGGTTATGACGATGTTGGACTGCCGCGCAGGGAGTCGCACTGGGGATGTGGGGCTTATCTCTCCGCTCCACGAGCAGGTCGGGGGTGCTCAGCGGCAGTCCTTGGGGCGGTGTGTCACAGTGTTGACTGCTATGACATCTGGCAGTCTCGTCTATCTTCCTGCGTACAGAGCGGTCGGACCGTTCTTAGAGCAACTCTTCATGGACCAGGTGGACAATGAGTTCTGCCTCCGCTTGCAGGTGGCGGGGTACTCAGTAGTCGAAGCGGGTGAGGCTAGACTCATCCATAGAGTCGGAGAGGTGCGCTTCCATCGGTTTCCGACACCGATGTACTCAACGAATCACCCTCCTGTGAGACGCTACTACATGACCAGGAATCGTCTATACGTGGGTCGCAAGTATCGTGATCGTTTCCCGGAGTACCGGCGTTCTGAGATCCGACAAATAGCCAAGGACGCGGCGAAGATACTGCTTCACGAACAGCAGAAGCGGGCGAAGCTGGCGATGATGATTCGAGGATACCGCGACTACCGAAAGGATCGGCTAGGAGCCTTCGAAGCCGTTCGCTAGTCGCCGTCAGCCAAGAACGCGAGTACACGTGGCCTGGTACGTGCCCTGCTGGAGGCCGATCCTGTCTATCGATCCACATGAAGGCGCGGCTCGGTCGAGGGGCCGCTATCTCCCGCGGCGTAGCAGGCGCAGCATCAAGCGAACGAGTCGTTTGAGCATGGAAGCCAGTGTTGGCGCGCGGCGGCGGAGCTTCTCGAAGAGGTGGGAGCCAGTACTTGCAGAGAGCGGTCGACCTCTCCAGTTCCAGAAGCTTATGGACTGGTCAACGGCGCTGAAACACTCCTGAAGCCGCTGCTCTGCCTGCAGATGGTCGCGTAGACGGGTGCGGTCATAGTCAGGGAATGATCTTCGCATCAGGCGCATGAGCGCTTTGTGGAAGGGTTGTTGAACGAAGGGGCCCGCCTCGCGCAGCAGGTAGTAAAGGCTCCTGAAAAGAAGGTAGTCAGTGGCAAGGGGTGCCTTCTGGGCCCATTTGGTGTCGAAGAAGCAGAACGAGCCATCTGAGCGGCGCATGATGTTCCAGAGGGTGAAGTCCAGCGCCGACCCTTCAAGCAGAGCGACGCTCGCTCTCGGGTCTGCTTCTACTGTCTTGAATCGAGTGCGCGCGCCTTCGAGCAGCTCGCGCGACAGACTGGCGAGCTTCTCGAACCAGTCTCGGGAGACCAGTGCCTTGATCGCCTCGACAACGAGCAGAGAGCCGGTGACGTAGTCACTGTCGGAGAGTGCGAAGGCGTATTCGCCGAGGTCCACAGAGGAGCATCCTGAGCGGATCGGCGATCGCTCGACGCGGAGCGCTCCGTCTCGCTGGATCAGTCTTGTGGTGTGGTGGAGTTCTTTTCGGCCAGAGTTCGAGTATCGGGTCGCGATCCAGTCTGTGGAGAGCGTGGCATCTCTGGAAGGTGAGCAGAGGACTAAGAAGGAATTGGAGAAATGCCAGAACAGTCCTGCGTCCTCCACGCTCTTGGCCAAAAGCTGGTCCGGCACAAGGTAATCGCGGGGCCTAGAGTAGTCTTCTGCAAGACCGCGTATCCATTGATGGAGCCCCTGCGTGGCGGCTTCGGGTGACTCGCGCATCACGACCGTAGGGAGCTTGTAGTCAGGGTGAAGATGGTAGAACTGCTGGTGGCCGAATCCGGCTTCTCGCAGGAGCGCTTGGAGTTCATCGCGACTGAAGGTGATGGGGCCGTCGTCTGGATATCCGAGTATGCCTTCGTACAAGATCGAGGAGTGGTCCTCGGTGCAACCGGCCCAGTACTTGTTGCCCAGACGGTTTTCGATTGCCAGGAGAAGGACCCCGTTATCGACCAGAGAGCCGCGGATCTTCTTGAGGAGCGCGAGGCACGCTTCTCTTCGAGAGCCTCCGTCTTGGGGGGGCGTGTACTCCAAGACGCCCACAAGAGTGGCTAGCTCGTACTCGCTCGGATAGGGAGAAGCGACCATGTCGCCCACCAAGACTCGGACGTTCTGGTCATCACGCGTACGGATTCTGTTGACGTGGGCGCGCTGAAGCGATCCTTCGAAGGCGTCTACGGCACTCACCGCTTGTGCAAGCCACTTCGTGATGATCCCGGTGCCCGCTCCGAACTCGATGGCACGCCAAGAGGGGTCGAGGAGGTCCCGCACCGCCTCCAGCAGGTTCACTCTTTGATGTGACAAATGGTAGCGGGAGGGCCAGTCTCGTATGAACTCCCGCAGTTCGACAGGATAGTCGGACACAGTATCTGCCTGCTCGAGCACCTGACGCAGATATGACTCACTGCCATCGGCCCAGTCGAGTCCTTGAAACCCTTCAGCGACCCAGACGTCAAGGTCTGGCCGGTGGGTGTAGCCCGGAATCGCCATACTTCACCTCGAAGCTTTGACCGCTATATCGAAAGAGTGCTCTGACTTGGGCCAATGATACCCGCCCCACCGAGATCTGCACCAAGCTGCGCGACTGGCACGTTGCCTCTCTCTTCCCTACAATCGTGACGTGAGAGCATTTCTACACCGCGTCTGCGCGCGCTACCGCTACCCCGTCATCCTTCTGCGGGCTATGGTGGTCAGTGACCTCAAGCTTCGCTATCAGGCCTCGGTGTTGGGCTACTTGTGGACGATCCTTAGACCGCTGGCGATATTCTCGATACTCTACGTGGTCTTCGCGAGGTTCATCCGGTTAGGTGAGGGCATACCGCACTATGCCGTCTACCTTTTGCTGGGCATAGTAACTTGGGGTCTCTTCTTGGAGATGACGAGCCAGGGGCTGACGTCCGTGGTCGTCCGTGCGCCTCTCCTACGCAAGGTCAGCTTCCCTCGGTACGTGGTGGTGCTGTCGGTCGCAGCATACGTACTGATAAGTTTTGCCCTCAACCTGCTGGTGATCGCCATCTTCATGATCGCCCAAGGAGTCCAGGTGCGCGTAGATACTCTGTATCTCCTACCCCTCTTCGTACAGTTGATGGCGATCTCTCTCTCGATGGCGCTCTTTCTGAGTGCGCTCTACGTACGACTCCGCGATGTGGACTACATCTGGCAGGTCTTGATGCAGGCGGCCTTCTACATCACTCCTATCTTGTATCCACTGACGATGGTGCCGGAGAGATGGGCTCGTATCCTGATTCTTAATCCCGTGGCTCAGATCATCCAGGACGCCCGCTACGTACTGGTGACCGATCAGACTCAGACCATCTCCCAGCTCTGGGGCACTCAATGGGCAAGAGCTATCCCGGTCGGCATAACCCTTGTCCTGGCAGCGTGGTCGGTCATCTTCTTCCGCCGCCGTTCACGGACCTTCGCCGAGGAGGCCTAGATGTCACGGCCGGCGATCGTTGTGAACCAAGTCCACAAGGACTTCTTGCGGCCGCATCTGCGTCAATCGACCATCAAGAGCAAGATGCTGGGCATACTTCGCAGGCCGCAGACACTCGAGGTTCAGCACGTGCTGGACGGCGTGACGTTCGACATCAAGCGGGGCGAGTTCTTCGGCGTCATAGGAAGCAACGGATCGGGCAAGAGCACCCTGATGAAGATCATGGCTGGTATCTACACACCGACCAGCGGCGAGGTATCGGTGTTCGGAAGGGTCGTCCCGTTCATCGAGTTGGGGGTGGGCTTCCATCCCGAGCTGTCGGGCCGGGAGAACGTGTATCTGAACGGCGCGCTACTAGGCTTCTCTAAGTCAGAAGTGGACGCGATGTACGAAGACATAGTGTCTTTCGCCGAGCTCGAAGACTCGATGGACCAGAAGCTAAAGAACTACTCATCGGGCATGCAGGTGCGCATCGCCTTTTCGGTAGCCACACGGGCCAAGGCCGACATCCTACTTATAGACGAGGTCCTGGCCGTGGGCGACGCTGCGTTCAGGCAGAAGTGCTACGACCACTTTCGCACCCTCAAGAAGCGGGGAACGACCATAGTCTTCGTAACGCATGAGATGGACGATCTTAGGGAGTTCTGCGATCGAGTCATCCTCGTAGAAGAAGGCAGGATAGCCGCTGAGGGTGGCGCCGAAGAAGTCGCCGCCAAGTACCTGGAGATCACGGGAGCTAACGCGTGACCCAGGATCGGGGGGTGTGGCCGACTCGTTGCGACGAGCGAATACAGTACCTGGACGTACTCAGGGTGTTGGCCATGCTGGCGGTGGTGTTCTTGCACGCCTCGGCGGCGACACTCATGGTTGGTGATGGCTCGGCAGTGTGGCATTTTTCCAACGCGTTGACGTCGCTGTTCAGCGCCGGGGTCCCGTTGTTTTTCATGATCTCGGGGGCACTGCTGCTTAACAGCCACAAGACCGTATCGGTTGGCTACACCTTGAAGCGCAGGGTACTAAGGCTGCTAGTTCCGCTCCTGGTGTGGTCTCTCATCTACATCGCCTACTCTCTTGTAGTCAGTTGGAGGGTCGGCGGTTCGCCTGACTGGGCAGAGGCCATCTACGCGCTGAAGCATCTTCCGGGAAACCCGGTGATCGTACCCCTATGGTTCATGTACGCGATGATCGCGGTGTACATCCTATCGCCCCTGCTCAAGCGCCTCGTGGACAATCTATCCAGGGACCTGGTCCTCTACTTGCTCGGGCTGTGGGTGCTCTTCTCGTGTCTGCTACCTACCATCCAGGCCTTTGTTCCGGAGTCCGTGAGTCCGATCTTCACTCTGCACGTGAAATACGACCTGGACTTCTTCGCAGGGTACTTGGGCTACTTCCTGCTTGGCTACTACCTAGTCAAGATGGACCGAACGATCCCAAAGAAGTGGTTGGTTTTAGCAATAGTGGTCGACGCTGTGGTCATCGCTCTGGGCACATGGTGGAAGACGGAGGCGCTCGGCGAGTATTCTGAGATCTTCAAGCGTCAAACTCACTTGTTCACGATGGTCATGTCTTGCGCGGTGTTCCTTCTGTTCGAAGACCTACTGCGTGACAAGCGGTTGAAGCCGATGGGGGACAAGGTCGTGGGATTCCTTGGCCCGCTGGCCTTTGGGGTATATCTTGCACACTCCTTGATGATCGATCTGTTGACTTCTTGGAGGCCCATCGGCTCGATCGGCCTACTTGTCGCCTACTATCTGGCGGAGCTGGGCGCGAGCGTGCTTCTGGTGGCTCTGTTGTCGATGGTCAAGCCGCTCTCTTACGCGTTCGTCGGCAGGACCTACCTGGTCTGGTGGCGTGGGCGGAAAGAAACGGATGACGCGAGGGTAGGAGGTGGGGGCAAGTCATGAACCTGCTTGCAGGCGATAGGCAACACTCCACTGGTTGAACTAACCAACCTCTGGCCGAAGTCTGGCGTGAGGATCTTGTGCAAGCTCGAGGGCTGCAACCCGGGCGGTTCGGTCAAGGACCGCCCCGCTCTCTACATGATCGAGAGGGCCGAGCGGAGCGGCGAAGCTGACGAAGGACAAGGTCATCCTGGAGCCGACGTCGGGCAACACCGGCATCGCGATCGCGATGATCGGCGCCGCCAAGGGGTATCAGGTGCAGCTGTGCATGCCCGAGTGCGTCAGCGCGGAGCGCCGCCTCATCCTGGAGGGCTTCGGCACCCACGTGGTATCCACGCCTGCCAAGGACAACATCGACGGCGCCATCCGCCAAGCCAAGGCCTTGATGGAGGCAGAACCGGACAAGTACTACATGCCCAACCAGTACGACAACCCGGCCAACGTGCTTGCCCACTTCGAGACCACGGGCCCCGAGATCTACCGGCAGACAGACGGCGAGGTGGACTACTTCGTGGCGGGCATGGGCACGACGGGGACCTTGATGGGGGTGGGCAGATACCTCAAGTCGGTGAAGCCGTCCGTGAAGATCGTGGGAGTGGAGCCGGTGACGGGCCACACCATACAGGGACTCAAGAACATGACCGAATCCATGGTGCCTGGCATCTACTCGCCGGAACAGCTGGACCTCAAGGAGTCGGTAGAGGACGGCGAAGCCTTCGACATCACTAGGTCACTCGCCACGAGAGAAGGGCTCTTTGTGGGCACTTCGGCGGGCGCGGCGGTGGCAGTCGCCCTGCGCCTGGCCAATGGCGATCGAACACGGCACCATCGTGGCGCTCCTCCCAGACCGCGGCGACCGCTACCTGAGCACGATGCAGTTCCGTTCGGTCTGCGCTAAGTGCCCACCGTGATCGAATACCGCCGCGCGCGGGGGCGCGGCGTATGAATCTCCTTGTCACGGGGGCGTTCGGCACTGTAGGACTAGTGACTCTGCGGGAGGCGGTCGCTCGCGGCCATCGGGTCACGGCTTTGGTCAGGCGTAGCCGTCACAACCAGAGAGTCGCCCGGAGCCTCCGGCGTCATGTGACCAAGAACGCGCGCGAAGGATTCCTGACTGTCCAGTGGGGCGACGTTTGTAATCGCGACGACGTGGCGGCCGCTGTCGAAGGGCAGGATGCAGTGATTCACATGGCGGCGCTGCTGCCTCCGCGCAGCGAGGCGCATCCGAGCGTCTGCGAGGCGGTGAACGTCGGAGGCACCAAGAACCTGGTCGAGGCGCTGGAGGCGATGGCGGGCGACACACCGGATGTCGGTCTGATGTACGTCTCTTCTGTGAGCGTGATGGGGTCCACCCAGCACAGGGAGCCGCCGCGATATGTCGATGAGCCCTCGCGGCCCAGCGACTCCTACAGCTGCGAGCAAGACGGCGGCGGAGACTCTGGTGAAGGACTCGCGGCTGCCGTGGGCGGTGCTGCGGCTGTCGGCGGTCATGCCCACTAGCGGTTCGTATCGACTGTCGATGGCGAGGCTGATGTTCGACATGGCGCTTGCCGCTCGCTGCGAGATCGTGGTCGACCTGGACGCTGCCTACGCGTTGGTGCAGGCGGCGGAGAGTCTATGCGACGGGGGCGCTATCAGGGGCAAGACCGCCTTCATCGCCGGAGGCACGGACAAGGGCTGCCAGATGGACATCGCCACGATGATCAGCCACAACCTGACCCCTGGCTCGACTCCGCGTCGCCTGTTCCGACATCGACAGCTACTACCTCGATTGGTACGACACGGACGAAGGTCAGCGGATACTAGGCTACCAGCGGCACGGGGTGCGAAGACTGGCAGCGGTTGGCGTTTCGGCGCTTCCGCGTCATGCGCGCGGTGCTCTGGCCGGTGCGCGGGCCTGGCGGGGCTCTACCTGGAGTGTGTCGGGAGAAGAGAGCGAGCGATGACGCGCCGGCGGAGCCTCTAGATGCTCACTTCGGGGTAACCGCCCCAGAGCAAGTACTCGTTGAAGCCCAGTTCGGCCGCCGCCTTGATCTCCTGCTCCACCATCTGGGCTGTGTAGTCGATGTCCTCGGGACAGCACGTCGTCATGAGCCTGCAACCATGGTCGGCACTTCGCTCCCGTGCCCTCTACCCAGTCCGGGTGTCTTCGCCAGAGCCTTCTTGACCAGGTTGTAGGGCTCCGCCGGTGGATACTCTATGCCGTAGGCTCCCAGTTCGTAGTGGTCCGGATAGACCATGGGGCAAATGAGATCGATGTTCTTGCACATCATCGTAAGATCTTGCCCTATGCCCTTGACCAGGCCGGTGTCCACCACGTAGCCAAAGACGTCGGCCGAGACCCACACGCCCAGGGCCTCCAGGCGGGGTCGCGCGTAGGCCAGGAAGTCTGCGATAGCGTCCATCTTCTCGCCGTACTTGCCCGGATAGGTGGTGGTGGCGAGGTCGCCGTCTTGACCGGCGGGGAAACGCACGTAGTCGAACTGGATCTCTCTGAATCCCCTTCTGGCCGCGTCTTCCGCCACCTCGACTATGTACTCCCACACCTCGTGGTTGTACGGATTGAGATAGGTGTGGCCCTGGTAGTCTTTCCATGGTTGCCCGGTGTTCGTGTTCAGGATGGCCAGGTCAGGCCGTTTCTTGGCCATGTGGTCGTCCTTGAAGCAGACGATGCGGGCTATGGGGACGATGCTCGCGCTGGGCGAGCGTAGCTGAGCAGGTCGTCCATGTCCCCGCCCCAGATGATGGGATCGACCGTGTCGTTCTCGACCGCCATGGGAGCATTGGAGTCGAACGCAACCCGGCCATTGTCGTCTTTGACCGCGACCACCATGGCGTTGAGCTCGGGTTCGATCGATGATGTCCATGATCCTGCCCATGGAAGCCTTGTCGGTGGTCTTGTTCGAGGACACGTGTATGGCCTTCACCGGGACGTAGGCCGCGTCGCGGAATGCGGTCAGGTCGACAAGGGGGGCTATCTCGCGGTCTGCATTGGCGGATATTCCCGATGCAGCGGCATCGGGCAACCCATCGACGCGACGCAACCCCTGCGACAGGCTCTGAGTCGGCGGTTCGTTCGGAGCCTGGAGGTCCGCCTATGATCCCCGTCACGCCCCAGACCAGAGCGGCCAGGCCGCCAACAACGATGACGACCGTCGCCGCGAGGACAGTCAGCAGTAACGCCATGCGCCGTTTGCGGGCGCGTGTAGGGTACATGCTGACCGGTCCATCGACACGACGCGATGGGGTCGAACGATACTGGTTCCTATAGTACTCGGGCATATCTCCTATTAGTTCTGGAGAAACTGCTGGTATTTGCGCCGAAACAAGTATATAGGGCTACAGACGTAAGCAATGGTGGCAGGGTGCCGATGGTCGCAGTCGCCGCTGGTGGCAGGTGGCCCGTACCGGGTTCGAACCGGTGATCTCCGCCTTGAGAGGGCGGTGTCCTAGCCGCTAGACGAACGGGCCAATATGGCTGCCCGGCGAGGATTCGAACCTCGGCTAACTGGTCCAGAGCCAGTCGTGCTGCCGTTACACCACCGGGCAAAGCGCCAGCAATTTTAGCATCGCTGCCGCTCCTCAGCCCAGTCGAAGGCTCAGGGCCTTCTGGTGACGCCGGGGCTGGATACTATACCTTGTTCTGCCTATCCGCGATACGTGCCCAGGCGTCCTTGAGCGTCACCGTGCGGTTGAACACAGGGGCGCCGGGGCGAGAGTCGATCGCGTCCGCGCAGAAGTAGCCCAGGCGTTCGAACTGGCAGCGCGCCCCCGGCTCCATCTTGGCCAGCGACGGCTCGAGCTTGCAGCCTCGCAGCACTTCCAGCGAATCCGGGTTCAGGGTGCCGGTGAAGTCTTGTCCCTCGTCCACGTCGTCGGGCACCTCCACCGAGAAGAGCGTGTCGTACAGCCGCACCTCGGCATCCACGGCATGCTCCGCCGACACCCAGTGCATGGTCGACTTGACCTTGCGGCCGTCGGGGGCGTCGCCGCCCTTGGTCGCCGGGTCGTAGGTGGCCCGCACCTCGACGACCTCGCCGGTGTCGGGGTCCTTGACCACGCCGGTGCAGGTGATGAAGTAGGCGTAGCGCAGCCGCACCTCCACGCCGGGGCTCAGCCGGTGGTACTTGGGCGGCGGTACTTCGCGGAAGTCGTCCTGTTCGATGTAGAGCACGCCGGAGAAGGGCACCTTGCGGGTGCCGGCGCTCGGATCCTCGGGGTTGTTGACGGCCTCGATCTCTTCGACCTGCCCTTCGGGATAGTTCTCGATGACCACCTTGAGCGGTCGCAGCACGGCCATGGCGCGCGGCGCCCAGCGGTTGAGGTACTCGCGCACGCAGTGCTCCAGGTACTCGATCTGCACCAGGTTCTCGCGCTTGGCGATGCCTATGCGGTCGCAGAAGTCGCGGATGGCCTCGGCCGGATAGCCACGGCGGCGCATGCCCGACAACGTCGGCATGCGCGGGTCGTCCCAGCCGCTCACGCGGCCCTCTTCCACCAGTCGCAGCAGCTTGCGCTTGCTCATCACGGTATAGGTGACGTTCAGGCGGGCGAACTCACGTTGGACCGGCCGTGGCCGCGGCAGATCGATGGCTTCGAGCAGCCATTCGTAGAGCGGGCGGTGCACCTCGAACTCCAGGCTGCAGAGGCTGTGGGTGACGCCCTCGACGTAGTCCTCGAGCCCGTGCGCGAAGTCGTACATGGGGTAGATGCACCACTCGTCGCCGGTGTGATGATGCGAGGCGTGGCGGATGCGGTAAAGCACCGGGTCGCGCAGCCAGACGTTGGGCGCGGCTATGTCGATCTTGGCGCGCAGGGTGCGGGTTCCGTCGGGGAACTCGCCGGCTTTCATGCGCTGGAACAGGTCGAGGTTCTCCTCGACCGAGCGGTCGCGGTACTCGCTGGGCACGCCCGGCCTGTCGGGTGCCCCGCGCATGAGGTCGACCTCGTCGGGGGTGTGGTCGCAGACGTAGGCCTTGCCGCTCGGATCATCTGCCAGGGCGAACTCATACAGGGCCCCGAAGTAGTCGGAGGCGTAGAAGGGCTCGAGAGCGGGGCCGTGGCCGGCACCGGCCGCCGCGGCCTCGGCGGGCATGACCGGGGCCTGGTAGAAATCGTCCCGGCCGTCGACGGTGGTCTTGACGGGCATGGCCCCAACGGGCTTGAGCCCCAGGTACTGGTCGGCCCAACCGGCGATGAGCCACTTGATGTCGGCGGTGATGGAATCGACGAACTCCACATCTTCTTTGGTGGGGTTGGTGTCGTCCATGCGCAGGTTGCACTGGCCCGTCGAAATCGCGGGCGATGCCGAAGTTGATGCAGATGGCCTTGGCATGGCCTATGTGCAGGTAGCCGTTGGGCTCAGGGGGGAAGCGAGTGACCACCTTGGTGACGCGACCCGAGTCGAGGTCCTGCTGGACGAACTCGCGGAGAAAGTCGTGGCGCTCAGACGCCGGTTCGCCCTCGGCGGGCTGCTCTCGCGATTCTGTGTCCATCTCTGCCTCACTCCTGGTCTTACGATGACTCGTTACCAGGATACACGCGTCCAGGGGTCAGTGGAGTCCCGGCCGGCCCGGGTACTCACGGCGCGCGCCGCCAGAGCTACGCCTTGACCGTGGAGCCTCTCGCTACTCGCCCTCGTCGAGCAGCCTCTTCTCGCCCTCCAGTGCCCTCAGGCGCGTGAGGTCTTGGCTGACCTCCAGGCAGCCCAGGTAGCGCCTAGTCAGCGTCGCGGACCGCGAAGTAGCGGATGTGGATGAACTTGCCTCCCAGTTGCAGCCAGAACTCGTACGAGTCGCGCGATCCGTCCTTGAACGACTTCAGGATCTTCTCCACGACGCCCAGGCTCTGCGGCGGATGGCAGTTCTGCACCTTGCGTCCGACCACCGACCGCGGTCTGGGGAAGATGCGCTCGGGCCCCTCGGAGAAGTACTTGACCTGGTCGTCGCTGTCCACGAAGGTCAGGTCCACGGGCAGGGTGTTGAACAGACACATGAGGTCGTCCACACTCAGTCGGCCCGAGGGCAGGACGACGGCTCCATCCTCGTACGACGCTGCTCTCGGGTGCCGCCTCCCGCAGGTGGCGGATCAACTCCTCCGTCTCGGCCGGCTTCTCGATGAAGGCGTAACCCACCTCGTCGCTCTCCTTGAGGATCTCGGCCCACACGCCCGGCTCCAACTTCTCTAAGGCCGCGGGGAAGAGGATGTTCTCCTCTTTGAAGATCATGCCGTCGATCTCCTCCAGCAGGGGTTCGAGCGATGTCCGACACATAGGACTGCGCCGAGACGCTAGTGCCATCCTTCTGTAGCTCCTTCTCCCCGCCAGCGCCGCCCTCAGCAACTCGCGCACATCGTTGTCCTTGCCCCACATGACCTTTGAGGGTCCCATGAAGCCCACTTTCTCCAGATGGGGGAAGAGAACGTTCTCTTTTCTCTCGTAGTGGGTCTCGACACCCTTGAGGTCGAGTAGCTGGGCCATCAGTCTGGTCTTGACGTGGTCGGACGTCTGCAGGGCTTTGTCGCTCGCGGTCTCACGGATGGCGCCCAGTCGTTTCTCGATCTCGTGCGTTCTCGGCTCGGAACAGGGCGATGGGGTGAGAGGGCGAGGTCTCTACGCGAGTGGCCTTCTCCAGCGCCGACTCGAAAGAGCAGTGCGTGCACGTCGCAGAACTGTTTGATCTCTTCGGGCTGTACGCCTCCATCGATGAGGCCTTGCTCCAACTCGGCGATCTCGGTGGAGCTGATGTCGCCTATCTCACTCTCGAAGCGCTCCTTGGCCTCTTCTACCGACAACCCCCCATGCAGGTCGGTGATGATGCCCTTGAGCGCGGCTGTCTTCTCTGTCCTACCCGGCTTGGCCGCCATGGATGATCCTCCCGTTGTGTTGCCTCTTCGCCGCGAATGGCGGGCACACTCATGCTACCCGGGGAGGGCGGATGCTAAAGGTGGGAAAAGATAGGTAGTCTGTATCCCTATGGGCGGCGGGGCCCGAATCACGAGATACCTGAGGGGTGGGCTCGGTACTCGTCCGCCTGACGTACTATCATGCAAAAGGCCGCGTTTCTATGGGGGAGGCCGCTTGGCTGCTCTGGAGAAGTACCTCAGCGATGTGCGCGACATCAGACTCTCGGGCGAGGGCGTCTCTGAGCTGTCGTACTACCCTGCGCTGCAACAACTGCTTGAGGAGGTCGGTAGCGGGCTGAAGCCCAAGGTGCGCTGCCTGATGAACCTCAAGAACCACGGCGCCGGTCTGCCTGACGGCGGCCTCTTCACGGCCGACCAGATACGGGGCCGAAAGGCCGCCAAGGCCGCGGGAGTCGACGGGCGCCCGGTGTTGAGCGACTCCGACGTCCGTACTCTCGGGGGACAGAAGCCCGCCCGCGGCGCCATAGAGGTCAAGCCACCAGCGGGCGACGCGCGGGTGGTCGCGGCGTCACCTCAGGTGCTGGGGTATCTGGAGGCCTACCGGCAGGTGTTGGTCACCACCCTGCGTGAGTTCCTGCTACTTGGCGTGGACGAGCTCGGCAAGCCCGTGGCGCTCGAGCAGTACAGCCTGGCGCCCACCGAGGCCGAGTTCTGGGCGCTCGCCAACCATCCGCGCACCGCCGAGAGAGAGCACGGCGAGCGCTTCCACGAGTTCCTCAAGCGGGTGCTGCTGTCAGGGGCCGCGGTGGCCAGCCCGCAGGATCTGGCCTGGTTCTTAGCCTCGTACGCGCGGGAGGCCCGCTTCTTGGCCGAGTCGGCCGAGCTGCCGGCGTTGGACGCGGTGCGTAGGAGCATGGAAGACACCCTGGGGGTCAAGTTCGAGGGGGAAAAGGGAGAGCACTTTTTCCGTTCGACTCTGGTGCAGACCCTGTTCTATGGCCTGTTCGCCTCGTGGGTGCTCTGGAGTCACGAGCACGAGCCTGCCCCCGGCGCGGCGACCGACGGGGCCCGGTTCGAGTGGCGCCAAGCGGCCTGGACGCTGCGCGTGCCCGTGGTGCAGGCTCTCTTTACGCAGATAGCCACGCCCACCCTGTTGGGCTCGCTGGGGCTGGTGCCCGTTCTCGATCTGGCGGCCGCGGCGCTCAACCGGGTAGACAGAAGAGCATTCTTCAGCAAATTCGAAAAGCATCACGCAGTGCAGTATTTCTACGAGCCGTTCTTGGAGGCGTTCGACCCCGTGCTGCGCAAGGAGCTGGGGGTCTGGTACACGCCACCGGAGATAGTGGAGTACATGGTGGCCCGCGTGGACACCGTGCTGCGCGAGGAGCTGGGCGTGGCCGACGGCCTGGCCGACCCCAACGTGTACGTGCTGGACCCCTGCTGCGGCACCGGCGCCTATCTGGTGGAGGTGCTGGAGCGCATCAGCCAGACCCTGGACGAGAAGGGCACCGACGCCCTGGTGGCGGGCGAGGTGAAAAAGGCGGCCATGAAACGGGTCTTTGGATTCGAGATCTTGCCCGCTCCTTTCGTGATAGCGCACATGCAGCTGGGCCTGCTACTGCAGAACATACACCTGCCCCTGGAGCAGAACGAACGGGTGGGAGTGTTTCTGACGAACGCCCTCACCGGCTGGGAATCGCCGCACGGCCATCAGCAGGTGCTGGGCCTGCCGGAGTTGGAGCAGGAGCGCGACGCCGCGGAGCATGTGAAGCAGGACCTGCCCATCTTGGTGGTGCTGGGGAATCCGCCTTATAACGGGTTCGCGGGGATGGCGACCGCCGAAGAGCGGGGCCTGACCGACGCTTACCGGACGACCAAGAAGGCACCGGCGCCGCAGGGCCAAGGCCTGAACGACCTGTACGTCCGATTCTTCCGCATGGCTGAACGCCGAATAGTGGAGAAGACCGGCAAGGGAATCGTCTGCTTCATCTCCAACTACTCCTGGCTGGATGGCCTGTCGTTCACCGGGATGCGTGAGCGGTATCTGGAGGTGTTCGACAAGATCTGGATCGATTGTCTGAACGGTGACAAGTACAAGACCGGCAAACTGACCCCCGACGGCAAGTCCGACCCGAGCGTGTTCTCGACGGAGCACAACCGGGAGGGGATCCAGGTGGGGACAGCTGTGGCGCTGATGGTGAGGAAGGAAGTGCACCAGCCGGGGTCCATTTCATATCGCGAATACTGGGGGACGCAGAAGAGGGAGACTCTCGCCGCATTGGCGCGAAGGGACACAGAAGTGCCGCAGGTGGAGTTGACGCCTGTCGCTGACCTGGGTCTTCCCTACAGACCCGGGGACTCTCACGAGGCATATCTCTCCTGGCCCCTGGTCGTGGAACTCTTCCCAGCATCGTTCTCCGGAGTGCAGAGCAAGCGGGACGACTTGGTTGTCGGTTTCGACCGGCAGACCTTGGTAGATTGAATGGAGATCTACTTTGACGGCGCAGTCGATGATCAGGAGATTGCACGATTAAGTGGGCGTGCTTTCACCAAGACCGCTCGGTTTGATCCCGTAGCGACGCGCCGGCACCTGGTCAGACGTGGGTTCCTCCCTCAACAGGTCCTTCGATACCAGTATCGGCCCTTTGACCTCCGGTGGGTGTACTGGGAACCTGAGACACGGCTACTGGGAGAGAAGTCGCCCGAATACTACGGGCAAGTGTTCAGTGGGAACTCCTGGCTGTTCACGACGGGCCGCACCAGAAAGGACGCGGTTGAGCCGGGGATGCTGATTAGACACCTGGTCGACTTGAACCTTATGGACAGCGGCGCACGCGGCATACCGGCGTACATTCGGCGGGACGCGTCACTGCTCGAACCGGACGCCGGGTCGGGACCCAAGGAGAATCTGAGCGAAAGAGCAACAGCCTACTCCGAACAGTTCGGCGCGGCGTCGCCAATTCTCTTGCACCATTCTGGTGCCATCTTGCAGTCTGGCGAATACCGCTCAGAGAATTCGGGTGCTCTTCGTCATGACTGGCCCCGCATCCCGCTCCCCGACAGCAAGGAGCTGCTCCTGGCCTCGGCCGAGCTGGGGCGCAAGGTGGCCGACCTGCTCGATCCCGAGACCGAGGTCTACGGGGTCACCGGCGGGAGCGTGCGTCCGGAGCTCAAGGTCATCGGCGTGCCCACGCGCGTCGACGGACGGCCGCTCAACGAGAAGGCCGGCGATCTGGCCGTCACCGCCGGTTGGGGTCATGCCGGTCAGGGGGGCGTCACCATGCCGGGCAAAGGAAAGATCAACACCAGACCTTGGACAGAAGAAGAGCGGGCGGCCATCGGGCAGGGTTCTGAGGCCCTGGGCCTCAGCGCACAGCAGGCGCTGGCTCAGCTGGGGGAGCAGGCGGTGGACGTCTATCTGAACGACGTCGCCTACTGGCGCGGGGTGCCGGCGGGGGTGTGGAGCTACACCATCGGCGGATATCAGGTGATGAAGAAGTGGCTGAGCTACCGGGAGAAGCCGCTCCTGGGCCGCGACCTAAAGGTGGACGAGGTGCGCGAGGTGCAGATGATGGCGCGGCGCATCGCGGCGATTCTGCTGCTGCAGCCGGAGTTGGATGCGAATTACGCCGCGATCAAGGACCACACCTATGAGTGGGGGAAGAGGTGACGGGTTGGGCACCGCGCTGGTAGTAGGGGCGACGCTGGCGAATCTTGGGCCAGGCGCTCCCCACGAGTCGTTCCGAGCGTACATGGCTACCAACGCGCCGGATGTACCCGTATTCTGCCGCATGCCTGAGACAGGCGTCATCAGGGCAGCGGCACTGGATTGGCAGGGAGTGATTGGCCTGGGCGCCGACCTGCTTGCCTACGGCGGCGCGCTGTGGGGTGCCTACATGCACTTCGTCAAGCCGCGGATTCGCAAGAATCGAGGCGTTAGTGAGCCCTTCATCTTCGTCAGCATTCGCGGACCAGGCCGAATGTTCGTCCAGTTCCGGGTTGGACCGGACTACACGAGCAGGGACGCCTTCGTCCAGGCCTTTGTTACACAGGTCGAGGAGTTGCGTTCAGCGGAAGGCGCAAGCGATGAGGAGCTGCTGTCCCAGTTTGCTGGCGAGCATTGGACACGCTGTCAGGTTGGCGAAGAAGACCAGTGACAAACACCGTGGTTGTCATGTTGTTCATCGTCCAATGCGACCCCAACCTTTGTATCCGAAGCGCGCGATAGACTGTCATCATGACCTACGACAGAACCAAACCCTACAACGACCTGCCGGCGCTGCCTCCCCCTGTCGAGGTCGAAACAAAGGCTGTCCTCAAGCGCGCCGTCTCAGCGTCTCGCGCGTTGGGGGAGCTGAAGGGTCTGGGGCAGACCATTCCGAACCAGGCCATGCTCGTCGACAGTCTGGTGCTGCAGGAGGCCAAGGCAAGCTCCGAGATAGAGAACATCATTACTACCAGCGATGCTCTGTTCCGGGCGTTCACGAGCGACAGCGGCAAGGTTGATGCCGCCACTAAGGAGGTCCTGCGGTATAGGGAGGCGATCTGGGCGGGGCATTCAGCACTCAAGAGTCGTCCGGTCATGTCTACCAACCTGTTCACTACTCTTGTACAGACGATCAAGGGCAACACAGCCGGCGTCCGCCAGACACCAGGGACTAAGATCGCGAACGTAGTGACTGGAGAAGTGGTCTATACGCCGCCCGAAGGCGAAGGTGTCATTCGGGACAAGTTGCGGGACCTCGAGGAGTTCATCCATGGTGGCGGAGCCATGGATCCGCTCGTGAGGATGGCGCTGGTGCACTACCAGTTCGAGGCCATCCACCCCTTCTCGGACGGCAATGGCCGGACGGGACGCATTGTGAACGTCCTTCTTCTGGTGAATGAGGGCCTGCTTGATCTGCCGGTTCTCTACCTCAGCAAGTTCATCATCGAAAACAGAGCTGACTACTACCGGCTCCTCCGCGCGGTGACTGAGAACCAGGATTGGGAGCCCTGGGTCCTCTACCAGCTTCAGGCGGTGGAGGAAACCGCCAACTACACCCGCGAGCGCATACTTGCGATTCGCGAACTGATGCGCGAAACGAGTGAGATTGTCAAGGCGCTCCCAGGTCGCATCTACTCGAGGGAGCTTGTCGAGGTGATATTTCGGCACCCGTACTCCAAGACACAGTTCCTGGTGGACGCTGGAATCGCCGAGCGCAAGACCGCCACCGGCTATCTAAGACAACTTGAAGCGAGCGGGATTCTTCGCAGCCATCGTGTCGGCCGTGAGGTGCTGTATTTGAACACCAGGCTCTATGAGCTGCTCGCCGGCTGATATGGGTACGACGGGTACATGTTCTCACGACGTGTCCAAATAGTGGCAGGTTTTGGACATGTCCGTAGCACGTGTCCATGACTTACCGATGTTGACACGCGTGGCCACAAGACGGGAGACACTAGGATGACAGACACGCTGTTCAAGCAGGTCAACTTCACGGTCAGCCTCTTGATCGACCAGATCGAGCTTGGGGCTATCGGGCTGCCTGATATCCAGCGGCCGTTCGTCTGGCCCAACACCAAGGTCCGTGACCTCTTTGACTCCATGTACCGCGGATACCCCGTGGGCTACTTGCTGTTCTGGCAGAATGCGTACGACGGTGGCAGCAGACCGATCGGGGCTGACGGCAAGCAGAAGACGCCAGACCTGCTTATCGTGGACGGGCAGCAGCGGCTCACCTCTCTTTTCGCGGTGCTGCGGGGCAAGAAGGTCGTGCGGCAGAACATGGCCGAGGACTTCATCGAGATCTCGTTCAACCCCCTGACCGGACAGTTCATGGTCTGTGACGCCGCCATCAAGCGTGATAAGTCGTTCATCCACAACATCTCCGTGCTCTGGAATGGCAAGGAAGACATCTTCGAGCTGGTGGACAGCTATCTGGAAGGGTTGCGCACGTCGAGAGACGTCACCACTGAAGATGAGAAGACCGTCAAGAAGGCAATCTCCCGCCTGCACAGTCTGACATCCTTTCCTTTCACAGCCTTGGAACTCTCCGCATCCATAGATGAGGAGCAGGTCGCGGAGGTATTTGTCCGCGTGAACAGCAAGGGCACGCCTCTCAACCAGGCAGACTTCATCCTCACCCTGATGTCGGTGTTCTGGGATGAGGGCAGGGCCGAGCTGGAGCAGTTCTGTCGGGAGGCACGTACCCCCAGCACGGGTAAGCCCTCGTCGTTCAACCATTTCCTGCGACCTGACCCCGATCAACTCCTGCGGGTCTCAGTTGGTCTTGGGTTCAAGCGCGCTCGACTGCAGCACGTGTACTCGATTCTCAGGGGCAAGGACCTGGAGACCGGCGAGTTCAGTGAGGAACGGCGGGATACACAGTTCGGTGTTCTGAAGGCCGCGCAGGCGCGGGTGCTCAATCTCCAACGCTGGCACGATTTCTTCACCGCCGTGACTCTGTCGGGCCACCGGGGTGGAGGGCTCATCACTTCGCAAGCGGCTCTTCTCTTCTCATACGTCTTCTACCTCATCGGCAGTACCGAATACGGCGTCGACGAGCATCAACTCAGGCGGCTATGTGCCCGGTGGTTCTTCATGACCAGCCTTACGGGTCGGTATACGAGCTCTCCGGAGTCGACCATGGAGTCGGACCTTGCCCGCCTCCGTGACGTCAAGACGGCGGAAGACTTCGTCCGGTCCATGGACCGAGTGTGTGAGGCTTCTCTCACCACCGACTACTGGAATATCACTCTGCCCAACGACTTGGCCACCTCGTCGCCGCGAAGCCCTTCCCTCTTCGCATATATTGCGGCGCTGGTGCTACTGGACGCCAGGGTGTTGTTCTCCGACCAGAAGGTCGCCGACGCTCTAGAACCTTCTGTACACGCGAACCGGGCAGCGGCCGAGCGCCATCACCTGTTTCCCAAGGGGCACTTAAGCACTCTCGGCTACACGGAAATCCGCGACACGAATCAGATCGCCAACTTCGCTTTGGTCGACTGGGGAGACAACGCGAAGATCGCCGACCAGCCGCCAGCTAAGTACCTGTCGTTCTTCCAGGGGAGGTTCAGCGCTCCCGACGTGGCTCAGATGTACTACTGGCACGCTCTGCCGGACGCTTGGGAGCAGATGGACTATCAAGAGTTCTTGATCGCCCGCAGGGAGCGGATGGCACAGGTGATCAAGGCGGGCTACGAGAAACTGGGCGGTTGCGTGGGGACCACCGCTGACTGGACTCTCGACGAGATCATAGAGGCCGGGGAGACGACGACTACGGAATTCAAGGCCTGTCTGCGCAAGAACCTTCATACCGGCCAAGCCGATTCGCGCATAGAACACAGCGCCTTGAAGACGATAGCGGGCTTTCTGAATGCCAGCGGCGGAACCTTGATCATCGGCGTGGGTGATGATGGTGTGCCGCTGGGGATAGGAGAGGACGGCTTCGAGAATGAGGACAAGATGTACCTGCATCTGGGCAACCTGCTCAATAGCCGCATAGGGCCCACTCATGCCATGTACATCCAGGTGCGTTTCGACGACTTCAAGGGTCAGAGGGTGATGGCGGTGCAGTGCGGTCGGGCCGGGTCTCCGGTGTTTCTCAAAGATGGTGGGTCCGAGCGCTTCTACGTGCGCACAGGGGCGTCGACTACCGAGTTGACCCCAAGCCAGACTAGCGACTACGTCGCGCAGAGGTTTAAGGTGGCCTGAGACAGATGAGTTACCTGCTGTTCCTGGATGAGAGCGGCCACGACCACAAGGTGATGCCGTACGAAGTGCGCGGGGGCGTGGCGCTGCATGCCTCGAAGCTGTGGCCCTTTGTGCAGGAGATGCGGCGACTCGAACTTTCCGCCTTTGGCGTTGTGCTGCACGAGTTCAGGGCCGAACTGAAGGGTCATACGCTCTTGGACAAGGACCGGTTCTCGTGGGCGGCCCAAGTCCCATAGATGGCCGACGAGGTCCGTCGCAAACACTGTCGTGGTTTTTTGACGAAGGGGCTGGAGAAGAAGCCGCCGAGCCAATTGGAGTTCGCAGCCTACGGACAGGCATGTCTAGAGATGGCGACCGGGATATTCGAACTGCTGTGGCAGCATGAGGCGCGCATGTTCGCTGCTGCGATTCCGTGCAGCGTCGTCAAGCCTGACACCTTCGAGGCGGAGGAGTACCTACGGAAGGACCACGTGTTTCTGCTTGAGCGCTACTTCTACTTTCTGGAGCAACAAGCGGAGCACGGGCTGCTGGTCATGGACGAAGTCGAGAAGACCGAAGACCGTAGGTTTGTACGCCGTCTCGAGGCCTACTTCCGGCGAACGGAGACTGGACGATATCGATCGACCTGGATCGTGCCCGCGCCACTGTTCGTGTCCTCGGACATGACCTACCCGGTTCAGGCCGCTGACCTGGCAATCTACTGTGTCAACTGGGGTTTCCGACTGCCGACACGGGGCATGGACGCGCCGGTGCGGCAGGATATTGCGGGCGGGTACGGCCACTGGCTCTCTAAGCTTCAGTTTCACGGGGAGGGTTGCCGCAATGGGTCAACGTACGACTGCTACGGCATTGTGTTTGTGCCGGATCCGTATGAGGCCAGGCGCATCGGGGCATAAAAAAGGAGGTAATGCCGTCAGAGCCACCCTAAAGCAGCCCCTGGGCCGAACCTCCGCCCGGAGTGTAGGCTTTGAACGCACGGAAGTCAAGCAGCGGCGGCGTGGGGCCTCGGCCGAGCTGGGGCGCAAGGTGGCCGACCTGCTCGATCCCGAGACCGAGGTCGACGGGGTCACCGGCGGGAGCGTGCGTCCGGAGCTCAAGGTCATCGGCGTGCCCACGCGCATCGACGGGCGGCCGCTCAACGAGAAGGCCGACGATCTGGCCGTCACTGCCGGTTGGGGTCATGCCGGTCAGGGGGGCGTCACCATGCCGGGCAAAGGAAAGAACATCTCCAGACCTTGGACAGAAGAAGAGCGGGCGGCCATCGGGCAGGCATCTGAGGCCCTGGGCCTCAGCGAAGAGCAGGCGCTGGCTCAGCTGGGGGAGCAGGCGGTGGACGTCTATCTGAACGACGTCGCCTACTGGCGCGGGGTGCCGTCGGGGGTGTGGGGCTACACCATCGGCGGATATCAGGTGATGAAGAAGTGGCTGAGCTATCGGGAGAAGCCGCTTCTGGGCCGAGACCTGAAGGTAGACGAGGTGCGCGAGGTGCAGATGATGGCGCGGCGCATTGCGTCGATCTTGTTGTTGCAGCCGGCGCTGGACGCCAATTATCTGGCGGTGAAGGCGGCTACGTATCCGTGGACGGAGAATTAGTCAGCAAGAAGGCTCGGTCGGAGCTGCGCGAGTACTTCGTGGCAACCACGTTGGCCGAGATTAGCGACGAGTTCGACTCGGCGGACGTCGTCTGTGACGACGACTTCGTACCCAGCGTCAGCGGCCAGAGGCGGTCCCTCGTCGAGCAGTACTACCACACCATTGACTGGACACGTTGGGCCGATGTTCGCAAGTTCTTGACGGTGTACGAAAACGTACTCGCGGATTTGGAGGATCGGGGGGAGAACGGAGAAGAGTGGGCCGCAGAGCGTTTCAAGTCGCTCAGGAAATGGATTGAGCGTGATGGGTTCGGCTACTCGGCGGGGAAGCTCAGCGCGGTTGGTGACAGCTCGGCTCTGGCCAAGATTGCTCAGGCCGCCAGCCCGCTCGGCTTGCCAGAACTCCATCGCCAGATTCAGCGGCTGCAGAAGGCGGTCGAAGAAGACCCTCCTTTGGCAATAGGAACGACCAAGGAGCTCGTGGAATCGGTATGTAAGACGATACTGGAGGAGCGGCACGTCAGCTACGCTGCCGACGCCGACGTCTGTCATCTGGTGAAAGAGGCTCGCAAAGCTCTTGGCCTGGTTCCGGAGTCGATTCCCGACTCTGCGAAGGGCGCGGAGACTATCCGCAGGCTCTTGAGCAACCTGGGGAATGTGGCCCAAGGACTTGGGGAGCTACGAAACCTCTACGGCACGGGGCACGGCAGGGCGGGTGCAGTGAAGGGCCTCTCGCCGCGTCACGCTCGATTGGCCGCCGGGAGCGCGGCCACACTTGCGACGTTTCTTCTTGAGACTCACGCGGAGCGCGGCGGTATCTGAGACGCTGAGGCTGGCGGGGTTGTCCAGCCAGGAAGGTGTGTAGGTCGTGGTAAGGAGCACTAAACCGCGTGTTTAGTGGCACTACACTTGCACTAATCACCAAGAAGAGTACTATTTGAGCCATGATTGCCACTGATGCAGAGTTATTCGGAGTCTTGCGCCAGTTCAATCCCTGGTGGAACGGGGCACGGACGGCCGATCTGCCCTCCTGGAAGCGGGCGGTGTTCGCAGAGATCATTGAGTGGGCGGCCGACCCCCCGGGAGGACGTGCTCTGCTGCTTTCGGGCGCTCGCCAAGTGGGCAAGACCACCCTCTTTCTACAGGCGATAGATAGCCTCCTGGATCAGGGCGTCCCACCACAGAACATTCTGTACGCGACCTTTGACCACCCGCTGCTTAAGCTGGTGGGAGTGGAGAAGGTGCTCGGACTGTGGGGCGAGTACGAGACGCTGGCTCAGGGTCCTCAGTACCTATTCTTGGACGAGGTCCAGCTGGTCAAGGACTGGCAGGTCTGGCTGAAGCATCAGGTGGACTTCGACAAGCAACGGCGGATTGCCGTGACCGGCTCGGCGACACCCCTGACCCGCGAAGGCCAAGAATCGGGCGTCGGCAGATGGATGACAGTCCGGTTGGCTACGCTCTCCTTCTACGAGTATCTGAACATTCGCGAGGTCGACCGTCCGGTCGTACCGGAGGTCAGTTCGCTGGCTACGCTCTTTGACTGGTCTGAATCGGATTTCGTGCGGGTGGCGGAGAATGCCAGACTGCTTGTGCCGCTTTTCCACGAGTACTTGCTCCGCGGCGGCTTTCCTCAGGGCGCACTGGTCGACACCATCAACATGGCTCAGAAGCTCCTGCGCGAGGATATCGTCGACAAGGTGCTCAAGCGAGACATGACCGCGATCTTCGGAGTCCGGCATGTGCTTGAGCTCGAACAGGTATTCCTCTACCTTTGCCTCCACGACGGCGGGGTCTTGGACATCGCCGGCATGTGTACGAACCTTGGCCTGACTCGGCCGACCGTGAACAATTTCATCGACCTGCTCGAAGCGACGCATCTCATATACAGGCTCAAGCCTTTGGGATACGGCAAGGAAGTCCTGAGGGGCAGGGCCAAGGTATACCTTGCCGACCCCGCAATCGGCCCGGGTGTGCTACTCAAGGGAAAGGCGCTGCTTGAGGACGACACGGCTCTTGGTGGTGCAGTCGAGACGGCCTTCTTCAAGCATGTATACAGTCGATACTACAGACGTAGCGTTGGGTTCTCGTATTGGCGAGGCAAAGGTGGCCATGAGGTGGACATAATCGCCGATGTATCCGGGCGTCTTGTGCCGTTTGAGGTCAAGTATCGAGCGACCAACACCGGGGCGGGGGAACTGAAAGGGCTCTCGGAGTTCTGCGAGGATCGCCACGTGAGTAGAGCCTACGTGATCACCAAGGATATCAGCGACTTTGGCGTGCTTCGCTTGTCTCAGGACACGCTGGCCCTCAAGATACCCGCGCCCCTGGCCTGCTACTGGCTTGGCCAGTCAGAAATCGGGCAGATGGCTGCTTCTGAGTAGGGGCCATGTTCCTGGTTGTCGATTGTGAGACGAATGGGCTTCCGCGTAACCTTCGGGCTCCGGTCATCGACCTGCGAAATTGGCCTCGCGCGATCCAGATCGCCTGGGCCTGTCACGACGAGTCGCATCAGGTCTGTTCCTCCGCCACTCGCATCATCTGTCCCGAGGGATTCCAGATTCCGCCCGAAGCCGTTGGCGTGCACGGCATATCGACTGAGCGAGCGCTGAGCGAGGGTTACCCGATCGCGGATGTGCTCGCCGAGCTTGCTCAGGTAGCCAGCACCGCCAAGGTAGTCGTCGCGCACAACGCCAACTTTGATGGCAGTGTGATTGCGGCCGAGTATCTGCGCCTTGGGCTCGAACCTCCGTTCGTCCCGAGCTCGATGATCTGCACTATGACCCAGAGCACCGACTACTGCAGGCTTTCGGGGCCTTATGGCTACAAGTGGCCCAAGCTGGACGAATTGCACATGCACCTCTTCGGCACGGTGTTCGGCGGTGCGCATGATGCGGGCGTGGATGTGGCGGCTTGCGCGCGGTGCTTCTTCGAGCTCAAGCGACGGGGTGTCATCAGAGTGAGGTAGGTGACACGACCTCATCGGCCCAGCCGACGCCCGCGTCACGGCCTGGGCTCGCGGCGCAGTCTACGAACTTCGCCGGGGTTCAGCCCTTTTCGATAAACCGGCCAGGACCAGGCGATACTCAGCCTCCAGCCCCAGCCAGATGTGTGCGGGCACGCCCACCACGCGCTCCAGCTGCAGGGAGGTCTCGGGAGTGAGCGACTTGGTGCTGCGCACCATCTCGTCGATTGCCTGCGCCGGCCTGCCCATCCGGAGGGCCAAGTCCGCCTGAGTCATGCCGAGATCGTTCAACACCTCGGAGAGGTACTCGCCAGGCGGGATCGCCAGATCCGAATGGATCTCCTCCCTAGTCGTCATAATGCTTGCTTACCTCCTGGGTGTTCGCCCTGCGCGGGGCTACGCGTGTAGGTTCAGCGTTGTCCCTTTGAGCCTCAATCGGTCTGTCTCGCCTTCTAGCACTTCTATTGTTTCGGGCATAGCGCGAATCAGGCGCATGAGACGATCGGCGACGGCGCTTTGAAACACTGTGCCCTTTTCCCACCGTACGACGGTCTTGGGCCCTGTCCCCAGGAGTTGTTCGAATTCAGCCTGCGAGCGTCCGAGCGAGCGCCTGAGAGCGCGGATATCATCGGGCGTGAGAAGCCCCTTGGCCCGCCGTGAACACCTGACGGCCTCCTTCTGCAGCTGTTCCACACCCTGCAGATTCAAGAAGACCTCACCGCATCCTTCGCAAAGGCCATGCTCCATATCGGGCACCATGATCGTCTCTCCGCGCAGCTCGAAGGGTACTGGGGCGTGGGATACCGAAACGGCTGAGCCGCATGCGCCACAGGTCCTTGGATACATCGACACCACCTCCCAGCGCGATTGTGGCTAGTGCGCGACGCCCTCCCACCAGCACGACCACACGTTTATCACCACTTGCTCTTCATCAATGTAGAACTTCAGATACCATTCCTCTTCGTCAACCGAGACCAAGTACTCGTCCGCGATCTGGCAGTTGACCAGCGCGCAAGAACCCAACCACTTCCCGGACGTCTCGATAGAGGTGAGCACTTCGATGATCATCTCGGCGGCGTCGTAGTCGTGATTGACAAGCCAACTCGTGACGCGTTTGGTGGTCACGACCCGCCCTTGACGTGCGAGACCGGTAACCTGCCTGGGGTCGTACCGTGGGGCGATCCAATTCACGGGGCCCCTAGCTCGCCGGACCCATAGTAGCACCATGCTACCATCAGTGCAACGAGAAGGACCCCATGGGTAGGACCGGCCGCCCGCGTTGGTCGCTGCACGGTCTTTCCTCTCGCTTCCGAAAGAAAGTGTTTGGAGCGGAACCCAAGGCTCCGCTGGATTCGCACCGTAAGTATGAGGCCCCAGCCATCCAGACGAACCATACGATGGCAATAGACTGGCATAGTGCCGTGGGCGCGTGCGCAGCGCTCAAGTGGTTCGCCTAGTTCATGGGTCAAGCGTCACCATGCCGGACGAAGGAAGAATCAACACCAGACCTTGGACAGAACAAGAGCCGCATAGACCGCGTGCCAGAGCAGTCATCTACCCGCGCGCCGACTCCAACCGTCCAAGGGTTCGCTCGCGCCCCAGCAGCGCGATCGACTCGAACAATGGCAGCGAGACCAGCGACCCGGTCGCAGCGACGCGGACGGCCTGGAAGACGACCTTGGGTTTGAGCTCCAGCTTCTCGGGGATCGTGCGGAGCGCTTCTTCGACGGCGCCGGCCGTCCAGGGACCCACCTGGGCGAGGGCTTCCGTGACGGCCGCGAGTACGGACGCAGCCTCTGACGAACCCAGGACCTTCTCGGCCGCCTTGGGCTCGACGGCGAGAGGCTCGTCGAACAAGAACCGTGTCAGCTCCACCACGTCGGGCATCAGCTTGGTGCGCTCGGCTACCATGGGGGCCAACTCCCGGTACCATTCAGGTCTGGCCTCGAGATCGTCGGCGGGGGCCACTCCGGCCTCCTTCAGATACGGGAACATGCGGGCGGCGAACTCGTCGGGGGTCATCTCGCGGATGTAAGCGCCGTTCATCCACTCCAACTTCTCGAAGTCGAAGATGGCGGGGTTTTTAGAGACTCGCTCCAACGAGAACTGCGACTTGAGAGTGTCGGCCGAGATGATGGTCGTCTCACCATCAAGAGACCAGCCCAGCAAGGCCAGATAGTTGAGCAGCGCCTCAGGGAGGTAGCCCTGGTCGCGGAAGGCCTCCACCGAGGTGGCGCCGTGCCGCTTGCTGAGCTTCTTGCCGTCGGCTCCGAAGGTCAAGGACATGTGAGCGAACACCGGTACGGGATGCCCCAGCGCTTCGTACACGAGCACCTGGCGGGGCGTGTTCGAGAGATGATCCTCGCCACGGATGACATGGGTTATCTGCATATCGACATCGTCCACCACGGTTGCGAAGTTATAGGTGGGGGTGCCGTCGGTCCGTGCGAGGACGTAGTCGTCCATGACCTCGGCGGTGAACACGGCCTCGCCTCGTACCGCGTCGTTCACGACTATGTCGCCATGATCTTCAGGGACGGCCAGCCGCCAGACGTGTGGCTCACCGGCCGCGATGCGCTGCGCGACGGCGGCCTCGCCCAAGTACCGACAGGTCCGGTCGTACCCGCGCGTACCCTCGGTAGCCGCGGCCTGCTCGCGCTTGGCCGCCAGTTGCTCGGTGGTGCAGAAGCAGGCGTAGGCGGTGCCGTTCGCCTTCATCCGCTCCAGCGCGGCGGCGTGTCGATCCGCCCGCTGGGTCTGGAAGTAGGGGCCGAAGTCGCCGCCTACTTCGGGGCCCTCGTCCCAGTCAAGCCCCAACCACTCCAGCGAGCGCAAGATCTGCTGCGTATTGGCCTCGGTGGAGCGCTCGGGGTCGGTGTCGTCGATGCGCAGGATAAAGACGCCTCCCGTGCGGCGAGCGAAAGCCCAGTTGTAGATAGCCGTGCGGGCGCTGCCCACGTGGAGGGCGCCGGTGGGGCTGGGGGCGAAACGTACACGTATGGAATCAGTCATGGTGCAACTATAGCGTCAACGGCTCCATGCTGACGGCGATGTCGGCGGGCTTGCCCCAGTACATGGACGAGGTGACCAAGAGGTCTACCCCGGTGGCCGCGTAGGCGGCGGCGTTGTTTTGATTGATACCGCCAGCGGCAGCGATCACCAGGGAAGGCGCGGCCTGTCGTAGCAGCGGCACGAGGTCTTGCAGGTCCGCGGGACTCATCTTGTCGACCTGCAGGATATCGGCCCCAGCCTGGGCGGCCGCCAGCGCCGACTCGCGGTCGACTACTTCGACGCCCACCTTCTTCTCCTTGGCCTTTCGGTGAAGCTCAGGCAGGCGGCTCCATAGCTCATCGCTACCTTTGAGGAAGGCCGTGTGGTGCGCGAAGACCAGGATGCTCTCCGACAGGCCCAAGCGGTGCGGCACCGCGCCGCCGGCGTAGACCGCTTTCACGGCGACCGACTTGGTGCCCGGAAAGACCTTGCGGGTGGCCACGACTTCGACCTCCGGGTTGGCGGCTCGCGCCTCGCGCACCAAAGTGTGCGTGCTTGTGGCTATGCCGGAGGCCGCCTCCAGCAGGTTGAGCGCGGCCTTCCAGGCCGCGTGCAGGCGGCCGGCTTCTCCTTCGGCCGCCAGGAAGGGCCGACCCGCCGGCAGCAGGGTCCCGCTTGGTTCAACAGAGGTCACGCGGCACCCGACTCGCTCAAGCAGACGCGCGGCTTCTTCGGTGCAGCAGATCACGGTCTCGTGACGGGTGGCAAAGGTCATGCGGCCCGGCGCGGCGCCGATCTCGAGCAGAGTCGTGGTGAGGTCGCCGTACGGCACGTCTTCGTTCAGAAAGCGCTCGATATCCTCATCAGAGAGAGAGTGAAGCCAAGCGGCCGGTGAGGTTGTCGGGTCTGACTTCTCGCTCACGCTTTCACCCACTTCTGTCCTAGCCGGTTAGACAAATACATTACTCCCAAAGAGATGCCGACGAAGATAAGCACCATCCATAGCGCCGATCCGTACCCACCCGCTTGTGATTCAGTATAGATGGCGATGGGCATGGTGTTGGTCTTGCCCGGCCAGTTGCCGGCGACCATGATGGTGGCTCCGAATTCACCCATCGCACGAGCGAACGCCAGAGTTGTACCCGCCAGTATCCCGCGCCCCGATAGGGGTATAACCACGCGGAGCGCAGTCTGCAGTCTCGATCGTCCAAGCAGGTACGAGGCGTTGATCAACTCCTCGTCGACGGCCTCCATGGAGGCCCGAGTGGTCTTGAGCATCAGCGGGAACGACACCACGAACGAAGCCAGCACGGCCGCACCCCACGTGAACACTATCCCCAACTCGTGTCCGGTGAGTGAATGGAAAGCCTTGCCCAGGAGACCGTTGTTGCCGATCAGCAGCAAGAGGAAGTAGCCGGTCACCGTGGGCGGCAGCACCATGGGCAGGGTGAGGACTGAGTCCAAGAGCTCCTTGCCTCTGAAGCGCGCACGTGCGAGCCAGTACGACACGGGGATGCCTACCAGTAGCGTCACCACCGTGGCGCAGGCGGCCACCTGGACCGAGAGACGGAGGGGAAAGAGCACGTCCATGACCATGGGCCTCTCTGGTGCTACTGCGCAGGAGCGGGTAGGAAACCGTACTGCTGAAGGATTGTTTGCCCGTCAGTGCCGACGAGGAAGTCCACGAAGGCCTGAGCCAGTAGCTTGTTGCCGCTGGACGAAACAACGGCAGCCGGATAGGCGATGAGCCCATGCCAACTGGGCTCCGAAGTGGCTGCTACCTTGACCTTCTCACCGGCGACCGTGGCCTCGGTGGAGAAGACGATGCCGGCGTCCACTTCGCCGTTGGCGACATACTCCAGGGCTTGAGTCACGTTGGCGGCATATATGACTTTCGGCTTCACCTGGTCGAACAGGCCCAGTGTGTCCAAGATCTGTTCGGCAGCCACGCCGTGGGGGGCGGCGGCCGGATCGCCGTAGGTCACGCGTTTCACATCCGCCCCGGCCAGCTCTTCGAAGCTACTGATGCCCAGCGTGGAGTCGGCCGGCACCACCAGTACTATCTCGTTGCTCGCGAAGACTTTGACGGACCCAGCTTCCACCAGGCCCTGACCATCCAAGGCGTCGACCTGCTTCATGGCGGCTGAAGCGAACACATCCGCCGGAGCGCCGGCCTCAATCTGGGTCTGGAGAGTGCCCGAGGCCTCGAAGTTGAAGCTGGTCTTGGTGCCGTTGGCCGCGTCGAATGCGGCACCAAGGTCGGTCATGACCGCTTTCAGACTGGAGGCAGCGGAGACGCTGAGTTCCTGGGATGCACCTGACTGCGTGGCGTCAGTGTCCGTGCCACATGCCGCTAGGCCCATGGCCAAGGCTGCGGTCAAGATGGCTGCGCCCACGATGGATGACGAGAAGATTCGGCGCTTGTGTTGCATACTCTACTCCTTGATGATGATGAGGTTATACTGTGCGCAGTATAACGACGGTGTGGAAGCAACGCAAGCGAGGTGAAGGGCCATGAAGTTGAGTGCCAGGAACGTGTTGAAGGGCAAAGTCCTGAAGGTGACCCACGGGGCGGTCAATTCCGAAGTGGTGCTCGAACTGTCCCCTGGCATAGAGGTGGTGTCTATCATCACCAGACAGTCCGCGGAGAGTCTCGGTCTGGCCGAGGGCAAGGAGGCCTACGCTGTGGTCAAGGCCAGCAACGTGATGATCGCAGTGGACTGATGATCGCGACCCCCCGGCTCGAAGTCCAGCTTGCGAAGAAGCTGGATGGTTTTGACTTGGACGTGTCCTGGTCTGTCGGCAGCGAGCTTGCCGTGCTGTTCGGCTACTCGGGCTCCGGCAAGTCTTTGACCCTACGCATGATCGCGGGTCTGGTCAGGCCGGATTCGGGGCGGGTGGTGTTGGACGGGGATGTCCTTTTTGACAGCGATCCGGGTTTGTCGATCCCTCCACAGGAGCGGAGGCTGGGGTTTGTGACCCAGGACCTCGCCCTCTTCCCTCATCTGAGCGTGCTCAAGAACATCGCGTATGGTCTTGGTCATCTGGCCAAGCCGGAGCGGAGGCAGAGGGTCGAGGAATTCGTGGCTCGGTTCCACCTGGAGGGCCTGACCCGACGATATCCCCGTGAGATCTCGGGGGGACAGAAACAACGGGTCGCTCTAGCCCGTGCTCTGGCTCGGCATCCACGCGCTCTATTGTTGGACGAGCCTTTCTCCGCACTCGACCTGCCGCTGAAGGTGGAACTTTGGAATCTCATCGCCGAGATAAGGGGGGGTCTCGACATCCCCATAGTCGTGGTGACTCACGATCCACTGGATGCCAAGAGCTTCGCTGACCGGTTGATCGTGTATCAACAGGGACGCATTCTCAGGAGCGATAGGCCGGCTGAGGTGCTGCAGAAGCCGGACGCGCCGGAGTTGAAGACGCTCGCGGAAGTGGGCGCATCGTTCGGGGATGTATCGGAATGGGCGTCGAGCCTAGAGCCGCATGGACCTCGTGGTGCCGGTCCTGGCGCGGAGTCCGCCGAGGGGTAGTCAGTCAGCGACCCAGCTGGCGATGTACTCTCGTCCGGCCGCGGCGGCCGTTGGCGGCGAGACCGCCCAGCGCCCGTTCAGCCCGGCCTCGCGAGCGGCGAGCTTGAAGTGACACATGGCTATACCCATGTCCACGCGCTGCAGGTCGGCCATCTTGACCAAGGAGCTCAACCGGCCTCTGCCGTACCCGGGCGTCCGTTCCAGATAGAAGTGCCAGTCTCCGGAGTCGTGCACCATCCGCCACGGCTGCTTGTTGGAGGCCGAGGGGGCCCAGCGCACCGTCTCCAATAGGTCGGCGAGGCCGTCTTCCCTGGGGGCGACCAGGGGCGTCTCGAAGTCCTCATCGAAGAAGAGTCGGTCGGCGGATAGGCGGCTGTCGCTGCGGGCGCCCTTACGCACCCAGTCGCTCTTGCTGTTCTCGGCGGGATAGCCGATCGCCACCACAGCCGGCACGACCTCTGCCGCTTTCTTGCCCAGCGTCTTCGCGAAAGCGCTCTTGGTGAAAGTGCCACCCAGCCAGCAGGTGCCGAGCCCGAGGTCGGTGGCCCTAAGGACGGCTTGCTCCAGGCAGTAGCCTTAGTCCTCCATGTCCTTGGGTGCGGGCGTCACGGCTCCGGCGATGAAACCGGCAGCGCCTCTGATGAAGCCGTAGGTACCCAGCCCCTTGAGTGCGGAGCTGTCTTCTGAAGTGGCGGCGAGCAGAGCGTAACGGCAGCGGTTTCCGAAGGGTCCTTCTGTCAACGAGGCCAGGAAGCCGACCATGGCCTCTCGGTCTGCATCCTCGAGCGGACGGTCAAGATATCGGCGACAGGAGTACCTGCGCAGGGCGAGGTCATGGATGGAGCTGCTCAAAGGTCGTCCAGGGTGGAGAGGATGTCCGTCCACGAGGCGAATTCGAACTGGATGCTGGCTATGTGGATGAAGCGGACGATCCCTTTGGCGTCGATCACGAAGTTGGCCGGTCGGGCAATGTTGACGGATTCGAAATTGGCCCGCACGTAGACCCCGTACTGTCGGACGACCGTGCGCTCAGCGTCAGCGAGTACCGGGAAGGGATAGGGATCATCTCTTAGGTCGCGCGCGGCGCCAGCCGGTCTCTGAGCCACCACTGCGGCGGCTCGCGCGCCGCGTTCTGCCAACTGAGGCAGGTGATCCGCGATCTGGCTAATCCATCGGCGGCAGGTGGGGCACCAGGTACCGCGAGCGAAATAGAGCAGAAGCGGCGACCCCGAGAAGTCGGCCAGCCTGACCATCTCGCCCGTTAGAACGTCGGGCATGACGAAGTCGGGGGCCGCGTCGCCGACCTTGAGGGCTTCGTTCTCTCGTGCCATCGTCGCGCCTCCGTACGGTATCCGTGGTTTCTCTCGGCGGGGCTAGGCGGTCAGACGTTCGACCGCTTCCAAGTACTTGGCGTGGGTGTTCTCGACCACGTCATCGGGCAGCGGCGGTGCGGGAGGCTCCTTGTTCCACCTGATCTCTTCCAGATAATCGCGCACGTACTGCTTGTCGAAGCTGGCTTGGGGGCCGCCGGGCTTGTACGATTCTGCCGGCCAGAAGCGGGAGGAGTCCGGCGTGAGTATCTCGTCGATGAGGATCAGCTCGCCGTTCCCGAGGAGGCCGAACTCGAACTTGGTGTCGGCGATGATGATGCCTCGGTCGCGCGCGTAGTCGGCGGCAAACTCGTACAGCGTGATGCTGAGGTCGCGGACCCTGGTGGCGATGTCCACGCCCACCGCATCGGCAGCCTTCTCGAACGAGATGTTCTCGTCGTGGCCAGCCTGAGCCTTGGTGGAAGGCGTGAAGATGGTCTCGGGCAGCTTGTCCGACTCCGCGAGACCACTTGGGAGCGGGAGTTCGCACACCGTGCCGGACTTCTGGTACTCCTTCCAGCCCGAGCCCGAGAGGTAGCCGCGCACGATGGCCTCTATCACCAACGGCTCGGTCTTGCGCACGAGTACGGTGCGCCCGTCCAATTCGGGGTAGTACCAGTCGATCTCGGGGAACCATCGTGGTCCCGGATCAGGGTCGACGATGTGGTTCTTGATGAGGTGCTCGGTCTTGGTGAACCAGAAATTGGAGATCTGGGTGAGTATCTTGCCCTTGTCGGGGATAGGCGTGGGGAGGACGCTGTCGAACGCCGAGATGCGGTCGCAGGCGACTATGAGCAGGTGTTCGGCGTCGGGCTCGTAGACGTCACGCACCTTGCCTCTGCGCAGCATCTTCAGATCTCGTTCTGTGGAGTCGAACATGGCCTTAGAACTCATCGATTCTCCCCTCTACCGCGGTCTCCATCAGCAGGAGCTCATGCACTATCTACCCTATGTCACTACGACTATTCTAGCGTAGGCCGATAGTTGCACGGGCTCCAGGTGGACAGCCGACTGGGCTCCTGCTAACCTCAGCGACGCAGGGGAGTAGTTCACCCTCCTTGCAGTGGGCAAGGGGGCGTCGGGGAGATCGACATACCGGCTCGTCTGAGCCCGGTCCCCCACCTCGACTTGAGGCGAACGAGACCGGCGGTCGGCTTAGAAGCTTGGCCCGGTCTCGTCTTCTTTTTGTCACGAGACCGGCAGGCCACAGAGAAAGGACTGCGTCGGTGTCACGAGGGACTATCTTCAAGCTTCTGCTCGCCTTTGCGGTTCCTTTACCCGCGTTCTGTATTCGCCTTTCTGGCCACGAGTTGCCTGCCGTCTACGCCGCTCTCGTTTTCGGCGCGGCTGTGGTGGGTGCGGCGGTACTCCTGGCTTGGGCTGCTGAGACAGCTCAGGTGGATATCAATGGAAGCCTGGCCATCGCACTCTTGGCGCTTATAGCCGTGTTACCTGAGTACGCAGTGGACCTCATTCTCTCTTTCAGGGCGGGCACAGACCCCGAATTTGCGCACTATGCCGCCGCGAATATGACGGGCAGCAACCGGCTGTTGATCGGTCTGGGCTGGCCGCTGGTGGCGCTCGCCGCAGGTTTGGGCCTGCGCAGGATGCGTCGCAGACACAAGCGCGCTGTCGCTCAGGGCCATTCGGTGGGTGATCTGCTGGAAGGCGGCGGCGGGATCACGCTCTTGCCGAAGCGCCGGATCGAGCTGTTCTTCCTCGCTGTGGCCGCTGTCTACGCCTTCATCATCCCGGGGACTCGCAGGATCGGATTGCCAGAGGGAGTGTTTCTGCTCCTTCTCTACGGCGTGTATCTCTGGCGCGTGTCAAGAGAAGAACAATGCGAACCAGAACTGGTGGGAGTGTGTGCTCGCATAGGCGCTCTGCCTCGTATACCCAGGCGCAGCATCGTCATCGGCATGTTCGTGTCGGCAGCCGCATTCGTACTAGCTTCGGCCGAACCTTTCGCGGAAGCGTTGCTGCAGACCGGCGATCAGCTCGGCATCAGCAAGTTCCTGATGATCCAGTGGGTCGCGCCCTTGGCCTCGGAGTCACCGGAGCTGATCGTGGCGGGCATCTTGGCATACCGGATGAAGGGAGATGACGCCATCGGCACATTGCTCTCCTCTAAGGTCAACCAATGGACCCTTCTCGTCGGTTCGATCCCCTTGGCCTTCATGGCCGGGGGCGGCAGCGCGCTCGGCATCCAGCTCGATGCGCGACAGACCGAGGAGTTCATACTCACCGCCGCGCAGACCGTTCTGGGCTTCGCGGTCCTGGCCAACCTACGCTTCAGGACCCGTGAGGCGATCGTCCTTCTGGTGCTGTTCCTACTCCAGTTCCCCTTCCCGCAGACGTCCGTGCGCATAGGCTTTTCCATCGCCTACGGAGTGTTCGCGGTGGTGCTACTGTACTTCCAGCGACAGTGTCTCAAGCCCATTTTCACTGACGTTTTCAAGTCGAGAGAGAAGCGGTCTGAGTAGCGGGCACCATTCGCGGTAGACGGAGGGCGGTATCGTGCAGGCCAGTGACGCCGGAGGGGTGGATACCAAGGAGTTGGTCGAGCTGCAGAGGGAGTATCTCTTCCCCTGTGTAGCGACAGCATACGAGCAACCACTGCTCGCGGTCCGTGGGCGGGGTATGTACTTGACTGATGCCGACGGCGCCGACTACCTGGACTTCTTCGGGGGCATCCTCACGGTGAGCGTGGGCCACTGCAACGAGGCGGTCACCCAGGCGGTGGTCGACCAGACCCGCACTCTGCAGCACGTCTCGAACCCTTTATGTCACTGCGCCACAGGTGCGCTTGGCTCAGAAGTTGGCCGAAGTCACCCCGGGCACGCTCAAGAAGAGCTTCTTCACCAACTCAGGCACCGAGGCCAACGAGACGGCCGTACAGCTGGCCCGGCGGGCGACAGGGCGCTCTGACATCATCGCGCTCCGTCACGGCTACTCCGGCCGCAGCGAGACCACTCAGAATCTGACGGCTCACTCGCAGTGGCGCAGCATCGCGAGCAGTGTGCCGTACATCAAGCACGCTCACAACGCCTACTGCTATCGCTGCGCCTTCGGGCTCACCTACCCTGCCTGTGATATGCGCTGTGCTAAGGATGTGGAAGAGCTCATCCAGACCACCACCAACGGTGAGATCGCCGCCTTTATGGCCGAACCGGTCCAGGGAGTCGGTGGATACATCACTCCGCCCAAGGAGTACTTCCAGGAGGTGCTCCGCATCGTGCGCAAGTACGGCGGTCTGTTCATCTGTGACGAGGTGCAGAGCGGGCTTGGCCGGACGGGCGTGGCCTTCTGCGGTATCGAGCATTGGGGGGTACAGCCCGACATCGTCACTTTCGCCAAGGGTCTGGGAAACGGTCTGCCCATTGGGGCCACTGTCGCCACCGCCGACGTGGCCGACAGTCTAACTGGTCTGTCTATCTCCACTTTCGGCGGCAACCCCGTGAGCTGTCGTGCAGCCTTGGCCACCGTCGACTGCATAGAACAGAACGACCTGGTCCATAACGCTAAGGTCCAAGGCGCTCGGCTGCGCGAGGGGCTGCTGGCGCTGCAGGACAGGCACGGATGCATAGGTGACATCCGGGGAATGGGTCTCATGGTGGGTATCGAGTTCGTAGACCCCACCTCTCCCGATTGCATGGCGCCGGCTCCCGGCAAGGCGCGGGCCGTAGTCGAGGCCGCGCGACATCTTGGTTTGCTTGTGGGCAAGGGCGGCCTGTATGGCAATGTGGTCCGTTTGACCCCGCCGCTGATCGTGTCGTCGGGTGAGGTGGACGAAGCGCTGGAGCTCCTCGACAGGTCGTTGGCCGAGGCTGGCTGAGTCAGGGCGGGATAGGGCGAAGCGAGGCAGAGTGGGCGTCGGTCGGCTCGAACAGTCCGTCAGGCCTCGGCCGTGCCTCCTGTCTTTGCGGTCTTGGTCTTTCGCTTAGCGGGCGTTGCTTTTTTCCCGGCCAGGGCCTTCTCGACCGCGCTGCCGTCCAAGGTCTCATGCTGCAGTAGCTCATCTGCAAGGATTTCTAGAGCGTCACGGTGCTCGCGCAAGAGTGTCCGGGCTCGCTCGTACTGTTCGGTGACGATGCGTAAGACCTCGTTGTCGATGATCTGCTGGGTGTGAGGACTCAGATGGCCGGTGTCCTGGGCGAAGCCCCCCATGTACTGGAGTTGCTGTCCGGCGTAGCGCACGGAACCCAACTTCTCGCTCATGCCGAACTCGGTGACCATGCGGCGCACCAACTCGGTGGCCTTCTGGATGTCGTCGCTGGCGCCGGTGCTCAATGTGCCCAACACGTTGGACTCCGCTGCGCGCCCTCCCAACATCACCGCTATTCTGTCGGTCAGCTCGGCTTCGGTCAGAATGTAGCGGTCCTCGGTGGGCATCTGCAATGTGTAGCCCAGGGCTCCGCGAGCCCTGGGGATGATACTGATCTTGGCTACCGGGTCGGCATTGGGCAATAACCCCGCCACGAGAGCATGTCCAGATTCGTGGTAGGCGACTGTCTTGCGCTCGTTCTCGTTCATCACCCTGCTCTTGCGCTCCAGACCGGCGATGACACGCTCCATGGCCGCCTCAAAATCTTTGACCGTTACCGAGCTAGCCTTACGCCGCGCCGCCAGCAGCGCCGCCTCGTTCATGGCGTTGGCCAGGTCGGCTCCACTGAAACCGGGGGTCATGCGGGCGGCGCGCTCCAGGTCGAAGTCGCTGGCCAACTTGATGCCCTTGCTATGGATCTTGAGTATCTGCGCCCTTCCTACGAGGTCAGGATTGCCGACCTCGACCTGCCGGTCGAAGCGCCCCGCGCGGAGAAGTGCTTTGTCCAGCACTTCGGGACGGTTGGTGGCGGCCATGATTATCACGGGGCGGCTGGAGTCGGTGCTGAAGCCGTCGATCTCGGCCAAGAGCTGATTGAGAGTCTGCTCGCGCTCGTCGTTACCGCCAGTCAGCCCGATCCCCACTCCGCGACTCTGTCCTATGGCGTCTATCTCGTCTATGAATACAATAGCTGGAGCTGTCTTGCGAGCTTGCTCGAAGAGATCGCGGACTCGGGCGGCTCCTACGCCTACGAACATCTCCACGAATTCGGAGCCGCTGCTCTCAAAGAAGGCCACCTCCGCTTCCCCAGCCGTCGCCTTGGCGAGGAGGGTCTTGCCGGTGCCAGGTGGCCCCACCAGTAGCACCCCCTTAGGGATGTGTCCTCCCAGTCGGGAGAACCGCTCGGGGGTCTTGAGGAACTGGATGATCTCCTGCAGCTCAGCGATAGCCTCGTCGGCGCCACCTACGTCCTTGTACGTGACTCCCACGTGTTCGGGCTCGACCTTGGTGGCCTTGCTCTTGCCTACCCCGAATATACCCCCGGCGCCTCCCCTGGAGGCCATGGTGGCCATGCGACGGTAGATGAGGTACCAAACCACGCCGATGAGTATGAATGGCAGCAGACTGATCAAGATGCCACCGACAGGGCTGGCGGGAGCCGAAAAGGAGTACTGGACTGTGGCCTGCTGCAGTTGAGATACCAGATCAGGGTCGGCGTCGGACTGATAATAGGTTCGATAGCCTGCGCCCGTCGAGTTGGTCCCGGTGGCCTTCAGCTTTCCCGTGATCTGCTGGTCCGCTATCACCGCCGTGGCTATCTGGCCCGCGGCCAACTTCGTCTTGAACTCGCTATACTCCAACTGAGTGGACTGGCCGGTAAGTGGTCCCAACAGAAACTGCTGAAACAGATACAGTGCAAGAAGAGCCACTACGACATAGGCCACCACGTGCCTGGCTCTTCTTGTGGCGTCCTGTCTGCGCTCGTCGTCGGGATCCGGTGGAGAACTCCCAGGGGTCCGGCGGCCACCACCACCCTTTCGGCTGGAGTCGGGCGAGGGCCGATCACCCTGAGCGCGCAGATCACTGTCCTGGATGTCTTCGGTCGGTACCATGTTCAGTGAAGGTATCCCTTCCGGTTGCGGCCCAAACGTGCCACGGGTCTGACTATCGCCTTCACTTAAGGCTGCCGCGGTCATACTAGAACGCGCCCAGCTGACAGGGCTTGATCTTGATGCCCAAGGTCTCACAGGCCGCGGCGACCTCGATCTTCTGCAGTCCGAGTGTTTCCGCTATCTGCCAGCAGCCGGCACAGGAAACACGCTCGTCCGCGATGATGCTCTCAAGAAGTTCGCGCAGTTCGTCCGTGACTTCGCGAGCCGGCTTCAGCACCTTCTTCTCGGGCGAGTGACCGAAGATGCCCATCTGGCACTCGAAGATGCGGTATTCGAGCAGGTCAAGGGTTCTACCGATCTCAGCCGGGGTGGTTCCCACGTCTCGCGCGAGATCGTGTGCGGCCGCGCAGCTGATGCGGCCCTCTTGCGCCGCTCTCTCTGCGGCGATCGCCATGGTCGGATCGGGCTTAGTCTCCGGGGGATGCTTGCGGCTGTAGTGGCTCATATGGCCCATAGACTAGCCCGCCCTTCTTCTAGCGAACAGCAACCGTATCACCCACATCAGCAGACCCAGGACGAGTACGCTGAGTCCGATCCAAGTCGCTTGTAGGCTGAGGTCGAAAAATGGTCCACCCTCTTCGACATATGCGATCACGTGGTCCACGAGCCACATCAGTGTCGCGCCCCAGTAGATCAGAGCTAGGAAGCCTAGATGGTATCTATCACCTGGGGCACCCAGTCGAGAGCCGACGGTCGCCGCGATCGCCGCTGCCGCGGTCAGCAGCAGCCACATCAGCCTATTCTTTCCGCAGCCTTTGGTCTGGGGGAGCGTAGGCGGGCTACTCGAGGTCCGAACTCAGCCACAAGCACCATGCCCGCCCACACGACAAAGATGGCCGCGGTCATCGCTCCGCCATATACCGCTATCTCTCGCAGCATCGCACCCACTTGGTCTGCCGACTGAACGGCAGTCAGGAAAGGTGGCCACGGGACAAGTTCTCCGTGCCAGACGTGCTCAAGCGCCAGCAAGACCGTTCCGCCCCACAGCATGGTGTTGAGCCAGCCCAGCCGCTGCGTCCATTTGCCGGATACCTTCGCGGTCAAGCCTTCAGACGCAGACGCCGCTGAGTGCGCCTCTTTCTTCCGAAGAGCCTTACGAGTGACGGTAGTCACGATTGCCACAGTAGCGGGTGCTACGAAGCAGGCCATAGTGAGTATCTCCTTTCGATCAAGTCACGGGGACCGATGCCTGTGACTGTCTCTAATGTACCAAGACTGTGTTCTTTTGGGGCAGATCATGGCCCGGACAGTACTTATCCGTCAAGCGTCTGCGGCTGGCTGCCGATGCTCAGGTTGTGAAGGACAGAAGCGCGAACAGGAGCAGGCCGCATACGTGGAAGTCCACGTATCAATGGGTGGTAGGCATCGCGGTCGTCTGTCTGCTGGCTGCGCTGACCTACTCGCGCGCGGGCTGGGTGCCGCTTCTCTCTCGGGCTGACCTTGGTATCCACGAGTTCGGACACTTGCTCTTCTGGTGGGCTCCGCGACTGCTGATGCAGCTAGCAGGGTCTTTGATGCAGGTAGGCTTGCCACTACTGATAGGTGCCTACTTCCTGTGGAGGCGAGAGCGCCTAGGTGTGGTTCTCGTGCTCGCCTGGGCCGCGGAGTCGCTCAACAACGTCTCCGTCTATGTCTATGACGCAACCCGCATGCAGTTGCTTCTGGTGGGTGACGATGGTTCTGGCGCGGCCCATGACTGGCGCAACATCCTGTGTAGTCTGGACGCTTTGTCGCACACAGACGCTATCGCATACACGGTCAGGGGTGTCTCGGCCGCCATGTTTGCGGCTGCTGTCGGTCTGGCCGTGTTGTGGTGGGTGCAGAGCCGGCGAGACACTCCGGCGACCCAGCTTGGTGTGCGTACGCCGTAGGCCATCGGTACAAAGCAATGGCCAGTCGTTTGTACATCGGGCCATGAATGTCGAGGGTGGTCCTCCCATACAGTTTGGACAACAGCGCTGAAGCATTGTTCAACCTATTTTGGGAAGGGAGGCGATCCTCTTGGAAATCGCAGCATCGGACGTCCAGACCAACTTGGACATCGTCTGGACATGCGTGGCAGCGTTTCTAGTGTTTTTCATGCAGGCCGGTTTCGCCATGGTCGAGACGGGTTTCACCAGAGCAAAGAACGCGGTCAACATCCTAATGAAGAACCTGATGGACTTCTCCATCGGGAGCATAGCCTTCTGGCTGGTCGGTTTCGGTCTTATGTTCGGCGTGACCAACGGCTTTTTGGGCACCAGCGGTTTTGCCGGCTCGGGTAGTGACTGGACTGGGGGCGGTTGGAACTTCACGTTCTTGATCTTCCAGACAGTGTTTGCGGCTACCGCGGCCACCATCGTTTCAGGGGCCATGGCGGAGAGGACCAAGTTCAAGGGATATCTGATCTACAGCGTGGTGATCTGCGCCTTCATCTATCCGGTCTTCGGGTCTTGGGCCTGGGGCAGTCTTGGCGATGGTGGCGGCTGGTTGGAGAATCTCGGCTTCATCGACTTTGCTGGGTCTACAGTTGTGCACTCGCTTGGTGGATGGCTGGCTCTGGCGGGCGCAATAGTCCTGGGTCCGCGTATTGGCAAGTACGGGCCGGACGGTAAGGCAAAGGCTATCCCCGGCCATAACCTTCCGCTCGCGGCATTGGGTGTGTTTATCCTGTGGTTCGGTTGGTTTGGCTTCAACGCGGGCAGCACGACCGCAGGCATAGGCGACATAGGTAGGATCGCCGTGACCACCAATCTGGCTGCCTGTGCGGGTGCGGTGGTAGCGCTGTTCGCCTCATGGATCATTTCCAAGAAGCCGGACGCCTCGATGGCTCTCAACGGGGCCCTGGCCGGGTTGGTTGCCATCACAGCCGGCTGCTTCTCTGTATCTGGCTGGGGCTCCATAGCCATCGGCGCGGTGGCAGGCCTGCTGGTGGTGCTCAGTGTGCGCTTCGTCGACTCAGTGCTTAGAGTGGACGACCCTGTGGGTGCAGTCAGCGTGCACGCTGTGTGTGGCGCTTGGGGCACTCTTGCGGTCGGTCTCTTCGCAGTGGAGGGAGGCGCGTTCTACGGCGGTGGCGCCCACCTCCTCGGTGTGCAGGGGCTAGGTGTTGTCACCGCGTTCGCCTGGGCGTTCGGTCTGGGCCTGATACTGTTCTACACGATCAAGAAGACCGTTGGTCTGAGAGTCTCGCGCGAAGAAGAACTGCGTGGCCTGGATGTCGGCGAACACGGCATGGAAGCGTATGCCGGGTTCCAGATCTTCACCACTCACTGACCGGGCCAAGGAGGAAAGAGTATGAAGCTAGTAATCGCGTACATACAGCCCGAGAAGTTGGATGATGTCAAGGAGTCCCTCTTCGCCAAGGGCATCACCAAGATGTCGGTGACGAACTCCCTGGGTTGCGGTCAGCAGATGGGGTATCAGGAGACCTACCGTGGTGTGAAGATGGAGGTCAATCTGCTCAAGAAGGCCAGGTTAGAGATCGCAGTCAACGACAAGTACCTCGAACCCACTATCGAAGCGATCATCGCCGGAGCGCGCACCGGCGAGATAGGCGACGGCAAGATCTTCGTACACGAACTCACGGATGTAGTACGAATCAGGACAGGAGAGCGCGGAGGCGAAGCCATAGGCTGAGCTTGCGACGCCCTTCGGCCGGATTATCGACGCCCCTCTCAAGCGCCCGCCTCCAGCAGTGGAGGCGGGCGCTCTGCTCATGTCCCAGGGGGGAAGGCTCTTGTCAAACCTCTTCGAGCATCGTGGTGAACAAGTCGTGATGCTCTTCTTCGTCGTCGAGGATAGCCTCGAACATCCGTCGAGTTGTGACGTCACCCTCTGTTCTCGCCAAGTCGATGATCTGGCGGTACATCTCTATGGCCTCTACCTCGGCCTGCGTGTCGAGTTCCAGGAACTCCTTCAGGCTGTCTCCGACCACGATGGGTGTGGGCTTCGTGGTGGGCGCAGCACCCAGATACCAGAGCCTCTCCGCGATCATCTCGGCGTGCTTCATCTCTTGGACGGCTACGCGCCTGAACTCGTCCTTGACAGCCACGCCCTTGAGTCCAGGGACCTGGACGTGTTGCCACATGTACTGCACCGACACCTGTATTTCTCGCGCGATCGCTGCATTCAGCAGCTTCTTCAACTCGTCGCTGATCTTTGTCACGGGCTCCAACGAGGTTGCCATGCATCACCTCCACTACTAGGCCGATGTGAGCTCCACTACTGACTAGGGTGTCTTACCCATATGACACACTGGGAGAAACCGACTACCCGGATGCTCATAGGGGTTCGCCGCGCTCCCATTTCTGCCAGGCATCGGGCGGCTTCTGGTATTCGTCCGGGGCGACGTCCACCGGAAGTGGAATGAAAGGTTCGCGGCCTAACGAGGCGGCAGCGTCGCTGGTGGATGAGAAGAAGTGCACTCGCTGCATGTCTATGACGCCAGCATATTTGAGGATTCGTTTGACTTCGTGTGTGACACCGACCAATCCTAGCCATCCGTCGTCCGGTAGCTCACGCAAGGCGGAGAAGAGCACCCCCAGACCGCCGCTGTCCAGATACGTGCAACCGCTCAGATCTACGAGCAGATTCTGAGGTGGGAAGGCTCCGCGCAAGATGGCGTCGAAGGCGTCGCGAGCATCTTGCTTTGATGAGTGGTCGAGTTCCCCCTCAATTATCAATAGCGGTACGTCGTGAATATCACTTTCGGATATGTTCACCTGTGCCTCCGGGGGCTCGAGCAAGCTCAGACGCTGTTGCTTGCGTATTCCCGTGCGGGCCAACGGGTAATCCTTGTCTCGGCTGGCGGTATCATGTAGTCATGATATACAGGCCGTTAGGACAATCGGGCATAGATGCTTCTGTAGTCGGCTTCGGCGCTTGGGCGGTGGGTGGCTGGTTCTGGGGTGGAGCCGATGACAGTGAGTCGGTGGAAGCCATCCGCGCCGCCCTGGATGCCGGCGTCACGCTGATAGACACCGCGCCCGCTTACGGACGCGGTCATTCAGAGGAGGTCGTGGGCAAGGCCATCCAAGGGCGGCGGGACCAAGTCGTGCTGGCTACCAAGTGTGGGCTCGTGTGGCACACAGACAAGGGCACTCACTTCTTTGACCAATCGGGTAAGCCTATCCATAGGTACTTGGGAGCTGAGTCCGTGCGTTATGAGGTGGAGCAGAGCCTGCGCCGTCTGGGGACTGACTACATCGACCTCTATCAGACCCATTGGCAGGACGAGACCACTCCGATCGAGGAGACGATGGGCACGCTTCTGCAGCTCAAGAACGAAGGGAAGATACGGGCCATCGGGGTGAGTAATGCCACCATCCAGGAGATGGACGAGTATCGCAAGCTTGGGTCCTTGGACACCGACCAAGAGAAGTACAGCATGTTGGAGCGGCGCTTGGAGTCCGAGCAGCTTCCGTATTGCCAGCAGAACAACATCGCCGTACTCGCCTACTCTCCGCTGGGCCAAGGGTTGCTCACGGGCAAGGTGGCCGTGGATCGGGAACTGGCTCCAGGAGACATGCGGGGCCAGAATCCGCGATTTGCCCCGGAGCAGAGGGAGCAGATCCTGGCATATCTAGAAGAGATGCGCCCTGTAGCGGAAGCGCACAAGGCGACACTGGCACAGACGACTATTGCTTGGACGGTGGCTCGGCCGGGTCTGACTCACGCTTTGGTGGGTGCTCGGAACCCTAGACAGGCTGCCGAGAACGCGGCCGCGGCCGACCTGCTGTTGTTTGAATCGGAGACGACGGTTATCGACAAGGCTATCGAGGGGTTCGATCACGCTGGCTAGCGACCGGAGGTGATGATGGCGAAGGCGAGCTACTCACGCAACGATCTGGGGGTCGAGGTGCAGGCCCCCTGGGGCTACTACCAGCCCTTCGAAGAGGTCGCGATGGAGTATGGCGGCAGGCAATTGTTGTACACGCTGGGCAGTGCTTGCGTAGAAGCCTCTTGTTGTGGTCACGGTAGCTGGAGCTACGCCAGGGTGGAGGGCTACCCGAGCGATGACCTCGTGGCGCCTGATCCTGTGGACGATGCGGTCCACGCGGCAGTAGAGATCGACACAATCGAGGACGCGAGCGAACGAGCGGCTATCGCCCAAGCGCTGATGCAGAAGCATCCTGGAGTCAGGGTGGAGTTCCGCTAGACGTTTCAAGTCCGGCCGATATGCGCACAATCCTGCAATGGGAGGTGTGCGATGAAGTCTGTCGATCTAGGCAAGAACCTTCACGAGCTTACCGAGAAGTACCCGGATCTGATCCCCATCCTGGTGGACTTGGGATTCTCGGGTGTCGCCCTTCCTGAGATGCGAAGCACGCACGGCAAGGAGATGACGATACCCGCCGGTGTCGAGAAGTTCGGTCTTAACATGGACGACGTGACGGCCACGCTTCGCGACCATGGGTTCGAAGTCGTCGGTTGAGTCAGACGGGACAGCAATACATGACACAAGAAGCATCCAAGCCCGGACTGGGCCAAGAAGTGAGGGTGACCTCGCTGGTAGACGTGCAGCCCGGTGCGGTGGTGAGCCGGGAGCTGATCAGCAAACCGCAGGGCACCGTTTCCATCTTCGCCTTCGACGAAGGAGAAGGACTGAGCGAGCACACCGCGCCCTTTGACGCGTTGGTTCACGCACTAGAGGGCAAGGTGCGCGTGACTTTGGGCGGCGTCCCGCACGAGGTGTCCGAGGGTGAGATCATCGATCATGCCGGCCAACGTGCCCCACGCTCTGATCGCACTCACACCCTTCAAGATGATGCTGGTTCTTGTCCGCGCTTAGCGCAGGGATGGAACCGGAAGGAGGGATATGGTGAACAAGAGCGCGACGATCGCAATCGTACTGGTGTCCGGGCCTTGGTGGACGCCGGCTTCAACAACGTCTACAAGTGATCACGGGCCCAGCCGAGGGGGCCGTCTAGACCTTGAACTCCCCCAACTTCTTCTCGACTGCCTCGTTTCGTAGTGTCACGTAGTCGGGCATTCCGTCCTTGTAGGGCGGGTAGTCCTCGCCCTGAGTGAGCGGTAGCAGGTACTCCCGGCACGCGTCGGTGATGCCGAATCCATCGTCGGTGATGAAGTCGGCGGGCATCTTCTTCTCGACATTGGCCACCTCGGAGAGATGCGCCTCTCCCACTTCCCACTTGTACGGATTCGACGACTTGCGCACTATCGTGGGCATCACGGAGTTCTTGCCGGCCAGAGCCATCTCCACCGCCGCCTTGCCCACGGCGTAGGCTTGCTCGACGTCGGTCTTGCTGGCTATGTGCCGCGCGGCGCGCTGCAGGTAGTCGGCTACAGCCCAGTGGTACTTGAGGCCCAGTCCCTCGCGCACTATGCCCGCAACCACCGGCCCCACGCCGCCCAGCTGAGCGTGTCCAAAGGCATCGGTGAGCCCTTGGTCGGCCAGGAACTTGCCGTCGGGGGCCTTGACGCCCTCTGAGACCACCACGCTACAGTAGCCATACTTCTTGACCAGCCCGTCGACCTTCGCCAGGAAGCGTTCCTTGTCAAAGGCGACCTCGGGGAACAGGATGACGATCGGCAGCTGCGTGCTTTCATCCGAAGCCAAAGCGCCTGCGGCTGCTATCCACCCCGCATGGCGGCCCATTACCTCCAGCACGAAGACCTTGGTGGAAGTGGCGGCCATGGACCGCACATCGAAGCTGGCCTCGCGCGTGGAGACGGCTATGTACTTGGCCACCGAACCGAACCCGGGACAGTTGTCGGTGATGGGCAGGTCGTTGTCCACCGTCTTGGGTACGTGGATAGCTTGGATAGGCGCCCCGAGCGTCTCGGCGAGTTGCGAGACCTTGAGGCAGGTATCGGCGGAGTCACCCCCGCCGTTGTAGAAGAAGTAACCGATGTCGTGGGCCCTGAAGACCTCCAGCAGCCGCTCGTACTCGCGGCGGCTGTCTTCAAGGCTCTTGAGCTTGTACCGGCACGACCCGAAGGCGCCGGAGGGCGTGTGGCGCAGGCCGGCGATGGCCTCGACCGACTCGTGAGAAGTATCGATAAGGTCCTCGGTCAGCGCGCCAATGATGCCGTTGCGGCCGGCCAGAACCTTGTCGATTTGACCTGCGTTTGCGCGCGCTGTCTCTATGACCCCGCACGCGGACGCGTTGATGACGGCGCTGACTCCGCCCGACTGTGCGTAGAAAGCGTTCTTGGTAGCCATGGCGCTGCTCGCCCCCTTCTAGGTGATCGTTCGCCCCAATGATACCCAGGTCGCCCTGGTTATCCAGGCCTAGCGGCGCAGGCTTATGAGCCACTCCCGTATCTGCTCGTCGGTGCGGTACTTCGCTTGGTCGTAACGCTCGTAGTGAGTCATGGCTTCGTGTTCCCGCACCGTTCGCGGTTTGGGCTCCATAGCTGGGTAGCCTAGCCCCAACATGTCGTAGATCAAGTATCCGTCAGGTACACCGAGCAACGCCGTGATCCTGGCCGTTAGGTAGGCGGAGCCCACCATACTGGTCCAGTGACATGCCAGCCCAAGGGAGTTGGCGGCCAAGACCATGTACAAAAAAGCGTTGGCCAGGGACGACGTGAGGTTCCTGTCTTCGCGTTCGAGATAAGTGAGCAGTGGGAAAGATCTGTCGACGCGGGGATCGCCGACGACAAGGATCAACACCGGGGCACTCTTGAAGGCCGGATCGGACACCGGACGTTCGGCTGACGGCCATCGCAACTCTGCCGGTCGCGTCATCTCTGCGCCGTGTACCAACTCTTGGAGTTGTCGCGCCCACTCCGCCATCTGATCCTTGGTCTCTTGGTCGCGTATGACGATGAACTCCCAGGGCTGAGAGTTGGCGCCCGAGGGCGCCCAGCGAGCTGCCTCGATGACCTTGTCGACCATCTCGTCTGTCACAGGCTCGTCGGTGAAACTGCGAATGCTCCTACGGTCTTTCAGGAGTTCAAGAAGGGTGTCGTAGTCCATTCCATCCCCTTTCATAAACATGAGTTCATGGTCAGCGGTACCGCCTCTTTCTAACTGGGACTACCTGGTCGGGCCTAACGGCTCTGGACCCACCCTCGCCCGTGAGGTGAAGACTGACCAGACCTGCTTTGCTTACTGTGGCCCGTTTGTAAGTGTAGACACCACGTTCACCCTTGATCTTGAGCACGGCGCCAGGCTCGTAGTGATCGTCGGTTCGCATGCCCGGGCCGGTGACCGTCGCGCCCAGCTTGAGTTGCTCGAAAGCCTGTTGGGGTGTTGGTGACTCCTCGTCAGCTGGGCCGACCTGGTGCGTCTCTTTTGGTGTGCCTGTGTCGCCATCGATCATCTGTCTACCTTATCGCAGCGGGCGGACGCGTGCATGCACCTGCCCCGGTGCGGGTAGAACACATAGTATCTGGGATCTCGAAGTGTCGACTACATCGTCGTCGTGGGAGGGAAAGATGCGTGCGGGCAAGATAGTGGCCCTGGTGGCCGGCATCCTGATGGTACTTGTTGCCCTGGCTGTGCTTGTGCCGGGGAGTGTGCTGCTGGGCATATATGGCACTCAGCGCGACAGTGACGGGTTCTTTCAGACGTCCAGTCGGGTCCTATCCAGCAACGGGTCTGCGCTGTCGACTCCTGATGTCGATCTGAACATGGGCCCACTCGTTGGCGATTGGCTACCGACCGGGGACAGGGCGGCACTTAGAGTAGAGGCGACCTCCAGCAGAGACGGAAGTCTGTTTGTGGGAATCGGACCGAGTCGGGATGTCATCGGATACCTTGAGGGCGTCGACTACGACGAGGTCACCGATTTTGGCTGGGGATGGCGCTCTGTGAGTTACCGGCACATGGACGGCGCGGTTTCGGCGACTCCACCCGGCGATCAGGACTTCTGGGTGGCCGAGAAAGAGGGTCGCGACACGCTCACTCTCGATTGGGATATCCAAGACGGTAGCTGGACCGCCGTCGTCATGAATGCCGATGGGTCGGCCCCCGTGCGTGCCGAGGTCAGCCTGGGCGCTCGTTTCGACATACTCTTGCCCATAGGTATCGGCTTGGTGGTAGGCGGAGTCATCCTGCTCGCGGTGGGCATACTGCTGATAGTCATCGGCGCCAGACGATCACCGGCTCCAGCACAGACCGGGGGCATGGCGCCTCCGAGCGCTGCGTCACCGACCTCGGTAGCACCACCTGCGGACTAGGTACACACAAACAAGGAGGAAACAGTATGTCTATCGCACGCGTGACAGAGATCAAGTCGTCTTCGCCAAAGGGGTTCGACGAAGCCATCAGGGCAGGTGTCGAACGTGCCAACAAGACCCTTAAGAACGTGAAGTCAGCGTGGGTCGAGAATCAGGAGGTCTTGGTGGAGGGCGGCAAAGTCACCGAGTACCGGGTGCAGATGAAGGTCACCTTCGTACTCGAGGAATAGGCTGCGCACGCCGGTCTAGCCAACGTACCAGCGCGGGGACCACGGTCACGGTCACCAGCAGAGCGAAGATCACGTCTACCACTATGACTATCCCGAAGTCCCGTAATGCGGGGAACTTCGAGAAGACCAGGGCACCGAACCCCGCCGCGACAGTGAGTCCCGACGCGGTGATGGCTCGTCCGACCTTCGCCACCGCTTGGTCCATCGCCGCGTCGCGGTCTGTGCCCTTGGCTCGTTCTTCGTAGTAGCGACTCAAGAGCAGTACTGTGAACTCCGTGCCGACTGCTATGACCAGAGCCCCCAAGACGGCGGTCAGCGGGTTGAGATCCACTCCCGCCACCCACATGAAGGCCGAGGACCATCCGGTCACGAGCGCGATTGGGATGACGGCTATCAGGGCGCGTCTCCAGTCTCGGTAGATCAGTAGCAGTCCAAGCAGAACCGCAAGGATCCCCACGAGTTCGATCAGCCCTCGTCGGATCGTGAAGGCCTCAACAGTTCGGGCGGTGAGCATGCTCAGGCCGCCAGGAGTGATGGTGACTCCGGCAGGCAGAGCGTCTTGGTCGACTAGCGCGTCGATCAAGTCGTTGAGCGACGCCATTTCGATCTTGTTGAGACTGAAGGTCAACGAGGCGGCCTTGCCGTCGGCGGTGACCAAGCCATTGCGTATGGCTGTGGGCAACTCGTCCAAGGCAGCCGCGGCGCCGTCTCGCGAGGGCGCCGCGGCACCGGCTTCCACCCCCAAGGCCGAGGCCAGACTGTCCGCCGAGGCGATCTCCGGGTGAGACTGCAGCTGCTGGGCCTGAAAATCAGCCATCCACTCCACGAACTCAGGCGCAGTGACATCAGGAGCCTTGACGAGCAGAGGCAAGTCCATGGAACTGCCCACCACGGCTCGGACCTCATTCAAGGCCACGACTCCAGGTGTGTCAGAAGGTATGAGTTTCTCGATATCGGTCTGTACCGTCAAATCGCGGTCGGCCACCAATCCCAATGCTCCTAGGACTACGGCTACGATCACAACTAACGCGGCGTGCCGCCGAGACCAACGCGCAGCGGCCGGGAGCGCCTTGCCCAGGTACAGCCAGTCTCTCTCCAACAGACGGCGGCGCAAGCTCGCGCTCCCAGCGTCTCCCGGGGTGAGTCGCGGTCGGCGGTCGAAGCGATACAAGAAGGCGTTCAACACAAACAGCGATACAACGAAGAGCACAGCGACTCCGATAGCCAACAAGACACCAAAGTCTCGCACGCCGGGAACCGCCGACATCAGCAGGGTCAAGAAGCCTAAGATCATGACCGCCAAGGCGACCCCGACTGTGGGGGCGATGCGTGAGACCGAGGCCTCAAGTGCGCTGGCCGGCGACTTGCCCCTCTGCATCTCTTCCTCGTAGCGATTATGGAACTGGATGGAGAAGTCGACGCCAAGGCCGATAAGTATGGGAAGGCCGGCCAAGGTCACCAAAGTCAGGGGAACGTTAGAGACGCCCGCCAGTCCGAACGTCCAGAGGACGCCGATCAGCACCAAGGGCAGTGAGAGCAGGCGCCATCGGGCCGGGAAAGCGATGAAGAGTATCAGCACCATGAGCACGACGGCAATGACACCGGACTGGGCCAGGCCGGAGAAGATCGCCGACTTGATGTCGGCTATTAGCCGAGGGTTACCGGCCACTATCGCCTTGGTGGAAATGGGGTTGGCCGCCACCGTCTCTGCCACGAAGGTCGCCGCCGATGATTGTTCGTCGGTAGTCAGGTCTCCGGCCAAGCGGACTGCCACCAACGCGTGGTCATTCGGAAAGAACCGTGCAAGCTGCGCCTGCAGAGCTTGGTCCTGCATGGCCAGTTCCATGGCGGCAGTAGGTGAACTGAGATCGAGGCCGGCCTGTTCGGCCGCCGGCCCGAACAAGGTCACGGGGCTGACGACAGAGAGCACTCGGGGGTCTGAGGTCAGGGCAGTCTCCAGGTCGGTGAATCCTTGCAGAGCTTCAGGTGTGGCGAAGTCGAGCGGGGAACCGGGGATCAGTACGACGAGCGAATCGCCGCCGAAGGCCTCGCTGTAGTCCAGGAAGCCACGGTAGGCTTCGCTCTCAGTGGAGATGAAGGCCTCTTGCGACGTGATGATGTCGGTAGTGGTGACTCCCCAGCCGGCCAGCGCCGAGAAGGCTACTACCAGCAACAAGACAACGAGCGAGCGACGCTCGATGAAGCGCACTACAGGTTGCCTTTGTCTCACGTAGTATGCTCCTCTATATGCGGCGTTCGGCGGAGTGAGGAGCGAGTATATTACTCCTAGTAGATTATTCTGTGGAGGTGAAGTACAGGCGATGAGCCGGACTCAGTTGCTTGAAGAGATAGGTGCACTCGAGTTGCGCCTGTTGGCGGGCAGGCTGCCCGAAGAGACGGTGACTCTTCTGGACTACGACCTCACACTGCAGCAACTGCGGGCCTTCGCCGTAGTCTTCGCTCGCGGACAAGTGCCGGTTACTCAGGTGGGGGATGCGCTGGGGGTCAAGGCCAATGTCGCCACTGGTATTGTCCAGCGGCTGGTTGAGCGGGGGCTTGTAGAAAGGCACGAAGACCCGGTCGACCGGCGCGTGAGGCAGCTTACGGTGAGCGCCAAGGGATTTGCCCTGATCGAAGAGATGGGGTCGATAATCCTCTCCAAGGGCCGAAGACTCCTGGAACGATTGAACGACGCGCAGTTGGAGCAGTTGCGGGACATTCTTGTCGCCATGGAGACTCTGCCGGAATGAGTGGACCCAAGGAATGGTCCGGTGAGGGGGGACTCCGCGAGGGGGACGGGGTAAACGCTGAGCTCCCTGTTTATCGCGAAGTACAGCACTTTCGTCAGTGGTGGGTGTGGCTGATCGTGGTCGCGGTCGCCGGACTAGGTTGGTGGACGCTGATTCAGCAGCTCATCCTGGGTCGTCCCTTGGGCGATGACCCCCTGCCTGACTGGGGTGCTTGGCTGGTGTGGGTCCTCTTCGGCATCGGCTTGCCACTGCTCCTCTGGAACACGAGACTCGTCACCGAAGTGGCACCTGGGCGGTTGACAATCAGCTTCTGGCCTCTGACCAGACGCACTATCCCCCTCGCGGCCTTGCAGGAGACCGCTGTCCGCAGCTACAACCCTCTGAGAGAATACGGCGGCTGGGGCGTCAAGGGATGGTCGCGTCGCAATATCGCTTACAACGTGAGTGGCGACCGGGGGGTGCAGTTGCTGCTGGAAGACGGCAGAAGAGTCCTGATCGGATCTCAACGTCCGGAGGAGCTGGCTAGATCCATCGAGGCACTCAGAGCACCCGTCTAGCTCCCACGTAGCTCTTCGTGAAGACGTTGCTTATCTGCACCTTGTTGCCCGTGGCATCGATCATCTTGCCGTTGCCGATGTATATGCCCACGTGGTGGATCGGGCTGTAGAAGAAAACGATGTCACCTGCCCTAAGGTTCGTCTTGGAGACAGGTGTGCCGTAGTTGTATTGCAGACGGCTCGAATGCGGCAACTTGACCCCTACCTTGGAGAAGACGTACATCACGAGTCCTGAGCAATCGAAGCCTCGGGGGCTGCTGCCTCCCCATACATAGGGAACTCCGAGATAGCTCCTGGCCAACGAAACGACCTGTCCAGGCCTGCTGGCAAGCCATATCTTGTACTGTCTTGCCTGTTCGGCCAGCCTTGCCTGCCGCTCCGCCTCCGCCTTTCGGAGTTGAGCCAGCTGGGTCTCTTTGCCCTTGAGGGCCTGCTTCTGCTTTTCAAGCTGCGCTAGGACAGTCTGCTGGGCTGTGGCCGCTTGTTCTTTGTACTCAGTAAGCGATTTGAGGTCGGCGTCCAACTTCGCCTGAAGCTGAGCCTGCTGGTTCTTGTAACCCTGCACCTCGTCGACCAGCCTGGAGTCTTCTCGAGCAAGTGATCTGAAGCCGTCCATCAGGCTGAGCGCCTCGGTTATGCTGTCGGCACTCAGCAGGGCGTCCAGGGTGCTGACGTCTCCCGACTTGTATATGCCCACCAGACGTTCGCACAGTCTTTCCCTGGCAGAGGCAAGATCGACCTCCGCCTGCTTGAGGTTAGCTGTGGCCTCGTCTGCAGCGGCTTTGGCGTCTTCGTATTGCTGGTTGGCGTAGTTGTATTCTTCGGTGGCGGCGTCAAGCTGGGTGCTGAGCTCGTCCACCAGATTGCTGAGGGCTTCGAGTTCCGCGGCCGCGGTGGTGATCGCGGATGGTGCAGCACTCGCAGAGTCTGAGACGAAGAAAGCGAGAAAGCCCGCTAATACGATCAGAACAAGAATACGCCAATTGCGAGTCTGCTTGCCGTTTAGGTAGCCAGACATCAACTCTCCTGGTTCGCTTTGACTCCTGGTCCGAAAAGTGCCGCTAGCTCAAGAGTCTTACTACTAAATTATACAGACGGAGCCTGACCCCTGCCCTGTTCCCTATTTCGACCTACCCACTTCACGGCCTCGATCGCCCAGAAGATCAGAGAGGCCAGGCCTAGCGCCAACAGTACCTGCCAGTAGGTCAGGGGCTCCAGTTCGAAGACGCCTCGCAGGCCCGGCGTGTACATCAGAGCTATCTGCAGGAGGATGGTTCCCAAGACAGCCCAGAATAGTACCGGATTGGTGTAGGGCCCGCGCGCGAACAAGGACTCTCGGTCTGATCTGATAGCCATGACATGGAAGAGCTGGCCGAACGTGAGCACAGTGAACAACATGGTCTGCCAGGCAGCGTCATCCATCTTCCAGAAGATGAAGCCCGTCATGAGCGCCGTCAAACCCATAAGAGGTCCCGACCACAGGATGTGGAGGCCTAGGCCTCTTGCGAAGATGCTTTCGTTGGGGGGGTAGGGCGGACGTCGCATGACCGCTCGTTCCGGGGGTTCGAAGCCCAAGGCCAATCCGGGTAGTCCGTCGGTGACCAGATTCATCCACAAGATCTGCAGGGGGAGGAGAGGTAGGGGCATCCCAAGGAAGGGAGCGACGAGCATCACGAATAGCTCTCCGACATTGGTTGCCATCAAGTACTTGATGAACTTGCGGATGTTGTCGTAGATGACGCGGCCTTCTTTGACCGCGGCCACGATAGTGGCGAAATCATCGTCCAGGAGGACCATGTCGGCGGCCTCCTTGGCCACATCGGTGCCGGTGATACCCATGGCCACGCCGATATCGGCTCTACGTAGAGCCGGGGCATCGTTGACTCCGTCACCCGTCATGGCCGTGATGTGCCCCTTGTTCCGCAGGGCCTGGATTATCTTCATCTTGTGTTCTGGGGCCACCCGAGCGTATACAGACACTTTGTCCACGAGGTTCTCGAGTCCGCCCGCGTCGAGCTGGTCGAGTTCGACCCCGGTGAGGACCCGCCGGCTGGAGGCGTTGGTCTCGGTCTCGGGAATGATGCCCACCTGGGAGGCGATACTGGCGGCCGTCAAGGGGTGATCGCCGGTTATCATGACCGGCCGGATGCCGGCAGATATGCAGTCAAGCACGGCTTCGCGGGCCTCTTCGCGCGGTGGGTCGATCATGCCCACGATCCCCGAAAAGACAAGCCCCTCTTCCAGGGAGTCAAGGCCTGAACCCTTGCGTGGGTCCTGGGTGAGTCTGTACGCGACCGCCAGCACTCTCATGCCTCGTTCAGCCATGCGGACGCTGGAGCTCTCGATACTCTCGCGGGTGCTCTGGTCGAGGGGGATGGGCTTCTCTCCATCCCATACCTGGGTGCACAGCGGTATCACAATATCCGCCGCACCCTTGGTGAAGGCGACGAACTCGCACGGCTTGGCTGCGGTGGGGCACACGTCAAGGTTCTTGAGCTGCGGGGGCGGCTCGGCCGGCAGAACGTGAACGGTAGTCATCAGCTTGCGCTCGGAATCGAAAGGTATCTCGGCGACTCGGGGATAGGCCGCCTCCAGGTCGGTCTTGGGTAGACCAAGTCGCGCCGCGGCCATCACCAAAGAGGATTCGGTCGGGTCGCCGACCACGCGCAGTCCCCCCGGCGCGTGAGCCTGGGAGGACTCCGTGTCGGTGTCATCGGACTCAGCCGTGGTAGTCACCAGCATGGAGTCGTTGCAGAGGGCTCCCGCGGCCACCAGTAGCGCGATGGCAGGGGCATCTTCGATCAAGGCGGCGGCCTGGCCCGCCTCGCCGGCGGCCAGCGGCATCGGCCGGCCGCGGCTCAGCACCTCCACCAAGTCCACTTCGTGGCCGGCTGCGTCGAGCATGACCACTGTCATGCGGTTCTGGGTCAGGGTACCGGTCTTGTCCGAGCAGATGACGGTCACGGAGCCCAGGGTCTCTACGGCCGGCAACTTGCGGATGAGGGCGTGCCGGCGCAGCATGCGCTGCGCGCCCAAAGAAAGGGCGATGGTGACGATCGCCGGAAGGCCTTCGGGTACCGCTGCGACCGCCATACTGACCGCGGTCAGGAACATGGTGCGCACGCCCTCGCCTTGGACAAGCCCTTCGGCAAAGATGATCGCCACCAAGACAAGAGCCGCCAAGGCCAGCCATCGTCCCAGTTGAGCCAGGCGCTTCTGGAGCGGCGTTGGTTCGTTGTGGACCTTCTGGAGCATGCTGGCGATGCGGCCCAACTCGGTCTGCATGCCGGTAGCCACGACCACCGCGATACCTCGCCCGTATGACACCGCCGTACCCATGAAAAGCATGTTGAGTTGGTCACCCAGCGGTACATCCGTTTGCTGGATAGCCTCCACCATCTTCTCCACGGATTCGGATTCTCCGGTGAGCGCGGATTCTTGCGCACGCAGATTGACCGAGTCAACCAGTCTGCAGTCGGCAGGCACCAAGTTGCCCGCTTCTAACAGCACGAGATCTCCGCCACCAAGTCCCGGGCAGACACTTCCATCAGGTTGCCGTCGCGCTTCACGCGCACCACGGGCGTGGCAAGCTGGCGCAGAGCCTGCATGGTCTTCTCTGCCTTGTACTCCTGTCGGAAGCCGAGGATGGCGTTGAGCACAAGGACAGCAACAATGGCGATCGCGTCTTCGTAATCACCAAGGGCTGCTGAGACCACGGCTGCCAAGATAAGGATGACTATGAGCACCGAGGTGAACTGCTCGAGGAGGATGCGCCACGGGCTCTTGGTGACTGTCTCGACTAGCTCGTTCGGTCCCTGATCGACCAGTCGGCGAGCAGCCTCGTCGCGCCTCAAACCCTCCGACACCTGCGTCGAGGTCTGCTCGAGGGTCTCTTTGACGGTGATGCGATACCAGTCTGTCAAGAGGTCATACCCGCTATTTTAGTATGATCGACGCCGGTCGGATAGAAGGTGATGCCAGCATGGCGCCAGTATATCAACCGGTTCTCCATCGGCCCGCTCGACCGGCGATGATAGAATAAACATCCGTCCTTGGACGATGATGAGCCAACGACAGAGGGGTGCCGTGGCGCAGCCAGAGTCAAGAAGGCGTGCATCTCTAGCACGCGCTCTCAATCTCAACGTCCGTGGACTTAAGGTCTCGGCTACGCTTGCCATCAACGAGCGTTCTAAGAAGATGCTTGGAGAAGGGCGGCAGGTCTACGATTTTGGGCTGGGCCAGTCACCTTTTCCCGTTCCTGACTCGGTGGTCAGGCAACTGCAGGAACACGCGCACGAAAAGGCGTATCTACCGGTTCGCGGGCTGCGCGGCCTGCGCGAGGCCGTTGCCGACTACCATCACGCGCGGAACGGCATCGAATCCTCTGCCGAAGATGTACTCATCGGGCCCGGCTCAAAGGAGCTCATGTTCATCCTGCAGCTGGTGTACTACGGTGACTTGGTCATCCCTACACCTAGTTGGGTCTCCTATGCTCCGCAGGCCAAGATCATCGGTCGCCCCATAACCTGGGTGCCTACGCGGTGGGAGAACGATCTGAAGCTGGTCGCTAGCGACCTGGACCAAGTCTGCCAGGCGGATCCCACTCGACCGCGAGTGGTGATACTCAACTATCCCTCTAATCCGACCGGCTCGACCTACACCTTGACCGAACTCAAGTCGCTCGCGCGGGTGGCGCGCAAGTACAGCGTGATGCTTCTCTCGGACGAGATCTACGGTGAGCTGCATCATCGTGGTCAGCATGTCTCGATATCGCGTTTCTATCCGGAAGGCACCATCATCAGCAGCGGTCTCAGCAAGTGGTGCGGCGCAGGTGGTTGGCGACTGGGTACTTTCACCTTCCCACCGGGTCTCAGCTGGCTTCTGGATGCGATGGCGGTGGTGGCCAGTGAGACTTTCACCGCGACGAGCGCCCCTATCCAGCATGCGGCCATCAGGGCTTTTAAGGGGGGCACCGACATAGAGGAGTATCTCTACCAGGCGCGTCGCGTACTCCGTCGCCTGGGCCGATACGCCTGGGACAGGCTCGTCAAAGCGGGCGCGACCGTTCCCGAACCCAAGGGCGGCTTCTACTTGTTCCCTGACTTCTCTCCCTTCAAGGGGAGCTTGGCCGCGACCGGCATCAGGACCGGCCGGCAACTCTGTGAGGCCCTTCTCGAGCAGTCAGGGGTCGCGGTGCTACCGGGTTCGGCCTTCGGCCGGCCGGAGGACGAGTTGAGTTTCCGGATGGCCTACGTGGACTTCGACGGTGCACGAGCGTTGGTCGCCGCCGGCCATGAAGGCGGGTCGCGCAGAACTCAGTAAATCGTTTCTTCAGAACTACTGCCATAACGTGGTGCAGGGTGTCGACCGGCTGATCGTCTGGTTGAGGAAGAACACCTAGCCACGGGGTTTGGAGGGCCCTGACTGTATGGAGAAGATCAGATATGTGACCCGTCTGGACCAAGTGCCGCAGCTTACGTCCGCCGAGCGGGAGCGTCTATCAGCGGTGGTGGACGAGTACTCATTCCGATCGAACACCTATTACCTGGGGCTGATCGACTGGGATGACCCGGATGACCCCATCCGCAAGATCGCCATCCCTACCGAGGAAGAGTTGGTCGACTGGGGCAAGCTCGACGCGTCCGACGAGCATCTATACGCCAAGGCCCCCGGGCTCGAACACAAGTACGAGTTCACTGCGCTGCTTCTGGTCAGTGACGTCTGCGGCGGCGTATGCCGCTTCTGCTTTCGCAAGCGTCTCTTCATGGACGAAAGCGCCGAGACCTCCCGCGACGTGAGCGAGGGGATCAAGTACATCAGTGAGCGCCCGCAGATAAACAACGTGCTGCTCACCGGCGGAGATCCGCTCATGCTATCCAACAAGCGCTTGGATAGGATCCTTACCGAGTTGCGGGCCATCGATCACGTCAAGATAATCCGTATAGGCAGCAAGATGCCGGTGTTCAATCCCTACCGGGTGCTGGGCGACCCGGAGTTGTTGGAGGTCTTGAAGCGCCACAGCCTTAAGGATCGCCGCATCTACATGATGGTCCACTTCAACCATCCCCGAGAGCTAACGGAACAAGCCTTGGAGGGCATCGCCCGTATTCACGAGGCCGGAGTGATCACGGCCAATCAGACGCCGCTGCTGCGTGGCGTGAACGATGTTCCTGAAGTGCTTTCTGAGCTGTTCAACAAACTTTCATATGCTGGAGTCGCCCCCTACTACGTCTTCATAGGCCGACCGACCAAGGGCAACAAGCACTTCTTGGTGCCGATTGAGGAAGCGCTGGAGATCTTTGAGAAGTCTCGCATGAACTGTTCGGGCTTGGCTAAGCGCGCCAGGTTGGTCATGTCTCACTCCACAGGCAAGGTCCACATCCTGGGGCGCACCGAGGGTCACGTGTACATGCGTTACCACCGAGCGGCTGATCCCGAACAGAAGGGACGCTTCTTGGTGCTCAAGAGCAACCCCCGGGCCTACTGGCTGGACGACTACGCCGAGGTGGTCGAGGAGTACCAGATCGAGAACCCATTCGGCGTGTACGGACCCGACTGACATAAGGAGCTCACCATGCCTGAGACCAAGCGGACGTCATCGGTAGTTGCTTCGCTGGTGGCGGTGACCATCGCCGGTCTGGTGGCTTGGGCGTGCTCGCAGAAAGGAGCGGCTGTCGGCAAGATGCCGGTGTTGGCGCTCGTCTTCTGTTTCGCGTTCGCGGTCCAGTGGGTGGCGTTCGTACCTTCCTACATCGCCAAGAGCGAGCGCTACTACGATCTCACCGGGAGCTTCACTTACATCGCGGCTATCGCGTTGGCCGTGGCCTTGAGCGGAGCCACCGACACCCGCTCGATACTTATGTTGGTGTTGGTGCTTGTCTGGGCGGGTCGTTTGGGTGTCTACCTCTTTCGCCGAGTGCGGCGCGCGGGCAAGGACGAGCGCTTTGATAGCATCAAGCGTTCGTTCTGGCGCCTCTTCATGACTTGGACCGTGCAGGCTCTGTGGGTGAGTCTGACGCTGGCCGCAGCGTTGGCGGCAGTGACGTCGGCGGAGAGGAAGGGGCTCGACGTGTACGTGTGGGTGGGTCTCGCCATCTGGCTGCTCGGGTTTTCTTTCGAGGCGGTGGCCGACCTGCAGAAGAGTCGGTTTCGCGCTGATCCCGCGAACAAGGGAGCCTTCATCCGCTCCGGCCTCTGGGGCATCTCCAGACACCCCAACTACTTCGGCGAGATCACGCTCTGGGTGGGGATGGCGTTCATTGCTGGGCCCGTGCTGCGAGGCTGGCAGTTTGTGGCCCTTATCTCGCCTGTGTTCGTGTATCTACTGATAACTCGCATCAGCGGTGTTCCGCTCTTGGAGAAGAAGGCCGACGCCACGTGGGGCGGACAAGAAGACTACGAGACCTACAAGAGGCGGACGCCGGTGCTGGTGCCGTTCCTGGGGCGCAGGAGCCGGTAGGTCAAGTCGTCGTGCGGCTCAGGGCCGGTACTCCACCGGGTACCCCGCCGCCAGCCAAGCCTGGATGCCACCATCCACGTTGTAGACCTGTGTGTAGCCCAAGTCGGCCAGTATCTGGGAACCTGTCCGACTGCGGTTGCCGCTGTTGCAGATCACGTACACAGGCTTGTCCTTGGCCAATTCAGCTGCCGCCCGGGCCTCGAGTTCGCCGAGCGGTATGAGAACGGCGCCGAGGGCGACCCCTGTTGCGGCCCACTCATCCGGCTCGCGCACGTCAACGATCTGCGCTCCCGTGTTCATTATGCTCAGTTGCTTATAGGCTTCGGTGACGCCCACTGTCACGTAGCCAACCTGGGTGGCGGGCGAAGCCGCTTGGGAACAGCCGGCGCCGAGCAGTCCTGTTGCAGCGCATGCTGCAAGCGCGAGGAGCGACAGAAACCTTGGTCTCATAGCGGACCTCCCTGCTGGTAGCGACTATGTGACACACGAGCCAGTCTACACGAGTGCACCGGCCTATCGTACACGTGGTGCTACGATGGTCGTAGGCCCGCTGCGCGGGCCGCAAGAGTCTTGGGATGGTCACCTCTAGCGTGGGGGAGGAGACATGGGTACCACTCGCAAGTTCACCATCCTGCATTCCAACGACATGCACGGCGACTTTCTCGCCGAACAGGCGGCGGGTAGCGGGAAACTCATCGGTGGGTTGCCGCTGCTCTCCGGCTACATCAACAAGGTCAGGGCAGAGGAAGAGAACGTTCTCTACGTGATCGCCGGGGACATGCTGCAGGGGTCCATCATCGACTCCGATTTCAAGGGCACCTCGACCATGCAGATCATGAACTACCTGGCGCCGGACGTGGTCGCCCTGGGGAACCATGAGGTGGACTACGGTCTGCCCCATCTGCTCTTTCTGGAGAAGATCGCGAACTTCCCGATAGTCAACGCCAACATCTACATCAAGCATTTCGAGAAGCGGATGATGCGGCCCTACCACATCATCCAGAAGGCGGGTTTCGATATCCTCTTCACCGGCATCTTGACGGAGAAGGTACTGGACGCCCTCAGACTGGACGAGTTGATCGGCACCTTCGTCACCTTGGAAGAAGCGGGATCAGAGGTGGGCAAGATCTGTGACGCTTTCAAGAGTGACGACATCGATCTTACGATAGTCCTGACGCACATAGGGTTCGAATCGGACAAGCAACTGGCGGCGATGCTTCGACCGGAATGGGGCGTAGACCTGATCATCGGCGGTCACAGTCACACCATCCTAGAACAGCCCGAGGAGGTCAACGGTATCCTCATCGCGCAGGCCGGCACCGGCACCGACCAGATAGGTCGCTTTGACATAACCGTGGACGATGAGTCCAACTCGATCGTGGACTGGAAGTGGCAGTTGATACCCATCGACGAAGGGATAGCCGAGCCCGACAAGCGCATGGCCGACTTCATCGATTCGTTTAAATCGGTGGTGGACCGCAAGTATGGCGTGGTGCTCACCAAGTTCACGCGAACGCTCACACATCCGAAGCGGGAAGAGGAGAGTACTCTGGGCGATCTGCTGGCCGACGCATTGGCTGAGGGTACGGGCAGTGACGTGGTGTTACTGGGGGCGGGCTCGGTGAGGGTCAAGGAGATGGGACCGGCTGTGACGCTGATGGACTTCATCTCCTGCTTCCCGTACGACGACTCTCTTACACGGTTCACGGTCACCGGAGCCGGGCTCAGGCGAGCTTTTGAGCATTGGATGCGTCCCGAGAACCGTGATGGTGAGGGCGAGTGCTATCAGGTCAACTCGGCCGTTCGGGCCACATATTCCAGCACCGCTCGTAAACTAGTGTCGTTGGAGTTGAATGGCACTGCTGTTGACGACGATGCGACCTACACGCTTGTGCTGCAGGGATATCACGCGAAGAACGCCAAGCCCTACCTGGACGTTGAGCCCGAGGAGCTGACTGCTGTCGGCCCCAGCCGGGTGGTCTCCACCTCGGCGCAGACAGTGCTGAAAGAGTGGTTGATCGCCCATCAGAACGTGGAGCGGCAGCTGGAGGGGCGCTTGGTCTACATAGACTAGGCGCTATCCGCCCATCAGTTGCCAGGCGAAGGCCAACTCGCTCTGGTCGCTCCAGGGATTGTCTAGCGACAATCTGTACGTGACACTCCCCAGTGTGGGTCCGGGCCCAGGATGAGAAGGGTTGCAGCAGATACACCGGACCCACCCCCACCAGATATCCGCGGGCCAGCGTCCTCCGGTCTATCTGAAGTGCTGCTCACGCTGTAGAGCGAGGCGGCCCCGGCCGGTATCGGCCGGGGCCGCCTCGTCGGAAGCGGTGCCTCTTTTCTTGTCTACTTGGAGTACTTCGCTACCAACTCGTTCACCCGATCCATGATCTCCTGGGTCGGGAGTGTCGACGCATAGTCGCTTACCCACGCGTCAAGAACCGGCTGCACGGCTGTCTTCCACTCTGCCTTCTCGGCTTCAGTGGGTACATAGATGGGGTTGCCGGCGGCCTCGGCTGCGGCGATGTCGGCCTCGTAGTTGTCACCGGTCTCATTCACGGTCACGTTGTCGTTGTTATAGATCACCGACTGATCCAGCCCGCTCGCGTCGAGGAACATCTGCTGGATGACGGTGGGCAGGCTGTCCCACTTGTCCTTGTTCATCGCGAGGATGAACATGCGGTACTGCAGGTCGGCCTGAGTGAAGTTGGTGGCCCAAGTATTGGCGCCCGTCACGTTCATGTATGCCCAAGAGAGGAAGATGCCGTCGAACGGCACGACCAGATCGGGCGTCTTCTGCAGGCTGTTCGTCTTGGTGTCCCAGTATACGAAGGGGGGGACCTCGGTATCGACCGGGGTAGCGCCCAAAGCGGCCATGGTGTCATGCTCGGCCGAGCCTGCTGATCTGAACTTCTTGCCCACCATGTCGGCAGTGGTGTGGACCGGGTACAAGCCGCAGTACTCGGAAGGCGTCAGGCAGACCAGTCCCAGCATCTGGACGTCCTTGAGCTCCTCTTGACCATATTCGTTCAGCACGTCCCACATGACCTTGGTGGCCACCTCGGGATTCGGGAAGAGCATGGGCATGTAAGCCAGTTCGAACACCGGGAGTTCACCCGGCACGAACTCCGTGGAGATGAGGGTAAGATCCGCCTCTCCGGACAACAGGTTCGGGAACTGTAACGCCTCTTCATACAGTGCGCTATCCGGATACTCCGTGATGGTGATGCGGCCGTTGGACCCGTCCTGAACGGCTTTCATCCAGGGCATCAAGTAGGTCGAGTACAGGCTCGCCATCTGAGACATGGCATGCGAGAAGATGAAATCATAGTTCTCGCCCGTGTCGGGGATAGTGGTGGTCGGCGCCGGCGGCTCCGTGGTAGTAGTAGTAGCTTCCTCGCCGCCCCCGCAGCTGACTGCCACGAAGGCCAGCATGCCGACGATCACCATCATCAGCAGAAGCATGCCTGAACGTCTTGCCTTCTTCATTTCCTCCTCCTTGATCAAACCCGGTGGTTGAAGGGGTCGACACAAGGCCCCAGGCGAGGGTACCGACCCTTGATGAAGGTTAGATGAAAGAGAGCAGCGTTTCCGGGTGGGACTGGTTCGGTCGTGGTCTAGTCCGAGGCCTTGGGTAGTGTCACGGTGAAAGTGGAGCCCTTGCCCTCGGTGCTCTTCGCGGTGAGTGCGCCTTGGTGATTCATAGCTATCTGTCGGGCTAGAGCGAGACCGAGACCGGAGCCAGGAGCCGAACGCGATGGGTCGCCTCTGTAGAAGCGCTCAAAGACATGGGGTAACTGAGCGGCCGGTATCCCCGCACCCGTGTCTGTCACCTCGATGACGACCTCATCGCCTAGCTCGGATCCGTTCACGGTGACCGATCCGTGGTCCGTGAACTTGATGGCGTTTTCCACGAGGTTGACAAAGAGACGTATCAGACTGTCGCTGTCGCCCTTCACCAGGAGACCTGGCTTTAGGTGGCACTCCACGGTGATGTCCTTCGTCCCGGAGAGTGGACTGAGCGCTTCGCACACGTCGTCTACCAGCGTGGATACATCTACCAGAGCAGACTCTGTGGCGGCCGACCTCCCACTGCGCGCGAGTTCAAGCAGTCTCTCTACTAAGGTGCGCAAGCGGGCGGCCTCGTCGGCCAGATCGTTCAAAGCCTGTTCGTAGTCGGCAGTCGCTCGTGGCTCCGACCGTACCACTCCGAGTATGGCTTCCATGGCCGCCAGAGGGGTACGGAGTTCGTGAGAAGCGTCGGCGGTGAACCGTCGTTCGCGTTGAAACGACTGGTCGAGCCGTTCGAGCATCTCGTCGAACGTCGCGGCCAAGCGGCCGACCTCGTCGTCAGACCCCGAAAGGTCCAGTCGGGCCGAGAGGTCTTGCGCCGAGATGTGTCGAGCGGTCTTGGTCATCCTGTCGATCGGCGCGAGGGCGCGCCTGGCCAACAAGTAACCGATGAGCCAAGTGACCAGCGCCAACGCGCCACCGCCTATCAGGAGGCCGTCGAGTAGCTTGCGCATGGATTGCCGAAGAGACTCAGTGTCGTGTATGGCCTGCACGAACCCTACCACCGAGTCGTCGTCGAGCAAGGGCATTGTGTATACGCGGAACTCACTATCACCGGTGACGTCGGGGGTGTCGGTGAACACACCGCTAGCGCCGCTCGCGGCCTCGAGAGACCCGGCGTACGACGGTACCATTCGCCATGCGCCGAATCCCGTTATGGTCTCCCCGCCCAGGTCCAGGTATCTGATCGAGTCGCCCTGGGCCAGCAGGACCCCCATCTCAAGGTTGACTTCCTCCATGCTCTCCTCGATGACGAGCGCACCCTCCGCCACACTCACGTCGGACGCAGCGAGTGCGGCACTAACCTGGAGAGAGTCATCCAAAGTGTCAAGTAATGAGCGCTCGACCTGGAAGTACACGAACGCTCCGAAGACGGCCAGCGCCGCCAGCACCACAACGGCCGCCCACAGGCCAAGACGTGTGCGCAACGAGCGAACGCGTGGCAAGCGGAGTCTCATGCGGGGCGTATCAAGCGCTCTAGCTCCGGGGCTCAGCCAAGAACTGGTAGCCGATGCCCCTCACAGTGTGGATCAACTTCGGCTCGAACGCGTCATCCATCTTTCTCCGCAATGTGCGGACGTAGACGTCCACAGCGTTCGATTGGTGGAAGACATTGTAGTCCCACACATGTTCCGTGATCATAGTACGAGTCAGCACCTGGCCGGCATTGCGCATGAGGTACTCAAGGATCGCGAACTCACGGGCGGAGAGGGCGATCTCTGTGCCCGCCCGGGTCACCTGATGTCTTGACGGGTCCAGGGAGAGGTCGCTGACGGTCAGGGTTGCTGTGCGGGGTGAGCCTTCCGCGGCTCGGCGCGCCAGTGCGCGCAGGCGCGCCAGCAGTTCTTTCATAGCGAAGGGCTTGACCAAGTAGTCATCGGCTCCTGCGTCGAGGCCCTCCACCCGGTCGTCAACAGCGTCTCGAGCGGACAGCATCAAGACCGCAGCTTGCACTCCGCGCTTACGCAATTCCCGGCAGACAGTCAGACCGTCGATCTCAGGGAGCAGGATGTCCAGTACGATGGCGTCGTAGTCTGCTTCTTGGGCCCACTCGAGAGCCTCGGTGCCTGTGTATGCAACATCCACGGCGTGACCGGCTTCTTCTAGCCCGCGCTTCACGTAGGCCGAGATCTTTCTTTCGTCTTCTACCACAAGAATGCGCATGTCTCGAAATTATCCTCCAAGTATGAAGAACAGATGAAGACCCGACCCGACCGGCCGGGTCTTCATCGTCAAGCTCAGCAATGCTGGAGCTTGTGCTCCTCCGCGCTTCGCCTCAGGTACTCGATGTGTTTGCGTATGTGGCGCATGAACAAGATAGCGCGGTCCTCGGCCAGGAAGGTCGCGGTACCCGCGTCCGCTATGGGGACCGGGAACTCGAAACCAGTCTCGGTGGCGTACCAGAGTTGTCCGTCCCGATAGAACTGGAACAGGACCTTCTGCCTGTCCTTGACCATGTCTTTGATGTCTGTGGTGTTGAGGCCGTACATGGGCCTTCTCCTATTCCACGCTTGAATGGATAGACACATGGATGCAAGGCGGCTCGACGGAACGATGAAGGCACAAGACGCCACGGCCTACCGGGGTAGGCGTTTGTTCTGCAGTGAACAGTGGCGCTGCGCGCAGACCAAGGCCCGCCAGCCGCCTAGAGGTCTAGGAAGTCGTCCGAGAGGACGACCGCACCTCGCGAGAAGAAAGGGGTGTACTGGTTCACTGCGCTCATGGCTGACCGATTGTAGCCAGCGGCACCTCCGGCGTCAACGCTCGTGCGCATCGTACAGATGGGCTGTGTCTATGGTTCAATGACTACCAGGCGCTTGCGCGGGTGACGGGGCCGCGCATCCATCACATGGTGGACCATTCGGGCGCCATAGATATCTCTAGGAGGGAATAGATGAGGCAAGCGCAGAAGTGGGTCTCTCTGAGTGTGTTGCTGCTGTCGATCCTAGTGGTTGCAGTCTTCGCGCTCGGGTGCGGCGACACGGCCACCGATGACACGGCGACGACCGTGGAAGGCACCAACATCACCGACGGTGGATATGACATCGACGCGATCGTTGCAGGCATCGAAGTCGACGCCGAGCTCGCGGCGACGCTGCCGCAGGCCATCCAGGACAGCGGTGTGGTCAAGGTGGCCTCCGACGTTCCGTGGCCGCCGTGGGAGATGTTCGTCACCGAAGGTGGCGAAGAGATCGACCGGTTTCGACTACGACATAGCTCAAGGTCTGGCTGCCGTACTCGGAGTCAAGTTCGAGTTCGTGCAGACTGGCTTCGACTCCACTATCCCGTCGCTCCAGGCGGGCCAGAACGACATCATCATGTCGGCCATGTACGATCAGCTCGCCCGGCGCGAAGTGGTCGACTTCGTGGACTACGCGTGGGACGGGACGTCCATGCTGATCACCAAGGGCAACCCCGAGGGCATCGTGGACTTGGAGTCGCTCGCCGGCAAGGCTGTCGGCTGCGAGAGGGGCACCACTCAGGCCGTCTTGCTTGAGAACACCAACAACGCTCTCACCAGCGCAGGCAAAGAGCAGATGACCATCAACCAGTACGATGATGGTCCGGCTGCTATCTTGGCGCTGCAAAGCGGCCAGGTGGTCGCATACCTTACCGACAACTCCGTAGCGGTCTACACTTCGCAGACCACCCAGGGCGGAGAGCTCTTTGAGGTCATCACCGACCCGGCGAACCCTCACGGCTACAATCCTCAGATCGATGGCATCGGTGTGCTGAAGGGCAACGAGCAGTTGCGTGACGCCATCCAGAAGGCGCTGCAGGTCTTGATAGACAACGGTGCGTACACCCAGATCATCGATTACTACGGACTCATCCCCGTCGACTCTGCCGAGATCAACCAGGGTACGGATCCCGGCGAGTGACGATCGACTGAGGTCCCGTGAGATCCTTCAAGCGAGAACACCGGACCAGTGAGCCTTTGGGCGCCGGACCCCAGGCCGATGGCCTGGGTCCGGCGCCCTTTTCTGACTCGGCAGGTGGCGAGACGCCCGCACAGGTGGTCAATCGCCATCCCCACCTACTCCATCACCACGAACCGCCGGACGCCATCAAGGCGGTACCTGTCCGGCACTGGGGCCGCTGGTTGTCTTCAGCCGTGGTCCTAGTCGCTGTCGTCCTTGTGGCGATCTCGCTAGGGGGCAACAGGAACCTCCGCTGGGACATAGTCGGCAAGTATCTCTTCGCCGATTTCATCATTAGGGGAGCTCTGGTGACGCTGGAACTCACGGCCCTAGCCATGCTTGTCGGCATCGTCGGAGGGACCGTACTCGCAATCATGCGTCAGTCGAAAAACTACGTGATGCGGGCTGTATCGTGGTTCTACATCTGGTTCTTCAGAGGCACCCCTGTCTATGTACAGATAATCATATGGGGCAACTTCGCTCTTCTTTACCGCACTCTCTCGTTGGGCGTGCCCTTGACGAGTCATGTGTTCTGGTCGATCGACACCAACGCGGTGATCACCACTATGGTGGCAGCGGTGCTGGCTCTCGGGTTGAACGAGGCCGCGTATGCCGCCGAGTTGGTGAGAGCGGGCATCATCTCCGTGGACAAGGGGCAGACCGAAGCGGCGGCCTCGCTGGGCATGTCACCCGGGATGACCATGCGCCGGATCATCTTGCCGCAAGCCATGCGCGTCATAGTCCCCCCGATGGGCAACGAGACCATATCCATGCTCAAGACAACGTCGCTTGTAGCTGTCATCTCGGCACATGAGCTGATGACCAACGCTCAGAATGCGTACTCTCAGAACTTCTACGTGGTACCGCTGCTTCTGGTGGTCAGTATCTGGTACATCTTCTTCACCACGGTGCTCACCATCGGCCAACACTTCCTGGAGGCCTACTTCAGCAAAGGGCTTGGCGACAAAGAAGCCGCGGCGGCGGAAAAGCGCGCGATGAAGCGCATCGAGCGCAAGTCGGGAGTCGATCCCGGTGTCTTCTAGTCTCTCCCCTATGGTCAAAGCCGAGAAGGTGTGGAAGTCCTTCGGCCGCCTGCAGGTACTGAGAGGGATAGACCTGGAAGTCCTGCCTCAGAAGACCTTCGTGCTTCTGGGACCCTCGGGCGGAGGCAAATCGACACTCCTCCGCTGCATCAACCATCTGGAACGCATCGATGCCGGCCGCCTGTGGGTGGACGGTGAGCTCATTGGCTACCACCAGCGCGGAGAGGTGCTTCACGAGATGAAGACCAAGGACGTTGCCCGGCAGCGTGCCAAGATCGGCATGGTGTTCCAGCGCTTCAATCTGTTTCCGCACATGACTGCCATAGAGAACGTCATGGAAGCGCCGTGTCGCGTCAGTAAGGTGTCCCACCCCCAAGCGGAGGCGGATGCAGAAGCCTTGCTGATACGCGTCGGCCTGAAGGACAAGCTGGATGTCTACCCGGCTCAACTCTCCGGTGGGCAGCAACAACGCGTCGCTATCGCGCGCGCGCTCGCTATGAAGCCCAAGCTCATGCTGTTCGACGAGCCGACCTCAGCACTGGACCCGGAGCTGGTAGGTGAGGTGTTGGATGTCATGAAGCAACTCGCTCGCGACGGCATGACCATGGTAGTGGTCACACACGAGATGGGTTTCGCCAGAGAGGCCGCGGACACGGTTGCGCTAATAGACGGCGGTGTGATCGTCGAAAAGGGACCACCAGACGAGTGTCTGGTGAACCCGCGCGAAGAACGGACCAAGCTCTTCTTGTCGAAGGTGCTCGGCTAGTCCTCCGGACGCCCTACTTGTCCTCGCCTGAACGGACCTGCGCCCACCATTTGTAGTGATGCTCCTTTGCCGTCTCGTCATCAAGCCATCCGGTGAACATGGAGGCGAGGTAGTGTCTCCCGCCTTTGAGTAGAGCGACATGAGCGACGTGTCCGACCAGGACGACAACGGCGCCAAGCACAAAGCCCACATGGAATCCGAGAGTAGTCTCAAAAGCGCCATGGCTCAGGCTGCCGCGCCCCGCGAATAGCAGCAAGCATCCGGTGATGACGATGCCCAGGGCCAGTAGGCCGGCGAGCATGGTGGCCACCTTCTGTCCAGCGTTAAGCCGGCCTTGCGGCGGCATCTCCCGGCGCAACAGCGCCCCACCCAGGGCCGCCTTCCGCAGCCAGACCTGGTCATCGGAATCCCAATGAGTGATCTCCCGAAAGTTGTAGATGAGTCGCCTTCCTGCGAAGAGCAGAAGCAGGAGCAGTGGGAGCCCCACCATGGCCAAACCGATCGCGCCGTGCACTATGGCACCGTTACCGACGACGGACGCAGACTCTTCTGCCTCTTCGCCCGCTGCCGAAGCAGAAAGCAGCGCCGCCACGAACAGCAGGACGTACGCCCAGTGGCCTATCCTCTCGGCCAGGACCCAGCGGTATATCCCCTGCTTTGCCATCTGGCACTCTCCGTGATCGTCGATGTTGGCCCCGTGTCTCTGCAAACTAGATGAGAGTTACCCAGACGCAGCCGGTTTGATGCTGTCGAAGACGGGTTTGCCACCGGACCCCGGATACCGCTTGCGCGGCTCAATAGCCGATCCCAGGCCTGTTGTGGTTCTTCGAGTGGCGTGGGCAGCGACACGGTAGTACTCTGGGGCGGAAGCGAGCAAGGAGACGCCCGACTATGGTGAGACGCAACCGGCTCGATTCGTCTTGGGGTGGAGTGCTGGTGGAAAGGGTGGTCGAGTTCATCTGTCTGCCCCTGGTCCTCTTGGTGGCTTTCGGCTTGGGGAACGGATCGACCACCAGTGCTCAACTAGGGGAGGGCGGGACTCTGGTCGTGGCTTCCGCCGCCTCGCTCGTGTGGGTAAGGGACGCTGACCCAGTGGTGAACGCGAACAACGACCCCACCGAGTCCTTCCCGCCGGAACCCCGCTTCGCCGGCTCGTATACCAAGATGACGCCTACCGCCACCCGGTTCACCACGCAAGAGTGCTACGTCGACAACCAGACTCAGTACTACAACCTCAGCGTCGTCTGCACCTTTGCTACTCCACCCCCGGAACTCAGCCCCGGCACGAGCTACTCGCTGACTGGGAGCTTCTCTCACAGTGGTACCAACAGCCAGGGTGGGGAGGGTATAGGGGAACAGTTCTGGTACTCGAGCTCTGCCCAGGGCCTCGTCGTTCCGGCCGCCGTGCTCAAGTACTATCCCTGGTCGCCCAACTTCAGCGGACCCTCGGCTCAGACCTGGACGCTCACGGCTCCGCAGCCCACCGCCGGGGCCACCTTCCAAGTGTATGCGGGTCTCTGGAATCGGCCGCCCTGCAACGTTACGTGGACCTACCGGGCCCAAGAGAAATCGACCGTACCTGCATCGGCGGGTACCAGCACTACTGCGGCGCTGTCCGGTGCCGAGTCCGAGTACGGGGTGATCGAGATCGACGGCGTCATCCACCTGATCTCACCGCCGGGAGGGGTACTCCGTATCAGTCAGGCAGATCTCCCGACAAGAGCCATTGGCTTGATCGCTCGCGTCGGGGACAGCGCGATCTGTGTTGGGCCTCCATCGACGATCATGGAGGGAGACTACACGGTGTTGCTCGACGGCAAGCCCGTCGCTCGGCTTGGCGACCACACGTCACACGGCGGCATCATCGTGTCGGGAAACGCTTCCATTCTCGTGAACGGCATTCCCGCGGCCACCTTTGGCGACATGGTGACATGCCCCATGACCACAGGACTAGTCCCCCACGTCGGTGGCCCCATAATACCCGACCAGTCCGACCAATCAGGTCTGTCAGAATCGTCTCGACCCAAGAGCTATCAACGCGTCTCCGCTTTGCTGGCAGAAATGGCGGAGCAGGGTGCGACGCGCATCAAGCTCGTGGACGATGGACCCTTCCGGATCGGGGATGTGATCATGATAGGCGGCGACAACCCCGAGACCATCGAAGCGGCCCGTGTGGCCGGCAAAGGCTCCTTGATCCTGGATCGCCCTCTCCTCTACGATCATGCAGCAACTGAGTGGGTGGTACGCGTCCCAGATGAATACGCCGGACTCCTCGAGCCTCCGCCGGGGGGCACCGCGGTCGCTGCCGGTCAGGGCCCGGGTTCCACCTTTGGGTCGAACCTATCTTGGATCCTGCCTCTGATCATCGTGGGTGCGGTGGTGGCCGCCGCGGCCGTAGGTGCGGGCGTCTACCTGCGAAGACGGCGAAGGGGCGGCAGCGGGGTCGGTTCACCCATTGCCGCAGCCGGTGTTGCTCCGGATTTCTGTCGGGATTGTGGCTCGGCAGTCCAACCCGATTCTCCCGTCTGTCCGGGATGTGGGAGGAAGTTCTAGATTCTCTCCCAAGTTGCGTTTCACGGATAGGATCCAGTGAATATCCGGGGAGGCGCACAAGGAGTGAGTTCCCCACAAGATGCTATTGTGAGGCTGTTGAGGCACAGTAGGCTTCTGCCGCCCCACGTGATCGGAGGGCCGTGAGTCGTAGGCCGACACTTCGAGCAGACCCAGACGGCGCGGGCGCTTCGCCCGACATCCCAGAGCCGGGAACACCTGCGTTCTCGGTTGTCGGCGTCGGAGCCTCAGCTGGGGGGCTGGAGGCATTCACCGAACTCCTTAGGCATGTGCTCCCAGACACGGGTATGGCTTTCGTGCAATCACTCGAACCCGCATGAGGCGAGCATCTGCGCGGCCTGTGGCGTCGCTCTCGCTCCGAACCCACCACAGGGACTGCCTCGGCCCGGTGAAGCCGGGCAACGACTCTACTCTGGGGCTGGGATCGCCTCCAGCGTGCTAAGTGTCGTGTCGCTGTTGGTCATGGGCATCTGTTTCGCGGCATCCGTGTATGCGGATTTCGGGACCGGGATGAAGCTGTATGTGTTCAGCAACGGGGCAGGTGCTCTCCTGTCGATGGTGGCACTCAAGCTGGGCGTTGATGGACTCTCCGAGCATCAGAAGAAGAGGTTCTTCGCCTTCTTCGGAACAGTCCTCTCTGCGGTGACCCTTGTGGCTATCGTTGGCGTGTGGGTGTGGCTTAGCGGATAGACCGGAGAAGGAGGATAGCTGCAGAGAGCCCTGGCCCCCGGGACCGCTTGCGCGGCCCAAGAAGGATGCCACGGTGCGTCGGCGGTCGGCCTTGCGGAGCTAGCGAGCGCGAACAGCGCGCTTGCTGACCAGGCGCACGACCAGGAAACAGATTCCTGGTATGAACACCCACAGCACCACGAGCGGCACGATGGTGTCCAGGAAGAGACTTCGTCCGGATATCACCGGAAGTGCGTGTTTCGCTTCCCAAGCCATGACTAGCAGAGCGGCCGCGACAAGCCACCTGGGGTCACAAAGCCCCATGATCAAAGCCGTGAGCCCTATCACTAATGCGCCAACTACCGTCAACAGCCACACAAGCGGCATCTGCGCGAACCAGGATGGTCCCCATGTCCAGCCCAATCCCGAAAGTGGACCGATGACTGCGGATGGCACCAGCCACAGCATCCACCAACGCGCTCGCAGCCTCATCCCTTTGGGGGGCCACGCGTAGGCCGCCAGCAGGGGCAGCACCACGGGCAGGAAGAAGCCCAGCGTCCAGGGGAGGTCGAACCGTCCTCCGTAGTCAAGGGTTATCTGTATGCGGCAGTACGTGAACCCGATCAGAGTGGCAGTCAGGGCTGCCAAGCCCCAGGCGCGCCGACCGCTTGCCAGCAGACAGAAGGTGGCCAGCCACCCGACCAGTAGTGGCACCAAGATGGCGGCACCCATGCCGAAGCTGAATACCTGGCCGTACTTGATCAGGCTGCCGAACACATCCTGTGCCGCCAGTCCCACCTGGCGGGCTATCAGTACCAGCACGGCCCAGGCAGCCCCTTGCCTGAGCGTGATAGACAGCGAACCGCCGGTTCCCGTCAGCCAGCGCTGACGCCCGCCTCCCCAGAGCATCGACGCCAGGTCTCGTAGCGCTCCTCGTCCGCGGTTCGCTTCGCGCATGTCCGAAAGAGTCGTGAGCATCTCTTGACCATGATCCTGCCGGAAGTCTCTTGGGTAAGCGTGCAAAACCAGGCGGTACCATCGGTCTCGCTTGTTCATGCTCTTCCCCCGCATGCTCGCGCTTTGCATGTCAGCAGGTTTTCTCAAATGTAGCCGTCATGGGCTTGCGCGCTCGAAGCCCTTCCTGCGCCACCTTCACCACACGGGCGTGTAGTTCGGCCTCGCGACGCAGGTCATCCACACCTTGATCGGTAATGCGGTAGAACCGACGGAGTCGCCGGCCCTGGTGCTCCTCTCTTGCTACCTCGACCAGACCCTTCTTCAGCAAGCGATCTATCGCCCCGTAAAGCGTGCCAAGAGCCAGTTGGGCTCGTCCCAGAGACAGGCGCTCGACCTCCTTCATGATGCCGTAGCCGTGCAGGTCTTCCCCCGATAGCGCTGCCAGTATGAGATAGGCTGGATCTCGCGTGAAAGGAGTCTCATTCATGGGTCCAATATAATGCAGGCCGATATATTTGGCAACAGCATATTGCCTCTTCGTCCGTCTGCTCCTCTTGCGTGCTGCCGAGCCTGCCCCCACTTGTCACCGAACTCACCCTGAAGATGCGAAAAACCGACCTGAGTGGCCGGGTCCTCGATAGCCGTTATTGGCTTTCCTAAGCGGAGAGGGGACGGGAAACCCTGCTACCCTTCTCCCGGCCACAGAGGCCTAGCCTTGATCGACTGCTATGTCCAGCAGTTCGACAGGTCTGTTGGAAAGAAGACTCACCATCTCCTGGTCGCCCATCTCGAAGTTGTAGTAGCGCAGGGCCTCGCTCAAGACCGTGTCTTTGTTTGCCACGTGCTGGCCTCGATTGCTGCCCAGATAGGTGTTGCACTCCCCGAACTGGGCCATGTCACCAGAGTCGCGCAGAGCGAGGTAGTTCTCGTTGAGCTGAGTCATCTTGACCACATATGACTCGTACAGTTGATTCAGTTCTTGCCTGAGTACCACGTCATCCGGTTCATCTTGCGCGAGTCCCGCCACTTGTGCGACCAACTCGTCGAATGTCGCCAGGATCTCTTTGGCCACGAGAACGCCTTTGCCATCGGCGGAAGACTGTTCGGTGGCAGAAGGGGCAGGAAGCTCCACGGTCGTCGGAGAGCCTGCAGCGCCGGGATCATCACCCTGGCATCCGCCCGCCGTCGCCGCCAGAAGGCCTGAGATAACCAGCGTCGCCGCGGTTCCTGCCAGCCTGCTCCATCTTCTGCTCTTGTTTCTGTTCATTCCTGAAGCTCCATTCCCTTGGCCTCTCTGTGACTGTGGTCCTGCACAAGTGAACACTATGGGACCTTTCTCAGACCGAGAACGGCCCTGTCGCGGCGTTACGTTGGCGTGAGCGCGCAGGACGGGGTGGATCTGGCGGCCACTCCGTCCGCTCGTGTCCGCAGCTGCTACCGCGTTTGCCACCCGCCTGTCACCAAACTCGCCCCAAAGACGCGAAGACCCGGCCTGAACGGCCGGGTCCACACACGCTGGCTTTCAGCTTCCCGATACGGAGAGGGGGGGATTCGAACCCCCGGGACCGCTTGCGCGGCCCAACGGTTTTCGAGACCGCCGCATTCAACCGCTCTGCCACCTCTCCGAGTGCGCTCCGCGAGAGTCCTGTTCGGACCCGCGGTGGCGCAAAGGGATTGTAGCCGATGGGCCGTCCGAGAGGGAGGGAACAGCGGGCCGGCACCCGTAGATCGGCCCCATCATCACGATGAGATCTGCGTAGGCTCCATGTAAAGACCATCTCTGGTTCTAATACTTCCATAACAGTAGTGGCGCATCCTCCGATTCAGGCAGTACATGCAGGGGCGCACAAAAGCGCCAATGGACCATGGTTAAGATAGGAGCTAAAGATGAAGAACCACAAGGGATTCAGAGTTGCGTCAGTATTGACGGCAGTCCTCGTCTTGAGCGTAGCTGGGACGCTCTTCTTGTCCGGCTGCGGCAGCACCGAGACCGCGAGTGGAGACGATGTCGCGACGCAAGCAGCGAACGCGGGGACCAGTGCGCAGCAGGTCGTGTCCGATACAGGTGCGAGCGCCCTGCAGGCCGTCGCGGATACAACCGAAGAGCAGCAGTTGTTGTACTTGCGCGAAGAAGAAAAGCTGGCGCGGGATGTCTATCTCGCACTGTACGACAAGTGGGGCGTCACAGAATTCAGCACCATCGCCGACTCAGAGGTCCGTCATATGGCCAGCGTCAAGAATCTGCTGGATCGCTATGGTCTGCAGGATCCGGTAGGCGGCGATATTCCGGGCGTCTTCGTGAACGAGGAGCTGCAATCAGCCTATGAGGATCTCGTGGCGCTGGGGAGCCAGTCCGTAGCGGATGCCTATCAAGTGGGGATCACCATCGAGACGATGGACATCCAGGACCTAGAGGTACTGATCGCTTTGACGACTCAGAGCGACGTGACCCGGGTGGCCGAGAATCTGCTCAGGGGTTCGCAGAGCCACCTCGCGGCCCTCACACGCTTGGAGGGTGAGGTGGGCAAGTAGCGGGTGGCGCCACGCAGGTGCTGCCGGCGCACGATCCACTCTCGGTCTCAACTTCCACCGTCACATGACCTATGTGAAACTCCTGGGCGAGCAGTTGCTTTGCGGCTGTGAGCAAGGAAGCCGTTTCGGACACGGACTTGTCATCGACCTCAATGTGGGTCGATAGAGCAAGATCGCTGGAAGAGAGGGCCCAGATGTGTAGGTCGTGCAGCCCTTTTACTCCGGGCACGGCCATCAGTGCCTGCTCGACTTCAGCGTAATCGATGCCCTCGGGAGTGCCCTCCATGAGCACGTTCACAGTCCTTCGGACTATCGCGAACGCCTCGCGCCCTATCCAGAGCGACACCAGAATGGAGATGATCGCGTCGGCGTAGCTCCAATCCCATAGGTAGACGACCAGACCGCTTACCACCACTGCCAAGCTGGTGACGGCATCCGCGACCAGGTGGAGGAAGGCGCTGCGCAGGTTGAGGTCGCGTCCGTGTGACCGCAGTAGCAGAGCGGCTACGCTGTTGACCACAAGACCCGCTCCGGCGAAGGCCATGACCCAGAGTCCGCCCACCGTTGTGGGCGCCGCCAGGCGTCTCGCTGCCTCGATGATGATGTAGACAGATATGGCGACCAGCGCGGCCGAATTGAAGAGGGCCACCAGTATTTCGGCCCTCTTGTAGGCGTAGGTGCGACGGTCGGTGGCGGCGCGTCTGCCCAGCCGGACTGCGATCAGGCTCAGACCCAAGGCCACGACGTCGCTTAGATTGTGCGCGGCGTCGGACAACAGGCCCAAGCTGTTGGCAACGAGTCCGCCCACCAGCTGCATCAAAGTGATGAGAAGGTTGAACGCCAGACTCAGGATCAGGCGCGCGTCAGGGGTGCGTTCTGCCAGCGCTGTCCCGGCTTGGTCTTTGGGCCTGCGCTTCAGGGCCGCGTTCACAGCAGGTCGCGTTCTCTCCGCTCAGCGAAGAACTCGCGCAGTAGTTGCGAGGATTCGATAGCCAAGACCCCTGCGCGCACTTTCGGTTGATGGTTCAGGGCCGGGTGGTCCACGATGTTGAATATGGTGCCGGCTGCTCCGGCCTTGGGGTCGTCGGCGCCGTACACCAGACGCTCGACCCTTGCCAGGACTATCGCACCGGCGCACATGGCACAAGGCTCGAGCGTCACGTAGAGAGTGGCTTCGCGCAGGCGCCACCCACCGACCATGGCCGCGCCGTCGCGTAGCACGAGCATCTCTGCGTGCGCCGTGGGGTCATGCCTGCGCTCGCGCTCGTTTCCGCGAGAAGCGATGACCTCTCCCCCGACGACCAGCACAGCCCCTACGGGGACTTCACCTTGGTCTGCCGCCAAGCGCGCTTCATAGAGCGCCAACGACATGATGCGATGGTCTTCGCTCTGAGTCGGGTTCATGCCCTCATGATACTGCCTTAGGCAGCGCGGAGATCGTGTACCTCGCTGACGGTGCCGTCTTTGTGGAGGATGTGGAGCCCGCACACCACGTCTTCGCGGATGTCTAGGTAGATCGCCGCGACGCCGTCCTGCGGTGCATCGAACTCTATCTGCTGCCTAGTGACCGCGAACTTGCGGTAGGTGACATACGCGACGCACGCTGTGAGTATCAATGAACCTATGAGCACTGGTACTAGCATGGAATCCCTCCGCTCTCTTCTGCCTGCTATTAGCGGAGCATAACTGACGGACCGGACAGGAGATCGGGCGGACTCTTGACGCCGACCGAAGTTCGCTGTTAGGTTGCGTTGTGTCTTACGAATGCACGATCTATCTTCACGGGGGTGCCGCATGGCCCGTATCGAGTTCACAGACAACTACGAAGACCTCTCGACCGATTCTGGCTACCAGTTCAAGTTCGTTTGCGAGAGCTGCGGCAACGGCTACATGTCCAGTTTCGTGGCCAGCAAATCCGGCATGGCCACTGGGCTGCTACGCGGAGCGAGCAGCATCATGGGCGGATTCTTGGGCAGTGCCTCCAGCGGCGCCGAGGAGCTTCGCGAGATGGTCGCGGGACCTGCTCACGACAAGGCCCTACAGAACGCGGTCGAAGAGATCCGGCCGCTATTCGTCCAGTGCAAGAAATGCGGCAATTGGGTGTGTCGGGACATCTGCTGGAACGCCGAGCGCGGACTATGTACGTCTTGCGCACCTGTGGCGCAGCGTGAGATCAGTTCCCTGCAGGCTCAGCTCACGGTCGAACAGGCTGGGGAGAAGCTGCGCGAGCAGGACCTGACCAGTGGACTCAATCTTGCCTCTAAGGCGGTCGTGGTGTGTCCGTCGTGCGGAGTGGAGAACGATGGAGGCAAGTTCTGCCAGGAGTGCGGGTCGCCTTTGGTGTCTGAGGCCGAATGCCCCCGGTGCGGCACCAAGTACAAAGCGGGCGCCAAGTTCTGTCCGGAGTGCGGGGCAAGTACCCGCTGATGGCCGGCACTTGCCAGTTCAGCTTCGCAGGCCGTTCCGGCGAGGCCGACTGGGTCTACGATGGCTCTTCGCTTGTGGTCACGCCCGTCGGTGCCGCTCCGCTGACCTTTGCAGTCAAGGAGTTTCGCGGTATCGCCGGTGATGACTATACGGCGAAGGCTCTCGCACCCGATGCAGACGGTACTATGGAGCTCGTCCTGTCTCGCCTTGGCCATGACGGACCGACCTTGGCCGAGTCCCTGAGGCGAGATTGGCTACGTGCTCGCACCGACGTGTTGCGACTGACTGGGTCGGGGGAGGGTCGGCTTGTTGTCGGGCAGGTGAGCGGCCTGGACGACGGGGCAGCGACAAGCGGCGGGTCTCCGGCGCCACCGGTGGTGTCCGAGCCTTTCCGAGCGTATCTCTTCGAAGATGTAATGGTGGTGGCACGTGAGGGACGTGATCTGGAGCCCGTGTTCTTGTCCCTCATCGATAGCATGTCGTTCGATGAGGCCGCCTACACGGTGCGTGTGAAGGAATGGCCCGGTCGCGAGGTCGTCTTTTCAAAGCTGGCAAAGCAGACGGATGAGTTCGTAGATCGCCAGGGGAGGGCTCGTGATCTGCTGAGCAAGGAGTCGGCGGCCACATTGGCGGCGGCCGTCCCCGGGCTGTCCGCAGCTGGGAGAGCGTCGCTAGCTGGAGCATGGATGCCGGGTAGGTTGATGGAGTTGTCGGGTATGGAGGCCCTGTGTCCTGGATTCGATCAAGAGTTCCGCAAGGTCTGGCTGGAGGATGCACTCCGTCGCGAAGAGGCCTTGTATCTCCTGGGTAGGGCTTCACCGGGGAACACCTGGCTGGGCTGCACCCGCGAAGGAGAGGATGCCTCAGGCGCCGACGGTGGGCAGAGTGTCGAGCGTCGCGAGGCCGCGGTCCCGCGACCGCTCTGGATGTTGGCGGGCATAGGCGGGAGCTGGTTCTTGGAGCCGATCTCGATAGAAGACCACGCGACCTACTGCTTCAAGGGCGGCGATGAACTACCCCCGCTTGTCTCCGAGCTGCTCTGCGCGCCTCAGTTCTCCAAGGAGGCTCTGTACAGTCCCCTGGAAGATCTGACTGGCCAGAACGCTGAACTTGCGATACCGGCGGCTCAACTCAGGTTCCTGGTTGAATTGCGGGAGCGTTTTGCAGGCCGGGTGATCCATCAGACTGTCGAGTCGTGGAAGAAGGAGATAGAGCGACTGAGTTGATATCTGGCCCAAGGGCCTGCAAGTCCAACAAAAAAGCGAGCCCCGAGTGAACTCGCTTTTCGTCTTTCATCAGTGCCCACTTCAGACCCGGCTCATTGTACTTGGCGGTCATTTGTCTCCGCCTTTCCTCCCCGGACCCCCTTGTGAGTTCCTCGGACGCTGCGTGTGAACTCTCGGGACTCTGCATTTGATTCTAGTCGCATCGGCAGAGTAGTCAAGGTGTTTTCCGGCTGGCAGGTGCACGAAAACATCGGTCTGTGCGGACGGCACCAGCGGCCCGCCATTCGCTGCCAGCGGCCTTCAATCCAGAGGCGGATTTGCGCCGTTCTGTGCGCTACTGCCCAGCGCTCTTGATCTGTTGGACGAGAGTCCTTATCTCTTCGGACAAGTTGGGGAAATCTTTGTAGCAGGCTTGTGCGTAGGCCTCCAGCGCGGGGATGGAGTAGGGATCATGGACATAGTCGAGCACGAAGTACTTAGAGTCCACGCGGTCACCGCCGGCACGGTCGCGCTCATCGATGCGTTCTACGTAGTACTTCTGCTGGAGCTTGTTGCGTCTGTCCTCCACGATCGTCCTCCCCATGCCGGGCGTCTAAGTAAGCCCGGGGCTAATGCCGGTATTGTGTTCTGCCGACCAGTGTAATACGAGGCAAGGCTAGGTGCCAAGGTAGCCACGGCAGCTGAGCGCGCAGTCCTTGCAGTACGCAGGAAGGGAAGACGAGTGACGCTACGAGAGCTTGTCGAGAGAAGGAAGTTCCCTCGCTATCAGATTCTGATAGCGGGATTCCTGCTGTCCGGTCTTGTGGGTCTCCTGGACTACTTGTCTGGATACGAGGTCGGTTTCTCGTTGGTATACGTGCTGCCTCTGGTGATGGTCACTTGGATGGGCGGATTGACTGTGGGACTGGCAGTCTCGAGCGTGGCTGCCGGCATCTGGGTGATAGCCGACCTGGCAGCCGGTCATGTCTACACCCATCCGCTTGTCGCTGCTTGGAATACGGTCATCCGGCTCGGGTTCTTCTGTACGATAGTCTACCTGCAGGCCAGACTTCACCAGGCGCTTCTGCGGGCGGAACGCGTGAGCAGGGTAGACGTCCTGACCGAGGCCTTCACCTCCGCCTTCTTCTACGAGTCTCTGGATAGAGAGATCGATCGACTGAGTAGGTATGGACGTCCACTGACCATTGCCTACGTGGACCTTGACGGGTTCAAGGCGGTGAACGACCAGTACGGACATCTGGCGGGCGACAAAGTGCTGCGCATTGTCGCCGAGGGCGCTAGGTCTCGGCTCAGAAAGACCGACCTGGTCGCTCGCATGGGGGGCGATGAGTTCGCATTCCTATGTCCCGAGACAGACGAAGGGTCCGCTCGTTTTGTCATCGATGGGGTGGTAGACAGACTGGGCGAGGAGATGCGCGCTGGAGGTTGGCCGGTGACCTTTAGTGTAGGGGTCGTCACCTGTCACGAAGTGCCAACTGGTAGCGAGGGTCTTGTGAAGATGGCGGACGACCTCATGTATTCCGTCAAGCTGGACACAAAAGACGGTGTGAAGTATGCGAGTCTTGGCTGCGCCACATCTGAGAATCCCCTGTGCGACGAACAAGCGCTGATCGACGCCCTGAGAGACTGACCGGCGCATCAATACTGGCCCAGTGACAGGACGCGTCTCCATCAAGACCCGTCTGGGCCGGATGGAGTCAGGGTCAGGGCAGGGTAGTCGTGGTGCTCGGCCCGGCCAAAGTAGAGTCGGTGCTCGGCGAGGGCTCACCCTGATCGTTCAGAGCCGTTGTGGTGGTGGCCACATCCCCGGCAGAGGGCAGAGTTGTCTCTGCGGTCGCGGGTACGATGCTTCGAGCGACTGAGAGGGTGGGCTGTTCGCTGGTGACAGTGACCGTCTCTATGACCTTCTCGCGCAGGATGGTCACTCCCGTGGTCCCGTCTTGGGTCAGAGAGTAGATGCTTACCGCGAAGGCCAGGGAAGCCAGGATAGCGACGGACCACTGAAGGCTGCGCGCCCGGGGCTTGGCCACCGTCGCGCCCGAAGATTCCTTGTGCGCCCGCCCAGTCTCGTGTGCCTTTGCTTCTTCATTCTCGGAGGGTTTGGCGGACGCTTTGGACAATCGTCGCCTCGCGTGGCGGGTCAGCCACTTGCTAGCGCGCTCCAAAGTCTCCTGAGAGCTGAACGACACCAGTGTGAAGATGACCGGCATCAGAACTGCTCCAGTTATGGTGCCGGCCAAGCTCCAACGGCTGAGTACCAAGAAAGCAGTGGTCGAGCCTAGCGCGGCCGACAATAGGTTCAACAAGCGGGGGCGGTTCATGACACCTCAGGGAACGGTTTTGACAAACGGACTAATTGGTCTGACTTGCGCTATGCGAAGCGGGTTCCTGCTAAGGTGCGCCGGAGAGGATTCGAACCTCCGACCTTTGGTTTCGTAGACCAACGCTCTATCCAACTGAGCTACCGGCGCACGGTGGCGGAGAAGGAGGGATTCGAACCCTCGGTAGGAGCATTCACTCCTACACTCGCTTAGCAGGCGAGCGCCTTAAGCCAACTCGGCCACTTCTCCCTAGGGCGGGAACTGCTCCGCCATAGCGAGCGACTATTCTAGCAGAGCAGACCAGGGGTCTGGTGAGAGGATTGGGCCGGCAACCTAGCGAATCTGCCTGGTAGACGTGATCAAGAATTGTACGGAGGCAGGGAATGAAGGGTTCGCTGAAGTATCTAGAGGCCGCGGTGATCGGCTTCGCGTTGCTCGTGGGGGGCAGGGTCCTGTACGACAACCGCGATAGGTTGAAGAGAAGCTGGAGGGATATTCGGAAAGTCGAAGGTCTGAAGGACCTTACGGGCGATCTCTCTGTGGGTAAGATACTGAGTTCGGTCGGGCAGATAAGGAATCTTGCCAACCAGTTCGGCCACATCAAGTGATCGGACCGGCATCTGCTAGAACAGGGTCTTGAGCTGCCGCCGTACGTCTTCGGTGGTGACCTGCGGGTGTGAGGGCGAAGGGACGTCTGTGCCGTTGGGGCTATCCGGCGGTATAGGTGACAGAACGTCCAGGGCGGTGACCGACTCCATCGTGCCGCGCACGTCGACGGATACGAAACGTGTGGGTTGGGCGTATCCGTGGATGTCGCTGAAACTGCGGGGGTGGACGTAGTAGCGGAGAGGGTAGGTCACGTATAGCCAGTCTTTCGCGCGGGTCAGCGCTACGTAGAAGAGCCTGCGCTCTTCTTCTATCTCCTCCAGGGATCCGGTGGCCATGTCGGAGGGGATGTTGCCGTCGGAGGCGTGGATGACAAAGACCGCGTCCCACTCCAGACCCTTGGCCGAGTGTATGGTCGAGAGGATGAGGAAGTCTTCGTCCAGTAGGGGCGGCCCGGCGAAGTCCTCGGTATACGCGGGTGGGTCCAGAGTGACCTCGGTGAGAAAATGCTCGCGATCTGGGTAGCGTCCGGCAAGCCACTCGAGTTGCTCCAAGTCCATGAGGCGTGCGCGGGCATTATCGTACAGACGTTCCATCAGCGGTGCATAGAAGAGCCGGATGCGCTGCAGCTGCGAGGGCAGATCACCCGGATCATGGCTTGAGATCTCGGTCATCAGCTTGACCAACCGCGGCCATGCTTCTGTTGAGGCGGGTGATGGGGCTCGTTCCGCCTGCCAGGCGTCGAAAGTCGACACCCCGATGTTGGCGGTGAGGGCAAGGGAGTCCATCAGAGCCCTGGCCCTCTTGGGACCCACGCCTGGCAAGAGCATCAGCACCCTGGTGCCGGCCATGACATCACGAGGGTTCTCCGCCAGCCTGAGAAAAGCCAAGAGGTCCTTCACGTGGGCCGTCTCGACGAAGCGTAGGCCTCCGTATTTGCGGAACGGGATGTTGCGTCTGGCCAACTCCATCTCCAAGGCCAAGCTGTGATGCGAGGCTCGGAACAGGACCGCTTGACGGCGTAGGGGAAGACCCGCCTCTCTGTGCTCTAGCACTGAACGCACCACGAAATCGGTCTGTTCGGTCTCGTCGTCGCAGGAAACGAACTGAGGCCTAGCTCCGGCGGACCGGTTGGACCACAGGGTCTTGGCGTGGCGCTCGATCGCCCCAGTCATGACCTCGTTGGTGGTGTTCAAGATGGATGGCGTGCTGCGGTAGTTCTGCTCCAGCGTCACCACCTGGGTCTCGGGGAATCGCTGCGGGAACTCAAGGATGTTGTGCACGGTCGCCGCTCTGAACGAGTAGATGGCCTGCGCGTCGTCGCCGACCACGGAGAGATTCTTGCCCTGGGGTGCGAGTAGCCGAAGGATCTCGGCCTGAAGCCTGTTGGTGTCTTGGTACTCGTCGACGAGCACGTGGTCGAAACGACTGCGCATAGACCGCACCGCGTGCCGGTCACCAAGCAGGCCATGCCAGAAGACCAGAAGATCGTCGTAATCCAGGACGGATCGCTCCTGTTTATGATCGACGTAGGCCACGAACAACTTGCGAAGGTCTTCGACCTCTGCCTTACACCAGGGGAAGTGTGTTTCGACGGCCTGCTCCACCGATTCACGTGCGTTGACGCACCGGCTGTAGATGTCGGTGCAGGTGCCCTTGAGAGGGAAGCGGCGGTCGCTCTTGGCCAGTCCGAGCTCGGTGCGGATCATGCCCATCAGATCCTCGGCGTCACATCGGTCTAGGATGGTGAAAGAGGGGTCAAGGCCGATGGCTCTGCCGTGCAGACGCAGGAGCCTGGCGGCCATGGCGTGAAAGGTGCCGCCCCAGATGTTCGCTGAGGCCCGAGCCCTGCCTGCCTGACGGGCGCCTTCTTGGCGCGACGACTCACTCTCCAGGCGCCGCAGGATGTCGTCAACGCGCCGCAGCATCTCGGCGGCGGCACGCCTCGTAAAAGTGAGCAGCAGTATGCGTCCTGGGTCGGCGCCGGTAGCGATGACGTAGGCGACGCGGTGGGCGAGCGTGGCCGTCTTGCCCGTACCCGCGCCGGCGACTACAAGCAGAGGCTCACTCCCGTGCGTGACCGCCGACCGCTGCTGGCTGTTGAGTCCGGACAGGAGAGTCTCCACAACGTTTGTCTCTACGACGCTCCGCGAGGGGCTGTCGCACATCTGGGGTTCCAGTCTCTATCCCTTCGGCTAGGGTCCACGGGTCCACCATCAGCGTAGCGTGTGGGCCGGACACGGAATCGCTGACGGCCTGGTTTGACGGGCGGATACGACGGAGACACTACTGACCATGTGGGATAACGAGATCAGTCACGGGGGCGAAAGTAATGACTAGGTTCCGCTGGCCGGTGGCGGCAGTGCTTTTTGTGGTCTTGGCGGGTCTGGCCACGGGCTGTGGCGCAGAAGACCTTGGGCTGGTGCAGCTTGACAGTGGACCCGTTCGGGGTGTGAACGAGCAGGTCGACGGGCAGGATGTCTGGAGCTTCAAGGGTATCCCGTATGCGGCCCCTCCGGTAGGAGGACTCCGGTGGCAGCCGCCAGAGCCGGTCGAGCCCTGGGAGTCTGTGCGTGATTGCACCCAGTTCGGTCCGGCTTGCCCACAGCCGGCGATGCTGGGCACCTTCTACCTGACTGCCGGGGGTACCGACGAGGATTGCCTGTACTTGAACGTGTGGTCGTCGGCTAGTTCGGGGACGGATAAGTTGCCGGTGATGGTCTGGATACACGGGGGTAGCCTGGAAACCGGTTCGGGCTCGATGGACCTCTACAACGGCGGTCGCCTGTCGGCTGAGGGCGTCGTGGTCGTCACCATCAACTACAGACTCGGACCGCTGGGGTTCCTGTCGCACCCGGCCTTGTCAGTGGGCGCGGCGAGCGGTGTGTCCGGCAACTACGGTCTTATGGACCAGATAGCGGCGCTGCAATGGGTGCGCAACAATATCGTTGGGTTTGGCGGCGACCCCGCCAACGTGACCGTGTTCGGCGAGTCGGCGGGTGCCATAAGCATCCTGGACCTCATAGTCAGCCCTCCTGCCGGCGGGCTGTTCCATCGGGCGATCGTGCAAAGTGGTGTGCTGATGGACCAAGGCTTCGGCACCAAGATGGTGGCCGACAGAGATGAGGCTGAGGCGCAAGGTCAAGTCTTTGCCGCACGTCTGGACATCGACCCGGCGGGTGACGCCGCGGCTCAATTGCGCTCCAAGGGAGTGGACGAGATCATGGCAGCGGCGGCCGACCTGACAGGTGACGCGGATGAGATACAGCGGATCCTGTTCTGGAAGCCGGTGGTGGATGGCTACGTTCTGCCGGACATGCCCACCGCTCTGTGGCTGTCGGACACTCTCCCGGATGTCTCGCTGCTTGTGGGATCCAACGCGGACGAAGCCGACATCTTTCTGCCAGGGCTCGTGGTCACGGAACAACGCTACCGGGAGTTGGTGACCGGAGTCTTCGGCGACCGCGCAGACGGAGCTCTGTCGCTATATCCGGGCGGCGGACGGGACGGTCATACCGGTGCGCTGGGTAGGATGCTGACAGAAGTAGGTTTTGCGTCGAGCGCCCGCTTCGCCGCACGGCAGATGAGCGTGAGCGGGTCGGACGTGTACCTGTACGAGTTCACTCGGGCCCCTCTACCGGTACTGATGGGCGCCTTTCACGGAGTGGAGTTGCCCTACGTGTTCGGGACGCTGGATCTCTTCTCTTGGACTGGTGTCGTGGGGCAGACAGACCGCGACCTGTCGGACAACATCAGAGGCTACTGGACACGGTTCGCGGCCACCGGTGATCCGAACGGTGGTACTGCGTCAGTCTGGCCACGATACGAAGAAGCCTCTGATCTGCACCTTCGACTAGGCGACACCATCGAGGTGGACTCCGGTTTGTACCGAGATGCCTGTGACCTTGCGGACAGCGTCCGCCAGGGCCTCTGAACCCGTCGCTTCTGAACCCGGCTGGCGGGCTTGGATATGCCTAGGCTTGCTCCAGTGAGAACGGTGGATACTTGTCTGTGATCAGCAAGAACGCGTAGGCCTGTACGCGCAGCGACCAAGCCATGACGCCGACGACGTAGTCGAACATCCCGCGCGGATATCTGCCTGTGAAGAGGATGGCGAACCAGGCGATGATCGCGCACACCCAGGCACCGATCCAGAGAAAGACAAGAACGATGTAATGGGGTATGGCCAGGAACCACTTGAAGATGGGCAGTACTCGGTCTAGTTGCGCAGCGTCGGGATAGTCAAACTCAAGGTGGACTGCCTGCTCTTCGTCGGTTGACGGGTACTCGCTGCGCAGCAGAAGGGCGTATGCGCCTACCCGAGTGAGGAAGCGCGAGAGGTTGAGGTTCCAGTCGAACCACCAGCGTGGATACTTGCCTCGGAACACGAGCACGAGCAAGACCGGCAAGAACAGTACGCCCACGCCGGTGGCAGAGAGATAGAAACCCGCGTGCCCGGCTTGTCGGGAGGCGTCGGCACCGAACGAGATAGTGCCCGAGGTGAGCAAGGCGGCGATGATACCTACCGGAATGATCCACAAGAAGCGAAGAAGCGTGGTCACGCGATCCAACTTCTCTGGATAGTCCACGGTCAAGGTGAGTGGGTAAGAGGGGGTACTCGCGTTGGGGTTGACAGGCTGGGGGTTGTCGACCGTCGGCATGCTCTACCTCCCTGCATGTAGGTTCTCCGAGGCTCGACCTCCATGATAACCCCGGTGTTCAAAGCGTGACCAGAGGCCGCTCGGCCTCGCCTTCACGCTCTGTGCCGGGCGGATGCTAAAATTTGCGTTTGAGTGCACTTGATCTTTCCGCGGGGGGTCGTGGGGAGTGATTACCGGCGCAGGACCGACATGAACGGGGTGCATAGCCTCTCCGCGGCTGCGGACTCGGCCAAGAATGTCTGTGCTCGCCTACACCAAGCCTATCGTGATTTGCGTCTGTACCCGGCGGGTCATCCCAGTACCAGGAATGCCATGGAGCTTGCGAGGACGGCGGTCGAAGCCCATCTGAACGCTTTCGGCCCTCTCGTACTTGGAGTCACCGAGTTCAGTCTGGTGTACGAGGGTGAAGACGTGTACACCCACGTGGAGAACAGGGACAACCTAGCCTTCTTGATGTTTCGCGACGGCATCCGCTCTCTGACTCTCTTGCCGGGGATCGAGCAGGCCGAACTGGAGGTCCTCATCGATTGCGTATCGCGTGCGGACCAGATGGTGGATACCGATCAAGATCTGAGCACGGCGCTTTGGGAGCACGACCTGGTGCATGTCCAGTTGGAGGTAGTGGACCCGTTCCTTGAGGGGGAGGGCGCCAGCGACGAAGCGTACGAAGAACTGCGCGATACAGTGCTGCAAAGGCTGAACGAATTGGCCTCTGTCGATAAGGCCGAGGCCGAGGCCATAGGTCTTTCTGACCCTGGACAGGACTCGGCGGGCGGCGGAACGACCCGAGCAGGTCAGGAAGGGCTCGACCAGGACGATCTGGCGTTGACCGAAGAAGAGATCGCGCGAGGTGAGTGGCTGGTCGCGCACCCAGTGGACATGCTTGACGAGTTCGCGGTGGTGCTGCTTGAGATAATCGCGAATCCGGCGGGGCTGCCCGGTGGCGAAGATGCTGTCCTGCATTCCGTGTCGATGGTGTTGGGGCGGTATCTCGACGATCTGAACCAGGACGGTCTGCATGGAGTGCTGAGTCGATTACGGGCTTATGAGTCCGCCGGTGTCGTCGCCGAAGGGACTGCCGAGAGACTGTTCTCGGAAGCGGCCACAGCCGAGCGCCTGAGCGTGATGATCAGCGCCGCGGCGGCGTCTCCGGAGAGGGCGCAAGATGTGGAGCGCTTTCTGGCCCAGGTTAGGAGCTCCATATACCCAGCGCTGCTGGAGACTCTTGCGACCAGTGACCACAAGGCTGTACGCAAAACGGTGCTCGCCCTTCTACGCACAGAAGGCGGTATCCCATTGGAGCACATCTGGCCACTGACGAAGGATCCCAGGTGGTACGTGGTCCGCAACGCTGTGCAGCTGGTCACCGCCTCCGGTGATCCTTCTGTCGTCAGCCACTTGGAGCCCTTGGCTCGACATGCAGACGAGAGGGTCAGGCGCGAGGTCATTAGAAGCATCGGGGCGCTCAATGAGCCAAGGTGTCTGCCCATGCTGACCAGAGCCTTGCAGGACGAGGATTCGGCCGTTCGCATCCTGGCCGTGCGCACCCTTGGTCGTCTGGGTGGCACCGGGCATTTTCTGGCGGTAAAGGCTCAGGTGGAAGCGCGTGACTTTGAGACTCGTTCGGCAGAGGAGATCGAAGCCTTCTTGGTGGCGTACGGTGCATTGGGCGGCGACAAGAGCGTCGAAGCTCTAAACAGGATGTGGAAGCGAAGGATGTTAGGTAGTCGACCTCTGACCATACGCGTGGCGGCAGTGGCTGCGCTGGGCGCGGTGGGCGGCAACGCGGCGGCGAAGGCTCTTGCCGAGGCAGTCAGGTCAGGCGACCCCCCGCTTCAGCGGGCAGCGGCGAAGGCGATGGGTGAGGCGCAGACCAGGGCGAAGGAGCCTGAATCGTGAGTTCCGAACCCCGAAACGGTCTCTCTGTGAAGCGCGGGCAGCAGTTGGCTATGGCTCTGTCGGCTGCCATACGCACGGCCGGTTACTACGAACCCGGCAACGCCGTCTTCACCCAAGCAGGAGGTGAACTGCTCGCGTTGCTGAGTGATCTAAGCGCAGAATCGGGCTCGACAAGCTTCAGCGTCATGAGCCACTGCGTCTTTGTCAACAAGTCCCGGGTGCCCACCTCGCTTTCCACATATGGGCGCTTCGCCAGCTTGATACAACTCTTTGCGGAGTGGCGCATCAGTACTCTGATATTTGATGCTGGTGTGACCGAAGCCGAGCTTCACGAGACGCTCATGCTGCTATCGCGCACACGTCCTTTGGAGACCGAAAGTCTGAACGAGCTTCTGGCTGAGAGGAAGATCAGCAAGGTACACGGGGAATCCACAGAACTGGGCTCCGGCAGCGAAGAGAGGGCTCTGAACCCGCTGCTCGCCTACTCGTCGGCGATGCATCTGGGAATCGAGTTGAACGAGACCACCGGTGTCGTTCAGCCGAACGTGATCCGTCGGGTGCGTCACATGACCCAGAGCGTGGTCGACGAGATACTGCGCGACCCGACCACCCTGCTGACCTTGACCACCATCAAAGACTTCGACCGTTATCTGATCTTGCACTCCACGAACGTGGCCGTTCTATCCACGATATTGGGGCAGCGCCTCGGTCTGGATAAGGCGACCTTGGGCGAGCTCTGTCTGGCCGGCTTCTTGCACGACGCGGGCAAACTGGGCGTGGATCCGGATGTGCTGAACAAGCCGGGCGCGTTGGACGAGAAAGAGTGGGAGAGCATGCGCCTGCATCCGGTCATGGCGGCCAATGCTCTGATGAGCGGACAGCGCCTGACTACGTCGATGATGAGGTCGGTGGTAGTGGCGTTCGAACACCACATGAATTTCGATCTGAGCGGCTACCCCTCGGCAAGCGTCAAAGACTCAGTCACGCTTTTCGGCGGCATCGTTTCTTTGGCCGACCGCTACGACGCGCTGACCACAGCGCGCGTCTACCGCAAGGTGAATCTGACTCCTCCTGAGGCCGTGGTCATACTGACGAAGGGTTCGGGCACAGATTTCGATCCCATCTTGGTCAAGTTGTTCGTCGAGGTCATGGGTCTCTATCCGACGGGCAGCGTAGTCGTGTTAGGCAGCGGCGAGGCTGGGGTCGTCTGCAAGCCACCAGAGGTGGGCACTCCGTTGGACAGGCCCCAAGTCCGCTTGATCATAGGATGCGAGCCTGGGACGGTAGTGGACATGCAGGAGCGCGTTCGCGGCCGGTTCAAGCGCAGCATCATCGGAGTCCTCAACCCGTCCAACCGCGGCCAGATACCCGCGGTCGACCCCGCGATACTCAACGAATTGTGCTGATGCCCTAGGTCTGCAGGACGATCTCTCCGTCCAGACCGATGACGGCTGTGTGCAGCGGGATATTGGCGCCTGATAGCTCCAAGGCTTGTTCGACCATGCGTTGTAGGCCTCCGCAGCAGGGTACCGTCATCAGCGCGATAGTCACCGACTTGAGTTTGGCATTCTGGAGGAGCTGCGTCAGCTTCTCCACATAAGGACTGGTGTCGTCCAGTTTGGGGCAGGCCACCACCAGTTTACGGCCACGCATGAGGTCGGCGTGAAAGCTGCCGCGGGTGAAGGCAGTGCAGTCGGCTGCTATCAGCAGGTCTGTCCCTTCGAAGTAAGGCGCCGCGGGTGATATCAGGTGCAGCTGTATTGGCCACTGAGTCAACTCGGAAGGGGCGAGTCCGGCAGGGTCGGCCGATGCGCCTTGGCCGGTGTGTACCGACGCAGCGGCTTCGGGGCCCCTAATGCGTTCCACGTGCTCGCGGGCGGCGTCGGAGTCGTAGGCCTCGCTCTCGCGGTCGACTATGGTGAGGGCTCCTGTGGGACAGACGTCCAGACAGACGCCCATACCGTCGCAGTAGAGGTCGCGCACGAGAACCGCTTTGTTCTCGCCATCGAGCGCCAGCGCGCCCTCGGCACAGGCGGTCGTGCAGAGGCCACAGCCATCGCACAGTTCGCGATCGATCTCCACTATCTTGCGGAATGCCATCATTCCCCCTTGGTCTAAGGTGCTGTCCGGTGCCAGCAGACGTATCCTTGCAGAGACCGGTCGAAACCGACGCTCTGGATATCACCTAAACAGGGTCGACACAAACCTCGTGGCTCTGCGGGCCGTCGCCCGCGACTGACTTCTACATAGTCCTTGACACACGTTGCGAGGTGGAGTATATAAGCAATCATGCAAATACAGGATAACAGGGACAGCAACCCTCAGGCCTCGTCTGCAGATGCGCGGCCGCTCTACGAGATGCATGCTGACATGTGTCAGGCGCTCGCCAACCAGTACCGCTTGGCGATCATGCACATACTCAAGGACGGAGAGAAGTGTGTCAGCGAGCTGGCCGCAGAACTCGGTATATCGGTGCACAACGTGTCCCAGCATCTACGCATTCTTAGAGAAAGACTGCTGGTGCGCCCACGCAAGGAGGGGCAGACTGTGTACTACTCGGTCACTAACCCCAAGTTTGTCCAAGCCTGCGCTCTCATCCGTGAGGCCCTCTTGGAGGAGCACTCGGCCGCGGGGCAGAGTCTGCGAGCGGCAGCAGGTTTGGATTCTGTGCAACAACCCAATACATGGCACGAGACGTAATAGCAGCACCAAGGAGGAGATCTCATGGACTTGAGCACATTGCAGGGAGAGAAAGTCGTGGACGCTCGGGGTACCTCTTGCCCGGGCCCCATCCTGGCAGCGAAGAAGGGCATGGCCGAAGTGAAAGTGGGCGAGATCATGGAAGTGTGGGCCACCGACTCCGGCACTCAGAAGGACCTGCCGGCGTGGGCCAACAAGGTCGGTCACGAGTACTTGGGCTTGGTCGAAGAGGCGGGTTACCTGAAGCTGTTTGTCAAGAGAGTCAAGTAGGGCGACTGTGACCGCGGCGGCTGAGAGAGAGGGCTTTGCGCCCAAGATACTGGTCTTCTCGACCAACAACATCTCCGACCCAGGCATCGACCTGGCGGGGAGTTCTCACCTCCATTACTCTCCCACGGTCATGGTGATCAGCGTGCCGTGCGCCAGCGGTATCAAACCCAGTTGGATCACTTACGCTATCGACCGCGGCTTCGACGGGGTGTTCATCGCGGCGGATGGCGAGGAATGCGCCTATCTGCCTGATTGCGCCGAACGTACCGCCAAGATCATCTCGGACGCGCAGGCGATGCTACGCGACAAGAGCCAAGACCCCAAGCGGGTCAAGATGGCGGCCATCTGCTCGGTCTGCGCGGACCCCTTCGTCAACTACATGCGCGAATTCTCGGCGATGCTCGCCGAATTGGGCCCATCGCGGCCGTCAGGAGCAGAGGCGGCATGAGTTCTGCGGGCGACAAAGTCGGCGGAAGCGACGCGAAGTACGACGTGTTGGTGGTCGGCAGTGGCATCGGGGGCATGGAGTCGGCCCTCAAGCTCGGCGATATGGGCTACAAGGTCCTGCTGGTGGAGAAGGAGGGCAGCGTCGGCGGCAAGATCGATCTTGCTGTCCAAGGTCTTTCCTACCTTGGACTGCGCCAGCTGCATCTCGACGCCCAAAATGGGCGCCACCATACATCACCCCAATCTGACCGTGCTCACCTACTCTGAGGTGGACGGCATCCGGGAGGACGGTAGCGGCGGCTTCTTAGCCAATATCCGGCAGAAGCCCCGCTATGTGGACATGGACGCCTGCACCGGTTGCCGGCAGTGCGAGATGACCTGCAGCGTGGCTGTGCCGGACGAGTTCAACGCGGATCTGGTCTCGCGGCGGGCGGCCTATATCGCCTTCCCACAGGCGGTGCCCAAGAAGGCGGTCATCGAACGCGCGGGTACCTCCCCATGCGTCTCCGGCTGTCCGGCGGGTATCAAGCCCCACGGTTACATAGCCCTCATCCGCAAGGGTGAGTACGAGAAGGCCTTCCAACTGGTCTGCGAGGCCACTCCTCTGGTGGGTAGCCTCGGGCGGGCCTGCTATGCACCTTGCGAAGAAGAATGCACGCGGGGCGAACTGGAGGGCTCGCTCTCTATCAGACGGCTGAAGCGGTTCATCGCCGACAGGCACTACGCCAAGGGGCACTCTCCTATCGAGGTAGCGCCCTCCAACAGCAAGAAGGTCGCAGTGGTGGGTTCGGGACCGGCGGGCCTGACTGCCGCTTGGCATCTTGCCCACAAGGGGTACCAGGTGACGATCCTGGAGGCGGCCTCTCAGCCCGGTGGGATGTTGCGGCTGGCTCTGCCGCCCTACCGCCTACCCAACGGGGTGGTGGACGACGACGTAGCGAATGTGACCGACGCCGGTGTGAAGATCGTCACCGACCAGAAGGTGGACGACCTGGAGGCACTGAAGGCAGAAGGTTACAGTGCCACCCTGCTGGCCATTGGTACCCATCAGGCAACCAAACTGCGAGTCCAGGGCGAAGATCTGCCGGGGGTCACGCGCGCGGCCGATTTCCTCAAGGCGGCCAAGCTTGGTGAGGATCTGGGGGTCAAGGAGAAGAGGGTCGTCGTCATCGGAGGCGGCAATGTTGCCATTGACGTGGCCCGCACCGCCAGGCGTCATGGTGCGAGCGCTGTGCAGGTGATCAGCCTTGAAGCCCATGACGATATGCCGGCTCATCCGCAGGAGGTCGAGGAGGCCCAACACGAAGGCGTCTCGCTCAAAGGTTCTTGCGGTGTGGCCTGGATAGAGGGCGAAGACCGAGTGCGAGGGGTGGAGTTGCTCCACTGCGTTTCTGTGTATGACGAATCGGGCCGCTTCCACCCTGAGTACGCTGAAGGGCCCATCGGCAGTATCGCCTGCGACGTGGTGGTCGTGGCCGCAGGTATGCGACCCGACTCGGGAGCCTTCGGACTACCCATAAACAGCAATGGGACCGTACAGGTGGACGTAGACACCCTTCAGACGGGGGTGCCGGACGTGTTCGCAGCCGGTGACGTTGTACTGGGTCCGTCAATGATCACTTCCGCCGCTGGCCAGGGCAGACGAGCGGCGTACATGATGGACCGCTGGATGCAGGGTCTCCCCTTTGATATTGAGCATTTTGACGTTGCCCCAGGGGTCGTGGACAAGAGCCAAGTGCTTGCCAGACAGGCCTCCTTCTCTGAACTCAACCCGCGCGGCATCGGTCAGCACGTGCATCTCGAACCAGGTGAGTTCTTTCCTGACGAGGAGACCATGACCGAGGAAGAGGCACTCGAGAGCGCGGCCCGCTGTTTGGATTGCGGTGTCTGTTCCGAGTGCCATGAGTGTGTGCAGGTCTGCCCGGCCGACTGCATCCACATGGACATGCAGGGCGAGGAGTTCGAGGCCGAAGTGGGTACGGTGGTGTTGGCCACCGGATACGAACTGTTCCCGGCTGATCTCAAGCCCCAGTACGGCTACGGCAAGTACAAGAACGTGATCACCGGGATGCAGATGGACAGGCTCCTGTCGCCCACCCGTCCTTACAACGCTGTGCTGCGGCCTGGCGATGGAAAAGTGCCCGACAACATCGCATACGTGCTCTGCACGGGCTCCAGGGATGAAACAGTCGGGAATCCCTTGTGCTCCAGGATCTGCTGCATGTACTCCGTCAAGCAGAACCAACTGATCATGGGCGCCTTGCCTTTGGCCGACGTGACCGTCTACTACATGGACATCAGGGCCGTCGGCAAGGGATATGACGAGTTCTTCGAGCAGGCCAAAGCCATGGGCACCAACTTCGTGCGGGGCCGTATCTCGCAGATAGACGAAAAGCCCGACGGCAACTTGCTGGTGCAGTACGAGGACATCGAGAACGGTGGGGGCATGGTCCAGGCCGAACACGACATGGTGGTGTTGGCGGTCGGAGTGAGGCCCAACGATGTGGTCGGCCGACTGTTCCCGGAGGCGCGGCTAGGGTTGGATGAGAGTGCGTATGTGGACGAACCAGAAGAAGACCTGCACCCGGGGGCTACAAACATCCCGGGCGTGTATGTGGCAGGTTCGGCATCGGGGGTCAAAGACATACCTGACTCCATCCTGCACGCCGGCGCGGCGGCGGCTCAGGCAGCCGCCCATCTAGAGAAGACGAAGGCGAAGTCATGAGCACCCCTTCCAGCGCGAAGCGGCGCATAGGGGTCTATGTGTGTCACTGCGGTGGCAATATCTCTGACTACGTGGATGTCGACCAGGTGGTGTCGTCCATTCAATCCGACCCGGACGTGGTGGTGGCCAAGACGGCCATGTTCACGTGTTCGGACGCCAGTCAACAGGAGATCGTCGACGACATCAAAGAGCAGAAACTCGACGGCATAGTGGTGGCGTCGTGCTCTCCGAAACTGCACACCTTCACTTTTCGAGAGGCTGCGAAGAGAGCCGGCCTGAACCCATATGAGTACACGCAGGTCAACCTGCGCGAGCAGTGCTCTTGGACGCACACCGATGACAAACCGGGGGCCACCGGCAAAGCCGTTCGGCTGGTGCGGGCGGGCATCGCGCACACCAGGTTGACCGAGCCTCTGGAGCCGATCGTGGTGAAGACCACTCCGGCGACCTTGGTGATAGGCGGAGGGGTGACCGGACTGAGAGCGGCGCTGGGACTGGCCGATATCGGGCTTACCGTCTACTTGGTCGAGAAGGAGCGAGAGCTTGGCGGCTGGGTCGGGCGCTTCGGAGCGATGTATCCACATGGCAAGAACGGCAGGGAGCTTATCGCCCGACTTGGCAAGGAGGTGGACGAACATCAGAACATCAAGGTTCTTACGGAGTCGGTGGTAGTCGAGAAGGCCGGCAACTTCGGGAACCTGGAGGTGACCATCCGCACGGGTGGCGGAGATTCCACCACCCAAACGGTGAAGGTGGGCTCGGTGATCGTGGCCACGGGCTTCGCTGCCTATAAGGTGTCAGATGACGAGTTCGGCTACGGCAGCACCGGCGTGGTCACCCTGCCCGAGTTCGTCGAGATGGTGGACGCCTCGGATGGGGCGCTCGAATACGGGGGCAAACCGGTGGGTTGCATCGTCTACATCTACTGCGTGGGCAGCCGGCAGCCCGAAGGCAACAAGTACTGCTCGCGATACTGTTGCACTGCCGCGATACATGCCTCGCTGAGCGCCGGTCGCCTTCCCGGGGGCGACGCCATACGTCAGTATCACCTCTATCGTGACATAAGGTCGTACGGCAAGTATGAGCTTCTCTACAACGAATCGCGTGAGCACGGAGACCTCTACCTGCGTTTTCCCGACGACGAGCCCCCAGAGGTGATCGCTGGATCGGGCTACGACGACCACCGCCTCGCCGTGAACACGCGTGATCTGCTCACGGGCGGCGAGGAGCTGACTATCCCAGCCGACTTGGTGGTGCTGGTGACCGGCATGGTGCCCCGTGAGAACGAGGACCTTGTCCAGACTTTGAAACTACCCGTGGGCAAGGAAGGGTTCTTCAACGAGATCCACCCCAAGCTGAGGCCGGTGGAGACTGTGGTCGATGGTCTATTTATCTGCGGTGCCTGCCAGAGTCCCAAGAACTCTGCCGAGGCGGTGGGCTCCGGCCTGGCCGCGGTGGCACAGAGCGCCTCGATCCTGAAGCGGGGCTTCGCTGAACTCGATCCGCTCATCGCGGTAGTGGACCCGGAGGCCTGCACTTGGTGCGGCGAGTGTCTTGCGGTCTGTCCGTACGGAGCGCCTCAGCAGGTGGACGAGAGTGGCAAGAGCGTGGCAGTCATAGACAGAACGGCCTGCAAAGGGTGCGGTGCCTGCATCCCGGTCTGCCCCAAGGACGCCATCGACCTGCAGGGTTACACGGATGCTCAAATACGGGCCATGATCGACGGTCTGGCTGAGGAGATAGTGCCGTGTCAACAGTAGGACGAGATACGCGAGAGATCATCCGCGACGAGCACTTGATGGGCCGCCGCATCCTGGAGGCGCTGGCCTCGGGTCCGCTCACCATACCGGAGATAGCCGAGGCCATCGGGCGACCGTCGCACGAGGCGATGTTCTGGGTGATGGGAATGCGCAAATACGGTCACGTGGTCGAGGGTAAGGAGACCAACGATGACGGCTTCTTCCTCTACGAAGCGGTGAAGAAGGAGGAAGAAGCGTGAGCACTGTCGTGAATGCCGGACTTGCTGCCGAAGTGGGAGGGCACGAGGGCTTCAACGCGTCCGCGTGCATGAACTGTGGGGTCTGCACGGCGGTGTGTCCCATGGGCATCGAGGTGCTGCCCCGGAAGCTCTTCCGGCACGTGTTGTTGGGAATGGAGGAGCAAGTGGTCAACGAGACCGAGAGCATCTACTCGTGCCTGCTCTGCAAGATGTGCGAGGTCAACTGTCCGGCCGGAGTGCACATAGCCGAGAACGTCCGCTCTCTTCGCCACCATATCAATCGGAAGTTCTTTAGGCTGGGGAGATAGAGTCGTGCCACTACCAACAGGCGATGTCATAGGCATCTTGGCAGACAACCTGCGTCTGCGCGAGTCGGTGCTGCCTATCTCTAAGCGTGACGCCACCAAGTGGTCCCGTGGACTGGATCTGCCCCGCGGAGGCGAGACCGTACTCTACACAGGCATGATGTACCAGTTGATCCCCTACATCGAGGGGCTGGTCAAGGCGGTCAAGTTCCTGGGGAACACCCCGTTGGCCAAGCTCACCTTCTTAGGGCGATATATCAACCGACTGGTGAATATCAGTTTCTTCATGGCGCGCCCGTCGGCCAAGCTCAAGGCGATCTACAACCAAGTGCCGATCGACGTGGCGGCTCTCTTGAAGAAGGCGGGAGTCGATTTCGGGTGTCTCTATGAGGACGATCTCTACTCGGGCGCTCTGGCTCACGACCTGGGCGCCGATGAAACGGTGGCCGAGCATGCCCGCCGGGTACACGAGGTCTTCAAGAGGTACGGGGTGAAGACCGTCATAACCATAGATCCGCACACTACCAACATGTTGCGCTCGGTCTACCCGAAGCTTCTGCCCGAGTACGACCTAGAAGTGAAGACCTACCTCGAAGTACTCGCGGAGAAGACTCCCGCGGTGCTGACAGAACTCAGCGGCGAGGTGGCTATTCATGATCCCTGCGTCTTCGCGCGCTACGAGGAGATAGTCGATGAGCCGCGCGATCTCCTGCGAGCGACTGGTTTGACTCTGCGGGAGCCGGAGTATTCAGGCCGCATGACCTGGTGCTGCGGAGGGCCGGTGGAGTCGCTCTATCCCGAGAAGGCGGCGGCCAACGCCGCCACCAGGGTGGCGCAGCTCAGGGCTGCGTCCAGTGAGATTGTGACGATGTGCCCCATGTGTCTGGTCAACCTCAGCGGTGCCGCGCAGGAAGGAACCGGCATCAGCGACATATCCGAGTATCTGCGTCGCGCGTTTCTAGCCTGATCTGCACAAGAAAGGAAGAGAGAGTGAGCACCGATAGCAAGACTATCATTCTATTCAGTGGTGACTTCGACAAGGCCATGGCCGCCTTCATCATCGCCAACGGCGCGGCGGCCATGGGCGACAACGTGACCGTATTCTTCACCTTCTGGGGGCTCAACCTGCTGCGCAAGCCCAAGAAGCCCAAGAAGGTCGAGGGCAAGAAGACCTTCTTGCAGAAGATGTTCGGCATGATGATGCCCAAGGGCCCCGGCAAGCTGGGTCTGTCGAAGATGAACTTCGCTGGGCTAGGCGCTCCCCTGATGAAGGTCGTGATGAAGTCTCAGAACGCAATGTCCCTGGAGGCGCTCATAGAGAGCGCGCAGGAGCAAGGTGTCAATCTGGTGGCCTGCACACTGTCTATGGATATCCTGGGCTTCAAGAAAGAAGAGCTCATCGACGGCGTCGACTTCATGGGTGTGGCTGCGTATCTGGCTGAGGCGGACAAGGCGAACGTCAACCTGTTCATCTGAGCGGGCACGGCAGGGAGAAACAGTGGCGCGCCCAGGCCTTCGGCCTGGGCGCGCCTCCTCATTGCTTGGGCTTCTGCGTCCTAGCCTCGCCGGCAGCCTTCACGGCGAAGTCGGCCAGTCGCTGCATCGACTTGGCGCGCAGAGACAGCGATCCAGCCATCAACTCCAGGGCTTCGATGCCCTGCTCTGTGATCACGTAGACGCGCCGACTTGGGCCGGCGTCGGCGGTCTGCCAAGTAGAACTCACCAGTCCTTGCTCTTCCAGTGCTCGCAGAAGACGGTACATGCTGCCCGGGTCGATACAGACCAAGTCGGACGCCAGGGCGCCGACCTGTTCCATGAGGTCGTATCCGTGGCTATTGGTGCCCGCCAGCAGAGCCAGAATGGACGTCTCTAGCACCGAACGCCGATAGCGGCCGACTCCCTGACCACCACCTAGTCCTGCGCCCGGACCTACACTCTCTGGGCCCTCGCATTGACCGCCGCGGAAACCGGCTCCGGCCCCTCGTCTGCGCCGTCCTCCGGATGCTTCTTGATCAGCGCTCACAATCGCTCCCAGGAGTGGCCGTCTCGCATGATGACGTCATGATAACAAGGCTTTGGCGTCACACGAGCGCAAGTGACTGTCAGTGGTCGCACACATTCTTGCCTGTCACCAGTGCATCGGCCAGGTATAGCTCGACAACGGTCTCGGGCGCCGACTGATTGGCTCCAGTGACCACCGCGATGCCCTTGTCTGCAAACAGCTGTTGAGCCTTGGATCCCATGCCACCGGCGATCACGAGATGTACACCCTTGTCCGCGAGCCAACCAGGCAGTAGGCCCGGCTCGTGCTCCGGCGCAGCCACAATAGTGACGTCCAGCAGAGTCTTTGAGGTCGTGTCGACGTCTACCAGGGTGAATTCGTCGCAGTGGCCAAAATGCGGGCAGAGAACGCCGTCGCTGGTAGGCACGGCGAAGCGTTGCACCGCATCGGAATCGGGCGGGGCCACGTCCTTCGCTGCTGCGGCTGGGCCAGCGGCCGTCTCCGTCTTGGTCTCTGGGACTCCATCTTCTAGCGCCAGTATGGGGGCCAGCGCTTTGCTGAACTCCTGGGCCGCCACGCTCTTGGAGTAGTGATACACGTACGGTTTGCCGGAGTCGCCGGCTTCTACGATCGCCGGGTCGAGAGGCACGCTTGCCAACAAGGGGACACCGGCTTTGGCCGCCATGGTCTCGCCGCCGCCCTTGCTGAAGATGTGGGTGACTTCGCCACAATGCGGGCAGACGAAGCCGGCCATGTTCTCTATCACTCCTAAGACCTTAAGGTCGAGTAGCTCGCAGAACTTGATCGATCGGCGGACGTTGCCCAGGGCGGTCTCCTGTGGAGTGGTGACGATCACCGCGCCGGCCATTTTGCCGATGGCCTGACATACAGCCAGTGGCTCGTCACCAGTTCCCGGCGGAGAGTCGATTATCAAGTAGTCCAGTTCTCCCCATTCCACCTCGCCGAGCAGTTGCTCGATGGCGATCGCCTTCATGGGCCCGCGCCAGACCACTGCGTCATCGGCTTGCTGCAACAGGAAGGCGATAGACATCACCTTCAGGTTGTCACCCACCGTCACGGGGGCGAGTGCATCCCCCTCCATGAGCGCAGGGCGTCCGTTGAGACCCAACAGTTGAGGGACAGTGGGACCGTGCAGGTCCACGTCCAACAGGCCGACTTGCTTGCCTTCCAGAGCCAGAGCGGTGGCCAGGTTGACGGCCACGGTGCTCTTGCCCACTCCACCCTTGCCGGAAAGGACGATGATCTTGTGTTTGATCTGCGACATCCTCTCTCGGACGGCCGGTGCCCTATCGTTGCCGGTATCGTGTGCGCAATCCATTAGTTGTCCTCCACTCCTGCGAGCATTGTCTCCAACATTTTCCACATATCCTCCATCTGTGAGGCGACCGTGCTGGCGCCGTATTCCACTATGCTCTTGCCGGCCACCTGCGCTTCTGTGACCGCCTTGTCGTAGCTGAGTTCGCCTACTGTCGAAAGGCCGAGTCTCTGACAATCCTGCCTAATGCGCGTGACCATCTCAGGGTTGAGATCGGCCTTGTTTATGCAGACCGCCATCGGGATGCCGAAGCCCTTGACCAGTTGTGCCACTCTCTCCAGGTCGTGCTCTCCAGAGACAGTGGGCTCGGTGACAGCGAGCACCAGATCTGCTCCGGTGGTAGAAGCTATGACCGGGCAACCGATGCCCGGAGGTCCGTCTACAAGTACGAGTCGGGCTCCGTTCTCTCTGGCAAGCCCAGCCGCCTTGTCCCGCACCAGGGTCACCAGTTTGCCTGAGTTCTCGCCCCCGATGTTCAATCTGGCATGAACAAGGGGTCCATGGCGAGTATCAGAGACGAAGTACTCACCCCTCTCGGCCTCAAGGAATTCTACAGCGCCTTGGGGGCAGACGCGCGCACACAGACCACAGCCCTCGCAGGCCAAGGAGTCGACGGCGTAGGATGCCTGCCCGGTTGCTCCAGTAGTGGCGTGTATGGCGTCGAAGCGACAGTGTTCGGCGCAGTCGCCACAGGCGATACACAGCTTGGGCTTGATTCTAGCTTCCTTGCCCGACATGAAGATCTCGCGCTTGCGCAGGGTGGGGTCCACGACAAGATGAAGATCGGCCGCGTCGACATCGCAGTCCGCGAGCACCTTGTCGGAGGCGAGCGTGGCCAGAGCTGCTACCACGCTGGTCTTGCCGGTGCCCCCTTTGCCGCTCAGCACGACCAGCTGCAGGGGTCCTCGATCAGTGTTTTGGCTGGGTGGGGTCTGTGCCAAGTTGTTCACTGGCGCGCGACCTCCAGGACGCGTGACTGCAGTTCCGAGGCGAACTCAAGCAGTGTGTTGACGAAAGCCTCGTCTTGGGCAGCAAAGATGTCTCCCCGCGAACAGGCCTCCGCCAAGCGGCGGTCGTAGGGTATGCGCAGAAGGATGGGGATATCCTCGGCGGCACAGTAGTCCTCGACCCCCTGGTCCCCGATCCCTGCTCGGTTGACTACCACCCCACAAGGTATCTGCATGAGTCGTGTGGTCTCTACCGCAAGCCTTAGGTCATGTAGACCAAAGGGAGTCGGCTCGGTGACCAGCACGGCATAGTCTGCACCTCGGAGAGCCTCTACGGCTGGGCAAGCGACCCCGGGGGGTGCGTCTATGATCGTGATGTCTGCAGGCGGCAGTGCATCTGGGTGTGTCTTGACAGCTTGGATCACCGGGGTGGAACGGGATTCACCCACCCGTAGAGTCCCCCAGGCTAGGTATAGGCCGGCGACGGCCTCCGAGCTAACTGTTCCTATGATCCTCTCGACTTCCGAGATGGCGTCCTCGGGGCATACGTAGCTGCAGACCCCACACCCGTGGCATAACTCCGGCATGACCAGGGGCGCCCCGGGCAGAGCGAGCAAAGCGTTGAACTCACAGGCGCGGGCGCAGAGACCGCATCCCGTGCAAAGTTGCGCGTCGATCTCGGGTACGGGGGTGCCCACAGGCACGGAACGCGGGGACGCAGGCCTTAGATACAGGTGACAGTTGGGCTCCTCGACATCGCAGTCCAAGAGAGCTACAGAAAGTCGTGAGGCAAGAGCGATAGACAGGTTGACCGCCAGTGTGGTCTTGCCCGTACCGCCCTTGCCGCTCGCAATGGCTATCTTCACTTATCGTCGTTGCCGAGTTGCCCCAGCCTCTTGTCGATGTCCGCGAGCACAGACTTCAGCCTTCGCGATTCGCTCTTCAGCATCGTCTTCTCTTCTTCGGCTCCGAGCACCTGGTCTGCCTCTGGCGCCAAGCCTGTCGCGATCAGTCCTCCGATAGCGCGGAAGCGGTTACCGTAGCCGCGCCCGCCTCGGCCCAAACCGAGACCGCGCCCCAGCCCTGTCCTGCCTCGGCCCAAACCGAGTCTGCGGAAACCACCGGAACCGCGCAAGGGGAGAGAAGACTCGTCGTCGGCGCAGAAGCCCAGACCTCTGCCTGTCATCTGGCCTTGACCCTGGGGGCCTGTTCCGTCTCTTCTGGGCATCTCATACTCCTTGATTCAATGTTCTACCAGTGACTCTCGACATCGGCCCCTGAAGTCTCTGTGAGCGACCCGTCTTGGAAGGCGGTCACCGCCTGATCGACAGTGGCGGCCTGAGTCAGGTACACCGGTATGCCGGCGGCCTGCATGGCCTTGAAGGCCTTTGGACCGCAGTGACCTGTCAGCAGTGCGTTCGCTCCGCAGTCGATGACGGCCTGAGCGGCTTGTATGCCTGCCCCCTGTTCTGCGTTCATGCCGGCGCGATTGTCCACCGCCGTGGCAGAACCGTCCGAAGTGTCGACCACGAGCAAATACTTCGCTCGACCGAAGCGCATGTCCAAGGGACTGGATAGTTCTGGGCCGGAAGCGGTTACTGCGACTTTCAATGGAGACCCCCTTGTCTTGCAGATAGATGCAACGTGCATATAGATATAACCACCATCTGCCTCTGACGTCAAGGGGTGATCAGGGAAGTACGCTCGCGCCCTCGCGGGTTCGGAATCCCGGCCCCGACTGCGAGATTGGCGTGGCTTCAGTCGGGCAATGGCGGAGGGGAGGGGATTCGAACCCCTGAGACCTTGCGGCCTGCCGGTTTTCAAGACCGGTGCGATCAACCAGACTCCGCCACCCCTCCGTGGGGAAGACGAGCGCCGTCGAGTATAGCCTGAGGCCCTAGAGTATGGCGACCAGGGTCAGGGCCACAGTCCATAGCAGGATGCCGGACCAGAAAGTCACCCAACACCAGATCCGGGCCTTGGCGGCCGCCTCTCGGGCGCCGGGGAGGTCGCCCACATCCAGTCGGGATTCAGCGCGTCCGGCGTGCACCAGCGCTGGTATTCCTGCCCAGAAGGCGGGCCAGCAGAGTATGACCAGCACGGCGGCCCAACCCAAGTAGGTGGGCACGCGTGGGGTCTCCACTGCGGGTGACATCCGAGACTCTGGGGCCTTCGGTCCCGCGGGCGAGGGATGTGCGGCTACTACGCCCGCCCGCTCCCCTGGCGCGGCGGCCCCCGTCGCGTAGGCCTCTGGTGCTGCGTCAGATACGGGCTCCGGCCATAGATTGCTGTAGGTCATCAGGTCCAGGCCGCAGGAACTGCAGAACCTGTCGTCATAGTCTGCAGTGTCGCCGCAGCGGGGACAGTTCGCCGAGCCTTCCATAATGGCTTGGGCTTCAGGGGGTCCAGAACTCGCCGATGTTGTACATCAGCCTTAGGAACAGGATCACATAGAGCGCTAGGGCGGCGAGGAGAGATATCCAACAGAGCAGTCCGGTAGTTCGCGAGTACCGGTAGGCGCGGGCGTCGTCACCGGAGCGGTGTCTTGCCCCTATCAGCCCCGAGATGAGCAACGCTACGAAGCTCAGGGGTAGACAGCACACCAGTATTACGAACACTGCCATTTCCAGGTTGTTGGGGTAGTACGCGCCTCGAAGGAACAGGATGGCATGAATCGCAGTAGCGGGGATGCCCAGGAATATGATGGTGATGATCCAACTCAGGTGAGTGGGGTATCTGGTCGGCGGCACGAATGCCGAAGCCGAACGGGGTTCGGCGTAGCGGCGTGCAGGGTCCCACTCGTCATGGGCCGCGGACACCTGCGCAGGTGTGGTCTTGGCGGGCGTCGCTTCGGGTCCACGCCATTGGGCGCGTGCGTTGGACAGTTCCTCGCCGCACTTGCGGCAGAATTCGGCCTCATCTTCGTTCTGCGTACCGCAGTAGGGGCAGCGCATAAGCCCTCCTGGTCTAAGTGGTGCTCGGCGCGGATGCTAGCACGCCCGGGGACTGCCGGACCAAGCGCACCTTCTCGGCGGCCAGGTTCGGGGACAGACCCACCGCGTATATTTCTGGGTTGCGCAGTCTTCTGAGTTCCTCGGGCAGGGCAGCTACTTGGGCTTGGGCTCTTTTTCGGATGCTCTCCAGGCTTGGGCTGTCCGCGATGGGCTTACCCTGCTTGACCACCGGTTGGAGCAAGGTCTCGCAGCCCGCCGCATCCCAGACGGCCCGCAAGAAGGTCAGGTCGTGTCGCTCGGCAAAAGGTAACGGTTTCGCCGGTTGGCCCGGGTCGATCACATCGGGAGGTTCTTCGGCCAGCCGGATCACGTCGGCGAGGGGGTGACCGGCTCCGTCGTAGTACCTCACCAAGCGCTTGCGACCAGGATCGGTCATCTTGGCCGGGTTAGAGGACAGCTTTATACGCGGCACCCAATCCTTGCCGGTCTCGCGTACGGCTGCCAACTTGTATACGCCACCGAGCGCCGGATAGTCAGAGGACGTGATCAGATGCGTGCCCACCCCCCATGCGTTGATGGGGGCGCCTTGCCGCTTGAGGTCGGCGATGAGGTCTTCGTCCAGTTCGTTGGAAGCGACTATCAGAGGATCGTCGAAGCCGGCCTCGCCGAACATCCTGTGAGCGGCCTTGCTGAGGCGCGCGAGGTCCCCCGAGTCCAGGCGCACGGCCGGTCGGACCTGCCGGCCCGCCTCGCGCAGTTCTTCGAAAACGGTGACGGCATTGGGAAGCCCGGAGGTCAAGGTGTCGTAGGTGTCGACCAGGAGCACGGGCTGCTCGCTGTTGGCCGCGTAGGTCCTGAAGGCCTCCAATTCGCTGTCGAAACTCATGACCCAGGAGTGGGCTAGAGTACCCTGTACCGGTATGCCGAACACCTTGCCCGCCAGGACGTTAGACGTGCAGTCGGCGCCGCCCACATAGGCGGCGCGTGACCCACTGAGGCCGCCATCGGGTCCGTGAGCCCGGCGCAATCCGAACTCCGCCAGGTTGTCGTCGCCACAGGCCAGCCTCAGGCGCGCGGCTTTAGTGGCGATGAGGGTCTGGTAGTTCAGGGTGTTCAGTATGGCGGTCTCCAGGAGTTGCGCTTCGATCAGCGGGCCTTCAACCTGCAGAAGGGGTTCGTGCGGGAAGACCACCGTGCCCTCCGGCACTGCCTGGATAGAGCAGGTAAGCCGGAAGTCCTTGAGGTACTCCAAGAAGCCTGGCTCGAAGGTACCCAGGCCCGCGAGATACGCCAGATCTTGCTCATCGAAGTGCAGGTCTCGGATCAAGTCAAGCAGTTGTTCGAGGCCGGCGAAGATGGCAAAGCCGTTGTGAGGGGGAAGCTCGCGGAAGGTGTAGTCGAAGCAGGCATCCAGGTTCTTGCGGCCGGTCTTCCAGTACCCGGCCATCATGGTCAGTTGGTAGTAGTCGGTCAGCAGCGCCAGACCCTCCCTCTTGCTCCAGCGCTGCGAAACATCGCTGCCGCCCGCGTTGGAGGTCATCTGCCCAGCTGCTCCAGACCGGCGGGCATGAAGGGACGCAGTACCGTGGGTACGTCTACCAGTCCGCCTGCTGTCTGGTAGTTCTCCATGATGGCGATGATGGTGCGTCCGACTGCCACCACGGTGCCGTTGAGGGTGTGCAGCAGGTAGGCGCTGCCGGTCTCGCCCTTGGCGCGTACTTTGAGCCTACGAGCCTGGTAGTCGGTGCAGTTGGAGCACGACGTGACCTCACGGTAACGCTCTTGTGTGGGGATCCAGGCCTCCAGGTCGTACTTCTTGGCGGCCGGTGCGCCTAGGTCGCCGGCGGCGATGTTGACGGCGCGGTACGGTAATTCCAGCGCCTGGAGTATCTCTTCTTCGATAGAGAGCATGAAGTCGTGTTCTTGGGCCGACTTGTCAGGGGCGCAGAAGCTGAACATCTCGACCTTGTCGAACTGATGTACGCGGAAGATTCCGCGAGTGTCCTTGCCAGCCGCACCCGCCTCGCGGCGGAAGCAACTGGAGTAACCCACGTAGCGCAGCGGCAAGGCGGCTTCATCCACGATCTCGTCCATGTGCAAGGCCGCCAGTGGTACCTCGGAGGTGCCCACCAGGTTGAGCCCATCGTTCTCCAGCCTGTAGACCTGCTGCATGTCGGTGGGAAAGAAACCCGTGCCGTACATGGCTTCGTCGCGCACCAACACCGGCACTATGACGGGCCGGAAGCCCTTGGAGGCAAGTGTCTGCAGAGCGAATTGCACCAGGGCAAACTGCAGATGCACCAAGTCTCCCTTGAGGTAGGCGAAGCGGCTGCCCGACGTACGGGCGCCGCGTTCCATGTCTATGAGGTCGCGCGGGGCGGCCAGATCCAGGTGATCCAAGGGAGTGAAGGCGAACTTGCGTGGCTCGCCCACATGATGAAGTACCTCTGAATCTTCTTCTCCACCCTCGGGTGCGGTAGGGTCGGGCAGATTGGGTACCTGCAACAAGATCTCTTCGAGCGAGCCCTCAACGTCCTTGAGCTTGGCCTCGGACTCCTTGATCTCGTCGCCCACCTCGCGCATGTGCGCCATTTGGGCTTCGGCATCCTGCTTGGTGCGTTTGAGCTGCGCTATCTCTTCGCTCACGGTGTTGCGCAGTTTGCGCCGTTCTTCGATCTGCACCAGTAGTTCGCGTCGCGCGCGGTCGAGGGTCAACAGTTCTTGGAGCGTCTCGCCCGCTCTGGGCCCTCTACGGCGAAGGGCGTTATGCACCAGGTCGGGATCGCTGCGTATGAGCTTTATGTCCAGCATTCGCTAGGCTCCGGCGCCTGTCATCGGTCTGCCCACAGGGTAGCTGCCCAAGACCGTCAGACGAGGCAGCTTGCAGCACAGACATCGCAGAGCGTCGGCTATGGTGGGGTCGTCCACTTTGCCCTCCATGTCCACTATAAAGACGTAGTCACCCAGGCGGCGCTTGGACGGCCTTGATTCGATCTTGGTGAGGTTGACGTGCCTGAAGGCGAACTCCTGCAGTATCAGCAACAGCGCTCCGGGTTGGTCCTTGATGATCTCGCACACTATCGAGGTCTTGTAGGGCTCGAAGAGGTTCTGTTTCTCGCGCTGTCTGGCCAGGAACACGAACCTTGTCTCGTTCTCGTCGTGGTCCTCGATGTCAGACTCCAGCACGTCGCAGCCGTACGTGACCGCGGCCAGCTTGTTGCCTATGGCCGCCCAAGGCTCTTCGCTTGACGCCACCCGTTCGGCTGCCGCAGCCGTAGAGCTGGCCGCTTCTACCTCGCAGCCCGGCAGGTGTTCACGCAGCCAGAGGCGACATTGCGAGTAGGCATGCGGGATAGATATGACCTTGGTTATCTGGCCGAGTGCCAGCCCAGGGCGAGTGATAAGACACTGCGAGATGGGCAGCGTTATCTCTCTGATTATCTGTAGGTTGTCCACTCCATGGGTGAGCATGTCGATGGTGGCCGACACCGAGCCTTCTATGGAATTCTCTATAGGCACCAGCGCGCAATCGACCCTGCCCGACGACACTGCCTCGATGGTCTCGCCCATCGAGGGGAACGGCAGGAACTCACGCCGGCCGCCGTCACCGGCTTGTTCTTCGATGGAGGAGCGCAGCGCTTCTTCGCAGAAAGTGCCCGGGGGACCCAAGAAACCGATGGTCTTGGCCGCAAGGGGCATGGGTGTGGGCAAGGACGATATTGTCCAGGACTTCAGGCCTGGCCTGGACGGATCACAACTCATGAGTGTCGTCATCGACCGGTTCATCGAAGCCCCAGCCATCGTCGTCTTGGCGCTGCAGCGTCGCGGCGGTCCACTCGTCGCCTTGGCCGTCGCTTTGGTCGTCCACGGATCGGCTCTCGCCAGTATCTGGACCCTGCTTGCCTTGCTTGCGCTGCTGCAGGAACTGGTCGGCCATGCTGACGTTCTCTGGCGTGGGCGTCTCGGGTATCTTCCAACCCTGGGTGGACGGCATGAGGCCCTTATGTTCGACCAGCGGCATGCCCTTTCGCTTACGCATGCGGTTCTCTCTCTCGGCCTGCAATACCGCGTCGTCCTCGTGCTCATACGGTCCGGGCAGACTGGCCACCATGGGTGAGCTCTCCATGAAAGTGTCGACGTCCGCTGCAACCGGCTCCGCGTCTTCGCCACCCTCCGCTATGGGCTTGATCACGAACGGGGTAGCCCGACGTGCCTGCTGAACAGCTTCGTTCTCTTCCGGCGCCAGCGGGATATCGCCCACACCATCCTTGACCAGCTTCACGTACATTCTTGCGAACTCCCGGCTGACGACCGTGGTTATGACGACTCCGTCGTTGCGGGAATTGAGAAAGGCCACAGCCGTGCTCTGCCGTCCGCCAAGATCACGGTATGCGTCGAATCTCACTATGCCCACGTGGGACAGAGTGCCGTCGATACGCACTCCATGGTCGCTGGCCGTGAGGGCTAGGTCTTCGACAGCCAGGCGCAGGTTGGTCAGCTTGTCGTCCACGATCGCCATGTGCTCCGCGACGTCCACCGTGCCGCGCGAGCCCATGATGATGCGCTGGTTGCGTCGATAGCTTCTGAGCATCACGCCCACCACCGCCAGCCCGGCGATGGCGATAAGGGACAGGCCTATGGCCAGTACGGCGAAGACATCGTTTGCTTGCACAGATACTCCTAGACTCTAGAGCTTGAAAACGACCGTGGCCGTGATGCTGTTGTTGTCTGTGTAACGCTCGTCCTTGACCGGCACTACGGTGACCTTCAGCGTGACCACCTCTCCATAAGCCGCTGGGCTCAGACCCTCCACAGTCACTGTATCGGTGGCTTTGGCTTTGAGTGTAGCTATCCTTGCCGTAACCGGTGGCTGCGAGGAGCTACTTGATATCAGTTCGACCTGCACGGCCACACCGATCTCGTCCATGTTGCCTTGGTTTTCCACGGTCACCACGAAGGACAGACTCTGGCTCTGGGTGAGGTCGTATGTCCCACCCTGGACGATCTGCTTGCTATCGGGCATGGCCAAGACAGCCTTGAGGGCCACTCCGTGGACGGCCTCTAGGTTGCCCGTGGTCTTGAGGACGGTGACGATCTTGGTGACCTGCGCGCTGGTCGCGATCTCGGGGTCCGCTATGAATTGGCTCGTAGGCACCGTGACCCCGCCTATCCTTCTCTCGGCCAACAACTCAGCCACCTTGACCTCGAACACTTCTTTGTAGATGAAGTCAGAGGTGGTCAAGAAGCGTAGGGAGTTCATGATCTGTTCGGTGGAGCCCGCTGCGTAGCCGGTGTCCAAGGGGACCGTGGTGGTCGTGGTGCCTCCAGGAGTGGCAGCGATCGCGGCGCCACTAGTGTCCTCCAGTTCGAGCGCACTCATGAGGTAGGTCTTGAGTTGATTGACGCCTGCCGAACGGAAGTGCATCACCATCACGAAGATCTGTTGAGCGGTGCCCGCGAGCAAAGACTTGGGCGCGCTCAGCGTGCTGGCCTGTTGCTCCAGAGTGGCGCATCGGTTGACGTAGTCTTCCAGCTGGGTCTGGACGTCGGCGCGGCTGATATCGCCGGGGTTCAGGAGCAGTTCGGTCAATTGAGTCCCGACTTCGTCGGAGGTGGCGACGATTCTCTGCACCTCGGCCATGTAGGTCTCGTAGGCCTCTTGTTCCCCACTGCGCGCACAGGCGCGAGCCGAAAAGATGATTATCAGCAGCAGGACCACCAACGCCAGCACAAAACCACCGATGCGAAATATCGGCTTAGGTAGTCTGCCCCTCTTCGGTCGGCTCCGATCTGTTGGCCTCGGCCGAGGGCGACTCTGGCGGCTGTCCTCGTAGTCCATAAGACCTTACTGCGAAGTGGATATGATGGTGGGCGAGGGGGGACTTGAACCCCCATGAGCGTAAGCTCACTAGACCCTGAACCTAGCGCGTCTGCCAATTCCGCCACTCGCCCGAAGTGTCGGAGAGTATAGCATCGGCTGCGCTATCATGGCGCACTAGACACGGGCAACTGCGGGCCGGCAGGGGGTCTATGAACAACGGGCCATACGAGGGCTTCGAGTCCCACCAAGGGGCCGGCAGGCGTGAGCGTCTGCTGGAGCTACTCGCCATCTTTTTCCTGTTCTCTGTGCCCAACCTGATTTATCTCGCGGCGGGTTACGAGTCGGCATTAGGCGATTTCACCGTGCTTGATTTTTTGGCGGATGGTCTGATGAGGGTCGGCTGGTGTGTGCTCGTGATCCTCTTGCTCAGCAGGCGAGACGTCTTCGACTGGAAGCTTCCTCGCGGTGGCCGCGAATGGGTCAAGGAGTTCGCATGGGGATTGCTGTTGATCCTCGCCATCGTCGGCTGTGATCTGGTGATCGGTTTCCTGGCGGTGGTGTTCGGGATCGATGACCCCGCGCAATTCGCGGAGCCAATGAAGAACCGCGCGATCGTGGCCTTCCTACTTTTCACTCCTGTCATCGGTCTGCACGAGGAGCTGGTCTTTCGCGTCTACGCGCAGACGCGCTTGACCCAGGTCCTGCGCAGCAAGCGTATGCTCCCGGTGTTTGTCGCCTCCGGGGTCTTCGCGGCTATGCATGGTTATCCCCTGGTGAGCACCATCATGATCTTGGTCTTCGGCTTGGTCCTGGGCACCTCGTTCCAGGCGAACGGCAAGGTGCCTCGCTTGGTCGTGGCACACACCTTGTGGAACGTGGGTGTGACAGTGCTGGGGCTTCTCTGACGCCGCGCGGCGCCGGGTCGCTGGTTATACTTCGCTAATGGCCGAAACACCTTCTCTTCCCCGTCGTTACAAAGTCGTCCGCATGCTTGGGACGGGAGCCTTCGCCGCCGTCTACCTGGCCGAGGACTCTGCAGATGGGGCGGCCCGTGGCCGTCAAGATCGTGCATCACAGTGTGGACTTCGAGGACAGGGTGCTCCGTGAGGCACAAGCGGCGGCGAAGCTCAGCCACCACAACATAGTCACCATTTACGAGATGGTGCGCGAGGCGGATCGCACCTTGCTCATCAGCGAGTACGTGAAGGGCAAGACTCTGCGTGAGCTCTATCGGGACGGCTCGCTGGGAGATGCGGAGATGGTGGAGATAGGGTTGCAGTTGTGCCGAGCCCTAGAGCATGCGCACAAGCGTGGCATCGTTCATCGAGACATCAAGCCAGAGAACATCATGTTGACCGACGAGGACGGGGTCGACGTGCGTCTGATGGATTTTGGGGTAGCTCAACTCGAGGACCGGGCTTCTATTACGATGACCGGGGACATGATAGGCACCATAGGCTACATGTCACCCGAACAGGCCGAGTGTAGGAACGTGGACTCGCGTACCGACGTCTACTCCCTCGCTCTTACGCTGTACGAAGGTTTTGTCAGGAGGGACCCATCAGAAGCCAAGAAGCTGCGTGGACTCCTGGCGGACGCATCGCGTCCCGACATCCCGCCCCTCTTCGCCGTTCGACCAGACCTGCCTCGCGAGCTGAGCGACTTCCTACGCAAGGGGATGTCTCGCGATCGTTACAGGCGGCCCGATCCGGCTACGTTCGGAAGTATGCTGACCGAGGTGGCCGACTCACTACCCTTGGAGAGAGGGGGTCGCTCGCGGTCCGGCTCCAAAGAGGCGCGCGTCAAACAGACACATCCCTCTGGTGCGGGAGAACGCTTCGTCACGAAGGTGTGGCCACGCGGCGCAGGGGCAGCCATAGAGGGGAGTCGCCTGGCCTTCATGGGGCGGCGCATGGTCTCTGCGGGGCTGACGCTGTGTTCTCTGGTCTACGTGTTGGCGCGGGTGCCGTTCTATCCCCCCTCGGCAGTCATCCCACTTATAGTCGGGGCGGCTTTCATCTCATTGGTCTGGCCATTCGCCGGCGGCACGCTGGCTCTTGCCCTGATGGCGCCGCCCATATTCGCGTACGGAGCCGGCTGGGGTGTGCTCTACCTGGTGATCGTCATACCCACCATGGGTCTCTTGCGGTGGAGACACAAGGAGTGGGCAGCCTTGTTGCCGGGCGCGGTGCCGCTGGCGGTGGGCGCCTACTTGGGCCTGGCTCTGTTGCCACTCACAGGGGCTCTGTTGCGGCGCTGGGGCGCTCTCGCGGGGTTTGTGAGTGGTCTGGTTCTTGCCGTAGCCAGCAATCTAGCCGGTTGGGGGACGCTGCCCTACACCTTCAATCCGAGTCCCGGCCAGACATTGGCAGCCTCCGGCCATGTCGGGTCCCCTTTCGCCGTACTCAGGGAAATAGGCCGATTCTTCGAGTCTCGCCCAGAGATGGCCTTGCAGGTAGGCATATTCACATTGTTCTCTCTCCCGCTGTACACCTGGATAGGCAGGACTCCGAGCACCCGGCTCTGGGGCATGAGTGTCTACCTTGTACTACTGCTACTGGCATTGGTACTAGGCCCCATCCTGCTGTTCGGGGCTCCCGTACACATAGGGCACTTGCTTATCGCCTATGTGCCTTGCGCTATAATGACGTTTTTGCTGAGCTTTCTTACTCCATCTGTGCGTGGAGCATCCCTCTAGGAGGCAGTGCTGATGGTGTCGCCACGTAAAAGTGATCCATCGGGCAAGAAGGTGTCCAAACTATATGTCGAGCCGGCCGAGTTGGCCCGCAAGCTGATCAAGGAGCTTGAGGGGACCAAAGCATCGCAAGGCGGGCAGACCTGGGTGCGCGACCAGTACACGGTGTTCTTATGCCGGGAGGACTTCGCGCGCTTCCGAAGCCATCTCGACCAGCTGGTGAGCAAGCTAGAGAGTCACATGGAAAGACATGTGCAGAACCGGCGATACGCTACCCCTGGGGCTATCACCGTCGAGTTGACAATGGACCCCGATCTGAAGCCGGGGTACTTCGGAGTGTTGGCCGAGCGGGCAGAGATGGATTCAGTCGGTCCGCGCGTCGGCGTCCGTGAGTCTCAGGGGCGAAGCATATGGGACGTCCCCGGGGATATCGACTACGACGACGACTACAAAGAGGACTATGTGCCCGAGCGGCCCGGCTATGGCGCACCTCCTGTGCCTTCAAGGCAGGCCCCGCCTCTGCCTGGGCCTTTCGTACCTGGGGTCCCCGCGGTGGGCGGTGGCGCGCCGCCCCTGCCCGGCACTCCGCTGGTACCTCTGGCGCCGCCTCGGATGCCAGAACAGCCGCCTGTAACGCCACCCGCGATGCCGCCCCGCGTGGCTCAGCAGCCTCCCGCGATGCCCCCCGCGGTGCCGCCCGCGATGCCCCCCGCGGTGCCGCCTGTAGCTCCGGCGTTCCAGACTCCGCCGGCCCAGACACCGGTGGCCGCCGCCCCGGTCGCTCCAGCTGCCGAACCCCTGGTGCTGAAGGTCAATGGGCAGGAGCGGGTGTTCCCTCAAGGCAAGGCCGTCGTGGGGCGTTCGCGTGACGCCGATCTGCAGATCGACAGCGGAGATGTCTCGCGCCGCCATGCGGTGATCTACTGGTCAGAGGGAAGCATAGTGGTGAAAGACTTGGGCTCCACCAACGGGACCATGGTCAATGGGTATCCGGTCGACAGCACAGTGGTCCGGCCATCAGACGTGATCCGCATCGGAAACGCGCACATAACCGCGGCGCCTAAGTAAAGCGCGGGGAGCTAGACCCCATGCCCGAGACTCTTCTCCTGGTAGGCAAGATAGCGTTTCTGCTATTGCTGTACCTCTTCATATTCAGTGTCGTGCGCTCCAGCACCCGCGATCTGCGGTTCGCGGCCCCGGTGGCTACCGACCAGCGCTGGCGCATGCCCGGTGCGACCTCAGAAGAACAGGAGCCCGAGCAGGCCGGGGGTGGGTCGCCGGCAAACGAGGGCGGCCTGCTGATTCTGGCTGTGATCAAGAGTTCCTGTATCCCGGTCGGAGCTGCCTATGCGCTACCGGAGAACTCTCAAGCCCTTGTCGGGCGCTCGTCTGACATGGACATCTCGTTGGACGACACCTTCGTGTCTGCAAAGCACGCGCTGTTCGAGGTGGACGACGCGGGTCTGTGGATCGAGGATCTGCGCAGCACCAATGGGACTCTGGTGAACGGCAGGTCTATCCATGAGCCCGTACTGCTGGCGGTCGGGGACCGGGTGGCGATCGGCGAGACCGTATTTCAGGTAAGGGTTCGCTGATGCTCCTGAAGGCGGGGGTAGTCAGTGACTGCGGCAACGTTCGGTCTGCCAACGAGGACTCTTTTCTTCTGCGGCCGGGACTCTACGCGGTGTGTGACGGCATGGGCGGGGCGCGGGCCGGCGAGGTAGCGTCGCAGATGGCCTGCCTAGGCCTGCTGAGTGTAGACCCAGCTTCCGCGGGCATTGAGGAATTGCGGCAAGCGATAGTCAAGGCCAACACCGCGATAATCCAACGCAGCACCACGCAAGGCGAGCTACTGGGCATGGGGACCACCATGACGGCGGCGTTGATAGTGGACGACGCTCTGTTTGTGGCCCACGTGGGTGATTCGCGGGCCTACTTGCTGCACGATGGCGAGCTGAAGCAGGTCACAGCCGACCACTCGTGGGTGGGTGAGATGGTGCGTCGCGGTGAACTCACTCCCGAGCAGGCGGCTAGGCACCCACACCGTAGTGTCATAACAAGGGCGTTGGGCACCGACATGATCTTGGAGCCGGACCTGCTGGAGTTGCGCGTCGAGCCGGGCGACCGTGTCTTGATATGCAGCGACGGTCTCACCGGCATGGTGGATGACGAGACCATCCAAGAGCTACTGAGTGCAGAGAGAGACGCTCAGGCCACGGCGCAGGCCCTTGTGGACGCGGCGCTGGAGAACGGTGGCGAGGACAATGTGACCGTGGTGGTCGTGGATCTTGCCTCAGCCATGGGGGGCGAAGACGGTGAGGGGTCTTCATGGTCTGATTCACGCATACTCATGGGGCCGAACAACAGGGAAGCGTCGGCCTCGACGAGTCCGCACGGTATGGACCGCCTGAGCCAAGCAGCGCGGGAGCGGTTGCGTAGGCGAGGTCATGCGGTCGCGCGTCCCGGTTCGCGTCCCGGCGATGCAGCAGCCGCCGAGGAGCCGCACGGAGCCCCAAGCGGAGGCGAATCGATCCAGAGCAGTCCCGATGAAGGTGTGCCGGCTAAGGGCACGGCCGAGGAAACGGGTGCGGGAGCAGACGGGCTCGCCCCCGAGGCAGTGCCTCTGCCCACTGCGGAGGCAGGCGGCGAGAAGCGCCCAAAGACCACTTCTGCCAAGCACCGTCGCGGGCGCAGATGGTTGATGGTCTCGGTGATAGTCCTGTTGATACTGGTCGTCGCGGTGGGCGGATTCGCCTGGTACAACTCGACCGTCTACTACGTGGGTGAAAACGGTGGCAAGGTTGCTCTCTACCGGGGCCTACCCTGGGAGCCATTGGGGATCGATTTCTCTTCGGTATACAGGGTGGCTCCGGTCGACTACGGCGAGTTGAGTCCGTTCGACAAGACACGGGTGGATTCGCACGAACTGCTCAGCAAGGAAGAGGGTGAGCAGTTCCTGGATGGGTTGAGTACGGGGCTTTGAGGCTGCGCAACCGCGAATTCCTGCTTCTGACGCCGGCCCTATTACTGACCGTCTTGGGGTTCGTGCTTGTCTACTTTCAGATGGGGTGGTCTGGGGTAGGGCCTCTTCTGTACGCGGCGATCTTTGTGATCCTGTTCGCGGTAGCCCATCTGGGCACTCGCTTCCTGGCGCGCAACTCAGACCCGTATCTCTTGCCGCTCGCTGCTCTGCTCTCCACTGTGGGCATGGTCTTTATCTTCAGGCTGAGGGAATCACTGGCCTTCAAACAGTCGCTGTGGTTCGTGGCCGGCATAGGGGCGTTTCTGCTGGTCTTGGCAGTATTTCGCGACATGAGGGTGCTCTGCAAGTTGCGGTTCCCGGTGGGCATACTTGGCTTGCTGACTCTTCTGCTGACCGCTTTCTTGGGCCAAGAGATCAACGGCGCCAGGCTCTGGGTCAACATCGGACCGGTGGGCTTCCAGCCCGGTGAGTTTGCCAAGATACTGTTAGTCATCTTCTTCGCCGGATACCTGGTGGATATCCGCGAGGTGCTGACGGTGAGCACAAGACGCATACTGGGTGTGCCCTTACCGCCGCTGCGGTACCTGGCTCCCCTGTTGATAGTCTGGGCTATCTCCATGGCCCTCATGGTGTTCATGAAAGACCTGGGGACGAGCATGCTCTTCTTCGGCGCGCTGCTTGCATTGCTTTACGCGGCCACCGGACGCGTCTTCTACGTGCTCATCGGACTGGTCTTGGTCGCGGTGGGCGGAGTGTTTCTGTACTTGGTCTTCCCTCACGTTCAGACCCGGGTGGACATTTGGCTGGACCCTTGGGCCGACGCCGAGAACAAGGGGTATCAGATCGTCCAATCGCTGTTTGCGTTGGCCTCGGGAGGGCTGCTTGGCAGGGGGTTAGGCCAGGGCTACCTTATGCTTCCCTCTGGCCGACCGCGTATACCCTATGTAGAGACCGACTTTATCTTCTCGGCCATCGGGGAGGAGCTGGGGCTTGTTGGTGCAGTGGCTATCATCCTGCTCTTCTTGCTGTTCGCGTATCGAGGCTTCCGCATTGCCACCAAGGCCGGGGACGACTTCAGACGGTTGCTGGCGACCGGGCTCACCAGCATCTTCGCCCTACAGGCCTTCTTGATCATGGGTGGAGTGACCAAACTCATCCCGCTGACCGGCATCACCCTGCCTTTTGTCAGCTACGGTGGCAGCTCCGTGGTGGCCAACTTCGTCCTGGTGGCTCTTCTGCTGCGCATCAGCGACCGGTCTGACCCGGTCGTCAAAAAGGCGGTATAGATGGATAAGCCGGTGCGCCGCCTCTTTCTATTCTTCTCGCTGCTGTTTGTGGCTCTGGTGCTGCAGCTCACGTACGTGCAGGTGATCGATGCGCCCAAGCTCAAGATCGAGCCCACCAACACTCGGGCTATCGAAGAGGAGATGCAGATAGAGCGAGGCAAGATCTACTCGGCGGACGGGGTCTTGCTGGCCGACAACATCAAGATGGGCGAAGACTACGAGCGCACCTATCCCAAGGGTACCTCTACGGCGCCCTGGCTGGGCTACAACAGCCTTATCTACGGACGGGCCGGTATCGAGAGGGTCTACAACCAGGACCTCACGGGCCAATCGGGCACCTTGGGCGTCATCAACCAGATAACCGGCGCGCGGCAGGGCGCTGACCTGGAACTCACTATCGACATGGGCGTGCAGGCGGCGGCTATCAACGCCTTGGGTGAGCGCAAGGGCGCCGTCGTCGCCCTCGATCCACGGACCGGAGCCGTCATCGCGATGGTCTCGTATCCGCGCTACGATCCCAACCGGCTGGAGGACATCTGGGCTGACATCAGCGTGGACGAGGGCAGGCCCTTGTTGAATCGGGCGACGCTTGGTCTCTACCCACCGGGGTCGGTGTTCAAGATCATCGTCGCCGCGGCCGCGCTCGAGACCGGCAAGGTGACGGCGGACACAGAGTTTGATGACACGGGTACCTACACCGCCGGTGGCTACGAGGTGTCCAACTACGATGACAAGGTCTACGGCAAGCACGACTTCGCCAAGGCCTTCGCCAGCAGTATCAACACCACCTTCGCCAAACTGGGCGTGGAGCTTGGGGCCGAGATCTCTGTCAGGCTACGCCAAGTCATTCGGTTTCGGGCAGGTACCGCCTTGGCCCCTGGGCGGCGCGGACGGCCGTTTCCCCGACCCGGCCAGTATGGATGTGGCTCACGTCGCCCAAGCGGCTTTCGGGCAAGGAGAAGTGCTGGCCTCGCCCTTGGGGATGGCTCTGGTCACGGCCGCGGTGGCCAACGACGGGAAGATGATGAAGCCCTACATAGTCGCAAAGGTCACCAGCGCCAAAGGCACAGTCATACGAACGGCCGACCCGGCCGTCTGGTCGCAACCCATCTCCGGTGCTACCGCAGCCACGTTGAAGGATCTGATGCTGCGGGTGGTCAGGAGCGGCACGGGAACCGCCGCGGCTCTGGGCGGCGTCCAGGTTGCGGGCAAGACGGGCACCGCGGAAGTCGCCGACGCTGAATCCCACGCCTGGTTCGTCAGCTTCGCGTCGGCTGAAGATCCGAGCGTAGTGGTGGCTGTGATAGTGGAGAACGCGGGCACCGGAGGCAGCGTCGCCGCTCCCATTGCGCGCAAGGTGATGGCGGCAGCTCTGGAGCGATGAGCGTCTTGGGTGAGATACTATCTGGATTCAGGCCGCAGGGGCGGGCAAGAGCAGGAGCGCGTTGGATGGTGATAGGGCAGTGATAGGGCGAGTGTTCGACGAACGCTACGAGGTTATCAGAAAGGTCGGCAGCGGCGGCATGGCCGATGTCTACCTGGCTAAAGACCGTGTCTTGGGCAGGCAAGTGGCGCTCAAGGTCCTCTCGGCCCAGTTCACGAACGATCGTGAGTTCATCGAGCGCTTCAGGCGCGAGGCGGCTGCGGCTGCCAGCCTCAACCATCCCAACATCGTGCAGGTGTACGACAAGGGAGAGGCCGAGGGAACCTACTACATCGCGATGGAGTACCTGCCGGGGCGGTCGCTCAAGGACATAATCCTGAAATATGCTCCGCTCGACTCCGAGTTGATCGTGTCGGTGGCCAGACAGATAGTCGAAGCCCTCCGCTACGTGCATCGACGCGACATCATCCACCGCGACATCAAGCCTCAGAACATAATCATCGATGACGAAGGCAGGGTGAAGGTAACCGACTTCGGCATCGCCCGCGCTCGCGGCGGGGCGTCGCTCACTGAGGTGGGCACCAGCATAGGCACCGCCCACTACATCTCGCCAGAGCAGGCTCAGGGTCTACCGGTGGAGGCGGCCTCCGACCTCTACTCACTCGGCGTGGTGATGTACGAGATGGCGACGGGGAGACTCCCCTTCGATGGTGAGAACTCGGTCGGCATAGCCATGCAGCACGTCAACGACGCTCCCCGTCCTCCGAGTGCTTTCGTGCCCGACATCCCTGAGAACCTGGAAGCCGTGATCTTGCGGGCCATGGCCAAGGAGCCCATCGCGCGCTACCTGACGGCTCAAGCTATGCTCGACGATCTATGGAAGGTGCAAGAAGGCGAACCGGTGGACGCGCCCGGGGTTTCCGGGGGTCAAGGTACGAGACTCTTCGGTGTCGGGTCCGACGCCTCCGATGCTGCTGAGTGGGGCGCGCGCTCCACGATGAGGGACGCCGGGGCCCCCCGGGGTCCGATAGAGGGGGATCCGCTCCCCGAGGAGTACTTCGGGAACGACTCGGGCAAGAAACGGAACTGGGCGCTTTGGGGGGCTGTGGCGGCACTGTTGGTGGCCTTGGTGGTCACCGCGGTCATCATCGTCACGTGGGGTGGTCCCGGGGAACTGGGCGCGGTGCCCAACGTGGTCGGACTGAGCTTGGAGGAGGCGGAGAGGACTCTGTCCGACGCCGGCTTCAAGATGGAGAATGGGGGCACCCGTCCTTCGGCTGACGTCGCCGAGAACCTCGTGGGTGATCAGGCGCCTGAGGCGGGCACGCCCATGAGGAAGGGCCAGAGCGTCACCGTCTACATATCGTCAGGCGGAGGTCCGGTGCAGATACCTGTTGTCGTGGGGCTGGACCGCTATACGGCCATCGACAAGCTCGAAGCCCTTGGCTTGGAGGTGCTCGTAGAAGAGGAGCCCACCGACGATACCGCCAAGGTCAACTACGTACAGAGGCAGGAACCGGCCTCGGGCAACATAGTCGACCCCGGTACCACGGTCACCATCTGGGTGGCTGTGCCAAACAACATGGTCTTGGTCCCCAGCTTGTTGGGCCTCAGCCGTGCGGCCGCCGAGAACGTTCTGATCCAACTGGGCCTCGTTCCCAAGGTCACAGAAGTTGACTCCGATCTGCCCGGTGGCACGGTTCTAAAGCAGGATCCGCCGACCGGCACTCCGGTGCAGGCAGGTAGCGAGGTGGCGCTCGAAGTGAGCAACGCCCCGGTAGTGAACATGGTCAGGGTGCCGCCGGTCGCTCAGGTGGGCATGAAACTCGACCAGGCCACGAGCCTGCTGGCCGAGTACAACCTCAAGGTGATCGTGGAGTACTACGAGACCAAGGACTTCTCGCCGGACATAGTCATCCAGCAGGATCCAGTGGCGGGTACTTTGGTGCCGCAAGGTACTACGGTGAAGCTGACCGTGGCTAGGGCGCCGACTACGACCACCGCGCCCCCCACGACCTCGACTACCGTGGCGCCGACGACTACTACTGTTGGGCCGTGATAATCCCTCTACCCTAGACCTGGAGACCAAGTGAGTGCCAAGAAGCCGCCCACCTTTCAAGACGTGCTGCTGGGCCTGCAGGAGTTCTGGGCCAAGCAGGGCTGCATAATATGGCAGCCGCACCACACTGAGGTGGGGGCAGGTACCTTCAACCCGGCCACCTTTCTCAAGGTGCTGGGCCCGGATTCGTGGAAGGTAGCGTACGTAGAGCCGTCCATCCGCCCGACCGATGGGCGTTACGGCGAGAACCCCTACCGTCTGGGTCACTACTATCAGTACCAGGTGATACTCAAGCCCTGTCCGGACGACGTGCAGGACTTGTATCTGGCCTCGCTGGAGCACTTGGGCATAGACCTCAGCAAACATGACGTGCGCTTCGTAGAAGACGATTGGGAGTCGCCCACACTGGGGGCCTGGGGGCTTGGCTGGGAGGTCTGGATAGACGGCATGGAGTGCACCCAGTTCACCTACTTTCAGCAGGTGGGCGGCATCGATCTCAACCCCACCAGTGTTGAGCTCACTTATGGCACCGAACGGCTGGCCATGTACCTGCAGGGCAAGGACAATGTCTACGACCTGGAGTGGGTGCCGGGCGTCTCTTATGGTGATGTGTACAAGCGGAGCGAGGCCCAGTGGTCGGTCTACAACTTCGAGTTGGCCGACATACCGCTCTTGCAGAAGTCGTTCACCGACTATGAGAGTGAGTGTGAGCGCTGCTTGGCTTTGGGGCTGACCAGGCCTGCGTACGACTTCGTACTTAAGACCTCACACATGTTCAACCTGCTCGACGCTCGGGGCGCCATCAGTGTCACCGAGCGCACCGGTTACATAGCCCGGGTGCGCAACATCGCCCGCAAGGTGGCCGAGGCATATGTGTCCGAACTGACCGCGGAAGAGGCAGTGGCTGCCGATGCGGCCTCCCAACCGGCCGTTTCTGTCGCTGAAGAGTCGGCGATAGAGAGTGACTGGGTCTGGCCGCATCACGACGAGGACCGCGACTTCTTGCTGGAGATAGGCGTGGAGGAGATGCCGGCGTCGGCCTGTCGTGCAGCGATAGACCTGCTGCCTGAGCGGGTGTCCGGTCTCTTGGCGGCCGAGGGGGTGGATGTAGCGGCCTCTGACGTCAAGGTCATGGTCTCGCCACGGAGAATAGCTGTCCTGATCAAGGACGTGCCTGGGTCCCAAGCCCCGCGCGAGATCGCGCAGCGCGGACCGGCGGTAGAGGCAGCCTTTGACGCAGACGGCAAGCCCACCAAGGCCTGCGAAGGTTTTGCCCGAGCCAAGGGGATCGCGGTCGAGGATCTGCAGGTGCGAGAAGAAGGCGGCCGTAGCTTCGTCTATTACGTCACTCTGAGCGAGAGTCGTCCCACGGCCGGGCTGCTGCCCGCTATATGCCACAAGATCGTTCGTGACATGTACTTTCCCAAGAACATGCGCTGGGAGGAGCGTGGGGTGCGCTTTTCGCGGCCCATCCGCTGGCTGGTCGCCCTGTGGGGCGATACGGTACTGCCGTTTGGCATCGCCGGTCTTGTCTCGGGTCGGGTGAGTCAGGGACACCGGTGGCTGGGCAAGTCTGTCGAGGTCAAGCGTCCTACCGACTACGTTGAGGACATGGCGATGGCGAGCGTGGTGGTCGACCATGCGAAGCGAGAACAGCTCATACGCTCCGAACTGGACAGGCTGGCCGGTGAGCAGGGCCTTGAGTGGATCGACCCCAAGGGCAAGCTGGAGGAGGTCCTCTTTCTGAACGAGTGGCCTACGGTGGCCTGCGCTCAGTTCGAGGGGCACCATCTCAGCCTGCCGGCCGAGGTCCTCGAGACAGCCATGCAGTCGCATCAGCGCTACTTCCCCCTCCTGGACGACAAGGGGAAGCTCTCCAACAAGTTCCTGTTCGTCACAAACGGTGACCCCGATCACTTGGAGCAGATCACGGCGGGCAACCTGCGGGTGCTCGAAGGGCGGATAGAGGACGCCGAGTTCTCGTTCGAGAAGGACAAGGCCATGGGCCTGGAGCAGATGGTCTCGCAGCTGGATAAGATCGTCTTCCACATCAAGGCCGGGACCATGAAGGACAAGACCGACCGGCTGGTGGCCCTGACAGGGTACTTGGCCGAGGTGGCCGGCGCTCCCGGCAAAGCCCGGGAGCGCGTGCTCGAAGCCGCCCGACTCAGCAAGGCCGACCAGGTGTCGGTGATGGTGCGCGAGTTCGCCGACCTGGAGGGCGTCATGGGCGAGACGTATGCCCTGATGGAAGGGCATGAGCCAGAGGTCGCCCAGGCTATCCGCGAGCAGTTTCTCCCCGACGCCGCCGGCGGCGTCGTACCCAAGACGTTGCCGGGCGCGTTGCTGGCGACGGCCGAGAAGGTGGACAATATCGTCGCGGGGTTCGCCTGCGGCGAACCCCCATCGGGCTCCAAGGACCCACACGGCCTGCGCCGCGCCGCGGCGGGCATGGTGGCCATCGCCATGGAGCACGGTCTGCGCTACGACGTGCAGGCGCTCCTGGACAAGGCCTACGAGCAGCTGGAGCGCTTCCCCCAGTTGGTCGACCGCACAACAGTGGTGGCGGAGGCGACGGCCTTTGTCCTGGAACGACTTGCCAAGAGCCTCACTGACGACGGCCTGGCTCGTGACACTGTGGACGCCGTGCTGCCCACCTCTCGTGACTTCCTAGACTTGAAGGCGCGCGCTCAAGCGCTGCAGGAGTTTCGCGCCGGGGATCAGTGGGAAGATTTGGTGACCATCTTCAATCGCCCGGCCAACCTGGCCAAGAAGCTGCCGGGTGACGATGCGGCAGAGGCGGCCATCAAGCCCGACGGGGGCGTCCACCCGAAGCTGTTCCAGGTGGAGGCCGAAGAGGCGTTGTTTGCGGCATACACAGCGGCCACGGCCAAGGTGACGCCGGCCACAGCGGCTGGGCGGTATGGTGAGGCGCTCACTGCCCTGGCGGCGCTGCGCCCGGCGGTGGACCGGTACTTCGACGAGGTGTTGGTCGTGGCCAAAGAAGAAGAGGTCAAGCTCAATCGGATGCGCCAATTGGCAGCGATAGCCGGACTGGTTCGCAAAGTAGCAGTCTTGGAGCTCATCCAGGCGTAGATGCTTCCGTTGGGTGACGCCCAGGCGGGCGGACAACGGAAGAGGGCCGGGTTTCCCCGGCCCTCTCTACCTACTAGGTGACCGCGCAGCGGTCGCGTCTCTCGCAAGCCCATCCCGCTAGTCGCGGGCACCCACCGCGTCGGCGTCCAAGTCTTCGGCCTCCATCGCGATGATGTCTTCAGCATCACCAGGACGGTCCAGGGCCGCCTGATACTGCGGGTCGGTGGTGAGCCACTTGTGGACCCAGGGCATGTCGTTATCCCACACCGGGTCCATGACTTCTTTCACCGCGGCAGCATACTCGTGCAGACCGGGCTTGAGCTCATCAAATAGGCTCTCTGCACCGTCGTGGGTGGGGTAGGCGCCTCCGTGCTCTACCGCATACTTGAGCACTTCCGGATGGTCGATGATGGGGCAAGGTCTCATCAGGTTCTTGCCGAAGGGCTGCAACCGGCGCAGACCACCGAAGAAGTCTGAGCAGAGGCAGTCGACCAGCGACTTCTCCTTGATGTTGTCCACGGCGAAGTGCGCGAAGATGCAGGGCTCCACATCGCCCTTGTTGTTGATATGTAGGTACTTTCGTCCCGCGGACAGGCAGCCGCCGGTGAGCGGTCCGTCGCCCCAGAAGTCAACGGACAACAGCGGGCGGGTGCCGCGGATGCGCACCACACCGTCATGCAGCTGCTTGCGCTGTTCGGGGCTGGGCATCAGCTTGAGGTCGGGGTCGCGTCCCACCGGCATGTACAAGAAGTACCAGCCGTAGAACGCGCCCTTCTCCACCATGAGGTCGGCGAACTCGTCGGACACGATCTCGTCGATGTTCATGCTGGTGCCCGTGCAGGAGTAGGCGAAGAAGGCGCCGCGCTCACGCAGACGGTCCATGGCCGCCATGATGCGGTCGTAGGTGCCTTCGCCCCGGCGGGCATCGGTGGACTCCTTGGAGCCTTCGATGCTGATGACCGGAGACACGTTGCCCAGTTCAACGATGCGATCGGCCACTCGGTCATTGATCATGGTGGCGTTGGTGAACACCATGAACTGCGACTGGTGGTGCCGCTCGGCGACATCCAGAAGCGGTCTCCACACGAAGGGCTCGCCGCCCAACATGATGAAGAACCGGCAGCCGATATCTTCGCCTTGGGTGATGATGCTCTCTACTTGTTCTTCGGTCAGTTCGTCTTCGTTGTCGTACTCGGAGGCGTAGCAACCCACACACTTGAGGTTGCAGCGCATGGAGGGGCTGATCAGCATGCAGATCGGCGACTGGACCCCTCTCTCCTTCAGGAGCGACTCGCTGAACTCTGGGTCTCTATAGAAGAGGTTGGCGATGGTCCCGGCGACGTAGCGTTTACGTACATTAGGATGAAGATGACAGACGTTCTTGAAGAAAGTATTGCCGGGATTGCCTGGTGCTACGTAGTTCTTCAGCCACTCAGCAGTCATGGTCTGCTGGTCGGTCTTGACCACTCGCTTGACGGCCGCGGCCAGACCTCGCATAGCCAGATCAGAACTGCCGACTACGCCGAGCGCCGCCGATACGATGGAGGCACTCCTTTCGTAGTCTCGTCGCTCCCGAGCACGTTCCAGTGTGGGCTCGGGCATTCGGACCCCCTTTCTGGTTCGGTAGCCAGCTTTTCCGATATGCCCCAGCATAACACCATGAAACTTGGGCGCAAGGGACCCACGGAGACCGTCTGGTCCGGGGGTGGCATCGCATTCCATCTCGGTGGTCAGTCCTTGTGGTGGCGGGTGCGGTGGGCTGCGGGTCAGACGGTCTGCCCCAGATCGATGCCAAGGACGTGACTGGCATCGAGATCGAGACCGACAACCTCTGAGCTACCAGGACGCACAGCAGCATATCGACGCCATTGTCTCTGCGTACAATGGCGTATCACCAGCCTCGCTCAGCACTGATACCACTCCGGAACACTTGATCCGATAGACGTTCATGCAACTCAGGGCGCCCGGACTGGAGAATGCAGTGAGAGAACTCCTTAGAGCGTACGGGTAGTGGGAGCCTCCGAAAGAGCTAAGTCTGAATATGCAAGAGCTTGTCAGTCTTGCGGAGCACAAGGTGTACTGGGTAGGCGAAAACTTCGAAGAGCGGCCACTGACGGAATCGAGTGTGGGCGGTACAGGGGTAGCGACCTTGCAGTACGGAGCAGATCCTGCCGAGCCGTTTGTGCCGGGCTCTTCACCCGTGGTGAAGCTTGCCGAGTACGACCCTTACAATATCGATCCCGAGATCTTGGCGAACATCGAGGCGCAGTTGACCGATCCCAGGGAGGTGCGGGGAGGCCGGGGTACGTACAACCTCTATGACGCCGCACCGAATGGCACGCCCCTGCTCAAGGTTCTGATTGGGGGCGTGATCATCCAGATCTTTGATGTGTGGGATGGCGATGTGGGAGTGATGGTCTCTGCAGCCGATGCACTTGTGGAGGCCCGCCACCGATGATGATCTGGTCCGGCACCAGCCGCTTCCCATAGCGGGGCGGCTTCGCTAAAATGCGAAGTCTTTGGGAGCGATATTCCGCTCCCGTCCTCTAGCCGTCTCGAAGGGAGCCTGGACCGATGACTCCGACCAAGTACGTGTACGATTTCTCTGAGGGCAATGCCTCCATGAAGCCTCTCTTGGGGGGCAAAGGCGCCAACCTTGCGGAGATGACTGGGCTCGGCATACCCGTGCCCCAAGGTTTTACAGTAACGACCGCCGCTTGTATCTACTACTCCGCCAACGGCAAGTATCCCGACGGCCTCGAGAAGGAGATGGAAGACCATCTTTGCGCTCTGGAGAAGCTCACGGGCAAGAAGCTGGGCGATCCCAAGAACCCCCTGCTGTTGTCTGTGCGCTCCGGCGCCGTCTTCAGTATGCCGGGCATGATGGACACCGTCCTCAACCTGGGCCTCAACGATGAGACGGTCGAGGGCATGGCCAAGCTCACCGACAACCCCCGGTTCGCATACGACTCCTACCGTAGATTCATCAGCATGTTCGGCGACGTGGTCATGGGCGTCGAGTCGCAGGCCTTCGAAGATGCGCTGACCGCCAAGAAGGCCGAGGTGGGCGCCAAGCTCGACACCGACCTTTCGGCCGATGACCTGCGCGACCTGACCGTCCGTTTCAAGAAGATCCTGGCGGACGAGGCCGGCGAGCAGTTCCCTGACGACGCCATCAAGCAGATGCACATGTCTACGATCGCCGTGTTCAAGAGTTGGGACAACAACCGCGCCAAGATCTACCGCCGCACCCAGGGCATCCCTGATGATCTGGGCACTGCCGTCAACCTGCAGAGCATGGTGTTCGGCAACAAGGGCGAGACGTCAGGTACCGGCGTGGCCTTCACCCGCGACCCGTCGACCGGAGAGAACTTCTTCTACGGCGAGTTCTTGATGAACGCTCAAGGTGAGGACGTCGTGGCCGGCGTTCGTGTGCCCCGTCCTCTGGAGGAACTGCGCGAGGTGATGCCGACCGCGCTGGAACAGTTGTACGCCATCCGCGACACGCTCGAGAAGCATTATCGTGATATGCAGGATGTGGAGTTCACCATCGAGGACAGCAAGCTCTACATGCTGCAGACTCGCAGTGGCAAGCGCACTGCCCCGGCCGCTCTTAAGATGGCCGTGGACATGGTGGCCGAGGGAATGATCAGCAAGGATGAGGCGCTTCTGCGCGTCGATCCTGCGCAACTCGACCAACTGCTGCACCCGCGCCTGGATCCCAACCAGGAGCTGAACGTGCTGGCGACCGGCCTGGGCGCGTCGCCAGGCGCCGGCGTGGGCCAGGTGGTCTTCACTGCCGACGAGGCCGAGGAGAAGGGCACCAAGGGCGAGCCTGTCATCCTGGTGCGTTGGGAGACCAACCCCGACGACATACACGGCCTGATGCATGCTCAGGGCGTCATCACCAGCCACGGCGGCATGACCTCCCACGCGGCGGTCGTAGCCCGCGGCATGGGCAAGCCGTGCATCGCCGGTGTGCAGGAGATGAAGATCGATGAGAAGGCCGGTCAGTTCAGTATCGGTGGCAAGGTCATCAAGTCGGGTGAGTGGATCTCCATGGACGGAGCCACCGGCCGGGTGATCATGGGGCAAGCGAAGCTGGTGCCGGCCGGACTCAACGAGAATATCAATGCAGTGCTCGGCTGGGCCGACGAGGTTCGCCGTCTGAAGGTGCGCACCAACGCCGACACGCCCGAGGACGCGAAGCAGGCCCGCGAGTTCGGCGCCGAGGGTATCGGCCTCTGCCGTACCGAGCACATGTTCATGCAGCAGGACCGCCTGCCGCACGTGCAGAGCATGATCATGGCCGCCGACACCGCCGAGCGCGAGCAGCATCTGGCCAAGCTGTTGCCTTTCCAGCGTGAGGACTTCGACGGCATCTTTCGGGCCATGGAGGGGCTGCCGGTGACCATCCGTTTGCTCGACCCGCCGCTGCACGAGTTCCTGCCCAACTACACCGAGGTCGTGGTGGAGCTGGAAAGGCTGCGACTGACCAAGGCTTCCGCCAAGGAGATAGAGGCGCAGGAGAAGCTGGTGGCCATCGTGAAGTCGTTGGCTGAGTCGAACCCGATGCTGGGTACCCGTGGTTGCCGTCTGGGCATCCAGTGGCCGGAGATCTACGCGATGCAGGTGCGCGCCATCATCGAGGCGGCCGCCGACGTCATGGCTTCTACGGGCAAGCAGCCGCATGTGGAGATCATGATCCCGCTGGTGGGCTTCCAGGAAGAGCTCAAGCGGATGCGCACTCTCACCGTGGAGACGGCCGGCGCCGTGCTCAAGGAGAGGGGCGTCAAGATCGACTACACCGTGGGCACCATGATCGAGGTACCGCGTGCCGCCCTGACGGCCAACGAGATCGCCGAGTACGCAGACTTCTTCAGCTTCGGCACTAACGACCTCACTCAGATGACCCTGGCCTTCTCGCGTGACGACGCCGAGGGCAAGTTCTTGACCCACTACCTAGCTACCGATCTTCTCAAGGCGAATCCTTTCGAGAAGCTCGATCAGAACGGCGTGGGCCAGCTTGTCGCCATGGCCGTGCAGAAGGGCCGCTCGGTCAAGCCCGAGCTCAAGACGGGTATCTGCGGCGAGCACGGCGGCGAGCCGACGAGCGTGAAGTTCTGCCACCGGACGGGGCTCAACTACGTGAGCTGCTCGCCCTATCGGGTACCGTTGGCGCGCCTGGCGGCGGCGCAGGCGGTGCTCGAAGAGAAGACCGCGGCCAAGACCGGCGACTGACCGGAGGGCGCGTCGCCGCAAGGCGCCGCTCCCTCCGCGGGGTGTCGCAGGCGTCGTGAGATGTCGCAGGTGCTGCTGGCCTCACACGGTTTGCTGCCGCATGCCTCGCGCGGGATGCGGTGCAGATCGAGGGGCTCGGCCGTTGCGAAACCATCCGGAGTAAGTTGTAGACTTGGCGTCCCACGCTTGTCGTCGTCGGGCGCTTGCCAGCGTCACAGGTGCCGGGGCAGAGTGCCGGGAGGGTGCGTACGGTGAAAAGGGAGCGGCCAGGAAGAATCGAGTTGTCCGCCGACCTGTACGAGGCGGGACTCTCTCCGCGCGCTCAGCGCTCGTCCCAGTCGCGCGGCCGCGCACGTACCGACGAACCCTGCTCCCTCCGCACTGCCTACCAGCGCGACCGCGATCGCATAGTCCACAGCAAATCGTTCCGACGGTTGAAGCACAAGACCCAGGTGTTCATCTCTCCTGAAGGCGATCATTATCGCACTCGTCTGACTCACACCTTGGAGGTGTCCGGCATCGCTCGGACAGCGGCACGGGCGCTGCGACTCAACGAAGACCTGACCGAGGCTATCGCGCTCGGCCACGATCTGGGTCACACTCCGTTTGGACATGCTGGCGAGAGCGTGCTCGACGAGATGCTACGCAAGATGGGCATGGGTGGGTTCCAGCACAACGAGCAGAGTGTCCGCGTGGTCGAGGTGTTAGAGAACGAGGGGCAGGGTCTGAACCTCACCTGGGAGGTCATCGACGGCATCCGGCACCACTCGGGCGACGATGCCAGCCCGGCCACGCTGGAGGCCGAGATAGTCCATCTGGCCGACCGCATCGCCTACGTCAATCACGACATTGATGATGCGCTCCGTGCCGGACTCATAACTCCGGACGATCTACCCAGACGCCCGGTCGGACTCCTGGGAGAGACCGGCAGCGACCGCATCGACACTTTGGTTCATGACTTGGTCGACGCCAGCGCCGAGGCGTGGGCAGACGAGGCGGTGGAGGCGCCCGGTATATTGCAGACGCCTGAGATCGGACAGGCCATGACCGAGCTGCGGGAGTTCCTCTTCGCGACGGTCTACGTGCGGGCCCAGGAGCAGTCCGGGGGCGGGAAGATACGGCAGTTGCTGACCGAACTCATGGAGTACTTCTTGCAGCATCCCGAGGCGCTGCCAGCTCCACCGGAGTGGGACAGCGGCCATGACACGGGCCGCACGGGACTCGTGCGGGCTGTCACCGACCATGTCGCGGGCATGACCGACCGCTATGCCCAGCGGCTCTACCTGGAGCTGTTCATGCCCAGGTGTTGGGGCGATCTGTGAGTGGGGCGCAGTACAGCGTGGCGCAACACCGCACCGCGCCGCATCGCGTGGCGGGCGGCACTGTGGCGGGCTATCGGCCGGCCGGGCGGCCATGAGTCCCTTCATCAAGGACGAGAGCGTCCAGGCGGTGTTGGCGGCCGCCAATATCGTAGAGGTGGTCTCTGGGTATACGAGCCTGCGCAAGCGTGGCGCCACCCACTCTGGACTCTGCCCCTTTCATCAGGAGAAGACGCCGTCGTTCACTGTCAGCGCCGACAAGGGGCTCTACTACTGCTTTGGCTGCGGAGAAGGCGGCGACATCGTCCGTTTCTTGGAGCGCGCCGAGAATCTCACCTTCTCGGAAGTCATCGAGCAGTTGGGTGAGCGCTTTGGTGTGCCCGTCCAGTATCAAGAGGGCAGCGGTCCCGATGCCGGTCGCAAGGAGCGTGACGCGCGACTCCTGCAGCTGCTCGACCGAGCGGCCAAGTTTTACCAGAAGTTGCTGTGGGAATCGAAGGAGAGCCAGGGGGCGAGAGACTACCTGGAAACGCGCGGGCTGGGCAAGGAGATCTGTGAGACCTACCGAGTGGGTCTGGCGCCGCCGGGTTGGAGGGGTCTGCACGGGCGCGCCATCAAAGAGGGTTACACCGACCGGGAGTTGGAGGATGCCGGCCTGCTGGTGCGGCAGAACGGCAAGACCTACGACCGCTTCAGGGGAAGACTCATGTTCCCCCTGGTCGACCACCGGGGCAGGGTGGTGGGATTCGGCGGCAGGACACTGGCAGACGAGACTCCCAAGTATCTGAACTCACCCGAGGGGCCCCTGTACAGGAAGGGACAATTGCTTTACGGGCTGTATCAGGCCAGAAGGGCAGTAGCGGACTCAGATGAGGTGATCGTGGTCGAAGGATACACAGACGTGCTTGCTCTAGCCCAAGCGGGTGCGGGCAACGTGGTGGCCTCCATGGGTACCGCGCTGACCGACGCCCAGATAGGTCTGATGATGCGTTTCGCCAAGAATGTCACCTTCATGTTCGATGCCGACCGGGCAGGCACCGAGGCGATGCTGCGCTCTGGTCGCTTGGCCCGCGGACACGCGTTGAGGCCCATGTGCGCTGTGCTGCCGACCGGGAAAGATCCCGCCGACGTCGCCGTTGCCGGTGGCCAAGAGGCTGTTGACAAGCTCACCGCGGACAAGATGCCTCTACTGGAGTTTGAGTTGCGCCAAGCGCTGGCCGTGGGGAACACCTCCACTGCCAACGGTAGGCTCAAGGTATTCGAAGAAGTGCGAACGATCATGAGCGCGGTGGAATCGCGCAAGGAGCGCGAGGAACAGATCCCACTGGTCGCTGACTCGCTCCGGCTCACCGAAGAGAGCACGAGTCTTCTTCTGCAGGGCGACCCCTCACCCACGTCTGGACGGGCGAAGCCGACGGGGGTCGGGGGCAGAGGCACCTTGCCCGCTTCGCGTTTGCTTGGCAGTGAGGCCTCCATGGAGAGGGACTTTCTGGTGGCTGCCGTCTGCAATCTGGAGACAGCGGCGGACTTTATCGAGTCGCTCACTCCCGAGCATTTCGCCGATCCGGGCAAACGCGAGGTGTTCGTCGTGCTGAAGCAGGCTCTTGGTGCCGGCGAAGGCGACCGACCGGCAGTGCTGGCTGCCCTGGAGGCTCGGGCTCGTGAAGGGTCTGAGTCTGCTCCGCTTTTCACCCGTCTTGTGATGGAGGCCGACCAGGGCGACTATGGTCCGGCCGTGCTGCGGGAACTACACTTGCGTCTGCTGGAGCGGTTTTTCGTTGCGGCCATAGGTCAGCTGCGGCCTCAACTGGAGGGAGATGGCGATGTGGCCGCGACTCAACTCCGCATGGTGGAGTTGGAGCGGCGTCTGCAGAGCGTTCGTGCAAGTCTTATGAAGTTGGAAGTGGATGTCTGACGATACCGACAATCCCAAGGATGCGACCGTACACGGAGGCGACGTCACCGTCGAAGTGTTGCAGGGTGCGCTCGAGCGGGCGAAGGAGCAAGGCTCTCTGACGCTGGAGGAAGTCAACGCGCTCATACACGAAGCCGACCTGACTCCCGAAGATGTTGAGTTCGTGTACTCGCTCTTGGGTGACATGGGCGTCGAGGTGGTGGACGAAGAGTCAGAAGACCTAGAAGACCTTTCCGAAGGAGAGGAATTCCTGAGTCTGCTGGACGTGACGATAGACCACACCGTAGACGACCCCGTACGCATGTACTTGCGCGAGATAGGCAAGGTGCCCCTGTTGACTTCTCAGCAGGAGGTGGAGCTGGCCAAGCGGGTGGAGCAGCAAGACCTAGAGGCGAAGCGCAAGCTGACCGAAGCCAACCTGCGCCTGGTGGTGTCGATAGCCAAACGGTACATGGGGCGGGGGCTGCTGTTCTTGGATCTGATACAGGAGGGGAATCTGGGGCTCATCCGGGCGGTCGAGAAGTTCGACTACCGCTTGGGATACAAGTTCTCTACCTACGCCACATGGTGGATACGGCAGGCGGTGACTCGAGCCATCGCCGATCAGGCCAGGACCATCCGTGTGCCAGTGCACGCAGTGGAGACCATGAACAAGCTCAACCGGGTGCAGAGGGAGTTGCTGCAGAAGAGCGGACGAGAGCCCACCGTTCCGGAGATGGCCGAAGCGCTGGGCATCAGTCCGAACAAGGTAAGAGAGATACAGAAGGCGGCGCAGGAGCCCGTTTCTCTGGAAACGCCGGTGGGCGATGAAGAGGACTCCGAACTTGGTGACTTCATAGCCGGCGCCGACTCCGATCAACCTCTGGAGGTCGTGTTCCGTGAGCTACGCAGAGAGGAGCTCTTCAAGGTGCTCGATTGCCTCCCGGCCCGCGACCGCAAGGTCCTAGAGTTGCGCTTCGGGCTGAAGGGTGAGCGGCCCAGGACCTTGGAGGAAGTGGGGGAGCGTTTCGGCGTCACCAGGGAACGCATCCGGCAGGTGGAGGCAAAGACCCTTAATCGTCTGAAGCATTTCCGTGATGCCCAAGGGCTGCGCGACATCGACGGTTGAGGAGTTTTCGATATTCTCGCTTCAAGGCTTGACCAAGCACTCAGGTTCAGCTATTGTGGCGCCGCGTGTCCGGTTTGTGCCGGACCGCGTGTTTTGAGTGGGGTGGGCCGAACGTCGCCCCGAGTACATGGAGGTTGTAGGGTTGGCTGAGGGGACTGTCAAGTGGTTTAGTCCCGAAAAGGGCTACGGATTCATTGAGCAGCCGGAGGGTGAAGATCTCTTCGTCCATTTCAGTGAAGTCCAGGTAGAGGGGTTCAAGACGCTTTCGGAAGGACAGGCTGTCAAGTTTGAGGTAGTCCAGGGTCCCAAGGGCCTTCAGGCGGCTAACGTTTCGCCCGTTTGACCCAAGCAGAGAAGTATCTCTAGCGAAAGAAAGAGCCCCGCTCCGGCGGGGCTCTTCGTTTTCAGGGACCTGGTGGGCTAAAGCATTATGGCCGGGTGCCGATAAGGGGGGCGAGAGTCCCATCATAGAGACTCTCCTTTCTCCTCTCGGGCGCCTGGCCAGGGCGCCCTTCTTTTTTGGCTATAATCCAGGGACCATGATCTCCCGCGAAGAAGTCCAACATGTCGCGCGCTTGGCGCGCCTCCGCTTTGATGAGGACGAGCTTGCTCGTCTCCAGCCCGAACTAGAGAAGATCATCTCTTACGTGGAGCAGTTGTCCGAGTTGGACCTCTCAGGCTTAGAACCCACCTCCCGTGCTGTGCCGCTCAATAACGTGGTGCGCGCCGACGAGCCCGTGCCCGGTCTGACACACGAAGAAGCGGTGGGCAACGGTCCGTTGGTAGAACGGGGGCAGTTCGTGGTGCCCCGGATAGGCTAGGTGTCTGTCTTGGATGTCACCAAGCTGACGGCTTGCCAGTGCAGGGATTTGCTGGCCGATGGCGAGGTCTCAGCGGCAGAGCTGACGCAGGCTTATCTGGACCGGATAGCTGCCGTGGACGGATCGGTGGGGGCGTACCTGTCGGTGGATGAGGCGGGGGCGCTGCGCGCCGCCCGCGCGGTGGATGCCAAGTCGAAAGGTGACCGGCGCCCCTGGGAGGGGGTGCCGATAGGTCTCAAAGACGTCCTGTGTGTGAAGGGCATGGAGACGACGGCGGCCTCTCGCATTCTCAAAGGGTACGTGCCTCCCTACGACGCCACCGTGGTGGCGAAGCTGCGTGAAGCCGGACTCATCTTCTTAGGCAAACTCAACATGGACGAGTTCGCCATGGGCAGCTCCACCGAGAATTCGGCCTATCAGGTGACCCGCAACCCCTGGGACCTCGACCGGGTGCCGGGCGGCTCCAGTGGCGGCTCCGCTGCCTGCGTCGCCGCCTCCATGGCTCCCTGGGCTCTGGGTAGCGACACCGGTGGTTCGATACGGCAGCCTGCGTCACTTTGCGGCGTGGTGGGCATGAAGCCCACCTACGGGGCGGTCAGCCGTTACGGCCTGATAGCCTTCGCCAGCTCACTGGATCAGATCGGTCCACTGACCCGCGACGTCAAAGACACAGCGGCTCTCTTGGATCTCATCGCCGGCAAAGACCCCCGCGACTCCACCAGCACCGGCCTCCCCGAGCCGGCGGGCATGCCCGCGCGTAGAGAACTCAAGGGACTGCGGTTTGGCATCATCAAGGAGTACTTGGGCGACGCCAGCGAGCCTGGGGTGCGCGAAGTCTTCGCTTCGGCGGTCAAGGCCATCGAGGCGTTGGGTGGCGTCTGCGAAGAGGTCAGCCTGCCCAGCGTGGAGCGCGGCGTGGCCGCCTACTACCTCATCGCGCCGTCGGAGGCTAGTTCCAACCTGGCCCGGTTCGACGGGGTTCGTTACGGTCACCGCGCCGCCGAGCCCAAGGATCTCTACGACATGTACGTGCGCACCCGCAGCGAGGGCTTCGGCCCCGAGGTCAAGCGGCGCATCATGATAGGTACCTATGCTCTCTCAGCCGGGTACTACGACGCCTACTACGCTCAGGCCCAACGGACCCGCACGCTCATCATCCAAGACTTCGCCAAGGCCTTCCACGACTTCGACTTCCTGATCTCGCCCACGTCGCCGTCGGTGGCCTTCAGGCTCGGGGAGCGCACCGCCGACCCCCTGGCCATGTACCTGTCGGATCTCTGCACCATCCCTGTGAACCTGGCCGGTCTGCCAGGTATCAGCATCCCCGCGGGATTCTCCGAGGGTATGCCCGTCGGTCTGCAGCTGGTCGGACCGCACTTCTCTGAGCGATTGTTGCTGGAGGCGGCGCACGCTACCGAGCAGGCGCTCGGCGTAGAGGTGGTGGCATCGCTATGAGAGGCGACTGGGAAGCCGTGATCGGTCTGGAGATACACGTTCAACTGAACACCCGCACCAAGATGTTCTGTGGCTGTCAGGTGACTTTCGGGGAGCCGCCCAACACTCAAGTCTGTCCTCTCTGTCTTGGACACCCGGGCGTGCTGCCGGTGGTGAACGAGAAGGCCGTGGAGCACGCTACCCGAATTGCTCTGGCCCTGGACTGCCGAATAGCCGAACGCACTATCTTCCATCGCAAGAACTACTTCTATCCTGATATGCCCAAGGCCTATCAGATCTCGCAGTACGACCTACCGTTGGGCATTGGAGGTCACCTGGACATCGACCTGGGTGACGGGAGCACCTATCCAGTGGGCATCACCCGGGTGCATATGGAAGAGGATGCCGGCAAGCTGGTTCACGCGGGTGGAGCGTCAGGGCGTATCGACGGGGCGGACTATTCTCTGGCCGACTTCAACCGGTGCGGTACCCCGCTGATCGAGATAGTCAGCGAGCCTGACATGCGGACTCCCCAACAGGCCAGGGCCTATGCGCAGCAGCTCCGCGACATCGTCCAGCAACTTGGTGTCTCGGACGTGAATATGGAAGAGGGCTCGATAAGGTGTGACGCCAATGTTTCTATTCGCAAGCCGGGTGGGCCATTGGGCACCAAGACAGAGCTCAAGAACATGAACTCGTTCCGCTTCTTGCAGCGCGGACTGGAAGCGGAGATAGAGAGGCAGATAGACGCTCTAGAGATGGGTGAAAGGATCATCCAAGAAACGGTCCATTTCGACCCAGCGACGGGCACCGTGCATACCCTGCGCAGCAAAGAAGAGGCGCACGACTACCGCTACTTTCCCGAGCCGGACCTGACACCTTTGGAGTTAGATCGAGCGTACGTGGAGCGAGTACGGGCGAGTCTGCCCGAGCTACCCGCCGCTCGCAAGGAGAGGTTGGTTCGCGATCACGGTCTCTCGGCCAAAGACGCCGCCCTGCTGTCCACAAACAAGCCCCTGGGTGACTACTTCGAGTCACTGGCCGGAGCGACGAGCGATTCCCGCCTCGCGGCCAACTGGGTCCTAGGCGAAGTCTGCGCCTACTTGAACGCCACTGATGGCGAAGCCGATCGTTTCCCGCTGGGCGTATCGGCACTGGCCGAGATGTTGGGGTTGGTGTCCGACGGCACCCTGTCGAACAAAATGGCCAAAGAGGTCTTCGAGGCCATGATCGACACCGGCAAGAGCGCAGCGGACATCGTGGCCGACAAGGGGCTTGGTCAGATATCAGATGCCGGTGAGTTGGAGTCCGTAGTGGCTCGGGTGGTCGAGGCCAACCCCGGGCCTGCCGAAGAATTCCGGCAGGGCAAAGAGAAAGCCCTAGGCTTCTTTGTCGGCCAAGTGATGAAAGAGACCAGAGGCCAGGCCAACCCGCAGATGGTAAACGAACTCCTGCGCAAACACCTCAGGGCATAGTGTTGGTGGCACGTCTCGCGGCGGAGAATGCCACGTCGCGAACACCCAGCAAAACTGGCCAAAATGCCCTTTACAAGGTTGAAAACCCGCCGCATCTCTGGTACCTTGCCTTACCTTCCGGACCCGCGTGATACGGCTCCAAGGTAGTCAAGTAATGCTCAGCCAGTTGAGAGAGGTGCCGGCGTCGTGCAATCCCAAGTTGCGCACCCAGAGTCGTGCCCTGTCCTTAAGACTGCAGACATCATCTCCGGCAAGTGGACTCTGCTCATCCTTCGCGACCTTGCCGACGGCATCAACCGCTTCAGCGCGCTCGAGCGCTCGCTCACCGGCATCAGCCCCAAGACTCTTTCTGAGCGTCTCAAGAGCCTGGAGAGGGCCGGAGTGTTGACGCGCAAGAGCTACGCAGAAGTCCCACCAAGAGTGGAGTACTCGCTTACGCCCATGGGCTTGGACCTTATACCCCTGATCGAGCACATGCGCGACTACGGCACCAAATGGCTTGCGGATCGTTGTCCAGAGCCGCGGGCCCTATGAGATGACGGATCCGAGGCGCTTGCTCTTCAGCCGCTGCCAAGGCGAGGAGGTAGACGGTGGCTGATGCCCCTGTTCCTGAAGGCTGGGTAGCCAACCTGGAAGAAATCGACGGGCTCTTGGAGCTCGGGCGTGGCCGAGGCTTCGTCACTGCTGAGGACATCGCCGAAGTGCTCTCGGAGTTGGACCTCACCACCGAGCAGATCGAGTACTTGTACACGACGATACTAGACCAAGGTATAGAGGTCGTGGACGACAGCGCTATGGACTCCGAGGAAGATCTGGAGATCGACGGCAAGAGCGCAAAGGGCGAGTGGCGGCGCGGGACTAACGACCTCAACCTGAGCGTCGATGTTCCTACCACCGACCCTGTCCGCATGTATCTAAAGGAGATAGGCCGGGTCAAGCTTCTGACCGCCCAACAGGAAGTCTCGCTGGCCAAGCGCATCGAGCGTGGTGACATTAGGGCGAAGCATGAGCTTACAGAAGCCAACCTGCGGCTGGTGGTGTCGATCGCCAAGAGGTACCACACGGATGGCATGGGCTTCTTAGACCTCATCCAAGAAGGCAACCTAGGTCTCATACGTGCCGTGGAGAAGTTCGACTACCGCAAGGGACACAAGTTCAGCACTTACGCCACCTGGTGGATCCGGCAAGCCATAACCCGTGCCATCGCCGATAAGGCGCGCACGATACGCATTCCCGTGCACATGGTCGAGAAGATCAACAAGCTCATCCGCGTCCAGCGTCAGCTGTTGCAGAACATGGGCCGCGAACCTCAGCCCGAAGAGATTGCTACCCAGATGAGCATGACCGAAGTGGAGATCCGCGAGATACTGCGCATCAGTCAGACGACGGTCTCTCTGGAGACTCCCATCGGCGAAGAAGAAGACTCTGAACTGGGCGACTTCATCGAGGACGAGGACGCCGTGCGTTCCTTCGACGCAGTGGCGTCGCAGTTGGAGCGTGACGGGGTGAATGACGCTCTGGCCATGCTGCCCTACAGGGAGCGCAAGGTCATCGAGTTGCGCTTCGGCCTGAAGGGTGAGCACCCGCGCACACTGGAAGAGGTGGCAAAGCGCTTCGGCGTGACCCGTGAGCGTATTCGCCAGATAGAGGCGAAGGCCCTAGCTAAGCTGCAAGCCATCGACAAGACTCGGAACCTACGCACCAAGGCTCACTGAGGAACGCCAGGGCGCGTCCGCGTCGCCCGCGTTCGAGGTCTGTCGATCACGGCGGTGCCCCGTGGGTTTGACCGTCTGCGCTCTGGGGCAACGTGCCTAGGAGCCTCCGACTAGGACGTCTGTCAGACAAGAAGGGCGAGTAGGTGGACGAGCACGAGCACAGCGGGCACATGAAGTCGCCCGAACAGCCGCACGAGGATTCGCAGGAAGAAAGCGCCTCTCACCGGCTGCCGGGCAGCTACACCGTCCAGATCCCGGTAGACGGGATGAACTGCGCGGCCTGCGTGGCTCGGGTCGAGAAGGCCGTTGCCGCGGTAGAGGGTGTCACCAAGACCGCCGTCAACCTGGCGACCGAGCGGGCGGCCGTCACCTACAACCCCCACCGCACCTCCACCGGTGAGATCGTCGCCGCGATCAGAGACGCAGGTTATAGCGTGGCGGATGTCACGGCCACCTTCCCTGTGTTGGGCATGGATTGCGCCAACTGCGCTGCGAGGGTCGGCCGCGTGGTGCAGAGGGTGCCGGGGGTGGCCGAAGCGACAGTGAACCTTGCCACCGAGAAGCTCACCGTCACCTATCTTCCCGGAGCCGCCACGCCTACCGAGCTTGCCGACGTCGTCAAGAGCGCCGGGTATGAGCTCGTCGTGACCGTCGGGGCGAACGCGGGGGCCGGCGGTGTCCCGGGTGCGGACCAGGCGACGGATCCCACCGCGATCGCCGAAGCGGCCCGTAGCAGGAAGACCCGCCTGCTGATGATCAAGTTTATCGCGGCCCTAGCCGTTGGCGTCGTGCTGATGCTCATGATGCTGATCCCCGAGTCGGTGTTGGCCATGAAGTGGCAATGGCTGATCATGTTCGTCTTGGCCACCCCGATCCAGAGTGTGGGCCGGCGGTCAGTTCTACCGGGGAGCCTGGGCTGCCCTGCGCCACCGTACCAGCGACATGAACACCCTGATAGCGGTGGGCACTACTGTGGCCTATCTGTATTCGGTTGCTGTCACGTTCTTCTCGAGAGCCTTCGAAAGCGCTCAGAACGCCGGCTTCGAAGCCGCGGTCTACTACGACTCGGCGGTGATGATCATCGGGCTCATCCTGCTGGGGCGCTATCTGGAGGCGCGGGCGAAGGGCCGGACGGGGGCGGCCATGAGGCGGCTGATAGGGCTGCAGGCCAAGACCGCCCGCGTGATGCGGGAGGGCCAAGAGATCGACATACCCGTCGACCAAGTGGTGGTTGGCGACGTCGTGATCGTACGCCCGGGGGAGAAGATACCCGTGGACGGCGAGGTCACCGAAGGACGCTCGGCTGTTGACGAGTCCATGCTCACCGGTGAGTCCATACCGGTGGAGAAGGACCCCGGCGATGAGGTGATCGGGGCCACCATCAACCACACCGGCTCGTTCCGCTTCCGTGCGACCAAGGTGGGACGCGACACCGCCCTTGCTCAGATAGTCCGTCTGGTCGAGGAGGCGCAGGGTTCCAAAGCTCCTATCCAGCGGCTCGCGGACTACATCGCAAGTATCTTCGTGCCGGTGGTGCTGGGCGTCGCGGTGATCACCTTCTTGATCTGGTATTTCGTGGGTCCGGAACCCGCGTTCACTCTGGCCATGCTGGCATTCGTCTCGGTGGTGGTGATCGCCTGCCCGTGCGCCATGGGTCTGGCCACACCCACGGCCATAGTGGTGGGAACGGGCAAGGGCGCTGAGAACGGCATACTAATCCGCTCAGGCGAGGCTCTGGAGCGGGCTCACAGGCTCGACACCGTGGTGCTCGACAAGACCGGCACTCTCACCCGGGGTAAGCCCGAGGTCACGGATATCGTCGTGGTCGGCGGCGACTCGCCCGCGGGGCGTGACCCCGGGTCGGACGACTTCGGGGCGAGCAATGCCGACGCGGGTAAACGAGAGGCCGAGCTGCTGCTCTTCGCGGCTTCGGCCGAACGAGGGTCGGAGCACCCCCTGGGTGAAGCCATCGTGGAGGCGGCGCGGGCGCGAGGGGTGGATCTGTTGGAGGCCACTGATTTCTTGGCGACCCCTGGCCAGGGGGTAGACGCCACACTTCTGCAGATCGAGTCCAAGCCGGTGAAGGTCTCACTCGGCAACCGCCGTTTACTGGATGAGCGGGGTTACTCACCGGGAGAGCTGGCGACGGCTGCGGATAGTATGGCCGCAGAGGGCAAGACTCCCATGTTCGTGGTGGTGGATGGCGAGGTGGCCGGCCTGATAGGCGTGGCCGACGTGCTCAAGGCTGACTCTGTGGCTGCCGTCCGTCAGCTACAGAGCATAGGCCTAGAGGTACTCATGCTGACGGGCGATAACCGCCAGACCGCCGAAGCGATCGCCCGCGAGGCCGGGATAACGACCGTCTTGGCGGAAATCCTGCCCGACCGAAAGGCCGAAGAGGTGAAGCGGTTGCAGGCAGCCGACAAGGTGGTGGCCATGGTAGGCGATGGCATCAACGATGCCCCGGCGCTGGCTCAGGCGGATATCGGTATCGCCATCGGCACCGGTACTGACGTGGCCATGGAGACAGCCGACGTGACCCTCATCCGTGGTGACCTAGCGCCCATAGCGACGGCAGTGAGCCTGAGCCGAGCGACGATGCGTGTCATCAAGCAGAACCTGGGCTGGGCTTTTGGCTACAACGTCGCCCTCATCCCGGTGGCAGCAGGGGTTCTCTACCCGGCCTTCGGCATCTTGCTGGACCCGATGTATGCGGCGGTGGCCATGGCGCTTTCGTCTGTTAGCGTGCTATCCAACTCACTAAGGCTGCGGAGGTTCCGGGTATAATCCTGACGCGGTCCTTCTGGCCGCGGGCGATGGCGTTCGCCTTAACCGTGTTCACGCGCTGATAACGCCTACTCCGTAACACCTGGCGGGGTTCACCCTGCCCGCATGCAAGGAGTGCGCAGTGCGAGAATCATTAGTGAGTGTCATCGCCGTGGCCACGGGCGGCGGTCTTGGAGCGACAGCCCGCTACCTTACGGCTGTCATAGGGGTGCGGTTGTTTGGCGACAAGTTCCCAGTAGGTACCGTGGTGGCCAATCTGGTGGGCTGCTTTCTCGCGGGGCTGCTGGTGGGTCTGCTGGAGCGTCGCTTGGTGCTGTCGCCAACTGTGCAACTGGCGGTGTTCACCGGCTTCTTGGGGGCGCTGACCACCCTATCGGCTTTCTCGGTGGAGACGACTTCGTTTCTGCGCAACGGCAGTTGGGGGCTGGCGATAACGCACATCGTGCTGAACGCTGTCCTGGGTATCGCGATGGTAGTCGGAGGACTGGCCACGGCCCGTGTGGTCTAGCCAAGTGAGCAAGCGCGCAGCGTTGGCGCGGCCAAGCCGCTACTGCTATCATTCTCTGCCCTCACCTTGGGGCGATTAGCTCAGTGGGAGAGCGCTGCATTCACACTGCAGAGGTCACTGGTTCAAATCCAGTATCGCCCATGAAATCGTAGCCACTCGTGACACAGTTGTGGTGGTATAGAAAACCACCGACGGTGCAAGCGGTCCGGGGATCCGATCCTCTTCTCTGCCTCAACAGGTAGGTGCCTGCTTGATTCGTCCAGCGCCTGGCTCGCCTACTCCATGCGATTGTAGATGTCTGGCGGATGAATGCCGTCACTCAGTGTGAGAGTATCGCCCTCGATGGTGAACTGGCCCATTAGGTCGATCTGGTCACCTTCTACGATGATATCGAATGTGTTCTCGCCACCCACGGCGACCGTCTGAGTGCATGTGCCATCGGGATTGAACTCAAGCATGCCGCCTTGCTCGAAGCCCTTGACGCTCACCCATTTGCCGACCAGGTCCTGAGGAACCGCCGCCTCGACAGGCGTAGTAGTCGCAGTCTGCTGATCGGCGGCAGACGAGGGTTCTTGGTCGCCGCATCCCGCGAGAGCGACACAACTGAACACCAAGACAGGGATCAGCAGGAACATCACTCTTCTCACAGTCATCATATTCCCCTAGTCAGTTTCCAACATGCTACCCAAGCGCCAAGGCATGTACAAACACTAGAAAGACTACAGACTCAACCGTTCCGTTCCGAACCACATCCTCTCAGGTTCGAAGAGCATCAAGTACGACCCATACTCATGCTTTCGTCGTCGAGTGACGTCTGCTCCGTCGTCCGTCGGCAATCGCCCGAGAGCGTCACGCAGGGGACTCGACTCAGCTAAGATTGCTCACGAACCTAGACCGCGAAGGCAGGCCCAACCAAGGAGGAGGGGTCGTGAGGAAGGTGCAGCTCGCTCTCGCGTTTGTAGTCGTGTCGGTCGTGATCGCAGGCCCCTCTGGCTGCGGGGCAGGGTCTCAATCTGAAGCTCCTACGTCGACTGACGGCCTCCCCGCGGCCCCTTACCGAGAAGTGGTTCTGGAGGCTGACCCTGAAGACGAGACTGTCACGAGCGGCAGGATGGATGTCGCGGTGTGGGTCATCGAAGACAGACTGGACCGCATCGGCATAGTCGGTTCCGAGGTCTGGCGCGAAGGCCAGCGGCAGATATGCGTGAGGCTTCCGGGTGACGAGGATCGGACGGAAGTTCTGGAGATCATCGAGACTGCCGGAGTCTTGCTCTTCTTCCCCGTATGCGACTTCGGACAAAGCTATGATTCTGAGGCGGAGGCCTTGGCCGCGGCAGGTGTGCCAACCGTCAACGATCTTCCCTTTGAGAAGGAATTGGTCTGCTGGCCGGCCGGTCAGAGCACGGCTAACCCGTTCGACCAGTACTACATTGCCGAGACAGAACCCCCGCTTGACGGCTCCATGCTCATGGATGTCGGCTACGACAGCTTGGGTCCCAACGGGAGCCACAGGGTCACCATGCAGTTCGACGACGATGGTGCTCAAGCGCTTGCCACGACCACCAGGGAACTAGCATTGATAGGCGTCGCGACCGGCGCAAGCCAGCAACTGGCAATTGTGCTCGACGGCGAAGTGATATCGGCGCCGAGTGTCCATGATGAGATATCTGGAGGCCTTGTAGAAATCGCCGGCACATTCAGTCTCCAGGAAGCTAGAAACCTTGCCCTCTTGCTGCTGACAGGGGCTTTGCCGGTGGACTTGGTCGTGGTCTCTCAGCGCCTGGTCGATAGTCTGTAGCCAGTCGGTCGCGATCATCGCGTTTGGAGTCTGTCCAATAGCGCCCATCTGTCCAGCCTAGGTTCGAAGGGTATCCAGTATCGCCCATACCTAAGCTCTAGCGGCATCACCATGGCTATCCTCTGTGCGACCGGCCAGCCCTATCGCTCGTGATAGTTCATAGCTTCCGATTTGAGGCGACGTGCCAGCTTCTCCCAAGCACCGAATGCATTCGACCGCACGTTGCCCGCCACCAAAGCGCACACCATGTCATCGCCCACGTCTAGGAGGCCTTCGTTGATCCAGGCACGAGCAGCCAGTACGCCGGGGATTGCCTCGGCCTCGGCAACCGCCTCCGCCACCTTGTCCGGGTCATGAGTCATCTCTACTCCGGCCACAGGATTCCCGTCCTTGGTCGTCCCACGGGCAACACCCACATGAAGGAACACTATGCCGATGTTCTCGCTTCCCGGCTCACGCTTGATCTCCTCTAGCCATGCGTCTATCGATGGACGCGAGTTACTCATAGATTCCTCCTTGTGGGTTTCCGATTGAAATGTCTTCTCCGGGTATGACCGCATATGCGTACTGTCCGACCGCGAGTCCAAGGTGATCGACAGACCATCGGGTGATCACCGAGACCAACTTCAACCCGCCGTCAAGCCGAAGCTGGATCTCAGACACCACAGTGTCATGCGTGATCTTCTCCACCGTACCGCCTAGGACGTTGCGGGCGGTCAGCCTCACTGATTCGCCTCCGGCACTGGTGGAATACCACGAAGAAAGCCTAGGCCTATCAAAGCAAGGAACATCCAGGCAGCAGAATAGATGAAGGCGGCTCTCGGAGAGACGGCGGCCCAGAGCACCCCAGCAATGCCACTTGCCGCCAGGTTGCCGAAGCTCTGAACGGCCGCAAGCAACCCAAAAGCCGAGCCCCGGACCTCGGTGGGGGCATGAGCGGCAACGGCGGCATGCTGGGAAGTCTCGGCGCAGGCGATGCCGAATCCGGCGAGTATGAAGGCGGCCAACAGGATCCCGATGTTGGGGCCGGAGAGACCGAACATGAGATAGCTCGCCAAAAACACGCCAGCGCCCAAGCCGAACAACGGCGCGGGACCGACTCGATCGATGGCGTGCCCCGCCGGGATGCTGAATATTGTCGCCGCGACGTTGTACGCAAGATAGAGGAGCACGCCAAGGCTGGTGGCGGCTGCGACTCCCCGTGACGGCGTGAAGAGTTGGGTGGCTCGCAAGATGAGCAGAGTGGCAGCCACGTTTCCCATTTCGAAGGCAGATACCGACAGAATCAGTCTGCCCAGTCGACCTTTCATCACCGGGCGTACGCGCAGTCGTATCCGCTGTCGTTCGGTGGCGGTCAGCTTCGGGATGTGACGAATGGCGTAGACGATGGCAAGAACAGCGAACAGACCAGGAACGACCGAGATCAGTATGGCCGTGCGCACCGAGAAGAGCGCGACAAGTCCAAGCGCCAGCAAGGGCCCACCTATGGCGCCCAGGTTGTCCATCGCACGCTCGAAGCCGTAGGCTCGCCCGTAGTAGTCCTTGGGGACGGCATCCGCGAGCAGAGCGTTACGCGCCGGAACGCGCAGACCCCGAGCGGCCCACGCCCCAGCGCGCAGGAATCCCACTTGCCAGACCGCCTGCACGACGCCGATGATGCTGGTGAGAACAGCAGTGCTCGTGTAGCCGCCTATGGCAGCACGGCGCCGCCTCTCGGGGTCGTCAGCAAGCGCTCCTCCCGCCAAACGGGCCACCCCAGCGATACCATCCGCTATCCCCTCGATAGCTCCCAGGGCGGCCGCGGAGCCACCAAGCGTGGAAGTCACGAAACGAGGTAAGAGGGAGGTGGCCACCTCGTGACCGAGATCAGACAGGAAGCTGGCGGCCCCGATGCCTCTGACACCCGGAGTCAGCCAGCGCCCCCTGGTCAGGGCCTCTTCAGGAGGGGTCTCGGTGTCTGTATCAGGGCGTTCCATAGCGTAATACGCTATAGAGTATAACGAGCTGCCGTAGGTGCGCAAGCCGGTCGACTGATTCAGATCGGCTGCGCTTCAGGCTCGAAGAGCATCAAGTATCGTCCGTACCCCGACTCTCAGATACGAAGAGCGGCCGACACAGTGCGTGCTACTGGCAAGCCTCACGGCGACCAAGACGATTGTTTGACTGCCGTCCATACTTTGGCCGATACCAATCTCTAGGCGACATGACTTGACCCACGAGAAGCCGTCGCTGGGTTCTATGTTTGGGGGGTGTATTCGTGAGGATCAACTACAGGCGACCTCTCATCTGCATCCTACTAGCTGAAGCGATTCTGCTCAGCGGGCAGCTCGCGGGTTGCGGTTCAACTGCGCCTGCTGCCGACCTCAAGCCTACGAGCACTGAGCCAGCGCTGCCTACTCTCCCTCCCCTCTCGACGGGTGTTCCCTCCGGGTTCTGGCTGGAACAGATCGACAGCATGCCCGACGCTGCGAACCCACAAACGGAGAACTACAACCTGATCGACTTCGACCAGGAGCGAGCGCGGACCGAGATCTACTACCAGGGGAGTCTCCACTTCGGTGCCGTACTGGAGGGTGGTGAGATGCTCACCTTCTCTACGCTGGGCGCTGAGTCCGGCATCACACAAGCGAGCTTCGAGAACTTTGTGGGGGGAGACTCCTCTCGTTTGGGGATTGACACGCTTGGCGGATTCTCGGCAAAGAAGGTTGGGGAAGAGGTCGTGGATGGCAAGGCGACTGACGTCTACAGGGCAGAGTTTCCCGATCCTTCTCCAGGCGAGATCATTGCGGACTTTGCCCTCGTCTATGTCGAGAGGGAATCAGGACTCCGAGTGCGCGAGGAGTGGATGGTTGGGTCCCGAAAGGTGCGGGACATCAGTGGCCGGCTCGTCTCTCCTAGCCCCGACCTGGAGATGGGTCTGGTCCTTCACCCCGTGGCAGATCTCAGGCCTTTGCTTGGCACCAGAGACTGACCGCTGACCGCGACACGGCTGCGTTCGAAGAGCATCAAGTACGACCCATACCCTCACGTCACCCCGCGGGCAGCATATAACGGACCTGTCGAGTTCTTCCGCGGGGTCAATCAGTCGATTCTGCCGGCCTCAGCACCCTGGCCAGGTCAGCCTCGATCCGGCCGAGCGAGTGCTCGATGCTCTCGAGTCGGCCAAGCATGTCCTTGATCTCAAGCTCCGCCTTCACGTCGGTGTCAAGGTCGGCCTGCGCCTGCAGGCGGTCGCGTTCGGCCTGGCGATTCTGGCTCATCATGATGAAAGGTGCCGAGTACGCCGCCTGCACGGAGAACATGAGGTTCAGCAGGATGAAAGGATAGGATCCCAATCCCGCGCCCACGCAGTGACGTTGAGCAGCACCCACAGCGATACGATCACTGTCTGGCCGATGATGAAGGGCCAAGAACCGATGGTGTGTGCGGTGCCGTCCGCGATACGTTGACCTAGAGTCATCTGCTGCCGGTGCCGCTGATGCCATGTGTGCTTCTCTGTCGGTGTCATACCGCATACCCCCCCCAAGATGCTACGGCTTGAGCGTCTTCCGGCCCGCGCCAAAGAGCCACGCTTCGGCATCGGCGGTGTCCGCAAACATGTGCACTTCGTTTCCGTAGTTCACGAACACCGTCTCAAGGAAGCGGAACTCTTCTTGGCGGTCGCCAACGACAAGGGCGCGTTTGACCAGAGGTGAGATGCCGATCTCTGTCATGATCCTCGGGATGCGATATACGTCAACAGCGTGATCAGTAAGATGCGCGTCTCGCAGGTCATTCATTATCAGCAGGCAACCCGTACGTGCGATAGTCCGTGACACCTCTGTGGCTACGGTCTGCACCATGGGCAGATCGAGATTGCCTGAGCATGCGACCAAGATGCAGTTCTTGTCCTGGTCGAACGTCACTGTGAAGCCCATGGCACTCACATCCCAACTGACGGCTCTCCTAAAAAACACTGGGGCGCTCAACAGACTGTACGTGGCACTTCATGGCTGGTCAAGCGTCACCATATCTCTGACGTTGCCTACGTGCAGGGCCTCTCAGATCATCTCCCGCCGGGACGGCCCCTCTGGGATTGGGTCAGTTATGTCACCGCCGCGGCGTTGACTGTGACATCGCCGCCGTTGAATTCACCCACACCCATGTAATCGAAAGCCGAGTTCCCGACTATGTTGACGGTGCCTCCGTTGATGTAGAGGTCTCCGTCTGAATCAACGGCATCGGTATCTCCGCTGGCCATGTTCACATCGATCGTGCCGCCGTTGATCTCGAGCACCACGTCATAGGTACTCTTGGCTGCCGTGTTGATGCCATCGTCCGTCGCGTTGATGTCTATGTCGCCGCCGTTGATCTGAACCCGCGTGCCCTCAATACCCTCCGCGCAGGTCTTGATGTCTATTACACCACTGTCGATCTACACTATGGCGTTTCCTTGGATGCCGTCATCGGCAGCCGAGATGCTCAACGTCGCGTCTGCTACGTAGATGTATCCCAAGGAAGGATCTTCGGAATTCTCGCAGTGAAGCGCATCCTTTAGGATGACGATGGTGATCGAACCGTCAGAGATGCAGATGGAGTCATTCGCCTCTATGGCATCCGCCGTGGATTCGAGGCTGAAGGTGCCTCCGGTGATCTTCAGATCATCTTTACAGGTGATGCCGTTGCCTTCGGCCGAGACGACCTCAAGAGAACCCGTGCCGTTCAAGGTCAGGTCTGATCTGGAGAAGATGACCGCTTCCAGACTGGCTTCCGCATAGGCGCTGATTCGTTGACGATGCTGACGCCATCCAGCACCAGTTGCACTCTTGCCTCGTCGCCGGCATCGACCTCGACCGTGACATTGCTGGCGTCGCCACTAAGGATGTACACGCCTTCTTCGTCGATGACCACATCGGTCTCGTTTGTCACGGTGATGATTGTTGCGCCATCGATATCAGCCGACTGCTCCATATCCCTGTCAGTGAACAACTCGGTCACGTCAAGAAACGAGCCTTCGGCTGAGGACGGGATACTGGTCAAGGTCACGCTTGAGTCCGTAGCTGTCTCCTGAACTGCCGTCTGTGCGACGGCGACGGTCTCCGTTGCACAGCCAGCCGCGCCCGCTGTCACTGACCCAACCGCAGCCAGGCCGATGGACAATGCTACGAGTCTATGTTTCATTGGGGTTATCTCCCGGATCGACCTCTAGTAATGTCATTCAGCCCAACGGAGGGGTCGTAAGGCTTGCATAAGCGCACCCGGGGGGGTCTGCGGTACCTGCCCACAACAGTTTCGCGCGTCATGCCGCGGGTGTACGCTTACAGGAAGCAGAACAGGCGGCCCCGCGACGAGGAGGCATCGGGATGGAGAGAGTGCTGGAGTTCTTGAGGGATGCCGCAGTCTTCTTTTGCGCGACGACAGAAGAGGGCAAGCCAAGGGTGCGGCCCTTCAGCTTCTACATGGAGCACGAGGGGAAGCTCTACATAGGCATGGGCACGCACAAGCAGTGCTACAAGCAACTGATGGCGAAGCCGGACATCGAGATTTGCGCCTTGGCAAGCGACCGCAGGTGGCTACGCATCAAGGCTACCGCGGTTCTGGACGAGCGACCAGAGCTCAACGAGAAAGCCTTCGTTGTGATGCCCATGCTCAAGATTCGGTACGGCGAAGACTCCGAGTTTGAGCACGCCTGCTTCTATCTCAAGGATGCGGAGGTCGAGATAAGCGGCTTCACCATCGACACCGAGAAGTTCATGTTGTAGCCCTTTGACGGGGGCCTCGATCGGCTTGACTCAGGAACCTTCTTGGGCTGGCTCTCGGGTCTGGTATTCCCCGCACCAAGACTCACCCGCTACTATCGGCCATACCCCTGCCCTCAGGGAAACATCGACTTCATCCGCTCTCGCTGAGGCAGGTATGGTGGGAGGGTAGCGCCTGCATTGTCCGCTTCCCTGCTGTTGACCGCCAAAGGCTGCGAAGAATCGGCAATCGCGACAGTTCAGTTTCACAAGGTCTCCTCTCAGTAGGCACCCGTCATTTTGTCAACATCACCATACTAGGCCAGAGGGACGACGAAACTGATCTCTCCCTTTCTAATGATGATGATCTCGTGGCGTTCAGGTTCATCTGCCATGAAGTTCGCCTCCGTCATAGCGACATCAGTGAGCGACACAAAAGCAGACTCCCCGTTGAGTACGTCAGAGACTCGCCGCTTTCGGCCCCCCACTTCTGTGCCGACATGCAGGTCGCCCTCCAGGCGAAAGTCGCCGATGTATACGGCTATGCGGGCGATGCTGTTGGATTCTTCCACGATGTCCCCTTTGCACGTTGTAGCCGACACGCCTAGTATCGTCAGTTTTCCCCGTTCTCCAAATAGGCACGGACCTCCTCCATGGTGAATCCGTAGAGGTCGGTGAGTTCTCGCAGGCGGGTCTCCATTGAAATCTCTGTGGGAACGCCGAACTCGCGCAGGAACCCGGCGATGTCCACTCCTTGACCCTCGAGATCGTCTAAGCTCGTGCTGCCTCTGACGCTGATGCCATCAAGGGGTGCCTGCTCGAGCGACTCGTAGCTCTGGTCGCCCCCCCGGCCACCACCACCGCCGCCACCACCGCCACCGCCACCGTGGCCACCGGTGATCTGGAAGTCACCGCTGAGGGTGGTGATGAGGATGGGCAGAGCGAAGGCCATCACGGCGATGCCGGCAAAGAGCCAAGTGGAGACTGAGCGCCGAGTCTTACCCGCGCCCCCGAACCAGGTGTGGAGCTTCAAGGTGTCGCCGGCCGCAGTATTCTGCGGGCAGACATCCACGCACTTGAGGCAACGGGTGCACTCGATGCTGCGGATGTTCGTGCTCGCGCATAGGTCGATGTTGACTGGGCAGACTCTTGAGCAGCGGCCGCAGTCATTGCAGGTCTGGGCGTCGCGCTTGATGCTGATGAGAGAGAACGAGTTGAACAGCCCGTTGAAGGCTCCCAAGGGGCAGGCGTATCTACAGAAGGGCCGAGGTACGAACAGCGCTAACACCAGGGTGACCCCGGTCACCACGTAGCCGGATATGGCGACCTCGTCGGTCCAGATGTGGTAGAGATTGTAGTAGGGATCCCAGTCTTGAAAGACCAGTGTGGCGCTCCGTGCCGTCTGGACTAACACCCAGACGAGGACTGCCCACTTGAGGTATTGCAGCACCCGCTCAAGCCAGCGCGGCACCTTGTTGTAGGCGCGTCGCCAGAGCCGTTGGCCTACCCAGCCGAGTGCCTGCTGCGCTGAGCCAAGCGGGCATATCCACCCGCAGAACGACTTGCCCGTCAGCACCAGCCCTAACAGAAGAGCGATAAGCATGATGAATACGGCCGAATGCAGCTTGGCTACGTATCCCCCGTCCGAGAAGTACGTGTAGAGGTTGACCACACCTCCGAACGGGCAGACGGTGTGGATGTTCCCCGCCCAGCTCTTACCTGCTGTGTTGGCGACAACCAACAGCAGCACGAAGGCCGCCACCGCGACCTGGACTGTGTAGCGTACCCATTGGACGGGGGCTGGTTGTCTGCGCTTCATGCGCCTCTCCTCATCGCCGCATCCACCGAGTGTCTAGCGTCGCTCTGGGTGGTGATGGTCTCCTTGGCCGCGCTCAGAGGGGGCGTGCTCGCCGTGGTGGTGGCCGCATGTGGTCTCGGACTGCTCGATATCGCCGCGCAGCAAGGCTTCGACGGCCTCGATCGCGGGACCACTCACGCCGCAGTACAATTCGAAACCTTGGGCCTTGAGAGCCTGCTGCATAGGATGGCCCATGCCTCCGGCGATGATGGCTTGAGCACCTTGCTCCTTCAAGAAGCCGGCGATGCCCGCGTGGTTGTGCTGCATCCCCTGCAATTCGAAGACCGAGGTGCGTGTCACCGTACCATCGGAAGTCTCGGCCAACAGGAACGCCTGCGTGCTGCCGAAGTGGGCGTTCACCTCTCCGTTCAGGTAGGGCATGGCTACGATCATCCGATCACCTCCATCGCATCTCATCTTGTTGTGCATTATAGCCACGAGTCCACTGGTTCTCAGACTGGTGCGTAACACTTCTTGCCCCCTCCGCGATGACGGGCATATAGGTAACTCTATCTTTGGAGGTCGACAAGATGATCTTGTCTACAATATTGAGCACCAAGGTGGCCGCGGTGATCGCGTCCGCAGTCGTGGCGGCGGGTAGCCTCGCAGGAGTGGGTGTCGCGGCTAACAATGCGGCGCCTGGAGATACGCTCTACGGGCTTGACTGCGCCATGGAACAGATCGGTCTCGGCGATGGTGGCGCCCAAGAGCGGGTGCAAGAAGCAGCTAAGCTGGTTCAACGAGGCGAGGTAGAGAATGGGCTGAGGCACGCTGCCGAAGCGTTTCAGAACCAAGCCGGTCTGGATGAGAACGGCCAGGCCAACGGCGCGCTGGTGCAGGCTGCCAACGCTGTCCAGAACGCCGTGCAGACCAGCAACCAGGGTGAATCCGACCAGATTCGCGCTCGAGTGGCGGAGATGTTGCAGTGGATGACCCAGAATATGGCGCAGAAAATGGCTCAAGGTGCCACTGGTCAGAACGGTGAGTTCGGGCAAGGTGTGGCTGAACGTGCTCGGTTGATCGCGGACGAGGCCGAGCAACTGCGCACACACACTCAATCGCAGACCCAGACCCAGACCCAGACCCAGTTGCAGACCCAGAGCAGAGACCAGGATGGCGAGCCAGTGCAGGACGGCGAAGCCTATCAGTACCAGAACCAGAACGGCCCGACTTATCAGAACCAGAGCGGCGAGGCCAACAAGAACGGCAACTGATCGACCCACGATCTGGCACTTGGCAGTGCCGATCTCCCCGGTCCCACCACGGGACAGTAGGCGCCATAGCCGCTCCGGCGGTTGTGGCGCCTACACATGACTCGAAGGGGGGTACCATACGGGTCTGACAAGTCCCTGAAATCTGCGGAGTAGCATGGTCCTAGGTCCCGAATTCAGCCGCACTATCATGGCAGCCAAGACCGGCGCTGAATGGGCTTGGGCCGCCCTCTACCGTGATCTGGTGGGCTCGGTCAAAGGCTACTTGGCGGCTCGCGGGTCCGCGGAAGCCGAGGATCTTGCCAGCGAGACCTTCCTGCAGGTTTCAAGGGACATTCAGACGTTCGAGGGCGATGAGTCAGGTTTTAGGTCATGGGTGTTCGTGATCGCCCATAGGCGGCTGATAGATTCTTGGCGAGCAGCGGGCAGGCGTCCTGCGGAGAAGCCGCTCGATGACGCTGTCCACGAACTCGAGGGCGGCAACAGTGAGACTGAGGCCATTGACAGCATCTCTACAGCGGAGGTCCTCTCGGCCTTGGGGCGCTTGACCGAGGATCAACGAGCGGTGCTGACTTTACGCGTCATAGGCGGACTGAGCGCTGAACAGACGGCCGAAGTCTTGGGTCGGCGAGCGGGCGCGGTGCGGGCCCTGCAGCATCGTGGCCTGCTCGCTCTTCAGAAGATCATTAAGGGCGAGGAGTAACGAAATCGGGCTATGAGACGCTTACTGATACGTGAGATGAGATCGCGTGCCACCGCGGGGGTGGAGTGGTGAAGAGGAACAGAATGAACACAGGCAAAGACGCGCGCACAGCCCTCTCCAGGGCTGACGCTGAACGTTTGTTGTCGCGGCGGGCTCCCGAGGGCGAAGGTCTGGAGCAGCTCTGCTTGGCGATGGAGGCCCTTGGGCGGCTGGCGGAGTCCGTCCCCGTGGAGGACGATGTCCAGAGGTTTGCGGCGCAGGCAGCGAGGTCGGTACCGGTCGAAGGCCGGCGGCCCGCACGGTTTGGCGCGGCAGCCGGAGGGACGGCCGGAGCGGCACGTGCTCGTCGTCGCCGTTTGCGGCCGGCACTTGCGGCGACTGCCGCGGCGGTGGTGGTAGTGATGTCGGCCTCGGCGGGCGTGGCTTACGCAGCCGACGGGGCCGTGCCCGGAGACACCTTGTATGGTGTCGACCTTGCTCTTGAGAAGGTCGGCATAGGCGACGGCGGTCTGAAAGAGCGCCTGACCGAAGCCAGCCAACTGGTGGCGAGAGGACGGACCCAAGACGGTCTAGACCTGGCCGGAAACGCAATCTCGAAGTCTGCGACCGGAGACCGAGCCATGCTGATGGTTGCCGAGTCATTGCGCGTGGCTGCTCAGGCGGCAGCGAAGAACCAAGGTGCGCGTACGCCAGAGGAGCTGAAGCAGATCGCGGAAAAACTGCGCTTGATGGCTTCGGGCGAGAAGTCGGCGGAGGAGCTTGGACGGGCTGTCGAAGATTTGGCAGGTAGTCTGCAGTCCAAGGATGGGTCTGGCGGGGCAGGAGGCTCCGGCGGTACCGGCAACGACGCCGGTCAAGGACAGGGAGACTCTTCGGGCGGCGGCGGCACTGACGGTGGCCAAGGCGGCACCGACCCTGTACCATCCGGTGGCGCAGGCGGCGTCGGCCCTGGGGGATCCGCCCAGCCGCGCTGAGGGGCTCCGCCCCGCTCCGCTGAGCCTGCAGAGGAAGCTCTGGCGCTCGGCCTAGCGCTCGGGCGATAGACTTGCCGGCCGGTCTAGGTCGGTGGTGATCAGGAGCTTGTCCTCGAAGTGGTCTAGGCTGCGCTGCGCGTCCTCGTACTTCTTGCGGGCGTTCTGAAGGTGGCTGCCCAAGACGTCGAATTCTTGTCGGAACCTGTCCTGGTCCACGCGGAGACGGTTGAGGTGGTCCATGATCTCCTTGGCGCGCTCCTCGATCTGCAGACCCTTCAGTCCGTGGATGACTACCTGCAGATATGCATAGAAGGAATTGGGGCTCACCGGTATGACTCGCTTTTCTAGGGCGAAGGGGAAGAGGCCATCTTCGCCGTCGTCCTTGAGGATGGTCTCATAGTAGACATTCTCGGCGGGTATGTACATGAGAGCGAAATCGTACGTATGCTCGTCGGGCAAGATGTACTTCCAAGCGATCTGGTCGATATGGGACTTGACCGCTCGCATGAAGACCTTGCGCTCTCTGGTGGCCTCGGCCTCATCGGTGGCGGCTGTGAGGCGACGGAATGATTCCAGGGGGAACTTCGCGTCCACCGGGACCAGAGAGTCTCCCAGGCAGATGACCGCATCGACTCGCTCCCCCGACCTGAAACGGTGCTGCAGCCTGTAGGCCTTCGCCGGAAGTATCTGAGCGAGCAGTTCTGCCAGCAAGGTTTCGCCCAGGCCGCCTCTGAGCTTGGGAGGGCGGAGTAGATCCTCCAATCCGGACACCTTGTTGCCTACGTCGACCATCTGCTGCGCGGCCACCGCCAGTCCGCCCAGGGTCTGCGATATATGAGCGTACGACGCGCGGTTGTGCTGTTCCGCGTCCCAGATACGTTGAGCCAGGGAGGTGAGATCCTGAGAATCGGGGAGCCGCTCGGACACAACTCCGATCTGTGAGCGCAGGCGCGTCATACCAAGCACGGCCACCACTGCAAAGACGCTCATGAAGGCCACCATGACCACAAGCACCACCAAGATCACCGCCGTCGCGTCCACAGGCCACCTCCAGGTCTCTTCGCGCGGTATCCAGGTATGCTACCTGCCCGTCCGGACAGGAGAGCGGGCGATACGGACGAGATGCCTAGCGCACCGGGATGGCGGAGATGGCCACGGCCAAGAGTTGCTCTGCAGGCATTTCGTACATGAGGGTGTTGGCGACCCAGCAGAGGACGCCGCCCTCGATCCACCAGACATGGTCGGTTCTTGGTGCTGGTGCCCACGACAGTGAAGACGGTGTCGTTCACGACGATCTGGGTGCCCGAAACCGCCAGGGGAGCGTCCAACCAAGTGGTCTCGCCTATACCTAGGTACTGATCCTTGGTCCCGAGTCTGTAGCCGACTCTGATGGCGGGCATGCCCGCGCCGTCCACTTGGATGGCGTAGCTCCGCCGGTACGAGTACTTGCACTTGGGCGGCAGATAGGTGGGTGCCACCAGAGAGAAGTCCGTAGCCTCGGCCAGCTTGACCCAGTAGGAGCTGTCGAGCGGCGTCTTGTCGGTTTCTGCAACAAGGACCTGCGCGGCCGCCAGCAACTCGTCCGCAGACTTCGCGTCGGTGTCGACCGATGTCTCTTGAGGCGGGGTCAAGAAGTCGTGGACCGCGTCGGCTATCTGCTTGTCGGTGGCCAGCACGAACGAGATCCCGTTCAGGGTGCCGGTCCGGGTCACCAGGGTGGCCATCTTCATGCGGCTTCCTTCGAGTCCTATGCCCCACCAAGCGAGTTTGATGACTTGGTCGGCCGAGAGGTCCGTGTCCACATTCTCGAAGGTGGAACTTATGAGGGTGGGCATCTTGAAGGCCAGATTCCAACCAAGTGCCTGCTCCCTCACGGCGGAGATGTACCTCTGCTGTCTCTGCATGCGTCCGAAGTCGATGTTCTTGTCGTGCCGCGTGCGGCAGAAACGCAGCGCATCCTGCCCATTCAAGAGTTGGTAGCCCGGCTCGAGTTGGATCTTGCCGTCGTCGTAGGTCCGGTCGACATCCAAGTAGACACCGCCCAGAGAGTCGGTGATCGCCTTGAACCCGTTGAAATCCGTCTCGACATAATGGTCCAGATCGACTCCTGCGACCGACTGGACCGTCCGTATCAGCAGCGCCGCGCCGCCGTACGCATAGGCGGCGTTGATCTTGTTGTAGCCGTGACCGGGGATCTTGACTCTAAGATCACGGGGCAGGGAGAGCATCGAGAGGAAGTCGTTCTGCGTGTCCACATGCACCAGGATGATCGTGTCGGAGCGACCGCCTTTGCCGTTCACGGACCGGGTGTCCGATCCCAACAAGACGATATTCATGCTGTCCGGGGGTGTGATCTGGGCCACAGTGGTGGCAGTGGCATGTTCTCCAAGCGCCGCTATGACCTCGGGATCTACACGTGCGTTGGACGCCTGAACCTCGCTCCGGTACCAGAGATAGAAGCCGCCTGCCGCGACCAGGACCGCGACCACCAGAGCCAGTATCGTCCAGACGAAGATCCGGCCGGTGTGCCGACCGGTCTTGGCAGGCGGCTTCGCGTCGCTCAACTGACCAGAGGCTGATCCCACATTATCGCCACCCCATCAGGGTCGGATTGGCTGACCATGACAGGCAGAGTAGCTCCAGCCTGCAATCTGCCCAGGTGCTGCATGGGCACGACGAACTGCTTGGAGATGGGCCGCGGCATGCCTCCTTGTGCAGTGACCAACAGGTCAATCTGCATCATGGGGTTCATGTTCATCATCCCGGTGGTGGCTCCGACGGCGACTACCTGTGCGGTCGCCGGTGCCCCATCCGTCATGGCCTGGGTAGCTTCGGCCATCGACTCGTTCACGGCCTTCATCTTCGCCATCGCGTCCTGCATCTGCGCGCCCGGGTCCCAGTCCTTCCTCATCTCCTTCGCCTGCTTGTTGAGCTTGTTCATGTCGCCCAGTAGTCCCATCACGCACGTCCGGTGTAGAGAGCATTGAAGCGCTGCGCTACCGCGGGATTCGACTTGATGCGCTCATTCCAGGTGTCTGCGGCTGCCTGCCATGCGTTCGGGGCGATGCCCTTCATTCCCGCCACCTGCACGGCCATGGTCTGATCGTAGTTGTACTCAGCAAGCCCCTTGGCTACTTCGGCGAACTGCTCAAGCGTGACACCCTGCACCGGCTCGAAGTCTGGTCCGACTGCTGGGCCCGCAGCGGCGGCTTGCTGTTGAGCCATCATCGCGGCGGCGGCCTGCTGCTGTTGGGCGGCCATGGCTTGGGCGTTAGCGGCCATCTTCTGGGCTTCTTCTACCATTCCGGGGGCGGCTGCGACAGTCTCCTTCATGTTCTTGAGGTCCTTCATCAGTCCCATGGCAGATCCTTTCCCTTCGATCTGGTACCGAACGATAGCTGCGGACCACGATATACCCAGAACGCACTCTCGGGAAGCACACAAGGGACGCGCAAGGACCGAGTGTCAGTCTGGTCGGAAACTCCTGAAGAAGCGGTCGAAGTTCTTCTGGTTGTCGTCCCAGGTGTCGCCGGTCGCGGCTGCTATGAGGACGTAAGCGGTTCTATCGTCGAGCAAGACGCAGTAGGTCATGGTCATGGAGTAGAAGCCGATGCCGATAGACATGGTCATTCTCCAGCCGTCGAGTCCTCCGATGGTGGTGGCGTATACCGGTTCGACAATAGAGAAACCGACACCCGAGGACGCTATCTGGTCGTCGGTCACACCCGACTTCATGTCAGCTGCGAACTGTGACCGGTCGACATCGGCGGGTAACTCAGCCCTTGCCACGGCCACCATTGCGGCCTCATCGGGGCTGTCGGAGTCGAAGCCTTTGCCGGCGAGCGCCATACTGGGCATCTGTTGACCCTCGGCTAGATATGCGAACTGGGCGAACATGGAGCTGTCAGCGATCAGCTCCCACCGGGCCGGGTAAGAGAAGGAGTAGCCGTACTCAGAGTCTGTATAGGTCTTGGGGGCGAACACGAACTTCCAGACCAAGAAGGCGGCGAACACCAGGACAAGCACGCCCACGGTCGGCAGCACCCAATTGGCGTTCCTATGACGCCTCTCTGGCGGGAGGGTCTGTGGGACCTCCTGAGTGGGTGAAGTCGAAGACGTCCAAGCGGCGACGATCTCGCTGTCGATATCCTGGGCGGCTCCGCTCGATGAACTCTGGCTCAAAGCTGCGGCGTTGGCTGCGCCCGCACCTGGCGAAGGCTCTGCCCCTTCCGAGGGACGCGATGGCTGGCTTTCGGAGCGAGCGGATGCGCCTAGCCAGCCTGAGTCCCGAGTTTGTGACCGCCCGGCCACTTCTCCGGTCCACGCGGAGCGGGTGGCCATGACGGCCTCCAGCGATGGCGCCTTGGCATTCTGCAGAGCGGGTGTTTCTTGTTGTGATGATTCCATAGCTGACGGCTGTATCGTCGATGGGCCCTCTGTCGGCTGCTGTTCGGCGGCAGGTTTCGGCTTTGGCGGGGGCCACTCTGGGTAGTCCTCCGTCCAGCCGGCCGAGAGAGCCGGGGCGTCTGGGGCGACAGTCGGCGTTGTCGTCGACTGGATCCTCCTCAGGCTGCTCTTCTGGGACCGAAAGCAGGTGATCAGAGGCGGCGAGGCTCACCCGCACTTGGACTTTGCCGGGTTCTTCCCAAGAAGAGAGTAGGCTGCCTCTCACTCGCGGCAGCGCCCCGTTGAGTTCACAGGCTTTGACTGTGGCCAGCAATCCGGCATCGGTATCTGCAGGCAGGTAGCCGATATGCTGAGCGCCCACAAAGACGGCGACGCGCTGTCTTCCTTCCTGATCATGCATCGAGCGCAGTATCGGTACGGCCCGCTGCTCGGCCTCGCCTCCCAACAAACGCGTCAAGAAGGCGTGCGAGTCTGGCAATGGAACTACGTCGTGATAGGTTCCTCCGTTAAGAAGGATGAACTTCTCTTCCATGCCCCTCGCGATGGTAGCCGTGCTTGACCCAGTAACCTCTGTATCGGCCCAGAGCGGGGGAACTTGAACTACAGTCGCCTGTATCCGCGACGAGTGTGAGAGGTGGGTTTCTCTAGCCTGGGTTGAAGCTGTCGAAGAAGCGGACGAAGGTCTCCCGACTCTTGGCCCAGGCGCCACTGGTGGCCGCGGCCACCAGGACGTAAGCGGTGTTTCCATCAAGAAACGCGCAGTAGGTCACGGTGACGGAATACGACCCGATGTCGATCAAGATGGTCGCCCTCCACGCATCCAGGCCTGCGACAGTGGTGGTGTGGGCGGGTTCGGTCACCGAGAGCTTGGTCTCTGAACTCGTTGTCAGGTAGAGCTCTTGCTGGATCTGGTTGAGGATGCGATATCCATCTGTAGACGAGAGGATCTCTTGCCTTGCCACTACCAACATCGCCGCCTCGTCGGGACTATCGGAGTCGAGTCGCTTGCCGACTATCACCGGACCGGGCATATGCACGATATTGACAAGGTACTCGAACTGAGAAGCTATTGGATCTTCGTCAATCACCTTCCAGCGGGCCGGATGTGAGAACGAGTAGCCGTGTTCAGGGTCGGTGAAGGTGGTCGGGCCAAAGACGAACCTCCATACCAAGAAGGCGATAGACCCGAGTATCAGCAGCGCTACCAGCGGCGTCACCCAACTGCCGCTGCGGCGACGCCGACGGATCCGCTCGGCCGGCGACCGCTCGATATCCGATCGAGTAGACGCCTTCGAAGATTTCCAGGCATCGGCGATCTCGCTGTCAAGGTCACGGATGTTGCTGCGTTCCCGACTCGGCTCATCCCTGCCAGAGGTGAGGAACCCGGTCGCTCTGCGACCCGAGTCCGTCGAAGCATCTGGGGCCGCCTTCGGACTGGACGGCTGCTCGGCAGTATGTGCTGAGTACCCCAGCCAACCTGGCTGCGGCTGGTTCTTCTGACTGCTCATGTCAGGCATCCATGCCGACCGAGTGTTTAGGAAGGTCTCGAGGGATGGCTTCGACCTAGGGGGCTGTGCGGCAGGTTCGCCTGGTGGCTGATCAGAAGCAGGAGGACGCGGTGTCACAGCGGGCAGAGGCTTGAGCGGGGACCACTCGGGATAGTCCTCTTCGTAGCCAGCCGACAGAGCTGAGGTCGTTGCAGGATCGGTCGAGGGAGTGGGTCTGAGTGCGTCCTGTTCTGCGGTGGGGTCGCTGGTAGCCACCGACTCCTCTTCGTCATCTGAGAAGGGTTCCTCGGCCGATTCGTAGGTGTCGTCAATGGAGGCTTCGTCAGGCGGGATCGAACTCGTCGGGCTCGGGGGGCTTACTCGGCTGGCCGAGATGACGGAGACGCTGTGCTAGGGAAGGGGCTTTCTCGGGCTCCGGTTCGGGCTCGGGCTCCGGTTCGGGCTCGGGCTCCGGTTCGGGCTCGGGCTCCGGTTCGGGCTCGGGCTCCGGTTCGGGCTCGGGCTCCGGTTCGGGCTCGGGCGTTTCGTGGAGCGGGGCGACTTCGTCCGGCGGGGCGACTTCGTCCGGGACCGCGGGTGCGATGGTCTCCGCCTGGTTGGGTTCCTCGATTCGTCCTTGCGGGGCCGAGAGCAGGTGACCGGAGTCTGCAAGACTCACGGTGAGCAGGACCTTGATAGGCGCCCATGACAATGCCGACAGTGTGCCTCTGGCTCGTGCTGCCGCTCCCTTGCGCGCACACGCTGTGATTGCCACCAGTACTTCGTCGTCAGAGCCCTCAGACAGGTAGCCGATGTGCTTAGAGTCTACAAAGACGCCGACCCGCTGCTTGCCCTTGCGATCCTGCTTGGCGCGCAATGTGACTAGCACCGGTCGCGTGGGATCGATGGCCAACATGCGGATCAAGAAGGCGTGTGCGCTCCGCAAGAGCACCACTTCGTGACCCCGCCCGGGATTGAGAAGAACGGACTTTTCTTGCATGACTATCGCGCCGCCAGGTAGGTGTCTTCTCTGAGATTGAGTATCGGCCCTCGTTTCGGGGAACTTGACTATTGGAGTCTACTCCCCAGTGCTGGAAGAAGAGCACGCAGAAGTATGAGAGACTCATGGAAAGACCTGCGTTGGTGGGCGCGACAGCGTGACGAGGAGGTAGAAGATGCGTTTCTTGGTGTGGTTGTGCAGAGTGGTCGTCGTCGTGGTGATAGGCGCTTTCGTGGCCATCATCTTCTACTTGACTCACAGCGTGAGCATGCCGGAAGAAGCGAAGGCCGCGCTTAATTGGGTGACGGTCGCCGGAACTGCTTTGGTGGGTCTTGCCTGGCCTCTGATGCGCCGCTACTGGCAGGCGCTGTTGTTGCTGATCAGTCTGGGGGTGCTTAGGGGCCTGTTCGGCGAAGGGCCGGGTCTCTCTAGCCTGCGCACCCCGCTACTCACGCCATTTCAGTCGGACTTCCTGTGGGTGTCCATAGGTGTGGTCTTCGTGGCTTCGGTGGCGGCCCTGGTGACGCGAGCGATTCTAAGCGACCGGGCTATGAGGGCCATGAGGACCGTCTCGACGGTCACCACCGCTGAAGCGGTGGCAGCGCAGACCACAGCGGTGCTTCAGGAGACTCCGATTCTTCAGGCTCCTGAGCCCGTTGCACCGCCGGTTGAGGTGTACGAGGCGGGTGCTCGCGATGCTGGACAGGCCCCAGAGGTGGTCAAAGACTCCACTGCTGAGGAGCCTGTCTCCGAGGAGTCCGCCACCAAGGAGCCAGAAGCCAAGAAGTAACTACCGAGCAGTCTCCAGCTTGGAAAGTGTCGGACCCCCTTCGCGAATGGTCGAGAGTACTCGAACGCAGTTTGAGCGAAGGGGGTCCGACACTTCAACCGATATGCTTGCCGCGCTCTACGTAGTGCGTATGCAGCAGCTCGTGGCTCTTGTGTCCGCAGGGTCCGTCGGTAAGAAACTCTTCGTACACACGTAGCACGGCCGGGTTTTCGTACGACTTGCGCACGGTAAGCTTGCGGTCCTCGCCGTAGATGGCATTGGCGCGGGCGGCGCGGATCTCTGCGCTCGTGGGCATGGGCTGTCCGCCACCACCCAGGCAACCGCCGGGGCAGGCCATGAACTCGATGAAGTGACACTCGCTGAACTTGCCGCCGGCCTTGATGTCTTCCATCACCTTGTGGGCGTTGGCGGTGCCGTGGGCTATAGCCACCTTTAGGGTCGCACCCTTTAGCCAATCCCAGTTTGGCACCAGGTGCGCGAGCAGCGCAGGTACAGGGCCGACCTTGTCTATCTTGAGCTCAGCGTAGCGGACGCCTTCGAACCCACGGACAGGCGTGATGTCGCCGTGCTCGTAGATCGACTCTACCTTTTCGCCGGTCACCAGCTCGATGACTGTACGCAGGGCCGACTCCATGACACCACCGGTAGCGCCGAAGATCAGGCCGGAGCCCGTCGCGCCGCCGAACGGATCGTCGAAATCGGACTTGGGCAGGGTGGGCAGGTGAAGACCCGCCTGATGGAACATGGCGCCCAGCTCGCGGGTGGTGAGACCGAAGTCGACATCCTGATACCCGCTGTCGTTCATCTCGGGACGGTTGCACTCGAACTTCTTGGCCGAGCAGGGCATGATGGCCACGCTGACGATGTCTTTGGGATCGACACCCATCTTGTCAGCGTAGAAGGTCTTGATCAGCGCCCCGAACATCTGCTGCGGCGACTTGGCCGAAGAGAGATTGGGGATGTACTCGGGGTAGAAGTGCTCGCAGTACTTGACCCATCCCGGCGAGCAGCTGGTGAACTGCGGCAGTGCGATCGACTTGTCGCCTTCGACCAAGGCCTTGTAGAGGCGCAGGATCAACTCCGTGCCTTCCTCGATGATGGTGAGGTCGGCGGTGAAGTTGGTGTCAAAGACGTGGTCGAAGCCCATGCGCCGGAGCGCGGTGTTCATCTGATAGGTGACCGTTGTGCCCGGCTCTAGACCGAACATCTCGCCCATGGCGGCGCGTGGTGAGGGTGCGGTCTGGACCACCACGTGCTTGGTGGGGTCGTCGATAGCCTGCCACACGGGAGCGAGGGCAGGGTGTGCGTACAACGCGGCGGTTGGACAACGGTTGATGCACTGGCCGCAGTTGATGCACACGACCTCAGCCAGCGGCATGTGGTTGAAGGTCGAGACGTCCACTTTGTTGGAGCGTCCGGTGGCCTCTAGCACGCCGACCTCTTGCATGTCGATGCAGGTGCGCACGCAGCGCCGGCAGCGGATGCACTTGTTCATGTCGCGGACGACCGAGTAACTGGAATCGTCCACAGGTACGGGGGTGTCGCACCGGCCGTACGTGAGTTCTACGATGCCGTACTCCTCGGCCAGAGCCTGGAGTTCGCAATGGCCGTTGCGGATGCACGAGTAACACTCGCCGCAATGCTCGGACAGCAGGAGTTCCAGGATGTGTCGGCGGGCGATGCGCACCGCTTTGGAGTAGGTCTTCACGCTCAAGGGGGCGGTGATGGGGTAGGCGCAGGCCGCCTGCAGGTTGCGCTGTCCTTCGACCTCCACCACGCAGATGCGGCAGATACCGGCTACCTCGAGGTCTGGGTGGTAGCAGAGGGTGGGGATGCGTATGCCCAGATTCTTCGCAGCTTCCAGGATGGTGGTCCCCATGGGCACCTTAGCCTCGATGCCATCGATAGTCACCGCTATGTTTGCGCCGATAGCGCCCGCGGCCGGAGCTTCCGGCTCAAGATCCGGCTGGAAGAGTTGGCTGAGCGGAGCGCGCCTGGTTGGGAGAGTGGACTTATCGGGCATGGATCTCATCTCCAAAGTGCTCAAGTATAGAAAGTAGCGCCACCGAACTGGCCTGCCCCAAGCCGCACTTGGAGGCCACCTGCATGGTGTTGGCGAGTGCCTTCAGTTCCACCAGGTACTCGTCTGAGCAGGTGCCGGCCTGGAGCATCTCTACGCCTTCCAGCAACTTACTGTTGCCCAGACGGCAAGGGGTACATTGTCCGCACGACTCTTCTACGAAGAACTCCATGAGATTCCGGGCCAGGGACAGCATGTCCCGGGCAGGCCCGACCACGATCACTGAACCGCCGGTGGGGATGTCTTCAAAGGCCAACTGACGTTCGAAGTCTTTGCGGGGCACGCAACGCCCGGAAGCGCCGCCGATCTGTACGGCCTTAGCGTTCTCGCCGCCGACCTCCTTGAGCAACTCGGCGATGGTGATGCCGAACGGGAACTGGTAGACGCCTGGGCGATCACAGTCGCCGGACACACTGAACAGCTTGTGGCCCGCGGAAGTCTCGGTGCCGGCGCTCTTGAACCACTCGATCCCTCTGCTGAGGATGCAGGGCACCCAGGCCAGGGTCTCGACGTTGTTGACCACAGAGGGGCGGTTGAGGAAACCGGAGACCACAGGGAAGGGTGGCCGATTGCGGGGCTCACCGCGGAAGCCCTCGAGCGACTCGATGAGGGCTGTCTCTTCGCCGCAGACATATGCTCCGGCGCCCATGGCCACCATGATATTGAAGTTGAAACCCTCGATACCGCCGATATCCTGGCCCAGGAGGCCTTCCTTGCGGCGCCTCTCTATCACTTCCAGCAGGAGCGGTTTGAGGTAGCCGTATTCGGCCCGAAGGTATATGAGGCCGAGTGGCGCGCCGATCGCCCGCGCGCCTATGGTCATGCCCTCCATAACCAAGTCGGGAAACTGGCTGAGTATCAGACGGTCCTTGAAGGTGCCCGGCTCGCCCTCGTCGGCGTTACACATTATGTACTTGGGGCCCCGCATCTCCGCCGCCGCCAAGTCCCACTTGACTCCGGTGGGAAAGCCGGCGCCGCCACGGCCCTTGAGCTTCGAGTCGCGAACGAGATCCACTAGGTCGCCGCGTGACATGGCCAAGGCCTTCCGCAGACCGTCACCCAAGTCTGCGTAAGTGAAACACATCTCGTTGGCCGCCTGGGACAGCGAAGCGACCGCCTCGCTCGTGATGGGCTCGGAACTGCCACCGTCGGCTACACGCTTGCGATAGTCCTGGACGATCTCGTGCACCTTGTTGGGTGTCAGCCTGGTGTAGATGTTCTCGTTCACCAGCATGGCCGGGCCTTGGTCGCACATGCCCATGCAGTTGGCGAATTCTAGGGTGAAGGCTCCGTCGGTGGAGGTTTCACCGAACTTGATGCCCAGATCGCGCTCCAATTGCGACACGATCTCCTGTTTGCCTGCCAACTCGCAGGAGTAAGTCTGGCAGAGGCGGAAGACGAACTGTCCCTGTTTCTCGGGGTTCAAGAAAGAGTAGAAAGTGGACACCGCATCCACTTCGACCGGATGGATGCTAAGCACGTCGGCCGTTATCTGCATGGCTTCGCCATCTATACCCCGATACTTCTCTTTGATGAAGCGCAGGATAGGTACTAGGGAGGCGCGGCTGAAGTTGGTGTGCTCTGCGATACCGACGATCTCGTCGCGGAGCGACTGCTGCTCGGCGGTGGTCATGAGGCGGCTCCTCTCGCGGCGAGCAGCTCTTTGACCTTGCTCGAGAGGACTGCCGGGTCGAGTGGCTTCTCCACGAACTCGTCGACCGGCACCATCTCTTTGTCCTTGCCGATCTGGATGCCCAGCGCGCGATTGACGCTGGTGAGCATCAGGATGGGGAGCGTGTTGCCGTCGCGGCGCACCTGACGGGCAAACCTGAGGCCATCGTCTTGCTCCTGCATCATCACGTCCAATATCAGCAGGTCGGGCGCGACCGTCTCCATCTTTTGCAGACCCTCGTCTACTCCTGAGGCGCTCTCCACCGAATGACCGTCTCGTTCGAGTACTATCCTGCTGGCTTCGACCATGTCGGGGTCGTCATCAACGATAAGGATCTTTGCCACTCCATCACTCCCTTACTGTAGGCGCGAAAACCAGCTTGCAGAGCACGGAAACCGTCGAAATGGACCAGTCTTGATAGGCATTTGCGATATCGCGATATTGCCCAGCAATATCGTAGGTATCCTAGTCCAGGCCTGGGTGGTTTACAAGCAACGGCTCTCGGAGTATTCCTCAAAAGACAGCTGGCGGGTGAGACTAGACGATAGGCATGCGTGAAGTCGTCTTCCCGCTCCACATGCGGAACGCACGTTCCGAAGTTCTTGACAGAAGGTAGCGCGATGGTCTAGATTCGGAAAGTGCGTTCCAAAAGGCCGCGAGGTTGGGACGCAAAGCCATCGGCGTATCACCGGGATCAATGGAGCATGGAGGAACGTTTGGTGCCGCCCTTTGTACTTGTCACACTCCTCGCCATCTTGGCTGCCTGAACTATGGCGATCGCCTCGACCGCCAAGCCGGAGATCTCGGCGGATAATGCTATCGTCTCTGTCCGCGCGATCGGATTCGTCGCTTCCGATGGGGCCAAGCTTTCGGCTATTGACATCGAGTACAGTGTCGAATTGGATGGTTCCGATGTCAGTCTGGACAAGTACACAATCAATGACTATGCGATCAGCACCTCGCCCATGTGCGAAATCGGTTCGGATCCTGGTGTTGCCACCAAGGCATACGTGGAGCATAGGACGCACGTCATCATCGAAGTCAATACGGACTATCGATTGGGCGCCGTTGCAGAGTCCTACAGGTGGGCCATGATGGCGGGCGTCACGCAAACGGGCACCATCAGCACCCGCACCAACATCATCACTCCAGGCGCGGCAGAAGCTAAGAACTACGAAGCGGTCGCGGTGCCCGGCCGCGACGGTACCACTCAGCACCGCAACTATGCGATTGAAGGCAAATACACCATCGCAGGCACAGAAGCATTCGAGCTCTTCACCAAAGAGGCCGGGACAGCCTTCCGTGCCACCGACTGCTGGGAAGAGGCTACGGGACAACGAGTGGACGTCGATCTGCCGTACGCCCTCTACGTCCCGGAGGACTACGACCCACGACTGAAGTACGCTTTGGTGCTGCATATCCACGATGCGGGCTTCATGGGTGACGACCCGATGATCGCCCTCACCGAGAGCCAAGGTCCGGTCAACTTCGCCTCTGACGAGGTCCAGCGGGTGGCAAAGGATCAGGGGCTTGGAGGTGCGATCGTCGTCTGCCCGCAGATCGAGGATGCGCTGCGTTCCACACGCGATGACTATTCACTGAGTGCCGCGGTGCCTGCCACCTGGCAACTGATGGACTATCTAACAGAGACGTACACCATCGATGTGAACCGTATCTATGGTGAAGGCCAGTCCATGGGCGGCATGCAGATCGCGGCCATGGCCGCCCAGCGGGACAACTACTTCGCAGCCTGGTGGGCAAACGGCTGCCAGTGGGGTAGCAACTTCAACCTGGACGACCCCACATACAATGGAAGGCCGTACTATCAGGCCCCGGCGGATGGCGACGTCATCTGGACCCATGACGCGGATGGCAACCCAGTCGACTACAGGAACTGGTACTACCTGGTCTGTGACGACAACATCCTCATCAGCAACTGCGAAGGCGACGGCTTTTCCACCAACGTGTGGAAGGAGCTCAAGTATCTCTACAAAGATCTTGCCGGCGCAGAGATCCCCTATGCGTCCTTTGATCCACTGACGACTTCCAGGGCGGATCAGAATGCCGCACTAAGAGCACTGTTCGAACGGCCCAACGGACTGGGTATCTACTGGGCGGCGTTTGAAGGCGGCAACCACGGCGCCACCTGGATCTACAGCCACGGCCTTCTTGCTGCCTACGAGTGGCTGCTGAGCCAGACTCGCGAATCCGAGATGCGGCGCGGCAAGCTTGAGCTCAACAAGCCCTTTGAGCCGGCTGACGTCCAGCCCGAAGAGCCCGACAGGGCCATAGCCCTCGACTCCTCCACAGCATCCCCCAGGTACCTAGTGACGGGCAAGTATGGTGCTGGGACGCTCTACTACAACTCGACTCTGTATGGGTTCTCCCCGTCCGGGGTCACAGTAATGCAGCCGCCAGGCTGGTTGCCGCTGCCGTAGACACCTCTTGGCGGTGTCTCCCCTGCCTCCCGCGGTCAGCCCAGTCCATCTATGTACTCAGCAGACGCGTCGATCATGTGGTGGACAACCGTCGCACCGCCATCCTGTACGCCGATGCTCTTCTCCCGAAAGACCCTGGCCTTGCCGCACATGGCTACCATTTCTGCGGTGGCCTTCATGCCCCGCTCGCAAGCGAGGGCCGCAGCCCGCACTGCCACGGGCAGGGGTTCGTCCTTGGTTTGGCCTTCTGCCAGTGCGTCCACGGCAGGGACCAGCGCGTCAAGCATGGTCTTGTAGCCCACGGAGGCCTTGCCTCTGGCCATGATGCTTTCGATCGATGCCCTGCCCATGGTCACAAGGTCGGCAAGGTCTATGGTGGTCTTGCCCGTCACGGTCTTTCCGGCTCCCATGAAGCCGGCCGCCATGAGAGTGCCGAAAGTGGATGGGTTAGCTCGGTTGATGGCGATGCCGCACTGGGCGAGCAACTTGCCTATGTCAGTCTCTTCGGTGGAGTCGGCAAACTGGCGCATGGCTTCGGCCATCAACTCCACGGTCACGCCCAGATCACCATCGCCTATGGCAGCGTCGAGCAGGCGTATCTCTTCGCTGTTCTGCCGCAAAGCTGCCGCCATGCGGCGGAGGATCTCGGAGAGGGTGCCGCTATCGAGAACGAGGCCAGCGCTGGTCACTTGGGCCATTGAAGCAAGAAGGGTGAATACGCGGGGGCATCAAGCAGCGCGGCCAATTCGTCATCCAGCCGGCACAGAGACACCGAGGCTCCTGCCATCTCCATGGACGTGGCGTATTCCCCAACATACGTCCGATGGACGCTGAGACTATGTTCCGTGAGGATGTCATTGACCTTGTTATTGATGATGAACAATTCCTCGGGCGGGGTGGCACCCAGGCCGTTGATCAGAACGGCGACTCGATCGCCCGAATTGAAGGGCAGGTCACTGATGATCTTCTCGGTGACTATGGTGGCCACCTCATCGGCGGTCTTTATCTTGGTGCGCTCGACTCCCGGCTCCCCGTGGATGCCCATGCCCAGTTCCATCTCATCCTCGGCGATGGTGAAAGTGGGTTTGCCCACGGCCGGGATGATGCAAGGAGTCAGCGAGAATCCCATGGTGCAGGTGTTCTCGATCGCTCGGTCGGTCACGGCCTTGACCACACCGAGGCTGGCGCCGGTGTCTGCCTTCGCGCCGGCTACCTTGTAGGCGAAGAAGATACCGGCGACCCCGCGCCTGTGCTGTGCGTCCGCGCGGGGTGCCGAGGCGACGTCGTCTCTGGCGATACAGGTCTTCACGGTGACGGCTTCGAGCTCTGCCATCTCGGCTGCCATGTCGAAGTTCATGATGTCGCCCTGGTAGTTGCCATAGAGATAGAGGACTCCGGCGCCACCGTCGACTTCCTTGGTGGCCGCCAACATGTCCTCTGCGCTGGGTGAGGAGAAAACGTTGCCTACGCTGACGCCATCTAACAAGCCTGGGCCTACATAGCCCAAAAAGACCGGCATATGGCCTGAGCCTCCACCGGTGCATACACCGACCTTGCCCTTGACGGGAGCATCGGCTCGGACCAGGGCGCGGCGGCTGTCTCGCGTCATACGCAGGTGGAACGGATAGGCCTTGAGGATGCCAGCCAGCGTATCGTCCACGACTGCCATCGGGTCATTGATCAGCTTCTTCATGGCTCTCCTCTTGGGCGACGAACAGGATTCTGATGTTTGCCTATTCGTGACCGACGACGTCGAAGTCGCCAATCGTGCCACTAGTGTGCTTGAACTCGTAGTCTTTGCCCACGTCGTCATCCCTGTACCACCAGTGCCAACTGTTGCAGACGTGATAGTCCAATATGGGTACGGACTGATTGTAGGCATCGCAGTTCTCAAGCATGACGGGTTTGCCCCCGATTCCCCTCGCGTAGTCGATTGTGGTCTCACCGTACGGGTAGACGATGTGGCAGTGCCCCTGCTCGGGGTCATATTCGATGTTGATATTGCAGAATTTGGTGTCGAGCACCTTCTTCCAGAGTTCGGTACCGAGATGGTTCTGCACGAAATCCTTCAGAATCGATCTCTGCTCTTCACTCGCGTTGTCACTCATGTAGACCGTGCCTTCTTCTATCCCCCCACCTAGCGACTTGTCGAGGTCCTTCTGCGTGGGACCGATGCCGTCACCACAGTTGATTACGGTGATTCCGCTCATCGGCACATCATCGATGTGCCCTTCTCTGATCTGGAAGGTGGCGAATGATGTGCACGGACCTTCAGTGAGGTCTCTACCGAACCACAGTGCGCAGTGGCCCGATTGTCTGCAGGATTCGTAGAAAGTGCCTTTGAGTCGCCATTTGTGGGTCATGTCATACCTCCTGCCATCGAATGAACCACCCTCGTTCGGCCGCGTATTCATCGGAGTTGAGGTCACGCCCGACGTGGCTCTGCCCGCGCAAGGCCGCTGCCGTCGTTTCCAAGGAGGAAGTTTCGGATGGACCGTCTCAGCTGATCGAAGAAGATGTCATTGCTGACGCCGAATATTGGGCCTGCGCCGGGTCGCATGAAGGCGAGCCTACCGTGAATGGTGGCCAGGTACAGATGGTAGGCGTGGTGGATGGCCATATCTGGATCGGGGTGATTGATCTCATCGCGGTGCTGCTCCAAGACAGCTGTAAGGGCGTCTCTGCGCTGTATGTGCGCTTGCCGGAAGGTGTCACGGAGATTCGAATCGAGCGAGGAGAGCATCATGAACGCTCGACAGAGCGCGGCCTCCTCCAACACGTGATCGATCATGACCCCGAAGGCGTGATCAGCCGCTTCCTCCAGTGACTCCGAAACGCTCTCCTCGGCCTTGAGGGCCTCAAGGATCGCGGGCTGCATCCTTGAGTACAAACGATCCTGAACGGCACGGAGGAGGGCTTCCTTGCCCGAGAATGTCCTGTAGAAGGTGCCGACAGTGACTTCCGCGCGCTCAAGGACTCTATCTATGGAGAAGAGCTCAAGCTCCTCTTCTCGGAGCTGGGCTTCCGCTGCTGCCAGGATCCTCTCACGGGATTGCTCCCTGGAGCGGCGCGTAGCCTGCCGTTGTGGTTTTGCCGCTGTCATAGCCCCCACCATAGCTCAATTAGGTGTGCAAGCACTAGTCATCAGAGCGTATGTTCCAGAAATAACGGAACGTTCCCTCCACTTCTATTGACAGATGATAGCAGGAACGTCTAATGTGATGGAACGCTCGTTCCGACTGTGATGTGTGCGCGGTCCTGAAGGGGCCATGCGATGGTCTTGGAAAAGCGGGATGACGGGGCGCAAAGGGCCCAGTCTTGATGGCATCGGAGTGGAGGACTGGGCAAGATAGGAAGTAAGAGGGGGTGACATTCGGGCAAGTACTGGTTGAGGCACAAAGCGGAAGTGTGGAACATTGACTTGAGCGAATCAGGGAGGGAGCGAACATGAAGAAGAGTCTAGTACTGCTCCTCGTGTTGGCCATGATGGCAGTTGCTGCTGTCGCGGTCGCTTGTGGCGAGGAGACCACGGACGGCGACACCGGCGGTGGAGGTGCTACCGGCGATGTCGCGATGAGTGTGCTTGAGAATCCGCAGGGCCTACCGGCTGATCCAAGCATGACGCCGCAGACCGGCGGGACGGCGAAGTGGATTCTCGGCATGAACCTAGGCAACTTCGGAGCACCGTGGGGCCACATGCCTGGGCCGAACGAGTACGTGGCTCGGGCCTGCTGCGAGCCTCTTGCGACTATGGACTCCGATGGAAACCGGGCTCCGTGCTTGGCGACCGATTGGACGACGGATGCCGACGCCATGACCTACACGTTCACCCTGAGGGAGGGCGTGAAGTTCCACGACGGCACCGACTTCAATGCTGACGCCGTCGTGTGGAATCTCGAGAAGAGCCAGTCCGAAGGTGTCCCCGCCATGCAGAATGTCGCGTCGGTGGAGGCCACTGATGCGAGCACCGTCGTTGTTACCCTGACCGCGTGGAATCCCATCTTGCTTGACGAGTTGGGTAGTTCACTGATGATGGTCTCCCCGGCCGCATACGATGTGTACGGGGAAGACATTGCCACCAATCCGGTAGGGACGGGTCCCTTCATGTTCGACGATTTCGTGCCTGAGGTCTCCATCGATCTCGTGGCGAACCCCGACTACTGGCAAGAGGGTCTACCCTACTTGGATGGCATCCATGTGGAAATGGTCCTCGACAAGACAATCTCCTACGCTGCTTTCGAAGCCGGGGACTGCGACTACCTCGAAGGACCTACGGGTGCGCAGGTAGCTCAAGCCAAGGCCGACGGCTACGAGGCGTTGTTCATGGTGTCCGGCATCATGGGCATCACCTGGGACAGCACTAGCGCCGACTCACCATTCAGCGACCAGAAAGTCCGGGAAGCCATTGGCCAGGCCGCTGACTACGATGAGATCATAAACACCGCGTTTGATGGAGCGTTCTTGACCACGCATCAGTTGGCTGCTGAAGTAGCTGGCACCGCGGGTATGGGCTACGACTCCAGTATCAAGGGATACACCTACGACGAAGCCGCTGCCCTGGCGCTGTTGGACGAAGCGGGCTATGGTCTCGCCAACCCCATCGACTGTACTTTCACCTACCAAGCCAACCCCGAGAACGACGATATGGTCACGGCAATACAGGAGGCGTTGGCCAAGGTGGGTGTCAATATCACCCTGAATGGTCTGGACAACGTCGGCTGGGGTGACTACATCACGCAGCAAGCGTCTGGTGAGATGTGCGGGCTTCAGACCTCGTATCAGGTCTTCATGCCGTACTCGAGCACGCTGGGCCAGGCTTTATCCAAGGGCTCGGGTTGGTTCCCACTTCAGTACATACCTGATGAGTATGATGCTCTGTACCAGACGATGGTGGCTGAGACGGATCTCGCCGCCAAGGCTGATCTCTACAAGCAGCTCAACAAGATGGCGGTAGATGACTACTGCCTCATACTGCCGCAGTACTGCCGGACCAATTACAAGTTGGTTGGACCGAAACTGCACGATATGGGTGCCGGTCAGTTGACGGGTGAATTCGACCCGGCGATCGTCTGGCTGGAACAATAGGCTGTCTGTAGATAGAGTCTGAAATAGCTACTGTTGGCCCGGGCTGGCGAGCACCGAGATGGATCACTCGCTAGCCCGGACCGCGCAATCGACTATGACCCACAGAACACATAAGAATCTGATCGAGAGCAACAAGTGACCGCATACATCATCCGCCGTCTGCTCCTAGGCATTTTGGTGCTGTTCGGGTTGTCCCTGCTGACTTTCGGTCTGATGCGCCTCATGCCGGGTGACCCGTTGGGGCTATATGTGTCGATGGACGACACCGCCTCATATACACCGGAGCGCTTGGAGGCGCTCAGAGTTGAATATGGTCTGGACAGGCCTGTCGTGGTTCAGTACTTCGATTGGCTGGCGGGCATGTTCCGAGGAGATTTTGGGGATTCGATCCAATTTCAGCGAAACGTCGGAACGCTGATCACTCAGCGGTTGCCCGTGACCCTGAATCTTGCCGTCTTCACCCTTGCTGTGGCCGCGTTGTGTGGAATCTCTCTTGGCACCATATGTGCACTTCAGAGAGGCAAGTGGCTGGATAGCAGTCTCAGTGCGCTCGCTAACGTGGGAATAACCATACCGAGCTTCGCGCTCGGCATATTCATGATCTACGTGTTCGCGATCAAGTTGCACTGGTTGCCGATCTACGGGTACACGTCGCCTTTCAAGGACCTTGGCGACAATCTCAAGAAGCTGATCATGCCGGTGCTCTGCATGTCTCTTTTCGGCACGGCGGCACTCACACGGATGACACGGTCCAGCATGCTGGAGGTCGTCCAACAAGACTACATCCGCACTGCTTGGTCCAAAGGCCTGAGAGGGAGGACTGTGGTCGTTCGTCACGTGATCAAGAACGGTCTGATTCCTGTCATCACCAGTCTGGGCATGCAGGTCAGCTACATCTTCGGCGGAGCGGTGGTCATCGAGATGGTCTTCAACATCCCCGGGATGGGCAGGCTCATCATGGACGGAGTGCTGAACCAGGACTACATGGTGGTCCAGGGCGCAGTAGTTGTGGTGGGCGCGATAGTCGTAGTAGTGAACCTGTTGGTGGACATCGCCTACGGGTGGGTCGATCCGCGAATACGCTACAAGTAGGAGTGGTCTTGAGACTAGTGAAGGACAGGTACCTTGGGCTCGCCTGAAGTGGCTGAATGCGTTGATGGCGAAGCGCGGCCAAGGAGGGCAGAGTGGAAGACCATCGCGCGGATCTTCTTTAGGCGGAAGCTCGCGGTCGTCGGTCTGGTCGATCGTCCTGGTGGTGGCAATTATGGCCATCCTAGCTCCAGTACTAGCGCCCTACGATCCCTACATGGTCGAGTATCTCGAATCGGGCAAGATAAACAAGCTGGCGCCACCCAGTAGCGAGCACTTCTTTGGCACCGATTCCATCGGCAGAGACACGTTCAGTCGAGTCTTGCACGGTTCCAGGGTCTCCCTGCTGGTAGGTGTGGGCGCTGTCGGCTTGTCCACGGTAGTAGGAGTGATCTTGGGCCTGATCGCTGGCTACTTCGGGGGCTGGATATTCAATGTCATCATGCGTCTCTTGGATATCCTCCAAGCGCTCCCCATGTTGATCTTCGCGATAGTGCTGGCTGTCGTACTGGGGGGAGGAATACGGAACGTGATTCTTGCCCTTGGCATCCAGGGTATCGCTGCGCACGGCCGTCTGATGTGTGGTCAGGTGCTAACGGTCAAGGAGAATGATTATGTGATGGCGATGAGGGGGATGGGTGCAGGCAGTATTCGGACGATGCTGAAGCATGTCTTTCCCAACGCCTTCCCACCCATCTTGGTGAGTATCACCATCGGGATGGGGGCGGTCATATTGGCCGAGGCCGCCTTGAGCTACCTGGGCGTGGGCGTCAGTGCTCCGACCGCAGCCTGGGGAGATATGATCTCCGATGGACAGAGATTCCTTCTGACCAACCCGATCCTTTCGTTCGCCCCTATGATCCCGCTGGCGCTTACGGTCTTCGGCTTCAACATGATGGGCGACGGCCTCAGAGACGCTCTCGACCCCAGACTCAGGGGGTTGATCTAGTGACGGGCAATCACAACGTGGCCGCATCGCCCCTACTCGAGGTCCGTAACCTACGCACCGAGTTCCGCACCGACGACGGCATCGTCAAAGCCGTCGATGACGTCAGTCTCACCATCAACGAGCGGGAGATAGTCGGCGTCGTGGGCGAGAGCGGCTGCGGTAAGTCGGTCACCCAACTCTCGGTCATGCGCCTCATCCGCCCCCCCGGCAAGATAGTCTCGGGTGAGATCCTCTTCGAAGGCAAAGACCTCGCCAAGCTGGAGGCCAACGGAGCGGAAATGAGAAGCGTGCGCGGCGCCAAGATCGCCATGATCTTCCAGGAGCCCATGACGAGTCTCAACCCGGTGCTTACCATCGGTCGCCAACTCACCGAGATGCTGGAACTGCATCTGAAGATGCACCGGAAAGAAGCCAAGACCCGCGCCGCGGAACTCCTAGAGAAGGTAGGCATCCCCAACGCCGCTACCCGCCTAGGTGATTACCCCCATCAATTCAGTGGCGGTATGCGCCAAAGAGCCATGATAGCCATGGCTCTCTCCTGCAACCCGAGGCTCATCATCGCCGACGAACCCACCACCGCCCTGGACGTGACCACCCAAGCCCAGCTCTTGGAGCTCATGAAGAGCCTGGTGGCTGAGTTCGACTCAAGCCTGGTGATCGTCACCCACAACCTAGGCGTGGTAGCCCGGTACGCCCAGACGCTCTACATCATGTATGCGGGAAGGATAGTGGAGTCCGGTACCTGCAAAGAGGTTTTCGCCCGGCCCCGTCACCCCTATACCCAAGGTCTCCTTAGATGCGTACCGCGCATAGACGAGGCCCAAGGCCGGGAACTAGAGGCCATCCCGGGGCTTCCGCCCAACCTGACGAGACTCCCGGGCCAGTGTGCCTTCTTACCCCGCTGTTGCGAGGCCATAGAAAGATGCAAGACCGACCCCTGGCCGGAGCTAGGGGCCGTAGGTGAAGGTCACCTGACCCGCTGTTATGTGAACCCCGAGAAGGCGGTGAAGCTGTGAGCCGCGACAAGCACGACCGCCTGGAAGAGCACGCCTCCGGCCACAAGCACCGTCGCCGCGATTCCGCCGCCCAGCACGGTTTCCACCCCAGCAAGCGGGACCGGCGCCGGCACGATAGAGACGTAGAGAAGCACGGCCGCCACTCCCAGCGGGAATCAGACCTCGTCCTAGAGGTGAACGACCTCAAGGTCTACTTCCCGGTGCTGCGCGGTCTGCTGCTACGCAAAGTGGCCGACGTGAAAGCCGTGGACGGCGTCAGCCTCACCCTCAAGCGCGGTGAGGTCCTGGGTCTCGTAGGTGAGTCTGGCTGCGGCAAGACCACCGTGGGCCGGGCCATCATCCGGCTCTATAAGCCCACCGCCGGGGAGATCTTCTTCGAAGGTAGAGAGATAACGAAGCTCAAAGAGAGACGCATCAAGCCGCTTCGCAAGAAGATGGCCTACATGTTCCAGGACCCCTACGGGAGCTTGAACCCCAGACAATCCGCCGGTTCCATCATTGGAGAGCCCATACGCGTGCATAAGCTCATCCCGGAGAAGGCCGCCCGTAGAGCCCGAGTAGATGACCTCATGCAGATAGTGGGGCTAGACCCCCGCATGGCCGGCCGCTTTCCCCATGAGTTCTCCGGGGGGCAACGTCAAAGGATAGGCATCGCCCGAGCGCTCGCCTGCAACCCCTCGCTCCTTATAGCCGATGAGCCCATCTCCGCCTTGGATGTCTCCATCCAGGCCCAGGTCATCAATCTTCTGAAGGACCTGCAGAAAGAGTTCAAGGACCTCTCTTACATCTTCATCGCCCATGATCTCGCCGTCGTCAGACACGTGAGCGACCGCATCGCGGTTATGTATCTAGGTCATATCGTGGAGACCGCCCCGGCGACTGAGGTCACCGACGACCCGCTGCACCCCTATACCAAGGCCCTACTCTCCGCCGTGCCGGTGCCGGACCCCGAGGTGGAAGAGAAACGCGAGCACATCATCCTAGCCGGTGAGGTGCCGAGTCCCTTGAACCCACCGCCGGGCTGTCCTTTCCATCCTAGGTGTCCTTTGGCCATCCCTAAGTGCAGTGAGCGCATGCCTGCTACCCGGGAGATCAAGCCGGGTCACTTTGTGGCTTGTATACGGGCGGGGGAAAGATTGGGAGACAAGACAGAGAGAGAAGTGACGGGCGGCTCAACAGCAGCTTCAGTCTGAGATCAGTACAAGGAGAGATCAAGTGCAGGGCAAGATGTACGCGTTGATAGGCAATTTCGGATTTGGACCGGAGCCCAAAGGTATCGCGGTCTTCGCCTACGACCCGGCGACCGCCGACATGAAGCACGTTGGGACGCAGTTCGAAGATGTGAACGTCGGGCACATGTCGGTCGACGTCGAGCGGCAGATCGTCTACGCGGTGGACGAGCGTCCGAGTCTGGAAGGTCAGACGGGCGGCGGCGGATACCTACTGGCCCTGAAGATCGACCCGCAGACCGGCAGGTTGAGCCTGATCGACCGGAAACCCACATTGTCACAGGAGCCCTGCTACACGTACTTGGACGGTTCGAAGAGGTTCGTAGTGGTCTCACACCACGCAGACTCCGGCTTCGTCACGAAGATCAAGAAGACTGACGAGGGCTACTCCACAGAAGTGATCTTCGACGACACGGGGTTGGTGCTGTTCAGCCTGGAGGATGACGGTAGCATCGGTGAGATTCTCGACGTGGCGCAGACACCCGGGGATGGAGCCCCGGGACCCCATCCGTGGGCTCGTCATCATTCGGTAGTGGGTGACCCCACCGGCGAACTTCTTGTGGTCTGCGACAAGGGCTTGCAGATGATCCACACTTTCCGACTCGATCGCACGAACCAGAGACTGGAGCGGCTTGAGGACACTCAGGTCGACGAAGGCCTGACACCAAGATACGGGGCGTTCCACCCGAGTCTCCCTGTCTTGTACGCCAATTACGAGAGGACCACGGTGGCCCACGCGTACAAGTACGACGTCAAGTCAGGGCACATGGCGCGCTTCAGCGAGGCACCTCTCTTTCCCGAAGAGTCGCTCGTCAGCTCCGCCTCGGCGAAGCCGCCTCTAGTTCCCAAGCATCCCAAGACGCTCAAAGAGGTGGAGGAGATGGAGGCGGTCCTGCGCGCCAAGAGCGGGAGTCCCAACGCTCCTGAGCCGGCCGACATCGTCGTGCACCCCGACGGCAAGTGTCGTCTATGTATCCACGCGTTTCCTGAACACGATCTCTGTGTTCGACCTGGACGAAGACGGCGCAGTCACACTGCGTAACGTGATCCACTGCGGTGGCAATAACCCTCGTGGGCTGTGTATCTCGCCCGACGCCCGGTTCCTGTTTGCCGCCAACATGAACTCCGGGCAATGTAGCGACCTTCAGAATCGAAGACGACGGTGGCCTATGCGCGCCCCGGAACGGGAGCAGTGGCTAGCGTCTCCGGGGAGCATGAAGGTAATCGAGATGTGACGGGGGGGAGTCTGATGTCTGAGTACAGCGTCAATCTGAAGAGCAGAATACTGGCCGGCCCGACTGACCTCATCGTCCTTGTCCCGAGTCCCAAGGCGGCCGCTGACCCACGGGAGTTCTACGAATTGGGCAAGAAGTACAAGGTGTTGTGGCTGCTGCACGCCGGCATGGGTGACCGGCACGACTGGGTCCGTAACACCAGCCTGCCTCGCTTCGCCGAGGACCGCGAAGTGGTAGTGGTGATGCCCAGCGGTCTCAACAGTGATTTCGCCGACCATCCGCAGTTCGCCGATGGATATAACTTCAGCGATTTCTTCTTCGAAGAGCTCATGCCGTTCGTGTACAACTGGCTTCCGGCTTCCGACCAGGGCAGAAGACAACTTCATCGCGGGTTTCTCCATGGGGGCGGCCGCTGCCTGGATGTACGGGCTGCATCGGCCGGACAGATTCGGCGGAGTGGCGCCAATCGGCAGTCCTCCAATCAGCTACACGCTCTTGGAGCCGCACCGAGCCATGGGAAGGAGCGAGTTCCTGGCGAAGGCTACGGCCGACAACAAGGCGTTCCCGACCGCCTATGGAAACCCGGCCAGCGGCATCAAGTCCAAGGAGATCAACAAGATCGTCAAGTACGCGTCGGTGGGTGATTTCTTGGACTCTTATGAGCACACGTGGGATCGCTTCCGCGAAGCTGTGGCGGTCGGCAGTCTGCCCAAGGTCTACCTGCCTTGCGGGACTGAAGACGTGATGTATCAGAAGGTCCTTCGGTTCAGAGAGTATGCGGACGAACTAGGGGCTCAGAGCATCACCTACGAGTTCGTCGAGGGCGCGGGTGGTGGATTCGGATTTTGTGACTCCGTTCTTCCGAGGATGTTGGACTTCTTCGGAATCGACTGAGCGAATGGTGAAGCGCAGAGGCTAGAGAGGGAGACAGAGGATGTTCATAACCAACCGTCCGGAACTGAGTGCCGAGGAGAGAAAGCTCCCCCTGGCCAAGTACTACGACATGCCCCTGAGTCCAGTGGGGCCACTCTACCAGCAGATCTTGGACAACGGTCCGATCGACCCCAAGAAGGCGATCAAGGTCGATGACATGCTGGACCTGCTGAGGCCCACCGGCTATGACCAACAGGAATACGGCTACTGTGTGATGGAGGACGGCACCGGGTATCTGGCCGTCTACACCACCTATCAGAACTGCGCGCCGCCTATGCTGGCTTGGTGGTTCCGGTGGCTGAACGTCCACCCAAAGAGCATGCCGGAGGGTATGGGCAACATCAAGTACAAGATCTGGTGTCCGCCCGACCACTGGGATCACATCTTCCTCAACCAGAACGGCTACACGGACCGCCGGGGCGGCATAGGCACGGTGGAGTCGCTCGACCTGGGCCAGGGCGAGGAGAAGTTCTACACCATCCGACACTTCGTCGACCTCAGAGAGCTGGGTCTGACCGAGGAGCGCGAGCGAGCGTTGAACGAGGCCGGCTGCTGGGTCGATTGCGCCTATGAGTCGTTTCACACTTTCCCGGACCAGAAGCCTCTGCCGGGAGCTCATCTGCAGTTGACGCTGTCCCGGATGAGCCCACTGGGCTACACGGAGAAACGCACACGCGAATGGATAGGCTACAAGGTGCAGGACGGCAAGGTCGTGTTCGATGAGACGACCCCGCCGGAGATGTGCTCGGAGGAGGAGCTGCGGAAGGTGCTCATTCACTGCACCATCGAGGCTCAGCACCTCAGTGAGTTCCTGCCTCAGCTGTATGCTGAATACAAGGACAAGCCCGATGACGCCGATTGAGAAAGGCATGCCCGATGTAGATGGCGTGCCCGGCGTCAGCTCTATCCCCATGGGTGAGGTGCCGGATGTCACCCGCAAGTGGCTCGACTTGACGTACGCACCTCTTTCCCCGTCTCAGCAGCTGGACATCTATCTGCCCGAAACCGGCAACGGACCCTTCCCGGTGGTCTTCTACATGCACGGGGGTGGCTTCCGGATGGGGGACAAACAGGATATCTACCTCGCCTCGTACCTACATGCACTGGATCGAGACTACGCGCTGGTGAGTGTGAACTTTCGCTTGAGCGGAGAGGCTATCTTCCCTGCACCGTTGCAAGACGTGAAGGCCGCTCTCCGTTGGCTGCGGGCCAACGGAGAGCAATACGATTTGGATGTAGAGCGCGTCGGCACTTGTGGGCAGTCCTCTGGTGGCAACTTCTCAGCCATGATGTGCGTTTCGGCGGGCGTGGCCTTGTTTGAGGATGCGGCATTGGGGAATCCCGCTCAATCGACGACGGTTCAGGCAGGATTCGACTGGTATGGGCCCACAGACTTCGCGGCGATGGACGAGCAGCTGGCGGTCAACGGCAAAGGGGTCTGCGACCATGGTGAACCGGATTCTCCAGAATCACAGTACCTGGGTGGCCCTGTGCCCGAGGTGCCGGACAAGGTCGCCTTGGCCAACCCCATGACCTGGGTCACCGCGGAGATGGCGCCACTTCTCATACAGCACGGACGCGATGATGTCGGGGTCCCGGTGCAGCAGTCAATCGAGCTTGCCCGGGTCATCAGAGAGAAAGCTGGCCCCGATCGGTGTGAGTTGGACATCATCGACGGCGCGCGACACGACAGCCCTGAGTTCACCAGTCCGCAGAACCTGGACCGGGTGTTTGGGTTCTTGGACAGGTACCTCAAGTAACGCAGCGTCGTGCCGTAGGTGCGGCGAAAGACGGATCAGGAGAGAGATAACAGATGTTGATAACTGAACGGCCCGGCCTTCTGCCGGCAGAAGAGAAGATGGCCCTTACCAAGTACTACGACCTGCCGCTGCACACCCCGGGGCCTCTGCAACTGCAGACAATAAACGCCTGCCCCATGGACCCGGCGGACGCCATCAAGGTCGAGGACTTCCTGGACCTTCTGCATCCCACCGACTACTTGCGACGTAGAGCTCGGGCTGCTGCCTTATGCCGGACGGCTCGGGCTACATCGCCGCCTACACGCTCTACCCCTACTGCACCACGCAGATGCTGGGCTGGTGGTTTCGCTGGCTGAACGTGCGAACGCCGGGGATGCCCGCTGGTCACAACATCAAGTACAAGATCTGGAACCCCGTGGACCATATGGACCACGGCTTCATCAACGGACGTGACAAGAGCGACGGCATCTATCAAGTCGAAGCTTTGGACATGGGTAGGGGCGAGAAGCCGTTCTACTCCATCCGCCACCCTTCAGCCTGAAGGACTACGGCCTGACCGAGAACGCGAGAGCAAGAGCTGCAACGACGCCGGTTGTTGGGTGGACTGCGCCGTAGAGAAGTTCTACACGCCGGAGGAGCCGCACACCCTGCTCCCAGGCACACACCTCACTCTGACTCTGTCGCGCGCCTGTCCCAATGGCGGCATCGAGAAGCGGACGCGCGAGTGGATCGGCTACGGGGTCGAGGACGGCAAGATCTACTTCGACCAGAGCACTCCTGATCACATGCTGAGCGTCGACTACATGAAGAACGTGCTCTACCACAACACGGTCGAGGCTCAGCGCCTGAGCAAGATCCTGCCCGACATATACGCGGAGTATCACGACAAACCTGATGACGAGCTTTGAGGTGAGCGTAATGAAAGTCTTGTTAGCCGGAGAGTCGTTCATAACCACCGAGAGTCACACCAAGGGCTTTGACTTCGCCACCCTGGGCCGGTATGAGCCGGTGGGCGAGCCATTCGTGCGCACGCTCGAGAGCCTCGGCATGGAGGTCACCTGGCTGCCGAACCACATCGCACAGCTGGAGTTCCCCGACACGGTCGAGGACCTAGCTCACTACGACGTCGTGATCTTGAGCGACATCACCAGCAACACCCTGCTGCTGCATCCGGACATGGTGTTCAAGCTCCAGGTCAAGGGTAATCGCCTGCTGGCTTTGAAGGACTACGTGCTGCAGGGCGGTGGGCTACTCATGATCGGGGGCTACATGAGCTTCTGCGGCTTCGAGGGCAAGGCCCGGTACGGCATGACGCCCTTGGCCGACGTGCTGCCCGTGAAGATCATGAACTACGACGACCGTATCGACAGTCCCGAAGCGGTGTCGCCGGTGATAGTGGACAAGAGCCACCCGCTGATCAGAGGCGTAGAGGAGCCGTGGCCGAGATACCTGGGCTACAACTATCTGGAGGAGCGAGAGGGCACGCAGGTGGTGGCCAAGTTCAAGGAGCTCGGTCGCGCTGGCCGCCGGCGAGTACGGCAAGGGACGGTCGGTGGCTACCGCCTTCGACTGTCTGCCGCACTGGGCCCTGCCGGAGGTGCTCGAGTGGAAGTGTTACCCAACGCTCTGGAAGAACATCATCGAGTGGCTCGCAAACGAGTAGGAAAGGCGCATTTGTTTTGATTATCACCAACCGACTTGAACTGACTCCCGAGGAGAGGGAGTTACCTCTTGCCAAGTACTTCGACCTGCCGTTGTACGGCCTGGGGCCGTTGCAGCAGCGACTCGTCGACTTGGGTCCCATGGACCCCAGCTTGGCGCTCAAGGCCGAGGACTTCTTGGACCTGCTGCAGCCCACCGGTTATCAGAAGGTCGAGTACGGCTACTGCATGATGGAGGACGGCACCGGCTACCTGGCTGTGTACACCACCTATCCGAACTGCACACCCCAGATGCTGGCCTGGTACTTCCGGTGGCTCAACGTGCACACCAAGGGTATGCCCGAGGGCCAGGGCAATCTGAAGTACAAGATATGGAACCCTGCCGACCACTGGGACCATGACTTCGTCAACGGCAAGGACAAGTGGGGCGGTGTGTCCACGGTCGAATCCCTTGATCTGGGACAAGGGGAAGAGATGGTCTACACCATCCGCCACGCCGTGGATCTCAAACAGTGCGGACTGAGTGACGAGAGGCAACAGGCCCTCGACGAGGCCAAGTGTTTCGTCGACTGCGCCTATGAGTCCTTCCACACGCTGGAGCCTGGGCACCCGCAGATGCCGGGGACCCACCTGTGTCTCACCCTTTCGCGCACCAGTCCCTGGGGTGTCATGGAGAAGTGCACGCGCGAGTGGATAGGCTACGGGGTCAAGGATGGCAAGGTGGTGCGCGACGAGACCACGCCGGCCTCCATGCTTTGCGAGGAGTACCTCAAGAAGGTCATCACCCACTCCACGGTGGAGGCGCAGCAGCTCAGCGTCTTCTTGCCGCAGCTCTACGCCGAGTACAAAGACAAGGCCGATGACGAAGACTGAACCCACAGCCGGAACCCCCGCCACGGGGTTGTACTGCGGCGCGGCGCGTGGCGTGATCACGCCATCGGTGGAGCTGCTACCCGACCTGCGCGCCCTGCGGGACGAGGTCCTTCGGCGGGATACTCGACGACATCTACGTGCGGGTCATCGCCGTCGGCGACGGCAAGAGCAAGGCGCTGTTGATCGGCTTCGAACTGGACAAGGTGCCCTATCCCGCCGAAAACCTGGCATTGCTGTCAGAGCGCACCGGCATCCCGGAGGAGAACATCCTCTACTTCAGCACCCACAATCACACCTCCCCGGTGATGGGTGACCGTCCCGAAGAGGGGCCCAACGACATACGGCGCAAGCCGCCGAGAGTGCAGGAGGCGACCCACCGTTACGAGCGAGCAGGTGCTGGCGACCTTGCTGCGGACAGTCGACGAGGCGCTCGCCAACATGCGCCCCGCGCGGATGGGGTACGCGCGCGGAGAGAGTCACATCGCGGTCAACCGCAACCAGACGTACGAGTACGTGGACGAGAACGGCGAGATGCACAGCAGAGTGCGGTCTGGGCGCCGATCCGACCACGCCCACCGACGACACCCTGTTCGTGCTCAAGTTCGAGGACCTTGATGGCGCTCCCATAGCCTTCTTCATGAACTATGCTGTCCACTGCTGCGTGATGATCAGCAACCCCTGCTGCGACGGCAAGGCCGGGGTCGGCGGTGACCTCAGCGGGGCTGTGTGTGGCCTGCTGGAGGAGCGGTTCGCCGGCAGCGTCGCCGTCTGGTCCAGCGGGGCGGCGGGTGACGTGAACCCCGTGATGCTGAACGAGATGTACTATCCGGACCCGGAGACCGGCCGGCCCGCGGTCTGCCTACTTGGGGAGGGTGCTCTCGCGGCTCTTCGGATACTCGCCGGCCGTCACTACGCCGACGTACTGCAGGTCGAACGAGCCATCGAGTGCGAGGTGGACTCCGCCTCCCATCGATGGGCGAGTCAGCTGGTCGTTCACTCCGGGCCGCGACACCGTAGTGCGAGAAGACGGTTCGACTGAGGCCATCACCGGTGAGGGGGTCGACCCCTATGAGATCCGGGTGCACCTGGTGAGGATAGGCGAGGTCGCTCTGTTCGGTTTCAGCGGGGAGTTGTATTCCTCGCTGGGCATGCGCCTGAAGCAGAGCTCACCGCTTGAGAACACGGTGCTGATAAACCACGAGGCCAGTCTGATGGCGCGCTCTCACTACATCTTCGACGACCGTACTCTGACGCGCGAGATGGCCTCTATCCTGCCCGGCAGGCGCAATACCCACATGCAGCCTGGCCACGTGCTGGAGTCGCTTGAAGAGCACATGCTGAGGATGCTGGCCGAGTCGGGGTCAAGACGCTAGTTCGCATGCGGGGGATGTGGCGGAGTCCGGCCGGCCGCGGTTTTCTGATGCTTGCGGCCATGTCGGTGGCCTTCGGCTTCGCGCAGAGCGCCCACGGCAGCATCGTCACCAACTACCTGGACCACGTTCTGCACTTGTCGGGTCCGCAGTTCGGCTACTGGAACGCCCTCAGAGAATTGGGCGGCCTCACGCTGATAATCCTGATGGCTCTGCTCTACCGCGTCTCCCTGCAGAGACTGACCGCTGCTGCCCTGGTCGTGCTTGGCGTGGGCTACGCTCTCTTCGCGATAGCGGACGACTTCTGGTCGGTCATCCCTTGGACTGTCATCTCCAGTTTCGGCGCGCACACGGTGATACAGAACCAGGCAGCCTTGGCCATGAGCCTGACCACCAGAGAGAGGAGCGGATGGATCCTGGGTCGTATCTCGGCGATCGGTCAAGCGGGTACTCTCACGGCTCTTGTCATGATCTTCTTGCTCTTTCACTTCAACATCGTCTCGTTCAAGGCGACCTACATCATCGTGGGAGTAGTAGCCAGCCTGGGCGCCCTTGCCGTGATCCGTTTTCCGCACATGTTCGAAGGCCAACTTCGACAGGTCGCCCCGAAGCGTGAGCCCATCGTGTTCAGGCGGGAATACCGCTACTACTACGCGCTGGTCTTTCTGGACGGGGCGCGGCAACAGATCTTCTTCTCTTTCGGTCTGTGGGTGCTGGTGAACCACTTCGGCCTCGGTGTGTCCCGCATATCACTGGTGCTTATCGCGATCACCCTGGGTTGCATGACGACGGTGACGCGACTGGGGCGGACGATAGACCGGTACGGGGAACGTCGCATGTTGTCGATCTTCAACCTGGCCTACATAGTGGCGATCGCCGGGTACGCCTTGGCCGACAACGTATGGCTGGCCTGCGTCTTCTACTTCGTCTACGCCATCATCTCCCCGGTGTCGGGCATCGGCGCCTCGACCTATCTGCGCAAGATCGCCGTTCCGCATGAATTGGCACCGAGCCTGGCTATGGGGCAGACCATCATGCACACCACTGCTATCGGCATACCGGTCGCAGCTGGGTTCATCTTGAACTTCGTAAGCTATCGGATCCCGTTCCTGGTCGCCTGTGCGTTCGCGCTGGCAGCTTCTGTAGTGAACCTTCGCCTCGATCCTGCCAAGCAGCGTCGCATGGCAGGCGTCCAAACGGATGCAGAGGAAGTGCCGCCCGGTGGAGGCAGCGCAGAGTGACCACCGCGGGCCGGAACGAGCCTCTCCCCTTGGCGACACCGGCTGCGAGCACTACAATGGGTTACGATATATCGCAATGACGTGAAGGACGTAGGGAATGGCTAGACAAGGATCGGTGGATGAGTTGAGACCGCATGCGCAGGTGGTGCGGTCCATGAGGGAAGACGTGGCCGGCCGCAAGCTGGCCAAGGGCACCGTTCGGCGCGTGCTTGGGTTTGCGGCTCCGTACAAGCGGCAGCTGATCGTCTTCCTCGTCCTGGTCGTGTTCAGTGGGATCATCGGTGCCGCCAATCCGCTGATATACAAGGAGATAATCAACCGCGGCATCATCGGCGGTCGGACCGGGCTGGTGGTTGGTCCTGGCGCTGGTCATAGCCGGTCTCGCCATCGTCGACGGCGGCATCTCGCTGGCTCGAGCGCTACGTTTCGGCTCGCGTGGGCGAAGGTCTGGTCTGTGACCTGCGCACCCGCATCTTCTCCCACGTGCAGCGCATGCCCCTAGCTTTCTTCACCCGCACGCAGACGGGGTCCTTGGTCAGTCGCCTGAACGTGGATGTGCGGGGCGCTCAAGCAGGCCTTCACTGAGGTCCTCTCGACCGTGGTGGGCAATCTCATCAGCGTAAGTCTGGTGCTGGTGGCGATGTTCGTCCTGTCGTGGGAGATCACCCTGATCTCGTTGGCGTTGCTGCCCGTGTTCCTGTTCCCGGCCCGGCTGTCTCGGGCGTCGTCTGCAGAAGATCGTGCGCGAGAAGTTCAACCTGAATGCCGAGATGAACAACATCATGGTGGAGCGCTTCAACGTGGCCGGTGCTCTATCTGGTGAAGCTGTTCGGTCGTCCGAACGACGAAGACCGAGCCTTCGCCGAGAAGGCCGGTCGGGTGCGCGAGATCGGAGTCATAGAGGCGGTGTCCACGCGCGTTTCTGTTCGTCGCCCTGTCTCTGACAGCGGCTCTGGCTACGGCGTTGGTCTATGGCTGGGGCGGTGTGCTCACCATCCGTGGTGCGCTGGACGTGGGTACGCTGGTCGCGCTGGCTGCCTACCTGGGCCGCCTGTACCAACCTCTCACCGCTCTCTCCAACATGCACGTGGACGTGATGATGGCGCTGGTGTCGTTCGAGCGCGTGTTCGAGGTGCTCGACATCGAACCCATGGTCAGCGAGAAGCCGTCCGCTGTGGCGATTCCTCGCGGACCGGCGTCCATCGAGTTCCGAACACGTGGCGTTCACGTATCCGACCGCGGAAGAGGTCTCGCTGGCGTCGCTGGAGTCGATCGCCCTGCCGCGACCAGGCGAGGCGGCTCGCAAGGAGGTGCTTACCGACATCTCATTCAGGGCCGAGCCGGGACAGTTGGTCGCTCTGGTCGGACCCTCGGGAGCCGGCAAGACCACCATCAGTCAGCTGGTTCCTCGGCTCTACGACGTCGACGAGGGCGCGGTGGAGATCTCTGGAGTGGACGTGCGCGACGCCACTCTCGACTCGCTGCGGGCCACGGTAGGCGTCGTCACTCAGGACGCCCACATGTTCCACGACACTATCCGCAGCAACCTGCTGTACGCCAAGCCGGACGCCACCGAGGCCGAGTTGCGCGAGGCCCTGGCGGCCGCTCAGATACTGCCGTTCATCGAGGGGTTGGCCGACGGCCTGGACACCATCGTCGGCGACCGCGGGTACCGGCTCTCAGGCGGCGAGAAGCAGCGCATCGCTATCGCTCGCCTGCTGCTCAAGGCGCCGGACGTGGTGGTGTTGGACGAGGCCACCGCACACCTGGACTCGGAGTCAGAGGTCGCCCTGCAGACCGCCCTAAAGACCGCCCTTGAGGGTCGCACCTCGCTGGTGATAGCTCACCGGCTTTCCACGGTGCGCGATGCCGACCAGATACTGGTGATAGACGAGCGGCCGCGTCGTGGAGCGCGGCACCCACGACGAACTGGTGCAGAAGGTGGCCCGTACGCGGAGTTGTACGAGACGCAGTTCCGTCCCGGGAGTGGAGACAACAGCGACGAAGCGCAAAGGCGAGGGGAGGTAGGGTCGTGGAGAGCGAGCAGAGCGGTACTGGTAGGCCTTGGGACGTCGAGAAAGACACCGGGCGTCCCCTTCTACATGTCGGAGAGAGACCTGGCGTTTGCCAGGCGCAGGTGGCTCAATCTCGCCTACGCACCGACGTCGCCTGCTCAACGATTGGACATCTTTCTGCCAGAAGAAGGCGAAGGACCCTTCCCCGTGATAGTGCACATCCACGGTGGAGGGTTTGCGGCCGGTCACAGGCGCTCGTATCACACCCTGGCCTGTTTTCGCGGCCTGGAGCGAGGCTACGCCGTGGCGGCTATCGACTACAGCTGAGCGGCGAAGCGACCTTCCCCGCCGGCCTACAAGACGTAAGGGCCGCCATCAGGTGGCTGCGGTCGAACGCCTTTCAGCATAGACTGGATGGAGACCGTATGGCCGTTTTCGGTGAGTCGTCGGGGGGGAACTATGCCGCCATGGCCTGTGTGGCTGCGGACGCGCCGTTGTTTGACGATCCGGCCCTTGGAGACCTAGCGATCCCGTGCGCTGTGCAGGCGGCGATCGACTGGTACGGGCCGATCGACTTCTCGTCGATGGATGCGCAGTTGACAGCGAGTGGGCTGGGGCTGATGGAGCATGACCGACCGGAGTCTATGGAGGAGCATTACTTGGGTGGTCGTCTGTAGCGAGGTGCCCCTGAGCCGGCAAGGGCCGCCGACCCACCACCTATATCGATGACCACATGTGTCCGTTGCTCGTACAGCACGGCACCGGCGATGCCACAGTGCCCTATCAGCAGTCGGTCGAGTTCGCGGGGGCGATTGAAGCTCGGACGGACACCGGTCTGGTCGAATTGGACCTGCCGGAGGGCGCGGGGCACTGACGACCCGGCCTTCTTCACCGATCAGAACTTCGAGAGGATCTTTGGGTTTCTAGAACATACCATCTCGCAGCCAGGGGCATTCCGGTACTGGTGACAGAACCTAGGGAGAGAATCTTCACGCTCAAGTACGCCAGCGTCATGCTCGACGGACTTTCTCCAGCGGAGCTGCACTGCGCCATGCTGATGGCCCTGCTGCCTCTGTACGTGGTGGACGCTGGGCTACTCGAAGTCCGTCGCCGGACTGACCACCACGGTGTTCATGCTGGTTGCCGTTGCCTTCCGCCCTGTCGCTGGCAAGTTGGCTGACACCAAGGGTACGGTACCTGGCGGCGGTCATCGGGGCGGTTGCCTTTCTCGTCGCGAGTGGCTTCTTCTCTCTCAGCATGCCTGTGGCTGTGTTCCTAGGGATGAGAGGCTGACAGGGCCTGGGGTTCAGCTTCATCGGGACGGCCTTGATGACCATGGCCACCGACATCATCCCCAAACGCAGGATGTCTGAGGGCATAGGCTATCTGGGGTTGACGATGACCTTGTCACGCGCTCTCTTTCCTTGGGTAGCCCTCTCCGCTCAAGAACGCCTACGGCTACCAGACCACCTTCTTGGTGATCTTTGGCATCGCGCTCCTGGACGACTGGCTGCCCTGTTGACTCTGCGCTGGGCCAAAGGAGCAGAGCGAGCGGCATGCACCGCCGCCTCGGCCTCTGTCTCGTCGGCTGCGTCTCTGCCCGCGCTCGAGGCTTCGCCGCCTACGCCTGTCCAGGGGCGAAGCGCGACCAGCCTCTTGTGGGAGAGGCTGGTAGACAGAGACGCGCTCAAGCCCTCCGGCATCATGTTTGTGGTCATGTTCTCCTCCAGCTGCCTGCAGACGTTCGTCGTGGTCTACGCCATCGCCAAAGGGATAGGGAACCCGGGTCTGTTCTTCGTCGCGAGCGCGGTGGCCGTCGCGGTCGTCAAGGTTGTGCGTCGGCCGGATATCGCAGCGGTTCGGCTCCGATAGCGGTCTTGGCTCCGGCTCTGGCGCTGGCCGCGCGTGAGCATGTTCCTGCATGTTCTGGTTGGACAGTGTCGCGCATCCTGGTCGTCTCCGGTGCTCTTTCGGGCTTCGCTGCGGGCATGCTCCAGCCGGAACTCAACTCACTGGCCGTGCTCTCGGCGCGGGACGAGCGTCGGGGGCTGGCCAACTCCACCTTCTTCATGGCGATGGATCTCGGCAGCGCGTTGGGGGCGGTCGCGCTGGGCGTGATGGCCGACTACGCCGGGTTTCGGCTCCATCTTCTTGGCGGGCGCGGGACTGCGCTTCGCCAACCTCTTCGCCTATCTGTACATGCACAGGAGCAGGCGCTCCGCTGTCGCGCGTCTCCGCGGTAGCGGAGCCGTCTAGGTCACCGTCGCCGCGTCCCTGAGGGTCACGGTGAAGGTGCTGCCCGCGCCCCGCGTTCGCTCTCCACCGAGATGTCGCCTCCGTAAAGGCGGGCAAGCTTCCGCACGGTCGACAGGCCTAATCCACTCCCCAAGATCTTGAACGTATCCTCGTTCTTGATGCGGACGAACTCGTTGAAGAGCTTGGCGCTCTCCTCGGGAGTCAGGCCGATGCCGGTGTCGGTCACCTGGATGCGCACCATCTCGTCCCTGCGGTCGAGCTTGACCGTCACGCTGCCGCCTTCGCGGTTGTACTTCACGGCGTTGCTCACCAGGTTGTTGAACACTATCTCCAGCTCCCCGGGGTCTGCCACCATGGTGACCGGCTGGGGCGCGTCGAGCGAGACGTTGATGTCGCGGTCGGCGGCCTCGGTGGTGAAGAGGTCCATGGTGCGTCTTCGCGACGGTAGCCACGTCCACTTCGGCGAACTGGCGGGCCTTCTGCCCTGACTCGATGCGGGTGAGGTCGAACAGGTCGAAGATGAGCTTGCGCATGCCGTCCAGGCGGATGAGGCTGCGGTCGATCATCTGCGCGTGCTCTGGGGTCTCTTCCTCCGCATCAGCTTGAGGTAGCCCTCGATAGCGTTGAGTGGGGCTTTCAGCTCATGTGAAAGCACTGAGATGAAGTTGAAGCGCACCTGCCGCTCCTCCTCGGCCAGCCGGCGGGCCTCGCGGCTTAGGATGAGTTGATCGGTGGCCTTGCGCAGCGAGTAGCGCAGTTCCTCTGGAGAGAAGGGTTTGGCCAGGAAGTCGTACGCTCCCAGTTTGGTCGCTTGCACGGCGGTCTCGAACGTGGCGTAAGCGGTGATCATGATGGTTACGAGCTGGCGACCCTGGTCGGCCAGCTTGGTGAGGATCTCCAATCCGCTGAGCCCGGGAAGCTTCAGGTCCAGCAACAGCAGGTCGTACTCATCACCGCGCGCGAGGCCGTCCAGGAACTCCTCTCCCGTCGTGAAATGCGTGGAGTGGTAGGTCACGTCCACATCTACCGCCTCGACGTGCCCTTTGTACTTGGCCAGGATGCGTTGGACGGCGGAGCTGAGAGGAGCTTCGTCGTCCACCATGGCTACGCGCAATTCTTGCGCTGGGCCCGGCAACTATCGGCCCTCCTTCTCTTCGCGCCGCGGAAGAGTGACTGTGAGGGCGGTCCAGGTGGGACCGACGGAGGCGTCGGCGTTGGACTCGACGGTGACGTTGCCTTTGTGCATCTTGACGATGCCGTGAGTGACCGCCAGACCCAGGCCGGTACCCATACCCAACGGCTTCGTGCTGAAGAAGGGGTCGAAGAGGTGGGGCATGTGCTCGGGCAGGATGCCCATGCCGGTGTCGGTGAATCTGACCGTGATGGTGTCGGGCTCGTCACTGAGCTCGACGGTCAGGGTGCCACCCTCGGGCATGGCCTGCTGGGCGTTGGTTATCAAGTTGGTGAAGACCTGCACCATCTGGTCCGGGTCGATATCCGCGACAGGGTCAGAGAGACGGTTCTGGAGAATCACCTCGATACCCTCGGCTACCGGCGTGGTGCGGATGGTCCTCTCGATCACCTCACCCACGTCGGTGGGCTGCCGCAGCACTCTGCTTTGACGTGCGAAGTTGAGCAGGCCGGAGATGATGCGCTTGCAGCGATTGGCTTGGTCTACGATAGTCTCGAGGTCTTCCCTGGTCTCGGTGTCATCGCCGCATTCCTCCAACAGTAGGTTGGCGTGCAGCAGCAGGGTGCCGAGCGGGTTGTTGACCTCGTGCGCGATGCCCGCGGCCAACTGCCCCATGCTGGCCAGTCTGCCAGAGCGTTCGAGAGCCTCTTTGGCCTCTTCTAGCGAGCGGTGCGACACCTCCAGTTCGCCGTATGCCTCGCGGAGTTGCTCGATGGTGTGAGGCAGACACATCTCTGAGTCGGCTATGCCGGCGTACACAGCGCGGGCGTGCTCCAAACAGCCCTCGTAGCCACAGGCCCCGCAGTTGAGCTGGTCCTCCGGCTTGAACTTGCCCATACGGTGGAGGATCTCGTCCAGCTCCTTGGGCGTCGGTTCGTCTCCTAGAGTCTGCTCATTGGCTTCGTGCTCGCGAGAGAGATCCAGTTCGGGGTACTTGTCCATGGATCGGGCGAAACCGTCCAGCTCCTCCTGGGTGAAGTCCGCGAGACGGTCGCGGGCGTATGCGCTGACCAGGGACCGGCGCTGGAGCATGGGGATGTCGCTGGTCATGCCCGCGCCCGCGTAGCAGCCCTGACAGGCGAGCACATCCAACAGCTTGGTGTCGGAGTGGGACACGTCGAACTCGCTGATGGTGTCCACGAACTCGTCTCGGCCGTCGGCGATCAACACCTCTCCGCTCAGCAGGTCCTCTTTCATCTCCGCAGTCTGCAACAGGCCTCCCGGTATAGGGAAGACCATGCCGACGCCGCCGTAGGGTGGGTCGAACTTGTCCGTGTCGGGGAATTTTTGGAAGGCGAGACCGCGCTGAGCGAACATACTGCGGAGTTCGGCAAAGGTGAGTACCGCCTCGATCTCGTGGTGGGTGAAGTCCACCGAGGCGCGCTTCTTGGCGACACAAGGGCCGATGAAGACCACCTGCAGGTCGTCGCCCATGTCGTGTCGGAGCAGTCTGGCCATGGCCACCATGGGCGAGACCAGAGGCGCCAAGTTGGGTATCAGATGGGGATGGTACTTGCACACGTACGACACCACAGCGGGGCATGGCGTGGTGATGTAGCGTTTCTCGGGATTCTCGGCCAGCAAGTCTTGGTACGCTCTGGCCACCAAGTCGCCCCCAGGGCTACCTCGTGTACGGAGGTGAAGCCCAGCGCTCTTATCATGCCCACCAGGGCACCTGTCGGCACGTCCACGAACTCAGCGGGGAAGCTGGGCGCCACGATAGCGGCTACTCGTGTGCCGGAGCCCAAGAGGGCGAAGGCGCGCTCGGTGTCGTCGCGCACCTGCTTGGCGTTCTGGCTGCAGACCCGCAGGCAGTTGCCGCAGCCTATGCAGCGCGGTTGCATGACGGTGGCTTGGCCGTCCACCACCTGGATGGCTTTGGCCGGACACTCGCGCACGCAGGCGTAGCACATGCGGCATTTGTCCGCGACCGTGGTGACCAGGGGGTCTGTCCCAGGTAGGCATCAGGCCCCCGGGCCGGCTGCCAGAAGTTCCGCGATGGTGGCCAGCAGTCGCGCTCGGTCGAGCGGTTTATCAAAGTAGGCGTCCACGTGCATGTCCGCCTGCTCTTCTTCTGTGCGGGGCCGGAAGTCTAGGCCCAGCGCGCTGGAGACCGAGGTGGCTATGATCACCGGGATGTCGGCAAAACGCTCATCCTCTTTGATGGAGCGGGCGAACAAGAAGCCGGAGTCGAGCGTGGTCATCATGAGGTCGGTGATGACCAAGTCGGGCCGCTCCTTCTCCATTAGCGCCAGGGCCTGCTTGGGCTCTGCCGCCGTCGCGACGCGGTAGCCCTCTCGCTCGAGCACCATGCGGTTGAGTTCGAGAAAGTCGTAATCGTCGTCGACTATCAGGATAAGCGCGCTCATGACTCCTTCACAATACTAGACTCGGTCTTTCTCCACGTACTTGGTGTGCAGAAGCTCGTGCGACTTGTGTCCCAAGGGTTCGCCCAAGAACTCCTCGTACAAGGCTTTGACATCCGGGTTCTCGTGCGATTTGCGGAGTTCGCGACCCTCGTCCTCGGCGTAGATCGGCGCGTATGCGCGCCTCGCGCACGGCATCCGAGGTCAGGCGCGGCTGTCCGCCCCCGCCGATGCAGCCGCCAGGGCAGGTCATCACCTCGACGAAGTGGTAGGTCTTCTCACCACTCTTGATACGGTCGATGACCTTCTGGGCGTTGCCCAGCCCATGAGCCACGGCCACGTTCAGCGTCGCGCCCTGCAAGAAGGACCACTCGGGCACGGTCTTCTCTATGGTGACAGAGGCTTCTTTGACGCCCTCCAGTCCCGCGATGGGGGTCACATGCAGGTTCTGGAAGGGGATGGCCTCGCCGGTGACTATCTCGTACGCGGTGCGGAGCGCCGCCTCCATCACTCCACCCGTGACGGCGAAGATGTCGGCTGCTCCGGTGGACATACCCAGGGGACGGTCCATCTTCTCGTCGGACAGGTTGCGGAAGTCGATGCCCGCCATCTTGATCATGCGGGCCAACTCTCGGGTGGTGAGCACCATGTCGACATCCGCGATGCCGTCTCGGCTCATCTCTGGGCGGGCGCATTCGAACTTCTTGGCGGTGCAGGGCATCACCGAGACGACGACGATATCTTCCGGCCTCTTGCCCAACTTGTCGGCATAGTAGGTCTTGGCCAGCGCACCGAACATCTGCTGGGGTGACTTGCAGCTGGAGAGGTTGGACAGCATGTCCGGATTGAAGTGCTCGATGTAGTTGACCCAGCCGGGGGAGCAGCTGGTGAACATGGGTAGGGCGACGTCCTGGCCGTCGACCAAGGCGCTCTTAGACGGGTGAGTAGTTCGGTGCCCTCTTCCATGATGGTGAGGTCGGCGGTGAAGTTGGTGTCGAAAACCGCGTCGAAGCCGAGGCGCCTGAGGGCGTTGACCATCTTGCCGGTGACCAGCGTACCGGGTTCGTAGCCGAACTCCTCACCCAGGGCTCCGCGGATGGCGGGCGCCGTCTGTACGATGACGTGCTTCTGGGGGTCGTCCAGGACGGCCCAGACTGAGTCAACGGCGGTCTTCTCTGTGATGGCTCCCACCGGGCAGACGGCGGCACACTGGCCGCACTGCACGCAGACCACGTCACTAAGATTGCTGGCGAAGGCCGGGCCGATGACGGTGGTGAATCCGCGGTTCTGGGCGAAGAGGGCACCGACGCCCTGCACCTCGTTGCAGGCGGTGACGCAACGCCGGCAGCCGACGCATTTACCGGTGTCCCGCACCAGGGCGGGGGTGGAGTCGTCGATCACCGACTTGGTTCGTTCACCCCGGCAGGTGATCTCGACCACATGCAGGTCCAGGGCCAGCTTGCGTAACTCACAATCGCCGCTGCGGACACAGGCATAGCAGTCTCCGCAGTGTTCGGACAGTATGAGCTGCAGCACGGCCTGCCGCGCGCGCCGCGCGCGCGGCGTGTTGGTGTGTACCACCATGCCTTCGGTCGCGGGTTGGGTGCACGAGGCCACCAGCGTGCGGGCTCCCTCTATCTCCACCACGCAAAGGCGGCAAGCTCCGATGGGTGGTATGCCCTCCAAGTGGCAAAGCGTGGGCACCTTTGGCCGCTTGGCGGCACGCTTCCAGGACGCTGGCGCCTTCGGGCGTCTGCACCCTCATTCCGTCAATGATCAGAGTAGGCATTACCTTGCTCCTTGTGTGTCGGCGTGGTCCGCCACTCCCGCTGCTAGGGCCCCTGTACCGACCAACTCGGGCTCGGCCACAGAGTCGGGCTCGGCCGGGATCTTGCCGTAATCACAGCGCAGGCAGCGCTTGGCTTCCGCGCAGGCGGTCTCCAGATCCCAAGAGAGCTCGACCTCAGCAAAAGTGCAGGCGCGGGCCTCCGGGTCCAGGCAGACCACCGCGGCGCGCGGCGTCTCTGTGGGGTCGGCATCGGGATCGAAGAAGGTGTCCACAGCGATGTCCTGACGCCAGAAGGCGTGCTCGTCGCCGGTGAGGTACTTGTCGATGGCAACCGCTGCGCGCTCGCCGGCGCCCACGGCCTCGACTACCGAGGCCGGGCCGGTGACGGCGTCGCCGCCGGCAAACACCCAGTCGAGGCTGGTGGCGCCGGTGCGCTCATCGGCTTTGATCCAGCCATTGTCCATTTCCACCGGCAGGTCACCGGAGAGCATCCGTGGATTGGGCGCCTGGCCTACGGCGGCGATCACTTGGTCGCACCGTACGATGAAATCGGGCTCGCGCCCCGGCACGGGCCGGCGGCGGCCGCTGGAGTCGTAGTCGCCCAGCACCATCTTCTTGCACAGTATCCCGGTGACCTTGCCCGCTGAGTCGCGCATCACGGTCTCGGGAGCCGTCAGGGTGAGTAGAGTGATGCCCTCCTCGTCGGCGGCCAAGATCTCTTCGGTCCAGGCGGGCATCTGTTCACGCTCGCGGCGGTAGATGAGGTTGACGTGCTTGGCGCCCAGACGCAGGGCGGTGCGGGCTGCGTCGATGGCGGAGTTGCCGCCGCCCACCACCGCTACCTGTTCGCCTACCTTGAGGTCACCGCCGACGTTGTACTCTCGCAGGAAGGTGAGTGCGTCCACTACGCCTTCACCGGCGTCGAGAGCCCTCCTCCTTGGAGAGGCCCAGCCCGGCGCCCTTGGGAGCGCCGACGCCCAGGAAGGCGGCGTGGTAGCCCTGATTGCGCAGGCCGGCGAGGGTGAAGTCACGCCCCAGAGCCTTGTTGGTCTCGATTGTGGCGCCCAGGCTCTCGATGATCTCGATCTCGCGCTCCAGCTCCTCGCGCGGCAGGCGGTAGGAGGGTATGGCCTGCACCAGCATGCCACCGGCGCGGTCTTCGCGTTCGAAGATGGTGGGCTTGTATCCCAGGCGAGCCAGGAAGTAGGCACAGGAGAGTCCGGCCGGACCACCGCCTATGACGGCTATCTTCTTGGCGGCGTTGACCTCGTTCTGGAGTACCGCGGGTATCTGCGGCACGGTCTCTTGCTCGGTCATGAACCTCTTGAGGCCACGGATGGCCACCGGGTCGTCCATGGTGCCGCGCTGGCACTTGCTCTCGCAGGGGTGGAAGCAGACGCGGCCGCAGATGCTGGCCAGCGGGTTGCGCTCGCGGTGCAGCCGCAAGGCTTCGTCGAACCGCTGCTCACCGATGAGGCTCACAAAGCCGGGCACGTTCACCGACGCCGGACAGGCGTTGGTGCACTTGGCCGTGAACATACTGGAGCAGACACCGGCCTCACAGTAGTGGTCGCGGATATGCGCCTCGAACTCCTTGCGGAAGTAGCGCAGGTTGGAGAGTACGGGGTTGGGGGCGGTCTGACCCAGGCCGCAGAGGGCCGTGTCTTTGATCACCTTGCCCAACGCTTCCAGCTTCTCGATATCGCCCTCTTGACCCTGACCGTTGCAGATGCGCGTGACTATCTCGAGCATGCGCTTGGTGCCCACACGGCAGGGTACGCACTTGCCGCAACTCTCCTCTTGGGTGAACTCCAAGAAGAAGCGGGCCATGTCCACCATGCAGCTGTCTTCGTCCATGACGATCAGGCCGCCGGAGCCCATGATGGCCCGAGTTCTTGCACCGACTCGTAGTCCACGGGCACGTTGAGGTGTTCGACGCGGGATGGAGCCGCCGGACGGACCGCCGAACTGCACGGCCTTGAACTGCTTGCCGCCCGGGATGCCCCCGCCGATCTCGTAGATGATGTCGCCCAACGGGATGCCCATGTCGCACTTCCACCAAGCCCACGCTGTTGATCTTGCCCGAGAGTGCGAAGATCTTGGTGCCCGGACTCTTCTCGGTGCCGGCCGTGCGGAACCAGGCAGCACCCAGCCGGATGATGGAGGCCATGTGGCCAGTGTCTCGACGTTGTTGAGCACCGAGGGTCGGTTCCACAGACCCTTGTGCGCCGGGAAGGGGGGGCGCGGCCGAGGCTCGCCGCGCTTGCCCTCGATGGAGGTCATCAGCGCGGTCTCTTCGCCGCAGACAAAGGCGCCCGAACCCGGGCGATGTGGATGTCGAAGTCAAAGTCGGTGCCCATGATGTTCTTGCCCAAGAGCCCGTATTCGCGCAGGGCACCGATGGCCACACCCAGGCGCTCCAAGGCCAGGGGGTACTCCGCCCGGCAGTAGATGTAGCCCTCGTGAGCGCCGATGGCTCGGGCACCTATCATCATGCCTTCAAGTACGGCATGCGGGTCGCTCTCCAGGATGCTGCGGTCCATGAACGCGCCGGGGTCGCCCTCATCGGCGTTGCAGAGTATGTACTTCTTGTCACCGTGGGCCTTGGCGGCGAACTCCCACTTCAGGCCCGTGGGGAAGCCGGCGCCACCGCGACCGCGAAGGCCGCTCTTTATGATCTCTTCGACGATGCCCTCGGGGGTCATCTCGGTGAGAGCTTTGGCCAGACCCTGATAGCCGTCGTTGGCTATGTATTCGTCGATCTTCTCGGCGGCGATGCGTCCCTTGTTGCGAAGCACCCGCAGGTTCTGCCGGGCGAAGAACGGGATGTCCTTGAACAGGGGGATGCGGTCCTTGGTGGTGGGGTGCTCGTACATCAGCCGCTCTACCGGACGGCCCTTGATGATGTGCTCGGCCACGATCTCGGCCGTGTCCTCTGGAGCGACTTTGTTGTAGAAGACGCCCCCGGGGTGGATGACCATCAGGGGACCACCGGCGCAGAAGCCGTTGCACCCGGTCTCTATGACGCCGACCTCGGCGTCGGCTCCCTGGAGCTTGAGTTGCTCTTCGAGAGCGGCTTTGACGCGCTCGGCCCCGGAAGAGAGACACGCGGTGCCGAAACACATCATGATGTGAATATGTGGTGTCTGGGTAGTGCCGTTCATCACTTCAGCTCTCGTTTCCATAGCTGACCACGTACTTGGGTACGATCCTGCCCTGCATGATGTGCTCGCTCCAGATCTCTGTGGCCTTGTCGGCCGTGAGTTCGCCGTAGATGACCTTGGGCTGGTCCAACACCTCCACCGTCATGACGGGTTCGTGCTCACAGGCCCCGATACAGCCGGAGGTGGCTACCCGAACGTCCAGGCGGTCAGAGGCGGTGAGTTGGTCGATCATGGTCGATAGAACCGCGCGCGAGCCGCTGGCGATGCCGCAGGTGCCCATGTGCACTGTGGCCAGGACGTGATATCCGTCCTCGCGCAGAGCGTTCTCCTTCTGCGTCCGTTCCTTTATGGCCAAGAGGTCGGCTGGTCCCTTGATCTTGGTGGGGCCGGCTCCAGTGGTGGTTCCGTCAGCTGGCGACATTCTGGGTCACCTCTTCCTGGTCGTAGTAGCTGGAAAGGATCTGGCCGACCTGCGAGGCGCGCACTCGTCGATGCACGTCTTCGTCTATGGAGACAGCCGGCGCCAGTCCGCAGGCCCCGAAGCAGCGGGCGACTTCCAGTGAGAACACCCGGTCTTCGGTGGTCTCGCCCACGTCGATGCCCAGCTTCTCGCGGATGGCGTCCAGCACCTGTAACCCTCCGCGGACATAGCAGGCTGTTCCCAGACACACCCTGATGATGTGCTTTCCTCTAGGCACGGTGGAGAAGAAGGAGTAGAAGCTGACCACTCCGGCCACTTCGCTGTAGGGCTTGTTCAGACCCCTGGCTATCTTCTTGAGAGCGACCTCGGGCAGGTATCCAAATATGCCCTGGGCCTGCTGCAAGACAGGTATCAGCCCTCCAGGACTGTCCTGGTAGCGCTCAAGCACTTGGTCAAGCCGCTCGAGTAGTTGCTCCTCGGAGGCCTCTTCGCAGTCCTGGCACGGACTGCTCTTCTGCGTACTATCCGCGGTCATCGACGACTCCCTTGTCGGTTGGTGGTTGCAGTCGGGTAGCCGCGGCGGCGGGCGAGGCCCGCAGCAGCGGCGGATCGAAGTGGTCCCCCATCAGACTGACCCAGAACTGGATGCCAGGATTGGTGAAGGCGGTGACGGACATCGTGCTGCCGATGTCGCCCAAAGGTACGCGGTCTACGTGGCTGAGCTGCATGTGGGTCTCCACGCGCGCACCGCCTAGCGCAGCCGACTTTCCTATGGTCAAGTCACCGCCCGCGGCCTGAGCTTCGGCTTTGAGCAGGCTCAGACCCAAGCCGGTCTTCTTGTCAGACTTGGTGGTATAGAAGGGGTCCATCACCTGCTCGGGCGAAGCGCTCAGGCCGGTGCCGTCGTCGTCGACGGTCAGGCGAAGCTCGTCGGTGGCTCCGTCCATCGTCAGACCGACCTCGATCTGTGTCGCCTCGGCAGTCACGGAGTTCTCGAGTAGCTCGAGCAGATATAGAGAGAGATCATGCACGGGCCACGCTCCTACCCTCGGTTCCCGCGAAGGCTAAGGCCAGCTCGGAGAATTCGGGCGACTCAAGGCGCAATTCGGTAGCCGTCGTGCCTATCTCTTCCAGGAAATGGCCGTCGGAACAGCCGACAAGCGGCAGGCCCAAGCTTGCGTACTCCTCCAGGCGGGCGGAATCGTCGGTCACGTGCCGGGAGACCTCGACCCCGTCGAAGCCCGCGTCCGTGGGGAAGAACCCCAACTGGGAGTACACGCTGAAAGCCTTGCGGTCCACATGGGCGGCGATCGCCAGCCCGCCGAACCTGTGAATGAGCTCGACTGTGGAGCGGACATCCAGGGGTGCGGCGGCGGCCAAGGCGGTAGGATCGACGCCTGTCTGACACCCAGTCGCATCCACGAGCGGCTGCTCTCCGAAATATGCGTAGTACTCTGGGTCGGCCTTGGGGAGCATGGTGCGCAACTCGGCCGCCACCCCCTCTGCTGCCTGCAAGTCGGGGAACACACCTAGCACGTGGGCCTCCTCGGCGCTGGTGATCTCCATGCCGGGGAGGACCGTCAGACCGTCACCGGCCGCCTTGGCCGCCTGCTGCACCGCGGCCACATTACCTGCTGTGTTGTGGTCGGACACGGCAATGATGTCCAGGCCGGCTTTCGTGGCAGCTGCCACGATGGCGGGCGGCGTCATCTCTTCCGAGGCGCACGGCGACAGAGCCGTGTGTATATGCAGGTCGGCTCGGTATGACCGCAGCGGACGGTCGGGAGCTGGCGACTGTTTGGTCAAGCGCGGCTCCCCTTGATGCCGTGTGAGTAGAGGCGCCCTACCAGGTCGAAGGTGTCGTCGGGCGAAGCGAAGAGGGCGATACCCTCCTTGTCCGCTTTGGCTATCACGTCGTCGTCTGGCTCGCGGCCCGACGAGAAGATGACCGCGGCCAGACCAGCGTGTCCGGCCACTGCGATCACATTCAGATGCACCTGCAGGGTGACCAGTATCCCACCCGTGGGGGCGTTGGCGAGAACGTCGGAGAGTAGGTCTGAGGCGTAGCCCCTGGTGACGTCCGGGTCGGCGGTGTCCGCGACAGCGGTATCCACTGCCGCCACATCGGCGTCGGGTGGCGCGATGCGCGTAAGGTCCAGGCTGCGAGCCAGTTCGCTCAGTCTCATCGGTCGCTACCCTCCTTGTCGATGGTCACTAGATAGGGACAGAGTCCGATATCGGCTCTCTGCATGATCACGTCCTCGGCGAGGGCCGCGCAGGTGGGAGCACCGCAGGCTCCGCAATCTCTGCCGGGCAGAGATCGTATGGTCGCCTGCATCTTGCCCAGCTTGTCGATGGCTCGGCTCATGTCGGCGTCCAGTCGGACGCCTGGTCTCGCGGAGAAGGGTCGACGCCGCGGCGTCGCCAGGGGCGAACTGGCAACGCCTGCGGTTGCTCGCCGACTTGGGCCACAGTCGCCCGGAGGGATGAGGGCAGACAAGGCAGCGCGGCCCTGGGCCCAACGGCGCGCCACCAAATGATGATCCAGAGGAAGAAGAGGCGAACCGAAGCAGCCTCCGTCGCACATGTACGGTTGGACGACGCCCACATCGGTGAGTAGGCCGTCCTCCATCTGTTCGAGGATGGCGAGTACGTGCGCGGCACCGGTGACGGTGAGCGGGGCGTCGGCAGGCGCGGCTGCGCGCGCGACGGTTTCGGCCGCGGCGGCTTCGCGTGAGGCGTCGGACCGAGCGGTCGTCGACTCCGCGGTCACGGCAGCGCTCGAGTTGGGGGCGATGCTCGCCTCGCCTCGCGCCAACCTCTCCATCACGGCCTGCCGCACCACTTCCGGAAGTAGGTACTCCTGTTGCGGGGCGGCGCCCGCCTCGTCCGCGTGGCCGGCGGCAGCCACCAGGGCCGAACGCTGGCTGGGGCAGGAGACCACGTAGGCTGCGGGGCGTTCGGCGTAAGCTGCCTGTATCGCTTCCAGGGGTGAGTCCAAGGGCGCCAGGTGCGGCACCAGTGAGGGAAAGCGGAGTTCTATCAGGTTGGTGGCGGCAGGGCAGCAGGGAGAGATGACGGGCACGGGCCGTTCTGTCTCTGCGGGCCGGTCTGGCGCTGCGCCCCCGCCTGTCTCAGAGGCCCGGTCTGTCGCCGCGGCGAGGAGGGCGTCCTCGTAGGGCTCGGAGACGATCACTTGGGCGAAGCCCAGGTCGTTGAGCGCGGTCCAGACTGCCGCGGGTGGGTGTTCGGCACCGCAACTAGCGAGCAGCGCCGGTGGCACTATCAGCAGCATCTCGCCTTTGCCTGCCAAGTCTTCCAGCGAAGAGATCTCGTTGCGTAGGCCTAACGCTTCGAAGGGGCAAGCGCGTATGCATTCCGCGCAGTCGACACACAGATGCTCCAATACAGCCGGCTTGCCCTCTCGCACGCGCATGGCTTTGGTCGGGCACGCGGCCAGACAGGCGCGGCAGTCCCGGCACCTGTCGGGCGAAGCATGCAGTGATATGGGGTGCGCGCCGTCTGTCGATCCAGGATGCAGGTCGATCGTGAAGCTAAGGCGCGTGCCCTCGCCCACCCGCGAAGTCAAGCGCAAGCGGTCGCTGTTCTTCTTGATGTTGGGCAGTCCGAGTCCCGCGCCGAATCCCAGTGCCCGCGCCTCTGCGCTGGCTGTCGAGAACCCTGCCGTCATGGCCTTGTCGATGTCCGGGATGCCCGGGCCGGTATCGACAACGTCCACGTCCACCCTCGTGTCGCTGAGCGAAGCCTCCAGTCGACCCCCCGCGGAGTGGATGACCACGTTCATCTCGGCTTCATATGCGGCGATCATGATGCGTCGAATGGCTTCCGCGTCCGCTCCGATGAGCTTGAGCTTCTCCTTCAGGGCGCGAGACGCGGCTCCGGCCTGCCGGAAGTCCATGCTCTCTATATCGAAAGAGACGAATTCCACAGCTTGATCCTTCTACTGCCCCTGCTTCTCGCGTTGTTCGCGGGCGAGAAGTTGGTAGATGAGACCACAGGTCTCGAAGACTCCCAGCGGGGAGACCATGAGAAAGAGGCCGTTCTGCTCGGCCAGTTCGATCACTTCCGGCTCCAGGGCGACCCCTTCCACAAAGCAGATGCCGGGTACCTCCATGAGGTCGGCCATGCGGACCATCTGCAGGTTGACCAGGTTGGTCACCAGAAGCGTTTGGTCAGAAGCTTCGTTCAACAGGTCACTTACTCGGTCGCCGGCGTAGATCTTGGTGATCTTGTGCTGCCCACTGCCGCCTGAAGTGGCTACCGCCGCTCCGATCTTCTGTGCGAGTTCTTGCAGATTCATGTCCGCTCCCGCTAGAAGTGTGTCGATGGTATGGATGATCGGGAACATGGCCGGTGCGGCCGCTCCGTTTTCGGGACCGGCCGGTCCTTCGTCGATACTCTCGGTACCGTCGTCCGCCTGCTCCTGCCGCGCGAAGAACGCCGCCGACTCCAGCGCCGAAGTGATATCCATGTGGTCCACGAACACATCGTCGGGCACGCGCAGGGGGATACCGGTGAAGTCCACAAAGCTACGGATTCCCGCACGCACCAAGGTCTCCGCCACCTCTTGGCCCTCTGTCCGGCGGTACCGCGAGGATAGCTATGCGTATGTTCTTGTCGGCGACGACCCGCTCCATGTCTTCGACGCTGTGGACGGGGCATCCCTGGAATGTGGTCCCGATGAGGGCGGGCTCGCTGTCGAAGCCCGCGGTCACGCGGAGTTGAGCGCGTTTGCCTGCGAAGTGGGCCAGCAGCGACTGTCCCAGACGACCCAGCCCGACCAGCGCTACCTCCTGGTATACGTCACCGTCCAGAAGACTTGCGATGCTGGCCAGACAAGTGTCCACCTGGTACCCGCGATTGGGGCTGCCAGAGTAGCCGATCACCATGAAGTCACGTCGTACCTGGGCGGCACTGACACCAGCCAGATGGGCCAGTTGGTGGGAGTAGATGTTCTCGGCCCCTGAAGCTCTGAGGTCATCAAGTAGCCGTCGGTAAAGACTAAGCCTACCGACGGTCTTGCGTGAGACAGCCGTTTTGCCCGCGGTGGTCACCTGGACATGCACATCCTTCGCGACTAGGAGGAGCGGTCGCACCTGTTACGGCAATAACGCCGTTACGTGTTTCACAATCTACTCCTTTGGGAAGACAAGTTCAATGTGAGAGGTGCGTATACAAGAGGTGACTAGAAGAGTCAGTATTAGGAGGAGTCATGAAGCACGCGGTCTTTGGTGTGCATGTCACAAGCAGGGTGGAGAATGTTCCCGCTGTACAGGCCGTCCTCAGCAAATACGGCTGCAACATACGCATGCGGCTAGGACTCCACGACGCCGACGGTACCAGTTGTTCACCCAGTGGTCTGCTGCTGATAGATGCTTTCGGGCCTGAGGTCGAGGAGTTCTACGAAGAACTGGGCCGGCTCCAGGGAGTCGATCTGCAGCGGATGGATTTCGAAGAGTGAAGGCAACACCCAGAATTGTTCCTGTTCCACAAGAAAGGCGCGATCAAGAAGATGTCAAAGCTAGCTAGACTTTTTACCCTAGGGGCCGCGGTGATCGTACTGGTCGTGGCTCTCGCTGCCTGTGGTTCGTCCACGTCCAGCACCGACTCCACTCAGACCGACACCGGGACCAAAGTGGAGAAGCTTACGCTGGTGGCTCCGCCCGGACCCATGGCTATCCCCATGGCGTACATAGCGGCCAACGATAGGCTCGCTGACGTGGCGGAGCAGACTGAGGTGGTCATCTGGGAGAACGCCGATCAGCTCAAGGCCATGTTGGCCGGCGGCCAAGGTGACTTCGTCACGGTACCCTCCAACAACGCCGCCACCTTCTATAACAAAGGGGTCGAGCTGCGGCTGCTGGACATCTCGGTATGGAACATCACCTACCTCATCAGCTCCGACCCGGACGCCGTCGGATTCTCGGACATCCAAGGGCAGTCGCTGGTTGTTCCCTTCCAGGGGAGCGCCCCCGACGTGATGTTCCAGTTCCTGGCGGCCGAACGAGGGCCTGGACCCTGCCAAGGACTTCGAACTGCGCTATGCCGCCGATCCGACCGAGGCCTCACAGTTGCTGCTGGCCGGCGAGGTGCAGAACGCGGTGCTTTCGGAGCCCCTGGCCACAGCCGTGCTGCTGCAGAGCAAGGACAAGCCGGTCCCGCTGCGCCGGGTGTTGTCGTTCGCCGACGCTTGGTCGGCCGCTACTCAGGCCGAGGAGAGCATGGCAGGTGTCACCCCAATAGCGGGTGTGGTCGCCACGGCGACCGTTCTGGACAATGCTGAGTTGATCGCGGCGTTCGAGCGAGAATACGCTGCGGCGGTGGAGTGGCTGCTTGCCAACCCCGAGGCGGCCGGCGAACTGCTGGAGACCGAGTTGCCCCAACTGGGAGTAAAGGCGGCAGTGATGACCGCCTCGCTCAAGAACATCAAGTGGCAACATCAGACCGCGCAGGAGGCGAAGACCAGACTCGAAGCCTTCTACACTGCGCTCATGGACCTGTCACCAGCGGTCATCGGAGGTATGCTGCCTGACGATGACTTCTACTACTCCGAATAGAGAAACCAGCGACGTGCGGCCGGCCGGCGGGCCTCCGGCCCCCGGCCCCGGCGTCACTGCCGCCGCCGCGACCGGCCGCCCCGCGGGGCGGCCCGCCGTGCGGCGCCGCGTCAGAGTCTTCTACGCGGTCTTGGGCGTGCTTGCCCTGCTGGTCGCGTGGGAGCTCCTCTCCCTATGGGTGGACCCCATCTTCATCGCATCGCCATTGGAGACCGCCCGCGCCTTCGGCCGGCTGGCGGTCGACGGGTCTCTCTGGATAGAACTCCTGATCACCCTGAAGCGGTTGGTCATCGGTCTGGCCATCGGTGCCGGGCTTGGCTGGACAGTGGGCCTGCTTGCGGGGCTGGCTCCCCGGCTGCGCTCCTTCTTGGAGCCACTGCGCTGGGTGGGCATGACCGTGCCGGCAGTGGTCATCGCCGTCCTGGCCCTGCTGTGGTTCGGGCTGGGCGACCTCAGCGTCATCTTTGTCGTCGCCGCTATCGTCGCGCCAAGTATGTACGTGAACACGGTGTCCGGCGTACTGGCGATAGACCCGCGTCTGGTGGAGTTGAGCCAGGTCTACCGCTTCCCTCGCCGGCTGCGCTTCACCGAGATATACCTGCCGGGTGCGGCGGCTCCGGCGCTGGCGGGTCTGACGCTCGCGACCGGTGTGGGTGTGCGGGCGGTGGTGTTGGCTGAGGTGCTGGGTGCCATGAGCGGCATCGGTCACGCCTTCGGTAGAGCAAAGAGCAATCTGGAGATGCCCGAGGTCTACGCTTGGGTAGTCCTTCTGCTGGCGCTGATGGCCGTATTGGAGTTCGGCGTGCTGCGCCCGCTTCGGCGGAGGGTGCTGCGCTGGCGAAAGGTGGTCGCATGATCACGCTGGATAAGGTGAGCAAGTCTTTCGATACGCTCAAAGTCTTGCACGAGGTTTCTCTCCACGTCGCCGCCAACGAGATCGTGGGAGTAGTAGGGTCCTTCCGGCTCAGGCAAGACCACCATACTCAAACTCATAACCGGCATAGTCACTCCGGACTCGGGCTCTGTGAACGTCGCCGCGGGCCCGGTGGGGTATGCGTTCCAGGAACCGCGCCTGCTCCCCTGGCGCACGGCCGTGGACAATGTGGCGGCGCCTCTGCGCGCTCGGGGTGCGGACAAGGGGGCGGCCCGCGCGGCGGCCGCCCGGTGGCTGGAGCGCGTCGGACTAGCCGGCTTCGAGCGTTACCATCCGGCGGAGTTGAGTGGAGGCATGGCGCAAAGGGTGTCGCTGGCCCGGGCCTTCGCTGTGGAGCCAGCCATCCTGCTGATGGATGAGCCCTTCAGCAACTTGGACGCCGATCTCAAGAAGTCGTTGATGAGCATCCTTGAGAGTCTCATCAAGGAACAGGGAGTCACGATGGTCTACGTGACTCACGAGTTGTCCGAGGCCCAGCGCTTGGCCGATCGCATAGTCGAGCTGACCCCGCAACACACTCTGCGCGAGCTCGCCACGAACCAACCTTAGGCGTACCTGTTCCGGAGGACCCTCCTCTTACCATCGACTTGTCACAGGCTGTTTCTAGACGAGTCAGAACGAGGAGGCACCATGTTCGAGAAGCAGGGTTGGATGCAGCGCGCCGGCGAGTATCCCCAGTCCGACCAGGAGTACTTCGCGCTGCTGGCGCGAGCCGTCTTCTCCGCCGGCCTTGGCCCGAAGGTGGTCGAATCGCGTTGGAGCGACATCACCGGGGCCTTTCACGCCTTCGACCCCGTCAAGGTCAAAGGAATGGATGAGGCCGACGTCGACCGGCTGCTCCAAGACAAGGCGGTCATCCGGAACCGGCGGAAGATAGAGGCGGTCATCGCCAACGCGGCGACCTTCACAGAGCGGGCGGGCGCCTATCCTTCGTTTCACTCATATCTGGCCGGACTGGGGGCGGATGAGGACCTCGACGCTGCCGCGGAGGAGCTCAGCAGGACGTTCACTCACTTGGGGCGCACCTCGGCGCTGTTTTTCTTGTTCAGTGCCGGATGGCGGCCGCGCGAGACAGACGACTGATCAATAGGGTTTGCATGACGCTCCTATAGGAAAGACAATGGAGCAAGGACGACCGCCACCTGCCACCGAGTCGAGTGTTTGTATCGCGATGCGAAAGGGGGCGTCATGGACCCGATGCTTCTCCGCGAGTACGAGGCCAAACTGGCCGACTGGCTGGCCCAGGGTTACCAGCTCTTGGTAGATGACATCGACGGTGAGCTGAGGGTCACTGTGCTCTATGTCTCTGCCGCAGACGCCGCTGCGAAAGAGCGGGAGCAGGAGTTCTGGCCGCAGACCCCTCAGATCGTCGGACTTCTGACCGACAATGGAGTTACCATCTCTAAGGCGATGGCAGGACCGCGCCCCTGGGCCGGTCCGCATCCCGAAGAGAGGTTAGAGCCTTAGAAAAGGAGTCGGAACTGAGCGAGCAAGAGGTGGAGTTCGAGTCATCGGGGCTGCGACTCGAAGGCACTCTGACACTTGGACACGAGCCCCGTCGCTCGGCCTGTGTGGTCATGATCGCCGGCTCCGGCTTGGTCGACCGCAACGAGAACCACAAGCGGTTCCCCGTGAATGTCCTCGGCGAGTTGGCCGGGCACCTTGAGGCGGGCGGGTTCGACTCACTGCGGTTCGACAAGAGGGGCGTGGGCGCCAGCGCGGGCGATTTCTGGACTGCCGGACTAAGCGACAACGCCGCCGACGTGACCGCCGCCGTGGACTTCGTGCGCGCGCACCCCGAGACCCGAGCAGACCGGATCTTCCTGCTGGGTCACAGCGAGGGAGCATACCTGGCTACCATGGTGGCCGCGCGCACCCCTGGTCTGGCCGGTGTCGTCCTGCTGGCCGGCGGTGCCAGGCCAGGCGAAGAAGAACTCCGTTGGCAGGCCGAGCAGGTAGGCAAGAGCATGAAGGGCTTTCAGGGCTTCCTCATCAAGCTGTTTCGAATCGATGTGGTCAAGGCCCAAGCGAAGCAACTGGGTCGGGTCAAGAGCTCCAGCAAGGATTCATATCGGGCCCAACTGGTGGCCAAGGTCAACGCTAAGTGGTTGCGCGAATTCATGGCGTACGACCCCGGACAAGACCTTCCTAAGATCGAGGCCCCTATCCTGGCCATCACGGGCTCCAAGGACATCCAGGTGGACCCGGGCAACCTGGACAAGATGGCTACTCTGACGGCGGCTCCGTTCGAGCCTCGGCTTCTGCCGGATGTGACCCACCTTCTGAGGGCCGACCCCGGTCCTCCCGGGCTGGCCGCATATAAAGAGCAGCTCAAGCGCCCCGTGGCTCCGCAGGTGATCGAAGCGGTCCTGGAGTGGCTGGACGAGCAGGCCGGGGCCACTGCGGTCTGACGTCGCGGTCCAAGTCCAGAGGATGGTATCTTCTCCCAGTACATTTCGTGCTGGATGCACGTGTGGATAGGAAAGGAGCTCCCCCTTGTCTCGAGATGTAGTGATCCTTAGCGCTGCGCGCACCCCCGTTGGGCGCTACTTGGGCACCTTGGCCGACATACCGGCCTGGAAGCTTGGCTCCATAGCCATCGCGGAAGCTGTCAAGCGGTCCGGGATCGAAAAGACTGACGTTCAAGAAGTGATGATGGGCAACGTGCTGACTGCAGGTCAGGGTCAGAACCCTGCGCGCAAGGCCATGCTCGAAGCGGGCCTGCCCGAAGATATCCCCGCCTTCACGCTCAACATAGTATGCGGTTCGGGTATGAAGACCGTCCACGAGGCCGCCAACGCCATCAAGGCCGGCGACGCTGAAGTCATCGTGGCCGGCGGCATGGAGAACATGAGCATTGCCCCGTACCTGGTTCCGAGCGCTCGCAAGGGCTACCGGATGGGTGACGGCGTCCTCCAGGACGAGATGATCTTGGACGGCCTGCAGTGCGCCATGAACAACATCCACATGGGCATCACTGCCGAGAACGTGGCCGAGAAGTACGGCATCACCCGCGAGACCCAGGATCAGATCGGCTATGAGAGCCAGATCAAGGCCGAAGCCGCCATCAAGGCTGGCAAGTTCAAGGCCGAGATCGTGCCCGTGGAGATACCGCAACGCAAGGGCGACCCGGTGATCTTCGACACCGACGAACATCCGCGCCTGGGTACTACCCTGGAGGCGCTGGCCAAACTGCCCACGGCCTTCAAGAAAGACGGCACTGTGACGGCCGGCAATGCGTCGGGCATCAACGACGCCGCCGCCGCTTTCGTGGTCGCCTCCGCGGAGTGGGCCGAGAAGAAGGGTCTCAAGCCGCTGGCCACTATCGTGGGCTATGCAACCGCCGCCCTGGATCCTGCGTACATGGGCATGGGCCCCTACTACGCCACCAAGAAGGTCCTCGAGAAGACCGGCATGAAGCTCGAGCAGATGGACGTAATCGAGGCCAACGAGGCCTTTGCCGCGCAGGCCGGTGCCGTGGCCCAAGAACTGGGCCTCGATATGAGCAAGGTCAACCTCTACGGTGGGGCTATCGCTCTGGGTCATCCCATCGGTGCTTCTGGCGCCCGCATACTCACCACGCTCATCCATGCGATGAAGCAGGAGGGCGGCACCTACGGTCTGGCTACCATGTGCATCGGTGGCGGCCAGGGCATCGCGACCATCATCAAAGTCTGAGCCTGAGAGTCCGTTAGAGGCGAGGAGAAGAACATGAGAGACAGAGTCGAAAAGGCACTGGATCGTATCCGCCCTGCTCTGCAGAACGACGGCGGCAACGTCGAGTTGGTCGATGTCGACGAAGAAAAGGGCATCGTCAAGGTCAAGCTGGTCGGCGCCTGCGGTAGTTGCCCGATGTCGCAGATGACTCTGCGCATGGGTGTTGAGAGGGTGCTAAGAGAAGACATCCCTGAGATCACCGAGGTGCAGGCCGTCTAGTAGACGCCTGACGTGGCCGCGCGTCGCGCGGCCACCGACCCGATGGTCAGTCGGACTTCTGAGCCGTGGTCGAGAGGCTTTCGAGCTTTTCGGCCACGGCTTTCTGTTTGGCGGCCATCTCGCGGAAGCGAGGCTCAAGGCGTTGCACACGTCCGGTGAGCTGTTGGACTTGAGTCTTGGTCTTGACGCCGGTCGCGCGCGCGGACTTCATAAGCTGCAGGCCGCGGTAAGCGGCTGCGCACAAACCGGCGAGTCCCAAGGCGCACCCCAAGCAGATGAGCACGACCATTATGATGCTGGCGGTGGACATGTCCCTATTCTACCCGCCCTGTAGGGCCGAGGCTGCAGCTTGACCGGGAGCCTAGTAGAAGTCCGGGGGGCCGGACCGGGGCTGTAGGTCGAAACGGCGTATGGCTGCTACGTCGTTGCGCTGGCTCAGACGGCCTATGCGGACGTCCTTTCCGGTGCCCGCGGCGTGCAAGAACATGTCATCACCTATGTAGATGCCGACGTGGTGCACGGGAGAGCCGAAGGCGAGCAGGTCACCGGCTTGGATGTTGGCCAGGTCGACCGGGAGACCTAGGACGGCTTGGTATCCGGAGTAATGAGGGAGCTTCACCCCGTGTTGCCTGTATACGAACTGGGTGTAACCGGAGCAGTCCATGCCCGTCGAGGGCCTGTCACCACCCCAGACGTAGGTCACACCTATGTACGCTGCCGCAGTCTCTATGAACTGGTCAAGGATCTCGCTATCGGTCTGGGGGAGCACTCCGTTGTAGAGCTGCCCGCTGTTGAGCATGCTGGCGAGCGCCTGCTGCAGTCTTTCTTGCTCCTCGGCTTGACGTCTTTGCTCGGCCTCTATGACTGCCACTATCTGAACATCCAGGTCCAGTAAGGCAGTCTGGCGAGCTGACAGGGAGGACTCGATGCGAGCCTGGTGCTCCTCCATCTGCGTGCGGATGGTCAGCTCTTGGCTCTTGGTCTGGTCTATGTCCGCGATCACGGTCTCCAGCCGTTCGGCGCTGCGCGTGAGGTTCTCCATCAGGCGCCGGTCTTGATCGGCGAACTCGGCGGCCAGGCGTGCGCGCGACAAGAAGTCGCCGATGTCGCCCGCGTCCAGGATCATCTCCAGGAACTCGTCCCGGCCACCGGCCTTGTACAGGTCGCAAAGCCTGTCTTCGTACAGCCGGAGGCGATACTGATAGTCGGATTGCGCCACATCTCGCTGCTGACGCAGCGTAGTCATGGTCACGTTCAGCTCGTTCAGATTGACGACCAGTTGGTTGTAGGCCTCGGTACTCTCCTCCAGCTGCTGATCGAGAGCATCCATCTGGGCCTGCAGCACTTCGGCCTGGGTCTGGAGCGAGTCCATCTGTGTCTGGAAGCCGGGGGCGGCGTGGGCAGCCGAGGCAAAGACCACTAGGCCCAGCAACGTGCCGAAGACAAGCCCAGGTAGGCGAAGCTGCTTGAAAACGGGCAGGGGTCCGCAAGCAGCAGCCAGCGCCGCGACGCCGCGACGCCTGCGCTGCTTGTTACATTCGGTCTGTCTGCTTCGTGCCATGCGGTATCTGCCCTCCCGAGGATTATCGGCAGAACGTCCATAACACTTGCGCTGTCGAAGGACGTTCTCCTGCATCCGCGGCCTTTTGCGGAGGCGTGATTGTAGCGTGTGCGGGACTGTCGAGTCATAGGACCAAAGATGTACTGTGCTATACTCCGACACTCATTCGGCGCGGGGTGGAGCAGTCCGGTAGCTCGTCGGGCTCATAACCCGAAGGTCGCAGGTTCAAATCCTGCCCCCGCTACCATTCAGAAAGGCCCCGCCACAAGCGGGGCTTTTTCTTTGGAAAGTAATGCGCTGGGGGTTCTCGTCCACGGCTTTGTCTGATGAAGGTGCGGCACTTGCGGAACCTTCGCTCCGGTTCCATCGTCAACGGGGAGTGCGGCCAGCCTGCAAGGGGGACTCCAGGTCTGGGTAGTCCCGCCGGGCTCCTCTCTACAGACGACCACAACCGCGTGCTTGCAGTTCGCGTGCGCGGGCTAAGGTGCCAGGTCGATTCAGGGGGTGCGCGATGGCTCGGTGGTCTGATCTCCTGCCAACCGGCAGGACAAAACTTCTGCTGTTCTTCGGAGTGCTGGTGTTTCTACTCTTGGCTGCTCCACTCGCTGTCCTCGCGGACACGGTCCGGCCACAATCGGCTCCCGCCACTTCAATCACTGCGTCGGCCGCTGTCACTGACGCCGACTGGGGCCGGATGCCTCTCTACTTCATCGCCAACCAGGGACAGGTCGATAGCCCGGTGGCCTTCTACGTTTCAGGCAGAGACAAGACTCTCTACTTCACTGCAGAGGGGTTGACGCTAGCGCTGAGTCAGGCGACCTCGACCGGAGCACCCGGCAACTCTTGGGCTGTCAAGTTGGACCATCTGGGAGCAAACGCGGTCGTGCCGCGGGGCGTAGATAGTACCGGTATGGTGGTCTCTTACTTATCTGGTACACCAGACAGTCAACACACCGGCCTACCCACCTACTCATCCATTGTCTACCCGGGCGTTTGGCAGGGTGTCGACGTGGTCTACTCCGGCTCTCAGGACCAGTTGAAACAAGAGTTCGTATTGGCGTCCGGCGCCGACCCCAGTTGTATCCGACTGGCCTATCGCGGAGCGGACGTCACTTTGAACGACAAGGACGACCTGGTGGTCTCCACCCCGGTGGGGACCTTCACTGACGCGGCCCCGTTCGCTTACCAAGAGGTGGGCGGAGAGAGAGTGTCGGTTCCGGCGAGGTTCGTTCTTGGGAGCACGTCGGGCAAAGGGGCCGAAGCTGTCGCCGAGTATGGCTTCCGCTTGGGTGTCTACGACCCGACCCTGCCTCTGGTCATTGACCCAGCGGTGCTGATTTACTGCGGCTACCTAGGGGGAAGCGGACAAGAGCGGGGCTCCGGCATCGCGGTGGATGCAGAGGGCTGCGCCTATGTCACGGGAGAGACCCGTTCTGCCCAGTTCAGCTTCCCAGTGGCGGTGGGTCCCGATCTCACCTTCAATGGTTACCAAACTTATGGCACCGACGCCTTTGTGGCCAAGGTGAAGGCGGACGGCACGGGATTGGTGTACTGCGGCTATATAGGCGGCGGCTCCTTTGATGAAGGCACCGACATCGCCGTGGATGCGAGCGGCAATGCCTACGTCACAGGGGAGACGCAGTCGAGTGAGGCCACCTTTCCGGTGACCGTGGGGCCTGACCTCGCGCGGTCGAGCGCCGAGCAGCATGCCTTCGTGGCCAAGATCGACGCCACCGGCACCGCGCTCACGTACTGCGGCTACCTGCAGGATAATAGAGCCAGCGGCGGATCGGGCATCGATGTCGATTCAAGTGGTTGTGCCTACATCACTGGCTATGGCTTCTTGGACAAGGTCGAAGTGGATGGCACAGGACTTGTGTACAGCTACGACCTCGGTGGCTGGGATGTGGCGGTGGATACTGATGGATGCGCGTACCTTACCGGCTTCACCATTGAAACAGAAGCCACCTTCCCGGTGGCGGTGGGTCCCGATTCTCACTTTCAACGACCAGGCGGTACCTGGGACTAGGGGCGACGCCTACGTGGCTAAGCTCAACGCGGCCGGCACTGATTTGATCTACTGTGGATACATAGGTGGCGCCCGTGGCGAAGAGGGCAACAGCATCGCCGTAGATGCTGACGGTTGTGCCTATGTCACGGGGATCACCACCTCAGGCGAGGACACGTTGCCGGTGGCCGTGGGACCCGATCTCACCTACAATGATATCGGAGGCGGCATCGGCTTCGTCGGTGATGCCTTTGTGGCCAAGGTGAAGGCGGACGGCACTGGGCTGGACTACTGCGGCTACATAGGTACGAGCGCAGAGGACTGGGGCCAGGGCATCGCCGTTGACACCGCGGGCAACGCCTATGTGGCAGGCTCTATCTTCCACAGCGAGGGTGAGCCGCTCGAGGGGTTCTTGGCCAAAGTCACGTCCGATGGCACTTCTCTGGCGTATAGTCGCACTTTTGACTCGAGCCCTGCCAACAGCGTCGCGGTGGACTCCGACGGCCGCGCCTACCTCACGGGTGATACAGGCTACCTACCAGTGACCGTGGGGCCGGACCTCACCTACAACGGTGGCGGCAGTGACGCCTTCGTGGCCAAGGTGGCGGACGTGTCTCGGTATCAAGACAACGATAGCCGCATCACCTATGTGGGTCTTTGGTCCAAAGGCGCCATCTGGTCGGCTTCCGGGGGTGGCTATATCACCACCGAACAACCCGGGGCGGCGGCCATCGCCAAGTTCACCGGTACCTCTGTCAGTGTGGTGGCCAAGAAGTGTCCGTGGTATGGGCAGGCTCGCATACAGGTCGACGGAGGATTCGAACAGATCGTCGACCTCTACAGCGGTAACTGGAGTCAAGACTGGAAGGTGACGGTCTACACCAAGAGCGGGCTCTCTGAGGGTGAGCACACCCTGACCATCGAGTGCTTGGGTGCCAAGAACAGCTCTTCTTACAGTTACACCATATGTCTGGACGCGTTGATCTGGACACTGGGGACTCCCTGATGCAGGCTCCCCAGACCACTCGTATCCAAGACGACAACACCACCTACTGCGCCTACGACCCGGGTGTTTGGAAGAGATGGGACAAGGGCGGGTACTGGTTCGCGTCTATGGACACCTACGCCTACAGCGACCAAGACGGGGCGAAGGTGACTGTCACCTTCGACGGCACCTTCCTATCCTGGGTCTCCAGATCTTCCATCACGCAGGGCAAGGCCCAGGTGACGCTAGACCCAGGTACCCCGGGCGAGAAGACCCAGATCGTAGACCTCTACAGCCCGAACACCTGGTGGAAGAAGACTGTCTATAGCACGGGACTCCTGGCCGATGACACTCATACTGTGGTCATAGAATGTCTGAGGCAGAAGAACTGGGCCTCGTGGTGGTACACGATAGGCGTGGATGCGTTCGATGTGATCGTGACCCCCTAGCGATAGATGTGCGGAGAATCTAACCACAGAGAGGGGCGCCGTAAGGTGCCCTTCTCTGTGGGCCCACACCTTGCCCACGAGAGCTTCACTCGAATGACCTCAATTCATCTCATTCGGTCTCAGTTGATTTGCAGAAATTGCTCTCGCGACGCGACCTCCTGATACTGAGCAGCACCAGCGAAGACCGCCTGAGACCCCGCTTTATCGGCTGTCGTCAAATCCCATCCGGATGGCCTTCCTGGGTGCCCCTCTCTTGACCTGAATTTCCGCAGGAACACCGATGTTGTGCTCTCGATTCCTCGAAGAAAGTCTCGGGTCGCTCGTAGCCTGGCTGCGCTGTTGAGCGCGTCTCTCCCTGATGGTAGGGTGTTGGACTAGGTTTCGGTGCAATGACCCGTTGATTGATAGGGGTTCCTTCATGGTGCGCGTTCCATTCCCGGGGAGTCCGTCTCTACGTCGCTTCTTCGCGATGCTGTTGGTGGTGCTTACACTCTCGCTCAGTTGGCTGTTCCTTGATGTCGCCCCTGCAGCTGCTGACTCGGATGCGCACACAACCGGTGTAGTGACTGACGCCGCGTCGTACTGGCCGAACGGGGCGATTGCGAAGTTGGTCCCGTCCGGCGACGCGGCGCAGGTGGGCGTCTACTGCGGGTGGAATTGGGCAAACCCTGACAAGATCTACTTCTACCCGGGACCGACGGACATCCTCAATGTGGTGACGGTCAGCGAATGGCCACTCGCTCTGACGGTGACACCCTTCAATACCAGCACCTGTTCGGCCGGCGCTACAAAGACCATCCCGCTCCCCGACTTCCCGCTGTGGGGCGGGTTCTACGCAGCTCCTGACGGCAACTTCTACGTTGTCACCGGCCGGTGGAACGGAGACGAAGACGACTCGTTCAACGTCGTCGCCGTCCGCAAGTACGACTCGTCGTGGAACCTCAGCGGAACCGGGTACCTGAAGGGTGGTGCCAGACAGGGCATCAAGGGAGTCTACGAGCCGTTCCATGCCGGCAGTTGCGCTATGTGGCTGACCGGGACAAAATTAGTCGTCCACATGGCCCGCCTCATGTACGCGATCGACGGCGTGCATCACCAGGGGAACATGACCTTCGAGGTCGATACGTCCAGCATGGCGGTCACGCCGTTCCAGGATGGGTACGAGGACTACTCGTACTCCAGCCATTCATTCAACCAGCTCGTCAGCGGCAGCGACACCGACCTCGTCGTTGCCGACCACGGGGACGCCTACCCTCGCGCAATACAAGTGGGAGTCGCATCTGGATACCCTGCCAGCGGGTACTTCAGGTCCTACGACGTCTTTGAATTTCAGGGCAGCATTGGCGCCAACTATACCGGCACCACCCTCACGGGCCTGCAGGTGGGCTCGGGCCGGGCGCTGGTCACCGGCAACTCCGTGCCGCATGACCAGCCGGTCGGCGGGGTGACGGGAGATGGATACGATCTCCAGCGAAACGTGTATGTAGTGTCGACCGATCTAGCCACCGGGACACCGGTGTTCCGGTGGATCACCTCGTATGACCCCCTCGGGACGACCTGGGCCGGCGAGCCGCGGTTGGTGAAGCTCAGCGACTCCCGATTCGTCCTGCTCTTCGGTGTCATGACATCGACGTCGGAAACCCTGAACTACCGTCTGCTCGATGCGAGTGGTGCCGTCCTTGCCCAGAAGTCGTGGGCGAATGTGTCCTTCGACGCGAGTTCGCAGCCCCTCGGGGCAGGTTCCCGGCTGTACTGGGCGGGCTTCGGCATGACCCCCTCGGGCGGCTCGATGGACGACTACTACCTCTACGGGCTCGACCTGACCGATCCCACAGCTCCGATGCTGATGACCCCGCCCCCTCCCACCGTAACTGCCCTCAGCCTCAGTTTGGGCTCCAGCTCCGGCGGCACCGCAGTCACCATCACCGGCACCAACTTCAATAGGGTCACGGCTGTCACCTTCGGCGGCGCGGCCGCCACCAGCTTCCGGGTGGACTCCGCTACGCAGGTCACCGCTATCGCTCCGCCTCATGCGGCCGGTACTGTGGGAGTGCAGGTCACCACTATGGTGGATTCCAGTCCCGACACCCCGGCCGATGACTTCACCTACATCGCCACCATCCGCTACGACGACAAGGATTCCAAGATCACCTACGAGCCTACATGGGGCAGATGGGACAACAGTGGCTACTGGGCGGCAAGCCAAGACACCTACGCCTTCACCGACAAAGCCGGACGCAAAGCCATCGTCACCTTCGAAGGCACCTATCTAGCCTGGTTGTCCAGGACGTCCAACACCCAAGGCAAAGCTAAGGTGACCTTGGACGGCAACGATGCCGAGGCCCAAGTGATCGACCTCTACACCCCGATCACCTCTTGGAAGAAGGCGGTATACAGCACCGGACTGCTGGATGACACCACGCACACCGTGGTCATAGAGTGTCTGGGAGAGAAGAACTCAGGTAGCTGGTGGTACTCCATCGGCATAGACGCCTTCGATATCGCGGGTACGCTCAAGCAGTCGCCTGCCACCACCAAGATCGACGACAACGACTACAGCTACTTCACCTATGACCCCGGGATAGCCACGGGGGCCTCTACCTCCAAGTGGTCTAGATGGGACGCAAGCGGCTACTGGGCCGCCTACGAGGACACCTACGCCTTCACCGACCAAGCCGGGTACAAGACCACCTTCACCTTCGACGGCACCTATGCCTCTTGGATAGCGGCCACCTCGAATACCAAAGGCAAAGCCAAGGTGACCCTAGACGGAGACACCGCGAACGCCAAGACCGTAGACCTCTACAGCCCCACCACCCTCTGGAAGCAGAGTGTCTATGACACCGGCATCCTGGCTCCCGGTATCCATACCGTGGAGATCGAGTGCCTACATGAGAAGAACTCCAAATCCTATTGGTACACCATAGATGTGGACAGGTTCGACGTGATGGGCGCGCCGTAGGAGTATTGGATGAGAGAGTTTGACTATCATGCTATCCACTAGGTAACCTTCTTACATCGGTGCCTTCTGACGTGATGGTGACGACTCCCGATCGACAACGGAGGAGACATGAGCCCACGTAGCCGGTTCTGTCCAGATTGCGGGAAAGAGCAGTCGCCGGGTGTGAAGTTCTGCAAGGACTGTGGGGCCGCCCTCGGTTCGTCTCAGAAGGCCGGGTGGTGGAGCCGCCGATCACGCCGGGCGAAGATGGCACTTGTCATCGCGCCGCTCCTGGCGGTGGGGATCATCGTCGGCGTGGTTGTCGGGACGGCCGGAGGATCAGACGGTCCCGATCTGGGTAAGGCCCAGGTCGTCGATCCGGACCCGTCCAGTTTCGTCGAAAGCGACGTCTACGGCTGGGCCGCAGCCGACAACGTACTGCTCGTCATGGAGGACGGGCAAGGGCGGACTCAGGCCGAGCAGGTAGCTGCCCAGATCGGCGGCGCCGTAGTGGGCGAGATCGAGTTCCTGAACCTATACCAGGTCCAGACCTCCGGCTCGAGCGCCCAAGACCTGGAACAAGCCATGGCAGGCGCGGAGTCAGCTGCTGGGGTCAAGTGGGCTGCGCCCAACGCGTTGCTGGTGACAGCCGCCCCCGTCGTGGGCAAGACCTGCTCTCCCATGTGGGACCCTGCCTATCGATCCGATGACAACTACGTCCCGTACCAGATGATCGGCATGATGGAGGCTGTCGCGATACTCAAGGCAAGTCACGCGACTCTGGGTCCTGTGCACGTGGGAGTATCGGATACCCCGGTCTACACGGGCTCGGGTCAAGGCTTGGCGACCGAGCTTCACTTCCCAGACGCGGGCGGCGGTTACCCGGCCGGAGAAGTGCGCATTCGCGGCCTGGACGCAGGAAGCACTACTGACGTACCCGACCCCGATGCGGAAGGTGGGCTCAGCCACGGGACCGGCGTGACTCACATCATCAGTGCCGACTGGGGCGACGGCGTGACCGGGGTGGCGGCTGCATTGGGGGATAGACTGACGGTGACCTGCAGCAGCTCGCTTGGCGACCCGGTGGAGTTGCCCCATGGCTACACCTACCCCCAACTGGCCGGCACGGGCCTGGACACGTATGCCTCCGGAGCGCTTGGCAGCGCGTTCGTGGAGCTGATCCAACAGGTCAGGGACGGTGCGAAGGTGATCAACCTCTCCTGGACCACCAAAGAAGTACCCGGTGTGAGCTCGCGCGTGGACGCGCTGGTGTTTGGGGACTTCCTCGTGAAGATGAACGAAGCGTACGACGATGTACTGTTTGTGGCGGCGGCGGGTAACGAAGGCGAGGCTTTGACCGGGGAGAACCTCGCGCCGGGCGGCATGTGGGGTCTTCCGAATCTCATCACCGTGGGGGCCCTGGACCGCACAGGCGACCGCGCAGACATCCTGGACTGGAGCACCCAGGAGGAGCGAGAGGGCGCCTACCGTCAGAAGAGGGCGGCGGGCGAGATAGCTGCCGGCACCAGCTTCGAGGAGTGGGAGCAGAGTTTCGCCGGTATTGGTGGCTCGAACTACGCCGGAGATGACGGCGAAGTCACCATATCGGCTTGTGGTACCGGGATCCTGTTGGGCCGGGACGCGAACGGGGATCCGATCGCTCAAGACGGCACTAGTTTTGCGGCGCCGCAAGTAGCGGCCGCCGCTGCGCTCCTGAAGTCGCTGGACCCTACTCTGACGGCGGGACAGATCAAGGACCTTCTGGTAGAGACGGGCGACACGGAAGTCACGGTAAGTGGCAGCAGGGTGACCGTGCCGGAGAACATGGGTGGCCGCGTGCTCAGAGTGGACAAGGCTGTCCTCGAGGTCATCAACCGGTTGCGCGGGCCCGCCAACGAACTCATACACGGAGACCTGATCGATCTGATGACCATAGAACTGACTGCCGAGGAGCACGAATTCGGCTACCTGGTCACGGCTTCGACCCCGCGCATGGAGACGCCTGAGGGTATCGACCTCAGGATAACCGTGGAGGGTGAAGCCGAGATCTTCGGGGAGGAGACGCACCGTATCTACAACGCGCTGGAGTCTGGGTCTTGGACGGTGGCTCCGGGTCCCGATCCGGTGACAGTCAGAGTCCACCGCCTCGACAACGGCGCTTGTGCGTTTCTGGAACTCCCGGGGACCGGTATGTCCGCTTCCACGACCACGACGGAAAGCACGGCGACGACCGAGAGGTCCGACGGCGCACGTTGGGTGTTGACAGGGGCGCCAGTGGTGAATCCCGAGGGTCTGCGTCTTGAATACTACGGGGGTGGGGCGCAGCCAGACTGGTTCGGCGAACCTCGGTTCCAGGGCACGTGGGTGAAGTACCGACCCTCGGCGACGAGCTTCGCGGTCGATGATCGCTGGGTGGATCACGAGTTCGAATCCTACAACGTGACAATCGAATGCGCGTTCGATTCGCCTCCACCCGTACTCGTGCCGGGAGAGACGTACGAGCTGACCGTGGACTTCTCGCACAGCGGCTCGGTCGTGGACGGCAATCCCGGGCAGATATTCCAGTACTTCACCGAGGGTGCCAGTCTGAATCCGAGAACGAGGGGCTCACCTACTCACCCTGGTCGCCTGACCCCGCCTATCACGTGGCCACGAAGACCTGGGAGCTCACTGTGTCCGAAGGCAGGTCAGGAGACACGATCGAGATCCGCGCGGGACTGTGGAACGCCGCGCAGTGCACGGTAGTTTGGACATACACGGCCGAGTAGTCCGGACTAGGCGGGGCGCTCCGCCATCGCCAGGTGGTGCAGCCTGTACTCGAAGCGGTCAGGATCGTGAGTGATATCGTCCATGAAGATCTTCTGGTCTTTCGAGACGGCATGCGTGAGTGCCACCCCTTCCGCCAGGCAGATGGGCAGGCCCGGACGCGCCACGTTGTGCTGAGCAGTCCTCGATCAGTCCGTAACAGGCATACCCACCGATGCCGTCGAGCTTCTCTCCTTCGCGCAGGTCGCGCTTGGCGTACGTGTACACGTTCGCCTTGAAGCCGTAGGACGGCCGCAGGAGAGACTGCCGGTCCAGGTAGGCTTCGGCGATGCACTTCATCGCCTCGATGTGGACCAGATGGTAGGGTCTCTCGAACACGTAGAAGGGACCCTTGCCGATATCCATGGGGAACCAGCCGAGCATGCTCCGCTGGTATTCGTCGTCGCAACGCCCGATCGCGAACACGCCGCCCGGAGGCTTGGAGCCCAACACATAGTCGACCACTGGTCGGCCGCTCTGGTGTATGGCTTCCAGATCGAACAAGTCGAACACGTCTGTGATCTTGCCGGCGCTGGGGCCGGTCATGCCGGGGCAAGGGGTGGCGAGGTCGTAGGCGTTGGCCAGAAGAGCCATCTCGATGGAGAGCTTGGTACCGTCGGTGTAGCTGGCGCACATCTTGGGGTCGAGGAATCTCTTCTCGGCCTCTGGGACGATGGTCGTAGGGTCCGCGTAGCGATCGAGGTATCCCTTCACGTTACCTGCCATCACCAGTTCGAATCCCCAGAGCAGCATGTCTTCGATCAGCCGTGCGACGCAGGTGGGCTGATCGCCATCGCAACTCGTGTAGACAAGGCCGCGCTCTTGAGCCTGCCTCATCAGGTGGGGGCCGAAGATCAGATCGGCCTCGGAGTTCATCATGATCAAGTCCTTGCCGGTCTCGATACCGGCAAGCGCGAACCTGCCTCCGTCGGCGATAGCCGACGAGGCGTCGATAAGCACGTCGGCCGCACAGCACCGAGCCAGCATCTCGCCGTCCTCACAGATGGCGATGAGGCCTTGGGCCACCGTGTCCTCGAGGTCGCCTGGGCGCTCGACCACGCGGTAAGCGTGACCGAATGTCTCGGCGGCCTGGGCGGCTTTGGCCACGTCTAGGTCTGCCAGTGCCACACAGTCGATGCCCGGCGTCACTCCGCATTGGTAGAAGAGTCCTTTGCCGGCAGAGCCGACTCCGATGATGGCGACGCGGATCGGCCTATCCAGAGACCTAAAACGTTGGAGCGTGTTTCTCAAGGGTCTTGTCTCCCGGGCGAGGTGTAGACGGGGTCCACCACCACAGAACATTAGCTGATTCGGCCTCGCAGGGTCGGATGCTGCCATCTACGACCTCGAGAATGGGGAGGCTCTGGAGCCGGGGGAGCAGCGAGAAGGCACGCTCCAGAACGTGGGCCAGGGTCGCGTCGATCTGCCCGCGCTCGCGCTCGAAGTGGTAGGCGCGGAAGCCGAGCAGGGGCGCGATAGCATCAAGCCGGGCCCAGAACATACTTCCGGCGAAGAAGCCGTACTCGGCCGTCCGAGAAAGGACCCGTTGCGCAACCGCCGCGCCGCACAGTCTATCGAGTATCAGCTTGAGTCGGTCTCTGTTGGCAGAGAGCGCCGTCTTGAGTGATAGGTAGACCTTCCCTGATCCGATGATGGCGCCCTCCGAAGACTCCAGTCTCCTCACGATATCGAGAGCCAAGGGCATTGAGTCCGGCAGCAGGTCGTCCAGCACCATCTGCATGAAGGCGAGGTCGTTCTGCGCGGTCCCGGGTCTCTTGCAGTGGAGCTTGAGGGCGACCTCGTATTCATGGGCCAGCAAGACTTGGGCGACCTTGCCGAAGGGAAGTGTGCCGCGCCCGCGATTGGGCACCTTGACGATGTGCGCGTCGGGGAAGTCTGCTCGGATGGTCTGCGCGAAGCGGCGGCTACGCCAGGGTATCGTGAAGAACAGGTCGTGCGGGATGCCCCTTAGGTTCGCTAGATGGCATGCCAGAAGACCCCATTTGTCGGTGTAGTAGACGTGCACGCAGACCGCGGTCTTAGCAGTGGGCGTCAGCGACCTGGTGAGTCTATGTTGAGCCAGCAGGTAGTAGGCCTCGGCGGCCATTCCCCCGAGCAGGCCGCGGGCTCGCCGGGCTGCCTTCGCCGTCAAGCGGCGCATGCGGATCGGCAATGATGTAGACGCGGTCGTTGTGCGCTCCCTGTGACGTGGCCCTCCGACACCTCATTCTCGCACGTGTGCAGGACGCCACCGGTTCAACGCGCCTCAAAATTGGGAAAAGAGACACAGCGAGGGCTGGCGGGTCACAGAAGGCTAGCCGGCGATCTCTGACGATTGGAGGCGCAGTGGCAACGTATCACTGGTACTGTCCTGATTGTGGACGAGAAGACTACGACTATCCCGATGACGAAGAGATCAAGGAACCCAGGGTCTGCAACTCGTGTGGGGCAGAGTTGTGCAAGCTGGAGCCAGAATCAGAAGAAGATTCTGACCCGGTGTCGGAGAAGTAACTGGCGCATGGCGTCCCGAGGGTCAGTCTCGGGCGACGCGACTCCGCTTAGCTGACTTCGGCGATAGTGTCCTTGGGCGTCTCGATGATCATCAAGTGCGCGCCGCTCCTGAGCTTCTCGGAGGTGTTCACCACGGGGTCCTGAAGCCCACGGGCCGGGTGATCCACATACACTTGCGTGTCGGGTCCGATGTCACCTGTGGCCTCGAGTTCGTCCAGCAGTGTCTTGAACTCAGAGAGTGTCATCGCGCTCCCCCTTTCTCGGCTCCGATAGCGGGGCCGGTCATCGCAGGGATCTCACCGACTCCAGAATAGCTTATGCCGGCCATACACGGGGCTGAGTATTTTGAGTCTCGTGAAGAGGCTGGACCGACAGACGACATGTACGAGGCCGAAGAATCTGCACGTGGCGGCGGGGGTGCCCGGCTCGGAGTTGCCGGCCCTGGCGGAGCGGGTGGAGCAGAAGTTCTTTGTCACTCCTCAGAATCACGTGGCGGCCCTAGCCCTGTTGCGCAGGTGCTGCAGGGCGGAGGCCATGTACGGCATCGGGCAGGTCAACAGCCTCTACTTCGACACCCCCGATCTTGATCAGCATGAGCGCTCTATCGAAGGCGAGTTCGCCAAGGACAAGATCAGGATCCGCTGGTACGGGCAGGAGCACGACCCCCATCGCAGCAACGGTCGCGATCACGGCCAAGCGGAGCAAGCGGTCGCCGTCTGGCTCGAGCGCAAGAGCCGTCAGGGCTTCGCCTCGACCAAGCAGCGGCTGTGTCTGGATGTTCCAGCCACAAGGCTCGATTTCCGCGCTCTACAGGACGGCATCGTCGAGGCCGACACTCTGGTGCGTACGATGGCCCGGTTCGGGTTTGTCGCGCCGGGGAGACTGGGCCCGGTAGTGGCCATATCGTACTGGAGATACCGGTTCGTGGAGCCAGAGAGCGGCTATCGGATATCCATCGACTCCCGCATCAGGTCTTCGATGGTCGTGCCCGGCATAGGCGCGGGTGAGCGGGCTCTGGAGTTGCCCGGAGCGGTGGTGGAGGTCAAGGGAGCGGCTTTTGGGCTGCCTCGCTCTCTGCGCCAGCTGTCTGAGATAGGGAGCAGTTGGACACGCTATTCGAAGTACTCATCCAGCTTGGATGCGCATCAGGCCGAGCGCGGCAGCGTGTCCAGGTTGTGGCCGTCCGGCGTGCTGGGGCAGAGCCTCGATGTCATGTCACGCGTCGTCAAGTAGAGAAGCCAACAAGGGAGTCATATGATGTGGGAAGAGGTAACGTCGGTATGGAACGGGATGCTGTCCTCTATGGGCTGGACTGAGGCGCTGATAGCCATAGCGTTCTCGTTGTTGTTCTCGTTGGTCGTGTACGGCATGTACCAACTCTTCTACGGTTCCAGACACATCGGGGCTGGGGTGCACCGCATGTTCCTGGTGGGCGGACCCGCCATCACCGTCCTCTTTCTAGCCATCCAGACCTCTATCCCCCTCTCCCTGGGTCTGTTGGGCGCGCTCTCCTTCGTGCGCTTTCGCACCCCGGTCAAGGACCCGGCAGAGATCGGCTTCCTGCTCCTGCTGATCGCCGCTTCTATAGGGGCGTCTTCGGGGAACTTCCTGTTGATAGGACTGTTGTTGGGGGCGGCCTTCCTGGTGCTGGGGTTGAGGTGGCTTCTGGGTGATCACCCCGCGGGGGGCGCGCGCAGCGCGCTGATGATCTCGCTCGACCAGACGGAGCTCGCGCGACTGCAAGGTGCCTTGCAGGGCTTCTTGGGTAAGCGCCTGAAAGGTGTGCGGCTTCAGTCCATGTCTACGGTGGATGGGAAGGTGAACCTTCAGTATCAATACAAGCGCCGGCGCGATCTTGATTGGGTGGCCCTGGTCAACGAACTGAACGAGTTGACTGCACCGGCGACGATGGAAGTGTTCGTCGGCTAGCGACAGGCCCACAGGAGCCGACACGAACGACCGAAGAGTGAGAGTGATGGAGATCATGAAATCAGGTGAGACGAGAAGGCCGGTGCGGGCGACCCTGACCCTGCTATCGGCTGTGGTGCTGGCGCTGAGCGTGGCAGGCTGCTCTGAGGGCGCAGCGGGGGGCGCGACAGAGACGGGCACTCAGGGCGCCGTACCCGAAGCGGCACAGACCGTGGAATATGCGCAGGAGGATCTGGACTCCTCCTGGGATCTGGCCACCGCCTCACAGATCATCTTCACCAACGGGTCGGCACGCTTCGATGGCAGTGGAGCAGAGGCAAAAGGTGGCACTGTGACCATCACCGCGGCGGGTACCTATGTGGTGAGCGGCACGGGTGACGCTGGTCAGATAGTGGTGGATCTGGAAGAAGATGGCACCGTGAAGTTGGTGCTGAACGGCGTCGACCTCACTTGTGCGGACAGTGCTCCCATATACGTTGAGAATGCGGACAAGGTGATCCTGACCTTGGCCGACGGGACCCAGAACACGGTGACGGACGGTTCTTCTTACGTGCTGGACGACGAGGAAGCGGGAGAGCCTGACGCAGCCATCTTCAGCAAGAGTCATCTGACCATCAATGGCTTGGGTGCCCTAACGGTAGTGGCCAATTACAGGAACGGCATCGCCAGCAAGGACGAACTGAAGGTGGTCAGCGGTGACATCACCGTGGAAGCGGTCGATGACGCGCTGAAAGGTAGGGACTGCATCGGTGTGCGCGGTGGAGTGCTCACCCTGACGGCCGGCGGCGACGGGCTGAAGTCGACCAATGACGAGGAGGCCACGCAAGGCTACATCGCCATAGAGGGTGGTGAGCTTGACATAACCGCGGGCACGGACGGTATCCAGGCCCAGACCACCCTGCTGGTCACCGCCGGTGAGATCTCTATGACCACGGGTGGCGGCAGCGCCTCCGTCAGTGACACGGACACGCCCAGCGCCAAAGGCCTCAAGGCCGGCACAGGACTCTTTGTGGTCGGTGGCGTGATCGATATCGACTCTTCTGACGACTCTCTCCATTCCAACGGGGTGGCGCAGATAGACGGTGGCGTCCTTGCTCTCTCGTCTGGTGACGACGGCGTGCATGCAGATGAGACTCTGGAGATAGGTGGCGGCGAACTCACCATCGCCAAGTCTTACGAGGGACTTGAGAGTTCCGTCATCACCATCAACGACGGGAACATCCACATCCTTTCAAGTGACGACGCTGTGAACGTGGCGGGCGGAGCGGACGGGTCGTCGGTGGACGGCCGCCCGGGGCAGAACGCCTTCACCATCAACGAGGACAATCGACTCTACATAAACGGTGGGTACCTGTACGTGGACGCCGGCGGCGACGGTCTTGACTGCAACGGGCGTGTCTTCATGTCGGGCGGAACGGTGCTCGTCAATGGGCCCACCAGCAACGGCAACGGCGCAATGGACTACATGGGCGAGTTCACAGTCACAGGAGGTCTTCTGGTCGCCGTGGGTAGCTCGGGCATGGCTCAGGCACCCAGCACTACCTCCAGCCAGTACTCGATCATGGTGAACTTCAGTAGCGTGCAGGCTGCCGGCACCTTGGTGCACATCGCCGACAGTGAGGGCGACGATATCCTGACCTTCTCTCCGACGAAGCAGTATCAGTCGGTAGTCGTGTCGTCGCCGGATATACGCGAAGGTGCCTCGTACACGGTGTACCTTGGCGGTAGTTCTACGGGTACCGCCACTGACTCTCTCTACTCAACGGGGCAGTACACCCCTGGAGCGGAGTACGCGACTCTTTCGGTGTCCGGAGTGGTGACTACCTCCGGTGCGACAGGAGGCATGGGAGGCGGCATGCCGGGCGGGGGCATGCGGCCGGGTCGGTAGTGGAGGGATGTCTTCTGCCCCGAACGAGCCCTGTCACCGTGTAACATAGGTGGCAGGGCCAATACATCCGACACATCGGATTCGACTCTATTGAAGACAATCGCTTCCGAACTCGCCTACCTCTTCAGGGGCCGTATGAGGAGGAACCTCAAGGTCCTCTTCCTCTACCTGCTCTTCTTGGTCGTCCTAGTAGTCGTCTATGCGGTGCTTTTCAAGCACCTGATGTGGAAGCTGGAAGGTAGAGAGTACTCGCTGATCACCGGCCTCTATTGGACCATCACCGCGATGACTACGCTGGGGTACGGCGACATCACTTTCCACACCGAGGCAGGCCACATATTCTCTATGGTCGTGACCGTATCGGGAGTTCTCTTCATGCTGGTCATACTCCCGTTCACTGCCATAAGTCTCTTCATCGGACCGTGGATGGAGAACCGGCTTCGCTTTCGCCCTAAGCTCGGCCTGCCGGAGGGCACCCGCGGTCACGTGGTCATCTGTGGCTGGGATCCCGTCACTCGCATGGTGGCACGCAATCTGCAGGCGGCTGGCGTCTCCTACTGCACCGTGGAGAGCGACTACCAGCAGGTGGTGCGGCTGGACGAAGAAGGTGTACAGGTGGTCTATGGGATTCCCACCGACGCCGTGGTCTTGGAGCGGGTGCGCGTGTGCGAAGCCGCAGCCGTGGTGGCCAATCTGAGCGACCCCGAGAATGCCAACCTGGCGCTGACGGTGCGCTCACTCTGCGACACGACGGTGGTGGCCGTGGTGACAGAAGCTGAACGTGTGGATCTGATGCGGGCGGCTGGCGCTGATCATGCGATAGCGCTCAGAGATACGCTGGGCAGCTACTTGGCGGTGCGGGCCACTACCCGCGGAGTGATGTCCCATGTGATCGACTCTCTAGGCGAGCTGTTGTTCGCTGAGATACCCACGCGCGGCGGACCCTTCGTGGACCAGACACTGACCGAGGCCGCCATACGCGAGAGGACCGGGGCGTCGGTGATCGGTATCTGGGAACGTGGGCGCTTCACAGTGCCCAGTCCCGAGACCCGGATAACCTCCGAGATGGTCCTTCTGCTCGCCGGTACCCGGGAGAGCTTGGAGAAGCTGGAGAGTGCTCCGGGCGAAGACTCGGGCGACGATCTGGTGATAGTCATAGGCTACGGGACGGTGGGGAGGTCAGCGGCAGGGTACCTGACGCGCAACGAGGTGCCTCACGTGCTGGTGGACATGGACCTTCACGGAGAGGTTTCCACGGGTGATGCCCCGTCCGTGCGCAAGGTCGTTCGAGGGGACGCGATCCGCAGGGCGACCCTAGAGGAGGCGCTGGTCCGGGAAGCGATGGGCACCATAGTGACCACCAACGACGACGGCGCCAATGTCTTTCTCACGTTGGCGTGTCGCCAGCTAAGCCCGCACATGCGCATCGTCGCCCGCGCGAACCGAGAAGAGAACGTGCCTGAGCTGTACGCGGCGGGAGCCGACTTCGTGGTGTCTTACGCCTCGGTGGGGGCGAGCATCCTGACCAACGTGATCGAAGGGCGCAAGACGGTGTTCCTGACGGAGGGCGTTCATATCTTCTGGGGGGATGTACCTGCTTCGTTGAGCGGACTAGACTTGGCTCGGTCGCGCATCCGTACCCGCACGGGCGCCACTGTGGTCGCCGTCCAGGAAGTGGGTGAGAGGCTCTCGTTCGCGGTCGGGCCTCAGACCGTCCTCAGGCAGGGGACTACCCTGCTGATGGTCGGCAGCCCCACTTCGGAGACCGCCTTCCTGGAGAGGTTTCGTGACTGACGAGGCTTTGCCGTTCAGCTACTCTCGTGTAGTGTGAAAGACACATGTGCAAGTCAAGACCAAACGCGCGGGGAGGTCGGCCGTGAAGAAAGCTACTCTGAGTCTAGTCATGGCACTCGCACTTGGCGTTGCGGCAGTCGTGGGTCTGGTGGGGTGCCAGGACATCTCCTCCGATGTGACCACATCCACGGCGATCGCTGCGACAACGACCACGGCCGAGGGCGCAACCACGACCACTTCCGCGGGTGTCACCACGACCACAGCTGGAGGTGGTGCAGACCCCAAGGTTGCCCCGAGCACCACGACCACCCTTGCGGCCATGGGTGCTTTGACGGAGCCGGCACCCAAGACCAAGCTGCTCAAAGGCACGTGGGCCTGGGATGTGGATGGCGATGTCGACGGAGCGGGAGCCAATGCCGACGTGTGGTACCGAATAGTGAACGAGTTGGAGCACTACCTGGAGCCTCAGAACGGCGCGGCGCTTGCTCGTATGTCGAAGTCCTTCGGTGCTGTGACTCGCAGCGATCTTCAGGGGGCCAATTACGGAAGCGGCCGTCTGGCAACCCAGGGTGTGGACGATCCTGATGTTCTGAACGTCGGTGATGTCATCGCACTGCGCACCAACACGGGTCAGTACGTGAAGATAGAGATCGTCGGGTTCGAAGCCCAAACGCTTGGTGACGGCATGACTTATCCCAGGTACAACGTCAGGCTGCGCTACGTGCTGTACCCCAGGTGAGAGCCGCGTGACTTGCCTATAGTCCGGCACTCGGCTTACAATGCCGTGGTACCGCGTATCTCAGGAAGGGGAAAATATGCGCGCAAGGAATCGGACCATATCCATCGTGGGGCTATTGACGATCGTGTTGATCGTAGCCCTGGCGGCCGTCGCGTGTGGTGGCGACGAGGCCGAGTCGACCACCACTGTAGCGCCCGCGGAAGGCGTGACCTACAACATCGGCATCACTCAGATCGTCGCCCATCCGGCACTCGACTCGACGGCGCAGGGTTTCAAGGACGCGCTGACTGACGCTGGGTATGTTGAGGGCGAGAACGTGACCTACGACATGCAGGACGCTCAGGGTGAGCCGGCTAACGCCACCCTGATCGCTCAGAAGTTCGTCGGCGACAAGGTGGACATGATCTTCGCGATCGCCACACCGACTGCGCAGGCAGCCGTCAACGAGACCACCGACATCCCGATAGTCTTCGGAGCGATCACCGACCCGGTCGTAGCGGAACTCGTCGCCAACGTTGATGCTCCCGAAGGCAACGTCACTGGCGCTTCGGACAAGCTGCCGCTGCAGCCACACCTGGACCTGATCAAAGAGTTGGTCCCGGAAGTCAAGACGATCGGTCTGCTCTACAACGCTGGCGAAGCCAACTCGGTCGCCCTGGTTGAAGAGGAGAAGGCTCTGGCTGAGGCCATGGGCATCGAGGTCGTCGAGGCCACTGCTGCCAACACCGCCGAGGTGCTGGCAGCCGCTCAGTCGTTGGTAGGCCGGGTGGACGCAATCTCGGTGCTGACCGACAACACCATCGTGTCTGCCTTTGAGAGTGTGGTCCAGGTCTGTGAGGAGAACGACATTCCTCTCATAGCCGGTGACATCGACAGTGTCGAGCGTGGAGCGGTCGCCGCCTACGCCTTCGACTACTACGATCACGGCTACCAGGCCGGACAGATAGCTGTGCAGGTACTGCAGGGCACTCCCATCAGTGAGATACCCGTGCAGTTCGCGCAGGATCTCAAGCTGGCAATCAACACTACCGCCGCTGAAGCTATGGGCGTGACCCTTCCCGAAGACTTGGTAGCTGAGGCCGACCAGAGCTTCGAGTAGAAGGTCTTGTGGCGCTGCACTTCTTGTAGCGCGACGTAGATGTTACGATTCGGCGGGGCCGCGTGGCCCCGCCGAATCCATATAGACGGCCATACGAAGCACTCGCGGACGGAGTGATAGGCAAGTGGAGTTTCTGGAGCAACTTGGACTCATATTCGAGCAAGGCCTGCAGCAAGGCCTACTCTTCGGGTTCATGGTGCTCGGTGTTTGGATCACTTTTCGAGTCCTCGACTTTCCTGACCTGACCGTCGACGGCAGCCTGCCCCTGGGGGCGGCCGTGACTGCGGCAATGATCGTGGGCGGTCACTCTCCCTGGGCGGCTACTATCGCGGGCGTGGCGGCAGGCCTGGTCGCGGGTCTGGTCACCGGCCTGCTCCATCTGTTGCTGAAATCGGGCAACTCTGACTCAGGCAACTACGGACCCAAGCTGCTGGCCGGCATCCTGGTTATGACCGGGCTCTGGACGGTGAACTTGCGTGTGATGGGACGTCCCAACGTGCCTCTGATGCGGCGCGAGACGGTATTCGATCAGATCGGGGGATGGTTCTCGGACACCCCGGAGCTGACCGGCTGGTGGCTCATCCTAGCTTTGGTATTCATCCTGCTCGTAGTCAAGTACGTGCTCGACTGGTTCCTGCACACGCAGTTGGGGCAGGCGATGTTGGCCACCGGCGACAACGAGCAGATGGTCCGGTCGCTGGGGGTCAACGTGAACGCGGTGCGGGTCCTCGGGCTGGGCATCGCCAACGCCATGGTGGCGTTCAGTGGCTCCCTTCTGGCTCAAGCGCAGGGTTCGGCCGACGTGAGCATGGGCATCGGCACCATCGTGGCCGGTCTGGCCGGCGTGATCGTGGGCGAAGTCATCTTTGGCAAGCGGAGCGTGAGTTGGGTCATCTTCAGTGTGGTGGGCGGCTCGCTGGTCTATCGTCTGCTGATCGCCATCGCGCTCAGGCTTGGCTTGGCCGGCACCGACCTGAAGCTGCTCACGGCTGTTCTTGTTGTGGTGGCTCTATCCCTGCCCACGGTCAGGCGAAAGGCGCTCAAACAATGAGCGAACACCACGGTCTTGCAGTCAAAGACTTGCGGAAGGTCTTCTTCCCTCGCACTGTGAACGAGGTGGTGGCCCTGAACGGCTTGGATCTGAAGGTCGAGCCGGGCGAGTTCGTCACTATCATCGGTTCGAACGGTTCCGGCAAGAGCACTCTTCTCAACACCATCGCGGGTACGGTGCCCGTTACCTCTGGCGAGGTGTGGCTCGAAGGCAACGACGTCACTCGTCTTTCGGAGCACGTAAGGGCGAGATTGGTGGGGCGGGTGTTCCAGGACCCCCGGGCAGGCACGGCTCCTTCTATGACCATTCAAGAAAACATGGCACTGGCCTATCTGCGCGGCAGGCGCAGAGGGCTGCGGTGGGGTGTCCCTGCCGCGCTCAGACATCGGATGAAGGAAGCTCTGGCCGAATTGGAGATGGGCCTGGAGGATCGATTGAACGCCCAAGTGCTCAAGCTGTCTGGCGGCCAGAGGCAGGCCATATCCTTGCTGATGGCGACCGTAGCCGAACCCCGGCTATTGCTGCTGGACGAGCACACAGCGGCGCTCGACCCCAAGGTCGCCGCCAAGATCATGGACCTCACGGGCAAGATCGTCGAGGAGCGCGACCTGACCACCTTGATGGTGACTCACAATATGGAGATCGCGCTGGAGTGGGGTGACCGCCTGATTATGATGCACTTGGGCAAGATCATCCTGGATGTGAAGGGCGCTCAGAAGAAGAACCTGACGGTCAGCGGCTTGGTGAGGAAGTTCCACGAAGTCAGTGGCGAGAACCTCGCTGTGGACAAGATGCTCCTGGACTGAAGGAGCGAACGCCGGAGGGGGGACCATGGGTCAGACCGAGGCGAGGAAGCGGCCGATCACCCAGAGCACCGGCCGGATGCTGGGAAGCGGTGTGGACCCGGCCGACTTCACGAAGATGGTCGCCCGTACGGACGCGGGCGAAGATTGGGTGGAGGTCTGCGAGGAACTCGGCGACGCGGCCCTTGCGTTGGCAGAGGCCGCTATCCAAGAAGGCCACCTCGTCACTGCCCGTCGCTTCTACCTCAATGCGCAGGCGTGCTATCGAGTGGGCCAGTACGGCATCATCGAGTTCACCGACGAGAAGCTGCGCCTCTACGGCAAGCTGCTAGACAGCTTCGCCAAAGCCGCGCGGCTGTACGAACCTCCGCTGCAGCAGGTGTCCATCCCCTACAAGGGCTATCAGATGGACGGGTGGTTGTGGTTGCCCGGGACGCTCCCGAGGATTGCCCCGTGGTGTTGTATATCGCCGGAGCTACCGGTTTCAAAGAAGAGAAGCACTTCACCTGCGGTGAGATGGTGCAGAGGGGCATGGCGGTTCTCAACATGGACGGCCCTGGTCAGGGCTCGACCCTGATCTTCAACGGCGGTGCATTGGAGGTCGAGATCGAGCAGGCCCACATGGCCATGATCGACTACTTGTACGACCAGCGTCCGCGGTTGAGCAAGCTCGCCTTGTGGGGAGAGAGCACCGGCGGCTACTACGTGTCCAGGACGGCCGCCGTGGACAAGAGGGTATCCGCCTGCGTGGTGCGCGGTGGGTCCTATCATCCCATCGAGGTGCTGCGTCTGGGACCCGACTGGCTTCAGAAGTTCGCCAGGCTGTATCTGAACGAAGACCTGGACTACGTGCTGAAGGAACTGATGCCCAAGATGACGCTGGACGGGTTGGCTGAGCAGATCGAGTGCTCCTTGCTCGTCGCGCATGGTGACCCCGACATCCTCTTCAGTCTTGCCGGGGTGCAGAGACTTTTCGACGAGGCCTCATCGGGGGATAAGACCATCAAGACCTGGAAGGGTGCGGGACACGGCGCTCACGAGGTCAACACTGAATGTACTGCCTACTGTGCCGATTGGCTCGCCGATCGGCTCGTGAACCGTTAGACGGCTCGGGTCGGCGCTAGGGAGGATCGTGGAGGCATATCGCAACAACATCGGCATGATCGGCCTGGGGGTGATGGGGAGCAACCTTGTCCTCAACATGGCAGACAAGGGTTTTCGAGTGGGCGTCTTCAACCGGACTGAATCCGTCACCAAGGAGTTCGTCGCGCGAGCTCCAAGCCGGGCCAGGGGGTGCGCGCCGCCTTCTCGCCCGCGGAGCTTCTGGCGGGGCTGGAGCAGCCTCGCCGGGTCATGTTGATGGTCAGCGCCGGCAAAGGGGTGGACGCTGTGCTGGGCGAGCTGGAGCCGCTTCTGCGTCCTGGCGACGTAGTCATCGACGGGGGCAACTCTCACTTCACCGACACCGACCGTCGGACGGCGGCCTTGGCAGCCAGGGACGTGCACTACCTGGGCGTAGGCATATCTGGCGGGGAGTCGGGCGCCAGGTATGGGCCGAGCATGATGCCCGGAGGGCAACCGGAGGCCTACGAGACAGTCCGGACTATCTTCGAGGCTGTGGCAGCTCGCGTCGGAGAACGGCCGTGTGTCGCCTATCTGGGCCCAGGCTCGGCCGGCCACTACGTCAAGATGGTACACAACGGCATAGAGTACGCGTTCATGCAGTTGATCGCCGAGAGTTACGCCTTTCTCAAACAAGGGCTGAGTCTGGACAACGACCGGATCGCCGACGTCTTCGCGGAGTGGAGTCAGGCAGAGCTGGGCTCGTATCTTGTGAGAGATCACCGCTCAGATTTGGCCGCCGCGGGACGGGGATGCGGGTGGTCATCTGATCGACGTTATCCTGGGCGAGGCGGGCCAGAAGGGCACGGGCATGTGGACCTCGCAGAGCGCGATGGACCTTCATGTCCCCGTGCCCAACATCGACGTCGCTGTCAGCATGCGCAACCTCTCCGCTTTGGAGGAGCAGAGGGAAGCAGTGCGCGCGGTTCTTGCCGGGGCAGGGCTTGCGGGCGGCGCGCCGAACCCATCGCGCGCCCAGCCCACCATGCCGGTGGAGAGAGTGCGGGGAGCTCTCTACGCTGCCATGATAGTGGCCTACTGTCAGGGGTTCGCCGCAACTTGCCCGCGCCTCGCAGACCTACGGGTACGGCCTGGACTTGGGCGCGGTCGCGTCTATCTGGCAGGGCGGGTGCATCATAAGGTCGACCCTACTGCAGCACATAAGCGCTGCGTTCGAGCGTCAGCCCGAGCTGGCGAACCTGCTGCAGATGGCGGACTGGCAGGCGGTAGCCGAGAGGCGCGGCGACCTGGCCGAAGTCGTCTCCGGCTGCCATCGCCGCCGGATACCCGTCCCGGGCATGGCCACGGCGCTTGGCTACGTGGACGCCTATGCGGCAGCGTGGTTGCCGGCGAACCTGATCCAGCCCAACGGGATCTGTTTGGCGCTCACACCTATCGGCGTGTCGACCGAGAGGGAGTGTTTCACACCGAATGGGCTGAGGAGAACAGCTAGATGGCTGTGGTCGTCATCCTGCCCGACTCGGAGACCCTGGCTCGTGCGGTAGCGACCGCGGTGCCGGTCGAGCGCGCCGGCGGTGGAGGCTACGGGGGCGTTTCAGTATCGCTCTTTCGGGGGGTTCCACCCCCCGACGCGCCTATCAGTTGCTTGGTGAGTCCCCTCTTGCAGAAGAGATGCCATGGGGATCTACACACTATCTTGGAGTGACGAACGGTGCGTCGACCCCAGTGACATCCGCAGCAACGAATCCATGGCGCGGGAGGCCATGCTCGACCGGGTGACAGTCCCCGCCGGGCAGATTCATCCCGTGCTCTGCCAGGAGGGAGAGGTGGACGCGGCTCGCCGGGCGAGCGAAGCCGCCTCTGCTTACGAGAGTCTGTTGCGTGGGCAGGGGGTCGCTTTGGACCTGGTACTTCTGGGCTTGGGCGAGGACGGGCACACAGCCTCACTTTTTCCAGGTTCGGAGGCACTCAACGAGTCGGAGCGTTGGGTGGTCCCCGCCCTGGGCGCCGCAGTGGGGGCCGTGGGGGCCGCCGCGGTTGGTGGCGCGGTTGGTGGCGTGGGGGGCGGCAGGAGGCGCGGATCCCGGGGAGTCTCCCCTTTGGCGGGTGACGCTGACGCGCCCTGCATCAGACCCAGCAGCAAGCGTGTTCTTCGTGGTGAGCGGTGCGGCCAAGGCGCGAGCTCTGGAGCAGGTGCTCTCAGAAGAGACGACCGTCGACGGTCCTGCAGGCTCTGTGCTGCCGGTGCAGCTTATCCGGCCGTCGAGTGGCGGGCTGACTTGGTTTGTTGACAGAGAGGCGGCTTCTCTGCTCCACGGAGAAGGTGGGTCTCGTACCGAAAAGGAGTCGCAGGGATGAGCAGAGCCCATCTTTCGGACGCAATTGTCGTCTTTGGCGTGACCGGGGACTTGGCCTACAAGGAGATCTTCCCGGCGCTGCACGGCATATTCCGGGACGAAGGTCTATCGGTGCCGGTCATAGGAGTGGCTCGCTCGGACTGGACTGTGGACCAGCTGAGGGCGCGTGTCAGAGACAGCGTGTTGGACCGCGGTGGCGACGAGGGGGAAGCTCTGGATGAGCTGGCCCGCCAACTACGGTTCGTGCGCGGAGACTACGGACAAGACGAGTCGTACGCTCGGATACACGAAGCTCTCGCGGGCGCGCGCCGGCCCCTCTTCTACATGGCCATCCCCCCGAGCGTGTTCTCTGTTGCTCTGAAGGGCTTGGCCGGCTCGGCCTGCCGGCAGGGGGCCAGAGTGGTGGTGGAGAAGCCGTTCGGACGTGTATCTCAACTCGGCTAAGGAGTTGAATCGCATCTTGCATGCGTACTTCGCCGAGGCTGACATCTTTCGAATCGATCACTATCTGGGTAAGGAGCCCGTCCAGAACATCGCTTACACTCGGTTCGCAAACTCCGTGTTGGAGCCCATCTGCGATAGGCATCACGTCCGGAGCATCCAGATCACCATGGCCGAGCAGTTCGGTGTCAAGGAGCGGGGCGGGTTCTACGAAGAGGCGGGAGCGATCCGCGACGTGATCCAGAACCATCTTCTTGAAGTCCTCGCCTTTGTGACCATGGACCCGCCGACGGGCGGTGACCCCGACGCCCTGCGCAACGAGAAGTCCAGGTTACTCAAGGCGGTGCGGCCCCTGGAGCCGAAGAACGTGGTGAGGGGTCAGTACGAGGGCTACCGCTCGGCGCCGCGAGTGGCGCCCGATTCCACCGTCGAGACGTACGCGGCGGTAAAGCTCTCCATAGACAACTGGCGCTGGGCGGGAGTGCCGATGTACGTGAGAACCGGCAAGGCGATGCCGGTGAGCTCCACCGAGGTATTCGTGGAGTTTAGATCTGCCCCCCCGCAACGTGTTCGGCGAGAAGGGCGACTCCCAGCCGCAGCTACCTTCGCACACGCATAAGCCCCGACGTGGTGATAGCTCTTGGCCTGAGGGTCAAGGCGCCCGGCGAGGGCATGACCGGTACCGATGCCGAGTTGACCCGGACCTCTCGCCCGAGCGATCTAGCATCCGCCCTACCAACGGCTTGTGGCTGACGCTATCCACGGCAACCAAGAACTGTTTGCGCGCGAGGAGGCGGTGGAGGCCTGCTGGCGCATAGTCGACCCGGTGCTCGGCGACGCGACGCCCCTCCACCCCTACGAACCCGGTGGGTGGGGTCCGCGAGAGGCCGAGGCACTGATCGGCAAGCAGGGACCCTGGAGGAATCCGGCCGCTGGTCTGTCGTAAGCGCCTACCCCGCGCCCGCGCTCTGTTCCCATGCCTGTTCCTGGTGGGGTGATGGCTGAACGTAGTCTCTCCCTAGCTGCGAAGCCCTCAGATAGCTCCCGCGCAGTCTGCGCGCAAGGGCTAACATTCGTCCGCTTGTGCAAGTTTCTACTCAAGCGCCTCTTAGGCCCTGTCGATAGACATCCTGGCCCCCTTGAACGGAGTCAGAAGCGGGCCGGAGGCGAGCTTGAGCAGGACCCCATATAGAAGACCGCGAGTACCGCGGCAGACGACGAGACTGAGCAAACGTCTCTGTCTGATCTTATTTGCCACACTCAGCGATCCTTGTATCGGTGCCGGTAGTGGTGCTAACGATTGTCGGGCCTGTCTCCGCGGCGGAGACGACCGGCTCCTACGCAGCGACCGCGACCACTCTGGCGACTGAGGTTGCCGCGGCGCCCTCGACCACTTTG
>CAWFCL010000004.1:0-1617670 GCA_963814365.1 uncultured Actinomycetes bacterium | reverse complement strand
CTGGTGGTGCATTCGGTTCTCACTTCGTGGTGGTTGCGAGGAACCGATTGTGCCCCAGGTCGCCCTGTTGCCAGGCTGGGGTGTTGCGTTTAGTATCTGAATCCGCGAGCTCTAACAAGCGCGTGCAGCCGACATCCTGCGTTGCCTGTTGCATGGAGTACCATGGCCAACGGGCGCGGCTGACGCGCTAGAACGTTATGGAGACGGGTTGAGGTGTCTTGCTGAGGCCTATTCTGGAGTAGCGGATCGATGAATCCAGACAAGCAGCTTCGCGGCGTCATCTTCGATTTCGATCTGACGCTGGCGGACTCCACGAAAGCTGCTTCGGCCTGCATAGTCTATGCTCTCGATTCTCTTGGCTTCCCAATACCCCCTGCGGATGCGATGTACAAGACCGTCGGTCTGAGTCTGGAAGCGACGCTTGAGAACCTCACTGGTGAGATCGACCCCACTGTTCAGAGTGAGTTCAAGAGACTCTTCGTTGAACACGCCGATCTCGTCATGGTGGAACAAACAGAGTTCCTAGACGGCGCGCTTCCGGCGGTGTCGGTTACTTGCGGACCGGGGCCTGCAGTTGGCTATCGTATCCACCAAGTTCCGATACCGTATCGAGGCGATCTTGGACCGACACGGTGTTCGAAACCTCTTCCCCGTCATTGTGGGTGGGGAGGATATAGAGAGGTACAAGCCTGACCCCATGGGACTTGAGCGCGCACTGGACTTGATGAGCATCCTGCCTTCGCAAGCTCTGTATGTCGGAGATCACGTGGTAGACGCGGAGGCTGCGCGAAGAGCAGGCACCCTGTTCGTGGCCGTGCTCTCTGGTTTTGTGGCAATGGACGAGTTCCTGCCTTTGCCGAATGTCGGTATCTTGGAATCGGTATCTCGCTTGCCTGCGTTTCTGTCGGATGGTTTCTTATTGGCTGGAGCGGATGCAAACCTGCTCTCTCCGTAGGAGACGAGTGCAGCCGAGATCGGGCATCGTCCATTGCGTGGAGTAGCGTGGGCAAGAGGCGCGGCTGACGCTGGAAAGCTAGAGCTACGAGAGGTGACGTGAGTTCACTAGGCCGAACAGTAGGCGTGCAGTCGGCCGCGAAGGCGGTGATGGCTGAGCTGGCGGAGTCCGTAACTTCGGTGGATACTGAGCGCACGATTGCCGAGCAAGCCATCGCCCGTCTCGAGACAATGGGCGTTTTCGCCACTTGGTACTACGATTGCCCGGCGCTCGTGCTGCTTGGTTCGCGCAGCTGTGTCTCGATCTCGGGTCGCCATTACGTGCCGTCCGATGAGAGGGTAGGCGAGTTCAACCTAGTCACCGTTGACCTTAGTCCGCTTCTTGATGGTGTGCCTGGCGATTTCGCTCGCAGTCTCTGCGTCGAGAACGGAGAGGTCACAGATACGCCGGCAAGTCCCTCCCTTTCTGATGGACTCGTGGTGTTGGAGGAGCTTCATCAACACCTGGTGAATGTGTCACGACCCGATACGACCTTTGGGCAAGTGTATTCGTCAGTGTCGGAGCGACTCGCGGCTCTTGGCTGGGAGAACCTCGACTTGCATGGCAACTTCGGTCACACGCTCACTTCACGGCTTCAGGAACGTCGCTTCATCGAGGCGGGTAGCTCTCTGCGTATGATCGACGCGGCACCGTTTACCTTCGAGCCACATGTGCGCCTGACTGGCGATCGCTGGGGCTTCAAGCGTGAGGACGTCTACGCGTTCGGAGCCGACGACTACTTGGTTGCCTTGTGAGCACAGGACGGAGACCTGCCCTCTCCATAACAAGTGCGTGCAACAGACACCTGCGTCGGCTATGCATGGAGTACCATGGGCAACGGGCGCGGCTGACGCGCTAGAACGTTAGCTTCATAACGGTTGACGTATGACGCGGCCCGTTATATTCTGTGGCGTATGATCAAGTCGTTCGCCGACTCTGAAACCGAGAAGGTGTTCAACCGGGAGTTGTCTCGGAAGTTGGCCGGCGATATTCAGACTGTTGCTTTGCGGAAGCTGCGGATGCTCAGTAATGCGCATGCCATCAACGATCTTCGTGGCCCGCCGGCCAACAGGCTTGAGAAGCTCTCGGGGAGTCGTGAGGGCCAGCACAGCATTCGCATCAACGACCAGTATCGGATCTGCTTCGTTTGGAGAAGCGGGGACGCCTACGACGTAGAGATCGTGGACTATCACTAGAAAGGAGGCCCGAAGTGACGACTAAGAAGCTCGCACCGGTACACCCCGGCGAGGTCCTGCTCGAGGAGTACCTCGGCCCCCTGGGTCTAAGTCAGAACAGGTTGGCCTTGAGTATTGGTGTGTCGCCTCGCCGTATCAACGAGATCGTTCTGGGCAAGCGTCGCGTGACTGCTGAGACTGCGCTGCGTCTGGGGCGGTATCTCGATACGACGCCTCAGTTCTGGCTCGGTCTTCAGGCTGACTATGATTTGGACGTCGCAGAGGATGAGTTGGGGGAGCGGCTTGATCGCGAGGTCCGTGGTCATGCCGTCGCAGTGTAGCGTTAGAAAGCTAACACGCCGTTGCAGCTGACAGCCTGCGGCTGCAGCTGAACGGCGCGACGTTAGCGGGACGAAGGAAGGCGCTTTCTGGTCTTGGCCCTGATCCAGACTGCAAGCGTCTCTTCGTCGAGGTTTCCCGATGCGAGCGCCACAATTGTCGTCACCACGTCGCTCTCGCTGGCAATGAACTCGTATCCGTTCAGGCCCAAGAACGTGGCCATGACCACGAACCCGACCCGTTTGTTGCCGTCGTTGTAAGGGTGGTTCCGAACTAGGCCGAATCCGTAGCCTGCGGCGAGCGTCGCCAGATCTGTGTCTGGCTCGTAGGCATGGCGTTGTCGAGGCCGCGCGAGAGCCGATTCCAGAGCGTTCTCATCCCGGATCCCGGCATACCACCGTGGGTGAGGAGCATGTCTGCGTGGATGGCGTCTACCACCAGCCTCGATATCCAACGGGGCTCTGTTATCGCCACGGTTGCCTACTTCGCCAGTTCGCGCAGCGCGCTACGGTAGTTGCGCCCGACCTCCGTGGCGACCCTGAGCGCTTCTTCTGTATCCGAGTCGTAGGGGGTTATCAAGATCCCACGTTCCATCTCGATGGCGATCACGCTGTCTCCGGCCGCGAGCTTCAGACGGTCGGCCATCTCTTTCGGCAGGGTCGCTGCTATGGAGCCGCCAGCCCTGCGCAATTTCACTCCCTGGACCATCGTCTTCTCCTTTCTGGAGGACGGTGCTACAGTAGCACACATGTGCTACCTAGGGAGCCCGCTAACAAGTGCGTGCAACAGCCGCCTGCGTCGGCTCATCGCATGGAGTACCATGGGCAACGGGCGCGGCTGACGCGCTAGAACGTTGGACGGACGGATACGGACCACTGCGAACGGACCGACCGGAGACTCATGAGGGCAGTAGTGTGCACTGGCTACGGACCACCAGATGTCCTTCGACTCAGGGACGTGGCGAAGCCTGTACCGAAGGGCAACGAGTTGCTGGTTCGAATCCGCGCTACCACGGTGAGCACGGCCGATTGCGAGCTGCGGAAATTCGACTTCGCCCCCTGGATATGGCTGCCCCTTCGGCTGGCGTTCGGCATCATCAGACCGAGGCAACCCGTGCTTGGTCAGGAGCTTGCCGGGGACGTCGAATCGGTCGGCGAAGATGTCCGGTGTCTCCGGAAGGGTGACCGGGTCTTCGCAGCGACGGGCATAGGGCTTGGAGCCTACGCGGAGTACCTCTGCCTGCGAGAGAATCCCACGACCGGGGCGATCACGACGATGCCGGCTAGCCTGGGCTATGAGGAGGCAGCCGCCGTACCGTACGGGGGCGGCGAGGCACTGCGATTCCTGCGAACAGGCGGCGTCCAGAGTGGACACAGGGTCCTGGTCAACGGCGCGGGAGGCAGCTTCGGCACGTACGCAGTCCAACTCGCAAAGGTCCTCGGGGCTCACGTGACCGCGGTGGACAGTGCGTCAAAGCTGGAGATGCTTCGCTCGATCGGCGCGGACCGCGTCATCGACTACGCCCAGGAGGACTTCACCGACAGCCCTGAGGCCTATGACGTCATCTTCGACGTCGTCCGCAACACTCCGTCTGGTCGCATGGTGCGGTCGTTGACGGAGAACGGATGTCTGCTCATGGCCAATCCGGGCTTCATGCAGATCGTTCGCGCGAAGTGGGCTTCGAGGGGCAGCAAGAAGCGGGTGTCGTTCGCGGGATCGGGTGTACCGAGCGAGGACCTCGCTTACCTGGCGGGCTTGGTCGATGCGGGGAAGCTGCGCCCGGTCATCGACCGGCGCTTCCCGCTGGAACAGATGGCAGAGGCCCACCGGTACGCTGAGACCGGGCAGAAGCTGGGGAACATTGTCGTTACCGTTGGGTAGTCTTGGGCGGCGTTGGGTGCTGATTTCGCTCTGGCCGTCCAACAAAGGCATGGAGCGGACGGCGCAAGCCAGACTGTTGAAGTGAGCCGATTGACCGCCGCTCATGCCTATCACGTTAGACGCACTACTGCATGTGGTACCATCTTCAATACTAAAGGAGGTACCGAAGATGTGTGCGATGCCCAATATCGTCCCTATCAGCGAGTTGCGCCAGGATGCTTCCGGTATCGTCAAGCGAGCCTCCGCTTCCGGGGACCCTGTCTTCATTACCCAGCATGGCCGCGCTTCGGCGGTACTAGTGAGTGCGGGGACCTACGAGAGGACGCAGCGCGAACTGGAGATGCTGCGAATCTTGGCTCAAGGCGAAGCCGACATCGCGACCGGTGTCGGCCATGATCTGGATGCCGTGATGGCAGAAGCTGATGAGTTGCTGGAACGCTCATGATTGTCAGGCTTACGCCGGCAGCACGTGTGCAGCTCCTCGCGGCCGTAGCATATATCAACGCTGAACGACCCACGGCGGCTCGTGACTTCAGGATGCGAGTGGATAGTGCGCTCCGTCGGCTCATCGACTTCCCAGAGTCCGGGCGGGTCATACCGGAGTTCAGCAGGCTTGGTTTTCGCGAGGTTTTGGTCGGCTCATACCGGTTGTTCTACCGCGCACAAGCTGGTGTTATATGGGTGGTCGGAGTACGGCATGACGCTCAGATTCCGGAAGAGCCAGCGGAACCTGGAGGCGTCTAACAAGTGCGTGCAACAGCCGCCTGCGCCGGCTATGCATGGAGTACCATGGCCAACGGGCGCCGCTGAAGCGCTAGAACGTTAGCCTGACTAGGCGTGCGCTGTCCTGTGGCGCAAGAGCATATCAGGGGCCGTCGCGTTAGAATGATTACGGAGGTTTGCCATGGTTGCCGTGATCGAAGATAAGCGCGAAGCTGTCATCTCTCTCTGTCGCAAGTACGGAGTGGTGGCCATGCACGTGTTCGGCTCGGCCTTGCGCGATGACTTCCGCTCGGGCGAGAGCGACATCGACCTGCTGGTGGATTTCGGCAATATGGACGGCTACGCCAAGGCTCACGCCTATTTCGACATGCTCGATGAGCTGGAAGCGGTCCTTGGCACCAAGGTCGACCTTGTTATGGTGGGCGCTCTTAAGAACCGCTACATCATCCAAGACGTCGAGGCCACCAAGCAGGTGCTCTATGCGGCGTAGTCCGGCTGCGTACCTCTCCGACATCGTGGAAGCGTGCGACGCGGTGGAAGAGGTGCTTCACGGCGTCTCTTTGGCTGACTATCTTATGACTCGTTCTGTGCGCTCGGCCGTGGAGCGCGAGTTCATCACCATCGGCGAGGCTGTGAATATTCTTGGACGGGTGGCACCGCATGTCTATGAGCAGATTACCGAGGCGCGTCTCATCGTCGGCTTCCGTAACGTGCTCACCCACGACTACGCGGCGGTCGATGACGAGTCCGTGTTCGCGGCCGCCCAGACAGATCTGCAGCAGCTGAAAGCGGAGTGCGCCGAGCTCCTGGAGAACCTGGGAGCAGGCTAGCAAGTGCGTGCAACAGCCGCCTGCGCCGGCTATCGCATGGGGCACCATGGCCGACGGGAGCCGCTGAAGCGCAGAGACGTTAGCAGTACAACCGAAGGGTGTTGCACAATCGGGTCGCACGGGGGAGACTAGGCGCATGCAGACCACTGACCTTGACATAGGCAAGCTTTCGGTTGCGGAGCGCATTCAGCTCGCCGAGGACCTCTGGGATAGCGTTGCCGCCGACACAGGCGATTTCCAGCTGAGCGACGCTCAGGTGGCAGAGCTTGATCGGCGTTGTGATGACCTCGAACGCGACCCTGAGGCTGGCGAGCCCTGGCATGTCGTGCGTGCTCGTATCGAGAAGCGCCTGACGAAGGCCGGATGACGCCACGCCTCGTCGTCCGCTCGTCTGCCGAGGCGGATGCTACGGACGCTGCTCTGTGGTATGAGGCCCGCGCTGTCGGCCTGGGTGCCGATTTCTTGCGAGCGGTGGACGTTGCGCTCACCGAGATTCAGCGCATGCCGGAGCGCTTCCCGCTGGTGCATCGGGGTTGCCGCAGGGCTCTACTCAGGCGCTTTCCATACGCAATCTACTTCGTTCCCTCGGCCGAGGCGATATACGTAATTGCCTGCACGCATGTCGGCAGGCATCCGCACAGTTGGCGGAGTCGGGTGGGTGAATGACCGCTAACACGCCGTTGCATCTGTCAGCCTGCGGCCGCAGCTGAACGGCGCGACTTTAACCACGCTCAATCCAAGGTCGCAGGTGCAATGTGTCCGATGCGAGAGGTATCATCAACGCATGAGCATGCCCGCAATTGACATAGATGCCATGGAGCCTGAAGAGCGTTTGCGTCTCATCGGCGATCTCTGGGACTCCCTGAGCGAGAACCCTGCCGACCTAAGCCTTACACAGGCTCAGCGTGCTGAACTTGACCGCCGCCTCAACAGACTTGAGTCTGGCAAGGCGAAGCTGGTTTCCTGGGAAGAGCTCAAGGCGCGACTTGTCGGCTGAGGCGGCTCGCGCGGTCTGGTTCCTCGATGAGGCGGAAGACGATTTCGCTGCCGCCTTTCAGTGGTATGAAACGAAGCGTGCAGGACTCGGTGCGGCCTTCGTACGTGCTCTGGACGCTACTCTTGTCGCGCTACTCGAGTTTCCATAATCCTGCCAGATAATGGATCGGGATACTCGCCGCTGTCTCATGGGGAGGTTCCCGTTTGAGATTCTGTACCGGTCGGAGAACGAGCTTCTCGTGGTTGCAGCGTGTATTCACGGGGCTCGTGATCCTGGCACTGTACTCAGAAGGCTCGGCGGCTAGCAAGCCGGTGCAGCCGACATCCGGCGCTGGTCATCGCGGCCGCTGGATCAAGCTGGCGTATCTTGTCTACGTGGAGCGATCGCGTGAGCTGGGCTTTGCATGTCCCCGCTTGTGGCCGTCCGACCCTCTCTAGGCAGCCGGAGCGCTCCTCCTCTTTCTCCTGACAAGAATCAGCCCGGTAGTGGTGGCCCCGATGACTACTACCGCTGCCACGACACCGCCGACTATCCAGGGCAGAGCGCTATCGTCGTCTTGTCCCAGGGTCTCCATCCAGGTGCCTATCTTTGCTCCCAGTAGGTCATACCCACTTTCGGCGGGGTGGAGGTAGTCTGACAAGTTGTCCTTGGTAGAGACCTTCATCACGTTGTCGTTGAAATCCTGATCGTTGTAGAGATCAAGATACGAGATATCCCATTTGTCACAGATCTGAAGGGCCATCGCGACATACTCGCTCATATCCTGGGTGGCGCCACCCCATTCGGACATGGGTGTCTGATAGTTCACGATGTACCCGATCTGCGCCGTATCGCCGAAGTACTCCTGTGTGCGGGCGAACAACTCTTCGAGAGCGCCAGCAAAAGTCATGACGTCGAAGTCGGCGACATCGGTTGAATCGGTTATCGTGCCAACGGCTATGGAGTCCATACCGTCATTGATGCCGCCGTGAAGGATGACATAGTCGTAGGTATTGTCCTTGGCCGCTTCTACCTGGTTGATGATCCGGTTGTCTAGGCTGCGGCCCATTTTGCTGGCATCGGGCACAGCGACCGTCGCCGCCGCTCGGCCGTTGTTGGTCACGACCATGCCGTAGGCAAGTCCGATCCTGCCGGCCCACGCACGCTCTTCTTCGGGCACGTTGGGCCTACCTGCACAGATGGAGTCTCCGCAGAAGAGCACGGTCCTGCCGTACAGCACACTAGTAGTGTCGATCGAAGCCTCTGTCGTGAGTGCACTACCGGATTGGGCGGCGACCGCAGTGGAGCCGACTAGTAGGACCATACAGAAGGCGATCGCCAGAAGAACGAGGACGCGATTCTTCGAACGTTCCCTCATATCCTTTGCTCCTTTAGCTGTTCTGGGCTGGCTCCCGGCGCTGGCCCTTTTGATACATGCTAGGCGACCGATGGGCTGGTTGTCAACTAAGCCGCTTCACAATATGGAACGTGACGTTGCGTCGTTGACTTGTACCCTGTCACGCTCTACGATGAGCAAAGCTGAACGTTAGTACCACCGGTGACACTGAGCTACGGCGTAGTGGGAATGCCGCAGCCCTCTTCGAGCGAGAAGACGTACAAGGACCGATGGCAGTCTGATCGTTGCGCAGTAGCACTACATGATCCAACCCGATCGACGGAAGGGAGTATCGGCAATGAAGAGGGACATGAAGCGCTCGACCATTCTTCTTATAGCAGTGGCCTGCCTGCTGGCACTCATCGCCCCAACGGCGGGATCGGCGAGCGCTCAAGTTGCCGCTACTTCGACAACGGTAGCCCCTCCGGCCGATATCACCGGTCCGCTCTACGGCAAGGCCGCGCTCTTCTGTGGAGACTCCATCTGTCAAGGAGTGATGGACACGGCCTACGCACCGGCGAAGGGATGGGCGGGGAGGATAGCCGCACACTACGGCATGACCGTCACCAACAAGGGAATGCCGGGAGCCTCGATCTCCACCAGCCGTACAAGCCGCATCCTCACCCAGATCGAGGAGGTCAAGGACAACCAGTATGACTACGTCGTTCTCCAGGGCCTGGCGGGTGATGCCCTAGAGTCCGCTCCTGTCGGTGCGATGTCAGATTCGTTCGACGTCGCCGACTTCGACGTCACTACCTATGCTGGCGGCCTTGAAGAGCTCTTCTACTACGCAAAGCAGTACTTCGGCGAAGAGACGTACGTCGGCTACATCATCGGCTATCAGACGCCAAAGACCGAAATGGGTGGCCGGATGACCGATATGTCTGAGTATGTCGACGTTGCCATCCCTATCTGTGACAAATGGGGGATCCCATACCTGGACTTGTACGACGATGCTCATTTCAACAACGACTTGCTGAAGGTCACGACCGCTGAGTACCTACCAGACTATCTCCACCCCAACGAGGCCGGATACGACGTTCTCTACAAACCCATCGCGGCGTGGATGGAAACGATGGGCGCGCGTTCATACACCCCTTACTGGATAATCGGAGGCGTGGTCGTGGGTGTGATAGTAGTGGCCGGCGGAACCGCGCTTGTATTGGTCCGGAAGAGACGAGCGCAGGTCTGAGAACGTCAGAGGATGAAGTCGAGAGCTGTATCTCAGCTCGTTGTCGCAAGGGTTCTGTGGCAACCTGGGCGTTTTGCCTGGCTCGTCCAACACGCGCGTGCAGGCCGACTCCGGAGTTGGCTTATTGCATGGAGTACCATGGCCGACGGGCGCTGCTGACGCGCAGAGACGTTAGGTGTATTCCAGAAAAGATCCATCTGTGGTTTGTATTGGGTGACATTCGTGTATACAATGGTATACGCGAAGGAGGTTACCCATGAAGTTCGTAAGTGTTCGTGATCTGCGAGGCCGCTCAGCCGAGATCTGGCGCGAGTTGCCAGGCGAGCGCGAGATGGTCATAACAAGCAACGGCAGGCCTGTTGCGATTCTGGCTACAGTGAGCGAGTCCAATCTGGAGGAGTCCCTGGCTGCCTTCCGGCAGGCACGCGCGGTCGAGGCCGTGAGTTCGATGCAGCGTCGCGCAGTGGCGCTCGGAACCGATGCAATCACCGCGGCCGACATCGAGGCCGAGATAGCGGCCGTGCGAGCAGCACGCAGGGGTTGAGGATCGTCCTCGACACCAACGTCCTAGTCTCTGGCTTGCTCTCTCCGTTCGGCCCGCCAGGCGAGATCGTCAGGATGGTCTCGTCGGGTGCTGTCCGTTTGTGCGTAGACGCACGTCTGCAGGCCGAGTATGAACAAGTGCTTCTGCGACCTCGGTTCGGTCTCGATCCTGATGGCGTCGGTGCTTTGCTTGACTACATCGACGTTACCAGCGACAAGGTCGCGTCCGCGCCCCTTGGCCGGCGCCTGCCAGACCCCGACGACGAGGCTTTTCTCGAGGTGGCCGTGGCGTCCGGGGCCGAGTACCTGGTCACGGGCAACCTTGCACACTTTCCTGCGGAGGCGTGTGTGGGTGTGTCTGTCGTCCCGCCCGCTGCGTTCGTAGAGGCGTACAGGTCGGCTGAGGAACCGGGAAACACCTGACAAGTGCGTGCAACAGCCGCCTGCGCCGGCGTATTGCATGGAGTACCATGGCCAACAGGCGCGGCTGACGCGCCAGAACGTTCGACCGACATAGGATCTCGGAGCAGCCATGCGTGATGAAGTCGCAGCCAACCTGAGACTGTGGGAGGGCTGGACCGACATTCACATGTCTAGTGAGTTCTACGACGTGGAGGGGTTCGTCGCCAATCCTGCATCGCGACCCTTCGGCTGGGTCACTCGAAGCGTCGTCGGCGACGTGACCGGGAAGCGGCTGCTTCATCTGCAATCACACATCGGTATCGACACGCTGGGATTCGCACTCGCCGGAGCAGTTGATGTGATGGGGGTCGACTTCTCTCCGCGGGCGGTCGCCGCAGCGCAGTCCATCGCACAGCGGCTCGCACTTCCCGTGCGGTTCGTCCAAGCGGATGTGACCGATCTGCCCGACGCCGTGCCCGAGGCCGGGTTCGACATCGTGTTTACCTCTCACGGCACTATCATGTGGCTCCCCGAGCTCGATGGATGGGCGCGATCGATCGCATCGCGGCTCGCTCCGGGCGGGGTCTTCCACATCATCGACATCCACCCGTTCCTGACGGTGTTCGACGACATGGTTGAGGAGCCGCCGCTCAAGGTCCGCTACCCCTACTTCTCGCGCGATCCTCTCTACTTCGAGGAGCACGGGAGCTACGCGGACAGGGAGGCAGACTTCGTGGCTGGTTCATACGCCTGGCAGCACACGGTCTCGGAGATCATCGACTCGCTACTGGGTGCCGGACTCAGGATTGAGCAGTTCTCGGAGTACCCGGTCGTCGCGTGGAAGGTACTCGAGTTCATGGAGCAGGATGACGACGGCCTATGGCGGATGCCGCCGGGTGCCGGCGACATCCCCTTGATGTTCTCGCTGAGTGCGTCACGCCGGTGACTCGGTGACTGGGGCGGGCGGTCGAACAAGGGCATTAGGGCGCGGCGGCAGAGACCTTTCTGTTGAATCCTCGGCTGCCCCATCCCGCCACTGCACACTGCAGCGTGATGTATCGGGCAAGCGGGAGAGCAACACCTTCGCTACGCTCCTGTCTTGCTTAGAGACGAAAGACTCATGCAGCGCATCGATGCCCATGCGTGCGTAGAGCCTGCAACCAGACCACACGGGCTTACACCAGAATAGTGGCCTGCAAGGGCCTCATCAACGGAGGCTTCACGCTCGACGGCGGCGCGACCTATGGGATCAATCTAATGCTGCCGCCGGTGCCTCGGCGGGCACAACGGATGGGCGGCAGGCAGCGTGCTCGTTGGAGCGTCATCAGGCGCGCTCTACCCGACACAAGACTCCCCTGAGCGCCTCTGCTCCCGACTGAGGATCGAAGTGCTCGTGTCCGTATAGAAGATTGGCGCAGCTCTCGCTCCAGCCATGGCCGGGGTCTTCAGTGCGTTCGGGAAACCACCAAGCATGTTCGGCGTGGACGACGTCCTCGGTGAGGCGATCGTCAAGGTGTACGTAGAACGCGGCTTCACCATCGGGCGTCTTCACGAGCGCACGATCGTCCTCAGCAAGGCCGAGACGCTCCGGCTGTCGCGGGGTGCAGATCCACCATCGGTCTGGGATGCAGCTTCCGCAAGGACGAGATGTTCCGGCCGGCCGAATGGAAGAACGGCATGATCTTGGCGCCGGTCATCAGTATGAGTGGGTACTCCTTGGCAAGATCCGGTCGGGACAACGGTGAGAGGGGAGGTTCCACGTAGACCGGCAGCCCTGGTTGACCCGCCTCCTGCATGATCGAGCTCACCAGCTCGACGCGTCCACTGGGCGTGGGGAAGCCCTGCTGCTCGTGCTTGCGGTACTGCATCTCTCCCAGGAGGATGCCCTTCTCGGCGAACTCCTCGAAGGTCATCCCCGAGGGCTCTAGTATCCAGCGCAGGTAGTCGTCCCAGTCTTTCCAGGGGAAGGCCTGGTCCAGGCCCAGCCGGTGGGCCAGGTCGATGATAACGGCACGGTCGTCGCGCGCTTCGCCGACCTGCGCCACCTTCTGACGCGCCAGTATGCACCACACTTGGTGGTAGAAGACCACGTCGTCCTGCTCCAACCAGTGAGTGGGGGGCAGCACCAGGTCGGCCAGTTCAGCCGTCGGCGTGAAGACGAAATCGGACACGACGATGAATTCGAGATGGTCGCGTAGGGCGGTAACGATCCGGTCGCCGCGCGTCTGCGTTGCCAGGGGGTTGCAGCCCACCAGCCACATGGCCCGCGGACGATAAGGTTCTCCGCTGATGCAGGTATCCCAATAGGTGGGCTGATGGCAGCCCGCGGCGAACGGAAAACGTCCGGCACCGATCTTCTTCGCCTTCTGCTCTGGCGTCAAGAACTGTTCTCCGACGACGCTGGGGTCGAGCATCGGGGACTTCGGCCGGATGTCCGCCGGCGGGACCCACCGCACATCTCCGCCGGGCACGTCCAGGTTGCCGGTGATGGCCATGAGCAGAAGGTAGGCGCGCGCGGTCTGAAACGCGTTGATGCTTTGGTCGATGCCATTGCCCCAGTTGACGCAAGCCGGATGAGAGGTGGCGAACGTGCGCGCGGCCTGGCGCAGCGTTTCGGCCGGGACCCGCGTTATGGGTTCCGCCCACTCCGGAGAATAGGGCGCGACGTGCGCAGTCAACTCCTCGAAGCCGGTGCAGTAGCGCGTCGACGAAGTCGGCATCGTGGAGACGCTCGCCGATGATGACATGCAGCATGGCCAGACGCGACGGCGCAGTCGGTGCCCGGGCGCAGCTGGAGGTGGAGCTCCGCTGCCTTCGCGCTTGTCGTGCGCCGCGGGTCTACGACGATGAGATGCTCGGCGACGCGGTTGGCGCGACGGATCATCGCGCCGCAGTAGCCGTCGGCACCTCCGGTGTCCGGCAGATTCTCGCCCACCTGCAGGAGGCATCGAGGCATGCTGCCGCCACGTCCATAGATGTCTGGCTGAGGGAACCAGCCGAGGGTGATCTTTGAGGCGACGATGCGGGGAAGGAAGCAGTTGTGGACTGGGGCTTGTGTAGTTGGGCGAGCCGAACGCATGGATGAAGCGGCCGGTGAACTCCGAGTACGGTCTGCCGGTCCCTTGGGCCAGGGCCACGTACTCCGGGCCCGGACTCACGCCTCACCCGATCGAAGACCTCGGCCATCTCCGCCAGAGCCTCTTCCCAACTGACGGCCTTCCACTGCCCGGAGCCACGCGGTCCAGTGCGTCGCATGGGGTGGACGATGCGATCGGGATGATAGAGCTGCTCCGGCGCCGCCCTGCCCTTGGGACAGATGTACCCACGACTGACCGGACTCTCCGGGTCACCGGTCACGCGGACGACACGGCCGGTGTCATCCAGATGCACCAGCACCTGGCAGACGCCATGGCACCCTCTACATGAGGTGCGGACAACATTCTCGGTGGTAGTGCGGCTCATGGAGGAAGCATACCGTAACGGCCTGGTGGTAATGTGGCTGACACGATGATGGACATGTGGAAGTTCTACGACATCACTCACCGTGAACATGTGGTGTGCAATCCCACGAGCGAGGAGAAACTGGCGCACCTCGTGGGACTCCTGCGTCTCCCGACTGACGCGCAGGTGGTCGACATCGCGTGTGGCAAGGGTGAGTTCCTGATCCGCATGGCGGAGTCGTACGGCGCTCGTGGCGCGGGTATCGATATCTCTTCTTTCTACATCGCCGAGGCGGAGAGAAGGCTCAAGACGCGGGCATCGAGTGCGGGTCTGACCTTCGCTCAGATGGACGGCGCGGATTTCCGGCCAGACGCGCAGAACAGCCTGGATCTGGCGTCATGCATCGGGGCCAGTTGGGTCTTTGGCGGGCATGCCGAGACTCTCGACGCCCTGATCAACATGGTGAAGCCCGGCGGCTGGGTGATCGTGGGAGAGCCATACTGGCTGCAGGAGCCGTCGAAAGACTACCTTGAGGCATCCGGGGTCGCCCGAGAGGACCTCGGGAGCCACTTCTCTAATGCGGAAGCCGGAGAGCGGCGAGGGCTGGACCTGGTTCACACCATCGTGAGCAACCAGGACGACTGGGACAGGTACGAAGGCCTGCAGTGGTACGCGACCGCCGAGTACGCCCGTGATCATCCGGACGACCCGGACTTGGCCGAGTTGGTCGAGCGAGTCGGCAAGGCAAGAACGGCATACTTGCGTTGGGGGCGCGACACGATCGGCTGGGCGATCTACATGTTCAGAGCATCTTCTGCGGTCAGGCGGTCCTGAAAAGCCTGGTAGATCCCAAGAACGGGGGTAGAGGCACATGGGCAAGGTGACGAGGTCGACCAGTTGCACGACCGGGGGTCCGGTCTTTGTCGATGTCAAGGACGGCAAGATCGTGCGCATCACCCCCATCGACTTGGACGCGGACGATGCGCAAGGGTGGACCATCCAGGCTCGCGGGCGGGAGTTCTCGCCGCCACGGCGGACGACCTTGTCTCCGCACGCGGTGGCCCAGAAGTCCATGGTCTACTCGCCCAAACGTATCCTCACGCCCCTGAAACGCACGGACTTCGACCCCCAGGGCGAGCGGAACACCAAGAACCGCGGGGTTTCGGGATACGAACCGATCTCGTGGGACGAAGCGCTGGATATCGTCTGTGATGAGATCGTCCGTGTTAAACGCGAGGTGGGCCCGGCGGCTATCCTCAGCTCCCCGGGATCTCATCATCTCTGGGGCAATGTGGGCTATCGGCACAGCACCTACTTCAGGTTCATGAACCTGGTCGGCTTCACCTATGGTGAGCACAACCCCGACAGCTGGGAGGGTTGGCACTGGGGTGGTACTCACATGTGGGGCAACAGCCACCGTCTGGGCATCCCCGAGCAGTACGATCTGTTGGAGGACGCTCTCAAACACACCGAGATGATCGTCTACTGGTCCTCGGACCCCGAGACGACTGGGGGCATCTACGGGGCTTTCGAAAGCACCACTCGCCGGCAGTGGCTCAAGTCTCTGGGTGTGAAGATGGTGTTCGTGGACCCGTACTTCACTCCGACCGCCGGTCTGTACTCCGACAAGTGGTTCGCGCCGCGCTTGGGCACTGATGTGGCCTTCGGTCTCGGTATCGCGCATACGTGGTTGACCGAAGATCTGTATGACAAGGACTATGTGTCAAAGCGTACGGTGGGATTCGACCAGTGGAAAGACTACGTGCTCGGCAAGAGCGACGGGCAGCCTAAGACGCCCGAGTGGGCTGAGGCCGAGTCGGGCGTACCCGCGCGGGAGATCCGGGCGTTGGCCCGGGAATGGGCGGCTAAGAAGACCATGCTGGCCGCGGGCGGATTGGGTGGTTGGGGAGGCGCTTGTCGCTCCGCCACAGGCAACGAGTGGGCACGTACTATGATCGCGTTGGCCGCCATGCAGGGCTATGGAAAGCCGGGAAGCAACATCTGGGGCACCTCGCAGGGCGCGCCGTTCGATGCGTCATTCTTCTTCCCGGGCTACGCGGAAGGCGGCATCTCCGGCGACGTGGACAACACGGCTGCCGGCTACGAGTTCGTCTATCGGATGTTCGCGAACAAACGCGGAGCCACTCGTACAGCGCATCACTCGACCGAAGGTCAGACAGTGCCGCGTATCCGCATTCCCGAGGCCATGATGCACGAGAAGGTCGAGTGGCGAGGCAAGGGGTTCTGCGGTTCGTCTATCGAGTCGCAGTTGCAGAAGTACGAGTATCCGGCGCCGGGCTATCCCCACGTCGAGCTGTACTGGAAGTATGGCGGCTCGTTCATCGGGACGATGACCGAGACCAACCGCTATGTACGGGCCTACCGCGAAGGGAAGGTGCCTTTCGTGGTCAACCAGTCCGTCTGGTTCGAAGGCGAAGCGCGTTTTGCGGATATCATCTTGCCGGCCTGTACCAACTTCGAACGTTGGGACATCAGCGAGTTTGCCAACTGTTCGGGTTACATCCCCCACTCGGCGAGTCAGTGCAATCACCGCATGGTCGTGCTCCAGAAGAAGTGCATAGAGCCGTTGGGTGAGTCCAAGTCCGACTATGAGATCTACGCCATGTTCGCGGAGAGACTCGGGCTCGGAGATATCTTCACCATGGGTGGCAAAGATGAGTATCAATGGGTCAAGGAGTACTTTCAGGCCACCGATCTGCCAAAGCATGTCAGTTGGGAAGAATTCGAGGAGAAGGGCTACTTCGTGGTGCCCTTTCCCAAGGACTACAAGTCGACACCCGCGATGCGTTGGTTTGCCGACGGCAGGCAGAAGGACACTCCCGACTGGGGCCCGCATCCGGCCGACACCGTTGCCCTGGAGGGTCTGCAGACCAGCAGTGGGAAGATCGAGTTCGTGTCGAGCAGCCTCACCAGGTTCGAGAAGGTCGGCGGCGTGGTCGACTCGGAGAGGCCGATAATGGGTCCGCAGTACATCCCAAGCTGGGAGGGCCATCGCACCGAGGATCTTTACAGGAAGTTCCCCCTGCAGATGGTGTCCCCGCACCCGCGCTTCAGCTTTCACACCATGGGTGACTCCAAGGAGAGTTGGCTGAACGAGATCAAGGATCATCGAGTTTTGGTGGACGGACACCGATACTGGATCATGCGCATCAATACGCAGGACGCGGAGGCCAGAGGCATCAAGGAGGGTGACTTGATCTGTGCCTTCAACGATCGGGGTTCGGTGATCCTGGCGGCTCAGGTAGGAGAGCGGGTACCCGCCGGTACCGTACACTCCTATGAGTCCTGTGCCGACTACCTGCCCTTGGGGGAGCCGGGACATTCCCCGGATACGTCTGGTTGTGTCAACATCCTGTCTCCCAAACGCTACGTGACTCCGACATCCACGGCGATGGCCAACAACTCCTGCCTGGTCCAGGTAGAAAGATGGGAGGACAAGTCCAAATGAAGAAATGGCATCTAGTGATCGACTGTGCCCTGTGTCACGACTGCAATGACTGCTTCTTGGCGGATAAGGACGAGTTCGTCGGTAATGACTTCCCCCCGCTCTCCGTGGCTCAGCCGTGGTCCGGTCACCGCTGGATGAACATCCATCGCAAGGAGCGGGGTCAGTTCCCTATCGTGGAAGTGGTCTATCTTCCACAACCCTGCATGCACTGCGACGAGGCCGCCTGTATAGAGAAGGCTCCTCAAGGAGCTGTGTACAAGCGGGACGACGGCATCGTGATCATCGACCCCGTGAAGGCCAAAGGCCACAAGGAGCTGGTGGACGCCTGCCCGTACGGGGCTATCTACTGGAACGAAGAAGCCCAAGTGCCACAGAAGTGCACAGGCTGCGCTCACCTCTTGGATGAGGGTTGGACCGAGACTCGTTGTTCACAGGTGTGTCCGACCGGGGCCATCACGCTGGTACTTGCCGAGGACACCGAGGTGGCGAAGCTGGAGAGAGCAGATGGACTGGAGCTCTACAGGCCGGATCTCGGCACCAAGCCGCGGGTGTACTACAAGAATCTCCACCGCTGGACCAAGGTCTTCGTTGCGGCCAGTGTGGCCTACGAGGATACGGATGAATGCGCGGATGGCGCCAGAGTAGTGGTGAAGGTCGGTGACGTCCAGGTGGGGGAAGGGTTGACCAACAACTACGGCGAGTTCCGCGTGGACAGGTTGGAGTCCGGCGAGGAGCACGAGATAGTAGTCGAGGCCACCGGATATGAGCCTTATGCGAAGAAGGTCAGACTGGACAGCAGCCTTAATCTGGGTCTGGTCTTGTTACGCAAGGCTTGAGGGCCGCGGCGAAGGCTAGGACATACGTCGCATGTCCGCTCGAAGGCGTTCGAGCAGCCTGTCGATCGTCTCCAGTTCGTCGGGGTCCCAATCGGTGAGGACCTCCGCCAGGCTCTGCAGGCGCGCTTGGCCTATGGCCTCGGCCACTTCCTGTCCTTTGGTGGTGAGGCTCAGTATGCTCGCCCGGCCATCCTGTTCGTCGGAGACCCTTGCGACCAAGCCCTTCTCTTCAAGGTCCTTGACCAGCTTGGTGACTGTGGGCGGCGTGGTACCTACCGACTCAGCCAACTGCGACATGCGCAGGGGTGCATCGTCCTTGAGACCCTCCAGGATCATTAGCGCAGAGTAGGTCCAGTCGAAGCCCGTGAGTCTCTCTGCCCGTCTAGTGGCTCGCCCCCGTGCCAGCCGGCCGTCGCGGTTGAATCCCGCGATCGAGGAGTCCAAGGCTTGGATGAGTCTCTTGCGTTCGGTGTTGTCAGGCATATCGTCTCAAAAGAAGGTATTTACTTTCCTAACTAAGTAGTTTAGTATCATGTCAGGCTTTGAGCAAGCGGTCTTGTGCGTATTGTCTAGCAGACATGTTGCTCACCATAGCAGCCGCATCGCCTACGCGATGGATCGGTGAGGTTCTCGACAGATCTGAAGGGCGGGTGAAGGTATGAACAGTGGGCAGAACAGCGACGAGCATACCGTGGTCAAGGGACTCAGTTTCAACGGTGTCGTGCAGGATGGCAACACCGTTCAAGTAGACGTCAAGGACGGACGTGTCGTCCGCATCAGGCCGTTTCACTTCGACTGGAAGTACGACCGCAAGCCGTGGAGCATAGAGGCCAGGGGCAAGACCTTCGAATGTGCCATGAAGGTACTCATACCGCCTTTCACGCTGGCCTACAAGAACCGCATCAACTCACCTAACCGGGTCATGTATCCACTCAAGCGAGTGGACTGGGATCCAAAAGGGGGCCCTGGCTCCACCGGACCCGGGGGCCGCAACACTCAGAATCGTGGCAAGAGCAAGTACGTGCGCATCTCCTGGGACGAGGCCACCGATCTCGTCGCTTCAGAGATCCGGCGCATCGAGAAGGAGTACGGGCTCTCGGCGGTGCTTCTGCAGCAGGACGGGCACGGCGAGGGCAAGGTCGTCCATACCACTCACGGCTGCAACCGCAAGATGATGTCGCTTCTTGGCAACTACACGGTCCAGAACCGCAATCCCGACAGCTGGGAGGGTTGGTACTGGGGCGCCAAGCACGTGTGGGGCAACGAGCCGGTCGGCAAGGCCTTCTACTCCTCCAACATCATCCCGGATATCGCCGAGCACACGCAGACGATGCTGCACTGGGGTAATGACCCGGAGACCACGCCGTGGGGCTGGGGCGGCCAGACAGTGAGTCAGCTGCTCTACTGGTTCACCGAACTGGGGATCAAGCAGATCTGTGTCGGTCCTGAGGTCAACTACGGCACCGCCGTGCACGCTGACAAGTGGATCCCCATCCGGCCCAACACGGACGCGGCCCTCTATTTCGCAATCGCCTACCAGTGGATCACGGAAGGCACTTACGACAAAGAGTACGTAGACACCCACGTGGTGGGCTTCGACAAGTTCGAGGACTACGTCTTGGGCAAAGAAGACGGCATCCCCAAGACCCCGAAGTGGGCCGAGCAGAAGACCACGGTGCCCACGCGAATCATCAAGGCCTTGGCGAGGCGCTGGGCTAACGGCCCGACCGTCCTTACGCACGGCAACGGCGGCAATATGTCCCGTGCCCCATTCGCCACCGAGAACATGAGGGCCGAGGTCTGCCTACTCGGTATGCAGGGTGTGGGCAAGCCGGGCCGCCACATGTTGACCACCATCGAATGGGGACTCATGGGAGTCCGGGTGGGCAACAAGTTCCCCTTCGGCGGGTCGGTGCCTGTGCCCCGGCACCTGGTCTATCCCGATCTCATCTCTACCGAGGCCAACCGGGCGGCGCCGACCGTCGGTGACCTGCCGGCGCAGTTCATACCCAAGGACCTGATCCATTTTGCCATCAACGAGGCGACGCCCGAGAAGCCGCTCACGTGGTACGGGACCACTCAGAGCCGTCAGCTCACCGAGGACCAATTCAAGCAGTACCAGTACCCGGTAGAGGGGTGCTCTGAGGTCCACATGATCTGGACCGACTCGCCCTCGCTGGTGACCTGCTGGAACGACGGCAACTACATCGGTCAGGCGTTCCAGAACCCGAAGATCGAGTTCATCGTGGCTCAGCACCCGTGGATAGAGAATGACTGCGAGTTCGCCGACCTCATCCTGCCGGTGACCACCAAGTTCGAGAACAACGACATAGGCATCGACAACTACTCGGCCGAGTTCGGCACCCTGTTCTACGACGCCAAGTGCATCGAGCCCGTGGGCGAGTCGAGGAGCGACTACGAAGTCGTGTGCGCTGTCGCCGAGAAACTGGGCATCCTGGAGCAGTTCACCGGGGGCAAGTCCGTGGACGACTACATACGCATCGGCTTTGACAATTGTGGCATCGGCGATCTGGTCACGTGGGAAGAGTTCATGGAGAAGGGCCACTATGTCGATCCCCACAGACCCCGACTGGGACAAGCACGAGATCGGGCTGCGAGGGTTTGCTGAAGATCCGGAGAACCATCCGCTGACCACACCCAGCGGCAAGCTGGAGTTCTTCTCGCAGCGCTTGGCCGACAACTTCCCCGATGACCAGGAGCGGCCCCCGGTTCCTCACTGGGTCGAGCGCAGCCCCGGTCACGACGAGCGTGTCTCCGGCGACCGGGCCAAGAAGTACACGATCCTTTGTATCTCCAACCATCCGCGCTGGCGCGTGCACTCGCAGCACGACGACATGCAATGGCTACGGGAGATCGAGACAAACAAGATCGTCGGACCGGACGGCTATGCCTACCAGACTGCTTGGATCCATCCCGATGATGCGGCGGCCCGGGGCATCCGGCATCGGGATATCATCAAGGTCTACAACGAGCGGGGCGCCGTCCTGGCGGGCGCTTACGTTACCGAGCGCGTCATGGCGGGCGTCATCTCCATGGACCACGGCGCGAGGTACGACGCCATCGTGCCCGGTGAATTGGATCGCGGCGGCGCGATAAACCTCATCACCCCGCGCAACACTATCTCCAAGAACGCGACCGGTATGGTCTCGGGCGGCTTCCTGGTAGAGTACGAGCGGGCTGACATGGAGGCGCTACGTAAGGAATACCCGGAGGTCTTCGCCCGACCCTACGACAAGGCGACAGGGCTGGCTTGGGAGCGGATACTGGCCTAGGCAGGACACGGATGGCAAGCACAGTCCTGGTACAAAGGGAGAACTGACATGAGCAAAGTGATGGTCATAGACATAAGCAAGTGCAACGGGTGCTACAACTGCCAGGTGGCCTGCAAGGACGAACACTGTGACAACGACTGGACCCCCATCGCCGCGCCGCAACCGGACACGGGTCACTTCTGGATGAAGGTCACAGACATCGTTCAGGGCACCGTACCCAAGGTCCGAGTGCGCTACATGTTGGACACTTGCCAGCACTGCGATGACGCGTCCTGTCTTGCGGCCTGCAGATCCAAGGCTATCTACCGGCGGGACGACGGGGCGGTCATCATCGATCCTACCAAGTGCACCGGCAACGGCGATTGCATCAAAGCCTGTCCCTACGAGGTGATCTACTGGAACGAAGAGGCCAAGATCGCCCAGAAGTGCACCTGGTGCGCCCACCTGCTGGATCAAGGCTGGAAGGAGCCTCGTTGCGTGGACGCCTGCCCCACGGGTGCTCTCACCTTTGGGGAGGAGTCCGACCTCAAGGATCTCATCGCCAAGGCGGAGGTGCTCAAGCCCGAAGCCGGAACGCAACCTCGCGTCTTCTACATAGATCTGCCGAACAAGTACTTCATCGCCGGAGAGGTCTTCGACCCAGCTGAGGATGAATGCCTCGAGGGCGCCACCGTCACCCTCATCGGTGCTGACGGCGAGGTCCGAGGCTCACTCGTCACCGATGACTTCGGGGATTTCTGGTTCGAACGCCAAGAGCCGGGTACCTACTCGTTGCGCGTCGAGATGGACGGGTACAAGCCCATCACCATCGAGGCCATCGACGCGTCGAAGGACGTGAACGTCGGGGAGATCGAGCTGCTTCAGGCTTAGCCAGGAGGTCCCCGCGAGCAGCGGGGCTCTGCTCGAACCAGTACTAAGACCACCGGAAAGACCAGCTAGGGCACTTGCAGGGAAGCTTCTTGGGCAATAACATATGAGACAGAGCGTTTCGTATAGTGAGACAGTAGTGGAGACAGATTTCATGGCGGGTCACCAAGGAGAGAGGGCTGCTGAGAGCGGGGGCGCTCCTCTGATCCAGTCGCTTTCGCGCGGCCTCTTGGTCTTGGGGCAGTTCACGGCCGACAGCAAGACGCTCAGCTTGACCGAACTCAGTCGCCGAACGGGTCTGCACAAGGCCACCCTGCACCGTTTCGTCAAGACACTGGAGGCTGAGGGATTCCTGACCTCGCTGGGGACGGGCGCGTACACCGTGGGCCCAGTGTGGACCATGTCGCTTTTCGCCCTTGGCAGCGAGACGGTGTTTGCCGAGATCCTTGCCTCTGACCTCATGAAGCTGGCTGAGGCGACTCAGGAGACTGTAGCGCTCGGGGTGAGGCGAGGGGACTGGGTGCAGATAGCCCACGTACTTCCGCGGGACAGGTCGTTCGTCCCGGTGTTGCCGCCCGGCCATCTACATCCCCTACAGGCCATCTGGAACGTGCACTCGCAGACGCTCGTGGCGTTCGCCGACGCACAGCTGCGTCGCAGGATGCTTGCCATCCCACAAACCAGATACACGCGCCACACGGTGGTCGACCCGAAGCAGGCTGCCGACAAGCTGGCGAGGGTCGGGCAGGAGGGCGTGGCTTATGACCGGGAGGAGTTCCGCGAGGGGACGTGCGCCGTGGGAGTACCGGTGAGTTCTCGGGGCAAGGTGGTCGCCGCGTTGGCCCTGGTGGTGCCGGTGGAGCGGTTCACCGATGCGAGTGTGGCCGCGTACGTAGTCGAGTTGCGCAGGGCCGCGGCCGAGATGGAAGAGCGCCTGGATGCTTCTACGGGAGCATGAATAGAGTGGCGGAGGAAGAAGTGGAAAAGCGCACGGAACAGACCTACATCAAGAACACCGGCAAGTCGGCGTTCGCCAGCGCCTCGCACGTGGCTGCTGTAGATGTGAAGGATGGCAAGATCGTGCGTATCCGCCCGTTCCCCTACGACTGGAAGTACAATACCGAGGAGTTCCGGCCTTGGAAGATCGAGGCCCGCGGCAAGACCTTCCACGCACCCCTCAAGACGACCATCAGTCCTATGGGGCTGGGCTACAAGAAGGGCATCTACTCGCCGAATCGCATCCCGTACCCATTGAAGAGGGTGGACTGGGATCCGCAGGGCGCGCCCGGATTCTACCGGCCCGGGTGGGCGCAACACTCAGAACCGAGGCAAGAGTCGTTACGTGAGGATCTCCTGGGACGAGGCTCTGGACATCATGGTGGCGGAGCTGAGGAGAGTCATCGATAGCTACGGACCCCATGCAGTCTTCGCACAGGGCGATGGCCACGGCGAGACCAAGACCGTTCACGGACCTCACGGCTGTCAGATGAGGCTCCTGGAGCTGCTGGGGGGCTACACGCTGCAGGTGCGCAACGCTGACAGCTGGGAAGGTTGGTATTGGGGCACCAAGCACGTCTGGGGCGGCGAACCTTTCGGGCTGATGCCCAACCCCACCAACATGTACCCGGATATCTCCTGGCACTCCGACCTCCTTCTCTTCTGGGGTTGCGACCCCGTCACCACCACTCGGGGGTTCAACAGCGGAGATCACGTCGGCCTGTTCTGTTCGTTCTGGAAGGACATCGGCATCAAGCAGGTCTATGTGTGCCCAGACCTCAACTATGGCGCCGCCGTCTATGCGGACAAGTGGATACCCGTCCTGCCCAACACTGACGCGGCTCTGCAGCTCGCGATAGCGCACTATTGGCTAGAGCATGGTCTATATGACAAAGACTACTTGGCTACCCATAGTGTGGGATTTGAGAGCTTCAGGGACTACGTGTTGGGAGCAGAGGACGGGGTGCCCAAGACGCCGCAGTGGGCCGCGTCCAAGTGCGGCGTGCCCTCGCGCACCATCAAGGCGCTGGCCAGAGTTTGGGCGAAGCAGGCGACCTCAATCGTGCACGGTTTCGGTGGCGGCTTCATAAGAGGCCCGTACTCTCACGAGCCGGCCCGTCTGGAAGCCGCGCTGCTGGCCATGCAGGGGATAGGCAAACCGGGGCAGCACTCCTTCGCCATCATCAACCGGGCGGTGTTCGGCTCCGAGGACCATCCGGCGTACCCTCCCTCCCCCGGGAGCATCATCAACAACCCCAACTTGAACGTCAGGGCCAGCTATCGCGGCTACTCGCCCTTTCCCTACACGGGGATGCCCAAGCAGTTCATCCCCAAGACCATGGTGCATGACGCTATCCTCGACGGCAGTCTCGCTATCCGCGGCAGCTCCCTTCAGAGCACTCCAGCCGAGGAGCAGTTCGAGGAGTATCGGTACCCGGCCGAGGGCTGCTCGCCCATCCACATGATCTGGTCGGACTCGCCCTGTCTGCTGACCTGCTGGAACGACAGCAACCGGATGGTCGACGCTTATCGGCATGAGTCCATCGAGTTCTTTGTCGCGCAGCATCCCTGGATGGAGAACGACTGTCTGTTCGCCGACCTCATCCTCCCGGTGAACACCAAGCTCGAAGAAGAGGACATCGGCGCGGACACCGAGAGCGTGACCTTCGAGATGATCTTTCTGGAACACCAGTGCATCGAGTCACTCGGGGAGTCCAAGAGTGACTACGAGATCGTCTGTATGGTGGCGGAGAGACTGGGGCTGCTCGAGGAGTACGCGGAAGGACGGAGTATCCCAGAGTGGATCCGACACGGCTTTGACACCAGCCGCGTACCCGACACGGGCCTCGTCGACTGGGAGACCTTCAAGCAGAAGCAGTACTTCGTGGTGCCGACGGACCCGGATTGGGAGAGTCATCCCGCAGGCATGTACGACTTCTATCGAGACCCCGAGGCGAACCCTCTCACCACCCCGTCGGGCAAGCTGGAGTTCCAGTCGCTCAACTTGACCAAGTACTTCCCGGAAGACCAGGAGCGGCCGCCGGTGCCGCACTGGGTGGAGAAGAGTGACTTGCACGACGAACGCGTCGGCGGCGATAGATCTGAGCAGTACCCCCTGCTTTGCATGTCTAATCACCCTCGCCACAGAGTCCACGCACAGATGGACGACTACACCTGGAACCGGGAGATAGTCACCTGCAAGGTCAAGGGTCCCGACGGCTATCTATATGAGCCGGTGTGGTTGCATCCGTCGGAGGCGGCCAAGCGCGGGATCAAGGACGGCGACATCTGCAAGGTCTTCAACGAGAGGGGCGCCGTGCTGGTGGGTGCTCGCGTGTGGGAGCGCCTCATGCCGGGAGTGGCCTACGTCGACCACGGCGCTAGGGCGGATTTCATCGTCCCCGGCGAGTTGGACAGGGGCGGAGCCATCAACACCATCTCGCCGCACGGCTGCACCTCCAAGAACTGCGCGGGCATGGCAAGCAGTGGATTCTTGGTGGAGGTGGCCCCTGTCGACCTGGGGCAGCTTCGTGCGCAGCATCCCGAGGCGTTCGATAGGCCATACTCCGAGGCGGCCGGTCTGCGGTTCGAGCGAGTCCTGGTGGACAGGTAGCTTCGAAATCGGCGAAGCGCTCGTCGCCTCGCACGGCACCGGCGTGGACGCCCCAGACCTGGTAATGTAGGCGAAACTACCGCGGTAGGTGAGCCGATGGCTGCTGGCGAGGTCGTTCGCCTGACCAACCTGACTACCGGTGGGCCGGTGCATGTGGATGTGAAGGATGGACGCGTCCTCCGCATCATCCCGCTGCAGTTGGACTCGGCCGACACCACCCCCTGGGCCATCCAGGCGCGGGGGCGCGAGTTCGTGCCTCCGCCCAAGAACACGCTCTCCAATTGGACGGTGGCTCACAAGTCCACCATCTACTCGCCCAAGCGCATCCTCACACCTCTCAAGCGAGTGGACTTCGACCCCAAGGGGGATCGCAACCTCCAGAATCGGGGCGTGTCGGGGTACGAACCCATCAGTTGGGACGACGCGGTCGACCTGGTGGCCGAGGAGATGATCCGCCTTAAGCGCGAGTACGGCCCGGCAGCGGTGATGACCACCTGCTCTTCGCATCACCTGTGGGGCAACGTGGGGTATCGCTTCAGCGCTTACAACCGGTTCCAGAATCTATGGGGGATGACCTATGTGGAGCACAACCCCGATAGCTGGGAGGGTTGGCAGTGGGGTGGCGACCACATGTGGGGCTTCAGTACCCGGCTCGGCATCCCCGAGCAGTATGACTTGCTGGAGGACGCGCTCAAGCACTGCGAGATGATGGTCTTCTGGTCTTCTGATCCCGAGACCACCGGCGGCGTCTACGGAGCGCACGAGAGCACCTGCCGTCGCAAGTGGCTAAAGGAGTTGGGGGTAAAGATGGTCTTCATCGACCCCTACTTCAACCACACGGCTGGGCTGGTGTCCGACAAATGGCTCGCGCCTCGCATGGGCACCGACGTGGCTCTGGGACTTGGCATAGCCTACGTTTGGCTTACCGAGGACTCGTACGACAAGGACTACGTGGCCACGCACACGCACGGCTTCGACGAATGGAAGGCTTACGTGTTGGGCGAGAGCGACGGTCTTGCCAAGACACCCGACTGGGCGGAGGTTGAGACGACCATACCGGCGCGCGAGATAAGGGCGCTTGCGCGCGAGTGGGCGGCTAAGAGGACGATGCTCGCCGCCGGCGGCATGGGCGGCTGGGGCGGGGCCTGCCGCTCCTCTTATGGCAACGAGTACGCACGCACCATGATCGCTCTCGCAGCCATGCAGGGCTTGGGCAAGCCCGGCAGCAACATCTACTCCACCACCGGCGGAGTGCCTGCAGACCGTGATTTCTGGTTTCCGGGCTATTCCGAAGGTGGCATCTCCGCGGATATCGGTGGCACCGCCGCAGGCTATAGGCTTTATTCACGCATGTGGCCCAATGGGGGCGCCGTCTCCAACCCGCAGCACAGCGCGGAGGGGCAGGTCGGCTACCGGCTGCGCCTACCCGAGATCATGAACCACGAGCAGGTGGAGTGGCGTAGCCGGGGCTTCTGCGGTGCTTCCATCGAGATGCAGTTCAAGAAGTACCGCTATCCCGCCTCCGGCTATCCTCACGTGCAGATGTACTATCGGTACGGGGGCTCGTTCATAGGCACCATGACCGAGACCAACCGCTTCGTGCGCGCCTACCGCGAGGGCAAGGTGCCCTTCGTGGTCAACCAGTCTATATGGTTCGAGGGCGAGGCCCGGTTCGCGGACATCATCCTGCCGGCGTGCACCAATTTTGAGCGCTGGGACATAGGCGACTGGGCAAACCCTTCCGGATACGGGACGCACAAGTTCGATCAGGTCAACCATCGCATGGTAGTGATGCAGAAGAAGTGCATAGAGCCCCTGGGCCAGTCGAAGCCTGACTACGAGATCTTCGCCTTGCTGGCGGATCGCCTGGGCTTCGCCGACAAATACACCGAAGGCGGTCACACCGAACTCGACTGGGTCAAGCGTGTGTTCGACGCAAGCGACCTCCCCAGCCGCATCAGTTGGCAGGAGTTCGAGCAGAAGGGTTACTACGTGGTGCCGGTTCCCGAGGATCAAGAGCCCACCCCAGCCCTGCGTTGGTTCGCCGAGGACCGGGCCAAGGACACTCCGGACTTGGGCCCGCCCCCTTGGGACCAGATCGGCGGCAAGGGCCTGCAGACCCAGAGCGGCAAGATAGAGTTCAAGGCCAGCAGTCTGGCGCGCTTCTATGCGACTGACGATGTCGACCCCGAACGGCCGGTATTGGGCCCGCAGTATCTGGAGAGCTGGGAGGGCCATCACACCGGGGAGCTCTTCCAGAAGTATCCGTTGGCCCTGGTCTCGCCTCATCCGCGCTTCACCTTCCACACCGTAGGCGACAGCAAGGAGTCCTGGAGCAACGAAGTCAAGGACCACAGGGTGCTGGTGGGCGATCACTACTACTGGATCATCCGTGTCAATACGGAGGATGCAGCCGCGCGTGGCATCAAGGACGGAGACCTGGTGCGGGCCTTCAACGACCGTGCCGAGGTGATCCTAGCCACTCAGGTGACCGAGCGTGTGCCTCCAGGCGTCGTACATTCCTATGAGTCGTGCGCTGACTACCTGCCTCTGGGTGAGCCGGGCCACTCGGCCGACGTGGCCGGCTGCGTCAACCTGCTGACTTCCAAGCGCTTCATCACACCCACTTCGCCTGGGCAGGCCCCTAACTCCTGCCTCGTCCAGGTGGAGAGGTGGAACATGGCCATCGACGGCGTGCTCTAGGGCTGGGTCGGACCGTCCTGCCGAGAGCCTTCATCTTCTGGAAGCGACTCAGGGTAGCCTAGGCTGGATGACACTTCGGCGGCTGCTTGCTTCAGGCTGTTCACGGCTCCGTCGACGAACTCGACGTCAGCCTCACGTGTGGCGGGGAATCCAAGGGAGACGACCCCCACAGTGCTACCCGAGAAGTCGAAGATAGGTGCGGCTATGCCCATCAGGCCTTCCACGACTTCGTTCACCTCGACTGCATGACCCTCGTCGCGTACGCGTGGAAGCCGGGACATGTATCGCTGGCGATCGATGACAGAGTAGGGCGTGTGCTGCTCGAGGGGATGTCTATCTAGTAGGGTCTCCGCCTCTGTGCGGGGCATGGTAGAGAGAAAGACTTGTCCGACAGGGCCGTAGGTGAGTGGACGGACTTCGCCCACTTCACCCGGCATGGGGACCATGGCGAAGCCGTCGCCGACGCCTTGACGCTTATCTACGGTGACGCTGTAGTCACCGTCACGCACAGCGAGCACTATCGTGGCTCCGGAGCGTTGTTCGAGTGCGGATAGAGGGCCGGCAGCGGCCTGCAGCACCGACAGTGACGAGTACACCAGGCTGCCCATCTCGAACAGACGATGCCCGAGTCGGAAGCGGCCGGAGGATGGGTCGCGTTGTAGCAGCCCCCGGCGTTCCAGGTTGGCGACCAAACGGATGGCTGTGGAGCGGTTGAGTCCGGTGGCTTCTACGATCTCACGGATGCCCAGATCCTTGCGCCGCGCGGTGAAAGCCTCAAGGATGTCTACGGCCCTATCAACCACTCTGACTTGATAGGTGGTGGCTCGGTCTTTCCCCTCCGTCGTAGACACCGCAGACTCCTTTCGCAAAGCGACCAGCGCTTGAGGTCGATGCTGTTGTTCAGCACGTGAACTACACTACCATAGAATGAACAGTCGATTGACAGTGGTCGCCCCGTGTGGATTAATGGGGTCCCTATGGACGACCCGCGGCGTGGCCGATGCGGCAAATAAGAACCAGGAGGACCTAGCGATGGCACTGCAGGAATACGTTCACGTAGAACAGTTGGAAGAGTACAAGGAGCGCTTCAAGGACTACGCTACCCTCGAGCGCACCGAGGACGGCATCCTCCTGTGCAAGCTCGGTTGGAAGGGCGAAGCCTGCGTGTGGAGCTACCAGACCCAGAGGTCTCTTGGCGAGCTGTGGACCGCCATCGGTCACGACAAGAAGAACGAAGTGATCATCCTCACCTGCGAGGATCCGTACTGGATCACCCAGAAGAGCGACCCGGCGTCTTTCGACGAGGTCGAGGACTCCACCGATGTCAGCCTGAAGTATGACTGCAACGTGCCTGACACCATGAACTTCGTTGGGCGCTTTCTCCATGACATCGAAGTGCCTGTCGTTGCCGCCATCAACGGTATCGGCCAGCACTACGAGTTCGCCCTGATGGCCGACGTCTGCATCTGCGACCCGGACTTCTACTTCTCCGATGCTCACTTCTCGCACAACATCGTGCCCGGCGACGGGATGAACTTCTCGTACCGCATGTGCCTGGGCCAGAGGCGTGCCTCTTATATGGCCTACATGGAGCCCAAGATCGACGCCAAGACCGCCCTGGAGTGGGGTCTGGTGGACGAGGTCGTGCCGCACGACCAGCTGCTCGACCGCGCTTACGAGATCGCCAACCACATCATGAAGACCGGCCGCGCCGTCCGTCGTCTCACCCACGAGCTGGTCATGCGTCCGTGGAAGCGTTTCTTCCAGGACGACGAGCGTGTCCGCGTGCTTGCCGAGATGTACGCCGTCCAGTTGGAGGCTACCCGCCACAACTTCGATAAGATCGCCGCCGACTTCACCGGCGACCGGCCCCAGCACAAGAAGTAGGTCAGATCCACCTGACTGCGAGGCGCCTCGGTGACCAGATGGTCGCCGAGGCGCTTTGTCTATGCAGGGCCGATTTGTTAGCTGTTCATCAGATGAACTACCATATCACTACATGAACAGTTCCTTGACACGGGACTTCGTATATGAAATAAATGGCTTCTCGTACGAGACCATTCCGGAGGCAGATACATGAGCGCCAATAAGGCAGAGAAGGTACTGGTCGTCGGCACCGGCACCATGGGTGAGGGCATCGCGCAGACCTTCGCTCAGAATGGGTTCCAGGTCCGTCTAGTGGCCCGCCGCGAAGAGCCCTTGACTCGGGCTATGGGCCAGATCAAGCAGAACATCCAGCAGTTCATCGAGTTCGACCTGATCAAGGAGTCGGCTCAGACCGTGGTCGACCGCATAGAGGGCATGGTCACCACCGACATGGCCGTGGCCGTCGACGGGGTGGACTACATCGTCGAGACTATCCGTGAGAACCTCGACGACAAGAGAGCCCTGATCGCCGCTATCCAGGCGGTGGACCCGAACGTGGTCGTCGGCAGCAACACCGGCAGCATGACGGTGGATTCCCTGTCTGAGGGCATGCCCAATCCGGCCACAATCATCGGTATCCACTACTTCAACCCCGCTCACATCATCCCGCTGGTAGAGGTACACCGCGGTACCAAGACCTCCGACGCCGCCTATGAGCTCACCGAGCGCATGATGAAGGAGTCGGGCAAGAAGACCGCGCTGGTGCGCAAAGAGATGCCTGGTTTCATCGTCAACAGGGTCATGGGCGCGATCACCCGCGAGTGTGCCTTCATCCTGGACGAGGGCATCTGCACTCCTGAAGACCTGAATACCGCCATCAAGGGCAGCACCGGCTTCCGGTTCGCATGCTTGGGACCCATGGAAGTGGACGACATGATCGGCTTGGACATCTGCGCGACGGTTTCCGGTCGCGTCTTCCCCGGGCTGAGCAACGCCACTGAGGCTTCGAAGCTTGTCTTGGAGAAGGTCGAGAAGGGCGAGTTGGGCATCAAGTCGGGCAAGGGCTGGTACGACTACAGCGGCAAGACTCGCGAAGAAGTGCTCGAGGATAAGAATCTCGCTCTCATCAAGCAGCTCAAGCTTTACATGGCCAACAACTGAGGAGGAGGTCCGATGTTCGATCTGACAGGTAAGGTCGCGATCGTTACAGGGGGCGCCGGCGGACTCGGTCGTCCCATAGCTCTTGGGCTTGCCAAGGCCGGCGCCGACGTCGTCGTCGACGATCTGGCGAAGGCTGATCCGCAGAAGGTGGCCGATGAGGTCAAGGCCCTGGGCCGCAAGGCTCTGGCCGTCTCGTACGATGTCACCAGCGCCGAGTCGATGCAGCAGATGGTCGATGAGGTCAAGAAGGAATTCGGTCACATAGACATTCTTGTGAATGTGGCCGGTATCAACGCCCGTTTCTCGGCCGAGGAGATGCCGCCCGAGGAGTACGAGAAGGTAGTGCGCTTCAATACTCTGGGTACCTTTCTGCCTTGCCAGGCCGTGGGCAAGCTCATGATCGAGCAGAAGAAGGGCAAGATCATCAACATGGGTTCTGTGCGCGGTTGGGTGGCTCCGTCCATGGGTGGCTCCGCCTATGCCAGCAGCAAGGGCGGCGTGCATCAGCTTACCCGCACCTTGGCCGTGGAGTGGGCGAAGTACGGCATCAACGTGAACGCCGTCGCTCCGGCTCTTATCATGACCGACATGACACGCGAATTCCTCAGCAAGCCCGAGGTCTACTCCAAGATGACGGCCGAGATCCCCCAGGCCCGCCTGGGTGCGCCCGAAGATTTGCTGGGCGCCATCATCCTGTTGGCATCCGACGATTCTGACTACATCACCGGTCAGGTCATCTACGTCGACGGCGGACTGTACGCGGCCTAACGGCGAGCCAGTCAATAACCGAGACCCGCAAGGAGGGTGTGTACGATGAAGAAAGTCGCATATTCGGACATCAACAATTGGGGTCTGCCCAACGCCGAACACTTCAACATGCGCTCCGCCCGTTTCATGGGCGCGGACCAAGGGCTCTCGAGCTTCTGGTGCGGCTTGTCTGAGTACGAGCCCGGTGGTGGCATAGAGTTCAGCGGCGAGGACTCTCCCAACGAGAAGGTCTACTTCCTGATCGAGGGCGAGCTCACCCTTACCGACAAGGATGGCAACAAGACCGTCTTGGGTCCTTTGGACTCTATGTATAGAGGCCCTGGCGACGCCGCCTCGGTGCTCAATACCGGCACCACGACTGCCAGGATGCTGGTAGTCGTCAACGTTATTCAGTAACCAAGCGGAAGTACTGCCGGCTGGCCGGCGGAAAGTGCTAGGAGGCACAAGAGTATGAACCCGATCATCACCGCGTCGCTGACGGGCCCTGCGGCTACCAGCAAGCAGACGCCGGCTATGCCAAAGACCCCGGAGGAGATCGCCCAGAGTGGCAAGGACGCCTACAACGCCGGCGCCGCTGTTCTGCATATCCACCTGCGCGACAACGACGACTTCACCTGCGATCTTGACGTCGCCAAGAGGACTGTCGAGCTCTGCCGCGAGAAGTGCCCCGGTATCGTGCAGCTCTCCACCGGCGGTGGGATGCCTTACGACGAACGCATGAAGATCATCGAGGCCAAGCCTGCCATGGCTACCCTGAACCCGGCCAGCATGACCATGGGCGACAACGAGTTCCTCAATCCGCCCCTCAAGATGTACAAGATGGCCGAGCGCATGCTCGAACTAGGTATCAAGCCTGAGATCGAGATCTACGACACGGGCCACATCCCCCTGATGCTGAACCTGGTCAAGAAGGAGTTGGTCACGCTGCCTCTGCAGGTCTCCTTCGTCATGGGCACCCCCGGCGGCATGAAGGCCGACCCCATGCTGCTCTCGTACTGCGTGCGCGAGCTGCCCGAGGACACCAGCTGGCAGGTCATCGCCATCTCTAAGGCCAACCTACCCCTGACCACCATCGGTCTGGCCATGGGTGGCAACGCCCGCGTGGGCCTCGAAGACACTCTCTACATCAGGCCGAAGGAACTCGCCAAGTCGAACGCCCAGCTGGTAGAGCAGCTGGTGGGAGTGGCGAAGTCTATGCAGCTGCAGCCGGCGAGCGTGCAAGAGGTCATCGACCGGCTGAAGCTGCAGCCCGAGTTGGTGAACGCCTGACAGTAAGATCGCTGATCCTCGCGGCGCCTTCGGGCGCCGCGAGGTCGTTATGGTGGAGGCCGCGCACGGGGCGAGGCTCCAACAAAGTGCTTTGACACTCTGAGGTAAGACATGGCTAGTGCGAAGGAAGTTATCGAGAAGGCCCGGCGGGAGTCGCGGACCGTTCTCACCGAGATGGAGTCCAAGGAACTGCTACGCAGCCTTGGCATACCCACCACCCAGATGATGCTCGCCACTACCAAGGAAGAGGCAGTGGCGATGAGCAAGAAGATCGGTTACCCGTGCGTGCTCAAGGTGTCCTCTGAGGACATCTCTCACAAGAGTGACGCCGGCGGCGTGAAGGTAGGCTTGGCGGACGCGGACGCGGTCGCCGCGGCCTGGGACGCCATCATGAAATCATGCAAGGCCTACGACCCCAAAGCCGTCATCGAGGGCGTCACGGTCCAGGACATGGCCAAGCCCGGCGTTGAGGTCATCATCGGCATGTCCACCGACCCGCAGTTCGGTCCCGTGCTCATGTTCGGGCTGGGCGGAGTGTGGGTGGAGGTGCTCAAGGACGTGACCTTCAAGCTCGCTCCGCTGACCAAGGGCGACGCCGCCAAGGCGGTGAACGAGATCAAGGCCGCGAAGCTGCTGGAAGGCTTCCGCGGCTCCGAGCCGGTGGACAAGGCCGCGCTCGAGGACATCCTTATGCGCGTGTCGGACTTCGTGGCCAAGACCCCGGAAGTGAAGGAGATGGACCTCAACCCCGTCTTCGCGTACTCCAAGGGAGCCATGGCCGTCGACGCCCGAGTCATCCTGGGAGAGTAGAGCTATGTCGGCAAAGACTGTTGAACAACTAGAGCGCATATTCAACGCTGAGTCGGTGGCGCTTGTTGGCGCCACTGACAAAGAGGGCAGCTTCGGGCGCCTGTTCGTGGAGGGCATGCGGGACGCAGGCTGCAAGAAGCTGTACCCGATCAATCCCAAGCGCGAGGACGTCCTGGGCATCAAGTGCTATCCGAGCATCAGCGCGGTGCCGGAGAAGCTCGACTTGGCCATCCTGCTGACGCCGCCCGATGCGGTGCTGGGCTTGGTCAAGGAGTGCGTGGACAACGAGGTCGGGGGCTGTGTGGTCTTCGCCTCCGGCTTCGGAGAGCTGGGCGAAGAGGGCAAGGAGCTCGAGAAGGAGATAGGGCGCATCGGCCGCGAGGGCGGATGCCGCGTGGTCGGCCCGAACTGCCTGGGCTTCTTCAACCCCCGCAATGGCGTGGTCACCTATCCGCAGGTGCTCATGAAGGGTGTTCCCACCGAGATGGGCACCGTGGGTGGTGTCTCCCAGAGCGGGTCGTTTGTGGACTATCTGGTCTGGTTCCTTTCAACCAAGGGCGTGCGTTTCAGTAGCGTGGTCAGTTGCGGCAACGAGTGCGACCTGGCTGCCGAGGACTATCTGGAGTACTTGGGGCAGGACGACAAGACCAAGACCATCGTCTCCTACATGGAAGGCGTCAAGGACGGTCGGCGCTTCTTCGAAGTTGCGCGCGAGGTCTCTAAGACCAAGCCCATCATCCTATGGAAGGGCGGCATGAGCGAGCAAGGCGCTCGCGCCGCTGCCTCGCACACCGGTGCGCTGGCTGGGTCCACCGCGATCTGGCAAGCGATGTTCAAGCAGGCCGGCATCATCCAGGTGCACGCTGTGCAGGATGTGGTGGATTGCGCGGTGGCGTTCAACTATCTGCCACTGCCCAAGGGCAATCGGGTAGCGATCATCACCGGGCAGGGCGGCACCGGAGTCGGCACGGCCGACAACTGCTACTCGATGGGGCTAGAGGTGCCGAGGCCGACTGAGAAGACCATCGCCCGTCTGCGTGAGGTGCTGCCGCCTGTTGGTACGGGGTTCGGCAACCCCATCGACACCGGTGTGGCCTCGCTGTTGGACCCTGGTCTGTATCAGAAGGCCATCGAGATCGTGGCCGACGACGAGAACGTCGACATGATCCTGGTGATATCGACGCCGGTGCCCGAGTGTCTGGACAATATAGCGATCGCCGCGAAGAAGATCGATAAGCCGCTGGCGGTCTCGTTGTTCGCGCTGCCCGAGTCTGAGCCGGAACTCTACGCGAAGCTGGCGGAGCAGGGCGTGGCGGCCTACTCAGACCCGCAGAGGGCTGTGTACGTGCTGTCCCGCATGGCAGAGTACGCCGCTTTCAAGAGCGGCAAGTAGGGTCGCGTCTTGCCGGCAGAAGTGTTGTCGACGGACGTGATTGACTTTGGCTCTACGGTGAGTTACGCTCATTTGACTTCGTATACGAACTCCAATTCAAGGGCTTGGGATGGCGGACGACATACAGCTCAATGCCGATGAGTACTTCAGTCTGTTCGTGCTTCTCGCCCAGACCAAAGACGCCATGCTGAGAGCGCGCCAGGTGGAATACGAACCCTACGGCATCAGCAACGAGAGACGAGCTCTCTTGTGGGTGATCCAAAGCTACGGCGGCCAGGCGACCCCGGCAGATATCGGGCGCCGTTTCTTTAGGGAACTCCAGTCCATCACCGAGATGCTCAAGAGGATGGAGAAGGACGGTCTGGTGACAAGACACCAGGGTTCGGGTCGCTCGAAGACAGTGGTCAAATTGACCCAGAAGGGGTCGGACACTCTTCGGCAATCGCTGCACAACGAGACCGACAGGCGGATCTTGTCGGTTCTGACACCCCAAGAGCGCGACCAGTTGGCCGCGTCGCTCAGCAAGCTCAGGAAGCAGGCGATGGACGAACTCGGCGTGACGGATGTGGAGCTGAGCGTCCAGTACGTTCCTGAGGGAACAGGCCAGAGCACCGCGGTCCAGTAACGGTAGTAACGACCACCAATGGTCGCAGGAAGCAAGCGGCATAAGAAAAGGGAGAAAAGAGGAGGATCATGAGTCATCCACTAGGAATCCCCAAGGCGGCGATGGACGCGCTGATCCAATTGGTGGATCACAACGCGGAGATCAAGCCGGGTATGGAGGTCCTCATCGGGGCCCATATCGACGGTGCTTATGGTAGCGCCAACCACGTCGATCCTGTCGCCGTGAGTTGGGTCCAGGCTGTCTGCGCGTCGCGCGGTGCCAACTGCACCGTGATCTGGCTCGACGAGATCATGAAGAAGCACGAGTGGCGGGTGCCGCCCATCCTCAAGGGCGCCATCACCAACGCCGACGTCTTCTTCAACTTCTCCCTCGACCTGGCTATCGAGGAGAACGCGGAATTCCGCACCTACCTCGAAGAGTGCAAGACCTGGTACGTGCGCATGTTCCCGGTCACCACTGGGCTCATGATGACCGACTGGGCTCGGACCCCGCACGAACTGGTGGTCATGGCCCGTCACCTGAGCTCCAACCCGTTCATGAACCACATGGCCGAGTTCGAGATGAGCGCGCCCAACGGCTCACAGCTCACGGGCAACATCCTCGATCCCGGTGAAGCGCGAGGGTATCCCCGGTATGCCCTACAACTCCTGGCGCAAGGATGCGAGCCACTACATCCCGTGGCCAGAGTGGGTGCACCCGCCGGTCAACTGCAAGAACGTGAACGGCGTTCTCTACTTCGATCGCATGCTCCCCTACTGGGCTCGCTACATGGGCCTGCCCCCGGTCTGGGAGACCCCGATCAAGATCGAGGTCAAAGACAGCAAGATGGCTGAGCATCACCGGCGGCAAGGAAGCCGATCTGCTCAAGCACACCCTGGGCGAGTTGGAGGAAAGAGCCGGCGAAGGCATGAAGAAGTTCGACACCTTCCACTTCGGCATCCATCCGAACGCCAACGTGACCAAGGACCAGTGCCCGAACGATGTCTACAGGCGCATCATCGAGCATTCGGGTCCGCGCTGCGTGCATTGGCACCTGGGCTCCGCCCCGGCCAACCAGAAGTACAACTTCTACCCCCACGTGACCGGTGACCTCATGGATATCGATCTCAAGATCGCCGGCAAGGTCGCTTGGGACAAGGGCTGGATGCTTGGAGCTCGACAACCCGAAGCTGAAGAAGATCGCTGCCAAGTACCCCGATCTCCCCGGTATCCCCGAGAGGATCTAGGGCGACCCGAGCGATTGACAGGAGAAGAAGTATGAGCAAGCTGATCGCATACGTGGGGCGCAACCACGTTGACAAGTTCGAGGGCGGCGGCATCGATGTCTTCGAAGTCGCCAAGGACGGAAGCACCATCACGCCGCTCAATCAACGGTGTGAAGGACATGCCGAAGCGGGCTGGCTATCTGGCCTACGCGCCGAAGGCGAAGATCCTGTACTCGGTCGACGAGCGCAAGACCGACGGACGCGGGCCCAAGAAGCCGGCGTCGGCCGTGATGTCGTTCAAGGTGGACCCGCAGACCGGTGCGCTGACCTTCCTGAACCAGGAGCGTACCGCAGGGGCGATGCCCGCCTCCATCGCGGTGGACGAGGACAAGAAGCTCCTGTTCACCGCGAACCACGGCTTCTTCGATCACGTGGTCAAAGTGGTCGAGACTGCCAGCGGCAAGTGGATGGAGAAGTTCGAGTATGACGACTCGACCGTGGTCCAGTACGGTCTGAACGACGATGGTTCTATCGGCGACATCCAGGACGTCTATCGTCTGCGCCGGGTACGGCACCGACCCCAACGACTCCCCGCAGGGCGGCGGGCACGCGCAGGCCAGTCCCCACACTCACATCGTGGTGATCGACCCGTCTGGCAAGTTCCTTGGTGGTGTGCGAGAAGGCGGGCGAGAAGATCTACGTCTTCCGCATCGGTGGCAAGAGACTGACGATCGCCTCCGTCTACCAGTGCCCTCCAGGCACCGGTCCACGGCACTGCGCCTTCGACAACAAGGGTCGCATGTTCATGACCTGCGAGTTCTCTTCTGAACTATGGTCGTTCGACTTCGACTCCGAGACCGGAGTGCTGAAGTTCATCGACAAGCAGTCGACGCTCTCCGGATTCACGGGGCGCAACGAGACGGCTACCCTGCAGGTGCTTCCGAACGGCAAGTTCGTCTACATGAACAACCGTGGTCAGGATGATGTCGTCTGCTACAGCATCTCTGAGGATGGTCATCTCAAGAAAGTGAGCCGGGTCGAACTCAGCAAGTCTGACGATCCCAAGGACGCTACGCGTTGCATGACGCTCTCGCCCGACGGCTCGTTCTTGATGGTTCCCGACAGGCCGGCGGATGTCATTCGTACCTACGGCGTCAACTCAGAGACTGGGGACCTGACTGCCCTGGCGGAAGTCCCGGTCGAGAACCCGGTGTTCATCCAGTTCGTCGAACTGTAGCCGGTCTCGACCAGCACGTGTGCTGGCAGCGTATGGGCCCGAAGATGAAGGCAGGTCAGATCGGACGGTACGACGATTCTGGGAGGTGACACTGAAGGCAATAGCGACGTGATGTCCCGGAAGAAGTCTCAAGCGTGTCAATGAAGTAATGATGGGGTTCAGGAGGAGTGAGATGAAGAAGAACAAATGGATCGTCGCGCTTCTAGCTTTGGCTCTGGTCGTCGGCATGGTCGCCGTCTTCGCGGTCAGCTGCGGCGAAGGTGGAGGCGACACTGACCGAATCGACCGAGGTAGAAGGTACTACCACATCGACAGAGGACCCGGGTACGACCTACACAGGCGATGATGCCTTCGTGGTGTCGGTGGGCATGCCATCCTCGGCCAGTCTCTACAACACCTATCTGGTGCCTTGGACCGACGCTGTCGCGGCTGCTTCCAACGGACGCGTCGAGTTCGAGCTCTACAGCGCCAACACTTTGGTCAAAGAAGAGCAGCAGATCGACTCAGTGCTCAACGGCACTTCTGACATCACCGTCTTCCAGCCCGACTGGGCTCCCGGCGTATACCCGCTCGGCGAGTTGGGTGAGATGCCTGAGTTGTTCCCCGACCTGCAGGTTGCAGCCAAGGTCTGGTGGCAGCTGGCTGAGGAGTTCGGGCAGGACGAGTACGCAAGACTTCCATCTGCTCGGCATCGGGTTCATCTCGGCCGCTCAGTACGGCGGCAAGGTGCCCGGTGTTGTGCCCTCCGACTTGGCTGGCAAGAGGATCCGAAGCGGTGGCGCCATCGAGACTGAGATCATCGAGGCTCTTGGGTGGGACCCCGGTCGAGGCCGGTACCGACTCTCTGGCGACTCAGTTGGAGAGGAACGCTTTCGACGGCCTGTTCCTGAGCTGGTCCTTCCATGCTGGCAACACCAACAACTGGTCCACCAATTGGACCGAGGTACGACATGTTCGTACGTCCGCTGATCTTCGTGATGGCCAAGGACCGGTGGGACAGCTCTGCCCGCTGCCGTCCAGCAGGTGTTCACCGAGAACAGCGGTCTCGGACGCTGCTCTGAAGTACCTGGCGATCGAAGAGCAATACGTCAGAGACAACGCGAGCTGTCGCCGGACAGAAGGACAGGGGTCTGGATAGGGCGGCGGTCGCCGAGCGTGCGGCGTCTTTGGGCACCGAGATCGTCGAGTTGACCGACGATCAGAGGGCTGAGTGGCGCGCTGCACTGCGAACCGGTCATTCGGCCTGGGCGGATAGGTACGCTGGCAAGCTGGACACCGCTGCCGTTCTTGCGAGGGCAGAGGAGCTGATCGCACAGTACTCGACGCAATAGCATCTGGTAGTCTAGCTTAATCGTGGCATCGGTCGACCCCGGTCCATCAGGACCGGGGTCGACCGGGCAGACTGGAGGAATGCAAGTGAGCGGACACGGGCATCCACCCGATGGCGAGGGCACGTTCCCGCCACCGTTCTGGGCAAGGTCGCCAACGGCATCGAGAGGTTCATCGAGCCCATCTATCGATGGCTCGGATACGGGGGGGCCGTTGCTATCGGGCTCTTGGTGGTGGCTATGGTCTATTCGTCCTTCGGGCGTTACCTGAACCACCCCCTGAACGGTTCGACTGACATCATCGAGATGGCTCTGCTTGTCATGATCGCTTTGGCCATGGGTATCGAACACATGGGTCACGAGAAGATGACGGTGGACGCCATAAGTAGGCTCTTTCCCAAGAAGATGCAGGCCGTTCTGGCGCCGATCATCTTCGCGCTTGTGCTCGCTATCCTGGGGATAGCCATCTACTACATGATCAAGTACGGCATCAAGACTCCAGGATCGAGGCGAGGTCACCAAGGGCACGCTGCACCTGCCCAAGTATCCGTTTGCTTACATCATCAGCTTCGGAGTTATAACCCTAGTTCCGCATCTACCTGGCCCGCCTGCTGCACTCTATCGATAGGTTGGTGAAGAGATGAGTACCCTTCCTTTGTGGGCCAGCGGAGTCATAGGGGCCGGCCTCTTCTTCGTGCTGATGTTCCTAAGGATGCACGTGGGCTTCTCGCTGATGATCGGTGGGTTCGTGGGCTTCTGGCTGACCAGAGGATTCAGGCCTGCGACTCGAGACCCTGGCCAGCACCATCTACGACACCGCGCATTCCCAGTTCTGGTGATCATCCCGCTCTTCATCGTGATGGGCACCATCGCCGGAGCGGGCGGGCCTATCGCCAGTGCTTTCGACACTTTCAACAAATGGCTGGGACACCTACGGGGCGGTCTGGCTATGGCCACCGTGGGCTCCTGTGCGGCCTTCGGTGCGGTCTGCGGCGACAACATCGCCACAGCCATGACCATGGACAAAGCGGCTCTGCCCCAGATGCGCAAGTACGGGTACAAGGACTCGCTTGTCCTTTGGCGTCTATCGCCGCTGGCGGCAACCTGGGACTCATGATCCCGCCCAGCGCGGCCTTCGTGGTCTTCAGCTTCATCGCCCAGGACCCGGTGGCCAACGTGTCCGACCTGTTCATCGCCGGCATCATTCCCGGGCGTCATCCTAACGGTGATGTTCATGATCCAGATCTGGATCCAGACAAGGATCAATCCCGGTCTCTGCGAGAAAGGCTGAGCCGGCTAGCTGGAGGGAGCGGTTCACCTCGCTGCTGGGGCTCGTCGGCATCGTCGTCGGTTTCCTGCTTGGTGATGATCGGTCTTGTATTGGCCATCTTCACTCCGCAAGAAGCGGGCGCGTCTGGGCGCGCTTGTGATGACCTTGGTCGGCCTGCTTTACGTCTTGGTCAACTGGGTCCTCAAGTTATCCGGTAAGCCCAAGCTGCCCTACCCGACGCTCACCTGGAAGTCGTTTGGCGGCTCTTTCATGGACGCGGTCAAGACTGCCTCCATGATCCTGGTTCTGATCTTCGGGGCCAGGTACTTCAGCTCGTTCCTGACCTCCAGTAACATCGCGACCAGCATATCTGACGCCATACTGAGCGCCGGTCTGCACAAGTACGCGGTCATGATCATGGTCGCGCTCTTGCTGCTGCATTCTCGGCTGCCTCATGGACATCTGGTCGGTGATGATCATCACCATTGCCGATCTTCTATCGACCTGCTGACGAAGGACCTGGGCTTCCATCCTCTGCAGTTGGGCGTGATCGCGGTGCTCTGCATCATGTTGGGCTGCATCACTCCTCCCGTTGGGGTGGTGGTGTTCAGCCTCGCTGGGTCGCACCGAGAGGTACCCATGTACACCATATTCAAGGGTGTGCTGCCCTTCGTGCTCACGATGGTCGTGTTCCTAGTGCTGCTGATCTTCGTGCCGCAGATATCGACCTGGTTGCCGAGCTTGGCAACGGGTGGCTGATAGTCGAATAGGGTGCCTGCGGGGGCGTTAGCCCCCGCAGGCCTCTGAACTACGACGCGGTATTGCTTCAGGTTAGAAGATGAAGGAAAGAAGGATGAGCAAGAGGACGGCCAGCAAGTCAAGGAAGGCCAACTGACGCTGGGCTATACTCTGGTTGTGACTACTTTGAGCGGCGGAGAAGAGCGACTTTGTGCGCCTCCGCCGCTGTGCCGGACAGGTCTGGGCGTCGCCCAGTATCCGGTCCAAGCTTTGTCATCACCGGATCGGTCAAAAGAACGGGAGTAGGCGGATGTCTGAGGAGCAGGTATTCATACAGTGTACGGTCGGCGGTCCCGTGCGCGTGTACGTCAAGGACGGTGTCATCACTAGGATGAGGCCGATCATCTTCGACGACACAGACGCGCCTTCGTGGACTATCGAGGCGCGCGGGCGCAAGTTCAGCCCTCCGCGCAAGACTACACTTCAGAGCTGGGAGGTACCTGAGCGGCAGCGTGTCTACACGAACCGCATCAAGTACCCCATGAAGCGCAAGAACTTCGACCCCAACGGGTGACCGTCATCCCGAGATGAGGGGCAAAGACGAGTACGAGCGCATCTCCTGGGACGAGGCTCTGGACCTGGTCGCCGGCGAGATCACCCGCATCCGCAAGGAGTACGGTCCGGCAGCCATCACCGCCATGACACCCTCGCATCACAACTGGGGCTTTCTGCATTACAAGCTGGGTCCGTTGGGCCGTTTCTTCAACATCCTGGGCTACAGCCAGTGCTTGGACAATCCCGACAGCTGGGAGGGTTGGCACTGGGGCGCCACACACACCTGGGGCTACTGGTGGCGCTTGGGCCACTGCGAGCAGTCTGAGCTGCTGCAGGACGCCTCAAGCACACCGAGCAGATCATCTTCTGGTCGGTGGACCCCAACAGTACCTCCTACATGTACAGCGGCCAGGAGAACCTCATCTGGAGGCACTGGCTCAAGGAGTTGGGCGTGCAGTTCGTGGTCATCGACCCGCACAACAACTGCACCATGAGCACCATGGGCGACAAGTGGATAGCGCCCAGGCCGGGCACCGACGCGGCGCTGGCCGAGGCCATCGCCTACGTGTGGCTCACCGAGGACACCTACGACCACTTCTTCGTCGAGAACCGTACCTACGGTTTCGACGAGTGGAAGCAGCAGCATCCTGGGCGAGGGTGACGACAAGACCGCCAAGACGCCGCAGTGGGCGGCCGAGATCTGCGACATCCCGGCCCACACCATCACCGCTCTGGCGCGCGAGTGGGCGGCCAAGAAGACCATGTTGGCCGTGGCCAGCATCTTCGGCGCTACCGGCGCCTGCCGGCAGGCCTACGCCACTGAGTGGTGCCGCCTCTGCATCTACCTGATGGCGATGCAGGGCTTCGGCAAAGAGGGCGTCAACTTCTGGGGTGGCACCGGCAAGGGTTCGCCCGTCGACATGAACTTCCACATGTTCGGCTACTCCGACAACGGTTGGGACGCGTTTCGGTACGCGTGGCCAAGAAGGCCTACTTCCCCGAGGGCAACCCCGTGACCCAGAAGACCTACCGGCACATCCTGCCGGAGATCGTCATGAACCCGCCTCAAAGCTGGCAGGGCGAAGGGCTTCTGCGGCAGCAACATCGAGCAGCAGTTCCATCAGTTCACCTGTCCCGAGCCGGGGCCGAACGGTGCGCCCATCAAGATGATCCATCGCCACGGCGGGTCGTTCATAAGCACCATGTGCGAGAGCAACAAATGGGTAGAGATGTACCAGCATGAGAACCTGGAGTTCGTGGTGATGCAGGACTGCCACTGGTCGAGCGAGACCAAGTTCGGCGACGTGATCCTGCCCGCCTCCACCAACTTCGAGCACTCCGATCTCTCGGAGTGGGGCGCGGCCGGCGGCTACGGTCCCAACGACTTCAACAGCAACCACCGGGTCATCATCTACCAGATGAAGTGCATCGAGCCTCTGTGGGAGTCGAAGCCGGACTACGAGATCTACACCCTGCTCGCTGAGACGACTTGGCATAAAAGAGGAGTACACCGAGGGCAACGACTTCGAGGACTGGAACCGCATAGTCTTCGACAAGTCCGACCTGCCCAAGTACGTCACCTACGAGGAGTTCACAAAGAAGGGCTACTTCGTGGTGCCCTGCAGGCCTGACGACGAAGAGCCCGTGGTCTCGTTCCGTTGGTTCTACGAAGGGACCGACGCCAACGTGCCCTCAGAGCAGAGGACCCCGCCGGGGCCGCACAACAACGGGCCCAATCTGGCGACTCCCAGTGGCAAGGTGGAGTTCGTCTCGCAGACTCTCATGAAGTACGCTCCGGATGACGAAGAGCGGCCGCCCATGGCCCGGTACATCCCCAGTTGGGAGGGCTACGACACCAAGGGTATCGTCGAGAGGTTCCCGCTGCAGATGATCTCGCCTCACCCGCGGTTCTCGTACCACACGCATAACGACAACAAGAGCCTGTGGCTGGACGACATCCCGCAGCATCGGGTCAAGATCGACGGCTACTCCTACTGGCCGGTGCGCATCAACTCAGACGGATGCCAAGGCGCGTGGCATCAAGCACCATGACTTGGTGAAGCTGTTCAACGATCGTGGTGCGGTCATCTGCGCTGCGATAGTGACCGATCGCATGCGTCCGGGCACCGTCCATTCGTATGAGGCAGGCGCCAAGTACGATCCGCTGGAACCCGGCACGCCCGGCAGCCCCGACAGGGGCGGCTGCGTGAACCTACTGACGCCCATGAGGTTCCTGTCTAAGAACGTGCCCGGCGAGGCAGCGAACACCTGCTTGGTGGAAGTCGCCAAGTGGGAGGGCTAGGGTGCGATGAGTAAGAAGGCCTGCAAGCGTCTGGGGCCCGGATGGTCATAGACGAGACGGAGAGCGATGAAAGCAAAGGGATGGCGTCCACGAGAGCTATGGAGTGAGTGCTGATATGGCAGAACAAGAATTCATAAACACCGGCATCGGAGGCATGCTGAAGGTGACCGTCAAAGACGGTGTCATCACGCGCATGCGTCCCCTGAGGCTGACCGAGGAAGACGGCGGTCACTGGACTATCGAGGCCAAGGGCAAGAAGTTCAGCGACCCGCGCAAGACCACCATCAACACGTTCAACATAGCCGAGCGGACGCGGGTGTACTCCGAGAACCGCATCAAGTACCCCATGAAGCGCAAGAACTTCGATCCCAACGGCGAGCGGCACCCCGAGCTGCGCGGCAAGGACGAGTACGAGCGCATCAGCTGGGACGAGGCTCTCGACCTGGTGGCCGGCGAGATCAAGCGCGTGCAGAGCACCTACGGCAAGGCCGCCATTACCGCCTACGTGTCCTCGCATCACAACTACGGCCTTCTGTACTACAAGATGGGCCCCATGCCCCGGTTCTACAACATCCTGGGCTACACCCAGTTGCTGGACAACCCGGACAGCTGGGAAGGCTGGCACTGGGGCAGCATGCATACCTGGGGCTGGTACTGGCGCTTCGGCCAGTGCGACTGCTTCGACATGCTGGCTGAGGCTATGAAGAACACCGAGCAGGTGATCTACTGGTCGGTGGACCCCAACACCTCCGCCGGTGGCTACGGTGGCCAAGAGACGGTCATCTGGCGCGAGTGGCTACGCGAGTTGGGTATCGGCGCCATCTTCATCGACCCATACTGCAACGCCACCGCCGCCCACATGGCCGACAAGTGGCTGGCCCCGCGTCCGGGCACCGACGCCGCTCTGGCTGAGGCCATCGCCTATCAGTGGATCCAGGACGATACGTACGACCACTGGTTCGTCGAGAACCGCACCGTGTACTTCGACGAGTGGAAGGACTACATCCTCGGCAAGACCGACGGTATGCCCAAGACTCCCGAGTGGGCAGCTCCCATCTGCGACATCCCGGCTCACACCATCAAGGCCGTTGCCCGGCAGTGGATGAGCAAGAAGACCATGCTCGCCACCGGCTCCATGTACGGCACCGCCGGCGCCTGCCGCAACTCGTATGCCACCGAGTGGTGCAGCCTGATGGTGCACCTGGCCGCCATGATGGGCATCGGCAAGGAAGGCGTGAACATTTGGGGCGGCACTGCTCACGGCGCGCCGTTGGACATGAAGTTCAAGAGCGCCGGCTACTCCGACTGTGGTTGGGACGTCTTCGGTCTGGTGGCCGAGCAGCCCACCTTCCCTGATCGCAACGAGGTCACCCAGAAGGTCTACCGTCTCAGCCTCCCGGAGGCCATCCTGGACGGCAAGATCGAGTGGTTGGGCGAGGGCTTCTGTGTGCAGTATCCCGAGCAGCAGTTCAAGAAGATGCAGTATCCGGAGCCCGGTCCCAACGGTGCCGAGATCCGCATGATCCACCGCCACGGTGGCTCGTTCATCAGCACCATGACCGACACCAGCAAGTGGGTGCGCATGTACCAGTCGCCCAAGCTGGAGTTCGTGGTCATGCAAGACTGCCACTGGCAGAGCGAGACCAAGTTCGGCGACGTCATCCTGCCGGCCTCGACCAACTTCGAGCATGAGGACATCTCGGAATGGGCGCAGCCGGGTGGTTACGGCAACGGCAACGTCAACTGCAACCACCGTATCCTCATGTACCAGCAGAAGTGCATCGAACCTCTGTGGGAGTCCAAGCCCGACTACCAGATCTACTGCGAGCTGGCTGAGCGCCTGGGCATCTGGCAGGAGTACACCGAGGGCAACTCCGAAGAAGACTGGATCAAGAAGGTCTTCGACATCACCGATCTGCCCAAGCACGTCACCTACGAAGAGTTCAAGAAGAAGGGCTACTTCGTGGTGCCTTCGGTGCCGGACGATTACGAGCCGACCATCTCGAACCAGTGGTACTACGAGGGGCGTCCGGTGGACACCCCCGACCGCTTCAACCCGATGGCAGGCACCGACAAGGCGGCCGAGATGGCCACTCCGTCGGGCAAGATCGAGTTCAAGCGCACTATTCTGGAGAAGTACTTCCCGGATGACGAAGAGCGTCCCGTCATGCCGCGGTACATCCCGCTGTACGAAGGACACGAGTCCGAGATCTGGCGGCCAAGTACCCACTGATAATCATGACGCCGCACGCCAAGTTCTCGTACCACACACATCAGGACAACAAGATCGACTGGCTGAACGACATCCGCCAGCACCGCATCATCAAGGATGGCTATGCCTACTGGCCGATGCGCCTGAATCCGGACGATGCCGAGGCCCGTGGTATCAAAGACGGCGACATCGTCATGGTGTACAACGATCGCGCCCGAGTGCTCGGTGTGGCGTTGGTCACAGAGCGTGTCCGTCCGGGTCTGGTCCATTCGTATCAGGCCGGTGCAAAGTACGATCCGCTGGAGCCGGGCAACGCGACAGCATCGATCGAGGCGGCTGCGTGAATCTGCTGTCGCCATCTCGCTACACCAGCAAGAACGCCTCGGTGAAGCGAACATGTCCTATCTCGTTGAAGTCTGCAAGTGGGAGGCATAGCAAGTGGCTAGGTATGGGATTGTAATCGACGTAAACAAGTGTGTGGGGTGCTACAACTGCTTCCTCACCTGTCGTGACGAGTACGCCGGCAACGAGTATCCCGGCTACTCTGCTCCCCAGCCCATGAGGGGCATGGACTGGATGAAAGTCAACGAGATGGAGCGCGGTCAGTACCCGCATGTCAAGGTGGACCACGTCCCCGTGACCTGTGCGCATTGCGACTCCGCCGCCTGCGTCAAGCTCGATCAGACCGGCGCCATCTACCGCCGCGAAGACGGCATCGTGCTCATCGACCCCGAGAAGGCCAAGGGCAACAAAGGTCTAGTGGAGCTTTGTCCCTATCGCCAGATCGAGTGGAACGAGGAGTTGGAGCTGGCCCAGAAGTGCACCATGTGTGCTCATCTGCTGGACGCCGGTGACCCCGAGCCCCGTTGTGTGGAGTCCTGCCCCAGCGGTGCCCTCATCTTCGGTGATCTGGACGACCCGAAGAGCAAAGTGGCACAGCTTGCGGCCAAGGCCGAAGCATTGCGTCCCGACTACGCCATGGGCGAGAAGGTGCTCTACCTCAATCTGCCCAAGAAGTTCGTCGCGGGTACCGTAGTCTATGGTGACGTGGACGAGGTCGCAACGGACATCGAGATCGTGCTTTCGGGCAACGGCAAGACCCTGAAGATGAAGACCAACGGCTTCGGCGACTTCGAGTTCGAAGGGTTGGATACCAACGTGGAATACACAGTCCAGGTCGAGGCCAAGGGCTACAAAGGTCAGACCGTCGCCGCGAAGACCTCCAAGGATGTCTATCTCGGCGACATCGTGCTGAGCAAATAAGCGACAGCAAGTAAGCGAGAGTGATGATGGCAGGCATAGCCTCTTATGGGGCGTACATACCGTACTTCAGGCTTGACCGTAAGGAGATGGCCAAGGCTTGGGGCGGAGGACGTGGAGCAGGTGAGCGGGCGGTTGCGAGTCACGACGAAGACAGCCTTACCATGGCTGTGGCCGCCGCGCGAGATTGTCTGAAGGGTATCGACCGGTCGACGGTTGATGGTCTCTACTTCGCGTCGACCACCCCTCCGTACAAAGAGAAGCAGAGTGCCGCGTTCATCGCCGCCGTGCTTGGGCTCAAGCCCGAAACGGTGACGATGGACTTTGGTGGCTCGCTTCGCAGTGGCACCAACGCTCTCAAGGCAGCTCTGGACGCAGTCGCGAGTGGGTCTGCCGGCAGTGTGCTGGTGTTGGCTTCGGACATGCGCCTGGGCTACCCGTCGGGTCCGGCCGAGATGAGCTTCGGTGATGGAGCCGGCGCCCTTCTGGTCGCGGCCAAGGACGTAGTTGCCGAGGTCAAGCAGTTCGACTCCATGTACCAGGAGATCCAGGATGTGTGGCGTTCGGACAAGGACACATTCGTCCGTTCCGCCGAGGACCGCTTCGCCATGGACGAGGGCTACGGAGCTACCGTGAAGAAGGCGGTCGGGGCAGCTCCTAAAGAATAGTGGCTTGGCGTCGACCGATCTTCGCGCACGTAGCGTTGGCAGCGCCGAACGCCAGACAGCTCACCGGCATGGCCAAGAAGCTGGGTTTCGACGAAGCCACGCAGGTGGGGGATGCATTGCAGGTCGGCGTCGGTGACACGGGCTGCGCCCTGTCACTGATGAGCCTGGTGCAGTCGCTGGAGCGCGCCAAGAGCGGTGACAAGGTCCTACTGGTCAGCTACGGCAACGGCTGTGACACAGTCGTGCTCGAGGTCACCGACAGTATCGACAAGCTCAAGGATCGCCGCGGCATCCAGAAGCACCTCGAGGCAAAGGCGATGCTCCCCAGCTACATGAAGTATCTGAAGTGGCGTGAGCTGGTCACCGTCCAGCCGCCGGCACGGCCGTCGCTGGAGGCCCGCACGCCGTCTCCGGTAGCTCAGTGGCGCGAAGTCCCGTGGGAGCTGAGGCTGACCGGTACCAGATGCACCGTGTGCAACACCCCGCAGTATCCACCTCAGCGGGTGTGCGTTGAGTGCAAAGCCAAGGACAAGATGGAACCCTACAACTTCCAGGATGTGCCCGCGAAGGCGTTCTCGTTCTCACATGACTATGTGGTCGAGAGTGTGGACTCGCCGGTGACGGTGACCTTCGTCGACTTCGAGGGTGGTGGTCGTCTGATGTGCGACATGACCGACCGCGACCCCGCCGCTGTCGAGGTAGGGATACCCCTTGAGATGACCTTCCGTCGTCTCTACAGCGTCGGAGGCATCCACAACTACTGGTGGAAGTGCCAGCCGGTGAGGTGTCAGTAATGGACAGTATCAAAGACAGAGTCGCCATTGTCGGCATGGGCTGCGTCCGGTTCGGTGAGAACTGGGGCAAGAGCCTGGAGGATATGATCGTCGAGGCGACGTACGAAGCGTTCGAAGATGCAGGCGTGGGACCCAAGGACATAGAGGCCGCTTGGTGGGGCAGTGTGTTCGCGGGTGAATCGAGTTCCATCATGACTGCGCCTTTGAAGCTGGGCTACATACCAGCCACCCACGTCGAGAACCAGTGCGCGACCGGTTCCGAGGCCATCCGCGGCGCGGCCTACGCTGTCGCCGCCGGCATCTACGACGTAGTCTTGGCGGTCGGCGCCGAGAAGCTCAAGGACACAGGATTCACCGGCCTGCCGCAGACCCGTCCGGTCGCGACCTGGAGCTATCGGATCACCACCCAGACTCCAGCCGCTGGCTTTGCAATGATGGGTACCGGCTATTTCTCCAAGTATGGTCTGAGCTACGAAGAGGGCAAGAAGCTCCTAGCGCAGATCGCCGTCAAGAACCATCACAACGGTTCGCTAAACCCCAAGGCGCACTTCCAGCGCGAGATCACTCTGGAGCAGGCCATCAACGCCCCTATGATCGCCTACCCGCTTGGTCTATTTGACTGCTGCGGCGTGAGTGACGGCGCGGCTGCTGCCATCATCTGCCGGGCCGACCTGGCGAAGAAGTTCCGCGATGACCCCATCTACATCAAGGCCGCCACCATCAGCCAGGGAGCCCGAGAGGGTTGGCTGAGCCAGAAGTACGACCTGGCGCATGTGGAGGAGACCTACCGTGGTGGTCTAGCCGCCTACAAAGAGGCCGGCATCAAGGACCCGCGTAAAGAGATAGACATCGCCGAGGTGCATGACTGCTTCTCTATCACCGAGCTCACTATCATGGAAGACCTTCAGTTCTCGCCACGCGGCAAGGTGAAGGACGACATCGAGGCCGGCAGCTTCACCCTGGAGGGCGACCTACCGGTCAACACCGACGGTGGTCTGAAGTGCTTCGGTCACCCGATCGGTGCCACTGGTCTGCGCATGCTCTACGAGGTGTACAAACAGCTTCAGGGTAAGGCCGACAAGCGTCAGATTAAGAACCCGCGCCTGGGTCTCACTCACAACCAGGGTGGAGAACCCGGTTCTGCGACGGTGAGCGTGCTTATCGCGGGCAACGAGCTGGGCTGAGCTAGCGACCCAGCACAGGGACACAGAGCCGTACTCTTGCGAGGCGGCCACAGCGCGTTCCTCTCGAGGGAGTGGCTGTGGCCGCCTCTTCTCTTGGGCATGCCAGCGCTCCCGGATATCAGATTAGTTACTTTCCTAACAAAACTGTTGACAGTGGCCTTCTCTAGGGTCAGACTGACGTGTGATCGCGGCCAGATGTTCACCGTGGCCGGTGTGCGGCACTGCACGATCGCCAAGTCGCATGATGCTGGAACAGGAGGGTATGGACGTGAAGAGACGATACTTGTTGATAGGGGTCTTCGCGTTGGCTATGGCCGTGGCGGTCCTTGCCGTGGCCTGTGGCGGGGGTACCGAAGAGACGACGACCAGCGTGACCGTAGGTGAGTCGACAACCACTCTACCGCCGGCTACCGGCGAGCCCATCAAGATCGGGCACATAGCGGACTTGACAGGCATGGAGGCCTCTCAGGGGCAGAACATGAAGAAGTCGCTCGAACTGGCTTTTCAGCGCCATCGATGACCGCATCGGTGACCGGCCGGTGGAGATCATCCACGAAGATGCCGCGGACGATCCCAACCAGGCTCTTGCGCGCGCAAAGAAACTGGTCGAACAAGACCAGGTAGTAGCGATATTCGGCCCGACCGCAATCGGCGAGAAGTACACCGTCGCCAACTACATGAAGACGGCCGGCGTGCCGCTGATAATGTATACGCCGTCACCTGAAGTCATCTTCAAAGACAATCCCTGGCTGGTGGGGGCTTGCGGCACCAATCTTCAGCAGCCCACCTGCATGGCCGACTACACCTACAACACGTTGGGATACAAGAACGTCGCCACGCTTGCTCCCGAGGGAGCGGCCGGCGCCACGTTCCTGGGCCCCTTCCAAGAGGAGTTCCGGGCTCTGGGCGGCACTATAGTCGACGCCAAGACGGCCCCCGCGAACACTCTGGACTTCTCGTCCATCTTGACGACGATCAAGGCTGGCGGATGCCCTGGTCTACTGGTTCCCCGGAGCAGACTGCACAGAGGTTGATCGCCTCGTTCTACCAACTGGGTATCGACATGCCCAAAGTAGGTGCGTTCCATGGGGCCACGTTCGAGCCCTACATCTTCAAGGACCTCAACAACCCCGAGGCCGCCGCGGCCATGGCAGGGACCCCGTGCCCGTCGGAGTACAGTCCCGACTCCACCTCGGAGGCCAATCTGACTTTCGCCAAGCTCTGGGAAGAAGCCTATCCGGCCAGCTCAGGTGAGGTCGCGCTCGACGCCACCAATGTCAACGCCTACGATGTGGCTCAGCTGTTCATCAAGGTCGTCGAGGGGAATGGCGGCGACACCACGCCAGATGCGCTGATCCAAGGCCTTCTTAACACTCCGTGGGAAGGTCCGCAAGGACCGGCGTATTTTGACGCGACGAGCGACTGGCCCAACGTGGCCGTCAGGAACGTCTACATCTGCCAAGTAGTGGCAAGTCCCGCCGGCTGGGAGTGGCCGTTCCGCTATGAGACCGTGGAGACCTATGAGGCGGTTTCTCCACATGGCTTCGGCAAGTAGTACGCGGTGCGAAGGACGCGATACGCGTCCCTAGTCGTGCAGTCGAGGGGCAGGCCCACTCTGAGTTAGAGGGGCCTGCCCCTCTGTGCAAGGCTGGTATCATGATGCCCCGCTTTGAGGGACATCACTCATCGTCGTAAGACCTTCAACGGATGTCGAGAGAGAGGGCCTCGTTGGCCAAACAAGAGCCGGATAAGACCGAGCCGAAGATCAAGATCCTGCTGGCGGATGACCATCCGCTGATGCGCAGGGCGTTGCGCGACCTGGTCGAGCAAGAGGACGATCTTCAGGTGGTGGGCGAGGCGGGTGACGGCTCAGAGGCCGTCCAGCTGACCGAGACCCGCAAGCCGGACGTCGTGATAATGGACATCAGCATGCCTGTCATGAACGGGGTCGAAGCCACCAAGCGGATAAAGGCGACAAGTCCGGACACTTCGGTGCTGATTCTCACCGTCCACACCGACATCCACACGATATTCAGCATCCTGCAGGCGGGCGCCAGCGGATATCTTGTGAAGTCCATATATGGCCCCGAAGTGATAAACACCATCCGCAGCCTGATGGACGGTGAACTGGTCCTGGCCCCCGGCATCTCCGAAGAGGTGGTCAGGTATGCCCTTCAGCATGTCGAAGAACCGAGCAAGGGGAGGCCTGGCGAAGCTGGTGCACGAAGTATGTCCGCCAAGGCGATGGAAGTCCTGGGTCTCGCAGCGCAGGGTCTGTCGAACAAGCAGATAGGCGCCAGATTGAATATCAGCGAGGCCACCGTCAAGGGGTACTTTGTCGAGATATTCCAGTGCCTGAACGTCCGCTCCCGCACCGAAGCAGTGTTCGTCAGCCTGAAGTCGGGCCTCTTGACCCTGGACGACTTAGGATAGGGTCTGTTCTGACGCCGCATACGGGATCCTGGCTCGGATCCGGGTACCTCTCCCGGGGTGCGACTGCAGCTGGATGGTGCCGCCGACCGATAGGACTCGCTCCTCCATCCCGATAATGCCCAGCCTGCCCTGCGTCGCATACTGCGTGAGCTTCTCGGGGAGGGCGAAGCCGACCCCATCGTCCTGGATCTCCATGTGCAGCGCGTCTTCTGCGAACTCCAGCGTGACACTGGCAGTCTTGGCCGCGGAGTGGCGTTGTATGTTGACCACCGCTTCCTGAGCCACTCGGAAGGCCGTGGCTTCGGAGTCGGCGGCCATGGTCTCGGGGGATTGTCCCCTTACTCGAGTCGATATCCGGCAGCTACCCTCTGTGGAGTTGTCGGTCAGCCATCGGATGCCGGCGACGAGTCCGAAGTTGTCCAAGATGCTGGGTCTGAGTGTCACACTCAGTCTTCGGAGGTCGTCCATGCTGTCCATGAGCTTCCGCCTCGCCCAGGTGATGCCGCTCTTCTGTGGCGGTACCGACGGCTGAGGATGCGAGAGAGTCCAGCTTGTTGGCAATGGCCAGCAGAGTCTGCAGCGTCTGATCGTGGATCTCTTGGGCGATGCGACGGCGCTCCGATTCCTGGGTCTGGAGTAGGCGGGCGACATAGGCCCGGCCCAGTTGCTCGTTCTCAGCGTAGTGGCGCCTCTCACTTTCTCGCCACCGTCTTTCGCCCGCCAGTATCGCCGCCAACAGAGCGGGCAGCAGCAGCAGCGCCAAATTGCCGACCATCCATCTTGCGCCCCAGTGACTGACATTCGGGAGCAGCCACAGCAGGGAAAGCAGCCATGCGAATATGCCGCCGGGCCAAGAGAGAGTCAGAGACCCGTAGATTATCGGCACGAAGAACAGTACGCCGAACATGTTGAGTTTGAGTTCCACGTTGGTGACGAAGGAGTTGAGGCCCGAGAGCCACGAGAAATGGCTCCAGAAGCCTTGCGTGAACTGCCAGTCTCTCCACGGCCACGCCTGGTAGACGAAGAGCAGCATCGTCGAGAGAGCGACCAGCACCCAGAAGTGCGGGTTCGCAAGGACCCTGCGGACGATGGGGTCGATCTTGGTAGCAGTAATCTGGCGCATCGTGCCAAGAGTATCTCAGTCGCCCGCTGTCAGGCCACCATTGCGGCCATCGATGAACTTATGTAGGGGCCTTCTCCTCCGATAGTTCCCCGACGAAGGTGATTGAAGGACCTTGAAGGAATCGTCAGACTGTTCGCCATAGACCTGCTGAGTGACACGGGGGCTCGTGAACACGGTAGAAAGCGACAGCAATAAGAAGAAGGCTCTGGTGAGGAGAGGGGCGTTGCTCGCGCTGCCCGTGGCCGCGGCCTTGGTGTTCAGTCTTCTGGCCATGATGGCGCTTTTCTTTGGCGGGAACGCAGAGGCCGACACTGATACCCCTGCGGTGGAGGATCGGGGCCAGACGTGGGAACTCAAGGTCTCCTTCGGCTTCAGCGAAGAAGCCAGCCTCTACGCGGCGCACGTGGTGCCCTGGTCTACGGCTGTAGAAGCCGCCACCGGTGGCCGGGTCACCATCAAGGCCCTACGGGAACGGGGCATTGGCCAAGGACGACCAGCAATATGACGCTGTGCTCTCGGGTACGTGTGACATAGCAGTGGTCGAGCCTGAATACACCCCGGGAGTGTTTCCGGTGTTCGAGGTTGGTTCTATGCCCTTGCTGTTCCCTGACCCGGCAGTGGCTACGGCGTCTATGTGGGATCTATACGAAGAGTACTGCGACGAGGAGTTCCGCGACGTGATAGTGCTCGGCGTGACCTGCATATCGGGCGCACAGTATGTCGGCACCAAAGAAGTGCTCCTCCCTAGGGATCTCGCCGGGATAAAGATGCGCTCAGGCGGCAAGGTCGAGGACTGGATGCTTCGGGAGCTGGATAGCGATCCGGTCGATGTCATGGTCGGTGGTCTGGCCCCCTCTATGGAGCGCGGCCTTGCGGATGGAGCCTTTCTGACGTGGTCGTACATAATGGCAGTCGGCGTGAAGGACTACACGGACCACCGCACGCATCTGGACCTCTTGTACAGGCCTTGGATGCTGGTGATGAACAAGGATGTCTGGAACACGATGCCTGCCGACGTCCAGCAAGCGATCCTGAGCGTAAGTGGCCGGGACGATTCGATCACGTACGCGATCGTGAACGAGGAGATCACGCGCGAAGCCAGGATGCAACTGGAGGGCTACGACAAGAGCGTGGGCAACGCTCCCATCAGCGAGCCCACCGAAGAAGACATGGCGCAGTGGAAACGGGCTCTGATCGGTGTGTGGGACACGTGGGCCGAGGAGCTGAAGGCGAGCAACAGTCCGTACGTCGACAAGGGGCAGGAGATCATCGCCTTTCTTGAGGACAGGTCGGCGGAGTACGAGGGCATCTACGAGGCAGTACCTCGACAGAGCTCGCGAGATACTCGAGAGCCTAGCCGGACACGGGCGTCAGTGATGGATCCTCGCCAGGCACGGTGGTTAAGCTGCTAAACCTCTTGACACAACCCCCAGACAAAGTTAGGGTAGTTAACCAGCACGGTCCGTCGGCGGGGGATGTGGTGGCAACTAAGCGTCCAGATGTGGCATCGATAATCACGCGGAGTTGGCCCACCGACCCGATGGGTTGGGTCGTTGCCTACTGCTCCAAGCGCATCCAAGAGGGACTCATCAAGAGCTTCGCGGAAGCTGGGTACAGAGTCAGCCCCGAACAGTTCTCTTTCATCGCCCAACTCTGGGAGCAGGATGGGCTCTCCCAGCAGACGATGGCCGACCGTTTTCACCGGAGCAAGGTCGCCGCCTTCCATCTCATCACCAAGCTTGAGGAACAAGGCGTGGTGGTGCGCAGACGCAATCCCGGAGACGGCCGCTCCAACCTAGTCCATCTTACTGCAGAGGGACGCAGGATGGTGGCGCACTTGATCCCGCTTGCGCAGCAGAACCTCGACCGGGCGCTGCAGGGCATCCCCCTTGAGGATGCTCGAGACGGCCAAGGAGGTGCTGTACAAGATGGCCGTCAACATGACAGAGACAGTCGTGACATTAGGCACCAGGAAAGGAGGCGGCGAGGTCAAGAGCGAGTCAGCTCTGTTTCTGTTCGAGTAGCACCGAGTTTTCTCCAGATAACAGGAGGGCGGAACAGTGAAGAAACGGTACTTGTTGGCAGGGGTAATTGCGTTGGTGGTCGTGGTTGCCATTCTTGCTGTGGCCTGCGGCGGTGGCACTGAAGAGACCACAACCAGCACCACCTTGGGCGAGCCGACGACGACCTTGCCTCCGGCTACTGGTGAACCCATCAAGATCGGCCATATCTGCGACCTGAGTGGTGTCGAAGCCACCACCGGTCAGAACATGGCGAAGTCGTTAGAGCTGGCTTTTGCGGCCATCAACGATCGCATCGGCGACCGGCCGGTCGAGATCATCACCGAGGATGCCGCTGACGATCCTAACCAAGCTCTTGCTCGTGCCAAGAAGCTGGTGGAGCAGGACGGGGTAGTGGCCATCTTCGGTCCTACCGCCATCGGTGAGAAGTACACCGTCGCTACCTACATGAAGACGGCCGGCGTGCCGCTGATCATCTACAGCCCCTCGCCCGAGGTCATCTTCATCAACAACCCGTGGCTGGTCGCGGCAGGTGGCTCTAACCTGCAGCAGCCCAGCTGCATGGCGGACTACGTGTACAACACCCTGGGCTACAAGAACATCGACACCCTTGCGCCCGAAGGCGCAGCGGGCACCACTTTCAATGGTCCTTTCACCGCTGAGTTCGAGGCCCTCGGTGGGACGATAGCGGACGCGAAGACGGCTCCGCAGAACACTCTCGACTTCAGCTCGATCTTGACTACCCTCAAGCCGGCTGACGCTTTGGCCTACTGGTTCCCCGGTGCCGACGCTCAGAGACTGGTCATCGCGTTCCAGCAACTCGGAGTCACCATGCCGAAGGTGGGCATCTTCCATGGCGCTACCTTTGACCCCTACATATTCAAAGACCTGAACAATCCTGAGGCCGCCGCCGCGATGGCAGGTATTCCGACCCCGATCGAGTACGCGCCCGACTACGTCAGCGACGCCAACGCAGAGTTCGTGCGCTTGTGGAACGAGACCTATCCGGCCGGCTCTGGCGAGGTAGCTCTGGATGGCAGTAACGTCAACCCGTACGATGCCGCGCAGCTGTTCATCAAGGTCATCGAGGCCAACGGTGGCGACACCAGCCCGCAGGCTCTTATGGACGGCATGCTGTCGACCGCGTGGGAAGGTCCGCAAGGTCCTGCCTACTTCGACGCTGACAGCATTTGGCCGAATGTCGCCATCAGGAACGTCTACATATGTGAAGTGACGGCGAACCCAGAAGGGTGGGAGTGGCCGTACGGATACAAGACGGTGAAGACCTACGAAGCGGTGCCTACTGCCGGTTTTGGCAAGTAGCAGGTAGCACTATCTCGGTCTGACGAAGATCGTGGGCGCGGGATCTCGTTCCCGCGCCCACGATCACACAGATCGATAGCGGTAGAGAACGCACTATGCAGAGAGTCTCGACTGCCACCTAGAAGGGGGTACGGGAGCTTCATATGAGCACTGTGATACAGGTATTCGTCTTCGGACTGTCTCTTGGGTTCATCCTTTTCCTCTTGGCGGCCGGTCTGACGCTGACCATGGGCTTGATGCGCATCATCAACTTGGCCCATGGGGCTCTCTACATGATCGGTGGGTACGTGGCCCTGTGGGCAGCCCTGCAAGTCCACAACTGGTGGTTGGGTGTGCTCATCGGGGCTGTGTTTGCTGGGGTCATCGGTCTACTTCTTGAAGTCGTCTTCTTGCGTCGACTCTACGGTCAGCCGACCAGCCAGGTGCTATTGACCATCGGCTTTATCTACATCATCACAGGTGCGATCAGGAACATATGGGAGGGGACTCCCAACGGCCAGCTGCTGCCCAGTCTGCTCAGCGGTTCGACTCGCATGGGCGGCGTCATCATCCCCGACATCAAGATATTCATCATCGTTCTAGGTCTGGTCATCGCCGCATTGCTGTGGATGCTTCAGGAGAAGACCAGGATGGGGGCGGTGGTCCGGGCCGGAATGGACAACAGGGAGATAGCCGGAGCTCTAGGCATCAACCTCAAACGTGTCTTTACAGGCATCTTTGTTCTGGGAGCCTTTGTAGCAGGAATGTCGGGGCTCATAGGGGCCACCGCCACGGGCATCAACCTCAAGGTAGCTTGGGATGTGTTGCTCCTGTCCATGATCGTAGTGGTCGTGGGGGGGACCGGCTCCATCCAAGGGGCCTTGGTCGGAGGGCTTATCCTGGGGTTGCTGAAATCTTTCGGTTCGGCCTACTTCTCCAACTACGAGGGCTTCGTTCAGTACGTGGCCCTGATCGTGGTGCTCCTGATCAAGCCCAGCGGCCTGCTGGGCAGGCCCATCGCCGGTGACTCCACCGCGAGTCTGTATACCGAGGGTTCCAGACGTCGCAACTGGGACTGGTGGAACCAGGCGTGTGGCTGGTTGTCGTGTAAGGTCGGGTCGTTTGTGCGGAAAGGGGAGGACCAAGACCTCGCCGCTAGGCCCGCGAGTGGTGGCGAGTCGAGGGGCTGGTCTCTATTGCGCGTCGGCGTGCCGTACTTGGCGATACTGCTGGTTCTTGCCTTCGTCCCTCTGGGGCTGGGGGTATATCAGCAGAGCATCCTTACCAAGGTGGTCATCTTCGCCCTGTTCGCGATCAGCTTGGATCTGACCATGGGCTACGCCGGACTGGTCTCCTTCGGACACGCCGCCTTCTTGGGCGTCGGCGGATACACGGTCCTGGCCGTGGTGGTGAAGTTGGGTATCACCTCGTTCTGGGTGGCCTGCACTGGTGGCCCTGGGGGTGACCTTGTTGGTGGCCTTGGTTTTCGGCTATATCAGCCTAAGGGTGTCGGGCATCTACTACCTGTTGGTGACGATGGGTCTGGGGCAGGTCTTCTTCGTGCTGGCGACCAAATGGACCAGGGTCACCAACGGCATCGACGGCCTCACCTGGACAGAACGACCCAACCTAGGCTTCGCTATCCAGTGGACCAACCTCAAGTACTACTACATGGTCTTGATCGTCTTTGTGGTCTGTTACGTAATCATCCGGTACATAGCCAACTCCTCCTTCGGCAGGACGTTGGTCGGCATCAGGCTCAACGAGCAACGCATGAGGAGTCTGGGGTTCAACACCTGGCGGCAGAAGTATGTGGGAGTGGTGGTCGGCGGCGTCTTCGCCGGTATGGCGGGCATCCTCTTCGCCTACGAGGGGGGCAGCATGACGCCTTCGACACTGACGTTGGAGATGTGTTCGTATCCCATGTTGATGATCATCCTGGGTGGCAGGGGGACGCTCTGGGGTCCCAGCCTAGCCGCTCTAGTGATCTGGCTGAGGGAATACGCAAACGTGCACTTTCAGAACTACTGGGACATCGTCATAGGCGTTGTCTTCGTGCTCGCCGTCATGTTCCTCCCAGGCGGCTTTGCGCGCTATCTGCAGAGGGCATGGGACTGGTTGTTTGGGTTGCTGCCAAGACGCCCGCAGCGTCTCGAAGCGGCGTCTGAGAGCGAGGTGCAGTCATGACGACGCTCAGAGTCGAACACGTTTCGAAGCACTTCGGGGGGCTAAGCGTGCTCGCCGACGTGTCGTTTGAGGTCAAGCCAGGAGAGAAGCTGGCCTTGATCGGACCCAATGGTGCCGGCAAGACGACTCTCATCAACATGATCGGCGGTCAGCTTTCGATCTCGGGAGGTCGCATCCTGCTGAACGATCGCGATATCAGCAAGCTCTCGCCCGACAGGCGGCTGCGCCTGGGGGTAGGACGGTCCTTCCAGGTCAACAATCTGTTCTTCGAACTGTCTGTGCGCGACAACGTCCTCCTGGCCCTTCACGGTGCCGAGAGGAACCACCTGCAGATGTTCCGTCGCCTTGAGAAGAGAGCGGCGATGCGTGACGAGGCTAAGCGGTTGCTCGATCTGGTGGGTCTCGCCGACAGGAGGTGGGAGCCTCTGCAGGTCTTGTCATACGGAGACCAGCGTCTGGTCGAACTCCTGTGCGCGTTCGCCAGCAAGCCGGAGATCGTGCTGTTGGACGAACCCACTGCCGGACTGCCGACCGCGGAAGCGGCCGCCTTCGCCGATATCATCCGGCAGCTGGCCGGCGACACGACGGTCTTGTTCTGCGCTCACGATATGGACCTGGTGTTCAACCTGGCCGACCAGATCATGGTGCTCTACTCCGGAGAGATCATGACCAAGGGCAGCCCCGAGCAAGTCAGCGCCGATCCCAAGGTGCAGGAGATCTATCTGGGGAGTGACGAGAGTTGCTAGAGCTAGACAACATAAACACTTTCTATGGTGACACCCACGTCCTCTGGGACCTTTCGATGAGAGTCCCCAAAGGGACCACTGTCGCCGTCATGGGTCGCAACGGGATGGGCAAGACGACCATCATCCGTTCCATCATGGGGTTGCCCAGCCCGCTCAGCGGCGAGGTGCGCTTCCAGGGCGAGAGGATCGACCGACTCCAGCCCTACCAGATCGCACGCAAAGGCATAGGTCTTTGCCCCCAGGGGCGGATCGTCTTCCCCTCTCTGAGCGTGAAAGAGAACCTGATGGTGGCTGCTCGCGGCAACGAGGTTGAGGGTGCCTGGGATCTCAAGATGATCTACGACCTCTTCCCCATACTGGAGGAGCGTCAAGGGCTGCACGCCAACCTACTCAGCGGTGGCGAGCAGCAGATGTTGGCGGTCGCTCGCGCTCTGATGCTAAATCCCGACCTGCTGATCATGGACGAGCCGTCTGAGGGGCTGGCGCCCATGGTGGTCAAGACCATCGGACAAGTCATCTGCCGGCTGAAGGGCAAGTTGACCGTGCTGTTGGCCGAGCAGAACCTGAACATGGCGCTCACCGTCGCCGACGACATCTACGTCATCAGTAAGGGCAGCGTGGTCTGGGAGGGGAAGCCCGACTCTCTGCGCACCGACGAAGACGTCAAGCAGAAATGGCTGGGCGTCTAGCAGCTTGCATGGACCGGCCCGCACAAGGGCTAAAGACCGAAAGGAGTTGGAGTGATGGCTAGACCAGGCATGCCCCAAGCGGCGGCGATATCCATAGGTGACATGTTGGATGTGGTGGCCGAGATAAAGCCCGGCATGGAAGTCGTGATAATGGCGGAAGTCGATGGGTTGTACGGCGGCGATAGCCCCGTTGACGAGGACGCCATAGGCTGGATACAGGCCGGTGTGGCCGCTAGAGGCGCTCGCGCCTCGGTACTGTGGATCGATGAGCCCGCGACCCCGCACGCCTGGCGGTTCCCGCCAGTGGTCAAGGACGCGATCACGCACGCTGACGTCATGATCAACCACTGCAACAACCTGGTGACCGAGGAGATGGCCGAGTTCAGGTACTACCTGGAAGAAGCGCAGACCTGGATGATCCGCAACTTCGCCAGCACGGCCCCGCTGCTCTGCACCGCTTGGGCGCAGACCCCCTGGGAACTGGTCAGCGAGATCCGCTACCAGTCGTCGCTGCACGTCAGGCCTGACCTGCCTTGGGTACTCACCGACCCCAACGGCACCCACCTAGAGGGACGCACTACGCCGGCGGAGAATCGCAGGGAAGGCGATCCGGGTATGCCTTACTCCTCGCGGCGCAAGGACGCCAGCCATTATCTGCCCTGGCCGGAGTGGGTGCACCCGCCCGTGCGTATCACCGACACCAACGGGGTCTTCGTCTTCGAGACCATGCTCAGCTGGTGGTCGCGGTACATCGGCATCTCTCCCTATCTCGAGAAACCCATCAAGCTGATCATCGAGGACACCAAGATCAAGGCGATCGAAGGTGGATGGGAAGCGGAGGCCTTGAAGAAGTTCCTGGAGGACATGAAGCCGCGCGTGGGCGAGGGAGTGTACGACTTCAACGTGTTCCATTTCGGCGTGCATCCGCAGGCGATCGTGGCGCCGCATCAGTGCCCCAACGACCTGCACAGGCGCATCATCGAGCATTCGCACAGTCGCAACGTGCACGTGCACATCGGTGCACCCCCCTCCAATGAGAACTATCCGTACTACATGCACGTCACGGGCGACATCCGCAATCCCACGCTGAAGATGGGCGATACCCTGCTTTACGACAACGGGCATCTGACTGCCCTGGACAGCGAAGGTGTCAAGGCCGTGGCAGCCAAGTATCCCGGCCGACCGGGCGTGGACCCGATGCCGAGGCAGTTCTAGCGTATGTACAGAGTATGTATCGACACGGGGGGGACCTTCACCGATTGCGTGGTGTTGGACGGCGAGGGGCACCTGCATCAATTCAAAGCGCCCACCACGCCGGCAGACTTCGCAGAAGGTGTGCTGAACACGATCGTGGATGCCGCCGGTTACTTTCAGCGGAGCACCCGGGACTTCCTGCAGCAGACTGACTGGTTGGTGCACGGCACGACGGTGTCCACCAACGCTCTGGTGCAGAGGAAGCTCTCCCCCACCGCGCTGATCACCACCAAAGGTTTCAGAGACATCATCGAGATGCGGCGCTCGGCCAAGATCGAGACACACTCGATGTATGAGGCATATATCCCCCCGTACGACCCTCTCGTCCCACGTCGGCTGCGCTTCACAGTGTCCGAGACGACGAAGGCCTCGGGTGAGGTGGTCACCCCTCTTGACGAGGACGAGTTGCGCGAGGTGCTGGAGCGCATAAAGAGGGAGAAGGTGGAAGCTCTCGCCATCTGCTTCATCAACTCCTACTCCAACGCAGCCAATGAGATCCGCGCCGCGGAGATATGCGCCCAGGAGCTACCCGAAGTGTTCATATCGTGCTCCAGTCTGCTGCTCCCTAAGATGGGTGAGTACGAGCGTGAGAGCACCTGCGTGATTAACGCCGCTGTGGGTCCCATCGTGAAGACCTACTTGACCAAGCTCGAGACTGCGCTGCGAGACGCCGGTTTTGACAACCAGCTACTCATCGTCCAGGCCAACCAGTTCGTGCAATCTGTCGAGGCGGTGATCGCCAAGCCGGTCTATCTGACCGGTTCGGGTCCGGCCGCCGGACCCGCGGGCGCGGCGTACCTGGGCGAGACCATCGGCGAAGACGACTTCATCATCGGAGACATGGGCGGCACTACTTGGGACGCCAGCGTGGTCAAAGATCGACAGGTGAGTCTGAAGGTTGGCGAGTGGCTGAACGACGATCGTTTGGGCATCAAGGTGGCAGACGTCATCAGCGTCGGGGCCGGTGGCGGCAGCATCGCCTGGATCGACTCCTTGGGCCTGCTTCAAGTGGGTCCACAAAGTGCGTCGGCCATCCCCGGCCCGGCCTGTTTCGGGCGAGGTGGCATTGATCCGACTGTCACCGATGCCGCAGTCATTCTGGGCTACATCGATCCAGAGAACTTCAACGGCGGTCGGCTGAAGCTGCAGCCCGAACTGTCGCGTCAGGCCATGAGCAAGGTCGCCGTCCCTCTGGGCATGAGCGTCGAAAAGGCTGCTGAGGCGGTCTTTACCACTGTCAACCACACGATGGCCGACGCGATCACCGAGATATCCACCCACAAGGGTACGACGTCCGCGACTTCAGTCTGCTGGCGATCGGCGGCGGCGGACCGCTCTGTGGACCGTCTGTGGCCGAGGTGCTGGGCGTCCGCAAGACCATAGTCCCCCGCTACTCGTCAGCGTTCTGCGCTTGGAGCATGTTCTTCCTGGATATAGGCCGCGACTACGTACGCTCTCACCTCACCAGGTCGGACAGGGCCGATGTTGCCTTGATCGACGGGCTCTTTGCGGACATGGTCGCTGAAGCGCTTAGAGATGTCGAGGCGTTCAAGGTGGGGATAGACGAGCTTGTCGTGGAGAAATCAGCCGAGGTCCGCTACCAGGGGCAATACCACGTGCTGGAGATCAGACTCCCTGAACACGACATCACCGACGAAGATATAAGAGACATGGAGAAACGCTTCCATGTCCTGCATGAGGAGCTCTTCACCTTCTCTCTGCCTTGGGTGCCTCTGGAGATGATCAATCTGCGCGTCACAGCGAAGATCAACTCAGAGAAGCTGCCCATACCTCATCGCGACATGGCTACAGCCGACCCCTCCCAAGCGCTACTGGGTACGAAGGAGTGCTACTTCGACCACGAGCGCGTCCCGGTCCCGATATATGACGGGGAGAAGCTCGAGCCCGGGAGTGTGATCCGGGGTGCAGCCATCATCCAGGAACCCACAGTGACGACCGTAATACCGACGCGCAGCGTGTGTTCAGTCGACGCATATGGCAACTACGTAATCACACCCAGCGAATGAGTTTCGCTGCCCCAGAAGGGTAGACCGCAATGCCGCTACAGCCAACCCAGCCGGACCCCATCACCACCGCGACGATATGGCACTACATCCAGAGAGTGTGCCGGGAGATGAGGCACACGGCTGAACGCACCGCCACAAACGTGCTGGTGGTCACGCTCCATGACATGGCGTACGGCATCTGGGACGCCGAAGGCAGGGCGATAGCTATACCAGAAGGGTTCCCGCCCAGGCTGATATCGTCGACCTTCCCCATCAAGCGGGTCAAGGAGAAGTTCGGGGATACGCTCAAGCCCGGCGACGTCTATCTGACCAACTCCCCCAAAGACGGGGCCATCCATCTGCCGGACTGGAACTTCATCCGGCCGATCTTCTATCAGGGTGAGTTGCTGTTCTTCACCTGCATGGGCTCCCACGTTGCTGATTCCGGCGGAGCACATGCCGGAAGTCACTTTCTTGCCTACGACTCCATAGCCGAAGGGCTGAACATCCCGCTCATCAAGATCTACGAAGACGGCCACTACCGCGAGGACGTGGTGGATCTTGTTCTGGAGAACAACCGTATGCCAGACATGATGCGCAGAGAGATGGCTTCGCTGATGGGCAGCACGGCTGTTGCCGAGCAACGCATGACCGAACTGCTGGACAAGTACGGCAAGCAGACGGTGTTGGCCAGCGTAGAAGAGATGATCGAGCGCACCGAGAGAGCGGTGCGGGTCGAGATAGCGAAATGGCCGGAGGGGGAATGGTCGGCGGACGTAGCGACCGATGACGATGGTCTTACGATGAACCGGCCTGTCCACGTACGCTGCGACCTGTCGATCAAAGACGGCGACGTGTTCCTGGACTTCTCTCGGAGCGACGACCAGGTCTCGGGCATGATCAACAGCTACTACCAGCAGACACTCAGTTGCGCCCTGTGCACCAGCTTCCTGTTTCTGGGTAGCGAACTGGCTGCCTACCACAACGAAGGCAGCATGCGGCCCATCCACGTGCAGACCAAGAAGGGCACTGTAGTCGACTGCAGGCCGGGGGCGCTGGTCGCGGCCGGACCGGCTATCACCGGGGGGATGGTGATAGAGGCGGTGATGAGTGTCCTATCTCAAGCCCTGCCCGAGAAGGCCATCGCTCCGTACGGCCCCCTCGATTCGTTCAATGGGGTCGGTCAGCAACCGGACGGAAGCGGCATGTACGTGTACACGTCGTTCTGCCCAGTCGCCGGTGGGGGCGCGGTCGCGGGCTATGACGGGTACCAGTGCATGTGCGACCTGGGGACGTTGGGTGTGGTCGGTAAGTCCGATGTCGAGGAAGAGATGGCCCGCTTCCCCTGGCACGTATATCAATACGAGTTCAGTACCGACTCACACGGCGCCGGGCGCTGGCGAGGAGCCCCTGGTATCGACTGGGAGGCGGCCAACGAGGGTGGAGACGTGAACTTCCTGGGGGGTACCTGGACCGGTCTCTCGATACCGAGCGAAGGCCAACATGGCGGATTGTCGACCCCACTCAACGAGGGATGGGTTCTCCGCGGCTCGGAGAGGATAGACATCGTCGAGCCCCACAGGCCGCTACAACTGAAGGGCGGCGATCACCTGGTCATACGCAGTGCCGGTGGAGCCGGGGTGGGCGACCCTGCGGAGCGCGATCCTGAGGCCGTGCTGGCCGACGTCCAAAACGGACTCGTTTCTGCCGACATGGCGAGGCAGGTCTATAAGGTCGCCATCGACCCGGAAGCCTTGGGGGTAGACCAAGCCGCGACTGAGTTGCTGAGGACCTAGGTCGCAGCGGTGTCCTTGGCTGTCTGCAATTCCTCGAGATACCGCTCTACAAAACGCTCCCAGAGATCGAAGGCCGGATCGGCATCGTAGTTCGGGTCGGCCTGCAGCTGCAGGGCGATGCCGTCGACCACGGCCAGTGAGAGTGCCGCAAGGGGTTCGAAATCACATTCGTTGAGTGAGGCACCGTCTTCGGGGCAGATAGCCCAAGCATCCATCGACCTATACCATTGCATCAATTCTCGTAGCTTGGGCTTGAGCTCGGGGTTTCGGAGAAGATTGGGGACCAGATCGAACAGTTGTCTGAAGGCGGTCGGGTCTCTTGTCACTGATCTTCGTTTCTTGGAGAAAGCGTCTCTGCGTTCTTTACCCGCGCGTAAGGGGGAGAGCAGTTCGATAAGTATCGTGGCTTGAGCGTAGAGGACCACCTCGACCAGAGACTTGATCAGCCCCGCTTTGTTGCCGAAGTGGTAGCGGATAAGCGCACCGTTCTCGCCCGATTCCTTGGCGATTCGCTCGAAAGTGAGGCCTTCGAAGCCCTCGGCATCTAGGACCCGGATGCCGGCGTCGAGAATGCGCCTGGCCGTGGGCGGCAGGTCGGGAGTGGGGTCACTGAAAGGGAAGTCCTCATGCTGCATTTTTCTCATCCCTTGCCTGGTCTCTCGCGCTCTTAGTTTGAGCCCTACCACTCTAGCGCAACAGAGAAAGCGCGTGCTTTCGGCTGCACGTTGACAAAGATTCCTACGCAGGCTATTTTACTTAGCCAGATAACTAAGTGCAATGCGTGCTGAATGGGTCCGGAGCCCTCGCGCGGCCGAGTCTCTTTCTGTGACAGCGGTACAGCGCGCGGTGGGCAGCAAGGAAAGGAGGGCATGAGGGCTACCGAACGGGTTGCGAAGCATGACTTCAAGGGCAGCATCGTCTGGGAAGGTGGGCCGGAAGGTCTTCGTGACAACGAAACAGTCTCAGGCGTGTCAGCAATCTGGATTGTCGAATCAGGATACGGGCTTTAGGAGAAGTGAAATGAAGAATGCCAGTTGGATCGTTGCGCTTCTGGTTGTAGCTCTGGTCTTGGGAGCGGTAGCAGTGGTGGCTGTGGGCTGCGGCTCCACCGGAGAGTCCACCACCGAGGGCACCACCGGGGACACCACCGAAGAGACAACCGCCAGCGCGTTCCCTGACCGCATACCAGTCAGTGGTGTGAGCGCTGATGCTGAGGTGATCTCGGCAGAGGATACCGGCCAGACCTATACGGGCGATGATGCCCTCGTGTTGTCGCTGGGTATGCCTTCATCGGCCAGCCTATATCACACCTACCTTGTTACTTGGATGGATGCAGTCAGGGCTTCGTCCAACGGGCGGGTGGATTTCACAGACTACACCGCCAACACCTTGGTGAAAGAAGAACAGCAGATCGACTCCGTCCTCAACGGTACCTCTGACATAACCGCCTTCCAGCCGGACTGGGCTCCTGGTGTTTTTCCACTGGGTGAGTTGCTAGAGATGCCGATGCTCTTTCCCGATATGGAGATCGCTACGAGGGTCACGTACCAACTGATGGACGAGGTCGGTCCCAAGGAGCTGCAGGATTTCCACGTCATGGGTGTGCTGTATATCTCGGGCGTTGGCTATGGCGGTACTCAACCATTACATGTTCCATCCGAGTCGGCTGGTATGAGGCTGAGGAGTGGTGGCGCAGTCGAGACCGAGATCATCGAGGCGATCGGTGGCACTCCGGTGGAGGCAGGTACCGATTCTCTGGCCACCCAGATCGATAGGAACGCCTTCGATGGCACTTTTCTGAGTTGGGCTTTCCACGCAGGCAACACCAACAGGTGGGCCACGGATTGGACGTCGCTAGACCTGTATCTGCGTCCTCTGATTTTGGTGATGAGCAAAGACACCTGGGAGAGTCTTCCCGCAGAAGTGCAGAAGGCGTTTGATGACAACAGCAACGTCGAATCGGTTGTGAAGTACTTGGCGCGTGAGACTCTGTACATACAGGACAATGCCCTAGTTCCGGATGCGCCTGACAAGGGCCTGGACAAGGTAGCGATTGAAGAACGCGCTGCATCGCTGGGTACCGAGATCTACTATCCGACTGACGCCGAAAGGGCTGAGTGGGTGGCGGCTGTGCGGCCGGTCATTGAGAATTGGGTCGATCGGTATGCCGGTAAGTCCAACTTCGACCCTCAAGCCGTCGTCGACAGGGCGATGGAGTTGGTTTCTCAGTACACAGGCAGTGCTGGCGAAACGACGACCACAGGCGAGTAGTGGCGGCAACTGCCTAGTTTTGGGGCTCGGCCCCGATCCCGTTAGGACCGGGGCCGAGCGGAAGAGGACGGCAGAACGGACGGCCAAGCAGTTTGTCTGGTCGCCGAGTGCGCGCCGAGCCAAATTCCAGAGCGACAAGGCCAACCAGGATCGTCAGACGCGCGTAGATGGGTCTATCGATGCCATCACGCTGAAAAAGCGTGATCAAACGTGACATACAGAACAGAGTGGAGGCATGCAGTTGAGCCGGGATTTCCCTGACCCGATGCTGGACGGATGGGACAAGCTGGATTGGAGTGAACGCCGCGAACGGCGGTTCCAGCGTTGGCTCAGCGCGCGCGGGGTGGAATTTCAGAGCGAGGGAGCGGAGCAGGCCTACAAGTCGCGGGTGCAAGGTCTGATAGACGCCATCTGCCTGAGGAAGCCTGAAAAGGTGCCCGTATCACCAAACGTGCACTTCTACCTGGCAAAGCACAGCGGCATCAGCAAGAAGGATGCCATGTACGACTACGAGAAAATGGCCGCGGCGCTCATCAAGTACCACGAGGACTTCCAACCCGACTTCCAGGCGAAGACAGTCGCTCCGGCGAGGGTGTTCGAGATGTTGGGCCTCAATTTGATCGAATGGCCGGGGCAGAACCTGCCCGACGAGACTCCTTGGCAATATGTCGAAGCGGAGTATATGAAGTCCGAGGAGTATGGCGCCTTGCTCGCGGATCCCGAAGGCTTCTTCAGACGTACTCTGCTACCTCGCTTCGGCTCGGCGTTCGAGCCTCTCGCAGCCATGCCCCCCTTGACTGACTTCCTGGAGGCCGCTGCGATGCCCTATAACCTGATGGGGTTCGCCACTCCGGGTCTGGTGGAGGGCATGGGCAAGCTGGCTGCGACAGCCGGGGAGTGCTTCGCGTGGATGGGTGCGATCAAGGCCGCGGAGCAGGATGCCGCGGGCCGTCTGGGCATCGCTCCCGAGTGGAGTTGCTCGGGCAAGGCTCCCTATGACGTTCTAGCCGACACGCTTCGTGGCACAAAGGGCATTATGATCGATCGCTTTCGCCAGCCGGACAACATACTGGCCGGGGCAGAGCGTTTCGTACCCTTGATGATCGACTTCTGCGTGCGTCAAGCAGCCTTCGCCGAGTCGCCCCTCGTGGTCTTCTGGCTGCACAAGGGTGCGGACACATTCATGTCGGAGGCAGACTATCGCACGTTCTACTGGCCCACCCTCAAGGCCGTCATCAAGGGCTTGGTCGAGCAGGGCCTTGTGCCCATGTTGTTCGCACAAGGTAGCTACAACAAACGGCTCAAGATCATCGCAGACGACGAGATCCCTGACGGCAGCGTGATCTGGTATATGGACCAGACGGACATGGCGGCGGCGAAGAAGGCACTGGACGGACATGCGTGCATCTGCGGCAACGTTCCCACGGGTCTGATAGCACTGGGCAGCGTAACCGAAGTCGAGGACTACGTTACCGAGACATTGAAAGCCTGCGCCACGAACGGTGGTTTCTGGCTGCGCAACGGCGCCGCGTTGGATGATGCGAAGCCCGAGAACCTTAGGGCCATGCTTGACACGGGTCGCAACTGGAAGGGGTAGTCGCCGCAGGCTAGCGGGCGCGGCGGGCGAGACTGGCTACAGCGCAGTTGTGCCGTCATGAGGGCCAGGGTCGAAAGCGACCCACTCTATGTCGGCCCGTCCGGCAAGGCGACGGGCCATGACCTGCAGGGCTTCGACGTTGTCGTCGACGAGCAGGAACCTGCGCCCCAGCTCCAGGCAGGCCTCACCCGTGGTGCCGCTGCCGGCGAAGAAGTCCAAAACGAGATCGTCCGGACGCGAGGAGGCCTGGACGATCCTTCGCAGTATGCCCAGCGGCTTCTGGGTAGGATAGCCCGTCTTCTCCTTGCCGTTGGTCGGCACTATGGTGTGCCACCACGTGTCGGTCGGGAGTTTGCCTCGGGCAGCCTTTTGGGGGCCGACTAGGGCGGGCGCCATGTAGGGTATGCGTTCGATCTCCTCGTGGTTGAAGACGTAGTCTTTCCTGTTCTTGACGTAGAGCAGGATGGTGTCGTGTTTTGGCGGCCACCTGTCCCTGGGCCGGCCGCCGTAGTCGTAGGCCCACACGATCTCGTTCAACAGGCAGTCGCGTCCGAACAGAGGATCCAGTAGCATGACTCGTACATAGGGAGCCTCGCGGTAGTCGTTGTGAAAGTAGAGACTTCCTCTCGGGGATAGGGCACGGTGGGCCTCTTTCAGACGAGGTTCAAGGAAGCCGAGGTAGTCATCGAAGTCGTCGGCATAGGCGCGGGTGCCGACGTTGGTGGTCTCGGTAGCGCTGTCCTTGGAAGCCGGTGCGATCACCGGTGTGCGAGCGTACGGTTCGGATCTGCGTCTGTGACCGCGTCTTGCCCGTATTGAACGGCGGGTCGATGTATATCAGGTCTACCGACTCAGTGGGCAGACTCTTCAGCACATCAAGATTGTCGCCCAGGATGATACGATTCGGCGGTGCTTGGCGTGTATCGCTGGACATCGTGGCGCCCTCTCCAGTGGTCGCGGTCGAAGCCGCAGATACAGCAACGATAGCAGAGCCCGCAAAGTGCGGAGGACTCGAAACCACACAGCGCATTCTTGACAAGACGCGCACCGGCCGTTCAACGTAGTCGAGAGCGCAGTACCAGCCTACCCGAAGGGGACGCCCAAGTGAAACCGGCAGAAGAATCCTTCGTCATCACCGATGCGTTCCCCACAGATGCGCTCTCGTGGCTCATGGCTACCTGTTCGAAGGTCCTGCGCGAGCGTCTAGCCGTCCGTTTCACGAAGGCCGGATACACCGTTACACCCGAGCAGTGGGCGATCCTGGGACGTCTGGGGCAGCAGGACGGCATGTCGCAACAGTCGGTAGCCGACCGCTTTCACAGGAGCAAAGTAGCCGCGTTTCAGCTCATTAGCAAGTTGGAGGCGCAGGGTTTGGTCGAGCGCCGTCAAGACCCCCATGATGGGCGGTCACGACTGGTCTATCTTACCGACGAGGGGCGCCGGGTGCAGCAAGCCCTGGTGCGAGCTCGCCGAGCAGAACATGGCTATGGCGCTGGAAGGCGTCGGAGGGGATGATCTGGAGACGGCAAAGAAGGTCGTCCGCACGATCATCAAGAACGTCACCGTTTGACTGACGCAGTGGGTGGCTGCTCGGTGCAGCGGCCGACAACTGGGGCAGGTCAGTAGTATAAAGCTAAAGTTAAGGTGTAGCGTTACTCAGAGCTTGCACCCTAGCTGTCCGTACGTCATCATGGCACGAAATGTGCGATCACTGTATGCAACATGGCGCGGGCGGAAAGTGGTACCTGAACGCCGAGAGCTACTCCAATGAGGTCGCGGAGAAGTACGACCTCCGCGAGTTTCTGTTCGAGCAGTATCTGAACTTCGAGCAGATGTCGGTGCGCAAGGTCAAGGGTTTCGATCCCGTTGGCATGGACCACACTTTCCGAATGCCCATCATCGGCCGGCTGGTCAAGAGGATGGCGGAGCGCATGCTGCACAGCACAAAGCCGCCCACCAATCCGTTCCGGCCTGAGGGACATATCGGCCAGGTGGTCCCGATGGAGGACGCCATCGCCATACTCGAGCATTGCGCTGCCGAACCCCTGATCGAGAAGAACTGCATGTGTCGCTACATGAGCCGAGGCATCAAAGAAGCCTGTTGCATCAACTTCGGGGTGATGTCCGAGATCATCGACAAGCTGCCCCGCTTCATCCCCGATAGAGAGAAGTATCACCTTACTCGTGAAGAGGCAGTGGCGCGCTTCAAAGAACACAACGCCAAAGGCTACATAGGGACCATCTGGTACGGACCGTATCCCTACATCAACAACCTCTGCTCCTGTGCCACTCCCGAATGTGCGGGCATACGGCCAAGGCTGGATTTCGAGATCAAGTCCGTGCACAAGGGCGAGTATCTGATCGGTCTGAACGAGTCCGCGTGCCGGGGCTGTGGAGCCTGCGTGGCCAAGTGCTCGTTCGGCGCTCTGACTATGGACAAGAAGTTGGACCGGCCCGTGATCGATCTGGACCGCTGCTACGGTTGCGGAGTATGCAGACACGTGTGCTCCACCGATGCGCTTTTCTTGATACCGCGGGACGAGGTCCCTGCCTACGCGGGCAAGTACTAGCGCGTGAGACGTACCAGGATCTCAATCGACTACACACGCTGCGGTGACGGGGTGGGTGTAGACCCCAGAGAGTGCGGGCTGTGCCTGCGCGTGTGCGCGCCGGCGGTGTTCCTGCTGCATCAGACCCTGGGCGCCACCGAAGAAGACCCTTGCGACCCCAAGAAGTGGCGGGTGACTCCCTTGTGGCCTTCGCTGTGTACACGGTGTGGCGAGTGCGTCCTTGCCTGCCCCCAAGGCGCCATCAGTGTGCAGCCTCCGCCCGTAGGTGACGGAGGTGGCAGATGACTGGTTCTGGAGGCGGCCGGCGGACGCAGGAATACGAGCGCTGCACCGTTATGGGCGGCTCGGGGATGTTGGGATTCGAGATCGTCAAGCAGTTGGTCGCAGCGGGCAAACAGGTGCGCATCCTGGATCTGCAGCCGGCACCTGAGGACATATGCGAAGTTCTCTTGGGTGACATCTGTTCGCGCTGACGACGTACTGCAGGCCTGCGAGGACGCCGACGTGGTATTTCAGACAGCGGCCGCGGTCTGGGATGTGCGCAGTCCGGATCGGCTCTATCAAGAAGTCAATGTCGGGGGCAATCAGGTGGTGGTAGAAGCTTGCCGAGCACTCGGCATACGTCGCCTGGTGTACACGAGCACCATCGATGTGGTGGTAGACGGGCGACGCCCCATCGTGGACGGCGACGAGTCGCTGCCCTATCCCGAAGCGCATGCCCAAGGACGCCTACTCTCGCACCAAGATCGAGGCAGAGCGTCTGGTGCTGGCGGCGGACGGGCCAGAGTTGGCCACGTGTGCCCTGAGGCCGGTGGGCATGTACGGCCCGCGCGACCGCTATCACATGGGCAACATCGTGGAGATGGCTCGCAAGGGCAACCGCGTGCGGCTAGGAGACGGCAAGGCCTGCTTCAGTCATGTCTACTCCGAGAACGCCGCTCATGCCCACGTGTGTGCGGCGGCTCACTTGTTTCCCGGTTCTGCGGTGGCGGGACAGGTCTACTTCATCGGTGATCACTACCCGGCGGGGAACTTCTTCGATTTCATGGACCCGTTTCTGGCTGCGCTCGATCTCCCGCAGGCCGGGCGTGCGCATACCCTACCACGTTGGCCTACGGACTGGCCTGTGTTGCCGAGGTGGTGGCACCTCGCTCCAACTTCAACCGCTTCGCTGTGGTGCAGACCTGCGTGGACCACACCTATCGGCACGATAAGGCCATCGCGACTTCGGCTACGCGCCGCCGGTATCGCTCCAAGAGGCCTTCGCGAGAACGGTAGCCGATCTGCCGCGGAACGGTCAAGCGACTGAGCCGCCGCCGGTGGTGCGTGATGAACTCTATCCACGTGACGAAGTCAACGGGGTCTTGGTTCGCGCAGTGTCCTGCGTCCCAATAGAAGGAGAAGTTCACGTCCTTGCCCAGGTTCTCCAGCTGGTGGCCAGGTTCGCCACGACCGGCAATGAGGTCTCGTTGTTGGCAGCGCTGTGACGTATCCACCAGTGATAGGCGCACCCTCCGTTCTTCTGGGCGATGAAGTACATAGGGTTCATGAGGTCGACGAGGGCCTGCAGGCTCGGGGTCGAGCGTGGGAGGCTCCAGATTTGGGTCCATCGCGGAGGAATCGGCTTCGCCCGTCTGTCTGAGACTGAACTCCGTGAAGTGTCGGGCATCGGTGTCGGAGTCTCCGAACAGCGCACACTCGGGAGTGGAGAGGTCGAAGGAGTCGAAGGCCGGAAGAGCCTTCGATCTGCCGACCTAGTCGACGTAGTCGCTCCAATTCAAGGTGATCGAACTGCCATCCCAGCCGATCCAGCGGTGGCTCGCCATGTAGTCCTGGAGTTCGCTGTCTGAGAGCGAAGCAAGATAGACCTTGGTCGAAGGGACAGAGTAGTGTCTGCATCAGATAGTCCGCGTAGTTGTCGGCGTTCAAGGTGCCGAACCCGCTCCTGCCCACCAGGTCTAGCGAGGTCAGATAGGCGGCGAAACCGCTGGCCAACTGAGCGGAGAGTCCCTGGTCCACCAGACTCGAACCGAGAGGGGTGGTGCCGAACTGCCACTCGTAGGCGCCATCGGCGTGCGCCAGGTCGGTCGTCGGACAGTAGGCGGCGCTTGCGTAGATGGCGTCGCTGGCCGTCCGCCGCACCGAGCTCCTCGAAGTAGGGCTGGTAGAGTTCGCTGTTGCCCGAAGCGCCCAGCAGCGCCGAGAGGGCGCCACCGGCGCCTCCGCCCATGGAGACTGATCCGATTCGAGTCGCCGGGCATGAGCCTGTCGTTGTAGCGCACAGTACTTGACCGCGCATTTGAGGTCGACGATGGCGGCTGGGGCCTTGCCGTAGTAAGCGCCTTCGCGACGACACGTTGTCGCTTCCGCGGCATCCGGGATAGACGACCACGTAGCCCGCCGCCAGGGCTAGGTCGGAGTTTCCGGTCGATCGTGCCCTGGCTTTCGGGACGAGTCTACGAGCGTGGTGGTCGTGGCGCCCGACGGTAGTGCTTGTGACGCTGGGTGGTCAATCGGGTTCGCTGAGACTCTGATAGGAGACGCCAGATAGTCATCCACCTGATGTCGAACAGGATGGGCGCGTTGGCTGCGTCGATATCTGTGCCGTCGACCTTGACCGGCACGGCGACATCCAGACTCTGATAGTTGGCGTCGACCGGGTAGGCGACATAGGTCAGGTGCTCGTATAGAGCGGTACGTGATGCTGACGATGCCGTCGGATGTGCCGACTCTTCTTGGTCTGGACAGAGTGTAGTCATCCGCTGGGAAGGCGAGAGCCTCGGCGATGAAGTCGGTGGTGCTGGTGGACGGAGCCACTGCCTGGTCGTTGTGTCACTCGATCCGCCGCATCCGAGCATACCAGCGCCCAGTGCACCAGCACATAGGAGTATCAGCGAAGGCGATATTGCCACGGATGTGCACGTGCGTACCTTCTTCACTAGCCTCCTCTCTGCGGGTGACTCTCAAGCTCTCTATGAAGCAAGGATACCTGCGACGCCAGGTGATCTGTGCATATCAGCATGTCGACGGACAGACGAGGCCAGGCACACGTGCCCGGCGTCGCGACTGGACGGTTTGCTGACTTCCGTGGGAATGTATCAGGATGAGAACTGCATACAGACGATCGACAACTAGGAGCGCCAGGTAGAACAGAAGGTGCACAAGGGGGCGCTCGGGTGGCTCGGTCTTCTTTGCCGGTACCGGGTCGATGGCGACCGAGATGTGTGCCTCGCGCCTCATCGCACCCTACTACGGCTCTTCGACGATGATCTGGGCCAACATCATCGGTCTCGTTCTTATCGCCCTCTCCGTGGGGTACGTGTTGGGTGGCAAGTTGGCCGACAGGTATCCGAGCAAGCGCGTGCTAGGCATAGTGGTACTGTGCGGGGCCATTCTGACGGCAGTCGTCCCGTTCGCCGCCAAGCCGTTTCTTGAACGTCACCATCAACGGTATCGACTCGGCCTCCGTGGGGGCGGTCCTGGGCTCGTTCTTCGCCTGCGTGGTGCTCTTCGTGCCCTCGGTGGTCCTCTTGGGGATGGTGAGTCCCTTTGCCATCCGCATAGGCATCTCCGATGTCGACAAGGCCGGCTCTACAGCAGGTCGGGTGTTCGCCGTCTCCACCGCGGGCAGTCTGGTGGGCACCTTCGGCCCTCCACTGGTCTTGATCCCCCTGATAGGCACGCAGCGCACGCTGCTGGTAGCCGCAGCGCTCATCGCAGCCGCTGCCACGCTGTCTGCTGGGAGTCCGGTGGCTGGTGGTCGCCGTGGTGCTGGGCGGTCTCATCGCCATACCGCCGGGATCGGTCAAGGCGACTGCCGGACTTGATCTACGAGGGAGAATCTCGCTACCAGTTCATTCGAGTGGTGGAGGCGGGTGACCACCGCTCTCTCTACCTGAACGAGGGATACGCTGTGCACTCGGAATGGCGCTCCGGATACCGTGCTCACCGGCGGGGAATGGGACATGTTTCTGGCGGTCCCGCCGCTGATGGACCGTCCCGTGGAGCGAGTGGCGATGTTGGGCAACGCAGGGGGCACGACCGGCAGGGCCTTCGGCGTCTACTATCCACGAGGTGCAGTATGACGGGGTCGAGATAGATCCTGAGGTCAATGCGATCGCCATCAAGTACTTCGGCGTGGGTGACAACCCCAACCTGGAGCTCATCACCGCCGACGCGCGGCCCTACCTTGAGTCCACCGACAAGATATATGACCTTATCTTCATCGATGCTTACAGGCAGCCCTATGTGCCGTTCTACCTGGCAACAGCCGAGTTCTTCAAGCTCTGTCGCGAGCGGCTGGCGCCGGACGGGATCGTCGCTCTGAACGTCTCCACCGTGCCCGGAGATGACCGTCTCTCGAGGTCGGTCGCGGGCACCCTGGCTACCCAGTTCCCCCTGGTGATGAAGTGGCCCGCGCTGCGCTTCAATCAGTTGGTGCTGGGTTTCGCGCAGCCCGCAAGACCTCTCGGTGCTGAGCGAGCGGGGTCTGGAGGCTCACGCAGACCTCGTTCCCTTGACCGAGTCTACTGACCTCCCAGTGGGAGCAGGTCGAGTCCGATGTCCGACTACTGGACCGACGACAAGGCTCCGGTGGAGTGGATAACCGACCGCATGATCTTGAGCTACGGTCTGAGCGGACAGGCTCGGGGCGAGGTGCGGCTTGCCCACCGCTCCGTGAGTCGCGTGGGGTCAGAAGCGTCGATGTGAGCGACGGTTGATGCCCATAGCGCTGGCACTGTCGCGCACTTGCGCATTATCATAGGACCCTGACTATTCGCCGGGCCCGGCTCGCGCGCAAAGCGATCGGCACAAGAGGGGACACATGATCAAGTTCAGCGAGGAGCAACTCAGGACTCCCAAGTACATGAGGCCTGTGTATCTGGTCACGGCGGGGCAGTCCAAGTACGACAGGGCGATCCCAGAGAAGCGTACGGAAGAGTTGTGCGTGGACGCTCTCACCATGGCCGCGGAACTTCTGGACATGACGCCCGCTGAACTCAAGAAGTACATCCATACCTGCTACTACGGTCATTTCGCCGACCACTTTGGTGACCAGCTCTTGGGTGAGGCCGTCATCCATGACCGCTTGGGACTGGACCCGCTGGGCAACGTGGGCATAAAGTCCGGCGGCGCCACCGGCGGCTCGACCCTGTGGGAGGCGGCCAAGGCCGTGGCCTCCGGCTACTCCGACTGCGTGCTCGCCATGGGCTGGGAGCGCATGGACGAGGTGCCCACCGACGAGGGCAACTTCCTCATCGCCTCCGCCGCCGACCGCGACTGGGAGTCACCGATGGGCCAGATCTACACCGGTTACTACGCTGTCATGGCTCAGAAGTACTGGCAGGTGTTCGCCAAGGCCGAGGCCTCGTTCCGCCGCACGCTTGCCGAAATATCGGTAAAACACCACGGCTATGCTCGCTTCAACCCCTTTGCTCACGGTGCCATGAAGATCACCGTGGACGACGTGCTGGTCTCGCCCATGGTGGCCGACCCGCTGCGGTCGCTGGACGCCTGCCTGATGAGTGTGGGCGCCGCCTGCGCGATCCTCTGCGACGAAGAGACGGCCATCAAGCTCACCAAAGGCACGAAGAACACGCCGCTCCGCATCTGGGTGACCGCTGGGTCTCACACCCTGCGGCCGGCCGACCGACGCGACATGGCCATACCGCTGCTGCCCAACGAGGCCCCCGACCAGTACAAGAACCTGGGTAAGGAGTTTCCCGGAGGCGACCGGTATCCGGGTTTCACCGGGTTCCTGGCGGCCAGGATGGCGGCCTACTACGGCTACCGTATGGCCGGCGTGGTGGATCCTATGGAGGACTTCGACGTCATCGAACTGCACGACGCCTTCACCATCAGCGACGTGCAGACCTACGAAGATATCGGTCTGCGGCCCTATGGACATGGCCGCGACTTCGTCGAGTCTGGCGACTGCTATCACACCAACCCGATCACCGGAAAACCGGGGCGCCTGCCCTCTAACTTGTCCGGAGGCCTGATCGGTTGCATGCACGCCGTGGGTGCGAGCGGCATCATGCAGGTGTTCGAGATCGCCTCTCATCTCTGGAATCGGTGGGCCGAGATACACGGCGACGAGAAGCGCTGGAAGGAGTTCGGCCGACAGAAGCCTGAGGATTGGACCGACCTGCAGGTCAAGGGCGCCAAGCGAGCCCTCTCGGTCAGTCACGCAGGAGTAGGCTCGCACGTGACCGCCACCATCCTGATGCACCCAGATCATCTGCTCACCAAAGAAGCTTGAGAGGCCTGATATGAGCTCATACGGACAAGTGCAGGTAAAGAACGGCCGCTACAAGTTCCGGGGCGACTTCCACCGTCTCGAGCAGCACATGCCTATACGCGATGCGGACGACAACTGGAATCTAGTGGGGGTCACCAAGCCACGCGACCTGACCTACGTTCACACGTACGGCGGAGAGGCGGTCTTCTTCGAATCGCTAAGCAAGGGCAAGTTGCTTGCCACCAGGTGCGACAATCCCAAGTGCGAAGCCAAGGGCTCCATATTCCAGCCCTTCCGCATCTACTGCCCCGACTGCCTGGCCAAGTGTACTGTGATCGACATGACCGACATGGCCAAGAAGTCGGCTACGGTGCACACCTTCATGGTTTGTGAGCGCTCGGGCGCGTTCAACGCCCTGGATAAGCCTATCCGCTTCATCAACGTAGAGTTCAAAGAGGTCTGCACGATCCTGATGAGCTACCTGCTGATAGGTGAGCCGCACATAGGCATGAAGGTCGCGCCGGTCTTCAAGTACTACAACCCCACCTATACCATCCTGGACCTCTCATGGGTGCCGGCTGGTACCAAGGCGGAGTCGCTGCCCGAAGGGTTCGGGTTCTAGCAGCCGCCGCGCGGACCCACGACGGACGGAGGGTCGAGCATGCGTAACTACGAGCAGTTGAGCACTGAAGTCAACCTCCTAGGGGTCATCAAGGCGCGGTCGGTCATCGGCCGCTATCTCAACCGCACCAATCTGACCTACTACTCCGAGCTGTCGCGTCTGGCCGGGTGTGAGGTCCACATCAAACACGAGAACCACAATCCCACCGGCTCCTTCAAGATCAGGGGGGCGGTGAACTTCTTTCAGAACATGTCTCCGGAGGAGTCAGAAGCGGGAGTCGTGGTGGCCACACGAGGTAACCACGGACTGGCCGTGGCCTGGGCGGGGCGGCTGTTCGGTGTGCCTTGCACAGTGGTGGTGCCTGAAGGCAATAACCCTGAACTGAATCGTATCGTCGAAAGCTTCGGCGCCGACCTAATAATCCACGGCAAGGACTTCTACGACGCGCAGTCCTACTGCGAGGAACTCGTGGACAGCGCCGGCTACTACTACGTGGAGCAGGGTAGCGAGCCTGAGATACTCAACGGTCTGGGCACCATGGGTTTGGAGATCTTCGAAGACCTGCCGGAAGTGGATGCGATCGTCTGCCCCATCGGCGGCGGTTCGGGTTGCGCTTCGTTGGTCAAGGTCGCTCAGTCCGTCAACCCTGGGGTGGAGATCATCGGGGTCCAGCCGGAGAAGGCGGCCGCCTATCATGAGTCGCTGAAGCAAGGCGAGAGAGTCAGGCTTGATACTGCTGATACTGTGGCCGACGGCTTGGCGACGCGCAGCGTCTTTCAATTGCCCTACTTGATCATGAAGGACCACGTGACTGATGTGGTGCTTCTGACAGAAGAAGAGATCCTGCAGGGTATCCGCCTGGCGATTGAGACCACCCATAACCTGGCCGAGGGGGCAGGCGCTGCCTCGATAGCCGCCGCGCTGAAGATCAAGGACCGTCTGGCAGGCAAGAAGGTCGCCCTGGTGATGTCCGGCGGCAACTTGGACCACCAACACCTGCTGCAGGCGATGGCGTAAGGGTGTCCAGTCGCCTACCGGCGCCCGAGTGCCTCTACCATCACCTCGACCGGGTGTAAGACGCGCCGGCCGGTGCCCATCTCTATCTGCGATCGGCAAGAGATGCCGCAGGTGACCACGTCGCCGTCGTGGCGAGATATCTGTTCGAAGAGGCGCTCTCCGATAGCCTTCGACAGCTCCGAGTACTCCTTCTTGTAGCCGAATGAACCCACCATGCCGCAACACAGAGCCTCGACCTCATGCACGGTGACCTCTGGGATCAGGCGGAGAAGCTCCGCGGGGTACGCGCCGAGCCCCAAGCTCTTCTGGTGGCAGTGTCCGTGCACCACATAGGTTCTTCTGAGCGGTAACAGTCCAGCCCCGAAACGTCCTGTCTGGGCCAGCATCACCAGGTACTCTGTCAAGTCGTAGCTGTGTTCTTGCACGCGGCGCAGAGACTCTTGATGTGGGGAGTCCGCCCCGAGCAACCGCGAATAGTCGTCACGCACCGCCGAGAGGCATGACGGCTCGATGAAGACTATCTCGTAGCCGCGGTCGATCAGCCTTCCCAACTCGGCCAGATTCTTGATCGCCCACTTGCGAGGTTTCTTCAAGAGACCCTGACTCATGGCAGCCCGGCCACAGCACGAGTTCTGTGCCAACACCACGTCGGCCCCGATGGCCTCAAGCACTTCGACCGTCGCCTTTCCCACCTGGGGCAGGTTGTGGTTGATGAAGCAGTCGACGAATAGCGCGACTCGTGTGGGCTCGTGGCTCGTGCTCTGCGCGGGCCCTCCTGTGGGTAGGGCGCTGGAGGATGAGCCATCAGAGCGTATCGACGATCGGTTCGCCCACCATGAGCGAAAGGTCTGGTGTTCGTAGGAAGGCATCTTGCGCAAGGGGTCTATGCCCAGACCAGTGAGAGCCAGACGTGCCGGGGGGCTCTTCATAGCGGCGGCGCCTAGGGGTCCGAATGCGCTCAGAGCGCTACCCATGACGTCGGTCCGCGAGAAGATGCGTTGCCTGAGACCGGGCCCGAACTCCCTGTTGTTGCGCTCACGGATGACCGTGTTCAGCCAGGGTATGTCGATACTCACCGGACACACCTCGGTGCACCTGGAGCAGGTGGTACAGAGTCCGTTGAAGTCCCAGGCCGGCGTGTGCCCCTTGGTCAAGTAGGTCCATGCGCAGCCGATGCCCCCAGGATAAGGGTCTGAACCGTAGACGTGCCCGCCCACCAGGTTGTACGGGGCGCAGGCGTTCAAGCAGGCGCCGCACCTGATGCAACGCAGTGTCTCGCGCAACTCAGGGTCGGCCAGCGCGGCGGAGCGCCCGTTGTCCAAGATGACCACGTAGAAATCACGCTTGGTGACTGCGCCGCCTTCACCGGTATCGTTGGGCAGGAGAGGAGAGGATTGTCTGCCCGTGATGAGCGACACGTAGCTCGTAAGCTTCTGACCGGTGGCGCTGCGCGGCAGCAGCTCTAGGAAGGTGGCGAGATCAGCCAGTCGGGGTATCAGCTTCTCCCGCCCCACAACGGCGACGTGAATAGGGGGCAGCAGAGTGGCGAGACTGGCGTTGCCTTCGTTTTCTACCAGGACGATGGAGCCCGTGTCCGCTATCGCGAAGTTGGCCCCGGTGATACCCATCCCGGCGGTCAGGAACTTGTCGCGTAGATCGTCTCGCACCAGCCTGGTGAGCCCCTCCGCGTCTTCGGGCGGGTCGGAGATGCCCATCTTCTCTGATAGCAGACGGATAATCTCTTCCTTGCTCTTGTGGATGGCAGGGACGACGAGATGGCTCGGATGCTCACCCGCCAACTGAATGATGCGCTCGCCCAGGTCGCCTTCTATCACAGCCGCACCAGCGGTCTCCAGAGCTGGGCTCAGGTGGATCTCCTCGGATGTCATCGACTTGGCCTTGACCACCAACTCGATCGACCGTTGGCGGACGAGGTCGCAGACGTAACGGGTCGCGGCTTTGCCGTCTGAGGCGCGGTACACTACCGCGCCCGCCTCAGTCGCCCGGCGCTCGAAGAGGTCGAGTAGCTCTTCTTGCCGGCTGAGGGCTTCCTGCTTGGCGCAAGTGGCCTTCTCGCGAAGGGTCTCGAAGCGTTCGAGGGAGGGCCAGGCTTCGGCCCGGCGCTGCAGCATGGTGCCCATGGCGCGACTCATCGCGTCCTTCAGGATAGGATCGGCCAGAGCTGAATCGATCTCTGCTCCGATGTCCCGTCGGTGGTGGCTAGTCATCTATCACCACCAAGTCCAAGCGCAGCGGACCGTGGACGCCGATCACGGGGGTCAGTTCGATGTCCGAGGTGCGGGACGGGCCGGTGATGAATGCCAGCCGGGAGCCCGGGGCAGCAACCAGGTCCGCTGTCGCCTCAAGGGCCGCCGCGACATCCTCGTGGATGCGGTCGCGCTTCAACAATATGATGGAGTGGGGAGGCAGGATAGAGATGACTCCCTCGAAGCCGGCTCCCGGTCCTACGAGGACGGTGCCAGAAGCGGCCACTCCCGCAATGGCTTCGCAGATACCGGCGTCTGCGTGAGGCAGGCCCTCTGCCGCCGCTGCATCCGTTCCTTCCAGCGCCGCATCGATACCTAGCTCGCGGAGTCCGCCGATGTATCGCTCCAGAGAGGCTGATAGCACGACAGAGCGCGCCTCCAAGACCAGACTCGACAGAGTGCCAGCCGCTGCGGCCTGAGAGGCCAAGTGCACCCGTGCACCCACGGCCTCGGCTTCGCGAATGAACTCAGCGATTAGCTCGTCCATGTGACTCCTAGGTCCGCCGTGCGGCCGGCCCTGCGTTGCTCATCCCGCGTTCAGATCGTACTGCACGTATACCACGTGGGTCTGCAGGTACTCCTCTAGGCCGTGCTTGCCGTCTGCCCCACCGATTCCCGACTTGCGCCACCCGGCGTGGAAGCCCTGCATGGCCTCGAAGTTCTCACGGTTGACGTAGGTCTCGCCGAATTTGAGCTCGTTGCACGCACGCATGACCACGTCCACATTCGTGGTGTAGATGGACGAAGTCAGGCCGTAGTCGCAATCGTTAGCCATTTCCAAGGCTTCGTCTAGGGTCTTGAAGGTGGTGATGGGGAGTACCGGACCGAACACCTCTTCGCGCATGACGGCTGATTCCTGACTGCACCCGGTCAGCACGGTGGGTTCGAAGTAGTAGCCGGGCGTCTGTTGCGCTCGCTTTCCGCCCAGAACGCAGGTGGCTCCGTCTTTCAAAGCCTGCTCCACCGCCGCCTCGACATTTTCCAACTGCGTCTGGCTGATCATCGGCCCCATGTTGATGTTGTCGTCTTTGAGCGGGTCGCCGTACCGCACAGTCTTCATGGCCTCGACCACCTTCGCCGTGAACTCTTTGGCGATGTCCTCGTGTACATACACGCGTTCGGCGCAGTTGCACACCTGGCCGGTGTTGATGACACGTGAGTCCTTGATGGCGCCGGCGGCGAGATCCAGGTCTGCGTCGGGCATCACGATGGCTGGTGCTTTGCCGCCCAGCTCTAGGGATACTTTGGTGACGTTCTCCGCAGCGGCTCTCATGATCTTGATGCCGCTGTCGACGCTTCCGGTCATACTGACCATGTCGACGCCCGGATGCCCTGCCAGGGCGGCGCCGACGACACTGCCGGAGCCTGATACCAGGTTGAACACCCCCTTCGGCAACGAACTCTCGGCCACGATGGAGGCAAACTCAAAGGCGTTGTTGGGGGTCTCGCTGCTGGGTTTGATGATGATCGTGTTGCCTGTTACCAGCGCGGGGGCCATCTTGCGGGCTATCAGGAAGAAGGGGAAGTTCCAGGGGAGGATGCCCGCCACGACACCCACAGGTGGCTTGTATAAGAGGATGTTCTCGTTGGCCCTGTCGCTCTGAATGATCTCGCCTTCGTAGCGGCGGGCGAACTCGGCCATGTAGTCGATGTAGTCGGCCGTAAAGTCAACCTCTACCTTAGCTAGAGGCATGATCTTTCCCTGCTCCTCCGCGATGGTGCGGGCGAGCATGTCTGCCTTGCCCCGGACGCCGTTGGCGATCTCGCGCAGGTAGCCTGCGCGCTCGATGGCCGGGAGCTTGGCCCAAGCTGTCTGCGCCTGCCGAGCGGCCGCGACTGCCGCATCTACGTGCTTAGCCGCCCCGGCGGGGAACTCCGACACCACCTTCTCGGTCGCCGGGTTGGTCACCTGGACCATCGGCAACTTCTCGTCGATGAACTGACCGTCGATGAACATCGCGTACCGTTTCAACCCGAGACCTCCCTTGGGACTAGGCGGACAGCCATTCTTGCCACTGCTCCTTGATGAACTGCACGGTCGCGTCCCGTTCCGCGTACAGCGAACCGTCGTCTGCCGCGGCTCGGATCGGCGGTGGGCACCACCCCTTGGTCAAGTCACGGAAGGCGCACTCCAAATACCCGTGGACCTGCCCAGGGGAAACGCGCTCGGCCACTGAGAGGCCGAGGCGGCGAGCGTGTTGGGCGTAGGACTCTCCCTCGGTGCGCAGGGGGTCTATGTCTGCCAAAGTCACTATAACGCTCATGGTCTTATCGAAGTCCTCATCGGCTGCGAGCACCGGTGACACCAAGGGGTCCGTCCAAAGCGAGGGTTCGGCATAGGCTTCATTGAAGTAGTGAGCCTTCACCAGTTCATCGGCCAGGTAGCCCTTTTGTCGTGGGGGGGTGGCCATGTCCAGAAACGGATAGTTGAGTATCTGCATGCCCACTCGGAATTCCTTGCGTCTCTGCGCCAGGATGCCGGTGGCCACGGCTAGGTTTGCCCCTGCACTGCTGCCGAAGGTGGCTACACGGCCATGATCGAAGTGATATTCGTCCCCCATATCGTCCAGGTAGTACTTCACCGCGTCGTACGCGTCGTTGACGGCCTTGGGGAACGGGTTCCTCTCGCCCTTGCGGTAGCCCACTGAGACTAGATTGGCCGAGAGTGTCTTGCTGAAGGTGTGGTGGAGCGCGTCGTCAAGAGCACACCCGCCAAGGACGAAGCCCCCACCGTGGAATGCGAAGATCACCGGAGCGTTCTTCTGCTCCGCAGGATAGAAGACGGTGTGTATCATCCTTCCGGGTAGACGGATCTTCTGCCTTGTCCCCTGGACGGAAACAGTGCGGTTGAGCTTGTCCAACGCCAAGCTGTCACGCTTGAGTTGCTCGATGACCTTTTCCACTTCATCAGCCTAGCCCATCGTACCTGCGAGCGGAGTGTGCAAAAGCTACCCGTGTGGTGGCTTTTGTTGACACACTGCCTTGACTCCGAGGCAAAAGTGGAGCAAGAGATATACGATGGGTTGTGTAGAGGCACTATCTCGGAAGGCAGAAGATGAAGAAGACTCTGGCTGACATCGCTGATATCGCGGGATTGATCTCGGAGCGTGGCTGGGCGGAACGGAACGCGGGCAACGTCTCGGTGGATATCACAGAAGACCGCGACCGGCCATCGGGGTTGCGCCGTGGTCGCCACATAGACAATCCGGTCGCCTACCCTGAACTTGCAGGGCGTTCGTACTTGGTCACGGCGACGGGCGCACGCTTCAGGGATGTCGCCAGCCGACCCGAGAAGCACGTGGTCCTTGCACGTATCGCGGACGATCTGAGTGGCTATCAGATCCTTCTGGGGTCCGACGAGGATATCGACTTGGTAACCACGTCGGAGTTCCCTTCGCATCTCTGTATCCACGCCTATCTAAGGCGCCTGCACCCGGACAAGAAGGCTGTGCTGCACACGCATCCTGATTGTCTGTTGGCTCTTAGTCATGTCGCCGAGTACTGTTCCACCGAAGCTTTGAGCCGCCTGCTCTGGTCGATGCACCCCGAGATGAAGGTGGTCATGCCCGACGGTGTCGGCTTGGTCCCCTACCGTCTGCCCGGGAGCCAGGATCTGGCCGACACGACGGTGCATATCTTGGAACACCACCGAGTAGGATTGTGGGAGAAGCATGGTTGCGTCGCGGTGGGCACGGATGTATTCGATGCATTCGATCTGATAGAGACCGCAGAGAAGTCCGCGAAGATCTTTCTTATGGTGCGCTCGGCAGGTTTCGACCCTCAGGGGCTCACGGATGCGCAACTGGACGATCTGGAAGAACTCGGGCGTCGTTTTCGAGGGGAATGACGCTGGTACCCACATTCGTCGCTGTCGACCTGGGCGCCGAATCGGGGCGGGTGGTCATCGGCAAGCTGGATCGAGGAGCCATCTCGCTGGAAGAGGCGGTCCGTTTTCCCAATCGTGCGGTGACATTGCCGGATGGGCTGCACTGGGACATCTGTGGGCTGCTGCGCGGAGGCCTGGCGGGGCTGGAACTGGCGACCCGAGAGCATGACATTTGCTCCATCGCGGTCGACTCCTGGGGGGTGGACTATGGCCTGCTTGACGAAGGGGGGCGACTGCTGGGGGCGCCTTACCACTATCGCGACCACCGCACCGACGGCGTCTCGGACCGGGTGGCCGGCGACATGTCGGATGCGCGGGCGTACGAGACCACCGGTATCCGGCAGATGTCTTTCAACACGGTCTACCAGTTGCTCGCAGAACAAGGGTCGGCGGCACTAATAGGGGCGCACCGTATCGCTCTGATACCCGACCTTCTGGCCTTCTGGCTCAGCGGCGTGTTGGCCAACGAGGGCACGGCTGCCTCGACCACCGGCTTAGTGGATGCGCGGACAGGCGGCTGGGCACGAGATCTTATCGAAGCGCTGAAGTTGCCTGCGCCTATCTTCGGTGACCTGGTCGAGTCTGGTACGGTGCTGGGGCCTCTGTTGCCCGCTCACCGCGATGCCCTGGGCTTGAGCGACGAGATAGACGTTGTTGCCACCGCCGGGCACGATACGGCGGCAGCGTTCGCGGGCGCTCCTCTGCGGGACGCTTCTACCGCGGTACTGTCGTCGGGCACCTGGTCGCTACTGGGTCTGGAATCAGGCGGACCTGTGCTGACCGAAGCCGCTCAACGGGCCGATCTTTCCAACGAGCGTGGGGTGTTTGGCACGACGCGCCTGCTGCGCAACGTCATGGGCCTCTGGCTGCTTCAACAGTGTCGCGCGACATGGACTGAGCAAGGTTCGGCCCCCGACTATGCAGGGCTCGCCCGACTTGCCGAGGCGAGTGCGGACGAGCCGGCTCTCTTCGACCCCGATCATCCCTCGCTGGTCTATCCAGGAGATATGCCCGCCAGGATCGAGAAGTTGGTGCGAGAGAGCGGTCAAGCGGTGCCGTCAGACCGGGGTGCGATGGTGAGGTCCATCTTCGTGTCTCTAGCCTGCAAATACCGGATGGTGCTCGAACTCCTGGAGCGGGTCGCGTCCAAGTCCATCGGGACTATCCATGTGGTCGGCGGGGGCTCTCGTAACGAATTACTGTGCCGGTTGACCGCTGACATCACGGGTCGGGAGGTGCTCGCCGGGCCCGGCGAGGCCTCGGCCCTTGGCAACATACTGATGCAGGCATGCGCTGTGGGGCATGTATCCACGTTCGAAGAGATGAGAGAGATATCGCGGGCCTCGTTCCCGCCGGTCCGTATCCTCCGGCTGTTGACAGGCGCGCGGACGAGGCCACCTACCGAAGATTCTTGAGTGTCACGGGTCTGGAGAACCAGTACCTAGACGCCGCAGAGCAAACAGGAAGGGATAAGTGAGCGGCATGGATGAGAAATCCGTACTTGAGCGGTTGGCACAGCTGGAGATAGAGACGCCCTCCTGGGGGTATGGCGATTCTGGCACGCGCTTCGCCGTCTTCGCGCAGGCAGATGCGCCGCGCGACGTGTTCCAGAAGGTGGATGACGCAGCGCTTGTGCACCGACTTACCGGCGCCGCACCTGCTGTCGCTCTCCACTTCCCGTGGGACTCTATCGACGACTTGGGTTCGTTGCGTGCTCACATCGAGGCGAGCGGACTGCGCACGGGGGCCGTCAACTCCAATCTCTTCCAGGATCCCGACTACCGCCTAGGTTCGGTCACCAACCCCGACCCGAAGGTCCGCCAGAAGGCTCTGGAGCACCTGCTGGATTGCGTCCGGGTGGCTACGGAGCTGGGCTCTACGGCGCAGTCGCTCTGGTTGGCCGACGGCACCAACTACCCGGGGCAGGATGACTTCAGGGCTAGGCGACGGCGCCTGCTGGAGACGCTGCGGAAGTTGTACGAGAGTCTGCCGCCGGAACAGGAGCTGCTCGTCGAGTACAAGCCTTTCGAGCCGGCCTTCTATGCCACCGATCTGGCGGACTGGGCGTCGGCGGTGCTTGTCTGCCAGGCGCTGGGCGATCGCGCTCGCGTCCTTGTCGACATAGGCCATCACTATCAGGGCGCGAACATCGAACAGATCGTCGCGATGCTGGAGTTCCAGGGGCGGCTTGGCGGTATCCATCTGAACGCACGCAAGTACGCCGATGACGATCTGATAGTGGGTTCTATCAATCCCTTCGAACTCTTCTTGATCTTCGTAGAGCTTCTTGCCGACGACGCACCCTTGCCTCGGCTGACCATCGACCAATCGCATAACATCGAGCCCAAGCTGGAGGCCATGGTCCTGAGTATCCTGAACGTCCAGGAGGCGTACGCCAAAGCCCTGCTGGTGGACAGAAAGGCCCTTCAGGAGGCCCAGATCGCCGGGGACGTCCTGGGCGGATACCGACTTCTTCAAGAAGCCTACCAGACCGATGTCCGTGAGCTCTGCGCTCAGGCGCGGCAGCGTCTGGGGGCGGAGGTCGACCCTGTAGGTGCTGCCCGAGACCTGGGCGGGAGCCGGTGTTCTTGAGGTAGCGCGGGCATGCTCACATCAGAAGGTATCCGCGCTCTCATGCGGTTGACTCCGCTCGAAGAGGCCTTCAAGTACCTGCATGACGCCGGGCTGTCGTATGCACGGCTGGAACGCCTACCGCCCGAACTGGCTAAGATCTTCCGCGGTCACCCTTCCGACGAGGCTCGTTTTTGGAGGATCAAGAACCGTGTGAAGCCAGAGGTATTGGACGAGCCCCTGTTCTTCGACGGCAATGCCGACATCTTTCTGATCATCCACCCCCGCTACATGCCCGTGCCCACTCACACACATGAGTTCTTCGAGCTTCAGTACGTGCTATCCGGCTCACTGTCGCAGAGCATAGGTGAGGGTAGCCTGAAGATGGGTGCGGGAGACGTGTGCTTCATGGCCCCGGGCACGCAGCACACCCCGGTCATCTTTGACGACGACACGCTCTTAGTCAACATCCTCATACGGCAGGGGACGTTCCGCTCGACCTTCATAGACCTACTACGGACCAACGACGTGATATCCGACTTCTTCACCCGGGTTCTTCACTGCACGTCTTTCTACCCCTTCATGTTCTGCCGCGGCTGCAATGAGCCGGAGTTGGTTTCGGCGATCCTGGAGATGGTCAAGGTCAGCGACGGGGATACGCGGTACAAGGACAGGCTGCTGCGGACGCTGCTAGAAGAGTTCTTCATCTACCTACTACGGGACCACGAATACGACTTTGTGACCGCCTCCAAGAAGGGCGGTGAGCACAAGAACATCGTCGCCATCCTGTCATACATCCATCAGAACTTCCGCACGGTGAGCCTGGTCGAGGTAGCCCGCTTCTTCAGCTACAACGAGGCGCACCTGTCGCGTATGGTCCGGGCCTATACGGGCAGCGGGTTCTCGCAGATACTCAAGACCATCAAGCTGCAACACGCGGCCAACCTACTCGAGGGAAGCGCGATGCCTGTCTCGGAGGTCATCGCCGACGCCGGCTACGAAGACAAGACCTACTTCTACAGAGAGTTCAAGAAGAAGTTCGATACCACTCCAGCCGAGTACCGCAAGAACGCCAGGACGCGTCCGGTGGAGTAGTCGACGGAGTATGGCCTTTCCGGCCACGTTGCGCTCCGGGGAAGCTACTTGACGGGGCTCGCCTTGTCCCGGATGTCTCGCAAGTTGTGCAGCACCTGAGAATCGCGCCCAAAGAAGTCGTGCATCTGCGCATACTGCTCGTACAGTCCGTCGTAGGCCGCGGCTCTCTGGTCGTCCGGTGTGAATGCGGCCTCTTCTTTGCCGCCCATGGCCGCAGACGCCGCGAATATGTCGGGGTAGGCACCTGCGGCCACGGCCGCGTGGATGGCCGAACCGAGAGCAGGACCCTGATCGGAGCGCACGGTGCTGATGGGCAGCCGGGTCACGTCCGAGTAGATCTGCATCAGGAACTTGTTCTTGACCAAGCCACCCGCCACCACGTACTCCTTGACCGGCACGCCAGAAGCGGCGAAAGTCTCGACTATCTTGCGGGTGCCGAATGCGGTGGACTCGAGCAGGGCGCGATAGACGTGCTCGGGCCGGGTGGCCAAGGTGAGGCCCGCGACGACCCCGCTCAGGTGATGGTCAACCAGTATGGAACGGTTGCCGCTGTGCCAGTCAAGGGCGACCAGTCCGTGCTCCCCGACCTCTTGTTGAGCCGCCATGCGGGTCAGGTGGTCGTGTAGGTTCTCGTCGTTCTGCGTGGCGGCTTGGATGTACTCGCCAGGAACGCCGGTCTCCAGGAACCACGCGAAGATGTCGCCGACCCCACTCTGACCGGCCTCGTATCCCCACAGGCCGGGGACTACGCCGTCGCGGACGACCCCGCACATGCCGGGGACTTGTGCCAGAACGTCGCTGTTCATTATGTGGCAGGTAGAAGTGCCCATGACGGCCAGCATCTGCCCGGGCTCCAGCGCTTGCGCGGCGGCCGAGGTCACATGTGCGTCAACGTTGCCTACGGCGACCGCGATCCCCTCGGGCAGCCCCGTCCAGGCGGCTGCCCGAGGGGTAAGCGTACCGGCCATCGTCCCCAGTTGCGCCAGAGGGTGTTCCAGCTTGTCGTCCACGAAATCGCCGAATCCGGGGTCGAGTGCCGCGAGGTAGTCGCGCGAGGGCCTTCTGCCGTCCTGATAGATGCCCTTGTAGCCGGCCGTGCAGATGTTGCGGGTCTCGCTGCCGCACAACTGCCAGATGATCCAGTCGGCCGCCTCTATCCAGCGCTCGATGCGAGTGTAGAGGTCGGGGTCTTCGTGCAGCACCTGTAGGGCTTTGGCGAACTCCCATTCAGAAGAGATCTTGCCGCCATAGCGGCCTATCCAGGACTCGCCTCTCTGATGCGCAAGTTCATTGATTTGGTCGGCTTCCGGCTGCGCGGCGTGATGCTTCCACAACTTCGGGTAGGAGTGGGGCCGGTCGGCGAGATCGGGCAGCTCGCATAGTGGGGTGCCGTCCCGCAAAGTGGGCATGACCGTGCACGCTGTGAAGTCGGTGCCTATGCCGATAACGTCCCTAGGGTCGACACCGGCTTCGTGAAGGGCGGCGGGGACGGCTGTCCGCAGAGAATCTCGCCAATCGCCGGGCATCTGCAGTGCCCAATCCGGCGGCAATGCCTGACCTGTGGCGGGGAGGACTTCGTCTACCACCCCGTGAGGGTACTCGTATAAAGCGCTGCCCATCTCGGCCCCGTCGCGGACTCTCACGACGACCGCCCGCGCTGAGAGAGTCCCAAAATCGACACCGACGGTGTAAGTAGCGGGGGCGGTCATGTCTTCAGTCTCCTTTGGTGAGGTCTGGCGGTGCTCGAACGCACCACCAGGGTAGGCGTGACGATGGAACGGGCCCTGGGCGCCTCTCGGTCCTCGACCATGTTGAGCAGTACCCGGATGCTTGTCCGTCCCATGTTCTGGAAGTCCTGGAGCACAGTCGTCAGTGGTGGCGCGAAGAACTCGGACTGTGGGGTGGCGTCAAAACCTACCACGCTCAGATCTTCGGGGACTCGGACGCCTGCGTCGCGGCATGCCGCGAGCAAGCCGAGAGCCATGTGATCGTTGGCCGCGAAGACTGCTGTCACCTCCGGCCTTTGCTAGAAGCTCAGTGGCCGCCCGATACCCGGAAGCCGCGCTCCAGTCGCCGCGGACTACAGGTGGCACCGGTGCCCCGGCTTCTTGAAGGCAAACGCGCCAACCACGCATCCTGGCCTCCGCCTCGAGCCACGTCTCGGGTCCGGCGAGCTGGTGCACCGTCTGGTGGCCGAGCCCCAACAGGTGCTCAGTGGCTAGGCGAGCCCCCATCTCTTGGTCGATGCCGACGGACGGCATGTCCGGGGTGCCTTGCTCACTGCCCACGGTGACCATGGGTGCGTCAACGGACATGCGCTGTAGCACGTGTGACACGCTCTGACCCAGCGTGATGACGATGTAGCCATCCGGCGAATACCCGCTCAGGACGTCCACTGCTTGGATAAGGGATTCTTCGCTGAGTGATTCCAGGGCGGTGACCGTGACGAAGTACTTGTCGTCCCGCGCCGCCTCTTGAATGCCCAGCAAGGTGGAAGCCGGCCCGTACCAGGCCGTACCAAGGGCGACGACTCCCAGCAGTCGAGTCCGCTTGGTCGCGAGTGCCCGGGCGAGGATATTGCGGCGGTAGCCCAACTCCTCAGCGGCCGCGAGCACTCTGTCTCGGGTGTCCTGCCTCACGACCGGGAGATCGTTCAGTACTCTGGATACGGTCTGGTGAGACACCCCCGCCACGGCGGCCACATCGGCCATGGTGGGGCGTCGGCGCTCGCTATCGGACACTGCCTCTCCTTGCCAAGAGCCGTGCACGCGGTTGACTTTGCCGTGACTCTAGCCTAGAGTTCGGACACCACAAGGATGTTAGCGCAAACATCCACAGGTGTAAACGTACTCTAGGAGCCTGGGTTGAGCGACATAAAAAACATGAAGGATCGCGAGATATGGTTTGTGGTCGCCTCACAGGCCATGTATGGAGCTGAGGTGTTGGAGACAGTGGCGTCTCGGGGTGCGGAGATGGCCGCGTTCATCGATGGGCACCCGGATATCCCCTGTCGGTTCGTCTACAAAGGGACCGTGAAGTCGGCCGACGAAGCCACAGGACTTGTGCGTGAGGCCAATCACTCGCAAGATTGCTGCGGGCTGGTGACCTGGGCCCACACGTTCTCGCCCAGCAAGATGTGGATCAACGGTCTCACGCTGCTGCAGAAGCCCTGGTGCCACTTCGCCACGCAGTACAACAGGTCGATCCCCGCCAAGGAGATCGACATGGACTTCATGAACCTCAATCAAGCGGCGCATGGCGACCGGGAGCACGGGTTCATCGGCGCCCGCACTGCGGCTGCCCCGCAAGCTGGTGGTCGGTTACTGGCAGGACGAGGAGCCTCTGCGGGAGCTGGGCGAGTGGATGCGCGCGGCGGTCGGCTACGCGGTGAGTCGCGATCTGCGTGTGGTGCGTTTCGGCGACAACATGCGGGAGGTGGCGGTCACCGAAGGTGACAAGGTGGAGGCTCAGATCAAGCTCGGCTGGCAGGTGAACACTTGGCCGGTGGGCGAGTTGGCCGATGAGATCACCAGGGTCACCGACGCCGAAGCCGACGAACTGGTCGCGGAGTATCGCGCGCAGTACGTTCTGGCTACCGACGAGGTGGCGGCGGTCCGCTATCAGGCCAGAGCAAGAGATAGCCATGGAGCGCATGCTCGCGCGCGAGGGAGCCGGAGCCTACACCAACACCTTCGAGGATCTCTGGGGCATGGAACAACTGCCCGGACTGGCGACACAGCACCTGATGGCGAAGGGCTACGGGTACGGTGCCGAGGGCGACTGGAAGACCGCGGCCATGACCCACATCGTCAAGGCGATGACCCGGGGGTTGCAGGGCGGCACCAGCTTCATGGAGGACTACACGTATCACTTCGAACCGGGCAACGAATACGTGCTGGGGGCGCACATGCTGGAGGTCTGTCCCAGCATCGCCTCGGGCGAGGTGCGTATCGAGGTCCACGAGCTTGGCATCGGGGGCAAGGATGCGCCTGCCAGACTGGTGTTCGGCGGGCAGGCGGGCGACGCGGTAGCGATATCGCTGATAGACATGGGTGGCCGGCTGCGTCTGATCTTGCAGGAAGTGGAGTGCGTGGAACCCATCTTCGACATGCCCAATCTCCCGGTGGCGCGGGTGATGTGGCGACCGAAGGTGGGGTTGGCCGAGGGTATCCGCCAATGGATACTAGCGGGTGGGGCGCACCACACGTGCTCACCTACGCAGCGAGCGCGAGGATGATGACGGATTGGGCCGAAATGATGGGTATCGAGAGTGTCCACCTAGGCGCGGAGACGCGCAGTGACGAGTTGAAGAGCCGGCTGGAATTGGCCGATGTGTTGTGGAAGCTGAGGGGTCTGTAGATGAGGGGTCGGTAGAGTGCTCGACGAGCTGAAAGACCAAGTCCTTCGAGGCGAATCTGATGCTGCCCAAGCATGGGCTGGTGACGTTCACCTGGGGCAACGTGTCGGGCATAGACAGGGAACGCGGTCTGATGGCTATCAAGCCCTCAGGTGTCGACTACGCCGAGATGTCGGCCAAGGATATCGTCCTCGTCTCCCTGGACGGCGCGGTGGTCGAGGGTGAGCTGAAGCCCTCGTCGGACTCTCCGACCCATCTTGAGCTGTACAGAGCGTTCCCCGAGATAGGCGGCATCGTACACACACACTCGCGTTGGGCTACGGTCTTTGCCCAGGCGGGCGGGGTATCCCGGCACTCGGCACGACACACGCGGATTACTTCTACGGAGAGATCCCCTGCACGCGGCCGATGACCGACGACGAGATCGGCACGGACTACGAGAAGAACACGGGCAGGGTGATAGCGGAACGGTTTCGCGACATAGACTACGCACAGGTCCCGGCCACAGTGGTGCACGGACACGGAGCATTCTGCTGGGCCGCGGACGCCTCGACGGCTGTAGAGCTTGCCGTGATGCTCGAAGAGATCGCCTTCATGGCCTGGCACACGATATCGCTGGAACCCGACATCCCCCCGATGAAGCAGAGTCTGCTCGACAAGCACTACTTGCGCAAACACGGGCCGGGCGCCTACTACGGGCAGTAGGTAGGGCAAACACCCCAGAAACGGACAGGGGCGCAGCGCCATTACTGGCGCTGCGCCCCTCGCATGACTGCGCTACGGAGTCACGAGGTGAGGACTGGCAGACTACTTGATACCAGCTGTGCGGGGTCGCTAAGCACGATCTCGGAGGCAGAACCGAACGGGTTCAGGACCACCTCGCCCGTGATCTCGACGTTCTGCCCACCCACGCGTTGAGGAGGTCCGCGTGTAACTCCGAACTTCTCCATGTCGGTTTTGTACAGCGCACAGGGGAAGCTCGTGGTCTCGTCGCCGATAGAGATGATGTACTTGTCGGCCTTCTCGCTGATCTTGAAGCACCGGTCCGCCGAAGGTTGCTTCTCCGCCGCTGTATTCGGCTCATACAGCGTCTTCTCCGGCTGCGGTATAGTCGGCGACGACCTGCTCACCGATCGCCAAGACCTCGGCCGGTGTGAGGGCGGTGGACGCGGCCTCGGTGGTGGTGACTTCTGAGGGAGCCGTTGTCTCTTCGGTTGCTTGAGTCTCTGTGGTCTCCTCCTCGCCGCAGGCTATAGCGACCATGGCAACACTGCCTAGAACAAGGACTGCCAACAGGACAACGAACAGCTTTTTCATTACGTACCCCTCCTTTGACGCTGGCAAGAACAAGCGATCGAGCAGGACTCTCGACTCTGCTCTCATCCTTTATACCGAGAACTGATGTTCGTCCGCGAAACTTTGGTGTATACACCCTCGGGTACTCAGCCGCATGGGCACGGGCTATGCTGGCAGCAAGCTCCTGGTTTCAGGTTGGTTGAGCCACGCGCGAGTTTGGTGCTGTCGAACAAGAAGAGGAGGGGCAGGTAGATGAAAAAGGCAATCGCTCTGTTGTCTGGGTCTGATGCTTGTGTATGGCCTTTGCCCTGGTCGCATGTGGCGACGAAGCCACAGACACGGAAGAGACGACCGCGACTACGGCCGAAGCGACTGAGGACACCGCGGCCGAGGCAACGGGTGGCCCGATCGACTGGACTCGAGGCGGTTGACTACGAAGCGGAAGAGGTGACCATCACCGGAACGGTAGTCGCGATCGACAACTTGTACGAAGAGAAGGGGATAGGCAAGTATCTCGTTCGCCTGGGTGGCGACTCGACGCAGGCTCACTTCAACATAACCTTCGTGCTCGATCCAGACACTGGCGCGTGGCCTGCGTACGCGGCTGACTATGAAAGCATGGTCAGCGACCTGGTGGGTAAGACAGTGGAGGTCACCGGGTACGGTCTCGCTCAACCAGTTCGAGGCCTGCTTACGAGATCCTCATGAACGACGCCGACAACAACACGATTCCCGACGATCAGATGATCGGGCACGATGGTGGTCAAGTAGCCAGGTCTGCCGAAGACATCCTGCGCTGCCAGGAGTTACACGGCCAGCGAGAGGGGTAGCACAAGAGTCATGTGCTACCCCTCTGCTATGCTGTGAGTCTGCAATCGTCGCAAGGAGAGGTGATCTGAGCGTCAAGCGGACATACGAAGACATCAAGATCGGAGACCGGGCCAGTGCCAGTCGCACCATCACGGCGGCCGACGTGGACGCGTTCGCGCGACGTTCTCTGGCGACTACAACCCTATCCACGTGGACGAGGAGTTCGCCGAGGCACTCGATGGAAAGGACGCATAGCGCACGGGATGCTCGTGGCCGGTCTGGTGACTCAGACTCTCTCTGAACTTGGAGGGGAAGGTGCTGTCCATGTGTCGCAAGAGGTCTCGTTCAAGTCACCTGTAAGAATCGGGGACGAGATCACAGTGACGTCAGAGGTGACCGGCAAGGTGAACGATAAGTGTCGGTTGCTGATAACCTCGACTTGGACGAACCAGGACGGGGAGCACCGTCATACAGGGGGCCGGGGAGCTTCTCATTCCCCGCGACAAGTAGCAGCAAGCGTGCGTCCCGGCATTGGGTCTAGGTGCTGGAACCTCTCAAGAAGCGCAGCGCTCCTGTCGGGCAGACTTCGACGCAGAATGGACCCTTGCCTGTAGCCAGTCGGTCCGCACACAAGTCGCAGAGCTGCATGACTCCGTCGCTGTCGAAAGTCGGTCACGTCGAAGGGGCAGGCGTCCACGCACTCGCGACATCCGTCACACTTGGCGGCTTCAACCACCACTATGCCGTCGGACTCACGTCTTTCGATGGCCCCGGTCGGACAAGCCGGTACGCACGGAGCATCCGGGCAATGTTGGCAGGCCACCGAATGGAAGGTCCGGGTGACGTCGGGGAACGTGCCACAGCTGGTCTCGTACACCTTACGCAGCTTGAAGGTGCCCGCGGGGATGCCTTTCCACTGCTTGCAGGCTAGTTCGCACGTGTAGCACTTGACGCAACGCTTGGGATCGTGGGCGAAAGCATATCCATCCGGCATGGCTAGTCCTCCCCCCAGCGGCTGATCTTGACCAGTGTCTGTTTAGGCATCTGCGAGAAGAACTTGTCAAACAGACTCTCATCCGAGGAGTAGAGGTTGTTGACCTCTGCGCCCCCGTCTCCGTAGTCGTGGCCTGCCAGCCCGAGCTCCTCACACGCCTGCCACCAGCCTCGCTTGGCCATGAGCACCTCAGGAGAGATAGCTTCGAAGTACTGAGCGTGCAGCTTGCAGTAGCCGTGCGGAGACTCCACTTTCACCCAGTCGCCGTCGGCTATGCCGTATTTCTTCGCGGTGGCAGGATTCACCTTGAGCCAAGGATAAGGCTGCAGCTCACGAAGGTAGGCGGAGTTATGCAGCCAGCTGTGGTGAGACAGTCGGTGGGCGTGCACGTCGCTCAGTATCAGAGGAAACTCCTGGGCCAATTCGGGAGTCTCGGCCAAGCCCTCAGGCGGACCTTGGTAGACAGGCAGGTGGGGCAGAAGGCCTGTACCGTCGTTGTTGGGCTTTCCTCCAGTGTACTTGTTGTAGCATTGGACCTTACCGTGAGGGCAGGTCTTTGAACAGACTGGCCCAACGCTGGGATTGGGGTGCCGGCGCAGGTGTCTGGGTCACCGGACTCTTGACGAGTATCCCTTCTGGGTTCTGCCGCAACTTCTCTGCCGTGAGGCCATAGGGGGCCAGCATCTCGTCCATCATGGCCTCGGAATCCCCGTTCCAGAAGTGCTCCGCGTACCCCAGGCGGACGGCTAGATCGAGGTAGAAACGCCAGTCGCTCCTGCGATTCGCCCAGCGGTTCGACCACTTGGTTGTATCCGCACACCCAGGTGCCTTCAGGAGTACCCTTGTTGCCGAAGTACAGATCTTGTTCGTAGCTGGTGCAGGCTGGCAGCACGATGTCGGCAAAGTCTACGTGGGGTCCGTGCGAGACGTCCATGACGAACATGAAGTCCAGTTTGCGCAGGGCCTCGGCGACCTTCCTGGGGTTCCGGGTGGCCGAAAGGGGGTTGGTGTAGCCCGCGCCCAAGACGCGCAGGGGATAGGGTTCGCCTGTCAGAACGCTCATGACTCCTTTGTAGTAGGCGGAGGTGGGTCCACATTCAGTCCAGCCGGTCTTCTGGTACCACACCGGGCTCTCGGGAGCGACGAGCTTGTCCTCGATGTCGGGAGGCCTCAAATCCTCCAATCTGGACATCGGGGGAAAGAGGGCAGCGCCTGGTGGAGGGGCGTTGTTGCCGCCCGGTACCCCCAAATTGCCGGTTACCGCCGCGATCAGCGAGATGGCCTGCACTGTGGAGGTTCCGTCGGTGGTCTGGTCGCCTACGCCATTGCCCATCATGATGAAGGTGGGCTGTGTGGCGGCGATGAGTCTCGCAGTCTCGCGAATCTGTTCGACTGACAGACCAGTGATGGGAGCGGCCCATTCCGGGGTGAACTGTCTAACGTGCCCGGCAAGCTCGTCGAAACCGTGGCACCACTCCGAGACGAAGTGCTTGTCGTACAGCTGCTCACCGATGATCACATGCAGAAACGCCAGTGCCAATGCGCAATCGGTGCCTGGGCGGATGGGGAGCCATGTGTCGGCCTTGGTGCCGAGTGGGTCCAGCATGGGCCGGATGTCCACGTATCGCATGCCGTTGAGCCAGCGCATCCAGGATGCTCCTGACCGTGCCCTTGTTGACCCCGGAGTTCTCGGGGTTCGCACCCCAGTTGACGAACAGCTTCGTCTTGCTCCAGTCGCCCTGGGCCCATGCTGAAGAACCCCACGGAGACTCTGCCGGTAGCCATGCGCGGGGTCGCGCAGATGGCGCTGTGCATGTAGTTGGGACTTCCGTATACATTGAGGAACCGGCGTCCCAGTATGCCGAGGACCGGCCAGTACTCGGGCGATAGCACTCCGAAGGCCTCGGGACCGTATTTGTCCTTGCTCTCCTTGAGTTTCGCAGCGATGGTATCGAGAGCTTCGTCCCAGGTGATACGCTCGAACTTGCCTTCGCCCTTGGCGCCTACCCTGCTTGAGCGGGTACTGCAAACGGTCGGCCGCATAGACGTACTGTGGACCGGAGAAGGCCTTGGGGCAAAGTGCCGTTGAGCCGGCCACCCCATTGTTGAAAGCGGCCGGATTGCCCTCTACTCGGACGAACTTGCCGTCCTCTACATGACACAGAACGCCGCACGGACCCCTGTACGAGCCGCAGCCGTGACACATCGTGGCAATCGATCTTCGACGCGCTGTCGACTGTCTTGGGCGGCAATGTGACCCCCTCGATCTACTTCTGGGCTTGATCGGCCATCCGGTAGTACTCAGACCACTTAAGCTCAACTTGAGCTTGAATGTTGGCAAGTCTGGTCTTCCGTGAGACCCTTGAAACGTGCTTGTGGCTGCAGGTAGTCGCCAACGGGGACCAACTGGCGCTTCTCGAGGAGCTTCTCGGACGCACCGGTGAGTCGGAACTCACCTCGCTCGACCTCGTAGAGGTCGAAGTAGCCTGTCTCCACAGCCAGTCGCCCCAGTTTGACGCTGTAGCGAGGCTCGAAGCCCCATCCTGGCGGGCACGGGGTGTGGATGTGGATGTACTTGGTGCCACCCAGGCCCAGCGCCTTCTTGATCTTGTCGTAGAGGTCGAGTGGATACGCCGAAGAGGCCGTGGCCACGTAGTCGATACCGTGAGCGGCCATGATGGCCGGGACATCCTTCTTCTGCTGGAGTTTGCCCTTGAGCGGCGTGGTGGTGGTGATGGCCCACTGGGGGGTGGTGCCCGAGCGCTGGACACCAGTGTTCATGTAGCCCTCGTTGTCGTAGCAGACGAAGAGGAAGTCATCGCCTCTTTCGGCCGCTCCCGAGAGGGCCTGGATACCGATGTCCGACGTACCTCCATCACCGGCCCAAGCAGCCACCTTGATGTGATCACGCCCTTGGGCTTTCAGCGCCTCTAGTAACACCTGTAGCCGCCGAGGCCGTAGAGGCGAAAGTGACGTTGAGACAAGGCAGTTTGGTGGATGCCATTGGGAACAAGCCCTGTAGAACCGTCAGACAACTGGGAGGTACGACAAGGATGGTGTCCGGTCCCAATGCCTTCAGGCCGATGCGATAGGCTATGGAAAGACCACAGCCCGTACAGGCTCGATTGCCCGGGTGTACCTACTCCTCTTTGGGCAGTGTGAGTATGGTGGTCTTGGCGCCCGTGCGTGGCGTGGCTTCCGTCATAGCTTGCTTCCTATCCAGACGGGACCGCTGGGTAGTTCACCCTTGATCCCAGCCCGCAGTGTCTCGGTCAGGTCGGCAGTGCGGACATCACGTCCTCCGATACCGGCCGTCAGACCCCGTGACTTCGGGCGCGGCGCCACGGTCGGGGCAGTTCTGGTACAAGGGCGGCTTTGAGATCGGAGGCCAAGGGTCCTTTGAAGCCGTACGAGACGGCCTTTTCGATGACGAACACCTGGCGCGCACCGCACAGGGCCTCGGCCAACGCTGCGTCCGGGAACGGCCGGTACAGTCCGCACGCCCAGCACGCCGACGTTGTGGCCCTCGGTCCGCAACGTCTCCGCCACATCACGTAACTGGTAGGTGATCGAGCCCATGCCCACGACGATGTAATCGGCGTCGTCGCAACGGTATGGCCTCTAGACCAGGGCGTCGCCACCTCGTCCGAAGATCTTCTTGAACTTGGCGTCCTGCTTCTCCGCTACGGCGAGGGCCTCGCGCAGGTCTTCCTGAAGCAGACAGCGGATCTCCATGTAGCCGTGCGCCAACTCGCCGTTCACATCCTCCCTGACGTCGGGCATCGTGACGGTGTTGAGGTTGGCCGGGTTCGCGGGATCCAAGGCATAGTCGGGCTTGAAGGGGGGCAGAAACTCGGCCACCTGCTTCTCGTCCGGCACTTCGAAGGGCATATAGGTGTGAGAAAGCAGATAGCCGTCGTAGCAGACCATGACTGGAGCGCTGACGGCCTCCGCCAGCGCAAAGGCTTTGAGTACGCTGTCTATGATCTGCTGGTGGTCGCAGGCGTACATCTGTATCCAGCCGGTATCACGTTGGGATATGGAGTCCTGATGGTCGTTCCAGATGCACCACGGGGCTCCGACGGCTCGATTGGCGACGCACATCACTATGGGTAGGCGCGCGCCCGCGGCCCAGTGGATCTGCTCGTGCATGTACAGAAGGCCGTTGGCGCTGGTAGCGGTGAAGGCGCGCGCGCCGGTGGAGCTCGCTGCTATGCAGGCTGCGAGGGCGGAGTGTTCGCTCTCCACCGGGATGTACTGGGCCTTCATCTCCCCGGACTCGATGAGCTCCGACAGCTTCTCCGTGAGGGGCGTCTGCGGGGTGATGGGGTAGGCGGCGATGACCTGCGCTCCGGCCAGCTTCACACCCAGTGCCGCCGCTACGTTGCCACTTTCGATCATGTGCATGGGCGCGGCCCTTCTGTGGAACATGCAGACGGATCGCCATCGTCGGCGGGCGCGACGAGCGTCCGCAGACTCGTCGATCATGGTGATGGCTTTGGTCGGGCACTCTTCGGCGCATATGCCGCAGCCCTTGCAGTACTCGTAGTCGATCGTCGGCGGTATGGTCCGCGAGATCGTGCAGTCGGGGCAGTAGAGCCAGCAGATGAAGCAGGCCTCGCTTCCGCGTTTGGCGGGGGTGCACTTACTGAGGTCTATCACCGGGCGCTGCACACGCCAGGAACCCGTGCGGCCGCCATCGCCAGGGCCAGACAAGCTGTGGGAGGTCTTGTATCGGTAGCCGCGGGTACCCATCAGGCGACGCTCGCCTTTCTGCGCGCGCCGCGCTCTTGCGCGGCGCGTCCTTCTCCGGCACTCGCGGGGTCGGTGACGACGGTCCTGTCGTAGGCCAGCTTGGCGGCGGCCGCGTTGGCCTGTGGTCGTTTCGTCTTGAACTCGGCCTCGGTCTCGGCGACCAGTAGCTTCAGAGGGCACCAGATCGAGAGCGCGGCATACTGATCCAAGGATGCCTGAGTTCACCACTCCGCGAGGCAGACCGGCCTCCACAGCCAGGCTGGTGACGTCGGCCACCGCCAGGCGCCGCGTCACCGAAATCATACGAGTCAGCGGGCATGGGCGTATTCAGCACTATCAGACCGCTCGGCTTGAGACCCGCCGTCACATCGGCTTCGGTCAGCAGCAGGTGGTCGAGTACCACCACCACATCGGGGGTCTCGATCGGGGAGATGTCGTAGATCTTGGTCTTGTCCAGCTTGAGCGACGTGAAGACGGGGGCGCCTCGGCGCTCGGTGCCGAACGTGGGGGCCATGACGACCCCTGCGTATCCAGATTTGAAGGCGGCGGTAGCGAAGATCTTGGCAGCCGTTATGGCGCCTTGTCCTCCGCGTCCATGCCATCTGATCTGCAGCACCAGATATCCCCATCCGTCACTAGTTCTCGTGTGGAAGGTATTCTACCAGCATGGAAAAGCGCTACTACCATGGACCTTCTGCCTTTTTCCGGGACATTCAGCACGGCTTCTGCGCGATCTGAGACGCCTGCGGGTGCTCAGGGGCAGCACACTGCTTGACGCTGCCTTTCGCGAACGGCTGATGCTCACTGTCACCGAGGTGAATCGCTGCCGGCACTGCGCGTACGCGCACGCACGCATGGCCCTATCCGCAGGGCTGACTGAGGCCGAGATACAGACGCTCATGGCGGGTGAACTGGAGGGGGCGCCGGAGGACCAAGTAGCCGCCGTTCTCTATGCCCAACATTGGGCCGAAAGTGACGGAGACCCGGACGCCGAGGTGCGCAAGCGCGTCGAGGATACCTATGGCACAGAGAAGACTGAGGCGATGGAGATCTACATGCGGATGATGCGCTGGGGCAATCTGGTGGGCAACAGTATGGATCATCTGCTGGGCAAGATATCTTTCGGCCGCTGGGGAGGCGCGGTATCCTAACTTGCCGAACACCAAGTGAATAAGGCGGGACATAAGTGGACTTCGAACTGACTAAAGACCAGCAACTTATTCGGGACACGGTGAAGGACTTCGCCGACCAGGAGATAGCGCCGAGGGCGGCGGAGATAGATGCCCAGAGCGCGTTCCCCGAGGACATCGTCAAGAAGATGGCGGACTTGGGGCTGATGGGTCTACCCATTCCCGAGGAGTACGGGGGCTCTGGGGCCGACTACACCAGCTACTGCCTCGCCCTTGGAAGAGATCACCCGAGTCTGCGCCTCCACCGGCATCACCTACGAGGCCCATATCTCGCTGGGCTGCATGCCCATCTACCTGTTCGGCACCGAGGAGCAGAAGAAGGAGTACCTGCCCAAGCTCTGCAGCGGGGAGAGCATCGGCTCCTTCGGCCTCACCGAGCCGGAGGCCGGGTCCGACGCAGGTGGCACCAAGACCACGGCGGTGCTGGAGGACGGCGAGTGGGTCATCAACGGCGGCAAGTGCTTCATCACCAACGCCAGCTACGCCAAGTTCGTGACCATCACGGCCATGACCGACAAGGGGAAGGGCACCAAGGGCATCAGCGACATCATCGTGCCTACCGACGCGCCTGGATTCACTATCAAGGCCGGCTACGAGAAGCTGGGTCTGCATGGGAGCAATACCACTGAGCTGACCTTCGACAACGTCCGCGTGCCCGAGAAGAATCTGGTGGGCAAGACGGGGCGAGGGCTTCAAGCAGTTCCTGGTAGTGCTGGACGGTGGTCGCATCGCCATCGGCGCGATGGGCTGTCGGTATCGCTCAAGGCTGCTCTGGACGCTGCGCTGAAGTACGCCAAAGAGCGGGAGCAGTTCGGTCAGCCCATCGGCAAGTTTCAGGCCATCCAGTTCAAGCTGGCCGATATCGCGATGAACATCGAGCTGGCACGCTTGATGTATCTAAAGGCCGCGTGGCTCAAGGACCAAGGCAAGCCCTACTCCAAGGAAGCCAACTACGCCAAGCTCTTCGGCTCAGAGATGGCTACCAAGGCGGCCCTAGAAGCCATCCAGATCCACGGCGGCTACGGATACATGAGGGAGTTCCCGGTGGAGCGCTATCTTCGCGATGCCAAACTCCTTGAGATAGGCGAAGGCACCTCGGAGGTGATCAGGTTGGTCATCGCTCGGGGCTTGGGGCTGTAATAGTCTGCAGCGGCCGAGCCGTGCTGGGCGGGACTACCTCTTCTTGCGAGTGGTGACGTCAAAGACCACCGCAGCGACCAGGACAAGGGCGCGAACGATGTACTGGATCGAGATGTCGACGGTCATCAGCTGCATGCCTTTGGTCAGAGAGGCCATCACCAGGGCTCCGATCACGGCCCCTGTGACCTTGCCCACGCCCCCGGCTACGGCGGCACCGCCTACGAAAGCGGCGGCGATGGCGTCCAACTCCACACCTGTACCGGCGGTGGTACTGCCGGCGCCGAGCCAGGAGGAGTAGAGCACCCCGGACAGGCCTGTGAGCATGCCCATCGAGCAGAAGACTAAGAAGGTTATTTTGCTTACGCTGATGCCGTTGAGCTGGGCCGCTTCGGGATTGCCGCCCACCGCGTAGATGTGTCTTCCGGTAGTGGTCTTCGTGGTGATGAACGCGTAGATGATGACCACCAGTATCAAGATGGCCTCTGCCCACGAGAGACCCCGGTAGCGGGCAAGCAGCCAGGCGATGGTGCCTATGACGGCCGCTATGAATACAAGCTTGACCGCAAAGATGCCGAGAGGGACCACCTCGGTACCATAGGCTCGATCCTTGGTTCGCTTCCGGCACTCGTTGAACAAGAAGAGGCCTATTGCCAATGCGCCGAGTATGAGAGTGAGCTTATGCCACCCATACACACCTTGGCCTGGCAGAAAGTCGGGCACGAAACCTTGGCCCAGCGCCTTGTAGGTGTCTTGCTGGATCACGATCGTGCCGGTGCTCCGTGTGAGGAGTTGTTGCACGCCCTTATAGAGAAGCCAACCACCAAGAGTGGCTACAAAGGCGGGTATGTGTACCTTGGCCACTAGGAAGCCGGTGACCGCTCCAGCCGCGACTCCGAGGGCCAACACCAAGATGATGGCTGCCCAGATTGGCACACCCCAGTACCGCAAGGCTAGAGCAGCGACCGCGCCGAGAGCTCCACTCAGGAACCCGACAGACAGGTCGATGTGACGTATGACAATGACCATGGTCATGCCGACCGCCAGGACGGCGATATAGGCGCTACCGTTGATCAGGTCTCCGATGTTTCTGGCCGAGACGAAAAGCCCTTTGGTGGTGATCGAGAACACCAGGATGATCAGCGCGAACGCGAAGTACATGCCGTAGTCCCGGATGTTGCCGGTCGATATGCGCGACATGCCTGCGCGCATCTTGTCGGCTAAGGAGCGCTGTTCGGGCATCAGGCGGCTCCCGCTTCGCCGAAGTCATCGCGCGCGCCGATCATATAGGCCACTACGCCCCTTCGAAACTCATCGAGGTCCTTGGCAATGGGGCCGTCGTGGACCTTACGCCCTGTCCGCATGACGATCAGTCGGTCGCACACGCTGTGGATGTCCTCGAGACGGTGGCTGATTACGATCACAGATGCACCTTGCGACTTGAGCTGGCGGATCAGTTCGAGCACCTGGCTGATGGCGGCAACGCTTAGGGCCGCGGTCGGCTCGTCCATGATGATGACCTTGGCGTTGAAGGCCATGGCTCGGGCGATGGCTACCGCCTGGCGCTGACCACCGGACAGCCTCTCGACCAACTGCCGTACCGAGGGGATGTTGATCTTGAGGCGGTCAAGCAGGCGGATGGACTCCTGTTCCATCTTGTGCTTGTCAAGCACGCCAAAGCGTCCGATGCCGAACGAGATCAACTCGCGCCCCATGAAGACATTACCGGTGATGTCGAGGTTGTTGGCCAGGGCCAAGTCTTGGTAGACCATCTCTACACCCAAGCGCCTCGCATGCAGGGGACTGGTGAAGTGCACCCTTTTGCCCTCTATGTGGATCTCGCCGTTCTCGGGGATGTAGGCGCCACTGAGCACCTTCATCAAGGTAGACTTGCCGGCAGCGTTATCGCCCACCAGTCCGAGAACCTCGCCGCGCTGCAACTCCAGGTCCACTCCGCGCAAGGCCTCAACGGCAGCGAACCGCTTCTGGATGCCGCTCATCTGGACGACGGGGGTGCTCTTTGCCATTACACCTACCTGTTCTTGGCACAGTATAGGGCTGCAGGAACCGCTCGGGCAAGCCCGACACGATCCCTGCAGTCAAGAGAGCTAGATCTTACAGACCTGTGAAGTCGCTGGCTTCGTAGTAGCCGGAGTCGATTATGGCCTCCTTCACGTTGGCCTGGTCGACGGTGATGACCACGGACGGCTTCGCCGGCACGTCGATCACCCCGTTGTTGTAGGTCGCGGTCTCCTCGGGCGTGTTGCCCTCCAAGAAGGCGAGCGCGGCTGCGATGGCGTCAGCCACCAGGGTGCGCACGTCCTTCAGGACGGTCATCGACTGCTTACCGTCGATGATGTACTGCACCGACTCTTTCTCGGCGTCCTGACCGGTGATCACGTAACTGGTCACGTCGGCGTCAGCCGCGAACACGTCGGCGATGGACCGGGAGGTACCATCGTTGGGGGCGAGTATAAAGACGTTGCCCTTCATGCTGGTCGGAGCTGCGGTGAGGTTGGACTCGGCCAGGCTCTTGGCCACATCGAACTTCCAGTCAGTGGTGGTCTGGCCGATGATGTCGGCCTGCTCATCGCGGGTCAGGTCCATCTTGTCTTTCAAGGCGACGGCCTGGTCGGAGTTGGCAACCACGAACGTGCCGTCTGCGATCTTGGGCTGCAGGACGTTCCAAGCGCCCTGGAAGAACAGGAAGGCGTTGTTGTCGAAGTCTCCTCCGGCATACAGGTACAGCGGGTTGCCGGTACCAGTGGCCTTGTCGACCAGATACTGCGCTTGGGCTTCGCCGACCTTGATGCTATCGAAGGTGACGTAGTAGTCGACCGCATCGGTATCAAGGATCAGGCGGTCGTAGGAGATGACTTTGACGCCTGCATCTCGTGCTGCTTCAGCGGACGCTGCGGCCGCCGCGCCATCGAACGGGCAGATCACTAGGACGTCGATGCCCTGAGCGATCAGCGATTCGACGTTCTGCTTCTCGATAGCGGAATCGTTCTGGCTGAACAGGATCTGTACGTTGTAGCCCGCCTCGGCGAAGGCATCCACGAAGCGGGTCTCGTCCTGCAGCCACCGCGGCTCATCCTTGGTGGGCAGTACGACACCGACGGAGAATTCCTGGTCGCCACCACCGCCGCCACCGGCTGCTGTCGTTGGCGTCGTCTCTTCGCCACATCCGATAGCGGCAACGGCCAACACCAGAGAAAGTAAAAGGGCGATCACGATCCAGAAACGACTCTTCTTAAGAGACATTGTTCGCACCCCTCTCCGTTGTGCAGATACGGTTGGAATGGAATCGACAGTTTCCGAAGCCTTGTACGGTGCTGCGATAGGATTGATCGAATCTCACCCCCTTTCGCAGGTCAACAAAGCAAGAACTCTCATTGACTGTGCACGCAGAAGATGAACTGGTGACGAGTAGTACACCGAGCCATTATTTACCCGTCACTTACAATCTCTAATCGCGTTTACTGGGCCGCGGTACCGGAGTGACGCAGGGGAGCTAGACGGTGAGTTCCACCCGATTGCCCTCGGGGTCCAGAATCACCGCTTCGTAGTAGCCGTCGCCGGTCACCCGGGGCATCGAGGCGATGGATGCACCCTTGTTAAGCAGGGTGACCACCATGGTATCCACTGCATCTCGACTACCTAGCGCCAGCGCCAAATGGGCGAGTCCTATGTGGGGATAGGGGGTTTGGGCAGCCATATCCGGCAAGTGCATCAACTCCAGCCGTGCACCTTCGTCAAGAGAGACAAAGTACGACCTGAACCCCGTGGAGGGGTTCTCGTAGAGCGCGGTGCAGGTCCCAGCAAAGGCCTGGGCGTAGAAGGCACGCATCATCTCCAGGTCTTGCACCCAGATGGCGACATGTTCCACGCGGGCCTGCATGCTAGAGGTGCGCGATAACGTCCTGGGCTGTGGTTATCAGCCCGATGGGCGGCAGCATTTGCTCCAGCACGGCCTTGTGCAGGACCGCGCGCTCGTCCGCGCAGGTATCGGAAGGCACGATCAGGCTGAACAGCCGGTCGGCCAGGCTGAACGACGCGTGGCCGACGGCCATGCCGGTGGCCACTCCGGTCAGGACCACAGTCTCTACACCAAGATCACGCAGGTACTTCTCCAGCTCGTTCCCGCGGAAGACGTCAAAAGGCCAGTTGTAGAACACCTTCTCGTCGGAGGAGGGCGAAAGCTCTTCGATGATCTGCACGTCCTCGGTGTCTTCGAGGTTGACTCCCATGTCGCGTGCTGCCGGCCAGAAGGGGCCGTAGGACGGTACGTGGAACTCCTTGGGGTGCTGGGCGACGACGAAGACCACGGGTAGGTCTCGGGCGCGAAAAGCCTGCTGCAGGGCCTGGATATTGGGGATGATGCCGGCCTCGCGGAGCGCCTTGCAGTGACCCATACCCTCCAGACTCCCGCCCACCTTGCACAGAGAGTTCTGCATGTGGACTATCAGCAGAGCCGGCTTGCCGGCCATAGACCAGTCGCTCATGTGGTCGCCTCCTTTGCCCGGAAGGGCTAGTCTTTGGGGTTGCCTAGCAGGTCTTCAAACTTCTTGACGGTCTCTTCGTGCTTGGCGTCCTGGGCCGCGAGCACTTTGGAGGTGGTCTCGTCTAGGGCGGCCTTTGGGCGTTGTGCGTGTTCGAGAAGCGTGTCGATGCTCACATCGGACTGGCCCTTGGCGGCCTGTCTCAAGATGTCCAGTAGTTCTGCATTGAACGTTCGGCCGTTGGCGGCCGCGCGATTATGCAGTCCGCGGGCGACGTCATCGGGAACGTTCTTGATAGAGAGGTTGACGGGCACGTAGGGCTCCTCTCTGCTCGGCATTGGCACGGTCGTTGCCCACCGATTTTAGCCTGGTGGAGCGGAGCGCGCACGGCGGTCGTGTATCCTTCTTGAGGTGTGTCCGGCTAGATGGGGAGCAACATGAGACTTAGCGCAGAGGGCCGCATCGACCAGCGGGTGACCGCCATCGCCAGCGTGGCCTTTCCGGGCTACGTTGTCCAGGGCGGCAGGGTGTGGCTCATGATAGATGCAGGGCTGAATTGGCTGGGCCCCCGCTATCTAGCCGCGTTGCGCGGTCTGCTTGGTGATCAGGGCCGTCTTGACTACCTGTTGTTAACGCATTCTCACTACGATCATGTGGGTGCCGCTTCGTATCTAAAGGCGCATCTGCGGGGCCTGAAGCTGGCGGGTCATGAGCGCTTGGCGGAGCTGCTGCAGAAGCCCAGCGCGCTGGATTTGATGAACCGGCTGAGTGATAGTCACACCCGGCTTCGCGAGCAGGCCGTCGGGCAGGGGGATCTCTCGCTCGGTCCAATGGAGCTGGATGTCAGATTGGCGGAGGGTGACGAACTGGACCTGGGCGGCCTCACCTGCAAGGTGTATGAGACGCCGGGGCACACTCGGGATTCGCTCTCTTACCACCTTGTGGAGGACGACGTGCTGTTCGTGGGTGACGCCTGCGGGGTGTTGGAGGCAGAGCCGGCGCCACACGTGCGGGTGGAGTTCCTGTCTTCTTACCAGGACTATCTGGACTCCATCGAGCGCATCGCGACCATACGTCCGCGCGTGCTCGGCCTGGCTCACCGGTGGGTGCTGACAGGGGACGACGTTGCGGAGTTCCTGGCACTGTCGGCCTTTGAGACGGTCAAGCATCGCGAGCTGATAGAGCGTTACCTGGACGCGACGGATGGGGATACCGAGCGCGCACTGGAGACACTGGGCCACGACGAGTACGACGTCAAAGGCGGGATTCGGCAGGAGAAAGCTGCATACATGGCGAATCTGGCTGCACAGGTAAGGCATATCGCGGGGTTGCGGGACTAGGAATCATCGCTCAAAGCTATCAAGTTCGATAGTCTGCTGGCCGATAGCTAAGCTGTGCGTGTCTAGTCGGACCAGGCGTCGCCTGGGGGTCGCGGAAGCGAGAGGGGAGTCAACAGTGACCATAGTCAGGCGGACGCTGCTGGGATACGCAGGGTTGGTGCTGCTTGTGCTGGTGGTGGCGGCTCTTGGCATCAGTGGCCTCTACGTGCTGGATTCGCGCTTCAGTGAACACAACGACGCATCCCGTGCTCAAACGGTCGGCGCGGGGGCGATACGTGAGGCTTCGCTGCCCATGGGCTACATCACGCGGGCCGCGTTGCTCACGGATTCCCAGGCGCTTCGTCAGCGGTACGCCTCGGAGCTGGAGGCTGCGTGTGATGCCACTGAGGCTGCCATAGACTACATGATCGGGATCGAGAGCAACGCTGGCGACGCAAACGACTCCGTGGTACTCGATACGATGAAGATATCGCTGGAAACCTACCACGAAGAGCTGAGCGGGTTGATCGAGTTGGCCTCCACCGACCAGGACCAAGCGCTCAGCGACCTGGAGCGCGTCGTTGTGCCCACGGGCAAGGCGTTTGATGAATCTGTTCGCTCATATGAGGCCCTCAAGCGGACCGACGAGCAGGCGTCGGCGGCCGATCTTTCCACCATGGGTACCGGCATGGTCATCGGGATGGCGGTAGTGGCGGTTCTCGCGCTAGGGGCCGGAGTACTGCTCCCGATGGTCACGACACGGAATGTGGGCCGCCAGCTGCGCACCGCTATAGCGAGCCTGAGTAGTTCGTCCGCGGAGATCCTGGCCGTGGCGTCGCAGGTGGCTGCAAGCGCGGCCCAGACAGCTGCATCCACCAACGAGACCACTGTCACTGTAGAAGAGGTCAAGCAGACGGCTGTGCTGGCGCACGAGAAAGCGTCATCGGCGGCCCAAGGTGCGCAGGGGGCTGTGGGAGTCATAGGCTCCGCGAAGAACCTGGCGGAAGAGACCGTTCTGGGTATCGAACGGATGCAGGGCGAGATGGACGTGGTGTCCGAAGCGATCAACAGACTGAGCGAGCACACTCTCGCGGCGAGTGACGTGATCGCCGTGGTCAACGACCTAGCCGAGCAATCCAATCTGCTCTCTGTGAACGCCTCTATCGAGGCCGCCAAGGCCGGTGAGTACGGAAAAGGTTTTGCGGTGGTGGCTCAAGAGGTGAAGAATCTGGCGGAGCAGTCCAAGCAGGCGGTGTCGCAGGTGCGCACTATGCTGGGGGAAGTGCAGACGGCGAGCGAAGTGGCCGTCCGGGCGGCCGCCAATGGCCGGGAGGCGGTCGAAGAAGGCCGGCAGAGGTCGGTCGAGGCCGGAGAAGTGATGCAGCGAGTGGCCGACGGGGCGGGCGATGACGCCGAGGCTTCGCGGCAGGTCGTGGCGTCGGTCCAACAACAGATGGCCGGCATGGAGCAGATCGCCCAGGCGATCGCGTCCATAAACGACGCTACAGCACAGGCCGTGTCAGGCAACCGTCAGGTGGAGAAGGAGGTCACGCATCTGCAGGACCTTGCTGCGAGCCTGAGGAGTCTTGTCGAAGAGTCTGGCGCAGCAAAGAATACGGACCGGGTCTAGACGAAGGCGGCTTCCCGCGGGTCGGGGGTGGCGGCGGGCAGGCGGCTTTCAATCACTTTGACGATGCGATCGGGGGGCAGAACGTACCGTGCCCCCTTGAGCTTGATGGCTTCGCCGGGCATGCCGTGCACCGCTGAAGTCTCCTCGTCCTGAGCTATCGTCACTGCGCCCAGTTCGCGCATGAGCAGGAGTTCTTTCGCCCCGTCACGACCCATGCCCGTCAGCAGCACGCCGATAGCACGCGGACCGTAGTGTTTGGCCACCGACCTGAATAGCACCGAGACCGAGGGTCGCGACCCGTTCTCTGGAGGGTCATCGGTAAGGATGATGCGCCCCGAGCCGTTGACCTCCATCTGCTTGCTGTCGGGTGCGAGGTATACGATCCCGGGAGTCATGAGCATGCCGTGTTGGGGCACTCGTATCTGCGTGCCGGACGCTTCTGACAGCCAGTGGATCAGGTTGTTCTGGAAACCCTGGCTGAGGTGCTGGACGACCAGCACCGGAACGGTGAGGCGCTTTGAGAGTCCTTTTAGGATGGTTTCTATCACCTGTGGGCCTCCGGTGGAAGCCCCGATGGCGAGTAGCTCGATCGCTTCTTTCGCCTCGCGTTCCTCGGGAGTGGAATGGTCGGTCTGCCCGGTACGAGGCGGACGAGCGGATTCGGCAGTGTCGCGTATCGCATTTGCACTGGCGGCCGAAACACGTCCGGAGCGGCGCCTGACCACCTTCACCTCGGACATCGCGCGGACTGTCCTCACCAGAGCGTCTTGTCCCATCTTCTCGGTGCTCAGCCCCTCCAGAGTCAGGGCGACGATGGTCACCGCCCCGGCCTCCAGCGCCTCGTCTTCGAGGGCCTTGGGTACTATCCGACTCTTCTTGGTCAGCATGACTATGGGGACTCGGTGGACGGCCATCATCTCTCTGACCAGGGCGAAACTGCCAGGCTGGGGCATCTCGCAATCCACTAGGACCGCGGTGGGAGAGGCCTCCTCTAGTAGTCTGAGGGTCTTCTGGTGTGTCCCAGAGTCGCCCACCACCTGAATGTCTGGCTTGGACTCGAACAAGTACCTCAGCTTCTCCCTTGCGGCGGGGGAGTGGTCGACTATCAACAGTCGCACGGTGGGCTGGGTGGGTGACATCACAGCAGACTTCTGGCTGTCTTCAGAAGAGTGCCTTGGGTGAAGGAGCTTTTGGTCAGATACGCGTTCGCGCCCGCGTCCAGCCCTCGTTCTCTATCTTCTTGTGACTCCAGGGCCGTGACTAAGACCACGGGCAATCGTGCCAACCTCTGGTCGCTTCGGATCTTTCGGGTAAGCTCGATGCCGTCCATGTGCGGCATCTCTATGTCGCTGACCACGAGATCGAACTCCTCTTCCGAGAGAGCTTTGAGTGCTTCTTGTCCGTCCACAGTCGGCCTAACGTAGTAACCGGCGGCCTCGAGAACGTTCTTGAGCAGCATGCGGGAGGTTATCGAGTCCTCGGCGATGAGCACGGCCTTCTTGGCGCTACTTGGGGCAGTGCCTGGCCGCGGATCTCCCGCGGGTGGAGCCAGAGGAGGCCGAGTCGACCAAGTCCACTACGTTGAGTATGGGCACCACTCTGCCCGCGCCAAGGACTGTGGCCCCAGAAATGTTGCGCACTCTCACCAGCTGAGGACCCAAAGCCTTCACCAGTACTTCCTGCTCGTCCAGGACGCTGTCCACGGTGAAGGCTATGCGATTGTCGCCCGCGCCCAACACCAAAGCCTCCAAGTTGTCCGAGGCTTCGCGCTGGGGTTTCGCGGGCAACTCCAATACTTCGTTCATGCGGAAGATGGGCAGCGTGCTCCCGTCGAGTTGGATCGTCTCGTGCCCCTCGATCATGCGTATCGTGTCGCGCTCTACTCTTATCACCCGATCCACTCCTACGACCGGGACGACGAACAGCCTGTCCGAGACCCTTATCAACACACCTCGGGCTGTTGCCAGGGTCGCAGGCACGTGTAGACGGAACAGTACGCCCTTGCCGGGAGTGGATTCCACGACCACCGACCCGCCGAGCTGTCGGACTTTCTCGTCGACGATGGCGAGTCCGAGCCCCCTGCCCGAGATGGTGGATATCTGGAGGCTCGTCGATACTCCCGAGGCAAAAGCCAGGCGCATCAGCTCGGCGTCGCTGATGTCCGCGAGTTGTTCCTGAGAGCGCAACCCTTCGCGCTGTACAACCGCGCGCAGACGGCTCATGTCGATTCCGGCGCCGTCGTCGGATACGCAGAGTTCTATCTTGTTGTTCTCTAACTGCCTTACCGCGATGGTGACACTGCCGCGGTCCGGCTTGCCGGACGCGCGCCTGATGGCGGGGGGTTCTATACCGTGGTCCACGCTGTTGCGCATGATGTGCACCAAGGGGTCCTTGAGGTTCTCGATGATCCGCTTGTCTATCTCTATCTCTGCTCCGGTGATGACCAGGTCGACCTCTTTGCCGCTGCTCCTGGACAGGTCGCGGACCATCTTGGGGAAGCTGGAGAGCAGCGAAGATACCGGCAACATGAGCACGCGCTTCATGCTGTCCAGGAGTTCGTCGACCATGGGCCCGACGGCGCGACGTTCTTCGTCAGCAGACCTGGAGAGCATCAGCAGATCGGCCAGCAGCCCATCCACCAAAGCCGTGTTCCATTCCAAGAACTCTGCGATCTTGGCCGACTCTCCGCTGACTCTGGCCTGGTAGAGCTCTTGTCGCCAGGTCTCGAGACGCGAGCTCACATCGCGTAGAGCGGCGGCGCGGCGTACCGATGCGAGTTTGACCGTGATGAACTCCTCGGCCTGCAACATCAGTGATTCCAGCTTTGCGGTGGAGACTCGCACGTTGCCGCTGGCCTGCGGCGAGTCAGAGGCGCGCACCGGGTTCGGCCTCTCCGGGCTCGCAGTCTGAGTTGTCGCGCCCGAGGCCTGTGCTCCGGCCTGCTGAGCCGTGGCCGTTGCAGTGGTCGGCACGGCAGGCATCTCCACCCTGGGCGGACGGTATGACGACCTGGCGGGTCCGGGAAGGCCCAAGAAGGAGAGTCGCTCTACGACGCCTGAAACGCGCCTCTCGGCCTCGGGAGAGGCGACCAACAGGTCCCTGAGTAGATCGACTGTGTCGCTGAGCGCATCTACCAGCGGTGGGGTGACGTGTGCGTCGCCGTTCTTAAGGGCTGCCAACACCGATTCCAGTTGCTGACAGACAGACTCCATCTGAGTATGTTCCACGGCCCCAGCGGCTCCCTTGAGGCTGTGCGTCTCTCTGTATAGGCTCTCGAGAGGGGCCAGCGCGGCGGAAGCAGTGCCAGCACTCTCAAGCTCGACTATAGCTTGAGATAGAAGCCGTATGCGCTCTTCCGCATCCTCGCGGAAGGTCCGCATCAGTTCTCGCAGGAATTCTTCGTCTTCGTCGATCATGGGCACGCCTTCAGCAGTCTCACTTCGACTTCTTCTTGCTCTTCGTCTCTACTTGAACGAGCTTCTTGAGTTGGAGTGCGAGATCTTGCAGATGCTTGACTTCCTGCTCCACCTGGCGCGTCCCGGCGACCGATTGGTTGCCGGCCTCGTTGATGCTGGCTATGGCTTGGCTTATCTGCTCCATACCCGCGAGTTGCTGCCGGCTTGAAGCGGATATCTGGACCGCCGATTGGGCCACCTCTCCGGCGCCCTCGGCCAGGTTCTGTATGACTTCGCCGGCCTCTACCGACTGCTTGCGGCCGGCTTCTATCGAATCTCGTCCCTGCTCGGCGGCGCGGACGGCAGTCTCGCTGGCCTTCTGGATCTCGCCGAGTATGGTGCGCACCTGCGCGACCGCTTGCTTGGACTGTTCGGCCAGGCTCTTGACTTCCTGAGCTACGACGGTGAAGCCCTTGCCGTACTCGCCGGCCTTGGCCGCCTCGATGGAGGCGTTCACAGAGAGCAGGTTCGATCGCTCGGCCAGGTCGTTGACGGCAGCGATAACGTCGCCCGCGGCCAATGCTCTCTCACTCAGGCGGCTGATGGTCTCGAAGACCACGTCCATGGAGTCGTGCATGCGCTCGATGCCGGTGATGGTGCCTTCGACCTGGTCGATCCCGGATTCGGTGACCTTGACTGCACCCTGGACGCTCTCGACCACGTGGCTCGCCTTCTCGCTTGCGAGCATGGCAGTCTGCTTGACCTCTTCGACAGTCACAGTGGTCTCGTTCGTGGATGCCGCCGTTTGAGCGGCGCTGGCGGCGACCTGAGAGGCCACAGCCATGAGTTCAGCCGAGGTGCTGCTGATGCTGGCAACTGCCCCATTGAGTTCGCGACCGATCTTACGAGGTATAAGGATGCTTATCAGGGTGCCGCCCGTGACCGCGACGACCCCAAGCGCTGCCGTCACGATCAGGCAGACCATGCCCACCAGGCCAAGGAGGTCGAGCTTGGTGGCAATCGCATCCTCCGCGATCTGCTGGAATTCCCTAGCGGAGGTGAGCACGTCGTTGCCGGCCAGCACTACCGGTTTGCTCTTGGTGATGACGTTGGTGGTGTCGACCGCCCCGGGCTCGAGCAGCGCTCTGCCTGACGAGTGGTACTCGTTGAAAGCAGCCGCCAGGCCGTCGGCCATGGCTCTCTCGTCCTCTGTCAGGCCGCCCGATGACTGTATGGTCTGCAGAGCGGTCTGCGCTACCTGGTTGTCTCTGTCGAAGGCATTCTGCAACGCCTCGGCTCCTCCGCCTTCGAAGACGACGACGTTCAGATCGTCGATGTTGGAATTCATCCTCTCCAAGGAGACGGTGATCTGGCCGGCGGCCTGCGATCTTGCGACGGTCTGGTCGGTCTGGCTTTGCCAGGTGTTGATCCAGAGAAGCTCTCCGAAGTTCAGGGCCATTAGCAGCGCGACGACCAGCACCACCACTCTGAACCCAAGTTTGAGCTTGCCTAACAGTGTCATCAGTCCGACCTCCAAGAGAGCCCATGCTCGCGTGTAGAAACCATTGACATTACTATTCTGCGCCTACCAATAAGTCCTTGGACTTGAGTAGTTTCTCCACATCGATGACTACCACTCGGTCCTTGGTGACGCCCCCCAAGTACTCTTCGCACTTGCCCACAAAGGTGGGCATGGTCTTTTGCCACTTGTTCGAATCGCTGGCGTAGACGCCGACCACCTCATCTGCCAGTACAGCCAATTCCATGCTTCCGTCGTAGAGAATGATCGCGCGGTTCAGGTTGCTGAGACCCTTGTCGCCCAAGTCGAGCAACCTGCGGATGTCGATCACAGAGAGGATGCGTCCTCGTACGTTGGTGATACCCAACACAAAGGGCGGAAGGCTGGGCAGGGGCGTGATCTCTGTCAGGTGAAAGACCTCACGCACGGTCGACGAGGGAAAGGCGTAGCGCTCTAGACCGAGTGTGAACTCCACAATATCGACAAGGCGCACACTGGCGTCCTCTTCGGCGGGGCGCTTGGCCAGCTCTCTAGCTCTGGTCTTGAGCATGGCCCTGGCGGAGGTGTCTGAGTTCGAAGTGACTGCCATTTCTACGACACACGCTCACTTTCTATCAGCGAAGCGACGGTTTCGACCATCTCTCCGGCGGTCAGTCCGTCAGTCTCGGCCAGCACAGAGTCCGAGGGCAGTTGTTCGAGCAGTGCCAGAGCCTCACGGAAGTGCCGTGCGGCCTCGTTGCCCCTTGATTGACTGCGGGCTATCGCACCCAACATCACCCTGGCCAGTGCGAAGTCTCCGTCCAGGAAGAGGGTGGACTGCAGCGCCTGTTCGGCCTCTTGGGGCTGGCCCATCTCCTGCAGTATGCTGGCTTTCAGGTAGTAAAGAGAAGGGTTCAACTTATCGCAGGCAAGCGCCGCAGTGCAGCGGTCAAGTGCTTGGTCGAGCCGGCCCATGTTCGCGAGTTGCCGCGCTTCTTGGGCAGCCTCTAGGGCCTCTTCGGCAACATCAGGCGTATCCGTGCCTAGCGGCTTCGCGGCGCGACCGTCCTCGCGAGAGTACGCCCTGCGCTCTAGCCTGAGCGCGCCCCGCTGGGGCAGAGGCGAGGCGCCTCGCCGTCTCTTTGATTGCGCCGGTGTCGGTTTGGTGACTTTGGCCTTTCTGGTGGCGGCATCGCCCGCCGAAGGAGAGCCCAGGGGGGGCGGAGCGGGGGATTCTCGTTCCGGCGGTGTCCGCTTGTAGACGATCTCGCCGCCCAATGTCAGCGAAGACATCGAGCCCTGGATATCGCGCCCGGTCTCGCTCGCAGTGACCAGCAGATATCCACCTTCCCTGAGCGACTCGCGGAGCTTGCCGGCTACCCTCGCAGCAGTCTCTCTGGCGAAGTACATGATCACATTTCTGCAGAGGATCAAGTCACAATCGGTGGGGTAGTCGTCTTCGATCAGGTTGAGATAGCGGAACTCGACCATCTTCTGTACCGCGGGCGAGATGCGGTAGCGGTTGTTATGGCTCTTGGTGAAGTAGCCGCTCGTCACCCAGGCAGGAGTGCCACGAAACGCCCATTGGGTGTACTCGCCTCGTCGTGCCACGTCGAAGCCAGCCGGGTTTATGTCGGTGGCCAGGATGCTTATGTTCCAATCGGGCAGATCGGGGACAAGGCGGGAGATCAGTATGGCCAGTGAGAAGGGTTCGGGTCCGGTCGCGCACCCTGCGCTCCATATGCGGAGACTGCGCGTGGTCGATATTCGGGCCGACAAGAGTTCCGGCAGAATATGGTTCTGGAGCATCGCGAAAGTCTCGGGGCTCCGGAAGAAGTGGGTCTCCGGTATCGTCAGGTAGCCAGCTAGAGCCTGCACCTGCTCGGGGCCGAAGGCCCCAGTCATGAGACCCACCATCAAGGAGTCGCAGTCGGCGAATCCCAAGCCGGCAGCGGCTTTCTCCAGCCCGTGAACAAGGTCCGGCCACCTGTCCTTGGGGAAGTTGAGCCCCATCCGCTCGGCTATCAGTGCCGCTGGTACCGACAGATCCTGTGTCATGGACCCTGCAATTCGGCCAGGACCTGTGCAAGACGTGAGTCAAAGGGCGGCTCGTCGCCGAACAGGACGCGTTGCAGGTCCAGAGAGTAGACGACTCCCAGATCGAGCGGGACCACCTTGCGGACGCATCGCGGCAGCTCGGTGTCGGGGGGGATGGTGTCAACGGGGATCTCTCGTGATCCGAGCGCGGTATCGACGGGCAGGATCACCTGGTGGGTGGGAGTGTGAGCGATGACGAAGTGGTCGTTAACGTCTATAGGCCGCGTCAACTGGTCGAACCTGAGCCGCAGGTCGATCACGGGGGTGACTCGCCCGTGAACGTCCACCACTCCCGCTACGTATACCGGCACCTCGGGCAGAGGCTTGACCTCGACGGCCCTGACTATGCGTTCTACCTCCCACAGGTCGAGCGCATAGATCTGGTCGTCGACGGTGAAGAGCACCCAGGTCTCTGACATGCGGTCTTCAGACTCCCCAAGTGAGCCTGCTTCGGTCTCTCCTAGATGATCCGCGAAATCTTGTTGCTGCGTCGGCAGTGCGGTGCCCCCTGTCTCTGCTGGTGCAAAACGGGACCCTTGGCTACAGAAAGGCCAACGTATCCCAAATGAGTATCGGCGCAATCAGTATTCGACATTAGGTCCCTAGGTCATGCTTGGGAGCGCATCGGGTGCCTGGTGGTACCGGATTGGGCGTTGGGGTAAGCTTCGGATTGCGGAAGCTGGTTCTTGGGCACCTCGCCCGCTTCGATAGCGTCTGTCTTGGCGAAGTTAGGAGGCTCGTGATGGGTGCATTGGGCACTGCTGTAGCCCAGATAGTCGTGGGGCTTGTTGAGACTCTGTTCGGCAGGAAGTTGTTCTGGCTGTTCGTGGCCATCGGCGGCTTCTTGATCGGATGGTTCTTGGTGCCGGCTATTTACGGGGCCGTCAACGACGGCGAATCACTCGAGCTCTGGACTCGCGCCGTGATAGGCGTGGTCGCGGGTCTCGTACTTGGCTTGATGGCGATGAAGTTCACCAAGCTCATGGTCGCCCTTGCGGGCTTCTTTGTCTTTGGCACGGCCACGGTGCTCATAGCGCGCTACTTTGGCGCCAATGTGGATAGTGGGACCTCCAACCACTGGATCGCGTTCATCTGTGGTGGCGTGGTGGGCTCGCTGATCATGGGGCTTCTTTTCAACTGGGCGTTGATTGTGCTCACTTCACTGTTCGGGGGCGCTGCTACGGCGGACGGCATCATGTACTTCTTCACTCCCGAGCACCCGACCGCCGCCGATCCGGCCCCGGACAGGTGGATAGAATTGACGATCATGGGGGTTCTGTTCGTCATCGGTCTTATCGTGCAGATCTCGATGCACAACAGGAAGTCGCTCCGCAAGCGGTAGCGACGGAGGGCCATGACTCTGCCCCAGTACAGCAAATATACGGTCCGCGACACCTGGGGGCACCGCCTGCTGCGGGGCCTCTGCTCCTGTTTCGTCCCCGGTACCGGACAACTGCTCGGCGGGGCGCGCAAGCGAGGTTACGCGCTCATAGGCGCGGTGGTCGCCATCGTGATAGTCCTGGTGCTGGTGGTCCTTTTGGCCACCGAGAACTTGGACGACATCCTGGTCTGGGTGCTGGAGCCCACCAATCTCCTGATACTCCTGATAGCGGACGTAGTGCTTGGGGCGCTCCGGCTATATGCGGTGGCGGACGCGGTGTGGCTGCGTCGCACGAGGTGGGGTTCGGGCGCCAAGCGCCGAAAGGCCGCTGGAGCGGGTGCGACCGCGGGCGCGTCTGGAGGCACCAGGTGGAGGACCTCACTCGTAGTCGCCGGTCTCGTAGCGCTGTTCGCCTTCACGGCGGTGCCGCACATCTACGTGGGTTATCAGTACGTATGGAAGTTCAGGGACCTCTTGACTTCGGTCTTTCAGGCTCCAACGACTACGACGACTCTTGCTCCAACCACCACATTGTCTGGGGCAGTCTCCACCGACACCACCGTGTCGGCCAGCACTACGACCACGGTCCCGGCGGTCACCGTAAGCGCGGGTGACGATGGGCGTCTGACAGTGCTGTTCGTAGGGGCTGATGTCGACGAGACGCGCGTAGGGTCCGGGCGCAACGACACAACGATCGTCGCCTCCTTCGACCTCAACACCGGTCGGGTCGCGCTGTTCTCTCTACCTCGAAACGCCGGCAAGCTGCCACTTAGCGAAGAGGCGCAGAAGGCTCTGGGCGTCAAGGAGTATCCGACCCTGCTGAACGAGATCTACGGGGCGGCCTGGAGAGCGTGGGCGAAGCACCCCGAGTTGGCTCCTGAAGGCGGCGATCCGGGGGCAGAGGTACTGCGCGACATGGCCAGCATCGTCCTTGGCATACCCATTGACTACTACGCCGTGGTCAACATGCTTGGCCTGGCGGACATGGTGGATGCTCTGGGCGGGGTGGACATCTACTTTAGCAAGCCCCTGCACATGGGCATCTCATCCCCCACCAGCAAGGGCGACTACCTGTACTTCGATGCAGAAGAGGGTGTCAATCATCTGGGCGGTCTGTCGGCCTTGGCTTATGCGCGCACTCGCAAGGACAGCTCGGATTACAAAAGGATGGAAAGACAGCGGTGTCTCATCGCCGCGCTGATGGACCAGACGAGCATGACCGAGCTAGTGTTGAACTTCCCGGCGATAACAGATGTGATCAAGAACATGATACGCACAGATATCCCCATCGACGCCTTGCAGGATCTCGTCAAACTGAGGTCCAAGCTCAAGACTGACGAGATGATCACCGTAGGCTTCATACCGCCCAAGTACACCAGGGGTACGGCGGGATATCCTGACCTCAACAGGAACGGCTGGGTACTCAACCAGAAGCTGATCCAGGAGACGGTCCAGAGGGTGTTGCAGCACCCCGAGGAGGTGCTGGCCGAGGCGGATAGCATCGACCTTGACCCCGGGGATTGTTGGAAAAAGCCCAAAGAGGACTAAGCGTCTGTTGGCCGGGGTGATGGTGCGCGGGCCAGGACCCTCGACCGGTGGACGCTAGGGAGAGCCCATTGCCTGGACTACAGCGCAGATCGTCCCGCGAGCGCCTGCGGGAAGCTCTATTTGAGGATTCACTCAACCGTCTGAAGAAACGTGGTCTGTCCGGAGACAGAGCTCGCGAGGTCGCCGAAGAGGTGGCCACAAGAGTGGTCGAGCGCACCCAGATGCCCGAGTTCGATTCTGGGGACGAGCTTGCCCGGTCGGTGCAGGCAGTCTGCAGGTCTCTGGGTGAGGGCAAGAGCTACTACGATGTTATCGGGGAGATGCCATATCTGGTCACCGGACGCATTGGCCGCATGGTGGCAGCCGCGGGTAGAGTGCGGCCTCAGGTGGACTCGGAACTGGCGCAAGCGGCAAGGATGGCAACTGCGCTGGAGAGACTCTCAGGCAGCCTGGCCGTGCTCTTTGCGGGAGCGGCTCTGGCGGTGCTGGGTGTCTGGTACGCCTTGTTGATCGGGGTGGTCGTCTCGGTGGGCACCGAACTGTACGTGCAGATCGGGATGCCCCGGAAGGCTCGACAGATAGCCGCGAGATATCGCGTCACCCGTTGGTCCGGTGTGGTCGCGCTTCTGGCTATCCTGCCCTCGGCTTACTCGTGGCTCGACGGCGTGACATACCCCTTTCTGAGGGGTCTGGGCCTGGCACTGTTCTGTTTTCTTGTGGTGGCCGGCGTGCCGGGTGCAACCCTGGCTCTGCTGGTGGGCATCAGAGAGCGTCGGTGGCGTTCCGGGCTCGAGCGCGAGCTGGCGCGGGACGAGGCCGACGAGACCGACGAGACCGACGAGACTACGGTCGACTAGCGGCTCAGTCTCCACATATCATTTAAGTAGCCCCCGATGCCGTTGGTGCCGCCGAAAAACAGGACCTGGTGGGCAAGCTGGTCGTATAGCATCGAGTGCCCGGCGCGTGGGGACGGTAGCTCTCCGTTCACGACCGCCGGGGCCCATATCCCCTCATCTAGGTCCAGCAGCCACGTGTCGTTGAAGGTGCTGCTGCTGTTGCCCCCACCAAAGAGGACAAGCTTGCCTATGTCTGGATCGTAGACCATCTGGTGAAGTGCTCTGCCAGCGGGTGGTGGTCCGTCTAGCTCGCAAGATGTCCAAGCGTTGCCGGCGGGGTCGTACGTCCAGGTGTCGTCAAAGGTGGACGTATCGTTCCACCCACCAAAGAGCACGATGACCTTGTTCTGGGAGTCATAGGCCATGGCTTGCGAATCCCTGGCCTGCGGTGCGATCCCGGCTGGCCTTAGGTCGGTCCAGGCGCTGGTGACGGGGTCGTAGGCCCAGGTGTCGTTGTACTGTCTCATCCCGTCAAAACCACCAAAGAGGATGATCTTCTCAGACCCGGGGTCGTACACAAGGGAATGCCCATATCGGGCTTGAGGTGTGGATCCGGTTGAGGTGACAGACGACCACGCCTTTCGAACAGGGTCGTAGGTCCACGTGTCGGCGTAGTAGGAAGTGCCGTCGTATCCGCCGAACATGAACAGTCTGTCGGATATCGGATCGTAGGCCATCGCCTGTGCCGCTCGAGCGGGAGGCACCGTGCCCGAAGGCTCAAGCTCGGTCCAAGTGCCTTCAGTGGTGTCGTAGCTCCACAGGTCGTTCAGGTAGTCGGCTTCGCCTTCCCATCCGCCAAACAGCAGTAGTTGATCGCCGCTCGACAGACAAGTGATCGACCCGCCGAACCGGGCCTCCGGCGACTCGTCGGCGGGGTCGATGGCCTGCCAGGATGCAGGGCCCAGTGTGGTGGTGGTGGTGAGTTGCGTGGACGTTGTGCTCTCTTCAAGACTGTCTGATGTCCCTGGGCTATTGGAGCACCCCAAGACTCCAGGTGCTAGCAGCACCACTACCAGGACTAACAGTGAGCACCACTTCCGCATGGTTCCCCCTCGGCTATCGGCTGACCTGATGATTGCTCGACAGCACATGATAGCGCAGGGTTATGCTGGTCAGGCGGATGGTGTAACCTTCCCGATGTTCCGGGCCGGAAGGCCCGGCTAGCTACCAGTGATTGCCGAGGTGCTGGGTGTTCGTGTGGACAGATGAAGACCCCTCGGATGGGGTGCCGGAAGACGAAGACTCGAGCCCGGATGAGCCGGGCGACGAGAATCTTCCGAATGTCGGCAGCATCACCGATGACACCAAGGTCTACCGGTGTAGACGGCTCAGCCTGATCTTTCGCAAGAGGATGGTGGTGGCAGCCGCGGTCGTTGTCGCTGTGTTGGCGGCTGTGGCGGCGCCGGTAGCGGCGACGGTAGGCCGTTCCGGCGGCACGGCGGCGTCGGACGCTACGACGAGCACCTCTGGACCAGCTGTGGCTGCGATATCGGTGAGTACGACGGTGGCCGCGAGTTTGGACGCCGTGTCCAGAGCCATGGAGCTGAAGGCCAATGAGCTTGGCCGGATACCAGTGCTCATGTACCACAAGATAGGCGACGATGTCGTCCCGCCGTCTCGGCTGCGCGACGATGTTGCTCGACTCAAGGCCGCGGGCTTCTACCCGACCACGGTCAAGGAGATGGCTTCGGGTAACATGGATATCCCTGCCGGCAAGAGCCCGGTGGTCCTGTCGTTTGACGATTCGAGCCCCACGCACTACAAGATCCTGGCCGATGGCACTATGGACCCAGACTGCGCGGTAGCCATACTGCTGCAGGAGGCCAAGTCCGGAGACTGGGACTCCAAGGCTACTTTCTTCCCACTCCTGTATCTGGAGTCGAAGGCGAACATCCTATTCGGTCAACCCGAATATGCGCAGAAGAAGCTCAAGGACATGGTGGGATGGGGGTTCGAGATAGGCAGTCACACAGTCGACCACTTGAACCTTGCTCAGGCGAGCGTGGGCAAGATCAAACAGGAACTCGCCGAATCTCAATCCGAGCTCGACGAGCTGATCGGCGGTGGATACCACGTCGAGAGCCTGAGCCCGCCCTATGGAGAGTACCCGGACGATGTAACGCTTCTCTCGCAGGGAGAGTACGAGGGGATCACCTACCGGTACGAAGCCGCGGTGCTGGCCGGCGGTGGCTACGCCTACTCCCCATTCTCTACCAAGTTCGATCGTATGCGCATCCCCCGAGTTAGCGCCTACAGGTCTTCGACTGTGCCCGACTTGGTCTGGTACTTCAGGACCAACCCAGAGATGAGGTACGTATCCGATGGCGACCCGGACGTGCTGTCGGCTCCTGGGGGTCTGGTGGATAAGCTGGGCACTTTCGACACCAGACTAGGCAAGCAGATCGTCTGGTACTGAGCGTTGCTCCGTCGTTCTCTAACAAGAACCTTACGGCCCTCGGTCTAGACTGCCCGTGCAGCAACAGGACCGGGAGCACATGCTCCCGATACTAGACAGAGGTCAGATATGCACGGTATTCAGCAAGGCATCATGGAAGCAGGCAGGGAATTCGGCAACATAGGCGGCCGGGTGTTCGAGGCCGGCGGGCATGGTCTGGACGCGATGGAGATCACATGGATCGTCTTGGGCTTCGTGCTCTGGGCGGCCGTCATGACGACCCTCGTCATGGGCATGATCGCTCTGGTCCGTCACCTGAAGGGGCCCAAGGCCGAGAAGTCTGCCAAGGACGACACGCCCTCTAAGTAGGACCCTCCCTCCGCTCCGCGGGGACCTCCATTGGTCCCCGCGGAGACTTCCTTCTGATCGCTACTCGATTCGAGTCCCCCGTCCCTTGTGCTAGGCTCTATCGACATGGGCAAGCGCATCGCCTCATTGATCCGCAAGGAGTTCATACAGATAGGGCGTGACAAGCGCACGCTTGCCATGATGGTGGCTATTCCGATCATCTGGATCGTGCTCTTTGGCTATGCCGCCACCTTCGATGTCAAGCAGATACGGGTCATGGTGTCAGTCCCTGATGGCTCCCCTACCGCTTCGTTGGTTGCCGGGGAATTGCAGGATTCTGAGTACTTCGATGTGGTGGACCAAGGAGTGTTCACCGACTCCCAACTGCGAGCGGCCGTCGAGGAACACCGAGTCTCGGTGGCCATACGGCCTCCTGAGCCCACCGAATCCGGCCTCTTTGTCGCCGATGGGTCCGATCTCTTTGTCGCGCAGGCGGCGGTGCGGCAGCTTCAGGTGATAACCAGCAGTCTGGCTCAGCAGGCGGGGCTTTCTACCTACATAAAGACCGAGGTGCTGTACAACCCAGATCTGCGGTCGGTCAACTACATGATCCCGGGGCTGGTGGGCATCGTCATGGTGTTTATAGCCACCATGCTCACGGCCATTGCCGTGGTCCGCGAACGCGAGAGGGGGACCATGGAGCAACTGCTGGTCACCCCTGCCAATCCGATGGAGATCATGCTGGGCAAGATAGTGCCGTATATGGCGGTGGCCTTCTTGGACTTCATCCTGGTGATCGTGTGCGGGGTGTACATCTTCGACGTACCCATGGCGGGCAATCCCGTGCTGCTGGTGGTGATGGGCCTGGCCTTTCTCTTCGTGTGTCTGGGATTCGGATTGTTGCTCTCCACTGTGTCGCACACTCAGCAGCAGGCCATGCAGATGGCGGTGTTCACGCTGGTGCCCCAGATACTGCTATCGGGCTTCATATTCCCACTGGAGGGGATTCCCTGGGCCGTCAGATGGATAGCCTATCTGGCGCCTCTCACGTACTTCCTGCCGATCTCCAGGGGTGTCTTCATACGCGGTGAGGGTTTGGGCGATCTGTGGATCTGGGTGGTGATACTGATCGCCTATGCCGTCGTGGCTGTGAGCCTGGCCGCCTGGCGCTTCAAGAGGAAGTTGGTGTGAGAGTGGCCGCGCCGCTGCTGGAATTGCGGGAGGTCACGGTGAGGTTCGGCCGCACGGTGGCGTTGGATTCGGCCAGTCTGAGAGTCGGGTCCGGGGAGACGTTGGCCGTCCTGGGACCGGACGGTGCGGGCAAGTCCACTCTGCTCCGGGTGTTGGCCGGACTGCTGTCTCCCGACTCAGGGGAGGTGAGCTCGTCGCTTACCCGAGGGGCTTTGGGCTATGCCGGCTCGACCTTTGACCTCTACACCGATCTGACGGTGTCGGAGAACCTAGACTTCTTCGGCCGACTGCGGGGCATGGAGCGGGAGCGACTGCAGGAGCGCAAGGCGGACATGCTGGCCCTGACTGGTCTGAAGGACGCGCGGGACAGGCTAGCGGGTCGACTCTCAGGGGGCATGAAAAAGGGGCTGTCACTAGCCTGCGCACTCATCCACGAGCCTCCATTACTGTTGCTGGACGAGCCCACCGTAGGCGTGGATCCTGTCTCTAAGCACGCGCTCTGGGATGTCATCATGCAGGTGGTCAGCGAAGGCACGGCGGCCGTCTTTACCAGTTGCTATCTGGAGGAGTCGGTGTACGCTACCCGGCTTGCCGCGATGGCGCGGGGTCGCCTACTGGCCACCACGGTGGAGCAGGTGAACGCCCAGAGCGACGGGTGGTCGGCCTGGGTGCAGCCGGTCGCGGACGACAAGACCGAAGTGCGTGCTCACCTGGCGCAGGTGGAGAACGAGCCCCGGGTCTATCTGCGACCCGAGGGGTTGGCGGCTCTGGCTCGGGACGAAGACGCAGGGCGCGGACTCCTGGCCGCGACGGTGGGTGAATCGTACGCTCACGGCGCTCTGGTAGGGCGAGAGCTCACCTTCGAGGACGCCTTCATCCTCATGGAGCTGAGAAGCTTCGGTTCGAATCATCTAGAACGCTCTGTCGGGGCGGCGGTGGACGCGAAGGACTCTGGGTGACCTTGTGAGCGGCGGACCCGTCATAGAGACGAAGGGGCTCAGCAAGGTCCTGGGCGGCCGCAAGGTGGTGGACGCTTTGGACCTGTCCGTGGACTCTGGCGAAGTCTACGGGTTCCTGGGTCCCAACGGAGCCGGCAAGACCACGACCCTACGTATGCTCTTGGGCCTTATCGAGCCCGACTCCGGGACGTCCTCGGTGCTAGGGTTCGACAGTCAGCGCCAGGGGGCGGCTCTGCGCAGGGGGGTGGGTTACGTCTCGCAACTCCGGTCGCTGTACTTGGATCTGACTGTGGAGGAGAATCTACGCTTCTTTGGGCGGATGTATGGTCTGTCATCTGATGTCTTGTCAGAGCGCGTGCACGCCGAGGTGACCCGCTTTCATCTGGAGGACGCCCTGCGCCGGCTATTGGGCTCGCAGTCGACTGGGGTGCAGCGGCGGTGCTCCATGGCAGTCGCGCTACTCCATCGGCCCAAGCTGTTGATACTGGACGAACCTACCAGTGGCATGGATACCACCAGTCGTCGCGAGTTCTGGACGTTTCTGGGGGGTCTAGTGGCCCAGGAGACTACGGTGATACTCACTACTCACCATCTGGAAGAGGTGCAGGTCTGCGACCGGCTGTGCCTGATGTTGTCCGGCCGCCTGCATTTCGAGGGTTCGCCGCGAGAGATGGTGGAGGCGTTTCCGGGGACCGTGCTTTCGGTCGCCACGGAACGTATGAGTCGGGCCCACAAGATCTTGAAGAAGGAGTTCGGAGCATCACTGGTGGGTGAGAGGGCGAGGATCCACAGGGTCGGCGTCGACCCCGAGCAGGTCATGCGTGCGCTGGCGGCGGCGGGCATCAAAGACGTGAAGGTGGAGCAAGCAGAGCCCACTCTGGAGGACGCGTTCGTGAGGGCGGCCGCCGGCGCCGCAGGCGGCCCGAGCGATCAGCCCGCTGCGTGACTCCGGGCGGTCCGGAGTTTCTTGACTTTGGGTTTGAGCATGCGGGCGAAGTGGAGTGCCTGCTTCGCCACGGGCACCCTGGGTCCCTGGACCACCTGCGGGCCCAATTGCAGGGCGTCGGCGTAGGCATCTTCGATCTGGCTTAGGACGTTGTCCCACGAATATCGCTGAGCCCGCTTGATGCCGTCCTCGGTCAGACGCTGCCGCAGTCCGGAGTCGGACAAGGTGTTGAACAGGGCGTTGGCGAGCGACTTCGCGTCCCCTGGGGGGACCAACACTCCGTTGGCGCCTTCGGCCAGGACGGCGCGATATCCGCGTATGTCCGAGGCTATGATAGGTAGCCCGGCGGCCATCCCTTCTGTGAGCACGATACCGAAGCTCTCTCCGCCCAGCGACGGCGCGCACATGACCTCGGCTTGTGCCATCTGCTCGATCTTGTCGTGCTCACCCAGACTTCCGAGGGCCTTCACGCCCTCAAGCTTCTGGGCAAGGTCCAGGGTCTTGCGTGGGAAGAGGGCCCGCAGTTGTTCTTCACTGGTACCGACAAGGGTGAGCGTCGCCCCGGGGATGCGGGCACGCAGTTCTTCAAAGGCTTCCAGCAGAACGGTGAGTCCCTTGCGCGGTTCCGGGCGCCCCAGAAACATGATGCGCCCCTTCACCCTCTTGGCCGACCGCGCCTTCGCGTAAGGTTCTATATCGATGCCGCAAGGGGTGAGGCGATACTCGCCGGGATAGTGCGGGCTGACACAGTCACGCGCGGCCTCGGACACCGCCGTCCTGACCGTCAGACAGGGCATCAGCCTATCGGCCAGCGGCTTCCAACGGTGGTAGTACCGGGTGGCGTCACCGGCTGCGCAGAACGTTCCCACCACGGGGACTTTGGACACCAGCAGGGCCGAGGCGGCCACCGCCGGAGTGAAGGGCTCGAAGGCGTGTATCAGATCGAAGTCGTGCTTGCTAAGGATGCGGGACATGGTGCCGAGCATGAGGGGCCACGCGCTCGCATGAGCGATAGAGCCATTGGAGGGCACTGGGATGGTGTGTCCGGCCATGATGAAATTGGCCGGTAGGTCCTTGGTACGCTTGCCCAGGGTGCCGGCGGGTGCGACGATCGAGACTTGGTGCCCGCGCTTCTCTAACTGGCAGACCATGCTGGCGATGATGTTGTTCACGCCCCCAGGCACGGTCCAAGAGTAAGGCGAAACGACGGCGATCCTCACGCGGCTCTCCCCTAACAGTGTTCGCTACACCGACTAGCGTGTACATTGGCGCATATGTGCGCTTAGGTCAAGCGGCTGATGGCTATGCGTTGTAGAGAAGCGTACCCTGGATAGAGACTTGTCAACCGCAGCGAGCAAAGAGGTGGGTGAGCATGGACATGCCGACGAAGGAAGACGATCCGCAGGTACAGACGGCGAAGTCGCCAGGGGCGATGGAGAAGCTGTGGCGGGCCTCGGTAGAGTGTTGGAAGGCGCGTTTGAGCCTCTGGCTGGGCGTCAAGGTCTTCCTGCTGGGCGTGATCGGACAGATCCTTCTGTATGTGGTGCCATCTGAGGAGTTTGCGACCAACTCCACCTATGGCGACTACCAGCTGATCGGGTCATTGAGGGTCTGTGCCGAGGCCGCGATGTACCTGGGCGCCATCTGGGTGGGGGTGTACTTGGCTCGGTGGGGCGTCGGCAGGAAGAAGGACTGATCCGAGGCCGCACTTCCGAGGCCTGACTTAGCTGTGCAAGGGCGTTCGCTGTGAGGCGGGCGCCCTTGTTGGTTGTGGAGTGGGCGGGCGGACTTGACATCGTGGTGAAGGAGTATATGATAGATAACGATATATCGTTATCACAGCATCAGTCGGAGGACGACTTGAAACACGCAGGATCAAAACACGACCACAGACCCGCGGGGAAATCCCACGGTGGGCACGGCGGCAGGTATGGGCACGGACCCGGGTATGGGCATGCAGGAGGACATCATAGTCACGAGGGTTCTCGCGGCGACGTCCAAGGCCAACGGCCTGAAGTTGAGATGAGATCAGAGTCAAGAGGAGATGAGAGATGGGCGGACGAGAGTGCCGTGATGGGCGACAAGCGGGAACGCACCACCGGCACGGCGACGGGAGTGTGCCCGGGGCCCGAGGCATGTCCGGGGCGCGCGGCCTGCACGTACGACGGCCCGTGTCCGAAGCGCCACGGTCGGTAGCCCGCGGAGGCATCAGGTTCGGCATCCTGGACTTGCTCACCCAGAAGTCCAGGCATGGATACGACATCATCCGGGGCATGGAGGAGGCTTCGGGCGGGCTCTACAGTCCCAGCCCGGGAGCTGTCTACCCTACCCTGCAGGCGCTTGAAGATCAGGGATTGGTAGTCTCTGCTACGGAAGAGGGCAAGAAAGTGTACTCGGTCACAGAGGCGGGCACGGCCTACCTGAAAGAGAACAAGGACAAGGCCGACTCTCACCGCGAACGGTGGCAGGCCAAGTGGGGCCTCGATCAAGAGGAGACCTCCGGCGAGACCCTCAGTGATATCCACCAGGCGTTCCACAAGGTCAAGCGGGCGGTGCGGGAGAGCGCCGGCGACGCAGACAAGCTCAAGCAGATCAACAAGTTGTTGAGTGATGCCGCGTCGAAGATCGAGAAGGTCGCCGAGCGCTAGCCGACCGCGTATCATTGAGGCTACCATCGACAGAAAGGGTAGCCAGTGCGCATCAAGGACAACCGTCTGTATTTCGGCCCTCACTTTGCCGGTGATCTGGCGAAAGAGTACGGGACGCCGCTATACGTCTACGAAGAAGAGGTCCTGCGCGCGCGCTGTCGTGAACTGAAGGGCCTGCTGAAAAGGTCCAATTTCGCGGTCAACTACTCCATGAAAGCCAACAGCAGCGTCGCCTTGCTCGAGATCGTCCGCAGCGAAGGTCTAAGGGTGGACACTATGTCCCCCGGCGAGATCTATCTGGCGATGGAGGCCGGCTACAAGCCTGAGGACATACTGTTCATAGGTAACAACGTCTCTCGTGACGAGATGCGCTACGCGATAGACCGCGGCATCTTGATGAGCGTCGACTCCATCTCGCAACTTGAGTACTACGGTGAACTGAATCCCGGTGGGGACGTCGTGGTGCGCATCAATCCCAACATCGGTGACGGTCACAGCGCCAAGGTCATAACGGCGGGCAGGGTGAAATTCGGCACGCCGCAAGACCAATTGCCCGAACTCAAGCGTGCCGCCGCGAAGTACGACCTCTCCATCGTAGGCATCAACATGCACATAGGCTCGCTGTTCCTGGCCCCGCACAACTACCTGGCGGCCATCGAGCGGCTACTCGAGATCGCCGAGAGCTTCGACCACCTCAAGTTGATCGACTTCGGCGGAGGTCTGGGGGTCCCTTATCGCCATACCGAAGAGGATCGCTTCCCCATGGATGAGTTCGCCAAGGAGTTCGAGGCCGTGCTCTCGGACTGGGAGGAGCGCACGGGCAACAAGAAGGTCAAGTTCCTTATCGAGCCCGGCCGCTATCCGGTGGCGGAATGCTCGACGTTGTTGGGCACGGTCCACTCCATCAAGGAGACCTTCGGTACCGTGTTCGTGGGCACCGACTTGGGCTTCAACGTGCTCATCCGTCCTGAGCTGTATGGCGCCTACCACGAAGTCGTCGTCTGCAACAACGCCGAGAGTCGCGATCTGGTGGAAGTGAGCGTGTGCGGCAACATCTGCGAGAGCGGTGATCTTATCGCCGAAGCGCGTATGCTGCCGGATGTGTCGCTGGACGACACTCTGGCGGTGTTGGACACGGGTGCCTACGGGTTCTCGATGTCGTCCAACTACAACGCGCGACTGCGCCCGGCCGAGATCCTAGTCCAGTCTGACGGCGGAGTGAAGGTCATCCGCGATCGCGAGGACTTCTCGTATCTGGTGACTGGTCAGCACTACGGCTGATGATGCGGGCCGGCACTCCTCCGGCCATCACGCCCTGCGGTATATCGCGATTCACCAGACTACAGGCCGAGACGGTAGCGCCGTCACCGATGCGCACGCCCGGCAGTATGGTGCAGTTGGCGCCTATCATCGCCTTCTTGCCGATCTCCACCGGCCCTGTTCGCAACTCGTCCACCAGGAACTCGTGGGCCAACACAACGGTGTTGTAACCGATGATGGTGTCATCGCCGATGCTTATCAGCTGGGGAAAGAAGACGTCGACGGTCGCGCCCAGTCCGACGGACACGCGGGCTCCTATCTTGACGCCTAGCCTCCGGTAGAAGAAGTTCTTGACCCTCAGACTGGGGCAGTAGCGGCAGGCATGTACGACCGCGAAGGCGAGCATGACGCGCCACGCCGGGACGTAGCGCCACCAGCGCCACATCGAGGTGCTGCCAGGGTGAGCCGGGCGGCTGGTAAGGCGAGCCGTTCGGTTGGCGTCGTGGTCGGATGCTGTTGTCATGGAATCCCCTTTCCGCGTGTGCTAGTGGGTATAGTAGCTAATCGATTCCTGACCGGGGAGGCGGAGTGCGGGTGAGTTTCGCACGTTGGATGATCATGAGCCCGGCGATGTGGGCGGTGGCGGTGGCCGACCTGGCTGGGGCGGTAGCCGGGTACTCGTACTGGTATGGCTCGACCATCTTGGCCTCTCCTTGGTACTACTGGATCTTTGTGCCGGACTGTCCGATAGCGGCGACACTGATGGGTCTGGCCTTGCTTGCCTACCACTTTGGACGAAAGTGGCATCTGCTGGGGCTGCTGGCTGCCGGTACGTGCATCAAGTATGGTCTGTGGACGGTGGTCTCGCGGGTGATCGAGCTTGCTCATGGCGGCCCTGCGAGTCTCGAGGGGATCTCTATGCTGATCACCCACTTCATACTCCTTGTGCAGGGAGTCGCGCTGCTCTGGGTCTTGCGTTACCGCTTGGCCGCGGTCATGGCGGCCTCTCTATATCTGATCGCCAACGACCTGGTGGACTACGTGGCAGGCCAGCGTCCCCGGTTGCCGGAAGCGGTGGAGGTGGAGCCGATGATGCGCCTAGCGATCGTCTCTACCGCTATCATCGTAGTGTTCTGGATGGCAATGACTTGGGTATCTGCCAGGCGGGCGCGCGTTGAAGCGCGCGCGCCGGGTAAGGGCGGCGGCGCCTAGCGTGGCGACGCCCGCACGAAAGGTTGGGGGACAGGATGCACCTACTGCGAGAGTGGCGGACAATATTGAAGCTCGACCCGGGGCGTTCTCTCTCCGACGAACGGTTGGAGCAAGTCTGCTCATGGCCGGTGGACGCAGTGATCGTCGGTGGCACTGGTGGGTATGGGGCCGATGAGGTGGCCGCTCTCCTGAAACGTCTACGCCGCTACCCGGCACCTGTGGCCCAGGAAGTCTCGGATGCCTCCACTGTACTCGCGGACTTCGACCTCTACTTCGTGCCGGTGGTGCTGAACTCACGTGATGTCAAATGGATAGTCGGGCGCCAGCAGCAGGCCCTCAAGGAGTTCGGTCGCTTCATCAAGGGACGCAGAGTCTTCGGAGAGGGCTACTGCATCCTGAACCCGGGGGCGGCGGCGGCCGAGCTGACGGATGCGCGCACCGATCTGGGCGCCGATGACGTGGCCGCGTTTGCTCACTTGGCCCAGGACCTGTTCGGGCTTCCGATCCTTTACCTCGAGTATAGTGGTACGTATGGGCGGCCGGAAGTGGTCGCCGCTGCCGCCAACGTGCTGGATAGCTCACTGCTCTGGTATGGCGGGGGCATCTGTACTCCCGAGCAGGCAGGGGAGATGGGGGAGCTGGCGAACGCCATCGTCATCGGCAATGCGATCTACGATGGGTGTTCTCCTTTTGAGAAGGGTTGAGATGGCGACGACTGTCGGGGTCGTGGGCGTGGGTAACATGGGGTCGGCTCTGGTCAAGGGCTGGCTGCGCTCTGGCGACATAGAGTTGCTGGTGTGGGATACATACCGACCCGCAGTGGAGAAGCTGTGTGCGGTTGCGCCTGTCATCGAAGCCGCCCCTTCTTTGGAGCGGGTGGCGGGGCGCGCGGATACCCTGGTGATAGTGGTCAAGCCCAAGGATGCCGGCCAAGTGCTTGCCGGCCTCAAGGGTGCTCTGCGGTCTGACCAAACAGTGGTCTCGGCTATGGCCGGTCTTACGCTGGAGTGGCTGCGAGAGACACTCGGACCGGGGCCGACCTTGATCAGAGTCATGCCCAACCTCGCGGTGGAACTGGGGGCAGGCGCGGTGGCCCTTTCGGTAGAGCAGGAGGCCGACGAAGCTGCGGTGAAACGGTGCTTGGCTCTGTTCGGCCGACTGGGCTTGGCCGAAGTCATTCCCGAGGAGCAGTTCGACGTCTTTACCGCTGTGTCCGGATCCAGTCCGGCGTTCTTCGCTTTGACTGTCGAGGGCCTGGAGGACGGCGCCGTCGCCGCGGGTCTGGGTCGGGCAGACGCGCGCCGAGTGGTGCGGCAGACTGCCCTGGATATGGCCCAGCGGCTGGTTGAACACGGGGACTCGCCCGCGGAAGGCGGCGATGGTCCGGCGGGGGCTGAGCAGGGGGCTCCGGACCCGCTGGGTCCCCTGAAGAACAAGAGTTGCGCGCCGCGTTCCAGGACGCGGTTGCCGCGGCTATGGAACGAAGTCGCCAGATGCAGAAGGCCTGAATGGTAGGAGGTAGCGATGCTAGTCAAAGATAGGATGTTCAGACACCCAGTGACCACCAAACCCGGGGCTTCGGTGCCCGACGCTCTGAAAGTGATGCAGGGGGCCAAGGTCAGGCAGCTTCCGGTGCTGGATGGGCGTGCCAAGTTGGTGGGCATCGTCTCGTTGGTGGACCTGTTCCGCGTGTCACCGTCCCCGGCCACGTCGCTCAGCGTATGGGAGATCGACTACCTGTTGGAACAGATCAAAGTCGAATCGGTGATGACCAAGAAGGTCATCACGGTGACCGAGGACACTCCGCTCGAGGAGGCCGGTCGAATATTGGCCGACAACAGCATCAGCGGTCTGCCAGTCATGCGCGGTGACGAACTGGTGGGAATGATCAGCGAATCCGAACTCTTCAGCACCATGATGGAGTTGTTCGGGGCCCGGCGCGAGGGCGTGCGCGTGATGGCCAAGATGGCCTTCGTCAAGGGTGGTCTGGCCAAACTGGCGGGCGCGGTGGCGGACGCCGGGGGGCAGTTTGTGGCCTTCGGCATCCACCCCTCGGACGATGCGGTGACCTTCAAGGTCGAGGGCGTGGAGAAAGACAAGCTGGTCGAAGCCATCAAGCCGTACGTGCTCGAGGTGATGGACGCGCGCGAGACCTAGGAGTGGGGCGTCACTAGGAGCGGGGCGTCAGACCCTCTCGATCGCGACGGCACACACCTTGAACTCTGCTGTCTTGCAGACCGGGTCGTAGGCAGAGTTGGTGAGCTCGTTCACCGGCGTCTCCCAGTAGTGGAAAGTCATGAAGAGCACTCCTTCAGGGACGCGGTCGGTGACCCGTGCCCTGGTGACCACAGAGCCGCGTCTGGATGTGACCCTCATGTGGTCTCCGTCGGCCAACCCCGCGGCAGCGGCATCCGCGGGGTTGATCTCGGTTCGCTCCTCTGGGGCGAACGACTCCAGGACGGCCGATCTGCGGGTGGAGATGTTGTACTGATAGAGCATGCGGCCCGTGGTGAGCAGCAGAGGGTATGCATCGGAGGTCAGCTCTGCAGGGGCTTCGTACTCCACACCCATGAGCTTGCCCCGTCCGCGCGGGAACACGTCCTCGTGTAGGTAGGGTGTGCCCGGATGGTCTAGGTCGGGGCACGGCCATTGCAGGCCGCAGGCATCCACTCGGTCGTAGTCCATGCCTGCGTAGGTAGGGGTGAGCGTGCGTATCTCTTCAAAGATGGCCGAGGGGGACTCGTATGACATGGGGTGTCCCATCAGCGCCGAAAGCTCGGCGACGATCTCCCAGTCGGCCCGAGCCTGACCGGGCGGTTCGACTGCCTTGCGCACGCGTTGCACCCGGCGCTCGGTGCTGGTGAAGGTGCCGTCTTTCTCTGCATAGCATGCGGCCGGTAGCACGACGTCCGCCAACTTGGCCGTCTCGGTCAGATAGAGTTCTTGCACGACTAGGAAGTCCAGGTTGGAGAGGGCCTTGCGGACGTAGTTGGCGTCGGCGTCGGTGAGCACCGGGTCCTCGCCCATGACGTACATGGTCTTGAGCTCGCCCGCTACCGCTGCGTCGAGCATCTCGGGGGTACGAAGACCCAACTCACGGTTGAGCGCCACGCCCCAAGCCTTCTCGAAGACCGCCGCGGTCTCGGCGTTGGTGACCGAACGATAGTCGGAGTAGACGTTGGGCAGGGCGCCCATGTCGCACGCGCCCTGCACGTTGTTCTGACCACGCAAGGGATTCACTCCCGCGTGAGGCACGCCCACGTGGCCTGTGACCATGGCCAGATTAGCCAGGTTGATGACGTTGGCCGTACCTGTCGTGTGCTCCGTGATGCCGAGCGTGTAGAAGATGCCCGCCCTCTCAGTGCGCGCGTAGATCTCAGCAGCGGCTCTGATGTCGTCCTGCGGGACCCCGGTGATCTTGCTCGCGACGTCGGGCGTGTACTTCTGGACGACTTCCCACAGGTCGTCATAACCTTCGCAGCGCTTGGAGATGAAGTCTTGGTCGGCCCAACCCTCGTCTATGATGACGTTGATCATTCCGTTGACCAATGCTGCGTCGGTGCCGGGGATAAGCTGCAGCCAGAGAGCGGAGTGATCTACCAACTCGATATGACGCGGGTCGGCCACGATGATCTTGGCCCCACGTCTTGCGGCGCGCTTCATCTTGCCGCCTATCACCGGGTGGGCCTCTGTGGTGTTGGACCCGATGACGAACAGCGCGTCATAGAACTCGACCTCTTCTATAGAGTTGGTCATGGCGGCGCTTCCGAAGGAGTTGGCCAGGCCGGCCACAGTCGGGGCGTGACAGGTGCGGGCGCAGTGGTCGATGTTGTTGGTGCCCATGACCACCCGCACGAACTTCTGCATCAGCCAGTTGTCTTCGTTGGTGCATCGCGCCGAGCTCAGGGCGCCGAAGGCCTCGGTCCCATGCTGGTCTCGATTCGCCGATAGGCGTTCCGCCACCAGGCCCAAGGCCTCTTCCCAGGTGGCCTCTCGCAAGACCCCGTTCTCTCGGATCAGCGGCTTGGTCAGTCGCTCGGGGCTGTGGATCATGTCGGTGTGGAAGCGTCCCTTTACGCACAGGGCGCGTCCGTTGGCTGGCGCGTCCTCGGCCGTGGTCACTCCCACCACCCTGCCGTCTACGACATTGAGGTCGAAGTTGCAGCCTGTGCCGCAGAATGGACAGGTGGTGCGCACTTTCTTGACCTGCCACTCGTGCACGTGCTTGAGCTGAGCGTTTGCCAACGCGCCGGTAGGGCAGGCATCGACGCACTGTCCGCAAGACACGCAGCCAGACGCTATGTAACTCTGGGCCTTGAGCCTTGGGTACTCACTCTTGCTGACCTCGTAGACGCCGTAGCTCTCCAGTTCGTCGCAGACCCGGACGCAGCTGTGGCACTTGATGCAACGCTTGCGGTCGAGGTGGATGCGTGGGTGAGCCGTCGATCAGTTCGAAGTGGCCGGTCGCGCCCTTGAACTCTGTGGTGCCTGCTCCGTAGCGGATGGCCAGGCGCTGGAGGTCGCAGGCCGACGCTTCGTGGCAGACGCACTGAAGGCAGCGAGCCGCCTCTTTGCGCGCCGTGGCCTCGTCGAACCCGGCCTCGACCTCATCGAAGCCCCTGCGCTCGACCAGGGGCAGAACAGGTACGGGGTTTCTGGGCTCGTCGGAGAGCGGCTTGGCTCCGATATCGAAGAATGTGGGTCTGTGCCGCTCGAGGCGCGCTCCGGGCGCCGCGCACGCGCTCTCGGGATCGTGGCCGGATATGTAGGCGTCTATGGCGACGGCTGCGCGTCGGCCGGCGGCCACGGCTTCAACCACGGTGGCGGGTCCGGTCTCGCAGTCACCTCCGGCGAAGACGCCGGGCCGGCTGGTAAGTAGCGTGAGTCTGTCGGCGGCTATGGTGCCGTGCGAGGTGAACTCACAAACGTCCTCGAGGTCGGCGCCGTCCACCTCTTGCCCGACGGCAAGAATAAGGGAGTCTGCCTCGAGTGTGAACTCAGAGCCGAGGATCGGCTCCGGTCGGCGGCGGCCGCTCTCGTCCGGCTCTCCCATCTGCATGCTCTGACACGTGACTCCCGTCAGCCTGCCATCAGCGTGGAGGGCGGCCACCGGCGCCGTCAGAAGGCGTATCTGCACGCCCTCGTCTTCGGCCTCCCGTACCTCATCCGCGGTGGCGGGCATCTCGTCCCGTGTGCGGCGATAGACAACCGTGACCGCGCTGGCGCCCAGACGAACGGCCGACCGGGCGGCGTCGATGGCGGTGAAGCCTCCACCGATCACCAGCGTCTTGCCCAGAGTCTCTCGTCCAGGTGCCCGAGTTGCTGTCGCGTAAGGAACTCCACGGCGGAGAAGGCCCCGTCGGCCTCTTGGGCACCGGGGATGTCAGCCGTCGAACCGGATTGAGCACCGATAGCCAACAGCACGGCAGCGTGACCCTGGGCTTGCAGGTCGTCTATGGTGAAGTCCTCGCCCAGGCGGGCGCCGAGGCGCAACTCCACTCCCAGTCGTAGGATGTCGACCACATCGGCGGCGATAGCTTCGCGCGGCAGTCGGTAGGGGGGGATACCGTTGAGCATCATCCCGCCGGGCTGGTCGTCGCCCTCGAAGATAGTGACTCGATGACCGGCCTTGGCCAGGTAGTAGGCGGCCGTGAGGCCCGAGGGGCCGCTACCGACTATGGCCACGCTCTTGCCGGAGTCCTTAGCCTTGCCCTCCCGTCCGCCGGTGTCGGCTCGGTCGGCCGCGAACCTCTTGAGATGGCAGATAGCCACGGCTTCTCCGTCTACCTGGGTGCGTCGGCATACGCTCTCACAGGGGCGCGGGCAGACTCGGCCTACGATGCGCGGCAGCGGCAGATGCTCTTTGATGATCCTGACCGCTTCGTCGTCGTCACCTCTTGCGATGGCTGCCAGGTAGGCGGGGATATCGATGCCGGCCGGACAGGCGTAGTGGCAGGGGGGCTCGCAGTAGGCGTTGTGGTCGGAGAGGAGTCCATCGAGTGTCTCGCGTCGAGCTTCCGCGATGCGGGGGTTCAGCGTGACGATCTCCATCCCCTCGGTCACGGGTGTCTCACACGCCTTCACCAACTCGTTGCCGCCGACCTCTACGATGCAGAGTCCGCAACGTGCGGTAGGTGTCAATCTGGAGTCGTGACAGAGCGTGGGTATGTAGACGCCATGAGTTTCGGCGGCTTCGAGCACCGTCATGTGGGCGCCTGACCTGCAGACGGCGTCCGTCCATAAAGAGCATCACCGTCTGCGCTGCTGCATCCGCGACCGCACCAGCCGTAGTGGGTGCCTTCATGCCGCCCCGGCCCCCCGTTCTTGTAGAGCTGCTTGACACTGTCGGGCGCCCTTCATGGCGTCGTCGCTCCACAGGTCGGCGCCGACGTAGCGGCTCACCTGCTCGTCTATCGTCCCTCCGCCGATCACCAGTAGGGGATTCCTGGTCAGCTGGCTCGCATTCTCTCTTAGAAGAGTCACCGTCTCTTGCATGGAGTCGAATGCCACTACCAGAAGACCAGACATGCCTATCACGTCGGGTGCGTGCTGTTGCGCGGCCTCCAAGAACCTGGCGGGGGGCACGTTCACTCCCAGGTCGTCCACAACAAAGCCGAACATACGAAAGGCCAGGGCGGCCATGTTCTTTCCGATGTCATGTATGTCACCCTGCACGGTGCCCAGAAGCACTCGTCCACAGGGGTCACCTACGGGTTCGTTCTCCATACCTGGCCGAGCGAGTTCCATCGCTCCGCGGAATATCTCGCCAGCCATGATCAGACCCGCCAGGTAGATCTCTTTGTCCTCGTAGCGCCGGCCCACCAGACGCAGACCTTCCTGGACCGCACGGATGACGTCCTGCGGGTTGTTGCCGGCAGCCAGTGTTTCTTCGACCAAGGCCAAGGCCCGCATCTCGTCAAGTGTAGACACCGCGGCTTCTATCTGACTGTAGTCGTTCACTTTCACTTCTCCGCGTCTCGGGGTGTTGCACCGACGATGGTGGTCAGACGGAATTGGTCGGCGCGGCAGAAGAAACGTCCCCAGCTGATAGGAAGGCCTTGGTAGTCCAGGAACAGCCCCTCTAAGCTGAAGGCCGGGGTGTCAACGGGCAGGTGGAGCGCGGAAGCGGCCTCGGCCTCCAGGCCGACGGCCTCGATAGTCAGGCGTCCGCTCATGACGCCCTCTACTTGGGGTGAGCGGAGCAGTCCCTCCAGTGAGGTGACCTGCAGTTGCGCTTCTACGAGCGGCCTGTGTTCATCGTAGGTCACGTACTCGACCTGGTACACGAGTGGCACGCCACTGCGTTGGATGAGGCGCCGTAGCAGGACCACCAGAGCGTCTTCGCCGATCTGGAGCTTGTCTGCCACCTTGGTGTCGGCGGGTACGATGCTGGCCTCCAACAATCTGCACTTCTACCGAAGTCGTCGTCAGTCCAGGTGTCGGTGAGTTCTTGGAGGCGAAAGATGGCTTCGCCCAGGTCCATGGAGCGCACGAAGGTGCCCTTGCCTTGAGTGGTGGTGACCAATCCGCGGTCGAGACAGGATGTTGATCGCGCGTCGGACGGTCACGGGACTGACTCCGTAAGTGGCGCGCAACTGCGGTTCGGTGGGTAGTTGGTCACCAGCGCGATAGACGCCGGCGGCGATCGCATCCGAGAGCGAGTTGGCGATGCGCTGGTACGCAGGCTCGAACGAATCGCGTGTCGGGTCCGCGAGACTATGGCGGTAGGCTCTCGCAGGTGTCGTCCGACCCACCATTGGCGCTCTTTCTGCCCTCTTCTGACCACTTTAGCCGTTCCCCGTGCTTGACAGATTTAGCTATATAAATATAGAATACAAGTCACCGGAACGCAACCGATCGAGGGGATCATGAAGAGCGACATCGACATAGCCCGAGAAGCGAGCCCCCTACCGATATTGGACGTGGCCGCGGGATTGGGCCTGGGTCCGGCGAAGTCGATCCATACGGCCATCACAAGGCCAAGATCCACTTGAGCGTCCTGGAGCGTCTGAAGGACAAGCCGGACGGCAAGCTGGTGCTCTGTACCGCCATCACGCCCACGCCCGCCGGCGAGGGAAAGACCACCACCAACGTGGGTCTGTCCATGGCACTGAACAAGATAGGCAAGAAGGCCATAGCCACGTCTGCGGGAGCCGTCGTTGGGCCCGTGTTTCGGGGTCAAGGGTGGCGCTGCCGGCGGCGGCTACGCTCAGGTCATCCCTATGGAAGACATCAACCTGCATTTCACCGGTGACATCCACGCCATCACCACCGCTCACAACCTTTGCTCGGCGGTGCTGGACAACCACCTCTTTCAGGGCAATGACCTCAACATAAACCCCAACGATATATCCTGGCCGCGGGTCGTCGACCTCAACGACCGAGCCCTGCGGCAGATCAGCATCGCTCAAGGTGGTGAGGGCGTTGAGCGCAAGACTCGCTACGACATAACAGTGGCCTCTGAAGTCATGGCTATTCTCTGCCTCGCTTCAGTGACATCGAGGACCTCAAGGCGCGGTTGGACCGCATCATCGTGGGCTCGACGCTGTGGGGCCGCAAGGTGACCGCTCAGGACTTGAGAGTGTCCGGCGCCATGGCCGTCCTGCTCAAAGACGCCTTCATGCCGAATCTGGTGCAGACTCTAGAGAACACGCCGGCTATCATCCACGGAGGTCCGTTCGCCAATATCGCTCACGGCTGCAACTCAGTGCAGGCGACGAGGATGGCGCTCAAGCTGGGCGACTACTGTGTGACCGAGGCCGGGTTTGGAGCGGACCTAGGGGCCGAGAAGTTCTACGACATCAAGTGTCGGTACGCGGGCCTGAAGCCCGACGCAGCAGTGCTCGTGGCTACCATCAGAGCGCTCAAGATGCACGGTGGAGTGGCACTCGCCGACCTCAAGAAAGAGGACCTCAAAGCGCTGGGCGCCGGCGTCGCGAACCTCGAGAAACACCTGGAGAACCTGCAGGCCTTCGGCCCGCCGGTGGTGGTCGCCATCAACCGCTTCCCCGACGACACCGAGGCCGAGATCAAGTTGCTCAAAGACCGTGTCGAGAAGTTGGGTGCGAAGGTGGTGCTCTCCGAGGTTTGGGCCAAGGGGGGCGACGGCGGTATCGAACTGGCTAAAGAAGTGGTCAAGACTGTGCGAAGGTCAAAGCAGAAGCCTGAGCTGGACTACGCCTACGAACTGGGCATGACCATCCCGGAGAAGATCGAAGCCATCGCCACCAAGATCTACGGGGCCGATGGGGTGGAGTACCACTATGAGGCGAGCGCTGCGATCGATCGTTTCACTCGCTTGGGGTACGGCACGCTGCCAGTCTGCATGGCGAAGACCCAGTCTTCGCTGTCCGACGACAAGACCAAGATAGGGCGCCCGCAGGACTGGAGGCTGACAGTGCGCGAGATTCGTCTGTCGGCCGGTGCGGGTATGGTGATCCCTGTATGCGGATCGATAATGACCATGCCGGGTCTGCCCGCGCGGCCCGCTGCGGAGAACATCGACCTGGTCAACAGTGAGATCGTGGGGTTGTTCTGATGAGTGAGGTCGCCTACATCGACTGGCCGCTCCAGTCGTATCTGGACCAGCTGGCCAGCGACTCGCCCGAGCCGGGTGGCGGTAGCGTGGCCGCGTTGGTCGGGCGCTCTGGGCGCGGCCTTGGTGGGCATGGTAGCGCACCTTACTATCGGCAAGCCCAAGTACGCGGACGTGCAGGACGAGATGGCGGACATGGAGCGCGCGCAGCGGAGCTGCGCGCGCAGCTCGAAGAGTTGGTCACCCTCGATGCCCAGGCCTACGGTGCCGTAGCCGAGGCCATGAAGTTGCCGCAAGACGACGAGGCTCAGAAGGCTGAGCGCAAGAAGATCATGCAGAATGCGCTCAATGGAGCGGCGGCGGTGCCACTGAAGATAGCCCTGACGTCCGTTGGAGGTGGCCAAGCTGGCCGTCCCGGCGGCAGAGAAGGGCAATCTGTATGCGGTATCAGACGCCGGAGTCGCAGCGCTGCTGGCCGACGCGGCCGCCCAAGCGGCGGCCCTGAACGTGAAGATCAACCTGGCCTGGATAGACGACGAGGACTTCAAACGCACCGCTTGGGCGCGGGTCGAGGAGGTCTTGGCTGAGATCGCCGAGCTGCGCGAGACCGTCCTGGCCATCACCTACGACAAACTTTAGGAGGCGCGCGTGGCAGCCAAGATCATAGACGGCAAGGCGATAGCCGAGCAACTGCGCGTCGGAGCTTGCGCTGGAGTTGGAGCAGCTCAAGGCAGCGGGTGTGAAGCCCGGTATCGCGACTCTCATGGTGGGCGATGACTTTGGGGCCGGCATGTACAGAGGCGCGGTGGAGAAGTTCTGCGGGGAGATGGGTCTTGGTTATCGGAGCGAGACCCTGCCCGCGACCGCCAGTGAGGCTCAGGTCGTGGAAGTGGTCCAGAGCCTCAACGCCGACCCGGCAGTGTCGGGCATACTGCCGCTACGACCTTTTCCCGCTCAAGTCGCGGACTCGGTGGTGATCGGCTCTATCGACCCAGGTAAGGACGTGGACTGCTTCCACCCCTCGAACATGGGCAGCCTGACCTTGGGCGAACCGACCTTTCCGCCGGCCACTCCGGCCGCCTGCATGGAATTGCTGGAACGCTACTTGCGTGGCGAAGGCCTGGATGTCACCGACGCGCTCGAAGGGGCCGAGGTCTGCGTGGTGGGCCACTCCAACACCGTGGGTAAGCCGCTGGCTCTTCTGCTGCTCAATCGGAACGCGACGACCACTGTGACCCACGTGTACACTTCGAACCGGGGCAATCTGGCCAAGCACACCCAGGTGGCCGACTACTTGGTCGTGGCGGCGGGCGTTCCTCACCTGGTGGGTGCCGACCTAGTGAAAGAGGGCGCGGTCGTGCTGGACGTAGGCATCAACCGCGTGGTCGTATGTCCCAAGTGCGGTGCGCTCGATCGGGGCAAGAAACAGCCATGCAAGGTGTGCGGCGCCGATCTGACTGAGGCCGAGGCGAAGACGGTGGGCGACGTGGACTTCGAAGCAGTGTCGGCCAAAGCGGCGGCCATAACTCCGGTGCCTGGCGGGAGTGGGAGCGGTGACGAACATGATGCTGGCGCGCAACACGTTGCGCGCGGCGCGCGCTGGACTCAAAACAAGTGACGACTGTTAATGGCGGCCCCTCCGGAGATTGGAGGCAAGTGAATTGATCATCTCCACGAAGAAACCGTTCGAAGAGGTCCTGGAAGACCTCGAGGGCGACAAGAAGATAGTCATCCTGGGTTGCGGCGAATGCGCCACAGCCACCCGCACGGGCGGCGAGCCCGAGATCGCCGAGATGAAGGCTCTCCTGGAAGCCGAGGGCAAACAAGTGGTGTTCAGCGAAGTGGTGCATACCGGATGCCATGAATTGGACGTGAAGCGGATCCTACGCAGCAACGCCGACAAGATCGCCGATGCAGATGCCTTCTTGGTACTGTCGTGCGGCGCGGGCACGCAGGCGTGCCGCGCCGCCACCGACAAGCACGTCGTGCCCGGCTGCGACCCGTTGTTCTTGGGCAACATCCAGCGCTCCATGGACTTTCTGGAGAAGTGCTCGCATTGCGGGGCCTGTGTCATAGACGACTACGGCTCCATCTGCCCGATCACGCGCTGCCCCAAGGGTCTGGTCAACGGACCGTGTGGCGGTACCAACCACGGCAAGTGCGAGGTAGACCCAGAGATGGACTGCGCTTGGGTGCTCATCCACGATCAGCTCAAGAGAGAGGGTCGGGAGGACAAGCGCACCATCACGCACGAGCCGAAGGAGTGGAACGTCATCCGCCGTCCCGGCGTGCTCGTGGAGCGCAAGGACGAGACGGGTCACAAGATCAAGATGGGGAGCGAGAAGTGATGGGCGCCTATCGCGACGCAGCCAACGCTGGAAGGTTCGTGGTCTCGGGCGAGATAGGTCCGCCCAAGGGCACCAATGTGGAGTCCATGCTGCACCACATCGATCTTCTCAAGGACAAGGTCGATGGTTTGAACGTCACCGACAACCAGAGCGCGGTCATGCGCATGGGTTCATTGGTGGTGTCGGGCGAGATCGTCCGGCGTGGGGGCGACCCCGTTTTCCAGACTACCTGCCGCGATCGCAATCGGCTGGGCCTGCAGTCCGACCTACTATCGGCAGCGTTCTTGGGCATCACCAACGTTCTCTGCCTGACCGGGGACCATCCCGTGGTGGGCGACCACAAGCAGGCCAAGGGCGTGTTCGACTTCGACTCCGTCCACCTGATCCAGTGCTGCAAGAAGATGAACGAGGGCACGGACTGGGAAGGCAACGAGCTGGACGGCAAGACCGACTTCTACGTCGGCGCCGTGGTGACGCCTGAATCCGACCCCCTGGAGCCGCAACTCTACAAGTTCGCGCGCAAAGCGGAGGCAGGAGCCGACTTCTTTCAGACCCAGGCCGTCTACGACATGGACAACTTTCGGCGCTTCATGGAAAAAGCCCGCGAGATAACAGCGGGCACCGATGCCAAGATCATGGCGGGCCTGGTGGTCCTTACCAGTGTGGGTATGGCCAAGTACATGAACCGCGCGGTGCCGGGCATCCTGGTGCCAGACGCGCTTCTGGAAGAGATGGCGGCGGTGCCCAAAGAGGATGCCATGCACAAGGGTATGGAGATCGCCGCGCGGCACATACGCTTCATCCGCGACAACAAGCTGGCTGACGGCGTGCACATCATGGCTATAGGCAAAGAGGACATCGTGCCGGAGATCCTGGAGATGGCAGGGCTGACCGGGGGCGCGCGGTAGCCGTGGGCAACGCGACCCCCACCGGCGCCGCGACTACTGCCGGCGCGACCACGGACGGCGCCGAGCGCGTCGTGGTGCTGGGTGCCGGACCGGGCGGTTATGTGGCCGCCCTGCGGGCGGCCCGGCTGGGTGCGTCGGTCACCCTGGTGGAGAAAGACCTCATAGGTGGCACCTGTCTCAATCGCGGCTGTATCCCCACCAAGGCCCTGCTGGCCAGCGCCGAGGCGCTGGCGCACGCTCGGGCGGGCCAGGACTTCGGTTTCGAGGTCACCGGCGAGGTGGTGCCCGACTTCGGCGGCATGATGGTGCGCAAGGAGCGTGTTGTCACTCAGATACGAGACAGTGTCGAGATGTTGCTCAAGAAGGCGGGCGTGAAGGTGATACGCGGCGCCGGGACGCTTCAGAGCGGCCTTCGTGTGGCGGTGGACTCCGGCGAAGAGACAGTCATCCTAGAGGCCGACAAGATCATCATCGCCACCGGATCCGAGCCGGCGCACCTGCCCATGTTCGACTTTGCCGAACCAGCGGTCTTGACCTCGACTTCAGCTTTAGTGTTGGACAAAGCACCCGAGTCTCTGCTCGTCGTGGGCGCGGGTGCTATAGGTTGTGAGTTCGCCTCGTTCTTTGCGGAACTGGGTACTCAGATCACCATGGTCGAGATGATGCCGCAGATGCTCCCGCAAGAAGACAAGCGCCTGGCCAAGCAGTTCCAGGGCGTCTATCGCAAGCGAGGCATCCAGGTGCTCTTGAACACCAAGGTCGACGAGATCACCGAGTACGGCGCCGACCACGTCACGGCCAAACTGTCCGATGGATCTGAGGTCACCGCCGAGAAGGTGTTGGTCTCAGTGGGCCGTAGACCCAACACCACGGACATAGGCCTGCAGGACGCGGGCGTCAAGGTCGACGAGCGGGGCTTCATCAAGGTGGACGAGCATCTGCAGACCAGTGCCGCCGGCGTCTACGCCATCGGCGATGTCAATGGAGGCGTGCTGTTGGCCCATGTGGCTTCGCACGAAGCCCTGGTGGCAGCGGAGAACTGTCTGGCTGGGTCTCCGGACGGACAACGCGAGCGCGACCTGCGCTTCGTGCCCTCATGCACCTACTCACACCCCGAGGTGGCCAGCGTGGGCCTGACCGAAGACAAGGCGGCGGCTCAGGGCTACGAGCCGGCCACCGGCACCTACCGGTTCCCCGCGTTGGGCAAGGCTATCGCCATAGGCGAAGAAGTGGGTTATGTGCAGTTGGTGGCCGACAAGAAGACCGACCTGCTGCTGGGGGCTAGTATGATGGGGCCACATGTGACCGACCTGATACACGAGGTGGCGGTGGCGCTCAAGAACGGGCTGAGTGTGAGGCAGGTGGGCGAGACCATCCACGCCCATCCCACATTGGCGGAAGCGGTGATGGAAGCGGCACATGATGTGCACGGCGAATCTGTACACGTGGCTAGGTAGAAGAACCAAGCGAGAACAGGAGACGGGACGATGCACGAGCTAGTCGAAGCCATGGCCAACATGCAGGAGGACGAAGCCCTGCGGATAGTGGATGAGCTCTTGGCCAAGGGCGAGGACCCACAGAAGGTCCTCGATCTGTCCTCCGAGGCCATGCAGGTGGTGGGCACCCGCTATCAGGAAGGCACCTACTTCCTGCCCGAGCTAATCATGAGCGGCGAGATGCTACGCAAGATCGGCGAAGTGCTAAAACCCAGGATGGCCGCTCAGACGGGCGAAGCCAAGAAGCTGGGCACCGTGGTCCTAGGCACCGTACGCGGCGACATCCATGACATCGGCAAAGACATCGTGGGCTTCATGCTGGAAGTGAACGGCTTCACCGTGCACGATCTAGGCATCGACCAGCCCGAGGAGAAGTTCGTCGAGGCCGTGCGGGAACACAAGCCCCAGGTGCTGGCTCTCTCCGGCTTCCTCTCGGTGGCCTTCGACTCTATGAAGTCCACCATCGAGCAGGTGGAGGCCGCGGGCCTGCGTGAGGGCATGAAGGTCATCATCGGTGGCGGGCAGATGGACGACACCGTGCGCAAGTACACCGGAGCGGACGCCTACGGGGACGATGCCATGGCCGCCGTAGCCTACGCCAAAGAGACGGTGGGGGTGAAGTGAGATGGGTGCTGCGGATGAACGAGCGTGGTCGGAGCTGACGCCGGACGAGAAGCTCGAGCGCCGCTGGGCCGCTTTTACATCGCCTGGGCTGGAGTTCGCGGGTCCCGAAGCGGCCGCAGCTTACAAGGCCAGGGCCACCAGGCTCAAGAAAGCCATGACGCTGGATGGGGAGCCGGATCGAGTGCCCGTGTGTACTCTGACCGGACATTATCCGGGTATGCGCGGGGGCCTGACCCCGTATGACGCCATGAACGACTATCCCCGGGCAGCCGCGGCGTGGCTGGACTACAACCGGGTGTGCGAGCCGGATGCCCTGGTGGCTCCGCTGTTCGCCGCCATCCCGGCCAGGGCCTTCGACACCTTAGACGTGGCTGTGCTCAGTTGGCCGGGCCACGGTGCCCCGATGACAGCCGGCTTTCAGTACAACGAGAAAGAGTGGATGCTGGCCGACGAGTACGACCTTCTAATCGACGACCCCACCGACTACCTGCTGCACGTGTGGCTGCCGCGCACGGTGCCGGGGATGGCTGGGTTCGCCAAGCTTACCGCCCCCATGGATACGGTGGAGATCGTGGCCTCGCCGGGCTACCTGATGCGTTGGGCGGACCCGGAGGTACAGGAGACCTTGGCTAAGCTGAAGTCAGCCGGCGAGGAGTGTCAGGCTTGGGGAGGCTCGTTCTTCCCGCTGATAGGCCAGCTGGTGGCCGAAGGGTTCCCTGGCAGCATAGGGTCGATGTCTAAGGCCCCGTTCGACGTCATAGGCGACACCCTACGGGGTACCAGGGGTGTGGTGACCGACATGTATCGTCAGCCAGACAGGTTGTTAGAGGCCTGCGACAGGCTGGTGGGTCCGTGTGTCAAGTGGGTGACACGCAACGCGAACCCCTTCAGTCCTCCGCTGGTGTTCATGCCCCTGCACAAGGGTGCCGACAGCTTCATGAACGACGAGCAGTTCCGCAAGTTCTACTGGCCCAGCCTGCGCAAGGTCATCGAGGGCCTGGTGGCGGACGGCTTCGTCCCCTACCTGTTCGCCGAAGGGGCCTACAACTCGCGGCTCGAGGCTATCGCCGACATGCCCAAGGGCAAGACCGTCTGGCAGTTCGACCGCACCGACATGCGCCGGGCCAAGGAGGTCCTGGGCGGCATTGCCTGCATACAGGGCAACGTTCCCAACACCCTGCTGAAACTCGGCACCGCTGACGAAGTGCGCGACTACTGCAAGGATCTTATCCAGGCGGTGGCGCCGGGAGGCGGCTTCATACTGGACGTGGGCGCAGTGGTGGACGAGGCCAAAGACGAGAACATGATGGCCATGATCCAGACAGCGAAAGAGACTGCGTGATATGGACTCCTTTGAGAGGCTTGAGCGCGCTATCGCGCTCAAGCCGACGCCGGAGATTCCGGTATACCCGCACATAGTGACGTTTGCTGGGCGCTGCGCCGGCATCACGCAGGAGCAGCTGTTCAGCAGCAACAAGGCGTGGCTGGAGGCGTGCGACAAGACCTTCGAGCGCATAGGCAGACCCGATGTTGTCTTTCCTCTCAATCCCCGGGATACAGCGTACATCGAGGCTATGAAGGTCAGGATCCCCGGGCGAGACCTTGGTCCGGACGAACCGTTCCAATTCGTCGAAGAGGAGGTCATGCAGGTCTCCGACTACGACGTGATCTTGGAGAAGGGCTGGAACTTCTGGAACACCGAATTCATGAAGAAGATCCAGACGCCTCCCTGGCACGGCAGACTGGGTAACCTCAAGGTACTCCTGGGCTACATCAAAGCCGGCATGAACACCGGTAAGAACATCAAGCACTGGCAGCGGCAAGGCATGCCGGTGATGTTCCACACCGGCGTGGCCCCGCCCTTCGATGTCTTCTCGCTGAGTCGCTCGCTCACTCCCTTCTACCGGGACTTGTTCTCCATCCCCCAGAAGGTAAAAAGGGCTGTCGAGACGGGCACTGACGCCATGATCAAGCTGGGTGTCACTAATGCGAAACGGGCCAAAGGCGATCGCGTGGCTATCTTCGCCATGCGCTCCAGCGCCAGCTTCCTGTCGCCCAAACTGTTCGACGAGATCTCTTTCCCGTCGATGAAGCGGATGGTGGAGGGCTACCATGCCGCCGGTCTGACTTCGGTGCTGCATTGCGACGGCAACTGGGATCTTATGATCCCGCGCTTCAAGGAACTGCCACGGGCCAGCTGCGTGGTGGAGCTGGACGGCTCCACCGACATCCGCAAGGCTCGGGAGGTGCTGGGCGGGCACCTATGCATCAAAGGCGATGTGAACGCGCCGCTACTCGCTATCTCGGACAAGGCCGAGGTGGAAGACTACTGCCTCAAGCTCATCGATTTCATGGGCCACGACGGTGGCTTCATCCTGGGCTCCGGCTGCGAAGTGCCATTCACGGCCAAGCCGGAGAACGTGGCGGCGATGATTAGCGCCGCGCGGCGCTAGGAGGAAGCAGGCTTGACCCGATCGGTGATCCTAGCCTGCGAGATGATCGAGGATGAGGTGCGGCTCGCTCTCGAGGCGCTGGATCCGGACGAACGCCCTCCCCTGATCTGGGTGGAGAGCGGTCTGCATGAGCGCCCGGAAAGACTGAGGGACGTGCTGCAGGGGCTTATTGACAGATTGGACGAGGGCGCCGCGGCTGAAGAGGTCGCGGTCTTGCCCTCGGTGCTTCCGGGCAAAGGGCCTGCATCGGAGCGTAGGGAGCAAGTAGAAGTAGCACCGGTGGAAGAGGTCGTTCTGGCCCTGGGTTTCTGCGGCAGTGCGCTACAGGGTCTGGCGGCGAAGCAGTCTCGCTTGGTATTTCCTAGGGTGGACGACTGCGTGTCGTTGTTTCTGGGTGGCGGGTGCGTCAGGGAGCAGATACCTCGGGATCCCCGGCACTACTATCTGACCCGGGGATGGTTCAACCACGAGAGCACGCTCAAGGAGATGTTCCAGGACTGGGACGAACGCTACGGTGTCGACCGCGCCACCAGACTGCGCAAGACCATGTTCGCCGGATACGAGCAGGTGAGTCTTATAGACACCAAGGCGTACGAAGTGGCCGAATGCCTCGCGGACAGTGAGGCGGTAGCCGAAGAGCTGAAACTGGCGCATGGCGTCGTGCAGGGTTCGGTGACACTGTTGGAGCGACTGTTCAAGGGAGAGAGGGACGGCGAGATAGTCGTAGTGCCGCCCGGGGAGCCCATAGAGCTCACTCACTTGTTCGGGGAGAAGGCTGATCAGAAAGGGGACTAAGCAGTGGAGACTCGAGTAGCCAGCGGGACCAAGGAAGTCATCATCGGTGGGGGAAGGCCCACAGTGCTCATAGGCGAGCGCATCAACCCCACGGGCAAGAAGCGCTTGGCCGAGGCTCTGCGTGCCGGAGATCTAGACGTGGTCCGCGAGGAGGCTTTGGCCCAAGTGGCGGCGGGTGCCGACATCCTGGATGTGAACGTGGGCGCCACCGGCATAGACGAGGTCGCCATGCTGCCCGAGGCGGTGAAGGCGGTGTGCGAAGTGGTGGACGTGCCGCTGTGCATCGATAGCCGGAAGATAGAGGCGCTCATGGCGGCTCTGGATGTCTGCCCCGGTCGGCCGATAGTGAACTCCGTCACCGGTGAGGAGGCCTCACTGGCGACCATCCTTCCTCTGGTCAAGGAGCGCGGCCTTCCGGTCATCGGTCTGACCTTGGACGAGAAGGGCATCCCGGCCGAAGCCGCGGAGCGTGTGGCGATAGCCCACCGCATCGTGGAGCGGGCCGAGGCGCTGGGGATCCCGCGCGAGGACGTGATCATCGACTGCCTGACCCTGTCGCTGGGGGCGAACGTCAAGGCCGGTCTTGCCACACTCGAGGCCACCCGGCGCGTGCGGGATGAGCTGGGCGTAAACCAGACCCAGGGAGCGAGCAACATCTCCCACGGGTTGCCCAACCGTCCGGTGCTGAACGGAGCCTACCTGGCCATGGCTGTCGAGGCAGGTCTAACCTGTCCGACTGTCGACGCAGCCGTGGTGCGTATGGCCGTGCTCTCGGCGGACTTGGTGCTGGGGCGCGACAACTATGCCATGCGTTTCATCGCGGCTTTCCGCGAGGCGCAAAAGGCGTGCGAGGCCCAGTCTTAGGGTTTGCGACGAGTGGGTGTCAACTCATTACGAACATAGACTGTTCGTAGTAGCTTCCCACGATGGTCCAAGTGCGCTACGCTACCCGCAGAAGGATAGGGTAGGATATTCCGGTTTGTGTAGATAGAAGGAGGAGGAAAGAGTGAGTAAGAAGCTGTTGTTGATCGGTCTGGTAGCAGTCATCGCTTTCAGCACGATGTTCACCGTCGCCTGTGGTGGCGATGACGAGGCTGCAAAGCAGACCATGCGCGACGCTCTGACGGTCGTCGAGGGCGATATCGCCCAGTTGACCGAGACCTTCGCGTCCGGTGAGGGCAATGGCGCCGATATTAAAGCCGCCTTGGCTGCTGTCCAGCCGGACTGGCAGGCTGTGATCGACGCTTGCGCCGACGTCAAGGATGCGGATGCAGTCAAGGCGCAGCAGGTCTGGGACGACATCCAGACCGCGGCCGATGGTCTAGCCGATGACGCTGGTCTTGCCGAACTGGCTGTTCTGCTTGGTCCTGTGCAGGCAGTGCAGGGCTTCATAGACGAGCTGCGTGCTCTGGTCGGTGGCAGCGAAGCGACTGACGCTACCACGGCCGAATAAGACCACGATCTTAGGCATCCAGCCTTAAGGAGACGGTTTCGGGCGGGGCAGGGACGGTGTACGCCGTCCCTGCCCCGCCCCTTGTATGTCCGATACCATCAACGGTCCTCTGCGGTATCATCATTTCAGACCTTTGATGCGCAAGGAGCCAGCATGGCCAAGGATGATGAGAGTCAGATTCTAGAACGCGTGGCCGAATTCACCAGCCAGGTCGTGGTCATCGTTGAGAAGATGAAGGACGCGGTCGAACGGTTTGCCGCGGATAACTACGAAGACCTGGCTAAGGCAGCCCAGGAGCTCGACTCACTCGAAGGCAGGGCAGACGATCTCAAGGAGTCCATCTTGGATCAGTTGGCCTTGGGGACCCAGTTCCCGCTGGGCAGAGCCGATCTCGCCCGCCTAGTGGCGTCTGTGGACGGTATCGCCAACTTGGCCGTGGGCGCCGTGGACCGCATATCGATGCGCCAGTTCACGCTGCCGGCCTCCATCAACGAGCGGTTGGTCAAGCTGGCGACTGTCGATCTGGAGGCCGCTCAGACACTCCGCGACGCGGTGGTGGCAATAGGCAGGGATCTGCGACTGGCGATAGAGTTGGCTCGCCGGGTGGACAAGATAGAGAGTCGCGCCGACGATATCTACGCCGAGCTCTACCAGGGCATGTACGAGTACGATACCGACTACAAGACCTTCCATCAGCTCAAGGCCATCATCCAGCGTCTTGAGAATGTTGCCGACCGCTGCGGCGAGAACGCGCAGACTCTCCGTCACATGGCCTTGGAGTACCTAGAGGCTTAATGAGCGGAACTACCGGAGCACTGATCGCGGTCGTAGCGGTAGCGCTCATCTTCGACCTCCTGAACGGGTTCCACGACGGCTGCAATGCCGTGTCTACGGTCATCTACACCAAGGCGCTCAAGCCCAAGGTAGCCATCGCCCTTTCGGCCTGTTTCAACTTCATCGGGCCGCTGGTCATGGGAGTCGCGGTGGCCAAGACCATAGGCGGTGTCATCAAAGCCGAGGACGCCACTGCCCACCTGGTGATAGCGGCGCTGGCGGGGGCTTGCGTCTGGGAGATACTGACGTGGATCTGGGCGCTGCCCATGAGTTCTTCACATGCGCTGGTGGGCGGGCTCTTGGGTGCTGGCGTGGCCGCGCTGGGGTTCGGGGGCATCAACTGGCATAAGGTCTTGCTGGTGTTCATCGCTCTTCTCGCCTCGCCGGTGATAGGCATAGGCACGGGCTATCTGTTCATGCGCCTCAGTCGGTTCTTCTTCGCTAAACGCAAGATGACTATGGTCAAGGCCGATCGGTTCTACAAACACATGCAGGTCTTGTCTTCGAGCTGGGTGTCTTTCAGTCATGGGTCCAATGACGCGACCAAGGTGATGGGCATCATCGTGGTGTTCTTGGCCGCTCAGCAGGGGTTGGGGGTGAGTGAATACATCGACCAGCACGGCTTCCCATTGTGGGTGATCCTGTCCTGCGCGGCGGCGATGGCAGTGGGCACCTACTTGTCGGTGGCTTCGTTCCGTCTGATCCGCACCCTGGGTGAGAAGATCACAGAACTGCACCCCATCAACGGCTTCAGCGCCGAGTGCGGCGGAGCCGTGATTATCCAAGTGGCCTCGATCTTGGGTCTGCCTGTTTCGACCACCCACGTGGTCACCTCGGCGGTCACGGGCACTGGTCTGGCGAGCAAACTGGGCTCGGTCAGCTGGAAAGTCTTCCGTGCTATCATGCTCGCCTGGGTCGTGACCCTGCCGTTTTGTGCCGCCGTAGCAGCGGGTTTCTACTACTTGCTCGACCTCTGGATGTGAGGGTAGCGCGATGACCGACTCGGGTTTCGTGAGCAAGATGAGGCAACTCTTGGGGGGTGAGGGGACCACTCTCGAGGGGGCCATCGACGCCATGGGCCGGCAGCGCGAGGAGCAGGTGCTGGAGCGCACGGCTCACTTCATCGACCAAGTCGTGGTGATAGTCGAGAAGCTTCAAGTCGTGGTCGAGCTTTTCGCCGCGGACAAGTATGCGGAGCTGGCCAAGGCGGCTGTAGAGATGGACGAACTGGAGAGTCAGGCCGACGACACGAAAGAGGCCCTGCTCGACCAGATAACCCAGGGTGGGGTATTTCCTATACATCGTGCCGACCTGGCCCGTCTTACGTCCTCGATGGACAACATCGCGAATCTTGCCACCGGGGCAGCGGATCGCTTCTGCATACACAAGTTCACCCTCCCTAAGGAGATGAACGACCACCTGGTGGAGCTTGCCAAGGTGGACGTCAAGGCGACCCGCAGGCTGCGCGACGCCGTGGTGGCCATGGGTATCGACCTGCATCGGGTGATCAAGCTGGCAGGCAGCGTGGACAAGATCGAGAGCCAGGCGGACGATCTGTATGCGTCGATGTACCACACCATGTTCGACATGGACATCGACTACAAAGCGTTCGCTCAGCTCAAGTCCATCTTGGACCGGTTGGAGCGCATAGCCGACCAATGCAACCACAACGCCGAACTGCTGCGCCACATGGCGTTGGAGTACCTAGAAGAACGCTGAGACCCGCCGCCGGTCGTCACACAAAGAACCTCGCATCTCTTCTGCACAGATGTCTGTACGCGGGTCCGGGCAGGATTAGTCGTGCCTTCTCAACGGTATATGGTTGCCCAGTCCCTGATATTTAAGGAGGCCGCTGTGAAAGTCCTGCGCTCTCGTTCTGGTCGTACTCAGTCTTCTAGGGCGATGCTCTTGCCGGTCATGCTGATGCTTGTGAGCGTGGTGCTCGTGGCGGTGCTCGCGGTCGCCTGCGGCGCGGGTGAAACGGGCACCGCGACCACCAAGTCCGCCACCGTGACCACTATTGCGGGCACGGACACCAGCGCCGCGTCCGGTCCCGCGGGTGCCTGGTCTGAGCTCACATCCGCAGATGCGCAACCGGCTCCACGGAGCGGCGCGACCATGGTCTACGACGCCAATGGAGATTCGCTGATCCTGTTCGGTGGTTGGGACGTGGACACCGATTTCAACGACACGTGGTTGTACGACCCCGCTGAGGGGGCCTGGACCGATCTGGCTCTGGCCGGAAGCATCCCGGCGCCCCGCGCTCTCTACCAGATGGCGTTCGATATGGCCCAGGGCGTGGCGGTGCTGTTCGGCGGCACTAGCGACGCCGGGCGCTACGGAGATACCTGGGTCTTCGATCCCATGACCGCAGCGTGGTCGGAAGTGGCCGCGGGAGAGGTAGCCCCCGAGCCGCGCAGTGCCGGTGCGATGGTGTACGACGAGGAGGCGCAGCTGATAGTGATGTTCGGGGGCGTCGGTGACGCCGGTCGCTTCGACGACACCTGGATATTCGACACCGTGGCAGCCACGTGGGCGATGGTCGGGCCTTCTGAGCCTGTGCCCTCGGCGCGAAGCGGCCACGCTATGGCCTACGACGGCTTCAGTGGGCAGATCGTGCTCTTCGGCGGCTACGACGGCAGCAATCTCTTGGACGACACCTGGGTGTTCGACCTGGCGACCAATACGTGGACGGAAGTGAGTCCCGCCGGTGAAGCGCCGATCGCTAGGGGCAACCACTGCATGGCATATGATCCCTACAGTGGCTTCATCTACCTGTTCGGTGGATCGGACGGTGCCGAGATGCTGAACGACCTCTGGGCCTACGACTTGGTGGCCAACGTGTGGACAGAAGTGACGCTTATCGGCACCTTGCCGGTGGGAAGGGAGCAGCACACCCTGGTCTACGATCAGGGTCGAGGCAGGCTGTTGCTGTTCGGCGGGTTCGACGCCAGCGAGACGGAGCTGGCCGATCTCTGGGAGTACGTAGCGCAGCCGTAGTATGCTGCTAAGTCATGAGACTCGGTCTGGCACAGCTCAACTCGCGGCAGAACAAGCAGCATAACCTTGATGCGGCTGGTGAGGCCGTAGCCAAACTGGCTGCCGAGGGCGCCGATCTGGTGATGCTGCCCGAGGTCGCCAACTTTCACGGCTTGGACGCCTCGTATGCCGAACACGCCGAGCCGGACCCAGGACCCTTCACCGACTGGTGCCGCGAGCAGGCTCGGCGGCACGGCATCTACCTGCACTGTGGCAGCTTCGCGGAGCGGCGCGCCGACGGGCCGGTCGCCGGGCGCGTCTACAACACTAGCATCGTCTTCAACCCTGAAGGCGAGGAGCTCGCCCGCTACAGCAAGATCCACTTGTTCGACGCGGTTCTGGCCGACGGCCTGGAGTACAAGGAGTCCGCGGCCTTCTCTCCCGGCAGCGAGGTGGTGGCCTGCGAGTGTGACGGCGTCCGGTTCGGCCTCGCCATCTGTTACGACGTTCGCTTTCCCGAACTGTTCAATGTGCTGGCCGACATGGGTGCGCAGGTGATGCTGCTTCCGGCAGCCTTCACCATCCCCACGGGTATCAGCCATTGGGAGCCCTGCCTGCGGGCCCGCGCCATCGAGACCGGCTGCTACGTCGCCGGCTGCGGCCAGTGGGGACCCTACGCTCGCGGACGCGCCAACTACGGGCACAGCATGGTGGTCGATCCCTGGGGCATGGTCATAGCCCAGTGCAGCGAAGGCGTGGGCACACTCTGCGTAGATATGGACATGGACTACCTGGAGGTAGCCAGGCAACGCATGCCCGTGCAGCGGCACCGCCGCCGGGACCTCTTCGGGTAGATACAGATAGACCAAGGCGCGGGACCGTTGGGGGTCCACGCCTTGGTCGAGCTGTGGGAGCGTCGAGTCTAGGCCGCGTAGACGCGCACTGTGTCGCCGTTGTTGGCGTCGACCTCTATCTGCATCTCGGCCAGAGCGTCTATCAGTTCCTGAAGGTCCTCGGGCTTGAGGTTGTTGAGGTCGAAGGCCATGCCCTTCTCTTCCATCGCCTTGTTGATCTGGTCGGCGGCCGGCTTGGGGATCAGCGAGGTGAGCTTGAGGCCCGCCCGCAGCACCCCCAGCGGCACCTTGACGTTGACGTTGTCTCCACCGGTGCTGACCACCTTGACGAACAGGAACTTGGCGCTGCTACCCGTGCCCGCGCCGGTACCGGCTGTGCCACCCGGCGTGGCTGCCGCCGCACTCCGGTTGTCGGCCTTGCCCCCGGGAGCCTCCAGGGCGTCCAGCAGGCGGCCGGCCTCTTCGGCGGTTATCTTGCCCGAAGCCAGTAGGTCTAGTATGCGGTTGCGATCGTCGCCCATCTCTTTCATCCTTTCTGTTCGAGGCACCGCTTCTCGCGCGCCTTGGTCGTACCTTCACTTGAGTGTGAAAGACACACAGTTCTCGACTTGCACTTCAGTGCCACGGGCCTCACCGATGACATTCAACACGCCGATGATCAGCCGGGTGAATCCGAACCGGTTGCCCATCGGTAGAGTGACCAGGTCGGCCAGAAGGGTCACGACCAGAGCCAACAACAAGAACGGCAGCACCAGTAGCCATAACAGGCAGAGTGGTAGCCACAGACGGAACTTGGTGCGGCCCTGGTCCATGACCCGCATAGAGACTAAATACGGGGGCATCTTCATCTCTTCAACCTTTCGGCAGCCTGCTCCACAGTGATCTCACCCTTCTCGAGAAGGTCCAGCACTTCGTCGTGGTCGGTGACGGGCACTACTTCGACCAGCTGCAGTTGTTGCACGATCTTGTTCAGGCGGTTCTTGACAGTGGGGTAGCTGATGCCGAACGCCTTCTCCATGTACTTGATCGAGCCGTGGCAGCGCACGAACTCGCTCACGAACACCTGGTCTTCCCAGCGGAGGGCGGCGAGTTGGGGCAGTTCGAACTCCCCGTTGATCGTGATGTCGCCCCCGGCAAGCCGGACCGAGGTGACCACAAAGGCCCGGTCGCCGGTGACATCGGTGAGCTCTTTCCATTGAGCCATCTGGGCTCCTTTCATTGACTAACTGTTGTCAGTATGCACTGAGAACTTATCAAAGTCAAGCAACAACTTAAGATAATCAAGCATTGGTTCTTATCGAAAGTGGTTACACACCGTGGGGGTAAGCGCCATACGTTCGCCGTAGAAGGTGTGCGCGGGGCGCTCTGTGATGGGTGCGCTATGCTGGAGCGATGAACGATAAGGGTGCTCCTCCAGTGGAGAGGCGTCAGGGCGGTGACCGGCGCCGGCGGCGTAGGTACCGGTTCATCGACCGGCGAAGCGGTTTCGACCGCAGGGTGAACGGGATCGAGAGAGGGTTCCTGGGTTGCCTGCTGTACGCTCTTAGGGATCAACCGGGGGTGCTGGCGCGGCTCTTGGTGGCCGCGAACATCCTCAACCTGGCGGACTTCGCACTCACGCTGCTGGTATTGGACTCCGGCGGCCGGGAGGCAAACCCCTTGTTGCGCCCGCTGCTGGCGGTGAGCCCGTTGGGCGCGGGCATCTTCAAGCTGGTGGTGGTGCTGGCCGCCAGCTTGATCTTGTGGGGCACGCGGTACTACCGCAAGGCGCTGATCACGAGTCTGGCCATGCTGGTGGTCTTCATCTGCTTGGTGGTATACGACGCGGTGTTGCTTGTCCTGCTGGGCTAGGCCGCCGGCGTCGCCTAGTCTTGACTGATGACCCTGTTGGTGTTCGACTTGCTGAGCTCGCTCTCGCTCAAGTAGAACCTGCCGTCCTGGGTCGCCTTGATGATGCCCTGCCGGTAGAGCATTTCCGAGGCGGATTGCTTGTAGTCACGTGGCCTGAACATACGGCGGAGGTAAGGAGGCCGTTGAAGGCCCAGTTCTTCGAGTGTCTTAGCTCTCTCGGGATCCAAGGCTTTGCACTCGCGAAAGACGGCTACCACTCGGCGCATGCCCCTGACGAACATCAAGCGCCATAAGTAGAAAGCCAACACGCCCATCAAGAGGATGATGAATATCGCTATCACGTTGGCCATCTGCGCGTATCCCTTCTGTGAAGCGGTCTGCTCGGCCGCTCGGTCCCGGCGAACTGCTGGAGGTTAGAGTCTACCAGGGCTTGGTCGACCAGGTGGCTTGTCCGGGCGGCACTGTATAGTGCTCGTTCGTGACCAATACCCCGGAACATATCCTGCGCACCGTCTACGGGTACCCTGAGTTTCGCACTAACCAGCGCGAAGTCATAGACACGGTCATGAGCGGGCAGGACGCGTTCGTGCTCATGCCCAGCGGGGGTGGCAAGTCGCTGTGCTATCAGATACCCGCGCTCCTGCGGCCCGGCACCGGCGTCGTGGTGTCGCCGCTGATCTCGCTGATGAAAGACCAGGTGGACGCTCTGCGGGCCATTGGGGTCCGGGCCGCCTACTACAACTCGTCGCTGGAGCCGGGGGCGGCGCAGCGGGTGTTGTCTGAATTGATGGCGGGCGAGCTCGACCTGCTCTACGTGTCGCCCGAACGAGCCACCAGCGACAGCTTCTTGAATCGCCTAGCCGCGCTGCCATTGGGGCTGGTGGCCGTGGACGAGGCGCACTGCATCTCGCAGTGGGGCCACGACTTCCGTCCGGAGTATGTGGCGCTGGGGCGGGTGCGCGAGCGTCTGCCCGGCGTGCCCCTGCTGGCCCTTACCGCCACAGCCGATCCGCATACCCGCGACGACATCCTGGATCAATTGGCACTGCAGTCGGCGGCGTGTTACGTGTCCAGTTTTGATAGGCCCAATATCCGGCTGGAGGTGGTCGAGAAACACAACCCTCATTCTCAACTTCAGCGTTTCTTGGCCGAGCATGAGGGCGAGGCGGGCATCATCTACTGCTCTACCCGCAGGCGCACGGACGAACTCACCGCCCATCTACAGGAGCGCGGCGTTTCCGCGGGTGCGTATCACGCGGGGTTGCCGGCGGAGGAGCGGGATAGGGTGCAAGAAGCCTTCCTTTTTGATGAGATAAGCATCGTGGTGGCGACCGTCGCTTTCGGGATGGGCATCGACAAGACCAACGTGCGCTTTGTGGTGCATTGGGACCTGCCGCAGAACCTGGAGGGCTACTACCAGGAGATCGGGCGGGCCGGCAGGGACGGGCTGGCGGCGAATGCGCTGATGCTGTTCGGTTGGGACGATCTGGGTAGGGTGCGGGCGCTCATCGCGATGGGCGAGAACGACCAGCGGGTGGCCGTGGAGCAGCACAAGCTGGGGGCGCTCGTGGGCTTCGCTCAGGAGCTCACCTGCCGGCGACGGGCCCTGTTGGGCTATCTGGGCGAGGCGGCGCCGGCGGGCGCCGCGGGCTGCGGCAACTGCGATGTCTGTCTTGACCCGCCCACCGTCTACGACGCCACCGACGATGCTCGCAAGGCTTTGTCGTGCGTGCTGCGCACGGGCGAGAGGTTCGGCGTGGGCCATGTGGTCGACGTGCTGCGGGGTTCGAAGAACCAGCGGGTGGTCGAGCTGGGCCACGATGGTCTGTCGACCTACGGGATCGGGGCGGACCGGAGCGTCGAGGTATGGCGCAGCCTGCTGCGGCAGTTGGTGCACCTGGGCTATCTGCGCCAGGATATGGGGGAGTATCCGATACTCAAGCTGACTCCGGCGGCGGCGCCGTTGCTGCGCGGAGACACCCAGCTCAGCCTGGCGCGCCCCCGGACCAGGGTGGCTGCGACCAAGACAGACGCGGGCGGCAGGCGGCCGGCCGCCCGAGGCGCGGCCAGGTCGCGCCCTGCGGCGGGCGAACCGGGTGCCGGCGCCGGGAGCGCGGATGGCGCCACGGGCGCCGACGACGCCCTCTTCGCAGAACTGCGGGCGCTGCGCAGGCAGATAGCCGATCGCGAGGGCGTGCCGGCCTACGTGATATTTCACGACGCCACGCTGTGGGAGATGGCGACGGCGCGGCCCACCACGTCCGAGGACCTGCTGGACATCAGCGGCGTCGGTGAGCGCAAGCTACAGAAGTATGGCGGGGAGTTCCTGGTACTGCTGGGCGGGTGGCCGGCGGGGTAGTGGCGCACACAGGTGCGGCACCGTGGCACCTTCGCATGTCCTCGAGAAACCGTCTGCAGAACCTGGCGCATTCTCTGTACCGCCGCACCGCCGCGCCTCGGCTTTACCCTGGCGCCCTATGATGGTATACCGGCGGTGGTCTGTGGCGGCAGAAGCTCGGATGCTCTGGGAGGTAGGCTATGTCCTTAGGAACGCGCAGAACCCCGTTGCGAAGGTCTTTGCTTGGCTTCTGCCTGGTTCTGGCTGTTGGCGGGGTGTTCGTCCTTAGTGGGGCATGTGAGAGTCTGACAACCAGCACTACCACGGTGACGGCGACCACCCTCGCCGTTGATACCACCTCGACTCTGGCGCTGGAGACGACCACGTCAGGCGTCCAAGGCCCCGGCGAGGCAGTGGGGCCCGCTGCGGCAGGGGGCGATGACGCCGGACCGGCTGCCGCGGCGCCCACTACCACCATCTTTGAGTTGGCTCTACAACCGCAGGCGACCATACTCTCCGAGGTGCCGCTTGCGGAGTGGACCGTTTATCAAGAAAGCGACCCGCACATCTACTACGCCACCGACAGCAGCGGCAGGCCTGCGTGGGATCTGTGGAGCGTCGAGGGGGCCTCGGGCGGCAAAGTCATGGGTTCGGTGTGGTCGGGCGATTCGGCGGTAGCCACCATCGTGTTCAAGGGTACCGGCATCGCCCTTGTGATGCTCAGAAACGACGATTGCGGCAAGGTCATCGTGACTCTGGACGGGGACCAATCCGTCTTCGTGGACACTTACGCAAGCACTCTGAGTTCAGCGGTGGCCTGGACGAGTCCGGAGCTGACATACGCCAGACACTTCATCAAGGTCGAGACTTGCGGTCTGCATTCATCTCAGTCCCACGGCTACTCTGTGATGTTCGATGCCGTGAAGGTCAAGGGCACCCTGGTGTATTAGACGCCTTCGGCGGGCAGGCGCGACGAGAGCGCGTCAGGTCTCGCGCTTACGGGCCGCCGCGCCACCGCCGTCGTCGCGCCGCACCGTGGCCCCTAGTCTTCGGCGACTACTATTAGGCGGTCGCGTTCGCTGAACGTCACCAGGTCTGACTTGCGAGGGTTGACCACGATGCCGTAGCCCAAGCGCGTCGATGCGGCTGACGCGCTCGCGGCTCCGTCGTCCACCAGGCGGTAGCCGATGGCTATTTGGTTGCGGCGCCGGGCGGCCTCGACCACCGTGTAGAAGTCAACCGGCCGGCCTGCCAGCACGTAGTCGGTGGCAGGCTTGAGGTATATCTCGGCGCCCTCGGGGTCGAACAGATCGTCGAAAATGGGCTTGAGGTGCTTGTTCTCGGCGATTTGGGCCAGCAGCAAGCCCAGCAGATGTTCGCTGACTACGAAGTCGTCGGCTTTGGCGATCGTGGCCAGGTCGCGGTCGCGGGCGTCCTTCATCTCGGTGACCACGGAGAACTTGGCCCCGCTCTTGCGGCCTATGTCGCGCAGGTGAAGTAGGGCGAGCAGCGCCTGCGCATCGGCCTCCTGGGGGTCGCCGCAGTCGGCTCCGCACACGATCACGTGCTCGTAGCTGGGGATGTCCAGACGGTCCAGGGTATCCCGGTCATAGTGGAGCCCGCGCGCCGTGGCCAAGGTCTGGTTGAACAGCTCTGCGGAGAGCGTCTTGGCCTCTGACTCTTCTTGGGCAGACGGCACCAACACAGTCACCGTAGACCCCTTGGCTACGTAGGCGTCGAGTTGCTTGATGATGGTGCGCACGTTCGGGCTCCAGCCCAAGACGAGGACGTCCTGAGGATCCGGCTGGCGCGGAGGGGTCTGCGCGATGGCCTCTTCTTGCACCGTCGGCACGTAGGCAGCTAAGCGCACCGTATCGTCATCGTGGGATATGGCGATGATCTGGTCGCCCGGCGCGATGACCGTGGACAAGGGGGGGCCCAGCATGGGCGCCCCTTCGCGGGGGCGCAGACCGATGACGGCCGAGTCTTCGTAGCAGAGCAGCGATTCGCCGAAGGTCTTGCCTGCCAGGCGAGGCTCTTCTTGGAAGTAGATCTCGTCACCATCGAAGTCCAAGAGCTCGGTGTATACAACCGAAAGTCCTGGCTGACAGCAGGTCTGGGCCACTATGCGCGCGGCCACATCGCGAAACACGACAAGCTCCACCTCTGCGCCGGCCACCATCTTGGCCACCGCCTCATTAGAGGGGTCCGCAAGCGGCATGACCACGTGATAGGGCTGGGGCTTGCGTCGGGGGTGGTTGATGACGGCCAGCAGCGCCTTTATCTCCAGCGAGTCGGAGTAGGCGAGGTCGTTGGGCACGATGATGATGGTGCGCGCTCCGCAGAAGTCCACGGTCTCCAGGTCGTTGAAGTTGGTCGGGTCACCGCGCCTGAAGGTCACCCGCGTGCCCCGCGTGTTGCCGACCTGGTCGGCTAGGGTCTCGCGCAACACCACGGGATCATGATCGGCGAGTATGACGATAGACTGGCGACGCTGGTTGGCGTTGGCTGCGCATATCTCGCTCACGATCATGGGCACGTGTGGCGACCAGCCCAAGATGAGGCTGTGGCCTCGTTCGACCACCCTGGATCGTCCGCGCCTGAGGGTCGCGAAGATCTTGTCGAGTTCGGTGGTCACCAGACCTATGAGGCAGGCTAGGGCGATGACTCCCACCACGCTGGAGGCGATCATGGCCACTTTGAAAGTGGGAGAGTCGTTGGGCTCGGCGGAGCTCACTACGCCCCCGGGGTCGAACATGCGCTGTAACCCTTCCCAGACCATGCGGGGCAGGGAGGAGCCCGAGGAGCCGGTGAGATAGGCGATGGTGGCGATCACAACAACGGCGGACACTGTCGAGACCAGCAGCCAGCTGATCAACGCCGGTGCGCCCTTAGAGAACAGCTGATCGAAGAAGTACCTTGCACGCACTCGGCGAGAAACACGACGGCTCATGGCTCACCATCCGCTGCGTTTGCACGATATGCTATGGGACTAGATGCGACGCCGAAGGGGCGAGTCCTTTGTGGCGGGCGTCGGCGGGCGTCGGCGGGCGCAGCACCCTGGCACCTTCGCATGTCCTTAAAGAAGCGTCTGCAGAACTCGGCGCATTCTCTGTACAAGAGAGCGTACAAGATTGCGTACTGAAAACCAGCGCTTTCCTGCCCACGGTCTTCAGAAGACCCTGCGCACGTGTGTCTAGCCGGGGCTCAGGCTGTGCGGCGCAGCCCATCTGCCGCAGTCTTGGCCCACGGCCTGATCTTCTGCAGCTCCGCCGCCAGCGCGCCCTCGGCCACCTCGGTATCGTAGGCCACCTGGGCGCGTAGCCAGTATCCCTTCGTAAGTCCGAAGAACCTGCAAAGGCGCAGATCGGTATCGGCGGTGATAGCGCGCTTGCCGGCGACGATGTCACCGATGCGCTGGGCGGGCACTCCTATCTCCTTGGCCACCCGGTACTTGGTGATGCCCAGGGGCAGGAGGAACTCCTCGCGGAGGAGTTCACCGGGCGTCACAGGCGGCAGATGATCCATGGTCTAGCTCCTCAGTGGTAGTCCACTATTTGCACGTCCTCCGCGCCCGCCGCGGTCCAGCGGAAGCAGACGCGGTATCGGTCGTTGATGCGGACGCTGTACTGTCCAACTCGGTCTCCCCGCAAGGCCTCAAGCCGGTTGCCGGGAGGGACTCGAAGGTCATCGAGCGACTCAGCAATCTGCAGTTGCCGCAGCTTGCGGCGGGCGACCGCCTCGATTTGGATGAAACGCATGACCCGTCCGCCATTGGCCAGGATCTCAGTCCCACCATCCTTGAACGACCGGATCATCGGCGATAGTAACGCACCGCGTTAATAACGGCAAGCGTGAGTAAGGCCTTTGGTGAGAAACTGCCCTCGGGCGGTTCCGCATCTCCGGAGTCGGTCTTCTGCATGACTGTGAGTCTGCGCGCCCTCCCGCTCCCCGTCCATCCGACCAACGTTGTACTATGGAGGCCGGGCCACGCCAGGCCCGCCTCAGTCCGTGGCTCCAAGCGTGTAGGGGGATCCTTTGGCCAAGTCGCCAGGTGCCGGTCGCAACGGCAACGGCAACGGCAACGGCTCTGCCTTTCAGCAGGCCTTTAAGAACATCGACGACGTCCTCTGGAAAGAGGCAGGCTGCACCACCGAGCTCGACTACACCGAGCAGACTTCCTGGCTGCTGTTTCTCAAGTACCTCGATAGCCAGGAGCAAGACCGCGCCACCGTCGCGCAGCTGCACGGTCGCACCCACGACTTCATCTTGGACGAGCCCTACCGCTGGGAGAGCTGGGCCGCGCCCCGCGTCGCGGGCGCCACCCCCGGCGGCCCCAGCGCAGCGTCCGCGCCCGGCACCGCCCCGGGCGGCCCCAGCGCAGCGCCCGCCCCCGCCCCCATCGACCACAACCGCGCCCTCACCGGCGACGACCTGCGCGACTTCGTCGACCAGAAGCTCTTCCCCTACCTGCAGGGGTTCAAGCAGCGGGCCACCGGGCCCAACACCGTGGAATACAAGATCGGCGAGATCTTCAGCGAGATAGGCAACAAGATCCGCAGCGGTTACAACCTGCGTGAGGTCATAGACCAGGTGGACCAGCTCCGCTTCCGCTCGCAGACCGAGAAGCACGAGCTCTCGCATCTGTACGAGGACAAGATCAGGCGCATGGGCAACGCCGGCCGCAACGGCGGCGAGTACTACACCCCGCGTCCGCTGATACGCGCCATAGTCAAGGTCGTGGACCCCGTGGTGGGCGAGCGCGTCTACGACGGGGCCTGCGGGTCCGCCGGCTTCCTCTGCGAGTCGTACCTGCACATGATGGCCGACGACGACCTCACCACCGACGAGCTCACCACCCTGCAGGAGCGCACCTTCTACGGCAAAGAGAAGAAGTCGCTGGCCTACGTCATCGCGATCATGAACATGATCCTGCACGGCATCGAAGCTCCCAACATCATGCACACCAACACCCTGACCGAGAACCTGGCCCACGTGCAGGAGAAAGACCGCTTCGACGTCATACTCGCCAACCCGCCCTTCGGCGGCAAGGAGCGCAAGGAGGTGCAGCAGAACTTCCCCATCCGCACCGGCGAGACGGCCTTTCTCTTTCTGCAGCACTTCATCAAGATGCTCAAGCCCGGGGGCCGGGCGGGCGTGGTGATAAAGAACACCTTTCTCAGCAACACCGACAACGCCTCGGTGAGCCTGCGCCGCATGCTCCTGGAGAGCTGCAACCTGCACACCGTGCTGGATATGCCCAGCGGTACCTTTCACGGCGCTGGCGTGAAGACCGTGGTGCTGTTCTTCCAGAAGGGCGCGCCCACGCGCAACACTTGGTACTACCAGCTGGACCCCGGACGCAACCTGGGCAAGACCAACCCGCTTAACGACGACGACCTGGCTGAGTTCGTCCAGATGCAGAAGTCGAGAGCCGATTCGTCCAAATCCTGGACTGTTGATGCGGCGAGCGTGGACCAGACCTCCTGTGACCTCTCGGTCAAGAACCCCAACGGCGGGGAGGAAGTGGCGCACCGCAGTCCGCAGGAGATCTTGGATGAGATAGCTGCGCTGGATGCGGAGAGTGCTGAGATTCTCAAGAGGATTCGGGCCCTGCTGTGAGAGAAGGGTGGAAGATAGTGCCGTTGGAGGCGGTTGCCGTCAAGAGCAAGGGGGGCGTGAAGATCGGTCCCTTCGGCAGCCAGCTGAGAAAGGGGGATTTGGCTGCGGATGGAGTCCACGTTGTAGGCATAGAGAATGTATTGAGTGGGGTCTTTGATGAACTAGGCGAACGCTATGTCTCTGCGGCGAAGTTCCAGACCCTGAGGGGCGTTGAGGTCCTGCCAGGGGACGTTCTTGTCACCATGATGGGAACGGTTGGAAGAGTGGCGGTGGTCCCGGCCGGAATCGGCAAGACGATCATGGACTCTCACCTTCTGAGAGTGAGACCAGAGCCCACGATGTGTACACCCGAGTACCTGGCCTGGGCGATTGAAGGTAGTCCTACTGTCCAGGAGACAATCGAGGCTCAGGCTCATGGCTCGATTATGCGTGGATTGAACTCCGCAATTGTTAGGGCCTTGCCAATAGCATTGCCTCCGGTGCCTGAACAAAGGCGAGTTGTCCGCATTCTTGAAGAGGCGTCCGCTGCGGTCGCCGCGGCCAGGGCGAGCGCGGAGAAGAACCTGCAAAAAGCGCAGGGTGTCTTTGAAAGCCACCTTGAGGCCGTCTTCGCCGACGCCTGGGCAGCGTGCGAACTTGTACGGTTGTCGGACATGGCGACGGACATCACAGACGGTGACCACATGCCTCCTCCGAAGTCCATGACTGGCGTGCCGTTCATTACGATAAGAAACATCGACAAGGCGACACGTACCGTTGACTTCGGAGACACATTCATGGTGTCACGCAAGTATCTCGATGGGCTGAAAGCAAACCGAAAACCGAAGAAGGGTGATGTCCTATATACGGTCACGGGGTCGTTTGGAATTCCCGTGCTGGTAGACGATGACACCGAGTTCTGTTTCCAACGGCACATCGGGCTTGTTCGGCCAAGACAGGGAGTCGATAGCAGATGGTTGTACTACCTGCTGCTCTCGCCACAGATCCTCAGGCAGGCCGACAACGGGGCCACAGGGACGGCACAGCGGACGGTGTCGCTGAAGGTGCTACGCAGTCTGACTGTACCGGGGCTGCCTCTGAGTCGACAAGAGCTGGCTGTTGCAGAGCTAGACACCCTGCATGCCGAGACCCAGCGCCTCGAATCCATATATCGGTGCAAGCTCGCGGCGCTTGACGCTCTGAAGCAGTCGCTCCTTCACCAAGCCTTCACCGGCCAACTAGGGTCCGAGGCCGCATGAACGAGGCCGAGACCAGAGCCGAGCACATCGACCCCGCGCTCAAGGCCGCTGGGTGGGGCGTGGCCGAGGGCAGCCGCGTCCGTCGGGAGTATCAGATCACCCTCGGGCGGCTCGAAGGGCAGGGGCGGCGCAGCCAGCCGCTCAAGGCCGACTACATCCTCGAGCATCACAACACCAAGCTGGCCGTGGTCGAGGCCAAGCCCTGGGATGCTCCTCTCACCGAGGGAGTGGCCCAGGCCAAGGAGTACGCGGGCAAGCTGGGCCTCCGCTTCGCCTACTCCACCAATGGCCGGGGTATCTACGCTATCGATATGGACACCGGGGCCGAGGGCGAGGTCGCCAAGTACCCCTCGCCCGACGAGCTCTGGGGACTCACTTTCGCCGAGGCCAACACTTGGCGGGACCGCTTTGCCGCCGTGCCCTTCGAGGACAAGGGCGGGTACTACCAGGGGCGGTACTACCAAGACCTGGCGGTCGATAAGGCCCTCGCGGCCATCGCCGCCCGCGACAAGCGCATATTGCTCACCCTGGCCACCGGCACCGGCAAGACCTTCATCGCCTTCCAGATCGCCTGGAAGCTCTTCCAGAGTCGCTGGAACCTCGCCGGCGAGCCCACCCGGCGTCCACGCATACTGTTCTTGGCCGACCGCAACCTGCTGGCCGACCAGGCCTTCAACGCCTTTTCGCCCTTCCCCGAGGACGCCCTGGTGCGCATCACTCCGGCCGATATCCGCAAGCACGGCAAGGTGCCCAAGAACGCCAGCGTGTTCTTCACCATCTTTCAGACCTTCATGAGCGGACCGGTGGTAGATGGCCAGCCCTCGCCCTACTTCGGCGACTATCCGCCCGACTTCTTCGACTTCATAGTCATCGACGAGTGCCACCGCGGGGGCGCCAACGACGAGGGCAACTGGCGCGGCATCATGGAGTACTTCGCGCCTGCCGTGCAGCTGGGCCTCACGGCCACGCCCCGGCGCCAGGAGAACGCCGACACCTACCTCTACTTCGGCGAGCCCGTCTACACCTACTCGCTCAAGGAGGGCATCAACGACGGCTTTCTCACCCCCTTCAGGGTGAAGCAGTTTGATACCACCATAGATGAGTACGTCTACACCTCCGACGATACCGTGGTGGAGGGCGAGATCGAGACCGGCAAGATCTACCGCGAGCCCGACTTCAACGTGACCATCGAGATCAGGGAGCGCGAAGCCTACCGGGTGAAGCTCTTCATGGAGGCCATCGACCAGAGGGAGAAGACCCTGGTCTTCTGCGCCACCCAGGCCCACGCACTGCTGGTGCGCGACCTGGTCAACCAGATGAAGACCAGCAGAGACCCCAACTACTGCCACCGCGTGACCGCCGACGACGGCGAGTTGGGCGAGCAGCACCTGCGCGACTTTCAGGACAACGAGAAGACCATCCCCACCATTCTCACCACCTCGCAGAAGCTCTCCACAGGCGTGGACGCGCGCAACATCCGCAACATAGTGCTGCTGCGCCCGATCAACTCCATGATCGAGTTCAAGCAGATCATGGGCCGCGGCACCCGCCTATACGAGGGCAAGGACTACTTCACCGTTTACGACTTCGTCGAGGCACACCACCACTTCGCCGACTCCGAGTGGGACGGCCCGCCCCAGGCCCCCGATGACTGCGCCACGTGCGGCCAGTACCCATGCGTCTGCCCCCCGGCCACGACGCCGCCGTGCCCCGTGTGTGGCGAGACCCCGTGCGTCTGCCCCCGCGAGCCGTGTGACGAGTGCGGGCAGTGGCCCTGTGTGTGCGAGAAGCCGAAGCGACGCCGCACCCAAGTGAAGCTGGCCGACGGCAAAGCGCGCACCTTCCAGCACATGATGGTCACCAGCTTCTGGCAGCCGGATGGCACCCCGGTGACCGCCCAGCAGTTCCTAGAGACCCTCTTCGGCAAGCTGCCGGAGTTCTTCAAGGACGAGGCCGAACTCCGCCGCCTCTGGAGCGCCCCCGACACCCGCCGCAAGCTACTGGACGGCCTGGAGGAGAAGGGCTTCGGCCACGACCAACTGGCCGAGATGCAGCGAATCATCGACGCAGAGAAGTGCGACCTCTTCGACGTGCTGGCCTACGTGGCCTACGCGTCGCCGACGCTGACGCGTGAGGAGCGGGCCGAGAGCGCGAAGGTGGTCATCAGCACCCATTTCAACTCGAAGCAGCGGGTGTTTCTGGACTTCGTGCTCTCGCACTACGTGAACGAGGGGGTGGAGGAGCTGGACCAGGACAAACTCGAGCCGCTCTTGCGGCTGAGGTACCACGACTCGCTGGCGGACGCAGTCGAGGATCTTGGCAGGCCGGAGGATATTGGGCGTGCGTTCAGTGGGTTTCAGAAGTGGCTGTATGTGCGGTCAGCAGTGGCTTAGGTTGACGACCGGAGGGTGGTGACGACAGGGAGTTGGGGCGCCACGGAAGATAGCTCGGCGGATTGTTGAACCGCTGCTAGGAAGAAAACTGGGGAGAAGATGAGACAGGAAGACTTGGTGGAACGTGCTTGGGCGATTGTTGGGCAGGCAGATGCTGCGCGAAACACCGCCGTATCATCTCACGACTATGGAACGACTCTGTGTGAGGAACGCTTTGCGACCTTCCGCGCTTCAGGGTTGAGCTATCTTCGCGGGGTGTTTGGAGCAGATCACCCCTACTACACGGACTTCGACTCAAGGGTAGTAGACGCAAGGCCGTTCGATCTGTCCGTCGGGATGGGAATCATCACGGCTGCCCGTGAGGAAATTGAGGGCGGATGGTTGCGGTCAACTCGCGGCTTGATATCTGCGGAAATTTTCGGAGATTTCCTTGAGATGGCACATCATCTACTCGAAGAGGGCTACAAGGACGCGGCGGCGGTAGTTGCCGGAAGCGCTCTCGAGGAGCACCTTCGGCATCTTGCTGACGCCAGCGGCGTACCCTCAACAGTAGATCGAGGCGGGCGCGAGGCGCCCAAGAAGGCGGACCAGCTGAACTCAGACCTCGCTGCAGCCAAGGTGTACTCCAAGCTTGAGCAAAAGAACGTGACCGCGTGGCTGGGTATTCGCAATAGCGCTGCTCACGGCGAGTATGGCGAATATGAGCAGTCACACGTGTCGCTGATGGTTGAAGGAATCCGTCAGTTCATCATCCGGGTCTCTGTCTAGGCACCCGTGTTCTGCGCAACGGCGCCTGCAGCCGGCATCCAGCGTTGTCTACTTCATGGCGTACCATGGACAACAGGTGCGGCTGACGCGCTGCGAAGCTCGGCGGATTGAGGGTTCAGTTAGTCGCCGGATTGTCTCACTAGCTGGGGGGTGAGTTTCACATGGACATCTTCAAGGAAATAGTCGACTGGGCAGCTGGTCTTCCGGCATGGGAGCAGGAGGCGGTGCGGCTTCTGCTGGAGAACGGCGAAACCACTGCCGATGACATAGCTAACCTGGCGGATAGGGTCAAGCGCGGCAATCTCGATCGGGTCAAGGTCGTCATTCCCTCGCCGCAGCCAATGGGAACCCGCGCCGTCGCCTTGAAGGAGCTTGAGCACGTCTGCGGCGTGAATGCACTTGCGGAAGGTCAAGTGCTCAAGTTTCTCGGGCCCACGGGTTTGACCGTCATCTATGGCGAGAACGGTTCGGGCAAATCGGGCTATTCACGCATTCTGAAGCACGCCTGCCGCTCGCGAGAGAAGAGGCCCGACCCTATAAAGGGCGACGTCTACCGCCAGGGCGCGTGCCCAACCCCAAGAGCGAGGTTCACCTATCTCGACGGTGACTCGGAGGCTCAGGAGGAATGGACCGCTGGCGACATCACCTCCGATGAACTCCGCACGGTCGCTCTGTTCGACTCCAATTGCTCAAGGCTCTACGTGGAGGATGACGGCGAGCTTGCCTTCCAACCCTACGGTCTGGAGGTATTCAAGCAGCTTGGCGACACGGCCAAGGCCGTCAAGGACACTCTAGATGCGGAAGCTAACGCCATCGCCGTCCCGACTTTCCCGAGCTTCAGCCACCCGACGATCCTGGAGGCGATCAGCGGGATCCTGGGGAAGAACGACGCGTCCAGTTCGAGCGGGCATAGAGCAGCTCGCGAACCTGAGCGAGGACGAGACTACGCGGGCGGAGATGCTCCAGAACCAGATTGCTCAGCTGGAGACCAGCGACCCCAAAAAGCTAGTAGAGGCCTGCCGGAGGCTTGCGACCAGGGTGCAGACCAATGTCAACACTCTTTCAACCGCTGGCACTCTATTGGCGCAGAAACTCAACCTGGCTCCTGAAGCCATGAAGAAGCGGGACGAGACCAAGAGGCTTGCGAGCGAAGTCTCGGCCAAGGCTTTCGAGGATGAGCCCGTGGGCGGTGTCGGCACCGACCCGTGGAAGGAGCTGTTCAAGTATGCGCGGGAGTACTCCCTAGGCGTCGCCTACCGCGACAAGGGGTTCCCCTACTTGGCGGATGACGCCCGGTGCGTACTGTGCCATCAGCCCCTGGGTGATGAAGCGAAGGACAGACTGGCCCGCTTTGCGGAGTTCATCAGCAACAAGGCTGAGGAGTCCGCGAAGGCGGCTTCAATCACCTATCTCACGATCCAGACCACCATAATCGACACCGCCAAGGGCATTGCCGCCATCGATGACGCCCTCGTCGAACAGATTGAGAGCTACGACGAGAAGGCTGGGGCCGAGTTTCGTGCCGCCAGAACCGCCTATACATCCTTCCTCAACTCCGCCGAGACCGCAAACACCGAGGCTGCGTGGAAGAAGCTTGCTGCGCCAAACCCCGGGACTCAGTTGCTCACAGAGCTCGTCGTCAGGCTCGGCGCCGACGCCGATAGGTATGAGAAGAACTCAAATGAGGAGGAGCGGGCTAGGCTCAAGCAGGAGCTGGACCTGCTGAGGGAGCGCCAACAGCTTGCGAAGCAGAAGGAGGCCATACTGAAGGCAGCGGCGCTCGCTGCGAACAAACGTACCCTTTCCATGCTGTCCGATAGCATCAACACCAGACACATCACGGACAAGGGCGGACAGATTACTGAGGAGGTGCTGACCCTCGAACTCTGCAAGGCCCTGAACAAGGAACTTGTGGTTCTTGGGGCGGAGGACCTGAAGGTTGAGTACGCGCGCAAGGGACGAACTGGCGCCCAGACCCACTACCTGAAGCTAAGCAAGACGTCGGTCGGCGCGAATGTGGAAGACATTCTCAGCGAGGGTGAACACCGTTGCCTAGGCATCGCCGCGTTTCTAACCGAACTAGGCCAGGCGGGACACACGAGCGGCATCGTGCTTGACGATCCCGTCTCGTCCCTAGACCACAGACACCGCGACGCACTCGCCACACGACTTGTCGACGAGGCAAAGCTGCGTCAAGTAGTCATCTTTACCCACGATATGGCGTTTCTCCATGCGCTGCATCGGGCGGCAGCGAAGGTACAGCTGCCCGTGCTCCCTCAGGCGCTCGCCTACTTCACCGAAGGCGCGGGAGTCATTGCGAACCAGCAGTATCCAGATGCGATGAACGCGAAGCACTACGTGGAATACATTCAGGCTATGGCCCGAGCTGTGCTCGCATTGGATTCCAGGGACGCGACCCGGCGGTCCAAGGTTGCGGACCTTTACACCGAGCTTCGTAACGCCTGGGAGCGCGTGGTGGAGGAGGTGCTTCTGTGCGGGGTGGTCAGCACCTTCGACAAGGCGGTTCACACGAAGCAGCTCAAGGGAATCTTCATCGACGATGATATCTACCAGAAGGTCTTCTACTCCTACGAGGAGGCCAACAACGTCACCCGGGCGCACCGAGCTCCAGCGGCTGGTGGTCCTTCTCCGACGCGAACGAACGCCCAAATCGAGGCTGATGTCGAGCAACTGGTGAGGTTCCGCAAGGAATGCGACACCAAGGCCAGAGAGCTGGCATACCAACGGCGGGCGTTGGAACGGGCACCTTCGGGGTAGGTGGACTCCATATGGCGTTCACAACTGGTCCGGGAGGCACCTCCGGCGCCCTAGGCCGCATCCCACGGGTCCGCCGCGACGGCACCGAGCGCCTCCATTCGGCTGGCGCGGATCTCGGCTTCGACCTTCTCGGGTTCTGGAAGTGGAGCGTATCGGACCTCGTCAGCAACGCCACGCGTGGCCGGCTCGCGGAGTACATCATCGCCACCGCTATCGGGGCCGCGGACGGCGTCCGCGATGAATGGGCGGCCTACGACCTGCTCGACCCTCGTGGCATCTCCATAGAGGTCAAGTCGGCGGCCTACATCCAGACTTGGCACCAGGACCGGCTCTCGACCATCTGCTTCAACTGCGCTCCGTCGCGCGCCTGGGACCCGGAGACCGACCGGCAGAGTGACGTGAAGCGCAGGCAGGCGGAGGCGTACGTCTTTGCCCTGCTCGCCCATCAGCACCAGGCCACGTCGGACCCGCCCGACAGGCGCGAGCGCAGTCAGAGTCGCCAAGCTCCATCCTTGGTCTGATGACGGTCGGTCACCGGCTGCCGTATTGTCGCCGCAGACATGAGAGTGGGAATCTACATCGACGGATTCAACCTGTACCACGGGGGCTGCGGTCTTTGTGGCGCCCACGCTCGTGGCTGGCGGTGGCTGGATCTCATGTCGCTTTGCACCGCCGTTGTCTCACGCCAGTCCATCTGGGTTGGAGCGGAGGTAGTCCGTCTTGTCTATTGCACGACCAGAGTAAGTGGGGCCATAGATCCCAAAGGGCAGCAGCATCAATACGCGTATTTACAGGCGCTTCAACAGACTGCCGGTCTCCATATCGAGTATGGCTACTTCATGGAGAATCTGAAGCGCGGCCCCTTGGCAACCGAAGACCCAGTGAGTAAGCATCCACTTCTGACGGAGTCGGGGTGGCCCGTGATGGTCCAGGATTCGGCAGGTATCGACGTGAAGAGAGCCCGGTTCATCGTGCAGTATCTTCGCCGAGAAGAGAAGGGGTCGGATGTCAACGTCGCGACCCATCTGTTGCTCGACACCCTTGAGAATAGACTCGATGGGGCGGTGGTGGTCTCGAACGACAGCGACCTCCGTCTGCCGATCCAGGAGGTGAAGACCAGGATACCGGTAGGTCTCGTTAACCCCGGCCAACGACGTATGGCCGGGGCGCTCAGACTGCCCGCTGACTATGGCGTCGGGCGGCACTGGTGGCTCGATCTCACGAGGGGCGACTACACGTCGAGCCAGTTGCCTGATCGTTGCGGAAAGTACGTCAAGCCTGCCGGCTGGTGATCTTCGGAAGCAGCCTGATTGTCGCGTGTTATACTGCGCTCAGTTAGCCCACCCCGTCCGCTCAGCGGCGGGGTTTTTCTTTCTGGGAGATCGCTAAGACGGTGTGAGCTGCTTGACGGCATGACCTCGCAGCGTCAGTCGAAAGCCTCATTGACGGTGGCTGTTTGCAGGGACTATACTGCGGTCATATCAGATCCCTGCTCGGTTGTGCCGGGTAGGCAATGAAGCTCCAGGGGACCGCAAGGTCCCCTGAACTCGTTCTAGGACGGTATTCGATCTGGCCGGGGGGTCAAGATGCGCGTGGCGGTCTTCATCGACGGCAGCAACTTCTACCACTGCTGCAAGGACAGTTTCGGGCGCTCAGATGTCGACTTGGGCAAGTTCGCCGACTGGTTGGTGGGTCCCACTCGGCAACTCGTGAGGACCTACTACTACAACTGCCCTCTCCCGCCCGACCATCCTGAAGACGAGCGCAAGAAGCAGCAAACCTTCCTTGGAGCCCTGGCGCGTGTGCCCTATCTTGAGGTGCGACTGGGCAGATTGTCCAAGAAGCAGACCATCTGTCCCAACTGTCACAAGCCGATCCAGCGCTTCACGGAGAAGGGCGTCGATATGCGCATCGGCGTGGACATGCTCTCCCTGGCGTCGAAGAACCTCATCGACGTAGCCGTTCTGGTCTCGGGTGACGCGGACCTGTCTGAGGCAGTGAGGGCAGTCAAGGAGCTTGGCAAACACTTGGAACTCGCCGCTTTGCCGGCCGGACGCGCCTACGAACTGGTGCAGGTAGCGGACGTTGTGAGAGAAATCGGCCCCGCGGAGATGCAGCCCTTCTTCATGAGGTAGGCAGCGCGCTGAGAGGGTAGCTCCGGTATGGCCGGGATGGCTCGTCGCTGGTCTTAGACTCACAACCCGCGCCCCCGCAGCGCCCGTCCCAACATCTCCAGATTTTGAGAAGAGCCGTTCGGGCGCAGTCGAAGTCAAGGCCCTTTGCGCTGTGCACCCTGCTCATGGTCACGCTGTCGGCGGCGATGTCTTAGTCGGTCTTGTTGCGGGAGTCCTTGGGAGGCCCAGCGCCACAGCACTCCGGCGGCGCCAAGCTCCAACCATGGTCTGATGCCCATCTCGCCGGTGGCCTGAGATGCTTCACTCGTTGGGCGGTGGTGACGACAAGGAGCGACCGGGCATGAGCAGCGGGGCAGAGATGGCGGTGGATGCGTCGGCCGCCGTCGATCAAGCAGTGAGTGCGGGTGAAGTCGTCCTATATGTCGACGCGGATGGCACCGTCAATCTGGACGTGCGGCTGGAGCGCGAGAATCTCTGGCTCACGCAGAAACAGATGGCCGAGTTGTTCGCCACTGAACGCAGCGTCATCACCAAGCACCTCAACAACATCTTCGGATCCGGCGAGCTCGATAGGGAAAGCAATGTGCAAAAAGTGCACATTGCCACGTCTGATCGCCCCGTGGCCATGTACGGTCTTGACGCCATCATCTCTGTCGGCTACAGGGTGAACTCCAAGAGAGGCACCCGGTTCCGTATCTGGGCCACCAAGGTGCTACACGAGCACCTCACCAAGGGCTACACGGCCAACGAGAGGCGTCTGACCGAGCTGAATCAGACCATCCGGCTCATATCCGAGGTCGTCGATCGCAGAGACCTGTCCGGAGATGAGGCCAAGGCCCTCCTTGCCATCGTGGGTGAGTACAGCTTCGCTCTCGATCTGCTCGACAACTACGACCGTCACTCAGTCGCGTCGCCCCCTGAAGGGGAGAAGGTCACCAGGTACTTGGCGCACGAGGAAGTCTTGAGGATAGTGGACCGGCGCCGTGAGCGGTTCGGCGGAGGCAGCCCATCTGCTCTACTTCGTCGTCAAGAACCACCCCTTCGTCGACGGCAACAAGCGCATCGGTGCGGCGTTGTTCCTATGGTTCCTGGAGATCAATGGTGGACTGCGGACAAAGAGCGGGGACCGACGACTGTCCGAAGCGGCGCTGGTGGCCACTACGCTTCTGATGGCGGAAAGCGTGCCGCAGGAGAGGGAAGTCATCATCAGAGTAGTGACCCATTTGCTGTCGGCTCGACCTGGGGTCCAGTAGCCCGCATCCTTCGCACGGGCTTCCATAGAGTCGCGCATCCTTAGAAGAGCTGCCAGTCAGGCCAGACTCTCAAGCCTCTGCCTGTAAAGCTCCGCGCTCCCGGCGTCAAAGCAGCAGAACACCACCGACCTGGGCAACTCCGCGGAACTCAGCCACTCGGACACGGCCGATACGGCGATGTCACACGCTTCGTCTTTGGGGTAGCCATAGACCCCGGTCGAGATGCTGGGGAAGGCGATCGAGGCTACTCCGGCGCCGGCAGCCAGCCGCAGCGACGACTCGTAGCAGGAACGCAAGAGACCGGCCTGGGTCGGGTCCCCAGGGTGATAGATAGGCCCGACCGTGTGGATGACGAAGCGGGCCGGCAGGTCGTAGCCCGCGGTGATGCGCGCCTCACCAGTGGGGCATCCGCCCAGCGTGCGGGTCTCTTTCAGCAGACCGGGGCCGGCAGCGCGGTGTATCGCTCCATCGACACCGCCGCCACCCAGCAGCGAGGTATTGGCGGCGTTGACTATGGCGTCGACGGTCAGGCGGGTGATATCACCCGTCACGATGCTCATGCGCGATGTGACTGATTGAGTCAACGACGCTCCCATCTCGCCTGAGGACATGATAACGGAGGTCAGCACACTTGAGGCCTATCGGCCAAGCCAGGGTATTGTGCGCATTCAGCGAATGAGGAGATGCACGGCCAAGGAAGCGCCCCTGATCGAGTAGGCGCGAATATGCATGAGTAGCCTCAAATACCTGCGAGAGCTAGCCGATCGTCTGGGACTCAGGTGGCTTCGTACTCACACGCGCCTCCCTGCTCTCCGTTGGTGGCAGGCGGGAGTCCTTCTGGCGTTCGGCACCCCGCTGCTGCTTTTCGTCCTATTCGTCTCGATCGATGGCGGACTCTACTACGGCGATACTCACTATGGAGTCAGCGTCGCCGGACAGGACTTGGGCGGTCTCAGTCGGGACGAGGCGACCGCCGCCCTCACCACCTTCGTCCAGAGGTCTCAGAAGAGGCTGATCATCCTCAGCAGTGGTGACAAGAGATGGAAGGTTCTGCCTGGCGACGTGGGCACGACCATCGACATAGCGGCCTCGGTATCTGCAGCCGCGGGCCTGACCAGGGACGGCGATGTCTTCTCCGATCTGGGGCGGCGGATCGACCTCTACTTCGATGCTTGTGACCTGCCCCTGCAGGGCACTGTCGATGGCGACAAGTTGGACTCGTTGGTGGACCAGTTGGCTATGGAGCTCGACCGACAGCCGCTTGACGCCCGCATGGTCGCGGATGCCGACCAGATCACCATAGCCAAAGACGAGCCGGGCGTCATGGTAGACAAGCAGGCGCTCTGCGCGCAGCTCACAGCCCTTCTCTTCACCATGGACGGCTCAGAACTGCAGATTCCCATGATCACCATAGAGCCGGACATCAGCGTAGTGGACATAAGTCCCGCCCTCGGGGGAGCGAGCACGATGATCAGCTCCGAGATCGCTCTTACCTACGGCGAAAAGATTTGGACTCTCACCCCCGAGGATATCGCCTCCTTCATGGAGCTCACCTACCGGACGGCGGACGGGGTGTCCACCCCAGCCGCGACCTTCTCGGTAGAGAAGATGGGGGGGTTCTTGGACGGTGTCGCGGATTCGGTGGACAGGCCGGCGGTCAACGCGGCCATGGATAGCAACGGCAAGTACGTGTGGGTGGTGCCCGCGGTCGATGGCCAGGCTCTGGACCGCGAGAGCACCGCTGCGGCGCTTGCGCGGGCAGCCCTCTGGGTCGACGGGCGAACGACCGAGGTGGTGCTGACGGTCGTCGAGCCTGACCTCACCACCGAGGAAGTGAGTGCGATGGGCATCGGTGATTTGCTGGGGAGCTACGCCACCACCCCGTACAGGGGCAGCAATAACCGACAGAGCAACGTGCGTCTGGGTACCAGCCTGTGCAGCGGGACCCTGCTGGCGCCCGGAGAGGAGTTCGACACCGATAAGCGGCTGGGCATACGCGACGCGGCCCACGGATGGCGCAGGGCTCCCGGTATCGTGGGCGACGGCGTGGTGAAGCAGATCTATGGGGGCGGCATATGCCAGATTTCCACAACCCTGTTCAACGCCGTGTTCGAAGCGGGGCTTGAGGTGGTGGAGCGCCATAACCACTCCATGTACATTAACCACTATCCGGCTGGCCGCGATGCCACCGTGGCCGGAGGGGGCGGCAAGAACATGCGGTTTCGTAACGACACCGACCACTACGTCTTCATCTGGGGCAGGTCCACAGGTATCGTCACGGAGTTCTTTATCTGGGGGGTGTCCGACGGTCGCACCGTCACCTCCGGCTTCCGCGGATCACGCAGCAAGCGGTGCACTGTTACACGGACGGTCACCTGGCCAAACGGCACCGTCGAGACAGAAGAGTTCGCGAGCTACTACACTTACTGACTATGCCCACACAGCCGAACCGCCTGACTCGTGAGAAGAGCCCCTACCTGCTCCAGCACGCGCACAACCCGGTGGATTGGTATCCCTGGGGCGAAGAGGCGTTCGCGAAGGCCCGGGGGCAGAACAAGCCCATCTTCCTGTCCATCGGCTACTCGACGTGCCACTGGTGTCACGTCATGGCCCGGGAGTCGTTCGAGAGCGAAGAGGTGGCGGGCATCCTTAACGAGCACTTCGTCCCCATCAAGGTGGACCGCGAAGAACGTCCCGATGTGGACAGGGTGTACATGACGTACGTGCAGGCCACCACCGGTGGGGGCGGCTGGCCCATGAGCGTGTGGTTGACCCCCGAGCTGAAGCCGTTCCTGGGTGGCACCTACTTCCCTCCAGACGATCGCTGGGGGCGTCCGGGCTTCAAGAAGGTCCTGCTTCAGATCGCCGAGGTGTGGCAGAAAGACTGGGCTCGCCTGACTGCCTCCAGTGAGAAGGCGCTCCAGGAGTTGCGGCGGGTGACGGCGGCGGAGGGCGGGGCGGCTGCAGGGGCGGCCCCGGCGCCGGGGCCGAAGCCCGCGGCGACGCCTGGGCTAGACGCCTCGTTGCTCGACCAGGCGTACGAGGCCATCAGGGCGTCCTACGAGCCCCGCTACGGCGGCTTTGGCGGCGCGCCCAAGTTCCCGCGCCCCAGCGCTCCCGCGTTCATGCTGCGCTACCACACCCGCACGGGCACTCGCGAAGCTTTGGACATGGTGCTCTTCACCCTGCGCAAGATGGCCCAGGGTGGCATGCACGATCACCTGGGCGGTGGATTTCACCGCTACTCGGTGGACGAGCGCTGGCACGTGCCTCATTTCGAGAAGATGCTCTACGACCAGGCGCAGCTCGCTACCGTCTACCTGGATGCCTACCAGATCACGCACGAGGCGTTCTTCGCCCAGACCGCCCGCGACATCCTGGACTATGTGCGTCGTGACCTTACGGGCGCCGAGGGGCAGTTCTATTCCGCCGAGGACGCCGACAGCCCCGTCCCCGCGAACCCACAGGAGCACGCTGAGGGCGCCTTCTACGTCTGGGAGCACGGCGAGATAGCCGACATCCTGGGTGCGGAGCTGACCGACCTCTTCGTATTCCACTACGGCGTGGAGAAGGAGGGGAATGCCGCCGACGACCCGCAAGGGGAGCTGGCGGGCAAGAACGTGCTCATGGTGACCCACAGCGCCGACGAGACCGCAAGCCGCTTCGGCCTATCCACGGAGGCGGTGGAGGACAAGCTCGCCGAGGCCCGCCAGCGCCTGTTCGAGTCCCGGGCTGGGCGGCCCCGTCCGCACGTGGACGACAAGACCATCGCGGCCTGGAACGGTCTGATGATCTCCGGCTTCGCACGCGCCTACCAGGTGCTCGGCGAAGAACAGTACCTGGCGTCGGCCAGGGCTGCCGCGGACTTCATCCGGCGAGAACTCTACGACGCGAAGAGCGGCGTCCTGCTGCGTCGCTATCGCCAGGGTGAAGCCGGCATCGAGGGTTATCTGGACGATCACGCCTTCCTGATCCAAGGGCTCCTCGACCTCTACGAGGCCTCGTTCGACGTGGACTATCTCACGTGGGCGCTTGTGCTCCAGAAGAAGCAAGACGAGTTGTTCTGGGATGCCGCCGCCGGTGGTTATTTCAGCACAGTCGGCACGGACGACACCATCCTGTTGCGCCTCAAGGAGGACTACGACGGCGCGGAACCCTCGGCTAACTCAGTAGCCGCCCTCAATCTGTCGCGACTGGCGCAGATGACGGACAGCGCGGACTATGGCGAGAGGGCGGATAGGACGCTGGCCGCGTTCGGCCTGACGTTGAGCACAGCGCCGCACGCGATGCCGCAGATGATGGCGGCGCTCAGCTTCCGCCTCGACAAGCCCAGGCAGATAGTCATCGCCGGCGGCCCGCATGCGCCCGACACCCGGGCCCTGACGTTCGCCGTGCATGAGCGCTTCATCCCCAACAAGATCCTGCTGCTGGCTGACGGGGGCGCCGGCCAGCAGACTCTGGTCGAGCACAACGAGTTCATCGGCACCGTCGTGCGCCTCGACGGCAAAGCTACCGCCTACGTCTGCGAGGACTACGCCTGTCAGCTGCCCACGAGCGACGTGGCGACGCTGGCGGAGCTGCTCGAATAGCCGCGAGGACCCCGGGGGCCTCAGACCAGGTCGCCGTCTTCCTGTCCGACCTGTCCTGTAGCATCTCGTACAGGAACGCGCGACGAAGGGAGACCTCTGTGGACCCGCTTCTCGATTACTACCTGTGCACGAAGGACGGCGAGACGATGATGGTGGCTGCCTACGGGTGGGACGAAGGTGCTCTAGAGGAATACGAAGATGTCCAGCAACTGGCCTACTGGCAGGCCCTGCAGTTGACCGTGGGGATCATGGAGCTGGATCGGTCACCGACACAGGTGCCCGAGTTGTTCTCGCTGGCCGCGTTCATGAACGCTGATGACGATCGCATCTCCGAGCTACTCGGCGAGGGGAATTCCAGGTAGAGTCGGTCCATGAAGAAGATCCTCTACATCGACATGGACGGGGTGCTGGTGGACTTCGAGTCGGGCCTAGCGCGCGTACCCGACGATGTCCGCGACGAGCACAAGGGGCACGAGGAGGACATCCCCGGTGTCTTCTCGCTTATGGATCCGGTGCCCGACGCGCTTGACGCGTTCCGCGAACTCGCCAGACTTTTCGACACCTACATCCTGTCTACGCCGCCTTGGGACAACCCGGCCGCTTGGACCGACAAGGCGCTCTGGGTGCAGGCCTACCTGGGCGACACCGCCGAGAAGCGGCTGATCCTCACCCACCACAAGGACCTCAACCGGGGCGACTATCTTATCGACGACCGCACCAGACACGGGGCCGACCTCTTCCAGGGCGAGCACATCCACTTCGGCTCGGATAGGTTCCCGGACTGGGACTCGGTGCTGAAGTACCTGCGGGGGCGGGCCTAGACCATCTCTTGGTAGAGTCGCCACGCCTCGGCCTCACGGGCTCGGGCGGCCTCGGAGCGCAGGCGGGTAACGTCCAGGTCTTGGATGCGGACGCGATCGAGTCCGTCGGCGTCCTTGAGCGTCCAAAGAACCCTCAAGCACGGGTCGAGGTCGTCGTCGACTGCCGTGGCGGTTGATCCGCTACATGTTGCAGGTCCTAATCGCTCAGCGGCGGCTTCCACTGCCAGTCTGTCATGCCTGGAGTGCCATTCGACGGCAAACAGCGTCGGGGCTAAGACGTCGGGGCTCAGACCGTCTGCCAGGTTGAGATCCATGATGCGGTCCACGCTGGCGCGTCCGTGCTCGGGGTCGATACCGTCATGGGTGCGGCCCAGGTCGTGCCAGGCGACCGCGTAGATCAGGGCCTCGGATTCAGTAGACGTCAGGCCGGCCGGCTCGGCCAACGCGGCTGCGTGTATCAGTACGCGCCTGGTGTGGGACAGTCCATGGATACTCCCGGGCCGCAGGAACCACCAGGGTTCGAGGGCATAGGTGTTGGGGTCGAAGGTAACTGGGTCGATCATGCAGCTATTGTATGCCACCGGCGTAGTCGGTGCGCTCTTGCAGCAGGTGGGCAAGCTTCCCCACAAACAGAAAACGCCGGCCATAAGGCCGGCGTTTCCGAAGTCACAGTTGTGTGGCTTATGGTGTGGAGCTTACCAGCGGTTTCCACCGCGGCTGCTGCCGCCGCCACCACCGTAGCCGCCGCCACCACCGTAGCCGCCGCCGCCACCACCGTAGCCGCCGCCACCGCTGCGAGGCGCACGGGGCACCATCTCCTTAGCGGTGTCGACCTTGATGGCGCGGCCGTCAAGCTGCGCACCGTCGAGGGCTGCCTTGGCGGCCTGCGCCTCTTCGGCACTGCCCATCTCGACAAAACCGAAGCCCTTGGGGCGACCGGAGTCACGATCGGTGATGAGGTTGACCGAAGCCACCTCGCCGTGCGCTCCGAAAGCTGTCCTGATGGCCTCTTCGGTTGTGTCGTAGCTGAGGTTGCCTACGTACAATTTTGCTGAACTCACTCTAAGCCTCCATAAGCGGAGTTACATTGCGACATACGAGGGAAAGACTGGGAGACTGAGCGAGGAGATAAAAAGCTCGGCGCTTGGCCTGAAAGTATTCCTTACGAATGCTTGCGCACAGTATAGCATGGTAGACGTAGTTGTCTAGCACTTGCAATCGCAGGTAGGTTCGCTTCCTGTGAGCCACCCTTTGATGATGGCCGAGGCACACCCTACTCCCGCGTCCACGATCAGGGCCCCCGGTGCGCAATTGAGCGCACAGGCACCGCATTCTATGCAGGCGTCCAGGTCCACTATGCGGGCCTTGGCCTCTTCTACCACCAGCACCCCGCGTGGGCATACCTCTTGGCAGACCAGGCAGCCGTTGCACTTGTCGACGTCAAGCTCCAGCGTAGCCACACCCGGCAGGTAGCGAAACCCGGGGCGGAGCGCCGACCCGCGCCGCCGCGCAGATCTGTATGCGGGAGCGTTCACAGCTCCACGCCCGCCAGGCGAAGGACGAACTGGGCGATGAACAGCAGCGCGGCCAGCGCCGCGGCGCCTATCTGCCAGGTGAGGTGGTGGCGCATCTCTTTCTCTACTCCGGAAGGCGATGTGAAGGTGCTTGAGCCGGTGAAGTTCATGGCGCTGTAGGCCGCGAAGGCAGTCACGCCAAGCGCCAGGCCCGCCAGCGCGAGTGGCGGCAGCGCGTTTCGCAGGCCCACCACAGTGCCGGCGGCCAACACCGCGCCCACTAGTGCCCCCTTGGTTGCGAAGGCGCGTCCGGGGATTATGGGCAGGGCGGCCGGGACGATCACCGAGCCGGCGAGCACAGGCACTACAAGCAGCCCGTAGACTATGCCCACGCGGATGCCCCAGCGTGCGGCATCGAAGGCGCGGTCGCCGCCCAAACCTGCTAGGAAGGCGATCACCAGGACGGCGACGACCGTCTTCCACTTCCACAGGGTTGAGGCTTCCACTGGTATCAGCTTGGCCCGCTCCCAGGTGGGGAATCGCACAGTGCGCATCTGTGCGGTCGCCTTGTGGTTGTTGTTGATGAAGGCGGGTAGGTCGGCGGCGCGCACAGGTCCGTAGTTCACGGTGAATCCGCAGCCCTTGCGGACCAAGTGCTTAGCCACGCCGGTAGCGCCGAGCTGAGGCACGACCAACCGACGGTGCGTAACCACCTTGTCCAAATGGGCCTCTTCGACCCTCTTGACTATCTCATCGGTGGAGAAGGTGCCCTTGCCCGCGGCGCACCAGACATTGATGCCGCGGGTGTCGAGAACCAGGATCCAGGCGTCGAGTTCGGAGAGCTCGCGCCGCAGGTAGTCCAACGTCAGTTTGAAGTTGGCGGTGACCAACACGGGGGAGTCCGCGAGGGGCGCGCCCACCGCGTAGAGACCAGGGGGGACGCGGTAGTGCGCGCGCCGGATGCCCCAGCGCACGCGCGCGGCTCCAAGGTGGTCCCGCAGGCTGAGCCTGGTGGATATCCGGGGCACAGGCCCGGCGCCGCTGTCCACGGCACCAGCAACCCAGGGGGAGGGGCCGTACTTGTACGGCTCGGCCTGGCAGCAGCAAGGGGTTGGGTTCGAGACCGGCGCCGCGCCGGCCGCACCAATATCGTCCGAGCTGAGGCTCACGGCAGTTTTGACTGTGTCATTGTCCACGTCTGTCCCCAAGGGGTCTGGTCCTATTCACGCGTATGTTACTCGGCGCAGGAGTAAGTCGAGTCTACCGACGCGAGTTGCAGTAGTCGAGCAGGGGAGTAAAAGAGGCGTGCTCGGCGAACCATGCTCGCATATCGTTATCGTAATTCTCTTGCGTGGGTGCGTCGGCCAGCAGTTGCTCCGCGGTCACCAGTTCTTCCAGGCTGCTCAGCCAGGCCTCATGTAGCTCTCGGAGTGCGTCGGTGCCGGGGGTGTCCATGGACTTGGCGCTGGCCAGGAGTGAGACGAGCTCCTTATTTACCAGATAGTTCGAGCTGGGGATGAGGTCTGGCGAGGTTCTCATCCAGACGTCGTATCGAGAGTTAGAGAGGTTGATCGCCTGATTGCGCATGTTGTTTACAGCCTCCAGGCTGTCGACATAAGGTCGGATGGCGTCAGACTCCATGGATGATGCAATCAATCCGATGATCAGGAACACCATCACAGCCACGACAGCCAAGCCGGGCAGGGCTCTCACTATCACAGGGCGGCCCGCCAGCTTCTTGTCTCGGTCTGGGAAGGGTGGCGTAGGTTCGCTCATGCCTCGCCGCTTCTCGCGACATTCCCTCAGATTGGAGAAAGCGTATCCGATGGTATGGGCGAAGGAGAGCAATCCGAACCAGCCCCAAGCCAGGCTGCGTCCCTGCATTTGCCTGAACTTGCCAAGGGCGCAAACGCGGCACAGGCAGTCCTCGTAGCTGTAGTCCCGGCGTATGATCACCAAGCCTATGGTGGCTCTGAATCTGAAGAACTTAGCGGGCTTACGACCACAGATGGCGCAGCTGCAGTCGGAGACCTCGCTCGGCTCGATCACGGACCGGGTACCCGTGGGCGCGGAGCGCGCAACTGGTCGTTCGGCATCGGCGGCAGCCTCGGTCTTGCCGGCAATATCGGCGTAGTTGGGCGAGGCGCTGGGCCTGTTCGCGTCGCACGAGACGCAGTAGGCGTAGCAGGACTCGTTCTTGAACCCGCACTTCGGGCATGACCATCGCTCGTCCAATACATCCTCATTCGCAGAATAGCGGCGTCGTTAGCTTCGACGCAGTTTAGAAGAGAATGTGACTTCGCGCCAGGCTGGCGGTTCGGCAGAACCGGCAACAAGACCGGCGGATCGCTCCGCCGGTCTTGGGTCAAGGCCGAAGTGTTACTCGAGGGTCGTTAGAAGCAGATGGGCTCCGACCCGAAGGGCTCATCGGTAGTGCCCTGGCAGTCACCGTCGCAGTCGGTCGCGGCACCGCCAGTGCAGTCACCGTCGCAGTCGGTCGCTGCGCCGCCGATGCAGTCTCCGTCACAATCGGTGCCGGTCGCTCCGACGCAGTCGCCGTCGCGGCCGGTGCAGCCACCACTGTCGCGATCCATCATCTTCTGGGCCATCCGGCCGCCGTAGGCGTCAGTTTGGTCATCGCCACCACATCCCGTCATCAAGACCGGGATGGTCACTATCAGGGCTACTACAGCGACTATGGCCGCGATGAGTGTCAGATCATATTTGCGCATGCCTTCTCCTTGGCTGGTGATGCTATGCGGATGACGGCTCACGGCCTCATCCAGTTCCGCGACCGCATCATAGGCGTCAGTGATAAGAAAAGTGTAAAGAGAAGGGCAAGAGCTTGCGCCTAGGGCCGGACGATGGTGAGTGTCCCGTCTCGCTGGCCAAAACGGCGCTTGATCATCGGAGCTAGCACAAAGCAGACGACAGCTATGGCGGCCCAGACGGCTCCAAAGATGGCCAACCACGCCCCGATGCCCTTGGAGAGGGCGTGGATTATGGGCAGAAGCACTTCTTCGGCAAAACCGCGCTCCATGGGAGTCTGCGCATGCAGCGCCCCGAAGCCCGTCCGACCCGCCCAGAGACCGGCGACGGCCGCTCCGAGCAGCAAGGCGAAAGCGTTGAAGGCCGAGACGATGCCCAACCCCCTGAGCACGAGGTACTTGCGATGGCTCACTATCAGCGCCAATGCACTGAGCACCACAAAGACGGCGGCAAAGAGAACCAGAGAGATCTTGCCCGCCCAGTAGACCTGGGGGACGGTGCTCCACTCCGGGGCGTTGGGGTCATCGATGAGGGCCAGGTGGGTGAACTGGTCACGATCCAAGAGGGGTAGTTCGCCCGTTTGGTCGTCGGCCCAGGCCATGTAGTAATCGTCACCCAGGTCGCCGGACGGGCGGCAGCCAGAGGTCAGAGGGTCGTAGCTCGCCAAGTCTTGTTGCGAACAAGGTGGTAAGCCCTGGGACTGTGTTTTGGCGTACATGATCAGGGCTTCGTTCAGGCGAGTCCTGATCGTCGCCGTATCCACCGCGAACTCCGGGGTGGGCGTGTCGCCCTTGAGCCAGCGGTCGACGCCGCCCACCACCTCGTCGGTGATGTCGCGCACCATGGCGGGCGTCAATGCCTGCTCGAAGTAGGGTGTGAGCCCGTCGATGACCGCTCTGACAGCTTCGTCCTGCCGGTCGACCTCGACGAACAGCAGATCGGCCTCGACCGCGCCCAGGTCCTCGTATATGCCGCTGGAATCGAGTATGGACTCGAGGTAGGACGGTCGCAGTACGGTGACGTACGAGACGGCCCCGAGCGAGAACAGCAGCACAAGCAGCGCCACGACGGCTAGTAGTATGTAGGCACCTACGCGTCCAGGGGCGTTCATAGACCTACCCTACCTCAACTGCGCCTCGGTTACCCTAGAAGTCCGCCTCGAAGTGGAACACGCCCTCGCGCAGCGCGCTGGTGACTTTGAGCCCGCTGTGGTTGATGACGGCCTGCATGGCCTTGTTGTCGCGCATGACCTCGGCTGTGAAGCCGGCGATGCCGTTGCGCTTGGCGATGTTGGCCAGATGATGCATCACGAAGCTTCCGATGCCTCGTTTCTGCCACTCGTCGCGGACCACGAACGCCACCTCGGCACGGTTGGTCTTCTGATCCAGGTAGTACCGGCCTATCGCGATGATCTCATCGCCGTGGGCCTCGGGCAGGGTGCCCACGATGGCTACCTCGTTGCGGTGGTCCACATAGACGAAGTTCTGCAACTGCTTGCGCGGTATCCGCTTGAGGTGCTGCATGTAGCGGTAGTACACGGTCTCTTGCGACAGCGAGTAGAACAGGTCACGGGCACCCGGCTCGTCGGTGGGGTTCATGGCCCTGAAGCTGATCAGCGTGCCGTCGTTCAGCACCATGCTGGTGCGGAGTTCCTTGGGACCCACAAAGAAACGGCCCTCGACGTCGGCCATCTCGGGCCTCACCCACTTGTACTCCACAGCCTTGGACAAAAGCTCTTCGCGGAAGTCTGGGTGGGCGATACTTATTAGCGCCATGGCCCGCTCCTGTACGCTCTTGCCATGTAGGTAGGCGATGCCGTGCTCGGTCACCACGTAGTGCACGGCGCCGCGTGTGGTCACCACGCCGGCGCCCGGCTTGAGGGTGGGCACGATGCGCGACACCTTGCCGTCGGCGGCGGTACTGGGTAGCGCGATGATGGCGCGGCCACCGTCCGAAAGGCCGGCGCCCTGGTTGAAGTCGGCCTGCCCACCGATACCAGAGTAGAAGCTGGTACCCAGGGAGTCGGCGCAGACCTGACCGGAGAGGTCTATCTCCAGGGCCGTGTTGATGGCCACCATCTTGTGCTGTGAGCCTATCACGGAGATGTCGTTGACGTACTCGGTGGGATTGAACGAGAAGACGGGGTTGTTGTCTATGTAGTCGTAGAACTCCTTGTCACCTATGGCGAAGCTGGTGACTATCTTGCCCCGGTCTCGAGATTTCTGCGCCCCGGTGACCACGCCCGCTTCCACCAGCCTCATCACCGCCGGCGTGACGACCTCGGTGTGGATGCCCAAGTCTTTCTTGTCCATGAGGTACATGGCTACTGCGTGGGGGATACGGCCGATGCCTATCTCCAAAGTCGACCCGTTCTCTATCAGCGAGGCCACGTTCTCTCCGATGGCCGCCGCGACAGGGCGGGCGTCATCGGCTCCGCGCATCTCGCCTGTGGTGGCGTCGTCCACGAAGCCGGCGTAGGTGGTCTCGATCATTGGCTCGTCCACCGGGACCAGGATGTCCATGTCGTAGACACTCACGAAGCTGTCACCCAGGGTACGGGGCATCTGCGGGTTCACCTGCGCAATGACCAGGCCGGCGTTGGCGGCGGCCGACTTGACTATGTCTACCGAGATACCCAGGGAGCAGCGCCCGTTCTCGTCGGGCGGCGTGACCTGGATAAGCGCCACGTCTATGGGCATGGCCCCGCTCTCGAAGAGCCGGGGGATGTCCGAGAACGACATGGGCGTGTAGTCGCCGATGCCTTCCTGGATCATGCCGCGGACGTTGGCCGAGACAAAGAAGGTGTTGACGTAGAAGTTGTCGGCCAACTCCTTGAAGGCATAGGGAGCCTCGCCGAGCGTGATGGACGAAAGCACTTGGGTGTCGGCCAGTTCGTGATGCCGCTTGACGAGGGCGTGCACGAGGTTCAGGGGCTGGGCACTGCCGGTGCCGATGAACACGGTCTGGCCGGGGCGGATCCTGCCCACCGCCGCCTCGGCGTTCATGATCATGTTGCTGTACTTGTTCTGCCAGTCGGTGTCGTACGAGGGTGCGCGCTTGTCGTTCGCCGCGCTCGCCGGTGTCTTGCTCATCGCGCACCTCCTTCCGCCAACTGGATTCGCGCGTCTGCTGCCACTGAGTCTTCTCCAGGCTTACCTACGATGAAGGGGTTGATGTCCAACTCGTCGATCATGGGGAAGTCTGTGACCAACTGGCTGATGCGCTGTAACGCTTCGCCGATGGCCGGCAAGTCGACGCCCTGCTCGCCTCGGACCCCCTCCAGGAGCTTGTACGAACGGGTGCCCATGAGCATGGCCATGGCCTCGGACGAGGTGATGGGGGCCAGGTGAAAGGTGACATCCTTCATGACCTCTACGAAGATGCCGCCCAAGCCGAACATGAGCATGGGGCCGAACTGTGGGTCGCGGGTCATGCCCAGGATGACCTCGCGGCCTTTGGGTACCATCCGCTCCATATAGACGCCCTCCAAGAAGGCGTCGGGCACGCGGCGCGAGATGCGCAGCATCATGAGCTCGAAGGCGTCGGCGACGTCCTGCGGGCTGTTGAGGTTGAGCTTCACGCCACCTACGTCCGACTTGTGGATGATGTCGGGCGAGACGATCTTCATGGCCAGCGGGTAGCCCAGCCGAGGCGCTGTCTCCATGGCCTCCTCCACCGTGGTCACCAGGCGCCCGTCCGGGACGACGAAGTCATATGCACGCAGGATGTCCTTGGCCTTGGCCTCGCCGATGTAGGTGCGCCCGGAACGGAGCTGCCGGGCGATGATGCGCTCGACGCGGCGCCGGTTGACCGGGAAGCGCGCCACGATGCGGGCGGGGCGCTGGCGCCAGGCGGAGTACTCCACCATAGCCTTGAGCGCTGCCACCGCTCGCTCGGGCGAGGGGTAGTCGGGCAGGTTGTGAGCCACCAGCAGGTCGCGGCCGGGCATGATGTCCTCGCCGCCCATGAAGGCGGCCAGCACGGGCTTCTCGCCCTTGACGGCCTCGGCGATGGCCACCGCCGTCTCGGCCGGCTGGGTCATGGCCTGCGGCGTGAGGATTATGAGCACCGCATCAACGTTGGGGTCGTCCTGGGCGGCTTCGACCGCCAAGGCGTAGCGCGACGGGTCGGCGTCGCCGAGCACGTCTATGGGGTTGCCCACACTTGCTGCCGCGGGCAGCTTGCTGCGCAGGGCCGTCGCTACCGAATCATCCAACACGCTGACCGTGAGGCCGGCGGACTCCACCGCATCGGCGGCCATGATGCCCGGGCCGCCGGCATTGGTGATGATGGCGACGCGGTCGCCCTTGGGCAGCGGTTGCATGGCCAGCGCGGTGGCCAGGTCGAACAGACTCTCGAAGGTCTCGGCCCGGATGACACCTGCACGCTTGAAGGCCGCACCGTAGGCGATGTCGGCGCCGGCCAAGGCGCCGGTGTGCGAGGAGGCTGCCTTTGAACCTGCGGTGGTAGTGCCTGCTTTGAGTATGACCACCGGCTTGTTCGTAGCCACGGCCTCAGCCACGCGGATGAAGTCGTCACCGTCGCCGATGCTCTCCAGGTAGCCCACGATGACCTTTGTGTCGTCGTCTTCGGCGAAAGCGGAGAGGAAGTCGATCTCGTCGAGGTCGGCCTTGTTGCCGATGCTGAGCAGGGTGGCGAGACCCAGCTTGCGGGCGGCGGCCCAGTCCAGGATGGCAGTGCATAGCGCGCCCGACTGCGAGAGCACCGAGATGCCCCCGGTGTGGGGCATATGTCGGGCGAAGGAGGCGTTCAGCTTGTGGTGCGTGTTGATCAGGCCCAGGCAGTTGGGGCCCATGACGCGCGCTCCGGCCGCCTTGCACATGTTGGCGATCTCGATCTCGAGTAGCGCACCCTCTTCATCGACTTCCTTGAAGCCCGCGGTGATGATGACCACTGCCTTGGCGCCGGCCTTGAGCGAACTGTCCACCGCGCCTTTGACGGCCTTGGTGGGTACGGCGATGACGCTGCAGTCGATGGCCTGGCCGTACTCCTCGAGGCTGGTGTAGAACTTGTGCCCCAAGTACTCGCCGCCCGAAGGGTTCACGGGTACTATGGCGCCCTCGAAGTCGCCCTGGATCAGATTGGTCACGACCGCGTTGCCGACCTTTCCGGGAGTCATCGAAGCTCCCATAACGGCTACGGCCTTGGGTTTGAGCAGGCTCTCAAGCATCGGTCATTCACGTCCTCTCGGAAAACACTACGAGTAGAAGGGGGCTAACCGCGCGTCGGCAAGAGGGCTGCGAAATCGACTACACCCGCCCGAGCGGGCTGCGACCTCGACCTCGCCCGTGGGTGCGGAGCGCGAGGAATAAGCGATGCGAACATGATACTACGACTTTGCTCTAATATGGCGGCAAGGGCAGCAAGCTTGTCATGGGAGAGTAGATGACCATTTCTGTTGACCTCACCGGCGTAGTGAGGGCGGACTAGTATGGCCACTGCTCGGGGTCGGCGGCGTGTTGCGGACTGGGTAAAGGCGGCGGCCGTGTCGCTGGTGGTTGTGGCAGGGGGGACAGTCTTGCTGTTGGTGTTGTGGCCCGGAAGCGATCCGCTCACCCAGGCGATGTGTCCGGTCAAGGGCTGTCTGCCGCGGCGGGCCCGGTCGCGGTAAGTCCGGCCACCCATTCGAGAGCACCACCACCACAGAGCCGCCAGTAGAGATCACCATCGCCGCGGTGGGTGACGTGATGTTCCACAAGGTGACTCTGCGGGCCGCCAAGTACCACGGGGTAGATGGCGGGTACGACTTCAAGCCCACCTTCAGTCTGGTCGCGCCCTACCTGAGTGCGGCCGACTACACGGTCTGCAATCTAGAGACCCGTATGGCGGGGCGTGGCTACGGTTATACGAGTTACCCGCGGTTCAACTCTCCGGCGGAGCTCACCGATGCGCTAGTGCTGGCCGGCGTAGACCTGTGCGCGACGGCCAACAACCACTCCATGGACAAGGGCTGGGCGGGTCTTGTCGGTACGCTGGACCGGCTCGACGAAGCGGGGATCGCGCATGTGGGCACGTATCGCACGCCGGAAGAGCAGGCCACCCCCTTCGTCGTGGACATCCAGGGCATCAAGGTGGCGTTCATCAACTACACCAACCTGTTGAACGACAATCTTCCTGACAAGGAGTACTGGCTCAACTACCTGAGCGATCCGGCCAAGGCGGGCGCTGAGGCCAAAGCCGCCCGCGAAGCGGGGGCGGAGGTGGTCATCGCCATCCTTCATTGGGGTAAGGAGTTCATGACCGAGCCCAGCGGTCTGCAGAAGGCCTGGGCGCTTGGATCTGAGAGCTACCCCGGCCTGTTGGCGGACGGCGTGGACGTGATACTGGGCGCGCACCCGCATGTGGTGCAGCCCGCGGTCCGAGTGCGGCAGGAGACGCCGTCGGGCGCTAAGGACGCCTACGTGGCCTACTCCATGGGCAACTTCTTGTCGGACATGCAGGAACCGCATGCGGACAACGGAGTCATAGTCTACGTGCACATCAAGAAGACCGGGCAGCAGGTCGAGGTGACGGGACTAAGCTACATGGGAGTGTTCATCGAGCGAGACGGCTATGGACGTAACGTGGAGATCGTGCCGGTGCTGCCGGGTGTGACGCCCGAACCAGGTGCTTCTATGAGCGCTGCGCGGCAGAAGCGCATCGACGGGGTGTGGGGATATCTGACGGAACAATTCTATGATCCAGAGTCCAACATCGTGCCTCTTGACATGACCAAGCTGGCTCCCAATGAGGAGTAGTCGGGTGGCGACCAGGAGGACGCGCAAGGTCACGGTGATCAAACTGGGCGGAGTGGCCGTCGCGTTGCTTGCGATGCTCTTACCGCTCGTGTTCTGGCCGTCCAACGATCGAGGCGCGTCCGCGGAGGGGGGGCCTCAGACCTACATAACCGCGCCGCCGGTGGCAGTGGTCACCAGCGTGCTGCCCGACGAGAGCACGACCACCACCGTCGTCTCACAAGGCAGTACGACCATCACCGAGCCCTCGGTGGAGATCACCATCGCGGCTGTGGGAGACATCATCATCCACCAGAGCGTCCTGGAGTCGGCGTACAACCAGGTGAGGCGGGAGTACGACTTCACCAACATGCTCGCCCCGATAGCTCCCTTACCTGGCGGCGGCGGATTACACGGTCTGCAACCTGGAATCGCGCATGGCTGGAGGCACCATCAGCGCCAGCAATGACTCTCTGCGCTTCAATGCGCCCTACTCACTGTCGAGAGCTCTTGGACGGTGCGGGCGTGGACCTCTGTGCCACCGCCAACAACCATTCGGCCGACTTCGGGTGGCTGGGCATAGTGCGCACCCTGACTCAACTCGATCAGGTACGGCATCGCTCACGTGGGTACCGCCCGCTCGCTGGGTGAGAAGGACACGCCGCTGGTCGTCGATATCGGCGGCATAAAGGTCGGTTTTGTGAACTACACGGCCTTCGTCAATGGTGGCGTCAACATCTCGGGGCACGAAGAGTATGCGATCAACATCCTGCAGGCGGACAGGGTGGCCGAGGAGGCCGCGGCTGCGCGCGCGGCACGGGGCGGAGATAGTGGTCGCCATGTTGCACTTCGGCAAGGAGTTCTTGCGCACACCCACCAGTCAGCAGACACGCATGGTCGAGGGCTTCGCTGGGGCAGAGGGGCTGCTCTCGCGGGGGGTCGACGTGATCCTGGGCACCCATCCTCACGTGGTCCAGCCCATCGTCAAGGTGGTCCGCTACTCCAACAGCGATGCCGGCGACGCGTATGTCGCCTACTCGCTGGGCAATTTCCTGACAGGTCAGAGATGGCGCTACACCGACAGTGGCATCATCGCCTACCTCCACATCGAGAAACGGGGCGAGAGCACCAGGTGACCGGTATCAGCTACCTACCGGTGTACGTGCAGAAGACGTCGGACGAGGTCGCCACTTACAGGATCTTGCCGGTGCTTCCGGGATTGACTCCGCAGACGGACACAGCGATAAGCCCCGAAGACCAGACCCGCATGAACCAGGTCTGGGACGAACTGGACGACGTACTCTACCGGCCGGACGAAGGCATCGTGCCGGTTGAGGCCGAGCGACCTAGGTCTGTAAGGGGCTGGGCGCCCGCCGTCAGGCCGTAGGCGGCCGTCTGTGCCAGCGTCTGCTCGAAGATGTCCAGCCCGCGTGCCAGGACATCGTCCTCGATCGTGAGCGGCACCAGCACGCGCACCACGTTGTGGAAGGTGCCGGCGCCGATGTTTATCACGCCGTTCTTGTAGAGGTTGGCGCGTAGAGTGTTGGCGAAGTCGCCTGCCGGCTCCTTGGTCTCGGGATCCTTGACCAACTCGACGGCGGCCATAGCGCCTATGCCGCGCACGTCGCCGATGACCGGGTAGGACTCCTGTAGTGTCTTGAAGCGGCGCGCGTATCCGGTCGCCGATCACGGTGGCGCGCTCGAGCAGGCCTTCGCTCTCTATGATGTCGAACACCGCCAGGCCGACACGGCAGGCCGTGGGGTTGCCGCCGAAGGTGGTGCCCACGCCGCCCGGGTGGACCGCGTCCATGAGGTCGCCTGCCGGTGACGCCGGACAAGGGGAAGCCACCGCCCAAGGCCTTGGCGGTCACCAAGATGTCGGGCTCGACGCCCCAGTGCTCCATGGCGAACCACTTGCCCGTGCGGCCCATGCCGGTCTGTATCTCGTCGGCTATCAGCAGGATGCCGTGCTCGTCGCAGATACTCTTGAGCTTGCCCATGTACTCGGGGGGCGGTACCACGAACCCGCCTTCGCCCAGTACTGGCTCGACTACCAGCGCGGCTACCTCTTCGGCGTTGACATACTTGTCAAAGGCCTTGTGCAGCAAGCTCCGCGCAAGCGCAGCCGCAGGCGGGGTAGCTGAGGGCCAGCGGGCACCGGTAGCAGTAGGCGTAGGGGATGCGGTAGACCTCGGGTGCGTACGGACCGAAGCCGGTCTTGTAGGGCGCCACCTGCGAGGTGAGGCTGAGCGTAAGCAGTGTGCGGCCGTGGAAACCGTCCTCGAAGGCCATCACTGCCGGGCGCTTGGTGGCGTAGCGGGCGATCTTGATGGCGTTCTCCACCGCTTCGGCCCCGGAGTTGACAAAGAAGGTGCGCTTGGGCGACTCGCCCGGCGCTTGCTCGTTGAGCTTGGCGGCCAGGCGCAGATAGGGCTCGTACCCGGTGAGGCCGAAGCAGGTGTGCGAGAAGAGGTCGGCCTGGGTCTTGATGGCCTCGACCACCTTGGGGTGGCAATGGCCGACGTTCATGACGCCTATGCCGGCGGCGAAATCGATGTACTCGCGACCGTCGACGTCGGTGACTACGGCGTTCTTGGCCTTGGCGGCGTAGACGGGAGCAGTGGCCGCCACCCCCTTCGGGGAGGTTGGCCAGACGCAAGGCTGTGAGTTCGTCGTTGGTCATAGAATCGAGATTACCACGGCTCCGCGGCACGCGCGCCGCAGCCGCGCGTAGCCGCGGGGCTGGTAGAGGGGCGCCGCTTGCGGGTAAACTAGGCGGACCTCGTTGAAGAAAGGCAGAGTCAGAGATCGCCAGCATGAGTACCAGCCAGAGCGTCTTCTCCGGTCCGGCGCGCGCGCCGCACCGTTCGCTGCTGCGCGCGCTCGGGGTGGGCCGCGGCGACGCCGGCAAGCCACTCATAGGCATCTGCAACTCGTACAACGAGCTCATCCCGGGGCACATGCATCTCAACGGCATCGCCCAGCAGGTCAAGTTCGGCGTCTACGAAGGGGGCGGTCTGCCTCTGGAGTTCAATGTCATCGGCGTCTGCGACGGACTGGCCATGAATCACGAAGGCATGAACTACTCGCTGGTGTCGCGCGAGGTCATAGCCGACTCGGTGGAGATAATGGCCAAGGCTCACGCTTTGGATGCCATAGTCTTTGTCACCAACTGCGACAAGATCGTGCCCGGCATGGTCATGGGCGCGGCGCGATTGGATATCCCCGCGGTGATGGTCACCGGTGGTCCGATGTTGGGTGGCGACTACCAGGGCAGCAAGGTGAGCCTCTCCAACATCTTCGAGGGACTGGGCAAGTACTTCAAAGGACAGATGTCCGAGGCCGACTTGGCCGACCTGGAGGACGCGGTGTGTCCGACCTGCGGCTCGTGCGCAGGACTCTTCACCGCCAACTCCATGGGTTGCGTGATGGAGGCCCTGGGTCTCTCTCTGCCCGGCGATGCCACCATCCCCGCGCCCTACTCGGCGCGGCTGACGCTGGCGCGACAGAGCGGCAAGGCCGCGGTGGAGGTCGCCCGCAAGGGCTGGAACATCCGGCGGTTCATCACCCGGCCAGTATCAACAACGCCCTGGCGGTGGACGCGGCCCTGGGTTGCTCCACCAACACCGTGCTGCACCTCCTGGCGATCGCCAACGAGGCTAAGGTTCCACTGGAGCTTGAGACCTTCAACAAGGTCGCCGACGCCACCCCCAACCTGGTCAAGCTGGCGCCGTCTGGTCCCAACCTTATGGAAGACCTTCACAGAGCGGGTGGCGTGATGGCCGTCATGAAGCGCTTGGCCGAGGCCAAGCTGTTGGACGGCTCGACGCCCACGGTCGCCGGAGTCGATATCAAGGTGCAGTACCAGGCGGCCAACATCTGCGACGAAGAGGTCATCAGGCCGCTGGACAAGGCCTATCAGGCTACCGGAGGCCTCGCCATCCTCTTCGGCAACCTGGCGCCCAAGGGCGCCGTGGTCAAGGAGTCGGCGGTGCGGCCGGAGATGCTGGTGCACGAAGGCCCGGCCATGGTGTTCGATGACGAGGCCACCCTCATGGCGGCCATAGAGAAGGACGAGGTCAAGCCGGGCGCGGTGGTGGTCATCCGCTACGTCGGCCCCAAGGGCGGGCCGGGAATGCCCGAGATGCTGACCCCGACCTCGGCTCTGGCCGGTGCGGGCTTGGATGTGAGCGTGGCTCTCATCACCGACGGCCGCTTCAGCGGAGCCAGTCGCGGGGCCAGCATCGGCCACGCGGCGCCGGAGGCCGTCGATGGAGGACCTATCGCTCTAGTAGAGAACGGTGACATCATCAGCATCGACATCCCCAAGCGGAGTCTCACCCTGAATGTGACGGACGACGAGATGATACGGAGGAAAACGGCGTGGCAGCGCCCGGCTCGGGAACTTTCGGGCGTGCTGCGCCGCTACGTAGCGTCGGTGTCAGGGGCCGAGACTGGGGCGGTGTTGGGCGGAGAGCCCGCCGCCCCCTGATATCCGCGAAGGAAACGACATGAGAGCATCCCAAGTGATCCTGGAAGCGCTCAAGCGCGAAGGGGTCGACACGATATTCGGCTTCCCTGGGGGTTCGGTGCATCCCCCTGTATGACGCCATCTACGAATCTGACATCAACCACGTGCTGGTCAGGCACGAACAAGGCGCCGGCCATGCCGCCGACGGTTACGCTCGTGCCTCCGGCAAGGTGGGGGTCTGCATAGCCACCTCTGGTCCGGGGGCCACCAACCTGGTCACGCCGATAGCCAATGCCTACATGGACAGCGTGCCTCTGGTCGCTATCACCGGGCAGGTCAGCCGCAACCTTATCGGCCTGGATTCCTTCCAGGAGGCCGATATCACCGGCATCACCCTGCCCATCGTCAAGCACAGCTACCTGGTCAAGGACGAGAAGACCCTGCCGCATATCATCCACGAGGCCTTCTACATCGCCAGCACCGGCCGGCCCGGTCCGGTGCTGATAGACATCCCCGTGGACGTCACCAAAGAAGAGATGGACTACGATCCGACAGCGACTTCTGAGCTACGCCTGCCGGGCTACAGGCCCAATCTGAAGGGTAACGCCAAGCAGATACGCGAGGCGGCGCGTGTCGTCGCCGCCGCGGAGCGCCCGGTCATCTACGCGGGGGGCGGCGTCATCATCGCGGACGCCTCCGAAGAACTGCGCGAGATGGCGGTGTACAGCAACATCCCTGTCACCACCACGCTCACCGGCAAGGGCTGCTTCCCCGAGGAGCATCACCTGGCCATGGGCATGCTGGGCATGCACGGCACCCAGTACGCCAACCACGCGGTCAGCAAGGCCGACCTGCTGATAGCGGTGGGCGCGCGCTTCGACGACCGGGTGACAGGCAGGCTGCAGGACTTCGCGCCCGAGGCCACCTTCATCCATATTGACCTCGATCCGGCCGAGATATCCAAGAACGTGGCCGTCGACGTGCCCATCGTGGGCGACGCCAAGACGGTGCTGGCGTCTCTGTTGGCAGAACTCAAGAAGTTGGAGCTGCCACCCGAGCGGCATCTGCCCTGGATGAAGCAGGTCGAAGACTGGAAGACCAAGCATCCCCTGGTGGTCCGCGAGTCGGCGGACGGGGAGATAATGCCCGAGGCCGCGGTCAGAAAGATCTGGGAGCTCACCCAAGGGTGAGGCGATAGTCACCACCGAGGTGGGTCAGAACCAGATGTGGGCGGCCCAGCACTACCTGGCCAAGCACCCGCGGCACTTCATCACATCCGCCGGTCTGGGGACCATGGGCTTCGGATTTCCCCGCGGCCATAGGTGCTCAGGTGGCCTGTCCGGACAAGTTGGTCATCGATATCGCCGGCGACGGCTCGTTCCAGATGACACTGCAAGAGCTGGCCACCGCGGTGCAGTGCAATCTGCCGGTGAAGGTCTGCATCCTCAACAACCAATACTTGGGTATGGTGCGGCAGTGGCAGGAGCTGTTCTGGAACAAGCACTACAGCCACACCTGCATGGACGGCCAGCCCGACTTTGTCAAGCTGGCCCAGGCCTACGGCGCCGAGGGATACCGGGCCGAGAAGCCCGAGGAGCTGGAAGAGGTGCTACGCACCGCGTTCTCCAGCGACCGTCCGGCCGTCATCGATATCCGGGTCAGCCGTGAAGCCAACGTGTTCCCCATGATCCCCGCTGGCGGTTCGGTGCACGACATGATGGAGCGCGAGCCGTGAGGGCGCGCGTCGCTGGGAGGCGGCGGCCATGAAGCACACACTTTCTGTTCTAGTGGAGAACCGCCCAGGAGTCTTGGTGCGCGTCGCGGGGCTGTTCGCCCGGCGGGGCTTCAACATCGACAGCTTGGTGGTCGCGGAGACCGAGGACGAGGCTCTGTCACGCATGACCATCACCGTCGGGGAGCAGGACCGCTCGGTCGATCAGGTCACCAAGCAGCTGCACAAGCTGATCAATGTGCTCAAGATCACCACGCTCGACCCGGAGGACAGCGTGGAGCGGGAGCTGCTGCTCGTCAAGGTGAAGGCCGACGCGGGCACGCGTACCGAGATAATGCAGATGGTCGACCTGTTCGGAGCCAGGGTGGCCGATGTCAGCGCCGAGGTACTGGTGATAGAGATGACGGGCACTCGCGAGAAGGTGACTGCGTTCACCGATCTGCTCCAACCTTTTGGAGTGGTGGAATTGATGCGGACCGGCCGTTTGGCGATGGGTCGGGGCAAGCGCGCGACGTAATGAATCCGTAGTAGGAGGTTGGACGGTGGAGATGTTGTACGAGAAGGATGGTGACCTTGGTCTGCTGAAGGGCAAGACCGTGGCCATCATAGGCTTTGGCAGCCAGGGACATGCGCACTCGCAGAACCTACGCGACAGTGGGGTAAACGTGGTGGTGGCCGAGGCTTCGGGCACACCCGCGTGGGAGTCGCGCCGCGGAAGCAGGCTTCCAGGTGATGGCTGCCGACGCGGCTGCGGCTATGGCCGACGTCATCATGATGACGGTGCCCGATCAGACGCAGAAGGTGGTCTACGAGTCGGCCATCCGCGACAATCTCAAAGACGGCGACATGCTCATGTTCGCCCACGGGTTCAACATCCACTACAACCAGATCGTGCCGCCGACCGGTGTCGACGTCACTATGGTCGCCCCCAAGGGTCCGGGTCACCTGGTCCGTCGCGTGTACACCGAGGGCGGCGGCGTGCCGTCTCTGGTGGCCGTGTATCAAGACGCCACCGGCAAGGCCCGCGCCCGCGCTTTGGCTTATGCCAAGGGCATCGGCGCCCTGCGCGCCGGCGTCATGGAGACCACCTTCAAAGAAGAGACCGAGACCGACCTGTTCGGCGAACAGGCCGTGTTGTGCGGTGGCTGCAGCGAGCTGATCCGCGCGGGCTTCGAGACCTTGGTCGAGGCGGGCTACCAGCCCGAAGTGGCCTACTTCGAGTGCCTGCACGAGCTGAAGCTGATCGTTGACCTCATCCACGAGCACGGCATCAGCGGCATGCGCTACAGCATCTCCGACACGGCTGAGTACGGTGACATGACCCGTGGCAAGCGAGTGATCAGCGACGGAGTCCGCGAGGAGATGGCCTGCATCCTGGAAGAGATCCAGACCGGCGAGTTCGCCCGCGAGTGGATCTTGGAGAACATGGCCGGTCGCCCTGTCTACAATGCTATCAAGCGTGAAGAGTCAGAGCACATGATCGAGGTAGTGGGCCGAAGGCTGCGGAGCATGATGCCGTGGCTGGGTAAGTCGGGCAAGCTGGAATAAGGTGCGCGGTCCCACGGGACCGAGCACCGGGACCAGTGTGCTACTGGCCGGTCTGTGACATCGATTCGGTCGATACTGCCGCGGTACGCTTCGCTTTGGGTGGGTATGTCATGCGGTTCATGACGGCCGAACGCATGTGCGTCAGGAGCACCTGCGCGGCTTGTGACAGCTCTCTGTCCTTGGAGCGGACCAGGTAGAGATCCCGATTGAGGTTATCCTTGAGCCTGAGGACGGCTAGACCGTTTCGGTACATGCCCACCAGTGCCATCGTGGGCAGGATCGAGACGGCCAGTCCACCCCGTACCAAACCCTTGAGCGTGCCCATGGTCTCGGCGTGATACGCGACCTTTGGCTCGAAACCCTCGCGTCGGCACGCCTCGACGATCTGCTCTCTGAAAAGATAGTCGGGCGAGGGTAGTGTGAACTCCTCGTTGCGCAACTGGGAGAGTCCGACAGACATCTCGTTCGCCAGTCGATGAGACAGGGCAGTGACAACGAAAAGGTCCTCGGAGCCCAGGTGAGTGGAATCGAGAGTGACCATAGTCCCGATGTCTCCCACGACGGCGAAGTCGATCGTACCGGTGGATACTCGCTGTTGGAGTGCTAGGTCTCCGTCCTCGAATATACTCACGCGGACCTGGGGGAACACCTGGTGATACGAGGCCATCATCTCGGGCGCCAGGTAGTTGGCTATGGAGGGGAGCAGGCCCAGGGTCACTTCCCCGACCTCTAACCCGGATTGGTCGCGCACCATTCGCACCGCCTCGTTGGCGCGAGCAAGCAGCGACTGAGCCATCGGCAGAAAGATCTCGCCTTCGGCAGTCAGAGCGATAGTGCGCCCTCGCCGGATGAAGAGCTTGACGGCCAACTCTTCTTCGAGACGCTTGATCTGGTAGCTAAGCGCGGGCTGTGAGATGTGCTCGAGTTCGGCGGCCTTTGTGAAGCTAAGAGTCTGAGAGATGGTGACGAAATGTCTTAGTTGTGACAACTCCATGGCCCAACTCCAGTATAAGCAGTGTTGATGGCTTGTATCGAAACATCATATTGGCATTATGATGCCGACCGGGGTAAAGTGCTAGTCGCTGAGCACTGAAATACCACGATCAACGGAACCCCCCCTCCTAGATCGTGACAGGGCTGAGCAGCTTTCCCGCAGCATAGCCGGTTCCCCCCCAACGGAGCCGGCTATGCTATTTTTTTGAGCAGCACGCTGTCAATAGCCTTGGCTGTTGCGGTCAACGTAGCGCCTTCGGGGATGCCTATCCTCCGCGGTGGAGGCAGTCTTGTGATCGGCCCATGGCCCTAACACGGGTGGTGGTCGGTATGCCCAAACTGAGGACCTTGAGTGGTAGACGCCTGGTGGCGAACCTCTCTTCGACCCCGAAGAGGGTTAGGGTGTTCGCTGAGATAGGCTTGGCCCTGGCGGGCATTATCTGGGGCGTCAACTTCACCCTTGTCAAAACGGCCATAGGACATATGCCCCCCGTCTACTATTTAGGCCTGAGGTTCGCGGTGGCCACAATAGTGATGATGCCGTTTTGCGTCCGGCGCCTGCGCGGACTGGATAGGCGGGGCTGGCTGTTGGGTACTGGGTTGGGGGCGCTCTTGTTCGGGGGCTTTGTTCTGCAGACGGTGGCCCTGAACACCGTGTCCCCGGGTGTCTCCGGCTTTCTGACGGGCGTCTATGTGGTCTTGGTACCGCTGATCATAGGTGTCGTTCGCAGGCGGTGGCCCTCATTGCTGGTGTGGTTGGGCATAGCTGTGGTCATGGGCGGTATGGCCGCGCTCTCACTGTACGGCAGGATGGCGTTTGGCACGGGCGAGATGCTCACCCTGTTTGGCAGTGTCTTCTGGGCGTTGCACATAGTGGTGGTGGGTTATGCGTGTACCCGATATGACGTGACCGCTCTGGTGATGTTGCAGATGGCGGCCTGTGCGGCGCTCTGTCTGGTGACGGGTCTGGCCTGGGAGCAACCGACTCTGTTCCCAGGGTGGGACGCAATGGGTGTCATCATCTGGACTGGGATCATGGGCGGGGTCGTGGCCTACTGGCTGATGGCGTTTGGGCAGAAGCACACGCCGGACACGCTGGCGAGCGTGTTCATGAGTCTGGAGGCGGTCTTCGCGTTGCTGAGCGGCATCGTTCTTGGTTACGACACCGTCACCTTGCGCAACGCTCTCGGTTTCGCGCTGGTCTTCGTGGGCACCATAATGGCTCGTTTTGGCTCGCACAAGAATTCGGAAGATCTGATTGTTGAGCCGGCGCCGCCGGGGCCCTGACGGTGAGCTTTTGAGTGTCTTTGGCTAACCGGCGGCCCTGACTAACGAGAGGACGACACCGTGGTGATGAAAGCGGCTACCTTGGCGGCCACTTCAGGATAGGCGCCGTCCGGCTGCTCGCCCGAGGAGCGGGGTAGCAGCAGCGAGTGGTCGCCGCCCTCGACGACGTACAGTTCGGCGGGGCCTAGCAGTGTAGGCAGCACCGGTTGGAGCGACTCAAGGTCGCAGAAGGCGTCGTGGCTGCCCACGCAGAAGAGGCTGGGGACGTCTATGTGCCGCAATGGCTTGATATTGATCTTGTCCTTGCGTCCCGGGGCGTGCAGTGGGTACCCAAGCTCGACCAGTCCGGCAGCCTGCAGTCCGTCGCCTTCGGGCCGGCGGGAGACCAGCTCGGCGGCCATCCTGCCACCCAGCGACTTGCCCCCCACAAAGATCGGCCCGCCGACCGGGGAGGTCAACTGGACGACATGCCGGTAAGCTTGTCGGAAGGTCTCCAGCAACGTCTCGGCTGAATCAGAGGAGTGTTCGGCGCCCCGCTCCACATAGGGGAAGTTGAACCTGATGACGGTGGCCGAGATCTTGGCCGCTAGCTGGTCGGCCACGTAAGCCAAGAGGGGGTGAGTCGAGGTCATTGTTGGCTCCGTGCCCGAGTACCAGCGCCGGAGCCCCCGGCATCGGCCGCTTGGGCGCTTCAAGCCTGGCGCTCACCGGTCCGGCTTTGGGCACATCGAGCTTGAAGCTCTGAGAAACGACGGTGGGCATAGGTTCTCCTTATCGGGTATACATGTAATATACGACCTGAAGCCTCAAGGGAGGGTGCATTGGACCGTATAATCGGCAATCTGGACAAGGCTAAGCTCAAGTTGGACGAGGCCTTCTTCTATCTCGACGAGATCGAAGAGCTCATCCAAGAGGACGACCTCAGCGAAGCTGCCGGCTCGAAGGTCAGTCAGGCCGCGGAAAGGCTCACGAGCGAGTTGTCTTCGCTCAGCGCCCGGGTGGCCGAACTCGAGGAGATCCTCTCCGCTTTGGATGAGCAGGGCGAGCCTGCTGAGTAGCCTGTAAGACCGATGGGGGACCGCGCCGACTAGTTGTCGGGGCCTGCCGCGTCGTCTTGTTCGCCGTCCTCGCTTGGCGCCGGCGGCTGTCGCAGCCAGACCGTGCGTTGCGAGAAAGGTATCTCGAAACCTTCACGGTCGAAGGCTTCTTTGATGGCTGCACGCAGCTCGCGCGCTACCGACCACTGCGTCGCGGGCAGTGTCTTTACCACCAAGCGGACGGCGATGGAGTCGCTCCCGAAGTCTTCTACCCCCCAGAGCTCCGGCTCCTCGAGGATGTCTGTGTTCTCGTGGTGATGCCAGATATCGTCGGCGACTTGCTTGATGAGCGCGGACACCGCGGCGATGTCGGCGTCGTAGGCCACCGGTACGTCAAGGATGACTCTGGCCCAGTACTGCGACATGTTGCCCGCCCTGCGTATCTCTCCGTTGGGCACGTGCCACATAGTGCCGTCGAGACCTCTTATCCTGGTGGCCCGCAGCGTCACTTCTTCGACCACGCCCTGCGCTTCGCCCACATTGACGATGTCGCCCACTCCGTACTGATCTTCGATGATGATGAAGATGCCGCTCAAGAAATCCCTGACCAGGCTCTGGGCTCCGAAGCCCAAGGCCACGCCTACGATGCCCGCTCCAGCAAGTATGGGGCCCAGGTTGATGTTGAGCTCCGAGAGACACAGCAGCAACGCTACGAACCAGACGATGAAGCTGAAGATGCTGGCAACGCTCGAACCGAGGGTCTTGGCGCGCTGAGCCGCCCTGGCGCTCCTCTCGGTGCTGGGCATCATGTCCGTCAGCTTGTCGCGCAGTGAGTAGATCACTTGGTCGACCTGTTCGTCCTCCTTCTTGGCGCGCTTTTCGTACCGTTTTGCGGTGCGAGACGCCAGCCCGCGAACTGCTCGTCGGACTAAACGGGAGAGTATGAACGCGACCAGCAGAATGAGGACGATGCGGAGACAAGTCCACGCCACGCTGCCCCAATCGCTGCCGAATAGTTCTGCGAACTTGCGCTTCGAGTCCGGTCATGCTCTCCGCTCCGTAGGTCTAGTGGCTCTCGTGGAAATCGGGGCCCTCGTGGTGCTCGGGAATATACTCGTTGAGTACCGGGAAGTCCGTCAGCGCTTGGTCGATGGCGGCCCGCATGAACGAGTCCACCCACCAGAAGACGTTCTGCCTGCGGACGTTGTTGCGCAGACGTTTCATGCGGTAGCGGCGCTCGCGGGTGACATGCGGAAGGCATTGTAGATGGCGTCGGCCGTCTGCTCTACGTCGTAGGGGTTGACCACCAGGGCGCATCTGCCCATCTGGGCCGCGGCGCCTGCGAACTGGCTTAGTACCAAGACAGAATCCTCTCGTAGGCTACACGCGCAGAACTCCTTGGCCACCAAGTTCATGCCGTCCTTGAGAGGAGTGATGAGTCCGATATCGGCCGCCTGGTACAGGCTCAAGAGCTGGGTCTTGGTCAGACTGCGGAAGAAGTAGAGCACCGGTGTCCAACCCATCTCGGCGTAGTGCCCGTTGATGGAGCCCACCAACTGCTCGATCTCGGTCTTCAGCTCCGCGTACTCTTGGATGCCTTCTCGGCTGGGGACCACCACCTGCAGCAACTGCACCTTCGTGCGCAACTCGGGGAAGCGCTCCAAGAGATTCGCGTACGCCCGCAGCCTCTCGGGTATGCCCTTGGTGTAGTCCAGACGGTCGAGGCCCAGGATCAACTGGCGATCGTGGTATCTGTCCTTGATGACTTGATACTGCTCCTGCACCTCTGGTGTCTTGACGCTATCGATCATGCTCTGAGCGTCGATGCCTATAGGGAACGAGCCCAGGTGCATCTCTCTGTCATCCACACCGACAGAGTGTAGGTGGCCCTCAGACCGCAGTTTCACATTCTTGGTCAGGAGCCTTACGCACTGCACAAAGTTGCGTCTGTCTCTCTCGGTCTGGAAGCCGACCAGGTCGTACGAGAGCAGGTCCGTGAGGACGGCCTGTCTCTCCGGCAGTCTCATGAACATGTCCGGAGATGGAAACGGTATGTGCAAGAAGAAAGCCAGCTTAGGGGAGTGGCCCATAGTCGCGAAGGTGATGAGCGACGTCCATGAGTTGGTAGTCGTGCACCCATACGAAATCATCGCGTTCGGCGACCTCGGAGATAGCCAGGGCAAACTTGCGGTTTACCTTGACGTAGACGGGCCAATGCTCGGGTTGGAACATGCACTGAGCTTGTAGGTCGTGGAACAGGGGCCAGAGGCTCTCGTTGGAGTAGCCGTGGTAGTAGCCGTCTATCTCATCCTGATTGAGGGCGATGGCTTTCAGCCTGTAGCCTGCATTGCGCGAAGCCTTCTCGAACGCGCTGGCTACCTGGGGTGCGCTCCCCGCAGCTCCATCCCATCCGATCCAGACCCCGCCGCGGTCGCGCAGGACCGGTACCAGAGCGGTGACCAGTCCACCCGAGCCCGGCTTGAGCTTCCACTCGCCGCCTTTCTCGTGGAGTACGAAAGGTAGCCGGTTAGAGACGACGATCAGCCGCTTGGTGCCATGGGCGCTCATGTCAGGATGATGCGGTCGTCTCCTCCGAACCTAAGCGCGACCATGAGAGTCAGGTACTCGCGCACATGGCGGGTGGTGAGGAAGTTCTGGCGCACCAGTTCTCTACCTGCCTGGCCTATCTCCGTCATACGCTGGCGCTGAGAGAGCAGATTGCGGATGCGCATAGCTGCTCCTTCGGGTGTGTCTACCAGATAGCCTGTCTGATCATCGATGATCTGCAGGCGGATGCCCCCGGTGTTGCCGCCGATGACCGGCTTGCCCTTCCACATAGCCTCGGTGACGGTGAGGCCGAAACCCTCGCGGATGGATTTCTGCATCACGATGTCCGCTCCGGCCTGCAGGGCGTTAATGGTGCGGTCGGTGTAGTGCGTATCCGAGAGTACATGTATGTCGGGGTCGTCGGCTGCGGCGCTGCGCACTTCGGTCAACACTTCTTGACCTTCGGGATCGTCGGCCGCGCTCCCCCCGGCTAGGACCAGTTGCATGCTGGGGAAGAAGTTGGTGGCCAGTCTGTAGGCCTCTATGACTCCGAGTGGGTCTTTGAACCTGTCAAAGCGCGAGATCTGCAGGACTATGGGGCGGTCTGGGTCTATGCCGAAATCCTGAAGTATCTGTGTGACAGCCTGCGGCTCGAGCGGCAGGTTCTTCTGGCTGAGCGGGTCGATGCTGGGAGGGATGAGAAACACAGGGTGCGGCATGGGGGGCGCGAAAGCGTCCAACGAGAAGATGCTGGCGTCGTAGTCCACCAGGAATTCACGCAGGTATCTCCAGACCGGGCGATAGGGGTGGCTGAGGTCGATGTGGCAGCGCCATATCCATTTACCCTTGCGGTTGGGGCATAGAGACAGAAGGGGAGCCGGTTGAGGGTCGTGTACAAAGACGACGTCGGCCTCTTCTAGCAGGGGTCTCAGGCTCTCGGCATTCTTGGCATTGACATCCTCGTAGGCGCGCAGCCCGGCGTCGGGAATGCGGAGGGGCTTGCCTTGCAGGGCGTTGTGAAAGGCTTTGGTGGTGGCGAAGAAGTCTTCGGTGCCGGCAATCACTTCCCAGCTGGCGTCGAGTCCCAAGGCCTGCATGAGCGGTACTAGAGTCTCCAATATCTCGGCCACTCCACCACCGCGCCGGGTGGAGTTGACGTGCACCACCCGCAGGCCCTGCAGAGGCTTGGCAAGCTGGCGTAGCTGCTCGATGGCGTCATGGCCGGCGTGCTCGGCGTAGCGGTCCAGGAGCGCCTTGGTATCAGTGCTAACGCTCATGCGCCAGACCCCTTGGTGCGTACATGGGGTCGCCGCGATCGCGGCGTGGTGAAGAACTCATCGAATATCTCACTCAGCCTCTGCCTGAGTACAAACAGTGAGTCGAAGTAAGGATCTACCTCTGCGAGCTTGTCGTTGAGCGCTAGATAGGTAGGGCTCTGGCCCTGAAGCCAGGCCCTGAAGTCGTCGACTGACACGGGGTCACGGCGTCTGGCGTCGACGAAGTGGTAGAAGATGCTACCTACCGAGAGATGAGGTATCGCTGTGACCAGCTCTCGCGGGTGCTTGAGCCGCTTGTGTGTGTCGAACTGCACGAGTATGCCGCGGACGAAGTGAAACTGCTGGTCGGCCTGGGCGAACAGCATCATCTCGGTCTCGTCCAGCCTCTCGTCGATGACATCCAACAACTCCTGGCGCAACGATTCGGTGTCAGAGAAGTCGCACGGATCGATGACGGCCAAACGCTCTGCCACGCGGTTGTCGTGCAGGCTCTTGTGGCACCAGTCGGCGAAGTCGTTGTTGTACTCGCGGCTGACAGATCGAGGGCGCAGAAGCGTGCCCCAGAAGTGATGGTAGATGGAGCCGGGGTGTATGTCGCGCAGGATATCCCGGAGCTCCCGTAGGGTCTGCGCCCGGCGTCCGGTGGCTACGATTGCAAGCGCGCAGTCCATTATCGCGAAATCATTCATGCGACTGTCCCCATCTATATTGGCTGACACTCGGTTCTACTAGTCTACACCACATCCATTCCGACCCTGTTCGAGGGGCCGATGAGGGCCCGCAAGAAGCCGGCAAGCTGAGAGGGGTCGTCCAGGCTGTAGTCGGCCTGAGTAGGCCTCCGCGGGTCACCTACTACCACCGATAGACCCCGGCCCTTGACGGCGGCGAACATCTCCTCGTCCGTGATGTCGTCTCCGACACAGATGGGAAATGCCTCGGCCATCAGGGGTTGCAGGTGGTTGAGCAGCCACAGGACGGCTTGGCCCTTGCCCCAGCCGACGTCGGGCATCAGTTCGTAGACCATCTTGCCTTCCAAAAGCCTGAGCCTTGGGGAGTCTCGCAGGATATCTGTGACGACCCTCTGCACCTTCGCACGGTCTTCTTCTGCCACTCGTCGGTAGTGGACGGCCAGTGATACCTCTTTGGGCTCCAAGAGCACGCCTTTGACATCGCGGCAGCGCCGCGCCCAGAACGCAGGCCGCTGCTTCGAGTCCGGGATCGTCGTCCGGGGACGATCTCGAAGTCAACACTCGACCCGGCCGGCCCGACTATGCGATGCCCGTGGTCGGCAGCATAGAAGACGGTGTCTAGGCCGACCTTGGCCCTCAGAAAGTCCAGGGGTCTTCCTGACACGACGCAAACAGGATGTGCCTCTGCGAGCGCTCGAAGAGACTCCCGCGTGTTCGCCGGCATCTCCGCCATCTCCGGCCTTTCGACGATGGGAGCCAGGGTGCCGTCAAAATCCAGGAAGAACACCGGGGGTCGGATTCCTAGCATAGCCTTGATCTCGGGTAGGCCGACTAAGGCTCGTGGGGGATAACTGCCATTCAAGCTATGCAAGCCTCCTGTATCGGGCTGGTCATCATATTGCTTACCCTTTGCGAAGCATGTTGATGTATTATGGGGGCGCATCGATAGGAAGCCTCGCAGCGACGTGCAGAGTGCTTCATCAGCTCGTCCGTCCGCAGGTGCATCCGAACGCATGCGCTTCTGTTACCTGGATACGGGGAGGGCTTGATGGGCACAGCAAGGCTGTATGTCGGAAACATCTCCTACGGTACCACTCAAGAAGCCTTAGAAAAGGCGTTCAGCGAACACGGTGAAGTGACTGCGGTCAACATCATCACCGACCGTCAGACTGGACGCCCCAAGGGTTTCGCCTTCGTCGAGATGGCTACTCCCGAAGCGGCTGAGGCCGCCAAGACTGCCCTCAACGGTGCTGAGATAGATGGACGCACCATCAATGTCGACAACGCCCGCGAGCAGCAGGAGCGTCGTCCCGGTGGTTTTGGCGGCGGCGGTGGAGGTTACGGCGGTGGCGGCGGTGGAGGTTACGGCAGAGGCGGCGGCGGCGGTTACGGCGGCGGCGGGTCTGGCTGGTAGAGACCGGCGGTCGAGCCGACGAGTTGTTCGGAGAGACTTGCGGGGCCGCGTCACTACCGTGACGCGGCCCCATCTTTCAGTTTTGTGTGTCAAAGCGCCCCAAGGTGTCACGGGAGGCAGGGATGCCCAGATTCGTAGGCAAAAAGACCCACCTGATCTGGTGGGAGTTGTTGGCTCTAGCGGTGCTGGTGCTGGTGATACTCGTGGTGCTACATGTCACCGGGACGGCCGACATTTTCTAAAGGCGGGAGGTAGGCTGCGATGAAGGCTAGTGAACTCCTTGGTAGGGCGGCGGTCGTCCGAGAGGGTGGGCAGAAGGCCGGCAAGGTCAAGGACCTCGTCATCGACCCCTCGGGAAGGCAGGTCTTGGGCCTGGTGCTGGTAGAGGGCGCCTTCAAAAAGACGATGGTAGCTGTGTGGTCGGGGGTGCAGACCATAGGACCTGACAGCGTGGTGTTCAATCCCGCGGACAGCGTGGTCAGTCCGGTGCAGGCTCCCGATATCAAGAGCGTTCTAGATGGCAAGTTGAAGGTCAAGGGTCACAAGTTGCAGACGACCGCTGGCAAGGAACTTGGCCAGATCAACGATCTGCAGTTCGACGAGCAGACTGGCGCTGTGCTCGGCTACGAGATCTCGGGCGGGCTTTTCTCGGGGCGGCATTTTCTACCGACGCCGCAGGTCATGGAGTTCGGCGAGGACATAGTCTTCGTTGCGCCAGAGATCGAGGCTACCATCCAGAAGGGCAAGGCGGCACAGGAGTCTTAACGGGATTCTCCCGGGGTGTCAGGCGCCGGGATAGAGCACGGGCCGGGCATAAGGGGGGGAGTCGCTGCGCAGATGCCGGTCGACCACGATCGCGGCGATCTCGCGGCCGCGCACCTCTATGGTCAACCTATCATCGGCGCGTAGTTCGCTGTCTATGTAGGCCAGGCATATGGAGCGCAGTTCGTGCTCTTGGCCGGGCTCACCCTCGGCGCCATCCGCTAGCCCTTTCCAATACGGCACCATGGTGCCACTTGTGATCCACCCTACTTTCTTGCCGTCGCGCTTGACCACAGAGCCCGCCCTGGCGATCCCGCGGCCCGTCACGGCGACCGAGCGGATGGTTCGAGGTAGATCGTCCACCAGCGAGTAGTCGCGCGCTGCGTTGTGACGATAGGCCTCATGCTGGCGCGCTATAGCTTCTCTACCGACGAAGTCGCCCCTCTCCGCGGAGAGGCTCACACCGTAGGTGGCTACTGGGCACGAGAGCAGCGGTATCTCCTGTCCGTCGGGGTCCACGCCCTGTTCGTGCCCGTATAGAGGTAGGGAGGCTTCGAGGCGCAAGGTGTCTCGGGCCCCGAGACCGGTGGGCGTCGCACCTTTCCCCAACAAGCGGGCCCAGAGGTCTCTGGCTGCCTCGGGCGGGACCAGCAGCTCGAAACACACCGGTTCGCCCGTGTAGCCTGTGCGGGCCAACAGCACCTCAGCACCGGCGAAGATGGCCGTGGATAGGGCGTTGCGGCGTGGTTCGGGTAGTACGCCGCCTTGCAGCAACTCGGCGAGGATTCCTTCGGAGGCGGGTCCCTGCAGAGAGATCATTGCCAGTTGCTCGCTGACGTCCGTGAGCTCGACGCGGTGGTCAGACGTGTGAGCCGTAAGATGCTGCCAGTCAGTCTGTCTGTTGGAGGCGTTGACTACCAGCAGGAACTCGTCTTGGGTGAAGCGGCACAGGTAGGCGTCGTCGATGGCGCCACCAGTGGAGTTCGATAGCAGCGTGTAGTGCGATCTGCCCGTGGCGAGTAAGGCAGCGTCGTTGGTGAACATTTCTCGCAGATAGTCGACGGCGTCGGGGCCGCGCACAGAAAAGCGACCCATGTGAGAGACGTCAAAGAGGCCCGCGTGGCGACGGGTGGATAGATGCTCAGATATCACATCGGCGGGGTAGTTGAGTGGCATGTCCCAGCCGGCGAAGTCCACCATCCTAGCCCCCAGAGTCACGTGTTCTTCGTAGAGGGGGGTGCGCCGCGGGTTGATGGCAGGGTTCAAGTCGTCTATCTCCTTGGCTTCGGGCATACGGGCGTGAGCAGACCCGGGACAACCCCTGGTCCTAGGCTGTCAGTAGGTCCACTGCGGACTTGATGTGGGCAGGCGAGGTACCGCAGCAACCGCCGACCAGGCGAGCGCCGGCATCTGCACACTCCTTGATGCCTGCAGCGAAATCGGCGGGCGTCATGTTGTAGGTGGGGAGGCCGTCCACTAGGTGCACTTTGCCCGCGTTGGGCTGAGCTATCAAGGGCAGCGAGGTGGCCTCTTTCATGAGGGCTATCACCTGTGCGATCTCGCGAGGGTCCAGCTCACCGCAGTTGGCGCCCACCACCGAGGCTCCCGCTTCTGCGAGAGACTCAGCGCATGTCCGCGCAGTGTCGCCCATGATCGTCCGGCCACCATTAGCGGCTGTCTTGAAGCTGATGGAAGCGATGATGGGCAGGTCGCTGGCCTGCGTGACCGCGCGCACGGCGCATAGAGCCTCGCGCAGGTCGGTCATGGTCTCGACGATGAAGCCATCGACGCCACCCTCGGCCAGGAGCAAGGCCTGCTCCGTGAAGGCGGCTGCAGCCTCCTCTTCTTCGAGCGGCCCGTAGGGTTTCAGCAGCTTGCCGGTGGAGCTGATGTCTCCCAACACATACTGACCCGGTAGGGCGGCCTGCTTGGCCAGAGCTGGCTCCCGCCAGGTTGACTTCGCGCACCTCTATGCCTGCCAGGTGGGCCTGTAGGTTGACTCGGTTCATGGTGAGGGTATTGGTGATGAGCAGGTCGATGCCACAGGCAGCGTACTTCTGGTGGACAGCGAGCACCGCATCTGGATTGGTGACGCAGTTCTGTCCACCCATCTCCAGACCGGCCTCTCCAAGCTGGGTGCCCATGGCCCCGTCCAGGAAGATAGTCTGCTTGTCGCTGTTTAGAAGGTCCAGTAGGCTCATCGCGGCTCCGTTCTCTTGTCTCCGTAGAACCATTATGCCGCAATCAGCTAGAGAAGCCCCGCTACTGAAGGCTCAAAGCGCATGGCCTCCATGTAGAGGCGCTGGAAGTCGGCGACCGAAGACAACTCCACGTATTCGACCGTGTTCGCGGCCCACTCCGCCTCGCTCCGCTTCTCCAGCGACAGCAGTGCGAGCAGGGCACCGTCACCGGCCGCGTTGCCCACCGAACTCACCTTGTCCGGGTCGCAGGCCGGCAGCATGCCGATGGTGAGCGCCGCCCAAGTGTCGATGTAGCTACCGAACGCGCCGGCCAAGAGGACGCGGTCCGGCTGCTTCGCCCCGTATGTTCGCAGCAGTATCTCGGCTCCGGCGCGGAGTGCGGCCTTGCCCAACTGCAGCGCTCGGATGTCCTTGAGCGACACGGTGATGGGACGTCCGGTCGCCGACTGCTCGGCATCGGCGATGACCAGCTTGCGCGGTCTACCGTCCTCCAGCAGTATCCGCTCGTTAGCGAGGTCGGGAGCAAAGGCGCCGTCGGGCGAGATGATCCCGCAGCGGAACATCTCCGCCGCCGCCTCGATGACCCCCGAGCCGCAAATGCCCCGCGCTTTCACGTGATCTGGGGTCAAGGTCTCTGCTCCAGGCGTCCAGGCCTATCACCTTGAAGTTGGCCTGGAGGGTGGCAGGGTCTATGCGTACTCGCTCTATCGCTCCCGGGGCAGCGCGCATGCCGTGCTCGATGTGCGCTCCTTCAAAGGCCGGGCCTGTGGCGCATGAGGCCGAGAGCATGCGCGTACTATCGCCCAGCACCAGCTCGCCGTTGGTGCCCACGTCGATAAGCAGCACGACCTCTTCTTGCTTGTAGGGTTCTTCGGCGATTATGACGGCCACGTTGTCAGCGCCGACGAAACCAGCCTCGTTAGGCAACGCGTACAGGCGGCAAGAGGGATGCATGTGCAGGCCGACGGCGGAGGCCGTGGTGTCGATGGCCTGCTTGACTGTGGGCTCGAAGGGGGCGCGGCGCAGAGAGTCGGTGGAGAGACCCAAGAAGAGATGGTGTATGGCGGTGTTGCCCACCACCACCACGTCGTAGATGTCGCCGCAGGTGGCTCCGCACCGCTCGGTAGCCTGCTGGGCCAACCGGTCCACTTCGGCCGCGACCTTCTGTTGGAGTTCGCGGGCGCCGTCTTCGTGGTGGGCAGCGTACTGAAGGCGGGCGATGATGTCGTCACCGTACGAGACTTGCGGGTTGAGAGCCGACTCGGTGGCAGAGCACCTCGCCGGTGGCTGAGATCGGCCAGGTAGGCCGCGATGGTGGTAGTGCCGATGTCCACAGCAAGACCCAGCACGGGGCCACTGTCCAAGGTTCGGCGCACATCCAAGACGACGGAGTCGTGCCACACTAGCGCTGCCAGATCGGTGACAGGCTGCTTGATAGACGGGTCGAGCGCGCCCAGCGCGGTGGAGGCAAACTCCAGGTCGATGAGTCCGTGTTGTTCGGCCAAGGCGGCCTGGAGATAGTCGTCGACCGAGGCCGCGTCCTGAGTCGAGTACCCGGCCGAGTCCGGCAACGTGAACTCGTACCGGCGCACAGCTGGGGCGAGCCGCCTGGCACGCTGGCGAGCTTGTTTCACAGCCACCGTACCGGTCCTGCGACTCTCCTCTGGCACCGATACCAGCAGGTCGCTCTCTACGGTGGTCTGGCAGGCCAGTCGGATCTCGGCGTTGTCGCCGGGTAGGTCAAGATAGACGCGGCACTTGCCACAACTGCCCTTGCCGCCGCAAGAGGACTCGATATCCACACCGGCTCTGCGGGCCACGGTCAGGAGGTCCTCTCCCAGCGCAGCCGGCTCTCTACGGCCCGACGGCTGAAAGGTGACGGAATATCGTTTTGTTGGTCGGGAGCCTATTTGTGCTACCTCCGTTGGTTGGACAGGCGCCTCTAATCTACACCCAGCCGGACGGCCTCATCAGGGAGTTGCTGTCTTAGCAGCGTGAAGTCGGAGTACTGGGTAAGGATATTGAAGCCAGATATCAGGTTGGCGAACTCGAGGTCAAGACCTTGGTAGTACTGCCAGAGCTCGTGGTAGGCCGGATACCAACTCTCCTCGGTAAGCGCGTAGAAGGTCGACCATTCCAGTGAGTCGGCTCTCGCCCGGTCGGCGGCGCTGAGTGTCTCGCGGTGGCGTCCCAGACCGATCAACGTCTGGATGGTGCTCTCTTTGAGGGCCTCCACCTGCGGCGTCGCCGACGAGACCTCCGGTTTGTCCTCGAGTATCGCCACCAGTTGTTGCATGGTCTGAGCCCAGGTGTCGGTGACGGCTTGGCCAGGGCCTCGGGTCCAGCGTCGGCAGGCGATGACGGTCGCATGAGTGTCATCGCCGGATGCAGCCGACCCTCCGCAGGCGGCGGCAAGCAGACACAGGGAGAGCAGCATCACGAGAGATCCGGCAAGCACTAGGCGCTTGCGGAGGGCTCGCGAGTTCACTGGCTCGGTCATCGGTCACTCCCTTTCGGTCTGCTGCGTGTTCGCCTTGGTCGTTGTTGTCGCGGGGAGAGCCGAGACTTTTTGGGCGACAAGGTCGTGCCTGGTATTTTAGATCCAGTATTCGCAAGACGGCTTCGTCGAGCCTGGCTTGGGTCACCTCACCTTGCTCGATGGCTACTACCAGACCATCCAGGACCGCTTGGGCCCGTGTCTCTAACTCGGTGAGTATCAGCAGGTCGCAGCCCGCGTTGAGGGCGGCGACCAAGGCATGGACTTCTTTGGCCACCAGGAGCTGCTCCTTGATCTGTTTCTCGGTCAACTCTGGCGAGTCGCTTGTGCCGGCTTGGGCGCTGGTCGTTGGTGGGGTCGAGTCGGAGGCGACGCTGCTCGAGGGCGGCGGCCATAGAGACATCGTCTGCCACCACTAGGCCTTCGAAGCCAAGCTCGCCGCGTAGTAGGCCTTCGATCACCGGTCCAGAAAGCGAGGCGGGATGCAAGGGGTCGTAGGGAGCCGCCACGATATGCGCGGTCATGACGCCCTCGACTCCGGCCGAGATAGCGGCGCGGAACGGGGCGAGGTGGATAGACTCGTAATCTTGCTTGGAGGCGCTGGAAGTGGCCCCTTCGGTGTGCGTGTTGCCCGAGGCACTGCCGTGTCCGGGGAAGTGTTTCACCACGGAGATGAGTCCCTGTTCCAGGTGGGCATCCACGATCGCGGTCACGAACTCAGAGACCAGGGACGGATCGCCACTGTAGGTGCGGCCGTATAAGAACGAGCTCCTGTCTGTGACCACGTCGGCCACCGGAGCCAGATTCATGTTGATGCCCTGGTCGATCAGGCCGCGGGCTGTCTCGGTCGCCAGATAGTAGGCCGCGTCCGGGGTGGAGTCACTTCCCAGGTCTCTGGCCGAAGGCAGTACGGGGACGCCCTGTTTGATGCGCTGCACCCGTCCTCCCTCTTGATCGACGGCGATGAACAGACCTACCGGCGAGCCCGTCGCCGCGGCCGTCTGCTGCAGAGCCGAGGTTAGGCCCTGCATCTGCGCCGCATCGACCACGTTATGGCCCAGTATCAATAGCCCACCAGGAGGGCCCGCCGCCAACAGACCGGAGGTCTCTTGCTCGAGCGCCGTACCCGAGAAGGTGAGCAGCAGCACTTGGGCCGCTTTCTCTCGTAGGGTCATGTTGCCCAGCGCCACCTCGGCCTGTGACACGGTGGTGGTAGTCGTGGATCTGCTGGAAGTTGTAGGCGCTCCGGCCTCGGTGGGTTCGGATACTACCTTGTCGCTTGCGACGCAACCCTGCACACCCGCTAGGAGCAACATTAGGACCAAGGCGAAGCCTGTGCACTTGGGTGTCATTGGTCAAGAATACCGCGACGAGGTCGCGGTGACGCTAGCGCGTTGGGTCTACCAGTGGCAGTAGCCGGTCGCACATCCAGCCGACGAATCCGGCGCAGCGCTCGTTGCCACCGCTGGCGACGAAGGCATCGTGACCTTCGGGCGTGGTGAGGTCGTGACCTGTTAGGTCGCGGCAGCGAAGGGCCCCGAACTGAGCGGCAAAATCGCGCATGAGCTCCTGCAGCGAGCTTCGAGAGGTCGCGGGTCGGGCGGAGTCTCCAGCCAAGTGGTCCCGCAGGCTCAAAGCAAGAGCAACACCCGTGACGGCACCGCAGGTCTCACCGGTGCCGGCTATGCCTCCCCCGAACTGGCGGGCGAGCGCTACTGAGGCGGGGTCGGCTCCGGTCACCAACAAGGCGAAACGTAGAACGGCTTGGGCGCAGTTGATGTGGCCTGGCCCCTGGTCGGCGAAGCGCGCCAGGACATCGGCCTTGGCTTCAGCCCCATCCAGGGGCTGGGTGCTCAACAGCCCTCCTCCAGATCATCGAGCAGGCGCAGTGGCAGCGAAAGCAGTGAACCGACGGCTATGACGCCGCCGATGACCATGATGCCCGTACCAAAGTGTCCGGCTTCGCCTACATACCCCAGAATCAGAGGCAGAAGGCCCCCCGCCACCAAGAAGGCGGTAGGAGCCGCGAAGGCTGTCGCCAGACTGCGATAGGTGGGTTGGACGATGCGCGACAGGGCAGCGAACCCCGGGGGGAAGAAGCAGACGGCCAGGCCGGCCATGACCACCACGCACACCTTGAGTGCGACCCCAGACAACAGGCCCACCAGCAGGGTCACCACGCCGGTCAAGAACAAGGCTATACCTATCATTCGCTTCTCGCCCAGTTTTGCTGTCAGCCAGCCGGCTATGAAGATGGTAGCTACCGGAGCGATGTTGGCCAGGCCGAGCAGGGTATTGGCGCCGTCGCGCGACATACCGTGCTCCTGTGTCAGGTAGAGCGGCAGCATAGTGTAGACGCCCACCTGTGCGCCCATCCCCAGAGCGAAGAGGGCGATCATCAGCCAGAACGAGGGAGTCTTGAGCACGGGTCCTGCAAACGCTTTGTTGGGTGGATCGCCCTGGAAGTTGCCTATGCCGCCCGTGAATAACACGAACCAAAGGCCCAGAACTGCCCCCAGACCGGCGACCCACAGCAGAGCGGTGTTCCATGCGAACCAGGTGAGCAGGAGTACGGCCAAGAGGGGCGCCGCCAGCAAGGTCAAGGGAGGGGCCAGTTGTTGGATGGAAAGCGCTTTGCCCCAGTCCTCTTTGCGCACCATGGCGGTGATAGTGGCCACTGACGAGGGTAGGTGAAAGCCAAAGAGCACGCCCATCACAAAGAAGACTATCCAGAGATGCCACACCGCTGTCGCGAAATAGGCCGCTACCAACGCCAGGGCGGTGCCGAACACCGAGATGGCCAGCGAGCCCCTGTGTCTTGCGAGACTAGAGAGGAACCCGGCCAGCAATGAGCCCAGCAGGGAGCCGATGGCCGCGAACAAGAACAGCGACCCTGCCTGGCTGGTCTTGATGATCCCTTCGTCGGCCATGGCGGGCAGTAGTGCCGGAAAGATGAAGCGGGCCAAGAAGGTAGCGAAGAACATCGCGGTCAGCAGGACGACGGGACCCAGCACCATCCTGAGCGGCTGGGGGGTAGGGCAGGCTTTGGCCATGTGGCTTCTCCTTATCGGTCGGCGCCGAACGCCGCTAGGTGTAGATGTCTCGTCTTGGCGAACGCGGCCGCCGCACCGCCTGCGAGGACGAAGGAGCCCGCGAGCATCAGCAGGAAGGAGAGTAGACGGAAGTCGCCCTCCACCGGGCTGCCCAGGTGATAGAACAGCGACACCACGCGTGCAGGCTTGATGGTCTGCGAAAACTCCGAGAGCAGCTGAATGACATACATGCCCACCAGCACCACAGCCGGGATGACAGTTGCCATGAACGCCCGTCGCACGATGGTGGACATGAACAGCGAGAAGGTACCCAACAATAAGCACATGGGACCGATGGCCACGAACGCTTCCCACAGGCGGAGGGTGCTCAGTTGCACCCCCGCGATGGGAACGGCTATGTAGGTGAGCAACCAAGCCAGAGCAAGAACGATAGTCAGCGATATCGCCATCGTCGCAAACGACCCTGCTATCAGGTGCCAGCGTCGCACCGGATTGGCGAGTAGCATGTCGAGGTTCTTGCGTTCTTCGTCACCGGCGACGGTGCGTGCACCTATCAACATGACCAAGAAGGGCAGGGCGAGTGGCACCATCAGACTTAGAAACTCCATGCTCATCCACTGCTCGGCGGTCATGGGCCCATCGGTGGCGCCCAGCCAGTTCTTGAGCGACTCGGGGGCGTTCTTGGTGAAGTCTTCCATGAGTCCGCTCATGCTGGGGAACAGCGCTACATAGAGGGCACCCATGGCACCTAGTCCCAACCCCCAGATTAGCAGTGAGCGCCACCGGCGGCGGAGTTGGTGGGCGGTTAGCACCCAGACTTCGCGCAGCCCGGTCATGACTGCTCCTCCTCGTAGTAGCCCATGAAGATCTCGTCGAGCGAAGGATGGACCACGCCCATGTCCAGCAGGGTGTGACGCGCGGCCTGTTTGACCACGGCGTCGATGCCATCGTGCAGGCGCAAGCGCAGGGCATTCCCGTCCACGTCCACCTCGCTGACTCCGGGGAGGTGTGCGAAGTCCGATGCCTTGGGAGGCTCGGAGAACAACATGGTGACGCGCTTGCGGCGCTTCTCGACCAGCGACTCGGTGGTCTCCAAGGTCGCCAGCTTGCCCCCGCGGACGATGGCCACTCGATCGCAGACTCTCTCTACCTCAGAGAGGATGTGTGACGAGAGAAAGACTGTGCGGCCCTGGTCACGGGTCTCGCGGAGCACCTGCAGGAAGGTGTCCTGTACCAGAGGGTCCAAACCCGTCGTGGGCTCGTCGAGTATCAAGAGGCTTGGCCTGTGATAGAGGGCTTGGACCAGACCGATCTTCTGACGGTTGCCTCGGCTCAGGCGACCCATAGGGACATCCAGGTCTAGCGAAAGTCTCTCCGCCAGAACAGGGGCGTCGCCCAAGTCGCTGAGCCCCCGTAGGCGCGAGCAGTAGGCCAGAAAGTCTCGAGCGGTGGTTCGGGGATCCAGACCGAAATCGCCCGGCAGGTAGCCGACAGTGCGCCGGATGGCGACACCGTCCTTGCGCGAATCCATGCCCAGTATCTTCGCGTGTCCGCTGGTGGGGTGGATGAGATCGAGCAACGATCTGATGGTGGTGGTCTTGCCCGCCCCATTAGGGCCGATGAAGCCGAAGACCTCTCCTTGCTGGACCTCCAAGTCCAGGGAGTCGATCCCTATCCGATCACCGTATCTTTTTGTCAGTCCTTCGGTCAGTACGGCCGACGGCATGCGTATACCTCTACACTAGGCGTTCTCGTCGGGGAGCAACGGTCTGAAGTACAGATAGTACTCGCGGTCGCCCGATTTCCACAAGGTTATCTTGGTCGCCTCGCTTAGCAACAGGCGCAGAGTGGCTAGGTCGGCGCCCGAGACGACAACCCTTCGGTAGCGCTCCGGGGGAACGGCCTCACCCAGGGTGGCAAGGTCGCCGAGCGGCCAGTCCAGATGGTTGGGCGGCACGGTCTCGTCGTACTGGGGGTTTGCCGGATCGTAGGCCACGCTGAAGATGGCCAGAGCGGTGAAGTCGTAGGGCTGCCATTCGAGGGTGGTGCCGGCGAAGCTCTCCAGATCGCCCGGTCTTCATGGTGAATCCCAGCACTGCGGAGCGTGCTTCCATTTGTTCCGGTGTCAGTCCCAGATCGGAGGCGGACTCGCCGAGGTCTTGTTCGAAGGTCTCCCCGAAGCCGAGGGCGTATATGTTGGATTCGTAACTCTTGCCATCCGCGTTGATGGTGATGGTCGTTGTGGCCACGTCGGTGATGCCAGGTATGCCGTAATCCACGTCGTTGGCGAAAAGGCCGGCTTCTTTGGCTGCTGAGAGGAGCTTGTCCATGGTCTCCTGCGAGATGATCGTCTGCTGCAGATTGGGCATGGCCGGCTGAGGCCATATCTCGATCATCGGTCCGGTGACGATGACTCTACCGTCTCCGAACAGGCTGAAGGTCGGCGTCTGGGTAAGGTTGTACTCGACGGGCACGAAGCCCCCACCGACGTCGATACGCAGTACCAGGTCAGATCCGCCCGTGGGGTGCGAGGTGGTCGCACCGCACCCAGCCATGGAGACTGACAGAAGAAGCAGAGCGACCAGGAAGCCGGGCTGGTGCCGTCTCCAAGTGCTGTACATGCGTCTAGAAGACAGGTCCATCGGTCTCATTTCAGCGACCCCCCTACTCCGTCCTGTTGTGGTCGAGCCTTCGACGTTGTTCCCCAGTAGTGGTGTTCCTAAAAGGCCACTCGCGGCGGGAAGTGGCTGCGGTGTGGTGTATTGTTGGAAAGATAGATGAACGGTCGAACGAAGGAGGACGAGTATCTTGAGTATGCTCTATCGCCCGTTCGGTCGCACGGGTGAGCGAGTCTCCATCCTTGGCTTTGGCTGTATGCGGCTGCCTGTGATCGACGGAGACCACGAGGACATCGACGTGCTCTTGGCTACGGAGATGCTCCACTATGCGATCGACAATGGGGTGAACTACGTCGATACGGCGTATCCGTATCACAGCGGCCCCAAGCGCGGTATGCCCGGAGCCAGTGAGGCTTTCGTGGGCGAAGCGCTCTCGGGCGGCTACCGAGAGAAGGTCATGATAGCCACCAAGCTGCCTTCCTGGCTCATCCAGTCGCGCAAGGACATGGAAGAGATACTGCAGGGGCAGTTGGACCGGCTCTGCACCGAGCGGATCGACTGCTACCTGCTGCACGGCGTCAACAAGGCTCAGTTTCAGAGACTGAAGTCGCTTGGGGCTCTTGACTTCTTGAACGAGGCTAAGAGGCAGGGCAAGATCCGGTTCGCGGGCTTCTCATTCCACGACGAGGGTCCAGCGTTTGCACCGATCGTCGACGACTACGAGTGGGACTTCTGTCAGATCCAGTACAACTACATGGACATGGAGTACCAGGCGGGAGCGGCCGGTCTTGCCTACGCGGCCGATCGTGGACTTGCCGTTATAGTCATGGAACCGATCAAGGGCGGTCGTTTGGCTGCAAAGCCACCCGCATCCGTCCAGGCTCTGTGGGATTCGGCCGCGGTCAAGCGCACTCCGGCGGCTTGGGCACTCCGCTTCGTCTGGCACGATGCGCGGGTGAGTACTCTGCTCAGCGGCATGAGCACGATGGAGCAGGTGATCGAGAACGTGGCGTTGGCTTTCGAAGGGCATCCGGATTCGCTCGACGCCGAGGAGTTGGCAGTCATCGGTGAGGTGCAACAGGAGTATCTGGCGCGGACTGCCGTGGACTGCACTGCGTGCCGCTATTGTCTGCCTTGCCCGGAGGGCATCGACATACCAAAGATGTTCGGCTTTCTGAACAACGCTTCGTTGTACGGCAGCCTGGACGAGGAGCGCTTCGGGTATGAGCTCGAAGTGCGGACCGGTCAGAGCGCCCCGGCTTCGGCGTGCGCCGAGTGCGAAGAGTGCGTAGCGAAATGTCCTCAGCAGTTGGACATACCCCGAGAGCTTGTCAAGGTGGCCGAGACGTTCGAGTGAACAACGGCGGCGCAGCCGCTGTCCATAGGAGGATTGGGCGAATGAAGACGGTTAGCGGCTGTAGGCGCCTCGAAGGGAAGGTCGCCCTGATCATAGGTGCAGGAGGCAGTAACAGTATCGGACGGTCGGTAGCCTTGCGATTCGCGAAAGAGGGCGCGAAAGTGGGCGTCGCCAGCACCGACGGCATCACTGCTGCTGTAGTGGCCGACGAGATCGTCAGCGACGACGGTCAGGCCATTGCTCTGGGGTGCGACATCGTGGACTTGCAGCAGTGCGAGGCGGCCGCGGCTAAGGTGGCCGAGACCTTCGGTGGGCACATCGATATCCTGGTCAACAACGCCGGAGCCTTCAAAGGCGTCTCGGGGGAGTCGACCGCACTGCCGTTCGACAAGTGGAGTACCGAGGACTGGGATCATATCGTGGACGTCAACCTCAGGGGCATGTGGTTCTGTGTCCGTGCCGTCCACCCGTACATGAAGCCCCAGGGGTACGGCAAGATAATCAACGTCAGCTCCACCACCGTGTGGAAGGGACTCTCGATGATGGTCCCCTATGTTGCGAGCAAGGCGGGGGTCATCGGGCTCACAAGATCGCTGGCCAGGGCGTTGGGACCAGACGGCATTAGAGTGAACACTCTGGTCCCCGGCTTCACACTGAGCGACATGAATCTTGCCAAGAAAGACGAAAGGGCGCTGGCCGCGCGCGAAAACACGCGCAAGGGCCAGTGCCTCAACGAGCGCAACGAGGTTCCCGACGACTTAGCCGGCCCGGCCCTGTTCCTGGCGTCGTCCGACAGCGATTTCGTCACCGGCCAGTCCCTTCTGGTGGATGGAGGGTTCGACCTAGCGTGAAGCACAAAGTAGAGGCATCACAGTACATAAGCCGCATGTGCATGGTGTGCGGGGTAGAGAACCGCTTTGGGTTGCAGGGGCGATTCTTCGTGCTCGACAGTGGTGAGGTGGTGGGTGTCTTCAGCCCTCGGCTAGAGCACCAAGGTTACCCGGGACGCATGCACGGAGGCATGGTGGCCGCGCTGCTAGACGAGACTATCGGCAGGGCGGTCAACCTAGCTCAAGGCGACACTTGGGGCGTGACGATCAAGTTCTCTATGCGATTGCGCAAGCCGGTGCCGCTGGAGAGCGAGGTCAAGGTCATCGGTCGGATAACTCGCGACTCCAGCCGGGCGTTCGAGGGCACGGGGGAACTGATCCTGCAGGATGGTAGCGTGGCCGCTGAGGCCGAAGGTACGTACGTCAAGCTATCCATCGACCAGATAGCCACGGTGGAGTTCAGCGAGTCCGACTGGTTCGCGGACCCCGCGCCCCTCCCCGGGCACATCGAAATAGGTGAGGACTAGCCTAGGCCCAGGTCTGGTACTGTAATGAGGTCGGTCCGAGAGGAGGAAGTAGTGAGCGAGACTGTGGCCTGGGTGCCGTTCGACTTGTTGGAGTCTTTCATAGTTGACGTCTTCAAGGGTGTGGGTGTGCCCGACGAGGACGCTCTGGTCTGTGCCGACGTGCTGATAAGCGCCGATAAGCGCGGCATCGATTCTCACGGCATCGGCCGGCTGAAGCCCATCTACTATGACCGCATCGTCAAAGGCGGTATCCAGAACTCGGTCACCGAGTTCGAGGTGGTCAAGGACAAGAAGGCCGCCGCCGTGGTAGACGGTCATGACGGCATGGGCATGGTCATAGGCAAGCGCTGCATGCAGATGGCCATCGACAAGGCTAAGGAATACGGTCTTGGCATGGTCGTGGCTCGCAACTCCACTCACTACGGCTTTGCCGCCTACTACCCGCTGATGGCGGTGGACCAAGGGATGGTGGGACTGACTACCACCAACGCCCGGCCCTCCATTGCCCCCACTCACGGGGTCGAGAACATGCTGGGCACCAATCCACTCGTGTTTGCGATGCCGACTGACGAGGATTTTCCCTTCACCAACGACTACGCCACCTCGGTCATCCAACGGGGCAAGATCGAGCAATGGGCGCGCGAGGGCAAGCCCTGCCCCAAAGGGCTGGTCATAGACCAGAATGGCGAGTCGACCACCGATTCGGCGCAGATACTCAAAGACCTGGTGGCCGGCACCGCGGCCCTTGCTCCTATCGGGGGTCTGGGCGAAGAGACGGGGGGCTACAAGGGCTACGGTTTCGCTACGGTGGTGGAGTTGATGTCCGCTTCGTTCTCCCGGGCGGCATTTCTCAAGCAACTGGGGGGCAAGGACGCCGACGGCAGAGACGTCCCCATCCCGCTGGGACATTCCTTTATGGCCATCAACATCGACTTCTTCACCGAGTTGGACGACTTCAAGAAGACCACCGGCGACATCTTGCGGGCGCTGCGCGGGTCGAAGAAGGCGCCGGACAGGGAGCGGATCTACACGTGCGGCGAGAAAGAACACCTGGCTTGGCTGGAGCGCAAGGACAGGGGAGCACCAGTCGGCCCCGCCCTGCAGAAGGACCTGCTGGCTATGCGGGATGAACTCCAGCTATCGTATGAGTTCCCGTTCGAGCGTGCCTAGGTCTTGGTGGGGTCGGTCACCCGTCCCAAAAAGAGGATGGCGCCGGTATCCCGGTCGCGTATGGCGAAGAGGAACGGCCGGTCGACGGTTAGCTTGACGGATGCGGACGGCGCCGCGGTCAGCCTCATGGCCACGGCGGTCGCGGCCGCGGCTTCAGTGCCCTCCTCGTCCACCTCGATGAAGGCCTCGTGAATGACGTCACTTATGTAGAGGCTCGCCTCTGTGGTCATACCCGAGAAATCAGCTGCGCTGGGGTCAAAGGGCGTGGTCATACCCAATGTGAGTAGGGGGACGTTGAGTGCGGCCTGCGTCCTGAATGTGAATTTGGGCAGCGTGAGGTTCACGTCGTACCCCGAGACCAGCCCGGCCACCACATCGTCCATTAGTCCAGTGGCCAACTGGGCCTCCACCTGGGCGAAGGCGCTTGGTTCGGGGACTATCAGCAACATGGCCAACTCATCGCGCAGATAGGGCAACTCCGCGGCCTGCCAGTCTTCTCCCGCCGCATAGGCCAGAGGCACGGTCTGGTGCATCATCGGCGTGGTCACCTTGTTGCCCGCCAGAGTGGTGAACTCTCCGTCGGCGGTCGCGAGTGGGTCGAATTGACAGGCCCAGGTGGCGTCCAGGTAGACAGCGTTGACCAATACCAACCTGGTGAGTTCGTCCAGCATTCCTTCCGGGATCAACTCTGGGATCTTAGTGTTGGTCTGATCGGATACCCATTCGTTGATGGCCGCGCGGACGGCCTCCTTTGCCGTGGCAAAGTCCACAAGGCGCACTCCGGCGCCGTAATTGGCGGCCAGCGTGTCTAGAAAAGGCTTCTCGAAAAGGAGGTCCTGCTGAGCCCACAAGCTGTTGGCCGTCTTTAGCAGCACCCCTTCCGGTTTGCCCTGGGGGCTTGTCTGCTGCCAACTTCTGGATTCCAGGGTCGCGTCAAGCGAGCCCAGCGCTTGGTGCAGTGGATCGCCTTGGAGCGAGAAGTGCAAGGTGGCTGCCATCTCTTCAGCGGTGGCGCCCCCGGCCCCGGCATAGGTCATGGCGAGAGCGGTCAAGATGCTGGACGGCGAGAAGACCACATTCCTGTTGCCGGACTCCTTGGCAAGTATGGCGTAGAGGTCGGCGCCGAAGAGACGGGTGCTGGTGGCCACGGACTCCACGTTTGCCGGAGACGCCGAGGCCGGCAGCCTGGTGAGGTCGGACATGGCCAGGCGGAAATCAGCCACCACGGGAGTGTCGGCGGCTTCGGTGGTCTGAGCGGTGTTGGTGTCATCGGAGGTGCTGGGCTTCCCGCAGGCGGCGACAAGAGCACCAAGCGTCATGAGGACCATGGTGACCGCCAAGAGCATCTTGAAGGAGTGGCGGGTGGTCTGCATGATCGCCTCCTGGATCGATTGCGGTGTGGACTGCATTTGGACAGCATATAACGGACATGGGGTTCCGGCATAGGTAGAGGTTGACGGTTTCCCCAGAAAAGAAGTGTGGCGGCGCGTTGGGCGCCGCCACACGGGACGATCGTCGGTTGTACTGCGAGGTGTTACTCGCCCAGAAGGCCACCACCAAGACCGGAACCAAGCAGGCCGCCCAGACCTGAGAGCAAGGGGTTGCTCTCCATGTCTTGGGCCAAGTCATCCAGCGGCTTTGCGGAAGCCGGGGCTGACACTTCTACGGCCTCGCCGGGCGCATCGAAGTCGACGGTGACCACCACGTTGCCTCCACTCACACCAAGCGTACCCATCTCTTGTGGGATGGTCATGTCGGTGGCGAAGACCAGTTTACGGAGTGAGTTATCGGCGTCGGCCAACCAGAGATCGAAGGTGCCATTAGTGAACATCTGGTCGATAGTGGCCTGAAGATCCTGGAGTTCGGACGTGTCAGGAAGCGACACAGCGCCGTCCGACTCGGCGACGTCACCAAGGAGCGCCATGAACTCAGGGTTCTGCATCAGGGTGAACATGTCTGTGAACAGCTTCTGGATATCCAAGACCCCACTCATGTGGGTGACCTTGGTATCGACGAGTGTCTCCTTGCCGACTACCTTGAGGTCCTTGTACCAGGTGTTGGGGTCTATTCCCTGCTCGTCCATCATCTGTAGGAGCGAGGCGGAGAGGTCGGCGGTGTTACCGAGACCCTGCTGTTGCAGCTGATCGGCAGGTATCACGTACCACTGACCCAGCATGTTGAGCCAGGCTTGGTCGTCGATCGCCCTGACGCCAAGCTCGACGCCCATGCCCATCAAGTCGAGTCCCAGGGTCAGGTCGGCACGCACTGGGTCCATCTGTGTGGCGAAAGCGCCGGTGACCTTTATGGGCTGCGCAAGCAGCGCGCCCAACATGGGGTCGGACTCGGACGAATCGGCGTCCATGGTAAGAGCGATCTCGTAGGTGCCCGACTGAGATGTCGCTGTCTGCACACCATCCATGGCGGCCTTGACCGCTTCTTGAGGGGTGAGGCCAGTCGCTGTCTTGCCCCCGGAGCCGCAGGCGACAGCGCCTAGACCCAGGGAGATAACCAGCAACACCACGAGTAGCGTGAGTGAGTACCTGCGCATTGCGACTCCTTCGTCTGTATTCTGTACATGCCCATTATAGAGGCGAATCGAGGGAAGAGGAGGTGCCATGAAAAGGAGATCGTCGGGCGGATGCAGTTCGTTCCTGCTCATGCTCTTCCTGCTTTTCGTGATACTCAAGGTGATCGGAGCAGTGGCTTGGAGCTGGTGGTGGGTAGCGTCGCCGCTCTGGATGCCCGCGGCGTTCTTGCTCACAGGCCTGCTGATCGCGGCCCTACTAGGGGTAAGTGTCTACAAGATCGCAGCCGCCGCGCTCAGAAGGCAGGGGTTTGGACGCACCGGGGGTCCGGGTCCCGAGCGTTCTGGGGCAGACAGATCTACCGGCGACATCTTGGAGGCCCAGGGTTCTGAGGTCAGCCCGCCAGCACACATTCAAACACCGGCGGGTCTTCCTGCGGCCACTCACTCCGAAGCCGACGAAGTCGAGCACTTGTCTAGCTAGGACCTGGTCGGGTCTTCCAGCATCTCGTCAAGGGGCAGCGGCAACTCCGAGCCGAACATGCCTCCCAGCATGTCTCCGAACATGGCTTCCAGATCTGTGTAAGGCAACACGTTCTGTGGGACCTCGACCTGGACCGGTCCGTCAAGAGCCTCGAGTGTCACTTCCATCTGCAGATCGACGCTCTCCAGTCCGTCGCTGGGCTCTCCGGGTGGTGGCTCAAAGTGCACAGAGAACTCCATCCGCCGGAACAGGCTGTCATCCTTGCCGACCCACAGGTGCACTGTGAGATCCGATAGCATCTCCGGCAACAGAGCGCGGACTTCCTGGATGTCTGCTTCGGACAGAGGATCCTGGAGCATGGAATCGAGCAGTTCACCCGAGGGGTCGATGGAGGTCAGTAGAGCTTCGTCCCCTATCAGGACGAGGATATCGTCCAGCATCAGGCTCACGTCAGGGGCGCAGACCAAGTGATACAGGCGGAGGCCGTCCTCGGTCTCTTCGCCAGCAAGTGTGATCTCTCCGAGCCAGTCCAGTGGGTCGATGTCCAACTCGTCCAGCCGCGACTCGACGGCCTCCACATCCAAGTCTTGGGCGAATGCGTCGCTGCCGTCTGCCTCTTGCATGGCGGGCGAAAGGTCATACCATCTGCCCAGTATGGACATCCAGGTCTGGTCACCCTTGGCACGCAGCCCCATGCTGTAGGTGATGCCCGATATGCCTAAGCTCAGGTCCATCTGGGCGGCCTGCTCATCTTCGTCGATGCTCATGTCGCCGGATATCGTCAGAGGCCCTTGGAGCATGCCCAGAAACATCGCGTCGTCTTCAGGCAAGGTCTCGGGGTCGAGGTTCATCTGTGCGTCTACCTGCACGGAGCAGGCGTAGCGATTCACGGCCTCTGTCGCTTCGATGGCGGCCTCGAGCATGGCCCTGGGGTCGTCCGGCAGTGATCGGAGGGGTGTCGACTGCGCCGGCCGGGCGGAGGCCGTCTCACCGGTGGGTGAGCCGCCGTAGTCGCAGCCAGCGGTGCTGAGCATCATGGCCAAGGCCAGGGCCAGCATGAACACGAGTGTCGCTGTTGACAGTGGTCTACGCATCACTGCTCCCTCCGTTCATAGCGGCCTCGACAGCCGCGACTGTCTTGGGGATGGCTTCTGTCAGCACGCGCGCACCCGACTCGGTGACAAGTATGTCGTCCTCGATGCGTATGCCGACGTTGTCGTCCGGCAGGTATATGCCGGGTTCTATGGTCAGCACCATGCCGGGGACCAAAGGTCCGTCAGGGGACGGATCGTGTACGTCGATGCCCAGATGATGTCCGACGCTGTGCAGGAAGTCGTCCTGGTGTCCGGCTGCCGCAATGACGTCGCCGGCGGCCTTGTGTACCTCGGTGAAGGTCGCCCCGGGCCGGGCAGCCTGGATGGCAGCCAAGTTGGCTTGGAGCACCACCTCATACAGTGCTCGCTGTTGGGCTGTGAAGGTGCCATCCGCGGGGAGAGTGCGGGTGACGTCCGATGCGTATCCTCCGATCGCCGCGGCGTAGTCGATCACTACCAACTCGCCCCGCTCCACGACCTCGCTGTTGTCGGCGTAGTGCAATACGGTGCCATTGGAGCCGGAGCCGACGATGGGCTCGAAGGCGGGTTGTGCGCCTTGCGCGATGAACGCGGCCGTCATGGCCTGCGCAATCTCAGCTTCGGCCACCCCCGGGCGCACTGATCTGAAGGCGGCGTCAAAGCCTGAACTGGTGATGCCCGCCGCTTGCTCTATCAGTGCCAGTTCAGCCTGGGACTTGACCGCGCGCATAGAGGTCAACAATTGGGTGCGGTCTTCGAGGGCCACGGTGGGAACGCGTTCGCACACCTTCTTGAAGAGGGCTAGGTCGGGTGAAGCATCCGCCTCGTAAGAAGCGAAAGGGTGCAGGCAGGCAAGACGTCTGGTACGCCGCGCGGCCTGCGTAAGCCGGTGAGGCAGTGAGGCGGTGCGGAGTATGGTGTCGAACCCCGTCCGGTCCCGATAGCCTGTATCGAGCGAGGCCCGGACTCCGTCCCAACGTTCGATCTCGGGATCGCGAGGTTTCAGGAAGAGCGAGACGCGTTGCTCGGGGTCTTCGGCGGAGGGGTCGAAGAGGACGGCTGCGCCCGTCTCTGCGTCTATCCCGGTGAGATACCAAAAGAAGCTGTCTACCCGCCTTCTTGCGTTGGGCAGGCTGGAGGCCGGCTGCGCTCCCGCTAAGACCAGCGCGGCCGCGCCGTCAAGCGCATCGAGGACTCGTCTGCGTCTCTCGGCGTACTCAGCAACGGGGATAGTCACGTCGGATGCGGTCATCAACGCAGATGGTAGCACCCTCGCGGGCTATCATGAGACAAAGGTGTGTCTGGTGACCCCGGGAGAAAGGATTCGCGTGAAGACGGTAGATCGCTCTGTGGGAGCGTTCTTCTTGCGGGCAGTGATGGTGAGCCTTGGTAGGCCGGCACAGGCTTGGAGGTTCGTGCGGACGGTGCGTTGGCAGGCGGCCGCAGCCAAGACCCGTCGGTCTTGGCAGAAAAGCGGAGTGCTGGTGCCACCCATAATCATCTTCAGCATCACTCACCGGTGCAACCTCAGATGCGCGGGCTGCTACGCGCAATCCTTTCTAGGAGGCAGGAGTGCGGGCTGCGAGGGTGCTGACGGCGCCGATGGAGTCGAAGCAGCCGGGCCACCCGAACTGAGCGACGCCAAGCTTAGAAGCGTCGTGGCGGAGGCCGCGGAACTAGGGGTGTCGTTCTTTGTCATCGCGGGAGGCGAGCCTCTCATGCGCGAGGAGTTACTTGCCGTTGCCGAAGCTTATCCCCGCATGATCTTCTTGGTCTTCACAAATGGTGTGCTACTGGACGAGGCGATGGTGGGGCGAGTGTCCAGACTCAAGAATATGGTGCCGTTGATCAGCCTCGAAGGCTCGGCCTCGCAGACCGACGAGCGGCGGGGAGAGGGCACCTATCAGCAGTTGACGGCCGCCATGGCCAGGCTGCACAAGCGGCACACGTTTTTCGGGTGCTCGCTGACGCTGACCAGCCGCAACTTCTCGACCATATTCTCCGATGAGTACGTCGCTGGGTTGACGAGAGCGGGGTGCCGCTTCTTCTTGTTCGCTGACTACACTCCGGTCGAACCAGGCACCGAGGACTGGGTGCTGAGTGCCGCCCAGCGGGATCAGGTGGAGGCCCGGGTGCGGGAACTGCGCCGTAAGTACAAGGCGCTATTCGTGGCGGTGCCCTGGGATGAGAGGGAGGCGGGTGGTTGCCTCTCGGCTGGGCGAGGCTTCGTGCATATCAATGCCTCGGGCGGAGTGGAGCCGTGTCCTTTCGCTCCGTATTCTGACGCCGACCTTACACAGGTCTCTCTGCTGGAGGCGCTCAGATCACCGCTTCTGTCCAGACTCCGCGAGATGCCCGAGTTGGTGGAGTACCAAGGCGGGGGTTGTGAACTCTGGCAGAACCGAGCAGAGGTGGAACGGGTGTTGGCCGAGGTGCAGGCAAGAGCCAAGTGACACGCGATCCGAAACCGGGCGGGCGACCAAGGCGACGCTGTATACTAAGAGCTCAGCTTGAGGGTGGTTCGATCACTTGTCAAGGACATTCAATCCCGGAGGGAGAAATTGCATGGTAATCGAGTCTAAGAGCAAGAAATGGCTGTTGATAGGTCTGGTAGTGGCCGTGGTGGTATCCGGTCTCGCCGTGGTCGCTTGTGGCGGCGACGACAGTGCCAGTGGTCCCGAGCAGACCATCCAAACGATGATGCGCGCCATGGAGGCGAAGGATATCGATGCGTTCGTGGCCATCATGGACCCGCAGGGTCTCGAGCAGGTCGAGGCCATGGGCATGACTAAAGACGCGTTCACGGCCATGATGGCTTCGGAGATGACCTACGAGTCTATGAAGTTCGAAGGGGTCAAACTCCAGACCGAGGTCGCTGAAGACGGCCAGACCGCCGTTGTGACCGTGCTAGAAGGTGTTGTGACGACTGTCGAAGGTGGCGAGACCACTGTCGAAGACGTCAAGGACAGTGACGAGCCGCAGGTGTTCTCAGTCGTGCTGCGGGACGGCAAGTGGTACCTGGATATCGCCGGCATGATGTAAGCCGGTCGACGCGTTGTCGATGACGTAGGGCCGGGAGGCTACCGCCTCCCGGCCCTACGTGTCTCTGTGACTAATTCTTCTTTGCTGCCGAGTCGCCGTTGCTCACCAGGCCGTCCAGCATGTTCACCACTCGGGTGCAGGTGCTGGCTACGCCGGGGTCATGGGTGACCAAGACAAAGGTGGTGGCGAGTTCTTTGTTGATGCGGTGCATCATGTCGACGATCTCTTTGGAACTCGAAGAATCGAGGTTACCGGTGGGCTCGTCGCCAAAGATCGACTTTGGGTTGATTCACAAGCGAACGGGCGATAGCTACGCGTTGCTGCTGGCCGCCTGATAGCTCGTTGGGACGATGACGATGGCGTTCGGCGAGGCCCACCTGGGCGAGGGCCTTCTCTGCCGCGGCACGAGCGGTGGCGCGGCTCTTGCCCGCATACTGCGCTGCGAGCATCACGTTCTCGATGGCCGTAAGGCTGGGGACCAGGTTGAAGGTCTGAAAGATGAAGCCCACTTCGTTGCGTCGTATGCGGGTGATGGCCCGGTCGCCTAGGTGGTCGATGCGGCGGTCCCCTAACCACACCTCCCCCGCGGTCGGTGAATCAAGACAGCCCAGCAGATGCATGAGCGTGGACTTGCCTGAGCCCGAGGGGCCCATGATGCCCACCATCTCGCCCTGTTCGACCTCCAGAGTGACTCCACAGAGGGCGTCGACGAAATTGTCCTTGCCCATGACGTAGCGCTTGCGCAGGTCTTGCCCTTTTAGCACGATAGTCATGACATCCTCCTATTCGTACCTAAGGGCGTCGACCGGCTTCATGCGCGCTGCGTGCAGCGAAGGCAGGAATCCGGCTACGAGGCCGAGCATTATTGCGAAAGCGACCGAACCCACTGCCAGCCTGCCTGTGACCAAGAAGAGGGTGAAGCTTGAATCCTCCAGCGCCTTGTTCACGATGGTAGCTACGATCCAGCCAAGAAAGAGCCCGGTGACCCCTCCGATAAGACCGATGACTCCGGCCTCGGCCAAGAACTGACGCACTATCTGGCCGTTGGAGGCGCCGATCGCCTTGCGCATGCCTATCTCACGAGTGCGCTCGCTTACGGACATGGTCATGGTGTTGATGACCGATAGGCCACCCACGAACAGCGAGATGAACGCCACGCCGTAGAGGATGTAGTTGAGTATGCTGGTGGCGCTGGCTATCTGCTCTTGGAAGTAGCTCGGTCCAGAGGCCTGGACGCCTTCGATAGTGTCGTTGATGGTCTGTGCGAGTAGCTCGGGGTCTGTATCCTTGGTGGGATAGACGACGAAGTTGGTCACGGGCTCCATCGCCTCGTAGGCCGAGCGGACCGACTCGGGGTAGTCCTGAAGATACAGCCGCCGTGCGTCGGCAAGACTCATGTAGACGGACGTGTCGGGGGCCGTGAGTGTTTGCTCCATTATGCCCACTACCGTGAACTGCTCTCCCCGGATGGTCACCTTGCCGCCCAATCTGGCATTCAGCTTCTTGACCAAGTCCGCGCCTACCACCACGACTCCGGTGTCATCGGGCTCAAGCCCACGACCCTGCGAGTAGATGATTTTGAAGCTCTCGTAGTCCACCGCGCGCATGTCGCTGCCTCCCAGCACAGCAGGCATGCCAAAGGACATTCCACCTTGCGGGTCCAGCAACGTACCTATCTCGCCGGATACCTCGCCTACACCAGGCACCGCCTTGAGTTCGTCCAGCTTGGCGTATTCGAGTGGCTCCATAGAGAACATGCTCGCGCCTTCGGGTTGGACGATGACTTTGTCGGAGTAGTAGCGTGTCCCTCCAGAGACCAGCAGATTGATCTTCTCTGCCATGCTGCCCATCATGACCAGGGCAAACACTCCGATGGTTATGCCTGAGATGGTGAGAAACACCCTCAGCTTTCGCTTGAACACGTTCCTCAAGATCTGCATGCGCTACCTCCGTGTTGCCCCGTGTAATACTCGGCATATGGTGCCACATGACGCGCGTTTCGGCGGGCATTCTGTGTGCGCCGTGTTTCAGGCGGTTGATATCATGGGGAGCAAGCGACAGAGGTCGTTGGGTAACAGTAGAGGAGACAGGCGTTTATGACAGTCAACAAGCCCACCGCGCGTCCGCAGAACCCTTGCTTCGGCTCGGGACCGTGCTCCAAGCGACCCGGTTGGACGCCGGACGTGTTGGCTGAGGCACTTACCGGACGTTCCCATCGTTCGAAGGACGGCAGGGCCCGCATCAAGGAGGTCTCTGATCTCTCGCGCAAGCTGTTGGGTGTGCCTGATGAATACCGCATAGGTCTGGTGCCGGCCTCTGACACCGGGGCCATGGAGATGGCTCTGTGGTCGCTAATGGGCGCCAGGCCCGTGGATGTGCTCGCTTGGGAGAGTTTTGGCGAGACTTGGGCCTCTGACATAACCAAGCAGCTCAAGCTGCAGGAAGCCCGCGTGCTGTCGGCGGAATATGGGCGGCTCCCCGACTTGGGTCAGGTGGACTTTGGCCGTGACGTGGTCTTCCCTTGGAACGGCACCACCTCGGGTGTGCGGGTGCCCGACGCCTCGTGGATCCCCCAGGAGCGCGAGGGATTGGTGATCTGCGACGCTACCTCCGCGGTCTTTGCCATGGACGTGCCTATCGGCAAGCTGGACGTGGTCACCTACTCCTGGCAGAAGGTGCTGGGCGGAGAAGCCCAGCACGGCATGCTGATCCTGAGCCCCAGGGCCGTGGAACGCCTGGAAAGCTATGTTCCGGCATGGCCGCTTCCCAAGATATTCCGCCTGACCAAAGGCGGCAAGTTGGCGGAGGCCATCTTCCAAGCCGACACCATCAACACTCCTTCGATGCTTTGCGTAGAGGACGCTCTGGACGGCTTGCGCTGGGCTCAGGAGATCGGTGGGCTGCCGGAGTTGGTGCGCAGGAGCCAGGGCAACCTGGCCACCGTCGCCCGGTGGGTGGAGCGCACCCCCTGGGTGGATTTTCTAGCGGTAGAACCCGCCACTCGTTCGAGTACCTCCATCTGTCTAAAGATCGTGGATGATTGGTTCACGGCACTACCGGTCGACGAACAGACCAAGGTGCCCAAGAAGATCGTCTCGCTGCTGGACGCGGAAGGGGCCGCCTACGATGTGGGCTCCTATCGCGACGCACCCGCTGGTCTGCGGCTGTGGGGAGGGGCGACCGTTCTGGAGTCGGACCTGGAGGCCCTGTTCCCTTGGTTGGATTGGGCCTACGCGCAGGTCAGTGAGGCGTAGTCGGCCTCTTATGGGTTAGACTATGCCCGTTGGATGTGAAGGGGGGATTCAAATGACTTTCGTACGGGTTGGGGTGATATCGGCTACCGGCACTGGCAGGAAGCGTACGCTGCCGGCCATGTTGGCGTCGGACACGTGTAAGGTAACAGCGGTGCACGGTCGCGACAGCGCGAAGGTCCACCAGCTAGGCAAAGACTTCGGCATCAAGCACGTGTACGATGATCTAGGGCAGATGATCTCGCAGGCAGAGTTTGACGTGGCCGTGGTCTGCTCACCCCCGTTTCTGCACATGGAGCAACTGGAGATGCTGCTGCGTGCCGGAATACCCACGCTGTGCGAGAAGCCATTGGCGCTGAGCGAGAAGGCGGCCCTTGCGTTGCAGGACCTAGCTCAGCAGACCTCCACTCCACTGATGGTGGCCCATCAATTGCGCCACCAGAACACGTACCAAGAGATCAAGAACGTCATCGAAGTGGGCGAGATCGGTGAGGTGCTGAGCGCCTCGTGCGAGTGGAGCTTCCTTCTGGAGCCCGAGAGTCCCAACGCGATCTGGAAGACGGACCCTGCCCTCAACGGCCCCACCTGCTTGAGTGATGTGGGTGTGCACTGCATCGATATGATGATCGGGCTTCTGGGCCCGGGCAAGGTGTGGGGAGCGAACGGCAAGCGTCAGAAACCACAGGGCGTGATAGAGGCCTGCGACATGCTGGCTGTGCATTCGGGCGTCCGGGTGAACTACGACATATCTAGACTGCAGGCGCCGCTCACCAATCATCTGGTAATAAACGGAGACAAGGGCGAGATATTCGCGCCGCACTTCTTTACCGAGCAGTCATCTCCATGGATAAGGGTAGAGTCCGGCGGTACAGACAGGGTGATCAACAGGGCGCCGGGTAATCCTTATCGCAAGGTGGTCGAGGACTTTGCGGCGATGACGCTCGATCCCGAGTTCGACTCACCGGGAACCACAGTGGCCGAGGCCGTAGCAGCCTGCAAGATGATAGACGCCGCCCAAGCCGTGCTGGGCGTTCCGCCTCTGGAGCTCGAAGTCCCGGTGGTGGAAGATAGTGAACACTAGATGAAGGCTTTGCGCGTTCGCGCGCGGGCGGCTATCCTAGAACCTGCTCGTTTCTGAGCTTCTCGATCCATCTACGGGGGTTCGACCTTGATCGTACGTACTACCACGTGGTCGGCTGGCCCTGGCTGCCACGGCGCATGTGGAGTCCTGGCCCACATAGAAGATGGCAAGCTGGTCAAGATAGAGGGTGACCCTGATCACCCCTTCAACCGCGGCCGCCTCTGTTCGCGCTGTCTGGCGATGACCCAGTACATCGACCATCCCGAGCGATTGCGCAGTCCACGCAAGCGGGTGGGTGAGCGGGGCGAAAACAAATGGCAGGACATCTCTTGGGAAGAGGCCTACGACCTCATCGAAGAGAAGATGGGCAAGATCCGCGACGAACACGGCGCGGAGAGCATGATCTTCTCTATGGGCACGGGGCGGGACGTAGGCGCGTGGATATGTCTGCTGGCGTACAACTACGGCAGCCCGAACGTGATGTTCGCTCTGTCGGGCATCGGCTGCTACTCGCCGCGCATAGCCGCCTCGGAGACGGTGTTGGGCGACTACTGTGTGTTCGACGGTGGTCAGTGGTTGCCCAAGGGCCACGACGACCCCCGGTACGAAGTGCCCGAGACCATCGTTATCTGGGGCTACAACATCAACGCATCGTGCCCGGACAACATCTTCGGACACTGGGTCACCGACCTCATGAAGAAGGGGAGCAAGGTCATCTGCATCGACCCGCGCCTGTCGTTCTTCGCCTCCAGGGCGGACAAGTGGCTGCAGCTCCGGCCTGGCACCGACGGCGCCCTGGCCATGGGCTTCTTGAACGTCATCCTGAACGAGGAGTTGTACGACAAGTCGTTCGTCGAGAAGTGGACCAACGCTGCGCACCTGCTCCGCGCCGATACTGGCAAGTTGCTGCGGGCCTCGGACCTCATGACCGGAGGTTCGGCCGACGATTTCGTGGTCTGGGACACCAGTAGCGGCGGCCCCGCCGTCTGGGTGTCGGAGAGCCAAGAGTTCGATGCGCCCGGCGTGGTGCCCGCACTGGAGTTGCCTGTCGGCAGGTGTGCGGTCAGGTTGGCCGATGGATCCTCGGTGGACGTGAAGACGGTGTGGTCGGCCCTGCGGGCTGAAGTGGATCAATACCCGGTGGAAAGAGTCGCCGAGATCACATGGCTCAAAGAAGAAGATATCGTGGAGGCGGCGCGACTCTACGCACAGAGCAAGCCGGCCACCATACAGTGGGGAGTCGCCATCGACATGACTCCCGCCATCACGCCTACCGCCACGGCCATTGCGACTCTGTGGAGCATCACGGGGAATCTGGACGTGCCGGGCGGAAACGTAGTGGCTCGGTCGGCCTTTGGTGCGGTGGCCTATGCGCTGCCTGGTCAGAAAGGGGCCATCAAACTACCCCCTCCAGATGTGGACCAGAAGCGCATAGGTCGCGACAAGTACGGGGTGCTGGGCGAGTTCATCTGGCGGGCACAGACCGATGAGGCCTTGGAGCAGATATCTACCGGCGAGCCCTATCCCATCAAGGGCATGTGGATACAGGCCTGCAACCCGGTGGGTGGCATAGGCTACGACCCGGCCAAGTGGGTGAAAGCCCTGAAGGAACTCGAGTTCATCTGCGTAGTCGACACCTTCATGACGCCCACAGCCGAACTCGCCGATGTCGTGCTGCCTGCCGCGACCTTTCTTGAGAAAGATGGCATCCGCAGTTGGTGGACGCCGCTCCAACCCATCGTGAAAGCTTTGGAAGTAGAAGACTGCAAGCCTGACAACGAGATCAACTTCGAACTGGCCAAGCGCTTCAACCCCGATATCGAGTGGGATAGCTACCACGAACTGATGGACGACATCCTGAAGCCCTCGGGGATGACCTTCAAGGAACTGTCGGAGAAGGGTTGGGTGCTGCCGCCCGACGGACATCCGAGTGCGCCCTATCATAGGCACGAGCGAGGTCTGTTGCGCCCTGATGGCAAGCCTGGATTCAAGACTCGTTCGGGCAAGGTGGAGCTGTACTCGGTGCTGCGCGAAGAATGGGGCCTGGAACCGCTGCCTCACCACGAAGAGCCACCCTTCTCTCCGGTGTCCACTCCAGACCTGTTCGAGGAGTACCCACTGATACTCAGCACCGGCAGGCGCTCGCCGGTGTTCTTCAACTCGGAACACCGCAATATCCCGTGGTTGCGAGAAGCCGACCCTGACCCAGTAGTAGAGCTGCATCCCGAGACGGGTGCGGCGCTGGGTGTAGGTGACGGTGAATGGGTCTGGATAGAGAACATGTTCGGCAAGTGCCGACTGAAGGCCAAGCTGACCCGGATAGTGCCTCGCTGGATGGCCTCTGCTACGCATGGCTGGTGGTATCCGGAGCAAGAGGGGGCTGAGCCGTCTCTGCGGGGGGTGTGGGAGTCCAGCACAAACCAACTGCTGCCCATGGGATATCAGGGCAAGGATGGCCTGGGAACGCACGCAAAGTGCACGCTCTGCAAGGTGTACCGGGCGAACACCGCGCCGGCCGGGGCTTACGCTCTGCCCGGCGGCGGCGTGATAGGCGGCACCATAAGCGCTAAGAACACAGAGCATGGACCAGCACCCGGCCATGCGCCCGCGGGACCCAGGGCGCCCCGTCCCGCCAAGAGCGAGGAGGCCTAGGATGGCGCCTAAGCGCAAGGACAAGGCGCCGGAGAACGGGCTGCTCATAGACTACGAATACTGTACAGGCTGCTACGCATGCCAGGTGGCCTGCGCACAGGAGCACCACTGGCCGGCAGGTATGGGTGGTATCCGGGTGCAAGAAGTGGTCCAAACGCTGCCCAACGACAAGAGCTATGTGAGCTTCATCCCGTTTCCTACTGAACTATGCGTGCTCTGCGCGGCGAGGACCCGCAAAGGGCAGCAGCCGGCCTGCGTCCAGCACTGCTTGTCAGCTTGTATGAAGTATGGCCGGGTCGAGGACCTGGTGAAGCAGATGACCAAGCCACGTATGGTGCTGTGGGCTCCGCGGGCGTGACCACCAGGGATCGGGGATCGATGCTCTTCTACAAGACTATGCGCAGACTTGCGTGGCTGTTACTCAAGGCCTTCTTCCGTTTCCGCGTCACCGGCAGGGAGAACATCCCGTTGGACGGACCACTGGTGGCGGTGGCGAATCACGAGAGCTTCTTGGACCCCTTCGCGGTGGGTGTAGCGCTCATGAAGCGACCGCCCGCCAGCTTCTTGGCCGCTCCGTGGATATATGACAAGCCCATCGCGGGTAGCTTCGCGCGCCGGGTGGGCACCATCCCTGCCTATGGCGAGGGCAAGGAGGTCACAGCTCTCCGTGAGTCGGTGCGGATACTGCAGAAGGGTGGCACGGTCGCACTGTTCCCCCAAGGGGGGATCGCTCGGGACGGTATTTCGGGCGGGGCCGTGTTCATGGCTATCAAAGGGGGAGCGCCCATCTTGCCCATGCGGGTTCTGGGCGCAAGCAAGGCACTACCTCTGAAGCGTTGGTGGCCTTCGTTGTTCACTCGCATCATCGTGGAGGTGGAGCCCCTCATCTTGGCTCAAGATCTGCACAAGCCAGGTATGCCGACGAGCGCGGCTGTGGACAAGGGGGTCGCACTGTTGGCAAGACTCCTTAGGCCGGACGCTCCAGACGAGCGCCGGTAGCGGGCTTCTCTGGGGGAGCACCGGTGCCGGCAGGCTGCATCTCGTTCTAGTGTGAGGACTAGACCCTGTGCTCCTTGCGCACGATCTTGCGGGCTCCGGAGTGCCACGAAGGGCTCCAGTCCTTGGGTGGCACCTCTTCTTCAAGGCGGGCTAGCTGACCTATGCCCCGGAGCCTCTTATAGATTAGTTGCCACGCGCAGGGCCTGTCGGGGTCTACTTCGCAGTGGTCTTCGGTGGAACCGCCGCAAGGGCCGTTCAACAAGCGCTTGGCGCAACGGGTGACCGGGCAGATGCCGCCGAAGTCAGCGAGCACACAGTCGCCACAGCCCATGCACTTCTCGGTCCAGACGGCCTGCTCCTCCAGAGTACCCATAAACTGAGTGTTGAGGGCGGCGTAGACCGGCTTGTTAGGGAATCTCTCGGCGATGGCCTGCACACCCACTCCACATCCAAAGGAGAGGATAGCCTCGACCTCCACAGCGGGTTCCGCCAAGTCTTGGATGAACTCGTTCTCGCATTGGCGCTCTATGGTGATCTGGGATATCTCGACGGGCTGGTTCGCCAGCTTGCGCGCCATGCGGACGGCATAGCCGGCCAGACCCACCTCGCGCTCGCCACCGGCCAGACACACAGTGACGCACGTGCCGCAGCCCACGAAGAGGACTTTCTTGTGGCTCGTGATGAGGTCCTTGAGTTCGGTGACGGTCTTGGGGGAGGCGACTATCATTGCTGTCCTTCACTTTCCGATGGCTGGGGCTGCAGACTGCGCTCCGTCGGCGATGCACTGCCCTTCAGCGGGCTGGGGCCCAGAGCTTTGACTGTATCGACCATCTCTTTCACGCTCCTGACAAAGGTGGGAGCCTCCGCCGCGGATAGGTTGACCATCCTTAGGCGATCCTGACCCACGCCTATCTCGCCCAACATCTCGCGGATATGGTCGGTGCGCTTGCGGGCCCGTAGATTGCCCTCCAAGAAGTGGCAGCCTCCTTCCAAGCAGCCGGCCACCAGGATGCCGTCTATGCCCTTGAGGAAGGCGTCCAGGATGTGCTCCATCTCTATCTTGCCGGTGCAGGGCACGTGGATGATGCGCACGTTGGTCGGGTACTGCATGCGACGGGAACCGGCCAAGTCGGCGGCGGCGTAAGCGCAGTAGTTGCAGGCGAAGGCAATCATCTCCGGCTCCCAATCGGGCGCCACGGAGGGCGGCACGTTGGTGGGCGCGTCGGCCTGGGCTGGGGTCGGCTGCGACGTCACAGTGACACCCCTTCCACTAGGAGTTCATCCAGCATGGCGACGAGCGCCTGGTCTTCTTGGTTGCGCAGGGTGATGGCTCGCGCCGGACACGAGGCCACACAGCTACCGCAACCCATGCACATGGCACCTTCGATCTGGGCCTTACCCACCTCGTTGATGTGCGGTGCGCCGTAGGGGCAGACCTTCACACAGGTGGCACAGGCTACGCAGTGGGTGGGGTCGACCACCGAGACCTGACCGGGAATCTCCAGATACTGCTTGGAGAGGATGGTGGCGGCCCGGCCTACGGCGGCCATTGCATGGGCGATGGTCTCGTCCATGAACCGCGGCGAGTGAGAGAGTCCGATGACGAACTCGCCCTCATTGGCTAAGTCGACTGGGCGGAGCTTGGGATGTGCCTCTAAGAAGAATCCATCGGCGGTGAGGGCGCTGCGCAACTGCCCGGAGAGTACCGGGTTGGTCTCGGCGGGCGCGATGCCGGCGCTGAGCACCAACAGGTCCGGACTCAGTAGCAGGTCTTGGCCGCCGGTGGTGTCGTGCACCTGCACGCGCAGTGCGCCGTTCTGGTCGGTGACGGTGGGCTCAGCGCCGTCGCCGTGGCGGACGAACATGACGCCTTTCTCGCGGGCCTGTCGGTAGGCGAGCTCACGGAATCCGTAGGTGCGGATATCCCGGCCCAGGATGGCTACATTGGCATCAGGCAGCCGGCGCTTGATCTCCAGAGCGTTCTTGATGGCCTCGGAGCAACACACGCGGCTGCAGTAACCGTGCTCGGCGTTGCGGCTCTCGACGCACTGGATCATGACCACGGTCGGGCTCTCTTTGCCCCGCAGCTCCTCGGGCAGGTTGTCGCCGGCCAGCGCCGCTTCGAGCTTGCTCTGAGTGATGACGTGCGGATTCCGACCGTGCAAGTAGAGTTCGGTGGAGCGCTCCTGGCCACCGGTCGCAAGGATGATCACGCCGTGTCTTACCGGTACTTCTTCGCCGGCCACGCCTAGGACGCTGTGGAAGTCGCCCACGTGACCTTCAAGGGTCTTGGCGGTGGTGTTGAGGTAGACCTTGATGGCGGGCTGGGCCTTCACTTTGGCCACCAGATCGCGCAGATATGCCTGCACATCGGCGCCTTCTAGAGTGGTGCGCACACTGCGGAGCAGGCCGCCGAGCTCAGCGCTTTTCTCGACCAAGTGGACCTGGAAGCCCTGCTCGGCCAGGCCCAGCGCGGCGGTCATGCCGGCCAAGCCACCGCCAAGTATCAGGGCTGACGAGACCACCGGCAGACGTCCGGTCTGCAGGGCCTTAAGGTGCCGCGCGCGGGCGACCGCCATGGACATGAGGTCCACAGCCTTCTCGGTCGCCTTCTGTGGGTCGTCCTTGTGCACCCAGGAGCCCTGGTCGCGGATGTTGGCCATCGCGAACAGGTACTGGTTCAGGCCGCTCTCGCGCAGGGTCTCTTGGAAGAGAGCCTCGTGTGTGCGCGGCGAGCAACTGGCGACCACCAAGCGATTGAGGCGGTGCTCCTTGATCATATCTAGGATGTGTTGCTGATTCGTGTCCGAGCAGGTGTAGATGCTGGTCTCGGCGTGGCACACGTTGGACATAGTGGCCGCTTCTTCGGCGACGTGCTCCACATCTATGACCGAAGCGATGTTGTGGCCGCAGTGACACACGAAGACGCCTACACGCGGCTCTTCGTCTGTGGTGTCGCGCTCCCACGGGTACTCGTGTTGTTTGATGAGATTGCCGCGCGCCGGAGCCAACTGGTCCATGACGCAGCCGGCCGCCGCGGAAGCCTGAGCCACCGACTCGGGGATATCTTTGGGCTCCTGGAAGGCACCGGCCACATACAGACCCGGCTTGGAGGTGGCCATGGGGGTCAAGCGGTCGGTCTGAGCGAAGCCGAACTCGTTCAAGTCCATACCCAGATTCGCCGCGGTCTTGCGGACACTATCGGGCACCTGCATGCCCACACTCAGGATCACCAAGTCGAAGTCGGCCTCGGTCTGCGCTCCGTCGTCTGCGAAGTAGCGGATGCGCAGGTCTTTGCTGCCCGGTACCTCGACCAGGCGCGAAGGGATGGCCCGGATGTACTTGACCCCGTGTTCGTCACGGGCTCTGTCGACGTAGTTGTCGAACTCCTTGCCAAAAGCGCGCACGTCCATACAGAAGATGGAGACGTCTAAGTCGTGTCCGTGAGCGTGTTCCAAGGCCACCATAGCTTCCTTGGTGGCACTCATGCAGCAGATGGACGAGCAGTAGCCATTGCCCTTGGCCGAGTCGCGGCTGCCCACGCACTGCACGAAAGCGATGCGCTTGACTTCGCCGCCGTCAGAGGGGCGCATCACCTCGCCAGCGGTGGGGCCGGCGGCGGAGAGCATGCGTTCGAATTGTACGCTCGAGAGGACGTTGGCGTAGCGACCAAGACCGAACTCACCTCTACGGGTGGCCTGGAACTCCTCGAAGCCGGGCGTAAGGATCACGCTGCCCGCTTCAATCTCCAGTATCTCCGCCTGTTGCTCGTGCAAGATAGCTCCGGCCGAGCAGGCCTGGACGCACTGCATGCACTCGCTGCAGAGGCCGCAGTCCAGACAACGTGTGGCTTCGGCTACGGCCTGCTCCTCGGTGAACACGGTGCGGACCTCGTCCCAGTTGCGCCGGCGTTCGTCGCCCGGCTGCTCCGACAGGTGCTCGCGGGGCTCTTTAGTCGACCTTGGCCAGGTCGGAGTCGGCCGGGCGGCGTCGGGCAGCGATCCTGTTCCAGCGGGACGATCTGCTTGCCGCGCAGGTAGTTGTGGATGCTCGCGGCGGCCTTGCGCCCGGCCGCGATGGCTTGGATGGCGGTCAGGGGGCCTTGAGGGGCGGCGTCACCGCCCGCAAAGACGCCGGGTCGGCCGGTTATCATGGTGCCGGCGTCCACCTTGATGGCGTTGCGCTCGACAGCCACACCGTCGACGGTGGCGCCGTCGGCGGTGGCGATGAAGTCGTCCACCATGGCCTGACCGATGGCAAAGATGACGTTGTCGCAGGGGATCTCGAAGAAGTCGCCCTCGATAGGCTCGGCTTTGCAGCGGCCACCTTCGTCCGGCGCGCCAAGCTGGCAGCGCTGGAACTTCATGGCGCGCACCTTGCCTCCATCGCCCAGCACCTCCACGGGAGAGGCCAGGTACTCGATAGTGAGGCCTTCGGCGAGACCTTCTTCGATCTCGTCGGTGGTGGCAGGCATCTCGCCACGAGTTCGGCGGTAGGCCACGGTGACCGAGGGGGCTTTGCCGCTGCCCGAAGTAAGGCGTGCGGCCGTACGGGCGGCGTCGAAAGCCACGTCGCCACCGCCGATGACCACGACTCGGTCGCCGACCGGCAGCGGATCACCCAGGTTGGCGGCACGCAGGAACTCGATCGCCTTCAGGCAGCCGTCGAGGTCGTCGCCCTTGGCGGGAGCCGGTAGGCTGGCATGCAGACCGGGAGCTAGGAACACGACCTTGTACCCGTCGTCCAGAAGGCCGTCGACAGTGAAGTCGGTGCCACAACGCTGGTTCACGCGCAGGTCCACGCCCAGCGCGCAGATGTTGTCGATCTCTTGCTGCAGCACCTCAGGAGGCATGCGATAGTCAGGGATGCCCACACGCAGCATGCCGCCCGCCACGGGCAGAGCCTCAAAGACGGTGGTGGCGTAGCCGTACTGGGCCAGGTCGCGGGCGCAACTCAGACCCGCGGGACCGCCGCCCACGATAGCCACCTTCTCGTTGTGTTGGACGGGCAGCTTCTCGGGCAGTTCGGTGGGCCGGCCCTTCTCGTACGCGAACCATTTGAGGCCGGCGATGGCGATAGGCTCATCCACTTGTGCCCGGGTGCAAGCGGTCTCGCACGGGGCGGGGCAGACCCGGCCGCAGGTTGCCGGCAGCGGGCACTCCTGCAGGATGAGGTCGTGCGCTTCTTTGAACTTGCCCGCACTGATGAGGGCGACGTAGCCCTGCACGTTGATGCCTGCCGGGCAGGCGGTGCGGCATGGCGCGCGACCCGGGGCCTTGGAGATGGCGAATACATTGGGGATAGCCTGCGGATAAGCCCGGTAGATGGCCTTACGGGTGCCGAGCCTGCGGTCGAACTCATTGGGCAGGTCGACGGGACAGGCCTCGACGCAGTCGCCGCAGGCATTGCACTTGATCAGGTCGACGAAGCGCGGGTTCTGTCGGACTTTGACCTTGAACTCGCCCGGCTCACCCGAGATGCCCTCGACATCGGCCATGGTGATGATCTCGATGTTCTTGTTGCGTGCGCACTCCACCAGCTTGGGCGACAGGATGCACATGGCGCAGTCGCCGGTGGGGAAGGTCTTGTCGAGCTGGGCCATGCGGCCACCTATGGCCGGCGAAGAATCGACCAAGTAGACCTTGAACCCGCTCTCGGCCAGATCCAGAGAGGCCTGGATGCCGGTGATGCCGGCACCGCACACCATGACGGCGCCCACGGGCTCTTTGGCCGCGCCGGCGGGGGTCGCGCCCGGCTGGGCGGCCGCCGCGGCGGCCTGGTCGACCCGTGCGGTGTCGCTCATGTTCTTGCCGTTGTCGCTCATCGGCTGGCCTCGTCCTTCAGCAGTCCTTTGGCTTCTAGTAGTGGCCGTGGGTCTATGACCAGGCGCTCCAATCCCACTTCTTTGGGGGAGCAGCCCATGGCCAAGCCCATCAGCTGAGTGAAGTAGAAGACGGGCAGATCGTATTTATGACCCAGCTTGGCCTGCACGTCCTTCTGCCGCATGTCCAGGTTGAGCTGGCAGAGAGGGCAGGCGGTGGCGATGCAGTCCACGCCGGCGGCCTCGGCCATGGCCAGGATCTTGTCGGTGAGCTCCACCACCAGGCCGACGTCGGTGATGCTGAAGCTGGCGCCGCAGCATTCGGTCTTGTGCGGCCAGTCCAACACGGTGGCGCCGGCAGTCTCCAGCAGGCGGTCCATGATGGTGGGGTTCTCGGCATCGTCGAACTGCATTATCTCCGGCGGGCGCGAGAGCAGACAGCCGTAGTAGCAGGCCACCTTGAGTCCCTTAAGGGGACGGGTCGATCTTGGTAGCGATCTCTGAAGGCGTCAGATCTTCGGTGACGATCTCCAGCAGGTGTCGCACGGGGGTGTGCCCGTCGTAGTCGGCGCCCACGACCTCGGCGACTTGGGCTCTGACCTCAGCGTCTTTGGCGATGTGGTGATTGGCCATCTTGAGCCGGCTGTAGCAGCTGGCGCAGGCCACGGCCACGGTGTCGCCTTTGGCCGCCAGCAGGTTCTGAGCAGGCAGCGCGTCCGCCAGCATCGGGTCGCTGTTGTGAGCGGCGGTGGAGCCGCAACAGATCCAATCCTCGAGCTCTGTGAGCTCGATGCCCAGCCTGTCGGCCATGGACAGAGTGGAGGTGTAGAAGTCTTTGGCTGTGGCGCCCAATGAGCAGCCGGGGTAGAAGGTGTACTTCATGAGCGGGTCCCCCGACGTCCACGGGCCGCACGGGAGAACAGTCCCTCGCGTTCGGGGCGGCCGCTCATGCGGTGCCCGAACAACGGCAGCTTGCCTTTGGTCAGCATCATGGGGGCTTTGCCCATGTCTTCGAGCAAGCGTCCGGTACGCAGCTTGAACACGGCCATCAGACCCAGCTCATGCACGCGGCCGCGCTTGCGTACCGAGTCCAAGAAGGCCTTGTTGAAGGTGGGCACGGCTGACTTGCCGGTCGCTGACCCTTCGCGGAGACTAAGGGCGCGCAAGGCGTCGTTCATGGCACAGATGTCCACCTGCTGCGGGCAGCGGGTGATGCAGGTGTGGCAGGAGGTACACTCCCAGATGAAGCGGCTGCTGAGTGCCGCTTTGCGCTGACCGGTCTGCAGTAGTCGGACCAACTGGTGCGGAGTGAGTCCCGTCCGGGCGGCTACCGGGCAGCCGTTGGAGCACTTGGCGCACTGCAGACAGGCCAGGGGCGAAGAGCCGCAGAGCTGCTCGATTTCGCGGGCCAGTGTTGACCCTATCTCTTGCACCTCGATGAGTTCTATGGTGGATTGCGCTGTCACTTCTTCTCCTTGGCGCCGGCGGCCAAGACTGCCAGCGAGACGGCGGTGACTTTGCGGTACACGTCTTGGGGGGAGCGGACCACACCATCGACGGTGAGCAGGTCTTGCACCTTGATGCCGAACAAGCGCTCGTTCTCGTCCAGGTAGCTGCGGACCAGTCGCCAAGACTTATCGTCGAGCGGAGAGAGCACACCGCCGTTTAGCTGGCCATCGACCACCTTGCGCTCGGGGTCGCGTATGTAGATAGCGCCTCCACTGGCCAGCGAGAACAGGTTGCTGCCAGGGTAGGGGCTGGCCTGTGGCACCATTCGTCCGTTCTCGTCGAACTCGATGCCGTTCAGGATCACGAAACCGCCGCCGTTGAGCGGGTTGCCGGCCATGAAGGATTCGGCCAGGAAGTCCAAGCAGGTGCCGTTGATGACCACGCGGGGCCGGCCCACGGCGTTGATGAGTGGGCGCCCGGCGCCGTTGCCCAGGACGAACACCTCGCCGCCCTTGGCGCCGTACATGAAGGTCTGCCCGACATCCCCGTAGATGACCAGTTTGCCGCGCTTGGCTATCTGCGCCACCTGGTCCTGAGCATTGCCGTGGATGTGCATCTCCAGCCCGTCCATGCCGCTGGCCGCGTAGTCACCATTGGAGCCGTAGAGGTCGATGCGCACGCCATCAGTGGCTGCGCCCAGTCCGGCGCCGTGGAAGCGTTGGCCACGCAGACGGTAGACGATGAACTTCTTCCAGCCCTTGCGGTAGGCCGCGCGCAGGAGCACTGCGTCACAGTCGTCGCCCTCGGGGGGGAAGCCATCGGCATCGATGACCAAGGTGTCTTCACCCGACTGTGGGGCGGCGACGCGGTCGCGCGTCGTCCAGGTGACGCGACGCCAGCCACGGTTGGCGGTCTCGCCGAACAGCGGGGCGGTGTCGAAGAGACGGTCCAACTCGTCCTCGAGTACGCGGATGATGGTGGCCCGACGCTTGTCGTGCGTGGCGTAGTGCCGGTCGTGCAACTTGGTGAGTAGTTCAACTCCGGCGGCGCGGACTCTCGGAGCGGCGGCCGGGTCGCCCGCTACCGCCAGCAAGTAGCCACAGAAGCGACGGAGGTGGTCCGCCGGCCAAGAGCCCAGGCCGGCAGCGGGATCAGTGGCCTTCTGGAACAGGGCGTCGGTGTTGCCCCTGCGTAGCTCCTCTTGCACCTCTTCGGCACTGACCGGCTCGGGCGTGCAGGTGGCCTGCACACCGTCGGTCAGCTCTTCGACCGGCAGGTCGCAGCGCACCGCTCCGCAGGCGTTCTTGACCTCGCGACCGAACTTGTCGGTACAGGTCAGGCGCATGCGGCCGGTGTCGTCGGGCGCGACGCTGAAGATGAAGGCACCGCCGTCGGTGGACGAGCCACCGCGCGCGTTCCAGTACTTGTCGGCCACGGGGCAGAAGCGCGGGTCTTCCTCGGCCAGGCTGCGCAGCGTGGCGTCGATGGCCTGCTTCTCACTGCAGATAAGGCCTATCTGCACGTCGCCACTGTCACTGAGCGCGAACACCTGCGGCCTGAGCATGGCCGTGTCGGTGATGCCCATGAGTTGGAACCTGTCTCCCTGGCTGCGGGCGATGATGAAGAACCAGGGACCGTCGGGCGACGCGTGTACGTGCGTCGCCTGGATCTGCCTGTAAATGGTCTGCTTCTCGGGCGGCAACTGGTCGAAGTCCAGCTCGGTGGTGGGAGCGAACGCCTCGATGATGTACTCCAGCGGGTACTTGTACACGCGGTCCCACAGGTCGAACAACTGCGCCGCCACCTCGGTGTCGGTGAGGAACTGCTGGCGAATGTTGCGCTGCCGCAGATACTCGCTGACCGAGTGGTAGTTGGCGAAGTCGCCGTTGTGTACCAGGGCCTCGTTCATGCCGATGAACGGATGGGCGCCGCCTGGGTGCCATACTCGGCCTTTGGTCGGATAGCGCTGGTGGGCGATCCAGGTATGTGCCTGGAAGTCGTGCAGCTTGTAGTACTCCACGTTCTGCTCGGCGTAGCCCACGCACTTGAAGATCAGCAGGTTGCGGGCGTGGCTGAGCACGAAGGCGCGCTTCTCGCCCAGCGAGGCATAGTAAGTGTCGTTGAGCTTGTAGCTGTTACGCCAGACGAACTCGTCTTCGAGCTCGCGCGGAGACAAGCCCTGCAAGCCCGCCTCTGTTGCGAAAGCCTCAAGGACGTCGGGCTTGACCCGCACTACGTAGCGGTGCACATCCGGGGGGCGCACCTCCAAGCCGACAGCGGTGTGGTCGTCGACATGGTCTTGACGCTCGGAGTGGGCGATGTCGAAGTGGGGGAGCGACGAACTCCTTCTCCAGCTCCGCGTGGCACTCCGGATCCAGTAGGGCGATCTGCAGCAGGTAGTGGCTCTCGAGCGCCTCCCGGAGATGCCCAACTGCTCGGGCACCAGCCCGGCGCAGGCGATGCCGCCGCCCTTGCCGTTGCCGCGGTTCTGCATCTGCTTGCTGGGCTCGTAGATGAACCGGCCCTTGACGGGGACGGTGCAGGTGAACCCGGTGACGCCGCAGCCGCCCTCTTCGACTGGGTCGGCGGCAGGCATGTCTGGTCCGGTGTAGACCTGGGAGCGGCTGCGCAGCAGGCGTTCGGCGAAGTCGGTCATTCGGCCACCTCCGCCATCTCCGGCTCACGCGTCTCGGTGCCCGCGCCGCTTACGCTCTCGTCGGTGACGTAGCAGAGCAGGTCGCTGCGGCCGCGCAGCTCGCGGATGGACCTCATGCCCAGGCCGGCGAGCGTCTCGACCATCTGCTCCTGCCAGGCGTTGTAGAGGTTGATGATCCTCTGCGTAGACCACTCCAGGGTCATCTGCTGCATGAGCTCGGGGTCGGTGGTCGCGATGCCGCGCGGACAGCCCCGCCCGCTCTCGCAGCAGGCGCAGCGTACGCAGCCCAGGGCCACCATCTCCACCGTACCGACCACCACACCGTCGGCACCGAGAGCAATGGCTTTCAGGGCGTCGAAGGCGGTGCGGATGCCGCCTGAAGCGATCAGGGTGATCTCATCGCGAATCCCCTCAGCCACCAGGAACTTGTGTACCTTGGGGATGGCGTACTCGATAGGCATGGCGATGTTCTTCTTGGCGATGTCGGGAGCGGCGCCGGTACCACCGTAGCTGCCGTCCAGGTGCACGATGTGCGCACCTGCGTAGTAGCTACCTACCGCCACCATGTCCACGTCGGTGGGGGTGGATACCTTGACGCTGACCAGCGCGTCGGAGTTGACCTCTTTGATCCAGTCCAGATGCTTCTTGTGGTCTTCGACCGAGTAGACGCTGTGGAAGGGGAACGGCGAGAACAGAGCGTTTCCGGCCACCGCCTCGCGCATGCGCGCCACAGGCGGTGTGTTCTTGTCGCCGAGTAGGTGACCTCCCAGACCGGGCTTGGCCCCCTGGGCGTACTTGAACTCCACTATGCGCACGCGCTGGATGGTCTCGTCGCGCACGCCGAACAGTCCCGTGGCCACCTGGGTGATCATGTGGTCGTCGTAGGGGCGCAGTCGGTCGTGATAGCCACCCTCTCCGGTGCAACTGAAGGTGTTCCACGCTGTGGCGGCGCGCGCTTTGCCCAGTATGGTGTGGATGCTCACCGAGCCAAAGCTCATGCCTCCGCCGTACACAGGTATATCGATGTGCACTTGCGGGCGATTGTCGCCTCGTTGGTTGAGGTCAAGACTCACATCGACGTCCTCGGGTCTGACGGCGGACTCGCCGGACGGGTCCGCAGCGGTGCCCGCGCCCGCAGCCGTGCCGCTTTGCTGAGGAGTGAACTTGTCGGGCACCTCGAACTTGAAGCGCAACCGATCGAAGCCGCCACCCGAGGCGCCGGTGCGCTGCTCCAGGTGCTTGGGGGCTGCATGGCCCGTAGCTGCCTGGTGCCAGGTAGAAAGGATCAGGTCGCTGGACCAGCGCGGATCGCCCAGGGCGTCTGCGGAGGAGTTGCGCGTCACGGTCAGTGCCTTCTGCGGACATTGGGCTACGCAGGAGGTGTCGCATTCGGAGCACTCAGGGCCGACGCAGCGGAAGTCCTGTGGCCGGAGCATGAAGGTGTAGCCCTCGGGTCTCACATGAACGCCGTGCTCGCACACCTGGGCGCACCTGCCGCAGGCTATGCAATCGGCCGAACGGTTGACCTTGTACTTGCCAAGGACGTTCCGGTACCGTTCGGGGGCAGGCCGAACTTCGCGGTCGATGTGTCCCTGGGGCCAGTCGGTGGTCATGAGCACACCTCGGTCGGCGCGATGTGGTCCAGGTCGCCAAAGGCGTCGGCCTCGATATCTTCTAGGAACATCGCCCGTCCGACTTCTCCGCGCAGACGGCGGACTTCGCGGATGCCCATGGCTCCCAACAACTCCAGTAGTTGGCTGTGCCATGATCCGAACATGTTTACCAGGCGCTGAGTAGCGTAGTCGAGTTGCGCATCGTCCAAGCGGGCGGGGCAACGGCCCTCGGTCACGCAGCGTTCTCTGTCGTCGCAGAGGCGGCAACCCAGGGACACCAGGAGCGGGGTCCCCACAGCCACCAGATCGGCTCCGCAGATGATGGTCTTGGCCATGTGCTCTGCCAGCGCGATACCGCCGGATACTATCAGGGTGATCTCGTCGCGCACGCCGGCGGTGACCAGGCGCCCGTGCAATTCGCGCATGGTGTCTTTGATGTGCCTACCCGGCCCGCCGTCTGCCCGGCGTTCGCGTCCGTGATGGTCGGCGCAGAGCTGGAACACTTTGAGTCCGGCAGTGAGACTGAGCTCGACGACGCGGTCGGCGGCAGTAGGCGCCAGGTCCATACGGACGCAGATCACCAGTCGTGGGTGAGCAGCCTGTAACGCCTGGGCCAGTTCGTTCACTTTCAGCCCGTCGGTCGTCTGTACCATGCGCACCGCGCTCAGTAGGTCGCGATACTTGTCTACCTCGCCGCCTACCCCGGCGTCTTGGCCCAGCAGCGGGACGACCCAGGGCAGGAGTTCGGCAGGCAGCTCTGCCGCCTCGGCCACCGGCACCACAGCGAGCGACGCCAATGCCTTGGCGGCTTGGACCCTGGCCTGGGTCAGATTGGGGCTGAGTACCGGCCAGGAAGGTCCGTCCAATATGGCCGGGATCTGCAGTTCGACCAAACGACTGGGTTCGTCGATCATGTTGCCGTCCGCCGCGAAGCGCAGGCGCATGGGTTTGACGCCGATGTCCACCGAGGTGCTGATGAACTCGCGCCCGTGGATGCCGTCGCGAGTGGGGCGCACGATCTCGGACATGTCGGTCCAGATGGAATCGAAGCCGGGTCCGTAGAAGCGACCCCGGTATCCGGCGCCCGAGACCGGCACTTTGCCGGTGTCCGCCTGGTTCCAGGTCGTCGCGATGATGTCGGGCTTCCAGTACTCATCGCCCATAGCCAGATACTCAGGGTTGACCGCTATGTTTAGGAGACCCTTGGTGCAGCCCATCACGCAGGAGAGACAAGCTTTGCACTGGTCGTGCGTCTCGAGCGCGGTCTGGGGATCACGGTTGTAGTCGGCCTCGTACTTGTAGACGTCGTAGATGCAGCGCAACTTGACGCAGTTGGTGCAACGCGAGCAGTCTTCGCGCCAGTCGACGTTGCCGAACTTGCCGACGCGGCGGAAGTGCGGCGCCAGGGGCACGGCGTGGATATGGTAGCGGTCGGGCATGCGCTTCTAGTCCTCTCGTCCTAAGCCAGGCCTGCTGCCTTGATCACCTCGCCGGCCAGCGTCGCATCGCCCCCGCACAGGATGTTGACGCCACGTACACCCTCAATAGTCTTGAGCTTGGAGGCCATCTCGGCCGCCAGGGCCACACCCTCCTGGCGGCGACATCCGACGCGCCCGAGATGCGGGCCACCACGGTGTCGCCCAGCGGACCGTAGTGTTGTTGTCCTTGCAGGGTCTCGGCCTGCTCGACGGTGGCGATGGGTAGGACGCTCGCGATGATGGGAGCCTGCTGCTGCAGCTTGAGCGCCCGCACGGCCTTCATCCAACCCTCGAACACGTCGAGGTCGAACACCGGCTGTGTGAGTACGAATCCGGCGCCGGCCGAGATCTTCTTCTTGAGCTTGATGAGGTTGAGCTCCACCGGGGTCTGGTGGGGGTGCGCTATGGCTCCCAGAAGCATGCTGGGGAGCTCCAGTCTGCTGACGATGCGCAGGAGCTGAGTAGAGTCGATGTCATAGGCCGACCCCGCCTGCGGGCAGGCGCCCAGAGACTGATGGTTGCCACTGAGGCAGAGCACAGCGCCCACACCCAGGGCCGAGGCGCCCAAGGCGTCGCTCTCCAACGCGATGCGGTTGCGGTCGCGGGTGGACATGGTGACCACCGCCTGGCGGCCTTCACCAACCAGCAGAGCGGCACAAGCCAAAGCCGAGCCGTAGATGCCGTCGGGATTCTCGGCCACCACCACCGCGTCCAGACTCGGAGGGCAGCGCTGCAGCGAGCGCCTTGACGTCGCCCGCGTCGCCGCTGTGCGGTGCGTAGCAGTCGGCCGTTAGCACGAGGCGGTCGGATTCCAGTGCCTGGGCGAACTTACTCTGGGAAGTCGTCATCATCCATTTCCGCTTGTAGATAAGGGTCTTCGGCCAGTTCGACCTCGGGCCCGGTTTGCAGGGGGTTGGGGGACAGTCCTTCCAGTACTCGTGACACCTGGTCGCGGATAGCCTCGATCTGCTCATCCGGGGGCCCCACGGTGCAGCCTTTGTCATCGTCGGCGCCCAGCGCCGTGTCCTGGGCCGCGGTGCCGGGGAGGTTGAACAACAGGAGACGCTCTCGGCCCAGGCCGACTTCGTCCAGGATGCCGCGCAGATGGTCGATGCGCCGGGCGCAGCGCTTGCTGCCCTCTACGTAGTGGCAGTTGTCTTCGGCGCAGGCGATGGCGCAGACCAGGTCCGAGCCCGATTCGAAGGCCTTGAGGAGGTGCTCTGGCTGGATACGGCCGGTGCAGGGCACGAGTACCTCACGCACTGGAAAGGGCCACGAGAATCGAGGCAGCAATGGCCGAGGCCGTCCGCCGGAATCAGGCTTCTGGCCAGGACGCGCACAGTTTACACAGACAAAGGCCGTGACCGGGATCGGAGACTCCTTTCGCTCTTCGGAGCGCAGACCATAGCAGGAGTCAATTGAAAATGGTGTATCCAAACGGCCAATGATTCGGCCCGGGGATTGGACTATTGTAGGGGCAGGCGTACGCCCCCGCTACACCTCGTCGGCCGGTCGGTCGCTGTACTCCTCGTACAGCCTGGGCAGTAGCTTGGCGAGGTGCTGGTGTTCCACCGTGGTGTGAATCAGAAACTTGCGCATGGTCTCTTCGCTGAGCGCAGCCGCCGGCGTGGTGTGGTCATAGTAGATCTTGCCCTCCCGAGCGCCGCAGCCTATCCAAAGCCGGGTACGCAACTCCACGCCGCCTTGGGCGCAGGGCCGGGAGAGGGTCAACCAGAGCCAGTTGCCCGGGTAGCGGACGGTGGGGTCTTCGGGCGAGTGGAATGTCACGTTGGAGAGGTCGACCCAGCACCCTGCCTCCAGGAGTTCCCTCTCTTTCGCAGCGCTGAGCCCGTACTCCTTGGCGTCAAGATGGTCTCGGCGGTAGAGGACTTTCTCGTCACCCTCACCCAGGTCGATGGACTCGATCGCCCACTGGCCCTCGGACATGTCCCTGCCGTTGTTGTAGGCGTGGGTGACATGGTCTGGTGGACACCAGATCTTGTACTTCAGGTTGCCGGTGCCTTCTGGCTGGTCCTTGGGCAGGACGTTCAGCCAGCGGAACCACCAACCCATCATCTCTGGCTTGCAGTAGGGGTAGACGAAGTACATGGCCATGTAGCTGGAGCCGTCCGGCATCTTGCAGTAGCCGTACTCTGCGGCGCTGTAACCGGTGGGCTGCAGGAGGTCGACCAGCTTCTGTGGAGGGAGCGCGTCCTTAGGGTTCAAGGGCATATGACGCATCAACTGCGTCTCGCGCGGACCAGGCGGGTACAGGGGCAGGTCGTAGTACTTGGCTATCGACATCCGCCTCTCGGCTTCTGTCAGATTCGGGTCTGTCGGTGATCGCCATGGGGGTCACTCCTTGGATGCGTGGCGGAGGTGTTCAGCGCGCCCAGAACTCGTACACGGTCTCTTCGAAGTAGTGCTCGCCGGGTCGGAGGAGGGTGGACGGAAAAGCGGGCTGGTTGGGAGAGTCTGGGAAGTGCTGGGTCTCTAGGGCGAAGCCTTGGTGCTTCTGGTACACGGCGCCGTCGATGCCCGGACACGTCATGGAAATGGTTGCCTGTATAGAGCTGTATGCCGGGCTGAGTACCGAGTATCTCCAGGTGTCGTCCAGAGGCACGGATCGAACGCCCGGGCTATCGGTCTAAGGGTCGGAGCCTGTCGGACAGACCACCAGACAAACGTCGTAGAGTTCGCCGTACCCGCTCTCGCGGCCGGCGATGTCCCGGCCTATCGGCTTGGAGTGGCGGAAGTCCATGGGCGTGCCGTCGACGGAGGCCATCTCGCCGGTGGGGATCAGGCTGTCGTCCACGGGCAAGAAGCCGTCGCAGTCCAGCTCCAGTTCTTGCGCAAGCACGTCGCCCGAAGAGTGTCCTGCAAGATTGAAGTACGAGTGATTGGTCAGGTTCACGTGGGTGGCCACGTCCGTGACGGCTGAGTACGTGACATGCAATCGTCCGTCCACCGTCAGGCGGTAAGTGACCTCGGCCTCCAGTGTGCCGGGATAGCCCTCTTCTCCGTCGAGGCTGGTGTAAGCGAAGGTCACGCCGGCCGAGTCACCGGTCTCGAAGGCTGCCGCCCGCCAGACGCGTCTTGTCGAAGCCTAGTACTCCGCCGTGCAGGTGGTTCGGTCGCTTCGTTGCGGGCGAGTGTGTAGGTGTGCTCCGTCTAGCGTGAAGACGCGCCCGGCGATGCGGTTGGCATACCTGCCCACGGTCGCGCCAAAGAAGTGCGCGCTGTCTCTCGTAGTCCTTGAGGTTCGCGTGAGCCAGGACTAGGTTGGCGCGTGTCTCCGTGGCGGTCGGGAGTCTCGAGCCAGGTGAGAGTGGCGCCGTAGGAGATCATCTTGGCGACGATGCCGTGGCCCGTGGTCAGCGTGTACTCGTCGACCTTGTCGCCACCGCCGGTGGTTCCGTAGGTCTTGCCTCGACGTTCATGGCGCCACCATGCCAATGGCTGGGGCGCAGGACTCGCGCGGACTGCCTTGGCGAGCGGACCATCTGCGTGGCTCGTTGCGAAAGGGCATCGTAGAAGCGTATACCTACAGGCGGGTATACACAACTTAGAACGGCCTAGAGTGAACACGCGCTCTTGCGGGTAAAGGGCAGTAGAGGCGTCCAATCCGGGGGAAGGTGGAGGGAGTCGTGATGCAGAGGCTGCGGTTCGTCCGTTCGTTCGTGGTACTTGCGGTACTCGGTCTGCTAGGGACTGGGGTCATGGTGGGTGCGTGCGGCGAAGCTGAGGTCACTACCACGCTTGGACCCACGACCACTCTGGCCTCGACCACGACCACACTACCCGGTACGGGCGACTGGCCTGCCTACCATCACGACATGGCCCGCAGCGGCGTTTCCGACGATCATGAGCCTCTGGGTGAGGTGCAGAAGGAATGGACCTCGGAGGACCTGGGCGGCTACATGTACGCGCAGCCCCTAGTGGTCGGTGACCGTGTGATCGTGGCCACTGAAGGCAACTCGGTCATCTCGCTGCGACGCGGCTACGGGGGCCATAGTGTGGCAGACCGACCTGGGCACTCCCGTCGATGGCGGGACCCTGCCCTGTGGCAACATCGACCCCTCGGGTATCACCGGCACTCCCGTGATAGACACCGAGCTGGGCATCATCTATGTGGTCGCGTTCTTGAGCGACGGTCCGCATCACCAGCTGTACGCCCTGGATCTGGCTGACGGCACCATCGGATGGGACCGCGCCATCGATCCACCTGAGCTGTCTGCCAAGGTGGAGCAGCAGCGGGGCGCTCTGAGTCTATCCGCCGGTATGGTCTATGTGCCCTACGGTGGAATGGCTGGGGACTGCGGTGAGTACAAGGGCGCTGTGGTGGGCGTGTCCGCTGACGGGACGGGCGAGGCCATCAGCTACATAGTGCCCACCACCCGCATGGGCGGTATCTGGAACCCCACAGGTGTGCCTATCGACGAGGCGGGCGACCTCTGGGTGGCCACCGGCAACACTGCCTCGCAGACTACTTTCGACTACGGCAATGCGGTGCTAAGGATGTCACCGGACCTCAAGTGGCTCGACTACTTCGCGCCTACCAACTGGGTGTCTCTCAACCAGAAGGACCTTGACATCAACACCACCGCTCCGGTGCTGCTCGAAGGGGGCAGGGTGGTGATTGTCGGCAAGAACAGCAAGGCCTATCTGTTGGACGCCGCGAACCTAGGCGAGATAAGTGAAGGCATCGCCTCGGTGAACGTAGGTTCCGCAGGTTTCGGCACGGCTATCGCCTGGGGCTCCCGAGTCTTCGTGCCCTGCACTGAAGGCTTGGTGGCCGTCGATACGGCAGGCGACCAGATGAGGGTCGCCTGGAGTGTGCCCGGGCGCACCGGCTCACCCATCATCGCTGCCGGACACGTGTGGACGCTGGGCCGCGAAGGACTGATCAAGGCGGTGGATCCTGTGGATGGCACGGTGGCCTACACGCTGCAGATCACGCAGGCACCGACCCAGTTCGCCACGCTGTCCGCGGCGAACGGCCGGCTGTTCGTGGCCGACGGCACCAAGATACTGGCACTCAGTCTGCGCTGATGCTCGAGGCTCCGCTGGTGTTGATACTGCCCATGGTCGGCTTGCCCAGGTAGCGGAGCTTCGACGCGCCACTCACCTCGGCGTCAAGGCGTCCACTGAGGTTCACGGTCGCTTCGCTGGCTCCTGATACATCGACGTCGGCGTGGGTGACGGCAAAGTCCCGAAGCAGCAGGTGGCTGGCGCCGGAGACTTCGGCAACGAGTTCGGCGGCCGTTCCCTGCAGCTCTACTCTAGAGGCTCCGCTGACGTTGAAGCCCGCGACTCCCGCGGTGATGTCACCGGTGATGGCGCTGGCCCCCGACGCTTCCAGTGCGAGCGGGTCCTTGGAGCTGAAACCCGAGACCGTGGCCTGCGTGGCGCCGGACACGTACAGTGCGCTCAATGTGGGCATGGTGATGGTGGCGCGTAGGGTGACGTTGGTCACCCTGGTGTTGCCGAGGCCGATCTTCAGGGTGCGGTCGGCCTTTTCGACTTGGATCAGGCCGAGGATGTTGTCGTCCGCCGTGACGCTGACGCTGTAGGTGTCGGACTGGGTCACGGTGACGACGAAGGCGCTGCTTATGTCGAGCCCATTGAAGCCGGCGAGATCATAGTCCCGCGTCTCCAGATCGCCGGAGCCGCGGATAGAAGACAGAAGCCCCGATCCCCCGTCGCAGGCGGTGGCCAGCAAGAGCGTGGCCAACAACAGCACGGCCAGTACTAGAGCGACGAAGGGAGGCAGCAGTGACAGGCGCCGGCGGTGCTCTGCTTTTCGCTGAGTCATTCGGTCACCTCCAGGTAGATCTGCGTCAACTATAGGACATCGTCTGCCGGCGCGCGACCGAAAGGTCGTTGGCCTCGTCGACGGCACGGTTGGTATGATTCGATGGATGAGTATGGGGGATGCGGAACGTAGGAGGGGTAGATAGTGCGTGCGAAGAGCGTATGCAACGTGATGCGCTGTGCGTTGGTGATACTCACCCTGTGTGCGCTCCTGGGCACCGTTTCGTGCACCTCGTTGGGCGAGGGCCGGTCCGTCACGACCGCGTTGCTCACCACCACCGAGGCGCCGACTACCACTTCGACCACTTTGGCACCTGTTGCTGTGACCGATGAGACCAGTCAGTCTCCCTGCCTGATAAGGGAGGCTTTCACTCAGGATGGCACGGACTACGTGGTGGTCGACTACATCGAAGTCGAGTGGCTTCCTCCTGACGTCTACTCAGGAGAAGCGCCGCGGATCAGCAACGGCAATCCCAAACTCCGTACCTTTGTGGTCCCTGCAAGCGCCATGCTTCGGCTGGACTTCGAGGCGCTCGCATACGCAGTCGAGTGCGGTGACGTGAACACCGTGGGAGAGCACACGAAGTGGGGATTCTGGGATATTAGAGTCGCGAACGGCTATGTGACTAGTCTGGAGAGCGGTTCGGGGCCATGGTACGTCTGGTGAACCCGCATCGAGGTCACGTCGTACAACTACGAGAGGGGATGTGATGAGAAAGTCCAGTCCGGTCACCTTGGCCGTCGGCCTATCGGCGATCCTGCTTCTGGGGTCGGTCTTGGCGGTCGGGGGCTGTGAGTCATTGGGGTCCAGCGCGACCACTTTGGCCTCGACCACGACTGAGGCTCCCACGACCACCGAGGCACCGACGACCACGTCGACGACTATGGAGCCGGTCGATGTGACCATGGAGACCAGCGAATCGCCCTGCCTGCTCAAGGACGCGTTCACGCGTAACGGCAAGAATTACATCGTGGTCGACTATGTCCAGGTGAAGTGGACGACTAACGAGTATGGTGGGCGTACGCCCAAGATCTCGAACACCAACACCAAGCTCCGCACCTTTGTCGTGCCTGATGATGCTTGGCTACATTGGTGGATAGGTGAGGACCACGAGGAAGAGGAGTACATCGGTCCGTACTCCTTTGGCCGGCTGGACATCAGCGATTACACCAACGAGCCCGGCTTCTACACCGATTGGGGTTTCTGGGGGATCGAGGTTGTGGACGGCCAGGTCGTGAGTCTGGAGGGGTGGTCGTATGAGTGATCTGCCGTCAGCGAACGAGGGAAGGGTGCGATGAAGACGCGCAAGACTGCGGACGTGGCCAGAGGTGCAACCGCGCTACTGGTGGCGGGGATGGTTTTCGGCTTGGTGGCGTGCCAAGACCTCACTGCTACGTCGACCACAGGCGCTACGCTGGCTGCGAGTGACGCGTCCACGTCGACCTCTCTCCTGGTGGAGGAAACCACAATAACCTCTGGCACGCTCTTGGAACCGCCGGTGAAGGTGACCAATGAAAGCGGTCAGTCTCCCTGCCTGATAGTGGACGCCTACACCCGCAACGGCAAGAATTACGTGGTGGTGGACTACATACAGGTCAAGTGGCCCACGGGCGCCTACGAACCTAAGATCACCAACACGAACTCGAAGTTGCGCACGTTCGTGGTCCCTGATGACGCCATGGTGGGCTGGGGTCCCGACTTCTCGGGCTTCGCGATGGATGTGCATGGTGGTGGGGATGTGAACCTTGACTGGACGGAGTGGGGATACTGGGACATAACTGTGTCGGGCGGCAGCGTCACAAGCCTGATATCGGGCTGGGGTCCTGACTACTTGGGAGGGTGACCACCTTGAAGACTACTGCAGAGGAGGACTGAGGGGATGAGCCGCGTGCGCGCATCGTCGACCGCAATCTCCAGCGGTCTTGCCACCGTCTGGTTCGTCCCCGTGCACACATCAGCCAAGGAGTCCCTGGTCGCTCGCTGTGGCAAGCTGGCGGAGAAGGCGGGGTTGCGCGACGTCATTGCCAAGGACGATCTTGTCGCCATCAAGGTGCACTTCGGCGAGCAGGGCAACACAGGGTTCGTCTCGCCGGTCTTCTCCCGTGAGATGGTGCGCCGAGTCAAGGAGGCCGGCGGCAGGCCGTTCCTCACCGACGCCAACACTCTGTACTCCGGGCAGCGCGCCAATGCGGTGGACCACATCGCCTGCGCTCTACACAACGGGTTCTCGTTCGCGACGGTGGAGGCCCCCATCGTCATCGCCGACGGACTCGACGGCAGGGAATCTACCGAGGTACCCATCGAGGGGTCTCGCCACTTCGAGTCGGTGCGCATCGGCACCGCCGTTATGCACGCGGACGCCCTAGTGGTGATGACACATTTCAAAGGGCACGAACTCACTGGCTTCGGCGGAGTGTTCAAGAACGTAGGCATGGGGCTGGGGTGCCGGAGCGCCAAGCAACGTATGCACGCCGACTTCAGGCCCGAGATCATCGTCGACAAGTGCACGCGTTGCGGACGCTGCGTCGAGGGCTGCTCGGTGGCGGCCATGAAGCTGGAGCGCGACTCGGCCGTCGTAGACCTGGAGGTGTGCATCGGCTGTGGCGAGTGCGTGGCGCGCTGCGCCTATGGCGCCATCGACATCCAGTGGAAGACCGACTCCCAGGTCGCTCAGGAGAAGATCGTCGACCACGCCTCTGCCGTGCTCGACGCCAAGAAGAACAAGGTCCTGTATCTGACCTGGGTGACCAACATCACTCCCGACTGCGACTGCTGGGATTTCTCCGACGCACCCATAGTGGGCGATATCGGCGTGTTGGCTTCGCTGGACCCGGTGGCGATAGACCAGGCAGCCTTCGACTTGGTGCTGGCTGCCCCAGGCGCGGTGGGCGGCAGGGGAGAGGGCATGGCGCCGGGTGAGGACAAGTTCGCCAAGATCACAGGCGTCGATGGCCTGCGGACCCTGGAGTATGCCGAGCAGCGGGGACTGGGTACCCGCCAGTACGTGCTCAAGACCATCAGGTAGGGGCCGACAGAGGTGGCGCCACCGATGGGGCGCGACCAGGGGCACGAGGGCGGATAGACATGCGCAACCTGCTACGCAACCGCAACTTCATGCTGCTGTGGACCGGGGGGCTCGTCTCCATGATGGGCACTTGGATGCTGTTGGCTGCGCTGCCCTTCTATCTCTACCAGGTCACGGGGTCGGCGCTGGCATCGGGTGGACTGTTCATGGCGCACATGGCCCCAGGTGCTTTGCTGAGCTCGTTCGCCGGGGTATTGGTCGACCGGTGGGACCGTCGGCGGGTGCTGGTGATAGGTAATCTGATCGCGGCAGCGCTCATACCCTGGATGATCCTCACCGACGCTCTGGGCGCCGTCTGGGTGATATACGTGGTGGTGGTGCTTGAGTCCAGCGCTATCCAGTTCCTCATGCCTGCCGAGAACGCTCTACTGCCCACGCTGGTGGGTGAGAGGGAGCTGGTGTCGGCCAACTCGCTCAACGCTCTGAACGACAACTTGGCACGGATCATCGGCGCCGCCTTGGGCGGGGTGCTCCTGGGGACCGTGGGCTTTCGGAATGTGATCATAATCGACGCCGCTTCTTATGCCGTGGCGGCAGTACTCATCGGCTTGATGGCTGTGACCCCGGCTGCCGCCCGGGTGGCTGAGGCCGCGCAGACGCGCTGGCGGCAGGTGAGGGACGAATGGCTCGACGGGCTGCGCCTGGTGGCTCACAGCAGGCTGCTGCGTGGAGTGTTTATCGTGGTGGGCGTCGGTCTGTTGGGCGACGCTATCCTGAGTGCGTTGATGGCGCCGTTCGTACAGGACGTGGCCGGTTTCTCCGCCACTCAATACGGGTGGATGCTGGCTGCCCGTGGGGTCGGCGGCCTGTTCGGGGGCCTGCTGATAGCCAGAGTCGGACCCAGACTACCGCGTAGTCTGATGCTGAACGGAGGATTGCTCGGCACGGGGATAGTGGTGCTGTTGATGGTCTTGTTCCCCAGACTGTCCGTGATCATGAGTCTTACGGTGGTGGCCGGACCTATCATCATGGCGTGGCTCATCTGCGTGCAGACCACATTGCAGAAGGGTACCGAGGACCGTTTCCGCGGCAGAGTGTTCGGCGCGTATCACACGGTGAGTACCGTGCTCATGTTCGTGGGCGCCGGTCTGGGCGGCTCCCTGGCGGACACGCTTGGTATCAGGTGTCTGATCGTGGCCGCCGCCGCTATCTACATGTCGGCGGGACTACTGGGCTGGGTGTTGCTGGGGCGGCGTTTGGGTGATCACTCCTCCACGACCACGTAAAGCTGCCACATGTCATGCAAGGTGCCATCAGCATGACGACACAGGATCGTGATTCCCACGTTGCCAGGTGCATGCGCTGTTCCTTCGCCACTGGCCCAGCGGTAGATCATGGTCGCCGCGTCTTGATCTGAGTAGCCCAGACGGAGTTGCAGAATCGAGGGGGAGGTGCTGCCGAACGTGATCTGGGTGACCGCGTCGGCCACTGCGAAGTCCAGCCTGACAAGAATGCGGTCATTCACTCCCACCGTCACGTGTCTTCCGTCATCGTCGTTGTCGAACGTCCACCGGGTGGGTGGTTCGGTCGTGGTCGTGAGCGCGGACATCGGGGTGAACAAGGAGAGTACCGTCAACGGGTCGCCGTCTTCGTCCGCGCCACCGTCCGCAGCATCGCCGCCTGTGCCATCGGCGGCGCTGTCGGACGACGCGGAGGATCAGCCGAAGCCGTGGAGGCCGCCGCGGCAGCATCCCAAGGTGCGGTACGCGTCAGATAGACGGCGCCTGAGCTGGATATCCAACCCGTAGGGACCTCCGGCTCGCGGTCGTCTGTGCCGGAAAGGGTGTCCCCGTCCAGGGTGAGTGTGAAGGCTCCCAGCAGGTCGTTCAGGCCTGCGACCTCGGTGACCACGATCATGGTGACCTGATCACCGTCCAGTGTTAGAGAAGTCACCCGCGCCGGGGAGAGCCCGCCGACGGTGATGGTGCCGTATTGTCCCGCAGCCGCCGACCAGGGGTGGAGTTCCATGTGCATGTCCAGTGGGACGCCCAGGTCGAAAGGCGGATCATCGATGGGGCCATCTTCGCTCCAAGCCGCGTCTGGGGTGTAGGTGCCGTCCCAGGTGCCATACAGAGAGTCGAGTCCTGGCGACTGGACTGATGTGACCGTGGTGGTGCCGGCAGTGTCTGTGTCCGGATCGGATCCCAGTTCCTGACAGGCCGAGGCGAGGAGGGCAAGTCCGCACAGTACCAGTATCAGTGGGACTGCCGTATGCCACTTGTGCAGCACGACATCGCGCTTGTCTCGAGACATGGCTTCACCTCACAGTGGGGTCTTGGCTCCGGTCTCCACAGACTCTAACTATATGACATGACCTGACGGACTGCCACGTCCAAGCACTTGCCGCGGGAGCGTCCGACGGCGGGATTGGCTCGCGGCCGTGCGGGGGACATAAACCATCACAATGCACGATCCACGAGACAGCAGACCAGAAGACCTCTCCGGCTATCTGGAGCGCATGAGCAAGGTCATCTTCCAGTCGGGCATGAACTGGAAGGTGGTCGAGAGCAAGTGGCCGGGCACCAAGGAGGCCTTCGGGGGCTTCGACCCTCACAAGATCGCCCGGCTGACCATGGACGACATCGATCGTCTGACCGCCGACCCGCGTCTGATCCGCAACCGCAAGAAGATCGAAGCCATCGCCGACAATGCCGCGATGCTACTCGAACTGGACAAGACTCCTGGTGGTTTTGCGGGCTATCTTGCTTCGTTGGGAGACTTCGACGCGCAACGCGCTGCCATGTCCGAGCACTTCCGGTTCTTAGGTGCCAGTTCAGCGCCTCTGTTCTTGGCCATGGTGGGGGAGCATATCCCGCAGAGCTATATCGACGAACAGATCGCCAAGTACGGAGGGGGGAATGGTCGGCATGGATGACGGATGTTCAACTATCCCTCAGCCGCCGACCGACCCAGAGGAGCCTTGGGTAGAGCTGGAGTCCCTCAAGAGAGTGTCAATCATCGAAGTCTGGGATCTCATTGAGGCCTTGAGGGCGGGCGGTGTACCGGTACTCGGATCTAAGCCGCGTCGCTCCGGTCTCTTCTCGGGGAAGATGATCGATGTCCAGTTGAGGGTGCCTGAGAGGCTGATACAGGAGGCCAGGCTGATAGTGGTCGAGCGTCTGGGGGTGCGGTAGGTGGTAGACTGAAGCTGGTTTCACCCCTCCTATTGCCTTCTCTAGCTTCTCCAACCGCAGACACGAGAGGACGCCTGTCATGAGAATCGAGATCCGCGAGGCAGGGACCTCTACGCCCAAGAAGCCCCTATGGCTTTGGCGAATTTGGTGCAACGGCCGCATGTCCCAGGGCTTCAGCCCCACCGAGAAAGAAGCAAATATCCAGGCGAAGAAAGAGCAATCACGCCTAGGCGAGAGCTGGGGGGCGGTTCACAGGTTCGGACGCCGGTAGGGGGCTAACGTGCCTCGACTATTGTTGGTCAACCCGTCTAACTCCCTGGTCAATATGGCCAGGACCAGCCAGAGTCGTTGGAGTCGTCGCTACCGTCTTTGGCAGCCACTCGGTCTGATGGTCTTGGCCGGTCTGACGCCTGACGACTGGCAGACCACGATCGTTGACGAGAACCTGGGCGACCCCGACTACGAGGGTTTGCCTCGGCCGGACCTCGTGGGTGTCACCGCGTTCACGTCACAGGCCAGCCGGGCTTACGATATCGCGGCCCACTTCCGCGCCCTCGGCGTACCCGTCGTCATGGGCGGCATCCATGCCACCATGTGCAGAGACGAGGCTGGGGAGCACGTGGACTCACTGGTCACCGGAGAGGCAGAGGAAGTCTGGGCCCAAGTTCTGAGTGACGCCGCCAACGGCCGACTAAGGCCTCTCTACGAAGGTGGCCTGGCCGACCCCAGCAAGTTGCGTTCGGCGCGGCACGATCTTCTACCGGACCGCTACGCTCTAGGCGCCATCCAGACCACCCGGGGCTGTCCTCTGGGCTGCAACTTCTGCAGTGTCACGGCTTTCAACGGCGCGCGTTACCGGCAGCGGCCTATAGACGATATCGTCAGCGAATTCCGGTCGATATCCGAGAAGCGCGTCTTTGTGGTGGACGACAATCTCATCGGCACGAGTGCGGCTCAGATGGAGCGCGCGAAAGAACTGTTTCGTTCTTTGGCGGAGGCCGACCTGGGCAAGCAGTGGTTCTCGCAGACCACGGTGAACTTCGCCGATGACGAGGAACTGATGGAACTCGCTGCCAAGGCCGGATGTGCCGGTGTATTCATCGGCTTCGAGTCACCTTCGCCGGAAGGGCTGCTGGAGATCGGAAAGCGTTTCAATCTCTCCAAGTCCAGGGATCTCACGGCTTGCATCCGGCGTATCCGGCGGCACAACATCATGGTGGTGGGGTCGTTCATGATCGGCCTAGACGTGGACCGCAAGGGTATCGGACGTCGGGTCGCGGACGCTGCGAGTCGCTACGGGGTGGACAATCTGAACGTCTCTTTCTTGACCCCCTTGCCGGGCACTCGGCTCTGGTCGCAGATGAAAGAAGCCGGACGCATACCCCTGGACCGGTTTCCCGAGGATTGGAAGTACTACACGCTCACCTATCCGGCAGCGCAGTATGCAGGCCTGTCGCTAGACGACGTTATCGACGAGATGACCGGGTGCAACCGCAGGTTCTACTCCTGGCCGCGCATCGCGGGTCGACTAGCCAGGAGCCTACCCCGAGGCCAGACCCCCATCATCAATCTGGTGACGAATGTCTCTTCGCGTCGCAACTCGCAGCTTCTGGCCGGAGCCTACGCGCAATTCAAGCATGCGCTGGGGGATAGGTTCCTACGTGTCCCTACCGCGCAGCACGGGTGACCCTGGGCGATCCGTCGGCGCGACGGCGTCGGGCTAGCGCCTGATCGACTGCCTTCCCGCCTGAGCCATGGTCTTCGCGTGGCCTTGCAGACCGAGCTCACGTATCTGGGCGATACAGGCCGCGCGGTCGGACCTCATCACCAGCCCGAACAGCTTGGACATGAAGTTGTCGAACTTCTTGCAGTCGCGGGGATCGGGGAAGTCGGCGCACTCCGCGCAGGTGGCTATCTGCCGGTCTGCGCAACAGGTCCGGACGGTGCACCAGGTCGCCTTGACGTTCTGGCTGCAGCCCTTGCACTTGCCCTTGAGGTAGGAGCGGCAGGCTCCACAGTACAGTCCGCAACGGGCGACCAAGCTAGTATCCACCTGTATCTCTGGCATGTGTGGGTCCCTTCTGGTCGTGTCTCGAACTTGGGCCGCCCAACGTCTGCAAACCACTCTATAAGGGGAGATCGTCCTGGTCAATGCTGTGCATGATCTGCTGGGGTAGGGTGATAGACCTTGCTGGGCGGGCAGTCGCCCTGTTGCCCGGCGAAGGTTGCCGACCCAACAGACCCGGAGACGGCTTACTTGATGGGCATAGTGGTTGTACGGTAGGAATGTAGAATGTGGCGGCGCGACGCGCAGCACTAATAGGAGCGGCATATGACTCAAGTTCCCAAGCTATCTAAGTCTCGTTTTCAGGCGGGGCTTCAGTGCCATAAGCGGCTGTGGCTGGAGTGTTACCGTCGCGATCTGGCTCGATCCCCTAAGTCCGGAGAGGTTGGCCCTCTTTGACGCCGGACATCGCTTCGGCCAGCTGGCGCGCGAGTACTACGCCGGTGGGGTGCTGGTGACCGAGGACTTCCGCCACGGTGACGCTGCTGTGGCGACCACGACCCGCCTGATAGCCGAGGGTATCTCGTGTCTCTACGAGGCAGCGCTCATGCATGATGGCGTGCTGGTCCGCGTCGACATCGTGCGCAAGACGGACGAGGACTCCTGGCAGCTGATCGAGGCCAAGTCCAGCACCCAACTCAAGCCCGAGCACATCACTGACGCGGCTATCCAGACCTACGTGGCTCGCGGCGCCGGCCTGCCCGTGCGCGAGGTGCGACTGCTACACGTGGCGTCGGGCTGCGCGGTGCCGGACGGCCCATGCGACCTGGATGAGCTGTTCGTCACCGAGGACATCACCGAGCAGGTGCAGGAGTATCTTCCGTCTATCCCGGCTCTTCTCGCCGAGATGAAAGCGATGCTGGTAGTGGAGTGCCCCGGCATAGAGGTGGGCGAGCACTGCACGACGCCGTACGACTGTTTCTTTTGGGGACATTGTCACGGTGAGTCGCGGGAGGTGCCCAGGACTTAGGGTAGACGGGGCCGGAGGCCTGCTTCATGCTACCGTGCTACAAGTATGGAAGAAGGAACGACCACTCCGCAGAAGTACCTCGGCAAGGCAGGACTCGTGGTCTTCTTGGCCGGGCTCAGTGCGTTCCCCGCCCTCTCGACCGACCTCTACCTGCCGGCGCTTCCGAACATGACCGCTCAGTTCGGGGTTCCGGAGTATCAGATCAATCTGACGCTCATCTTATTCTTCGTCTTCTATGCCGTAGCGCTTCTTATCTGGGGTCCCTTGAGCGACCGCTTCGGCAGACGCCCTGTCATCTTGGTGGGGATGTCTATGTATATGGCCGCAGGCTTCCTCTGTGCCTTCTCGCAGAGCATCTACCAGCTGATGGCGTTCCGCGTACTGCAGGCGATCGGGGCTGCTGCTGCTAGTACGGCGGCCACCGCTATCGTCAAGGACGCCTACAGTGGGCGCAAGCGCGAGGTCACGCTGGCTGTGGTGCAGTCGATCACGGTGCTGACCCCCCTGGTCGCGCCCATCCTTGGTGGACAGATCCTTAGACTCACTCCGTGGCGGGGTGTGTTTATCGTACAAGGTGCCTGGGGTCTGCTGATCTTGGCCGGGGCTCTGGTTTTTCAAGAGACCTTGCACGACAGGCTGGAGGGCAACCCCCTGGCCTCGCTCAAGCGCTTGGGCGTGGTGCTAAAGAACCGGGACTTCGTGCTGCTGCTATCCATCTTCACCTTGGTGAGTATGACCTCGATGGCCTTCATCGCCGCGTCCTCGTACATCTACCAGTTCACCTTCGGAGTTAGCGAACAGACATACAGCTTCTTCTTCGCGATGGCCGGAGCGGGCGTCGCGATAGGTCCACCTATCTTTCTTCTGCTGTCGCGCTGGCTCGAACGCACCACCATCCTGACCTGGTGTCTGGGGCTCTGCCTGGTCTGCGGTGTGCTGATACTGGTCGTGGGCAGCCTGGGTCCGTGGGCTTTGATACTGGCTTACGTGCCCATGGCGATCAGTCGTTCCTGCCTGAGGCCTGCTGCCACATACCTCATGCTCGGGCAGCACGATACGGACGCAGGGTCGGTGTCGGGCATCATCCTCGCGGCTCACATGACCATGGGTAGCGTCGCGACTGTGATCGTATCTTTGAACATATGGAACAGGGTGGAGTTGCTCGGAGCACTCACCGCCGGTCTGTCCCTGGTGGCTCTGGGTCTGTGGCTGGCCCTGGGTCTGCCGCTGGCGCGGTCCCAGGCCGCGCGGGCTTGAGCTCTGACTACGAGGCACGCTTCGTCCGCTAAGCGCATCATCACAAGATGCCGAAATAGCTTGAGAAACGGTCGTGAACGAGCGAGCCGCGCGCTCGCTGGTTGGAGGGCAGGAGCATGGTCGATATCGTCCCTTGTCCAGAGTGCGGGAGACCGCGCGCGTTAGGGCACCGCTGTCCGTCGTGCGGAGTCGCCGCCACGGCCGACCGACAAGGCACAAGGCCGGACGCGCCCCAGTCCTGGCACCAGGCGATCGACCCGGGTGGATTCGCGGCCACTTCGTCCTCTGCGGCCAAACCTGGGCGGGCCCCGGGTCAGAACAAGGGCCGAGGCCGTCTGGCGACCTTCATCGTGGCCGCCGCGCTGATAGTGGTCGGCATCGTCGTGGCCGTCGTGCTCACGACCGGCGGGGCGGCGATCGTTGAAGAGGAGGCAGCGGTGGCGTCCGCTCCGGACAAGGCCTCCGATCTGGCAGCCGAATCACTGATTCGCAACGCGATGACGGCGTTCGATGCGGTAGCTGTCGAGTCGGGTAGCTTTGAGGGCATCAGTCAGGCGACCCTGCAGACTATGGCGTCAGGGATCACGTGGATGCAGGCGAGCGCCGGCCTGTGTTCGTCCCCTCCCACAGGGGCCAACCAGAAGCAGAACGTTGTCGCGTGGGTCAGCACCGGCGCGATGAGCTACGAGCTCGGCACCTGGTCGGCCTCGGGTACAGAGATCGGTGTGCGCGTGGAACGGATGGGCGGAGGCATCACTTACTACAAAGACGGCCAGGCCACCGCCTGGTAGTCTTGCGACCGCGCCGCTAGCCGCCCAACCCCTCCAGCTCCTCCCAGCGCGCGAATGCAGCGCCCAACTCTGCCTCCACCGCCGCCAACCGCGCGTTGGTAGTCGCCACCTGGCCTGAGTCGTTGCCGGCATAGAACTCCGACGAGCTCAGCGTGGCGCCCAACTCGTCCCGCTCGCGCTCCAGCGCCTCGATCCTCTGGGGCAGCGTCTCCAGCTCTTTGGTCTCTTTGTATGAGAGCTTGCGTTTGGCGCGCGGGAGGCCGGCGGTCGGCGCCCCCTCTGCGAGCGGCGTCGCTTGCGCCGCCGCCGGTCTTGCGCCTGTGTCGGCCGCCCCACCACGCGCTCCGCGCGCCCCGGACGCCGCCACGCGCGCTTTGCGCTGGCGCAGCCAGTCGTCGTATCCGCCTACGTATTCGCGCAGGCGGCCGTCGCTCTCGAAGACCAGCGTCGACGTGACCACGTTGTTCAAGAAAGCCCGGTCGTGACTTACCAGAAGGATGGTGCCAGTGTAGGTCAGCAGGCGCTCCTCCAGGAGCGCGAGGGTCTCGCTGTCTAGGTCGTTGGTGGGTTCGTCCAGTACCAGGACGTTCGACGGCACCGCGAAGAGCTTGGCCAGCAGTAGGCGGTTACGCTCGCCACCGGAGAGCAGGCGCACGGGGGCCTTGATCTGGTCGGGGGAGAACAGCCAGTCCTGCAGATATCCCACCACGTGTCGCGACTTGCCCTGCACCGTGACGCTGTCGCCTCCACCGCCCACGCTCTCGCGCAGGGTGCGGTCGTCGTCCAGCTGGGCGCGCAGTTGGTCGAAGTAGGCTATCCGCAGATTGGCCCCCAGGCGCACCCGGCCCTTCTGGGGCTCCAACTCTCCCAACAGGAGCTTGAGCAGAGTGGTCTTGCCCGAGCCGTTGGGGCCCAGGATGCCCACCCTGTCGCCGCGGATGATCGCCGTGCTGAAGTCGTCCACGATGGGCTTAGCGGGCGTCGGGGACGCCGCGCCGGGCTGCGCCGGCTCGCGCGCGGCCTCACGGCCGCCGTCGGGTCTGTCAGCGGGCCCTGCGTCGTAGGTGAACGAGACATCTTTGGCTTCGGCCACCAGCCGTCCGCTGCGGCTGGCCTCCACTATCGCTATCTGCGCGTTACCCATGCGCTCCCGTCTCAGGGCGCGCTCCACCCGCAGCTGCTCCAGGGCCCGCACTCTGCCCTCGTTGCGGGTGCGCCGAGCCTTGATGCCCTGCCTTATCCAGACCTCCTCCTGAGCCAGCTTCTTGTCGAAGTCGTGCCAGGCCTTCTCCTCCGAGTCCAGCATCTGCTGCCGGCGCTCCAGGTAGGTGGCATAGCCGCAGTCGAAGGCGAGCAGGTGTCCGCGGTCGATCTCCACGATCCGGGTGGCGATGCGCTGCAGAAAGGCGCGGTCGTGGGTGACGAACACCAGCGTGCCGGCGAACCTCAGCAGGAAGTCCTCCAGCCAGAGGATGGCGTCGATATCCAGGTGGTTGGTCGGTTCGTCCAGCAAGAGCACATCGGGCTCGTCGGCCAGGGCCTTGGCCAAGAGCACCCGGCGCTTCAGGCCCGCGGAGAGCAGCCCGAACTCAGCATCCTCGTCCAGACCAGCCCACGCGATCAACCTGTTCCACCCGCTGGTGGAAGTGCCAGGCCCCGGACGTCTCCAGCTGATGTTGCACCTGCTCCAGCTTCTTCATCAGGCCGGGCTCGTGCCCCTGGCCCATGCGCACGTCAGTTGGTGGTAGCGCTGCAGCAGGTCGAGGTGTCCCTGGCCGCCGGAGGCGACTATGTCGTACACCGTGCCCGGCAGAGCTTCGGGGACCTCCTGCGGCAGCAGGCCGACGCGGACTCCGGCGCCCATGACTATCTCGCCCGAATCCGGACGGATGTGGCCACTGCAGCATCCTGAGCAGAGTGGACTTGCCGGCCCCGTTGCGGCCTAGTAGCCCGATGCGCTCACCCGCCTCGATGGCGAGCGACGCCCCATCGAGCAGCAGCGGCGAGCCGAGACTTACCGAGACGTTGTTGATCCATATCTGTGCCATCACTGGGGGAGTATAGGGGTTGGGCCGAGTGACCCTATGCCTCTACAGCCTCGACCCGCCCCTGATCACGCCCGCGCCCGACACGGCTGGGCCCTGGCCGACCCTTAGATGCTGTAGCCGGTCAGATCTCCGATCCAGTCGATGAAGGCGGCCGGGTCCAGGTTGGCGCCGTGTTTGGCGCCCCAGTACATCTTCGCGTCCACGTTCTTGCCGCGATTCTCGAGGCTCACAGCCAGATTCGTTATCACGGTGAGCGAAGTGAAGTTGTCGATGGTACCGTGGCGGATCCACCAGTTGTCGGCGCAGTCGGCGTCGTCCCTACCGACGAAGTACATGGGGTTCATGAGTTCCACTATGGTCTTGAGTTCGCTGTCGATCTGAGCGTTCGGGTCTCCGGTGACTTTCCGCAGAGTGTAGTCGGTGAAGTACCTGCCGTCGTTGGCCTCGTCTCCGAAGAGCAGATTTGCCAGAGAATCCATGTTGAAGCTGTCGAAGGCCGGAAGTGGATCCTTCCTGCCCTGCACCGCTTCAAAGTAGTCCAGAAAGTCGTCCCACGTGAACGAAGCCGCGCCGCCGGCCCACGTGATCCACGGGTTGTCCGCCAGGTATTCATCCCGCTCTTCGTCCGGCAGATCGGCCAGATACTTGGAGGCGGCCGGAGTGAGGTAGGCCTGAACGAGGTATTCGTCGTAGTTGTCCGCGGTCAGGACGCCGAAGCCATCTTTGCCCTTAAGGTCAAGTGACGCCTGATAGACGGCAAAGTCGTCCTTGAGTCCGGCTGAGAGTGCCTGGTCTATCACCACCCCGGTCTTCTGAGGCATGGCGCCGAACATCCACTCGTAGGCCATGTCGGCATGCTCTAAATCGATGATGGGGCAGAAACACCCACTGGCAAAGATGGCGTCGCTGGCCTCGGCGACGCCGAGCTCTTGGAAGTACGAATCGTAGAGGTCGCTGTTACCTGAAGCGCCCAGAAGCGCCGATAGGGCGCCGCCCGCACTGCCGCCGACCGAGACTATCCAGTCGGCCTTGCCGGGCATCACCTTGTCATTGTGGTGCAGGTATTTGACCGCGGACTTGAGATCGACTATGGCGGCCGGGGCCTTGCCGTAGTACGTGCCGTCTGCGGCTATGTTGTCGGTGCCGCGGCAGGCCGCTGAGACCACCACGAAACCCTTCGTCAAAGCCGTGCTTGCGTTGATGTCCAGCACGCCGCCGGTGCCCTCGACTTTGCTGGACCAATAGCCGGCTACTCCGATCACCATAAGGATGGGAGCCTCGGTGGCGTCGACTTCGACTCCGTCCACTTCCACCGGAACGCACACGTTCAGATTCTGGTAGAGCGGATCCACGGGGTCAGTGACGTAGGTGACGCCTTCGTAGAGATGAAAGGTCACCGGAACTTCACCTGTAGGCGTCTTCATGTTCTTCGACACCACGGTATAGTCGTGCACTGGGAAGGCCAGAGGGTCTGGGCCGGCGGGGCCTCCGCACGCGGCGGGAGAGAGCACTTCCACCAGTACCGCCAGGACGCAGAGCGCCCAGCACAGTTGTCGAAGATGAGCCTTCACCGGGTCACCCTCCTCTTGTCGTGCGTGTTCTCACTTACCATGGCAGATTGATGTTGCGAGTCGTGAAGTAACTCCCGGCGGGGCCCCGGGGACTTGCTGGGGGTGGGTCTGGGCGCGGGTCGACGAAGCATGAGTTCGCGGCGTGCTAACTTGTGAGTCAGATGACAGACGGGACGACAGTACAACAGAAGCATCTGGGACGAGCTGGGCTGGTGTTTCTGTTGGCCGCGCTGAGCGCCTTTCCTGCCTTTTCCACCGATCTGTATCTTCCCGCTTTACCCAAGATGACTGCCTACTTCGGGGTCCCGGCCTACCAGACCAACCTGACCCTGACTCTCTTCTTCGTCTTCTACGCAGTCGCTTTGCTGTTCTGGGGTCCGTTCAGCGATAGGTTTGGCCGCAAGCCCGTGCTGCTCGTAGGTATGGCGTGCTATGCGCTGGCAGGTGCCCTGTGTGCCGTGTCGCAGAACGTCTTCCAGCTTATGGCCTTTAGGGCGCTGCAGGCGATAGGGGCGGCAGCGGCCGGCACTGTGGCGACGGCGGTGGTCAAGGATTCCTACGAAGGGCGAAAACGTGAGACCACTCTGGCGTTGGTGCAGTCGATGACCGTGCTCGCCCCGCTACTGGCTCCTATCCTGGGCGGACTGATACTCAGGTTCACTTCGTGGCGAGGCGCTTTCGTAGCGCAGGGGATATGGGGTTCGGTCGATCCTCGTCGGCTCGCTGCTCTACACCGAGACCCTGACGCAGCGACTGACAGGCAATCCCTTGGCCTCGCTGAAGCGGTTGGGTGTGGTTATTAAGAACAGAGATTTCGTCCTTCTGATCACTATCTTCTCGGTGGTGGGCATGGCAGGCATGGCCTTCATAGCGTCCTCTTCGTACATCTACGAGGTCACTTTCGGGCTGAGCAGCCAGACCTACAGCTATTTCTTCGCCCTGTTCGGCGCCGGTATCGCGGTCGGTGCTCCCACCTTTATGCTGTTGTCGCGTCGATTCCAGCGCACCAGTATTCTAACGGGCTGCTTGGCTTCGATCCTGGTGAGCGGCGTGTTGGTGCTCTTTGTGGGCAGACGGGGTCCGTGGCCGTTCATACTCACCTTTCTGCCTGCAGCGGTGAGCTTGGCCTGCATGAGACCCCCATCGACCTATCTGATGCTGGGTCAGCACGACGCCGACGCGGGCTCGGTATCGGGGATCATACTTGCGACGAGCATGATCCTTGGTGGTGTCGCTGCCGCCGTGGTCTCTCTCGACGTGTGGGAGCGGGTGGAGTTCGTAGGTGTCCTGATGATAGGTTTTGCGGCCTTTGGTCTTACTCTATGGCTGACCATGGGGCTGTCTCGAGTCCGTCGACCCGGTGGCCGGTTAGCCCGCTCGACCTCGCGGTATCTATCGCGTGACAAGCAACCCACCGGCCACGGAGGTCACCATGCAGATGCGCAGACTAGGCAGTGCCGGACCGCAGGTATCCGTAGTCGGACTGGGGTGCAATAACTTCGGCTGGAAGTTGGACCAGCGTCAGACCACTGAGGTGGTTCACGCTGCCCTCGATGCCGGCATCACCCACTTTGACACCGCCGAGATGTACGGAGGCGGGCAGTCGGAGGTGTTCTTGGGTAAGGCCCTGGGCAGTAGGCGGGAGTCGGTGGTGGTGGCCACCAAGTTCCAAGACCGGCCTCAGGGCGAGGCGTATCGGCCGGGCGTACTGCGCAAGCGCATACTGGAGGGGTGTGACATCAGCCTGGGCAGGCTGGGCACCGATCGCATCGACCTCTACTACCAGCATCATCCGGACCCGGAGGCCCCTGTGGAGGAGGCCCTGGAGACGCTCTTAGAGCTGCAGGCGTCGGGCAAGGTGATCCACATCGCGTGCTCCAACTACGACACGGCGCTCGTCGAGCAGGCGGTGACGGTCGCCGGTAGGCTTGACTTCTCTGGGTTCGTGGCCGACCAGATCCATTGGAACCTCCTCTTTCGCGAGGTGGAGGCTGAGATGGTCCCCGAGCTCCGCAAGCACGGACTGGGCATCGTGCCCTATTTTCCGCTGGAATCTGGTCTGCTGACGGGCAAGTACCGGCACGGCGCGGAATTGCCCCAGGGCTCCCGGCTGGCCACGCTGCCGCAATTCAGCAACCTAGCCACCGCGGATAAGCTCGCCCGCGTACGCGAGTTGGCCGCGTTTGCCCAGGAGGCGGGGCACAGCCTGCTGGAGCTGGCATTCGGCTGGTTGCTCTCGCAGGAAGGCGTGGCCTCGGTCATCGCCGGGGCCACGACTCCCGAGCAGATACTCGCTAACGCGCAGGCCGGAGGTGCCTGGCAGCTGTCAGCGGAGGAGATGGAGGCGGTGCCGGCGGGGTAGGACGCCGGGGCTCCTTCTGGAGCCCCGCGACGGGCATCGGCAGCGTCAGCCGAAATCGACTTCTACTCGGTGGTCACGGCGGTCGTCGACCAAGGGGACTATACCCTCGTTCTTGGGGCTCACCTGCACAGCGACGCCGTCCACGACGACTCGGGTGATGGGTTCGGCACCGGCAGCGTTGCGGCCGGCGGCCCCTGGGGCGGTCCCTGCGCCGGTCCGCCTGAACGCTATCGCGTAGTGGGTCTCGCGATATCGGTAGTAGACCTTGTACGAGTCCCAGGTCTTGGGCACTCGGGGCTCCAGACGTAGCCTGTCCACCTCCAGATGCAGTCCCAGCAGCGTCTCCACCGCCAGCCGGTACATCCAACCGGCGGCGCCTGTGTACCAGGTCCAGCCTCCACGACCCGTGTGCGGCGCCGTGCTGTAGATGTCGGCGGCCATCACGTACGGCTCGACCTTGTAGACGTCGGCAGCCGCCGGGTCGCCGGCGTGGCTCATGGGGCTCAGCATCCGGAACAGCTCCCAGGCCTTCTCCGTCTCGCCCACCAGAGCGAAGGCCATGGCCGCCCACACTGCGGCGTGCGTGTATTGACCGCCGTTCTCGCGCACCCCGGGAAGGTAGCCCTTGATGTAGCCGGGCTCCATGTCCGACTTGTCAAAGGGTGGATCCAGGAGCTTGACCAGCCCCGCGGTCCGATCTACCAGCAGCTCGTCCACCGCCTTCATGGCGGCGCGGGCATGCTTCGGGTCGCCTGCCCCGGATAGGATCGCCCAACTCTGGCTGATGGAGTCGATGCGGCATTCGTCGTTGGTCGACGAGCCCAGGGGTGTGTCGTCGTCGAAGTAGGCGCGGCGATACCACTCGCCGTCCCAAGCGTGCGCTTCGGTGTTGGCACGCAGCTCCTCGGCGTGGCTCGCGCAGACCTGGGCGAAGTCGTCGTCTCCGTGGCTCTTGGCCAGCTTCGCGAAGAGGCGCAGGTTCTCCAGCAAGAACCAGGCCAGCCACACACTCTCACCCTTGCCCCCGGCGCCGACCAGGTTCATGCCATCGTTCCAGTCCCCGGAGCCCATGAGCGGCAGACCGTGGCGGCCGAAACGCAGGCCGTGTTTGATGGCCAGCACGCAGTGGTCATAGAGGGTCGCGACCTCGGCTCGAGCGCTGAGGTTGGTCGTAGTAGGCCTCTTCTTGCTCAGCGACCTCTCGGCCCTCGACGAACGGGCACCATCTCGTCCAGTACGCCGGTGTCCCCGGTGGCGTTCACGTAGTGACAGGTGGCGTACGGCAGCCAGAGATAGTCGTCGGAGGAGTGCGAGCGCACACCGTGCCCCGTCGGGGGGTGCCACCAGTGCTGTACGTCACCCTCGCGGAACTGGCGCTCGGCGCACCGTAGCAGGTGCTGGCGTGTGAGTTGCGGGGTCGTGAAGAGCAGGGCGACGCTGTCCTGCAGTTGATCGCGGAAACCGTAGGCGCCGCCCGACTGGTAGTAGCCGCTGCGTCCCCAGAAGCGGGACGAGAGTGTCTGGTAGACCAGCCAGCCGTTGGCGAGCACATCGAGTCCGCGGTCCGGGGTCTCGACGTACACGGTGCCCAGCAGACGGTTCCAGTGTAGCCACACCTCTTCCAGAGCTCGCCGTGCGCCGAGCGGACCTCCAAAGTCTCATGCAAAGGCGGCGGGCCTCGTCGGCGTTGTCGGCGGCCCCCAAGATCAGGACGACCTCACGTTCCTCTCCGTCGCTCAGCTCGATCGGGGTCTGTATGGCGGCGCAGGGATCGAGTGCCCGCGCCCGTCTTGCCCGAGAGATGCGCGAGACGCATCGCGGCCGGGTCGGACGGCGAGCCGTTGCGTCCCGATGAATTCCATGCGGCTGCCGGTGACGCTGCGTTTGGGCTCACTGACCTGGGCGAACACGACCCTGCCCGGGGTCCTGCGGGAGTAGGCGTTGCGGGCGAACAGCGCGCCGGTCTCCGGGTCCTTCTCGGTCACGATGTGCATCAAGTTGGTGTGCCGCCATTCGCCGAGCACCAACTCCCAGTAGGCCGCCAGCGAAAGGCGGCGGGTGCGACCCGAGCGGTTGGACAACTTGACGGTGACGAACTTCACGGGTGCGTCCATCGGCTACGTAGGTGGTGAGCTCGGAGAAGATGCCCGCTTCGTAGTGCTCGAACACGCTGTATCCGAACCCGTGCCGGCATACATATCCGGACTCACCCGGACAGGGCAGGGGGGTGGGTGACCAGTAGGCGCCTGTCTCGTCGTCCCGCAGGTATACGGCTTCGCCGCCGCTGTCGCTCACCGGGTCGTTCTGGAAAGTCGTCAGACGGAACTCGTGGGCGTTCTCCACCCAGGTATACGCGCTGCCCTTCTCGCTGACCACGGTACCGATGTGCTCGCCTGGCTATGACGTTGGTCCACGGCGCGGGAGTGCTCTGACCGGGCTCCATGCTGATGACGTACTCGCGGCCGTCGGGAGTGAAGCCGCCCAGACCGCTGGGGAAGATGCTCTCGCGTGTCGGCAGGGGCTCGATCTTCCTCTCTCGCGGGCGACGCGAAGGTTGCAGCAGAGGCGGGCGCGCGGTCGGACGTCGAGCGGCGCTGCGCAGGTTCGGCCAGCGATTCTCTGTTGAGCCGGTGAGCACGACACGGGCGACGGTCTGAAACAGCACCCGGTCCTCTTCGGAGAGTTCCTCCGAGCGTCGGACGAAGACGCCACCTGGCCTGTCGAGCAGGGGAGGCTTCGGGTCCCGCTCCTATCAGACCCATGATCTCGTCCTGAAGGGCCGCGCGGTATCCGGAGTAGTCCTCGTTCAAGATGAGCAGGTCGGTCGCCAGCCCCTTCTTGCGCCAGTAAGCGTGTGCCCTTAGCGCTTGTCTCACGAGGTCGATGCGGCTGGAGTCGCCATATCTTGACCAGCACGATGGGCAGGTCGCCCGAGATGCCGAAGCGCCAGAGCCCGGGTTGGCCGAGCTGGTTGCGGGCGATGACGCCGGGGGAAGAGCGACGCAGAGCGCTCGCATGAATGACCGACGTGGCCATGTGGCCGTAGGTCTGGGCGTCCGCTTCGGTGATACCGAGCAGGCGAAGCAGTTCCTGACTCTCGAACCAGGCCATCTCGAAGGCGCGCTCGATGAAGTGGCGGTCGTGGTACTTGGCGATCATGGCCAAGGCGGCCTCGCGGGTCTCGGCCATGCCCGGATCAGTACGCACCGACTGCGATTCGTCCGGTGCCAGCGTCGAGTCTGGTGCGTATGGCCACTATCGGGTCGAGCACCGGACCCTGCGGTGTTGGACAGGTCTGTCTCCATCGCGACCGGATCCGCGGCCGTTCTGCCTCGGCCCAAGAACTCGCGCACGGTCGGTCTCGTACGAGGTCGGGTGCTCCAGCGAGTCAGGACACCGACAGCATGTGCAGCATCCAGGGGGTCTCTTCGCCCGGTGAGCGAGGACGCCGGTCGGCAGAGTATGGCCTTGTGCTCGGGCAGTATCTCGGTGGATACGAAGAGGTTGCTGAACGCACGATGGGCAAGGTCGGCATCCAAGGGTGCCATGACCACTTCGGCATAGCTGGTGACCTCTATCTCGCGCGTCACTGTCGGAGATGGTTGGTGAGGGTGACGCGGCGGATCTCGACGTCGTCCTCGGGAGAGACGCAGACCTCGGTGTGTGAATCGATCTTGTGGTCGCGTCTGCGGTACTCGGCGCGTGCCTGGACAAAGACCGCCTCGTAGCGGTCGGGCTTGCTTGCGCGTCGGCTGGTAGGCGGTGGACCAGTACTGCCCTGTGTCCAGGATCGCGCAGGTAGATGAAGGTACCGTAGTTGTCGCAGGTGGCGTCTTCGCGCCAGCGAGTGACGGCCAGGTCGCGCCAGCGGCTGTAACCGCCTCCGGCCTGGGTGGCCATGACGTGGTAGTTGCCGTTGGACAGCAGATGCACCTCGGGGAGCGGCGTGTCGGGGTCGGTCATCACCCTTTGTACGGCGGCCGCCTCGGTCGGCCGAGGGCCGCCCCGCTTCCATCTGGGAGGTGCGTGGCAGGATGGTGACGGTCTGCTTGGGTATGCGCTCCTGCAGCAGCATGTCGGCCGTCTGCACCTGCGGGTCGGAGGTGAACCGGCGCTGGGTGGGCCGGTCCGAGCAGTGCGTGGGCGATCGCCAAGAAGCTCATGCCTTGGTGGTGCGCCATGAAGTTGCGAACCACAGCGTGGTCGGAGTCCGGAAGCAGCCGGGACGGTGTGTAGTCGACGGCTTCGTACATGCCGTAGTCGCCCCGAGAGTCCAGCGTTGCTGAGGGCCTGCAGGTTGCGGCAGGCCTCGCGGGGGACGACGGTCAGGGCCAAGGCGCTCGCGTAGGGGGCGATGACCAGATCGTCCGCCAGGCCGGTCTTGAAGCCCAACCCGGGCACGCCGAAGGCCCGGTACTGGTAGACCTGGTTCATGTCCACCGCGTTGTAGCACGACTCGGAGATCCCCCAGGGCACGTGGCGTTGGTGTGCGTAGTCGATCTGGCGCGCGATGGCGGCCCGGCAGGCCTGGTCCAGCAGGGTGTTCTCGTAGCTTGGCAAGAAGAGCAGCGGCATGAGGTACTCGAACATGGAGCCGCTCCACGACATCAGGCTGAGGTCGCCTCCGCGGCTGGTCAGCAGACGGCCCAGGGCGAACCAGTGCTTCTGGGGCACCTGGCCCTGCGCGATGAGCAGGTAGCTGGTAAGGCGGGCCTCAGAAGCCAGCATGTCGTACCAAGAAGGATCGCGACGGCGCTCACCCAGGTCATAGCCGATGTTGAGCAGTTGCCGCGACGTGATCGTAGACGAGGCGAAGTCCATGTCGCCAGATCTTGGCAGCGGGCGGCCAGGGCAGTCGATGGTCCTGCATGCGCTCCGGGTGAGCCACTTGCTCCAGGGTGGGCATGGTGAGGAACCGTTCTGGCTCGGGCAACACCGAGCGCAGATCGTCACAGTACCTGCGGCACTGTCGGTTGAGCGCTCTGGCCCAGTACTTGAGCTCCTGGTCGGCATCGGGCGGGAGCGCGTCCAGAAGGTCCCTGCTGTCCATGCAGAGCTTCTGCAGTAGCGACTGCGCCGCTTGCGATACTCGCAGCGCCGCACCGTCGGCGTGCTCGGGGTGGCCATCGTGCAGAGCGCAGTGGCTCCCGCAGACGCGGCGATGTGACTCTGGAGGTCCGGGGTCGGGGAGGCGGTGTCGTGCGCGGCCAGCTGCAGCAAGGTGTCCTCGATGCCCTGGAAGGCCTGCGGCGGAGCAGCGGCTGCTGCTTCAGTTCCAGCAGACCCGCCCTGAGTGCCAGAAGGCTTGCGGCGAGATTGCCGCTATCTACTGCCGAGATGTACTCAGGGTGCAGAGCGCCAGGGTCTGGGTGTCGTACCAGTTGAGAAAGTGCCCGTGGAAACGCTCAAGCTTCTCCATGGTACGTAGAGCGCGCTCGGTGCGACGCAGCAGTTCGCCTGTGCAGATGTAGCCGAAGTCGTGTGCCGCCAGGTTCGCGAGCAAGGCCATGCCCATGTTGGTGGGCGAGGTGCGATGGGCGACCACCGCGGCCGGATATTCCTGGTAGTTGTCGGGAGGCAACCAGTTGTCGGCCGGACCGACGAAATCGGTGAAGAACCTCCAGGTGCGTCGGGCCATCGCCCGCAGGAACACTCGCTGGTGTCTCGCCCAGCTCGGCGGATGGTGCCCGCAGAGGCCTGCTTATCCACCAGCCGACCAGGGGGCTGGCGAGCCAGAGCAAGACGAAGGGGGCGACGAAGGGCCACTCGGCCAACGGGAGGCGAGGCCAGAAGACGAGCGCGACGCCAAGCGCGAGCGCCAAGAAGGGGGCCACCCACATCTCCAGCGTAGAACCTCCAGCGGGGTGCTGCGGGAGTTTCGCCGCTTGTACGAGGGCAACTGCCACAGCAGCAGCCCTCGCCGCGTGATGAGCAGGCTCGTCATCGCGCGGAAGATGGCGCCCAGATAGATCAGTGCGTCGTAAGGCAAGAAGACCAGCCCGAGCAAGGCGCGCAGACAGTGGTCGAGCCAAGGACTTGGCCGTCAGGTTCGAAGTGCAGCAGCCACCTGCGCTCAGCCGGCTTTCGCACCAGGTCGATCAGTCCCGCGATCGATCACCGGGCCGAAGAACGCGCCGGCCACCAGACAGCGGCCACAGCCAGAAGTAGCCGTGCTGCCAGAACCATCCTCCCAGCCACAGCGCAAGAAGCGCGGCCGGCAGCAGGCTGCGGCGCAGATTGTCGAACAGCTTCCAGATCGAGAGCAAGCGAGAGTGGATTGCGTTGTCGCTTTCCGTGCGGGACCGGGCACGCGCGGCAGCAGCCAGCCGGCCAGTTGCCAGTCGCCCCTGGTCCAGCGGTGTCTGCGGCTGGCGTCCATGGTGTAGCTGATGGGATGCTCTTCGATCAGGTCGACATCGGTCACCAGAGCCGAGCGCGCGTAGCAGCCCTCGAGCAGGTCGTGGCTGAGTATCAGGTTCTCGGGAAAGCGCCCGGCGACAGCCCTGGAGAATGCCTCGCACGTCGTAGATGCCCTTGCCCACGAACGAGCCTTCGCCGAAGAGATCCTGGTAGACGTCCGATATCTCACGCGTATACGGGTCGATGCCGGCCTCGCCCGCAAAGAGGCGCGTGAAGCGGGAACTGCTGGTGCTGGTGAGGCTGATGGACGTTCGGGGCTGCAGGATGGCGTAGCCCTCACGACCCGTCCATGTGCGGAGTCGTACACGGGTCGATTGAGCGGATGGGCCATGTTGCCCACCAAGCAGACGGGCGGTGTCGCGGGGCAGCTGGGTGTCGGTGTCCAGGGTGATGACATAGCGGATAGAGCCCAGGAGCGACTGGTCGCCGACGATGTCACAGAACGCCTCGAGCCGCCTTGGTCCGAGACTGCTCGGTTTCTGGCTGCGGCCGCTCGTCGTCCGCACGGGCGGCGAGCAGCAGAGCGTTCAACTGCTCGAGCTTGCCGCGCTTTCGCTCGTATCCCATCCACACGCGGTCGCGCGGATTCCAGACTCGCTGCCTGTGGAACAGGTAGAAGACGTCTTGGCCATCTTCGGCATAGGTCTCGTTGAGAGTCTCGACGCCGGTCCGCAGATGAGCGCGTAACTCGTCGTCGCCGGGCCGCCTCTGCTCGGAGGCGTCATTGAAATCGGTGAGCAGAGCAAAGAACAGATTGGGGTCGCGGTTCCCCAGATAGCGCACCTCCAGAGCCTCTAGCAGCGCTGTCACCTGATCAGGAGACCCCACGAGCGTGGGGATGACGACCAGCGTCCGATGAGCCTTGGGGATGCCGTCGTGGAAGTCTAGTCGCGGTAGTACCCGCGGGGGCAGCATGACGGTGACAAGCTGGTTGACTACGGGCACTACCAGTGCCGAGGCGGCCAGGAACCCCACCAGCGTGAAGAAGATGAGCTCGACATAGGCACGATCTAGCGCGGTTGCGTAGGCGATCGGTAGGGCGACGGCTATGGCACTAAGGATGACGATGGGGGCAACGTACGAGAAGAGACGCAGAGGGCGGGGCACTCGAGCCAGTCTGGTCAGCAGTGGTACCCGGCTGCCGACTGCCTGCTCGAGGGAGCGTCTGCCTCGGCTTACCAGGTAGTAGCCCACGTGGGCAGTGCGGTCTTGGACACCCGACCGGTCCGCCGCAGCCTGGGCGAGAGCAAGGGCAGCGCGGACCACTTCTGACTCGTTCTGCTGGGTCCCTCGCGCTACCGCTTCGACGACGTGCCGGTATCGGTCGCGGGTCGCGAAGTCCTGGGCGGAGTAGACGCCGGCCGGATCGGTGGATAGGAGTTGCTCCACCGGACTAAGATCCTCTACGAACTGTCCCCAATCGAGGGCTGAGATGAAGCGGAGACTGCCTATGCTATTGGCGATGGAGATCTGATCAGAGGCAGCCGCACGACTGGCCATGTCCAGAAGCCCTGAGGTGCTGACGCCTTCTTGCGAAAGCTGATGTTCCAGCCAGGCCTGCACTACGCCTATCACAGGTCCGTGGTCTTGGAGGCGGGCATAGAAATCCTCGACGAACGTGGCGGTGAGCGACACAGGAGCCTCAGCTAGCTCGGCCAGCAAGTGGATCAGGCGCTTAGGTTGTTCCTCGGCAGTCACAAGCAGGCGGTCCGCCCACTTGACCGCGAGATCACGCTCTGCGCGTCGTCGGGCGATCCTGGTCGCTACCCGGCCGATGTTCTCGAGCAGACCCAGTCTTAACATGATGGGGAAGGCCCACAGTTCACCAAGCTCTAAGGGTTCTACCGACTGGTAAGAGGCGATGAACGATCCGGTGTTATCGCGGTCTATGCGGCCGTCTTGGTGGGCGATCAGGTCGAGTGCCAGGTCGTGGATGCGGGGATATCCGGCCAAGGGGCCTTCGCTCAGGCGGGGCAATTGGCGGCTGTAGTCGCGAGGCAGATGGCGGCGGGCCAGAGCTATCTGTTGCTCTATAAGGTAGAAGTTGTCTAGCAGCCAGGTCTCGGCGGGCGTGATCGCTTGTCCGGCGGAGGCCGCGCGTGTGACCACGCTGTAGGCCTGGACGATGATGGACTCGTTTTGGGCCAGCCGGGGGAGCAGCCGGTCTTCGCCCGCATTTCGATCGACCGGGTGGTACGTGGCCAGCTTCGCCGCGTGGTGCTTCAGCTGGTCTGAACTCAGGAGTTCAGACAGCGTCACTCCGGTGACAGCTTCGGTTTGCGGCTGCTGCCGTGGTCCGTTGGAGATCGACCATCGCGATTTTATGTGGGCCCCCTTGTGGTGACAAGTACTCGAACTTACTTCGCTTGGGTAAGAGGTACCCTGCTCACGCGAGAGCAAGTCCTGAGCGCGCCTGCGGGCGGCGCGCCAAACGGTCAGCTAGTAGGGTACACCACTGGCTCACACCACCTCCTCCAGATCCCGCATCTCACTCGGCCACGAGCTTGAGACCGGCGACAGGTCATGTGCCGTATAGTAGGCAGACACGGCCCCGATCTGACTTGAGGTACACACTTGAGCACCCAGACGACTGTGGACGCGGGATGAACAAGCGGGCAGCGCCTCCGGCCGCCCCGACGGGCCCGACGACCGCGCCAACTCCGCAGGCCCCCGCGCCGGCAGACCTCGACCGCGTCATCGACCGCCGCGGCTCAGACAGCCTCAAGTGGAGCTTCTACGATGACGCCCTGCCCCTCTGGGTCGCCGACATGGACTTCCGCGCTCCCGAACCCGTCGTCGCCGCCCTGCGCGACCGCGTGGAGCACGGCATCTTCGGCTACGGCCAAGAGCCGCCCGAGCTGCGGCCCCTCCTGGTCGAGCGCCTCCAAAGGCTCTACGGCTGGACTGTCGCTCCCGAAGCGTTTCTCTTCCTGCCAGGCATCGTGACCGGCTTCAACCAGGCAGTCCGCGCCGTGACCGCACCCGGTGACGGTGTGCTGCTGCATACCCCCGTCTACCATCCGATGCTCTACGCGCCTGAGAACTCCGGCTGCACCATGGAAGCCGTGGAGCTGACGCGCCGCCCCGACGGCCGCTACACGGTCGACTACGAGGCCTTCGAGGCGGCCATCACCGAGCGGACGCGCATCTTTCTGCTCTGCAACCCGCAGAACCCCACAGGGCGGGTCTTCTACAGGGACGAGCTGACCCGCATGGCCGAGATCTGTCTCGCTCGCGGGGTGGTCATATGCTCCGACGAGATCCACTGCGACCTGGTCTTCTCGGGGCACGAGCACGTGCCTATCGCCTCGCTGTCCCCGGAGGTCGCGGCGCGGACCATCACCTTCATGGCCCCCAGCAAGACCTACAACATCGCCGGTATCAAGGCTTCGGTGGCGATCATCGAGGACGAGGCGCTGCGGACGCAGTTCGAGAAGACCGGCCGCGGTCTGGTGCCGCACGTTGACGTGATGGGCTTCACGGCCATGCTTGCCGCCTACCAGGAGGGACAGCCCTGGCTGGATGCGGTGCTCACGTACCTGGAGGCCAATCGCGACTACCTGTTCGACTTCGTCAGCACCCGACTGCCGGGCGTGAGCATGACCGCGCTGGAGGGCACCTACCTGGCCTGGCTCGACTGTCGCGAGTTCCTGAGCACCGCACAGGCCGCACGCGCCACCGGCACCACGAACGCCGCGGACTTCTTCCTGAAAGAGGCAGAGGTCGCCTTGGCCGACGGCGCCATATTCGGCAAGGGCGGGGAGGGGTTCGTGCGCCTCAACTTCGCCTGCCCGCGGGTGACGCTGGTGGAGGCGTTGACGCGGATGGAGAGGGCGCTGGAGCGAGTCTGACGGTTTCCCGGGGCGAATCCTGGGGTTGGTTGGACGGGCTGTGCCGCCACGCCGGGGGTGAGTCTAGGCGCGGGCCTCTCGCCAGACCGCCAAGCACCACCCAAAGTCGGATAGCGGCCCGCTTGAACCAGTGCGAGAGTAGTGCCGTCCCTTGTCGTACGTAACGTACGAGAAGTACAATACGTACGTAACCACTGCGTAGCTTCCAGATGGCGCACGAACTTCGACGGAGGAACCGACACATGACCAGCATGCCCGTGACCGCAGCCCGCGATGATCTGGCAGAGATAGTCAATCGCGTCGCCTATGGCAAGGAGAGGGTGTGCTTGACCCGGCACGGCAAGGACGTTGCCTGTTCTCGTGTCCATGACCGAAGCGCGTATCCTCGCGCTCATCGAAGACCGCCTGGATCTGGCTGATGCCGCCGATGCCCTGAAGGAGTTGGAGGGGCGTGGCTCTGTGTCTTGGCACGACCTCAAGGCCGAACTGGGGTTGTAGTCGCAGGGGATGCCTCACCGCATCGAGGTCAGTCCAGCCGCCCAGCGGCAACTCAGGAGACTCGACCGTGCCGTTCTGGTGCAAGTGGCCGCCAGGATAGATTCGCTGGCCGACGATCCACGCCCAACGGCTGCGAGAAACTGAGCGGATACGACAGTCTGTATCGGGCCAGGGTCGGCGTCCACCGTATCGTATACACGGTCAAGGATGAGCTACTGCTGGTGATAGTGGTCAAGGTGGGCAGTAGAGCCGAGATCTACCAGCGCATACGCGACAGCGATCTCGATTTCGTACGCAGGCTATTCGGAAGGTTCTAGGAGACCAGTGACGGAGCGAGTCTGACCGTCTGTTGGGCAAATCCTGGGGTTGGTTGGACAGGCCGTGACGCCACGCCGGGGGTGAGTCTGGGCGCGGGGTGCCGCAGGCTCCACTCAAAGTCTGATTCGCGCATCGACCACGGATGTGAGCATTGAGCCCGAAGAGGCCACGCGGCAAGTTGGTAGGTGTAACATGACACGTGACAGTTTGATATGATAAGGACGCTCGCCGACGAGCATACGCGGTGTCTCTACGAGACTGGTCGGTCGCGTCGTTTGCCTCCGGACATCGTACGTCGTGCGAAGCGCCTCCATCAACGAAAAGTGGCGCATCTGCTTCCGTTTCGTGGGCACTGATGCGTTCGACGTAGAGATCATCGACTACCACTGACGGGCGGTGAGACATGAGCATACCGAACACAATGAACAGAACGGTCCGTCCTACGCACCCGGGAGAGATGCTGAGAGAGGACTTCATGCCCGACTACTCCCTGACTGTCGCCGGCCTAGCTGGGGCCTTGGGGGTGACTCGGCAGACCGTCAACGAGCTGATAAGAGAGCGTCGGGCTCTCAGTCCTGAGATGGCATTACGTCTGGCTCGTTTGTTCGGAAACAGCCCAGAGTTCTGGCTGAACGCTCAACGTGCCATAGATCTATGGGATGCAGAGCAGTCGATCGGGGATCAGGTCGAGCGGATTCGACCGCTGCAGGTGGCGTAGGCGAGCCTACCGGGGAGTTCGATCGCTTCTGCTATCCAGCCTTCCCGACATGGAGAGGGCTCTGGAGCGAGTCTGACCGTTTGTTGGGGCAAATTCTGGGGTTGGTTGGACCCGGCGATGCGGCCACGCCGGGAGTGAGTCGCACTCTCCTGGCTCATACCAAGTTGTGAGACAGCACCCGCTTAGTCGCGATAGGGTTGCGAAGCGTCGTGGCGGACCTTGCACTCAACCACTGGGGCGCATCGCGGTGTATACTGCGTATACATCAAGGAGGCGATATGCGAGTCAAGGTACGGCAAGTCGGCAACAGTCTGACCGTGACCATACCCAAGGAGATCGCTTTGGATCTGGATCTGAGCGCCGACACGGAAGTGGACGTCGCCGTCCGTGACCAGACGGTCATCATGAAGCCGACCGTGTCCCGGTGGGAGAGGTTGCTCGCCGAGGTCAGGCGACAAGCGGCCGAGCGAGGTCTGAGCGAAGCGGACATCGAGCGGGCTCTTGCGGAGTCGCGTGGGCAGCGTTCCTGAGAAGGTAGTCCTCGACACCAACGTGCTGCTCTCAGCCGTCTTGTTCGGTGGCAAGCCGGCAGAGACGGTTGAGGCCACACGTGTCGGGCGGATCCGAGGAGTCACCTCTCTATACATCCTCCGGGAGTTTCAGGACGTTCTTCTCAGCGTGAAGTTCGGTTTCGCTTCCGACATCTGTGAAACCTTGGCTGTGGAACTCGCCGGCTTCATGGAGGTAACTCCCATTCTTGTCGCGTGCGAGCGCTGGACTGCGGACCCGAACGACGACCCGATCGTCGAGACTGCACTGCAGGCGGGCGCCACCACCATTGTGACTGGCGACAGGCGACTGCTTGAGGCTGTAGTGCCGGGTCTCAAGGTGGTGACGGTGGCGGAGATGGTGGAGCGGCTGCGGGGATAGAGAGTGCCCCTTTCCCTGTATTTTGGGGCGGGAAAGAGGCTGTATTGACCAAAACCATAACCCTCCATCCGACCGTCCTCAAGTAGGCTGGTCCTTGGGGCCCTGCTCTGGGGCGTATTGTTGCCCGAGCGGCCGTCAGCAGGTGTGGGACCATGGATGTATCTTGGCGCCTGCCACGCGCCGCGTGCGTTCGGGTGGTGCCTGCATTTGTCGGGCTAAGCTCTGATGTCGTTTGGACGGGCAGTGCCGCCACGCCGGCAGCGACTCTCTCCGCGGGGCACGCGGCCTGCAGTGGTGCCACCTGCGACCAAAGACCTAGAGCTTCTTCTGGTCAACTTCTGAATTCGGTAGTAAACTGGATGCAAGGTTAGGAACTGCGTAGCGGGTCCTGACCTTCTTCTTTGGGCAGAACCACCAGAGCCCCATCGGGATATTCGGCCCCTGGACCTCGGATCAGCTTGCCTGCGATTATGCGGAAGTCCTCATTCGATCTCCGGCCTAGGACGAAGCGTCCGATGGGACCGACTACCAAGTCAGCCAGTTGGAGACCGGCGAGATTCACCTTCTTCGAGCGCAAGAGGAGTGCTCTGACGTTGCGCCGGATGGTCTCTCCCGAAAGACTGCCGGCACCCTCGGCCAGCAGGCGCAGCCAAGAGCGCTTGAGGCGTGTGTCGAGCACCTGGCCCCTGGACTCGGCCACTATGATCGCGTCCGTTCCTGCAACAGCGGTCTGGTGGTACAGCTGTACGGCGAGCATCTCCAGGCAGATGAGATAGAGGTCACGGTCGGGCTCGGGGAAGGCCGGGCGAAAGCGGTCCTTGCGCACAGCACAAGCCACCACTGAATAGTCCAAGCGCTCCATCAAGTCATTCAGTTCCCGGTAGAACCGCTGGCGCGTGGGGGTGTCGGTGAGGCACTCGAAGCCGAGCCGGTTTCTGGATATGTCTGAAGTGCGCAGGATCAGATGGGTGTCCGCGAAGAATCGCCGCTTGAGGCCGCAAAGCTCCTCGTGCATCTCTCGAACATCATCGGAATCGACCAGCACTCCACCAAGGACGAAGATGGGGTACTGAGGGTCGATGCGCACCAGGTTGTGGTCACCGGATTCGTCCAGATACAGGATCTTCATGTGGGACCGAGTGTGGCACACGCTGTCTGATCGTCATATGAGACTTTGGATAGAGATGCAGGATAGTGAGCGCAACCCCCAGGCTACACGCTCGGGCCGCGAGACCGCTTTCGGGCGGTCTTCGCATCTGTTGGGGCAAATTCCGGCGGTGTTTGGACGGGCAGTGACGCCACGCCGGGGGTGACCCTAGCCGCGGGGTGGGCGGTGCCGTTGCATCTCCCTCGCGGTGAGGCACGGGAGCCGTGGGTTCATTCGGGTACTTCGACCGTGATCAGGCTGATGGTCTCTACCTGCGGGACATCTTCGCCAGCGGCTAGTCGGTCTTCGATATGAAGCGTCACGGCCTCTCGCAGGTTTGCGAGCGCTTCCTCGTAACTGCGGCCCTGGGTGTAGCAGCCTTGCAGTTCGGGACACCTGGCCCAATAGCCATCCGTATCGTGTCCGACGACCGCGGAGAAGTGGTACTGCACTTGGCGCCTCCAGGCGACTGACTGTGTCCGGGGCAAGCATACACCCACTCCTTTCCGAAGGTTGTCGATGGCGTACCAAGAGCGTAGCGGCAGCTTTGGCCGGCGCTACTCCGCCCTTGGCCGCACGTTGGCGCGAGGACGGAGAGCCTCTGGGCCTACGACCCGCGGGGTATCGACCAGGTGGGCTGCATCTACACCGCTCAGGGTTTCGAGTTGGACTACGCGGGGCTGATCTTCGGCCCCGACCTGGTCTATCGCCCGGGTACTGGATGGGTCGGGCAGAAGGAGCATTCATACGACACGGTGGTCAAGCGCTCAGGCGACAAGTTCGTGGACCTGGTCAAGAACTCATGCAGGGCGCTCCTCTCCAGAGCCATGAAGGGCTGCTATGTCTATTTCATGGACAAGGAGACGGAGGACTTCTTCCGCAGCCGTACCGAAGAGGCGGTCCTGGAATGGGAGTGAGCGAGGTCGACGCCCATGGATAGTGGTCTGGAGAAGCTGCGGCAGGAGCTGATCGCCTTCCGCGAGGCCCGAGACTGGGAGCAGTTCCACACCCCCAGGAACCTGGCCACCAGTGTGGCGGTGGAGGCGGCCGAGCTGACGTGAGCACTTCCAGTGGCGCCGCGACGGCGAGACCCCGGGCGACCAGGGCCGGGCCGAGGTGGCGAGGGAGATGGCCGACGTGCTCATCTACCTGGTGCTGCTGGCCGACGACCTAGGTGTCGATCTGGTTGCGGAGGCCTTGGCCAAGGTCGAGGAGAATGCCGAGCGCTTCCCGGTCGAGGAGGCCAAGGGGAGGGCTTGGTCGAACAAGCGGGGGCGGGGTTCGGCTACGTAGGGCTGGCTTCATGAACAGGCCCGTGGTCTGAGGTCGACCGTTTCTCGGGGCAAGTTCTGGTGTTGGTTGGACTGGGTGGCGACGCCACGCTGGGGGTGAGTCTGGCCCCGGGGTGTGTGGAATTCGTGTGGCCGGTGGCCCATTTCTCTTCCGTCCGACTGGCCCTCTATGATTTACTGCATGAAGAAGAAAGCCCAAGGCCGAAAATCACCGCTAGCCCTGTTTGGGCAGCCATGAAAGGCAGGGACGTCAGTGAAGAACGCACGGAGGCCGACCCCAATCGGCAATGTCATCGAGCTGTTTGCAGGAGTAGGTGGCTTCAGAATCGGACTTGAGAGGTTCCGGGTGGGAAGTCACCTGGAGCAACCAATGGGAACCTGGGACCAAGACTCAGCACGCATCATGGTGCTACGAGCGACGGTTCTCAACTGGCACGCATGTCTGCGAGGATATCACCGTTGTTCTCGACTCTCTCGAGGTTGGGGACAACACGTTTGAAGTGCCCGACCAGGTTGACTTGGTGGTTGGGGGCTTCCCGTGCCAAGACTACTCTGTCGCCAGACCCGCCAGCCATGCCCACGGCATCGAGGGCAAGAAGGGCGTTCTTTGGTGGCAAATTTATCGACTGCTGGAGGCTCGCCGGCCCCCCCTTGTATTGCTGGAGAACGTTGACCGGTTGTTGAAGTCTCCCGCGAAACAACGCGGCCGGGACTTCGCCATCATCTTGGCGACCATGTGTGACCTTGGTTACAGAGTCGAGTGGCGCGTGGTGAATGCGGCTGATTACGGCTTTCCCCAGAAGCGCAGGCGCGTGTTTATCGTGGGGGAACTACTTGGGGAGTCGGACGCTGGTGCGGAGCCGGAGTCTTTCGATGGCGTGAGGTACATCGAGAGCGAGGGACCTTTGGCCAGGGCCTTGCCTGCTCACCCTTCGAGCCAACCGGGCTTGGGTTTCGGGGACTTTCGCATCTATGGAGATGCGGTTGAGGTGTCGACTGGCTTCAATGCCGGAAACTTTGGCAATCCGTTCAAGAATGCTGGGATAGCGTGGAATCGTATTGTGTGGACTCGCGAGTTGACCCCCAACTACCATGGACCCAAGGACAGACTCAAGGACGTTCTGGTGCCCGAGGCTGAGGTTCCGGAGGAATTCTTCGTTACTGATGAGGCCCTGGAAAGCTGGCGTTATCTGAAGGGCGCAAAGAAGGAGCCTCGCCGGCACAGGAATGGAGAGCCCTACTTGTATTCAGAAGGGGCCATTCCCTTCCCTGACCATCTGGAGCAGCCAGCGAGGACGATTCTTACGGGAGAGGGCGGGACCAGCCCGTCGAGATTCAAGCATCTTGTTCTCACCCCGAGTGGCAGATACCGGCGGTTGACCCCAGTCGAGCTTGAGCGGATAGACGGCTTCCCCGACGATTGGACCGAAGGGATGCCGGACACACGGCGAGCGTTCTGCATGGGCAACGCTCTTGTTGTGGGTGTAGTCGAGAGGATAGGCCGAGAGCTAGCTGTCGAGATGACGCGCATCAAGGAATCCCTCCCGGAGAAGGCGAGAGAGTGCCTTCCCGCCTAGGTCCGCCTCCCCCGCCCACTTCGGAGGCTGTGACCGCCTCGATGAAGGGAAACCGGGGTAAGAACACGGGGCCCGAGCTGCAGCTGAGGCGTCTGCTCAGAGAGGCCGGCCACCCCGGCTATCGGCTGCATTCGAGAAACCTGCCGGGGCATCCGGATATTGCCTACGTAGGTAAGCGTTTGGCGATTTTCGTGCATGGGTGTTTCTGGCATCGTTGCCCGACTTGTCATCCGGCACTCCCGAAGAGTCACTCAGACTTCTGGGCGAAGAAGTTCGAACTGAACGTCGAACGTGATGCCAAGAAGGTGCGGATTCTCGAGCAACTCGGTTGGCATGTTCTGGTTGTTTGGGAGTGCCGGCTGGCCGAAGAACCTGAAGCTGTGGTCGGTGAAATAGAGGACGCGCTGGCTCGAGCAAGACCAGTTCAGTCGTCCAGGCGGTACTAGGCTCTCGCATCAATACGCAGAAAGTCCTATCCTGGAGCAGTTGTCTGTGCACAGGGGAGGGCCGAATGACCGATCACGATGTCGAGTTTCCTGAGTTGGCACTGCCGCAAGGCTCGTTGACCAACGATGCGTACGTTCTCAGGGTTCAGGCTGTTGTGGAGGCACGGGAATGGCCCAAAGGTCAGTCCCCAGAGCAGCAGATTCCCCACGTTGTGTACGAGTCGGGCAGTTATAGCGTGGCCCTCTGCAAGCCAGGTAAGGAGTCGCCCTATACCTACAAGGGCTGTCGCCACAAAGACGGAACACCCACCAACAACCCTGACGACATGACCCCTCGGGTGATGCTAGACGGTTCCCCGTATCCCTACCTAGCGACTTTCGAAGATGTCTTCGAAGATCTCCAAGGCACAGGCCGTGCCGACGAACTCGCTCTCGAACTCGTCGGGTGCCTGTTCTTCAGAGCTGCCTTGATGCAGGATTACCGGAGAAATGAGCGAGGGGCGCTACGTTGGTCTCCGCCTGAGAGGGTCATGGAGACTATCCTGGAACGCATCCCGGACATCCACGGAATACCGGCAGACGTTTGGCTCCACATGGTAGTCGCACTTTCGCTGAACGAGAGCGTCAAGTACGACGGACTGGGGCACAACATCAAGGATGGTACCGGAGGCCAGAACACTCTTCTCACTTGCGCACACATCATTGCCGTATTTCTGGACCGAGCCTCTCTCGCGAAGTTTGCAGGGCAGTTCGCTCGTCCGCCCGTGGGGATTTCAGCCTTGCCCAAGACCAAGGGCCCAGAGTTCTTCCCAATGCTGGAACCCCGGGGATTGGTGTTGTTGAAGGACTAGGTGGTCCTTGAGCGGGAGGTTTGTTGGCATCCAACGGCTACATGGCGCTTACTGACCCAGACTGGTATCGGTATCTGTCGGGCCGCCCACAGCTCGACGAGGTCAACTTCTGGCAGCCTCATGGCGACCGCGCGTTCCGCGCATTGGCGCCGGGCGAGCCGTTCTTCTTCAAGCTTCGAGCACCTGCCAGACAGGTTGCAGGCTTCGGGTTCTTCCAGCGCTACGAATCCATGTCTGCTCGCTATGCATGGGACTGCTTTGGCGATGCGAACGGAGCTCCGACTTACGAGGCAATGATTGATCGTCTAGCACGACTCCGCAGAGAGCGGACTCCGGCCTCTGGTGAGTTTTCCATCGGCTGCATAATGATTGCCGCACCTGTCTTCTTCGTGCCCGACGAATGGGTGAATCCGCCACGCGACTGGGCTCCAACAGGTATACAGGTCGGGAAGCTCTATGACATGACCTCGGGCGAAGGCGACCGCGTGTTGCGAGAGTGCATGGAGCGTGCCACGGGTGGTCTGCACTACTGGAACATCGACGGAGACCCGGCGCTAGTGGCGGAGAACGTTGCTCGCTATGGTGCCGCAGTTGAGGTGCACCCGCGTCTTGGGCAGGGTCTGTTCTCTTTGGCTGTGCGCGATGCGTACCACGGGGCCTGCGCGGTAACCGGTGAACACTCGCTACCCGTTCTGGAGGCTGCCCACATCCAACCCTACGGTCAAGGCGGCGAACACCGCGTCGACAACGGGCTGCTATTGCGTAGCGACGTGCACCGCTTGTATGAACGAGGGTACGTGACGGTCACGCCGGACTACGTCTTCCGTGTGGGCGAAAGCCTTCGCCAGGACTTCAAGAATGGCCATAGCTACTACGGGCTGGACCGCCAGAGGATCTCAGTTCCGGATTCGGAGCTTTGGCGGCCCAACCGGGAATTGTTGGAGTGGCACTGGGATGCCGTATTTCGAGGCTGACATCAAGGGGGGAAAGACGGGCGATGACTGCTGATATCTACACCCGAAGTTTCAGTGCTCTCAAGGCTCTTCAAGAAGCCAATGAGACAGCGGAAGGTGCTAGGAACGAGGCTACCACGCGGTTGCATCTCGTTGACGTGTTGCTGAAAGACTGTCTCGGGTGGGAAGCGTCGGACATTTCATGTGAACACGCTGAAGGAGGTGGATATGCGGACTACCTGCTAAGCGTGTCGAGGCCCTCTCTCGTCGTGGAAGCGAAGCGAGAAGGGGTGTACTTCGAATTGCCTCCAGGACTTCAGCGAAGGGTCAACCTTGTTTCGATTACGCGTGATAACCACCAGATAGGCGCTGCGGTGACGCAGGTAGCGGAATACTGTCACAAGCGCGGAGTGCAGCTTGCGTGCGTCTGCAACGGGTGGCAGCTAATCTCATTTGTGGCTGTCCGTGGCGACGGCGTACCTCCCTTGGATGGTGACGCGTTCGTGTTTGACTCCCTGAGGGATATGGTTGAGGGGTTCTCGGATCTCTGGGGATTTCTCTCAAGACCTGGCGTTGTCGCCGGACGGGTAGTAAGAGAGTTGACGCACGAGCTTGGAGAGGTCCTGCCTCCCCGACTTAGCTCGCAGATTCCGTCTTACCCGGGCTACAAGGACCGGAACAAGTTTCAGACCGGTCTTCAAATAATGAGCGAATTGGTTCTGCAAGATTTGCCACTTGGGGAAGAGAAGGAGGAAGAGTTCCTAAGAGAGTGCTATGCGCCCAGTGGCGCCCTCTCTCAGGATGCCCTGGTCAGTAAGAACATTCTCAGGGCACGCTACGCTGCTCTCTTCGGCGCCAATGTCGAGAAGCCAACGATGGTTCCAGCTGCAGACAAGCGCGGGGTAAGCGATGATTTGCTCGCGGAAGGTCTTTCCAAGAGGCCCATCATACTCATGGGGGACGTTGGTGCGGGGAAGACCAGCTTCATTCGAAATCTAATCAAGGTCGAGGGGAAGGAGATTCTTGAGGACGCTGTTGCTATCTACATAGATCTTGGGTCTCGCGCGACTCTCGGTGACGACCTCAAACAATTCGTGGTCGAAGACATTGAGAGGCAGTTGCGGGAGAACCATGGCTTTGACATCCGCGCGGACAACATCGTCAGAGGCATCTACCACAGAGAACTCGAGTCGTTCAGGGTTGGCATATACGGCCGGCTTGTGGAGGAAGACCCCCAGGAATTCACCAAGCGCGAGCTCGCGTTCCTTGAGCAGCTTATCTCCAGGCCGGATGCTCACCTCAAGGCTGCTCTGGAGCACCTGGCTCGGGGTCGCAAGCAGCAGGTCATCTGTTTCCTGGACAACGCAGACCAGCGATCATACGATGACCAACAGGCAGCCTTCCTCATCGCCAACGAGATGGCTGTGAATTGGCATGTTCTAGTCTATGTTGCCCTTCGACCGCAGACTTTCTTTGATTCGACTCAAAGAGGATCGCTCTCCGGCTATCACCCAAAGGCTTTCACGATTGCACCACCTCGCATAGACCTGGTAGTCAAGCGAAGGCTTGACTATGCAGTCAAGATTGCACGGGGTGAAGTTGGAATCCCCGCCCTGGCGAACGCGGTCACCATCAGCTCGGAGGATTTGTTGGCTGTCTTGGACGCTTTTCGGTCTTCTTTGGACCGGAATGCCAGGCTGGTTGAGGCAATCGACAATATCTCGGGAGGGAATGCGAGAAGGGGTTTGGACTTGGTCGCGGGCTTCCTCGGAAGTGGACACGTTGATACTCCTGAGATTGCCAGGCTGCAGAAAGCTGGTAGCTACACGGTTCCCATACATCAGTTCATACGCGCGATTATCTACGGTGATGCGAAGCACTATGACCCATCCAGGTCTCTGGTGGCGAATCTCTTTGACCTCGTATTCGTCGATGCTCAAGAACACTTCCTGCTCCCGATTCTTCTTGGCGCGATGGTGTCTCTAAGCGAAAGTGCAGGAGATGGAGGATTTGTCGCCATTGAAGTTGTTGCTGACGTTCTTCAGCGACGAGGGTTCCGGTCGGATCAGATCAACTCCTGTCTCGATCGTGCCATTGAGAAGAATCTGTTGCAGCCCAGAATCGCTAGTCTCGAATACGATGTACCCGCGATACGTGTAACGACTGTGGGGGCATATCACTTCGGACCGCTCGTGAGGCAATTCACCTACGTAGACTCCATGGTTGTGAACACCCCCATTCTCGACGCTCAGTATCGGAGCCAGATTGAAGATGTGGAGAGCATCCGAGATCGGCTGAAGCGAGCATCAGTCTTCGTTGCGTATTTGGATGAGCAATGGGTCGTAGGTGCGCAGAAACCTGACATCTTTGACTGGCCTGCTGTATCGAAGGGTCTCAAGGAGGAAATCGAGAACATCCGAGGCAGGCTGGGAAGCTAGTAGCAGACCCTATCCCGTTTCTCCCTGGCGTGCGGTCTTGTCGGGAGTGTCTCTCGGGAGCCGCCATCACCTCCTCCAGATCCCGCACCTCCTCAGCCACGATAGCCAGCCCGCGCCTGTGGTTGTTCTGCAATCGGCCACGCACTAAGAAGTAGCTAGCCCTTGCCACGACGGGGGCGATCTGGGCCAGCTTGCTCTCAAAGCACACGCACTCGAAGAGGCCATAGGCATCCTCCAGGGTGAGGAACATGGTGCGCTTGCCCGAGCGCATCCAGGGGTTCTGGGCACGCTCGTAGACGCCGGCCACCATCACTCGCACCTCGTCGCCCAGCTCGGGCAACTCGTAGCTCATCACTACACCCATGCGGCGCAGCTCCGCCTCGTAGAGCTGCAGGGGATGGCAGCTCACGCTGAGCCCCAACAGGTCGAGCTCGGCCCGCACCTTGTCCTCGCGCGTCCACTCGCGCTCCAGTCCCGCGCGGCTCGGCGGGCTGAAGAAGGCCCGAAGTTGGCCGCGCCTCTGTCCGGAAGACCCGGCCAGCGCCTCCAGACGATCGTGCAGCACGGGCAGCCTCCACAACAGTTCGGTGCGGTCTGGCTCCAGCGAGTCGAAGGCGCCCACCCTTATGAGGTTCTCGGCCACGGGCTGCTCCACGCGAGTGCGCAGGTAGAAGTCCTCGAAGCTGCTGAAGGGTCCGTGCTGGCGCTCCTCTTCGATGCGGGCAAGCGCTCGCTCACTCATCTGCTTGAGATAGCTGAAGCCCACGCGCAGTGCCCGGCCCGCGTCGGGGGCTATGCCGCAACTGGGGGCGAGGCAAGCGTCAGGCGCGACGCCGCCGCGAGCGCGCGGCGCACGGGGTAGGGGGTGCGCCTCGTCATCTGGGGGCGCTTCGCCCCCCGCCCGGGGTGTGTGACCGTAAGGTCCGCCGCCCAAGCGTGGCTCACCGGCAGGCGTCAGACTCGCGACCGGCGGTCCCGCGCGTCCGGTCAAAACATCACCAGGATTTGCCCCCACCTGCTCGGTGGCCAGCGCCGTCAGGTCGACCTCAGTCAGCCCCCATCCATGCTCGGCGGTCCAGGCCTGGGCGAAGGGGTCGTAGGGCGTCCCCGCCCCGCAGGTGTGTGTCGCCCCAGAGTGCTGCGCACGACAAGCCGAGGGGTCTCCCACACCCCAGGGGTCCGGTGCCACAAGGTCCTCCACTACAAAACCTCGTCCCGACAGGTTCACATCCAGCGGCCGCACCTCCAGCCCGAAGCGGCGGGCGTCGTTCAGCACCGTGCGGGGGGTGTAGAAGCCCATGGGCTGGTTGTTCAGGACGGCGCAGAGGAACTCCGCCGGGTAGTGGGCCTTGAGCCAGGCCGTGGCGTAGCTGATAACCGCGAAGCACACCGAGTGGCTCTTGTTGAACCCATAGGCGGCGAAGCCCTGCAACTGGCGGAAGACCTCACGGGCCGCCTCCTCCGGCACTCCGCGCTCGACGGCCCGGCTGACGAAGGTCTCGCCGATCTTGGCCATGTCTTCACGGCTGCGGTCGCGGGTCATGGCTCGGCGGAGGCTGTCGGCGTCGGCCAGGTCGAACCCCGCCACCGACTGGGCGATGCGCAGCACCTGCTCCTGGTAGAGGATAACCCCGTAGGTGTCGGCCACTGCCTCGGCCATGGAGGGGTGGGGGAGGTCCACCGGCTCGAGCCCCCAGCGGCGATCGATGAAGGGGGTGATCATCTCGGCCTCCAGCGGACCCGGACGATACAGCGCGATGGCGGCGATGACGTCGTCGAAGTCCCGCTCCTTGAGGCGCGAGGCCAGGTTGCGCTGCCCGGCCGACTCCAACTGAAAGAGCCCGATGGAGCCCCCGTTGCTGATGATCTCGTAAGCGGCGGGGTCGTCGGGCGGCAGTTCGTACGGACTTATGCGGCGCCCCGTGCGCTGCCGGATCAGGTGGACGCACTCCGAGACGGCCGAGTGGGTGCGGAGCCCCAGGATGTCCATCTTGACCAGCCCCAGCGCGGCCACGTCGTCCTTGTTGAACTGCAGCACCACGGCGTGGCGGGCGCCGCCCGGCGCCGCGCCCCCCGGCGGCGCGTCGCGCTGCGCTAAGCGCTTCGCCGCCCACTGCAGCGGGGCGTAGTGGGTGATGGGCTTATCGGCGATGACGAACCCGCCCAGATGCGTCCCCAGGTGGAGCGGGAAGCCGTCCAGCCGCTCGGCCAGATCCACCAGCCGGGCGTACCGGCCCGCCGGGCGCCCGGGCGCCCCACCCGGCGTCGCGGGCTCCGCGGGGGCGCAGTCCTGCAGCGGCGAGTCGGCGAGCTCGGGCCACCCTCCGGCCAGATACTCCCTGAGCCGCGCGGCGTCCCCGTGCCGGGGCACGTGCTTGGCCAGGGCGTTGATCTCCGCCGGCGCGAACCCCAGGGCCTCGGCCACGATGCGCACCGCCGAACGCGGACTGGCCGTGTTGACGTTGGCCACTATGGCTACGTTCTCTTCTCCAAAAGTCTTGTAGATGTATTCGATCACCTCGTCCCGGCGCTCGGAGCAGAAGTCCACGTCGATATCGGGCATCTCGCGGCGGTTGGGGTTGAGAAAGCGCTCGAACAGCAGATGGTGGCGGATGGGGTCCGAAGCGGTGATGTCCAGCGCGTGGCACACGATGGAGTTGCCGGCCGACCCTCGCCCCGAGCAGGCGATGCCCTGCGACCGAGCCCATCTGACGATGTCGTGCACCACCAAGAAATAATGGGCGAATCCCATCTCCTGGATCACGCGGAGCTCCTTCTCCAACAGAGCCATCGCCTCCATCGACACAGGCTTGTACCGTTGTGCCACCCCCTGGAAGCAGCGCTGCGCCAGCAGGGAGTAGGCGGTCTCGCCCGCCGGCACCTCCACCTGAGGGAAGTGGTACACCCCCAACTCGAGGTCCACGTTGCAGCGGGCGGCGATCTCGGTCGCGGCGGCCAGCGGCGAGCCTCTCTCACACGTTGATGCAAGATTCATTGCAAACGCACAGGTATGCACACTACCGTAGTCAGAGGGAGCCCAGTCGTCGTAGTCATCCAGCATGCGGTCCCAGGGGTCCACGTCCTCGATCAGCTCCAAGAGTGGGGAGGAGAAAGTAGCCAACTCGTCTCCCGACTTCAGACAGCGATGCCCCGCCACTGTTTCGGGATAGCCGGATAGCGGCTGATCGTGCCCCGCGGCGCGTAGCACCAGGTGCAGGTCGCGTCCTTCGGGGCCCGCATAGTGGGCGTTTGTGGTCAGTACAACGGGTAGCGCGGAGGCTTCGGCCAACCGCGCGAGGCGCTCGCAGTAGGTCAGGCACGACAGGCGCCACGGTCGTCCATCCTTGTGAAACCCCACGTCGTAGTCAGCAGGGTTGAGGCGATGTGGCGCCCCGGCCGGCAGGTCGCGACGCTCCGGCTCGGCGACGCTCCGCGTGCGGCCGCGTGCCGGCAGAGGCGCTCCGATGGTTGCCGAGCCCGTCCTCGTCCCCCCACGCCAAGATGCAACCAAAGTTGCAGAGCGCGTCGGATGCAATGTGGCAGACTGGTCATCAGAAACGCAGCTAAGGTGCTCAGGTGGAGACGGTGGGGGAGGTGGAGCCTCTGGTCGGTCCGGTAGGCTCCTGATCGAAGAAGGTGGGGCTTCGGTCGAATATTGGTGAGCGGCGGCGGGGCGGTGGCGTAGGCGACCGCCCGGCGCCGGCTCCTTGCGGTAGACGGTGGCGCCGTGTTGTCCGGCGTAGGCCTCTTGGTGCGGTTGGTAGCCGAAGTACTGGAGTTCCACATAGAGGTGATCGGGACCGAAGATCTCGCGCAGGGTCTGGAGAGCGATCTGAGCGTCTTGGTCGCGGCCGGCATCGATCAGATAGCCGACCTCACCGTGCCTGCATCCGGTGAGGCAGATGAGCCCTGCTACGTGGGCGCGCAACGATTCCAGGGTGACCAGGGGCGGCCTCTCCCGCTCGGGGTCGGCCAAGTGCGCGGCCGAGATTAGCTGGCACAGGTTGGTGTAGCCCTCGCGTGTCTCGGCCAGTAGCACCAGGTGGTGCGGCTCATCGCCGGGCGGTGCCACGCCTGGCGTCTCCCAAGGCGCGGCGCGGGGCGCGGTGCGGGGCGCGGCGCGGGGCGTGGTGCCCCGTGCGTCGTCGGTCAACGACTCCACCCGCAATTCGGCGCCGAAGATGGGCTTGATACCGTGCTTGGCGCAGGCTTTAGCGAAGCGCACCGCACCGTATAGACCGTCGTGGTCGGTGAGGGCCAGGGCTATCTGGCCCAGGGAGGCTGCCCGCGCCGCCAGTTCCTCGATGCGGCTGCCGCCGTCCAAGAACGAGAAGTTCGAGTGTACGTGCAGGTGCACGAAGTCGTTTGTCATTGTAGCGCCATGTGAACGTATGTTCGTTAGGGCGGCGAGTATATATGAACAAATGTTCGTATTACAAGTGCCCGCTAGAACTGGACTACGGCTCCGACGCCCATCCGTATGAAGTCGGACCCAAAGGCCTCAGCGAAGCGCGCGACAGCACCGGCGCCGGTACAGTGCGAAGGACCGCACTGTCGTACGCCTAGCTCTTTCAGTTGCGCTATGACGGCATCCACGCTTCTACCGGACTTCTGATAGAGGTGAAAACCGCCCAGCACTGCCACTAGGGGTCGTCCGGCCAGAGTGGTGGCTGACTCGACCATCTGTACGATGCCTGGATGAGCGCATCCGGTGATGAGCACCGGACCGCCCGCTGTCTCCAGCAGGAGTCCAAGTTCCTTGACTGATCCACCGGGCAAAGGCGACGCCATTGTGACCCCAGGGCAGATCGAGAAAGGATGGTCCACGCGCACCACGGTGGCTCCCAGGCGCTCGGCCGCTCTGGTGAAGGAGGCAGAGAAAGAGGCGGGGCAGTACACGGTGATGTCTGGGTTCAGATCCAGCAGTGAGGCCAGTCCCGCGGTATGGTCGCTGTGTTGATGTGACAGCACCACTACATCTATCTCTTGCACCTGGATGCCCAGGGCATCAAGGTTGGTCAGCAGTAGGCGTCCGCCAGCTCCCGTGTCGAACAGCACGGTCTGTTCGTAGCCTTGCACCAGGCAGGAGAAGCCCCAGTCGGCCTTGAGTCCGGACTGCACGCTCTGATTGTCGTATACATCCGTGAAGGTGATCGGTGAGGGTAGGTGTGAGGTCTGTGTGGTCGAGGCGGCGGCAGCCGGTGTTGTGGTCGAGGCGGTGGTCGAGGTGGTGGTGCCCAGGGCCTGGGTCGCAGCGGAGCTGCCGGAGGGTTCGGAGGACGAGCAGGCTGACGGGACTGATACGGCGAGCGCCAAGATGCAGGCGGTCGCGATGCAGGCCAGGCTGTAGACAGCGAGGGTTCTCGCGTGCATGGTGTCACCTCCACGGCTATATCAAGAATGACACACTTCGCATGGCGCGTCGGGTGGTCTATGATGTAGTGCGTTGAGGCTCTTTTGGGGAGAGCCGGGGGGACGGCTGCGAGGCTGTCCCTTTTGTTATGCGCTCAACGAGATGGTCGAGGTGGTCCGGCACATTGCCTGCACGTGGATCTGAGTGGCCTTCATATCTAGCGATGCACCGCACCGGCGACCTGGCGGCTCGGGCCAGGCAGGCCTGGGAGCAATTACGTCGCTGCAAGCTCTGTCCGCGGGAATGCGGGGTCGATCGTCTGGCTGGGCAACTGGGCGCCTGTCGCACCGGGACTCTGGCTCGAGTGAACGGCGGCGGCCCCAAATATGGTGAAGAATCGGTGTTGGTCGGGCAGGGTGGTACCGGCACCATCTTGTTCGTGGGCTGCACCATGGACTGTGTGTTCTGCCGCAATCACGAGATAAGTCATCCCGTCCAAGACCGGGAGCTTGCGGTCAGCTCTATCGGAGACGTGCCCAACGTCGAGACCTGGCGCTATGCGGACCTGGGGGCTGGGGCCGGTGTGTGGAAGACCACTCCGCAGTGGGCTGCGTCATTGGAGCACATCGCGCGTCTGATGCTGGGCCTGCAGGCCAGCGGGTGCGAGAACATCAACCTGGTCTCGCCCACTCATGTGGTGCCGCAGATACTGGCTGCCCTGTGCATGGCGGCCGAGGGCGGGCTGCAACTCCCTCTGGTCTACAACACGGGTGGATACGACTCGCTGTCCACGCTGTATCTGTTGGACGGGGTCATAGACATCTACATGCCCGACACCAAGTACTCCGACAACAAGGTGGGGGAGCGGTTGTCCGGCGTCCGCGGCTACGCGACACATAACCAGGCGGCCGTCCAGGAGATGCACCGGCAGGTGGGTGATCTGGTGATCAATTCCAAGGGGCAGGCTATGCGCGGACTCCTGGTGCGGCACTTAGTGTTGCCGGAGGGTCTGGCGGGAACTGCCGAGACGGCCAGGTTCCTAGCGAAAGAGGTGTCGCGCGACACCTATGTCAACATCATGGACGAATACAAGCCGACTCACAAAGCCGAGTTGCGCGCCGATATCTCTCGGCGGCCCACAATGGCCGAGCACGCCCTGGCTATGCGAATGGCCAGGGCGGCGGGCATACGTCGCCTGCACGAGGAGCCGGCCGAGGTGCTCTCCTAGGCAGGACTACTCGATGGTCAGATAGATGGTGAAGGTCTCCAGTGGCTCAGCTTGGGCCTCGAACGAGCGCCAGTACTTGAGCTTGAGCTCCGCTTGCCCGGCAGCAGCGGCCTCGAAGGTGAAGGTGTAGGTCCCGCCGGCGCCCACTACATCGGTGTCGGTCTCGTCCGCCTGGTAGGTCGGTTCGCCACCCACCAGGGTCAGCAAGGCTACGTCAGCTTCGGACAGATCTGATTCCCAGGAGTAGCCGGTGGTGGGGTTGCCCGCGAGCGTGATGGTTATGGTATCGCCAACGCCCACGGTCAGAGACGCGCCATTGTCGGACTCGGTGAGCGCCATGGTCGGAGTGTCGACGTCGGATTCTTTGTCAGAAGCGCAACCTGCAAACACCAGGCCCGCGGTCGCCAAGGCCAAAGTGATCACGGCCGCCCCGATCGCGAGATTCTTGAAAGCACGTGTGTTCATGTCTCCCCCTTCATCGCCGTGTTCTGCCCCCCCACATGACGCGACTCAGACGCTGCAATAAGCCCGCCGGGTTCCGGCATAGGAGCGGCTTCGGGTCAGTCGGCGGGTCTGTCGGCAACTCAGGCGCTGGGCGCAGGCGGGGACTCTTGCTTGGCCATCCACTTTCGGTGGGCGCGCATACGCCGCCAGACCACAAAACCAAGCAGCAGCACGATGCCTGTAGCCGTGGTCACTATCACCGGCCAGCGCATGTCCTGCAACCACATCGCGATCACGTTGGTCACCAAGGTGATGGCCCACAAGATCAGTGTGGTGCGGCGCTGGGAGAGGCCTCGCGACATCAGGAAGTGGTGCAGATGGTCTTGGCCTGGGCTCGAAAGCGGGTTCTGACGCCGCAGAAGCCGGCGGAAGATCACCTGCACGGTGTCGAACAGCGGCAGCAGAAAGATGAGTAGCAGGAAGACGACGGCGGGGCCCAAGGTGAACACCGTGGTGAACTTGAGTTGTCCCAACAAGGCCGAAGCCGCCAGCACGAAACCGAAGAAGTAGGCGCCCGAGTCGCCCATGATTATCTTGGACGGTGGGAAGTTGTGCCGCAAGAAACCCAGGGCCGCTCCGGCGAGGCTGGCCAGCAACACGCTGGCCGCGGCCCTGCTGCCGAACTGGGCCGATACGCCCAGCAGGCTCATGGAGCTTATGAAGCTCACTCCGCCCGCGAGTCCGTCGACACCGTCGATCAGGTTGATGGCGTTGGTGATGGCGAGCACCCATATCACCGTGAACACACCGGAGAGGACGGCGGAGAACTGACCTCCAAAACCCACCTCTAGGCGGATCCCGGTGCCCACCAAGAGCAGGGCGGCTATCAGTTGCACTCCCAGTCTGAAGAACGGGGGCAGCCCGTGTTGGTCGTCTATGAAGCCGGCGAGCATCACCAGTGAGCCGCCCAGGAGTATGGAGAGTATCTGCACTTGGACGTTGGTGAGCAGTATGCGCCTGAACAGGGTGACTGCTATCACAGCCAAGACGACCGCGCAGAAGATGGCCAACCCGCCTGCATTGGCCAGGGGCTCCTGGTTGAGGCGTCTGGCGTTGGGTTGGTCGGCCCAGCCCACCCTGAGTGAGTACTTGAGCGTGCGCGGTGTGAACCACCAACACGCCACCACGCTTATCAGGAAGGTGGCGAGTATCGTCACCCAGCCGAGGTCGCCGGGGTCGCTGATACCGATAGCCTTCAGGAAGTCGACGATGAATTCAGGCATCGCGTCCCCGACCGATACCGCGGTCAGCGCTTGCGGCGGACCAACAGAAGGGCGGACCAGTCGCGGTCCAGCGCCGCCACCTTGACGTCCACCAGACCGTGGGTAAGGGCCATACGCCTGATGACGTTCTCGTTGAGGTCGGCGGCCTGACTGGCGCCGCGCTTGGACGAGAGCTTGAGCCAAGATACCCACAGGTTCCCGCCCGGGAGCGAGTCTGTCACACAGCGCGGAGAAGGCTCCGGCCAGCGCGCCCTTGTCACGGGCGAACACGTGAAGGTAGTCGAACTCGCCATCCAGAGAGGCCGCCTGCTCCAACTCGGCAAGCACTGAGAAGCTCTCGGGCAGTGGCAAGAGGGGGTTGTCGTCGTCTTGAGGGGGAGCGACTATCAGGCCTCGGTCCTCTGCACGCAGTCGGAGCTTCTTGTGTATCTGGTTCTCTTCTGCTTCAGGCATGGTGACCATGTTAGCATCGACATATAGCGTGCGTATTGTCTGGAGCGAGTTCGGGAGGAGTTCATGGCGGACACGGTCAAGTACTACCCGCTCGTCGTCGGAGGGGTCGAACGTTGTCACCCCAACATGTCGGCAGGCGAGGGCAAGTATGCGGCCGCCATGGTCGTCGGCAACTTGGTGTTCTTGTCGGGCATGACCGCGGAATCCGAGGCCGACGGAGTCTGTCAGGGCGATACCATCGAAGAGCAGGTGGCCGCTTGTCTGGATCGCGTGCGCCTTCACCTAGAGGAAGTCGGTAGCTCTTTGGAGAACGTAGTCAAAGACCTGATAATCCTTAAGGACATAGAGGACTATCAGGGCATGCGGGCTACCGAGTTGGCCTACTATCAAGAGTACGCCCCTCGGTTGGTGAAAGAGCCCCCTGCGAGCACCATCTTCCAGCCCGCTCGGTTGGGCCGGCCGGAGTTCTTGGTGGAGTGGGAGGTAGTAGCGGTCGTGAGTCGCTAGCGAGTAGCGGCGTGATAGCAGGCCCGGCACAAGGGTCGAGAGCGAGGCAAGTTGTCCGTGTTGCTGAGCAAGTGGTCGAATCCCCAAGGGGGCGAAGAAGTCGAGTTCACCGCCGACGGGTCTATGATCGTGCGCCGGTCAGGCGAAGTGCTGACCATCCAACGTTGGGCCGCTCAAGACAACGGCACCGGGGCCGGTAGGCTCTTACTTGCGTACGGCCGAAGGGGGCGAGGTGGCGCTGGGCTACTGCGTCGCGTCAGACATCTTGGCCATGTCGTACGGGGGCGAGACCACCATCTACGTCCGGATAGTGTGAGCCTCGGTCACAGGGAGTGGGTAGTGGCTGCCGTCTCTCGCGTCGTCTGGGTCACGCTCCTGGTGTTGCCTTGGGCACCATGGCGCTGGCGTCCGGGTGTTCCGGGCAGACGGAGAGTCTGGTGGGTGTCTGGACGAGTGCCGAGCAGGGAGAGACGCTCGAGTTCAGAGCCGACGGCTCGCTGTTGTTCACCACAGCGGGCGGCGAGACCGAAGAGCTCAAATGGCAGGCCGACGACAGTAGTGTGGCCATCGGTGTGGAGGGTGGTGGGACCAGGACACTGGCCTACTCGATAGACGACGGGACCCTGACTCTCACCCACCCGGACGAGGAGCCTGCCCGGTACGAGCGCTTGGGGACTCAACAGGACTGAGATAGCGTATGTGCTAGAGTTGTTCACTGGTGATGGGGTGCCAATATGGCAGTGAGGAGGTCGTGAAGTGTCGAATTCGTTCAAGGTCACGAAGTTGACCGGCATGGTCGTGCTGTGCCTAGTGTTCGCGTTTGTTCTGGCGTGGGGGGTCGTAGGGTGCGGAGACGACGGCTCGAAATCCGACACCACCGTTCAGACTGATACCACCACAGGCGGGGGGACCGACACCACCGCCAGCGGGACCGATACCACTACAGGCGGCGGGACCGATACCACCGAAGCCGGCGGTTCAGAAGAGCCTGGCGACCTGGTAGGTAAGTGGTACAGCGAGCAACTCAAAGAGACTCTTGAGTTCACTGCCGACGGCAAGATGGTGTGGACCAAGGATGGTGGCGAGCCGTCCACCTTCACCTACGAGGTCAAGATGGGCGCAGTGGTCTTCACACAGCCCAGTGCTCCCGAAGACAACACGATGCCCTACAGCATCGCGGGAAGTACCTTGACGGTCGAAGATGCCAAGTACGGCACGGTGACATACACCAGGCAATAGCAGGTCAGAGTGTGCGGGCGGCGGCCAACGCGTCCAAGTCCGCCTGAGTCAACTGGTGCAGGAACCCTAGGACCATGGCCCCGACTGTCTGGACGTCGTCGGGGTCGCAGTGGGCATAGGTATCCCTGGCCGTGTGGTAGTGGGGGTCTTCGCGCCACTCCAGCCATACCGCGGGGTATCCGGCCAGCTCGAAGGGCTCGTGGTCGCTCCAACCGTACTTGCCGCCGTCCTTTAGGAAACGTGCGGACACACCGTGGTCGTTCGCATACGCCTTGATGGAGTCCCTGAGTGCTTGCGGTCCGCGATCCATGGTGCGCACGGTGAACTCAGTGCCGTATCCCACCATGTCGACAGAGATCATGCCCACCAGCGCCGAGCGCTCATCGTCGGTCAGGGCCTGCGACGAACTGCCGCGAGCCGTAGTGGTGGTGGTCGGCATTGGAGTCGGTCATCTCCTCGGCGCCGAAGACCACGAACTGTACCGTGGCGACGATGTCGGCGTCACGAAGGTCTCGCGCCAACTCCAGCACCACAGCGACGCCCGAGGCGTTGTCGTTGCCGCCCGGAGACACGGCCACTGTGTCGATGTGGGCGCCAATGACGATCACGGACTCTGACTTCACCCCGCTTGATGGCAGAGAGGTTGTGCGAAGTGACTCCGCCCGGTAGCGAGACGTCTTGCGGTCGCACGTCGTAGCCCAGGCTCTGCAGGTAGGTGGTCGCGTAGCCCAGGGCATCTTGCTTCGGCCTGGGTGCCGGACTTGCGGGGGCCGATGTCTTGCGCCAGCACCTCCAGGTGTCGCATGGCGGTCGGGCCATCGAAATCGAGCGGGTGCCACTGGTGGTGCCGTGGTGGAGGTCGTCGTGGAGGGGGGAAGGGTCGTGGTGGCGGCGCCGACCGACGAGGCGGGCGGCAGGGTCACCGTGGCATCAGAGGTGGCGTCGGTGGCGCAGGAGATTCCATCGTCCACTAAGGCAAGAACGGTGAATGCTGCCAGAACGACGAACAGTATCGACAAGACCGCTATCAGCAGCCCGCCGTAAGGAGACCGGGTGTTCTTCTTGGAGCGCAGCATCCGATGCCGAGTCTATCATCGGTCTGCGGAGCGTCGCGACGGGTCCGTTGCTTGTGATATAAATGGTACGCGTATACCAAGCAGCGCCATGGTGGGCCGTCTATCTGACGTCGCCCACTTTCCCAAATCGGCCTCATCGGAAGATCGTGGACTTTCGTGATAGCCTGCTTTATTTGACGGGACCCTACGCTTGCCGCACTGGGTCTGGCGTGCTTCTTCTGGCGTCGAAGGAGACTGTATGAAGGTGCTGGACGAAGGGGTCAATCCCCTGTTTATGGATCCCGATCCTGACAAGGCGCGGGATTTCTTTCGCGACAAATCGCGGGCTATGGTCGACAAGCGCATGACCGAGAAGGAAGCCGTGGAGCGTTTTGTGTCCGACGGCTCGTATCTCGCGATCGGGGGTTTCGGGGCGGTGCGCATCCCCAATGCCATCGTGCACGAGGTCGTACGGCAGCGGAAGAAGAACCTTGGCTTCCTGGGCCACACTTCTACCCATGACTTCCAGGTACTGGCGGCAGGCAAGTGCTTCAATCGTCTGGACTCGGCCTACATCGTAGGCCTTGAGGCCCGTGGTCTTTCGCGCGTTGCGCGACGCTACATGGAGTCGGGCGAGGTAGAGGTCACCGAGTGGACCAACTTCGCACTGGCGACACGGCTCAAGGCAGCGGCGAACGGTGCTTCGTTCGGACTTACCCGCTGCATGCTGGGCACTGACACTCTCAAGATGTCGGCCGCCAAAGTGGTCGAGTGTCCCTTCACTCAGAAGAAGTACGCGGCAGTACCCGCTCTGTGGCCCGATGTGGCCGCGATACACGTCCATTTTGCCGACATGTACGGCAACTCGGTCATCCGTGGCATCTCCGTGGCCGACCTGGAGCTGGCCAGGGCCGCCAAGCACCTGATCATCACCACCGAGAAAGTAGTGCACAACTCGGTCATCCGTGACCGTCCGACACTGACCTCTATCCCGTTCTACCTGGTGGACGCAGTCGTCGAAGTCCCCTTCGGCAGCTACCCGGGCAACATGCCTAATCTCTACTTCTCCGACGAGAAGCACATGGCTGAGTGGTTGAAGGCCGAGAAGGACGAGGCCGAGTTCGAGAAGTTCATGGACCATTACATATACGACTGTCCGAGCTTTCAGGAGTACGTCGTACGCTGCGGTGGTCTGAAGCGGATAGAGGAGCTCCAAAAGCTAGAGCACGTGGTCGAGGACTAGGGCGATGGACGAGGCAAAAGGATCAGAGACTATGGCGCCTGCTTACAACATGATGGAGCTGATGATCTGCGTGGCTTCTAGGTACCTGGAGAATGGCAAGACCGCGGCAGTCGGTACGGGGGCGCCTTGCGCGGCCGCCATGCTCGCGCAGAAGACGGACTCTCCCGACTTGGTGATCCTCTTCGAGGCCGGCGGCGTAGCGCCTATGCTGCCCCAGATGCCCATATCGGTGGGTGACTCGCGCACCTTCTATCGTGCCGTGATGGCAGGCGGAATGGCCGAGATGATGACCACGTGCGCCAGAGGCCTGGTGGACTATGCTTTCCTGGGCGGAGCACAGATAGACAAGTACGGGAACATCAACTCCACCTGCATCGGCGACTACTACAAGCCAAAGGTGCGGTTCCCAGGCAGTGGTGGGGCCAACGACTTCGCCTCGTTCTGTTGGCTTACCATGGTGATGACCGTCCATGAGAAGGCCCGCTTCGTGGAGAAGTGTGACTTCGTCACTTCCCCAGGCTTCTTGACCGGCAAGGGCGCCCGAGAGGCCGCAGGACTGCCCGAGGGGGCTGGTCCGCACAAGATCATCACCGACCTCGCGGTGATGGGCTTTGACGAAGAGACCTGCGCGATGAGGATAGAGTCGCTACACCCAGGTGTGGATGTGGCCAAGGTGCAATCTGAGACCGGTTTCGAACTCATCGTCCCCGACACGATCGACGACACATCGCCGCCGACAGAGAAAGAACTGCGCGTCCTTCGCGAAGAGGTCGACCCTCAGCGGCTGGTGATCGGCCGGGCGTAGCACGGGGCCGAGATCGCAGTAAATACCTGCGTCGCCCGGGTTCTGTCCGGTGGAAAGCCTAGAGTGCCGTGACCTTGAACGACCTGACGTTAATCTGCCCGCTGCCGCAGTAGATGCCCACCGTTCCGGGCTCTAGGGCGCGGTTGTCCATTGTCCTCGCGACTTCAGCTTGTTCCAGGAACAGCCGCACGGTGTTGCCGCGCACTTCCAAACGGTAGGTGTGCCAGGCGGAATCGAGTACGAAACCGGCGCTGCCCAGTTCCGACGTGTCGTAACCCACCACCATGCGCGACTTGGAGCCATCGAAGCCACCGTAATAGGCCGTGCCATTGATCATGCGTGCCATGAGAAGCAGTACGGTCTCGTCAGCAGGATCGATGATCTGAGCTTCACACTCTACGACGTAGTCGGGGTAGCCGGTCAGGTCGACGGGCGCCACAGCGAAGGAGTTGCTGGTGCCGTCGGTTACCAGCATTCCGCCGGCGGTCTTCCATTGGCCGGCTGCCGCCCAGCCGCTGATGCCTGCTGACCAGTCGGCTATCTCGTACAGCACGGTCCCTTCGGACTGTTGCCCTTCGGGTTTCTGCGTGCCCACGGTGGCTTCGGTGGTCGGGGTGACCGCGGGCTCGGTAGTGGGGGGCGCTGTGGTGCTGGTACTGGTGATGGTCGTGGAGGATGCCTCGGTTGAGGTAGTGGTGGTTTCGGGGGGGAGTGTCGTGGTGGTGGCTGCCAGGCTGGTAGAGGTGTCGGCTATGACGACCGCCAGGGTCGAACTCGTTTCGGTCGATGACGTGGCGGTGGTGTCCGTCGACAGCTCGTCTACCACGGTACATCCGGCAGCGAGGGCTACGACCAGAAGTAGGACGCCCATCACCAATACTGGACGCCCCAGGCGACTACCCGAACCCAGGCCGGTCTTCCAAGGATCACTGGAGTCTCGAAATGTCTTCATTCTCATGCTCCTTGCGATCTCGCTCGTGTCTACTTCGAACTACCACAGTCAGGGCTGTGGGAATCCTCTCAACTACTCTAATACCACCAGAACGGCGGAAAGCCTGCGAGAGAAGAATAGATCGCTCAACTCGGAGTGATGACGGATATGGGTCTGACAGCCGACTGAAGGAACCCTCTACCCGATCCCGGGAACCGAGTTCTTCGACCAAGTAGACTAAGAAGCGGACATACTCTGTGCGTCGGAAGTATCGGACAGCGAATCAGGAAGGGCATCGCCTTGAAAGCACTTTGCGCGGTATCTCTCTTGTCTGTGTTGGCAGCCGGCTGTTTGGCGACGTCCGGATGCCAGGAACTCGTCGCTGCGGGTGCCACCTCCACTAGTGCCGGCGCGGAGGTCCAGCAGACTCTGTGGGATGGCACCCCGGTCTTTAGAGACATCAAGCCCGCTGGCGTCGACCCCGCACTTGTGGGGACGTGGTGCGCAGTTGGCCCGGACGAGTGCGGCGTACTGTTGACCTTCAACGGCGACGGCACCATGTCCTATTACGATGAGGGCATGGTGTGGGACACCGCTTCGAGCGCCGACGGCCCGCTGGTAAGAGTGGGATACGAAGGTGGCGAACTCACTCCCTTCGCCTACAACCTAGAGGGCGACACGCTCATGATGCCGGATCCGTGGGGTGGGACGGGGGCGGGTGGGCCGGTGCTGACCTTCCAGAGGACGCGACTAGGCGGTGATGACAGGCTATTGGGGGGCTGGTCGTACGAGACCTCGGACAGCGAGGGGTCCGGTTACGTCTATCTGGGCTTCTACGCTGACGGGACCTTGGACGCGGGAGCATCCTATCAATACTTCGACCCCGAGATGGGAGAAGAAGGCGACGGGATCGCAGGCTACTGGAGCGCCGACGGTTCGACCATACGTTTCTTGAACGGCGGGTGGATCGAGCTGCCCTACACCATCAAAGGCGACACTCTGACGATGCCGGCGCCGGACGACCCCGGAGGGCCTGTTTACACCTATCACTGGGATGGGACGTTCGAGTAATCGCGAATGCGAGTGACCGGGGTGGCCAGGCTGCGCCCCGACGCTTCCTACTCGACGAACCCCTCCACCACGTAGGTGCCGCCGGCCCTCTTCTCGCGGTGTAGCGCGATAAGCTGCCGCTTCTCGGCATCCTGCAGCAGGGCGCTGAAGCTGCGGTAGCCATATGAGGACTCGCTAAAAGACGGACGCTTGCGCTGCATGGTGTCTTTGACCATCGAGGCGAATATGGGGTCCTTGTTCTCGCGGATGAGCGCGGCGATGGACTCGAGCAGCAGGTCGAAGACCTCTTTCTTGTCCTCGGGGATGTCCTTGGCCTGGGGACCGGGGGTGGCGGGCCTAGCTGCCTGCTTCTCCAAGTCTTCGTAGAAGATGAACTCGTCGCAGTTGTCGGCCAGCAGGTTAGAGGTCGACTCTTTCATCCCCACGCCTATGACATGCTTGCCGTTCTCCTTGAGCTTCGAGACCAGCGGCGAGAAGTCGGAGTCGCCCGACACGATGACGAAGGTGTCTACGTGTTGTTTGCTCCACGCCAGGTCCATGGCGTCTACGGCGAGCCGTATGTCGGCCGAGTTCTTGCCGGTCATCGACCGCCGCGGGATGTTGATCAGTTCGATGGCGTGCTCGTGCAGCGGCTTGGTGTACTGCTTGTACTCGCCGAAGTCGGCGTAAGCCTTCTTGACTATGACCTTGCCCTTCTCGACAAGGCGCTCGAGGATCTTGTCCACGTCGAATTCACCGCGACGATGCTTGAAGCCGATAGCCAAGTTCTCGAAGTCTATGAAGACTGCAAGAGTGCGGTCGCTGTCTTCCATGTGTTTCAGGTGCTCCTTCCCCGCCCTAGTGGCACCAGGATAGGTTCTTTCCTAACGAATTCTTGCACGTTTGCTCTAATCCTGTAGGCTGGCCCCGGAGTCGCGAGGGCCCGACCGAACGCTCGCCCTACTTGGTGGGGTAGAATCCGGTATGCACCCCGACCGCAGGAGATCTCTCTGGAGACCGTCCTTCTTGTAGCCTCAGTTCTCGTCTACGTGGGTTATGTGGCCATGCGAGTGTCCCGACACCTGCGTGTGCCCGTGGTCACCAGCTTTCTGCTCCTGGGAGTAGTGGCGGGCCCCGGAGGGTTCGATCTGGTCGGCTCGTCGGTGCTGAATTCTTTGCGCGTGGTGGAGCCCGTGGCGCTGGGTATGATCACCTTCGCGGCCGGTGAGCAGCTGTTCTTCAGGGACGTGCGGGCCCTGTCCCGTCGCAGCTACCTGGTGGTGGCTTTGGAGACGGTGTTACCCGTGCTGCTCGTGGGCGGGGGAGTGTGGTTGTTCACGGGCGAACTGGCCGTAGCGCTGCCCATAGGCGCGATAGCGGGCACCACTGGTCTTGCCACGGTCATCAGCACCCTCAAAGAGAGTGGAGCCAAGGGCAACTACGCCAAGCTGCTTGGCTTCTCCATAGCCAGTGACAATTTCTTCGCGATCTTGGCCTTCACCCTGGTGCTTCCTTTGGCGGTGGGTCTGGAGACCGGCGGAGCTATCGGACACCTCTACGCCGTCCGTTTGACGGGCATGGCCGCCGCGGTGGCCGTCGGCTGCGCGGCCGGAGCTCTCGTGGCCCTCTTGGTGAAGAGGGTCAGGTCGTCCCACGAGTTGTTGATGCTGGTGCTCGCGCACGTGTTGCTGGTGGTGGGGGTGACCGAGTACTTCGGCTACTCCATCCTGCTTGCGGGTCTGGCCATGGGCACTACCGCGGCCAACCTGACCAAAGAAGAGCGAGACAGAGAGAGGGTATTCGCCGCGCTCCTTTCCTTGGAGTATCCGGTGATAGCCGTGTTCTTTCTGTGGGCGGGCGCCGGTCTGCATGTGCGGGCTATGGGCAGCATAGGGGTGCTGTTCGGCGTGTACGTGGTCGCCAGGACGTTGGGCAAGTTGGCCGGACCGCTGGTGACGGCTTGGATGGTGAGGCGGCAGAAGGAGGACTCGAGGCGCTTTCTGGGGCTGGGCATGAGTCTGATACCACAGGCAGGTGCGGCGGTGGGTCTGGGTATCCTAGCGCGGGACGTGTTACCTGTCAGCGGCGAGACGATCCTTGCCGCGGTATTGGCGTCGGTCGTGGTCTTCGAGTTGATAGGGCCCGTGGGTGTGCAGTGGGCGGCCAAGTTCGTGGGGGAGGCCAAGGTCGCCGTGGACGATGAGCCGCTGACGCTTACAGAAGCGATAAGCGCACTGCAGAATCGGCGTGCACGGCTGGCGCTCGTCGTGGGGACGAAGGCAGACCCTTCGCTGCTACAGGTGCCTCGCCAAATGGCGGCCAGGCTGGGAGCCGATCTGTTGGTGGTGCCGGTGAGCGACGCTTTGGTGGCGCGTCCGTCCACCTGGGGTGGGGTCACGGCTGATACCAAAGAAGGCGAGATCGCCCGCCGGGAGGCGTACTTGGACACTGTGTCTGTGCAGAACGGTTCGGCGGACAAACTGGTCTCGGCGCTGGCTCAGTACGCACCGGCTGTGGTGCTGCTTGCCCGTGCGGGGCTGCCCGCCGGTCTGTCCGATGTGGCTTCCGACCTTTCGCGTCGACTGGGGTGTCCGGCGTTCAAGATCCCAGCACCGGCGACAGCTAGGCAGAAGAGGCTCCGGCGAGCGGGACGGTTGGTCGAGGCGCTGTGGGCGCGGGTCCCCGAGCGCAGGGAGCGCCCGGAAAAACCGGGCGACTAGTCTCCGGTGGGACCGGCTGCCAAGGCGACTGAATCCAAGATGTCGTCGAACAACTCCTGGCGCTCAGCCCAGTCCGCGTCGTCGGTCTGCAATTCGATCTGATAGAGGCGTTCGCCGGCGACGAATACGATCACCGACTTGACCATCACTCGGTCTCTCCAGGTGATTCGCGCTGTGGCGAGGAGTGCGTCGAAAGAGCCGACTCTGGACTCACGCACAGGTGTGAGCACCTGGAAGTAGTCGTAGGACTGGGTGCCTGTGTCAACGAAACGCTGCGCGGTCTGGTACGCAAGTTCTGGGGTCAGCTCTAGCGCCGCCGATTCGGCAAGTACCTTGATGGCGAGTCCGTTGAGGTGCGCGCCCCAGAGGGTGGGGCCTGTGGTCTCGGCGAATCCGGAAAGATACTCGGAGTCGGCATCGTAGTCGGCCAGAGTCTCGGGTGGGACCGGCGCCCAATCCGTCGGTATCGTGATGGTCAACCCCCTCGTGGTGTCGCTGTACGCAATGGCAGCGGTGTTCTGCCCTTGCGTTTCAGCGACGACGGTGGTGGTCACCGCGGGCAGCGATGTGTCGGTACTCGTGACCCGCTCGGCCGATGTCGAGGCTGCGACGGGGATGTCGGCCATGAGCGAGAAGGGGATGACCAGAGCGGCCAGTGCCACGACGGTGACAGCCACGAGGATCTTGGTGTGGATGCCCCAAGATACTCGGTCGACATCGGTGAGTAGGTGGGGTGAGGTTTGCGGGGTCTGCTCCGAAGTGGCTGGAATGTCCGGCTCTATCTCAGTTCGTCCGTAGAAAAGACCTCGCGGGTACTTGGCGGCTATGGACCAGTGCAGGGGCATACCGTCGGCAGAGAGAAGGGGTACGGCGCGGGGCCGGACCGGTGGGGTGGGCTCCTGCTTGGGTCTCGCATCTGCCTGAGGCTTGGCGACTGGGCGGCGCAGGGATGTCACACCTAGGGCTACGGCGATGAACATAAGGGCGGCCGCGGGTAGCCACGTCAAGGGATGGGGGAGCAGACCAAGGGCACCCACACAGGCCAGCAGCACCAGGCTCGCCGGGCGCGAAAGCAGGCCGACCAGGGCCGCCACTACTCCGCAGATACCCAAGCCGATACCTATGGACAGCAGTTTGATCTCGTCCAAGGCCGGTGCGTCCTCCGCCAAGAGACGCCAGAGCAAGTATGCGTGCAGGCCCGCGGCTGCCAGGCCGCCGGCCAGTCCGAACGCTATGTATATCTTCCGCGTAGTCCTCATCGTGGGCAGCCTATCAGAGACTGCGGGGCGAGTGTTGCCGCTCGAGTAAGTGCCGCACCGCTAGATAGGGGTGACGAAGCACCATCCTAGGACCGGCGTAGCGCATCACGGTCCTGATGGCCTCGCGGTCGGCTGTGCGAAAGCAGTGCACGGGGCACCGCGCACAGGTGGGTTTCTGTTCGCCGAAGCGGCACGCGTCGATGCGACTGCCGGCGTAATCAAGCAGCGCGGCACAGTCGGGACACAGCCGGGCACCCCCTATGGTGGTGACGCTCGACGACCGGGCGGCAAGTTTGTGGTGGCCACGGCAGTACATGCTCACCATAACCTGCACCGTGCGTTGCTCGCGGCGCAGGCGCGCGCCGCCCGATGGGCGCAGGCGCGAAGTCACAGGAGCTCCAGGAAGCTCTCCATGGCTTGGCGTGACTTCTGCTGTTGCGGACCCCCGCGCGCAAGGGCGTCGCCGTCGACGGCTATGAAGGGGATGCCCGCCTTGCTGAAGGCGGCTCGTAGCACCGGGACGGCGCCCAGCCCGTGGCGGCAGCCCCAGTGGTTGAAGTGCACCACTCCGTCGACCTTCAAGTGCTTTGCGAGAGCCAGGTTCAGCCGCGCTCGCCGGGCCGAAGTACCCCAGGTGGCGTTGTCGGTCAGACGCTTGGCCAAGCCTGGGTAGGGGTCGTCGGGGTCGACCATCTCTAAGTGCATCTGGCTCATCTCGTCGAAGAGGATCATCGCGCCTCGCTCGCGCATCAGGTCGATGATGCTGGAATCGTGATGCGGCATGGTGTGTAGCCAGAGCAGCTTCTTGAGGGGCTGTCCGCTCTTGGGAGCGGGGGCGATGAGGTCCTTGCGGCCATGTTTGGTGAGAAGGAGTTCGAAGTCCCGGGCGCCGGGGCGGGTGCCCCACAGCAGTTGACCCAAGAACACGGCGGCAAAAGTCTCGCGACCGTCCATGTCCAGACGGCCGGCCAGGCGTTCGGTCTGTATCTGGCCCCAAGCCTTCGAGGCTCGGTTGGAGAGCTCGATGGTCTTGCGGAGGTTAGGCTTGCGCCCCGTCCAGCGACCGATATCCTCGTGTAACTCCCGCATCTGCTCGGCCACATCGGCCACCACCTCGTGCGACGTTTCGCCTTCGTCGGGGGGCAGCGGTACTCGGATCTCGCGAAAAGGGACATCATGTTGCACGGCCACGAGCTCGAGCAGACACTCTTTGCCCAGGCAGAGTGGCGTGGTGCCTAGACACATGTGCGGAGCCGGCAGCATCCCCATCTCCAGAGCCGCCAAGGCGATGCGGTGGTAGCTACAGACGTCGCGGGCTAAGGGCATGCGGGCGGCGGTGGCCTCCAACGATTCGCGCGCCTGGGTACCGGTAAGGGTGGCGGAGGCGAGTTCAGGGATCATGGGAGTGATGCCGTACGAAGAGAGCAGCTCGGTGGGGAAGAGGTAGGAGACCCAGGGCACGACGGCATCCGGCTTGAAAAGGCCGAGCGAGGCTTTGGCCGCGTGCAGGTACATGTAGCGGCGGGCGGTACGCTCGTGCAGCGCGCGATAGCGCGTCTGCGCCATGAAGGCAGTGCGTATGAGCGAGGCGTTCAGAGTGTTGCCGGTGGCGTCGCTGAATCCGGGCATGACGGTCAGTTCTCCTGAAACAGGTCGTCGGAGTTTAGGAGGTCGTCGTCCATGAGTTGAGCTTCCAGGAATGCCTCCACTCGGACACGCAGCGGTCCGTTGGCGTCGAAGGGGAAGTCGACTTCGATCTCCAGGTAGGGTAGTCCGCGCTCACGCGCTAGAGCGCTGACGAGTAGGGCGTCATAAGCGCCCGGATCGCAGAAGCTTTGGCGCGCGTAGATCACGGAGGCCGGTTTCGCCTCGTCAAGGCGGCGTTCCAGGTAGGCTCGTCGATCTTGAGTCGAGCGCCGTGGGCATATACCCATCGCCAACACCTGCTCGGCAAGGGTTTGATAGTCGGGCGTCGCTGAGGCCGTGACGTCGGAGGTGTAGCCCACTTGGGGCGCTAAAGCCTTCCAGCGGTCGGGCGAGGTGCAGGACTCAAGTCCCGACACGTGTGCCCCCAGCTTGTCGATCAGGCCCAGCAGCGAGTCGTCGCTCAGGGGCCCGCTGACCACGAAGACCCCGCCTGGGCGCGGCCGTTCCCGGTAGTCTAGGTTAGGAGGCTCAGCTTGGTCGCCCGCATCTCGCGCAGGCGCGGCGCCGGTCTGGCGGCCGCGCAACCATCTGTCCATTCGCTCAAGGTCGGCGGCGAGCCTGTCGACGACGCCGTCTCCGGAGGAGCGGGGCAGGTGGAGCATGTAGACCCTGTCGGGATAGGTAGCGGCGAGAAGGTCACCCATGCGACGGGCTGCGTCACAGCCGCCCGGCACGACCAGGCAGTCGGTGCCCGCTATTGCGCCGCTGCCATTGAACAGATCCTCGGCGGCGGCCACCAGCTTGGTCACGTAGGGGCAGGTCATAGGGTGGACGCTAAGGGCCTCACGACGAGAGGAGGCTCCGGGGTCGCGGAGATAGTTGCCCAGCCAGCGCGGCGAGTAGCCGGCTTCGGTTAGCAGTGCCAGGGGCAGAAGATTGCAGGTGTAATAACAGTCAGGCATTTGGGGTCTGTGTCAGGGTATGGTGCAGCGGCGACTAATGCAAGGGTCGGGACATGGTATTCTCATACCAGATATTGAGCGCTGAGCTGCAACAGTCCCCTGGAGGCGACACGCGATGAACAAAGTGTTCCCGAGTGCCGAAGAAGCCATCTTCGATATGGAAGACGGCGCTTCGATCCTGGCTGGTGGGTTTGGTCTCTGCGGAAACCCGGAGAACCTCATCCGCGCGATCCACAAGAAGGGCATCAAGAACCTCTCCATCATCAGCAACAACTGCGGCACCGACCAGTACGGACTCGGCGTCCTGCTGCAGGCGGGCCAGGTCAAGAAGATGACCTCCAGCTATGTGGGCGAGAACAAGAATTTTGAGCAGCAGTTCTTGAGCGGCCAGCTTGAGGTAGAACTGGTGCCGCAGGGCACTTTGGCCGAGCGTATCCGCTGCGGCGGCGCCGGTATCCCCGCCTTCTACACCCCCAGCGCCGTGGGCACCGATCTGGCCAAGGGCAAAGAAGTGCGTGAGTTCGGTGGCCGTGAGTACCTGATGGAGCTTGGCCTGACCGCCGATTTCGCCATCGTCAACGCCTGGAAGGGCGACCGACTAGGCAACCTGGTCTATCGCAAGACCGCCCGCAACTTCAACCCGTTGTGTGCCACCGCCGGCAAGATCTGCATCGCTGAGGTGGAGAACCTGGTGGAAGTGGGCGAGCTCGGTCCGGACGAGATCCACACCCCCGGCATCTATGTGGATCGCATAGTCAAGGGCGAGCACTACGAGAAGTGGATCGAGAAGACCACCACCCGGCCGAAGCCGTAGGCCCGCTGGCCCCGAGCGACGACCGATCAGATATCTCTAGGAGGCGATGATGGCACTAACTAAAGAAGAACAGGCCAAGCGCGTCGCGGCCGAGTTCGAGGACGGCTACTACATCAACTTGGGCATCGGCCAGCCGACGCTGGTGAGCAACTATCTGCCCGAGGGCAAGGACATCTTCTTGCACTCCGAGAACGGTATCCTGGGCGCGGGCCCGTATCCGTACGAGGGTGAAGAGGATCCTGATCTCGATCAACGCCGGTAAAGAGACCATCACCGAACTGCCCGGCTGCAGTTACTTCTCCAATGCCGACTCGTTCGGCATGGTGCGTGGCGGCCATCTGGACGCCACAGTGCTGGGAGCGATAGAAGTCTCAGAGAAGGGCGACCTGGCCAACTGGATGATCCCCGGCAAGATGATCAAGGGCATGGGCGGCGCCGGTGACATCGTGCAGGGTGCCAAGCACGTCATCATCATGATGGATCACAGCGCGAAGGACGGCACGCCCAAGATTCGTACAGAGTGCACATATCCGCTGACGGGTAAGAGCTGTGTCGACCTGATCGTTACCAACCAAGCTGTCATCCAGGTGACCGACGAGGGTCTGGTGCTCAAGGAAGTCGCGCCCGGCATGACTGCCGAGGATGTGCAGAAGATCACCGAGCCCAAGCTGATCGTGAGCCCGGATCTCAAGACTATCGACGTCTAAGGATTCGTAGAGGCGCGGGTGCGCGCCGAAATCAGTGACGCAGCGTCATTTCCGGCGCCGCAGCCTTAGGGTGGCGGCGCCGGCGTCATTCACGGCACCCATCGAGGGACTCTCGGAGGGCGTGCCTCAGGCCTTGATGGTCGTAGGCTTCTTGGGTGCCTTGGGTTTCTTGGGCTTCTTGATTTCTTTGTGCGGCTTCTTGTCGCGTTGAAGTTGCATCTCGCGCTCCGGTTTCAGTCGATATGCCTATGAGTCTGATCCTCAGACTACAGCAAACACGCGGGGGCAGGCGCGCGGCGCCGTTTCTTTGCGGTGCAGAGAGCTACCGTTCGCGCCCATGGTTCATTCACTTGACCTTTGGGCCTTGACCGCGTATGGTGTTGAGCAGCACGGCTGGGAGGAAGCAGGGGGGGCCACAAAGGCCGGCCCGGGCAGCAATGGATATTGCTCTCTAGGCCTCTTGATTGGAGCGGCGTTCCAAGCCTACACGGCGGTCATTGTTACTCGCAAGCGGGTCGCGGGTAGACTACCGGGAACGCGTTGTTCCGCGAAAGGGGCAGAGAGTGAAGGTCTTCACGAAGATTGTAGACCGCTGCGTCGATGTTCTGGCCGGTCTAGCCGCTCTGATTCTTCTGGCTATGCTGTTGGGAGTGGCTTTCGCCACTTTCTCCCGCTACCTGGCAAACAAGCCGTTCGCTTGGATAATCGATTTTTCTGGCTACGCCTTGGTCTTTGTAGCGTTTCTAGCAGCTCCCTGGCTGATGGCGCGGCGGGGGCATGTGAACATAGATCTGCTGATCGTCAGATTCTCCCCGAAGGTCCAGAAGTATTGGATGGCGGTGGTGAGTTTCGTGATGATCCCGGTGGCCTGCATAATCGCGTACATCGGCGCGCTCCTCGCGTACAGGTACCTCATAGATCACGTGGTCATGACTGACGTCATACACACGCCTCAGTGGGTCCTGCTGCTCCCCATACCTTTGGGGAGCTTTTTCTTGGCACTGCGGTCCTTTGTCAACGGGATGGAAGACCTCAAGGAGGCGCGCAAGCTACGCGCCGACACGAGCGGCTCCAGCCAGGATGGAGCCTCAGAGTAATGGAATGGTACATAGTAATATCCGTTCTCATCGGTGGACTACTTGCAGTGATGCTCACCGGGATACCGGTAGCGTTCAGTTTCTTCATCGTTGCCGGCGTGGTCATCTATTTTGGCGATTTCTTCGGAATGACCGCCCACGGCATCGGTGGCCTTAAGCAGTTGCTTCTGGGTATGCGCAATCAGCTCTCCAATTTCAGTTTCACTGCCATACCTTTGTTTGTGATCATGGGTGAGTTGTTCTTCCAGTCGGGGATAATCCGGACGACTTTGGATGCATTGTCGAAACTGGTGCGCAAGGTGCCGGGAAGGTTGAGCGTGGTCACTCTGCTGGGAGGCGGCGTGTTTGCCTCTCTGAGCGGCTCGTCTCTGGGCAATACAGCTATGTTCGGCTCGCTGATGCTGCCCGAGATGACGCGGCGCGGCTACTCGAAATCGCTCATCACAGGGACCATCATGGCCGGGGGGGCGCTGGCCATGATCATACCTCCGAGCAACCAAGCGGTTCTGCTCGGGGGCATAGCGGGCATACCCGTGGGTAAGATCCTCATGGGGGCGTTGCTTCCGGGCGTACTCCTACTCTGCCTGTACATCGGGTATGTTCTGATTCGTTGCGTCATCAATCCCAAGTTGGCGCCGCCGGATGAGGAAGAGACCGAGCGACTCTCGCTTGGAGTCAGGACCAAGCTGATACTTCGCGACATCATACCGCTGGTGCTCATCTTTGGAGTGATCATGGGTGTGATCTTCAGTGGGGTGGGCACGGCGACCGAGGCGGCCGCGATCGGGGCGCTGGCCTCCTACATCTTGGCTGCGGCTTACCGGAAGTTCTCCTTGAAGCTCGTGTGGGGCACATTGATCGGCTCGCTGAGGACCTCGGGCATGCTGCTCATAATCATCGCCTGTGCTTCCGGTTTCAGCCAAGTGCTTTCACTGTCTGGAGCAAGCCGCGGCTTGGTCTTGGCTGTCACCACACATATCACCTCCGAGGCACTTGTCATCTTCGCGATGTTTGCGCTGGTATTCATCCTTGGCCTCTTCATCGAGCAGGCCTCCATCATGATGATCTGCCTGCCGCTGTTCATGCCCCTGGTGGGGGCGTACGACATCAACGAGGTCTGGTTCGCGGTGATCTTCCTCATCCTGCTTGAAGTCGGACAGTTCACTCCTCCGGTAGGTCTTTCGCTGTTCACCATGAAGAGCGTGTCACCTCCGGAAGTGACCATGAATCACATTATGATAGGGGCCATCCCCTTCGTCGGCTTAGATCTACTGGCCGTCCTGATCCTGGTGCTCATACCGGCTCTTGCGACTTTCATACCGGGTCTCATGTGATAGAGGGGGGAAAGGAGGTACGGATCTTCTATCTGGCTTCGCATAGTTGCTCAACTGAAGTGAATGTCTTAGGAGGTATCAAGGTGAAGAAGGTATTTCTAGCTTTGTTGGTAGTTGCTCTCGTATCTGCATCGTTCGCCTTAGTGGCGTGCGGCGGAGAAGAGACCACCGAAACGACTACTGCTGCTTCCACCCCCGTGGAGGTGACGACGCTTCATCTGCAAGGTGCATTCCCAGAGGGTGGCGCGCACTACTACTATCTCGAGACCTTCCAGGAGAAAGTGAAGGAGTACTCGAACGGTACACTCGAGGTGGTCTGGGGTGCCGGTCCTGAGGCTATCCCCGCTAACGAGCTGGGCGAGGCTCTCAAGAACGATTCCGTAGAACTCGTGTTCACGCCGTATTCGTATCTGGTCAGCTTCATGCCTGTCATGCAGGCCGTGAAGCTCTTCGATGCCGAGACCGCCCGGGCCAACGGTGGCGACGACTACATCAACGAACTTTCTGAGGCGGGACTGAACGCTCATTTCTTGGCGCGTTGTAGCGATGCCGTCCCGTTCGTCATCGCCACCAACTTTGAGGTCACCTCGCTTGATGACTTCAAGGGCAAGACTTTCCGTGGCACCGCCGCTCAGCAGCCCTTGCTCGAGGGTTTGGGAGCGGCCGTGACGTCCATGCCTTTGGGCGACATCTACGACGCTATCGAGCGTAATGTCATCGAAGGCACGGGCTGCGTTCTCACCGACATCACTGACAACTCGCTGCAAGACGTACTCAAGTACCTCATCCAGCCGGGCTTCTACAACTCCGACTCGAGCCTGATCGTTGCTATGGGGACTTGGAACAAGCTGACCGCTGAGCAGCAGGATGCCCTTACCCAGGCTGCCATCGACTGGGAAGTGGACTCCAAGATCCACAACACTGAGATGAACACTGAAGCCATCGCGACCATGACTGCCGCAGGTATGCAGGTCATCGAGCTGCAGGGTGCGATGAGGGACACTTGGCTGAAGACCGCCTACGATGAGGTCTGGAAGGCTACCGAGGCTGCCGATGCTGAGGTCGCTGCCAAGATGAAGACCTTCGTGCAATAGCGGTTCGCCGAAACTGAAGACTCGATAGGTTGCACGACTGCATGGGGCTTCGTCATCCGACGAAGCCCCATGTCTTTCCAGATCACGACCATGTGAGGATTAAGACCATGAAAGTCACTGTTCTTGGCGCGGCGGGTTGGGTCGGCATGTCGGCGGCGTTCCAGATCGCGGCCACGGGCCTGGCCGATGAGATGGTGCTCATCGATCTCCGTGAGAACCTGGTGGAGCACCATGCCATGGACCTGAGCACAGCGGTGTCGGGTCTGGACGTAAAGGTGAGGGCGGGCGGCTACGAAGACACCGCGGGCAGTGGCGTTGTTATTAATGCCGCGGGGCTGCATGGTGACATCACAGCCGACCGCACAGAGATGCTTAAGAAGAACACACTCATGGCTCGAGATACCGCGGCGCAACTCAACAAATACTGCCCAGACGCCGTGGTGTTCACGGCTGTGAACCCGGTGGATGCGATCAACTACGCTCTGTGGCTGACGAAGCACTTCGACCGCCGGCAACTCGTGGGTTACTCGCTTAACGACAATTTGCGCTTCAGGGAGTTCGCGGCACACGCCAAGGGCGTCGAGGTGAGCCGAGTCGAGGCGTTGGCCATGGGTGAACACGGTCTGACCCAGGTGCAGTTGTTCAGCTCAGTGAAAGTCGATGGAAAGCCGGTGACGTTCAGCGAGGACGAGAAGGAGTCCATCCGTCAGGCATACGGCGCCTTCTTCCATAAGCTGGAAGGACTCAAGTCTGGGCGCACCACCGGCTGGACCTGCGCCATTGGTTTGGCCACTCTGACACGTGCAGTGGTGAATGACACCGGGGAACTCCTGTGTGGGTCCGCGATCCTGGACGGCGAGTACGGACTGAGAGGACTCAGCATGGGGGTGCCGATCAGACTGGGCAAGAGCGGCATCCAGGAGATCGTCGAGCTTGAGCTGGCCGCCGATGAGCAGGCAGCGGTCGATCGCTCGGTGGAGCAACTCATGAAGAACGTACCTGTGGTAGAAGAAACGCTGCGCTGAGGGGCCGAGGTGCCCAGGGAGTGTGGGAAGAATGACCCAGAGACTAGAAAAGATCCTCGAGCCCGGGATGATAGGCCCGGTAAGGACCCGCAACCGTATTCTCAAGACGGCTAATGGGACCTCCTTCATGGAAGCCGATCAGACTGTCGGCCCGCGCATGGTGGCATGGTACGAGAAGTTGGCCAAGGGTGGGGCGGGTTTCATCGTGGTCGAGTCATCGGGGGTCGAATACCCACTCGGTATCCATCACCTTGAGTATCTTCCCGGTGGCGGGTACAACGCAGTGCAGCTGCACTTCGAGGACGACCGGCTGATCCCGGGTTACCAGAGGCTGACAGAAGCGGTGCACAAGCACGGTTGCCCCGTCTCTATCCAGCTGTTCCATTCGGGTCCTTGGGACCCCACGGGCAAGCTTCCCCGCGACCCGAAGATCCGCGACGTCAAGTGCGCCTCGGCCATGACGCAGGAGGAGTTGCCTGGTCCTGACTTCGCGCCGTGCAGGGCTATGACCAAGCAAGAGATCGAGGATCAGGTCGATATTTGGGCTTCAGCCGCTGAGCGTGCCCGCAGGGCCGGGTTCGACGCTTGCGAACTCAACCACGCTACCTGCCATCTGGGCAACACCTTTCTCTCTCGCGTCTGGAACAAGCGGGAAGACGAGTATGGCCCCCAGAGCTACGAGAACCGGACGCGGTTCTTGCGGGACATAGTGAGTGAAGCCAAACGCCGCTGTGGACCGGATTTCGCGGTGCACGTTCTCATGAACGCGGCGGAGTACAACCACCCACTCGCTATGACCCTGGAAGAGGGAGCGGAGTTGGCAATGTGGGTGGCTACGGTCGCTGACGGTCTCAATGTACGCTCGGAACGCTACGGACACCGAGGCGGACTTCAGCAGCCCGATCGCATCCTGTACCCGGAGCCTCCGGTAGATCTGCCCAAGGATCTGGACTGGAGCAACAAGGGCCGGGGTGCGACTGTGCCGTTGGTAGAGGCGGTGAAGCGCAAAGGTGTGACTATCCCCGTGTGGAGCGCCTGCCGTCTTGACCCGGTCATCGGCGAAGAGTACCTACGAAAGGGCAGTATCGATTTCGTCGCGATGACTCGCCGCATCCTGGCGGATCCTGATCTGCCCAACAAGGTGATCGAGGGTCGGCTGGAGGACATCCGACCTTGCACCGGATGTCTGCACTGTTTCGACTGTCGCAACCAGAACAAGTTGCTCGAATGCAGGGTCAACGCCACTCTCGGGAGGGAGTTGATCCCGGAGTACCAGACCCGGCCGGCCACGCCGAAGAAGAAAGTGCTCGTGGTGGGAGGTGGTCCGGCGGGTGCGGAAGCGGCCCGGGTGGCTGCGAACCGCGGCCATGAGGTGGTCCTCTACGAGAAGGAGCCTCACCTGGGAGGGCTCCTTCCCGTCGCGGCTGTGGTCAAGGACCTGGAGACCGAGGAGCTCACCGATCTCACCAAGTACTTCGAGATCCAGTTGAAGAAAGAGGGCGTGAGAGTCCGTTTGGGTAAGACCGTGGACGCCAAGGTGGTACGGGTGGAGAAGCCCGACGTGCTGGTCCTGGCGGGAGGAGCGGCCCACACGGAGTTCGATCTGCCCGGTTCCGACAGGCGCGGGTTCGTGAAGACCGAGAAGCTGCATAAGCAGCTCAAGTGGGCGCTTCGCGTGTTCTCGGCCGCTCAGCTCGAAAGGCTGACACGGCTGTGGATGCCGATGGCCAAGAGCGCGGTGATCATGGGCGGCAAGCTACACGGCTGTGAGCTGGCGGAGTTCTTGGTCAAGCGCGGACGCCAGGTGGTGGTGGTGCACGACGGACCGCCTTCAGAACTGGGCGAGGGGATGACTAGAGACGACCTCGATTGCCTATGGCCGTGGTTGAAGCTCAAACATGTGCCTCTTTGGACTGATGCCGACTACCGGAAGGTCGTGGGAGACGGACTGGAGATCCAGGTGCCCGACAAGCGCGTCTTTGTTCTCGAGGGAAAGGCCGTCATGACGACCCAAGATTGGGGTCCGAACTCAGCACTGGTCTCCGAACTCGAGGGTCTGGTGGATGAGGTCCACGTAGTGGGCAGTTGTCGAGAGCCGGGTTGGATCGTCGACGCCATTCGCGAGGGAGCTCAGTGCGGCTATGCCATATGACCCGGTGCAGGCTTCTGCCGACCGAGTAGTCTGACGAGGAGAGAGTATGGAGAAGAAGACCTACCCCCTGCAATACGGTGGCAAGAAGCAGCAGTTCGCGCGATCGGTGGTAGTAGGGGATCTGGTGTTCCTTTCTGGTATGAGCGGCCGGACGATGGGAACAGGAGAGGTCTCGTCCGCCGACTTCAGAGAGCAGATGCTGGTCGCTCTTGAGAAAGTGCGGGCGGCGTTGGAGGAGGCCGGCAGCGACTTGGAGCACATAGTCAAGACCGTGATCTACCTCAAGGATGTGAAGGACTACGAGGTGATGCGTGCCACAGAATGGGAGTACTGGCAGCAACACGCTCCCGGATTGGTGGCGGAACCCCCCGCGAGCACCTTCATAATGCCGGCCTCGCTATCCAAGGAGAGCATGTTGGTCGAGATAGATGTGGTGGCCTGCCTGAAGTAGGGCGCTACGAGCCGCCGGCGTCATCGGGACCAGCACGCCTTCTTTGCAGGGAGGTCGGCGGCTACTGGTCGCGTCTGAGAGCCGTGACGGCTTTGATGTGATCGGCCACGAAAGCGTTGCCAGGTTTGTGGCCGCACCGGCGGCACTCGAGCGCGTGCCAACCGTTCATCACGCCGCACTCTGGGCAGGTGAAGCGCTGTCGGGCTTCGTCGAGCCAGGCATCGACGCCCAGTTCGGATATGCGGTCTCCATGGCGGTCGCCTCCTTGCTGGTCAGTGTGGATTCACTATCGCACCGTGCAATAGCGCTGTGAAGGCTGGCTGTTCGACGATGAAGTGGCGCTCGGTCCTTCGGCGACTCGAAGAAGTGCCGAAGGAGGTCGGCCCCTACGCAGAATCGTGTCCTCGCCGCGCATGGGAGTGTCGACTGAACTCAAGGACGATGGAGAGCAACATCACAAACGTCGCGTCGCGCCCCGCCTCGCATCAAGGCGAAGTGTCCGGTAGGGCCAAGCCCACCGGTGGGGTGCCGCTCACTCTCTCCGTCAGCCTCCTCCTGCTGCTCCCCCGCTAGGGGGAGATATTCGCGCAGCTGACGCTATCCGGCACGTCATCTCTTGCGGTCACCGGTAGCGGCCAGCCGCGGCGTGGCGCCGGTCCGCTATCAGGGGGAGGTGTCCCACTTTGCGTAAAGGGTCACATCCTGAGCGCCCATGGTGAAGGTCACAACGCCATAGAGGCTGTAGTTTGTGCCCGTGCCGTCCACCTTGGTGTTCCAGCCTGCGAATAGGTAGGACGTCCGTATTGGCAGGGGGTCGAACAGCGCTGTCACCGTGTCGCCTGTCTTATAGGGCGTCGAGTCGACAGGCACTGTGCCTGTTCCTCCGTTGGCATCGTAGGTGACGTAGCGCGGTATGTAGACCTCGACCACGAAGGACGCCTGCCCCGTGCCCCCGTGGTGATCTGCCGCTCTCACCTTCACAGCGTAAGTCCCCGCGGTGGCGTAGGTCTTGAGCAACTTGAAGTCGTTGCCTGTCTGGGTCACGGGGACATAGCCGCCGCCGTCGCCGTAGTCAACGGTGACAACGACCGAGTCGACCGCGGGGTGTGTGAATGAGCCTGCAGCGGAGAACGGTACGTTGGGTTGGGTCCGTCCGCCTTGCAAGAACGCTATAGCAGGTACCACATTCTTCACCTCGACCTTGAATTTGCACGAGAGCACATAGCCCTCGATGTCGGTCACCATCACCTTGGCCTGACAGATGGCAGGAGAGACATAACGGTGCGATAAGACGAGATCATTGGAGTCGGAGCGCACCGTGAGATCGGCCAAGGGAGAGCCATCGCCGTAGTCCACCTTCGCGCTCGCGATCTTGCCTGTTGGCCCCTGTACGGTGACCGTCTGGTTCAGCGTGTCACCCTCATTGACCACCTGACCGCTGATGTCAAGTCTCAGTATGAAGTCTCGCACCTTGACCCTCACGGTATCAGTGCCGGTAGTGCCGGCCGACTCACCTGGCTCGGTGACCGAGACAGTGACCGTGTAGTCACCGGGAGTAGCATATGTGCGACCGATATTGAACGCGGTCTGGCTCTCAGTCAGGGAGTAGGTGCTCTTTGGCGAGCCATCACCAAAGTCCGCATAGCCCCGATATGTATCAAGACCGGGGTTGAGGATCTTGGCCGATTGGGAGAAGACCTCTCCCTTCTGCACGATGACGTCGGGTCCCGCGTCCACCGAAGGCTTGACGTTCAGAACCTTGACGATCATCTGTTTCCTGGCGGAAGAGCGTTAGGAATCGGTGACGACGAGGGTGACCGTGTAGGTGCCGCTGCGTGGGTAGGTGTGGCGCAGAGCGAAGGTCTTGTCCGCCCGAACAGAAAGGGGCGCTGCACCGGCAGAAGAGTCTCCCCAATCCATTGTGGCGGTTACCTCGTCCAGGTCGGCATAGGCGCCCGTTCGCACTAGATCTGCGCCCTCGAGTATCTCAGCTTGGCCCGCGATGTCGATACTGGGCACGTCGTTGGCATGGATGGTGAAGCTGGCCTCGCCCGAGCTGAAGACGTCGCTTGCGATCTTGAAAGTGATCACATAATCGCCGGGTGTCGCATATCTGTGGCCGGGAGACGTGAACCTAATACCCGGATAAGTCTTGCCTTGACCGCTAGTGCCGTCCCCGAAATCGACGGTCACTGTCCATATGGAAGCCCACTGAGCGGAATCGGCAAAAGTGCCGTCGATGGAGAAGTCTGCGCCGACATCGACCACCGAGACCTTGTCGAGGGTGATCTCAATGGGGGGCGAAAACTCATACGCGCCGATATCGACGGCCGCTTGGACGCTCTTCTTGCCTTTGATGACTCTCTGGTTACCGGCCAGATCGGTGGAGGCGGTGTTTCTGCGGCAGTCTCCGGCGTCTATGCACGGCGACCCAAGGGCCAAGCGGTAGTCGCCACCGGCGGCATCGACGAACTTCGGGTCGGAAACGATGTTGCCGAGATTGCGGGGACCGGGCACCGATTGAGACAGGCTGCAGTTGGAGATAGTGGCAGGGGAGTCCTTGGCGCTGAACTGCTGCACGATACTGTTGACGGCGTTCAACGTAGAGCCGTCTTCTAGTCTGACGCCGTCGATGGCAGTGCGACTGAGAATGGACGCCGCCGATTGCATCGACAGGACATCTCTTCCGGAGATAGCGGTGTTTCCGTAGAAGAGGCTGTTGGAGATGGTGGCAATGGAGCCGCCCTTGCCCTTCTTGGCGAAGCTGTTCAGCACGGCTCCGCCGCCGACGGTCGCAGTGTTGTCGCTGAACACTGAGTACTGCAGACGAGCTTGCGAATTTCGGAGGGACACTGCGCCACCATGCTTGCCGCTGCCGTTGCCCGCGAATGTGCATCCATCTATCAGGATGTTGTCGGTGAGCACGCAGGAGCCGGCGTCCATGCCGGCGGTGTGGGAGCGTAGTCGATTCTCCCTTGTTCTCAGCCAATCGCTGGTCGCCGCCATGGAAGACGAAGCTCGCTGGCTCGTGGCGAACGGACTCACGGCTGAGACGAAATGCCCGACTTTCTGGATTGCGTCTGGGAGGCTGGGCTTACCGAAGTGCGTCCGGAGGCCGTGGATATCATCGGTTCGTCTGCCAAGTGAGGCTCCGGACTCAGTTCCTTCTCGGTGCGGCCATCCTCATCGTGGTGCTGATGGCCACGGCAGTGCTGGCTGTGGTGACTCGAGTGCAGGTGACGCGGGTCGGAGCCCAGCACGAGATCGCCACTTCGCTCAAGGATGAGGCAAACGATCTCGCCTGCCTATCCGGCAACCACCTGCTCTGTCGGGAAGATGCACAGAAGGCTCGTTGGGATGCGGTCTTCGTATCGATGTCGGACGATCTGGAGCGCCTGGAGGCGCTAGGGAGCGACGATTCGGCGATAGTCACCAGGCTGCGAGAAGACGTTGTGCGACTCCATGCCGTGTTCGCGGACGTGGTGGCGACTCTAGCTTCCGCAGACGGCGTCTCTGAGAATCAGGCCTTCATGCGGGTCTCGTGGAGCCGTCTGGAGGTGCAGAATCGACAGATCGCCTTCGACGCCGCGCGACTCGAGGATCGCTTGGAGCGCCGCGCCCAACGGGCGGTCAGCGTCAGCACTGTGATGGGGTTCGTGATGATCGGGGTGTTCGGAGTAGTCTTCCTCGCTGCGTACGCCTTCATGTACAGGCGGACCATCGCCGGGCTGGCGGTCCTTCGCAGTGGGGCTGAGAGCGTAGGCCGTGGGAATCTGGACCACCTCATACCCGTCGAGCGGAGCAACGAGATAGGTGATCTCTCTCTTGCGTTCAACACCATGACCATCGATCTGAAGAACGTCACGGCAACGAAGGCCAAATTGGAGAGCGAAGTCGCGGAGCGCAAGAAGGCGCAGCGCGAAATGGCCCGGCTGCTCGCGGAGCGCAGCTCCCCCTTCGAGCGGCTTCAGACCAGCCTGATACATGTCCCGCAGGAGCTTCCCGGCGTGCGCTTCAGCCACCCGTACCGTTCGGCCACCGGCAAGGCTCTGGTGGGCGGGGACTTCTACAACGTCTTTCCTGCCAAGGGGGGCCGGATCGGACTGCTCATCGGGGATGTGTCCGGGCACGGTATCGAAGCGGCACGTACCTCGACTCTAGTCAAGGACACTGTCAATGCCTTCGCGCACCAGTCCAGCCGCCCTCATCATGTGCTTCGCGATGCCAATCGGCTGCTTGTGGAGAGCAGTCTGCCCGGTTTTGTGACCGCTTTTCTGGCGTTCCTCGACCCCGAGTCGGGGGCGCTCACGTACTCTTCAGCGGGCCATCCACCGCCACTGCTCGCTTCCGACGGAAGTCCTCTGGATGTCGACTTCTTCCGCCTGCCTCTGGGGATTATGCCTGATGCTCAGTATGCCGACACAGAAGCACTGTGCCCCACGGGGTCGGTTCTGGTTCTCTATACCGACGGCATCACTGAAGCCCGCCGGCGGGGTCGTCTCTTCGGCGAAGAGGGTCTTCGGAGGGCTCTCGCCAATGCGGCGGGCACGAGTCTGGAGGAGTCGCCCGACCACCTGCTCGAGGAAGCTCTCCTCTTCTCACGTGGGCACCTCGATGACGACGTGGCTCTCTTGGTGGTGGACTACCTAGGTCCAGAAGCGCCCAGGGACATCTAGGCGTCCTCGTCAGCGGATGCGCGCCGAGAATGTTGTTCGAGCGTCATCTACGGCGCCGCGGGCTTTGGCTCGCGGCGCCGTAGTCTTTCCCGGCACCCGTTGAGGGCGACTCGGGGAGCGAGCCTCAGGTCTTTATCGTCGTTGGCTTCTTGGGTGCCTTGGGCTTCATGTCGCGTTGAAGCTGCATCTCGCACTCCGGTTTCGGTCTGTAAGCCCATGGGTCTGATACTCAGGCTACAGCAAACCCGTTCTTGTGGCGCCCACTGCCATCTGGCGACGTAGACGTCTCCTCGAGGCGCTTGCCCATGGCCTCCGCTGCCGCTCGTAGCTTCGGCACATAGCGATCGAGATGCTCGCCATCGAACCGCTCGGGTGGTAGGTGGAGGCCGAGCACTGCTACCAGAGCAGCTCCGGAGAACACCGGAACAGCGACGGCAGCGCGACCTCTAGCTCGCTCCTCGCAGGAGTAGGCGATTCTATCGCGCCTGGTCTTGTCCAGCAGCGCCTCTATGTCCTTGGGGTCGGTCACCGTGTTGTCCGTATAGCGGACGGCCGGCAGGGCAAGCGCGCGCGTGCGGGTCTCTTCGTCTGAGTAGGCGAGATGGACTCGCACCTGTGCGCTCCAGGTCGCGGTCAGAGGCCAGGCTGAGTTTGCCGGTATCACTTGTCCAAATCCGCTGGACGGAGGGATGACGTTCACGTTCAGTACCTCGTCGCCCCTGCGCAGGGAAAGCGACGCCCCTTCTCCCGTAGCTTCAGCGAGCCGGGCCAGGTCGGTCTCCAGAATCTGGGCAAGGACGTTGTTTCCACCGAGAGAGAACAGTGACATAGCGAAGGCGGGGCCTACGCGGTAGTGGCCTGTGGCCGGATCCTGCGTCAGATAGCCCTTGTTTTGGAGGGTATTCGTGTAGCGGTAAACAGTCGCGGGATTCAGCCCGGTGCGGCGGCCCAACTCAGCCAAGCTGAGAACGGGGTCCCGAGCGGTGAATTGGCTTAGGATGTCCAACCCCCGCGACAGCGCCTGTATGGGGGCTGGTCCGTTGCCTTTCGTTCGCTCTGTTGTGAGTCTTTTCGCCATCTCTTCTTCCGTCGCTAGCCCGCAGCAAACGTCCGGGACGACCCAATTGTACCTGCGTTGACGACGATACAGTATAGTGCTAGGCTTGCACTATGTAAAAGGCAACTTGCGCAGAGCGCAATCTCAACGCAGGCATTGTCTTTGGCGCTCGGAGAAAGGAGGACATTGTTGGCGGACGCGCGAGGGATCAGTCGTAAACATCCCAAGACGGTACGGAGGGGTCAATAGTGTACAAACGACGTTTGTGGCTCAAGTTGCTCGTCGTCGGACTCACGCTCGTTCTGGTCCTTGGTCTGTCGGTACTCGCAGTAGCGTGTGGCGGCGGCGACGAGGTCGGAAGCGACCCATCTAGTGAAGTAACGGCGCCGAGCGGAGTAGTCATACAGGATGGCATCGGCATCCTGGGTTTAGGCGCAGGACCGAAGTATTGGCCCGATAGAAACAACACGGGATTCGTGCTGTTTGTCGACAGTTTCATGTACATGGTCGACATAGGCGGGGGCACACCTCAAGAGCTCTACGAGTTGGGCCAGGGTTTCTCGAAGCTGCACGAACTGTTTATCACCCATCTACACTTCGACCACACAGGCGGTATGGCCGAATTTCTTGCGCGGGGCTACCAGACTAGAGACGTGAATGCCGCGGGCGCCCAGAGTCCCCTGGCCAGCCTGGACATCTACGGACCTCCGGGGACCAAGTCGACGGTCGATGGTTTCATGCAAGGTCTCGCTGTCGGCTTCGATCTACACAACTGGCAGCGTGCAGAGGGGACCCCCTGGCTAGTCCCGAAGGTCGATGAGATCGACCTGCCCGAGACTGGCGTTCAGGTCGTCTATGAGGACAAGCGTGTCAGGGTCACAGCAACGCGGGTCGACCATGACGTCGACGTGGCCGACGCCTACGCATATCGTTTCGACATTCTTGAAGGTGCGAACACAGGTAAGTCTGTGGTCTTTTCTGGAGACAGGAACGATAACAACACGAACCGGGATCCCGCTGTGAACGAGCAGTTCAGGACACAGTTCAGGGAGCTGGCCGCGGGCGCGACGGTCCTTGTTCATGAGGTCGGACTGAGTGACTGGGCTGTGAAGATAGCCGACCCTTCCGAGGGTGGCCAGATGGAGGCTCTCTACAACCACCTCGTCAACTCCCACACTGACGCGCCGGCTGTAGTCGAACTGGCTGCTGAGTTGAATGCGCCCATGTTGGTGCTGCAGCACTACGGCAACATCGGCTCTGAGTACACTCTCGAAGAGGCACGCGACATCATCTATGACGCTGTCATCAAGGCCAACAAGACGGCCGGCTATGCGGGCAAGATCGATAGCTCCGCTAGAGGGGGACGTGATCGTCTTCTAGCTTCGGAAGGAATCGACTGACCACAATTGAGATACAGAAGGAGACAAGCGCAATGAAGAAGGCTGTAGCTGCGATATTGGGTCTGATGCTGGTGATGGGTTTCGCGCTAGTCGCTTGCGGCAACGCGACTGAGGAGCAGACGACCACCACTGCCGCGGAGGCAGTGACTACCACGGAAGCCGCGGTCACCGCGGTCGACTGGAGTGAGGCTTCCGACTACGAAGGGGCGGAAGCCACTGTCACCGGAGTGGTTGCGGCCGTCGACAACAAATTCACTGAGAAAGGGGTCCTCAAGATCCTCGTTCGGGTGGGTGGCGTCCAGGCGGAGCCTCACTTCAACATCGTGGTCGAACTCAATGAGGACGGCAGCATACCCATCGAGGGCCTGACCGAGGACGCACTGAACGGTTGGATCGGCAAGACCGTCGTCGTCACCGGCTCGGTAGTACTGAACGCCTTTGATAGTGGTGCCTATGAGATCTTCATCACTGACATGAGCCAAGTGGTCGTCGAGTAGTCGAGCCATCTGAGCGACCGCCTGGTGCAGATGTGGGCGATCGCACGGTTTAGCCGCTGTCGGCTGGTCCCCCCGAGGCCGACAGCGAAGCCCCCGTCCGGATAGCCGGGCGGGGGCCTTTTTTGTGGTAGGTTCTGCCGTGACGACGTCAAATTACATTCAGGTGAACCCGGACAGGGAGTGGTAAGAGTGTTGACGAAGTCCAAGGCGAGTCTCGCCATACTCATGTGTTTGCTGGCAACAGCGGCGCTGACCGTGCCGGCGGCGGGGTGCACGGGTCGTTCTACCTCATCACTTGGGCGCGACACGGCCGTTTCTGCGGCGAGTGCTGTACCGCGCACAGTGCTCTTGTGTCCTCAGGGCCCCGGCGGTGGAGAGACACCGCAGTATGGGGGCACTCTGGTGATACTTCACGAGTACACCCCCAGTAATCTCGGAGCATGGTGGGAACCTCACCGGTTTGTGGATGTGCAGCTCGCTCGGTTCGCGGTGGAGAACCTAGTGGGTCTGGACGCAGAGGGGCAGCCGGTTCCCCAATTGGCTACCAGCTGGGAAGTGGATGAAGTAGCGAAGACCGTGACATTTCATCTGCGCGAGGGGGTCAAGTTCCACGATGGCACACAGTTCGATGCCGAGGCCGTCAGGTGGAACCTTGAGATGCAGAAGAACGGCGTGAAGACGGAGTTGAAGGATGCCACGAGCATCGAGGTCGTCGACCGACATACAGTCCGCATCGCGCTTTCAAAGAACGATCCCTTGTTCGTCCAGAGATTGTCCTCTTCTATGACGGGCAAGATGACCTCTCCGGCAGCCTACGAACTGTATGGTCAGGATGGGTTGAGGATGCGCCCCGTGGGCACTGGTCCTTTCAAGTTCGTGAAGTACGAAAGCGGCCGATCGCTCGAGTTCGAGCGTTTTGAGGACTACTGGCAGAGAGGACTGCCATATTTGGACGGCGTGGTAGTCAGGTTCGTCTCGTCGTCGTTTTCGAGGAAGCTGAGTTTTCTGAGTGGAGAAGGGAATATCCTGTACGGGGTTCTGCCAGTAGACGTATCCACGCTCGAGAATGCTGGTGCCACGGTCGCGTATCGCACCACCGCGCTCTTTACTCTGGCAGGCAACAGCGGCGACCCCGATTCTCCCACTGCGGATATCCGGGTCCGTCAGGCTATCACCTACGCTCTCGATCTACCGGCGATCGTCAATGGCATCTACGAGGGTACCTCACTGCCCACCAACCAACTGGCCTCGAAAGACGGACCGGGGTGGAACCCAGCTATCGAGGGTTATCCTTACGATCCAGTGAAAGCAGCGGAGCTACTTGCGGAGGTGGGCATCACCCCAGATAATCCCTGGAAGACGGAACTTGTATACGAGGTGTCCGACGATAGGAACGCGTTCTTCACGGTCGTGCAGGAGTATTTGGCCAGGGTCGGCATCGAGATAGACCTAGTGCCCCTATCCTTTCAGGGTATGACGGACAGGATGGAAGAAGGCTGGACGGGACTGGCCGCCTTCTCGATGTCCTACAATGTCGCAACCGACTACTCCAGCATGTTGCAGGCATATCTCAGTGAGGATGCCTATTTTGGTGCTCCCCACCTGTATTTGCCCGATGAGTGGAATTCCAAGTACAGAGACGTCTTGGCGGAGAATGACCTGGACAAGCGGAACGCGGCCTATAGGGAGCTGAACAGGATGGCGGTCGACGACTACAGCCTGCTAACCCCCATGTTTGTCATGAACGGAGCCATAGCAGTGTCCGCCGATCTTCACGACAGTGGGTTCTGCGTCTACTGCCCCAGCGAGTTCCTGCCGGAGACCGCGTGGCTGGATCGAGACTAGGCTCTCAGGTATAGGAGGACGTCCACTTGCTGCGCATGGGAGCGTCGACTAAACTGACGACGATGGAGAGCATGATTACATCTGACGTGACACGCCTCGGCACAGGCGGTCCTTCTGGCCCGCGCGAGCCGGCCGAGTCCGCACGCCCGGCCCTCTCCCTCAGCCTCCTCCTGCTGCTCCCCCGCTAGGGGGAGATATTCGCGAGGCCGGCGCTATCCGGCACGTCAGCAGTCGGGAACCAGCGGAGCATTCAGGAGGTAGAACACATGTCCAGCAGCATCAAATCGGGTCCGCGTCGCAACTTGGGCGTTCCCGTCATCTTCTTCGACACCACCCTGCGCGACGGCGAGCAGTCGCCGGGCAGCAGCCTGAACGCTTCGGAAAAACTGGATGTCGCCCATCAGTTGGCGCGTCTACACGTGGACGTCATAGAAGCCGGCTTCCCGGCGAGTAGCCCCGGTGATTTCGCGGCGGTCCAGACCATCGCCCGCGAAGTCAAAGGTCCGGTCATCTGCGGCCTGGCACGTTGCACCGAGAGCGACATCCGCACCTGCTGGGAGGCCATCAAGGACGCGGAGCGTCCGCGTATCCATACCTTCGTCAGCACCTCGGACATCCATCTGAAGCATCAGATGCACCTGGACTACGAGCAGGTCATCAAGCTGACGAAAGAGATGACGGAGCTGTGCGTGTCGCTGTGCCCGGGCGATGTGGAGTTCTCGGCCATGGACGCGACTCGCTCGGATGTTGACTTCTTGGCTGACGTGCTGGCGACTGCTGTCGCCGCGGGGGCGACCACCATCAACGTGCCCGACACCGTCGGCTACGCTCTGCCCGATGAGTACGCGGCGCTATTCGACAAGCTCTACGCGAAGGTACCCGCGCTGGAGAAGGTGGTGATGAGCGCCCACTGCCACAACGATCTGGGGGTGGCTGTGGCAAACACGTTGGCCGCGGTGGAGCGGGGCGTGACGCAGGTGGAGGTGGCCATCAACGGCATCGGTGAGCGGGCGGGCAACGCGGCCCTGGAAGAGGTCGCCATGGCTCTTGTCACTCGCACGGACATACTGCAGCGCCCCTGCAACATCGTCACCACTGAGATAGCGCGGGCCAGCCGGATGGTCTCCAGCTTCACCGGGCACATCATCCAGGCCAACAAGGCCATCGTGGGCAAGAACGCCTTCGCCCACGAGTCGGGAATACACCAAGATGGCGTGCTCAAGGAGCGCACCACCTACGAGATAATGCATGCCCGCGACATCGGCCTGGGCGATTCAGACATCGTACTGGGCAAACACTCTGGTCGACACGCCTTGCGGTCGCACTTGGCCGAGATAGGCATCCACCTGGAAGGCCCCGAGTTGGACGAGGTGTTTCGCCGCTTCAAGGCGACCGCCGACAAGAAGAAGGAAGTCACCACGGCAGACCTCGAGGCTTTGGTGGGCGAAGAGATCCGTCAGCGCGAGGACGTCTACTCCCTGGAGCACGTGTACACGTCCACGGGCACCGACATAATCTCGTCGAGCCAGGTAGGGGTGGAGAAGCAGGGCGAGAAGCTCGCCGGCAAAGCTTTCACGGGCGGCTCGGTGGAGTCGATCTTCTTAGCCATCGACGACGCGGTGGGGGTGACCGGCAAGTTGCTCGACTACCAGGTGCGCTCCATCACCTCGGGCAAAGACTCACTGGGGGAGGTGCGTGTGGTGGTGGAGGTGGACGGCAGGCGCTACGCCGGCCAGGCGGTCTCCATAGACGTGCTCGAGGCCTCAGCCAAGGCGTACGTGCGCGCGCTCAACAATGTGGCCATGGGCCGTGAAGCCGGCGGGGCCAGGGGCGACCGGGTGTACTTGTAGGTGGAGGTGTCGACCTAGACGAGGGCTGACACTTCACTATGGACAGCAAGAGACTATGGTGTAGTGATGAAAGCCTAATGTCTGTGGCTACGGGAGGTGGAGCCGTGGGCAGGGGTCGGCGTTTTCGAGCTGAGCGGATTCTCTTGTCCGCTGTGCTTGTCCTGGTGGTTTCCGGCCTCGGGTCGACGATGATGGCGTGTGAGGACTTGACTGCCGATGTGAGCGCTCCTGTCGTGACTTGGACGCTGGGTACGACCACCGCGAGCGTGCTTTCAACCGCTAGTGGCGAGCCCTTGGCTTCTACGGGAGTAGAGACTTCGCTCGATACCGGATCGGCTCCTACGGCGACCTCCTCGACTACAATGTTGGAGCTTACAACGATCGCAGGAGCGTCCGGGTTGTCTCGGCCGGGCTTCTGGGTGAAGTATCAAGCGGACGACCCGCTCATGCACCACGGCGACGGTTGGATCTTCGTCATAGGCGACGCCAGAACGTGGACTCCCGGAGCGTACGTGCTGTTCTACTTCACGGGGACCGAGGTCCGCCTGAGGGCGCAGACGAAGCTGAACAGTCTGGGGATAGCGGAAGTGGCGCTTGACAGCAGGCCGCCGATCGAAGTGGATCTGTACCGCGACCATTGGGAATTCGTAGAGGAAGTGGTGTGGGATACCGGCGAGCTTGAGCAAGGGATGCACAGAGTGCTCATCAGATTCACCGGAAGGCTCAATCCCGCCTCATACGGCGAGCCGATGTGGGCCTTCAACACCGTAGAAGTCAAGGGCACACTACTCGATGATTGGGGCGACCCGCAGCCTCCCACTCGCTAGCGCCTGAGCTCTCCGGCCATCGATCGCAGGGCTAGAACGTCGCGAGTCTGGCGCAATGCGATTGCGGCATGTACATTTCCTGCAGCAGGAGCGAAACGGAAGCCAAGAACGCGGCGACTCTGTGGGTCGCGTGGAAGTCCAGTGTGGGCTGCTTACCATCTCCGATTCTGGCACGCAGTTGGCGGTGGGAGGCCGCGACTAGTCATGAGCGAAGACCAAGTGTTCTGTCCGTTCTGTGGGAAGAAATACTCTTCGCAGAACGCCTTCTGTGGCGAGTGCGGCAAGCCGAGGGGGAAGCTTGTCTCGCGAGCCTCGACTGCGTCGTCCCCGACGATGTCGGGCGCCAAGAAGCCCAGGGCGCGGCGCAAGTGGCTCCTCTGGGCGATACCCACAGCGGTCCTCATCGTCGGAATCGTCGTGGTGCTGCTGGTCATCTTTCTGCCCAAGCCCAAGCTGTCGCTCTCGGAACCTATCGCGCTCACCACGCAGACCGTGCCGAGCACGGGCGGTGCCATAGCCATCCAAGACCCTGGCGGTCCGCTGGATGAGATGACACTCAACGTACCGGCGGGCTCCTATCCGGAGGACATGCGATTCACGGTCTCGTACCAAGAGATACGCTCGCACCGCCTGGACGAGATATCCGAGCCCGCTTCGCCGGTCATCTCCGTGGACAACAGCCACGCCTTCGCCGATCAGAACATGACGCTCACCATTCCCATCCAGAAGACCGACGACGAGTTCGCCATGGCTTTCTTCTACGACCAGGAGCGCGAACAGCTGCAGGGCATACCCTTCACCGAACTCACTAACGACCACATAACCATCGCCACCGGCCATTTCTCTCTGGTGGTGGTCCTGAAGGCCGCGATCATCGATCTGGAGGAGTGGATAGAGGAGTCTGAAGCAGACTCCGGTTTCCGTCCGGGCTTTGACGATTTTCAGATGGTCAACTATGGCTCGTACGTCGAGCCGGGGGGTCACTGCGCTGGTCAGTCGCTCACGGCCATGGTGTACTACAACAACCGCACAAGGTCGGGCTGGGAAGTGCCTCTGTACGGCCGTTTCGACAACAATGGGCGCGACAAGACCGTCGGCTTCCAGTGGGACGATGCCTACGCCATGCGCCTGTGCTCGTACGTTCAGACGCAGTGCGACTTCAGCTGGAGGGTCAAGATCTCGCGCAATTCGACCTCTACAACTACTTGGCCTTCGTCTGGGCCATAAAGCAGACGGGCAACCCGCAGTACATCTCTATAGGAAGCGCCGCCGGCGGTCACGCAATGATCGTGTATAGAGTGACCAAGAGCGGCCTATACGTCGCCGACCCCAATCGCCCTGGCGAGGTGCGCAAGATCGAGTACGCGGCCGGGGACCTCAAGCCCTACGAATCTGGCGCGACGGCGGCTGAAGCCTTGAACGACCCGACTGCCTACACCAAGTTCGATTACTGCGGGGACGGCAGCGGTTCTGCGTTTGTCAACGAGTCGGTGGTGATCGATGGGCTGTCCATGCTCCTGGATAACAAAGACCCCGCTCCGGCAGGTCTCTTCCCTGCCGACCCGCGTCTCTCCACGAATCTGCGCATCGGCTCGGAGACGAAAAGGGTGCCACTTGCCGACGGGATGGTGCTCAGCACGAACAACCTCATGGAAAATCTGATGGCCGACAGGGCGATAAACGTCCTCGCCGACGGGGCCATCGGCGGTGGGAGGGTGGCCAGCTACCGCGGTGTAGAACGTCTGCGCGACCAGAAGACGCTGGACTATGGTGCGAACGAGTTCGGCGTCTACTACTTCCGCCAGGCAGACGACAGCGAGGAGTTCATCAATTTCTACCGCTACAAGATCACGCTGCTGGGCGCAACGACTCTGTCCCCGTCGCCCGAGTCGGATATCACCTACGCGGGCTTTGAGATTCCCTTCGGCGTCACGATGACCGACGGGCCCGACCAACCTGTTTATACCTGGGACTACGGTGACGGCGCTCCCATATCGACCGAGAACGCTGCGGCTCCTCATACCTACGCCGCCGAGGGTCTGTACGAGGGCACTGTGTCGGTGACGGCCAAATCGAGCCCAGATATCGTGTTGGCCTCGGCATCGTTCAGCGTGATAGTGGAAGCGGAGGCCCCAGCGGGCGTGACGACCACCGCAGTATCTTCGGGTCCGGGTGGGACGACGAGCCCAGGAGGCGTCAGCTCGGGCATCCCCGCCACGTCCAGCTACCAGACTCTGCTTGAGACCGGCGGCGGTCTGTCTGAGGTGTTCTTGGACTACTACCCGTCTTCGACTCCCTCGGAGGTCGGGGCGACTTCGGCGATAGCCGTTCCCGCTGCCGGCACGGTCAGGATCACTGTGGACTTCGCCTCGAGCATGGCTACTGGTCCCCGCTTCTGGGGGGATGAGATGGGTTATCGCTCACAGGCCGAGATCCGGGTGCGCGATCAGAACGGGGATAGTATCGCCTACACCTTGGGAGCGAACGGCTACGACACCGAGTTTGCCCGGGTGACACTGGAGGTAGATGTCCCCTCGGCCCAGGCCATCAGCGTGCAGGTGGCGCCGCAGAGCGTCAGCGCGTATGACAACAAGATCCCTGCCTCCGACGGCGACTACTACCTGTACATCGCGGGACAGTATCGGATGAGGGTGGAGTTCAAGATATAGTGGCGATACCGGAGGTTCTTGGAGCGGGAGGCCGGGCTGCCTGGATCGTCTGCCCGAATCCGCCAGAAGGAGGGATGACGTTGGCTACCGGCACTTCTTCGCCTCTTCTCAGTGACAGCGACGCCCACCATAGTTGCCGGACTACCTTCGGCGACGGCGCACGCGTTTGGCGATCGCCTTGTGAATCTTCTCGTAGCTCAGTGGGGGGCCGTTCGGTAGCCTTCGGCCATCGATGAGGAGCTCATCCGAGCGACCCCACTCGGCCACGGCGTCGCGCGACCATGTGTCGATCTCGCGGAACTCGACTGCCTCGCCGAGGTCCGCTGCTGCTCGTTTGGCTCTTTCGTAGGCGAGGTTCTGAACCATGCACCATCCGCTTGTGAAGGCGGTGACATCGACCTTGCCATCCACCGGCTCGGGCTGTTTGCCGGTCTTGGGGAACCAGCGCGGGGGCTGGGCGTCGTCTGTGAACGGTTTCCAGAGGAGTTGCGAGATGCCTTGGCGGTCTGCGTTGCGATAGCCCTGCTTCCTGAACCAGGAAGCCTTCATCCACACTGGAATCGTCAGGCCCCACACGGCCATACCCTTGGCTCCGTGCGCCCGGGCTTCTTCTTCGGCGGAGAAGAGGAGGGCGCGACCCATGCCCTTGCCGCGAAAGTTGCCGCGCCCTTGTTCGTGGCCGTGCACGTGGATGCAGTAGACAAAGTAGAGGTCTTCGCCGTCCACCATGGAGTGTTCGATGGGGCCGTATTGGATCATCCCGCCCTCGACTCCGGCCTCGTCGACGGCCAGCTTTGCTCGGAGTCCCAGCTTCTCGCTGCGCTCAAGCCACTCGCGACGCTTGGGGCCGGCTTCTTTGGCCTCGTCGGACCAGTCCTCCAGGCAGAGACAGAATAGGTCCTTCCTATCCTCGGTCAAATCGACGACCCGCATTCGTTTCCCCCGGCGCAGATGGTGTGGGACAGTCGTATTGTACTGTGGCCGTCTGTCGGGGCGCTAGGACAGCAGGGGTCCGCTGGCAAGCTTATCGACGCTGACGGCCCCGCGTACCGAATTGCCTGCCAGCAACGCGTCGGCCCCCGATAGATCTGCGGTGGAGAGCGAGACCTCTCGGGCGCCTGTCTGCTCTATGAACGAAGCGCGCCAGACACCAGGCAGCAGCCCGTCACCAACGGGCGGCGTAAGCCAGGTGTCGCCAAAGCGGGCGAAGAGGTTGCTGATGGCGCCTTCGGTGACCCGGCCCAGGCGGTTGAGAAACAGGGCGTCGAAGTGACCTTGACTGAGGGCACGGCGGTGCTCGCGATCGTAGAAGCCACGCACGCCGGTCTTATGTCGCAGCAGAGGGTCGTCGATGTCGGTGCGAAAGGGAGAGACCATCAGAGTCACCGGACCTGCCGGCGGCGTCGGTGTCGCTCGAGTCGAGAAGCTGAAGCAGCCGGACGAGTCCAGCTGGAGACGTGCCACTAGGGCCTCGGGGTTGACGCGGGCAAGGCCGGCCAGGAGCTGGTGAGCAGCATCAACATCGAAGGGTAGACCAGTCGCGTGGGCCGAGGCAGCCATGCGGTCGAGGTGCTCTCGCAGATACGCGTACCGGGCCAGGACAGCCTCTTCGCTCAAGGTGTGAAGCGAGTGCATGGCGGCCTCGCGTAGCAGGATGGTCTCAAACAGGAAGAAGTCGTCCTGTGCTGCCAGGGTGCGCAGGAGGCCTTCTGTGTCGGGGCGCCAGGGCCCGCCTCGTGGAGGTGGGCCGGCAGGAGGAGGGGTGGCGAAGGCGGCTTTGGCCAGGGTCTCGTCGTACTCGGCGGCGGCGTTTGCATCCCATACCACCCCTGAACCGACGCCGAGCCTGCAACTACCCTGGCGGTGTGTGATCGTCCTGATGGCGATGTTGGCCGCAAAGTCTCCGCCAGGAGAGAAGAGACCGACGGATCCTGTGTAGACCTCGCGGGGTTCGGTCTCGAGTTCGGCGATGATCTCCATAGTGTGGTGTTTGGGGGCGCCCGTGATCGAGGCTCCCGGGAACACCGCCTTCATGATCTCAGAAAGAGTCGCCCGGGGACTCAAGTCGCCGGCTACCGTGCTCACCATCTGCCACACGGTCCGGTACGGCTCTACCGCGAAAATGGTAGGTACGCGCACGGTGCCGGCCCGGCACAGCCGCCCTAAGTCGTTGCGCACCATGTCGACGATCATCAGGTTCTCGGCGCGCTCCTTCTCGGTAAGGGCGAGTTCGTAGGCCAAGGCGACGTCTTGGCCGTGAGTTGCTCCGCGTGGGCGAGTCCCTTTCATCGGGCGGCTCTGCAGTGTGTGGCCGTCGCGCCGTAGGAACAACTCAGGAGAAAGGCTTAGGATCTGACTGTGGCCCAGGTCCAGATATGCCGCATAAGGGACGGGCTGTCGGATCACCAGGGCTAGAAAGTAGTCCAGTGGGTCGATGGCTGTCGGGGGTGCGGCGCCCGTGCCTGGCGCCGCGGCCAGCTCGAAGCGACCTCGCACCGTGTAGTTGACTTGGTAGGTGTCGCCAGCGGCGATGTACTCGTGCACGCGACCTAGCGCGGCTATGTACTCATCGCGCGACACACTCAACTCCGGCTCTACGGCGGCGAGAGTGTCGGCCACGCTCGAAACGTCCAGGCAGGCCAGCAGTCGCTTCCATTCTGCTAGCGGGATACGTGTGGCCGAGCTCGGGGCGTAAGCGGCCATCCAAGCGAGGGGCGGTGCCTCGGCAGTAGGCGCGCGCACAGAGAGGCCATAGGCCGCTCCGGCCTCATACGAGAGGTACCCAGCGACGTAGCGGCCGGCTGTCTGCTCGCTCTGCACCTCATCAAGCAGGCCGGGAATCTCTTCGGGCGTACGTGCGGCCATCACTCTGGTGGGTTCGGAGAGGACCAGCGCGGCGTTGGTCTGAGTATCCTCCAGCGCTAGGAGTGAGTCCGAAGGCGTCCGCGGCCACCAGTCACCGTCGCCCGCAAAGACGGCGACTCCCTCGCCACGTGGAAGTGACTCGATCATCTGGGAGGATGGCCCGTCAAGGCAGGCGCCACGAAGGGGTGGTCCTAGGAGCCATATCCCGCGAAGTTCTCTTTGAGGATCCGTGTGGGGTCGACGTGCAGCAGGTGCGTGACCTTGTCCATGGCCGCGATCATGGCGGGAGGGCCCACTACGTAGAACATCCAGTCCGAGGGGTCTTCGAGCTCTTCTTGCAGCACTGCTGTGGTGATGAACCCGCGCCGACCTGTCCACTCGGGACTGGGCTCGGTGATCACATAGACCACGCGCAGACCAGGCAGTGTCGCACCGAACTCATCCAGATCGTCTCGGTAGACGATCCCCTGTTCGCTCAAACACCCGTACAACAAGACCAACTCCTGGCCGGACGCCCTATCGGCCCCATTGGTGTCCACCAGATGGCGAAGCATGCTGCGCACTGGGGTTATGCCGATACCTCCTGCCAGAAGAGCGATACGGAGTTCCTGGTGTTGGAACACAAACCGGCCCGCCGGCCCCTTGAAGGTGGCGGTCCCCCCGATCGGCATCGCGTCGAGTGCGCTCTTGAAAGACGATCCGGTCATGCGGGTGGTGAGTTCGGTCAGTTCCTCGGTGGGGGCGTCGGCGTGACTGAAGCGGTGTTCCAGCGGACCTTCAGGCGAAGGGATGGTGATGCTGAATGACTGGCCGGCCTGGAACCGGTACTCTGGTGGACGTGTGAAGCGGAAGCTGGTGGAGTCCGCCGTTCGCTTGGTCTTCTCTACGAGCGTGCCGGTGAAGGTCATAGTGGTCATCGGTAGAAGACCTCCGGTCGGTTGTCGCGGTGGACTCATGCTAAAGGATAGAATATCAATCCCCTTCCGAGCGAGGAGGAACATCGAATTGAGTGATCGACCAGTCGGAGAATCGATGCGTCACAACGCGGTAGCGGCGGCGCGTTGCACCGACTACGACTTCGAGAACGTACGGGCGGCTCTGCGTGAGGTGCTCGCGCCACTGGGTGGCATGGGCACCTTCGTCAGGCCTGGTGAGCGTATCGCTCTGAAACCCAACCTACTCTCTCCTGCGCCGATAGAGAAGGCCATAGTCACTCACCCAGCCGTCTTGGCGGCGGTGGCAGTGGAAGTCATGGAGGCGGGTGCTCGACCGATCGTGGTAGAGAGCCCCGGCACAGGGGTAGTGCATGCGAAACCAGTGATCGAGCGCGCGTTCCGTAAGGTCGGCTACGTGGAGATGGCTGAGCGGTATGGCTTCGAGCTCAGCTTCGATACAGCCTGGGAGAACGTTTCGGCGCCCGAGGCCAGATTGACGAAGCGCTTGGAGGTGATGAGCCCCATAGTCAAGGCTGACGGGGTGATCAACTTACCCAAGTTCAAGACGCACATGTTCATGATCTTCAGTGGCGCCACCAAGAACCTCTTTGGGGTCATACCGGGCCTGAACAAGGCCTCGTATCACGCTCGGCTCGCCGACCCCAAGCGCTTCGCGGATATGCTTCTGGACGTGGCCTACTTCGTGAAGCCGCGTCTCTCTATCGTCGACGCTATCGTGGGTCTGGAGGGTGACGGCCCCGGAACGGGCGGGTCGCCCCGGGCCATCGGGGCCTTGGTGGCAGGCGCGGACCCTGTGCACGTTGATGTGGCCTGCTGTCGCATAGCCGGCATACCGGCCACGAGCGTCCCGGTGCTCATGGTCGCTTGGGAGAGACACTTGTGGAGCGGCTTGGCCGAAGAGGTCGACACGCTCGGCGTGCGGTTGGCGGACCTTCAGGTGAAGGACTACGTGATGCCCGGGAGCTACGAGGGCATCGGTGTCGGCAGGCTGGGCTTCTTTGAGGAGCCCATACAGGGAGTGTTGCGACGGTTCAACCGTTGGCCAGTGCCCAAAGCAGAGCGGTGCACGGTGTGCGGTGCGTGCGAGCGGGCTTGTCCGGCCAAGGCCATCACCATGGATACGAGGGACAAGGTGGCCAAGGTCGATGACTCTCTATGCATACGCTGCTACTGTTGTCATGAGGTGTGTCCGCACGCAGCGATAGATCTGGAGTACTCGCGTATGGGCAAGGTCATGCACAAGCTGAGATTGGTCTGATGAGCCCGGTGTTGCAGCCCGAGGAGGGTATGCCGCCGCGGGTATTGGCGCTGGACTTGGACGGCGTGGTGTGGCGTGGTGCAGAGATACTGGCCGGAGTACGCGAGGCCTTGCAGGATGCTCTCCGTCGAGGGCTAGATCTGCGGTACGTCAGCAACAACTCCACCATTCATCGCGAGCAGGTGTCCGAGCGACTGGAAGCGGCGGGCCTGCCCGGCGGAGTCGAGCGGGTGCTCACTTCAGGCTTCGTGTCTGGGGCTTGGTTGCACGGGCGGATACCGGCGGGTAGCGTCGTCTTGGTAGTGGGCGAAGAGGGTCTTATCCGGGAGTTGCGCGAGGCTGGTTTCGACGCGGTGCACGTCGATAGCATCGCGGCTGAGGACGGCGCGCTAGAGGCGGCGGCCGCGGCGGCTGCCGTGGTGGTCGGCATGGACCGCGGTTTCGACTACAAGTCTCTTACGGCGGCGCAGAAAGCCATAAGAGCAGGCGCTCTGTATGTGGCCACCAACAGCGACGCCACGTTCCCTATCCCTGACGGACTGGCCCCGGGGGCCGGGTCCCTTGTAGCCGCGGTGAGTGCCGCGGCTGAGCGGGAGCCGGTGTTGGTGGGCAAGCCGAGCATGACCCTGGCCGAGACCTTGGCGAACGTGACTCAGGTGCCCTTGACCGAGACCCTGTTCGTGGGCGATCGCTTGAGCACGGATATCGCCATGGCCAAGGCGGCGGGCATGATAGCCGCCCTCACCCTAACGGGTGTCACCACCGATGAGGACCTCTGGAGGGCGGAGATCACCGGGGAGTGGGTATTGCCCGACCATGTGCTGGACAGTCTGGCCGACCTGCCCGACTTGCTCGACAGCTTGGGCGTCTGAACTGCAGGCACCAAGCTCAATATCAGAAAGGTCTTGTGATGACTGACTTTGACCTCAAAAACTTTGAACTGGACACACTGGCTCTGCATGCGGGCCACACGCCCGATCAAGAGACTATGTCCAGGGCGGTGCCTATATATCAGACCACCAGCTACCTGTTCCGGGATGCCGACCACGCGGCCGACCTGTTCTCCCTAAAGGAGTTCGGCAACATCTACACGCGTCTTACCAACCCCACCACCGATGTGCTGGAGAAGCGACTTGCCGCCATACACCGAGGGACGGGGGCCCTAGCTACCTCTTCGGGCGCGGCGGCCATCTTCTATGCCATAGCCGGTATAACCTCGGCGGGCCAGAACTTCGTGAGCGGCGACAAGCTCTACGGCGGCACCGTCGCTCAATTCAAGGGGCCGTTCAAACGTTTTGGCATAGAGGCGCGTTTCGTCGACTCTAGGGATCCAGCTAATTTCGAGCGGGCTATCGACGAGAACACCCGCTTGCTCTACATCGAGTCGATAGGTAATCCCAAGGGCAATGTGGACGACCTAGCCGCTATAGCGGAGGTGGCGCATCGCCACGGCCTGCCCTTCGTGGTTGACAACACCGTCAGCCCTCCGCCGATATCCAACCCGTTCGAGTACGGCGCCGACATCATCGTGTATTCGCTCACCAAACTGATAGGTGGTCACGGTACTTCTATCGGCGGCGCGGTGGTAGAGAAGGGTGACTTCGACTGGAAGACGTCCGGCAAGTTTCCCGAGATCACCGAACCCGACTCCGCCTATCACGGGGTGAACTTCTGGGAGTCCTTCGGGGGGCATGACCAGGCCGAGGTCCCGGGACTCGCCTACGTACTCAAGCTGCGCACAGGCCTTCTGCGCGACCTGGGGGCGTGTATCTCCCCCTTCAACTCCTGGTTGTTCATCCAGGGGCTAGAAACGCTTCCGCTGAGGGCGCGGGCGCATGTGGCGAACGCCCGCGCGGTGGCTGCGTTCTTGAGCAAGCATCCACAGGTAGCTTCAGTGGACTACGCCGGACTGCCGGGACATCCGGACTTCGAACGGGCCGAGCGCTTCTTCCCGCTTGGTCCGGGCGCGCTGCTGGGCTTCGAGATCGAAGGGGGCCTGGAGGCAGGCAAGCGCTTCATCGACTCGGTCAAGCTGGCTTCGCACGTAGCCAACATCCTGGACGCAAAGACACTGGTCATCCATCCGGCCAGCACGACTCATCAGCAACTGAAGCCTGCCGACCAGTTGAAGGCGGGGGTGACTCCCGGCCTGCTGCGCGTATCGGTGGGTATCGAGGATGTCAACGACATCATCGCCGACCTCGACCAAGCGCTGCTGGCTGCTCAAGGGTAGGTCTTCAGTGATCTTTGACGACAACTCTCTATCCATCGGGCATACACCCCTGGTCAGGTTGAATCGGGTGGTGGCCAAAGGCGGAGCTCAGGTCTTGGCCAAGATCGAAGGGCGCAATCCATCGTACTCGGTAAAGTGCCGCGTCGGTGCTTCCATGATCTGGGCAGCCGAGCGGGCGGGGTGCATCAAGCCCCACACTGTGATCGTTGAGCCTACCAGCGGCAACACGGGTATCGCCCTTGCCTATGTGTGCGCTGCGCGGGGCTACCAACTAATGCTCACCATGCCCGAAACCATGAGTCTGGAGAGGCGTAAGGTACTCTCGCACTTGGGCGCAGACCTACTGCTGACCCCAGGGGCCGAGGGGATGACGGGAGCCATCCGTGCCGCGGAGCAGTTGGCCGCGGGAGATCCTGAGCGCTATTTCTTGCCCGACCAGTTCAGTAATCCAGCGAATCCTGAGATACACCAGAAGACCACCGGCCCCGAGATGTTCGCTGACCTTGGCGGCCGGGTGGACGTGCTGGTGGCGGGAGTGGGCACCGGAGGAACACTCACCGGTGTCTCCCGGTATTTCGAGACGGTCAAGGGGCAGCCCATACATTCGGTGGCGGTGGAGCCGGCCGCCAGTCCTGTGATCAGCCAGACGGTGGCGGGTCAGAACATCAAGCCGGGGGCTCACAAGATCCAGGGCATCGGAGCGGGCTTCATCCCCAAGAATCTGGATCTGTCTCTGGTGGACCAAGTGGAGATGGTGACCAACGAAGAGGCCATAGAAATGGGTCGGCGCCTTGCTCGCGAAGAGGGCATCTTGTGCGGCATATCGGGCGGAGCGGCTGCGGCGGTCGCGGCTCGGCTGGCCGCCGGCGGCGAGTTCGACGGCAAGACAATGGTGGTGATACTGCCCGACGCGGGCGAACGTTATCTATCAACCGAGCTGTTCGCCTAGGCACGCGTGCCTAGATAGCCCGAGAGTCCTTGTGCGAGCGGGGTGAGCGTTAGGTCGGGCAGGTGTTCGGCCAACAGGCTCCTGTCTATTTGGGTCGCCGCGCCGCCCTGAGCGACGAAATCCACTGCGTCGGGGGTGAGTAACCTGCCGGGCAAGTGCTGCAAGATGCCGGCCTGCAGCCGGGCAAGGGGCTTGGGTATGTGCAGAATGGACCTTCGACGGCCCATGACCCGCAGCGCCGTCCGCAGGAAATCGTCGAGCGTCACGGTGTCGGGTCCGCCCAGGCGCAGCACTGTGTCACGCCCCGCCTTCGCATTCGTGAGCAGAAGGGCGAACACGCGGCCCAGATCTTCAACAAAGACAGGAGTCAGGAGTGCCTGCCCGTCACCAAAGACAGGGACGAACGGCAGGTAGTCCGAGTAGCCCAGCAGTCGGTTGAGGGCCTTGTCTCCGCCTCCGTAGGCCCAGCAGGAGCGCACGATGGTCCACTCCAGACCACTGCTTCTGATAGCCTCTTCGGCCGCCCACTTGGCCTGATTCCAGGGCTCTCGGGCTTGCGCGTGCACCGTGATGCCGCTCACGTACAAGAAGCGTGGTCGGGCGGACGCTGACCCTATCGCGCTCAGTAGGTTCACGGTGCCTCCGCGGTCGACCTTGTCATAGGTCAGTCCGCGGGCAGGGTCTTCCACCGGGGCGCCCCTGAACTGCGCCGCCTGCACCACCGCGTCTACGCCTCCTACCGCGCTTCGCAGGGTCTTCGGGTCGGTCACATCCCCTTGGGCCACGGTGAGCAGGCTCTGCCCGGGCGCGGCACTCAAGAAGTCAAGCCCAGACAACGCCTGGCGGACTCGGTCGGGGGTGCGGGAGAGCGCTCGGACTTCGTGACCTTCGCTGAGGAGATGGCGGGTGATGGCACCGCCGACAAATCCGGTTGCTCCGCAGACCAGTACTTTCATAGGTGCTGCTGGCCGGTCGCCGAATCAGAGGCGACCTGCTCGAGTGTGCGGCCGGTGGCGGCGGAGTTGGGGGCTTCGATGACGATGCTCGTACCTATGCGGGCGGACTCATCCCGGTGCTTCATCAGCAGCCAGTTCTTCTCTCCACGGCCCTTCATCTGCACCAGGGCCCAACTGCCGGTCAACTTGCTGCCGTGTAGAACGAACTTCAGCTCTCCCTTGGCTATGGCGGCGGCTGGGTCCAGCGGCGTCGCCTCTTTGGTGGCCTTGATCCAGGCGGTATCTGGCTCCCACCAGCCTGCGTCCCAGACCAAAACGGTGCCTCCGCCATATTCACCGGATGGGATCACGCCTTCAAAGGAGGCGTACTCCAGAGGGTGGTCCTCGGTCATGACGGCCAGGCGCTTGTCGGCGGGGTCGAGTGAGGGACCCTTGGGTACGGCCCAGGACTTGAGTACTCCGCCCAACTCCAGCCTGAAGTCGTAGTGCAGGCTAGAAGCCGCGTGCTTCTGAACGACGAAGGTGTGCCCGGGGGGCGAGCCGGCGCTGAGCGCCGGCTCGCCCCCCGCAGGCTCGGCGGTGAGGTCGAAGTCTCGCTTGCGTCTGTATTCGGAGAGTTGCTGATTCTGGGACTCTGGTGTCTGTGGTTCTGACCGGTTCAAAGATGGTCACCATCCTCAGGGACTTCATGTCCGGAGCGTTTTGTACGATAGGTTCCCATAAGGGTACTTGCGTATGCGGGATCGGAGGCGATCATGCGGGCTAGTCGGTTGGGGGCGCTTTGGGTGCGTTTGGGTTCTGTGCGGCTGTTCGAGTCCCGGCGCGTCAGGGTTTGTCTGAAGGCCGTAGGGGAGGGTCTGGCGGCTGCGGCCGTGATGGCCGGCCTTGTGATCGGGCTCGCTCCCGTGAGTACCGTCCCCTTTGAATCCCTTGAGCGCAGGTCTTTGGAGGTCGTGGCCGGTGCCCCTGATACCTGGCTGGTGATGCTCTACGCCGATGCCGAAGATCAGTTGCTAGAGGAAGACTTCGTCCTCGGAGTCAATGAGGCTGAGTCGGTGGGTTCCACCGAGCACGTGAGGATAGTTGCCCAACTTGACAGGTGCCCCTGGGGATACGAAGAGGAGGGCAGCACGGCGTTAACTCAGCGCTATCTCATCGAGAAGGACGACGACATGCAGGCTCTCGCCTGGGAGGCCTCAGGGGCTCTGGGCGAACTCGACATGGGTGACCCTCAGACGCTATATGACTTCGCCACCTGGGCGATCTCGAAGTACCCCTCCGAACACTACGTCCTTATGATGGCTGATCATGGTGATGGCTGGTGCGGGGGTTGGAGTGACGACGCGCCTTTCGAAGGGGGTTGGCTGACCCTTCCGGAACTTGATACCGCTCTGGAGGCGGTGGTCGCGGATACACGCATAGATGCCTTTGAACTGGTTGCCTTGGACGCCTGCCTGATGTCGGAGGTGGAGGTTCTGAGTGCGCTCGCCCCTCACGCTCGCTATGCTGTGGGCTCAGAAGAGGTCTCCACAGCGCTTGGATTCAGCTACGCCAGCATCCTGGGGGCGCTCACCGAGGACCCGTCCATGTCCGGACGCCGGCTGGCCACAGTAGTGGTGGATTCGTTCATCGAGGACAAGATGAGTGCGATCGGTGACCAGGTGGCCGCAAGATGGACTAACGGAGACCTCACGGCGCAGGAACTACTGGAGGCCCTTCTTTCCGACCACACTCTCGCCGCCATCGACTTGAGCAAGATGCCTGACGTGGTCGCGGCCTTGAACCGCTTGGCTTTGGCTTTGGCTCCCCTTGATCAACCACAAGTGGCGAGAGCGCGTACCTACGCTCAGTCATATGAGTCCCTATGCGGGTCTGACAATCCAAACAGGCCGGAGCCACCCTCAGTGGTCGACCTTGGCAGTCTGGTAGACATGTTGCTCGCAATCACCGATGACCCCGAGGTGGCAGCGGCGGGCGCCCAAGTCAAACAGGCCGTGGCCGAGGCGGTAGTCGCCGAACGCCATGGTACGGAGAGACCGGGGTCTACAGGTATGGCCGTGTATTTTCCGCTGTCGGCAGAATACGAGTGGGTCTTCTGGGAGGCCGAGGATTCATACCCTCGGTCAGTGGCTCGGTTCGCCGCCGCCTCGCTATGGGACGACTATCTCACCTATCACTACACCGGCCGTCTCTTTGAAGATGTCGTGGCCGATCTGAGCGTGCTCAGCGCACAACAGGGCGAGCGAGACGACTTTGCCGACGCAGCCGAGAGGTCGACTCGTTCGCCGCAAGACGACGTCGTAGCGCCGGGCGCCGGAGGGGTGGAGCTCAATACTCCGGTGGTCTCCAAGGAGCGGATCGGCCCTAACGAGGGTGTCACCGTATCAGCGGAGATATCGGGGACGAACATCGCCGATGTCTACTACCACGTCGCCCGCTACTCAGAAGAGGACGGCTACCATGTATGCGCAGCAGGGGGATACTTGGAGTGTCCTAACGTGCAAACGGTAGGGGGGCTCGACCTTCTTGATTGGAGAGGGGGTCCGTTGCAGGTGGAGTTCGAATGGCTCCCTGTGCTCTATTACCTGAGCGGCGGCGACGGCAAGGACGTGCTTGCCTTCGTCCACCCGGACTACATAGATGAGGACAGCACGGACGCGGCCTACACTGTCATGGGCTGTCTCCAGTTCACCAACACGGGAGAATTCATCTCGGCTCAGATGGGATTCGACAGCGCGGGCGAGCTGCAGACGGTCTGGGGCTACTGCCCCAGCATGGCGTTCGACGTCGACTACTGGCATGAGATCTGGCCCGTGCAAGGTGACATGTTCTTCGTGCGCAACGAGTTCGCGGTAGACGGTTGGGAGTTTGGGAGCGATCCAGTCAGTGACATAGGAGACACGTTGACGTTTGGTGACGGCCCTTTGCGACTTGTCACCAAAAACGCCGAGCCTGGTGAGTATGCCCTTTGCTTAGGCAGCGAAGATATGGATGGCAACTTTTTCTGGGATTATGCGACTGTCACTGTCACAGACTAGGCGGCGAGAAGGATAGGTTGCGAGAGATGGGACTTCTGCGGGATACGCTCACGACGGGGTATGTAAGAGCGACAGGGAGGCAGTGATGGATCCGGGACCGATGACCACCGGATGGTTCTATCTTAGGCCTGAGAGACCGGCCGAGGGCAAGGTGGGTCCGCTCACTTGGGAGGAGTTGTGGAAGGCCGGACGTGATGGCACACTTGCCCCTACCGACGTCGTGTGGCATCAGGCGCTGCCGGACTGGGTGCCTGCGGCTCGGGTGCCAGAGCTGTTTCCCGCTGATGCCGGCACGGTCAGGGCGACGAAAGTGGGCAATGCCCAAAGACCGCGGAGACCCCGACCGGTCTGGCTGATGCCGGTGATAGTGCTCGCTGTCCTTGCGGTGATCGGAATTGTGGTAGGGCTCTCGGTGGGGCTGCGGGAATCTGACCTAAGTCCTGTGAGCAACATCGGCGCCGCGCAGGACACTTGGACGGTGATGATATACGCGGCCGCCGATGACGAGATCCTGGAAGAGGATATGGTCTTCGACCTGAACGAGGCCGAATCGGCGGGCTCCACCGACCAAGTGAAGGTGGTCGCACAGATCGACCGATACGAGGGCGGCTACGCCGGAGATGGCGACGTGACCACCGCTAGGCGTTATCTGTTGATGGAGGACAGAGATCTCTACACTTTGGCTTCGCCGGTCGTAGAGGATCTCGGCGAGATAGACATGGGCGACCCGCAGACTCTGTATGACTTCGCCACCTGGGCGATCCAGGAGTATCCAGCCGAGAACTACGTACTCATCATGTCCGATCACGGGTCGGGCTGGGCCGGTGGTTGGACTGACGATCAACCCAGGTGGGGCAGTGGGTTGCAGGTACAACAGATAGACAATGCTCTTGCGGCTGTTGTGGAGGAAACGGGAATCGGAACCTTTGAACTGGTGGGGTTGGATGCCTGCCTGATGGCTCAGACGGAGGTGATGAGCGCTTTGGCTCCACACGCGCGGTATGCCGTTGCCTCAGAGGAGACAGAGCCGGCACTGGGCTGGAGCTACGCTGAGTTCCTGACTCAGCTCCAAGAGGATCCTTCTGTCGATGGGCGCAAGTTGGGCGAGTGGATAGTGGATTCGTATGTCGACAGGGACGGCCGGATAATGGACGATGGGGCGCGTCGGCTATTGACGGGAGGCGACTACACGGCTCAGGAAGTGTCGGCCGAGTTGGCTCGTGATATCACCTTGGCCACTATCGACCTAAGCAAGATGCGTGATCTGGATGCGGCACTCAACGAACTCGCCACGTCTCTGACCGGGATAGACCAGAGTCTGGTGGCCGAGGCGCGCGCATATGCACAATCGTACGCGAGCCTCTTCACCTCGGAAGATCTAAACGAGGAGCTACCGCCGTCGCTGATCGATCTTGGCAGCTTCGTGGATCTGCTGCTGGAACTGACGGACGACGATGATGTGGTCAAGGCCGCCGATGGGGTGCGTGAGGCGCTGCGCGATGCCGTGACAAGCGAGACCCATGGCGATGAGAGGCCGGGATCGACCGGGCTTACCATCTACTTTCCCGCCTCGGTGGAGTATACGGGCACTTTCGTAGGGGACGTGGTGAACTATCCTTCTTCGATAGGCCGCTTCGCCACCGCCACTCTGTGGGACGACTACCTTACGTATCACTACACGGGACAGTCGTTCGACCCTTCTGAGGTCGATCTGAGTGTGGTGACACCACCCCTGGCGCTGCTCAGCGACTTCACCAGGGCGGCCCAGCAGTCTTCGCCGGCCGAGGACGCTCAGGTGGTGGGGCCCGGATCAGGGGGAGTGAGCGTTGCTCCTATAACTCTGTCTTCAGAGACGGTGGGAGTCGACGGCAGCGTGACACTGTTCACCGAGATAGCCGGTGCAAACATCGCCTACGTCTACTACTACATCGCGTACTACTGGCAGGATGACGGATCGTTCTTGAGTGCCGACGCGGGATATATCGAACCAGGCACAGTGAAGGAAGTGAACGGAGTCTACTACCCCGATTGGGGTGACGGGAGCCCGGTGGAGGTCGAGCAGAGTTGGGAGCCCACGCTCTACTACATCAGTGATGGTGATGAAGCCAACGACCAGTTTGCCTTCTTCCAGCCGACCACCTATGGCGCCGAAGTGGCCGGTGACATATACGCTGTCATGGGCACTTACACGTTCACTGACTACGGGCACTGCCATCGACGCAGAGATAGATTTCAACGGAGAGGGCGAGATGTTGAGCGTCTGGGGCTACAGTTCCGACGAGCAGTCCGGGGTAGGCACCTGGCACGAACTGATACCTCGACCTGGAGATACGTTCACCATCACCGATGAGTACCTCGAGTTTGACAAAGACCCGGACGGCGAGTTCATGGCATACGAGGGAGGCACCATGACCTTCGGGGATACTCCATTCGCCATCGTGCCTTATCAGGCACCATACGGAGACTATGTCATCGGCTTCGGTGTGGAAGACTTGGATGGCAACGTGATCTGGGAATACGCGGGCGTGACGGTGACAGAGTAGGCTTGCCGCAGAACGAAGGGGGCGAGTATGAGGGTGGTGCAGACGTATATCCATGCAAGCAGGGAGTTGCATCTGCACGCATATGAGAGCCCGGTCCTGGCAGCGGGTGCTGCCTCAGAAGGGGAGGCGCGCACGGGTCGGCGCGCCCCCGGAGCTGGCAGTCTTGAGTTCGAGGCGTTGACGGTCGACCGACAGAGAGACGCGTTGACGCTCACCACTCGAGTAAGAGGGACCAACCTAGGCTATCTCTACGCCGAACTGTTGTTGAAGGATAAGGCGAGCGACGTCTTCTATGGGCCGGTGTGTCGAGAGTACATCCGAGCGGAGCGCAACGAGGGAAGCAGCGGCATCACCCGTCCGGTGTGGGGCGAAGATGTAGCCGTAAGTGCGCGGCTCCGCCCCACGTTGCGGCTACTCACGGATGGCGCCGAACTCTCGTTCTGTTGCCCCCTGCCAGAAGGCTACTCCAGTCCGGGCTATCGCCAAGGGGGCCTGTACACGTTGGCGGGAGAGCAAGAGCCGCTGCGTGCGCTGCTGGGGTTCAGCAGCGAGGGTGTACTGAAAAGGGCCATCGCCTATCCGGAGCACGACAGGCGAGGTGGGGCTAGAGTACTTACTCCGTCGCAGGGCGACCGATTCGTCCCCTTCTGCCAAGTGCTGAGTATGTCCGATACATCCGATGGTTGGAGGGTGACGACCGCTCTGGCAGACACCCTTACCCTGGGTTCCTGGCCACTGCGCGTGGTCACCGAGAGGGCCCTGCCTGGAGATTACCTGGTGGGGGTCGTCGCGCAAGACCTCGATGGAGGGTTCCATCGGCAGTATGCGCCGGTCCGCCTGGGGGATCAGTAAGCAGGGCTTGGCATCGGGTGCGGGGAATATCTAGGTCATGGTGGATCACATCATCAAGAGCGTGCAGGGCTTGCTCGCGGACCGCGCGAAGCGGCGGCTCGTCCTGGGAATAGGGCTGCCGTTGGCAGTCGCGCTGACCGCATTGGCGGTGGTCCTGCCTGTGTGTCTGACATCTGCAGATGCAGTCGGATTCAGCGACGTGCCTGCGGAGCATCCATATCACGTGCAGATCGAGACCTTGGCCCAGTTGGGGGTCATCGAAGGATACTCCGAGGGCACCTACGTTCCGTCTGCTCCCATCACTTGCGGCGAGTACGTACAGATGTTGTCGGTGGCGATGGACAAGCCTCTGGGGGCGCTGGACCTGTACGGCGCACAGCCGGACGACACTTTGGACCTGGGGCAGATGATCGCCATCGGCATGAGTGCATCGGCAAGGTCGCTGCCCGCCCCTCCCGATTACCACACGTCCACTTGGGACGGGCTCGACAGCGCGTATGCGGAGGCGGTCCATCTGGCTGAGTACAACCGGATGCTCCGAGGACTCGCTACAGCTGAGAGAGACCTCAAGGCTCTGCTTCCGTCGCAGCCTGCTTCTAGGGGCCATGCGGCCGCATTTGTCTTCAATCTAATGGGTACCGACCCCGATGGCATGTGCGGGCGTTTCTTGGGAGACGCCTCGGATCTGGTGGCCTACTTCCGGTCGAAGACTGGGGGCGACGACGGCAAGTTCACCGTATCGTTGGGGACGCTCGCCCGCTACTACATCATCTACGGTGATAGATTCGGCATACGGGCCGACATGGCCTGGGCGCAGATGATCCACGAGACCGGGTACGGACAGTACGGGGGCGACGTCCGGCCTGAGCAGAACAACATGGCGGGCATCGGCGCAACCGGCGGAGTGCCCGGCAATTCCTGGACCACGGCCGAGTTGGGGGTCATTGCTCAATACGTGCACCTGGCGTGGTACGTGTATCCTGAGCACATATCCGACCCATACTGCGTCAAGGTGACACAGCCGGTGGACGGTCCCATAGCCGTACCGGGTGATCCCAGGCACTTTGTCCAAGCGGATGGCTCTGGTCATAAGGGGAACGTGGTGACGGTATACGATCTGGGCGCCAAATGGGCGGTCAGCACGTACTATGGGGTGGCTGTGCAGTCCATCTCAGCAGCCATCAACGTCATGTGTGATGCGGGCAAGAAAGGAATCCCACATCGATGAAAGACCTGAGTGTATTACCCGAAGATCTGCGTGGGGCAGCCAAGGCCGATGGTCCCGATTTCGCCTGGCCGTTGGACATGGCGAGCGAAGTCATCGCGGCGCTGGCTGCTGCTGGGGCTGTGGTCAGAGGAGTCGAGGCCTGGGTCTTGGATGACGAAGGGGTGCCCGCGGTGGTGGGTTGGTCTTCGTATGAGGTCGGCGACTACAAAAGCGACTGGGATGGTTCTGTGGCTCTGGCCAAAGCCGAAGCCGACAACGTGCTGGCCGGTATCAAAGACAGCGCTGTCGAAGAGCAGGTCAACTACGTGGGAATCGACTGGGCCACCCTTCCTGAAGAGATGGAGAAGGCCGAGGAGTTCCTCTAGTCTCTGGTCTCGCGCCCGTCACCGGTTATCGGGATCGATCGGCCCCAGGTACTTAGGCTTGGCGTGGGTGATGTGCAGTTGCATCATGGCTTTGACTCTGGCCAGTATCTCGCGTGCTTCGTTACGGACCGGATGTAGGTAAGCCTGCAGGTCGGCCTCTGCGCCGACGGCGTCTAGGCCCAGGGTCCGGGCTATGTATACCGCCCTGGACAGGTGATAGCGTTGGGTGACCACGATGGCCGACTCCACTAGGAACACGTCTCGGGCTCGATACATGGTGTCGTAGGTGTCGAATCCGGCGTGGTCGGTGAAGACGTCCTGGTCGGGCACACCCCGGGCCAACACGTAGTCGAGCATGGCGTTGACCTCATCGTAGGATTTCTGCCCATGGTCGCCGGACAAGAGGAGCTTGTCGACCTTGCCCAGTTCGTACAGCTTGATCCCAGTCTCCAGCCGGTCGGCCAGCATGGGGAAGGGCGTGCCGTCCTCGTGGATGCGGGCGCCCAGGACGATGGCGCATTGAGCGTGGGGGAGATCGCCTAAGTCGTCGACTATGTAGGCTTTGGCCCCCTGTGTGATGATGAGATTGGTGATGAGCGTGGTCAGACCGGCCAAGAGCGCCAATGCCCCTATGGCGATGAGCGACCATATGATGATCCGCCGTCTTCGACCTGGTTTCTTCATGAGTGGCAGCGTAGCACGGTACAATAGCTAGGCAGGTCCAGTAGGCGCCTCCGTGTACGTCTTGGTGCCCACATCCACCGCGGCAAGTCTCTAGAGAACGGGGGTAGACGGCATGGCTATGACTATGACCGAGAAGATATTGGCCCATGCTGCCGACAAGGAGTCGGTCGAACCGGGCGAACTGATCATGGCCAAGCTCGATTTCTGCTTTGGTAACGACGTCACAGCCCCGGTCGCTATCGACGAGTTCGAGAAAGCCGGTTTCGGTAAGGTCTTCGACCCGGACAGGATCCTCGTGATCCCCGACCACTTCACTCCCAACAAGGACATCAAGTCCGCGGGATCTGGTCAAGCAAATGCGTGAATTCTCTAAGAAGCACGGTCTGACCCACTGGTACGACGTCGGCCGCGTGGGCGTGGAGCATGCCTTCATCCCGGAGCAGGGTCTGGTGGGTCCGGGAGACGTGATACTTGGTGCCGATTCGCACACCTGCACCTACGGGGCTCTGGGGGCGTTCGCTACCGGCGCCGGTTCCACCGACCTTGCGGGGGCGATGGCTACCGGCAAGGCATGGTTCCGCGTGCCCGAGAGCCACGGGTTTGATTTTGAGGGCGAGCTCGCCCCTTACGTGACCGGCAAGGACATCGTGCTCTTCACCATCGGGCAGATAGGGGTGGACGGTGCTCTCTACAAAGCCATGGAGTTCACGGGCTCGGCTATCCGCAGCCTCTCCATGGACGGGCGCTTCACCATCTGCAACATGGCCATAGAGGCCGGGGGCAAGAGCGGCATCATCGCTCCTGACGACACGACCAAGGCCTACATCACAGGGCGGTTCAGCCGTGAGCCTCACTACTACCAGTCGGACTCCGACGCGGTCTACGAGAAGACCTACGCCTGGAAGGCCGCGGAGATCCCACTCATGGTCTCGAAGCCGCACCTGCCGTCCAACACGCAGGCGGCGGCTGAGCTCAACGGCATCAAGGTGGATCAGGTGGTGATCGGTAGCTGCACCAACGGGCGCATCGAGGACCTGCGCCAAGCGGCCGACATCCTACGGGGGCGCAAGGTGCACAAAGACATCCGCTGCATAGTCATCCCGGCTACCCAGGCCATCTGGAAGCAGGCCATGGACGAGGGACTTTTCGAGGTGTTCCTGGAGGCCGAGGCGGTCGTGTCGGCGCCCACGTGCGGCCCCTGCCTCGGCGGTCACATGGGGGTGTTGGCCAAGGGCGAGCGGGCCGTCTCCACCACCAACCGCAACTTCGTGGGACGCATGGGCGATCCGGAGTCTGAGGTCTATCTGGCCGGGCCATACGTTGCCGCAGCCAGCGCGGTGGCGGGTCACATAGCCACCCCGGTGCAGATCGGTGCGCCTGCCGCGCCGGCGTCGGTGGCGGCTCCAGTCTCGGCGCCCGGGTCGCCAGCCGGAAGGGGGCAGTCATGACGGCTTTGCGCGGACACGCCTGGACCTTCGGTCGGGACATCGACACCGATCTCATCATCCCTGCGCGCTACCTGAACATGGCAACGGTGGCGGAGTTGGCGCCCCATGTGATGGAGGATGCCGATCCCACGTTCGCAGGTAAGGTCAAGCCGGGTGACATCATCGTGGCTAAGGAGAACTTCGGCTGTGGGTCATCGCGGGAGCACGCGCCCATGGCCCTCAAGGGCGCGGGTGTGTCGCTGGTGATAGCCAAGAGCTTCGCCCGCATCTTCTACCGCAACGCCTTCAACACCGGGCTACCCATCTTGGTCGCCCCGGAGGCGGTCGATGGCATCAAAGAGGGCGACGAGCTTGCGGTCGATCTTGCCACCGGCGAGATCGACGATCTGACCAGTGGAACCAAGTACCAAGCCCAGCCGCTGCCGTCGTTCATGCAAGAGTTGGTGGCCGCGGGTGGACTGCTGCCTTACCTGAAGACGCGTGCCGCGGCGAAGTGAGGCCCGCGGCCGATACGAAAGGATCTGAAGTGAACTACAAGATAGCCGTCATACCTGGCGACGGCACAGGTCCGGAGGTAGTCGCAGAGGGCCTCAAGGTACTTGAAGCGGCCGCTGGCGCCGGTGGGTTCACCTATGAACTCACCCACTACGACTTCGGTGGCACTCGCTATCTGCGAACTGGTGAGACGTTGTCGGACCAAGACATCGAAGATCTCAAGAAGCATGATGCCATCCTGTTGGGAGCTATCGGGCATACCGACGTGCCGCCTGGCGTGCTGGAGCAGGGAGTTCTTCTGAAGGCACGCTTCGCCCTTGACCAGTACATCAATCTGCGCCCCGTCAGGCTGATCCCGGGGGTGGAGACTCCTATCAAGAACAAGGGACCCCAAGAAATCGACTACTGTGTCATCCGCGAGAACACTGGTGGCATGTATACAGGTCTGGGTGGCAATTCGCGCCCGGGCACCAAGGATGAAGTCGCGGTGCAGGAGATGGTCTACACCTACGACCAGGTTGCTCGCTGCCTGCGTTTCGCTTTTGAGTACACCCGCAAATACGGCAAGAAGGCCCGCGGGGTCGGGGAGCACAACACGCTAGCCCTGATAGGCAAGTCCAATGTCCTGACCTATATGTACAAACTGTGGAATCGCGTGTTCGCGGAGATCGGCGAGGAGTACCCGGACATCAAGCGAGAGTACTACCATGTGGACGCTACCTGCCTGTACATGGTGGCCAGCCCGGAGATGTTCGACGTGATGGTTGTAGAGAACATGTTCGGCGACATCATCACCGATCTGGGAGCTATGACCCAAGGTGGTCTGGGCGTGGCCGCCGGTGGGAATATCAACCCAGAGGGTGTCAGCATGTTCGAACCTATCGGCGGAACCGCGCCCATGTGGACAGGTAAGAACGCCATCAACCCACTGGCGGCTATCGGAGCCGTACAGATGATGTTGGAGCATCTGGGCGAGTCTCAGGCTGCCGGTTTGATAGAGAAGAGCATCGCTCACGCGGTAAGCAAGATGGAGTCGATGACGGCCAATGAGATGGGGATGGGTACTGACGCGGTGGGCGACCTGGTGGCAGAGTCAGTGGCGCAAGGCTGACGGACGGTCCATCGGCGAGTAGGGTCAGCATGCGATCGGAGAGGAGCCGCTATGTCGCACGCGAGTAGTGCTTCGGGGCCTGAGGCGCCGCAAGACACGGCGCAGCCCGACCTGCGGGCGCACGCACACTCTCTCTTGGGACACCGAGTAACACGGGCTCCCGAGACTGTGCGCGCCCAGACTCGTCACAGCCTGGGGGAGCGCATGGCTGACGGGTTGGCCACAGCCGCCGGTAGCTGGTACTTCATCTCAGGTTTTCTGGTCGTGCTTTCTGCCTGGATGGTGGTGAACGCGATCGCTGGGCTGCGCCACTGGGACCCCTATCCCTTCATCCTGCTCAACCTTGCACTTTCGTGCATGGCAGCGATCCAGGCACCGATAATCCTGATGAGCCAGAACAGAGAAGAGAAGCGCGACAGAGCTAGGTCGGAGGCCGACTATCAGGTGAACCTGAAGGCCGAGGTGCTCTTGGAGCATCTGACTCACGAGGTCGAGGCTTTGAGGGCCGCTCTGACCAAGGAGGGGAGGTAGTGTCATGGGAGTGATCGTGATAGGCGTAGACGGTTCGGAGGGATCCCAACACGCCCTTGACTACGCTGCCAAGGAGGCGGCCGTGCATGGATACCGGCTGAGGCTGGTGGGCGCCTGGGAGATTCCGCCATCTGTCCTGACGGCAGGGGTCACGGGTAAGGACTTCTACGAGGAGTTCGAGAAGCAGGCCATAAGTGTGGTGCAAGAAGCAGTCGCCACAGTCGCCACATTGGCGCCTGCGGTCGAGTGCGAGCAAGTCGTCGCCGAAGGCCAGGCCGCCAAGGTTCTCTTAGCCAACGCCGAAGACGCTGACATGTTGGTGGTGGGCAGACGTGGCTACGGGACCTTTCGCGAGATGTTGCTTGGCTCAGTGAGTAGGCAACTGAGCGTCCACGCCAAGTGCCCCCTTTTGATCGTTCCGCCGCCTTCGTCTGAGCGCCACGAGCCGGGGAGCGGAGTGTGACATGTTCTACCCATTGAATATCGAGAACGGCTTCGGTTCAGAAGCGCATCAAGGCGTCGTGGTCCTCGAGCCGTCAGAGTCGAAGCGTCTCATCGCACGGGCCGTGGCGGGACTGCCCGAAGTCAAGAGCGCCTACGCGAAGGGCCGGTTGGCCGTCACGGGCGGCTCCACCAATTCTTTTGTGCTGGAAGAACTGACGGGCGAGAAGGTGGCCCCCTACGCGTATTCGATAGGCATGGTGGCGGACGGCCTTCTCACAACCAGCGCGAACGAAGACAGAGTACCGTCTCGCCTGTTCTTGAAGGGCGAAGTCGTGGAGATGGACGCTCGTGATTTCTACAAGACCCTGGAGAGGGGCGACGTGGTTATCAAGGGTGCCAACGCGGTTGATGAATCGGGCAACGCGGGAGTCCTGGTAGGCAACGAGACCGGAGGGACCATAGGGGCGTTGATCGGCATCGCCTGTGTCCGCGGTATCCCGCTCATAGTCCCCGTGGGGCTTGAGAAGTTGGTGCCTTCGGTGTCCCAGGCCGCGACAGGTTGGGGGCAGCTGACTCTCGACTATGCCATGGGTCTGCCTTGTTGGCTGACTCCGGTTACCACAGGCCTGGTAGTCACCGAGATACAGGCGCTAGGATTGCTGGCCGGAGTCAAGGCGCGGCTGGTGGCGGCCGGCGGGATCGGGGGCAGCGAGGGTGCCGTGGTCCTGCTTATGGAAGGCCGAGAAGAGAACCTCAACGAAGCTATCGAGGTGGTCCGAATGGTCAAGGGCGAGCCCAAGGTAGCGGTGCCTCGGCACCAGCTTAGTTGACGTTTGGGCGGTGGTCGTGAGTAGTCTGTGGCGTTGCTTGAGGAATGGACTCTATGTGCCGATTAGCCTATAGACGGTGGCTTTGCGTCTCTAGACGAAGTCCTTCGTAAATCCGGGCTTGGGGAGTGTGATCGCGCGAATGACCGTGGATAAGGAGATGCCTCTTCAGGATGAGTTTTGCCGAGCGCTTCTGAGCGACTCGGCCGAGGGGGTAGTGGTCTTCTCGCCCGAAGGCAGATGCATATGGGCGAACGACTCGGCGGCTCGCATGGTCGATCTTTCGCTCGAGGGGATCCTGGCCTTGACATTGGATGATCTTGGGCCCTGGGGGTCTGGTTTGACCGAGGACGTCAACACGGCTCAAGGCTCCGGCATACCTACCACCCGCGAAGTGAAGGTCGGCAGCGACACCGGCGGGGAGAAGTGGGTCAGCAGGGTGGTGCAGGCGACCTCGTTGGACGGAAACACCTACCCAGTCGTGACGATGGTGGACGTCTCCGAGCGGAGGCGCGATCGAAGAGGCCCTGCATTTTGCGCACCTATCCATCGAGCAGGCTGTGGACATGATCCATTGGGTGGACGCTCAGGGGCGGGTGGCTATCGTCAACGACGCGATGTGTGAGCGCACTGGGTATGACCGCCAAGAACTGTTGGGCATGGACATCACGCGCGTCGACTCGGGACTTGCAGGTGGCTGGAGCGAGGCTTTCACCCTTCTGAAACGTGAGGGTGCGATCGTCCGCGAAGGGTACTACCGGTGCAAGGATGGTCATTCGATACCGGTTGAAGTCAATTCCAACTACGTCGAGTACGACGGCAAGGAATACGACCTAGTCTTCGCGCGGGACATCACTAACCGCAAGCGTATCGACAAGAAGTTGCGGCTGACTGAGTTCTCTGTAGAACACGCGCAGGGCCAGATGTTCTGGGTCAACCAGGAAGGCAAGATCACGTTCGCGACGGAGTCGACGTGTCGTCAACTGGGCTACACGCGCGAGGAGATGCTCAACCTGAGCATCTACGACGTCGACCCGGATACGCCGAGACCGTGGAGTGATTCCTGGGAGCGCGTCAAACAGGCAGGGACAGCGACGTTCGAAGGTGTGCACCGGGCCAAGGACGGCAACGAGATCCCGGTCGAGCTGAGAGTCAGCCACGTGGAGTACGAGAGCCACGAGTACCACTTCATCTACGCTCTGGATATCAGTGAGCGCAAAGAGATGGAGAGAGAACTGCGTCTCACCAAGCATTCGGTCGAACACGCCCAGGGCATGATCTTCTGGCTCAACTCCGAGGGCAAGATGGTCTTTGCCAACGACGCCATGTGCGAGCGGTTGGGCTACACACGCGAAGAACTCATGCACATGAGTATCTACGAGACCGACCCCAATATGCCTAGACCCTGGCAAGAGCACTGGGACCGTATGCGGGAGAAGAAGACCAGCACCTTGGAGGCGGTCAAGCGGACCAAGGACGGCACGATCTTCCCTGTTGAAGTCAACACCAACTTCATGGAGTACGACGGGCAGGAGTACATGTTCGTCTTTGCTCGCGACATCACCGCGCGCAAGCAGGTGGAGCAGAAGCTCCGTCTCACCGAGTACTCGGTCGAACACGCCCAGGGCATGATCTTCTGGCTCAACTCCGAGGGCAAGATGGTCTTCGCAAACGACGCCATGTGCGAGCGGTTGGGCTACACGCGCGAAGAGCTCATGCACATGAGTATCTATGAGACCGACCCCAACATGCCCAAACCTTGGGAAGAGCACTGGGACCGTATGCGGCAGAAGAAGACCAGCACCTTGGAGGCGGTGAAGCGGACCAAGGACGGCACGATCTTCCCCGTGGAGGTGAGCACCAACTTTGTGGAGTACGACGGACAGGAGTACATGTTCGTCTTCGCTCGCGACATCACCGAGCGCAAGAGGATGGAGAAGAAGCTCCGGTTGACCGAGTACTCGGTAGAACACGCGAATGCTCAGATCTTGTGGGTGGACGAAGAAGGTCGGATAACCTACTCCACAGACGCCACCTGCGAACAGATGGGCTACACGCGAGAGGAGATGCGCAAGCTAAGCATCTACGACATCGACCCACGTGCCCCCAGGCCTTGGGCCGAGCACTGGGACCGCATGAAGCAGCAGAAGACTGCCACTTTTGAGAGCGTGCAGCAGACCAGGGATGGCAGGAGTATCCCGGTAGAGGTAAACGTCAACTACGTCGAGTATGAGGGCCACGAGTTCCATTTCGTGTTTGCTCGAGACATAAGTGAGCGCAGGAAGCTCGAGAGTCAGCTCAGGCTCACTCAGTTCTCGGTCAACAGAGCATCGGATCTGATGTTCTGGACGACCCCCGGGGGCGAGTTCGTCTTTGTCAACGATTCCATCTGCCAACTGCTGGGCTATGCGCGCGACGAGTTGCTCGGCATGAGTATCTACGATGTAGAGGTCGATCTACCCAGGGGCTGGACAGGCGATTGGGACGAACTCAAACGCCAAGGTTCTATGACCCACGAGAGCAAGTACAGAGCTAAGAACGGGCTGGAGATCGCAGTCGAAGTCAGCGCCAACTACGTGGAGCACGATGGCGAGGAGTTCAACTTCGCATTTGCGCGCGACATACGGACGCGCAAGAAGATGGAGGAGCGGCTAAGACTGACGCAGATATCTGTCGATCGTGCCGGTGACCAGGTGATGTGGGTGGATCGGTCGGGCCACTTGGTCTTCGTCAACGACTCGGCCTGCGAGCAGCTCGGTTACACGCGCGAGGAGCTGTTGGGCCTGGACGTCGGCGACATCGCCCTGGGGGCTGCGACGGGGTGGGACGAAAAATGGGAGCAACTGAAGCAGGATGGTAACAGGGTCTTCGAAGGGGTGCATCGCACCCATGCCGGCTTAGAAGTGCCGGTCGAGATCAGCTCGAACTACGTCGAGTACGAAGGCCGGGAGTTTCAGGTCACCTTCGCTCGTGACATCAGCGAGCGTAGGAAGAACGAGAACGAGCTGCGGCTGGCCAAGGACAAGGCAGAAGCCGCCAATCGCGAATTGGAGCATTCCATCAAACGCACCAACCAACTCGCGGTGGAAGCCCAGGCGGCCAGCGAGGCCAAGAGTGCGTTCTTAGCAAACATGAGCCACGAGATACGCACGCCCATGAACGGCGTCATAGGCATGGTCGATCTGCTGCTGGACACAGAGATGAGTCGCGAACAGAGAGACTACGCAGAGACCATCCAATCCAGCGCCGAGGCTCTGCTGACAGTGATCGGCGACATCCTGGACTTCTCCAAAGTAGAAGCCAAAAAGATGGAGTTCGAGAACATAGACTTCGATCTCAGACTCACCCTTGAGGACATGATGGCCCTACTGGCCATCAAGGCTCATGAGAAGGGCATAGAGCTGGCCGTCCTGGTCGAGCCGGAAGTACCTTCGGCTCTTCGCGGCGACCCGGGAAGACTGCGTCAGATCCTCACCAACCTGGTGGGTAACGCCATCAAGTTCACCGACGAGGGCGAGGTGGACGTCCATGTGGTGCTGGAGTCGGAGGACGACACTGGGGCCGTGATGCGCTTCAGCGTTAGGGACAGCGGTATCGGCATCCCGGCTCCGGTCTTGGAGCAGCTGTTCAGTCCCTTCACGCAGGCCGACCCCTCGACCACCAGAAAGCATGGCGGCACCGGTCTGGGGCTGTCCATAGCCAAGGGTCTCGTGGAGGCCATGGGCGGACAACTGGGTGCTGAGAGTGCCGTGGGCGGCGGGTCGAAGTTCTGGTTCACCCTGCCCTTGCGCAAGGGCCAGCACGTGCCGAGCGAACTGGACAACTTGGAGTTGGGAACCATCGTGGGCGTGCGCGTTCTGGGAGTGGACGACAGCGAGACCAATCGCAAAGTCATGGCCGGTATGCTGGAGTCTTGGGGGTGTCGCCACACCGAGGTGGCCGGCGCGAAAGAGGCCTTGGCGGCTCTGAGGGCCGCGGTGGCAGAGGGTGATCCTTACAAGGTGGCTGTGCTGGACATGTGCATGCCAGAGATGGACGGAGAAGAACTGGCCCGAGAGATCAAGAACGACCAAGCGTTGGCCGCTACCGGCCTGGTGATGATGACGTCTGTTGGAGCGCGAGGCGATGCCTCGCGCATGGAGAAGGTCGGGTTTGCCGCCTATCTTGTCAAGCCAGTGCGGCAATCGCACTTCTACGATTGTCTGGCCGCCGTAGTCGGCCCAGAAAGTCGAGAGGGAGGGGCCATGGTGCAAGAGCGAGACGCGACTGGGCGCATAATCACGCGCCACTCTCTGGCTGAACGAGCCCGCAGGCGCGCGCGGATCCTCTTGGCCGAGGACAATCTGGTCAATCAGAAGGTGGCCATCAAGGCGCTGGAGAAGCTTGGCTACGCGGCGGATACCGCGAGCGATGGCGCTCAGGCGTTGCAGGCTACCAGGGACAAGCGATACGACCTGATACTCATGGACGTTCAGATGCCCGTCATGGACGGCATGGAGGCGACCAGACAGATACGGGATCCGCACTCCGGGTCGCTCAATCCGGCGGTGACCATCGTAGCGCTCACTGCTCACGCTATGGCCGGTGACAAAGAGAGATGTCTCAACATGGGGATGGACGACTACTTGGCCAAGCCTGTCAAGGCAGCAGAACTGCAGGAAGTCATATCCCGTTGGTTGTCTACCGTCCCGATGGGACAGGAGTCGGAGCCAATACCAGAGGTACTGAGCGTGCCGGAGAAGCCTGCGGCTCCCGTGTTCGACGAGAGGATATTGCTCGACCTGCTGGAGGGTGACCGGGAATCAGCTCAAGAGATAGCGGCTCAGTACTTGAGTGACGTGAGTGGTCAGGTCAACGCGTTGCGTGAGGCCGTGCAGCAGGGCGACCTACAGGCAATCAGGGGACGGGCGCACCAACTCAAGGGTGCGTCAGCAAGCGTGGGTGCCGAGGCTATGCGCTTCTGTGCCGCGGACATCGAGAAGAAGGCGGTCCAGGGCAGCATGTCCGATGGTGAGAAGAGCAGCATCGCCGCCGAGTTGGAGCATCAGTTGAATCTGATCATCGCGTCGGCCGAAGAGGATGGGGGGCTTCTGTGAAAGCGCTTGTCGCAGACGACGATACCGCTTCTCGCCTGCTCCTCCAAAAGATGCTCACCAAGTGGGGTTACGAGGTGGTGAGCGCGTCTTCGGGCGAAGAGGCGTGGAGCGTGCTTACAAGCGAGGACGCCCCAGATATCGCAGTGCTGGATTGGATGATGCCAGAACTGGATGGTGTAGAGGTCTGCCGTCGCATACGGGCGTTAGAACTATCGAGTCCGCCCTACCTTATTCTGCTGACGGGCCGTGACAACAAGCAAGATATCGCGACCGGACTGGAGTCGGGCGCCTCTGACTATCTGCAGAAGCCGGTCGACCGCGACGAGTTGCGGGCCAGACTGCTTGTGGGCAGACGGTTTGCGGAACTCAATCGCAAGCTGATAGACACGCAGGCCGAATTGCGTCGGCAGGCATTGACCGACCCGTTGACTCACATCATGAACCGCAGGGCCATCTTCGGCCGCCTGAACGAAGAGATAGTCAGAGCTCCGCGACAGGGGCTCCCTCTTAGCATAGGCATCTTGGATATCGACCACTTCAAGTCGGTCAACGACAGATTCGGACACGCCGGGGGTGACGCCGTACTGCAGTCGGTGGTCGAGCGCGCTCAGAACACGTTGCGAGCCTACGACGCTATAGGCCGCATAGGTGGCGAAGAGTTTCTCATGGTCATGCCCGGTGTCGGCCCTAGGGACACCGAGATAGTTCTGGAGAGACTCCGCCGGGCGGTAGCGGAGACCCCGATCATCGCGCAAGGTCAGCAGGTCACGGTCACCGTGAGTGTCGGCGGAGCGGTGTGCCAGGCCGAGACCATGGACGAGCTGTTGAGTCTGGCCGATGACGCTCTCTACAAGGCCAAGAACCGCGGACGAAACAGGGTGGTTCTGGCCAACAGCGCAGAGCCCGCGCAAGATAGGCTCGATCCTCTGGCCCCTCCGACGGTGTAGCTCGCCCGGGCGTTCGCCCGGACCAGCGGGGCGAGATCATTGCACCAAGAGGCGGCGACTTGTTGTCGTCCAAGCCTGCACGCAATCACTTGTATAGTTAGGCACAACGCACTAAAATAGGCGTGCCTAACTAATACAGCAGAAGACAGGCAGATCGGCAGGTTCCCGCTTGACAACAGATCGAGGCGATGGGCCGGACGAACGCACCGAGGCGGAGCCTCTGAGCGCCAGCTTGGAGGACTACCTGGAGGCCATACTCCAAGTGGAGCGGGTCTGCAGGGTGGCCAGGGTGAGCGAGATAGCTGAGCAACTCGGGGTCTCTCGTCCGTCTGTGACAGGAGCTCTTAAGTCCCTCGGCTCTCGAGGGCTCGTATCGCATGCCCCGTACGGTCACGTGACGTTGACAGAGAACGGCAGGAGTATCGCTGCCGATGTGGAGAGGCGCCATCTGTTGATCAGGGACTTCCTTACGGATGTGCTCGCGCTCCCGCTGGACAAGGCCGAGTCGACGGCGTGCAAGTTGGAGCATGTGTTGGAGCCGGACGTCTTGGAGCACTTCGTCGCCTACTCAGAGGGGCTGCAAGATTCAGACGACGTGGGGTCGGTCCAAGATGGGAGTTGACGTGATCCCCTTGATCCATCTGCCGCCCTGCACTCCCGCGGTAGTTGTCGCCTTGCCCAGCGTGCACGGCCTGGCGAGGAGACTGATAGCGCTGGGTATCACCACGGGTGCCTGTATCCAAGTACTCCACAATTGGGGGAGTGGCTCGGTGATCGTCGAGGTCCACGGTTCACGCTTGGCTCTTGGTAGGGGACAGGCCGCCCGGGTCCTGGTGAGGCCGTTGCTGGATGAGGAGTCGGATGGGGAGTCGGCCCAGGGTGAGTGCGGTGATATTGGGGTGTCCACTGTAGAACCGTCTGACAAGCGGTGAATAAGTTGGCGGAGCCACCCATCGCCTACAGGTTCGCCCTGGCTGGACAGCCCAACGTGGGTAAGAGCACGGTGTTCAATGCCCTGACGGGCGCCGACCAGCATGTTGGCAACTGGCCCGGTAAGACTGTCGAAAAGACGACGGGTCACTTCATGTACCAGGGCCACCGGTACGAGATCGTGGACCTGCCCGGCGTCTACAGCCTCGGCTCTGGTTCAGAAGAAGAACGTATCGCGCGAGACTACCTGATCCTGGATCCACCCGACGTCGTGATCCTGCTGGTCAATGCCGCCTCGTTGGAGAGGAATCTCTACCTGCTCGCCGAGCTCTTGGCATTCCCGGTGCCGGTGGTAGTGGGCGTCAACATGGTGGACGTCGCTGCAGCCCATGGCGTCCATGTGGAGGTACCCGTGCTGGAGGCGGCGCTGGGGCTGCCCGTCGTCGAGTTGGTGGCGACTAGAGGCAAAGGAGTAGCCCAGCTGATAGAGACGGCGGTCCGGATGGCGGTGGGCCAGGAGGAGAGCACTCCCAGCCGACCGGTAGTAAGAGACAAGCATCGCCCCGTACTGGAGGAGCTCGAAAGGTTGGCGGCCGGCAACACCCCGGCCGGCTATCCAGCTGATTGGGTTGCGCTCAAGCTACTCGAGGGCGACGAAGATGTCACTCAAGCCGTGGAGGCTGCAGCGGGGGACGCCTGGGAGCCCATCCATTCCGTCCTGGCAGAGCACGACGATGCGTACGTCGACATCGCGGGAGGACGCTACGATTGGATCGCCCGAATGGTCAGGGCCGCCGTGGTAAGACCCAAACGCGGAGTCACGGTCATCACTGACCGCATAGACAGGGTGGCCACTCATCCCTTCTGGGGACTTCTGGTGCTACTGGTCGCTCTAGCTGCTCTATTCGCGGTCACGTACTTGGTGGCCGGGCCGGCTTCGCGAGCCTTGGGCGGATTGATCTCGGGTGACTTGTCCACCGTTCTGCACGGGTGGTTGAGTGGCGGGCCGGACTGGTTGAGCGGATTGTTGGTGGACGGCATCCTTGGTGGTGCCGGCACGGTGCTCTCTTTCGTCCCGATCCTGGTCGTGTTCTTCGCCGCACTCGGTCTATTGGAGGATGTCGGCTACATGGCTCGCACCGCCTACGTGATGGACCGCTACATGCATTGGATAGGTCTTCATGGCAAATCATGCATGCCGCTACTGCTGGGCTTCGGCTGCAATGTCCCGGCCGTCATGGGCTCCCGAATAATCGAGGACCGCAAAGCCCGGCTGCTCACCATCATGCTGACGCCGTTCGTACCGTGCGCGGGCAGGTTGGCGGTGCTGGCCTTTCTAGCCCCAGCTTTCTTCGGCAGTTCGGCCCCTTGGGCCATGATGCTTCTGGTGGGCGGAAACCTGTTGCTTCTTGGGGTGGTGGGCGTTGCTGCCAGGTGGCTTGTGTTCAAAGGGCAACGCACCGCCTTTGTCATGGAGATGCCCCTCTATCACAAGCCCAATGCGCGGACGATCGGACTCTATGTGTGGCGAAACACTTGGGCCTTTGCCAAGAAGGCGGGCACCATCATAGTAGTCGTGTCGGCTGTGGTCTGGGCACTATCCACCTATCCGGGCCCGGAACCGCAGGACAGCGTGCTTGGCACGGTGGGCCGCTTCTTTGAACCTCTGGGAGCGCTGATGGGTCTGGGTGACTGGCGCCTGCTGGTCGCTCTCGCTTCAGGATTCGTCGCGAAGGAGAACACTGTAGCCAGTCTGGGCGTGCTCTTTGGTGCGGGTACTTTGGCTGCCGCGGACGCTGGTCTAGCAGAACGGGTCGCTTCTGTGCTCACTCCGGCAGGAGCCGTGGCGTTCTTGGTCGTGATGATGACCTTTCTGCCCTGTGTGGCGACTTTGGCAGTGATCCGACAGGAATCTCACTCATGGCGGTGGACTTCAGTGAGTGTGGGCCTGATGATGGTGGTGGCCTTCGTATTGGCTGTGGCCGTGTATCAGTTGGGATCGTTGTTCTAGAGACATCGTGATGGCCGCCTCGCTATTCACGGGGCCATATTTTGTATACTCGGCACAGCCAGCGGTCCGGACCGGGTCACTCCGGGGGAGGCATACATGCAGATATACATCGACGGTAACTTCTACAGCGAAGACGACGCCAAGATAAGTGTCTTCGACCATGGTCTTCTGTACGGAGACGGAGTGTTCGAGGGAATCCGGCTCTATGACGGCCGCGTGTTCGAGTTGGATGCCCACGTGGACCGTCTCTTTGCGTCTGCGAAGACCATAGCGCTGGAGATACCGTTGTCCAGGCAGGATGTGATCGAGGTCACTCTGGAGACTGTCCGCCGCAACCAAGGCGCCCAGTACATCAGGTTGGTGGTTACGCGGGGCAAGGGCGATCTGGGCCTGAACCCCATCAAGTGCCCTGTGGCAACCGTCTTCTGCATCGCTGCGGGTATCACCCTGTACCCGGCGGAGGTCTACGAGAAGGGCTTCAAGCTCAAGACCCTGGCTACCAGGCGAAACGACCCGCAGGCCATCAACCCGGCGGTCAAGAGCCTCAACTATCTGAACAACGTCATAGGCTCACTGGAGCTGCGCGATGCTGCTGTCGACGAGGGTCTCTTTCTGACGACCTCCGGCTACGTGTGCGAGTGCACTGCCGACAATCTCTTCTTGATCAAGGGCCGCAGGCTCATGACACCCAGCACGGCCTTGGGGGCTCTACCCGGCATCACCAGGAGCGTCGTCATGAGGCTGGCCGCGGAGATGGGGCTGGAGATCGAAGAGGGCAGCTACACCTTGCACGACGTTTACAACGCGGACGAAGCATTCCTCACGGGGACGGCCGCCGAGGTCGGACCTGTGGTGGAGGTCGATCGCCGCCAGATCGGCGCGGGCGTGCCCGGTCCGCTTACCATGCAGATCATCGGCAAAGTTCCATGAGTACGCCAACAGCACAGGGACGCCGGTGAACCCGCGGTGAGTCCAAGGCGCAGCATCCTTCTATACGACACCACCCTGCGCGATGGCATGCAGCGCGAGGGGCTGAGCGTCTCGGCGGACGAGAAGGTGCGCATAGCCTCACGCATAGCCGACCTGGGAGTGCACATCATCGAAGGTGGCTTCCCAGGTTCCAATCCCAAAGACAAGGAGTTTTTCCGCAGGGTGCAGCCCGAGCACCTGGGGCGCTCGGACATAGCGGTGTTCGGCATGACCAGGGCCGGCGGGACTGCGGCCGAGGACGACGCCAACCTCAAGCTCATGGTGGAGAACTGGGCCCCGGTGGCCGCAGTGGTGGGCAAGACATGGGACCTTCATGTCGAGAAGGTGCTGCGCGTAGACCGCGATGAGAATCTGCGCATGATCTCTGACTCGGTGGCGTTCCTGCTCGAACAGGGCAAGCGGGTGTTCTATGACGCCGAACATTTCTTCGACGCCTACGCTGCTCACCCCGACTATGCACTTGCCTGCCTGCGAGCTGCCGCCGAGGCCGGCGCCGAAGCGGTGTGTCTCTGCGATACCAACGGGGCCGCACTGCCTTTGCAGGTGCAGGAAGTCGTCGGGAAAGTGGTCGGGGCTCTTGGCGGAGTTTGCCGGGTCGGCATCCACGCGCACAACGATGCGGGTTGCGCGGTAGCCAACTCGCTGATCGCGGTGGCGGCTGGTGCCGAAATGGTGCAGGGGACCATCAACGGCTATGGCGAGCGTTGCGGCAATGCCGACCTATGCGCGATCATCCCGGGTCTGAAGCTGAAGCTGGGCTTGGATTGCGTGTCCGACAAAGACTTGGCCAAGCTGACCGAGGCGGCGCGTTTTGTTGCGGAGCTCTGCAACGTGTCTCCGGATGCTCACCAACCATATGTGGGACGCAACGCGTTCGCCCACAAAGGCGGCATGCACATAGCGGCCGTGGAACGCGACCCCGCGACCTTCGAGCACGTCGACCCGACGTTGGTCGGCAATGAGCCCCACGTGTTGGTGTCGGAGTTGTCCGGTCGGGCCACGATCGCCCAACGGGCCAAGGATCTTGGCTACTCATTGCCCGAAGACCAGGATCTGGCGGAGTCGGTGCTGCAGCGGGTCAAGCAGAGAGAGAACGAGGGCTATCACTACGAAGCTGCCGACGCCTCGTTCGAGCTATTGCTGCGGGCGGAGCTTGGAGTCCAAGTCGAACTGTTCCACCTAGAGAACTTCCGCATCATCGTGGAGAAGCGCGAAGACGGCGAGATGACCTGCGAAGCCACAATCAAGGTGCACGTGGACGGCGAGCGCTTCCTGGAGACGGCTGAGGGCAATGGTCCCGTGAACGCTTTGGACAAGGCCTTACGGATGGCTATCCAGAGCAAGTTTCCCGAGGTGCAGGATATCCATCTGATCAACTACAGCGTAAGGATACTGGACGAGGACAAGGGGACGGCGGCCAAGACCAGGGTGCTCCTGGACTCTTCTGACGGTCAAGAGAACTGGGGTAGCGTCGGGGTCAGCGACAACGTGGTCGAGGCTTCGTGGCAGGCCCTGGTGGATTCGATCTCGTATGGTCTCTTGCGGAGGAGGAAGCAGGCATGAAGCTGGCGCGCTTGGAGTACGAGGGGCAGATATGCCAGGCAGAAGTAACTTGCGCGGGCTACCTCATATCGTCGCCGGCCGAGTTGAGCGGCACGACCGTCGGCGAAGACGAGATCAGGCTGCTACCCCCCGTGGCTCCCACCAAGATCCTGGGGGTGGGGTGGAACTTCAGGGAGCACATAAGAGAGATGGTCACCAGGGCCGGCAGAATACCGAACCCCTCGAATGAAGTGGTGCCGCGACCCGTGCTGTTCTTCAAGCCGCCCACTTGTCTCATCGCACACCGGGATTCCATCGTGTATCCCTTCGATGCCACACGCGTCGAATACGAGGGCGAGCTTGCAGTCGCGATAGGCAAGCGCATAAGGCGCGTGAGTCGCGAGCAGGCCTCTCAGGCGGTCTTGGGTTGGACCTGTGCCAACGACGTTACCGAACGGGATCAGCAAGGCGAAGACAAGCAGTGGTGGCGAGCCAAGGGGTACGACACGTTCGGGGCAGTGGGGCCGTTTCTGGAAACGGAGATGCCCAGTGCCGACGCTTACATCCGCACCAGGGTGAATGGGGAGTTGCGTCAAGAGGCGCAGGTGCAAGACATGATACGAGACCCCTTCGAGATCATTTCGTTGGTCAGCCAGTCGATGACCCTGGAGCGCGGTGATCTGATCATGCTGGGGACCTCCTCGGGAGTAGGCGAGCTCCATCCTGGGGATGTTGTCGAAGTGGAAATCGACGGAGTCGGCCGTCTCAGTAACCCGGTGACGATGGAGGAGAAATGAGCGAGGTGTCCGTCGGTGGCGTGGAGGAACGGCGCGGTCCGTCTGAGTCTGCGGATTCAGGGGCGCAGTACGCTGAGTCTCTGACCGCCGACGACGTCATAGCCACTCTGGACCTCAGCCCTCATCCGGAGGGTGGCCACTTTCGTGAGACCTATCGTTCGGAGCAGAGGGTGTCCACAGACCACGGTAGCCGGGCAGCGTCTACCGCTACCCTGTATCTTCTTACTCAGGCAGAGCCCAGCCGCTTTCATCGTCTCCGTTCTGACGAGCTCTGGTTCTATCATGCGGGCACGCTGACCGAGCTACTGCTGCTGCGGCCGGTGGACAGGTCGCGGCCGGTAGACCAGAAGACGGGCGCAGGTCTGCCCGAGCACAGGGTGGTCGGACCAGGCAGTCCGTACGTACTTGTCCCGGCCGGTTGGTGGATGGCCGCGCGCACGATCGTGGGCGATCAGACTGACTGGGGTGTGGGTAGGGCTCCTGAGCGCCGTTGGACTGCCGACCGGCGTTCGGCTAACTCGCTTGATTGGACTCTGGTGAGTTGCGTCGTCACTCCTGGGTTCGAGTACGAAGATCTAGAGATGGGTGAACGTGAGGCGCTGTTGCAGGCCTACCCGCTCGCGCAAGAGGTCATCCGCTCGCTGACCTAGGCGATGCGGGATGTTCCGCTCTGAGCGGACTTTGTTCACTCCCAGCTCACGATACCGCTTGAGGGGGCGTGGGGCTTCGGGTAGAATCGAGCGATAGTAGGGCGCGTGACTGGCGCCTGTATGTAGGGAGTAAAGTGGTTTTGTCAGTGTCACCCGAAGCTGTTGCAGAAGCCTCCTCTGAGCCGGCCAAAGCGCGTCCTAAGGCCGGCTTCTGTCATCTTCACGTGCACACCCATTACTCCGCGTTGGATGGAGCCTGCAAGGTTGAAGAACTGGTAAAGACAGTGTCCGAGTACGGCATGCCGGCTCTGGCGATAACAGACCATGGAGTCCTATCGGGCATCATCCAGTTCTACAAGGAATGCCGCAAGGCCGGCGTCAAGCCGATCATAGGTCTGGAAGCCTACGTGGTAGAAGATCGGCTGCGCAAAGAGGGCCAGAACGAACAGCGCTGGCATCTCACGCTCTTGGCGCGAGACTTGGCGGGCTATCGCAACCTTCTTAAGCTGGGCAGCCGTGCGTTTCTGGAGGGTTACTACTACAAGCCGCGCATGGACTACCAGATACTGCGAGAGCATTCCGATGGACTCATCTGCCTGAGCGGGTGCCCTAGTGGTCGCTTCTCAAAAGCACTCGAGAATGGGCAGATAGCGGCGGCTGAGGCCGAGGTAGAGAATCTGTGCGACATCTTTGGCAAGGAGAACGTGTATCTGGAGATCCAGGAGACGGGCATCGCCGAGCTGGCTCCGGTCAATCCACGTATGGCCGAAGTGGCTGCCCGTACCGGACTCAAGCTGGTGGCGACCAACGACGTGCACTACCTAGCCGAGAAGGACGCGGTCGCTCACGATGTTCTGCTATGCATCCAGACTGGATCTCGCCTGGCGGAGGACTTCAGGATGCGCTTCAGTTCGCAGGAGTTCTTTCTCAAGACCGAGGAAGAGATGCGGCTGGCATTTCGCGACTATCCTGAGGCGGTCTCCAACACGTTGGAAGTGGCCGAGCGGTGCAATGTAGAGATCGAGTTGGAGCAGATGCTCATACCCCACTACGAGGTGCCCACAGGCCACACCGAGGCATCTTACCTTAGGGAGTTATGCGAGCTCGGTCTGGTGAAACGCTACGGCGACGTGGTTTCTGCGGAAGTAAGAGAACGGCTGCAGTCCGAACTGGCAGTTATAGAGAAGATGGACTTCCCGCCCTACTTCTTGGTCGTTTGGGATTTCGTGAGCTACGCCAAGAACTCAGGCATACCTGTAGGGCCAGGCAGGGGCTCGGCGGCCGGTTCGCTGGTCGCGTATCTGCTCGGCATCACCGACCTCGACCCGATCCAATATGAACTGCTGTTTGAGCGGTTCCTCAACCCAGACCGGATCAGCATGCCGGATATCGATATCGATTTCTCGGTGGCCGGACGGGAGAAGGTCATCGACTACGTGGCGAACAAGTACGGGCGTGATCGCGTGGCGCAGATCGCGACTTTTGGCACCATCAAGGCTCGGCAGGCGGTCCGTGACGCCGCTAGAGTGATGGACGTACCCTATGGGCAGGCCGACCGCATCGCCAAGATGATCCCCGAGGTTCCGCCCACCGGAGACCGAAGCACCACCGTAACCCTCGACATGTGTCTCAATGATGCCAACGGGGAGCTGAAAGCGGCCTACGAGGCCGAGGAACTCGTGCGTAACATCGTCGACATGGCTCGTCCTCTCGAAGGGCTGATCCGTCAGGATTCTATTCACGCGGCGGGCGTGGTCATCTCTGAAGGACCGTTGACCGACTACCTGCCCCTCATGCAGAAGGGCGATGCCGAGGTAGTGACCCAGGTGTCCATGAACGACGTGGAGTCCTTGGGTCTCCTGAAGATGGACTTCTTGGGCCTGCGCAACCTGGACGTGATAGCGGCGGCTCAAAGCCTTATCCGAGCCGAAGGGCGTGCCGATTTCGACATAGAGGCCATCCCCTTGGACGACGCCAACACGTACCGCATGTTGGCGAAAGGCGACTCCGAGGGGGTATTCCAGTTCGAGTCCAGCGGCATGCGCGACGCATTGCGCGAGGTGCAGCCCAGCAGGCTGGACGACTTGATCGCACTCGTGGCTCTGTACCGGCCTGGTCCTATGAAAGATATCCCGGTGTACGCCAAGAACAAGAGGAGGCCCGCGGGCATCACGTATGACGACCAGAGGCTTGCGCCCGTCTTGGACCCCACATATGGAGTGGTCATCTACCAAGAGCAGTACATGGAGATATCCAAGCGTATAGCGGGCTTCTCGCCTGCTATGGCCGATGATCTACGAAAGGCTATCGCGAAGAAGATAAAGGACAAGATGGACGCGATAGAGCCGAAGTTCCGAGAGGGGGCCAAGGTCACCGGAACAGCGCAGCGGGTCATAAACGACCTCTGGTCGAAGATGGAGGCGGCGGGCAACTACTCCTTCAACAAGTCGCATGCCGCCTGTTACGCGCTGATCTCTTACCGCACTGCCTACCTCAAGGCGAACTTCCCCGTGCAGTACATGGCTGCCCTCATCTCGAGCGTGATGGATACCAAAGACAAGGTCCCCTTCTACGTCAACGTGGCCAACGAGATGGGTATCAACGTGCTTCCGCCTGACATCAACGAGTCGGTCATCGATTTTCGGGGCGTGGGTGATCGTATCCGCTTTGGACTGAACGCGGTCAAGAACGTAGGCGAGAATGCGATCCGAAACATACTGGAAGCGCGCGACAAGGATGGGCCCTTTCGCGATCTGTTCGACTTCTGCGAGCGTGTCGACCTGAGCGCTGTCAACGGGCGTGCCATCGAGAGTCTCATCAAGTCTGGGGCGTTGGATTCGATAGGCCCTTCGCGAAGGGGGATGCTCAAGGTGCTTGCGCAGGCCATGGCGCATGGAAAGAAGACCCGTCACGACGCAGACCGGGGGCAGGGCTCCATCTTCGACTTGCTCGCGGAATGTGCGCCCGCCGACGGTGGAACCGGAGCGAAGAACGGCCATCCGCCGGCCGAGATCTCAGCGGTGGATTTCACCAAAGAAGAGTTGCTGCAGCTGGAGAAGGAGACTCTGGGCCTTTACGTGAGTTCGCACCCGCTCAAGGACGTCTGGCCGCGACTTCGCGGTGCCGCGGGCCATCTCATCAGACAGCTTTCAGAGCTACCCGATGGCACAGTGACCACGGTGATAGGCATGATCAGCTCACTCAAGCGCATCACCAGCAAGAAGGACGGCAAGCTGATGGCCTTCGTAACGATCGAAGACCTAGAAAGCTCGGTTGAGATGGTCTGCTTTCCCAAGATCTACGAGAGCAGTAAGGATCTACTGGTCGAGGACGCAGTGGTCAAGATCAAGGGCAGGGTCGACCGCAAGGACGAGACAGAGACCAAGTTCATACCATTGCTCATAGAGAGCTTCGTTGTAAGGACCGGACTAGAGCCTCTCTCCATATCCGTGGATGGTGACCGTCTCCCTTTCACGGTGGTCGATGACCTAAAGGGTATACTCGCTCGCTTCCCCGGAGAATGTCTGGTGGACATGTATGTAAGCGCGGGGGGCAACAAGCGTCGACTGCGGTTAGGCGAGGGCTTCAGGGTGGATCCACAGGCGAGTCTGTTTGCAGAGTTGCAGGAGCTTCTGGGCGCTGGTTGTGTGTGCCAGGGCAAGGCTGCGCGGCTCAACAGCACCGCTGGGTGACGGGGTGAGACAATAGTCGTCCACCAGGAGAGAAAGGCGGCCCTCACTTGAGAACGATCGCGCTGGACAGTCGCTCTGTGGCTCCCGAGATGCTGACACTACGGGCATCTGGGTCTTCATCGCCCGAGCTGCGCGCCACGGTGGCTCGGATACTAGCCGACGTACAGGCCAGAGGGGACGCAGCGGTAGTCGAGAAGACGGCTGAGCTCGACTGGCCGGACGCAAGCGCCCTCTCGCTGCGCGTGCCGGTCGACGAGATCGAGGCGGCCTACAGCGAGCTGGATACAGATTTGCTCGCCGCACTGGAGTCGTCGTTCAAGAACTGCATGTCGTTTCACCGGCGGGAGATGACTCCCGGCTGGGAGGTCATGGGCTTTCAGTGGCAGAATCTGGGCGCCCGCCATCTGCCTGTCGCGCGGGCGGGTCTGTACGTGCCGGGGGGGCGCGGTTCGTATGCGTCGTCGGTGATCATGAATGCGTGCCCCGCGCTTGTTGCGGGCGTGACCGATCTGTTCATATGTACTCCTCCAAGCAGAGACGGTTCTGTGAACCGGTCGGTCCTGGCGGCGGCTCGGCTGGTCGGCATCGATACGGTGTACCGGGTGGGCGGGGCGCAGGCCGTGGCCGCCATGGCCTACGGTACGGAGACCATCCCGCGAGCGGACGTGATAAGCGGACCGGGCAACGCCTACGTCGCCGAGGCCAAGCGTCAAGTCTACGGATCGGTGGGCATCGACAGTCTGGCGGGGCCGAGCGAGGTGGTCATCTTGGCCGATGCGACGGCTCGCGACGACTGGGTGGCCGTGGACATGTTGGCTCAAGTTGAACACGGCAGTGGCGCGACCGCCGTGCTGGTGGCCGAGAACCAGGGGATATGCACAGCGGTAGCCGAAGCTATGTCTCTGCTGCGTACCAGAGCGCTGTGGGAGCGAGGCCGCGGCGGGGCCGCCACGACCTCTGCTTCGACCTCCGAACTCGGCGACGAGGCGGACTCGCGCATGTCTGCGTACTTCGCAGCGCCTGGTGAGGACTTCTTGACGCTGTGTGAGGCAGTGGTCGAGGTCTATGCCCCCGAGCATCTCGAGATCCAACTGGCCGACTCCCGGGGATTCTTGCCCAGAGTCCGTTCGGCGGGAGCGGTGTTCATCGGAGGACTATCGGCGACTGCCTTCGGTGACTACATCGCTGGGAGCAATCACGTGCTGCCTACGGGCGGTACGGCTCGCTTCTCGTCGCCGCTGTCGGTACAGACGTTCATGCGTAGCTCCACGCACGTGGAGATGACAGAGAAAGCGGTGGAGCAACTGACTCCCCCTTTGGCCCAGATAGCGGACAGCGAGGGCTTCTACTTCCACCGTCTCTCGGCGCAACTGCGTCTGGAGAAGAAGTAGGGTCCTACCCGGCGACCGCTTCGCCTGTCTCTGGGTCCTCCGCGGCGCAAGCCGTGTCTTCGCGGGCATCCAGCACTCCTAGAAAGACCTTCACGAGGTCCGGATCGAGTTGGGTGCCGGCAGAACTGAGCAGCTCCTGCTTGGCCTCACCCGCGCTCATACTCTTGCGATAGGGTCTGTCCAGGGTCATGGCGGAGTAGGCGTCGGCCACTGCCAGTATGCGTCCGAGCACGGGGATGTCATCGCCGACGCGCTCGGTCTGGGTACCCGGAGCCATCGAAGCGCTCGTGGTGAGCGGACACAGCTTCGACGACCTGAGAGAGTCTGGGGATGTCCATTATGAGTCGGGAGCCGAGCGGCACATGGTCACGCACCAAGGCCTCTTCTTCGGGGTCCAGAGATCCGGGTCTACGCAGTAGGTCGGTGGGGATGCCTATGTTGCCGACGTCGTGCAGCATGGCGGCCACCTCCAGCGTGCGCAGCGATTCTTCTGAGAGTCCGACGGCTTCACCCAGAGGCGAGAGCATGCTGCACCACGTGTTCGGAGTGGCGACGAGTGTAGTGGTCTCGGGCTCCGACTGCATCCAGAAGTCGGTCTGCTATCCCGAACCCTCCGGACCTGCCGACCCTCTGCGAGCGCATGTCTTCGGTGCCGGTGCTGCTGTTGCCGCCGTGCTGCTTGGACGAGTAGAGGTTGGCGTCGGCGAGTTCTAGGAGTTCGGCGACCGACTCGGGTGTCGTCCGGCATCGTGGCTGCGCCCAGACTGAGATAGACAGGTACAGACTCGCCTTCCGCGGTCAGGTAGGGCCGAGCGGCCAGCGCGGTGCGCAGTCGCTCGCCCAGCTGCAGTGCTCCGTCCGCACCGGTGTTGGGGAGCACCAGCAGTAGTTCGTCTCCGCCCACCCTGCCAGCCAGGTCTGCGTGCCTGAGTACGGATCTGATGGCGTCGCTTACTTGGCGCAGGACCAAGTCGCCCGCTACATGTCCGTACGTGTCGTTGAGCACCTTGAAGTCGTCCAGGTCGATCATTATCAAGGACAGCTGTGAGTCAGACTGTTGAGCGCGCAACGCTTCGCCTGCCAGCCTACGGTGGATGCCTCGGTGATTGAACAGACCCGTGAGGGGGTCGCGTTCGGCAAGCTGCAAGGCTTCGTCGTAGCGTTTGGCGTTGTCCAAGGCGCTGGCCAGATGGGCCGCCACCAGAGGGAGGAGGTCGGTGCTCACGACAGGCTGCGAGGCCTCGAGAAGTAGCATGGTGCCGAGGGTCCTGTCTCTTATCCTCAAGGGCACGACTCGCAGAACGCCTCGCTGTCGCGCATCCTCGATGACCTCTGGATCGCCGTACGGGATGCCCTCCACCACACCATAAGTGAGCACCGTGTAGTCGGCTCCTTCACCTATAGAGATCCACCCGCCGGGGGAGCCTGTGAAATCGCATGCCGTCTGCAGACCTGCTCGTGCGACGGCGAGTGGTTGACGCAGGCTGGTCAGGCGGTGAGAACTGTCGTTGAGGTCCTCGAGTCTCTGGTTCATCTGGGCCAGGTCGGCGACTCGGTTCTCGAGCTCCTGGGAGATGTCGCTGAGGTTCGTGTAGAGTCGCCGGTTCTGAAGCAGGGCGACATACTGACGCCAGACAAGTAGGAATACGATCGTGGCGCTCATGAGGACCAGCACAGTGGTGCCGAGGTCCCATCTCCAGTTCTGGCGCGAGGCCTGCACGGATAGAGTCGCGGCCAGCACAGGCAGAGTCGCGTATGGCACGACAGCTCTCCAAGTGGGTAGGGTCCGGACCACGTGCGCCACTTCTGTCTCCGCGGCATCGCTGGACCTCGTCGAAGGGGCGGCCTGCAGTCCGGAGTGCCAAGACTGCGCCGCTGGCGGCGGCTGAGAAGCTGAGGAGCCAGAGTGTGTCTATCCAGCCTCCTGACAAGTGGTGTTGCCCGGCCTGGACTGTCAAGAAATACACAGAATCTCCGGCCACCTGCAGAAGAAATGCGGCGCAGACGAAGACGAAGTACAAGGGGGGTCGCCGCTTGTGTGCGCCGTAGTAGCCGAAGAGCAGAGATATGAGAGCCAGCATGATCAGTATGTCCAGCATGGGGTAGGCGAGATTCACCCAGAAGGCCAGATTGCGTTCTGTATCGGCCAACATAGGCTCAAAGACCAATGGCCACGCCAGACTACCCGCGCCCAAGGTGAATATCGCCGCGTCGAGTATGTTCTCTGAGTAATGGAGGTGCCCTTGCGTCTTCCATCCGAAGTAGAGCACCAGCGCCGTGGGCACGAAGTAAGAGGACAGGTAGCCGATATCAGGCAGCCCTGGCGACGGCACCGCCTGACGCTGGATCACCTCATGGTAGGCAGATACGCTGTCTCCGAAGAGAGTGCCTATCACCCAGACTCCTAGCAGCAGCCACAGCCAGCGGTAGGGGTCACCCTTGGTCTTGCGATAAGCGAGCCAGCAGAAGACGAGGAGCAGGAGTTCGATCACTACGAAGCCCGCACCGGCAACAGCCGAGCGCGCAAGTGACTCGTCAGGCAAGAACCTGCAGACGAGTGAGCAGGCCGTCACAATGGACAGCAGGCCAAAGCACGAAATCAGCGTGCGCAACCGCGTCAGTTCGATTTGGGCAGACCCCCCCGTGAAACGACCTAGGTCTATGCTCACGGCGATGCAGATTGACAATATTTATCGGCAACTGAGTAAGAAAACTTGAGCTTTGCGGGCCCAGGCAGGTGGGGGTCCTGGCAACCACCGTGCTATCCTGCTGGGGCGTTTCCCAGGACAAAGGATTCGAGACGCGAATCAAGCGGGAGTGATGGGTAAGGCAGACTAGCTCGGAGGACGTGGTGCAACGCGAATCGACCCAAGATATCGGTGCCGTGAGCAGGATAGGCAAGATAGATCGCAAGACGCGGGAGACGGATATCTCGGTCAGAGCTGGACCTGGATGGTTCGGGCAAGGCGGTTGTCAATACCGGATTGGGTTTCTTCGACCACATGTTGGAGCTCTTCGCCGGGCCACGGGCTGCTCGATCTCGATATCAAGGCCAGCGGTGACCTGCAGACAGGAGGGCACCACACCGTCGAAGACGTGGGTATCTGCCTGGGCAGCGCATTGTCCGAGGCCTTGGGCGACAAGAGGGGTATCAATCGCTACGGGAGCGTCGTCCTTCCGATGGACGAGTCGCTGGCCATGGTGGTACTCGATCTGAGCGGTCGCCCCTATCTGGCGTACGAGGGTGGTCCGGTGGCCGAGAGCATTGCTGGTTTCGACTCCGCCCTGGTGCCGGAGTTCCTGAGAGCGCTGGTCAATAACGCGCGTATCACCCTGCACGTCAGGGTGCTGACTGGTTCTGATGTGCACCACACGATCGAGGCGGTCTTCAAGGGGTTCGGCAAGGCCTTGAGGCAGGCGGCGTCCCTTGACTGCCGCTCAGCGGAGATACCTTCCACCAAGGGAGTGTTGTGAGCCGGCCTAGGCCGCTCTGTATCGTAGACTACGGCGCGGGCAACCTACGTTCAGTACAGAAGGCCTTCCAGCACGTCGGTGTGGAAGCGGTGGTCAGCGCAGAGCTGCAAGCGCTTGAATCGGCCAGTGCTCTGGTGCTTCCGGGAGTAGGGGCGTTCGGTGCGGCCATGGAACGTCTGCGCCGGCAGGAGCTGGTGGAGCCGTTGCTTGCCCGCATACAAGCCGGTGTTCCCTTCTTGGGAGTCTGCCTGGGTTTGCAGGTGTTGCTCGAGGGGAGCGAAGAGGACCCTGGGGTAGCAGGGACTGGGTCTGGTGCAGGGACAGGTCAGGGCACTGCCGTCCACGGTCAAGGTCCCCCACATCGGCTGGAACCAGGTGGAATACTGCGCCGACTCCGATCTGTTCGAGGGCATCCCCGACGGTTCCGCCTTCTACTTCGTTCACAGCTATGCGGCGGTGCCTCGCTCGGCAGGTGACGCTCTGTGCATGACCGACTACGACGGCGTCAAGTTCGTATCGGGTGTGCAAGTGGACAACATCGCCGGTGTGCAGTTCCATCCCGAGAAGTCGAGTGCCCTGGGTCTGCGCTTCTACAGGAACTTCGCACTCAGCGCCGGACTGGAGGTCCGCGCGTGAGGCTACTCCCCGCGATAGACATACAAGGGGGCAGGTGCGTGCGTCTGCGTCGAGGGGACTTCGCCGACGAGACGGTGTTCGGCGACGACCCGGTGGCTATGGCTCGCCACTGGGTGGACGAAGGCGCAGGCTTTCTGCACGTAGTGGACCTGGACGGAGCTCGGGAGGGCGCGCCCCGCAACTTCGCCCTGGTGCGCGCCATAGCTGAAGCCGTGCCGGTGCCGGTGCAGACCGGTGGCGGCATACGTACCCAGGCCGACCTACACGCGGTCGCTGAAAGTGCGGTGGCCAAAGCGGTGCTGGGCACCAGCGCAGTGGAGGATCCGGACTTCGTGGAGCGGGCTTTGGCGTTGCTGGGCCCTGAACGGCTTGTCGTGGCAGTAGACGCAGAAGATGGATTCGTGAAGACCAAGGGCTGGGTGGAGCGCACCGACGTGCGCGCGTTGGATCTGGCCAAGCAGCTTGCCGCTGCGGGCGTCAGAGAGGTCCTTTACACCGACATATCTCGTGACGGCATGATGCAGCGGGCGAATGTCCAGGGCATCCGCGACTTGGCCGAAGGCAGCGGGCTGGAGGTGCTTGGCTTCGGGAGGGGTCACCGACCTGGACGATCTGAAGGATCTCAAGGCGCTGGAAGCCAGTGGTGTCACCGGAGTCATAGTGGGCAGAGCGTTGTACGAGCAGCGGTTCACGGTGGCCGAGGCCAAGGCGGTGCTCGACTGATGTTGCTCAAGCGGATAATCCCCTGTCTGGACGTGGATCGCGGGCAGAGTGGTCAAGGGCACCAATTTCGTCGCCATACGCGACGCGGGCGACCCGGTGGAGTTGGCCGCGCGGTATGACGCTGAGGGCGCGGATGAGGTGGTGTTCCTGGACATAACCGCGTCCCATGAGGGCCGGGACACTATCGTCGAGTTGGCCCGTCACTGCGCCGAGGAGCTGTTCATTCCTTTCACCATCGGTGGGGGCATACGCAGCGAAGACGATGTGCGGGCGTTGTTGGCCGCGGGCGCCGACAAGATCTCGCTCAACTCCGCAGCCATCAACGACCCGGAGTTGGTGACCGCCTGCGCTCGTCGCTTCGGCTCCCAATGCGTGGTCATCGCGATAGACGCCAAGCAGGTGGATGACGCCGGTGGTCGGCCGCGCTGGGAAGCCTACATAAACGGAGGGCGTACCCCCACGGGTCTGGACGCAGTCGAATGGGCCACCAAGAGTCGCGGCTCTGGGCGCCGGCGAGATACTGCTCACCTCCATGGATAGAGACGGGACCAAGGATGGGTACGATCTGGGGCTCACGAGGGCGGTGGCTCAGGCAGTGAACATCCCGGTGATAGCGAGCGGCGGGGCAGGGACTTTGGAGCATATGGTCGAAGTCATAAGAGAAGCGGGAGCGGACGCTGTCCTCGCTGCCTCGATGTTCCACTATAGGGAGTTCACGCTTGCGCAAGCCAAGTCGTATCTGGCAGACCGGGGAGTCCCGGTCCGACTCTAGTAGACAGACGCGTTCCTGCGGCTGTGTCGGATGGCGCGCGCCCGTGGCCGTGGGGGCACTTGCTGGTGCTGGTGTTCCTGAGTCTCGCGGCACCCGCTACAGACGCGACTACCACTACTCAAGGTCAGACGTTGCGCCAGCAGCTCGCCAAGAAGCAGGCCGAGCTCAAACAGGCGACGGACAAGCTGAACGCGCTTCAGGCCGAGTTGGATAGTCTGGCCGAACAGCAGAATGCCGTCGAGGTGCGGTTGGCCGACCTGGAGAACGAGATCGCCGAGACAGAACAAGAGATCGCCGAGTCGCAAGAGGATATGGCCGCCGTGCGCGGCACGCTGGAGGAGCGACTGGTAGGGATCTACAAGCAGAGTTCTTCCACGTGGGCCTATGCGGAGGTGCTGTTGGGGAGTTCTGACCTGGTCTCTGCCCTAGACCGCCTGGAGACCCTTTCTCAGATCGCAGAAGAGGATCAGCGGCTGTTCGATCAAGTGGAGGCCTACCTGGATGCACAACAGGCAAGCAAGCGTCTGCTGCAGCAGAAGCGGGTAGAGCAAGAAGCCGACTTGCTCGAGCTGTCGAGGGTGCAAGAGACGGCGGCGGACAAGTTCGCGTCGGCCGAGCGGACATACAGGGCTCTAAAGAGCCAGATAAAGAGTCTGAAGGCAGATATCGCCAAGGCAGACGCGGCCGCCGCGGCCGCTGCCGCGGAGGCTCGCAGAAGAGCCATTCAGAGAATGGCCTGGCAGAAGGGACAGAGCTGGAACAATTCCGGTGGCGGAACAATCCAGCCTCCGCCTTTCACCTTTCCGGTCGACGGGGCGCACAGCTTCATCAACTCATGGGGTTACGCTCGCTCCGGCGGTCGGACGCACAAAGGCACCGACATAATGGCGGCTCGCGGCACTCCCTTGGTAGCATGCTCGACGGGCGTTATCAGCGGCGTCAGCCGGAGCGATTCGGGTCTGGGAGGCATAACCGTACACATCAGGGGAAGCAACGGATATGTGTACTACTACGCGCACTTGGATAGGGTGGCGACGGGGTATACCTGGGCATGCCTGTCAAGGGAGGCACCTTGGTGGGTTACGTGGGCAACTCTGGCAATGCCCGCGGCGGGGCCTGTCACCTGCACTTCGGGATGCAACCCGGTGGGGGAGTTTCGGTGAATCCCTATGCCACGCTGAGGTTCTATGATGACTGAAAGGTGCAGGCCGTCGCCCATGATTGCAGGGTAGGCACCGAGGGTCGGTTGGTCGTGCGAGTGGGCTTCTGTTAGAATTGGTGCGCTCATGAGTTACAACCGGACACCAAAGATGCGTCCTGGACGCACCGGCAGATGGGTCCCGTCTGTAGTCGCGGCAATCCTGCTGTTGACTTTTCTAGTGCTGCTTCCTGGCCTGTTGCCCGCAGAGGCTACCACCACTGACAGCCATGAGGGAGCAATTGGCCGTCAAGCAGGCCCAGTTAGACCAGGCCTACGCGAAGTGGGACGCGCTCCAAGACGAATTGAACAAGGTGGCCGAAGCATATAACGCCGCAGAATCGCGGGCGGCGGAGCTGGAGAGCGAAGTCGCCGAGGTCGAGCAGAAGATCGCCAACACCGAGAAGGAACTTCAGAACGCGCGTATCCAGCTAGAGGACCGTCTGGTCAGCATCTACAAGGATGGCGGCGTCTCAGCCTATTATCTCCAGGTTTTCTTCTCTGAAGAGGACCTGGTCTCGGTGTTCGACCGGTTTGACGCGCTCAACCAGATCGCCGAAGACGATCAGGCGTTGTTCAACAAGGTCGAGGGTTATCTCGAGGAGTCGAAGGCCAACAAGGGTCTTCTGGAGCAGAAGAAGGCTGAGCAAGCGGCCAAGATCTTGGAGTTGGAGCGACTGCAGGCCGACGCGGCCGAGAAGCTCAAAGATTCCGGTGCGGAGTATCAGGCCATCAAGACCCAGGTCACGCACTAGAGACAGAGATCAAGAAGGCCGACGCCCGAGCCGCAGAGATCCAGCGGCAGAAACGCCTGGCTGCTCAGCGTGCAGCAGCAGCCAAGGCAGCGGCCGCCGCAGCGGCTAAGGCCAAGAAGACGACCACCAACACTGGTGGAGGCGGAGGAGCGGTGTTGCCCTTCGCGTTCACCTTCCCGGTCAGGGGGGCACACAGCTACGTGGACTCTTGGGGGGCGCCTCGTTCTGGTGGTCGCACACACAAAGGTACCGACATCATGGCGTCTAGAGGGACCACCTTGGTGGCGTGCGTGAGCGGGACTGTCACCCGGGTGAACACGCTATAACACCGGCCTGGGTGGTCGCACTCTTTACATAAAGGGTTCGAACGGTTACCAGTACTACTACGCTCACATGGATTCAGTGGCTTCCGGTATCTATGCGGGCAAGTGGGTCAGCGCCGGTACGGTGGTCGGTACTGTGGGCAACAGCGGCAACGCCTCCGGTGGCCCATGTCACCTGCACTTCGGGATAATCCAACCGAATGGGACATACATCAATCCCTACCCGACTCTCAGGGCGAACGACTGACAAGCCGGAGTGACGGGTTCACGGTTGGGGGCTCGGTCTAGTACCATTCAAGGCGAACGTGGTCGGGTATGTTGTCCGTCCGCACCAGTGCTCGTCTTGTGCGTTTCTACACGTACGCCTCAAGGAGTTGGGTGATGACAAGGGACAGGCTCTATCTGGCGTCTTATGCCTGGATGGCCTCACTGCTGATTCTGATCACGTCCGCAATGCTGGTTTCTGCCGGTTGCAGCGGGACGCCCGAGACCACCACTACCACCACCGAGGCGGTAAGAGAGAAGGTCCTGGGTCCTGGGGAGGATTGGCCCATCACCGAGACAGAGACACTCGATGTGCTGACCATCGGCGAGGGTGCCAGCATCACTCCCCCACCTGGCAAGACTGTCACTTTGACCGTAGACGGTACAGAGCAGGGACAGAAGCTTGCGTCCACAGAAGGATACGATCTTGCTTTCGTGCCCGGCACATATGTCGGAGAGGTGGTGTTGACAGTATCAGAGGCGAATCTTGTAGCGTACACCCCGCAGGGCGGGACGGGTTCGACGTCTGGGCCCATAGTCCAGCCTTTCCGCCAGGCCCTGTGTGTAGATTCGGCGGGCTACTCTGAGTTCAAGTCGGTACTCGCAGCCCTAGCGGGCACTGCACCCGCCACCATGGGTGCCGAGGGCTTGACCATCAACTCCACCGGAGAGTGCTTCAACGGCGTGTTTGCAGCGAGCAGCTACACGCTCAAGAATGCAGAGATCAATCTAACGGGCAACGGGCGCAGCGATCTCTCGGGCTACGGGGCCGGTGTCGTAGGCACTGGGCAAGGGACCACGTTGGTGCTTGATGGTGTCAGTATCAACACTCACGGTGCTGCGCGAGCGGCCCTGGTGGCCAGCGACGGGGCGAATGTGGTGGTGAAGAACTCTGAGCTGCAGTCGATAGACGGAGAGCTGCCCGGTGACTACGTAGCCACCGTGGACCCCACACAGATACGCTCTGCTCCGTGGATGCTGGGCCTGTCCGGCAATGTCAGGGCCACTAACCTTCTGGGCACCGGCACCAAGACCGCCTACATCAATTCGAGCATCAGCTCGCAGGGCTGGGGTGTGCTCTCTCTTGAGGATTGTGTCGGAGCCACTCTCACGGCAGTCAACAGCCAGATATCGGTGTCTGGCGAAGATGGCTATGGCTCGTATGGGATGGGTTCGGCAACGGAGTACTTCCTGGGCTGCGACTTCAGCGTCCCCACCTACGCGAGTGTCAGTAGTGGAGCTACCCTGTATTACGGAGACAGCAGCCCAACAAGGATGACTGAACTCAACTCGAGCCTTCGTCTGGGTCTTACGCAAGAAGAGATCAGTGCTATGCCCAGCCAGGGCACCCTGGTGAACTCGCTCAGATTTGGGATCATGTGGCACGGCAACGGCGTTAGTGGAGATGCGGGCACCGCAGAGATCGATGGAGCTACGGCGTTCACCACCGGCGAGACCGTGTTCCTGGACAAGGGGCAGGCCGTCAAGATATCAGTCGACGGTAGCGATGGCGCCAAGCTCAATCCCGGTAACGGCGTGATCATGCAGCTCATGGACGAGGACAATCCACGCTGGGATCCGGACACTCTTGCGACGACTACCGCGTACAACGAGCCGGCCACTCCACCAGAGGCAGATAGTAGTCACGATCTCGCAAGGGCGGCCGAAGGCAAGGATGCCTTAGTGACGTTCAAGGAGATCGAACTGGTGGGGGACTTCTTCAATTCCACCAGAGGCGGTCTTGGGCTGGTTGCCGTAGAGACGGCTGACACTGATGCGGTGACAAGCACGACCGTTGCCGCTACGGCTACGACTCTCAGCACCACAACGGTCAGGCCGACCACTACCACTACTGCTACGACAGCGCCGGCCGGCGGTGCGAGCACTACCTTGATGGATGGAGGCCCGGCAAGCACCACGACCACGCTGCCGCCAGGCACTCAGTTGGCCAGCGTATCGAAGAACCTATGTCTGACCTTCGATCATGCCAAGATCACCGGTGTCATCTCCTCCAGCACTGCCGTTCATGCAAAACCGACCATCACCCCCATCGACTACAGACTGCTGGGCGCGGTCGTCGATACTCCTGCCGCCTCTGTCAACAACGGCGTCGTGGTAGCGATAACCAATGGCTCGGTCTGGACCGTCACGGGCAACTGTTATCTGACCAGCCTGACCATCGCGGGACAGAGTTGGCTCATCGCCCCAGAAGGCAAGAAGTTGACCATGAAGCTGAACGGCAAGGACAAGAAGATCGCGGCGGGCTCCTACACGGGCAAGATCGAGCTCATCGTAGAGGATAAGACCACCACGTGACATCACCGGCCGAGACTCGTATCGAGCCACGGCCGGTGATGTCTAGTTCTTATGAAGTCAGGATGCCCTGACCTGAGCACCCTCAGCCGTTCAGGACGGCCTCGGCCTCGTCACGGTAGGCGTCCATCACATAGGGTATCCGGGTTACTTTGGCGCATTCTTCGGTCAGGCTCATCAGGTCGTCGCGCTTGATGGCCTGTAGGCTGAAGGAGCGAGCGCCGGCCATCAGCTGCTGCAGGCCCACGCTGAGCTTCTGCGCGTAAGAGAAGATGCCTATGGCTCCGAGCGGGATGTTCGCCATCTCGTTCTTGCCGACTATGTCGGCGACCTGCTCCCAGCAGACGAAGATCTCTTCTGGTGTATCGCCGTACTGAGAAACGGTCTTGGGAAGGTTGGCCTGCTTCATCCAAGCAGTGGTGTTCTTGCCCACCATGCCGGGGATCATCAGGGCTCGACCCATACAGACTGCCTTAGTGTACGGAGCGCCCAGAGCGAGGGCCTTGAAAATATGGTCCTCGGTGCTGAATCCACCGCCGAAGGCCAGGTCGGGGACTCTCTCGCCCTTGGCGGTCAGTATGGCGGCGAACTCGGCCGCCGCCGAGTGCAGGTAGAGGCTGGGCATACCCCACTCCTCCATCATACGCCACGGGCTCATGCCTGTGCCACCCGGAGCACCGTCGATGGTCAGAAGGTCTATCTTGGCTTTGCCGGACCACTTGAGAGCCATCGCCAATTCCCGCAGGCCATAAGCCCCGGTCTTGAGAGTGATCCGTTTGTATCCAAGCTTGCGAAGCCGATCGCATTCGGCCAGGAAACCTTCCTCGTCGATGAAGCCCAAGCGGCTGTGACGCTCGAACTGTTTCAAGGCTCCATCTTTGAAGGCGGCCTGAGTAACCGGGTCGGAGGGGTCGGGGGTGACGATGTAGCCTCGCTTCTGCAGTTCCAGGGCACGCTCAAGGGAGTCGACCTTGATCTCGCCGCCGATACACTTGGCGCCTTGTCCCCACTTGAGCTCGATGGTCTCTAAACCGTGCTTGGCGATGATGTACTCCGCGACGCCCAGCCGAGTGTCCTCGACGTTCATCTGCACCAGCAACTCGCCGTAGCCGCGGTGGTAGCGTTTGTAGAGCTCAATGCGGCGGTCCATGTCGGGCGCAAGCTTGATCTTTCCGCTGCTGCCGAGCTCCAACTGGGGGTCGATACCGCACACGTTCTCTCCGCATACCAGGGTTACGCCGCTGATAGCCGCGCCGACGGCGAAGTGCTCCCAGTTGACCCGGGCGATCTCGGTCGAGCCGAGCGCTCCGGTGAAGACAGGCGCAAGCATCTTGACCTTCTTATCCCAGCCATACTCGGTCTCGACACTTACACTTGGAAAGGTGCAAGTGTCAGGGTCCGCGGCGACACCTTCGGGAAGGCCTTCTGCGCCCAGGGCATATCCCTGGATGTTGAGGTGCGAGTAATCGAGCGGATAGTTCTTGTCGCCGCCGGCGGTAACGGTGCCATATGGTCCGGGGTAGATGAGTTCGCGACCACGGAAGGTGGCTTGGAAGACTTCGCAATTGCCGCGGCAGCCGTCGATGCATCGCGTGCACAGTCCGGAACCCGGTACAACGCTCCGTGAGCGATTGGAGGTCTGTGACACATCGTTCGCGTTTGGCTGTTGTAGGTTCAAGATGCTCTCCTTCTTGTCAGCAGGGACTCTTTGATCGCCTGATGTTGGTCAATGCCCCGCGGGCTCTAGGACTCCGCGCATCTGCCAACGTACGCATTGAAAACCTCGGCCGAGCTCACACCAGACACAGGTGTCGTCGATGCTCTCGACCATGGTGGTCTGGGATTCGCACAGGCCGCATATGCCTGGATCCGTCATGGGTCCCGGACACGGGGTGATAGTCATGGGGCACACTTCGATACAGTTGTGGCAGCGTTTGCATAGGTCGGGGCGTTTGTCGAAGGGCAGAGCGACGCGACGCTCCGTACCTCTTCCCACAAAGCCGAGCGAACTGGACTGCCACACTTCTTCGCAGACGCGTACACACCGGCCACATAGAACGCAGGTCTTGTTGCGCATGGGATAGCGGGAGTGGGTCACTCCCACCCGTGCGGCCAAGTCTTGGATGGCGCGAGAGTTCGGCGCCTCGGCCAGCAGCAGCTCCACTATGTTGCGCCGCGCTCGCATGGCGGCTTCGGAATGGGCATCCACCACCAAGCCTTCGCGGGCCTCAAGAGTGCAGGAAGCTGTCATCTTGCGTCTCGCGCCGTCGACGACTTCTACGACGCACACTCGGCAGGCGCCGATGGGGGTGACCCCCGGCATGTGACACAGGTTGGGTATGCAGATACCTGCCTCTAGAGCGGCTTCCAGCACACTTGTGCCCTCGGGGGTCTGGATCGGAGCGCCATCCACTACGATGTTCACCATCTTGCGCATCGGCACCCCCTTATCCTCTGACTATGGCTTCGTTGGCACACGTGTCGAAGCAGACACCGCACTGAGTGCATATGGCAGTGTCTATCGATACTCTGCCGTCTCGCTCGGCAATGGCGCCCTGCTCACAGTCGTCTATGCACGCTCCACACAGTGTGCACAGGCTCGGGTCGACGCGATAGCCGGCCAACTTCTGACACACGCCGGCCGGGCAGCGGTGTTCGGTGATATGAGCCTCGAACTCCTCGCGGAAGTACCTAAGAGTGGAGAGAACGGGGTTGGGCGCCGTTTTGCCGAGGGCGCACAGTGAGCCGACAGACACTGTCCACGCCAGGTCCGTCAGCAGGTCCAACTGCTCCAGGGTACCGCGGCCCTCGACGAAATCGGTAAGAATCTCGTACATGCGGTCGATGCCCACCCGGCAAGGCACACACTTTCCGCAGGACTCGTCTCGCAAGAAGTTCAAGAAGTATCTGGCGACGTCGACCATGCAGGCTGACTCGTCCATGACGACCATTCCTCCGGAACCCATCATCGACCCGGCTTCCATCAGGGCTTCATAGTCGACGGGAAGGTCGAACAGTGAGAGCGGCAGGCAGCCCCCGGAGGGACCACCCGTCTGGACCGCTTTGATGGGCCTATCGTTCTGCGAACCTCCGCCGATGCCGTAGACGATCTCTCGGAGGGTGGTCCCCATAGCTACTTCCACCAAACCGGTGTTCTTGACTAGGCCGGTGAGCGCAAAGATCTTGGTGCCCTTGCTGCTCTCGGTTCCCTTGGCGGCGAACGCCGCCGCCCCGTTGTTGATTATGCGGGGTACGTTGGCCCAAGTCTCTACATTGTTGAGGTTTGTGGGTTGATCGAGGTAGCCGCGCTCGACCGTGTGCACATCCTTGGCTCTAGGCTCGCCGACTTCACCTTGAAGTGAGGCCATCAAGGCCGTCGATTCTCCACACACAAATGCACCGCCCCCTCGAGCCACTTTCACGTCGAAGCAGAAGTCGGTGCCCATGATGCGGTCTCCGATGAGTCCGAAGATCTGGCTTGGTCTATCGCCTCACGGACATGGGCAACTGCCAAGGGGTACTCGTTGCGCACGTACACGTATCCCTTGTCGGCACCGATGGCATACGCGCCTACCAGCATGCCCTCTAGGACGGAGTGAGGATTGCCTTCGAGCAGACTGCGATCCATGTAGGCCCCGGGGTCCCCCTCGTCCGCGTTGCATATCACGTACCGCCTCTCGCCTGGTGCGTCCCTACACTGCTGCCACTTGGCTCCGGTCGGGTATCCGCCTCCACCTCTTCCGCGGAGACCGGAGGCGTTGATCTCATCTATTACCGCTTGGGGGCTCATCGTGGTTAGGGTCTTGACCAGGCTGGCGTACCCTCCGATAGCTACGTAATCCTCAATGCTGGTGGGTGAGAGCCGCCTATTGTCGCCCAGTAGACATCGGTCTTGGGCCTGGTAGAAGGGGATATCCCGTTCGTGTCTGATCACGGCCCCGGATACTGGATCCGTGTATAGGAGCTCTTCGATGACCTCTTCTGCTACGAGTGTCCGTGCAACGATCGCAGGTACATCTTCTTCAGAGACATGACAGTAGAAGATGTCGGCGGGGTCGATGATCACCAGGGGACCCTGTTCGCAGAATCCATGACAACCAGTGAATAGCAGGCGCACCCTGTCGGCAAGGCCTTGGCGCTCTATCTCGTAGGTCATGGCCTTGGCCACGGGCATGCAACCGCAGGCCTGGCACGCGGTCCCGGCGCACATCGTCACGGTCAGTTCGTACGATGCATGGGTGCGCGTGAGTTCTTCTCGCAAGATCGCCAGGGAATCGGTGGCGAGGAGTCTAGACATCAGCGTCCACCTTTGAATCGCAGGCTGCCGTGTCGACCTGTAGGTCGGCGGCGCGAATCGAGTCGAACAGCTCTATCACCTTGGCCGAGTCCATGTGCGGGTGATAACAGCCGTCCAGGATGACGACAGGTCCCAGGGCGCACGCGCCCAGACAATTCACCGTCTCTAGGGTGAAGGCGCGATCAGCTGTGGTCTCGCCGGCCTCGACCTGCAATTCAGACTGTATCTGGTCGAGCAGCCTGGGCGCTCCCCGCACGTGACACGCGGTACCCAGACATACTGTGAGGAGATGTCGGCCTCGTGGCTTCAGACTGAACGCCTTGTAGAAGTTGGCCAGTCGGAACACCTCGATCAACGGTACGCTAAGGTCGTTGGACACCTGGCGAAGGGCGTCCTCGGCAAGGTATCCGTAGGTCTCCTGAAGATCCTGAAGAACCTCTATGATGTCAAACGGTTCCTGCCCTCGGCCGGCAAGGATCGTGTCGACGTCGCGGTGTTCCATACTCATCCCTCCGAGCCAGTGTCTGTGCACCACACTATCCAGCGAGCTCATCCAACCTGCGCGGCGAATACGGCTGCGCGAAACGCGACGGCTGGTGCTTGCCGGGCCGGGCAGTCATACGTCACGACCACGGACTGCACGAATCGTCTGCATCTGCCTCTGCCCAAGGGGAGAGCATGACGAGCCACTCCGTATGGTTGTGGCATACACTTGCCAGCAATGTAACAGGGATGACTGTACGCATCAAGCATTACCTTCATATAGAGCCATGTATGGCGCACTGTCGTGCGGCTGCGGCAACCGGACAAGGAGTGATACCGGCAACATTGCCGGTAATAGTGCGGCAAGATTCCCGGTGAGCAAGGTACGCATCTTGCGCACGGAAGTCGTTCGCAGCCGCTGCAACGCTGTGGAATTGCAGGGGCGCCAGGGCGTGTGGGGACAGAAAGCGGCATACCTGCCGCTACGCGATTGGTGAGCGGCAGTTCCCTTGGTAAGATTCAATAATGAGGGACAAGACAGAGGAAAAGCGTCTTGCGATACTTCGGGCGCTGCGTGACGCGGGCGGGCCTTTGGGCAGTTCTCGTATTACCGAGCGACTGTCGGCGATGGGCCACGACATGAGCGAGCGCACGGTACGGTTCCACCTCTTGGAGATGGATAGGGTCGGGACTACCGAGAATCTGGGCAGACACGGGCGGGCGATCAGCGAGCGCGGATCGCGCGAACTTGAAGGCGCTCAGTCCTACGAGAAAGTGGGATTCCTTTCCGCCAAGATCGACCAGATGACCTACAAGATGGATTTCGATCTGCCCACCCAGAGGGGCACCGTGGTGCTGAATGTCAGTCTGGTCGAACAGGTTCAACTGGCGCGATGCGCCCCTTTGATTCAGCGAGTCTTCGCCGCGGGTTATGCGATGGGGCGTCTGATGACACTGCTCAGACCCGGAGAGCGCGTCGGGGAGATGACCATTCCGGAAGGTGATGTCGGCATCGGCACGGTGTGTTCTATCACCCTCAACGGAGTCTTGGTGGCGCATGGCATCCCAGTCAACTCGAGATTCGGAGGACTACTCGAGCTGCGGGAGCATCGGGCGATACGGTTTGCCGAGTTCATCAACTACGACGGCACTACAGTAGACCCGCTGGAGGTCTTCATCCGAAGCGTGATGACCGACTACTTGGGGGCTACTCGCGCAGGCAACGGACTGATAGGAGCAAGCTTCCGAGAGGTGCCTGCCGATAGTCGCGACCACGTTCTCGCGCTTGGCAGAGAGATGGACCGGGTGGGCCTGGGTGGGCTGTTCTTGGTGGGCTGGCCCGGTCGGCCACTTCTGGATATACCTGTGAGCGAAGGACGACTTGGTCTAGTAGTCATAGGTGGCCTCAACCCCGTGGCGATACTCGAGGAGTCGGGCATCAGAGTGCGTCGTACGGGGGCCCTAGCGGGGCTGATCGAGTACGATCGCTTGTTCTACTATGACGAACTACCCTCGCGGATCGAAGCACTGGGGTCGATGGGATAATGAGGGCAGCGCACAAGGAGGCTGCATGAGGGCATCGCTGGTGGATAGGGGTTCGGTGGAGAGGTTCCTGCTTCTGGCCGGAGCCATGCGATCCGGTCTCCTGGACAGTCTGGCTACTGGAGAAGCGCTATCGGTGCAGCACATAGCGATGGTGGCAGGTACGAACGTGCGCGCCTCTCGCATCGTCTTGGACGCCTTGGTGGCCGAAGGTGTGGTGCAGAGAGTGCTCGAGGCCGATGATGGGTCCTTCTACGCGCTGACCCCTTTGGGCAAGAGCCATCTGTACGACCAGGGTCCGGAACTGGAGCGCGCCGCTCTGCTGCACCGGTTCAATCGGGTCCGCGGGATGTTGGAGCTTTCCGAGGTCATCCGTACGGGTGAGCCTACTCACCGCGACCCCGACAAGAGCAACATCCGCTGCATGGTCTCGGCCATGGGCGAAAGAGACTCAGACTTGGTAGAAGAGATCGTCGGCCTGTGTGTCAGCTTGGCTGGCGAAGCCAAAACGATGTTGGATGTCGGCGGCGCGGTCGGCCACGTGGCCAGAGAGTTCATGCGGCATGGTCTCAAAGTGACTCTGATGGACAAGGAAGAGGTGCTGCCCATCGCGAGGGAGTTCTTGGGGATCGACGCTTCGTCAATGGCGATGGTCTCGGGCGACTACACCGTCGCCTTGCCCAAAGGGCCGTTTGATCTGGTCTACTTTGGCAATGTGTTTCACATATACGGTCCGAGCACTAACGAGAAGGTTCTGAAGGAGACGATCAAGGTCATTAGCCCAGGTGGTCTTGTTGCCATACAAGACTACGTTTGGGGACGGAGCCACGGCGCCGAGATGTTCGCGGTGAACATGCTGCAGTCCACCTCGGATGGTGGGGTGTGGACCGAGGCACAGTATCGTTCTTGGCTTGGCGGAGCGGGCTTCGTGAACATGGATGTGCTCGATCTCAAGAACAGCGGTGCACAGCTCATAATCGGCCAGCGTCCGGGGGGGTAGCAATGAGCAAGGTGCCCGATAACGAAGAGAGCGCGGCCGGCTGCATTTGCGGCGATTGTCCTTCTAAGAGGCAGGATGGCATGTCCCTGTATTGCGCGAGAGACAAGAGTCCTGAGCCTGTGGAGCGGGGATTGTGCGCCTGCAGATGGTGTCCCCTGTGGAGCGGATACGGGTTGGAAAACGACTTCTATTGTGCGGAAGGCGCAGATGGTCAAGAGTACGGGGCAGTGACCCGATGACTGTCACCGTTCTTGGGCTCGCGGGCAGCGCGAGACGCGGTGGCAACACCGAGACACTGCTGGATTGGTGTCTGGAGGCGGCCCGTGAAGAAGGCGCTGTGATCGTCAAGGTGGCCTTGTCGGACCTGAACATACACGGCTGCCGGGCCTGTGACGCTTGCCGCGATACTGGTGTCTGTATACAGAAGGACGACATGAAGGTGCTCTACCCGTATCTCCGTACGGCGGACTCCATCGTCATAGCCGCACCCACGTACTTTCAAGGCATGCCCGCCACCCCCAAGATGGTGGTCGACAGATGCCAGCCGTTGTGGATCCTCAAGTACGTGCTCAAGCAGCCCATCGCTCGGCCGGGGGCACCGCAGAGGTTGGGGGGATTCTTGAGTTGTGCGGGCACGGAGGCGACGCAGGCTTTTGATGGCAGCAGGAATGTCGTACGGGCGCTCTGGTACACCCTCGATGTGAGGTCGGCAGGAGAGGTGCTCTGTCCCGGCGTGGACGCCAAGGGGCAAATAAGGGAGCAGCCCGGCGCGAAAGTGGCAGCGGAGCAGCTGGGGCGAAACCTAGGTCGTCAGAGACCCCCAATGGATGCGGAGGTCACGGTGAAGGAGCAAGTGAAGACCTGCGTCAACTGCGGCACGAGTCTGGTAGATCGTGTTGAGGAGGAGGAGCGCACAGGCACGGGTGCCAGCCGATCGACCGGCGAGTGTGCCACCTACCGTGTCTGGTCCTGTCCCAACGAAGACTGCGTGATGTTCAAGACCGACATGTATCGTGAATCTATAGCGGACCGCAACGACAGAGGCGCGGGGTGAGTGTGGACCTTGCCTACCAGGGAGTGTGAAAGAAGTGGCCGAGCAACTGTATCGATCGCGCGACGAGAAGATCATAGCTGGAGTGTGCGGGGGTCTCGCTGAGTACTTCAAGATAGACCCCGTGTTGGTGCGAGCGATCCTTGTGGTACTAGCCTTTATGGGCGCGGGAGTTCCTCTGTACGTGATCTTGTGGGTAGTAGTGCCTCTGGCCCCTGCGCCACCTCCGGCTGCGTCCTGACCGCAGCGGTAGCGGAGCCGGAGCGAGACCGCCTCGCTGGCGGTGGCTACTCGCCGAGAAGGAGAGACAGGGTGACCTCGGTGCCGCCGTCCGGTGTCTTGGCGAAGTTGACCTCGTCCATTAGAGTGACCATCAGCGGGAGCCCCAAGCCTCGGCTGCCGTAGCCTTCGCGGGTGTACGAGGGGGGGCGGAACAGCCCATCGTCCCTGACTACGAAGGTGAGACGGCGGTTATTCAACCGGGCAGAGACCTTGAGCGGTTTCGCTTCGCAGCCCGCATGCTCCACTGCGTTGGCGCATGCCTCCGAGACGGCGACCTTAAGGTCGAAGGTGCGTTCGGCGTTCAATCTCGCTTCTATGGCTACTTGTTCTACGAACCTGCGGACATCTGCGAGACTCTCAGTGTGTGGGTCGACGCAGATGGCCCACTGGCAGCTTGGAAGTGCCGCCGCTGTCACGGGGTATCACTCTTGACGACGGCAGCTTCTGCCTGCGCTCTATCCTCGAATAGGCGAAAGGCGGGGTCGGCAAGCGCGCCCACGAGTTCGAGCAGACGACGCACACTCGAGTTGGGTGCTATGAGTCCGATCCAACCATCTTCGCGCACGCGGCGTCCAGCAGCAAACAGGACGCACAGTCCGCCGCTGTCGATATAGCCTACCTCACTCAGGTCTATCAGCAGTAGATGGTCGCCCAGAGATATGGTCTGGTCGAGCAGATCGTCGAAGGCCCCACACGTGGCGTGGTCGATATCTCCGCAGGCCGTGATGAGCGGAAATCCCTCTAGGTCTGCACGTAGATACGTCATGGGCACCACATGGGTAGATTGTCGAGAGCCTTGCCCCTATTGGTACCCCGCCCCGGACCGACTAAACCACGCTCAGCCGGGTGGCGACCAGCGCAGGACTGGATGTCGCGCGGCCGAGGTCTCATCCGGCCGCCGTGTGGGCGTAGTGTGGGGCGCGAGACGCACGGTATCGGGTTCTTCGCGCAGCTCTCTATCGATTTGCCGCATGACCTCGACGAAGGCGTCTAGCGTCTGTAGGTCCTCAGTCTCGGTCGGTTCCACCATGAGGGCTTCGGGCACGATGAGCGGGAAGTACACGGTGGGGGCATGCATGCCGAAATCGAGTATCCGCTTGGCGATGTTCATAGCGGTGCCACCCGATCCGACTCGGCTCTTGGTGGATAGGACGAACTCGTGCATGCAGGTGCGATCGAAAGCTGTTGGAAAGAGTCCGTGTAGGCGTACGCGCAGGTAGTTGGCGTTGAGCACGGCGTCTTCGCTCGCCCTCAGTAGTCCTTCAGCACCCATGCGAAGTAGGTAGGCGTAGGCCCGCACCACCACGCCGACATTGCCCATGAAGCCCTTGACCCTACCGATGCTCAGAGGACGCTCATAGTCCAGCTCCAATCTCCCCGCGTCGGTCTTGCGGACCAGCGGGAACGGTAGGTAGGGCTCCAGAATCTCGGCGACCGCGACGGGTCCGGAGCCTGGACCCCCGCCTCCGTGTGGGGTGGAGAAGGTCTTGTGGAGGTTGACGTGTACAACGTCCATGCCCATGTCCCCGGGACGAGTCTTGCCCATGATGGCATTGAGGTTGGCCCCATCGTAGTAGCACAGAGCTCCGGCCTCGTGGACCATTTGAGTGATCTCTAGGACATCCTCTTCGAACAATCCCAGAGTGTTCGGGTTGGTGAGCATCAGTGCGGCTGTGCGCTCCGACAGGTTGGCCTTGAGGGCTTCCAGGTCTATGAGGCCGCGGGGAGAGCTTGGTATCTCGACCACTCGATAGCCCGCCATGGCGGCCGATGCCAAGTTGGTGCCGTGAGCGGAGTCGGGCGCTATGACTGTGTCGCGGTGGGTATCGCCGCGCTTCGTGTGGTAAGCCTTTATCATCAGTATCCCGGCCAGCTCACCATGGGCTCCGGCGGCAGGCTGCAGACTGGCTCGATGCATGCCTGTTATCTCAAGTAGCGCCAGTTCGGTCTGATGCAGAAGGGCAAGCATCCCTTGAACATCGTCTTGTTCTTGGTAGGGGTGCAGGTGGGCGAAGCCGGATAGACCGCACAACTCTTCGTTAAGTCTGGGGTTGTACTTCATGGTGCAGGAGCCCAATGGGTAGAAGCCCGTGTCGACCGAATGATTGAGGTGGGACAGTCGGGTGTAGTGACGTACCACCTGGAGTTCGCTGAGCTCCGGCAGTCGCGGAGGCTGCTGACGCAGCGGTGCGTCACGGAGCAGTTCGCTGAGTGGGGCTGTGGGAACACCCACCTCTGGTAGGTCCGTGCCGCGATGGCCGGGCATGCTCTTCTCAAAGGCCAGAGGTTCGGTGCGGTCTTGCCTCATTGGGATGCCTCATCGGGTCCGGAGATGGACGAGGGTACGGCGCTACTGAGTACTTCGCGCGCCGCCTCTGTGTAGTCCGCTATGGCCTCAGGTGTGTTGACTTCGGTGACCGAGACCAGAAGCACGTTTTCGGCTGGTGTGGACACGATGGCCTCTGCACCCGGACCCAGCCGAATGAGCGGGACGCCGGGATCGATAGCGCGCCTACGCATGGCTGCTCTGAAGTCTCTCGCCGGGCAGGGTAGCGCCAAGGCGAACTCGGAGAAGAACGGCGCGGTGACTGCCAGGTCGACACCGGGTAGCAAGCAGAGTCCACGTTGCAGATAATGCGCTCTCTGTAGGCAGAGCTCTCCCCGCTCACGAAGTCCTTGCGGACCGAGTAAGGCCAGATGGACGGTGGTAGCCAAGGCGCTCAAGGCCTGGTTCGAGCAGATGTTGGAGGTGGCCTTGGCCCGGCGGATGTGCTGCTCACGGGCCTGCAGGGTGAGCACGTAACATCGGCGGGCCTCGGAGTCGGTGGTCTGACCCACGATGCGCCCCGGCAGTTGGCGCAGATGTGCAGCTGTACAGGCCAAGAAGCCAACGGACGGGCCGCCATAGGAGGGCGCGTTTCCTAGCACCTGAGCGTCACCGACGACTATGTCGGCCCCCAGGACGCCGGGGGCCTCCAGGACACCCAGCGTGCCAAGGTTCACCGAGACCACGAGCAGCGCGCCGGCCTGGTGAGCCGCCTGGGCAATGGGAGCCAAGTCTTCGATCGCTCCCAGGCAATTCGGTTGCTGCACCAACACGGCGCCGACCTCTGGGGTCAAGTTCAGAGGGAGCCTTGTTCGGCCGGTCTCAGGGTCCACGGGCAAGCGAAGCACGTCGAGTCCAGGACCGGCGGCATAGGTCTCTACCACCTGCACGGCCTCGGGGTGGGTGGCTCCGGAGACGGCGATGCTTTCGCGCTTGGTCAGGCGAAGCGCCATGAAGGCCGCCTCCGCGAGGGCGGAGGGGCCGTCGTAAAGCGAGGCGTTCGCGGCGCCGAGACCGGTGAGCTCGCAGACGCAGGTCTGAAACTCGAAGATGTGTTGCAGGGTGCCCTGACTCACCTCTGGCTGGTACGGAGTGTAGGCAGTGGCGAACTCAGAGCGTGAGGTGATAGCTCTGACTGGCGCCGGGATGTAGTGGTCGTAGCAGCCGGCTCCCAAGAATGAACGCGGGCCGAGAGGCCGGTTTGTGTCTGCGAGTTGTTCTACTCTTCTCCTGGTCTCAGGTTCGCTCAGACCGGTGGAGAGGCCCAGCCTGCCCGTGCGAAGAGATGGGGGGATGGGAGAGAACAGGTCGTCGACCTCGCCCACACCGATCGCCTCAAGCATGTGGCGGCGGTCGTCGTCGGTATGCACTGTGTATCCCATACGCGATACATCTTACCTTGCCCAAGGTCAGATGTATCGACCCGGTTCAATCATCTTTTGGGATCTATTTACACATTCCTTACAGCCAGGCTGGAAAATAGCGCCATCTAGAATGGTCAAAGCGCCCGCATTGACAGTGCGGGACGAGAGACATCGAAGGAGAGGTAAGACATGAAGAGACTGGCGTCACATAGGTGGCTTCTTGTGTTGGGTGTTCTGGTGGTCGTGCTGTCCTTAGGGGCGGTGGCATGTGGGTCTTCCTCGGAAGACACGGCGGTCGCAGAGAGAGGACAGGGGCAGAATGAACTCTTGCGGGCCGAGCGCAACGCTGAAGGTAGGGTCGCTCCGGGTGAGCGCCCCGACATCATGCAACGCCGAGAAGCGGCCAAGGACCGCCTCGAAGTACAGGCCGAGCGCCGTGAGGCCCTTGTGGACAACCTCCGAGCTGACATGAGCCCGGAAGACCAAGAACTCTTCGACCAGCTGAAGGCCGACATCAAGGAGTACCGGGACGCGCTCGAGACGAATCGCCAAGAACTGGCTGATACACTCAAGCAACTGCGCGAGCTCACTGACAAGTATCTCGATTCTAACGACACCGCGGTCGACTAGAGGCTAGGACATGTCGGCGTGCTTCGGGCGGGGGGTGAACCCCGCCCGAAGCCTTCGTCGTGAGGAGGCAGATGGCCATTCCGTCGCGCGAGCATTCGACTCTACGGACCGCCGTAGTCATCGAGGATGACGCCTCAATATCCGAACTGCTGCAGCTCTATCTGTCTCGCGAGGGCTACGAGGTGCATGCAGCTGTGCTTGGAGCAGATGGTGTGGCGTTGGTGCGGGCCCATGACCCGTCCCTAGTGGTTCTGGACCTGATGCTACCCGACGGTTCCGGCTTCGATTTCCTGAAGGATATGCGGGGATCCAGCCAAGCGCCACTCATCATCTTGACGGCCAAGGATGCCGAGCAGGACAAGATCCTAGGGCTGGAACTGGGCGCAGATGACTACATGGTGAAACCGTTCAGCCCAGGAGAGTTGGTGGCCCGGGCCAGAGCGGTGCAGAGGCGGACAGCAGCACAAGACGACGCCATTGAGGATTCGCAGGTGCTCGGTAACCTGGAGTTGCGGCCGGCGGAGCGGCTGGTGCGGGTGGCTGGGCGCGTTGTCGATCTGACTCCCAAGGAGTTCGACCTTCTCAACTATCTACTGATCAATCGAGGGCTTGCCCTTACTCGCGAGAGGCTGCTAGAAGAGGTTTGGGGTTATAGCTCCTACGGCGACGCTCGCACCGTAGATGTCCATATCGGCCAACTCCGCAAGAAGCTTGGAGAGTGGGGGCAGTGCATCCAGACGGTCTGGGGCTTGGGCTACAGGATCGACCAGGGGGCGTCGCGGTGAGGGGGAGCCCATCGATACGTAAGAGGCTGGTCTTAGTCCTGGCCGGGTTGTCCGTGTTCACCCTAGTAGCGGTGGGAGCGGTGTTCTACCTACTAGTAGGTGGCTACGTGATCGACCGGCAGAAGGACATCCTGCTGGAGCAGGCGGTCGAAGTGGCTGAGCAGGTTCAGGGTGTGAGTGAGTCGCTACCCTTGGCGGCCAATGGTATGCGTGGCCGGGGGGTGATGTTGACCGCTCTGCTGCGTGCCGACCTACGCGTACTGCCGGCCGGTTCGGGAATAGCCGTCTACTCTGGAGGCGCGGTTCTGGCGACGGCGGGTAATATCCCGGTCAAGCCTGAAACTCTTAAGAGTCTGAGGGTGGAAGCGGAGAGACTGGGGGAGTCGGAACCTGCGGCTGCTGTGGTCGACACGAAGTTGGACGGGGCAGGGGAGCAGGTTGCGACTATCGTGGCAGCTGCACCCTTTGAGCTCACTGATTCCGCCAGGGGTCTGGCGGTGGTCACTCTAGCGAGATCCGACGCGTATAGCTATCGTTCCGGCATAGTGCGCACGCTCTTGATCGCCGGAGGGATCGCAGTGTGTCTGGCTATCGTAGTGGGCTGGGTGCTGGGGTCGTGGATGACCAGACCTCTGCGGCGTCTTTCAGCGGCGGCGAGGGCGATCGCGAGTGGCTCTTGCCAGCAGTCCGTGACGGGTGAGTACCCGGGGGAGATGCAGGAGTTGGCGGACGACCTGGAGTCGATGCGGCAAGAAGTGATGCGCAGCGAGGATTCACTGAGGGGATTCGTTTCCTCCGCGGCTCACGAGTTGCGCACGCCGTTGACTTCGATACAGGGCTTCTCACAGGCTCTGCTGGACGGCACAGCCGTTACCGACGAAGAAAGGTCTCGTGCCGCCGCCGCCGTCTATCGCGAATCCACTCGTCTGCGTCGGTTGGTAGACATTCTGCTCACGCTCTCGCGCTACGACTCGCGTGAATACCAGCCTAATCTGACCATGGTCTCGGTCGAGGACTTGGTGCGAGAAGAGGCCGACCGTCTCTTGCAGGCAGGCTTGGTAGAGGAAGGACGAGTCGAAGTACGAGTCGATGGTGAGCCGCGGGCTCTGACTGATGGCGACATGCTTCGGCAAGTGGTCGCCAACCTATTGCACAATGCTGTGCAGTACGGCGAAGGCGCTCCGGTGCAGGTCGACCTACAGGGGGCAGAGGGCCGACTGGTGCTGGAAGTGGCCAATGGTGGTGCTCCCTTGAGCAAGGAGGAAAGGTCTCATCTGTTCTCGCGGTTCTACAGGGGTAAGGCGGGGCGGCAGAAGGAGGGGTTCGGCCTGGGCCTGGCACTGGTGTGGGAGATATGCGATCTCTTGGGGGGCAAAGTGGAACTGGTGGAAGGCAGCGTCATGACTCGGTTTCGGGTGACGCTGCCCATTGTTGTCGGTGATTCCGCTCAAGGCAAGAGCACCCACCGAGTGCTACCATAAATTCCCGTTACATGGGCTATCCATCTAGAGGTCTTTGTGCGAATAGTATTCATTGAGCCCGCCGCTCCGGGCTTCCACGTATACAGCTTCATCAAGCAGTTGCGCCTGGGTCCTCCGTTGCTTGCGGCCATGATGGTGGAGCGTGGGCATGAGGCCAGGGTCTACGCGGAGAGCCTTAGCGAGGTCGATTGGCAATACGTCCTGTCCGCTGATCTGGTAGGCATATCCGCCACCACGTCCACCGCCGTTCGGGCCTATCGATACGCCCAGAGGGCAAGGGACGCGGGCATCCCCGTAGTCATGGGTGGGCCGCATGTCAGCTTTTTGGCCGAAGAGGCCTTGGACTTCTGCGACTACGTGGTCCGGCAAGAGGGCGAAGAGACCCTGATAGAGTTGGTGGAGTATCTGCAGGGCAACGGCGACTTGTCGAAGATCTTGGGGTTGAGCTACCGCGATGCTCAGGGCCAGGTGGTAAATAACCCTGACCGCCCATGGCTTGGTTCTTTCAACGAACTGCCCTGGCCGGATATAGGTCTCGTGGTAGGAGGAGAGAAGGTAGCCCCTGAGCCCGTGCTTGCTTCGCGCGGATGTCCTTTCGACTGCGAGTTCTGTTCGGTGGTCATGATGTTCGGACGTCATGTCCGTATGGTTGAGCCGGAAGAAGTGGTCAAGCACCTCAAAGAACGGTCGGAGCGAAAGGTGTTCTTCTACGACGACAACTTCTTCATCAGCAAGCGCAGAGGCAAAGAACTGCTGCGCCAGATGATCGATGCGGGTTTGTCGATGCCCTTCTTCGCACAGATACGCATCGATTCAGTCTGCAAGAACGGGCGCGTAGACGAGGAACTACTGGACCTTATGTGGCGGGCGGGCTGCCGCATGGTCTATCTGGGGCTGGAGTCGGCCGACCCCGCCACGCTTGCCGAGTATCACAAGGAGTCCACCGTAGAAGACATGGCCGGCGGCCTGGAGGCCTTGGCGCGCAAAGGGATAAAGACTCACGGCATGTTTGTATACGGTGCGGATTCCGATACCTTGCAGTCGCTTGCGGCGACTGCAGATTTTGCCATCGACTCAGGGTTGAACAGTGCGCAGTTCTTGGCTCTTACGCCACTGCCGGGCACCAGACAGACAGCTCAGCTGGAAGCAGAGGGGCGCATCTTCACCAAGAACTGGAGTCTGTACGACGGTCATCACGTGGTGTTCTGGCCGAAGCACATGAGTCCTTACGAGTTACAGGACGCTGTCCTGCGCGCCCAAAGACGTTTCTATACCGTGCGCAAGATCGTTACCCCCGTATACAAGACGCCGACCTCGCGCAAGCATCAGGTCCAGGGTTACCTGATGAGTCGTGCCTGGGAGCATGTGCGAGAGAACCGTGACTTCTTGCGAGAGTTGAAGGTCTTCTCCGAGACTCATCGTCCCCCGGTGAGTCCAGACAGCGTCTTCGACCAGTCCGTCTAGGGGGCGGTCGAACGCGGGGAGGTCTTGACCCCGGACCCGGCCGCTGCAAAGGATTCTCCGCACAGCCTGCGAAAGGCTATCAGAACGCACCGGAGCGGTCGCGACCGTGCACCAGGGGGATGGTTTGGCCAAGATCGTGGCCTTCGCAAATCAGAAGGGCGGCGTCGCAAAGACGACGACGACTCTAAATCTAGGGGTGGCTGTCCAAGAACTGGGCCGTCGCGTCTTGCTGGTCGACTTGGACCCTCAGGGAAATCTCACGATGAGCCTGGGGTTGGATCCAGACGCGGTCCGGCCGAACATGTACGACGTGCTGACGGGCGGGGCCGGTCTCGAGGAGACGATCGCTAAGACGGAGATCGACGTTGCCGTGGCCAGCATAGACCTAGCCGCGGTGGAGATCGCTCTGAGCTCTCTGATAGGCAGGGAAAGGGCGCTCAGCAAGGCGTTCTTTCAGGTGGTTGACGCGTATGACTACATATTCATCGACACGCCTCCGTCGCTGGGGTTACTGACCGTGAACGCTTTTACAGCAGCCAACGCAGTGATAGTACCGGTACAATGCGAGTACCTTTCGCTCCGTGGTCTGGAGCAGTTGACGCGTACTTTGGATCTGGTCCGGGAGAATCTCAATCCTGCTGTTCGTATTGCCGGGATAGTGCCGACGATGTACGATTCGCGCCTTGGGCACGACCGGGAGGCGGTGGAAGTCCTGAGGAAGAGCTTTGGCGATCTCGTGTGCGACACAGCTATCCCCAAGACGGTGAAGTTCGCTGAGGCACCCGTGAAGGGCGAATCAGTGCTTAAATATGCCCCAATAGTCAAGCTGCCGAAGCATATCGCAAGCTTGCGAGAGAGGTGCTCGATGGAAAAAAGATCTAGCATCAGGGATAGTGCTCTAAGAAACTTGTTCAGTGTGACAGAACCAAAGGCAGAGGGTGGCTTGACAGATCAAGGAGATCAAGACTTTCTAGGCCAGGAAGCCTTGCAGCGTGCCAGAGCTGAGACTCTGGAGGCTGGGAGTAGTCGTCCGCGCGTGGACGAGGCCAGGCGTTCGTTGATACAGCCTTCTCGGAGCCCGTTTGCGGTTATTCGCGTGGTCGGGGTCGGCGGCGCCGGCACGAATGCGATAAATCGTATGATCGAGACCGGCGTCCAAGGCGTGGAGTTTATCGCCATCAACACAGACACCCAGGCCCTAGCGATGTGTGAAGCCGAGCACAAGCTGCACATAGGAGCGGAGCTCACCAAAGGACTTGGTGGGGGCAGTGATCCCAAAGTTGGCCGTGATTCGGCGATGGGCGCCTACGACGAGATCAAGATCGGTGCTCAAGGGCAGCGACATGGTCTTTGTCACCGCCGGTGAGGGCGGCGGCACCGGCACTGGTGCGGCTCCGGTGGTGGCCGAGATCGCACGGGCCATGGGGGCGCTTACCATAGGAGTTGTGACCTTCCCCTTCGCGTTCGAAGGCAAGCGTCGCGGAATGCAGGCGCTGGAGGGCGTGCGAGCGCTTAGACAGAGGGCCGACACCGTGATAGTGGTGCCCAACCAGAAGCTCCTTGAAATATCCGAGAAGGGCACGTCGATGGTGGACGCCCTCCGTCTGGCCGACGATGTCTTGCGGCAAGGTGTGCAGGGGGTCTGCGACTTGGTGACCGTACCGGGGATCATCAACCTGGACTTGGCCGATGTCCGCACGGTGATGATGGGCGCCGGCACCGCCCACATGGGGCTTGGCCGCGCACGTGGAGAGCAACGCGCGCAGAGGGCGGCGGATATGGCGTTGAAGTCCTCGCTCATGGATACGACTATCCAGGGGGCAAGGGGCATACTGCTCAACATCAGCGGTGGCAAGGACCTCAGTCTTCACGAGATCACCGAGGTGGCAGAGGCGGTAGCGGAAGCAGCCGAAGCGGATGCGACGGTGATCTTCGGAGCGGTGGTGAACGAAGCCCTGGACGACAATCTGTGCGTCACGTTGGTCGCGGCAGGGTTCGATTCCACCAGCGAGGAAACGCTTACCGCTCAAGTCGAGCGCAAGATCACATCGACCAGTGGAAGCTCACAAGGACAAGGAAGAGCCGCGGCCACGAGTCAGGGAGTACGAGCCGCGTTCCAGTGACGCGGGTCGCTCTGAATCTCGTCCGAGTGATCGGAGAGGCGGGGGCTCCGAATTCGGCGGTAGTACCTCGGGGTGGGATGCGCCTAGAGAGCCGCGCACCACGCCCAGAAGGGGCAGGGACGATGATGAACTGGACGTGCCGACCTTCTTGAAGTAGGGGATAGCGCACGAGCCGCGCCGATATGCCGGACGGAGTCGACGGGCGGGGGATTTGGACTTCGAGCCTCTCTACCTGAACGGGATAGTGATGCCCTTGGCCGAAGGGAAGATCCAGGTCGAGGACCGTGGCATGCAGCTTGGCGATGGAGTCTATGAGGTCGTCAAGGTGATGAACGGCCAAGCGATCTGGCTCCGGGAGCATCTTGATCGCCTAGACGCCTCGTTGACTGCCATAAGGCTTGCGGGAGCGGCCGCTGATCACCTTCTTCAAGATGTCGTCCCTGAGTTGGTACAGCGCGCTGGTGTCATCGATGGGTCCGTCTACATCCAGGTGACCAGGGGCGCTGGGCCGCGAGACTTCGATCTACCCGAATCAGTCAAGCCCACTGTGCTTGCCTACGTGCGCGGTCGACAGCCGATCACATCAGACAAGATCATGGCCGGTGAGGTCTTGCACCCCGTAGAAGACCTGCGTTGGGCTCTGTGCAACGTCAAGTCCATCGACCTGTTGGCTGCGGTGTTGGCCAAGGACGAGGCCCGCCGGGCGGGCGCCGGCGAAGCTCTGTTTGTGGGTCCGAACGGCAGAGTGCGCGAGGGAGGCTCGTCGAATGTCTTCGCCTACCTAAGAGGCGTGCTGCGTACCCACCCCGCTGATAATCATATATTGGACGGGATCACGCGGCGTCACGTCTTGAGCCTGGCAAGACAGGCAGGCTACGCAGTGCGCGAAGAGGCCTTTCGTCTGAGCGATGTGACTTCCAGCTCCGATACGGACTGCGAGGTGTTCTTGGCCTCGACCTTAAGGGACATCTTGCCCGTTGTCAGAGTGGGGCAGCAAGTCGTGGGGCAAGGCAAGCCGGGCAAGGTCACTCTGGCCCTGCTCGACCTCTTTCGTGCCGAGCAGGCGGCAGTCGTTGGGCAGAAGGCTTCGGCCGCATCGTCTTGACGACGTCCAACTCGGTGCGACCGGGCCCGTGCCCCTCGGAGCCTGGTACCTCTAGCACGAAGGGTATGTGGGCGAAGGCCGGGTGGCTTACCAGGCGTGCCAGGCCGTCATACGACAACTCCCCTTCACCTGGATTGGCGTGGCGGTCACGTCTGGACGAGAAGGCTGACGCAGAGTCGTTCAGGTGTACAAGCCGCAGTCGCCGGAGCAACTGTCTGTGTTCGAGCTCGGCCACTACCGCATCGAGGCCATCAGCCTCGTGGATAGCATACCCGGCGGCGAACATGTGGGCGGTGTCCAGGCACAGACCGTAACGGCACCGGCTGTCGTTGGGTGCCGGCTCCAGAGATGCGAACAAGGTCTCGAACTCGTCGAGGGTGCCTCCTACCGTGGCACCGGAACCAGCGCCAGTCTCCAGCAATAGCGGAGGTAGGTCTGGTGGAGCTGCGTGTGGAGCGGCGTGAAGAGCGACCACGCCTTCCATCGTGGCTATGTCGTCTTGTGCCTGAGAGCGCGCGGCCCGCAGCGTATCCGCGATCCAAGGGACCGCGAGGTCGAACCCCTGACCCCGATGTGAGCCCAGGTGTGTCACCACTCCCGCGGCTCCTCCCAGCGCAGCGGAGAACAGGGCATGGGCGAGTGCCGCTGCCGAGCGCTGCCGTAGCCCTTCATCGGGCGAGGCCGGGTTGATGAGGTAGATGGAGTGCATAAACAGGGGAAGATCATGTGTCTGAAGAGTGTGGGATAACTCAGCGAGGCCTGCAGCGTCTGGTGGAGCGCTGGGCCACATGCGCGGGTTGGAGCTGAAGGTCTGGATCACCTCGGCGCCGACTGCAAGAGCACGGGGATAGACTTGGCTCCAACCTCCTGCTGTGGATAGTTGGCCTCCCACCAGCGGCAGTCCCGGGGAGATCGGCCGCAGAGTGCGCTTCCCGGTGGTCTGGTTCTTCATCCGAAGGCTCTCCGTGGATCGCAAGTGGGTCGAACAGTTCTGTCAGCATATAGAATGTAAGGATCTTCTGTCAGGGTCGCAGAAGCTCAGGGCGTGGATGCAGGAGTAGACATCATGCGACGAAAATCACTCGAGGTGTGGGCCCTGGAGCCCTATTTCGGTGGCTCGCATCGCGCGTTTCTGGAAGGTCTGGCTGCGCACTCCCGTCATCACTTCACCCTCTTCACCATGCCGGGACGCAACTGGAAGTGGCGGATGCACGGGGCCTCGCTGTCGTTGGCCGAGCAGGTCCTGGAGCATCACGACTCCATTGGGACCAGGCCGGACGCTTTCTTCGCGTCTGACATGCTTGACCTGGGAGTCTTCTTAGCGGCCGTGGGACCCGTGCTTGGCAGAGTGCCGACGATCCTCTACTTGCACGAGAACCAGTTGACCTACCCCCTGCCGCCGGAGGTGCCCAGAGATCTTACGCTACGGGTTCAAAAACGTGACGTCGGCTGCCGTGGCTGACGCTGTGATATTCAATAGCGAGTTCCACCGCAGGGAATTCCTACAGGCAGCAGCAGAGCTGCTGCGGGCGATGCCTGACGAGGTGCCCGAGAAAGCACTAGGGCAGATGGCAGAGCGTTCGAGTGTGGTGTACGTGGGATGCGATCTTCGTCGCTTTGACCAACGCGGGGGCCAGGATGCACCATGCGACGGACAGAGCAGGTGGGGTGATTCCGCTGCCGGGCCGCTGCTCTTGTGGAACCAGAGATGGGAGTACGACAAGGCGCCGGGCGACCTATTTGCTGCTCTGTATGAACTCCAGGACTCCGGTGCGCGTTTTCGCCTGGCTATGGCCGGGCCGAATCAGGGCACACCCACGGCTGAGTTTCTTGAGGCACGGGAGAGGTTGGCGGAGCACATAGTCCAGTGGGGCAAGGTGCAGACTGGTGCGGACTACATCTCGCTTCTTTGGGAGGCGGATGTCGTGGTGTCGACGGCCCTGCACGAATTCTTTGGTATCGCCATCGTGGAAGCCATCTATTGTGGGTGTCGTCCTGTGTTGCCTAAGAGGCTATCCTATTTGGAGATAATCCCTGGAGAAGCTCATGCGGAAGTGTTGTACGACGTGGGTGGGTTGCCCAGGGCTCTGACGCGGGCGTTGAGTGAGCCGGATGCTTGGCCAAGGGACTGGCAGCGCACTTGGGTGGCGCGCTTCGATTGGGGTGCTCTTGTGGGCGTCTACGATCAAGCGGTAGCGGATTGCTGCCGGGGCGGCAGTGGTGGCGCCGTCCGGCTGAATCGGATGTACGAGCTTGGGGAGGCAGGGCTGTGACCGAAGGGCTTACTGTGGATATCGGGCGCTGTATGCGCTGCGCCGGCGAGGAGCGTGTGCTGAAGCCGGCCATGATGAACGAGCTCGCGCCTCGACTCGAAGAAGCGCGTCAGGCGGTGCTCGCCAAGGCAGGCACGGGCATGCTGGGTTGGACCGCACTGCCAGGACGCGACCCAAGCCCCTACCTTGACTTTGCGAAGGAGCGTGCAGGCCGGTACGACCAACTCCTGGTGGTCGGCATAGGCGGTTCGGCCTTGGGCACCATCGCGCTTGCCACGGCTCTGCTGCCGTTTCGCTGGAACGAACTGGACCAAGAACGTAGGCAGGGGCGACCGCGGCTCTACGTGCTCGACAACGTCGACCCTGACGAGACCGCTGCCCTTCTGAAGCACTTGGACTTCAGAAGTACGTTGGTAAACGTGATCTCTAAGTCGGGCAGCACCGCCGAGACGATGGCCGGCTACCTGATAGTGCGTGAGCGCTTAGAGGCAACAGTGGGAGCATCTGCTGTCAGCGAGCACTTGGTGTTCACGACTGATGCTCACACGGGCGCCCTGAGGTCTATGGGGGGAGCCATGGGAGTGCCGATGTTCGACCTCCCCGACGGTGTGGGCGGGCGATTCTCGGTACTGTCCGCGGTAGGTCTGGTCCCGTCTGCGCTGGTGGGGGTAGACGTGTCCGCGTTGCTCGCTGGGGCAGCCGACATGGCTCGGAGGATCGACCAGACCGGGGGCTGGGAGAATCCGGCCTGCGCGTTCGCGGGCATACACTATCTGGAGGACACGCTTCTGGACCGGCGCGTCGACGTGATGATGCCGTACTCTGCGCGGCTACGGGACGTGGCGGACTGGTACAGACAACTCTGGGCGGAGAGTCTGGGCAAGTCGGCGGATAGGCAGGGCCGCCCGGTGGCTGTGGGTCCACTGCCGGTGAAGTCCTTGGGTGTGACCGACCAGCATTCTCAGCTGCAGCTGTACGCGGAGGGGCCGGACGACAAGGTGATCACCTTCCTAGGCGTCGGGCAGTTCGACGAAAGCTTGGACATACCGCAGCCGGATAGTCCGGTGGGGGACGGGGCCGAGGCCCTCTCGTACCTGGGTGGGCGTCCGTTGGCTGAGCTGATGTGGGCCGAACAGAAGGGAACCGCCTGGGCGCTCGCACAGCGTGGCAGGCCCTCGATCACCATCACAATTCCGCGGGTGGACGCCTTCTCGGTTGGCGCTCTCCTCTACATGCTGGAGATGGCCACTGCCATCGCGGGGGAACTCTATGACGTCGACGCCTTTGACCAGCCTGGGGTCGAGCTCAGCAAGAAGGCCACATACGCACTCATGGGGCGTCCCGGTTACGAGGAGTTGGGGAAGCGCATCGAGCAGGAGTGCTAACAGGGGCTCTTGCGCCCGAACGTTTGTTCGTATATTGTGATCTACATGGAAGGTCATCTGGATGGCTCCCCGCCTCGGGCTGCGCGGCGCGTCATCGCCCATTTGGACTTCGACGCGTTCTTCGCTGCCGTAGAAGAGAACCGGGACCCTTCGCTACGAGGCAAGCCGGTGATCGTGGGTGGGGGCGAGCGTGGCGTGGTCTCCACGGCCAACTACGTGGCAAGGCGGTATGGAGTGCATTCCGCGATGCCTCTGCGTACCGCCCGCCGCCTGTGCCCGCACGCCGCCTACCTTACCGGACATCACGAGCTCTATCGTGAGTACTCCGAGCGGCTGATGCGCATCCTGGAGCAGTACTCACCTTTGGTAGAGCGTATGAGTCTAGATGAGGCGTACGTTGATCTGACCGGTACTGAGAGGCTGTTCGGGCCGCCGGTAGAAACGGCTCGTCTGATCCAACAGAGGGTGTCTGACGAGTTGAGTCTGAGTATCTCGGTGGGAGTCGCGGCCAACAAGCTGGTCGCCAAGGTGGCATCGGACTACCAGAAACCGGGCGGATTCACCGTAGTGCCTACGGGCCAAGAAGCTGAGTTTCTGGCGCCACTACCTGTTGAGAAGCTGCCGGGCGTGGGTCCCGTCCTTCTGAACAGACTGCGGGACCGGGGAGTAAAGACGGTGGGGGACTTGGTTCAAGTACCTGAGAGACTGCTACGCCTATCCTTTGGTGAGTGGGGCGAGGAGCTCTATCACCGCGCTCGGGGCGAAGACGTGCGTGCGGTATCGCCTCGCTCTGAGGTCAAGTCCATCTCTCGCGAACACACCTTCGAGGAAGACGTCTCGGATACCGGGCTGCTGGAGTCTACGCTCATCGCTCTTACCGAGGATGTCTGCGGCAGACTGCGCGACGCTTGTCTGGAGGCGCGCACGGTCACGATCAAGATCCGCTACGCGGACTTCGTTACTCACAGCTGTTCTCGCACCCTCAGGCGTCCTCTTGATGTGGATGAGGTGTTGTTCCAGGAGGCGCTGAGTCTGTTTCGTCATGGGCGTCGCAGACGCTACCGGGTCAGGCTGGTGGGAGTGGGGCTAAGCAATCTGGTACCGCGCGCCTGGCAGGACGATCTCTTCGACCAAGATCTGCCGGTTCTGAGAGAGTTGGATCTGCGGCTGGACGATATCCGGCACAAATACGGCAAGAATGCGGTGCGGCGAGGAGCCGTTCTGCACTCGGAAGAGACTGCGGCCGATAAGCCCTGACCGGTCGCTCGGTCCCCTATTCGGTCCTCTCGAAGATCTGCACCTCGGAGAGAGCGGTATCCTGCCCGTCCTCGCCTTCGTACACCGACACGACCACCAACTTGATCCACTCGACAGCTTCGTCCGCTGGGATGATGAACTGCACCTGCTCGGTGTCCAAGAGTTCGACGAGCTGGGTGGCGCCGCTAGAGTATTCCACGCTCACGAGCCTGACGCGGGGATCACGGGCGAAACGCGCCGAGTCTTTCTGATAGCCGTTCGCGATCTCGATACGGGCCAGAAGGATTGGCTTCGAGAACTCGAAGCGCACCCATTCGCCCAATCCCGGACCCTTGGCCCCCTCTATCCAAGCTGTGGACAACTGCCCGTCAAGCAGGTTGGTAGCCTGGAAGCTGGCGGTGGAGGTCCCCTTGAGAGCTGATGACGACACGGTGGCCTTCGGCCTGACCACCAGAAGTGGTTCGGTGGTCGTGGTCGAGACAGAAGTGTCCGCGTCGACGGGTGCCCCGCTGGCGTCGGTAGCCACGGTGGAGGCAGGCGGCTCGGTCGAGGCGGGTATTCCCGTCTGGCCGGCGTACGAGACCACGTTCACGCTCTTGTCCAACGACTTGGCAACGGTGGTATAGAGAACGAAGGCCAAGATCGCCAGGAATAGCAGGAGTGCCGTACCCAAGGCGACGCTCGTGTTATTGACTTTGGGTCGCGGCGTACCGTGGATGGCCCCTGGCAGAGATGCTCCGCAGCGGCTGCAGAAGACCGCTCGGGGCTCATTGAGGGCTCCGCATTGACTGCATCTGACGAATCTGGAGTCGCTCATGGTCATGGTCCATTATTGCAGGGTATGGCGGCTGAGTCCCAGGCCTTTGGTAGAATCTTATCGAGTCCTTTCACAGAAGCACGCGGGGAGTGATCGATGCCTGATGTCGACGATCTGAAGGAGTCGGACAACTACTGCCTGGACATGCCACAGAAGAACCGGGCTTTCTACCTCAAGGGTTCCGGGGCTCTGGACTGGGGGATGCAGAATCGGCTTTCGCGCGTCTTTAGGCCGGAGACAGGCCGCACCGTGATGTTGGCCATCGACCACGGATACTTCCAAGGTCCAACGCCAGGACTCGAACGCGTGGACGTGAACATCTTGCCTCTTGCTCCCTATGCGGACGCACTCATGCTTACCCGGGGGATCCTGCGCAGCGTCGTACCTTCTGACTACGGCAAGGGTGTCGTGCTACGGGCCAGTGGGGGTCCCAGCGTGCTCAAAGAGCTCTCTAATGAGCAGATCGCTCTCGATATGGAAGATGCGCTGCGGTTGAACGCGGCAGCGGTGGCCGTCCAGGTGTTCATAGGCGGCGAAGGAGAGACGCAGTCGATTCACAACATGACTCGCCTGGTGGATGCGGGCAATCGGCACGGCGTACCGGTGCTGGGTGTGACCGCAGTGGGCAAAGAGATGTCGCGTAGCCCTCGCTACTTCAGGCTGGCCTGCCGTATGGCGGCTGAGTTGGGGGCGCACTTTGTGAAGACGTACTACGTAGAAGACGGCTTCGATACCATCACGTCGACATGCCCTGTGCCGATAGTCATGGCCGGAGGCAAGAAGTTGCCGGAACTGGAGGCTCTCACCATGGCCTACCGGGCGGTCAGCGAAGGCGCCTCTGGTGTTGATATGGGGCGCAACATCTTTCAATCAGAAGCGCCTCAGGCGATGATCCAGGCAGTGAGCGCGGTGGTGCATCAGGGTATGAAGCCTGATGACGCCTACGAGCTCTTTCAGACCTTGAAGAACGAGAAGAACTAGGATTCCCGTGGGCACCACGCTCGCCAGACTCAGATCCATCTGTCCCACGGTCAGCGTGGGTATCCTGTCTGCCGACCTGATGGACCTGGGGGGCGAGCTGGAGTGTCTGCGGGGCATCGGCGTCGGGATGGTGCACGTAGACGTCATGGATGGCTGCTTCTGTCCGCGCATGACAGTGGGCGACGTCTACGTGAAGGGCCTCAAGACCCCGTTACTCAAGGATGTCCACCTCATGTTGCGGGAGCCCTTGGACCAACTGGCCCACTACGTCGACGCGGGCGCAGACATCATCACTGTTCATGTCGAGTCGGCCGTCCACATCCATAGGGTGCTGCAGAGGCTGGGCTCCTTGGAGCACTCAGCGGGACCTGGGCGTGGCATAGTCCGGGGGTTGGCTCTGAACCCGGGCACTCCGGTGGAATGGCTCACCGACCCCCTGCTCGAAGAGGTGGACATGGTCTCGGTGCTGGGAGTGGACCCTGGTTGGAGTGGTCAGAGGATGTCTCTCACCACCCTAGGGCGCGTCAAGATGGTCAAGGAGCGCATCGTGAGCTTCGGCAAGGATATCCTGGTGTGCGTAGACGGCGGTATCACCAGGGACAACGTCGCCGAGGTGGCCGGCACCGGCGCGGACATAGTCGCGGCCGGCAGTGCCGTCTTTGCTGAGGGGGCGGTGGAGCAGAACTTCCAGGATATGCTCGAAGCTATGCGGAGCCGCGTGAGCCTGTAAGGCGCGCGGGTCCAGGAGAGGCTGGGGTATGCGTTCCAGGTGGTCGGACAAAGAGGCCGCGAAGTTCGTGGCCGGGTATGGCGCCGAGTGGGGCGAGCCCTTGGCTCTGCGTGTCTACTCTTCTAGGCTCCTGGGGCTGGAGCCGTCTCTGGTGCTCCATGGGGGCGGCAATGCCTCGGTGAAGGCTCTTTGGACAGACGTGTTGGGAGAGCAGGTCAAAGCCCTGTTCGTCAAGGCTTCCGGGGTGGACATGGCGACCGCCGGTCCCGAAGGATTCGTGGGCCTTGATCTCGGCTATCTGCTAAGACTGCGTGACATGACTCAGATGGACGATAACGTGATGGTGGAGGTTCTCTGCACCCACACGCTGCATGCCAACAGCGCGCTGCCCTCCATAGAAGCGTTGGTCCACGCCTTCCTCCCTGCCGTGTATGTTGACCACACTCACGCGGATGCCATCCTTGCGCTCACCAATCGTAGAGAAGGCGAGAAGATAGCCAAGGAGGCATTGGGGGACGAAGTGGCTGTCTTGCCCTATGTCTCTCCTGGGTTCAAGTTGGCCATAGCGGCTCATATGGCACTCAAAGTCCATCCCAAGGTGCGGGGCTTGGTCCTGTCGCATCACGGTCTGGTCACTTGGGGTGAGAGCCCGCAGGAGTCCTACGAGATCATGATCGATCTGGTATCTCACGCCGAGAGCTACCTGGGTAGGAGCGTGAGTGCTCGCGCAATACGTTACCAACCGGCGAGTCGGCCCAAGGAACAGTCCTCCCTCAGGCTGGCGAAGACTGCGACCATCCTGCGTGGACTGCTGGCGGAGAAGACCGGGGACGCCGACCGGCCCCACCGGCCCGTCGTGCTTCAAGCCTGGGCCGATGACGAGGTGCTGGGGGTTCTGGACTCGCCGGGCGCACGCCAGACCCTGGTCACGCCTCCTTTGACCACCGATCATCTTATCCGCACCAAAGCGTTGCCGCTCTGGGTCGAGGGGCTTGACCTGGATGATGAAGAGGAGTCACGCGCCGCACTGACGGCCGCGATACAGGGATACTGCGAAGAGTACTCTGCGTATTTGGATAGGCACAAAGAGGCTCTACCGGAGGGAATGCGGCCGTTCGGCGCCAAGCCGAGAGTGGTCATGATCCCGGGGCTGGGAGTCTTCTCGGCCGGGTACGACCTCGACGACGCATCTATCGCTCGTGACATCACCGGACAGACTGTCAGGGCCAAGACGCTGATCTCTGATGCTGGGGCGGAGTATGAAGGCCTCGCCGAGCAGGAGTTGTTCGCCATGGAGTACCGCACGCTCCAGCACGCCAAGCTGACTCCCGGTGAGGCCGGAGCGCTGCGGGGCCGAGTGGCTCTGGTCACGGGCGCCGCGGGGGCTATCGGGACGGGCGTGTGCCAGGGGTTGCTCGAAGCAGGTTGCCTGGTCGCGGGTTGTGATCTCGCGGGGGAGGCTCTGGACGTCATGGTGGAGACGCTGGCTGCTTCTTATCCCAAAAAGATCGTCGGAGTGCCCATGGACGTCACCGACGCTGCTTCGGTGACGGCGGCCTTCTGCGAAGTGGCTCGCACGTGGGGCGGGGTGGATATCGTTATATCCAATGCAGGTGTAGCCGCCGTGGCCTCGCTGACCGACTTGGAGCTGGAGGAATATCGCAGACTCGAGCGTGTCAACACCGAAGGGACGTTCTTGGTGCTGGCCGAAGCGGGGCGGTGGTTCAGACGCCAGGGCACCGGGGGAGATGTGGTGCTGGTGTCCACGAAGAACGTGTTCGCCCCGGGAGCGAGTTTCGGAGCCTATAGCTCGACCAAGGCGGCTGCGCACCAGTTGGCTCGTGTGGCCGGCTTGGAGTTCGCGGCGGACGACGTGCGAGTGAACATGGTGGCTCCTGACGCGGTGTTCGCGCACGGCTCCAGACGTTCGGGCTTGTGGGCAGAGGTCGGTCCCGAGCGCATGAGGTCAAGGGGTCTGGATGAGGCCGGTCTCGAGGCCTACTATCAGGAGCGCAACCTGCTGAAGGCGCAGGTCCGGGCCGACCATGTGGCGAACGCGGTGCTTTTCTTCGTCACCAGGCAGACACCCACCACGGGGGCCACCATCCCGGTGGACGGGGGCCTGCCCGATGCTACCCCACGCTAGACAGGAGGGATGAAGTGGTTCTATCGGCGGTGCCAATAGACCTTCGCAGCGATACGGTCACAGTGCCCAGCCAGGACATGCGGCGGGCCATGGCCGCCGCGCCGGTGGGCGACGACGTCTATCGCGAGGATCCCACTGTCGAGAGATTGCAGGAGACAGTGGCCGGGTTGTTGGGCAAGGAGGCTGCGCTGTTCGTCCCCTCGGGGACCATGAGCAATCAACTGTGCCTGCGGACCCTCACTCGGCCTGGCGACGAGGTCATCGCCCACGAGGATTCTCACATACTCCACTACGAGGGTGGTGCGGCCGCGGCCCTGTCGGGATTGCAGATCAGACCACTCGCCGGTGAGGCGGGGGTCTTGTCGCCGGAGGCGGTGGAGGCGGCGATCAGGCCGGTCTCGGAGCATTTCGCGAGGACGGGAGCCGTAGAGTTAGAGAATACACACAATGCCTGCGGCGGCACTGTCTGGCCGCTGGAGGCTATGCGTGAGGTAGCCGTCCTCGCACGCTCGTACGGGTTGGGCGTTCACCTCGACGGAGCCAGATTGTGGAATGCCCACGTGGCTGCGGGGGTGTCTCTTGCTGCGTACGCGGCGACTGCAGACTCGGTCTCGGTGTGCTTCTCGAAGGGTCTGGGCGCGCCCGTGGGTTCGGCCCTTGTGGGCTCGCGAGAGTTCGTCGAGGAGGCGCGTCACAATCGCAAGCGATACGGGGGCGCGATGCGTCAGGCGGGGATAATCGCAGCCGGAGCACTGCACGCCCTGGAGAACAACGTTGACCGCCTGGTCGACGACCATCAGAACGCTTCTTTGCTGGCGGGCTTTTTGGGTGAGGTTCCCGGGTTGAGAATCACCCACCCGGTGCAGACCAATATCCTCATTGTGGATGTGTCCTGTCTGCAGGTGGGCGCCACGGCTGTTGTGGTCGCGCTCAAGGAACAGGGAGTGTTGTGTGGAGCGGCGGGAGCAGAACGCGTGCGGTTTGTGACTCATCTGGACGTCGGCACCGAAGCTGTACGCGAAGCGGGGGAGATCGTGGTGCGGACCCTGACTGGCCTGGCTGACTCTGGAGCAGGGGCAGCCGTGAAAGGCAAGGTCCGATGACTCGGGAAGAAGCGCTTGCACTGGTGCGGGGGCGAGTAGAGAACGAGAACCTCGTCAAGCACATGCTTGCTACGGAAGCCATAATGGGCGCCTTGGCTGAGCGCTTGGGCGGCGACCCGGACAGGTGGCGGCTCGCGGGTCTGGTGCACGACCTCGATGCGGAGCAGACGGCAGAAGACATGGGGGTGCACGCTACGTTGGCTGTCGAGTCACTGCGCGACGCGGGACTCCAGGACGAGGAGATACTGCAAGCGGTGCGCGCTCACAATCCGGGGAACGGCAGCGTGGTAGTCTCGACGATGGACCGCGCTCTGTTTGCCTGCGACTGTCTCACGGGTCTGATCACAGCGGCGGCGCTGATAAGGCCAGAGAAAGAGTTGGGGCTGGTGACCTTGACCAGTCTCAAGAAGCGCTATAAGGAGCCTGCTTTCGCGAGAGGGGCGAGGCGCGAAGACATCATGACGTGCTCGGAACTCGGTCTGGAGCTGGAAGAGTTCCTAGAGTTGGGACTCAGGGCGATGCAGGAGGTGTCTGATGAACTCGGACTCTGAAGAGTTGGCCGTACTCATGTCGACAAACGACCCCGTGGAGGCCGAGATCGTCCTGGCCAAGCTGCGCAGTGCGTGCATACAGGCCTACATACGGCACGATGCCGTATCCAACGTCATCGGGGTCACCTTCGACGGTGTAGGGCGACAGGAGGTCATGGTGAGGGTCCAGGACCTGCCCGAGGCTGAGGCCGCTCTCGAGGGCGAGCCTGAGGTCGGCGGACCATGCTGAGCTGTGTGCTGGGAGTCGACGTAGGCGGCACCAAGGTCGCTGTCACTCCTGTCGACCGTAGCGGGAGCATGTTGGCTCCCAAGCTGGTCGAGCCCAGCGCCACAGAATCGGCCGAGGCTTTCATCCTGAGTCTTGAGAGGACACTGCGTAGAGCTCTGCAGGAATTCAGGACTTTCGCCCCGGCAGGTATAGGGGTAGCCTGCGCAGGCACGGTGGACGTGGCCAGGGGGGTCATGGTCAAGTCGCCGAACCTGCCGCTGGTGGAGGTCGCCTTGACTGAACCTCTGGCGAAGGCGCTGGGTCTGCCGGTCGTCTTGGAGAACGACGCGAAGGCGGCCATCTGGGCGGAGAGCGTGGCCGGTGCGGCCGTAGGATTCGAGCACGCCGTTCTTCTGATCTTGGGGACCGGGGTCGGGGGCGGGTTGCTGCTGGACGGTCGCATCTACCGCGGTGCTCACAATGCCGCGGGTGAGCTTGGGCATCTGGTGGTCAGGCCCGGGGGGCTGCAGTGCGGCTGCGGTGGAAAGGGGCACCTTGAGCCCTACGCGTCAGGGCCGGCGCTGGAACGTTATGCGGCTGAACGCGCGGGCGATCCTGAATCGGACCCTGACGGGGCGTTGGCCGATCTGATGGAGAAGGATGGTCTCAGTGGCCAGGCAGTCTCAGAATTGGCGTTGCGGGGACATGTGGGGGCGCTGGACGCGGTGCAGGAGTTGGCGGGCTGGGTCGGGGTGGCTCTGGTGAGTGTGACCGACGCATTCGACCCGCAGATCATCGTGCTGGGTGGCGGGGTGAGCGCGTTGGGCGAACTCTTGCTGGGACCGGCGGAAGAGTACCTGCGGCAGAACGCCATAGCGCCAGGCAGGGACGAGGTGCAAGTGGTGCTGGCGAAGCTGGGCAACGACGCGGGCATAGTCGGAGCGGGCCTTGCGGCGTGGGAGGCTCTCGACCGCGCCGGCGCGTAGCGGCCGGCACCACCGGATCTTGCCATGCTGTATCTCTGCGCGACACCCATCGGCAACCTGAAGGATGTCACCCTGAGGGTGTTGGAGGTGCTCAAAACGGTTGAGTTGATCGCCTGCGAAGATACCCGGCACACGCGTGTCCTGTTGGAGCGGTACAGCATCGAATCGCGCTTGGTGAGCTTCCATGATCACAACGAGGAGCACCGGCTTGCGACTCTGCTACCCATCTTGCGTGAGGGCAAGGACATCGCCGTGGTCAGCGATGCAGGGATGCCTGGGCTCTCCGACCCCGGTTTCACACTGGTAAGGGCCTGTGCTGCCGAGGGTCTGCCCGTGACGGTGCTGCCAGGTCCTTCGGCCGTATCTACCGCGCTGGTGCTGGCCGGACTCCCAGCCGACAGGTTCGCGTTCGTCGGGTTCCTTGGCCCGCACCAAAGCCAAGATGCTGGAGCAACTGGTGGCGTTCGACGGCACTGGAGCGGCGGTGGTGGCGTTCGAATCGCCACGCCGGGTGCGGGCTTCGGTGGCGGTCATCGCAGAGAGGTGGCCGGAGCGGCAGATGGCCGTGTGTCGTGAGCTGACCAAGATGTACGAAGAAGTGGTCCGGGGCACTGGTGGCTGAGGTGCTGGAGAAGCTGGCGGCCGCCGTTCGGGGCGAGGTAGTCGTTGTTCTGGAGCCAACAGAAGGCGTCGCGTTTCGGGAGGGCCGACGAGACCGTGCGGGCGGTACAGGCTGCTCTTGATGAACTTGATCGGGGCTGGGTTGGGGGTGAAGAAGGCTGCGGGCGTCGTCAACGCACTGACTGGGGTGTCCAGGCGCGAACTCTATGAATTGGGGCTCGAAACGAGACGCCAGACGTCTGATGCGGCTGAGTGAGGGCCTCGCCGCCTGGTTTAGCGCACGGATATCAGAGGGGAACATAGGCTTGACATGCTGGTCGTGACCCGCTTATCGTGGCACGTAGCATGGATGATGCGGGATAAACCCAAGCTGACGGACCGGAGGTGGGTATGCAAGTGAACATCGGCAGAATGAAGAAATGGGACTGGGGCGTTGTCATCGCATTCGTGGTGACGATAGTCGGAGTCAGCATCCCTTGGTGGAAGACGAAGCTAGGAGATGTGTTCGGTGGTCTCTACGAGGGTCTCGGCGGGCTTGCAGGGGTGCCAGACGTCGACGCGAACGCGTTCGGGTGGGACCTTGGTGCTGGCAGGGCGGCCTTCGTGTTCGCACTGTTTGTCACGATCTGGGTCTTCGCCAAGATCCTGCTTCCGGCCGACAAGCCTCTGCCGAAGTGGTACATGGAGGCTTGGCCGGTGCTGATCATCGGTGGCGTGCTGACGCTGATCGGGATAATCGGCACGGCCGATGCCCCGGCGGGCGGCTACGATTTCTGGGGCTGGAGGCCGGGCGGTCTCATCACACTCGCTGGCCGGCGTAGGCGTGGCCTACTGCGGCTGGATGATGCTCAAAGACAAGAGCGGCGAGTATGGTCAGTCACCCGACCTGAACGTCAGCGCGATAAAGGCTGCTGTGCAGCCTCGGGCCGGGAGCGCAGGCTCCTCCGGCGGCCGGCAGCAAGTTCTGCGTTGGTTGTGGCAGCCCGCTCGATCCGAGCGCGACCGAGTGCAAGAACTGCGGAAAGCCTGTCTGACCACGATCCGACTTCGACAAGGTGCGTGGCATGATGCCTGCACCACATCAGAAACGCGCGAGAGCCGGCCGAAAGGCCGGCTCTCGCTGTCTGGGCGGCGGAGCGAGAAGTCCACGATGCTAGAATAGCCGGGCCATGGCCCGTTTCTACATCACCACTCCGATCTACTACGTCAATGACGTGCCGCACATCGGGCACGCCTATACCACGACGGCTGCCGACGTGGCGGCGCGCTTCCACCGGCAGTTGGGCGACGACGTCTTCTTTCTTACCGGCACCGATGAGCACGGTACTAAGGTGGAGCAGGCAGCGGCCGCCAGAGGGCTGACACCCAAGGAACATGTGGACCAGATAGTGGCCAAGTTCAAAGAGGTCGCGGTCCAGGTCAATGCCAGCAATGACTTTTTCATCCGGACCACGGATCCTCAGCATGAGAAATACGTACAAGATTTTGTGAAACGGTGTTACGACGCCGGCGATATCTACAAGGGCTCGTATTCCGGTCTCTACTGCCCGGCTTGCGAGGCCTACTACATCGAGGAGAATCTGGCGGACGGCCTGTGCCCCGACCACGGCACTCCGCCGGTGCAGATGAACGAGGACAACTACTTCTTCCGGCTCTCTGCTTTCCAGGACCGTCTGGCCGAGCACTATCGGACTCATCCCGATTTCGTGCGACCCAAACACCGCTACAACGAAGCCCTCTCTTTCATCGACCAGGGTTTGGACGACATCTCCATCTCACGCGCCACGCTCAAGTGGGGCATCAATGTGCCCTGGGATGAGTCGCAGGTCATCTACGTGTGGGTGGACGCGCTCATCAACTACCTGAGCGCGCTTGTCGTATGCTCCAGGGGAAGATCTGCGGGAACGGTTCTGGCCGGCGAGCTACCACTTGATGGCGCAGGACATCTTGAAGTTCCACGGCATCATCTGGCCGGCGCTGCTGATGTCCGCTGGGATACGAGCTGCCCGAACACCTCTTCATCCACGGCTACCTGAAGCTGGGCGGCGAGAAGATGTCCAAGACGCGGGGCAACGTCATGGATCCGTTCCCGCTGATCGAGCAGTATGGGGCTGATCCATTCCGCTTCTACTGCCTGCGCGAGGTCAGCTTTGGACAAGACGGCATGGTCAGCGAAGAGGGCTTCAAGGCCCGCTACAACAGCGAGTTGGCCAACGAGCTGGGCAACCTGCTGTCGCGGACTGTCTCGATGATCGAGAAGTACCGGGACGGCACCATACCCAAGTGGTCGCACCAGCTGTTGACGGAGCCGGCGACCGGCACCTGCGCCGCTGTTCGTGCGCAACTTGAAGACCTGGACCTTACTACCGCTCTTGAGACCGTATGGGGCTTCGTGCGTCGGCTCAACCGATATGTTGAGGAGAGCGCTCCCTGGAAGTTGGCGAAGGAGGACAGTGCGGAGGCGAAACACATGCTGGACTCCACCCTCTGGGAGTTGGCCGAAGGGCTGCGTCTGCTGTCGGTGCTGTTGTACCCGTTCATCCCCCAGACGGCGTTGGCCATAAGAGAGCGGCTGGGTCTGGACGAAGGTGCGCCACCCTCCTGGGAGGAGGCTCGCTGGGATGCCGGGGTGCTGCAGCCTGGTGACCGAGTGGTCGCCGGTCCGCCTCTCTTCCCGCGCATCGAGGAGTAGCGTACGCGCCCTCCGATGCTCATCGACTCTCATACCCACCTGGACCACTGCAAAGAAGATGCGGCCGAGTTGGTGGCCGACGCCCGCGAAGCGGGGGTCGGCCTGATACTGCAGTGCGGCACCGACCTAGAGCGGTCGCGCCGCTCGGTGGAGTTCGCAGAGAGGTTCCCGGAAGTGGTGGCGGTGGTGGGCTACCACCCTCACGAGGCCGCGACCCTGGAAGAAGAAGGGTTTGCAGAGATCGAACAGTGGACCGAGCATCCTCGAGTAGTCGGCGTCGGAGAGACCGGTTTCGACTACTACCACGACCACTGTCCGCACGGAGTGCAGGGTGAGGTGTTCATCCGGCACATGGGTCTTGCCCGTCGGGCAGGCCTGCCCTTGGTCGTGCACACCCGCGAAGCGGCGGACGATACTCTGGCCGCCCTGGACGAGCACGGGTCGGGGTTGACGGTGATACTGCATTGCTTCTCGCTGCCGGAGCTTCTGGATGAGGTGGTGGAGCGCGGTTACTACCTGAGTTTCGCCGGCAACGTCACCTACAAGGACGCGTTGGGACTGCAGGAGGCGGCTCGTACCATGCCCGCAGAACTGTTGCTCCTTGAGACTGACGCGCCGTGGCTGTCTGCCGTGCCGTTGCGCGGTCGTCCCAACCGTCCGGGGCTGGTGGCGCTGACCTACGATTTTGTCGCCGGCCTCAGGGGTGAGACTGTAGAGCAGTTGGCGGAACAGGTCGAGTGCGAACGTTCGCCGCGCCTTCCCCCGTCTGGCTGCGGTCAAGGGTGACTTGCTTTGATACTCGGGCCATCGGGTCTGAAGCAGGTCTCGCTGGCGCGCATCAAGGAGTATGACGTCAGACCCAAGCGCGACTTGGGTCAGAACTTCCTCATCGACGACAACATCCTAGACGTGATCCTTGGGCAACTCGAGTGCCGCCCTGATGACGTGGTCTTGGAGGTGGGCGCCGGCCTAGGTGTCCTTACGGCTGCTCTTGCGGGTGTGGCTCGGCGTGTTCAGGCCTTTGAGATCGACAGCAGTCTCCGGTTGCCGCTCGAGGCGACGTTGGCGGGTTTCACGAATGTGGAACTCTGCTTCGAAGACGTGCTCAAGACGCCACTGGAGAGGCTCGATCCGGCACCAACGCTCTGCGCGAGCAACCTGCCGTACTCGGTAGCCGGGCCCTTGCTCATAGAATCACTTCGTAGACTTCCGAGCGTCCGTCGCTACGTGGTGATGGTACAACGCGAGGTCGCGGAGCGGATGGCAGCAGCACCCGGGAACAAGACCTACGGCATCCTCTCCGTTTGGGTCGGGCTGTACGCGAGGGTGGTGAAGATGCGGCCTCTGGCGCGCTCCATCTTCTACCCACAACCGCACGTGGACTCGAGTCTTGTCGTTCTGGAGCGACTGCCAGCGGCCGAACTGCCGGCTGTTGAGACCGAGCAACTGCGGAGGGTCATCCAGTCTGCCTTCGGACAGCGTCGCAAGACCTTGACCAACTGCTTGGCGGCAGGGCTGGGCCTGACCCGGGAGCGCGCGCTGGAGGCGGTGGCATCGTTGGGTCTGCCCGCCGATGTGCGCGCCGAAAGGCTTGACTCCTAGGACAGTTCGTGCAGTTGGTGGAGCGACTTGCGTAGGGATAGGGAACGTGGGCGGAACGCCGGCGGTGAGCGTGGCGTAGGCGACAGAAGACAACGGCATGGCCGTGCATCACGATCGCGGTCGTCCGGGCGCTGTCGGACGGCGAGGCTGCGTCACCTGCGTAGGTTATGATGGCCGATGAAAGCCACAAGAAAGACTCCAGCCAAGGTCAACCTCTGCTCTGCTGGTCGGGGCCCACGGATGCCGAGGGTCTTTCACGAGCTGTTCACGGTCTTTGCGCCCGTCGATCTCTTCGATGAACTCGACCTTGATCTTAGAGCGCGTCCCGCGGGAGGGGCCGCCGGTGATCTGAAGGTGAAATGTCGGGAGGCCGACGGCGAGATGAACCTTGCCTTCAAAGCGCTGAAGGCTCTGGAGGAGCAGACTGGGTGGGCGTTCGACGGCAGGGTCGAGATCAACAAGCGGATTCCCGCGGGCGGAGGTCTTGGCGGAGGCAGCTCGGACGGTGCGTGTGCCCTCCTGGCCGGCATCGAGGCTCTGAGCGAAGCGGGTGGGCCTGTGCCCGCTGCCGACGAGCAGGTGGCGCTGGCCCGGCGGGTCGGAGCCGATGTGGCCTTCTTCTCTGACTCCTGGCCCCGCCATCGGTCGCGGCATCGGGGAGATGCTGGAGCCCATCGGACTACCCGAGTTGTTTCTGGTGTTGGTCATGTCCAATCGGAGACTGGCGACGGAGCGAGTATATCGGGCGTTCGATGAGACTCGGCCCTTTGGCAATAGCGCAGTCTTCGAGTATCGAGCCGCAGAGACTGCCAAGAAGTGGCGCCAGGTCGAGGACGCCGCCCAGGTGGCCAGGCTGCTCGAGAACGACCTGGAAGAGAGCGCCTATCGCCTGATGCCTACTCTGATGACTGACAGGGAGTTGGTCACTCGAGAGGGGGCGTTGGCCGCGCTGGTTAGCGGCTCCGGACCTACGCTCTACGGCGTATGCGCTTCTGCCGAGAAGGCTGAGGAGTTGGCGGAGAGAATGGTCGTGCGAGGCTTCAAGGCCCGGCCGGTCAAAGTAATCTTGCCTGAGTCCTGAGCTATGACGGTCCGGTTGACCGCTCCTGTGGGGTTGACCTATACTTCCAGCGCTCGGGGGCCGGTTCCTGAGCCGGTAGCTTTGGGGCGTCGCCAAGTGGTAAGGCAACGGGTTTTGGTCCCGTCATTCGTAGGTTCGAATCCTGCCGCCCCAGCTCGTCTCCTCTTCAAGACCTAGTATCGGAGTGCATGTCGTAGTGACGTCGAAGATCACCAGCGTCGTAGTGTTGGCCGCAGGTCAAGGCAAACGGATGAAGTCGACGCTACCCAAAGTCCTTCACCCGGTATGCGGTCGCCCCATGATCCTCCATGTGCTCGATGCGGCGCGAGCCGTCGAGGCAGACCGGATCGTGGTGGTCCTGGGTCATGGACACGAGTTGGTGAGGCCGCACCTACCACCGGATGTCGTGGTAGCTCTGCAGGAGGAGCAGTTGGGCACCGGCCACGCCGTCCTCTCGGCGTCTGGAGAGATACCGCCTGGAGCCACGATGGTGTTGCCTGGCGATACCCCCCTGGTGACCGGCGAGACTCTACGTGAGATGGCGCGTGACTATCTAAATGGGCAAGCGGCGGCCACTGTACTGACCATGGACCTGGATGATCCGACTGGCTACGGCCGTGTGGTGTGCGATGCCGACGGGTCGGTCTGCCGCATCGTGGAGCATCGAGACGCTTCGCCAGAGGAACTTGCTTTGCACCAGGTCAACAGCTCCATGTACGTCCTACCCGTCCCTGAGGCCTTGGACATACTGCGCGAGGTCAAGTAGCGACAACGACCAAGGGGAGATCTACCTCACCGACGTAGTGGCGGGTCTTCGCGATAAGGGGCTGCGGGTGGCGGCCTGCAAAGTCTCGGACCCCGCCTTGGTGCTGGGAGTCAACTCACAAGAAGAGCTGGCCGAGGCAGAAAGGCTTATGGCTCTCAGGAAACAGTGATACCGTACTTGGAGTAGAGAGAGTCACAAGGAGGAGCAGGGCATGACACAGCGGGAGCCGCGGCGCTGCGCGAAGATGAATCCCGAGCGTTCGCTGATGGTCTTCTCCGGCCGAGGCAATCCTGAACTCAGTGCGAAGGTGGCCGATAAGCTCGGCATCGAGTTGGGGCATGTCGACGTAAAGACGTTCGCCGACGGAGAGATCTACGTAAAGTACGGGGACAGCATCCGGGGCGCGGACGTGTTCATCATCCAGTCCACCTGCAGGCCGGTGAACGACAATCTCATCGAGTTGCTCATCATGGCTCAGGCGGCCCGGTTGGCGTCGGCGCACAGGGTGACGGCTGTCATACCTTGGATGGGCTACTCTCGCCAAGACAAGAAGAGCTGTCCCCGCGAACCCATAACGGCTCGTCTTGTGGCCGACATCATGCAGGCCGCCGGCGTGGATCGTGTGGTGACGATGGACCTTCATGCGGGCCAGTTGCAGGGCTTCTTCAGCGCGCCCGTGGACCACATGACCGCCCTCTCCATGATCGCGGACTACTTCAAGATGAAGGCGCTTGGGGACATCGTCGTGGTGTCTCCTGATGCGGGAGGCATGAAGACGGCCAAGCGGATGGCCGACAGGCTGGAGTGTCCTTTGGCAGTGCTTAGCAAGTTCCGCACCGCGCACAACGAGTCGAAGGTCATGTATGTGATAGGCGAGGTCGAAGGCAAGACAGCCATCATGGTGGATGACATCATCGATACCGCGGGCAGCGTGGTCAACGGGGCTCAGGCCCTGATCGACAAGGGTGCCAAAGCGGTCTATGCAGCGGCTACGCACGCGGTGCTCTCTGACCCTGCATATGAGCGCATCGCCACCTCGCCGCTCAAGGAGGTCGTGGTCACCGACACCATCCCTCTACGTGAGGGCGTAGATCGTGGCAAGATTGTGGTACTATCCACGGCCGATATCCTGGCGGATACTATCAGAAGCGTGTTCGCCGATTTGTCGGTGAGTGAGCTATTTCAGGGAGAAAACCAGCTATTCTAGAACGTTCGTCGGCCGACGGGCGTTGAGGCTGAGGCTCTAGGAGAGATAAATGGACAGCATCAAGCTAACTGTTCACGAGCGGCAAGAGACCGGCAACGGTCCGGCTCGTCGCCTAAGGGCGAAGGGTATGGTCCCGGCCGTGGCATATGCCAAGGGTAAAGAGGCCACTCCTATCAGCATCAGCCTGGACGAGCTGAAGGCAGCAATGACTCATGGGCATAACGTCATCCTCGAGCTAGATTTCGGCAAAGCCGCCAAGAGCGACGGAGCCAAGGGCAAGGGCCGATTCGCGGTGGTGAAGGAGCTTCAGTTCCATCCCGTCAAGCGGTATCTGCAGCACATCGACCTGCACGAGGTCGATCTGGCAGTAGAGATCGAGTCCCCGGTGTCCGTAGAGGCGGTCGGTACCGCGACTGGTCTGGAGGACGGGGGCATCATGGACTGGGAGCGTCGCGAAGTCATAGTGCGCGCGCTGCCGGGCGACATGCCGGCCTCACTGGTGGTAGATGTCAGTGAGCTGCTCATAGGACACCATCTGACTGTTGGCGACCTTGTAGTACCAGAAGGCGTCAGCATCGTTGACGATCCTGAAGCAGTCGTGCTCGCGATGATCGCGCCGCGGGTCGAGCAGGAGGCTGGAGAAGAGGCGGCCGAGGGCGAGGGAGAAGGTGTCGAGCCTGAGGTGGTCGGCAGCGAGACCGGCACAGAAGAGGAGTAGCGACTCCTCGGCTGCGGTGGGAGCCGAAGCCACCTATCTGGTGGTGGCGCTGGGCAATCCGGGTCCGGAACACCAGCACCAGCGCCACAATATCGGCTTCATGGTAGGCGAAGAACTGCGCCTGCGCCACGGTATCCCTCGTTTGAAAGCGCGCTTTCACGGGCTCGTGGGTGAGGGTGTGGTCGAGGGCAAACGCATAGTCCTCCTACTGCCCATGACCTTCATGAATCTGTCAGGCCGCGCGGTCGCAGAAGCGGCGAACAAGAACAAGATCCCCGTAGAACGCATGCTTGTCGTCCACGATGAGGTCGAGCTGCCGTTCGGCGAAGTGCGTCTCAAGGAGGGGCAAGGTCTTGGTGGACACAACGGTCTTCGCAGTCTCGAGCAACACTTGGGGTCCCGGGATTTCTGGAGGGTCAGAGTGGGTGTGGGGCGGCCCGACTCAGAGGGCGGGCCGCTCATAGACCACGTGTTGGCTCGCTTCAGCGAGCCCCGGGAGACCGTGGTGGCCCTCATCGACAGGGCAGCGGACATGGCGGAGGAGTGGCTGGCCACTCGGAGCGGCTAGATGCCGCGTCTCACTGATTTGCTGAGAGGTCACGCGGCCTTAGAGAGCGTGGCCGATCGCCTGCGTGAAGGCGAAGCTCGGGTTGAGGTGGGAGCGCCCACGTTCGTACAGGCCTTCGCTCTGGCCGGTCTACTCCAATGCGAGCCGTTCTGCACGCGACCCGTGATGATCGTGGCGCCCGACCAAGACTTCGCCGCTTACCTGGAACATGACGTCTCGCGCTACTGCCAGGGGCGCCCCGTGCTCTTTCTGCCGCCGCGCGGGGTATGGTACGGCTCGGAGGTAGCGGTGCAACCCAGGGTTGCGGGACGCCGGGCAAGAGCGTTGAACGCCCTGATGGAAAGCGGCGCGGAAACACAGTCACCGCCCGTGATAGTGGTCGAAGCGGCGACTCTTACAGAGGGCGTGGTACCACCGACAAGGCCTCCGGTCACGCTCTCGGTGGGCGACCGACGGGAGTTCGACCTGGTGGTGCGGGATCTGGTCGAGCTGGGATACGTCAGGGTAGATCAGGTCGAGGATGCGGGAGATTTTGCCGTAAGAGGCGGACTGGTGGATATCTTTCCGTCCACATCCAAGTATCCGGTGCGGGCGGAGTTCTGGGGAGACGAGATCGAGAGTCTGCGTAGCTTCTCTCCATACTCGCAGCGTTCGCTGGAGTCGCTGGAGAGTGTATGTCTGTGCGCCGCTGCCGAGGAGGATGGCGCGCAGGTGACGGACATAGTGTCTCTGCTTGCCCGTGATGCCTTGGTAGTGCTGGCCGAGCCCACTTCTGCGGCGATCCGGGTCGAGGCGTTCTGGAGCGACCGCGAGGATGTTCTGGGCCAGGAGTCCGGAGGGGGATGGTATACGGACTGGGCTCGAGCCGAAGAGGGTATCAAGCGGCATCAAACGGTCGTCTTGAACTCTCTACGAGCGGCAGGGGGCGAAGAGGGCGTGGCTCTGGTACGGGCTAGCGATGGCCGGCTTGCCGTGACCAACGTGCCGGAGGCCGAAGCGGCGGTGCGGAGGCTGGTTGCGGACGGCTACCGCGTGGTGGTCGGCTTTGAACAGAAGGCCGAGGCAGAACGAGCCGTGTTCGCGGCCGCCGGCCTTGGGGGAAAAGTGTCACCGCTGGGCGACATCCCGGCCGAGCCAGGAGTCTCGTTCTTACCTGTCGCGTTCCGCGGACACTACGTCATAACTGAGTCTAGACTCGCGGTACTGGGCGACACTCTGATCTTCCCGCGTCGACACAAGTCGGTCGTGGTCCGTCCGAGCGTAGCGGTCGGGCTGTCGAGCTTCCGCGACTTGCGCAAGGGCGACTACGTCGTGCACGAAGACCACGGCGTGGGGCGGTTCGAAGGCATATCGACAAAGACTGTAGGCGGCGTTACGCGCGACTACCTGGACCTCGCGTATCGCGGGAATGACATGCTGTACGTCCCGCACGATCAGATCGACAAGGTCATGCGCTACGTAGGCGCCGGGGGCATGGCCCCGGCCCTCTCTAAGCTGGGGGGTACGGCCTGGGACAACCTCAAGAGTCGCGTCCGCAAGGCGGCACGGCAAGTGGCAGGCGAGTTGCTGCAACTCTACGCGCTCAGACAGGCCAGCCGAGGGCATCGGTTCTCTGAAGACGGAGACTGGCAGGAGCGCTTCGAGAAGGCGTTCATGTACGAGGAGACTGATGACCAACAGCGAGCCATCGATGTCATCAAGGACGATATGGAAGCTACGCGTCCCATGGACCGCCTTCTGTGCGGTGATGTAGGTTACGGCAAGACAGAGGTCGCCTTGCGCGCCGCCTTCAAGGCCGCGATGGACGGGAAGCAGGTAATGGTCCTGGTTCCGACCACCATCTTGGCTCAGCAACACTATGGCACCTTCCGCGAGCGCTTCGCCGACTTCCCTGTGAAAGTCGACATGGTCTCTCGCTTCCGAAGTGCCGCAGAGCAGAAGCGCATCTTGGCTGAGTTCGCAGCCGGGAAAGTGGATGTCCTAATAGGCACGCACAGGTTGCTCTCTCAGGACGTGAGACCGAAGGATATAGGTTTGGTGATAGTAGACGAAGAACAGAGGTTCGGCGTGTCGCAGAAGGAGGCTCTGCGGCGGATGAAAGTCAAGGTGGACGTGCTCACGCTCACTGCCACTCCTATACCGCGCACCCTGCAGATGTCCCTCTCCGGCGTGCGCGACGTCAGCATCATCGAAACGCCGCCTCGCGACCGGCATCCCATACAGACCTACGTTGGCGTGTACGACGAGGGCATGGTGACAAGAGCCATAGCCAGAGAGATCGGTCGGGGCGGGCAGGTCTTCTACTTGCACAACAGGGTAGAGACCATTACCAGGGCCACGGAGAGACTGCGCGTGCTGCTGCCTGACGTGCACTTCGCCGTGGCGCACGGACAGATGCCGGAGCAGGAGTTGGAGCAAGTCATGCTCGGATTCTTGCGCGGCGACTCGCAGGTACTTGTCACTACCACGATTATCGAGAGTGGACTGGACATACCCAACGCCAACACCCTAGTGGTCGAGCGGGCCGACCTGCTCGGTCTGTCTCAGCTGTATCAGATCCGGGGGCGTATCGGACGGTCTTCTAGGGTCGCGCACGCGTTCTTGTTCCATCCTGACGAAGCTGCTCTCACACAAGAAGCGGTCGCCAGACTGTCCACGCTGGCCGACTACACCGAGTTGGGGTCTGGGTTCAAGATAGCCATGCGCGATCTGGAGATTCGCGGGGCCGGCGAACTGCTAGGAGAAGAGCAGTCGGGACACATAGCGGCAGTAGGCTTTGAGATGTACTTGTCGATGCTGCGAGAGGCCACGGCTCAACTGCAGGGCGAGGGCACCGAGGTGGAGAAGTTGCCGAGAGTGGACGTGGGGATAGACGCCCACGTGCCGGCAAGCTTCATAGGTTACGAAGCGGCCAGAGTGGACCTGCACAGGCGCATAGCGTCTGCCAAGACGCTTGAGGAGCTTTCTGGACTGCGGAGCGAACTCGCCGACCGTTTTGGAGAAGTCCCTGCGCCGGTGGACAATCTGGTATTCCTGGGCGAGACGAGAGTAGTGCTGCAGGGCCTTGGCGCGGATTCGATGTCGGTGAAGCCTGGCAAGGTGACCGTGACAGGGCTATCGCTTCCGGCTGGGTCCAGGGAACGGCTGCGACAGCGTGACCGTCGCTACGTATACGCGCCCGTCCAGGGGATGTTGACTCTGGGCACGAAGGGTGAAGAGGGCGGCCCGCGCGAGACGGTTCGAGGAGTGCTGGATGATATACTCGCGCTCTTTGAGACGGACTACGAGCCCGGTTCGAGTAAGTGAGGTCACGAGTGGTCAGAAGGATAGCCGCCGGCCTGCTCCTTCTGTTGTTGACGGTCGTATTTGTCTCTGTTGCAGGTTGCGGAAGCGATCTACCTGATGGGGCGATCGCGCAAGTGGGCAACGGAGTGGTCACGGAAGAGGAGCTCGATTATCTGGTGACGGCCTACGAGGCAGCTGGAAAGGCTCCCGACAAGGGTGAGCAGCCCGACGAGCACAAGCTCTTCAGACAGAAATGCGCCGAGTACTTGGTCATCCTGCAAGTGCTCTATCAGAAGGGGTCCGAATTCGACGTCACCGTGACCGAGGCTGACGTGAACGCAGGCGTCGACCAGATACGCAGCATGTTCCTGGGCGACGAGGCCAAGTTCAATCAGGCGGTCGCAAAGCAGGGTATGAACCTCGAGCAACTGCGGATGGGCATCGAGTACAATCTGTGGCTCGAGAAGATGAAGGAGGCAGTGACCTCCAAGGTCGTCATCAAGGAGAGCGAAGTCCAGGTCTACTACGACGAACACAAGTCGGAGTATGTGTTGGCCGAATCTCGCCTGGTGCGTCACATATTGATATCCCCATTTGTGGACGCTGCTGGCAACACGACCAACGAAAACCCCACCGAAAGTGACTGGGACGCTGCCGAGAAGGAAGCCGCGAAGGTCCGGAGCGAGATCATGAACGGCGCCAACTTCGTCACCATGGTAGAAAACTACTCAGACGACCCATCGAGCAAGACCACCGAAGGTAGTCTGGGCGACATCGTCAGGGGCCAGACCGCGCCCGCTTTCGAACAGGCGGTGTTCCAGTTGAAGAAGGACGAGCTTTCGCAGCCCGTCAGGACCCCGTCGGGGTATAGCATCATCCAAGTCTTGGATATCACCCCCTCGCAGCAGCTTGCCTATGACTCGGTGAAGGAGCAGATCCGCAGCAAGCTACTGGCCGAAGAAGAGGCCAAGGCCTGGGACGACTGGCTGGTCGAGACGATGACGGCGCTGGGAGTGGTGTATCGCTCCGGCTACGCTCCCCCTGACGCGGTGACGGCCCCCATTGTTAGCACCACACTTGCGGGCCAGGCGGATACCACCACCGAAGGGGCCGGAGGCGAGACGACCACCAGCGAGGCAGGCGAGTAGAAGGGCCCATGCACCGAGACACCCTGGTCCATGAACTGACCGAGCTATACGACCTTACCGAGCATCTGCGCAAGGAGTGTCCTTGGGACCGCAAGCAGACGCAGGAGAGCATCATCGCCTACACGGTCGAGGAAGTCTATGAGCTGGTAGACGCTATAGCCGAGCGGCCTACCCACGGAGAGCGGCCTGTCTGCGGCGAACTGGGCGATCTACTGTACCAGGTGTTCTTTCTAGCCTGTGTAGCCGAAGAGCGTGGTGACTACCACCTGGGGGATGTCGCTGCGGGGATCAGAGACAAACTAGTCCGCCGACACCCGCACATATTTGCCGATACCCGAGCGGAGACGCCCGAAGAGGTCAAAGAGACGTGGGACGCCATCAAGAAAGACAGCGAGGGTCGAGAGGGCATATTCCACGCCATCCCCTCCAGCTTCCCGGCGCTGCTACTTGCCCAGAAGCTGCAGCAACGGGCCGCGGCTGTTGGTTTCGACTGGCAGGAGGCCCAGGCGGTGATGGCCAAAGTCCAGGAAGAGACTGCGGAAGTGCAAGAAGAGATGGCTGCCGGGGTGCTCACGGACGCCCTAGAGGACGAGATGGGCGACCTACTCTTCGCGGTGGTCAATCTGGGGCGTAAGCTGAAGGTGGACCCAGAGGTCGCTCTGCGGCGGGCCGCGCTGCGGTTCAGAGACCGGGTGCAAATGGCGGCGGAATCAGCCCAGGCCGACGGCTTCGATTTCAGTAGTCTGGCCTTGGACGAGCAAGAGGCTTATTACCAGCGAGCGAAGAAGGAGCGAGGGGGATGACTTTCATCGAGAGCATCGTTGGGCGACAGGTGCTGGATTCTCGCGGTAATCCTACTGTCGAGGTCGAGGTCCAGTTGTTCGGCGGAGGGTGGGGTAGGGCTGCAGTACCTTCGGGTGCCTCCACCGGATCGTTCGAGGCTGTCGAACTGCGCGACGGAGAAGACGCCTATGGTGGCAAGGGCGTGCTGAAGGCTGTGGGTTTCGTGAACAAGGAGATCGCTGAGGTGCTTGTGGGCACCGATGCGACCGATCAGCGCGAGGTCGACAGCCTGCTTATCGAAGCCGACGGCACCCCGAACAAGGGGCGGTTCGGTGCCAATGCGATCTTAGGTGTGTCGCTCGCTGTGGCTAAGGCCGCGGCCGACGCCCTTGGGACGCCTCTGTACAGGTACTTGGGCGGGGTGAACGCTCATACACTGCCTGTCCCCATGATGAACATCCTGAATGGCGGCAAGCACGCTGATAACAACGTGGACCTTCAGGAGTTCATGGTCATGCCGGTAGGGGCCACGACTTACTCGCAGGGTCTGCGCATGTGTGTGGAGACCTTCCACTCGCTCAAGAAGGTGTTGTCGGGCATGGGTTTGGCGACCGCCGTTGGCGACGAGGGTGGTTTCGCTCCCAACCTGTCAAGCAACGAGGAGGCCCTCAAGGTCATACTAGAAGCGGTCGAGAAGGCGGGGTACTCTCCCGGCAGCGACATCGCCTTGGCTCTGGATCCGGCCGCCACGGAATTCTTCGATCAAAGCAAGAAGGTGTATGAGCTGGCGGGAGAAGGTCGAACTCTCTCGCCCGAAGACATGGCCGGCTACTATGCCGACCTTTGCAGGCGCTATCCGATCGTCAGTGTCGAGGACGGGATGGCCGAAGAGGACTGGCAGGGCTGGTCTGCCATTACCGGCTTGATCGGGGACACTGTGCAGTTGGTGGGCGACGATCTGTTCGTGACCAACAGCCAGCGGCTGGCCATGGGCATCGAGAAGGGCGTGGCCAACAGCATTCTCATCAAGGTCAATCAGATCGGCACGCTCAGCGAGACCTTGGACACCATGGCGATGGCCCAAGGAGCAGGCTACACGGCGGTGGTGAGTCATCGCTCGGGAGAGACCGAAGACAGCACCATATCTGATCTGGTGGTGGCTACCAACGCGGGTCAGATAAAGACCGGCGCCCCCAGTCGTGGGGAGCGCACGGCGAAGTACAATCAACTACTGCGCATCGAGGAAGAGCTCGGCGCACAGGCCTACTACCCGGGTCGTGCGGCGTTTGGCAGACGGTGACCAGGTGAGACGGTGGGGGATATTCAGCTCGCCTCGGAGGACGAGCGAGAGTGAGAGCGAATACAAGATGAACCATGGCACATGCAAACGCTACTCACTTGTCGGTGCGAGCGAGCGCGACCGGTATGTCTCTAAGACGTCAGTCGCAGATCGTCAAACGTCGCCGGGTGCTTCTATTGGCGATATGCGTCATGCTGCTGGCCATGGCCATAGGTGCGAACTACAGGCCTCTGCGGGCGTACTTCGACGCTCGGCAAAGACTCGCTACAGCTACTGCCGGCATTGCCGAGCTATCGGCGCGGACGGCAGAACTGCAGAGCGAATTGGGCAGGTTGAGCGAGACGGATTACATGGAGAGCTTGGCTCGTCAAGATCTGTCGTACACACGTCCGGGCGAAGAGTTGTACATCGTGACGGGGGCGGACGATGGTCTCGGTGTGATCGCCGGGGCGGAAGACAGCGAGACTGCCGTGGACGGGGTCGCGAGTCAGTCCGAAGGCGTTCTGCCGGATGGATCGCCGGGCTTCCTGGAGCGAGTGCTGCAACCTATCCTCGACTGACACTCTGGCAGGAGAGGATATGAGCGGGAGCGATAGAGAAAGCGAGTGGAGCGAGTCTCAGAGCAGAGCACGGCAGCCCATCGGCCCGGACGGATTCAGTCGCAGGAGCGGTCTGGGCAGGGCGACGCGGCCCGGTTCTGGGCGCAGACAGGTACAGGCTCGTGGGGATCTTGCCCCAGGGGGGCGGCCGCGAGTTCGGACTGGTGCTGACCCGGTGCGTTCGCCCGATGGACGCGGGGGCGGTGGCAGAACGCGTTTCGTGGCGGTGTTGGTTCTTGTGGTGGCGGCGGTAATAGTGATCGTGGGGGGCATCGCGGCCACGACGGGCGATGGCGGCTCTGGAGCGGGTGTATCCATCAGCATCCTACCCTTCCCACAGGACACAGACACCACAGTCACGCAATGATCGAGCCGGCGGCTGCAGCCGGGGTCGGTCCCAACGACAAGGCCGTCATAGCTGGAGAACTCGGTCGTACTCCACGTGATCTTACCGGTGTCGCCGTGCGTTGTCCTTTTGGCTACCCTGCTGTGACTGAGTCGGCGCCGGTGTTCGCGGAAGGAACACCAAATCCGACGTTGCTCTATGTAACTTGTCCGGCCCTGGACACTGTGATCAGCCGAGTGGAGGGGGCCGGGGGAGTGCGCGACCTCCGCGTGTCTTGTGAACAGGACCAGGGGTTGAGAGCATTGCTGGACGAGGTGACCGTTCTGTACAGAGCGCGGCGCAGCGAATTGCATCGAGAGAGTAGAAACAAGTCGCGTCAGGACGCGCGGTTGGGGGCGGGAATAGGCGGTCCGGAGAACCCCCAGCAGGCTTCGTGCCTGCACGCCTATGCTGCCGCGCTGTCAGCCGTGATCTCCGGTTGGCTGGATACGGATGACTCTAGTCTGATAGAAAGAGCCAAGGATGCCTGGGGTCGGTTCTTGCCTCCTCTCGAGCAGGCTTGGTGCTCAGACCGCAAGTGCGCCAAATGGAGCACGGGTGAGAAGAGGGCGGTCATCGATGTGGGCACCATCTCGGTGCGACTGCTGGTCGCGGACATCGTGGATGGGCGTCCCTGGACGTTGGTGCGCAAGGCCGAGGTGACTCGATTGGGCGAGGGCCTGGTGGCAGGCGCACCACTGTCTACATTGGCTCGAGAGCGCACCGCTGAGGTGGTAGGCAGTCTCGCATCGGAGGCTCGGCTGCTTGGAGTGAACAGGGTGCTGCTAGTGGGCACCAGTGCCGCGAGAGAGGCCAGTGACGGAAGGGAGTTCATACGCGCCCTGGCGCAGGAGCACGACCTCAGGGCAAAGGTCATCAGCGGCGAAGAAGAAGCGGAGTTGGCGTATGCCGGCGCGAGTCTGGATGTGGCGGAACCGGTGGTGCTCGACGTTGGAGGAGGCAGCACGGAGCTGGTGACTCGGTTGGACGGAGGTCAGATAGCGGCCTCTAGCCTTGCCTTGGGAGCAAGCCGGGCGACAGAGAGATGGGTCAAGTCGGACCCGCCGGAAACCTCGGAGCTTGACCACATTATGAGGGAAGCTGCTCACGAGTTGGGCAACACGCGCGAACGGTTCGGCTCGGACGCAAAGACGTCCGGACGGCGGCAGCTTGTGGGGGTCGCGGGTACCGTCACCACTTTGGCGGCGTTGTCGGCCGACATGAAGAAGTACGACAGCGAAGGCATCCATCTGCGGATTCTGACGCTAGAAGAGGTGTGTGACCTCTTGGTGCGATTGGCTGGTCTCACCACCGAGCAGCGGGCGGCGCTTCCTTGTGTGCAGGCCGGACGCGCCCCCGTCATCGTGGCAGGCGCTGCGATCGTCATGACGGCGATGGAGGTGCTCGGCTACCAGGAACTGACAGTGTCTGAGAGGGATCTACTTGACGGCCTGATCCTGCGGGGCGTCTAAGGACCAGGTTGGTGCTAAGGTAATGCGTGCCTGGGCCGGAGTGGCGGAATGGCAGACGCAACGGTCTTAAACACCGTAGGGCTATGCCCATGTGGGTTCGAGTCCCACCTCCGGCATCTACCTTGGATCACACCTGACACAAACCCCCTCGTGGCTTACTCACGGTGACGAGGGGGCGACCAGCGAAATCAGATGAATATTCGGGTTGCCCGCGAAGAGGAGGGATAAGTCGGCCGCTGATCGGTGACGCGCCGAGAACCGCGGTCGGGCTGTCTCTCGTAGTCTGCCCGATGTTCGTTCCACGTCGGCTTCTTGGAGTGCTCATCGCGGAACAATGTGTGATGTGGATGAGACGTGAACAACGACAGTAGAAGGAGCGTTTCAACCTTCATCGGGAGTCTCCCTTCTCACTCCCGTTCCGCCGGTCCACCGTGCCGACCGTCGGAACTCCTTCACCACTCGCTTTGATTCTATGCCGGCCTGGCGCACCGGTCAATCACTTTGCCGGGGCACGATAACTGGCATCTAGGCGAGGGTCGTGCGCCCATGCATGGCAGAAAGTCCCCTATCCCCAGAAGCGAGTGAGAGAGCCGACCACCGGGGCTGGCAACCGAGCGCTCCAGTCGTCTGGCTGGCCGTTCACGTAGAAGGTAGTCTGGCCGGATGAGCTCTTGTCGACTATCACTCCAAAGGTGGTGCCCGATTCGGACTTGACGCCCAGCGCGTAGCCTGTCTCTGTGCCGTAGAAGTCTATGGACTTCGCGGCCGCCAACGAGACGGGGTCGGTAGCGGCTTGGTCGCTGTCTCGAAGGACGAAGGTGATGGACGGCGCCATCTCTTGCAGAAGACTGGCCGTCAATTCCGAAGCCTCGAAGGTGCCGAGGCTGGCGTAAATGCTGGCGTAGGCCGATTCGACGGTGGTCATGGAGTCCCGGACGAGCGTCATGGCCTCGAGATCTTTCGCGGTGCCACTCGTGCCTGTTATGACTTCAGTGGTCTGAGTCGGTGCCGTTTCTGTGTCAGTGCCTGCAGGGGTGTCAGTGGAGGCAGTCGTCGGAGTGGCCTGTTCCCACTGTTCCACCGGCCGGCCATCGACGTAGTAGGTGACGGCTGCAGTGCCCTGGTTCTCCACCAAGACTCCGTAGGCGGTGCCATTCTCTGAGATGGTGCCGACAGCGTAGCTTGTCTGTGTCCCGGCGTAGTTGACGGTCTTGTCCTTTGCCATGGCTATGGGCGCGGTAGCCGCGGAGGTGTCGCTCATCGGCGAGAACGTGACCTCGGGCGCGAAAGAACTCAGCGTCTTTGGATCCATCGTCTGAGGCTCATAGGTCCCTGCTTCTGCATACGCACCGTCTATCGCCAGCATAGCCTGGCGGACCAAGTTCCTGGCCTCCAAGTCTGGATCGAGACCGTCTGAATCGCGATTCGGCAGATACCAGAGGAATACGACGGCAGCGGCGGCCGCGCAGACCAGCAGGATTAGAAGAATGATCAGGAAGCCCTTATGTGACGAGCCTTTGCGGGACCGCTTCGCGTGTGGCTGTCGACCTCCGCGAGGGCTACCCGGCCTCTGGTCTGGGGTCTTACCGGCGCCGGTTGATGCCGGATACATCTTGGCTCTCTCCGACCAGTGTAGAGGTCCTTTATCCACGGTCTCTTCCCTTCTTGGGGCAGCGGGTCTGAGGATGGCTGTCAGGATATCCGCGACCTGCCCAGTTTACAACAGCTAGATTTGCAGGCCGATGCGCGGTCATTCCTTGGGGCGGGCAGTATTGCGTGGATCGGCAGTGCTGCGGAAAGGACGGCTCGGTCTGCCTACGGCCGTCATGTATATGATGCCCTCTGAGTCGCCGTCGATGCCTAGTAGTCGGTCGACCTCTTCGTCGTAGAAGGCCGCGACCTGGCAACTGCCAAGTCCAAGGGCCACGGCGGCCAACGAGACGTGAGCGGCGATGTGGCCAGCGTCGAGGTAGAAGTAGCGGTATGCGCGAGCCTTGTACTTCCAGACCGACCGGGGGAACACCGCGGTCCACAGAAAGACGACTCCCGCCTTGCCGCAGAAAGGCTGATCGAAAGAAGCGGCAGTCACCTCTTGCCGGAGGTCTCCGGCGCGAAGTAGCTCGAGCGCATGGCTGCCCTCTGCTATGGGGCGCTCCAGCATGTCGTGGCCTGCGACGCGGTAGTGATAGAGCCCAGGCTCCAGACCTTCTACCTTGTTCGCCACCAGGTAGGTCTCGATGGGGTAGAGGGCACCGGCGCTTGGGGCGGCTCTGTAGAACTCCTGCCCGTGAGGACTGACGTACGAGGTGGTTATACCAGTCGACGCCCAGAGAAGACGCGACAACTCGTCCAGCGAGATTGGGGTGGCTCCGAAAGCGCGCACGCTGCGGCGTCTGCCCACACAACTCCACAATTCCGAGTCCAAGTCTTGGGCGAGCGGGGCTTTGGGCACAGGGAGGCTTATGACGGGGGCGTGGCTGTAGAACTTGTAGGTCGCGGGCTTGCTTTGCCAGTCGAGCTCACGTTGCTTGATGCTTGCGCGGTCGTAAGCAGTGATCTGTTGGAATGCCGGCCCTGGTTCTGACATGGGTCCTCCCGTCCAAGTGCTGCGAAGCGCGACATGGTAGCCTGTGAGACGGTGCTGGTCGCGCCCTCTCTCTGCCTCGGATTGATGCAAAGTTCCCACATGGACGGTGTTGATACAAGTAAGCGCTTGGACCATGAGCGGACCATGTGGGTCCAGCTCGGGTTGGTGTGCGCGGCGAACTTCGTTGTGTGGGCGGGCTTCGGCGCCATACTGCCACTGCTGCCCCTATTTCTGAAGGACGAGGCCAACGCGTCGCTTGGGCTTATCGGGGTCATCGCCGCCGCGTACTACCTAGGTGCGCTCCTGTTTTCTGCCCCGTTGGGGCGCCTGAGTGACTCCATCGGTCGGAAGCCCGTGATCGTCAGCGGTGTGGCACTGTATGCGGTGTCCACCCTGATGTTTCTGTCTACGACCACTCCTTCGTGGTTCATCTTGTTCCGTTTCATGGAAGGCATGGGGGCGGCTGCCGTGGGGCCCGCCGGTCAGGCGCTGGTCGCGGACCTCTCTACTCCCGCAACGCGCAGCCGGGCATACGGCTGGCTGACCACTGCACAATTCGGGGGTCTGGTCGCAGGCCCCGGACTGGCGGCGATGCTGTACAGGCTCATCGGGGGCGGAGGTGTCTGGTCTTTCTACGCGATATTCCTGTTCGGAGGGATAGCCTCAGCGTTGACGGCTGGTGTCCTGTTGTTCGCTCTCAAGCCGCCCGGGAGAACGGACTTCACGATAGGGACCAAGGAGTCTCGACCGACCTATCGCAAGTTGGTGACCAAGCCCGTTGCCGCCTTCCTGATAGCGGGGATAACGGGACACTTCGCCATGGGTGTTTGGGAGGTCGTCTGGAGCCTGTGGTTAGATCATCTTGGCGCCTCTCCCAGCTTCATCAGCTTGACGTGGGTTGCGTTCAGCGTCCCCATGCTTTTCTCGTTCGTGGGCGGATATTTGGCCGACCGGTACAACCGATGGGTGTTGATGTTCTCAGGCTACGCGTTGTCGGCGGCGGCGTGGGTCATCTATGGGACCAACACGAATCTCAAGTTGTTCATAGTGGTCAACGTCCTTGAAGGGCTGGCAGTGGCGTGGTCGTACCCGGCGAAACAGGCGTTCTTGGTCCAGGTCGTACCCAGACGGTGGCTGGGCACGGTGCAAGGGCTGGAGGGGACGTCGATACAGTTGGCGGCTCTCACTGGGACCCTGATCGCGCCGCTGCTGTACAGGAGCATGCAGGGTTTTGTGATCAGCGTGGCTGGGTTCGTCTCGCTGGCTGGATTAGTGTGGACCGGGCCGGTGCTGTACAGGGTCTGGAAACAGCAAGCGGGCGGAGCGACAGAAGATAGGTAGAACCTCTGAGCGGACTCGCAGTCTGCGGAACTAGACGGCCGCTGTCGCGATATCCGGCGTGTCGCTGGCGCACGTGCCGTCAGCCACAGGCAGCAGAGTGCGTATCTGTTCGTCTGTATCCAGCACGCTCAGAAGCTTGTCCACGATCTCTGGGTCAAACTGTGCTCCGCTGCATCGGTTGAGTTCGCGCACGGCGTCACGGTGCGAGCGGCGAGACCGATACGGTCTGTCGGAGATTATTGCGTGGTAAGCGTCCGCAGCCGCGATGATGCGCGCACCGAGCGGGATGTCGCTGCCACTGAGCTGAGCAGGATATCCGGTGCCGTCGTAGCGCTCTTGGTGGTGCAGAACCAAAGGGGTTACGTCGGTGAGTTCGGGTGCCTGCGCCATGATCTCCATGCCGAGCACGGGGTGCTGCTGGATGCACCGCCACTCTTCTGAGGTAAGAGACCCTTCTTTGGTGAGGATGGAGTCGGGTATGCCGATCTTGCCGACGTCGTGGAGCAAGGCGCCTACACTGACTCGTCCCACCTCGGCCTCCGTCAGTCCAAGCCGTCTGGAGACGGCGGCGGCCAAAGCGGAGACGAGGTTCGAGTGAGTGTGCGTGTAACCGTCTCGGATGTCGACCGCGGCCGCGAGGCTTCTGACGATTGCCTCTCTACCAGAGTGGGGCATCGGGATGACATTGTCAGGCGTCTCTCTGGCGGGTAGTTCGCGGTAGAGCTGAATCTGGTTGCCTCCCATAGCCTTGGCGAACATAAGGGCCTTATCGGCGACTGCAACAAGGTCTGGCGCGGCGGTCCCATCAGACGGATACGAACACAGACCCAAGCTGGCGGTGAGACGTATCTCTGCGCCTTCCTCGGTAAAGAACACCCATCCGGCCACGTTCTGACGGATGCGCTCCGCCAGCTGGACCCCGCCCTTGTCGTAGGTGTGCGGAAGGATCATGGCGAAACGATCTCCTCCAAAGCGGGCGATTAGATCGATGTCGCGCAATTGGGCGTTGACGCGCCGAGCCAGGTCAAGCAGGACCAAGTCGCCGGTGCGATGGCCGTAGCGGTCGTTGACCGCGCGGAAGTTGTCTAGGTCGAGGAGTGCGAGCATGAAGGTATCGCCGAACCGGTACGCGCGTTCGCATTCATGCACAAGGCGATCTTGAAAGACTCTGTGGCTGGCTATACGGGTGAGCGCGTCTACCATGCCGGAGTCCATGGAGCCTGCGGCAGACGTAGTCCGTGAGGCCCGTCTGGTACGCAAAATCAGGGCTAACGTGGTCGCGACGAAGCCTGTGGTAGTGATGGCCAAGGCCAGTCTGACGAGCAACTGTTCGTCGATAGCCGCACTCCTTTCTCCTCGGAGACAGGCTTTCGACGGTCCGCGCGGCTATCCTCTAGAACTACGAGTAGCGTTGCTCCAGCCAGGGGTCGCCCAGTTCGTGGTACCCCCGGGTCTCCCAGAAACCGAGACGCTGTTCGGCCGTGAGTTCTATCCCCTCCAGCCACTTGGCGCTTTTCCAGAAGTAGAGGTGAGGTACCAAGAGGCGCACGGGACCGCCATGTTCCAGGGATAGTGGGCGGCCGTCGTACTCATAGGCCACCAACACGTCGTCGCGCAGGAGTTCTTCAAGTGGCAGATTGGTCGTCCATCCCTCGGCGGCGTGGATAACGCAGTGTCTGGCCTCAGGAGAGACTTTGAGAGGAGCAAGAAGGGTGGAGACCCTCACGCCCTTCCAGGTGGTGTCCAGCTTGGTCCAGTCTGTAACGCAATGCAGGTCACAGGTGAGTTCAACAGAGGGCAACTCCAACAGTTGGCTCCAACTTATGGTGGTTTTGGGCTCCAGCAAGCCATACAGGGCGAGGCGAAAGGACTCGGTGCGCGCGTTGGGCACGGAGCCTGCATGTAGGACGGGGAAGTCGTCTACTAGCCTTTGTCCCGGAGGGACACGTTGCTTGTCCGTATCTGACATGACGTCCTCTCTTGATCGGGGAAAGGGAAGAAGCCGCCCAATCATGGGCGGCTTCTAGCGTGGTCATGCTATTTGGATGGCGCTCCGCGAATCGAGCCGCGGCAAACTCACTCGATCGTGATAGCGCCTTCCGGGCACTCATCAGCTGCCTCTTCGCAACAGCCGGCATCCTCGCACGCATTGGGATCGATGACGTGGCTGATGCCATCATCGGCGATCTCGAACACGTCGGGGCAGATATCCTCGCAGATTCCACAACCGGTGCAAAGATCGGCATCGACCTTGGGAACACCCATCTCAATTCCTCCTTTGGGATTTCAGGCGTGCCAATATAAGCAAAGGCGAGGCTTTAGTACAATACCAGCCCGGACATCGCGGAGAGGAGGTCGAGGGCTCGGTGGGCATTCAGGACAATGCACGCCAAAGAGGACGGCCCTCGCTGGCGCGCAAAGTAGACTCTTTGGTCCGGCGCGAACATCTGTTTGCGGCCGAGGCGCGCGTGCTCGTTATGGTCTCCGGCGGTCAGGACTCGCTTGCCCTTCTGCACGTTCTCGCGAGCGGCGGCCTGGGGAAAGCAGGCCCGGCGACTCTATCCGCTCTGCACATCAACCATCATCTGCGCGGAGCCGAGAGTGATGCTGACGAATCACTCGTGGCGGAGGTGTGCGAGCGCCTAGGCGCCAAGCTCACAGTGGTCCATCGTCCAGTGGAGAAGAGTGAGGGAAACGTTCAGGAGCGAGCGCGCGAAGCGAGGAGGGCAGCGGCGCTCGAGGTTGCCCAGTCAATGGGTTGGGACGTGATCGTTCTGGGGCACACCGCCGACGATCAGGTGGAGACGCTCTTGTATCGCATCGCCCGATACGGAGGATTGGCCGCCTTGGCGGGGATGCGGCCCAACGACCCGCCGTGGGCGAGGCCCCTTCTGGACTGTCGTCGAGAAGAGACGGCGGCGTATTGCAGGGATCACGGCATCGAGTTCGCCAGCGATAGCGGCAACACCTATCCAGGGTACGCGCGCACTCGCATAAGAGAAAACGTATTGCCGGCCTGGGAGGAGGCTTTGCCGGGGGCGGTGGGCGGGGCGTGTCGAACTGCCGAAGTCGCCGCAGAGATCCAAGCTCTGACTCGTCTGGCGGTCGCTGAAGCGCGGGCCGCAGTTCAGGTCACCGGCGTGGGTGCGATCGGCGTTGAAGACGACATGGCTATGAGCTGCACGGCCCTTCTGCGGTTGCCGGTGCCCGTCCGGCGCCTTCTGTTGCACGACCGACTTGCGGCCTGTTCTACAAACGCCGCGTCCCGCGCATCGGTGTTAGCCGTTGAAGCGCTCTTAGAGGTATCGGGATCAGCGAGCCGATCGTTGGGCGGTGGGTGGCAGGCGACCAAGGAGTACGACCTCATCCGTCTTGGTCGTGGTGGTGCCGAGGCATCGGGGCTGGTTGACTCAGTCGAATTGCCTGTTCCGGGAGCGGTTCGGTGGGCGGGGACCAAGGTCTCTGCTGACTTCTGCACAGGCTTTCGTGCCGTAGAAGTGGAACGCGAGGCCATCATCGATGCGAGCGCGGTCTCTGGAGTCTTGCAGGTACGTGGGCCGCGGCCGGGCGATCGAATGCAGCCTCTGGGCTCCGCTGGTTCGCGCAAAGTGAAGGAGATACTCATAGATCTCAAGGTGCCGGCGCGTGAGCGTCCCAAGAGGCCCATGGTGGTGTGCGGCGAACGCATTCTCTGGTTGGGCGGCCTGGTGATCGCCGATGAGGCTAGGGTGACCCGCGTGAGCAAGCGGTTCGTACGCTTGAGCATGGCGCGTGTTGAGGAAGGAGATGACAGTTGCGCACACTGATAGACAAGGAGCGACTCCAGTGCAGGATCGACGAGCTGGCCGGCTCGATCACGTCTGACTATGAGGGTCTGCGACCGGTCTTGGTGTGCGTGCTGAAGGGGGCCGTCCTGTTTGTGGCCGATCTGGCCAGGCGGCTTCCGTTCGACCTGGAGATCGAGTTCATGGCGGTCTCCAGCTACGGCAAATCTACCGAGAGTTCAGGTGTGGTGCGGATACTGAAGGATCTCGAGACCGACATGGAAGGCAGACACGTCCTGATAGTGGAGGATGTCATAGACTCCGGCCTGACCCTGCAGTATCTGATCAGGAGCCTGAAGGCCCGAAACCCAGCCAGTCTAGAGGTGGTGACTTTGCTCAGCAAGCCCAGGCGGCTGGTCGCGGACATAGAGTGTCGTTACACCGGGTTCGAGCTGGGCGAGGAGTTCGTAGTGGGCTACGGGTTGGACCGAGCCGGAAAGTACCGCAACCTGCCCTTCATCGGGGTGCCTGACGACCTCGATTGATACCCTTGTGATAGTATCTCTGCTCTTGGAAAGACCGACTGTGGAGTCATTTTGAGCAGGTTCTTCAAGAGCTCTCTTTTTCCCATCCTGCTGTTCGCCCTGATAATCGTTCTGATCGGTCTCTTCTTGACCGATATGGGTGGGGGAGAGAAGATGACATTCCCCGAATTCGAGACCGCGATCAGCGCTCGACCGCCAGACGTAAAAGACGTCAAGGTCAAGGTCAAATCTCAGGTCGTGGAAGGCGTCTGGATAAGCACGAACTCTCGATTCTCTGTGGGTTACGCCGAGTCGTATCCCATCCAGGAGGTCTTGGGCCAGTACGATATCGACTACACGACGGACGCTGAACAAGGTTCGGCCTGGGGCTCCATCTTAGGCTACCTGCCCTTTCTCATCATCATGGCCGTCATCCTTTTCTTCTTCTTCAACCAGATGCAGGGTGGCGGCAACAAGGTGATGAGCTTTGGGAAGTCGCGGGCCAAGCGCTTGGCGGTAGACCAACCCAAGATCACCTTCAAAGACGTGGCCGGCGTGGACGAAGCAATCGAGGAACTACAGGAGATCAAGGAGTTTCTGGAGTCTCCCAAGCGCTTCCAGAGCCTGGGCGCCAAGATACCTAAAGGTGTGCTGCTGTTCGGACCTCCGGGTACCGGCAAGACTCTGTTGGCCCGAGCCGTAGCCGGTGAGGCAGGTGTGCCTTTCTTCAGCATCTCGGGGTCAGACTTCGTAGAGATGTTCGTCGGGGTCGGAGCCAGCCGCGTGCGCGACCTGTTCGAGCAGGCAAAGCAGAGTCAACCTTGCATCGTCTTCATCGACGAGATCGACGCGGTGGGGCGCCATCGCGGAGCGGGGCTGGGTGGCGGCCACGATGAGCGGGAACAGACCCTCAACCAGTTGTTGGTCGAGATGGACGGGTTCGAGGCCAACGAGAGCATCATCATCATGGCGGCGACTAACCGTCCCGACATCCTTGACCCTGCTCTGCTGCGCCCAGGGCGGTTCGACCGTCAGATATCCGTGGATAGACCCGATCGGGAGGGACGCAAAGCCATTCTCGCCGTGCATGGCAAGGGCAAGCCGATCGCAGAAGGAATCAATCTGGATTCTCTGGCCGGACAGACGGCAGGTTTCACCGGTGCCGATCTGGCTAATCTGATGAACGAAGCAGCGCTGCTGGCGGCGCGTCGACGCAAGCGCTCGGTGGGTATGGACGAGCTGGAAGAAGCTGTGATGCGGGTCATCGCAGGCCCGGAAAAGAAGTCCCGTGTGCTCTCCGACGAGGAGAAGCTCATCACGGCCTACCATGAGACCGGCCACGCTCTGGTGGCTCACTACCTACCCAACGCCGACCCCGTGCACAAGGTGTCGATCATCGGGCGGGGACACGCGCTTGGTTACACCATAACGCTGCCCACTGAGGACAAGTTCATGGTCAAGAAGGGCGAGATACTCGACAAACTGGCCATGGGGTTGGCCGGCCGTGTGGCCGAGAAGATCCGTTTCGACGACATAACCACGGGGGCCGCCAACGACCTGCAGCGAGTGAGCGAGACGGCGCGGCGGATGATCACCCAGTACGGTATGAGTGATGAACTGGGGCCATTGACTTTCGGTCACGACCCAGGTCAGCCGTTTGTGGGTCGCGACTACGGGATGGGGCAGGAGTACTCCGATGAGACTGCGCAGAAGATAGACGCAGAGATCCGGCGTGTGGTGGACGAGGCTTATCAGATGGCCCAAGATGTCCTTACCGAGCATCGGACTGAACTCGACAAGCTGTCGCAACTCCTTATGGAGCGGGAGACCATCGACAAGGCAGAGTTCGAGGCCATCCTAGCTGGTGCGGATCCCGAAGAGATCTTCAAGGCCAAGGACGCGGCCAAGTCGCGCAAGCCGGCAGAGGCCAAGCGGCAACAAAGGCAACGTCGTCCCCGCGAAGAGCAAGCCGTGGGGCCGGAAGGTCTGGGCCAGGTCGCCCCAGGCGGGGTGTCGACCATCGAGGCGCACCCCCAAGACCGGGACCAGCGTAGGTGATAGACAAGGCCAAGATCGAGAAGGCCACGCGCCTGCTGCTGGAAGGCATAGGCGAGGATCCGGATCGGGAAGGCTTGGAGGCTACCCCTCGCCGTGTGGCAGAGTTATACGAGGAGATCATCTCTGAGGAAACGGACGACTTGTCGTCCTTGGTCGTCCCGATAGGCTCCGACAAACACCAAGAGATGGTCTTGGTCCGCGACATATCTTTTCATTCGCTCTGCGAGCATCACCTGGTGCCGTTTTTCGGCGTGGCCCATGTGGCCTACATACCCTCCAAGAACGGCAGTATCGCTGGGGTGTCCAAGATCGTGCGGCTGGTCCGGGCTGCCGCGGCGCGCCTGCAGTTGCAGGAAAGGCTCACCTCGACCATAGCCGATACGCTGGTGAAGTCCCTCGACCCGGAGGGGGTGTTGGTCCTCATCCAGGCGGAGCACTTGTGCATGTCCATGAGGGGGGTGAAGGCTCCCGGGGCAAGGGTGGTGACTTCTGCTGTGCGAGGCATCTGTCTCAGAAATGCAGCGACCCGGGCCGAGGTACTCGCCCTGATCGAGGCCCCTGGGGCTTAGTCCGTACGGCGCGAAAAGGGGGGTAGGGATGATCCCATCAGAAGGAGCCCCTCAGGTCCTGGTCATCAGGGATGTCCATGATGCTCAGGTGGCGCTGCGGCGCGTCGGCGTTTCTGAGGCGGGCGTGAAGGCAACGGACAAGCACGCGCTCTTGCGGGTCGTTCAGGTCAACGGACTCGGTATCCGAGAGGTGAACATCCTTAGGCAGGAACTGACCTCCCGCGGCGGTGATCTGGCTGTAGCGGAAGATCTGTTCGCGTGGATGAAGGACTGCGGCAGCTGTCTTCTGATGGGTTCGTTGTCGGAGTTCGAACGTCTGCTTCCTAGGCTGAAAGGGCCGGACACCGGCCTGCGTGATTTGGCCACTTCGATAGAGGCAGCACTGCAGAACTCCCTTGGCCAGCTCCCCGCTTGTCATGCTGGATTGCACCTGGACCAGGCTCCGTTGGTCATGGGCATCCTAAATGTGACTCCGGACTCTTTCTCGGACGGCGGAGCATACGTCGATGTTGATTCCGCCGTGATGCATGGGCTGGATATGGTGGCTAGGGGGGCCGCGCTCATCGACGTGGGCGGCGAGTCTACTCGTCCGGGATCCAGGTCGGTGGCCGAGGACGAAGAGTTGAGTAGAGTGATGCCCGTGGTCCGGGCGCTCGCTATTCCACTGCAGGGGCGTCTGTCTGTCGACACCTCGAAAGCCCAGGTGGCGCATGAGGCCCTGGTTGCCGGGGCATTCATGATCAATGACGTCTCTGCGTTGCGCGCCGATCCTGAGATGGTGGCGGTGCTGCGTGACGCCGGGTGTCCGGTAGTGCTGATGCATATGCAGGGTGATCCAAGGACCATGCAGGACAAACCTGCCTATCAGGATGTCACGGGCGATGTGTACAAGTTTTTCGTGGAGAGGCTCAACTGGGCTGTGGATCATGGCCTGAATGAGGAGAACCTGCTGGTCGATCCGGGCATAGGCTTTGGAAAGACAACTGAGCACAACCTCACCCTCTTGCGCAATCTGGAAGTGTTCAGGTCTTTGGGTCGGCCCCTTGTGGTGGGGGCGTCGCGGAAGCGCTTCTTGGGTGAGGTTCTGGGCATCCAGGATTCACAGCAGCGAGACAGAGCCACTGCCTCGGTCACTGCGGTGGCCGTGGCGGCCGGGGCGCACGTGGTGAGAGCGCACGAGATCGAGGGCAACCGGGAGGCGGCGTTGGTCGCTCGGGCAATCAGAGAAGCCGGGGTGTAGGGCCCAGGCCGACATTCAAAGGGGATCACATGGAGTTCTACATAGAGGGACTCGAGGTCTACGGGCATCATGGAGTGCCGGCCGAGGAGAGGGTCCTAGGCCAAAGGCTGATCTTCAGCGTCGGGTTGACCATGGAGGGTTGTCCGGGAGCTCACACCGACGAAGTGGCCGACACCGTCGACTACACAGAGATAATCGACATGATCACCGAGTTGGCCACTGTTGATTCGTACTCGCTGCTTGAGCGTCTCGCTCAGGTCATCGCTGAGGCGATCCTTGCCAGATTCCCGTTGCTGGACGCAGTGCGGGTGCAGGTCGACAAGCCGCAGCCCCCGGTGGCCTGCCCGCTAAGCAGTGTAGGTGCCGCGTTGGAGCTCCGTCGCTCCGACCTGGAGGGCTGAAGTCTGGGCTTCGGTGAGCACGACTTGGCGCTGGTATATCTGGGGCTGGGATCCAACCTGGGCGACCGGGAAGCTTCTCTTCGCCAGGCCATCGACGAGCTCGCCTTGCTGCCACATACGAGCCTTGCGGGCAGTTCGCGGGTGTACGTTTCTGCGCCCGTTGGCGGACCCGACCAGGCCGACTATCTGAATCAGGTGGTCGAGATACGGACGGGTCTATCGGCCAGCGAGTTGCTGCGTGCGACTGGTTCCATAGAGAAGGCCTTGGGACGTAAGCGGTTGGAGCGGTGGGGACCGCGGGTCATCGACCTGGATATCCTCTGGTACCATGGCCTCCCGATCAGCGAAGAAGGGCTGATCGTGCCTCACCCTCGCATGGAAGAAAGACGCTTTGTGCTGGAGCCTTTGTGTGAGTTGGCGCCAGACTTGGTCTTGGTCAGCGGCAGGACGGTGAGGCAGGCCTTGGCGTCGGTCGCCGACCAGCGGGTGGAGCTCCTGGTCGGGAATGGGCATCGTTTTCACCCCTTGGAAGGCGGCGCTGTAGACGTGAACATCGCGAGCATGCAGGCGGAGATCCGGGCGTTGGCCAAGGCCAGAGACGTGGTCATCTTGGCCCACAACTATCAGCGCCCGGAAGTGCAGGACATAGCCGACATGACAGGGGACTCCCTGGGACTATCTCGACAGGCCTCGGTCACCGAGGCCAAGAAGATCTTGTTCTGCGGGGTGCACTTCATGGCCGAGACGGCAGCGATGTTGTCGCCGGACCGCCCGGTCATATTGCCGGATCTGGGTGCCGGGTGTCCTATGGCGGATATGGTGGACGAGGAGGGTCTGCTCGCTCAAAAGGCCGAACATCCTGAGGCTGCGGTGGTCAGCTATGTCAACACCACGGCTGCCGTGAAGGCGCTGTCAGACATATGCTGCACGAGCTCCAACGCAGTCGAGGTGCTCGAATCGGTGCCCAAGGATCGAGAGATCATCTTCACGCCGGACAAGAACCTGGGCACGTGGGCAGCGAATAAGGCGGGTCGCGAGGTTATTCTGTGGCCCGGGTTCTGTCCTACCCACGTCTGGATCAAGGTCAGCCACGTTCAGGCCGCCAGGGCTGCGCATCCGGGCGCCAAGGTCGTTGTCCACCCGGAATGCGACCCAGAAGTCAGTGCCATCGCCGACGCCGTGGAGAGCACCTCAGGGATGGTGCGCTTCTGTCAGGAGGACGAGGCCACCGAGTATCTGATAGGCACCGAGGTGGGCATGATCCATCGCTTGTCGAAGGACTGTCCAGGCAAGGTCTTCTATCCGGTGACGGATATCGCGGTCTGCCGGAATATGAAGCTCATCACTCTTGAGAAGGTGCTCGATTCCCTGCGCCGAGGAGGCCCTGTTGTCACAGTCCCCACCGAAGTGCGAGACAAGGCGCTGAGGGCTGTCCAGCGGATGATCGAGGTCGGTGCGTGAATTCTGTCGCTGGTAGTAGAGGGGCAGGCACTCCTTTCATTTCGCGACGCGGGGCCGACCTACGCTACTCGAGCTATGACGTGCTGGTGGTGGGAGGCGGCATCGCGGGGTTGACTGCTGCGCTGGGGGCCGCTCACAGGTGGAACGTGGGTCTGGTCACCAAGGGGACCCTCGATCAGACGACCACCTTCTTGGCCCAAGGCGGCATCGCTGCTGCCATGAGTCCTCATGACTCAGCAGACTTGCACATGCGCGACACTCTGGAGGCGGGCGTAGGCCTGTGCGACGAGCCGGCTGTGAGGGTGCTGGTAGAAGAGGGGCCGGCGCGAATTCGAGAGCTGGAGGATCTTGGCACTCATTTCGACCGCCGCGAGGGCAGGCTGATCCTCGGCAGGGAGGGTGCGCATTCGGCCGACCGCATAGTGCACGCTGGCGGAGACGCGACGGGGAGCGTGGTGGCCAGCTCTCTAGCAGACGTGATCACCTCCGGGGGCCGGGTGGAACTCCACGAGGACGAGTTCGTGCTCGATCTGCTCATGGACGGTGGCCGGTGCGTGGGGGCCGTGGCGCTCGGACAGGGTGGCGAGTTGACCATAATCCTTGCGCGCGCGGTGGTTCTTGCGTGTGGGGGCGGTGGCCAAGTCTACTCGCGCACCACAAATCCGCTCGTGGCCACAGGAGACGGGCACGCTATGGCTTACCGCGCCGGCGCGGTCCTGCGAGACATGGAGTTCATGCAGTTCCATCCCACGGCCTTCTATGGCACCGAGAATCCTACGCTACTGCTGACGGAGGCACTCAGGGGGGAGGGCGCTTATCTGCTGGACGGTCGAGGGGAGCGGTTCATGGTCGGGCCCCATCCCCGGGAGGAGTTGGCTCCGCGTGATGTCGTGGTCCGTCAGATGCAGCGGGTGTTCGAGCGCGATGGCACCGACGAGGTCTGGCTGGACGCGCGCCATCTGGAATGTGGTTTTCTGAAGGGGCGCTTTCCCACAGTCTATGAAGGTCTGCGGCAAAGAGGACTCGACCTATGCACCCAATTGATCCCGGTGGCTCCCGCCTCTCACTACTTCATCGGCGGAGTGCTGACGGATTCTTGGGGTCGGACAACCGTTCCCGGTCTCTACGCCTGTGGCGAGACTGCGAGCACAGGAATACATGGCGCCAACAGGTTGGCTTCCAACTCGCTACTCGAGGGACTCGTGTTCGGGGAGCGCACGGTGCGGGAACTCAACCGGTATCTAGCGGTAGGCGACCCAGCGGTGCGAAAGGTCAGATTGGAGCTGGATGACGAGCCTCGGGAGGGCAACGATCCTGACGTGATCGCTCGAGGCCGAGAGACTGTGGGCGATACGATGATGGAATTGTGTGGGATTGTGCGGTCGCGGGAAGGTCTTAGTGAGGCCGGCGAAAGGTTGGCGCTACTGGAGAGTTCGTTGTCATCTCCTGGCCTGCACGTGGCGGAGTTGGAGCTGTTCAATCTTCTCGCGGTGGCGCGCCAGATGGTAGCTACTGCGATACTGCGAGAAGAGAGCAGGGGTGTCCATTTGCGGTCTGACTTCTGTGGGCGAGACGACGGTGCTTGGAGGTGCCACAGCTTGGTTCGCCGTGACGCTGATACCGGAGAGTTGATCGTGACGACAAGCCCTGTCTTGATAGGTGATACTGACCTGGACGGAGCGGAGGAGCGATGATGATCGATGAGGCCGGACGCCAGGCGGTGCGGAGGGCCCTGGCGGAGGATCTGGGCGAACGGGGCGATATCACCTCGGAGTTGACCGTGTTGCCTGAGACTCGCGGTAATGCTGCGATCACGGCGCGCGAGGAGATGGTGGTAGCGGGATTGCCCTTGGCCGAGGACGTGATGCGCGAGGTGGACCCCGACGCGGTGTTTGTCTCTCTGGTGGCGGACGGCGCAGTGGTGAGCGTGGGCGAGCTGTTGGCTACCGTGAACGCGTCGGCTCGGAGCATCCTCAGCGCTGAACGCACGATGCTCAACTTCCTGATGCATCTGTGCGGAGTAGCCACTCAATCACGGCGCTTTGCTCAAGCTGTCGCGGGGACGGAAGCCCAAGTGGTGGACACTCGCAAGACGTTGCCTGGGCTGCGCGCCTGGGAGAAACGGGCTGTCGTCTACGGTGGGTGCGGTAATCACCGTTTCGGTCTGTTTGACATGGTGTTGATCAAGGACAACCATATCGAGGCAGCAGGAGGCGTACGCGCAGCTATCGAACGGGTCAGACTCGCACAACCAAGCTACGTGAAGGTCGAAGTGGAGGTGGAGAGCGAGTCGGATCTGCAGCAGGCCATAGAGTGTGGAGCGGACATCGTCATGCTCGACAACCAAGACTTGGACTCACTTGGCAGGCTGGTGCAGACCGCGAGGCGATTGAACGCGGACGTCATCCTGGAGGCCTCGGGTCGTGTGTCTCTGCAGAACGTAAGATCTATCGCGGAGACTGGGGTCGATATCATTTCAACCAGCGCGCTCACCATGGGAGCCCCGCCCGTCGACCTGTCTCTCACGTTGAAAGTCGGCGACTAATGGTCCGTTGAGAAGGGGGATGTCTATGCTGCTTGCGGTCGACGTCGGCAATACTCAGACACATCTGGGGCTCTTCTCGGATGAGGGTCTGGCGGCCAGTTGGCGTGTCGCGACTGACCGCGAGAAGACCGGCGATGAGCTGGCGGTTTTGCTGGACGGTCTTCTGCGCGTCGAGGGGATATCCCGGGACGCCGTATCGGGTATGGCTGTGGCATCCGTCGTCCCCCCGCTGAGCAATGAGTATGCCAGCATGTCGGCGGGCAAGTTTGGGATCGAGGCGTTGGTCATAGGTCCAGGAGTCAAGACCGGTATGCCCGTGCTGACCACGGACCCGCGTAGTGTAGGTCCAGACCTGATCGTGGACGCAGTGGCTGCCTTGGAGCTCTACGGCGCCCCGTGCATAGCGGTAGATTTCGGCACGGCTACGACATTCAGTGCGGTGTCTTCTGCCGGGGAATACCTGGGCCACGCAATCGCCCCCGGCATCGAAGTGTCGTTGGACGCGTTGGCAAACAGGGCCGCCCGGCTGAGCAAGATAGAGTTGGCCGACCCGGGTACGGTGATCGGCAAGAACACCGTGCAGTCCATGCAGGCTGGAGCTGTCTACGGTTTCGCGGGCCAGGTGGATGGTATCGTCACTCGCATGCGGCACGAGCTAGGAGGCGAGGCGGTGACCGTAGCCACCGGCGGTCTCGCGCCGCTCATCTTCGGCCAAGCCGCCAGCCTGGACAAGTTGGACTCACTGCTGACACTGCGTGGCCTGGAGATCATCTGGCGGCGCAATCACGTATAGGGAGCCGTCACCGTGCAGTTAGGGGCGTCTGAGCGTTCTTTGACGCCGTATCTTTCCGAGCCGTTCACTATCGGTCCGGTCTCCCTACCCAACCGTGTTGTCCTTGCACCCATGGCGGGCCTGACCTGCAGCGCATATCGTAGACATATGAGGTCCCATGGCGCTGGGCTATTGGTCAGCGAGATGGTCAGCGTGCTGGGGCTCCTGCATGGCAACAAGAGGACGGCGGACTACCTGGCCTTCGATGAGCAGGAGCGTCCCTTCTCTGTGCAGTTGTTCGGAGCCGAACGCGATTCAATGGCCAGGGCTGCGGAGTTGGTGCTTATGGGCCCTCGCACCCCGGACCTACTGGATATCAACATGGGCTGCCCTGTCCGCAAGGTGGCAAAGACAGGCGCGGGCTGCGCACTGATGGCGCGATCCAGAGCGGGCCGCTGCGGTAGCAGCGGCGGTAGTGAGAGTAGCCGGACGGTCCGGGGTCCCGGTTACAGTCAAGATGCGCAGTGGTCTGCGGCCGGGGGATGGTCTGGCGTTGCAGGTCGCACGCCGGATGGAAGCTGTGGGGATAGCGGCAATAGGTATCCACCCGAGGGCGGCCAACCAGTACTACAGTGGCAAGGCCGACCATTCAGTGACCGCTGCCATCTGTGCCGCCGTGAACATCCCGGTCATGGCTTCGGGGGACGTCGATAGTGTCCAGTCTGCGGTAGATATCGTGGAGGGGGCCGCGGCTGACGCGGTAATGGTCGCCCGTGGTGTTGCCGGCAACCCGTGGCTGGTAGGCGCATTACTTGCCGGCAGGTCGGCCGTGCGCCCGCCGCTGCCTGAGGTAGTAGAGGACTCTGAGGGCGTTGCTGGCACTGGCCTCCGAAGAGCAGGGCCAGCAACGGGCTGCCCGGTGGGTTCGCAAACTACTGACCTGGTATCTACGCCCGTTGCGAGTCGCACCGACTCTCATCGAGCCAATGCGCGCGCTGAGCACAGCAACAGAGGTCGACGCTGCTCTTGAGGTGTTGGCAAGGATGGGCGGAGAGTTTGCCGGGCTGTAATGAGTCGTGTTGACAAGTGCTCGCCTGTTACCTATAATGCCGCGCTGCTCTTGGGCAAGATCCGCTTATGCACCCCACAAAGGACGGTCCCTGTGTCACGCAAAGAAGTGATTCTTACCGAGGAAGGGCTGAAGCAGCTGACGGAAGAACTGCATCACCTCTCGACCGTCAAACGGGAGGAGGTCGCTGAGCGCATTCGTCAAGCTCGCGAATTCGGTGATATTAGCGAGAACTCGGAGTACGACGACGCCAAGAACGAACAGGCGCTACTTGAGGGCAGAATAGCCCTTCTGCAGGAGAAGCTGCGACGTGCGCGCGTCGTCAAGCATTCAGAGGTCGCCACCGACAAAGTGGGCATAGGAAGCACCGTCACGTTGCGTGACAAGGGCTTGGGCGAGACACAAGTGTATACACTGGTTGGCTCAGCGGAGGCCGACCCCATGAACTCTCGTCTGTCGAACGAATCTCCTGTCGGGCAAGCGATCATAGGCAAGAAGGTCGGCGATGTAGTGACGGTGCCTGTGCCCGTGGGCGCCATCGAGTACGAGATAGTCAAGATAGGAAAGACGTCCTAGATGGACGCTGCCGCTCCATCCGAAGAACACGACGGAGGCGATGGGTCGGCGACCGGTCTCTCGGAGTGGGAACGTGAGCGGCTGGCCAAGATAGAGCGCATGCGCGAGGCGGGTGTCGACTTGTACGCTCGGTCCTTCGAGGGGCGCACCGGTCTGGCGGAGATAGCCGCGAAACACGGTGACCTGGAAGCCGGACAGAATGCCGATGGGACCTCGTATCGCATCGCTGGGCGAATCATGTCCCGCAGGGTTCACGGCAAGGCCGCGTTCTTCACACTGCGTGACGGCTGGGACGATCTGCAGATATACAGCAACGTCGACACGCTTGGCGAGGAGTCGTTCGAGAGGCTTGTCGACGTCGACCTGGGTGACATCATCGGCTGCGAGGGTTTCGCCTTCAGCACTCGTCGCGGGCAACTGACGGTGCACATAGAGTCTTGGACGCTTCTGTCCAAGTCCGTCCGCCCACTTCCTGAGAAGTTCCACGGCCTGCAAGATCGCGAGACGCGGTACAGACAACGCTACGTCGATCTGATAGTCAACCCGGATGTGGCCGCACAACTCCGGGGACGCGGCAGGCTGGTGTCGGCCATGCGGCGATATCTGGAAGCGGAGGGCTTCGTCGAGGTCGAGACGCCCACCCTGCAGCCATTGCCTGGTGGGGCGTTAGCGCGCCCGTTCGTCACGCATCACAATGCGCTGGACACGGATCTCTACTTGCGCATCGCTCCCGAGCTCTACCTCAAGAGATTGCTGGTCGGGGGATTCGACCGCATCTTCGAGATAGGCAAGAGCTTTCGGAATGAAGGCATATCCTTGGTGCACAACCCCGAGTTCACCATGCTCGAACTCTACTGGGCGTACGTGGACTACAACGCCATCATGGATCTGGTCGAGAAAATGATCCCGGCCCTGGCCGTGGAAGTCGTCGGATCGACCGAGTTGGCCGTGGGCACTGATAGGGTGGAGCTCAGGCCACCATGGCCCAGGAGGACCGTCGATTCCCTGCTGAGCGAGCATCTTGGCATGTCTCTCGCAGAGATCAGGGGAGACCCAGGGAAGGCCAAGAAGCTGCTGCAGGACCGCAAGATCGAGACAGAGAAGCGCGATACTTTCTCTACCCTAGTGGACAAGGCCTTGAAGCATGCCGTTTGGCCCAAACTGGTCCAGCCCACTTTTGCCATAGACTACCCCCTGGAGCTGAGCCCACTGGCCAAGCGCAGCCCTAACGACCCGTTGTTGGTCGAGAGGTTCCAGCCGATAATCGCCGGCAAGGAGATGGGCAACGCCTTCTCGGAACTCAACGATCCGGCGGATCAACGGGGCCGTTTCGAAGAACAGGCCCACAATAAGGCGGCCGGTGACGACGAGGCCCACGTGGTTGACGAGGACTATCTCAGAGCTTTGGAGTATGGCATGCCGCCCGCTGGCGGACTGGGCATAGGCATCGATAGGCTGGCGATGCTGTTCCTGGGGGCGGACTCCATCCGTGACGTGATCCTCTTTCCTCAACTCAGACCCGAACGGTAGTCTGGCTGGTTCTGACGCAGGAACCAAAGGAGACTCGCTCTGAGTCGTAGAGTAGAGTCTTGTGGCCGGGTCAAGATAGGACGGATTGGGCGCTGTGATAAACTTCGGCCGACGAGTTCTGACCCTTGGCGGCACGGCAGTGCGCCTTTCTTCCCCGCACGCAGATGCCGTTGGGCAGGATGCCACGCAGGCTGATGCTCGTGTGAAAGTAGCGATTGGAGGCTTGGGTGTTTGCGGAAGAGCCACCCAGTTGGAGTTTTGATCTTGGGGCGGCTGTCACCTGCGAACGGTGCGGAGAGGAGCCGGCCTCTGTCCACCTGCTTCGAGTGGTCGATGGGCAGGTCGCCCATACGCACCTATGCCCATCCTGCGCCGAGGGCGTGGCCGACGAGACCGAAGGCATGGCTTTGGTATTGGCGGTGCCGTCGGTGTTGAGACAAATGGGCAAGGGTGGCGCAGTGGATGACGTCGTAATCGCACCCTCAGAACAAGACAAGAGAGAGCATTTCTGCGAAGTCTGCGGCACGACCTTGACCGATCTCAAGGAATCCGGACTTGTAGGATGCGCGGACTGCTACAGGGCCTTTGGCGAGTATTTGGAGAACCTGCTTGCAGCCGGCACAGAACCGGCGGAGCATCTTGGCAAGATCCCGCGCAGGGGTCCCGAGACCGACACGCTTCGGCACGAGATACTGAGGCTGCGTCGCATGCTGCGCGAACTAGTGGAGTGCGAGCGCTTCGAAGAAGCAGCTGGGGTTCGAGACAGGCTGACCGAGCTCGATCAGCGGCTGGGTCAAGAGCAGAAGTCATGAGCCGTGCGACTGTGACAGCCACCGCGATCGGGCTCAGCCGGAATGAGTCCGGCAGACGCTTTCCTCATGCCGAAGATCCCGCGGTATTGGAGGATCTGAGGGCCGAGGTAGCGGATCTACTCACAGGTGAGCAGTGGGACCAGGCATGGCGGTTGTACGATCTGGACTCGGTCTCCGATGTCGAGATAGAGCATTTGGTGGAGCGTGGCCTCATGACTCCGGGATTCGCAGAGGGCACAGGCGAGGGACGTGGCTTCGCGGTCTACGGTGAGGGCCAGGCTTCGGTCGAGATCAACGGCACCGACCACTTGAGGGTCCTCGGCTTTCGCGATGGTGATCAACTCGACTCGCTGTGGTCTCTCCTTAACTCCGTGGACGATCGACTGGAGACGGTGCTGTCCTACGCCTTCGACCCGCGTTGGGGGTATCTACTGTCTCGTCCGCGCCAGGCCGGCAGCGGGATGCGGGCCTACGGAACACTGATGGTGCCCGCCTTGATGCTGACAGGCAAGCTTGCCGGTGTAGCGGTCGAGTTGGTGGGGCAGGGGCTTGGAATCACTCCGCTGTGGAGCGGTGCAGGCGGTGTCGTCCAGGTTTCCAACGTGGTCACTCAGGGGAAGCCTGAGAACGAGGTGCTTGGACAGATAAGCGAAGCCTGTGTGAGCATCGCCGAGAGAGAGCGGTCTGTCCGTAAGCTGCTGCTGCGAGAGGACCCAGTGCAGACTCGGGACCAGATAGGGAGGTCTCTGGGGACAGCGCAGAACGCTTGGTCGGTATCGTTCTTGGAGGCGGTCAATCTGGTGGCGGCTGTCCAGGCAGGCAAGGAACTGGGCATAATCGAAGGGACTTGCATGCGAGGCGAGTCAGCCTTCGGACTGATGACAAGGCTACAGCCGGCGCATATCGTTGTCGATTACATGGAAGGAAGGACGGGTAGCTTGGACAGCCCTGAGATCGACGAGCAGAGGGCTCGCGTCTTGCGAGAAGTGTTCGCTGACTCAGGCATCCGATCCCGGGAGAAACGTGATGTTTGAACGATTCACTGAGAGAGCCCGGCAGGTCATAGTCCTCGCGCAAGAGGAGGCCAGATCTCTGCGGCACAACTACATAGGCACCGAGCATCTACTACTAGGCTTGCTTAGGGAGGCGGACGGAGTCGCGGCTCGCGTCCTGGGGTCACTAGAGGTGACGCTGGGAGAAGTCCGTAGCGAGGTCAGTCGCATCGTAGGAGAAGGCGATAGCGAAGCACAAGGGCAGATACCCTTCACGCCTAGAGCGAAGAAGGTGCTCGAACTCGCTCTCCGAGAAGCTCTGTCTTTAGGGCACAACTACATCGGGACCGAGCATGTTCTGCTCGGCCTAGTAAGGGAGAGCGAGGGTGTAGCGGCCCGGATCCTGGGGGACCTGGATGTGGACACCGAACGGGTCCGTCAGGAAGTCATGAGGATGCTCTCCGCGCCAAGCAAACGTCCGGCCAGGGGTGCTCCTGCAACAGCTGCAGCGGAGAGCAAGGAGCGGCGAAACTCGAAGGTTCTCGACCAGTTCGGCCGCAATCTCACCAAGTATGCAGAAGAAGACAAGCTCGACCCGGTGATCGGCCGAGACACCGAGATCCAGCGGGTCATGCAGATACTGTCGAGGCGCACCAAGAACAATCCTGTCTTGGTCGGTGAGCCGGGAGTGGGCAAGACCGCTGTCGTAGAGGGTCTGGCTCGTCGCATCGCCAAGAACGACGTGCCCGGCCTGCTGAAGGACAAGCAGATCTATACCTTGGATCTTGGCGCGCTGGTGGCCGGTTCGAAGTACCGCGGGGAGTTCGAAGAACGACTCAAGAAGGTCATGAAAGAGATCGGTGAGCGGGGTGACATAATCCTGTTCATCGACGAGATACACAATCTCGTGGGTGCGGGAGCTGCCGAAGGAGCCATAGACGCTGCCTCCATCCTGAAGCCCGCACTTGCGCGCGGCGAACTGCAGACTATCGGTGCCACCACCATGGACGAGTACCGCAAGCATCTTGCCAAGGACGCCGCTCTTGAGAGGCGCTTCCAGCAGATAGTCGTGAAGGAGCCCAGCATCGCGGAGACCCGTCGCATCCTTATTGGCTTGCGGGAGCGCTACGAGGCTCACCACAAGGTGCGTATCACCGACGAGGCTATCGAGGCAGCTGCGTATTTGGCAGACCGGTATATCAGTGACCGCTTCTTGCCAGACAAAGCCATAGACCTCGTGGATGAGGCGGCATCGCGCAAGCGCATTCAGAACATGTGCTGCTCACCCGACCTGCGCGAGGTCGAAGACGCGATCCTGGAAGTGCGGCGAGAGAAAGAAGCGGCGATCGATGTCCAGGACTTCGAGAAGGCAGCGTCGTTGCGCGACAAGGAACGCAGGCTGCTCAATCAGCGCCATGAACTGGAAGAGAAGTGGCGTGAGTCGGATGAGGCCTCGGACTTGTTCATAGGCGAAGAGGAGATCGCCGAGGTCACTGCCATGTGGACGGGTATCCCGGTCACCAAACTGACCGAGGCCGAGACTCATCGTCTGCTCCGCATGGAGGAAGCTCTGCACAAGCGCATCATCGGGCAGGACGAGCCGGTCAGGGCTGTGTCGCGCGCTATCCGTCGTTCGAGGGCAGGGCTCAAGGATCCTCATCGCCCAGCGGGTTCTTTCATATTCTTGGGTCCGTCCGGCGTCGGCAAGACGGAGCTGGCTCGGACGTTGGCGGAGTTTCTATTCGGGGATGAGTCCGCCTTGATCCAGGTGGACATGTCGGAATTCATGGAGAAGCACGCGGTCAGCCGTCTGGTGGGATCTCCGCCCGGCTATGTCGGGTACGACGAGGGCGGGCAGCTTACGGAGTTGGTGCGCAGACGGCCGTACTCGGTAGTGTTGCTCGACGAGATCGAGAAAGCGCATCCCGACGTGTTCAATATCCTTCTGCAGATACTGGAGGATGGCCGACTCACCGACTCGCAGGGTCGCTCGGTGGACTTCCGCAACGCGATCATCATCATGACGTCCAATATCGGAGCGTCTACCATCTCCAAGGGCCAGGTTCTAGGCTTTGGGGAGGCTGTGGCCGAGGGGGGCCTTGACTACGACGAGATGAAGACCCGGGTGACGGCTGAGCTCAAGACGGTGTTCAGGCCCGAGTTCCTCAACAGAGTGGATGAGGTCATCGTGTTCCGCAAGCTATCACGCGAAGAGATCACCGACATTGTCTCCTTGGTCATGGCTAGGGTCGAGGACCAACTCAGGGAGCGCGAGATAGGAGTGGCGCTGACGGCATCGGCCAGAGAGTTGCTGGTGGACGAGGGTTATGACCCCGCGATGGGTGCGCGGCCTCTACGCCGGGCGATCCAGCGGCACGTGGAGGATCTATTGGCCGAAGAGGTTCTCTCGGGCAAGTTTCCCCGGGGAAGTACGGTCATCCTGGACAGAGACGGCGACCATCTTGTCATCAGCGAAGTGGTCGAGGGCGCGCCAGACGTGCTAGTGGCCGACGAGAGCAAGTAGGGCGTCGCGGTGCCGGCCGGGGGGCGGGGCGGAGAGTCTGGGCCGCGGAAACGCATGAGGTGCCATGGCGCGGCGCTCTAGTTCTTTTTTCTGTCAGGAGTGTGGCTATAAGTCTCCGGGATGGCTAGGAAAGTGTCCGGGCTGCGGCGAGTGGAACAGCATCGTTGAAGAGCCGCTGACCGCCAAGCCTGGGCCCAAGCGGGCAACGGTCTCGCCAGCCACAGTGGTGCCTGTCCATTTGTCCGACGTCGATCCGCGTTCCCAGGAACGTATTGACACGGGGCTTTCTGAGCTCAACCGTGTTCTGGGTGGAGGTCTGGTCGCAGGTTCAGTCGTACTCGTGGGCGGGGAGCCGGGGGTTGGTAAGAGCACGCTGCTACTCCAGGCCCTGCTGAGTATGGAAGAACGGGGTGTCGGCGCGCTGCTGGTCTCGGGCGAGGAGTCGTCGTCGCAGGTCAAGCTGCGGAGTGTGCGCCTGGGCGGAGAAGGCAGCAAGTTGCGGTTGCTGCCCGAGACTCAGACCGAGTCTGTGGTGCACGCGATCGAACAGATCAGGCCGGCGGTATGTGTGGTGGACTCGGTCCAGACCTTGTGGTCCGACGAGGTGGGTTCTACTCCGGGGTCTGTCGCCCAGATAAGAGATGCGGCCTCGCAGTTGCTGCGCCTAGCCAAGGACAATGACATTGCTCTTGATCCTGGTGGGGCACGTCACCAAAGAGGGGGAGTTGGCGGGTCCGCGGGTTCTGGAGCACATGGTGGACGCGGTCCTGTCCTTCGAAGGTGAGCGAGCTCAGCCCTTCCGCATTCTGCGGGCGGTCAAGAACAGGTTCGGGTCCACCAATGAGGTGGGGGTCTTTCAGATGGCCGAACAGGGATTGGTGGAGGTCGCCGACCCGGCATCGGTGTTTCTGGAGGAGGGTGAGCTGCGTTCGGGTTCGGCGGTGGTGCCGGTCATGGAGGGTAGCCGCTGTTTGTTGGCTGAGGTGCAGGCCCTAGTCGCGCCCAGCAACCTGGCTATGCCCCAAAGGGTCGCTCGCGGAGTAGACCGGAATCGGCTGGCGATGATCGTGGCTGTCCTCAACCGCAGGGCGCGCTTGCCGCTGTTCAAGTGCGACATTTTTGTTAACGTAGCAGGAGGGCTCGCGCTGGAAGACCCAGCGGCCGACTTGGCGGTCGCGTTGGCCATCTCCTCGGCCTGGAAGGACGAAAGTGGGGGAGAAGGTGTGGCCGCTTTTGGTGAGTTGAGCCTTACTGGGCAAGATCCGCTACGTTCTCTCGGGAGAAAAGCGGATACAGGAACTGGTGCGACGCGGCTTCTCGCCGATCCTGGTTCCCGTGAGGAACTTGGAGGAGTACTCTGGCAGTGGGCGATTGCTCGCGGGAGTCGATATCGAAGCTGTCAGCGATGTGGCGCAAGCCGTTAGGCGTGACAACAAGGAGCAGCAGTGAGAGACCGGCTTGGAGACCGATCTGGGATGATGGACCCGAAGTTGGTTGCCGCTTTGCAGATGATCGCGCCTGGGACCGAGATACGCGATGCGATAGAAAACATCGTGCGCTCTCGGACGGGCGCGTTGTTGGTCTTTGAGGACGAAGAGAAGGTCCGGCCGATAATCTCCGGCGGCATCGACATCGATGAGGCTCTTCGCCCCATGATCCTATATGAACTCGCCAAGATGGACGGCGCCATACTGTTGGACAAGACAGGCAGCCACATCATCCACGCGAATGTCCAACTGATGCCGGATCCGAGCATCGAGTCGCAAGAGACCGGCACCCGCCATCGTACGGCTGAGCGGGTGGCCAAGCAGTTGGGCTCGTTGGCGATATCTATCTCTGCGTCGCGAGACGTAGTGTCGGTGTATGTCGACCAGATCCGCTACATAATGGATCCCATCCGAGTCGTACTCAGCAAGGCCGACCAGGCGCTGCAGACCATGGAGCGGTTCAAGAAGAGGCTCAATCAGGTCACGGCCACTCTTTCTGTGCTTGAGTTTCAGGAGCGCGTCACGCTCTTCGATGTCACCGCGGTGCTGCAACGCATAGAGATGCTCCTGACGCTCTCTCATCTGATCGAGCGCTACATGATCGAGTTGGGCACCGAGGGTCGGCTGGTGGAGTTGCAGATGGAAGAATTGCTCCGCAATGTTCGCGAAGACAGGCTGGCTGTGCTGGGCGACTACCTGCCGGCTCCTACGCCAGAACGAGTGCAGTCGGCTGTGGATGCGCTTGGTCGCCATGCCCCAGGACGAGCTGATAGCCTTGGAGAGTGTTGCACTGATACTGGGGTATGCGCCTAGTGAGAACGTACTGGAGACGCATGTGCGGCCGCGCGGCCTGCGCATGCTGCAGAAGATACCGCGTGTAAATCAAGAGGCTGTCAGTGCGGTCCTGAGCCACTTCGACCATCTCCGTGACATAGTGGGGGCCAAAGTCGAAGACTTAGCCTCCCTGAAGGGGGTAGGTCTCGAGCGGGCACGGTGCATCAACGAGGGTCTGCAACGTCTGCGCGATTTCGAACTTACGGAGAGAGAGCGGTGAGTCTCCAGGCCGCTGACGCTATCGCTCCAGATCATGGGGCAGGGAGTGTCGCGGGGGTGAGCGTGTGGTAGTCGCGCTTCGGTTGGTGATGGCTCTGGTCGTGGGTATCGCCTGCTACGCGGTCGGTACCCGCTTTCTGCCGGAAGCCAAGCTGGACTCGGGACTGTATGGGGTGTCTGTCACGGCGGGCGTGCTCGTGGGTGCGGTGCTGGGGTTCTTCATCGGGCACCTGCTGGGCAAAGGCGGTCACTCGTTTGGGGAGACGGCTGGACAGGGCCACCTCGGTGCAGACGGCCAGTGGTCTTATCTTCACTAGCTCCGGGTTGCTCGTCGGCCTGGCCATCGCCGCGCTCGGGCGGCCTGGCCATCAAGGATCTGCCTGTGGCCGGGCCTTACCTGCTTGCCGCTGTTGTATGCAGTGAGTGGCTATCTGTTCGCATACCTGGGATACAAGCGCCACACCGACCTTGCAAGGGTGCTGGGGTTCAAGGGGCTGCTCCAGCAGCCGGGCTCCCGGGAGTTCGTGCGCCCGAAGTTATTGGACACCTCCGCGATAATCGACGGACGGGTCGGGGCGCTGGTCGAGCTGGGGTTCTTGGAGGGCGACGTAGTGGTGCCGGCCTTCGTCTTGGACGAGCTGCAGTCCATAGCCGATTCAAGTGAACCCAGCAAGAGGGCCAGGGGACGCAGGGGTCTGGATACCGTCCATCAACTGCAACACAGCGGGGAGCGAGTCAGCATCGTCGAACGCGATTATCCATCGATGACAGAAGTCGACAGCAAACTGGTGAAGCTCGCTAAGGAGTTGAAAGCCTGCGTGGTCACTATCGACTACAACCTCAACAAGGTGTCGCAGATACAGGGCGTCGAGGTGCTCAACCTTAACGAACTGGGCAGTGCGATGAAGCTGGCGGCCGTTCCCGGGGAGACTCTCCAAGTCAAGATCCTGCGCGAGGGCAAAGAGGAGGAGCAGGGCATAGCCTATCTGGCGGACGGCACGATGGTCGTGGTCGAGGGTGGCAGAGCACGGGTCGGGGACGAGGTAGAAGCCGAGGTCACATCGGTGCTTCAGAACCCTTCGGGCAAGATGGTCTTCGCTAGGTTGGTGTCGTCGTAGAGCGGAGTGAGCATATGGGTGCCTGTGGCGCCCGGCTTGCCTTGGTGGTCACGGCGGCCGGAAAGGGAGTCCGCTTCGAGTCCGAGCCTCGCCAAACAGTACGTCCCGTTGTCGGGCATCCCGATTCTGCAGCGGACGCTAGGCGCGCTCGAGACGTGTCAAGAGGTGGACGCACTGGTGGTGGTCGTAGAATCCGGGGCGCGCGGAGTACTGCCGCGAGGAGATAGTGGCGGATCGGTTTGGCAAGGTGCTGGCCGTCGTCGGCGGTGGCAATGAGCGCGCCCTGTCCGTGCGAGAGGGGCTGCGGGTCTTAGAGAAGTCGGGTACATGGGAACTGGTGGGAGTGCACGATGGGGTCAGACCACTGGTGACCTGTGAAGAGGTGGGGCGTGCGGTGTCGACACTGTTGGCCGAACCCGAGTTGGCGGGGGTCGTTTTGGCCATGCCGAATGCCGATACCATCAAGGCTGTCGACGCAGACGGGTATATCATCGATACTCCGGATAGGGATAGTTTTGTGGAGGGCGCAAACGCCGCAGATCTTCCGGTGGCAGGCGCTCATGACGGCGTACGCGCTGCCGGAGCCAGTCCTCGTGAGGGCCACCGATGACTCCGCCTTGGTGGAGATGAGTGGGGCCAGGGTGAAGGTGGTGCAGGGTTCGGCCCAGAATCTCAAGATCACCGACCAAGCCGATCTGCGCTATGCAGAGAGCATCATCGCGGAGCGTCAGCAATGACAGCAATGAGGATAGGTCTGGGTATTGATGCTCATCGGTTCGCCGCCGAGCGGGCACTTGTCCTGGGTGGGGTGAGGGTTCGGTCCAGGGACGGGCTACTGGGTCACAGCGACGCCGACGTGCTCACCCACGCCATAATGGACTCGCTCCTGGGGGCGGCGGGCTTGGATGACATCGGGAGTATGTTCCCTGACGACGACCCATCCTACAAAGACGCGGACAGCATAGGACTACTTGCCGAAGTGGTGCGGCTACTGGCGGAGCGAGGATGGCGCCCCGTGAACGTGGATGCGGTGGTAGTGTGCGAGGAACCCAAAGTGGCTCCTCACAGAGGGGCCATGCGTCGGCGTCTCGCGGAGGCGTTGGGTCTAGAGAAGGAAGCGGTGGGCGTGCGGGGCACTACTACCGAAGGGATGGGTTTCGCCGGTCGGGGAGAGGGTATAGCTGCCCAGGCGGTAGCGCTGATAGAACGGAAAGGATGAGATGCATTGCGTCTGTACGACTCGCTGAGCCAGGAGAAGAAGGAATTCTCTCCACGCGATAAAGATCGTGTGACGATGTACTTCTGCGGGCCGACCGTATACAACTACGTGCACGTGGGCAATGCGCGCCCCTTTGTTGTCTCCATGGTGGCCAAGCGCTACTTTGAGTGGTCAGGGTACGGGGTCACGTTGGTGGAGAACATAACCGATATCGACGATCGCATCATCCAGAAGGGCCTGGCAGAGGGGCGTCCCTGGAACGAGGTAGCCGCCGAGTTTGCCCAGGCATATCGCGATGACACCAATAGGCTGGGGCTTGGGCGTCCGGATGTCGAGCCGCTGGCCACCGAGCACATCCAGGAGATCATTGCGCTGATAGAAGACTTGGTGGAGCGTGGTCATGCCTACCAGGCCGGGTCTGATGTCTACTTCAAGGTGGATAGCTTCCCCGCCTACGGAAAGCTATCCAAACAGCAGGTCGCGGAGATGCGCCACGGCGACCGCATAGATGTGGACGAGGCCAAGGCCGACCCTCTGGACTTCGCTCTGTGGAAAGGCGCCAAAGAGGGTGAGCCCTCGTGGGAGAGTCCCTGGGGTGCGGGGCGGCCTGGCTGGCACATCGAGTGCTCGGCCATGAGCCTCAAGTACCTGGGAGCGGGTTTCGACATCCACGGAGGTGGCCGCGACCTGATCTTCCCGCACCACGAGAACGAGATCGCACAGGCTGAGGGCGCCTTGGACGAACCTTTCGTACGTTTCTGGATGCACAACGGCATGTTGAACCTCACTGAGGTCAAGATGTCCAAAAGCCTGGGCAACACGCTCACGCTCAGGGATGTGCTCAACAACCATAGGCCGGAAGCCCTCATCGCGGCGTTCCTGGGGAGCCACTACCGCAGCCCGCTGGAGTTCAGTGAGGAACTCCTTGCTGATAGCGCGTTGCAGGTGGAGCGCCTGCGCAACACGTTTCGGAGATTGGCGGATGCGGCGGGCGGTGCGGACACGGGGTCGGACGCCGCGGGCGCCGGAGCGGCACTGGTGGAGCGCGTAGCGGTCCGGCACAAAGCTTTCGCCGACGCGCTGGCCGACGACCTGAACACGGCAGCCGCTCTGGCTGAGGTGTTTGGGCTGGCTCGCGAGGTCAACGCCGCTTTGGGGACGAGCAGGCTTACGGCAGAGGTCGCCGAGCAGGTGAGCGCTCAGATGAAGGAGATGGTCTGCATCCTGGGACTCGACGCCACCACGAGTAATGAGGCTGAAGTGCCCGCCGATGTCACCGACATGGCGGCAGAGCGGCAGCGGGCGCGCGCGGCCGGCGACTATTCACGGGCCGATGCTCTGCGTGCGGCCATAGCCGAACGCGGATACGAAGTGCGGGACGCATCCGGTGGGTTCAAGGTACTCAAGGTCAGATAAGTCTTCGTCCGAGCCACTGGACGAGTATGTGTACGGCCGCAACGCGGTGCGCGAAGCCTTGCGAGGCAAGCGGCGTGTGCGCAGCGTCCTCCTGGTCTCGCAGGACGAAAGGCCGGAAGGCGCGGGCCTCGACCAGACGGTACGCGAATGGGCCAGTGAGGCAGACGTTGCCATGCCGAGCGTCTCGTATCTGACCGGCAGAGCGCTGACCGAGCGGGTGCACACTCCAGACCATCAAGGTGTCGCGGCCGAGGTCGAGCCGTACCGCTATGCGGAGCCAGACGATCTCTTGGCCACGCGGACACTTCTGGTCGCGCTGGACGAGGTCCAGGACCCACACAATCTGGGAGCTATCGTCAGGAGCGCTGAGGCGGCGGGCGCGGGCGTTGTGATTACTAGGCACAGGGCGGCTGAGATAACTGCCGCGGTCGTCAAGGCTTCTGCCGGCGCTACGGAACATGCTGCTATCGCCCAGGTGCGCAATCTATCGGATTTTCTGTCCGATGCGAAACAGCGGGGTTTCTGGATATACGGGTCGTCGGCGGAGGGTGAGAGCGACTACGCCTCGCAGGACTATGCGTACCCGACTTGTTTCGTCCTTGGGTCGGAGGGAAGAGGCCTTGGGCAGCGCGTGGCTTCTTTGTGCGACGTGATGGTGAGTCTGCCGCTCTTGGGCGCCATCGAGTCGCTCAACGTGAGTGTGAGCGCGGGGGTGCTCCTATACGAGGCCCTCAGGCAGCGAAGAGGCGCGGTGGAATGACGGTCTACTTGATCGATGGATACAATCTGCTACACCAGATGCTCGGGCAGAAGCGGCCCGCCGACCTAGAGGGCGAACGCGAAAGATTGGTGGGTCGCATAGCCAGCTACATGGGTGAGAGTTCGGACAAAGCGGTCATCGTGTTCGATTCACACGGGCATACGTTGCAGACGCAGCATAGTGCAACCAGCAATGTAGAAGTGCAGTTTGGCTCCTTTTCGCGCACAGCAGACGCTCTCATCGAGCGAGAAGCCTACAATCTAAGCCATGGAAGCGATGTTGTGGTCGTCACGTCGGACTATCAGCTGCAAATCACCACGTTTCGAGCCAACGTGATACGTAAGTCGTCACGCCAATTTGCAGCAGATCTGCAAGAGCACACAAAAAGGATTGCAATTTCACCAGATTGCATTACAATGAGTCATCGGATCGAGGACAGGCTCGACCGGGGTCTGGTGGAGCGGCTGAAGGGACTGCGCGAGAAGCTGTCGGGGCAAGGGGCAGACGAGCAGTAGCCGGAGACACCGTTACCGCGGTCTTTGACCTGCCGGCAACCGCGGAGCGGGAGGGTTCTAAGATGAGCGGCACAGCGCTTGGCTGGAATACGGTCGAAAGGCTGGGGGCGGAACCGAGTGATGAGGAGCTTGTCTTTCACGCGAAAGCCGGTGACGCTGACGCTACCAGACATGTCTTGGTTCGGTATCGGAAGTTCGTACGCTTGAAGGCGAACTCATATTTCCTTGCAGGCGGAGACGGTGACGACCTCATACAAGAGGGTTACATCGGTCTCTACAAGGCGATCCGCGACTACGAGCGCGGCCACAACACTTCCTTCCGCAGCTTCGCCGAACTCTGCGTCACCCGACAGATCATCACTGCCATCAAGACAGCATCGCGTCAGAAGCACGTGCCCCTGAACACCTATCTGAGCTTCAGTCATTCACCATGTAGCTCCGACTACGAGAGCAGGACGCTGGCAGACATCATCCCTTCGGGCAGGACATCGGATCCCGTCCAACAGGTCATCAGCTCCGAGGAGATAGACAGTCTGACTGAGTGTCTGCTGAGATTCCTCAGCCCATTGGAGTCCAAGGTGTTGAAGTACTACCTAGAGGGCAACTCGTACGAGGCCATCGCTGACTTGATCGATCATGACACCAAGACAGTGGATAACGCGCTGCAACGTGTCAAGCGCAAGGTGACCCAACACTTGGAGAGCCGCCGCGTGATCATGTAGGGGCGAGATGGTGCGCAACTGGGCCGACGAAGGGACCCAAGCGCGCTAAAATCACCGGGCGGCGTTCGACGGCGTCGATGTCGGAGGGGCCGCGTCAAAGGCCGGTGTAGCTCAAATGGTAGAGCAGCTGATTTGTAATCAGCAGGTTTGGGGTTCAAGTCCCCACACCGGCTCCTCGAAGATAGGCCCGATACAGGTGTCAAAAAGCCCTGTATATACGGGTTATGACAATGCGCTGCAGTGTACCGCAGGCTCCGCTATCATACTCGCAGGTAGACCGATTTACCGGGAAGCTGCTCCCCTAGTGCTCCCCCGATAGCCTGGTGGTGGTGCGGTGGACTTGGGCGACACTTCGTACAAGGCAGAGACTGATCCCGCCGTCGCTGCTGATTGCACCAGTAGCGGCCATCAGCGCAGGATGCGCACGCGGCGAAGAAGAAGCGGCGGCGCGCACGGGTTGACAAGACTGTACTCAGTTTCCTAGAGTGTAGTGCGGTACGGGTGACGCTACCGGGCTTCGATGAGGTCTGTGCGGAGTCTCTTTCCGAAGTGGCCGGTAGCGTTTGCATAGAGTACGGGTTCGCGACGACCTCGGGGGGGACACATGCGCCGGTCACGCTGCTCGACCAGGATTGCTCGACTTTTTCTTGTTCCCGCTCTTCTTCTCATGCTTGCTGCCTGGTCAGGTGACCTGACCAGTGCAAACGCCGCCGACCTCGGCAATGCTCCGGCCGTAGTCAGGGAGTTGGTCGAGAAACGTACCGAGAACTCCAAGACGTACCTGCTCTCCAACGGTCACCGGCGGTGCGAGATCTACTCCGGCCCCATGCACTTCAAGGACGCCACGGACACCTGGCAGGAGATCGACACCACGCTCATCCCCGGCGAGGCCAAGGGCATCTACCACGCCAAGGCATCACCCTCGAAGGTGACGCTGCGCGCCCCGGAGCTGGGAGCGAGCATCGTCTCGCTCGAGTACGACGGCGCCGTAGTGGGCATGAGTGCTCCGGCCGGCGTGCCCCTGGTGGGGGTGGCCGCCTACGGGAGCAAGGGCTTCTATGTCTCGAAGGACGAGCCTCTCTACATCACCTACGAGGCCATGAACGACGGTGGTCTCAAAGAGGTCATCACCCTCAACAACAGCTCGGCCCCGAACACCTTCACCTACACGCTCACGCACCCCGGTCTAGTCCTCGGCCAGAGTCTCACCACGGGGGAGTGGGTCTTTTGGAAGGAGACGGGCGAACCGCCACTCATGGCGCTAGGCGGGCTCTCGGTCTGGGATTCGACCGTGAACGCGATGGGCCAGCACACCTACTGCCCGGACGCTGTCATGACTGTCACCCCTGGTGAGGGAACAAGCACCGTCACTCTCGCTGTTCCCGAGAAGTGGCTCGCCGACCCGGCGCGCAAGTACCCCGTGATGATCGACCCCGACTTGGAGATAGCCAGCCAGTGGTCTAGTCGCGACACCTACATCTGGGAGAAGAACCCCAGCAGCTCATATGGCTCCGAGACCAACATGTACGCATACAACAGCCCGAACCTCACCTACAAAGAGACCCGCTCCCTGGTCGATTTTGAGCTGCCGGACGAGATCTACGAGAGTTTCATCGAAAGCGCGGACCTGTACTTGTACACCGCCTACACCGCCAGTACTTCGTATCCCATCCGGGTGGCGGCCATGGGGAAAGACTGGAGCAGTTCCAGCACCTGGACTTCCCTTGCTGGCCACCAGCTCTACTATGCTACTTCCGGTCCGAATCTGGGGGCAAACAAGTACTCGCAGGTGGATGTCACCGATATCGTCAGCCACTGGGCCGACTACAGCCTGAGCAACAACGGCTTCTGCGTCTACGTCTCTGAGCCCGAAGGCGCCTCTGCCAGTCATCGCTTCAAGACCAAGGAGGCCGCGAGCACCGAGCGGCCCTACATCGTCGTCGACTATGTGCAGCGCATCAACCCGACCTGGTGGGGAGCGGATGGCACGGACCAGGACGATGACAGTTACGCGTTCGGAGAAGCACTCACCTACGCCCACGCAAACGGAGGCAGCATCTACGTCCCTCCGGGCTTCTATTTCATCCGCGGACTCGACATCACCCACAGCGATGTGACCATCCGTGGGGACGGAAGCACCAGCATGCTCGTGTTCAAAGAGAACCCGGCGTTTCCCCATGACGCTCTCATCACCATCGGAGGCGAGACCGCGGTCCAGGACGTGACCATCGAGGGGCTTGCCCTCAGCTTGCCCGCGGACAAGCATGGAGTACGGCTGAGTGGCGCGGGGGGTAGTGGGGTGACCCTGAGGAACCTCGTGATGCTGGGCGGGGGCGACTCCAGCGAGACCTTCGGCGTAGACGTGGCCTCGGCCAACTACGACGAGGTGGACATCAAGGACTGCTACTTCAGTCCTCTGAGCTGCGTCCCCTTGGGCTCCTCCGATACGCAGGCCAACCGGTTCGATGGGATATCGGAGCTCAGCGTGTCTGGTAACGCTATGCCTTACCAGCCCTATCGTGCGGACCAGTTCCGCTCTGGAGAGGACGATGCCGTACATGCGGCCATCCGTATGTCGGAGACCTGGCCCAGCTACGTACCCGGAGTGGTCCTGGTCCCTGAGGATAGCTACGTGGATGCTCTTATCGCCGGACCTCTGGCCAAGGCGTACGGAGGGCCTGTGCTCTGCACCCCGGCCGGTGCCCTCGACGAAGATGTCGTCGCGGAACTTCAGCGCCTGAGACCGGAACGAGTGTACCTGGTGGGCCTAGCCGAAGACGGCCCCGTCTGGAACGAGGTCAGGAACTGCCTACCTTCGCTCAGGATCGATTGGAGCGCCAACCCCTACATCGAAGAGGTGAAGGCGTACAACAACATCGATCTGGCCGTGCGCGCTAGAGACGTGGCGCAGAGTATCAAGAAAAGACTAGGTGGGACGCTTACCAACGTCATGGTGGTGGCAAGCGACGACATAGGCGAAGGCGGTCCAGCCGTAGGTCTTTCCGCGATGCCTCTTGCGGCGGGGAACTCTTGGCCCATACTCATCGCCGATGCTGACGGATCGCTTCCTCAGGCCACCTACGATGCCTTCGACCCAAGCAAGCCTGTCGAAGTCTATCTCGGCACCACCAATGTGGTGCAAGTGGGCCTGGCCGGCACGCCGACCTACCCGACAGGTGTCGTGGCAGATCCCATACCGATGCCGGGCGGAGCTCCCGACCGGTACGCCGCGGCCATCGCCGTTGCGGACTTTGCCGCCAAGGGCCTGAGCGGATATTACTCGGGCAACTGGTACACACCCGCCGACGAGCACTACTCCGGCTGGGGCTACAAGTACATCAACTCATATGGCCAGCTGACCGTGCGCTTCGACGGCACCCGGGTGGCTTGGATCGCCAAGAAAGGTCCCGACTGCGGAGTGGCTCAGGTGACGCTGGTCGAAGCCGATGGCGACGTCGTGGTCGACGGCGAGGTCGACCTCTGGGCTCAGAGCGACGCCTTCAAGCAAGTGGTGTTTTCTCGTCAGAACCTCACCGCCGGCCCGTATGTGCTCACCATCGCCTGGACGGGGGCCAAGAACGGCTATGCCTACAACACACGTGTGAACGTAGACGCCATCGACGTGACCGGCGACCCGGTGCGTGGGTTCGAGACCGGTGGTGTCGCGCAGTCGGTGCGCTACGAGGAAGGCGACATCTGCAGCGTGTACGCGACCGTCGGTCTAGCCGACGGCTCGCTCGCGGCCGGCGCCAGTGACCCTGATGCGGTCGCGACCCTTGCGCTCGGGCGGTTGGCGGCCCGGTATCGGGGACTGGTCCTTCTGGCCGAAGGAGACGCAGTCCCCGAGTGGCCGTGGGCGGACACGACCGTGGACACGACCGCTGAAGTCCTCAAGGAACACTACTTGGAGCTTGACACGATCGAGTATCTCGGGCTGCAAGAGATGTGGGCGGCTGATGCCAACGGAGGGCTCTGGATCCCCGGGGCTCAGCGTCACACCACCTACGACCTTGGTTCTTTCGCCGGACACGCCTCGCAAGCCGTGCTTGACCGAAAGGAGCTGCGCACCTCGGCTGCTGACCTGGCCATCGCTTCTTTCGGGCCGAGCGCCGCCATCAGTCGAAGCTACAGCTCGAAGGAGAGGACTTCCACCCTGTTTGCCCCAGGATGGCGCTTCAACTTCGAAGCTGAACTCGACCTCACCGGCCAGCACGAGGGCTACATCACCTACACCGACGGGAGTGGGGAGCCAATCGTCTTCCTGGCGGCGCACGGGGCGATCGACGGGCGCTGGCTGGCGCCTCCTGGCCTCACCGCCTCACTCACCTTGGAGGACCCCTACACTGACGACGCCTGTTGGAAGCTCATCTCCCACGGCGGACGCGTCTTCATCTTCGATGAGTGGACCGGCAAGCTCGTGCGCGAAGAAGACCAGAACGAGAACGTGGTCACCTACTCCTGGTCTGCGGGCGGCCTGATCCAGAGGATCACCGCAGCCAACGGCCAGGAGATCGTCTTCGCTCACGGCGGGGAGCACGACCTGGTGGCGAGCTACACCGTCGGCACCCAGACGCGCGCTGTGCAGTACGATAGCGATGCGTCCTCTGGGGCGGTGGCCTACTTCCCGGGTGAGGCGGAAGCGCGGACTGTCACCTACGGCTACGACCAGTACGGACGCTTGACTGGCGTGACTGCCGAGGCGTTCGCAGGGGGAGCCGATTCGACCCTGACGTTCGTGTACCCGTTGTCGGATCCGGAAGGGGGTCTGGAAGGCCTCGTAATGCCGGACTTCTCCGAGAGCGTGAGCCCGGAAGCGCACCTGGAGATCGCGTACGACGCCGAGGGCGATCCGGAGGCGACCGTGGTCACACACGGGACGCTCTATGACGCCGCCAACTCCCTGGGCGAGTACTCCAAGTCTGACAACATCCGTCAGCGCTTCATCTGGAACCCCTCGGGCACCATGGCCTCCAAGACCAACCCCGTGGCCGACTCCGAGGGGTTCTGGACGGGGACCACCTGGACGGCGAACGTACCCACCTGGAGCTACACCTATACTCCTCTTCTGAACGATCGGGCCACCGAGACCTCGCCTCTAGGCCGCATCAAGACCTGGGAGTACAACAACCGCGGCAACCTGACCCGGGAGGTGGACGAAGGGTTTGTCGTGGAGACGACGGGGGAATTGGACGCTCCCGCCGACAGGATCACCGAATATGAGTACCCCGAGGTCCTGGACGAGACGTTCGGGTTCATCGACATCCCCGTGAGCGCCGATGCGAACGACACCTACAGTCCGGACAACGATATGCGTAGCTACGAGGACTACGACAAGGTAGGCCAAGCCGGCTCCACCGGCGACTGCATTACCGGCTGGCGGTTCACGAACGTGCAGGTCCCTCAGGAGGCGACCATCATCAAGGCGGAGATCAAGGTGTTCCCGGGCTTCGCCTACGGCACGGCCTGGGCCAACATCCGCACTAAGATGGGCCTCTGGGACACAGGCTATGCCGAGCCCTGGGACTACCCGGATCACACTCCCTATGAGGCGGCGCAGGAGATGACCTCCTCCTATGTGGGGTACCACCCCTTCCCGGGTCCCTGGTCATATAACAATCCTGAAGCGGCCCAGATCGCAGAGTCCGTGCAGGAGGTCGTGAATCGTGACGATTGGCAGGCCGGTAACGCCATGGCGGTTCTCTGGGCCGACGACGGGAGCGACTGGGCGCACTACCTGACCATGAGGGATTATCACAGCGGCTCAGGTGGTGCCGCGCATCTTAGGATCTGGTACCGCAAGGCGGCCGAATACGACCCAGCCCGGGACCGGCCCAATGCGGTCATAGACCCGTGTGGCGGTAGGACCGAACAGTACTACGACGATGACACCGGAGCGCTCACCAAGACCCGCACCCTGCTCGACGGCACCATCGAGGACCCGACATGGGCCGTCACCGAGTACTACTACGGCGATGTTTCGGTCACCGGAAGCAGCGAGACCTACAAGGGCGCGCCCACTTGGCAGAGGAGCCTCGTCACGGGTCAGTGGGATGAGGGAGAGTTGACCGGAGCAGTCTGGGCTTCTACTTCGTATTCTGAATACTTCCCGAATGGACAGGCACGCTACGCGACAGCGCATGGTGTCGAGCTTAGCCCCAACGGGACTCCTCAGAACCTGGTGACCGAACAGAACTTCGACGCCTTGGGCAACCTGACGAACAAGAAGGACGCCTTCGGTACCGTGGTCCAGACCAACACCTACGACCTGGCCGGCCGGGTGCTTACCAGCACCGGCCCCTCGTTCACCCCACAGGGCGGAGTCCCGACCCAGGTGGTCTCCCACTCAGACTACGACGCTTGGGGCCACGTCACCCAGAGCTATACCACCTCGACCGCGGAATGGCTTCCTGGTCCACCGGCGACGCCCGACCCCAACAAGTTCAACAACTGGACCGCGACCACCTACGACCTGTGTGGTCGACCGAGTGTTGTCCAGTCCAAGCTGGCCACAGGGGTGGTGCAGAACACAGTAGCCTACGAGTACGACGGCCTGGGGCGCACCATCTCTGTCGATAACAGCACGGTAGACGGCAAGGACGCCCTGAACGTCTACGACGCCCGTGGCAACGTGGTCATCAGCTGGGCGGAGGGGGTGTGCGACGACACCTACACTCCGAGTGGGTACACTCTGAACCGGGCGTCGCGAGCCTGGTATGACGCGCTGGGGCGCAAGACTCAGAGCTTCTCGCCCGACAGTAAGAACGCAGTAGGCGAGGAGCGTTTCACCACCTACACCTACAACGACGACGGTCTCCTCCTGCGCACCACCAACCCTGACTATAGCTGGGTAGAGAACACGGCGTACGACAAGTGTGGGCGCGTGACCGATACCCAGTTCTCGACAGGCGACGGTACCTCGGCTACCACCAGCGCCACCTATGACCCGGCGGGCCGCCTCATGACGGCCACCAACGCCAACGGTTTCGAGACCGAGTTCACCTACGACCACCTCGGCCGCCAGACCGCGGCCGGATACGCTGGGTTCACCGCCGAGTCCCAGTTCACCTACAACACCCTGGGGTGGAACCTCGCGACCCAAGACGCCGATGGTTTTGCCACCACCTACCTCTACGACAAGGTGGGTCGGGTCCTCTCGGAGACGACGGCCGACTACGTGACGGTGGCTGAGTACAACACCGCCGGTCAGTTGCTCACCCAGGCCAAGTACCCGATGGGGCAATCGAGTACCCCCGAACGCAGGACCAACTTCACCTACGACGTCTTCGGCCGGGCCATCAATGAGGAGCAACTCCTGCACCCCGGGCAACCCGAGGAGGAGGCAGTCAGAGACCTCACCAACCAATACGACTCCCTGAGCCGGGTGACCGAGAGTGACGATGCCGAGCTCGACCTGCACCACCGCTTCACCTACCCGGTGAACACCACCAGCGGCACCACTGACACCGCCTCCATCGGCCCCTCGGGTCCGGATTCGGCCACCGTGGTCATCACTGTGGACGCCCACGGCCTGGAGACCAGCCGCGCCCTGGATATCGACCCGCTTGACCCCTATCAGCCTGTCGCGGAGATCATCCGCACCATCGACCCCGAGAACGGCCGTGATGACGCCCGGCGTGTAACAGAAGCCAAACTGGACATCGATGCAGCGGGCGGCCCCGACTTCGTCCAGGCCGCCTACGACTACGACCAGGCCGGACACCTCATCGCCCAAGGCGGGGTGGGCTTCGAAGTGGGCGGTGCCACCTACGAATACGATGTCTCCGAGACTGAGACAACCTGGGCCAGCGGACTCAAGATCGAGGAGCACCTGAACCTCACCTTAGTGGGCTCGGCCGGGGCCATCTCCGCCACCTACACCTACGACGAAGACTCAGAGAACCGCCTAGAGTCTGCCACCATGGATATCGACGGCGATGACACCGACGACATCACCGACACCTACGACTTCGATGAGTCCGGCAACCTGCAGACGGTCACGGGCACAGGCGGCACCTGGAGCTACCTCTACGGCTATGAAGCCGACCCCGCCTCCGACTCCAACCGCCTGGTACGCATAGAGAAGGACGGAGTCGCCCAGATGCACTTCACCTTCGACCCCGAGGACCGCTGGCGGACCATGCAGGCCCCCACCTCAGCCACAGACGACCCCAACCGCGAACTCTTCACCTACACCGAAGCCGGGAGACTCGCGACCTACCAGAAGTACGAGGGCGGCACCCTGGCTCTCACGGCCACCTACACCTACGACCCAGCCGGTCAGCGCAAGCGCTCCGTGGTCACCGAAGGCACAGGCGAAGACCAGGTCATCACCACCACGGAGTACACCTACGTAGGCCTCAGCCTGCAGGAGCTCTCCGCCACTCAAGACGGCGCCCAGACCGCGAGCTGGACCATAACCTACCTGCACGACGAATCAGGCCGCCCCTACGCCGGCATCTACCGAGACGACGCTACCCAAGACCCGCAGTTCTTCCTGCTGGTCACCACCGACCGCGGAGACGTGGTCTCGCTCACCGACAAGAACGGTAGTCCCTTCGCCGCCTACCGCTATGACCCCTGGGGGAATCCACTGGGAGAGGTCTCACCGCCTCCGCTCACAAGGCACGAAGAGGACGACACCGCCCTTACCTACCAGGGCACCTGGACAACCACCCAAGACCAGGAGGCCTCAGCAGGCAGCCTCACCAGTACCGATGAGACCGAGGCCTCGCTCACCCATGAGTTCACCGGCACCGGAGTGGACTGGATAACGACCACGTCCGCCACCCAAGGCATCGCCAGCGTGACCTTAGACGGCGGCACCTCCGAGCTCATCGACCTCTACAGCGAAAGCACGCTCCATCAAGAGAGCGTCTGGACCAGCGGCACCTTGGAGGCAGGCACCCATACCCTCGTCATCGCCTGGACCGGCACCAAGAACGAGAACTCGACCGGTACCACCATCGGGGTGGACGCTCTGGACGTCACCGGTGTCGTAGACAGTGGTCACCCGGCCACCGGGGTCTGGGTGCAGGAGACCGTGGATGCCGAGAGCGAGACGGTCATCAGCGCCGAGCTGGCGGAGACGATCAGCCTCCGCCAGGTGCTCCGCTACGCCGGGTACTGCTACGACTCCGAGAGCGGGCTGTATTACCTGTCGGCGCGGCACTACGATCCGGAGACCAGGCTCTTCCTCTCCAAGGATCCCTCGCGGAATGATGGGGAAGAGAGTGCGTATCAGTACGCGCTGGGTAACCCGGTGGGCAATGTGGATCCAAGTGGGCTGGCGCCTCTATCCTGGCAGGAGTTCGTGAAACAGAATTCCGACTACGTGGCCGCCTATGGAATCGAGTACTCTGTCGAGCGCTACAAAGCGTACTACGCTTGGTATCTCAACATAGAGAACAAGAGGGCGACACTAGCCGGCAGGGTCTGCAATCCACTTATCGCGGGGTATAGAGAGGGTCCATGCGGACCCGTGTCCTACAATCCAAGGGCTCCCAAAGGGGACGAGGATGCCGCGGGATATGGGACCATTCTGGCTCCATGGAAACTCCAGGGCCCACCGGGGCACGATACAGGGATGCTCATCAAGTGCGAGTCGATGGGTGGGACGACGGTGGTGGTCATTGTCAACTGGCAGGCCACGGGGAGCTATGACAAGGGGATTGCCAACGCAGGGATGTATGCGGTCAGGATCAGCGACGTTCAGCTCTACTCCTATTCGAACGGTTTGGCAGCGGTACCTGAAGATGTAGGTCTGTCCCTGACAGCACAGGAGGCTTTTGTCGACGGAGCGTGGGCGTACCTAGATGACCAGTCTTGGACGTTCAAAGATGACTTCTCGCCAGGGAGTGCCAGAGTGAGCGAACAGGCGGGGTATTCAGTCTCTCACCAAGGCAGGACATTTTCACAGGCGGAGAGTCCGTTCCTGGGGGTGGGCTTGATCGCCTTCGTCCAGACGTCTATGAAAGTCTCTGCGGGCGCGAGGGTACCTGCTGGGAGCGGTGGGGCGTATCTGAGAGTTATGGTCAGTACCGGTGACATAACCTACGAGATGGGAAGCACGTTTGCTGGGGGATACACAGAGGGGTTCTAAGGGAGTGAGGGTCAGCGCATGCAGGGAGTTGTTGTGGCGTACGACGTGATTGTGTAGAGGGAATTCGAGAGGGTGGAGGCCATGCTATCGCGAAGACATGTGTTCGGAGCCTTGTTGTTTGTTGGATGTATCATGCTGGGCTTGGGGTGCGGAAACAACCAAGCTGCCGGTCTCTTTCCCGCTGAGGTAGGCATGCGGTGGGGCTACATCGACCAGACAGGTGAGATGGTAATCGACGCTCATTTCGCTTGGGAGAGCTCGTTCTCTGAGGGCTTGGCGGCTGTACAGGTGGAGAAGGACGGTCTCTGGGGCTACATCGACCAGACGGGTGAGACGGTCATCCCACTGCAGTTCTTCGATATCGAGTCGTTCTCTGAGGGCTTGGCGGCTGTACAGGTGGAGAAGGACGGTCTCTGGGGCTACATCGACCAGACGGGTGAGACGGTCATCCCACTGCAGTTCTTCGATATCGAGTCGTTCTCTGAGGGCTTGGCGGCTGTGCAGGTGGAGAAGGACGGTCTCTGGGGCTACATCGACCAGACGGGTGAGACGGTCATCCCACCGCAGTATGTGGCGGGGTACTCTTTCGTTGATGGACTTGCCGCGGTTGTTGCGCAGGTCGAAGAAGGACGTCAGCCTCTATTTGGCTATATTGATAGGATGGGTGAGTTGGCGATTGAACCACGGTTCGCCGCAGGTCTGCCGTTCTCGGAGGGACTAGCATTGGTAAGCACCGGGACGATAGTGGTGGGACCCTATGGTTATGTCGACAGAAGCGGCGACTTGGTCATTGATTCGCAGTTCATGGGGGCTAGGTCATTCCACGATGGTCTTGCAGGTGTCTATGCGGACGGTCTCTGGGGCTACATCGACCAGACGGGTGAGACGGTCATCCCACTGCAGTTCTTCGATATCGAGTCGTTCTCTGAGGGCTTGGCGGCTGTACAGGTGGAGAAGGACGGTCTCTGGGGCTACATCGACCAGACGGGTGAGACGGTTATTGAACCTCAGTTCGGCTTCGCTGAACCATTCAGTCGTGGTCTCGCCTACGTGGGCTGGGACAAAGGGTGGGGCTACATAGGGCGCGATGGTGAGCTTAGGTGGTCGGGCCACTAGAAACGTCTTGAGTGGCTCTGGTCCTTGTGACTCCCTGAGCCGGGTGACCCTTAGCGACGACGACGGGCTCGACCTGCACCACCGCTTCACCTACCCGGTGAACACCACCAGCGGCACCACTGACACCGCCTTCATCGGTCCCGAAAGCTCGGATTCCGCCACCGTGGTCATCACCGTGGACGCCCACGGCCTGGAGACCAGCCGGGCCCTAGACATCGACCCGGCCTCCCCTTATCAGCCCGAAGCCGAGATCATCCGCACCATCGACCCCGATGCCGGCCGTGACGACGCCCGCCGGGTGACCGCCGCCTACCTGGACACCAACGCAGACGAGACCCCCGACTTCGTCCAGGCCGCCTACGACTACGACCAAGCCGGGCATCTGGTCAGCCAGGGCGGCGTGGGCTTCGTGAACGGGTCCGCGAATGGCGCCACCTACGAATACGATGTCTCCGAGACTGAGACCACCTGGGCCAGCGGCCTCAAGATCGAGGAGCACCTGAACCTCACCTTAGTGGGCTCGGCCGGGGCCATCTCCGCCACCTACACCTACGACGAAGACTCCGAGAACCGCCTAGAGTCTGCCACCATGGATATCGACGGCGATGACACCGACGACATCACCGACACCTACGACTTCGACCAGGCCGGTAACCTGCAGAGCGTCATCGGCGCGGGCGGCACCTGGAGCTACCTCTACGGCTATGAAGCCGACCCCGCCTCCGACTCCAACCGCCTGGTGCGCATCGACAAAGACGGCGCCCCTCAGATGCACTTCACCTTCGACCCCGAGGACCGCTGGCGGACCATGCAGGCCCCCACCAGCGCCCAAGACGACCCCGACCGCGAGCTCTTCACCTACACCGAAGCCGGGAGACTCGCCACCTACCAGAGGTACGAGGGCGGCACCCTGGCTCTCACGGCCACCTACACCTACGACCCAGCCGGTCAGCGCAAGCGCTCCGTGGTCACCGAAGGCACAGGCGAAGACGAGGTCATCACCACCACGGAGTACACCTATGTAGGACTCAGCCTGCAGGAGCTAAGAGCCACCCAAGACGGCGCCCAGACCGCGAGTTGGAGAGTCACCTATCTCCATGACGAATCAGGCCGCCCCTACGCCGGCATCTACCGCGACAACGCCACCCAAGACCCGCAGTTCTTCCTGCTGGTCACCACCGACCGCGGAGACGTGGTCTCGCTCACCGACAAGAACGGAAATCCCTTCGCCGCTTACCGCTATGACCCGTGGGGGGATCCAGTAGGAGAGGTCTCACCGCCTCCGCTCGTAAGGCACGAAGAGGACGACACCGCCCTTACCTACCAAGGCACCTGGACTGTCACCCCGGACGTGGAAGCCTCCGAAGGCAACCTCACCACAACCGATGAGACCGAGGCCTCGGTCACCTATGAGTTCACCGGCACCTCCATCGACTGGATAGCGAGCACGTCCGCCATCCAAGCCATCGCCAGCGTGACCCTAGACGGCGGCACCCCCGAGCTCATCGACCTCTACAGCGAAAGTACCCTTCATCAAGAGAGCGTCTGGACCAGCGGCACCTTAGAGGCAGGCCCTCACACCCTCCTCATCACCTGGACCGGCACCAAGAACGAGAACTCGACCGGCACCACCATCGGGGTGGACGCGTTTGATGTCACGGGTGTCCCGGACGCCGGTCATCCAGCCACTGGGGTCTGGGTGCAGGGGACGTTGGACTCTCAGAGCCAGACGGTCATCAGGGGCGAGTTGGCGGAGACCATCAGCCGGCGCCAGGTGCTCCGCTACGCCGGGTACTGCTACGACTCCGAGAGTGGGCTGTACTACCTGTCTGCCCGGCATTACGACCCGGAGACCAGGCTGTTCCTCTCTAAGGACCCGTCTCGGAATGATGGGGAGCAGAGTGCGTATCAGTACTCGCTGGGGAATCCGATCGCTTTCGTAGACCCAACTGGCTATGACCCGGCTGACTTAGAGAAGTACTGTGAGGAGGCGAGGGCGAAGAGAGCGTATGAACTCCAGCTGGCTGCGGAGTATCAGGAGTGGATCGCACCACTGGCGGCCAGTGGTGCTGTAGACAACGGTATCTACTTCACTCAGGTCAAGCACGGGATGCAGTATCTGGTTCCCTTGGATGAATACCTCGCAGACAATTTCAGCGCAGACGAGGACCTGGCCCTCGACATTCGCCGAGTCTTGGAGGTGATAATCAGAGATGGAACGCTCGGACACATGAATCCCAACTACGCGAAGGAAGCGAGATTGGCAGTGCTGTCTGGAGGGATGCCAGACCCGGCCTTGTTTGTTCTCGTGTACTGGGGAGAAGCCACCGAGTGCCTCGAAAATCCGCTGGAGTACTATCTTCTGCAGCCGAACCACCGCTCACCTGGAGCAGAGCGCGAATATCAATGCAAGCGAAACGAGGAAACCGGCCGAGCCTATCTGGACATGCCCCTGACAAACACGGCGCAGCTAAATCGTGCAGGCGCTTGGCTAGCATGGGGCATCGATACGCTGGTTGTCATGGGCGGGGTGTGGGTCGAGGAGAACCTTGGCTATCATGGCGGCGCTGACTTCTTCATGGATAGGGCCATCGAGGACTGGGGGGAGGCAACGAGGGACCGGGGGGGTGGCATGAGCTTCTACATTCCCACGCGGGCTCTGGGCGGTCCCTAGCCAAATGGGCTCGATGCGGGCACGCAGTACCAAGACAAGGAAGGGCACAATATGAACCAAGCGGGGGCGCTTGAAAGTGAAGTGCAACGAAGACGCCACTGGCGTCGGGGGGGTGACGGCCAAGTCCCCACTCATGTGGGCGCGGTGACTGCGACACGCTGTGCACTCAACGTGATTGTCGCATTGCTTGTGGTCGGTACCATACTTGCAGCGGTCAGTTGCGGCGGTTCTGCTTCTGGCAGCGCGGTGCCCCCGGGGTGGACCACATTTGAAGGACCATCGGTATCTCTGATGCTCCCAGACTCTTTCGTTGGGGGAGATGTAGCCGACCCGGCCATCGTAGCTGTCCTCGGAGAACGCGCCAAGGAGATCCCTGATGACAGTTTCCAGTCCACTCTGACAGACATATGGCTTGCCCAAGCGTATGTCCCTGATCGTGACGGGAACATGCGCGAGCTGGTCTTGTGCATGTTGGGAAAACCGGATGGCGAGGGTCTCTTGCCCAGTGTCACTGTCTGGCGCCGGGGACTTCGTGACGTAGTCGCCCGCACGGGGGGCGACGCTTCCTTGGAGGCGATCGCCGCATACATTATGGGCCTGACACCGGAATCCGAATGGACAGTGAACGTTCTCAACCCTACTCGAGCCCATATCGTATGGAGGCAGGAGTCGCCGCCAAGTAGTACGCCGATCAGCGAACAGACGGTGATCGAGGTGGTGGGTGACTACTTGTATGAGTTCCGCTACGAGCACCACGAGGAATCGAATGAGGCTTTGGACGCCGACTTCTCGATGAGTGCTGAGACAGCGACGGCTAATGGAGACTAGGCGTGTTCAGACCTGGGGCGAGCATCCCGGCTGACCCCGGACCCACCGCAGGCCGCTTATGACTACGGCCGGGAGGCTCGCTACCTACCAGAAGTTCGCGGGCGGCACCCTGGCGCTGACCGCCACCTACACCTGATATGAAATGGCCGGCCAGCGCAAGCGCTCCGTGGTCAGCGAAGGCACAGGCGAAGACGAGGTCATCACCACCACGGAGTACACCTACGTAGGCCTCAGCCTGCAGGAGCTCTCCGCCACTCAAGACGGCGCCCAGACGGCGAGCTGGACCATAACCTACCTGCACGACGAATCAGGCCGCCCCTACGCCGGCATCTACCGAGACGACGCTACCCAAGACCCGCAGTTCTTCCTGCTGGTCACCAGCGACCGCGGAGACGTGGTCTCGCTCACCGACAAGAACGGTAGTCCCTTCGCCGCTTACCGCTATGACCCGTGGGGGGATCCAGTAGGAGAGGTCTCACCGCCTTCAGTCGTAAGGCACGAAGAGGACGACCAGGATCTCGACTACCAAGGCACCTGGACAACCACCCAAGACCAGGAGGCCTCCGCAGGCAGCCTCACCAGTACCGATGAGACCGGGGCCTGGGTCACCTACGAGTTCACGGGCACCTCCATCGACTGGATAACGACCACCTCGGCCACCCAAGGCATCGCGAGTGTGACCCTAGACGGCGGCACCCCCGAGCTCATCGACCTCCACAGCGAAAGTACCCTTCATCAAGAGAGCGTCTGGACCAGCGGCACCTTGGAGGCAGGCACCCATACCCTCGTCATCGCCTGGACCGGCACCAAGAACGAGAACTCGACCGGTACCACCATCGGGGTGGACGCTCTTGACGTCACCGGTGTCGTAGACAGTGGTCACCCGGCCACCGGGGTCTGGGTGCAGGAGACCGTGGATGCCGAGAGCGAGACGGTCATCAGCGCCGAGCTGGCGGAGACCATCAGCCAGCGCCAGGTGCTCCGCTACGCCGGCTACTACTACGACACTGAGTCTGACTTCTACTACCTGTCTGCGCGCCACTACGACCCGGAGACGCGCCTCTTCCTCTCCAAGGACCCCTCCCGCAACGATGGGGAGCAGAGCGCGTATCAGTACTGCGGGGGGAACCCCATCAAGTTCGTGGATCCAACGGGATACAGTCCTGATGCATATTCGACACGGGATAATAGAGCGAATGCCATCTTCGAGCTGGTCAAGTACTATCAAGCACGGTACGCTCGGAACATGGTTCAATCAGCCATCGATCAAGGTGTGAAGCCCGTTGTCCCAAGGGGCGGTGAGGACACAAATCTTTACGACGTGCGGGGACTGGACCTCAGCAGTAACCTGCGTCTAGCGCAGACCCTAGTGCCCCTACAGCACAGGATGACTTCCCTGGATGTGGAAGAAGTGATGTCGGGATGGCTCTACGACGAAAGCACGATGTGCACAGGGAGAGGTCCATCGTCGGATGTCCACTCGCTTCTAGTAATAGACGGGCGGTCCGGCATAGTGTACGAGCCACTTACGAACTGCGTAGCTATCGGACTTCTTGAAGCGGCGACGGGCCTTGGTGACAACACGCTCCCCGGCGCTCATGAGGCGAACTCAGAAATGCGGTGGTGGGGAAGACGCGACACAGGGGTAGGGACAGCCTCGCCGGTGGAGATTACGAAGGACGACTTCAGAGACGACTTGTTTTATGGCAGTATCGTTGCGCTAGCGAGTGCTTTCATACCCAAGGAGTACGCTCAGCTTCAGCCGGTTGTTGCCATCGGTACGACGATTTACATGTTGTTGAATATGGACCCACCTCGCGGCAGCGTGTATGAGGGTGGTAGCGGTGATCCATGGGAAGAGTACTCATGGATGTTCCTGGGCAAGTGAGCGTCAGGCTGGCAGTGCATCTGCCTAGCCAAACAGACACTGCCTCGTAAGCCTTGAGGGCAGGGAGGAAGCATGGTAGGTAGAGGGACGGCGCCATCCCCTGGCACCCAAGTTGAACTCCGCCCGCGTGGGTGGCGCTTGGTGCTTCCTTCGGGAGTAGCCGTGATCGTCGTAGTCATCGCAGCGATCATCCTCCTAGTGAAAGGGCCGTCCGAAGGCGTCTATGTGCTATTGCCTTTGGCCGTCGCCTTTCTTGCACGGGCGCTTATCGATTGGTGTTTGATCGCCCCCATGTTGACGATTACTGTTTGTGCAGCAAGCATCTGTGGTCCTGAGGACAGACCCGCGTACCGAGAGCCCGTGAAGAGGGAGATCAAGATTGGTGAGATCGATGCCACAAGGAGCAAGCAGCGGCCGATCGATCGGCTTCTCGGACAACAGTATCTGTATTCAATTGATGGTTCTAGGATATGCTTCGTGCGCTGGGCCTTTCTCGGCGCTGACGTCGAGAGTTCTGATGATGACCCTGGGCCTGAACACACAAGAACGCTAGGCTTGTCGCGACTTCTACTCTCGCATGGCGGCGGGCCTGCGCGCCTCATCCGGCCATGCGCCCTTCGTGCATCGGATTCCGGGCGAAATTGATTTGTGAGACGAAGTGGAGGAGGAGGCGAATCTACGTCTACGGCACCGATAGCGACGCCCGTCTGGCCGAGGCCACCATGGACCTCGACGGGGACGATGTCGACGACCTCGACCAGGCCTACGACTTCGACGAGGCCGGGAACCTGCAGACGGTCACCGGCACAGGCGGCACCAAGAACTACATCTACGGCTACGAGGTCGACCCCTATCCAGACTCCAACCGCCTCGTGCGCATAGAAGACGGGAACGGCACCCCTCTTCAGTACTTCACCTTCGACCCCGAGGACCGCTCTATGAGATCTTTCTGGGCATGGGTCTGGTAGGCGGCTAGGTAATCACAAGGGAGTGAAATGAACATAACGAGAGGTAGCGGGGCGGTGCTGTGCATGATCTTCTGCTGCGCCTTTGGTGCGGCCGTACTCGGCTGTGATTACTCTGCCGCAGACCATCGCGTATCCACGGGGACGTGGACTCAAGTGGACATGTCAACCAATGCTCCTTCCGGGTGGTATGCGTCGGCGATGGCGTACGCCGAGGCGAGCGACACGGTCATCTTGCTTGAAGGCTCCAAGATCGATGAAGAACCCCATCGGTATTTGGAGACGTGGAGCCTAGAGCTGGAGACCGCAACTTGGAGCAAGATCAGCCCCATCGGAGAGTCGCCCACAAGCCGGGCGTGGAACTCCATGGTCTACGATTCGACTGCGGACCGGGTGTTGATGTTTGGCGGTGTCGACAACGAAGAAGGGATTCGGGATGACACCTGGGCCTACGATCCAGCGGCCAGGACGTGGACCAGGCTAGACCCCTCAGGCGATGTCCAGTCAGCTCATATGGGGCACGCGATGGTCTATGACAAGCAGGCTGAAAGAACGATTGTTTTCGGTGGGCAGGACGCAGACAACTACCTCTGGGACGAAACATGGGCCTATGATTCAGCGGCCAACACCTGGACGAATCTTGCCCCCGCTTCCGCCCCAAGCGCCAGACGAGGGCATTGCATGACCTACGACGACCAGACAGGCGATGTCCTTCTATTCGGCGGGGAGGACGCGACGTCTAGATTTCTCAACGATCTGTGGGCATACGACTTCTCGGAGAACACATGGACCTGCCTGGAGCCCAAGGGTGACCTGCCTCTTGCGCGAACACTTGCTGCTATGGCCTTCGATTCCACTCGTGGCGTGGCGGTCCTCTTCGGCGGTATTGGAATTCAGGGAGACTTCCCTGCGTCGCTGTCGGACACGCATGCCTCCCTGTCGGACACGTGGATCTACTCCGTCAAGGAGAATCAGTGGACGCAACTCAATACTCCGACGGGTTCACCCGAGGCAAGATCCTATTGTGGCATGGTCTATGACCCAGAGCGTGACTCCGTTATCGTGTGTGGGGGTCTGGACCAGCCTGGGGGGATGCAGGTATTCAGCGACGTATGGATCTTGAAGCTCAAGCCTTGAGCTGCGGATCTTCACGCCATGAAAAGCTGGCGGTTCGACCTCGGATGGTGTGCTGGGCGCGACGTTGGTCATGAATGTAGGCGAGCTGCAGATTGCGGATAGCCCTGTCAACGACGGCTCCAGATCCAGGACGCCTGTTATCGCCACCATGGACCTCTACGGTGACAGCGGCAACGACCTCACCGACACCTACGACTTCGACGAGGCCGGTAACCTGCAGAGCGTCACCGGCGCGGGCGGCACCTAGACCTACATCTACGGCTATGAAGCCGACCCCGCCTCCGACTCCAACCGCCTGGTGCGCATGGAGAAGGACGGCGCCCCTCAGATGCACTTCACCTTCGACCCCGAGGACCGCTGGCGGGGTATACGTAATCAAGGTACACGGCGACTATCTGGACGAGCGCATTAGGAATACCCCGGAAGAACTGGCCGAATACCAGCCCGAGATGGAGCGACTCCTGGAGAGGGTGTTCGAGGAGTTTGGACTTGTCATCTGTGGCTGGTCTGGCGATTGGGATGTCGCACTGCGGGCCCTGCTTGAGAATCGGCCGCCAATACCAGGTTCGGTCTACTGGACCTTCAGGAGTGAACCAGGCCACGATGTCTCAGTTCTGGCCGAGGAACTTGGCGCGACCTGGGCGGCAATCAGGGACTCCGACGCTTTCTGGGCAGATGTCGCCGAGCGCGTACTAACATTGGAGTCGATGACCCGCGGGGTGCCCATATCGGATGCCGTAGCTATTGCCACGGCCAAGAGATTGGTGGAAGACCCGGACAAGAGGATTCGGCTGCGGGACCTTACACTCGATGAGGCCGTGAAGCTCCGCGGGCGGACGGAACGAGAGGCCTTCCCGGTAGTGCCTGCCATCGACACGGCGGGGTTGCTGGATCGAATGAGTCAGTACGACGAGCTTGTGGGCAGGCCAGCGGGCATTGTGAGTGTCGGGTGCTTCTATGGACAAGGCTCGTTCGACTCTCTGTGGACGGAGACCCTCGTACTAGTCAGCCGTGAGCGCGGCATCGGCAATGGTAGTACTCAACTGCTCGCTCTTGAGTCCTATCCAGTCCAGGTATTGCTGTACGTGGTCGGTGTCTCCTGCACGGGCGGCGGCGAGTACGGAACACTGAAGACAGTCCTCGAAGACGTCAGCGTGGGAAGGGACGGTACTACACGGACAGCCATAGACGCTTTGGGCGAGTTCCATGGGGACGTGCGTAGATGGTCCCTGCCAGAGCTGGACCAGCGTGCGCCTGCAAGCAGTCTTCTTCGAAGAGCCGTAGAACCGATGGTGCGAGCAGTCTTCTTGGACCGGGACAGATTCCAGGAGGTGTTTGACCGGTACGAGTACTTGCTCTCGCTCCTACATGTTGATGCGCAGTATGAAGCGATTGCAAATGGCGACGGCCACTTCTGGGCTCCAGTGGGGGAGTATGGTTGGAGAAATAGGCGATCGAACCGGCCGACAATCATGGACGCCGTGGAAGAAGAACTCACGAAGTCGGGGCCCATGTGGGCACCGATTCAGGCGGGGATGTTCCACGGCTCGTATGATCGCGTGCGCACGGTGAAGAACTTATTCGACAGTTGGCTAGCGAAATCCACGTCGTCATGGGAGTGGTTTGGGTAGAGTGTTGATGACGCCTATTGTTCCCAGGTGGGCATAGAGTCCAGGTCTCACGAGGAGGAGGAATACAGCGTGCCTAGCCGAGCCAGCCACCGATCGGTTACTAGCAAGCTGTGCCAGCGGAGCCCGTGTATGGCCGGGAGGCGCGGTCTTCTGGCTCTCAATATGTGCCGTAGCACTATTGCCCTAGTCGGCACGTTCGGACGCGTTAGCGCGCTCAAGATGCCCAGTCACCACAGGTCTCCAAGTAGCTAGTGACCACTCCGCTACGTGTCGCCGCGCTATGGAAGATCCGAACGCTTGCTCCCCTCTGTGCTCCCCTCCTTGCCAAAGCGCCAAAACACCCTGCATAGGCGCATAGTGAGGCGGATTTGTAATCAGCTGCTCTGCCAATTGAGCTACACCGGCTCCTCGACTAGCTGGTCTCGCTCAGCGTGAAGGTGTTCAAGAAGGTGGAGAACATCTCGGCGTTCGCATCCCAGTTCGCCACGCTAGACTGTGTGTGCAGGCTGTAGACCACACCTTGGACATCGACCAAACGGTACTCGGCACAGCGTACGTCTACGCCGTCGGCAGTGTACATGTAGGCGACCATTATGGCTGGGCGCCCGTTCACCTCAGTGGCAGATGGCTCGTCGATCACCCAGAAGGAATCGTCGGAGTCCTTGAGTCGGTCCAGATAGTCGGTGAAGCCCTCTTTCAGCTCTTGGGCCGTGGGGGCGGTAACCTTGTCGAGCTCGTATATGTCAACCGCGAAGTAGTCGAAGGTCAGGTTATCTCCGTCGCCACTGCCGTGTGGGTCGAACACCCCCACGGATCTTGACGCGTCCGTGGGTAGCGTGCCTTGGGCCCCTTCGAGAAGATCCCATGAGTCGCTGTAGTCGAACGAGAAGGCTCTTTGCGGATCCACGTAGGTGACGATCTTACCGGTGCAACCGGTGAGGAGACCCGCTAGGGCAATGGTGGTCGCGATAGTCAGCAGAAACCTAGAACGCATTCGCTAGCCTCCCATCGGCATGCAGCCACGCACGAAGTCAAAGAACAGTTGGCGCGCGGCCTCGGCTTGATCTCCCAGGAAGAGATCGGTGCCGTGGTCAGAGCCCGGAAGTAGGTGTAGCTCGGCATTGTCGCCTGGGAGCGAATCGAGTTGACGGGCGGCGTCCGCCGCCGAGTCGTTCTCTGCGGCGACGATAAGCATCGGTATCACGAGGTCGGCTGTGGCCTGTATTGCGGAGAGACCGTTGAACTCTGCCGGAGCGGAGAAGGTCGCCACTCCAGCGATGCGGATGGATGAGAGAGTCTGCAGCCGTCCGGCGGCTACCAGGCTGGCAGTGCCACCCATAGAGGCCCCGACCAGAACGACCTCTTCGGCCCCCGATTCGCGGACGTACTGCACGGCCGCGGCGACGTCGCGATCCAAATATCGGATGTCTTTCTGGCCCTCGGACGAGCCGTAACCGCGGAAGTCGAACGTGAGCACTCGATATCCCTGATTTGCCAGACTCTCAGCCTCTTGGGCCCAACTGGTCTGATCGGCCGGGTACATGTGACACAGGATCACCCATCTGGTGGTCTGCTGGGTCGCCGAGGAGCCTGAGGCTCCGTAGGTGCGCCCGTTCAGGACCAAGCCATCTTCGGTTGTGAAGGTGGCGGAAGCTAAGTCCTGGACTGATGTCTGGTAGTCGCCGGAAAGGAGGGAGGTGTCGGTGAGCGCCTGCGAGTCGGCACCGCACCCCACCAAGAGGGCAACAAGCAGGACTGCCGTGGCCAGCAGTAGGGGGAGTGCACGTGTCGACTTGGCCGGGCGCGTGGCTTCTGTCTGTCGCATGTCGCCTCCCCTTGCTCTCGGTGGTGGTAGACCGTAACATAGCACGGCTGAGTGACCGATAGGGTCGGCAAGGATGTCGACAGATACGAGCCGGAGTGTGTGATACATGAGCGGCGAAGACAAGGTAGAAGACCTGCGCCAGAAGAGAAAAGAGGCTCGCCAGACGGGCGGGCCTGAGAGCATCGCCGCCCGTCATAGAACAGGCGCGATGAGCGCTCGTGAGCGGGTGGAGCGTCTGGTGGACGAGGACACTTTCGTTGAACTCGACGTGTTCATCAAGGGTGCGGTCACCGGTCACGGCATGATCGGGGGACGCGACGTCTACATCTTCTCGCAGGATGGTGAAGCATCGACGTACGGCGCTGGGGTGAGTCTGTCCAGGAAGCTGAACAAGGTGGCGGATCTGGCCCTTGCGAACGGTGCCCCACTAGTAGGGATATACGACTCGGGCAAGATGGAGGCATCGCCGTCTCTGGAAGGCCTGACAGAGCTACCGCTGAGGTCGGTAGAGGCTTCCGGCGTCGTCCCGCAAGTGGCTGCCATCGTCGGACCGGTCTGTGGGTCTGCCACCTATGCTCCTGCGCTTGCCGACCTGGTGGTTATGGTCAAGGGTAGCAGTCAGTTGTTCTTGGGCGACCCCAAAGAGGCCAAGGGCTCGGGAGTGGAGAGTGCAGCCGGAGCGAGGGCGCTGAGCGAGAAGGCCGGCGTAGCCCATCTGGCGTGCGACGACGAGTCTGCGTGCCTGGAGGCGGTCCGGAAGCTACTCTCGTATCTGCCGCAGAACAATTTGGAGGAAGCACCACTATCGGATGTTGTCGACCCCGTCGACCGGATGGATGCGGAGTTGGATGCGTTGGCCGGGCAGAAGCTGGATCGGGATGTTCGCCAGATAGTGGGCCGTGTCCTGGACGAGAATTCGTTTGTCGAACTGCTACCGGTGTGGGGCAAGAGGATAGTCACCGGCTTCGCACGCCTTGGCGGGCGGTCCGTCGGCGTTGTGGCGAACCAAACAGTCGAAGCCGAGGGGCTTCTGGACGCGGATTCAGCCTGTAAAGCTGCGAGGTTTGTGCGTCTGTGCGACTGCTTCAATCTGCCGCTCATCACTTTGGTGGACACACCGGGGTCGGCTGTCGGTGAGGCTGACGAGCAGGGACGCTTGCTGCGCGAGGCGGCCAAGCTGATGTATGCCTATGCAGAGGCTTCGGTGCCCAAGCTGACCGTCGTCATAGGCAATGCCTACGGCGAAGGATTCGCGGTCATGTGTCCCAAGAACCTGAAGGCCGACCTATGCTTCGGCTGGCCGACAGCGAGCATTAGCGCCCGCGTACCGGTTGATGGAGCGGACGAAGGCGTTCAGACGCCCTACCAGGCGGCCCAGGATGGACATCTGGACGACGTAATAGAGCCCGCGACGACCAGGCCGCGTTTGGTGGCGGCCCTGGAGGCCTGCGCCTCTAAGCGTGAGAGCCGTCCCTCGAAGAAACACGGAAACATCCCCCTGTGATCACCAACCTACCGCGAAGGAGGCCAGCTGATGCCGACCTCTAAGAAGAACCCTGTGTACATAACCGACGTCGTGTTGCGCGATGCGCATCAGTCATTGTTGGCCACGCGTATGCGTACCGAGGACATGCTCCCCATCGCCGAGAAGCTGAACAAGGCCGGCTACTGGTCGCTGGAAGTATGGGGCGGCGCGACCTTTGACACCATGATGCGCTTCCTGAACGAGGATCCTTGGCAGAGGGTGCGTCTTCTGAAGGCCGCAATGCCTGACACCAAGCTGCAGATGCTATTGCGGGGACAGAACGTGGTGGGCTACCGGAACTTCGCGGACGACGTGGTGCGAGAGTTCGTCAGATTGGCTGCCGATGCGGGCATCGATGTCTTCCGGGTGTTCGACGCCGTCAACGACCCACGCAACCTCCAGGCCGCCATCGACGCGGTAAAGGAGAACGGAAAGTGGGTAGAGGGGACCATCAGCTACACCAAGAGCCCGGTGCACAACGTGAAGACCTTCGTCGACTACGCTGGTCGACTGGTCCAGATGGGGGCTCAGAGCATCTGCATCAAGGACATGGCGGGCCTCCTTGATCCCGACGATTCGTTCGAGTTGGTGAGTGCGCTCAAACAGGGTTATCCAGATGTCCTGGTGCACATGCACTGTCATTACACTTCGGGCATGGCCTCGATGTCGTACCTGAAGGCCATAGAAGCCGGTGCAGACATCTTGGACTGCGCCATCTCGACTATGTCCATGGGGACCTCTCACCCGCCGACTGAGTCGATGGTGGCGGTGTTCGCCGGCTCTGACAGAGCGACAGGCATGGATATCGGTCTGCTGAAAGAGATCTCGGAGTACTTCCGCGAAGTCCGCAAGCAGTACGCATCGTATGAGAGCACGTTCACCGCGGTCGATCCTGCCGTGCTGATGTGGCAGATACCTGGGGGCATGATCTCCAACCTGTCATCGCAACTGAAGGAACAGGGGCATCTGGAGAAAATGGCCGAGGTGATGGACGAGGTGCCGCGGGTGCGCAAAGAGTTCGGCTATCCGCCCTTGGTCACGCCCACTTCGCAGATCGTCGGCACTCAGGCCACGCTGAACGTGGTCATGGGTCGCTACAAGATGATCACCAAGGAGAGCAAGGCGTACATGCAGGGCCTCTACGGCCGCTCTCCTGCTCCAGTGGACCCTGAAGTGCAGAAGCTCTGCATCGGAGATGAGCAGCCTGTCACCGTTCGGCCTGCCGACCTGCTGGAGGACGAGCTGCCCAAGCGCAAGGCGGAGTTGGACGAACTCGGCCTGAAGTACACCGATGAGGATCTGATCTCTTACGCCCTGTTTCCTCAAGTCGCCCTGGAGTTCTTCGCCAGAAGAGACCGCCACGAACGGTCAGCCGAAGAGCGAGCTGCCCTGATAGCTGCCTTGGCCGACCTGCTGGGAGTGAGAGAAGAAGCCGCGTTGGCGGTGCCCTCCACGCAATTCGCGGGTCAGGCCGCGCAGCAGGCTCTTGCAGGTGACCGTGTCCAACCATGCCCGCTCGCGGCGCCAGGCTCTGCCTGGGCCACCGCTGGACGGCGCGACCTGATAGCGGCCCGCGCGCTTCAGCGGAGGTGACCAGAGTGAAGTTCAAGATCCTGATAGACAACGCAGAACGTCAGGTGGAAGCGACGGCTGACGGCACGCTGGTGATCGACGGCAAGACGTACAAGACCAAGGTGAACGGGTCGGGTAACGAGCAGCGCACCGTCCAAGTGGGCGACAAGACCTACGAGATAAGGTTCGTGGGGTGCGGCGAAGAGAAGGAATGCTCCATAGGGGAGTACGTCCTTGAGCTCTCTGGGGAACGAGTGGCCGTCGCTGTGAAGGAGATAGTCAAAGAGACGCTCCAGGCTGCGCCAGCGGCCACGACCTCTGCGCCGGTAGTCGACAGCTGCGGAGAAGTCGGTCAACGAGTACAACGACGGTGTCTTTGCGCCCGTACCCGGCAAGATAGTGGACGTCAAGGTCAAGGCCGGGGACGCGGTCAAGGAGGGCGACCTGATGGTCATCCTAGAGGCCATGAAGATGGAGAACGAACTGCACGCCTCCAAAGCAGCCACCGTGGCAGCGGTCTTGGTGAACAAGGGCGACCAAGCGGCCAAGGGTCAGCTTCTGGTAGCGTTCGAGTGACCGATCGTGGGTTGGTGCCCACGATCAAAGCGCGCAGCACCGACCTTCTAGCCGGCGGCGCTCCGTATCGCTTTGGAGCGCGCTTCGGCCTCGGCGACGCGGTCCGATCGGCCGGTATCACGGTAGATGACAGCCAGATCGTCCAGGATCATGGCTACGTCAGGATGTTCTGGACCCAGAGTGGTCTCTGCCATGGCCAGAGCTCGCTCGGCATGCTGCTCGGCCTCCGCGTACCTGCCTTGGGCGATCTCCACTTCGGCCAGGTTCTGCAGGCATGTCGCCAACATGGGGTGTTGGGGCCCTTGCGCCCGCTCTCTGATGTGTAGAGCGCGCAGGTGGAGTGGCTCGGATTCCGCATATCGAGACTGCTCGTCATACATGACCGCCAAGTTGCCCAGGGTGGTAGCCACCTCGGGATGATCGGGTCCAAAGACCTTCTCCCTGATGGCAAGGGCGCGGTCGTACAGAGGTTCGGCCGCTTCGTATTTGCCTTGAACGCTGAGCAGGACGGCTAGGTTGTTCAAGATGAGCGCAAGTTGTACCTGATTGTCGCTGAGCGACTCCTCACCTAGGGCAAGGGCGCGCTCGTACAGAGGCGCGGCAAGCTCATGGCGCCCGAGCGCATAGTAGAGCTCAGCCAGGTTGGCAAGCGCCACCGCAACATCGGGATGGGATTCACCAAGAAGGCGTTCGCGGAGCTCAAGAGCCTGCTTGAAGAGGGACTCGGCCTCGTCAAAGCGATCCTGAGTGCGGCAGAGGTAGGCTAGATACGAAAGACTGGCAGCCACCTGCGGGTGTTCCGCTCCGAGTGACCGCTCGCGTATCGCGAGCGCCCGCCTATGCAGAGACTCGGCTTCTGGTATGCGAGCCTGGGCTCGACGCAGCAGGGCGAAGGCGGCGAGTGTTTCGGCCAGTAGCGGATGGTCCTCTCCCAGAGAGGCCTCACGTATTGAAAGGGCGCGCTCGTACATGGGTTCGGCTGCTGCGGCGTTGTCATGCAGCCGGTACACGTCGCCCAGCGCTTGAGCCGTGGCTGCTACATCGACGTGCTCCGCACCGAGGGCCTGCTCCTTGAGCGCAAGCGACCGAAGGAGCGTAGCCTCAGCAGCCGCGAAGTCACGTTGTCTGCTCTGGAGAGCTGCAAGCTTGTCAAGGCTATCGGCTACTTGGGGATGGTCGGCCCCATGAGTCTCGTGCCGGACCATCATAGACTGGTGGTATAGCTTCTCAGAGGCCGCAAAGTCACCTTGCGCAAGGGAGACGTCGCCCAACCGAGCCAGACTCAGCGCAACCTGAGGATGAGTGGCGCCGTAGGCCGCTTCGCGGATGGACAGTGACCTGTCAGCCAATTGCTGAGACATATCGAGGTCGCCCGACTGCTCTTTGACCCTGGAGAGCTCGTCCAGACAGCGACCAAGACCGGCGTGGTCTCTGCCCAAGGTTTCTTCTAGCAGTGCAAGTTCGCGTTGATAGAGGTCGGCTGCTTGGGATGGGTGACCCAACGCAGCAGTCACGCGGGCAAGATTGTCCAGAGCCTTGGGGAGGTCGGGGTCGCTGGGTTCGAGCGACTTCTCCCTGATGAGTAGGGTCTTGTTGTAGAGCGTTTCAGCGGCGTCATAGCGTCCGGCCCTCTCGTGGATCTGCGCGAGATCAGCGGCACTGGAGGCGGCCTCTATGCTGTCGTGTCCGAATGCCGATTCAGCAGTCCGAAGGGCCTCTTCGGCGGCCACCGAAGCGCGTTCATGGTCCGCGATCTCGTAGAGTGCGGTCACTTCTGATCTGAGTCTCCGCCACTCCAAGAGGGGAGCGCCGGTATCGGTGGGATTTTGCATGCCAGGACTCTAGCGGGTGACCGCACAGTAGTCAACCCGTGGTCGACCAGAGCGTCCTTGACGGTTGAGATAGTTCCGTGCAAAACTGTTTCGTACAAAACTACTAGTGCATTGGACAGATGGAAGGGTTTGACACGAATATTGATAGCCGCCCAGTCTGCAGACACGATGGTCCACAGTTGGAGAACGTGGACCGAACCACCGCCGAGGCCTTCCACGCTTTCGGTCGCATGATGCATGCGAACAGGCTGGCGATGGTAAGGTTGTCGGCGCAGAGCGGTGCGCACCACGGCGAGATCCATGCGTTGGCCCTGCTATGCCAGAGCGAAGGTCTGACTCAGAGAGAGCTGGGCGATATTCTTCACCTGTCGGCTCCGCGCGTGAGCATAATCATCGACTCGCTGGAGACCAGTGGGGCGGTCGAGCGGCGTGCGGACGCGAGCGACAGGCGTCTTGCGCGCTTGCACGTTACCGCTGAGGGCCGGCGACAAGAGAGGTCTCAGCGGGATCTACTGGGTGACTACGTGAATAGGACTATCGGAGCACTACCGGAGCGCGATCGGCAGGAGTTGGCGCGTCTGCTCCAGGGTCTGGCCGATAGGACCATGGAAGTCGCGCGCGAGGAAGCAGAGGCTGGGGTGGAATCGGGTTCGGGGGCTCGGGAGTGAAGCGGCTACTTCTGCAGTATCTGAGGCCCTACTGGAGACTCATCCTACCCGGAGTGATCATCGTCTTGATGCAGGCGATCGCAGCTCTGTATCTGCCTACGCTCAACGCGGACATCATCAACAACGGAGTGGCCAAGAGCGACACCGGCTACATCCTCAGGTTCGGTGGATACATGTTGCTGGTGGCGGGTCTGCAGACCGCCTGCGCCATCGGTTCGGGCTATCTGGCGGCCAAGGCGTCGATGAGCTTCGGACGTGATGTCCGCCAGGCGCTGTTCAGAAAGGTCGAAAGCTTCTCGCAGAGCGAACTCAACCACTTCGGCGCGCCGTCGTTGATTACCCGCAATACCAACGACGTGCAGCAGGTACAGATGGTCACCAACCTTGGCCTTACCATGCTCATCTTTGCTCCTATGATGGGTATCGGAGGCGTGGTCATGGCCATGCGCCAAGACCTGAATCTGTCTTGGGTACTAGGCGTCATAGTCCCTGTCATCGGTTTGATGCTGTGGTTGATCTTGCGTGTTGCCATACCGTTGTTCCGATCGATGCAGAAGAAGATCGACCGAGTCAACCTCGTGATGCGAGAGAGTCTCACCGGTGTCAGGGTCATCAGAGCTTTCGCGCGGGACGGCTTCGAAGGCAAACGCTTCGAGGAGGCCAATCAGGATCTCACCGGTGTCAGCTTGAAGGTGCTGCGCCTTTTCACTTATGTCTTTCCGGGACTTTTCCTGATCATGAATCTGGCGACTGTCGGGATCATGTGGTTCGGAGGGAGGCGCATCGACATAGGTGAGATGCAGGTGGGCAGTCTCTTCGCCTTCATCATGTACGTGATGCACGTACTCATGTCTGTCATGTTCGCGACCATGATGGCCTCCTTCATTCCGAGGGCGTCCGCTTCGGGGGTGCGTATCCAAGAAGTACTCGATACCGTACCTTCCATTGGCGATCCGGAGAGTCCACTGACAGTGGTGTCGGGGTTGACCAAGCCTGGCCGTGTCGAGTTCAAGGACGTCGAGTTCCGCTACCCGGGTGCCGAAGAGGCGATTCTGTCCAAGATCTCGTTCACCGCTCAGCCGGGGCAAACGACTGCTGTGGTCGGGAGTACGGGTAGCGGAAAGTCCACCCTCATCAACCTGATCCCGAGACTCTACGACGTGACTGCTGGGGCGATAGAGATAGATGGACGTGACATTCGCGAGATAGAGAGAGCTGATCTGTGGGCGCATATCGGCTTGGTGTCTCAGAAGGCGTTCCTCTTCTCGGGCACGGTGGCAAGCAATCTCCGCTATGGGGACCAGGAGGCTACCGATGAAGAATTGTGGCAGGCGCTGTCCGTGGCGCAGGCCAAAGGATTCGTTCAGGAGATGCCCGGGGGGCTGTACGAACCCATCATGCAGAATGGCGCGAACGTGTCCGGTGGACAGAAGCAGAGATTGGCGATAGCCAGGGCACTGGTGAAGAAGGCAGACATATACGTGTTCGATGACAGCTTCTCTGCGCTGGACTTCCGCACGGACTATCTTCTGCGGGCGGCGCTCAAGCGTGAGGTGGCCGACGCCACTGTCTTGGTCGTTGCGCAGAGGGTGAGTTCCATCATGCATGCGGAACAGATAGTCGTGCTTGACGAAGGGACGATAGCTGGGCTTGGCAATCATCAGGAGCTCCTGGAGACGTGCGAGACGTATCGAGAGATCGTCTACTCGCAACTGAGTGCTGAGGAAGCCGTATGAGCGCCTCGTCGTCGAAGGGAGGAGGGTCGAGCCCGGCCTTCGCCCCAGGTGGACCCCGTGGGGGCGCTCAATCCCGGCCGGGGCCACCTGGTCTCATAGGCAGCGGAGAGAAAGCCAGAAACTTCAAGGACTCCTTTAAGCGGCTGCTGCGCCGGTTTCGTCCGGAGCGGAAGCTCTTGACGTTCGTCCTGATATTGGGTGTCTTGGCGGTGGCCTCGCAGGTCGCTGCTCCGCAGGTGCTGAAGCGCGCTACCAACGATATCTTCGCAGGCGCCATGAGTAGGGAGATAGATGCCAAGCAAGAGGAGTTGGGGCTACCGGCTGATAGCTGGACCCAGGAGGGGGTTGTAGCTCAACTGAAGGCTGCGGGCGAAAAGGACCGGGCGGCACTGCTGGCCGAGATGGAGCTAAGACCTGGGCAAGGCATAGACTTTGGAGCGGTGGGGAGAGTGTTGGTCACCGTGCTTGCCATCTATGTTCTGGGCGCTCTGTTTGCCTGGCTACAGGGCTTCTTGACGGCCGGCATCATTGCACGCACGATCTATCAGTTGCGGCGAGAGGTAGACAACAAGGTCTCTCGGCTACCTCTGAAGTTCTTCGACGATCACGCGCGTGGCGACGTCTTGAGCCGCCTGACCAACGATATCGACAACATGCAACAGACCATGCAGCAGGTGTTCACGCAGATAATCACGGCGTTCCTGACCCTGGTGGGAGTGCTGGCGATGATGTTCTGGATCAGCTGGACGCTGGCGCTCATATCTCTGGTGGTGGTGCCCGTATCGTCCGGTCTAGCCATGGTGATCGCCAAGCGTTCGCAGAAGCAGTTTGCCCTGCAGTGGAAGCGCACCGGCGACTTGAACGGTCATGTCGAAGAGATGTTCTCGGGACACAACATCGTCAAGACGTTCGGTCGTCAGGAGCAGGCGGTGGAGACCTTCGACGAGCACAATGAGGGGCTCTATAGGGCAAGCTTCAAGGCCCAGTTCATATCGGGCATCATCATGCCCGTCATGATGTTCGTGTCGAACCTCAACTACGTCACGGTATGCGTGTTGGGAGGCATCCGGGTGGCGCAGGGCACGATGACCCTGGGTGACGTCCAGGCCTTCATTCAGTACGTTCAGCAGTTCGGACAACCGATAGCCCAGACGGCCAGTGCGGCCAATGTCCTGCAGTCTGCTGTAGCCTCCGCAGAGCGGGTGTTCGAGATGCTGGATGAGTCAGAGCAGTCAGCTGACCCGGCCCGGCCGGCGGTTGTCACAGAGGTCGAGGGCCACATAGTGCTTGACAAGGTGTCGTTCCGATATGCTGCCGAGACCCCGCTGATAGAGGACTTAGACCTGGATGTCAGACCGGGTCAGACGGTGGCGATCGTTGGACCCACCGGCGCGGGCAAGACCACGCTGGTCAACCTGCTTATGCGGTTCTACGAGATAGATGGTGGGTCCATAACGATAGACGGCGTGGACACCAGCACCATGAGGCGTGAGTACCTGCGTAGGCTGTTTGGCATGGTACTTCAGGATGCTTGGCTATTCTCTGGCACGATCAGAGACAACATCGCCTACGGGCGTGAGGGAGCGACCGAGGCCGAGATACAGGCTGCCGCGGAGGCTGCCCACGTAGACCACTTCGTACGTACCCTGCCAGATGGTTACGACACACTGATAGAGGATGACTCGACCAATCTGTCTCAGGGCGAAAGGCAGTTGATCACCATTGCCAGAGCGTTCCTGGCTGATCCAGAGATACTGATTCTGGACGAGGCCACGAGCTCTGTCGATACAAGGACTGAGGTGTTGATACAGAGGGCGATGGCCGGGTTGCTGAAGGGTCGCACGAACTTTGTCATAGCGCATCGCCTTTCTACGATACGCGAGGCAGACTTGATCTTGGTTATGAACCAAGGAGCCATCGTAGAGCAGGGCAATCACCACGACCTGTTGTGCCGGCGTGGCTTCTACTGGGAGCTGTATAACAGTCAGTTCTCGGATGCTTTGGACCCTGCCTGCTAGGCTATCGCGCTCGGTTTGCTCAAAGGTGAGACCGACTGCGCCGATGGTAGACATGCTTGTATAGTGTGTAGACAAGCGAGCCGGTGACTGCGGGAGGGAGGCGATATGGAACTGCAACCGCGCGGTTACAAGAAGGTTGTACAGCTCATCGATAAGGGTGCGACCATACCCAATCCCACCAGCCTTCATATCGGCGACGAAGTCGATCTGAGCCGGGTTTCGGCCAAGGGCCTCACCATCTATCCCGGGTGCCGGATATACGGGGCAAGCACTCTTATATCGCCGGGAGTGACCCTGGGGCGCGAGGGTTCCGTGACCGTAGAGGATTGCGCTCTGGGTCAGAACGTGGATCTGAGGGCGGGGTACTTCGATCGCTCCGTGTTCTTGGAGGGCGTGAGCATGGGACAGGGGGCCGAGGTCCGCGAAGGCTGCCTGTTAGAAGAGCGATCCAGCGGAGCGCACGCGGTCGGGTTGAAGCAAACCATACTTTTTCCTTTCGTCACCATAGGTAGCCTAGTGAACTTCTGTGACTGCCTTATGGCGGGAGGCACGGACCGCGAGGATCACAGCGAAGTAGGCAGTTCTTATGTGCACTTCAACTACACACCCGATGGGGACAAGGCCACGGCGTCGCTGTTTGGTGACGTACCGCGGGGGGTGATGTTGAACCAGCCTCCGATCTTTCTTGGGGGTCAAGGGGGCGCGGTCGGGCCTTTGCGCGTGGAGTTCGGCACGGTGGTAGCGGCGGGCTCGATCTTGCGTACCGACGTGGCGGAGTCTGGGCAGCTGGTATTCTCGCCGCCGCCGCGGGCGTTGAAGCGTGGGCATCTGCCCTTCGCCTACAAGAATGTGAGCCGTGCGCTAAAGAGCGGAGTCAACTACCTGGCGAATCTCGCAGCATTGCAGGAGTGGTACCGTGTGGTCCGGCACGTCTTCTTTGCCAGGCAAGAGTTGGGAGAGCTCCTCTATGCGGCAGCGTTGGAGACCTTGGGGATGGCGGTGCAAGAGCGGTGTGATCGGCTGCAGCGGATGGTCGACAAGGCAATAGAGGCGGGTGTTGCCGAGCCTCGTCTTGGGCAGTCGGTGGAGGCAGCGCGCGCGCTTTTCGAGGAAGAGCGGCCGTCCAGTCTGGGACCTGACGGCGAAGCCTTCTTGACTGGGCTACTGGTATCTTCATCCGAGGAGGGCGGGGGCTACATGGAAGCGATCAAGTCGCTCCCGCCGGAGATTGCAGATCAAGGATCCAGGTGGCTTCAGCGTACGGTGGACGAGTTGCGCGGTCGAGCCGAAGAAGCGCTGGCATTGACCACCAAGGGCGCATCGACGGTTCAGTCGTAGCGGCCAGAGTCAGGAAGGGAGAAGCAGACGGGCAGGCTGTTCGGGACAGACGGTATAAGGGGTGAGGCCGGCCGGTATCCGGTCGACGAGAATACGGCTTTCGCCGTTGGCAAGGCGTTCGCGACTCTCGTTGGCGGTGGAGAAGGGGAGCCTCGCGTCGTCATTGGCAGAGACACTCGAGAATCGGGGCCGATGCTCGAAGCCGCAATGGCGGCGGGGGTCTGCGCTGCGGGTGGCGTGGCCGAGCTAGTGGGGGTGCTGCCGACTCCAGGTGTAGCCTACGTGACGCGTGCATATTGCGCCGACGCTGGCGTTGTCGTTTCGGCGTCACACAATCCCTTCCAGGACAACGGCATGAAGTTGTTCACTGGTTCAGGATTCAAGCTGTCCGATGCCGAGGAGCTTGACATAGAAGCTCGTGTTCTCGACGGCGGGCCACACACACTTGAGCTGACAAGCGGCAAGGCCTGTCACGCAGGGGTGGAAGCAGATTCTGCCGAGTCCTACGAGCGCTTCTTGCTGGGTACGCTCCCTGATTCTGTGAACTTCGAGGGGCTCAAGATAGCGGTGGATACAGCGAACGGAGCGACCAGCAGTATCGCTCCCGCGGTGTTCGCTGGGCTAGGCGCTGAGGTCTTCGTGATAAACGATCACCCGGACGGAACCAACATCAACGAGCGGTGCGGCTCTGAGCACACGGAACTGCTGCGGGCCTTGGTCCTTGAGGTCGGGGCCGACATAGGTCTGGCCTTCGATGGTGACGGTGACCGGCTCATGGCGGTGGACGAGCGCGGCCAAGAGCTCACAGGCGACCAGACTCTCCTCGTCTGCGCGAAGATGCTCAAGGACGACGGTCGTTCTGAAGAACGACCAACTCGTGTCTACAGTCATGAGCAATGTCGGGCTGAGCGTCGCCTGCCAGAGGATCGGGCTCAAGAACCACGCGGCAAACGTGGGGGATCGTCACGTCCTGGAGGACATGCAGCGATTGGGGGCCGTGCTGGGCGGGGAATCGTCTGGCCACGTAGTCTTCTTGGATCACCATACGACTGGGGACGGCATCCTGACGGGCATCCAGCTCACCGTGGCCATGCTGATGGCCCACGAGCCGCTGTCGGCGCTTTCCGGTTTGATGGAGGTCTTCCCGCAGACTCTCGTGAACGTGGAGGTGGGCAGCAAACCTCCCATCGACTCTGTACCGGAACTGCGCGACGCTATCAAGCAGGTCGAGTCGGAACTGGGGGTCGAGGGACGGGTGTTGGTTCGCTACTCGGGCACCCAGCCGCTGTGCAGAGTGATGGTTGAGGGGCCGACCTCGCAAGCCACTGAGCGCTACGCCGCACACTTGGCCGAGGTCGTAAAGGCTTCCTTGGGATAGGAGTCTGGTGTCCAGGGTGAGTGCAGAGATAGAGAGACTCCTAGCGGAGCGAGGCCCCTTGGTCGGCGTGGAGTTGCGCGAGGCCTTGGGGGCGGAGGGCTTCACCCTGTGGAAGGCATGCATGCTGTGCGACCAGGTGAGCGCGGAGAGGGTGGGGCGCAGATACTTGCGTCTGGATAGGAAAGTCGAAGGCTATGCGCGTTTATCTCCGTCCATACTCAGGGAGTTCTTGACCTACTGCGCGGTCGGACTGGAAAGGCAGGCTGATGCGCTGCTGGCCAGAAGGGATCAGTTGGCCTCACACATCTCGGAGGTGAGTGCGGCCAAGCGGAGGTTGGCGGCGCGCATAGTGGGCGAAGTCGGCGAGAAGCTCCTTGCAGATGACGGGGCAGAAGAAGAACGGTACTGCGTGCTTCTTGCGGGCGATATTGTGTACGGCATGGGTCACGATGCGCCCCGGTCCGAGAAAAGCACGGGACAGATGGTCAGGGGCTCAGATTTGGACCTGGTGGTGATCACTCGTGACGACGCGCCAGAAGAGCTCAGCCGTCTCTTGGACGAGAGCATCTACAGAGAGAAGTACAGGCACCTCAACAATCCGGTCTTCAGAGAAGAGATTGACTACGTTGTCAAGCCGCTGGAACGAGTGAGGGAACAGGTCGCGTTCGACACCTTCAGGCATATGGTGTCCTGCAAGATCCTCAACGAGTCGGAATTGTTGTACGGTAGTCGAGAGATATTCAGCGGAGTGCAAGGCCTTCTGTCAGAGAGCCAGATACCTGCGAAGCTGGCTGAATTGGAGAGGCTCGCCGGAGAAGCACGCAGCAGGGCGGAGGAGCATCTCCTACAGGTGGGCGAAGCCGACTTGGTGGGCGGCGAGCTATACCTCTTTCACACTTCAGAAGAGACTGAGGAGTTCGAGTAGCACCGCCAAGTCTGCTCGCGTAGACCTTTGTCGCTGGGCAAGGTGTAGAGGAGAGGGTCATTACCTCCGTCCGGATAGACCGCGAGCGTGACCTTGTGTGGCAGCACTTCCACGCTCATCTCCCACGAGGGATGCCGAGAACCGAGCACGTTGGCCAAGAGCAGAGCCTTCTCTGCACCGTCACCGCGACCGTAGTTCCAGACTTCGTCGGGTTGGGCCAGCCTTCCTGATCCGTCATAGATGGATTCCTCGGGCATTGCTAGGACCGTAGTCACCACCGATTCGTCCGTGAGACCAGCACAGGCCGCTATGGAGACGGGGCAACGCTCCAGCGCTGCCTTCAGGAAGGGCTCCGCCTCGGTCCGGTTGAGGTCCCTGTAGGCGTAGAAGGCAAGGCGGACGAGGTCATTGGCGCCTCGGAGCTCCTCCAGACGCGAGACCACGTCAGTGCGCTTCATGTCGAGAGTCAGAGACAACGGCGGTTGGTCGCGCTGGAACTGCTTAGAAGCGGCATCGGGTAAGCGAGGCTCGGTCCAGCAGAAGGCACGCAATCTCTCGACTGCATCCTGAGCCGATGGGCAGGCTGGGCCAACCTGCGCAACAAGGAGTTCGACGCCCCGCTGGGTACGCAGATCGACTCCGCCGTCACGCACGAGTTTCTCCAGATCGTCCAGGATCATGCGATCGGGGAGCGGTTTGGACTCGAACTCCTCGCCGGCCACCTCCATCATCAGTTGCTCGCGAGTGTCGTCGTTGAACCGGTAGGGAAAGGAGGCCTCGTAGGCCAGGAGTTTCTCAATGGCTATGTAGCGGTCCGAACCGAAGTTGTGCCAGCGCACCTGAAAACAGTTCTGTAGGTCGGTGCTGTGACGGATGAAGTTGCCCAACACCTGGGGCGTGAGTGGGGTCTGAAGGAACCGGTTGAGTCTAGTCGCGAACTTGTCGTAGGCAGACGGGTCTATCGTAGCCGTTGGAAAGAGTAGGTGGATGCAGCCGGTCTCGTGTGCCACCAGCGTGACTCGTTCGTTCTCCAGGGCGCGACGAGCCTGTGCTGAAAGGGCGCTTCCGTTGAACCACATGTTCTTGGTGACAAGGCGCCGGTTGTTCGTCAACACGCCGTGACCTGTGTCGACGAAGTTCTGAGAATGCAGAGGAGTCGCCATAAGGTAGATGTCAGACAAGGGGATGCGGGCTACTACGAATAGAGCTGCCGCGTACAATGTTGCCAATGAGACGCACTCACCCGCTCCAAATGCGTACTCGGGTTTGTGCCGAAAGGCATCCATCGCCTCCACAGTCTCGGTCTTCCAGTAGGGGATCACATCGCCTTCGTACTTGTCTAGCCCGAAGTGCGCGCGTATGTCGATGTCGAAGTAGTACTTGTCACCCTCGTAGCCAAAGAGAGCATTGGACTGTGCCAAAGTCTCTTCGTCGACCCAAGTGGTGAAGCGGCCAAGCTGGGCCTGCTTGGTGGTGAGCCCCCAGGTGTCGAGATCCAGATTGAAGGCGTAGTGGTCCATGATGTACTGCTTGACACGCGTGATGCGTCGGTACGGAGTCATGGAGTCGATGCCGTCGAACCATGGGTCCTCGCGCCACGCCCAGATCCGCGGAGACATGAGGTTGGCCAGAACCAAGCTGTAAATAAGCTCGGGGAATATGAACACCTCCATGTCCGATAGCGTCACGGCGGAAGACTTGCGTTCGAGCTCGCGCAGCTCGACATCACTGAGTTGCATCAGGAACCTCCCGCAAGGGGGAAAAGGGCAGGGCCCGTGTTCAGGTACCTTGAAAGCATACTCGCCACGAGGTACAGAGCCCAAACAAAACGGGTAGACTGTTGTGCAAGTGCGCTGATCCCATAATCACTCTTGCGGGGAATGATGGAAGAAAAAGGGGAGTTGCATAGGAGTCTACGTCTCGGGGATATCCTGGTAGGCCAAGGGGTCTTGAGCGAGACGCAATTGACGAGAAGTCTGAGCTACCAGAAGGAGACTGGGGCTCGTTTGGGCGAGGCCATCATGGAACTCGGGTTTGTGTCGCCCGTTCAACTCAGTGACGCTTTGGCCTGGCAGAGCATGTATGGGTTGTCTGCATTGGCCGAACTGCTGCCGAATCCAGAGGTGGCCCGCGTGCTTACCGAGAATTTCTGCCGGGCGCGTCTGGTGTTGCCGCTGGATATGGACACGGACCGGTTGTTGCTCCTGGCCATGGTCGATCCTGGTGACGTAGGCACTATCGATGACGTTCGCCTTGTGACTGGATTGCAGGTCAGGGCGATCGCGGCGACCCGGGGGGCCATAGCGGAGGCCCTAGAAGTCGTATTTGGAGGTAGGACGCGGCTGGAGATGGCCGATGACGCCCAAGGTGTCCACAAGGGCCCCAGCGACCGTGAGGTCGCCGAATACGAGACAGTTGTGTCTTTGGTGGAGAAGATCATGGCCACGGCCATCAGACGCAAGGCCACCGATATTCACTTCGAGCCCGCCGCCGATCGCATGGTCGTGAGAGTGCGCACCGACGGAGTCATGCAGCGACTGACCGAGGTCAAGAGCTCCTTGCGGCAGGGTGTCATCTCGCGCATCAAGGTCATGGCAGACATGGATATTGCGGAGAAGCGTGTTCCGCAGGACGGTCGGGCGACACTCCGCTTGGACGACAGGAACATCGATCTGCGTATCGCAAGTATCCCGTCGGTGTTCGGTGAGGCGGTGACTATCCGCATCCTGGACGATCAGGGGACGACTCTAACCTTGCCTGCCCTGGGGATGGACGAGACTGAGTTGGAACTCTTTAGACAAGCGGTGCGCAAGCCTTGGGGAGAGGTGCTGATCACAGGACCGACGGGCTCGGGCAAGTCGACCACGCTCTACGCGGGGCTACAGGAGGTCAACAGTCCGAGCATCAAGATCTACACGGTCGAAGACCCTGTAGAACGGCGCATACCTGGCATCGTCCAGTCTCAGGTGCACTCGGCCATAGGGGTGACGTTCGCCTCTATGCTCCGCTCGCTCCTCCGCAGCGATCCCAACATCATCATGATCGGCGAGATCCGGGACCGCGAGACAGCGGTGATATCCGCGGAGGCCTCCCTGACTGGTCATCTCGTGCTCTCTACTCTGCACACCAGCGATGCTTCCTCCGCGGTCACGCGTCTCTTGGAGATGGGTCTGCCGGGCTATCTGATTGCTTCTACGTTGGAGCTGGTGGTAGCCCAGAGGCTTGCCCGACGTCTGTGTGCTCGCTGCAAAGAGATGGTCGAACTCACGGATGCCACGATGACCTTAGAGGAGCGGGAATTCCTGGGCGTGAATGCAGCGACTATTGCAAGACCAATAGGATGCAAGCATTGTTTCAATACTGGTTACAGCGGTAGGGTAGGGCTATTCGAGGTTTTGACGATCACCCGAGAGATCCGGCGTCTGGTGCTGGAGCACGCAACGGCTGAGGCCATACGCGATCAAGCCAGGGAAACCGGCGTGGGCTCACTGCGCGACGACGGGAGAAAGAAGGTGCTCGCCGGAATGACGAGTATCGAGGAAGTGCAACGCATCACCACATAGTGCTTTCTTTGGACGAGGAGAGGAAGCGATGATCCACGACACCGAGGTCATCCGGCCGGAGATGCGAGTCGAGTGGGTGAGGTCCAGAGGCCGATCTTTGACTCGACAAGATAGGGCGGCTCTGCGCGCCGCGCTTCGTACACTTCATACTCTGGAGATCATGGCCGCCAAGATATACGCGTGTCAGATCACGGCCAAGTCATGCTCACTAAATACCGCGCTTACCGCGGCCATGTGTAACGAGATGACCCACACCCAGGATTTTCAAACCAAACTGTTCGAGTACGGCTTCACACCCAGCAAGTGGCGCTGGACGTATTGGCTGGTTGGCTATGTGTTCGGGCTCGGCTCCCGCTTGTTAGGCGAGAGAGGCATCCTGAAGACTGGCATTTGGGTGGAGAAGAAGGCGGTGCATCACTATGCGGAACTGCTGGCGGCAGTGGATTGGGACGAGGACACGCGTCTGGTCGTCGAGAAAGATCAGGCTGACGAGTCGGGGCATATCCATATCTGGGAGAGCTTGCTGCACCAGCCGGGCACGATCTGCTAGTCGCCTGAGCAAGGCCCTGCTGCACCGGCGTCTCTAGCGGAGAGCTGGCGCAGAGCTCGCCGGCTGCGGAGCCCTAGCCACAGAGTCCGCAGTATCTCGCCCGAGGTGAACGCCATGAGAGCGAAGTAGACACCGGCCAAGGTCCCCCACACGGCTCCGACTACCAGAAGGACTGCAGACAGTAAGAGGAACAGGCCTACAGACTCTGTGATCGCCCGGGTATGCCGGCTGTTGAGTATCACGCCTTGCAGATAGCTCTGTATGACGGTAAGCGCGGGCAGAGGTAGCAGGAAGAGGATGCTTACGCTGATTAGGTGAGGCAGGGGGTCGGCCAAGCCCAGCAGGTCGACGAACAACGCTTTGCTCACTCCGGGGATCATGGGCACGAGAAGCAGGGCGGTCGACGCTATGGAAAGCGCCAGCCCGAAGCGCCGCAAGACGCGGCTGGATGAACACTTCTCGATGAGCGCGACAACGACCTCGTTGAAGGCCCCGCCGAACCCTCGGGTGATGTAACCCACGCTTGCGATGACCGGCCAGGCGGCCAGGGATTCGAGCGCCAGTGGCATGCGGCCCATCGCTGCGCTGCCAATGGGGTTGACCAAGAGCAGCAGGATCTCGGTCAGCGAGAGAGGGATGTAGAAACGAAGCAGCACTCTGGTGGTCAGGGAGGGGGAGGCCTGAGGGGCCGGTCGGAGCCTGTCGCGCAGAGTCCTGCGGACTGCGAGGTGTATGTAAATAGCCTCGGTCACCACTCCTGCCACCAGGGTGCAGGCGGCGACGGCCACGCCCGACATGCGGCCGATGGAGTAGCCGAGTAAGAGGACTGTGGCATCGGCCACGAGGCGGATACCTGTGCCGATGCCGACCCTGAGGGAGTGCCCGAAGCGTATCAGGATGCCTTGATTGAAGCGGCGGTAGGCGATTGACCAGGTCCAAGGTATGGTGATGAGTAGGCCCAAGCGAGCGGGGGCCACGATCTCTTCGGGGGCGTGCAGCACCGAGTTGGCAAGAAAGTCGTATACCGGGGTGGCGACCAGGATCACATGTAGGAGAGTCAGACCGAGACTCGTCCAGTTCATGAATCGGCGCAGCTTGAGGTAAGAGGTCCAATCTCTGCTCAGCGCAGTCGAGGCGGCCAACATCATGATGATGGGGGCTTCTACCATCAAGGTGAGGGGGAACACCAGGCCGCCATAAGCGGCCAGGTTGATCTTGGGCTCGGCGAGCCGGGAGATGACGGCGCTGATGGCGGGGTTCTCCAGGCCCATAAGTGTCCAACTGGCGGCCAGGGGCCACCAGGTGCGAAAGACTCGACGGGAGTCTAGGGGCGGGATCTTGTCGGTTTCGGACATTGTGAACCGCAATAATGGGCCAAAGGGGGCGCGTCATCAACTGCACCCGGCTATAATGCGCAACATGATACTCAAGATAGGAATACCCAAAGGCAGTCTCGAGTCGGCCACCATCGACCTGTTCCGTCGTGCCGGCTTCAATCTGACCACAAGTCATAGGTCCTACTTTCCGGTCATCGATGATCCGGAGTTGGAGTGCTTGTTGGTGCGCGCTCAGGAGATGGCGCGATACGTTGAGAACGGCATACTCGATGCCGGTATCACCGGTCTGGACTGGGTCCGGGAGAACGAGGCGAGCGTACATACTGTGTGCGACCTGGTCTATGCCAAGCAGAGCTACGGCAAAGTGCGGTGGGTGCTGGCGGTCCCTGAGGCTTCGCAGGTGACCAGTGTGGCGGACTTGGAGGGCAAGATCATCGCCACCGAGCTGGTGGCCACCACCAAGCGGTACCTCAGCGACAACGGCGTGAACGCCCAAGTGGAATTCAGCTGGGGCGCGACGGAGGTCAAGCCGCCGGAACTGGCGGACGCCATAGTCGAGGTCACCGAGACAGGCAGTTCTCTTAGGGCAAACAAGCTCCGTATCGTCGAAACGGTCTTGGAATCGAACACCCAATTGATCGCCAACGGCGATTCTTGGAAAGATCCGGAGAAGCGGCACAAGCTGGAGGACATGGCCATGCTGCTGGAGGCGGCGATGTCGGCGCTCGGCAAGGTCGGGCTGATGCTCAACGTACGGCGCGAGGAGTTGAAATCTGTCTTGAGTGAACTGCCGGCGTTGCGCAACCCCACCATATCCACTCTCAGTGACGAAGGGTGGTTGGCGGTCAATACCATCGTCGACGAGTCCACTGTCCGCGTCATCATCCCCAGACTCAAGAAGGCTGGTGCGCAGGGGATAGTCGAATATCCGCTCAACAAGATCGTCATGTGACAAAGGGGTCTGCGGAGGGGGATAAGGTGGGACTTGTCAGAGTACCGGCAGGGGTGGCTCTCTTGCTGGCTTTGTTGGTCTGCCTGGTGGGATGCACGACAGGCGAGGACGCTGAAGCCGGCCTCTTGTCTTCGGGTTGCGCGGACATAGTCGCCGATACCAGTTTTCTGGCCGATATTGTCGGCAACGTAGCAGGCAGTCGGCTGACTGTGTCGTCACTCATTCCTCAGGGCGCCGACCCACACACCTTCGAACCTACACCCAGGGACGCCGGCTGCATCGCGGAATGTCGCGCGATGGTCATCAATGTAGCCGGATTGGCGCCTGCCGTTGACGATCTGCTAGAGGGAGTGAGAGGCAAGGAGAGGCCGGTTATAGAGGCCGCCTTCGGGCTGCCCGGTTTGCAGGACGACCCACACTGCTGGCTTGATCCCATATCGGTGGTCACGTACGTAGAGAACATCGCTGCTGGCCTTGGCGCATTGGACCCGGCCGGGGCCGAGACATATGCAGAGAACGCAGCCGTCTATGCTGAGACGTTGCGTGGCTTAGACTCATGGATAAGAACACAGGTGGATTCGATCCCTCCAGGTCAACGGCTATTGGTGACCGATCACGAGAGTCTTGGCCGATTCGCGGAAAGGTACGGGTTCGAGCTCGTCGGGGCGGTCTTTCCTACTACCACAGGAGAAGGCAGCCCGTCTGCGCGACGGATCGCCGAACTGATCGACGCGATACTGCAATCCGGTGCCCCAGCCATATTCTTGGAGAGCGGCGGCGACAGTGAGCTGGCTGAACAGGTGGGAGAAGCCACCGGAGCGACGGTAGTCACCGATTTGTACACACACTCTTTGGGGCCGGGCGCTTCCACTTACATTGAGATGATGCGGTGGAACGTCTCCAAGATAGTAGAAGCGCTCAAGTGAGAGGCGTGATTTGACGGGTTCGTTGGAGCTCAAGGATGTGAGCGTCTACTACGGCGATCGTCCTGCGTTGGAGTCCATGACGGTGAGCATCCCGCACGGCGCCCAAGTCGCTGTGATAGGCCCCAACGGTGCCGGGAAGTCTACGCTGTTCAAGGCCCTGGTCGGGCTTCTGCCTCTGCGGCAGGGGCAGATACTCATACACGGCCGGCCCCCGGCTGAGCACGGCGACGTGGTGGCCTACGTCCCCCAAAGAGAGGAAGTGGATTGGCGCTTCCCGGTCACGGTGCGCGACGTGGTGTCCATGGGTAGGTACGGACGGCGTGGCTGGCTTGCGAGGTTGTCCGCCGCGGACCGGGAAGTCATTGAGGCGAGCATGGGGCGGCTCGGCCTATCCGATCTTGCTGGCAGACCTATCGGAGAATTGTCGGGAGGGCAGCAACAGCGGGTGTTCTTGGCTCGCGCGCTGGCCCAAGATCCGCATGTGCTGCTGCTCGATGAGCCATTGACCGGAGTGGACTTGGCTACTCGGGAAGCGATCTTCGATCTGCTGGGGGAGCTGAGGGACCGGGACGTGACGGTGTTGGTGTCTACGCACGATCTGGACATGGCGGCAGGCAGATTTGACAGACTCGCTCTGTTGAATGGTTGTCTAGTGAGCTTTGGCACTCCCGAGCAGGTGTTCACCCAGAAGAACCTAGCCGATGCTTTTGGTGGGCAGATGGTGGTGGTGGATGGAAAGTCGGTTGTGGTGGACCAGTGTTGTGGTGGCCACGGACCGGTAGGAGCCATCGACAGCTGTCAATGTGACGCGTGCGGTGAAGAGCACACTCGAGGGGCGGAACGATAGGTATGAGTTGGCTGACAGAACCCTTCAGCCTCGGATTCATGCAGCGCGCACTTGCGGCTTCGCTCATCGTGGGCGTGTTATGCGCGGTCGTGGGCTGCTATGTCGTGCTGCGGTCCATGGCTTTCCTGGGTGACGCTCTGGCTCATGCCATCTTGCCGGGGGTGGCCGTAGCTTTTCTGGTGGGGGGGAACCTGCTTGTGGGTGCCCTGATCGCAGCTGTTGTCGTAGCTGCTGGCATCAGCTACGTATCACGCAGCGGGGTGGTGCGAGAGGACACCGCGATCGGGATCTTCTTTGCCGCGGCGTTGGCCCTTGGGGTAGTGCTTATCAGCACCATGGAGGGGTATGCGGTGGATCTCACTCACGTGTTGTTCGGCAACGTACTTGGGGTCAGCGAGGGAGATCTATGGCTGAGCGGGGGCTTGGCATTGCTGGTGTTGGCCGCTGTAGGGCTGCTATACCGACGCCTGCTGGTAGTCTCGTTCGACCCCGTCTTTGGACAGACGCTGGGTCTACGCACTGGACTTCTTCGTACCACGCTCTTCATGATGCTTGCTCTGACCATAGTGGTTCTCGCTGCGTACTGTAGGGGTCGCGCTCGTTGCTGCCATGCTCGTGACTCCACCTGCTACCGCCTATCTCGTGACACGAAGACTGGCGACGATGATGGCGCTGTCAGCGTGTCTGGGTGCTCTGGCTTCCGTCGGTGGACTGTTTCTGAGCTACTACCTCGATGTCTCTCCGAGCGGGGCCATGGTGCTGCTGGCGACGGCATTCTTCATGATCACTTTCGTATTGTCGCCGCAGAAGGGTCTTGTGAGGATGTGGAGGCGCAGGCGCAGGCGTAGGCAGAGGTGACACGAGCGGCCTGGGTTAGTCCAGGCCGCTCGTGGGTGGAGCGAGGGTCGCCTGGGGGCGACTAGAATCCCGTGATTCCCCCAAGGAAATCGAAGCTCATTTTCTTGCGCAGATCGGCGGCTACCGAGAAGAGACGCTTGAGTCTGGCCTCTTCTCCCGAAGAGATCTCGCTTGGTGAGATCGTGTTGCTCGGTTTGCGGTTGTCTTCCATCGCCATGGCCTGCTTCTGTAGCCGGATGCGCATCAAGGTCTCGTAGTCAGGCACGATCTCCTCATAGGACTCGCGACTGATGACGCCACGGTCTTTCAACTCGAACAGGCGATCAAGGGTGTTGGTAGAGTCGATGCGATGCTTCAGCGCGTAAAGACGAGCGAAGTTGACCACAGGCATCAAAGCTTCTTTCAGGCTTAGGACCTTGTCGCCTTGCTCGGAGGAGGTCGTCTGAATGTTGCCTAGGACCGTCAAAGGCGGTTTGAAAGAGAGAGCGTTCTGGGCGAAATGGATGAAGAAGAGCGGGTATGCCTGCATCTCGTCGAATACCCAAGTTCGTAGTTCGCGCGCATACTGCTGCTGACCTGCCACGCACCGGAAATCAAAGAGCATGTTGAGTTCCAGCAGCTCCTGTGGGTCGGCGTTGTGTATCCAGCGCGAGAATTGTTGTTTCCACACCGAGCGAGACAAGTTCCAGCGTGGGTTCTTGGCCATGACGCCACCGTCACAATAGTAGTATCCGACTTGGTCTAGCCAGTCGCAGACGAGGGTGCCCAGGCGCAGGAAGTACTCGGAGGTCTCATCCGCCTTGTCCTTTGGCGGATCGTCGTAGACGAGCGCGTTGTCCTGGTCGGTGAGCAGAGTCTGTTCTTCGCGTCCCTCGCTACCGAGTGCCAGAAAGGCAAAAGGTGTAGGGGCGGGTCCGAGTTCATCCAGGGCCATAGCGAGCAACCGTTGGACTGTGGTGTCGGACACTCCAGAGATAATGCGATTGACGTAGCGGGTATCCGCTCCGGATTCAACAACAGCAGCAACGAGGCTTGGCAATCTGTCGTGAGCCTCGACGATCTGGTCAAGAGAAGCAGCTCGCCGAATAGACTCGGTGACTATCACCGAGGAGGATTGCTGATAGCGCATCAGATCGCCGAGCCGGAGGATTCCGACCAACTTGCCAGAGTCGTCCTTCACTGCCAGATTCTCGACACCACGCTCCTGCATCATGAGCATGGCCTCGTATACGGGAGAGTCTAGAGAGATTGAATCGACGGGTGCCGTCATGATCGCTCGCAGTGTCGCGTCTTGGTCGAGGTTCGTCGCAATGACGCGTTCGCGGAAGTCATGGTCGGTGACTATCCCCATCAACTCGCCGTCGGGTGCGTTGACGAACACGGCGCTCGCCCCGCTCTTGTTCATCAAAGAGGCGGCTCGGCGTATGCTCTCGCCCATCTCAAGCGACAGAGCCGGTTTCACCGCACGGTTGATGGGTTCGCGCAGGTAGAAGAGGGAGGTCTGCAGTTGAGCTATCAACGCCTCTCGCTCGTGTTCGCCCCTCGTCCGTCTGGTGACGTCCTCGACGATGCCGTCGCAGTACCTGGGTTCGCCCTTGTCGTCATCGACTAAGACTGCAAACAGCGACACTTCTGTGCGTCCGCCATCGTCACTCCACAGTCCGAGACGGTAGTCCTGGACGACCTTGTCCTTGTTCAGTCGATCGACTAGGGCTCTTCTTTCCTCGACATCGACTATCTTGTCCAGCCAATCGCAATCGCCCAGGTTGGCACTATCGGGCAATTGGAGGATCTTGCGCATTGCAGGATTGGCCTCCAGCAAGGTGGCGCGTTTGCCCCAACTGCTCCTGAATACCCCTAGTTCCAGTGCGTCCGACATGGTTAGGAACTGTCGTCTGGACTCCTCGAAAGCCGACTGCATGGCCTTCTGAGCCGCAGTGCTGCGTACGATGAGTATCACCCCGTGCTTGCCCGCGAGCGAGATCGGGGTGGCCGTGACCAGGGAGTCGACTACTCGACCATCTTTGGCGCGTAAGCGGGCCTCAAAGGTCGGAGGGGGCAAGAGGTCGACAGGTGTGTCGAGGCCCGTAGACCCTAGGTTCTGGATGTATCCGATCGCCCGCTCATCGGCTGGAGTCTCGTTCAGCAGAAGTAGCGACGTCAGCATGTCCGACAGTTCCCGGGGCTCATAACCGAGCATGTCCTGGAGTGGTCTGTTAGTGTACGCGCACTTGCCGTCCAGGGTCATCAGGATGCCTTCGGTGGCTGCTGCCACGAGGGCCATGTACTTCTCGTTCGATTCCTTGAGGCCCTGCTCCGCGCTTGCGCGGCGACGTTCGATTTTGAGGCTCTGTCTGGCACTGTAGAACAGGAGGAGCGCCGTGGCGGCGATAATGGCCAAGGAGATGTAACTCAGATACCTTTGAAAGCGGGCGATCGCGGCATTCACATCCTCGATGTATATGCCCGTGCCGATGATCCAATCCCACGGTTCAAACAGCTCAACGTACGAGAGTTTCGGGACCACACGATCTGGATCGTCTTTCCATTGCCAGTAGTAATCCACGAAGCCCGACCCGTCATCCTCTACCTCATTTACGAACGCAACGAAGAGCTTCTTGCCTCGCTTGTCGGGGTAGTCGGTAAGATCCTGACCGTTGAGCTCCGGGAGATAGGGGTGCATCACCATCGTGGGGTGAGTGTCCGTTATCCAGAAGTAGTCGAGCCCCTCGTCTCCGTAGCGCAGCAGTTCTATACGGGCGGCCGCCTCTGTCTGCGCCTGCTCTTGAGTCATGCGGCCGGAGGACTGTTCAGCGTAGTACTCGTCGAGGATGCTTATGGCGGCTCTAGTGAGCTCTTGGGTGGTCTGCTTCTTGCCGTCGAGGAGTTGTGTCTCGACGGACGGGATAAGGATCAGAAAGACGGCAAGTATGAAGAGGGCTACGGCTAAGACGGCAGGGAGGACGATCCTGAGCAAGAAGCCGCCCCATCTTTGAGGGAACAATCTGCCCATGAGACCGCTATCAGTATTCAACGTGCCCCCTTCTCTCTTGCGAGCCTGTCGACCTTTCTTGAGGGCGAGCCCTCGGTTACGCCGCAGTCCAACGCGGCCAAGAACTCCTTCCAGTGTACCAAGGGCATATCGACCCCGGGGCTGGAGCCATCAGAATGATGTATACCATGAAAATCGCTGCCGGCGATGCACAGAAGGTGTCGGCGAAGCGCCATGTCGAGCAGCGATTGCTGGGTCTCGCTTGAATATGGTTTGTGGAAGACTTCCATGCCGTCCAACCCCTCGGGTTGTAACCACTCAAGCACTCTCTCTAGATTCTGCACGTTCCCAACACCAGCAAGCGGATGTGCCAAGAACGCCAGACCTCCAGCATCGTGCAGCAGGCCTATTACCTCGGCGGTGGAAGGCGGTTTTGGAGGTTCAGGGACCGACGGGCCAAGTGAAGGCTTGTCGATTCCGCCAGATCTCTTTGGGGCCAAGGCCACAAGACGTTCCATCCAGTACCTGGCAGAGGCTCTCAGCGGTTGCCGTAGGGTGCATAAGGCGTCCAGAAGGGGCTGGTGTTCGGGGTTGAACCCGTAGCCCAAAAGGTGTAGCACCCCGATGGGTGAGCGGGCGTCCATCTCCAGGCCGACCACAGAGCGGACCCCTCGCCGCTCGAGAACGGCACGGAACTGGTGCTGCCCTGACACGGTGTTATGGTCGGTGAGGGCCGCCCCCTCAGCACCAGTGGCCGCTATGGAGTGGGCTACGTAGGCTGGAGAGTGGTCCCCATCGCTCAACGATGAATGGCAGTGTAGGTCGACCCTGATCGTTTCGATCACAAGACCCTCTCAGCGCGCTACTGGCGTGTTGCCATTCTACAAGATTGCGTCTGTCAGTAGACAGAAGTGGTGGCGGGCGGGTATATTCTGCGCCGACCCGCGCCTGCTTAGCACCGGAACTTCACTCCAGTGATCGATAGCTACGTGGAACAATCCTGCAAACACATGGAAGGAATGCTGCATATGGCAAACACTGTCGCCGCGAACGAGACCGTGACCAAACTGCTCGATACGAACGCTAATCCGGCGCCGTTAGGGCTCATGGGATTCGGCCTCACCACCGTACTGCTCAACATCCACAACGCCGGTTTCTATGGTCTCAGCGCCATGATCTTGGCGATGGGTGTGTTCTACGGTGGCATCGCTCAGATCATCGCCGGCATCATGGAGTGGAAGAAGAACAACAGCTTCGGCACGTTGGCCTTTACTTCCTATGGCCTGTTTTGGCTGAGCCTGGCCGGCATATGGCTCATGCCGACGCTGTTTCCCCAGGCCGACGCTGCGGCCGGTAGCACCAGCACGGCACTCGCCTGGTATTTCGTGTTGTGGGGTGTCTTCACGGGCTATATGTACATCGGCACGTTGAAGCTTAACCGCGCGTTGCAGGTCGTGTTCGGTCTGTTGACCGTACTGTTCTTCTTGCTTGCGACCGAGAACTTCTTGAAGACCGGCGGATATACCGACGCCGCTTCTGTCATGCAGAAGATAGCTGGATGGGAAGGTATAGCGACCGGCCTAGCTGCCATCTACACAGCGGCCGCTCAGACGCTCAACGAAGTCTATAGGAAGGTAGTCCTGCCACTGGGGCCGGTAAGCCATCTGCCCAAGGGCTTCGTCGTCCAGCACGGTGACGAGATCGCCGAACTCTGGCTGCAGGCGTTGCGCCAGAGCCCCCAGACACCCTCCTACGGTGCGGTGTCTGACAAGGAGTTGGTGAGCTCCAGCGAATTCGCCCTTAGCCAGGTCGACTCTTACTTCGGCGGCCAACCCGCCGACGCGGAGATCGGAGAGTTCTTCTACAACCTGGGAGCTACTCGCTCGGCACAGAAGCTACCGTTGTCCGAGTTGATCAGCGCGACTCTGCTGCTGAAGCGCGAAATCTGGATGACCGCGCGTACTCATGGCCTGTGGGAGTCGGCTGCAGATCTGCAGCGGGCAGTAGATCTCAACAGGGAGTTGGGTCGGTTCTTTGACAAGGCCGTGTACTACGCGACGGCTGGATACACGGGTCAACCCCTCCCAGAGAAGGACTTCTTCTAGAAGAGGTAAGCCTTTCTGGAGTACAAAGAAAAGGCCGCCGGATGTGGATCACATCCGGCGGCCTTTGTCTTGGGCCGACTGAAAGTCCGACCTACTTGGAGTGCTCTTCGAGCATGTCCCTCTTGGTCAGCTTCGACACCAGATAGATGGCGAGGAAGCTTGCCGGTATTGAGAAGATCCCGGGGTTGTTCAGAGGAATCGGTGCGTCCGCTGGCGTGAGACCGTACAGCTCCCAGGCCGTAGGCGATAGCAGGATGATGCCTACCGAGATCACGATTCCGACGATGATGGAGGCGATCATGCCTTTTGAGGTGGTCCGCTTCCAGAAGAGCATCATGATGATGCCCGGTAGGTTGGCCGAAGCGGCGACTGCAAACGCAAGGCCGACCAGGAACGACACGTTGATCCCCTGAAAGACGATGCCGAGCAGAATGGCGATGGCGCCTATCAGAACTGCGGCGAGCCTGCCTGCAACGACCTTCTGCCTCTCGCTGTGGATGCGTCCGGCGTAGCGGTCGAGTAGGTCGTGGGCTACCGCGCCAGAGGACGCGACGATAAGACCGCTCACGGTTCCAAGGACAGTGGCGAACGCGATCGCCGAGATCATCGCGAACAAGAACGTCCCGAACGCTTGTGCCAGAAGCGGCGCCGACATGTTGTTGTCGAGCGGGTTGATCGTCGCACTGGACATCGCTCCCAAGCCCAAGAACAGCGTCAAGATGTAGAAAAACCCGATAGCCGCAATGGCGACTACGGTCGACTTCCTGGCTGCGCGCTGGCTGGGGACGGTGTAGTAGCGGATCAAGATATGCGGCAGCGAAGCGGTGCCTAGGAATAGGGCGATCATCAGAGAGATGAAGTCGATCCTGTCGACCCAGGAACCCGCGTCGAGCTTGAATTTAGCGCCTGGCCTCATGATGGTGTCGCCGGGCACCGGTTTCTCGTAGTAGACGGAAACGCTATCTTCGCCGTCGGTGAACGAGTAGGACTTCCATAGGTTGACCGTGGTCGTCTTGTCGCCGATAACGGCGAGGAATTTCCAGGGGCTGAGGCCTCCGGTCTCGGTGTCGCTCTTACCTTGGATGACCGGAAGGTTGCCGACCTGGCGAAGGTCGTTGTCTTTTGACTCCTCAGCACCATTGATGAACTTGGTGCCGTCCGCCATGGTCACGATTTCTTGACCCTCGTGAAGTGCCACCACGGCTCCGGCGTCGTCCGTCTGCGCCTTCCACCATGTGGCCCTCTGACCGTCGTCCAGCTTGACGAAGGTGAGACCCTTGGCTTCATCGGTGTGAACGGCAAGGACCTCGTATGAAGAATCATCCGGGACTATAGTCCCATCCGCCCCAGTCGTCGCGGTGACGGTCTGGTACTCATAGAAGGGTACGGTTCCACCCTGGTCGGGCTCGGTGGAAAGTCCGCGGACGAGCAGGGCTATGCAGATCACTAGGGCGAAAGTGATTAGCAGGGCACCCTTGATGAACTGGACATACGTGGTAGACGTCATACCGGCGGTGGCGACGATGGTTATGACGATCGCGCCCACTATGACCACACCGGCCCAATGTGGCAGGCCCAGCAACGGTTCTATCAGCACCCCGGCCCCTACCATCTGCGGTATCAGGTAGAAGATGGAGACGATGAGCGTAGCTATGGCTGCCCAAAGCTTCAGACCGCGCTTGTCGAACTTCGAGTCCATGGCGTCTGTGAACGTGTATTTGCCCAGGCGACGCATGGGCTCGGCGACCACGAACAGAGCCACCACCCAGCCGGCCAGGTAGCCGATAGAGTATAAGAAGCCGTCGTAGCCGGAAACGGCGATCAGACCGCAGATACCAAGAAATGAGGCCGCCGAAAGATAGTCGCCTGCGAACGCTATTCCGTTTATGCCCCAGTGAATACGTCCTCCGGCCGCGTAATAGCCGCTAGCAGACTTGGCTTTGCGCGCGGTCCAGAAGGATATGAACAGAACTAGGCCTACGATCAGGAGAAAGAGGACTATTGCAAGAGGCTTGACATCCGTTGACATTTCAGGCCTTCTCCTCTTTCTCGAACGACTTCTCATGCCTGGTGCAAGCCCAGTTGTAGGCGAGCGCCAGGATCAACGCGATCACGATCAGGGCGAAGCCGTAGATGATCGCGAGGTTCAGACCCGCCACGACGATAGTCCCCATGGTCTTGGGCCAAGCGACGTTGATGATGATGAAGGCAATGTAGATAACGCTGTAGACAGCCAGATTGATGAGGCCAAGACGCTGCTTGTAGGCGGCGGCCTCGTCTGCCCGGTGTTCTACTTGTGCGGGCTCGTGGAGCATAAACATCCCTCCGGGTTTTGATGATTCTCGTCCAACCGAACCAAGCCATCCTCGTCGCCCCGAGGAGGGCTCCTGGGTATTGTGGGTGCTGGGGCTACCAACTGTCAAGGGTTGTGTTCACACACTGGTCATCTCGTGCTCTCGCTGGCCGGTGAACTTTCGGGGTGACACTCGACTGACGTCCGACTCGCTGGCATCGATTCGGCTAGAATCAACGCCATGGTTGGCAATCCGGCGACACGAAAAGGGCCCGACTTGAAGCGTGAGACAAAGACTCTGCTTTGGGTGGTGGGCGCCATCGTGTTGATGGTCATCATCGGTACGGTCGGCTACATGCTGATAGAGCGGTGGGGGTTCTTGGACGCGTTGTACATGACCGTCACCACCATCACTACCGTGGGGTACAAGGAGGTCCAACCACTCTCTACCGCGGGTAGGGTCTTTAGCATGTTGCTGATCTTGGGCGGTGTAGGGGTGATCCTATATGGCCTGGGGACGATAGTCGAATACGCGATCAAGGCGCAGCTCTCGGGGGTGTTCAAGAGAAGGGCGGTGAGGAGACAGGTGGAGAGGTTGCAGAATCATTACATCATCTGTGGCTACGGAAGGGTCGGTGAATCCGTCGCCAGGCAGTTCTCCGCTCAGAAGGTGGACTTCGTAGTCGTGGACAACGACGCGGAGGGTCTAGAGCGGGCCGAGGGCGATGGCCATCTGGCGGTGGAAGGCGACGCCACAAGCGACGAGACCTTGGAGGCCGCTGGTATCAAGAGGGCTAGGGGGGTTGTAGCGGCGGTGGGTTCTGATGCGGGCAACATCTACGTAACACTGTCCGCGAGAGTTCTGAATCCAGGGCTGCTGATAGTGGCGCGAGCCAGCTCTGAGGATACGGTCAGCAAGCTGAAGAGAGCGGGCGCGGATAGGGTGGTCTCGCCCTACGGCATCGGCGGCAGGCAGATGGCCGTGTTGATGCTGAAGCCTTTGGTGAGTGACTATTTGGACGTTGTCACAGGGGACGGTGCTCTGGAGTTCCGGGTAGAGGAGTTGCAGCTCGGTGATGAGTGCTGCGCGGTGGGACGGTCCATCAGAGACCTGTCTGTGCGCAAGACCACCGGAGCGACGATCCTGGCGGTGCGGAGAGGTGACTCAGGGGCGTTCGATACAAACCCGTCTCCGGATGCGTTGCTTGAATCCGGCGACACCATAATCGCTATAGGCACTCCATCTGAGATAGGCGGTCTTGAGGAACTGATGGGGGCCGAGAGAATCGACGAAGAGCGTGGGGGTACAGAGTAGTTGCTGGGCGAAATATTGCAGAAAGTCGTCAACAAGTGGGCCGGTGAGCATGGATGGGCCGAGGTCCCCGTGTGCATATTGGAAAGGCCGGCCGACGAGTCGCACGGTGATTACGCAACACCCGTCTGCATGCAGACTGCCAAGACGGCCAAGCAGGCGCCAAGGGCGCTGGCAGAGGAGCTGCGCGACCGCTTGCTGGCAGATGCTCAGCTGGCGAGACTGGTCGATGAAGTCCAGATAGCAGGGCCAGGATTCATCAACTTCCGATTGAGCTCAGCAGCCTATGGCGACGTGATGCGGGCGATGTTGGAGCGGGGCGAGAAGATCGGCAGCGGTGAGCAGCAGGATAGGCCTCGCATCAATCTGGAGTTCGTGAGCGTGAACCCCAACGGGCCGCTGCATGTCGGACACGGTCGCTACGCGGCCTATGGCGATTCGCTCAAGCGCTTGCTGGTTTTCAGCGGGGCCAATGTCTCCACTGAGTTCTATGTCAACGACTACGGTCGGCAGATGGACCGTTTCGGTCGCAGTATCGCGGCGCGCTACGCGCAGTCGTTCGGGCTTGACGTCCCCGTCCCGCGAGATGGCTACCAGGGCGAGTATGTTGCCGAGATAGCTGCGCAGGTACGGGCCAGCATCGGGGACCACTACGTGGAGATTCTAGAGACAGTTGTCGGCCATGACAAAGGCGTGCTCCGGGCGGGTGATGTGGACACGCCGGATGTCGAGGATGACGAGGGTGATCAGGACGACGCCGAGGATCGCACGGATTGGCCGAGTGTTCCGGCCTTAGAGCAGGCCATAGCCCACTTCCGCCGAGCGGGGTGTGAGTCGATGCTGCAGCAGATGCGAAGTGAGCTGGAGGAGTTCGGCGTCGTATTCGACACGTGGTTCAGTGAGACCACACTCCACCAAGACGGTAGGGTCCAGCAGGCGGTTGACGGACTGCTCGGCAGTGGCGAGGCATTCAGAGAAGGCGACGCCATCTGGCTGCGGACCACCTCGCGCGGGGACGACAAGGATCGCGTGGTGATACGCAACAACGGCAGGCCTACGTATTTCGCCGCAGACATCGCCTATCACCAGAACAAGCTTGAGCGCGGCTTCGACCATTTGATCGACATCTGGGGAGCCGACCACCATGGTTACGTTCCTCGCATGAAGGCCGCAGTGGATATCATGTCAGGCAGAGAGGGTGTGCTTGAGGTCATCATCGGCCAGCTGGTCAACCTTCTGGAAAAGGGCGAGCTTCGCCAGATGTCCACTAGGCGCGGCGAGATGGTCACGCTGAGCGAGCTCGTGGAGGCAGTGGGCAGGGATGCCGCTCGCTTCTTCTTGGTCTCGCGGTCGCAAGACCAGACCCTTGACCTGGATCTGGATCTCGCAAGGAGTCAGTCGCAGGAGAATCCTGTGTATTACGTCCAGTACGCACACGCGCGCATCGCCAGCATTTTGAGGAACTCAGAGCAGGGTGTCGCATCCGTGGTGGGTGACGAGCCGGGCATCTATGAATCTTTGTATGAGCGGGCGCTGATCAAGAGGCTGGAGAGCTTCGATGACGTACTGGGGGACGCGGCCGAGCGTCGTGCTCCCCATCGCATAGTTGCTTATTCTCAGGAGGTCGCTGCTGACTTTCATGTGTTCTATAAGCACTGTCGGGTTCTGGGTGTCGATCCGGCGGTGGGGGCCTCCCGTCTGGCCCTCTGCATAGTGACCAAGCGCGTGATCTCTCGTTGCCTAGACCTTCTGGGCGTCAGCGCTCCCGAGAACATGTAGGGTCGTTCTCGATGCCGGAGTTGCCTGAGGTGGAAACGGTCAGATGCCAGTTACATAACCGGTTGCTTGGCATGGAGTTTACGGCCGTCGGACAGACAGAGCCTGCCATGTTGCGGGATTGCACCTCGCCTGAGGTAGTGACGGGGCTGCCGGGCAGGACGATCAAATCGGTAGAGCGGTTGGGCAAGTTCATCATCATGGAATTGGCTGGGGAGGCGTTCGTCACACTTCACCTGGGCATGACGGGTCAGCTACTCATCGACCCCGACGATACTAGCCGGCATGCGCGGTTCGACTTCAGACTATCGGGCGGGCACGGGGACGAGGTCAAGCTCGAGTTCCGGGACATCCGCAAATTCGGCCGGCTTCACTTCACCCTGGGGTCTCCCGCGCCTAGGCTTGGCGGTCTGGGGCCCGACGCGTGGAAGGGGGACTGGGACGCCGGCTATCTCAGAGGGCTCCTTCACGGGCGTGTCGCACCGCTGAAAGCGTTTCTGCTCGATCAAAGGCATATTGCTGGTATCGGCAATATCTACGCAGACGAGATCCTCTGGTGGACGGGGCTATCTCCACTCAGATCCTGTGGGTCATTGGCTCAGGATGAGACGGCGAAGTTGGCCGAGGAGGTCCGCACTCGGCTGGGCGAAGGGGTCAAGTTCCTAGGTTGCTCGTTGTCAGACTTCGTGGACACCATGGGTCGACAGGGCGACTTCCAGAACTGGCTGCGGGCATACGGAAAGCAGGGCCAAGCCTGTGGCAGGTGCGGAGATACCTTCGTGCGGACAGTTGTGGCGGGGCGGGGCACTTCATACTGTCCGGGGTGTCAAGGCTAGAGAGAGCACCGAGGGTGCAGAAGGCCTCAGAGCGATATGGTGCGCAAAAAAAAGCGAGCCCCGAGTGAACTCGCTTTGCGTCTTGATAACGGCCTTCACTTTGTTCCCGCTTCTCTGTACTGCGCGGCCATTTGTCTCCGCGGTTCCTCAGCGGGCCCCTTTGTGAACTCCTCAGACACTGCGTCTGAACTCTCGGGACTCTGCTAATGATTCTATCTGGAATGGTTGCCATGTCAACCCCCTTGGGGGGCAAGGCACTGAACAAAAAAGTCGGTGGGTGCATCTGTTCAGAGCGGAGAGACGTACGCTTGCAGCGGACCCTAGCATGCTGGCCTGTGTGTTATCATCCGAAACGCTTGAAGAAGCAATCTGCGAGCGGAGTTAACTCAGTTGGTAGAGTGCCAGCTTCCCAAGCTGGATGTCGCGGGTTCGAACCCCGTACTCCGCTCCTTCACTTTCCTTCAGAACAACGTAGGTTGGTCTGGGCCCAATTGTAGATAGGCCACGTACGGCAGGTTGCGGAACGACTGTCGATAGTCGAACCCATATCCTACGAAGAAGTCATCTGGGACCTCGAAACCTGTGTAGCGGACCTGCATGTCCACAAGGCGCAGATGGGGTCTGTCAAAAAGAGTGCACACTTCTAGGGAGTTGGGCCTCCGCAGGCTCAGTGACCGAGTGATGTAGTGCAGCGTCAGGCCGGAGTCGATCATGTCTTCGACCAAGAGGACGTTCTTGTCTTTGAGAGGTTCGTCCAAGTCCTTTAGAAAGCGTATCGCCTTGGTGCCTGTCTGCGAATGCTCTTGCGTATAGGAGCTTATGGCCAGGAAGTCCAGCTCCAGCGGCAGGTCGATGGTCCTAACCAAGTCGGCTACGAAGAACAGTGACCCTCGCAGTATCGCTATCAGCAGAAGGTCTTTGTCTTGGTAGTCGCGGGTGATCTGCGCGCCTAGTTCGTTCACGCGGTCGGCGATCGCTTCGGGCTCTAGAAACACTGCACCCACGCGTTCGTCCGCGGGCTGCGGTCTGAAGTATGGGCTAGGTGTTCTCTCTTGATGGGTCACTGGAACCCTACAGTCCGTATTTCTGGGCCATCCTAACGAAGTCCTTGCGGTAGAGGAGTTTGACCCGTATCTCTGGGTACTTCTCTCGCAACTTGCGCACCTTGCGGTTCTTGGCAGTCACCAGCGATTGTTTCATCTCGGTGACTTCCACGAACAAGTCGAGGTCGGGCAGGAAGAAGTCGGGGGTGAACGCCTCGAGGATTTTGCCCTTCTCGTCTTGTTCCAAAACGAAAGTCCGCGGCTCGTATTCCCACGCTATGCGGTGATAGTCGAAGAGCTTCGCCGCCTCGAACTCAGTGCGTGTGGCGAAGGTGGGTTCTTTTGACCCTCGGTAGTAGGAGAAGGTCAGTGTATCCTCAGTCATCCTAGTAATGCATTTTACCAGTACGGCTGGTGTGATAACGTACCGCTACTCGCCTACCCTTGGGCGTTTCTTGCTTGACGATACCGGCCTACGACCCCGCCTAGATAAGGGGGACCAATGGGACAACACAAGACAGCGAATATTGGCCTCTTGGGCTTCGGTACGATCGGATCGAGTGTTTACGAGCTGATACGCAAGGAACACGACCAGATTCTAGAAGGAACGGGAGTCGACCTGGAGATCACCAAGGTCCTGGAGATCGACAAGAGCAAGTGGCCCGCGGATGGGCCTGCCGGCGTCTTCTGCTCAGACTTCTCTGAGATCGTTGACGACTCGGACATCGACATAGTGGTAGAGCTCATCGGTGGCACTACCGCTGCCTTTGACTTCGTTGACGCTGCGATGCGGAGTGGCAAGGATGTAGTCACTGCCAACAAGCAACTGTTGGCCAGCCAGGGGCAGAGACTGTTCAGTCTGGCGAGAGAAGAGAAGCGGCACTTGCGATTTGAGGCTTCCGTGGCCGGCGCAGTGCCGATCATCAAGGTGATGCGCGAAAGCATGATCGCCGCGGGGCTTCACACCGTGTACGGCATCGTGAATGGGACTACCAACTATATTCTCAGCCAGATGTACGGCGATGAAGGTGACTACGCCGACGTCTTGGCCAAGGCTCAGGAGCTGGGATACGCCGAGGCCGACCCCACAGCGGACGTGGGGGGTGCGGATGCGGCAGCGAAGATGGCCATAATTGCTTCTATCGCCTTCCATTCCAGGGTGACGCTGGCGGATGTCACCTACTCGGGTATAGAGGACATATCTCTGGAGGATGTCCGCTACGCCAAGGGTCTGGGCTTCGTCCCTAAGCTCATAGGCGCGGCGCGCTTGATAGATGGGCAGATCAGCGTGCGGGTGTTCCCCGCTCTTCTGCCGGTGGACCATCCTTTGGCCGCGATAAGTGGTTCGAACAACGCCGTCTTTCTGCAGGGAGACTCAATCGGCGAGATCATGTTGATGGGCCCTGGGGCAGGCGGGGTGCCGACTGCCACCGCGGTGGTCAGTGATATCGTCTCTATCGTGAGCACCAATGAAGTCGGGTTCTTGCAGAACTGCTCGTGCTACAGGCAACTGGCCATGTACCCTTCGGAAGACGTCGAGTCGGCCTTCTTCATCAGAGTGAGTGTGTCCGACAAAGCAGGCGTCTTGGCTGGCATAGCGTCAGCGTTCGGCGAACACGGAGTCTCCATCGCCAGCATGATCCAGCGGGGGCGCGGGGACGAGGCCGAGTTGGTCTTGATCACACATCCCACCAGAGAAAGCCAGTTCTTCGCAGCGGTGGAACAGGCTAAAAACCTTGAGTGCTGCCAGAGTGCACCCATGACACTGCGAGTGCTCTAGGGTCGATGATGAAGTCTGTGCTCGATATCCAGTGCTCTACTCGTTGACCTGGGCGACAGACCGGTGATAGGATACTAGCGAAGTTTCCGTTGCATCAGTGACAGTTTCGCGCGGGGCGTCTCCTGCGTAGGTTCAGAACACACTTCACCCCCGCGAATCAGATGTGCCTCAATTGTTCTCCCTAGGTCATGCATATGCACACTAGACAGGGAGTGAGCAATCCATCTACAGGCCGATAGCATGGTCGTTATCGGCGGGCACAGTTCGGGTAGTGCAAGCAGGGAAGGGGTCGACTAACATGAGTATTCGAGCAAGAGGACTGATATGGCAATAGCTGAACTGGAGCCCAAGCTGCTATCTGACCTGCACATGATCGCAGGTGAGCTGGGCATCAAGAACTACCGCAAGTACAGCAAGCAGGATCTGCTGATGAAGATCCTGAGCGAGCAGTCGCAGGACAGGGGCCTGCATATGCGTACAGGACTGCTCGATATTCTTCCGGACGGCTACGGGTTCCTACGTACACAGGGCTACACGCAGTCGGACTCAGACATTTATGTGTCTCTGTCGCAGATACGCAGGTTCAAGCTGCGGCGAGGCGACGAGATCACGGGGCAAGTGCGGACCCCTCGGGACAACGAGAAGTATCATGCGCTTCTGAAGATCCAGACCGTGAATGGGCTGGACCCAGAACAGGCTCGGCATCGTCCGACCTTCGACTCTCTGACGCCGCTGTTTCCCGAAGAGCGTCTGCGCCTGGAAACAACGCCCGAGAATCTGGCGGCCCGGGTGATGGACATCATGGCTCCACTGGGCAAGGGGCAGAGAGGCCTGATCGTCTCGCCACCAAAGGCCGGAAAGACGACCATACTCAAGGACATCGCGCATTCCATCGCCAAGAACAATCCTGAAGTGCATCTGATGGTGTTGCTCGTAGACGAGCGGCCCGAAGAGGTCACCGACATGGAGCGTACGGTCGCCGGTGAGGTGGTCAGCTCGACTTTCGATATGCCGGGCGAGAACCACGTACAGGTCACAGAGTTGGTCCTGGAGCGTGTCAAGCGTTTGGTCGAGGTGGGCAAGGATGTAGTGGTGCTCCTGGACTCCATAACGAGGATGGCGCGGGCCTACAACCTCCAGGCACCGGCCAGCGGTCGCATCCTTTCGGGTGGAGTCGACTCGACAGCGCTCTATCCCCCCAAGAAGTTCTTCGGCGCGGCGCGGAACATCGAGGAGGGAGGATCGCTGACCATCCTTGCCACGGCCCTTGTCGAGACTGGTTCTAGGATGGACGAAGTGATCTTTGAGGAGTTCAAGGGTACGGGCAACTGGGAAGTCCGGCTAACGCGGCAACTGGCAAACAAGCGTGTCTTCCCGGCCATAGACATAGAGAACTCCGGAACGCGCAAAGAAGAGCTGCTGATGGAATCCGCTGAGGCCACCATGGTATGGAAGCTGCGCGGCGTGCTGCACGCATTGGATCCAAACGCGGCAATCGAACTCCTGATAGGCAAGTTGAAGGAGACGAAGTCCAATGCCGAGTTCCTTGACCAGATGCGCAAGAACTCCAGGTAGGTAGGGGGCAGCGCGGATGGCCATCGAGGTCCCCGTCAAGGGACTGAGCGTAGGTCACTATTCCGACTCTTTGGGCGTTACGGGCTGCACCGTGGTACTAGCGCCTCAAGGCGTGACAGGCTCAGTGGACATCAGGGGCGGTGCTCCGGGCAGTCTGGAAACCGCTCTTCTCTCTCCTTATTCCTCGGTACGTGAGCTACATGCGGTGCTCCTGACCGGAGGGAGTGCGCGCGGTCTAAGTGCCGCCGCTGGAGTCTCCGAGTTTCTGAGAGAGCAGGGGTATGGGTACCAGACGCAATACGCCCGTATTCCGCTCGTGGCGGGCGCAGTCATATACGATCTGGGGGTAGGTAGCGCCGAAGCGTGCCCTGCACCTGTGGACGCCTACAACGCCACGAAGGCGGCGTCCGATCGTTCCGAGGAAGGTTCTGTGGGAGTCGGGACTGGGGCGACGGTGGGCAAGATACTGGGTCCCGCTGGCATGATGAAGGGCGGAATAGCTCTCTGCAGCGTGGACGTCGGCAAAGGAGTCACCGTCAGCGCACTCACTGTAGTGAACGCTTTTGGGGACGTTCTGGACGAGCATGGGGAGGTGCTCGCGGGAGCAAGGCGCGGGAATAGTTTCGTCGACAGCAAGAACGTTCTCTTGTCTCTGCCTGGACCGCCAGAAATGTCTCCGCTGAATGACACTACTCTTACAGTTATCATGACCGATGGCGATCTGGACAAGCTCCAGTGCGCGATGGTCGCCCGAATGGCACACGATGGACAGGCGCGAGCCATAGACCCGATCCACACCCCAGTGGACGGGGATTGTGTGTTTGTTCTGGCCACCGGCGATGTGGGGGCGAACGTTTTTCAGGTGGGCGCGGCGGCAGCCGAAGCTACTGCCATGAGCATCAGGAGAGCCGTAAGAGTGGCGCGGTCCCTGGGCGGGGTCGCGGCTCTATCGGGGACTGCATGAGCGGCGAAATCCTGGCAGTGGCGACCGTTGTCGGTATCAGGGAGCGACTGGACAAGGCGCGCGCAGAGGGTGAGAGCGTGGGGCTGGTACCCACAATGGGAGCCCTTCACGAGGGGCATCTCTCCCTTATCAGAAAGGCCGCTGCTGAGAACGACGTGGTGGTCGTGTCTGTGTTCGTGAATCCTACGCAGTTCGGTGCGGGCGAGGATTTCGAGCAGTATCCAAGGGACATGGAAGGCGATCTGCTGCTGGCGGAGAGCGCGGGGGCCGATATCTTCTTCAACCCCGGCGCCGAGCAGATGTACCTGGGCGGGCATAGTACCTGGGTGGAGGTGGAGGGCCTGACAATGGGGCTATGCGGCCGCTCGCGGCCGGGCCACTTCAGGGGAGTGTGCACTGTCGTCACCAAGCTTCTGTCCATCTGCCAACCTGACCGCGTGTACCTAGGGGAGAAGGACGCTCAGCAACTGGCGGTTGTCGAGCGCATGGTGCGCGATCTGAACCTGCGTGTTGAGGTGGTGCCCTGTCCCATCGTGCGGGAAGCAGATGGACTCGCCATCAGTTCGCGCAATGTGCGCCTCACGACCGAGGCACGGGCTCAAGCTCCGGCATTGAATCGAGCCTTGCAGGTGGCCCTCGCCGCAGTTGAGGCGGGAGAGAGAAATGCTGTGAGACTGCAGGAGGCCATCCGAGAGGTGCTAGCAGGGGCGTTGCTGGGTGAGGTCGACTACGTGGAGATAGTGGATGCGGCAGACCTGACCCCGCTGGAACTGTTGCACGGCACCTGTCTGATAGCCCTGGCCGTGCGGTTCGGGCCCGTGAGGCTCATAGACAACGTCAGTGTTACCGTCTAGAGGGAGCATCGTCACCACGGTGCCGATCATCGCCGATTGATCCCACATAGAGATATCCATACCTCTGTGGGATAGACTCGCCCATGACGCCCCGCGCAGCGAAGAAGCCTTCCATATCTCGCATGGGCATGAAGGCAGCGGGCTCTCCCAACATGCGCTCGAACGTTATTAGGATCCTGCTGGGTTCCAGCTCCAGCAACATGACGCCGCCCCCCGGACGGACGACGCGCGTGATCTCGCGTGCGGCCGCCTCTTGGTCGCGGACGTGGTGGAAGGCGTCTGAGCAGATAAGCGCGTGGAAATGAGCGTCCGGGAAAGGTAGGTCTTCGGCCGCGGCTAGGCTTGTGGATACCATAGGGTGGCTATCCACGCGACTCAACATTTGCGGAGTAGGGTCTATGATGATGACCTGAGCGTCGAGCGCTTGGGCTATGCCGATGCCCAGATCACCTGTGCCCCCTCCTAAGTCCGCTACCAGACCCCCTGGGGGTACGTACGGCCTTAGTCTGATAGCAAGGGCCTCAAAGTCAGCTAGCTCCCAGCGCCGTCCGGCTATCTTGAGGATCGGTGCGGCCCAGCGAAAGATGGACACGCGCTACTTCTTCTCCCACCTGTGAAGGTAGCCCACTTGGCTGAGCGTGCTGCCTGCAAGTATCTCCGCCCGCATGCGATTTTCTTTCTCCAAGACGTCCATGGCGCGATTGGTGTATTCGACAGCCTTGTCCTTGGGTATGACGCAGACCCCGTCGTCGTCGCCGATGATCCAGTCTCCTGGGGAGACGTTGACCCCTGCGATGCGGATGGGGACCCCTATCTCGCCGAAACCCTTGGCTTCCGCTGCCGTCGGTGTGATCAGACTGGAGAACACTGGGAATCCGAGTTGCCGGATATCGCCGGTGTCCCGCGCCGCGCCGTAGATGACCACGCCTGCAAGCTTGCGCTGGATAGCCGAATTAGTGGCAAGCTCGCCCCAGCAGGCCGGCAGGATGCCTCCAGCATCGATGACAAGTACATCTCCGGGCTCCGCGACGTCTATGGCTTCCACCGGCTTGGCCCAGTCGCCGGGTGCTGTGCGCACCGTGACTGCAGGACCCACCATCTTCACATCCGTTGCTATCGGTCGTAGCCCCGGAATATCCCCGCTCCGATGTAGGGCGTCGGACACATTAGCGGCAGAGACCCGCATAAGCATTTCGCGGATGTCTGGTCCGGTGGCGCGCACAAAGAACTCGGACTTGACGGCCTTGCCGGTCTCCATTGCCATCTTGATGTCTTTGGTTGCCGCTGTCGCGTCCGCCGCTTTGGTTATGGCGCCACCCACGATCACGATCGAAGCTCCTGCTTCGAGTGCGGTGGCAGCTGTCTGCGAGTTGATGCCTCCGGCCACTGCGATGGGCACAGTGATCGCCTCTGCTACCGCCCGCAGGGTATCCCAGGGGGTCTTGCCCTGCATCTGCTCATCGATGGCCAAGTGGATGCCGACATAGTCGGCGCCGAAAGCCTGCACGGTCTTGGCCCGAGCTACCACATCGTCCACTTGGATCATGTCGACGACCACCTGGGCGCCATAGTTCTTGGCGGCCTCGATGCATTCCTTGATGGTGGCGTCAGACGCAGCGCCCAACACGCCCACAACGCGCGCCCCGGCCTTGGCAGCACACTCCACTTCCGCTCGGCCGGCATCCATGGTCTTCATGTCGGCCACGATGACTTTGTCCGGCCAGCGGGCTTTGATTTGGCGGATGGCCTCTAGTCCCTCACTCTTTATGAGGGGGGTCCCCACCTCAAGCCAGTCCGTGCCTCCGGCGACGGATTCCTCTGCCACCTGCAGGGCGCGTGGAAGGTCGACGAAGTCTAGGGCAAGTTGCAGCACTGGTCTCATGTGTCCATCCTCCTAGCTTACTCCCAAGGCCTGGACGATCACGGTGCGCTCCCTAGGCCGGTTGTCGAAACAGACGAAACAGATCTCCTGCCATTGACCCAAGCATAGTTCGCCCTTCTCGAAAGGGAAAACAAGGGAGGGACCCAGGAGTCCGGCACGTACGTGGGCATGGCCGTTCACATCCGGGTGGGTGACGTTGTGTTCGTAATGCTCCTGCGGCGAGATTATGCGGTCGAATAGTGCTGCGAAATCGTGGACGACCCCCGGCTCAAACTCAAGGGTGGTCACTGCTCCCGTGGCTCCAGGAAAGAAGACGGTCACCGCGCCGTCGCTGAGCCCGGCGCTTTTCACGAACTGCCGAACATCAGCTGTCAGATTGACCATGTCGGCGTTGCCCTGCGTCTTAAAAGATAGGCGGTCCGTTACCACCGAGGCTGTGCCTGTGGCTCTAGACGGTTCTGTCATCGATCATTCCTCTCTCGTTGCGTGGGTAGAGTTTCCCAGGTCAAGTTCCAATAAACTGGCCATTTCGCGGACAGTCTCAGGTGCCACCTCTGCGCGTTCTTGGACGATACCCAGGGTGGCTAGTCCCAGCGCTCGGTAGGTAGGCTCTACATCGGCGGCGTGTTGAGCTAGAGCAGCAAGATGTTGGCGCACAGTATCGACGTCTCCGCGACTCAGAGGGCCTGTCAGGGCATCCGTGGTGCCGTGGTTCTGGATGTTCTCAAGCGTCGCTCGGACGAGTGGGAGGAACATAGATAGGGAGTCTTTCTCAGCCAACCCTGACTGGACAAAGAGGCGCTTGGCAAGGTGCTGGAGGGTGACGAAGTAGTTGCATGAAACAGTGGCAGCGGCGTGGTAGAGGGGGCGGTCTTGGTCGGCGAGCAGGAAGGGCTTGGCTCCGAGTGCGCGAGCCAAGGCGAAGCCCAACGAGACTCCGTCGGAGTTGGCATAGCCACTAGTATCGGGTGTCACTGCCATGGCTGCACCTAGGAAGCGCTGGTCGCTGGTGAGAGGATCAGGAAAGGTCTGCAACGGATGGAGCGCGAGAGTGGTCGCGCCCACCTCTGCGCAAGGCAGCAGTCTGGTGACCGAAGTCGCTCCGCTCGTATGGGCGACGTACACGCGGCGTCCCCGATCGTCGAGTAGGGCAGCCAGGCCATGGGCGACTTCGGAGAGCGCCCCGTCGGGCACGGTCAGAAAGTAGATGTCCGCGTCTTGAGCGACGAGATCCTGAAGTCCCGTGGTGGCCGAGCCGCCAAGCCAGCTCTGGGCTCGGGCTCGACCGGCGGGAGTCCGCGCCGTATAGCCTGCGAGGGTGAGGCCCTTGGTTCGAAGGGCTCGAGCAAGGCTGGCCCCAAGACGGCCTGCGCCGACTATGGCGAAGCGTAAGGATGTGACTTCAAACTCGATGAAGCACCTGCCTGTTCCAGTTCTAGCGCGAGATACCAGACACGGCCCGGTTGCCATTCAAAGTACTGTGGAGTCGACGCTATTCTCGGCTACGCCTCTGGTGGGTAGGCGGTCCGTGCTCTGATCTCAGCGGTGGTCCCCACATGATGCGCCGGTAGGATATCAACGGACAGGTGTCAAGACAACGCCGCGCGCGTCGCGCGGCCAGGTGTCTGCTACCCTGTTGGGCATGGTGGTCGAGAACGGTAGAGTCGATGGCACTACGGCTGCAGAGGCGCTTGAAGCGCTCAGTCAGTCGTTGAGCGATTGCAGTAAGTGTGGTCTTGCCGAGGGTCGTACTCAAGTGGTCTTTGGGGCAGGCGACTCAGGAGCGCGTCTGCTGTTCGTGGGGGAAGGCCCTGGATTTCACGAAGACCAGCAGGGAGTGCCTTTCGTCGGTCAAGCCGGGAAGTTGCTTGGCGAGTTGCTGGCCGGCATCGGGCTGTCCCGGGACGACGTGTACATAGCCAATGTAGTCAAATGTAGGCCTCCGGAAAACCGGGATCCCACCACAGAGGAGATCCAGGCCTGCAGCCCCCATCTGATGCGGCAGATAGAGATCATACGGCCGCGAGTGATCTGTACTCTTGGACGTTTCGCCACCAGGCTGTTGGCGGATACCGAACTCAGCATCACAGCGATTCACGGCAAGACCAAAGAGGTGGAGCTCGGTGGGGTCTCGGTCTTGTTGTTTCCTGTGTTCCACCCGGCCGCGGCTCTCTATACGCGGTCTAACCGCGCTGTACTCGAAGAGGACTTCGCCAAGCTGAAAGTGCTTCTGGACAAGGATACTATATGTGTCTCGGAACCCCGTGCGAGCGAGGCGGCCAAAGAAGACCTGCGGGCGCCGCGGTGCACGCAGACAGAGGAGACTGGTGAGAAGCGAGGCGCTGGTGAGGGCCGTAATACCCCAGGGCAACTCTCGCTATGGTAGAAAGCGGCAACGCGGTGTTCCGTGGCGAAGGGATGACTCTAGACCAGGTCACTGCCGTCGCCCGAAGGCTGGCTGATGCGATCAGGCCTGGGGACCTCGTGTTCCTGGAGGGCCCCTTGGGGGCCGGCAAGACGACTTTTGTTCGTGTCTTGGCGGATGCGCTGGGCGTGACCGACCCAGTCAAGGAGCCCTTCGTTCACGATCGCCAATATCTACAAGGGCGATATCACCGTTCAACATCTCGACCTATACAGACTGGAAGGACTAACGTACGAGGATGCCCTGGCCTTGGAGGAGTATGTGGACTCTGAGGCTGTGACTCTTGTGGAGTGGCCAGAGGCGGGTAGAGACAGGCTGGGGGATCCAGCGTGGAGCGTGTTCATGGACCATGAATCTTTGGACACTCGGCGTTTGCGGATAGTCGCCGGGACTGCATGTGAGGTTGCTCGGTGGCGGGAGGCCGGAGATAGTGGGTGATGCCCTGATTCTGACAATGGACGGGTCGACCAGCGTCTGCTCTGCAGCGCTACTTTCTACCACCGATGACGGCCAGATCTTGAGTGACCAGGTCCTGGCGCGCAAGGCGGAGACAAACGGGCGAGGCCAGGCGAAGATACTTCTGCGGCAGGTCGACGAGATGATGCGGGAGATGGGGGCCGAACCCCCGGACTTGGAAAGGATCGTCGTGGGCGTTGGGCCAGGTACCTTCACGGGAGTAAGGATCGCAGTGGCCACGGCGCGAGGTCTCTCTCTGGCGCTCGAAGTGCCCGTGTTCGGGGTCAGCACCCTGAGCGCGTTGGCTGCTTGGGCCTTGGATGCGGCATCGCCTGCAGAGGTATGTGAATACTCGAGTGTTGTGGCTATGGTCGACGCTCGTAGACGACAGATATTCTATGCGGAGTATGAGCTTGCGACATCAGAGACGCCAGAGGGGGTGCGCTGGACGCGGGCTCACCCGATCGGGGTGTGTGACCGAGAACGTTTCAGCGAGGTCTTTGGCGAGAGGTCGGGGTCTTCTATCGCAGTGGGCGAAGGCGAGAATATGGTGGGCGGACTTCCGCATGGCATGCGCTATATCTCGTGTGACGTAAGGGCTGAATACCTGGTAATAGGTCAGCAGCGCCTGACAGAACAGCCAGAAGCCGAGGCAGGACGGCCTGGGGAGGATGGGCCCAGCCGGCAGACAAATACGGGTGCTCCGGAGACCGTGAAGCCCATCTACGTAAGGGCTCCGGATGCAGATTCTCATATCACCAAGATGAGAGACCCTTGGGCCGACGCCGGCGCTGGGCGATAGGCAGGGAGACGCCGTGCGAACGAGAGATCTGGCTGCTGCTGACGTCCCTGAATTGGTGGACATCGAGCGCGACTCCTTCAGCAGCCCTTGGACTCCGGGGATGTTGGCTGCCGAGTTGGGAGTGCGCTTCGGCTGGGGCTCGGTCGCGGAAGACGAAGATGGCCGAGTGATCGGATTTCTGATAGGACGACGGTACCCTGACATGTGGCATGTTATGGATCTGGCTGTGGCCGTCGACAGTCGTGGACATGGTGTAGGCAGGACTCTGGTCCGAAGGTTCATCGAAGAGGCGGATAGCGCACGGGCACCAGTGTTGCTGGAAGTCAGAGAAAGCAACTCTGCAGCGGTCGCGCTCTACGAATCAGAGGGCTTCGTCGCCCTTAGCGTGCGGAAGCGTTACTACGCGGATACGGGAGAGAACGCTCTGGTCATGGTGCGCGAGGCAAGAAGCGAGCCAGAGGAGGACGGCTGCGTCGGCGGCAGGATGCGCGGCGGTGATATCGGCTTACTCCTGGCCCTGGAGTCGTCTTGCGATGACACAGCGGCGGCAGTCCTGGGCCGGCACGGTCAAGTACTCTCCTCGGTCAGCCATTCCCAGGACGCGATACATGAGCGTTACGGCGGCGTGGTGCCCGAGGTGGCGAGTCGCGCTCACGTAGAACGCATGAGCGCCGTGGTGGAGGAAGCCTTACGGGAGGCCCAGTGCAGCGTGACAGATCCTCCGAGGGGTGGCAGTCACTGTGGGACCCGGGCTGATCGGCGCTCTGCTGGTCGGCGTACAGACTGCCAAAGCAATAGCCTGGGCCCATAGACTGCCGCTCTATCCGGTCAACCATCTGCATGGGCACTTAGCGGCTGCATGGTTGAGCGACCCGGATGTGCCCTTCCCTATGGTGAGTCTTGTTGCCTCGGGGGGGCACACTATGCTCGTGCGGGTCGATGGCTACTCGAGCTTCAGCCTGCTTGGGCAAACGCTGGATGATGCCGCAGGAGAGGCCTTCGATAAGGGGGCCAGGCTGCTGGGACTGGGCTATCCGGGAGGGCGGGAGCTTGATCTGCTCGCGGAACAGGGCGACGACAGCCGTTACCCGTTCCCCATAGGTCTGAAGAACTCTGATAGCCATGATTTCTCGTTCTCCGGGGTGAAGACAGCGCTCTACTACCTGCTTCGCGAGATGGATGCAGACGAGCGGGATCATAACGCGGCGGATGTTGCCGCGTCCTACAGGAAGGCCATCGTCACGGCATTGGTCGACAAGACTTTAAGGGCGGCGAAACTGGTGAACGCCAAGACGGTGGCGGTCACGGGAGGCGTGGCGGCAAACTCGCTTCTGCGAAAGCGCCTGATTGACGAGGGAGGCAGAGCAGGGCTGCACGTGGTGGTCCCTTCGCTGGCTTATTGCACTGATAACGCTGCCATGATCGGCACGGCCGCTCTATGCGGGCCGAGGCTCGATTATCCACAGTACATGGAGGTGGATGCTTCGGCCTCGCTGGCTCTGGGATCGTGGATCCCTACCCCTGCCCAGTAGTCGCAACGTCTGAGTCTCAAGGTTTGACATTTCCTTAGTCTGCGCATAACATATGCGCAAGTTGGCACTCGCACCATGAGAGTGCCAGAGATTGACAGAGGCAGTTGAGCGCACATACGTGTCGCCAAAGCACAGGCAAAAGAAGCGAGAGATCGGAGGATTGTGCATGAACCTAGTACCACTTGAGGACCGCGTGGTCGTGCAGGTCATCGAGCAAGAAGAGAAGACCAGCAGCGGCATCGTGCTTCCAGATACGGCCAAGGAGAAGCCGCAGAAGGGCACCATCGTTGCGGTTGGGCCCGGCAAGTACGACGAGAGCGGCAAGTTGCTGCCGGTGCCGGTCAAGAAGGGCGACGTAGTAGTGTTCGCCAAGTACGCGGGCACGGAGATCAAGCTTGACGGTGACGATTACTTGGTCATGAGGGCTTCTGATCTCATAGGCATACTTCCTAAGGGCTAAGACGCCAGGCGGTCGTACTACGGCCGCGGCGGCTGATCATCGCAATTGACAAGGAGAACGGATTAATGGCAAAAGAGATTCTGTACGGCGAAGAGGCGAGGCGGGCGCTGGAGCGCGGCGTCAATGCCCTCGCCGATGCTGTCAAGGTCACCCTGGGCCCGAAGGGCCGGTACGTGGTGCTGGACAAGAAGTTCGGCAGCCCTACCATCACCAACGACGGTGTGACCATAGCCCGGGAGATCGAACTCGAGGATGTCTTCGAGAACCAGGGAGCGCAGCTTGTTCGTGAGGTAGCGACCAAGACCAACGATATTGCCGGTGACGGCACTACCACAGCTACCCTTCTGGCGCAGGCCATTGTACGCGAGGGGCTGAAGAACGTAGCCGCCGGCGCGAATCCTATGGCTATCAAGCGCGGCATCGAGAAGGCCGTGGGCGCCGCAGTGGATGAGATCAAGAAGATGAGCAAAGAGATCTCGGGCAAAGAGGACATCGCCCGGGTCGCGACCATCTCTTCTGACGACCGCGAGATCGGTGACGTGATCGCCGACGCTATCGAGAAGGTGGGCAAGGACGGCGTTGTGAATGTCGAGGAGAGCAACACCTTCGGCATGGATCTGGAGTTCACCGAGGGCATGCAGTTCGACAAGGGCTACATCTCCCCGTACTTCGTCACCGACGCTGACCGCATGGAAGCTGTCCTGGAGGAGCCCTACATCCTCATCGCCAACCGCAAGGTCGGCTCGGTACAGGATCTGCTGCCTGTGCTGGAGAAGGTGATCCAGTCCGGCAAGGCACTCCTTATCATCGCTGAGGATGTGGAGGGCGAGGCTCTCGCCACTCTGATCGTCAACAAACTCCGCGGCACCTTCACCGGCATCGCCGTCAAGGCCCCCGGATTCGGAGACCGTCGCAAGCGCATGCTCGAAGACATCGCGATTCTTACAGGCGGCGAGGTCATCAGCGAAGAGATGGGTCTGAAGCTGGAGAACACGCAGCTTACTCAACTCGGTCGCGCCCGAAAGGTCGTGGTGGACAAGGACAACACGACGATCGTGGACGGTGCGGGTAGCATCGACCAGATCAAGGCACGCATCAATCAGCTGAAGAACGAGATCGACAACACCGACTCGGATTTCGACCGCGAGAAGTTGCAGGAGCGACTGGCCAAGTTGGCCGGCGGTGTGGCAGTAGTCAAGGTAGGCGCGGCCACCGAGACCGAGATCAAAGAGAAGAAGCACCGTGTTGAAGACGCGTTGTCGGCCACTCGCGCTGCTCTTGAAGAGGGTATCGTGCCTGGCGGCGGCGTGGCTCAGGTCCTCCTGGTGCCGGCTGTCGAGGCTGTCAAGGCCGAAGGCGACGAGCTCACTGGCGTGCGCATCGTGGCTCGCGCTCTTGAGGAGCCCCTTCGTCAGCTGGCCAACAACGCCGGCCTTGAAGGCTCGGTCGTTGTGAACGAGGTGAAGACCCGCGGTAAGGGAATAGGCCTGAACATCGCCACCGGCGAGTACGAAGACATGGTCAAGGCGGGCATCATCGACCCGGCCATGGTCACCAGGTCAGCTCTTCAGAACGCGGCTTCCATCGCCAAGAACATCCTGACCACCGAAGTCATTGTCGCCGATAAGCCCGAGGAGAACGCCGGTGGTGGCATGCCGGGCGGAATGGGCGGCGGCATGGGCGGCATGATGTAACCGACCATCGGTCAATGGTCACACCGCTGAAGCTGCGGTGAGAGGGGGCCGCCACGTGGATGCGCACAGTACCGTGCGACACGTGACGGCCCCCTGACTACTTAATTAGCAGGCATTGGCTGGTGGTAAACTGCATAGGAACGAGTGTCCTGGTCGCCACAGAAGGAGGTGCGGGTGAAAGAGGAGGTTCAGGCCGCTTTCGAGGAGATGATGGACATCTCGACGGACATCGATAAGGCCGTGGTGTTCGGTGAGAAGGATGTTCTAGCGTCGAATCTGGAAGAATCGGCCCTTGCGAAAGCTATGGAACAAGCGCGCAGACTGATGCGGCTGGCGGAGACTCGTGCACTCCAGATGGGCTCTCAGCCATTCACCCAACTCGCGATCGACACTGGGGCGGGCTACGTCTTTCTCTCTAGGGACACAGGAGCTGAGCCACTCGCGATCATGGCCACGGGCAAGAAAGGCAGTCGCGTGGGTCTGGCCTTGTACGACTTGAAGACTTGTCTTCGAGACGCTGCTGGTGCTTCGACCGTTGAGCCTCCCAAAGGTCGCAAGAAGAAGGAGGCGGGGCAGTGAAGATCAAGCCTGTCTACAAGATCTTCGGTGCCGTCACCGTCTTGGGGAGTCTCGCGGCTGGAGTCTACTACTTCCTATTTGTGCGCTCTCATAAGCCCCAGGTGGAGATGTACTTTGACGACGGGTCTATGGTCGCCATGGCCGGCGACACAGATGATGCCGCGCCCTTCCTGGCGCTGGCTACTGAGATACTCGCCGTAGACCCAGTAGTCGACTGACGATAGCAAGCCCGGGTGAGTAGTATTCTGGGCGCATATCCTGGGCTTCTCCCAGAGCTGGCGCGGTCTGTTCTGGCGCGCTCGCTCGAACGGGGCGGTGACAGCGCGGACCTGTTCGTGGAGCACCGCCGGTCGTTTTCCATGCGCTTGGAGGACGGCAAGGTCGAGAGCGTCGTGTCCGGGCACGATCTCGGCGGTGCCATTCGTCTTGTCCAAGGCACCTCCACCGTCTTCGGTCACGTCGACGCCGTCGACGAAGTCTCGCTCTCTAATCTGGCCAGAGATCTGAGCCGCTCTCGGCAGGGCGCGTCGCAAGCGGTTCCCATGCTGGCGGCTGTGAAGAGCCGGCCGGGAGGGCATGTGGTCGACGATCCTGAGCGAGTGGATGCCGCTGCCAAGTCTGCTTTTCTTCACCTTGCGGACGAGACGGCCCGAGGTCTATCACCAGAGGTCAGACAGGTCATGGCAGGCTACGCGGAGTCTAGGCAACGTGTTTGGATCGCTGGGTCACAGGGATTCTTTGCAGCCGATGACCGGTCGAGGGTGATGCTGTCGGTGACCGTCATGGTCCAGCGCGATGGCGTGATCCAAACGGGTCACGATACGTTGGCTCACCATGGAGGGTTCGAACTACTTAGCCAGGACGCGGTCGTACGGATCGCGGAGACCGCTGCCAACAGAGCTTTGGTGCTGCTCGATGGACGGCCGGCTCCCACGGGGCGCGCTCCGGTCGTTCTGGGAAATGGCTTTGGAGGAGTGCTGTTTCACGAGGCTTGTGGGCACGGGCTTGAGGCCGATTATGTCTTGAAGAAGAGCAGTGTCTGGGAGGGCAAGAAAGGTCAGAAGGTCGCCGGTGAGCATCTACACGCCTACGACGATGGTGTGCTGTCGGGCGCTTGGGGCAGTGGGGGCTGCGATGATGAGGGCGTGCCCTGCCAGAAGACCACGCTTATTGAGGCGGGCGTCCTTACGGGTTACCTTACCGACCGTCTGAGAGCCGGGGCGCTGAGTCTTCCCCTGACAGGAAACGGAAGGCGGCAGGACTATCGCAGTCTGCCCTACCCTCGTATGACCAATACGTACTTTGGACCCGGCGATTGCACCTGTGCTGAGTTGATCGCGGATACCGACAAGGGTCTCTACGCGAAGTCTCTCTCGGGGGGAGAGGTGAATACGCTCACCGGAGACTTCGTCTTTGGGGTGGAAGAAGGGTATCTGATCGAGCATGGGCGCATCGGCGCACCAGTGCGTGGCGCCACGCTCATAGGCAACGGTCCTCAGGTACTGGAACTGATCGACGCTGTGGCCGACGATCTGGCTCTCAAGGCCGGCATGTGCGGCAAGGAGGGTCAGCAGGTACCCGTTGGCAGCGGACAGCCGACCGTGCGCATACGAGAACTCACTATCGGCGGGAGCGGGTTGTCGTGAACCCAGAGAGAGTCGGAGGCACCGGGGCATCGCATACTCCGCTTCAGATAGCCGATCAGGCGATAGAACAAGCGAAGTCACTCAAGGCTGAAGTGGAAGCGTTCGTTCAGTCGGGCAGTACTACCATGATCAAGGTGTTCGGCGCGTCGGTGGAGTCCGTCACCGTAGCCGAGTCACGTGGCCTCGGCATCAGAGCGATACGTGATGGCAGGACGGGCTATGCGTTCACCACTGATCTCAGCTCGGCCGGTGTAGCGCGCGCGATCACAGAGGTTCGAGGCGCGCTGAAGGCCGCTGACGCCGACCCCTACGCACTCCTCCCGTGTGGTGGACCCGATAGCTATGGAGAGTCTGCGCCTCTGTGGTGTGCAGGAGTGTCGGAGATGAGTTTGGCTAGTAAGACCGCCCTGGCACTCCGGGCAGAAGAGGTCGCGCTCCAGGATAAGAGGGTGGGGGCAGTAGAAGAAAGTGTTTATTCCGACGAAGAAGAGCACGTCGCCGTGTGTTCCACCGCCGGAGTCCGCGCTGAATCGAAGCAGTCATACGCCTTCGTGTATGTGGTCGCCCACGCGGGCCGGTCAGAGGAACGACAGTCAGGGCTGGGTTTCGACGCTGGACGAGATCCGCTCTTGCTCGACCCCGAGCGAGCCGGTCTAGAAGCTGCGCGCAGGGCCTATGGGCTCGTGGGTGCGCGTCCCTGCAAGACGGGCAGATACACTTTGGTGTTGGACAGGGAAGTAGTCGCTGCCCTGTTATCGACTGTCGCCCAGGCCCTCAGCGCGGACGCAGTGCTGAAAGGGAGGTCGGTGTTCGCGGGCAGGGTGGGAGATTCGGTAGCTTCTGGTCACCTGACTTTGCTGGACGACGGGCTGGATCCGCAGGGCATGGCTACGTGTCCGTTCGACGGCGAAGGGGTCGCTCAACAGAAGACCTTGCTCATAGATGGCGGCGTGTTACGGTCGTACATGTACGACAGCCGGACGGCGCGCAGGGAGGGTGGAGAAGCGTGTTCCACCGGGAACGCAAGACGGACGTCGTACAGATTGCTGCCTAGAGTGGGGCCGAGCAACTTGGTGGTCAGGGCCGGTGAGGGCACACTTGAGTCAGTGATTGGGCGAGTGGGGCAAGGTCTATACGTGGACAGCGTCGCAGGTCTTCACTCCGGAGTGAACCCTGTAAGCGGTGAGATCTCCTTAGGAGTGACGGGGAACCTCATCGCAAAGGAAGCTCTCGCAGCACCGGTGCGCGAGGTCACAATGGCCACCGACTTCAACGGTCTGCTGGGAGGTGTGTGTGACGTGGGTGGCGACGAACGCTGGATACCTCTATACGGCAGTGTCTGTACGCCATGCGTTGTCGTAGAGGGCGTTACTGTGTCGGGCGTGTGACAACGTACATACTGGAGGGCCGGTGGATAGGGAATCCTTAGGCAAGGCGTTGCTTGAAGCTGCATATCTCGAAGGTGACTTCGTGCTTCGCTCAGGCAAGCGCAGCAAGTACTACTTGGATAAGTATCTGTTTGAGACTGAGCCGGGCGTGTTACGCGGTGTTGTCGCAGAAATGGCGGCCATGGTGCGGGAGCGCATGACCGCAGGTTCGGTCTATCAGCGGCTTGCGGCTCCTGAGTTGGGTGGAGTTGTCCTTGGCGCCGGTCTGTCACTGGAGCTCGACCTTCCCCTGCTCTTGGTCAGGAAGGCGGCTAAGGAGTATGGCACTGTGAAGCGTATCGAGGGCAGAGTCGAGCCCGGGCAGCGCGTAGCGATAGTCGAGGACATCGTGACCTCGGGAGGGGCTGCGATAGAGGCCGCTGAGGCGCTACGAAACGCGGGATTGACAGTGGAGGATATCTATTGCGTGGTGGATCGAGAGGAGGGTGGAACCGACGGGGCGGCCGCCGCTGGGCTCGTGCTGCACTCGGTCTTCACTTCATCTTCTCTTGGAATAGGTGCGAAACCCTAGAATAATGGGGAATAGAGCGCAAATAGCGCAAGATTCTGCTTGTCGATGAGTCTGCGCATTTGCTAAGGTAGAACGGTACCCGTGGACAAAGGGAGGTAGCTGTGACCAAGGCCGATTTTGTTGACAAACTTGCAGCAAAGAGTGGGCTCACCAAGAAGGACGCGGCCGCTGTGGTCGATGCTTTCGTGGATGTGGTCACTGAGGCCCTGAGCAAGGGGGAGGACGTCCAGTTCACCGGTTTTGGCAAGTTCTATGTGCAGAAGCGCCAAGCCCGTCAGGGGATCAATCCTCAGACGAAGCAGACGATCACGATTGCGGCGTGCGAAGTTCCCAAGTTCAGCGCGGGAATGGCTCTCAAGAACGCCTGCAAGTGAGTTCGAGATCATAGAACGTCGAGATGGGGCCGCGTCAAGCGGCCCTTTCTTGTTCGTGAACCTTTGTCCAGCACGCGAGGAGGAGCGATGAGCGCCCAGCCGTTCGGCGACCGGTTCGTTGAGGCTATAGAGTCGAGACGATCCCACGTAGTCGTAGGGTTGGATCCCGAATACGATTCGCTTCCGCCACAGGTGAGAGATGCTCACCCCGAGCATCAGTATGAGAGTCTCGCCCAGATGAAGGCTGTGTGCTACTGGGAGTTCCTGAGCGGCATTCTTGACGCGGTCTCCGAAGAGGCGGTCGCGGTGAAGATCCAACTGGCCTACTTTGAGGCCTTGGGGTCGGCCGGATACCAACTGTACGAGGATCTGGTGGATCCAGCCAAAGCCAGAGGGTTGTTGGTCATCGCGGATGCGAAGAGGGGCGACATAGGCAGCACAGCCGAGGCTTATGCCAGGGCCCATTTCGACAGGGTCGGCGCCGACGCCCTGACAGTCAACCCATACATGGGTACCGATAGCGTGCAGCCTTTCTTGAGCAGGGTCGAGCAGGCTGACAAGGGCCTGTTTGTCCTGGTCAAGACGTCCAACAGCAGCTCTGTGGACGTTCAGGATCTAGAACTTGCGGACGGCGGACGCGTCTATCACAGCGTTGCTCGAATGGTGAATCTGTGGGGAGAACCAACCAAAGGCAAGAACGGATACAGTTCGGTGGGGGCCGTCGTCGGTGGAACCCATCCCAAGGTGGGGGAGGAATTGCGTTCGCTCATGCCGACGGTGCCGTTCCTGGTGCCTGGGTATGGAGCTCAGGGAGCGAGTGCGGGGGATATACGAGGCTTCTTTGGCGAAGACGGCAAGGGCGCGGTAGTGAACTCCTCACGGGGGATACTGTACGCCTACCGCAAACATCATGACTTGAGCTGGCAGGATGCCGCACGCGAGGAAGCACGTGAGATGAAGGTGGCTCTATGGAGGGCGTCGGGGCTTGGGTGAGGGACGCAACACGAGGTCTGGAGGCAAGACCGTTTGGGCGGCTTCAAGTGTGGTCATGCCGATTGTGATCTTGCTGATAGTCGTCGCCGTCATCGTGGGACTGGTGGCCGGCGGCGTGTTGCAGGGGCAGGCCTCGAGAGCGGGGCCGGAAGCTCCGTCGAGCACGGTCACGACCATCGTTATCGAACTCTAGGACCGCGGCGGGGTCGGTCTTACCCCCATGCTATACTCCGCGCTATGATGGCTCTCAGGGTTCGACGAGGGCGGCTGGCAGCGGTCCTCTCCTTCACTATCGTGCTCATAACCATGCTGATCGACCCTTGCGGGTTCAGCATGGGCGGAGGACAGTCGGGCCCTACCACTTGTCGCCCAACCGTTGACTTCAAGCCTTACCATCGCTGCCGACGAGCTTCCAGGGTTTGAAGACTCGCCTCCGGTTATCACCGCTGCCTCTGCGATCGTCATCGACCTCTCGACGGGACAGGTGCTGTACACCAAAGCCGAGAGCACGCAGAGGCCCATGGCTTCTATCACCAAGGTCATGTCGGCGGTGGTGGTGCTTGAGAGCATGGATCTGAATACACAGATCACCATCTCCGAGAACGCAGCTTCTAAGAGTGAGTTGGAGGTCTGGACGCAGCCAGGGGAAGTGTTCACGGTCGAGCAGTTGTTGTACTCGATGATGGTGCCCAGTCACAATCAGGCGGCGGTGGCACTGGCGGAGGGTTATCCCGGAGGCGAGGGTGCGTTTGTTACGCGCATGAATGCCAGGGCGGCGGAACTGGGCATGAACAATACGCATTTTGCCAATCCTTCTGGGTTGGATGCCACCGGCCACTACTCGACGGCTGCCGATCTAGCGGCGTTGGCAAGATTCGCAATGACCGACGAGAAGATAGGCCCCAAGTTCCGTGAGCTTGCGCAAACGCGCGAGTACCCTTTGCAGGCCTCTGGTGGCACGAGCACGTTGGTGCTGCGCACAACGAATGAACTTCTCCTGACCTACGACTGGATCACAGGAGTGAAGACCGGTGAGACACCCAGGGCTCGATCATGTCTGATAGCCGCCGGAAGCAGGAACGGGGCGGGCGTCATAAGTGTTGTGCTGGGGGTGGAGGCACACCAAGAGGTCTTCTCCGAGAGTAGAGACCTGCTTGAATACGGCTTTTCGCGCTACCAGCACGTGACAGTCCTAGATGAGGGTCAGGCAATTGCCGAGGCGTCGTTACCTCACGAGGTCGAGCCTCTGCAACTGGTGGCCAAGGAGAAGGCGAGCGCAGCTCTTTCCCAGGGGCAGACACTCACCGCGACTGTGGTCATCGATCGTGCGGTCGTCTTGCCTGTGGATGCGGGAGAGACCGTGGGCCGGCTGGAATTGAGTATTGATGGTCAGTCGGTGGGCTCGGTTGACGTGGTCACCGCTCGAGCAGTAGAGAAGCCGACGCTGGGCAGTAAGATCGCCCGCTTCTTCTCTAGGCTCTTCTAATTGGTCTGCAAACACTGAAAGAGTAGCCGGTAGGATGATACTGACAGTCACATTGAACCCTGCGTTGGACCGTACCATGACGGTGCCGAACTTCCAGAGCGGTCTGCGGCACAGGGCGACAGGCACGGTGATCCTGCCCGGGGGCAAAGGTATCAACGTCGCTCGTGCGGCCAAGGCGCTGGGCAGACCGGTCATCGCCACTGGTTTCGCCGGCGGGCGCAAAGGCGACCAGATAATGGCGGACCTGGGTGCCGAAGGCATACTCTGCGACTTCGTGCGTGTGGCCGGTGAGTCACGCATCTCCACGGCCGTCGTCGACCCGACGACCGGAGTGGTCACCGAGATCAACGAACAGGGACCGGAACTGAGCGAGAAAGACCTGGAACCCCTGCACGAGAAACTCGACTACTTGGGCAAGGCCGCTGATGTTGTGGTCTTTGGAGGCAGCATTCCGCCGGGATTGGCCGACGACTGCTACGTGAGTCTTATCGAGCACGCCAAGAGTATGGGCCTGGTCACCATCTTCTACACGTATGCGGATCCTCTCAAGCTTGGACTGAAGGCAAGACCTGACTACGTGTTCCCCAAGATGGTGGAAGCAGAGAACGCCATGGGATACGAGTTCGGTGGTGTCGAGGATCAACTTCGGGCGGCGCGCGCAATGAGGGACATGGGGGCCGGCTCAGTGATCATCACGCACCGCTATGGTTGTGTTTCACAGCTGTCCTACGACGGGACCCCGAGGTCCTTCGTCGGGACTATGCCCGTGGTGGACGTAGTGTCGCCGCTGGGCTGGAACGACGCATTGGTCGCTGGGTTCGGTGTTAGGCTTCTGGAGGGAGACGCGCCCGCCGAATGTCTGCGGTTCGGTTTGGGGTGCGGCGCCGCCAATCTAGCGTGCTACGGTGCCGGAGTCCTTACGGCGGAAGACGCACAGAAGTATGCTGGTTCGGTGCGACTGGAGGAGGTGCAGACTGAGACCCGGGGGTGAAGAGTTGAAGAAAGTCCTGGTTATGGACTTTGGTGGCCAGTATTCACAGCTCATAGCGCGTCGCGTAAGGGAGTGCCGAGTCTATTCTGAGCTGGTGCCCTACGACACGCCGGCGCAAGAGATCGCGGAAGCGAAGCCGGGCGGCATAATCCTCTCGGGAGGACCGCGCAGCGTCAACGACGATGGTTCACCCGCCATCGACCCCGCGCTCTTGGAGCTGGGGGTCCCCGTTCTTGGCATCTGCTATGGACTTCAGTTGATGGCCAAGATCAAAGGGGGCAAGGTCGAGCGGACGGGTGCCGCGGAGTACGGGGGGCGCACCCTATCGCTGAGCGGCAAGAGTGAGCTTCTCGCCGGCTTGCCCAAAGAGAGTGCTTGCTGGATGAGCCATGGGGATTCGGTAGTCGAGGTACCGGCCGGGTTCTCGGTGACCGCTGCCAGTCCCAACTTTCCTGTGGCGGCCATGGAGGACTGCGCGGCTGGGCTGTACGGCGTGCAGTTTCACCCCGAAGTTCAGCACACCTTACACGGGCAGGACATACTAAAGAACTTCCTGTACAAGATCTGCGACTTGGCGCCGACTTGGACCCCAGCCTCCATCATCGAAGAAGCAGTGGAACGTGTACGGCAGCAGGTGGGCAAGCAGAGCGTGGTCTGCGGTCTTTCTGGAGGGGTGGACTCGGCTGTCGCTGCGTTGATCGTCTACAAGGCGGTGGGCGAGCAGTTGACGTGCATCTTCGTCGACCACGGACTGATGAGGGAGCGGGAGGCCGAACAGGTCGAGGACACCTTCCGGCGACATTTCCACGTGCCCCTAGTGCATGTGCGTGCGCAAGAGCGATTCTTGTCCAGACTGCAAGGGATTACCGATCCTGAGCAGAAACGCAAGATCATCGGCGAGGAGTTCATCCGAACGTTCGAGGAAGAGTCGCACAAGCTGGGCAAAGCGAAGTTCCTGGTACAGGGCACCATCTACCCTGACGTTATCGAATCTGGCACCAAGTCGGCTGCGCTCATCAAATCGCATCACAATGTCGGAGGTCTGCCGGAAGACGTGGACTTCGAGCTGGTCGAGCCGCTGCGCATGCTCTTCAAGGACGAGGTCAGGATAGTGGGCGAAGAACTGGGCCTTCCCGAAGACATGGTTTGGCGGCAACCGTTCCCGGGTCCGGGTCTTGCTATCCGGATCATCGGGGATGTGACGCAGGAGAGGCTCGACGTCCTGCGCAAGGCAGATTTCATATTGCTAGACGAGGTCAAGAAGGCCGGCCTCTATCGCGAACTGTGGCAGACCTTTGCGGTGTTGCCTGCCATTCGCAGCGTGGGTGTCATGGGTGACGAGCGGACGTATTCGTACCCCATAATCATCAGAGCTGTGACATCCAAAGACGCCATGACGGCCGACTGGGCACGCTTGCCCTACGATCTCTTAGAGGTGATCTCCCAAAGGATCATCAACGAAGTGGGCGGAGTCAACCGCGTGGCGCTTGATATCTCGAGCAAACCGCCGTCGACCATCGAGTGGGAGTAGGGCCGGTGGATCCGAGATTGGTGGAGTTGGAGAAGCGCCTGCGAGAAAGGCCGGCGGGGGAACCCGTGGACCTGGAGAGTGTTCGGCAGACGGCGATGATCGCGGCCAAGGCTGCGGTCGACGTCAAGGGCGAGGACGTCAAGATTCTAGACGTTCACGAGATGGTCAGCTACACCGACTTCATGGTGCTGTGTACGGGAAGGAACGCTCGGCTCACTCGACGCATCGCAGAAGAGGTGGCGCACCAGGTGAAGAGAGCGTCGGGACTGCTACCCGCGGGAACCGAAGGCGGCAAGGACGGCGAGTGGATACTTATCGACTTTCTCGATTTCGTGGTGCACGTGTTCACGCCCGAGGCGAGGGATTTCTACAGACTCGAAGTCCTTTGGAAAGAAGCACCGACCGAAGAGGTGAGTGAGTAGCCCTTACCTGGCGGCCGGTTGCGTCCGAGGGGGTCAAGGGCTATAATCCGTGGCCGCCCGTGGGGGTATAGCTCAGTTGGGAGAGCGCGACGCTGGCAGCGTTGAGGTCAGGGGTTCGAATCCCCTTACCTCCACCAAATCGGGATGATCGGCCCGGCATTCAGCCGGGCCGATCGCCGTTCAGGGGCGGACTCTCTCGGGTCGGATTCCCTCTCAACGCATGCATGACTGGGTAGACGGCGTGCTTGGCCTGGTAAAGTCTGTAGCGACTCTCCGAGCCTATCAGGAGGTTCTCTAGGCGTGAGCCGCCGCAAGGAGCCAACGACCGATCTCGACTGCGAACTGATCCTGCAGCCCCCAGGGGGTGAGTCCCCGAAGTCCTCGGCCAAGGGGGCTCTGCTTATACTGGTGGTCATGTTCGGCTGGCTTATGTTGATCTATGGGGCGGCAGCCGTGGTGGCACGCAACGATCCCAATATCGAGCTGCCCATCGCAGTCAGTCGGGGTGTGGTTGTGACGCCTGCCGATGGGTGGTATTCGGCGGCCGACGAGTGGGATGTCGGGGAGACAGGTGTAGCGCTGCAGAAGAGCGGCGTCTATGTGGCTTTCTGGGTAGACGAGTTTCGGGGGACGAACGAGGATCTGCTGACCATGGTCTTAGAGGAACTGAGACCTTCGTTTGAGTCCTTCCGCAATCTGCCCGTGGGGCCGGTGACGGTGGCTAAGGATCTGCCGGGATTGACGGTGCGGTTCTCTGGTCTGACCGATTGGGGGTACGAGGAGAACCAGTTGGTGGTGCTAAGCCATGCCGGCACAAGTGTGGTGATGTTGGCGGAGACTCTGAAGGGGCAGTTGAGTTGGGTACAGGGCGACATCGACACGATGCTCGCCAACATCAAGGTGCCTCAATGAGTGGCGGTCGCTCGCTGATGGTTCCGCAGCAGCGCTTGAGTCACCAGGCCGCGTTCTGGGTCTTCTGGGCGCTGGTAGTGGGGTGCGCCTCCCTGGTCCTGGCAACGCAGGCGCGCTACTTTGCCGCCTATCCTTCTGCCTGGATGCTGTCGATCGTGCTACTGGCGGCCACGGCCATACCCGCGGGGGTCATCCTCTACCGCCTGGACGAGTTCGAACCCGAACCAGCGTCTTTGATCGCGGTGGCGGTCATTTGGGGCGGCGTTGTGGCCGTCACCTTCGGGGCCATAGCGAATAGCCATATGAATGGATTCTTGCAGCATTTGATCCCGGCTAGGACCGTTGACGCGTGGGCCGCTGCTCTTACTGCACCCGTGAACGAGGAGCTGTACAAGGGGTTGGGTCTGGTGCTGATCTACCTGATGGCACGCCGAGAGATCGACAACGTTATGGATGGGCTCATCTATGGCGCGATGATCGGTCTCGGTTTTCAGGTGGTGGAAAACGTGCAGTACTTCATGGTAGCGTCGGCAGGCCGAGGTGGCGCAAGCAGCGCGGTCATTAGCAGCTTCTTTCTTCGGGTGGTGGTTTCGGGGCTATACAGCCACATGCTCTTCAGTGGCTTCGTCGGGTTCGGTTTCGCGTATTTCGTCACGCAAAGGTCACGCCCCTTGGTAAGGCGCACAGGAGTGCTGATCGGCTGCTCCTTCCTCGCATGGGCCGCGCATTTTGTGTGGAACTCACCCTGGATGGAATCCCTGATGGCCAGGGGCGCCTACGGCTTTGTGGGGGCCCTGGTCATCAAGGGTCTGCCCTTCTTGATACTGCTGTCCATGCTCGTGATTTTCGCCCGAAAGCGTGAGAAGCGCGTATTCGGCTGTCTGATGCGGCCTGAGGTAGGTGGACCCGCAGTGTCGAAGGGCGAATACTACGTGCTGCAGAGCGGTCACAGGAGGCGCAAGGAGCTGCGTCGCATCAAACGTGCACAAGGAGTGCGGGCCAGAGCTATTGCCAAACGGCTGATGCGGGAGCAGATCACGCTCGCGGTGTTGCACAGCCGATCGAGCCTTGCCGACGATTCTGGTATTGGAGGGCAGAGGGAGAGGATAGCGGCGCTGAAGGCTCAACTGATGTCGCAGTCCTCGCAGTAGCATGACGTTGCCGAGAATGGTGCGCAAGTCGTGTGACGGCAACTGCTAGAATCCCTCTGCAATGGGCGCTAATGAGATCATCATCGTGGGGGCTCGGGAGCACAATCTCAAGGATATCTCTCTAACTCTCCCACGTGACCGCTTCATCGTGATGACCGGACTGTCCGGCTCGGGCAAGTCGAGCCTGGCGTTTGACACAATCTATGCCGAAGGTCAGCGAAGGTATGTCGAGAGTCTTTCCGCGTATGCGCGCCAGTTTCTAGGTCAGATGAACAAGCCGGATGTCGACTCCATAGAGGGTCTTTCTCCGGCAATCTCCATAGACCAGAAGACCACTTCGCGAAATCCTCGCTCTACAGTCGGGACGGTCACCGAGATATACGACTACTTGCGGCTGCTCTATGCGCGCATTGGGCATCCACATTGTTGGATATGCGGACGGGCCATCGAGGGGCAGAGCAGAGAACAGATAGTCGACCAGATTGTGGGACTAGAAAATGGAACGCGGTTCGTCATCAAGGCTCCTGTGGTGAGAGGGCTCAAAGGATGGCACAAGGAGATCATCGAACACGTCCGCCAAGAGGGCTTCAGTCGCGTCGAGATAGATGGACACGAGCACAGCATGGATGAGCAGTTGCCCGATCTGGACAAGAACGTGCGCCACGACCTGAACATCGTCGTGGATCGCATGGTCATGAAAGAGGGTATCCGCCGCCGCTTGGCAGACTCGGTGGAGACCGCTCTGTCTGAGGCGCATGGCCTCATGCTAGTGGACGTCCGAAAGGGCGAAGAGGGGTTCACTAGCCTTCTGTTCTCAGAGAATCTGGCTTGTGCAGAGCACGGTGTGTCGCTGCCCGAGATGGCGCCGCGCATCTTCTCGTTCAACTCTCCGCATGGGGCGTGTGAAACATGCGGTGGCCTCGGCGCGCGGCGCGAGATAGACCCGCAGCTGCTGGTGGGCGACTCTTCGCTGTCCGTGGAGGAAGGCGTGCTCCTGCCATGGCGTGGCAGTAGTTCTCAGTACTACGACCAGATCATCAAGGCGATCGCCGAACGATACGAAGTGGACATGAAGCTACCGTGGGCTGAGCTTCCGCAGCAGGTCAAAGACATTCTGTTCTATGGCACCGGTGGAGAGCGGCTCTTTGTCTCGTACGTCAATCGCGCCGGCCTCAAGCGCAGCTACATGACGATCTTCGAGGGCATAGTGCCCAACCTGGAAAGACGCTACCGAGAGACCGATTCGGAGTACATGCGTCAACACATAGAGGAGTTCATGACCGACCGTCCCTGCCCATCCTGTGGGGGGGCTCGACTGAAACCCTCCACCTTGGCCGTCAAGATCGGCGGGCTGAACATAAATGAGCTCAGCCGGCTTTCGATCACCGGAGCCATGGAGTTCTTGGACGGACTGGAGCTCAGCGAGCGGGAGCGACTTATAGGTGAGCGGGTCCTGAAGGAGATTCGTGAGCGGCTCGACTTCCTCGAGTCAGTGGGTGTGGGCTACCTCAGCCTTCATCGCAGCTCTGGGACCCTATCAGGGGGAGAGGCGCAACGGATCAGGTTGGCCACACAGATAGGGTCAAGCCTGGTGGGGGTCTTATACATCTTGGACGAGCCGTCCATAGGTCTTCACCAGAGGGACAATCGAAAGCTGATCGATACTTTGCTGCGGCTAAGAGACCTTGGCAATACTGTGATAGTCGTCGAGCATGACGAAGAGACGATGCGGTCGGCTGATCACCTGGTGGACATGGGGCCGGGCGCGGGCGAGCATGGTGGCGAGATCGTAGTGAGCGGGACGCTGTCTGACGTTCTTGGCGAGGAGCGCTCCGTTACTGGGCAATTCCTGTCGGGCCGTAGAAGCATCGAGGTGCCCGGCGCTCGACGTGTCGGCAAGGGCGAGTTCGTGGTCCGAGGGGCTCGTGAGCACAATCTCAAGAACCTTGATGTCACAGTGCCCATAGGAGCGTTTGTTTGTGTCACAGGCGTATCGGGCTCGGGCAAGTCGACGCTTGTGAACGAGATCATCTACCGGAGTCTGTCGAATATTGTGAACCGAGTGCCGGTACGCCCAGGGGAGCACGATCGCATCGACGGCATAGAGCAGTTGGACAAGGTCATCGATATCGACCAGTCGCCGATAGGCAGGACGCCTCGCTCCAACCCAGCAACCTACACTGGGGTCTTTGACCACATACGAGAGCTGTTCTCTCAGACTCCGGAAGCCAAGGTGAGGGGCTATTCGCCTGGTAGGTTCAGTTTCAACGTGAAGGGCGGGCGCTGTGAGGCCTGCAAGGGGGACGGCACCCTAAAGATCGAGATGCATTTCTTGCCCGACATCTACGTACCCTGCGAGGTTTGCCAGGGCAAACGCTACGACCGAGAGACGCTTGAGGTCCGCTTCAAGGGGAAGAACATAGCCGAGGTTCTTGACATGAGTGTTGAGGAGGCGGTCGAGTTCTTCGTCAATCAGCCGAAGATCCGAAGGCGACTGCAGACGCTTGCAGACGTGGGGCTGGAGTACATCAAGCTTGGACAACCATCTACGACGCTCTCTGGGGGCGAGGCTCAGAGGGTGAAACTGGCGACGGAGTTGGCCAAAGTCGCCACCGGCAACACCCTCTACATTTTGGACGAGCCCACCACCGGTCTGCACTTCGCCGACACAGAGAAACTGCTGGAGGTTCTTCAGCGCTTGGTAGACGCCGGCAACACTGTGCTGGTCATCGAGCACAACGTGGATGTGATCAAGAGCGCGGATTGGCTGATAGACCTGGGTCCGGAGGGGGGAGAGCGAGGTGGCGAACTCGTGGTCGCTGGGACTCCTGAAATGGTGAGTGCGCATCCGACGAGCGAGACCGGCAAGGTGCTCAGGCGGGTCCTGGCCTGTTTCAACAGCTTCGGCGAGTCCGAATGCCCGCAAGGGGGATCATAACGTGAGTGGCGTTGAAGACAAGGGCAGCTGGGAAGCGGGTCTGCGCGAAGCCGGGATCGCTGCGGAGGCGGCCCTGGAGCGCGCGTATCTCATAGCGGTGGACACCGGTGGAGATGACGGCTGGACGGCTGAGGAGTCGTTGATCGAGTTGGCCTCTCTGGTTGAGTCGGCGGGGGGCGAGGTGGTGGGGAGGTCGCTTCAGCGCCGCGACGCCGCCCATCCCTTGACCTACCTGGGCAGCGGCAAGGCCGACGAGTTGCGACAGGCCAAGTCAGAGACGGGCTTCACCATGCTGGTGGCCGACGACGAGCTGTCACCCAAACAGCAACGTGCGCTGGAGGACCTGCTCAAGGTCAAGGTGCTCGACCGGAGCGCGATCATTTTGGACATCTTTGCTCAACGGGCCCACACCCACGAAGGGCGTATCCAAGTGGAACTGGCGCGGCTCGAATATCAGTTGCCTCGCCTGACCCGGATGTGGACCCATCTGTCTCGCATGGGCGGCGGCATCGGTACACGCCGTGGTCCCGGCGAGACGCAGTTGGAGACGGACCGAAGGGTGTTACGCGAGCGCATCAAGAAGACACGTAAGCGGGTGGAAGAGGTGCGGTCCAGGCGAGAGACCGCAGCCCGCGCGCGTGAGCGCAGACTGTTGCCGACCCTTGCGATTGTTGGCTACACGAACGCGGGTAAGTCCACGCTGCTCAATACCCTGGTGGGGGAGGACGCTACCATGGTCGAAGACATGCTGTTCGCGACTCTCGACCCCACCACAAGGCGCGTACGCTTGAGCGAGGGCCAGATGGTCATAGTCAGCGACACGGTGGGCTTCATACACAAATTGCCCCATCAACTGGTCGAGGCATTTCAGGCGACGCTCGAAGAGGTGACCAGGGCGGACGCGCTGATCGAAGTAGTGGATGTGGCGGACCCGCACGCGGCCGAGCACCGCCGTACCGTGCAGAAAGTCCTTGACGGGCTGGGCGCTGGAGATAAGCCTCGAATAGTCGTACTCAACAAGGTGGATCTGGTTCCTGGAGACGAGACGGCTGCTTTGGGCGTTCTAGGTCGTGATGACAGGATCTCAGTCCGGGTCTCAGCCATGCTTGGTGAGGGCCTTGGCGCCTTGAAGGATGCGGTAGCCAGTGTCCTGTCTGAGTTGTGGATCGAGGTGGACGAACGGCTGCCTTACTCAGCGGGCGATCTACTTGCGCGGACCAGGGAACGGGGGCAAGTCGAGTTCGAATATGGTGACGAGGACGTGGGTGTTCACGGGCGCGTGCCGCCTGCGCTGGCCGGGGATATCGTGCGGACCGCCAATGGCTGGCGACGCGTGCAGGGGACTAGAAGTACTGGTGAGCCGAACTGATGGCAGCCGCTATAAGGGCCGCGGTCTGTTCGAGATCCTTGAGCGAGAGAACCTCTACCGGCGAGTGTATGTAGCGAGCAGCGACGCTCACCACACTGCAGGGGATGCCCGTTTTGGTGATACCTATGGCGGTCGCGTCTGTGGTTCCGCCGTTGCCCACCTGCAACTGATGCGGTAGTGAGGCTTTCTCAGCGGTCTCTCTCAACCAGCGTAGCACTGGGCGCGGAGAGATGACTCCTCTTCCAGCCGCGTCTATTATGGTGATCACCGGCCCTTTGCCAAGTGCCACCGATGAGTCATTCTTGGTCACACCTGGATGGTCGCCCGGGATCGTCACGTCGGTGGCGATGGCTACGTCCGGTGAGAGTCCGTAGGCGCTGGTGCGGGCACCCTTCAGCCCCACCTCTTCCTGCACGGTGCCTACCGCCTGTACGTTGGCCTTGATCTTCTGGCCTTTGAGCAGCGAGAGGGCAACGATCATGATTGCGCAACCCGCGCGATTGTCCAGGGCTTTGCCGGTGACCAAGTCTGCCCCAAGGGGGATGAGTTGCCGGTCGACAGTCACGGGTGCGCCGATCTCGATGCCCATCGCGGCAGCCTGGGCTGCATCGGCTGCCCCGCAATCGAGGAACATGTCCTTGATCTTGACGAGCTTCTTGCGCTCTTCGGCGTCCATGAGATGAGGCGGCCGTGAGCCTACCACCGCGGGGATACGCTTACCCTCGCGAGTGTGGACAAGCACACGCTGGCCCAAGATGGTCTGATCGGACCACCCACCCATGGGCACGAAGCGAAGAAAGCCTTCGTCGTCCACGTGCGAGACCATGAGGCCTATCTCGTCCATGTGAGCGGCTACCATGACCGTGGGTCCTTCGCCGCGCCGGATTCCCACCACGTTACCCATCCTGTCGACAGACACCTCGTCGACCAGTGGCTCCAACTCTTCCTTGAGTATCGTGGCCACGTCGTCCTCATAGCCGGAGAGGCCGTGTGCATCGGCAAGCTTCGTGAGAAGAGCAGCTATATCAGTCATGACGCGCTATCAGAGGAGGGCGCGGAGCGCGTCCATGTCGGTGACTAGTCCGGTTCTGGGAGCGCGCGTAGTCAAATGCGGCGGAATCCAGGACGGCCTCAGCTTCTTCGGGTGTCCACACATCGGTGCCGTGAAGGATCTCAGCGGCGATGGCGTGAGCGTCCCGCGCGGCCATGGCCACGGTGATGCGAGCGCATAGGGCGAGAAACTCGGCACGGCCGGGGTCAAGTCCTTGGCCTGTCGCGACCTTGCTCACAAGCGCCCTGGCCGTTTCAACGACGGAAGTCAGGTTTGCCAACTGGAACATCACGTGCTGCTGGCGGATGGCCTTCGTCTTGTGTGTTTCGGCGAACAGACGCTTCACCAAACCCAACACGTCAGCCAGGATGTCTGCCTTCAAACCACTGTTGGCAACGTGGGCGTGTTTCATGGTTTGGACCATCTCGTCGTAGACAGCTCCTCTGGAGCTGACCGCCGACTTCCATCTCATGGTACCGACGATGAGCTGCTGGATCTCGCTGGTACCTTCGTAGATAGTGGTGATCTTGACGTCCCGCTTTATCCTCTCGACGTCGTACTCTCGCACGTAGCCGTAGCCCCCCAGGGCTTGGATAGCGGCGTCCGCACACGAATTGGCCGCCTCGGTGGTGAAGAGTTTGGCTAGCGAGCCCTCGAGCTGCAGGTCTGTCTCACCAGCGTCCAATCGGGCGGCTATCTCTTCAATATACGCACGGGCCGCTTCGAGCCTGGCCGCGTAAGGTACTACGAGCTTGTGTGCGTAACCCTGCTTCTCTATCAGAGGCGAACCGAACTGGACGCGGTCCTTTGCGTACTCAATGACCTTCTCTAGCGCCGCGAAGCCTGCCCCCAGACCCATGGCTGCGACCATCAATCTGGTGTAGCCAAAGACTTCGTTCGCTTGGATCAAGCCTTGGCCAGGGATGTCGCCCAAGAGATTCTCGGCGGGCACCAGAACGTCCTCGAAAGTCAAAGGAGCGGTATTGGAGGCTCGAATACCGTGCTTGTCCTCCGGCTTGCCAGCGCTGAAGCCCGGCATGCCCTTTTCGACAACGAAGAACGAGGGGCCCTGTGGGGTCGCAGCCAACACGGTCAGGAAGTCGGCGTAGCCGCCATTAGAAATGAACTGCTTGGACCCGTTGATGAGGTATCCCGTGACATTCCCGTTGTCATCCGTGACGGGACTGGCAGACGTCTTAAGGTTCGAGAGATTGCTGCCTGCTTCGGCCTCGGTGACTGCGTAAGCGACGATGGAGCTGCCCTCGGCAAGCTTGCCCAACCACTTCTGCTTCTGGGCCTCAGTGCCGGCGGCCAGTATTGGGTCCGCGCCCAGGTGGATAGCGAAGAAGCCTGTCCCGACCCCCAAGCAGATCTTTGCGAGCTGCTCGGAGACGGCTGCCACGTCCCGGGCGCCGCCGCCCAGGCCACCATAGGCCTCGGGGATGAACAGGAGTTGCAGGCCAATCTCGGGCCCCAACAGTGTTCGGATGACGTCTTCGGGGAAGATCTCTTCGGCATCGAAGTGGCGCAGTTTCTCCGCGGGCAGCAACCTGTCTCGGATATCCGAGACCAGGTCGAGGATCATATTGCGTTCTTCGAGAGGTAGTCCTGCTAGCGCCACGTGATCCTCCGTCCAAATGGGTCTAGGTGGATGTGCGTGAAAGTTTATCATGGGCTCCACCGCTCCCGAGTCGGTGTACCTGGGCTGCGGTACACTACAGAAGGCCTGAGCGTAAGTCAGACAAGCACCTTGGAAAGGCCATTTGAGCCTGCCGTGAGCGTGACCGAAGAACTCACTCAGCAGATGAGACACTCGCCGAACCAACCCGGTGTGTATCTGTTCCAGGACGAGCAGGCAAACGTCCTTTATGTGGGCAAGGCCCGCTCGCTGCGAAAACGACTCGCCAGCTATATTCCGGCGGCAGGGGGTAAGCGGTCGACCAACATCCCCGCCAAGGTCAGTGAGATGATGGGCAAAGCGTGCGCTGTCGACTGGATAGTCACGGGCAACGAAGCTGAAGCGCTGTTGCTGGAGCAGAATCTCATCAAGCAACATCGGGCGCCTTTCAACATCAGGCTCCGTGACGACAAGTCTTACCCGTACATCATGGTGACCACCGAGGAGGAGTATCCACGGGTGGTCTTCACCCGGCAGCCACATCGACGCGGGAATCTTTACTTCGGGCCATACCCGAGTGCGGCACGCGTCCGCGAAACGTTGGACGCTTTGGAGCGTGTGTTTCCGATGCGCACATGCGCCGGCAAGCAGCCGGGTAGGCGCTCGGGTTCCCCTTGCCTGCAGTTGCATATCGAGCGTTGCCCTGGGCCGTGTGTGGGCGCGGTGAGCGTGGCCGAGTACAGGGCTATGATCGACCAGGTGGTGGACTTTCTGAGTGGCCGCGAACCAGCGTTGGTGCGGCGGCTTGAGAGTGAGATGCAGTCAGCGTCTGAACGACAGGACTTCGAGGCCGCAGCGTCGTTGCGGGACCGGTTGTCGGCGCTTAGGCACGTTCTGGAACGGCAGCAGGTGGAGTCGTCCTCATTGGGGTCCGCGGATGTGATCGGGATGGCCTGTGACGAGTGGGGGGCGAACGTACAGGTACTGATCACAAGGGAAGGCAAGCTTGCCGACAGACGGAGTCTGACCTTCGTGAATGTCGCAGGCTCGAGCCGGCAGGAGATCATAGAACGCTTCACGTCAGAGTACTACGGGGCGGGGGCGGGGTTGCCAGCCGAAGTCATAGTCCCCGCCGGAGTTGATGATCTGGCGGAGGTATCCAGCCTGCTTCACGGACTACGGTCTAAGAAGGTGGTCGTCAAGCAGGCCGAACGCGGGGACAAACGCCGGCTGCAAGAGATGGCCGACAGGAACGCGGTCTTGACACTGACACACGAACGTATGAAAGAAGAGCGTAGTCGAGAGATGCGCCTTGGCGCGTTGGCAGCCTTGGAGGAGGAGCTCGGATTGTGCGGTCCGCCCATGCGTATCGAGGGATACGACATCTCGAACTTGGGTGACGAGGACGTCGTAGCTTCCATGGTGGTATTCGAGGGTGGCGTTCCCAAGAAAGGCGACTACCGCAAGTTCAAGATCGGTTCCACAAGCGGACAGGATGATTTCGGAGCCATGCGCGAAGTGATACTCCGGCGCTTCACACGTGCGAAGGGCGGGTCCGACGGATACGACCCATCGTTCGAGGCAGTGCCGGACATGCTCTTGATCGATGGGGGCAGGGGCCAACTTAACGCGGTAGTGGGAGCGCTGAGCGAACTCGACCTGGACGCGGTGGTGACGGCGGTTTCTCTGGCAAAACGTGAAGAACAGGTTTTTGTCCCCTGGGCGGCCGAACCTCTGGATCTGGCCGCTGACCATGTGGGAGTACTGCTTCTGCGAAGGGTGCGAGACGAGTCCCACCGGTTCGCGCTCGGCTACCACAGACAGAGGCGCGCGACCCACACCACGGGCTCGCTCTTGAATCAACTTCCTGGGGTAGGGGAAAGACGGAAGCAGGCGATCCTGCAGCACTTCGGTTCGCCAGAGCGATTCCTGCAGGCGACGCGCGAGGAATTAGAGGCCGTTCCCGGTCTACCGGGCAAAGTGGCACGGGAGGTGCACGCCTTTGTACACAAGACCGGTTGACAGTGTGGCGGTGGGTTCTACGGACGCTGGTCCGTGCGCGGCCGGATTCTGGACGCCATGGGGCCACGGCGTGGTGATCTTGGTGGCGGGGCGTCTGACTCAGGTGGAGCTGCCCCCGGTAGAACTGACGAGTCTGGGACCACGAGAGGGCGAAGGGAACTCTGAGGACCGGGCGGCGCTCCGTCATTGGGTCTCTAGCCTAGAGACATACTTCCGTGGGGAGCGGCCGTCTTGGTGCTCAGAGGATATCCGGTGGAATCTGGACGAGATGAGTGTCTTTGCGCGTCGGACGGTGGAGGCGCTCATGAGTGTGCCCGCCGGCTCCACTGTCAGCTACGGAGAGTTGGCGCAGCTGGCGGGATACCCCAGAGCGGCGCGGGCGGTAGGTAGTGTGATGGCGGGCAACACCATCCCGATAGTGGTGCCGTGCCACCGGGTGATCCGCTCAGACGGTAGTCTGGGCCGATATGGCACTGACCCCAGCTGGAAAGTCCGGTTGTTGGATCACGAACGTCTCGTTGAAGGTGGAGGCCGAGGGCAACATGGCTGAGAGTGCGGAAGGGACGATGGGTGGGGACGATTCCAGAGCCTCTGACAGGAGCTGCGAGAGCGAAGAGCGAGGCCTGGATCTTGACCATCATCACGGGCTTGTCAGGGGCGGGTAAGTCTGAGGTGGTAGCGACCTTCGAGGACATGGGTTACTTCTGCATAGACAATCTGCCGCCCCGCATGACAGCGAACGCACTGGAGCTCTTCTCTCTAGAGGGGAGCCGCGTCAGCAAGGTGGCGCTGGTGTTCGATGCTCGTGGCGGCGAGTTCTTTGAGGAGTTGGACCACGCTCTCGAATGCCTGCGCAGATCCGGCAGTGCGTTTCGACTGCTGTATCTGGAGGCCTCGGACGAGTCGCTGGTCGCGCGATATCAGGCGAGCAGGCGACCCCACCCATTGTCGGCGCATCTACGAGAAGGCATCGCCAGGGAGCGCAGCCTGCTTAGTGCGTTGAAGAGTCAGGCAGACACGGTGATCGACACCACGAACATGTCCCCATGGCAGCTGCGCCGGTACCTTGAGGAGACGATACTTGCCGATGGCCTCAGGGGGCAGTTGTTTGTCAGTCTTGTGTCCTTTGGGTACAGATACGGGATTCCCAACGAGGCCGACATGATCCTGGATGCCAGGTTTTTGCCAAACCCGTATTGGGAACCGGCGCTCAGAGATCTTTCGGGACTTGATGACGCCGTCAGCGCCTATGTTGTCGACCGCGCCGAGGCAGTGGGCTTTCTGGAGCGACTGATCGATCTGCTGCACTTCGTTGCTCCGCGATTTGTTGGCGAGCAGAAGAAGCGGCTCGTCGTTGCCGTGGGCTGCACAGGCGGGCGCCATCGTTCTGTGGCTTTGGTCGAAGAATTGGGGAAGAGACTTGGTGCGGAGCCCGATCTGGTGTTGAGTGTCAGTCACCGCGACATCGACAAAGAGGAACATCGTTAGACATGGGCTTCACCAGGATTGTTCGCGAAGAACTGATGCGCGTTGAGGACGGCAATCAATGTTGCCGCAAGGGCGCGATGGCCGGCTTGATGCACACCGCAGGCACCTTCTTGATACGGGGCGGCACCAAGGAAGAGGACCGGTACGAGATCCGCGTGGCAAGTACCGTCCAGCTTGCCGTCAAGATGGTGTATTCGCACTTCAAGGCGCTGGGAGCGGAAGGCCTTCTGATCACTTCTAGGGAGGCTGGGCTCGGTCATAGGCTGATCTACGAGGTGCGTATCCCCGGGACGGCTTCTGCACTACAGGCACTGAATGAGATGGGCGTGCTCAGCGACAAGTTCGGTCTGCGGACGGATATCGCGCCCTGGCTTGTGAAGAAAGCGTGCTGCAAAGGTGCGTTCTTGCGTGGGTGCCTCATTGGAGCGGGTTCTATCAACACGCCGGAAAAGGAGGCACATCTAGAAGTGGTCACTCCGCACGAAGAGCTGTGCGTAGATTTAGTCTCGATGCTTGTGGACATGCGCTTTCGTCCAGGGTATTCGGTGCGACGTGGCAATTTCGTGGTGTATCTGAAGGGCAGGGATGAGGTCGCCGGGGCACTGGCTGCCGCGGGCGCCCATGTCGCGGCTCTGGAAGTGGAGAAGCAGGCAGTCGTGAAGGAGGTAAGGGCACGGGCGAACAGGGTCGCGAACTGTGACTCGGCGAATGTCCGCCGCACAGGGATGGCGGCCTGCAGGCAGTTGGAGGCGATCGCGTTTCTGGAACGCTCCGGTCGATTGGAGCACATGCCTGCAGGTCTGCAGCAGATGGCGCAACTTAGGACGTCCTACCCGTACGCTAACCTGAACGAACTGGCCGAAGCGGCCGAAGAAGGGCTGACTCGTTCGGCGGTCAACCACCGTTTGCGACGGCTCGTGGCGGCCGCTGAGAAGGCAGATTCGAAGGGTCCTCGTGATAGAATCCGTGGCTAGAAAGTCACTCATAGAGCAAGTCAGACACGTGGGGAGAAGGCCAAGATGAGCACGAAGGTCGCAATCAATGGGTTCGGCAGGATCGGTCGTCTCTTCTTACGAGCGGTCGCCAAGCAGGGCGCGGATCTGGAAGTGGTCGCGGTCAACGACCTCACAGACGCACGCACGCTTGCTCACCTGCTCAAGTACGACAGTGTTCACGGTACCTGGCCTGGCGAAGTCTCGTATGACGAAGGATCGTTGACTTTTGAGGGCAGGACGATGAAGGCCCTTGCCATCGCTGAGGTAGAAGCACTGCCATGGCGAGATCTAGGGGTGGACGTAGTGGTGGAGTGCACGGGCCGCAACACCGAACGGGCTAAAGCAGCGGTGCACATGGACCAGGGCGCCAAGAAGGTGGTGATCAGCGCTCCTGCCAAAGATCCGGACATCACAGTGGTGCTGGGAGTCAACGACAGCGATTACGACTCGTCCCGGCATGACATCATCTCGAACGCTTCCTGCACTACAAACTGCTTGGCCCCGGTAGCCAAGGCACTGAACGATGCGTTTGGGCTGGAGCAAGGCTTCATGACGACGGTGCACGCATACACGAACGATCAGAGGATCCTTGATCTTCCTCACAAGGACCTGCGCCGAGCCCGGGCAGCGGCATTGTCGATCATCCCGACTTCGACCGGAGCCGCCAAGGCGATCGCATTAGTCATCCCCAGCCTCAAGGACAAGCTTGACGGGTATGCTCTCAGGGTGCCGGTTCCTGACGGGTCGGTTGTCGACCTCACCGTGACCCTTGGCAAGGAGGCGACGGCCGAAGAGATCAACGAAGCTATCAGGGCGGCGGCAGAAGGGCCTATGAAGGGCGTGCTTCGGTATACGGACGAACCCATTGTCTCGTCTGACATCATCGGTGACCCGCATTCTTCGGTGTTCGACTCTGCGCTCACGATGGTCCTGGGGCGCCAGGCGAAGGTCGTGGCTTGGTACGACAACGAGTGGGGCTTTGCCAACCGCATGGTCGACCTGTGTACGCGCCTGTTCTAGCTGGCTGAAGGGCAGGAGGGGTTCGAGATGACCAAGAAGACCATCCGCGATATCGAGCTTGCCGGGAAGCGTGTGCTGGTGCGTGTGGATTTCAACGTGCCTTTGGATGGTAGTAGGGTGACAGACGACTCGCGCATTAGGGCCGCACTTCCCACCATCGAGTACCTCAGGCACCAGGGATGTCGGGTCATACTCATGTCCCACCTAGGCAGGCCCAAGTCTGGTCCGGAGGATAGGTTCAGGCTGAATCCAGCCGCCAGCCGGTTGAGTGAGTTGATTGGTTCGCCGGTGCGCAAGGTGGACGTTCTGACCGGTCCCGAGGCGGAGGCTGGCGTCGCAGGTATGGGACCTGGCGATGTGCTGCTACTCGAGAACTCTCGATTCGACCCACGAGAAGAGAAGAACGACCCGAGCCTGGTAGAAGAGCTTGCGCGGCTGGGCGACGTCTTTGTCAACGACGCTTTCAGTGCGGCGCATCGGGCGCACGCCACGACCGCGGGACTAGCGAGTAAGCTGCCTGCTGTGGCCGGGTTGCTCCTGGAGAAGGAATTGCTTGGACTCGATGGCGTGCTTTCGGACCCCAAGAAACCGTTGGTGGTGGTCCTGGGCGGGGCGAAGGTGTCTGACAAGATAAAGGTGGTAGACCGTTTCTTGGATCTCGCAGACCAGATACTGATCGGTGGGGCCATGAGTTTCGCCTTTCTAAGGGCGCAAGGGCTTAGCGTGGGCGCATCTAAGGTGGAAGAAGAGGGGGTAACGGTCGCTGCCGCGGCCCTGCGCAAGGCCACCGGCTCGAAGTGCGAGCTTGTGCTGCCCTCGGATTACATCGTTGCCGAAGCCTTGGACGCTGGCTCAATCACGCGAGTGGCATGTGCGACAGCCATGCCGGACGGTTGGATGGGTGTCGACATAGGTCCCGAGTCCGCGGCGGCGTTTGCTGGAACCATCACCAAGGCCGGCACAGTGTTTTGGAACGGTCCGATGGGAGTGTTCGAGATCGAGCCTTTCGCGGCTGGCACTAAGGCTATTGCCGTGGCTATGGCGGAATGCCCGGGTGTGACTGTGGTGGGGGGCGGAGACTCGGTAGCGGCAGTGAATGTTTTTGGGGTCGCGGACAAGATGGACCATGTGTCTATGGGCGGCGGCGCGTCTCTTGAGTACATCGAGGGCTCGACCCTTCCCGGCGTCGACGTGCTGGCCGATGCGGGTTAGACGGCATGACTGATACAAGAGAGGCAGTCCGTCGGATCCCTCTGATCGCTGGAAATTGGAAGATGCACAAGACGAGCGCGTCTGGTGCGGCGTTTATCAGGCAATTGGCTGAAGTTCTGGGGGCGGTGGTAGACCGGGAGATCGTTGTCGCGCCTCCCTTCACGGGGTTGTACGAGGCCGTGAAGGCAGCGGACGGATCTTCGATATCGATCGCCGCCCAAGATGTGTTCTGGCAGAGCGAGGGTGCCTATACGGGCGAAGTCTCTGCAGAGATGTTGTCGGACCTTGGGGTGAGGGCCTGCATCATCGGGCACTCGGAGAGGCGCCAGTACTTCGGAGAGACGGACAAGAGCGTGGCCGACAAGCTTGCGGCAGTGTTGGCCGAGGGTCTCTCGCCCATCATGTGTGTAGGTGAGAACGAACATGAGCGAGAGTCAGGACTGACCGAGAGTGTGCTATCACGGCAGGTTCCGGCAGGGTTGGCAACGTTCGACCCTGGAAACGCGGGCCGAGTGTGCATAGCGTATGAACCTATCTGGGCTATCGGGACGGGGCGCACAGCGACTCCTGACATGGCGCAAGAGGCCGCAGCCTTCGTTCGTCAGCAGGTGGCGACGGCTCTTGGAGACACGGCCGCTCAGTCTGTGCGAATACTCTACGGGGGTAGCGTGACGCCCGAGAATGTGGATGAGCTTATGGCTCAGGCCGACATCGACGGTGCACTCGTGGGTGGCGCCAGTCTCAAGATTGAGTCATTCGCCCGCGTCGTCGGCTTCGAGACGGTGTAAGAGAGTGGCAGGGCTCACCCTTTCATCGGGACGTCGTGCCGCTTTGATAGTGCTGGACGGGTGGGGCTACGCTGATCCGGGTCCAGGAAATGCAATAGCGCTTGCAGAAAAACCAAACTGGGATAGTTTGTGGGAAAGGTATCCGCACGTTCTTCTGGAGGCGAGCGGCGAGGCGGTGGGGTTGCCCGCAGGTGTTATGGGCAACTCGGAAGTCGGGCATCTGACCCTTGGATCCGGGCGAGTCATCCTGCAAGACCTTTCGCGCATCAACCGCGCTGTGCAGGATGGCAGCTTCTTTCGCAACGCTGCGCTGTCGCAGCTCATGAAAGGCGTGCGCGAACGGGGACGCTCGTTGCACCTTATGGGCCTGCTGTCGGACGCGGGGGTTCATTCGGATATCCGCCACTTAGAAGCTCTTATCAAGATGGCGCGAGATCATGGACTGGACAAAGTCTACGTCCATGCCTTCACCGACGGCCGTGATACCTCGCCCACCTCAGGCAGTGAGTATGTGGCGCAAGCGCAGCAGTTCATGCGGGCCGTGGGTCTTGGCGAGATCGCCACCGTTAGTGGGCGGTACTTCGCAATGGACCGAGATACGCGTTGGGATAGGGTCAAGTTGGCATACGACGCTTTGGTCCATGGGGAGGGTCTGATCGCGCCGGACGCCGTGGGTGCGGTCGAGTCCTCATACGCGCGCGGGGAGACCGACGAGTTCATCAAACCTACCATCTGTTGTGCAGATGAAGCGTCCAGAGTCGCCGACGGCGATGGAGTCGTGTTCTTCAACTTCCGACCAGATCGCGCGCGTGAGTTGGCAGAGGCGCTTACTCAGGATGAGTTCGGCGGATTTGACCGCGGTGGTGCCAGAGCGAAGATAGACTTTGTGGGTATGACGGAGTACGAGGTGTCTCTAGGGTTAGTGGTCGCCTTCCCCAAAGAGGAACCGTGCAACGTACTTGCGCAAGTCATAAGTGACGCGGGGCTTACGCAATTGCACATCGCAGAGACAGAGAAGTACGCGCATGTCACCTTCTTCTTCAATGGTGGCATCGAAGAGCCATTCCCGGGCGAACGTCGCAAGCTGGTGCCATCTCCCAAAGATGTGGCGACGTATGACCAGAAACCTGCCATGAGCGCCTACGGGGTGGTTGAGGCGTTCCGGGACATCATGGCGGTCGATCCGGTAGATTTCGTGGTTCTCAATTTTGCGAACACAGACATGGTCGGGCATACCGGCAACATTCCGGCCACTATCGAAGCGGTGGGTCATGTGGACAGATGTCTTGGAGAGGTCGTTGCGGTACTTCACAATGCCGGGGCAAGCGTCATGGTGACTGCGGATCACGGGAATGCCGAGCGGATGCTCGACGCCGAAGGCGCCATGAACACTGCGCATAGCGGCGGTAAGGTGCCACTCGTGGTGCTGCAGGAGGGGCTGCGCCTTCGAGAAGGGGCGGGATTGGCCGACGTCGCCCCGACCATACTGGGATTGTTGGGGCTGAAGACCCCGGAGGAGATGACAGGAAGGTCTCTGTGCTAGACCGTTTGCATGAGAAATGTGGTTCATTTGTAAAAGGGTTGACTATCTGTGCACATTTTGGGGGTACAATAGTCGGAAATCGCGCGAGATCGCGTGCGGGTATGGAGGGAACGGCTAGGTGACAGCGGCGAAATATATCTTGGTGATTCTTGACAGCCTCTTTGCGGTGGCTCTGCTCATTCTTGTGTTCTTGCACTCAGGCAAGGATGCTGGACTGTCAAGCATGTTCGGCGGTGGAGGTTCAGCGGGTGGCGGTGGAGTGGTTCAGAAGAACCTCGATCGTCTCACTATCGGATGTTCTGTCGTCTGGGCCGGCCTGTCCGTCGGTCTGGTGTATGTCCTGTAAGGCTATAAGATCACGCCCCTCTTGGCGCATCGTTGGCTAGAGAAGTGATCTGGAGCAATAGTAGGTCTGTTGGACGAGGTAGTTAGAGGTCTCACAGAACGAAGGAGGGAGGAGCGCAAGATGAAGAAACGTGTGTGGTTGGCCCTGGTTCTCGCGGTCGTCATGGCCGGGGCGATGTTCGCTATGGTGGCTTGTGGAGGTGAGAAGACCAGCGGTGGCAGCGTGACCGACGAGGGTGCGGTCGCCGGCGGTACTCTTAAGGTCTACATAAATGAGCCTGTCTGCATCGAGCCTGTCGACCTTGAGGAATCTGAGGGCGTGCAGGTCGGTCAGGCGTTGTTTGATGCTCTGGCGGCATATGACGCCGTGACTGGCGAGCTCATTCCCGCAGCGGCTGATAGCTGGGAAACCAACGAAGACGCTACCGTTTGGACTTTCCATCTTAACAAGGACGCGAAGTTCCACGATGGCACTCCCGTGAAGGCTCAGGACTTTGTGTATGCCTGGAATCGCCTATGCGATCCGGCCAACAAATCCAATGTCTCCTGGCATCTAGAGGCCGTCAAAGGCTGGGGTGCGATGCAGGACGGGGATGCGACCGAGCTTGAAGGCGTCAGGGCTGTCGATGACTACACGTTCGAGGCCACGCTCGAGTACTCGTACGCTGACTTTGAGTTCGTGGTTGGCAACCCGACCCTTGGCCCCGTGCCCCAGGCAGTCATCGAGAGCATGGGTCAGGACGCCTTTGCCGAAGCCCCTGTCGGCAACGGCCCGTTCATGATGGCTCCTGGCACCAAGTGGGATCACAACCAGAAGATCAGCCTGGTGAAGTTCGACGATTACTACGGCGAGAAGCCGAACATCGACGGTATCGACTACATGATCTATGTCGATCCGGCTGCTGCCTTCCTCGAGTTCGAGGCTGGCAATCTGGACTTCACGTCTATCCCGAGCGGTCAGATCGAGACCACCAAAGGGAAGTACGGTGTGACTGACGATGGCTACACCGGCAACCCGGGCAAGCAGACGTACCTAGGCGATGAGCTCGCCATCTACTATGCGGACATCAACCTGAACGACCCGTTCATGGCTGACCTCAACGTCCGCAAGGCCATCTCGTTGGCCATCAACCGGCAGACCATCTGCGATGTGGCGATGGAGGGGACTCGTAATCCTTCCGACAACTTCATCCCGAACGGTATCCCCGGTTATGAGCCAGGCGCATGGCCGTACAGCAAGTACGACCTCGAGGCGGCCAAGCAGTACCTTGCTGACGCCGGCTATCCTGACGGTGTCGGTGCCCCCGAAGTCACCCTGTCGTGCAACAGCGGCGGTTCCCACGAGCAGATCTGGACTCTGGTCCAGGCTGACCTCGAGGCCCTTGGCCTGACCGTCAAGCAGGAGTACACGGAGTGGGCTGCCTATCTGGAGAAGCTGCAGGCGGATGAGTACCAGATCGGCCGGATGGGTTGGATAGGCGACTATCCGATCTTCGACAACTTCATGTTCTCGGTGTTCTACAGCGAGAGCGCGAACAACTACTCGAACTACGACAATCCGGAAGTCGACGCGATGATGAAGGAAGCTCGTTCGACCGCTGACACGGACGCCCGTATCGCCAAGTGGCAGGAGATCAACAAGATCATCGCCGAGGACGTTCCGGCGATCCCGATCATGGCCTACCGCCACGGTCGTGTGTGCTCTGACAGGACCAACAATCTGGTCTTTAGTGCCATGGGTCTGTTGGACTTCACGCACTGCTGGATCACGGGGTCGGCTCAGTAGGTCTGACGGACGCGTCTAGGTGATACTCAGCAGCGATTCGATCGACGTAATGGCAACAGGGTGCCTCCTTCGGGAGGCGCCCTGTTGCGCCATTTCCAGCGGGCATTGTTCCACGATGAGGTACGGGGCGAAATGCTGATCTACATCGGTAGACGCATTCTGCAGATGATCCCCGTGTTTATCGGGGTGACTGTGCTCCTTTTTATTCTGAGCGCGCCGGGAGTGTTACCCGGAGACCCGGTGAAGCTGATCACGGGCGAGCGGGCGATCGAGCCCGCCTTGTACGACCAGATAGTCAAGGAGAATGCACTAGACAAGCCCCTCTGGTATCAGTACGGCCGCTGGATGGGCAACCTCTTCAAGGGCGATCTGGGTAGGTCGTACCAGGTGGATCGTCCGGTTACCAGCGTTCTTGCTGACAAGTTTCCCAACACCATCAGATTGGTGGTGGTGGCGGTACTCATTGAAGCTTTGTTCGGACTCATCGTCGGGATAATATCGGCAGTCAAACGCTACTCCTTCTGGGACATCCTGGTGACTTTCAGCACGGCCGTGCTTGTCTCGGTTCCGGTGTTCTGGTTAGGCATGCTGCTTCAATACATGTTGGGCATAAAGTTCAAAGATTGGGGACTTCCATATCTGCCCATGACCAACATGTCCTCTACGCGGTTCGCAAGCTGGGTACACTACATACTCCCTGCTTTCACGCTGGCCTCGGTATCTACGGCGTACGCGGCCCGCATCACGCGTAGTCAACTGCTGGAGGTCATGGGTCAGGACTACATGCGCACCGCGGCGGCGAAGGGTCTGTCTGGCGGGCAGGTCATTCGGCGCCACGGGCTGAAGAACGCCCTCATTCCTGTGGTCACGTACCTTGGGCTGGATCTTGGAGTTCTTGTCGGGGGCACCGTGATAACTGAGTTCGTGTTCAATTGGCCGGGAATCGGGTTCCAGATCTATCAAGCCATCTTGATGCGCGATTGGCCTATCGTGCGAGGGGCTGTGGTAGTGATCATAATCCTAGTGATGTTCATCAATCTAGCGGTCGACATAAGCTATGCATTCCTTGATCCGCGCATACGCTACGGCCAACGGTCAAAGAAGGCTTAGCCATGGTGGATGTCAAACACTCGTCGCGCTCCGTGCCGGATCCGGACCAGGATCCTTCGATGGTTCCATCCGGTGCACCCACGGAGGGGTCGGCGGGCAAAGGCCGCACCCTAAGAGCGGATGCATGGCGCAGACTCAGAAAGAACAAGCTGGCCATGGCCGGACTGATATGGGTGGTCTTGGTGATAGTGGTGGTATTCTCCGCCGGCCTTTGGGTGCCGCACGTATATGGCGATCCGACGGCCATAGATACGACCAAGGTCGCTGAGCGCTCTCTGTTGCCTCCTAGCTGGGAGCACCCCTTCGGGACGGACAAACTGGGGCGGGATCTCCTGTCACGCACCCTCTTCGGAGGACAGGCCTCGCTGATGGTGGGGGTAGTCGCAGTCATGATCTCCGTCATCATCGGACTGATAATGGGATCCTTGGCAGGCTACTACGGTGGTTGGTGGGACAGCATCGTCATGCGTACAGCTGACGTCTTCTTGTCCTTTCCATACATCCTCTTCGCGATAACCCTCGTATCCGTCCTGGGTCGAGGTACCTGGAATCTGTTCCTTGCTATCGGTCTGCTGGGCTGGCCCAGTATCGCCAGGGTCTTCCGGAGTTCTATCTTCTCAGTCAAAGAGAACGAGTATGTTGACGCGGCACGCGCATTGGGTGCGCCTACAAGGCGGATTGTATTCCGGCACATAATGCCCAACGCGGTGGCTCCCATTATCGTGCTGGCCACTATGAGCGTGGGTGGCGCCATCTTAGGAGAGGCCGGCCTGAGCTTCCTGGGATTTGGCGTGCAGCCCCCTGATCCATCTTGGGGCAACATGCTTCAGGAGTCGCGGACGTACCTGTTCAACGCGCCCTGGTTGATGCTGTACCCGGGGATCGCGTGTGTGACCACCGTGTTGGGCTTTGTACTGCTGGGCGATGGCCTACGTGACGCCCTCGATGTTAAGTTGAAGGAGTAGTCTCTTGGCGCCATTGCTTGAAGTCGACGATCTATACATGCATTTCTTCACCCGTGACGGGGTGGTGAAGGCCGTGGACGGTGTGAGCTTCTCGCTTGAGGCGGGAGAGACGCTAGGGGTCGTGGGGGAATCAGGATCCGGCAAGTCGGTCACGGCGCTGTCCATAATGCGCTTGATCCCGGAACCGCCTGGCAAGGTGGTTAGCGGAGATATCAGGTTCCGAGGCGAGAGTGTTCTGAAGATGACCGAGAAGCAGCAACTCGCTCTTCGGGGCAATCGTATCGCGATGATATTCCAGGATCCTATGACATCGCTCAACCCCGTGTATCGCATAGGTAAGCAGGTGGGAGAAGCGCTCAGGCAGCACAATAAGGTATCTAGGAAGAAAGCCTGGGAAGCGGCGGTGAAGCTGCTGGAGCAGGTCGGTATTCCGCAAGCGCAAGAGCGCGCTCGCAACTATCCTCACGAGTTTTCTGGGGGCATGAGACAACGGGCGATGATAGCGAGTGCTTTGGCATGTGGGCCAGACATCTTGATCGCAGACGAGCCGACTACGGCACTAGACGTCACCATACAAGCCCAAATACTTGAATTGATGCAGGAGATCCAAGAGCGCACCAAGTCTGCGATCATCATGATTACGCACGATTTGGGTGTGGTCGCTGACATGGCAGACCACGTTCTGGTCATGTATGCAGGCAAGGCAGTGGAATACGGAACGGCAGAGGACGTGTTCTACGGGCCCAGGCACCCGTACACGTGGGGTCTTTTGGACAGTCTCCCCAGGCATGACGTGGATGACAAGGGACAGCTTTGTCCCATCAGCGGGCAGCCGCCAAGTCTCATAAACCTGCCCAGCGGGTGTGCGTTTCGACCGCGATGTGCCTTTGCACAGCCGTTGTGCGCTGAGAAGGTTCCACAGTTGAGAGAAGACGAGCCTGGGCACAAAGCGGCATGCCATTTCTCGGACGATGAGGAATTTGTGACGAACAATCGAAGCTGCGTGGTCAGGGGAGCCTAGATGTCGAGTCTGCTGTCGGTAGAGGGGCTGCGAAAGTACTTTCCTGTCGGACAGGGGCTCATTACGGCTCGTTTTGGCAAGACGGTCAAAGCGGTGGATGGAGTCTCTTTCGAGGTCAACCAGGGGGACACCCTTGGCTTGGTGGGGGAGTCGGGTTGCGGCAAATCGACGACAGGCCGGTGCATCAACAGGCTCTTGGAGGCGACGTCGGGCGACATCCGGTACGCTGATGTAGACGTGCGCAAGTTGCACGGCAAAGCTCTCAAGAACTACCGCCGCGAAGTGCAGTTCATATTCCAGGATCCGTATGCTTCGCTCAATCCGCGCATGACGTTCGGCGAGATCATGTCGGAGCCCCTGGTGATACACGGCATAGGTACTCGCAAGGAGAGAGAGGATCAAACCAAGGAGATGCTGCAGGTGGTGGGGCTGAACCCCGAGCATATCCACAGATATCCTCACGAATTCTCCGGAGGGCAACGTCAGCGCGTCGGTATCGCCCGCGCTCTCATGCTGAAGCCCAAGGTGATCATCTGTGACGAACCTGTGTCGGCACTGGACGTATCGATACAGGCGCAGATCATCAACTTGCTCGAAGAACTTCAGGACGAGTTCAAACTCACATATCTATTTATCGCTCACGACCTTGCTGTCATAAGGCATATCTGCGACCGGGTCGCTGTGATGTACTTGGGCAAGATCGTTGAGACCGGGGGCTGGAAAGAGGTGTATGACACTCCGCATCATCCGTACACACAGTCCCTGCTGTCCGCAGTGCCGGTCCCGGACCCCGACAAGCAGCATTCTCGGGACCGCATCGTATTGAGTGGAGACGTGCCTAACCCGGTAGACCCGCCCACTGGCTGTCGATTCCACACCCGTTGTCCGATCGCTGAGTTCCCGGTGTGCAGGGATGAGGAGCCCGAACTTAGGATGATGGGCGCAGATCATCGAGTGGCCTGCCACTTCGCAAAGTCGTTCCCCATACCGGAGCATACGGGTCTGACCAGGCAGCTCGTCAACGGCAACGGAGACTAGACGGGGTATACTCGGGCTGCAGCCCGGGTAGTCGCGGCGTCGCGTTTTGCGCGATTTCGAGGAAAGTCCGGACACCGTAGAGCAGGGTGCTGGATAACGTCCAGCGGGGGAAACCCCAGGGAAAGCGCCACAGAAAATACACAGCACGCCGGTTCTGCCGGCTGCAATGGTGAAAAGGTGCGGTAAGAGCGCACCGGCGTCGTGGTGACACGGCGGCCTGGCAAGCCCCACCCGGTGCAAGGCCGAATAGGGAGGCGTTAGAAGGTTGCTCGCCTGAAGCCTCCGGGTTGGCCGCACGAGCCGTCCGGTAACGGGCGGTCGGAGATAGATGGCTACCCATGTGGGCCTAGGCCCGCGGGACAGAATCCGGCTTACAGGGCTGCTAACGCAGGGGCTCCTCCCTATCGGGGGGAGCCTCAGCCACATTCGTGCGCCAATCGGGGTTAAGGTTTCGCGCGACGAGCCTATCGGGTAACTCAACGAGAAACATTCGAAAGCCATCGGGAGGCAGTCATGCCATTCACACTACCTGAGTTGCCGTACGACAAGGGAGCCCTTGCGCCCCACCTGAGCGAAGAGACACTTGAGTATCACTACGGCAAGCATCACGCGACTTATGTCACCAACCTCAACACGCTCACAGATGGGGCAGGTGTGGGGGACGACAAGCTCGAGGAGGTCATCCTCACGGCAGAAGGGCCCTTGTTCAACAATGCGGCCCAGGTGTGGAACCACTCGTTCTACTGGAAGTGCATGAAACCCGGAGGTGGTGGCGAACCGGCTGGCGCACTAGGGGAAGCGATAAAGAAGGACTTCGGTTCGTACGAGGAGTTCCGGAAGCAGTTCACAGAGACGGCTGTGGGACAGTTCGGCTCAGGGTGGGGTTGGTTGGTGGAGAGTGCGGGGAAGCTCCAGGTCATCAAGACCGGAAATGCTGATCTCCCGCTGAAGCACGGAATGAACGCCCTTCTGACGGTCGACGTCTGGGAACACGCCTACTACATAGACTATAGAAATGCCCGCGCCAAGTACATTGCCACGTTCTTGGACAGTCTAGTCGACTGGGATTTCGTGCGCGCGAACTATGACGGAGTCGCATAGCCTGTACCTCTGGAGCGTCTTATTGTTTCGGCCGGACGCGCGCCTTTGGTAGAATCCCGCTTGGCCCAGTGAAAACTAGGCGGTCTACTAAGCGTGGTGGCTATTGGCCGAACAATTGGCAGGAGTGATTAGCGAGGCGAAGATGAGTGTGCGCGCCATGCTGGTGCTCACACTGCCCACTCTTGCCTTTTCGGCGGCCGCTACGTTGGTGCCGTTCTATGTTCCTCAGTTTCTCTACGACTACACAAGTTCGAGCACGCTGGTCGGCTTTGTAATAGGTGGCGAGGGCATATTCTGCGTCCTTATCCCGTTATGGGTCGGCGTGCAGAGCGACCGCATCTGGACACGACGTTGGGGTAGGCGCCGACCGTTCATGATCTTTGCGGCACCGTTTATGGCGGCCTCTCTGACACTCGTCCCGTTTCAGATCGGGGTCGCTCCGATAGCGGTATCCACCTTTATCTTCTTCGCGGCATACCATTTCTACTCATCGCCCTATCAGTCCCTTCTGCCTGACACGACCCCTGCGGGTTTCCACGGCCGGGTGCAAGGACATCAGCAGGTCATGCGGGCAGGGGGCATGATCCTGGGGATGCTCGCCGCGCCGTTCCTTTTCCAGGTGTGGAAGCCGCTGCCTTTTGTGATAGTGGGTGTCCTCATAATGCTGGTGACGTACGTGACGGTCGCCAAAGTCCACGAACCAGAGCCTGTGCGGTCAGATGATGACGAGCAAGCTACTTTGTGGGGCGAGTTGGCACGCGTCGCTCGCTCCACCTGGGCAAACAAGGCTATCCGCCGGTTCATGTTCGCGGCTCTGCTATGGGAAGGTACTCTCGCCGCGCTTAAGCCCTTCCTGTTGAAATACTTCACGGTGACTCTAGGTGCGAGCTTCAACATGAGCGGCCTGATCCTGGTGGAAGTAGGAGTGGTGCTGTTGGTGGCAGGCCTGGTGAGTGGGTACCTCGCGGACAAGTTCGGACGCTCGTTGATCATGCGCGTGGGCATCTGGGTGTACTTGCTCGGGTCGATAGTCGCGATACTCCTTACCAGCGTGAAGTGGGCGTTCATATCGCTCCCGCTGTTCGGCCTGGGTGGCTCTATCGTGATGACACTGCCGTACGCCATTCTCATGAGACTCATGCCCAAGGATCAAGTGGGCGGTTTTACAGCGATGTTCTCTATGGTCAGAGGGTTGGCCAATGTTCTGGCGCCCCTTGCGGCCGGTGGTGCGGTAGACATAGCCCGCAAGTATGTGACCGGGACGGCGTATGAGGGTAGGGAGTTCGCGGTCATATGGGGCGTTTGTGCGCTGATGCTCGTCATCTCGCTGTTCGTCTTCAAGGGGGGCGACAAGGACGAAGTCGTCGGCGCTTAGTCCGCTGTTCGACCGTCACACGACCTGTTGCGCGGCCGCACTCTATAATCTCCATCATGCGGTACGTGGTTGCAGTCTTTACGGCGGTGTGTTCGAGGGCCAAGAAAGTGTTTCTTGGCTTGGGCCGGGGTATCAAAGAGGTCTTTTGGGGTCTCTACCGGCAAGATGTGCTAGGCCTGGCCGCCCAAGTAGCTTACAGCGCCCTCTTCAGTCTCTTTCCTTTCATGCTGCTCCTGAACGCCCTTGTTGCCTATGTTCCCGGGGGCGACCAAATTGGAGACTGGTTGCTCGGTGGACTGCGCACTTTGGTGACCATGGACAGTCGGCTATACGAGATCGTGCAAGACAACGTGTTCTTCGAGGTAGGTGGGTTGAGCGCCGCGCTGTTGTCTGTTGGTGTGATACTCACTCTGTGGAGCGCCTCGGGCGCGGTGATGGTCTTGTTGAAGGCCGTGCAGCGGTCGTACGGGCTTAAAGAGACAAGGCCCTGGCACATCCAACGATCGCTCGCTGTGGCGTGGGCAGTGGCGGGCGTGGTGACTATACCCGCCGGGGTGTTACTGCTGGTGTTCGGACAACAGATCGGCGATTTCATCGGAGCGAAGACCGGGTATCACTCGTGGATTCACGTGCTGTGGATAGGGTTCCGTTGGCCGGTGGTACTGGTGCTGTTGATGGGGATGTTCGGAGTCTTCTACCGCTATGGTTCTAGCGTGAGGCATCGCTGGTATGGGTTCGTACCTGGAGCAGCATTTGCAGTGGGTTCCGTCATCGGCGTCACCGAGGCGTTGTCTTGGGTCCTGACCCAGAAGATCATTACTGTCAGGTGGTTGTCTTACGGGGTCATCGGGTCGGTGATAGTGCTACTCTTCTGGGCGTTCATGATCGGCCTCATGGTGCTCATAGGGGCGCAGATAAACGCGGTGGTCTGGCGCACTATCGAAGAGAGACGGGCGTCTAGAGTGGTGGCGGCAAACAGCGAGGGGTCAGAGGATCACCTGGTAGAATCGCCAGGCGATGACTGACGAAACGGCAAACAGACCCGACCGCAGAGCCATAGGTGTCTTTGACTCTGGGGTCGGTGGCCTCACCGTGCTGCACGAGTGTTTGGTCAACCTTCCTCACGAAGATTACGTTTACTTCGGGGACACGCTGAACTTCCCATATGGGCCAAAGGGGCTGGACGAAGTGCGTGAGCTGGCATTCGCGGCGACCGAACACCTGGTCGGGCTCGATGTCAAGCTGATAGTCGTAGCATGCAACTCCGCGACTGCAGCCGCTCTGTCGTTGCTGCAGGCCGCATTCGCGACTCCCATAGTGGGTGTGGTCATGCCTGGCGCCAGGGCTGCTGTACAGGCGACTCGTAACCGGCGTGTGGGGATAATGGCCACTGAGGCCACGGTAGCTTCGGAGGCGTATCAGGACGCACTGCGGTCGTTGGATGCAGGACTGGACGTTACCGCTGTGGCGTGCCCGCGCTTGGCGCCTTTGATCCAAAACGGGGACGTGTTCTCTGAAGAAGTCGAAGGGGCGGCTCGCGAGTGTGTGGCCCCCCTGAAAAAGGCAGAGGTGGATACGGTGATCTTGGGCTGCACACACTACCCTTTGATCGCACGGATGCTGCGCCGGTTGCTTGGACCGCAGGTGGCTATCATCGACTCGGCTGAAGATCTCCCGCGAGGTCGGCGAGATATTGCTCCGGAAAGGCATAGGCAATAGCGAGGATAGAGAAGGGGACTACAGATTCCTAGCCAGCGGCGAGCTGGACGAGTTCAGAGAGATAGGGGCTCGCTTTCTGCAGTTACCCATCAGGGAGGTCAGTCCAGTATGAGCCCTTCAAATCGGCCAGGATCGCGCGGACCCGAAGAGATCAGGCCTCTGAAGCTTACACCGGGCTTCATCAGCACTGCCGATGGTTCGGTCTTCGTAGAACTTGGTGGGACTCGGGTCTTGTGCTCCGCGAAGATCGTTAACGGAGTACCCGCGTGGCGGCGGGGAAGCGGATCAGGCTGGCTAACGGCCGAGTATTCCCTACTGCCAAGTTCGACCGCTGAACGGACGCCTCGGGAGGCGGTGCGTGGTAGACAGGACGGACGCACTGTGGAAATCCAACGGTTCATTGGGCGATCCCTGCGAGCCGTCATCGACCTCGCGGCCTTGGGAGAACGCACGATCTACATCGACTGCGATGTACTGGAAGCCGACGGAGGTACCCGATGCGCAGCCGTCAGCGGCGCGTACCTTGCGCTACATCTGGCGCTCAAGAGGGCCGTCGACGACGGTGGGCTTCGCACACTTCCGCTGACCGATTCAGTGGCTGCCGTCAGCGTGGGTGTGGTTGGCGGCATGCCGGTCGTGGACCTTGAGTACACCGAGGATTGTGGGGCTGAGGTAGATATGAACGTGGTCATCACGGGCCAGGGCAGATTCATCGAGGTCCAGGCGACCGCAGAGGCGGATCCCTTCGGTCGGGAGGTCCTGGACGAACTACTGAGGCTGGCCGAGCTCGGTGTGGGCAAGGTCAAGGAAAGACAGATGCAGGTCATCGCCGACTCGTATGGCAACATCGCATCACAGGAGGCCGTGTGAGCAGAAACGTGCGTTTGGTCTTGGCGACGCGCAACCCCGGCAAAGCGCGAGAGTTCGGCAGGCTGCTGGGACCGACATTCAAGGTGACGGCGTTGGCGGAATATGTCCCTATGCCTCAGGAGACGGGCAGCACGTTCAGAGAGAATGCCCGACTGAAAGCGGAGTCGGCTGCCAAAGCGCTGGGTAGAACGGTGGCAGTGTTATCCGACGATTCCGGTTTGGAGGTCGACGCGTTGGGCGGTCGTCCTGGGGTCCTGTCTGCGCGCTATGCGGGCGAGAACGCGGACGACAGGGAGAACGTGGACAAGCTGCTGGCCGAGATGGCCGGAATCTCGGAGCGGCAGGCACGGTTTGTGTGCTGTCTGTGTCTGATAGTCCCTCGTGAGCTTGCCGGCAGAGTAGGAACGCAGATGTTAGAGGTGCGGGGAACTCTGGAGGGGGAGATTGTCCTTGAAGCGAGAGGCCGTGATGGTTTTGGGTACGACCCCGTGTTTCGGCCACGAGGATGGGCTCTGACACTCAGCGAGGCAGAGCCTGCGGATAAGGACCGCGTGTCACACAGAGGGGAGGCCAGTCGTGAGCTGTTGCGGCGCGTGAACGAACTGGGGATCGTCCATTCCCCAGGAGCCTAGGTGGACATCGAAGCTTTCTCGGGTCTCGTATCGAAAGCTCTCGAGGCGCTGCCTTATGAGTTCATGGAGCGGCTGGAGAACGTCCAGATAGACATCGAGGAGTGGCCGAGCGCCGAGGAGCTGGTGGATGCGGGGTTGGGGACTGGAGAACGGGAACATCTGCTGGGGCTGTATCACGGCGTCCCGTTGACGGAACGGACGTCATTTTACGTGGCTCTTCCTGATCGAATAACCATATACATGAGGCCGGTGATCCTAGCGGCCGGACCTGACGCCCGAGCCATAGCCGAGCAGGTTCGGCACACAGTCATTCATGAGATAGCGCACTACTACGGCATCGACGACGACCGGTTGGAGGAGTTGGGAGCGTACTAGGAGGGGCCGCTAGCGGGAGAGACGACGCGTCACGTCTAGAACGATCTTTCGATCAGACGCTCTCATTCGCCGAGCGAGGTGCGTGAGCTCGCGAATCTCAGCGTCCTCCTCGCCCACATCCTCAAGGCTGAGCTGCTCGTGCTCCATAAAGGGATCACCGTCGTCCAGCGCGGCGTGGTATAGGAGTTCGCGCGCGGGTACACCCAGCGCGTCCGCGATGGCTTCTATGACATCGGTAGTAGGGTTCTTGCGGCCCTTCTCGATGTCGCCCAAGTAGCTCTTCGACACTCCGGACTCATCGGCAAGCGCCTGGAGAGTGAAGTCCTTGTCGGCTCTCAACCGGCGGACTGTGAGTCCTATGTAGTCAGCGAGTCGTCTCTGCGTCACAGTTTCACACCAGGATTCGAGCGTTGCCGAGCCGAGGCCAGACCAGACTGTTCGTTTCGCAGTGTATGGGGTGACATGCGAGAATGCAACAGTAAAGCGTGCAAGGAGATACTCGTGAGCGGGCGCATCATCTATCTGGATCCTTGGTCGGGACTGTCGGGAGACATGCTACTTGCTGGTCTCTTGGACTCGGATAGGCAGGGCGGGCGGTTGGAGATGGTGCTTCGGTCGACAGTCGACGCGCTGGGGCTGGAGGGAACCACGGTGGAGTCGGTGCGGGGAGTCGAAAAGGGCTTGGAGTGCACCAGGGTCAGGGTCGAAGATGGCGAAGCGGCGCCGCTACGCAGGCTTCGAGAGATGGAGCAAGTCATCTCGGGGGCGCCGCTCTCTTGGGGCGTTCGCAATCGTTCGTTGCGAGCTGTCAGGCGACTCGCGGAGGTAGAGGCCGGAGTCCACGGTTGCTCCGTAGACGAGATCCATTTCCATGAGATAGGTGCAGTAGACACGCTTGTAGACATAGTGGGCGCGTTCGCGCTTGTAGAGGCTCTAGGTATCGACGAAGTACATGTGGGAGTGATACCGGTCGGCGGGGGGACTGTCGAGATCGCGCACGGCACCATGGGTGTGCCCGCGCCAGCTACGGCGCGTCTGCTGGAGGGCTATCCCGTGGTCGGCGGTCCCGAGTCACGAGAGCTGACGACTCCGACAGGTGCTCTTCTAGTGGGTCAGCTCGGCGCCGTGCCGGGGGCAATGCCGGTGATGCGGATAGAGCATGTCGGTTATGGAGCCGGGAGTATGACTCTGGAGCACGGCCCCAACGTACTGCGGGTGATCGTCGGCACCCGTGTCGGGCAGTCCGGCGCCAGTGACTCCGTCGTCGAGCTGCAGACCAATGTGGATAACGTATCCGGCGAGGTGTTGGCACACGCCGCGATGGCGGCGATGGGCGCAGGGGCAGTCGACGCATGGGTGGTGCCTGTGCAAATGAAGAAGGGGCGACCGGGCATTGTCCTGCATGCTTTGGTGCGACAAGAAGACGAGGGCGCCGTTGCCGAGACCGTTTTTCAAGAGACGGGCACACTAGGCATCAGGCGCACGGTCGTCTCGCGTTACGTCGCAGAACGGGGAGTGGTGGAGGTGGACGTGGGTGGCGCTGCGGTCGCGGTGAAGTGGGGTAGATGGGAAGGCCGGCTCATAAGTGTGGCGCCTGAATACGAAGACTGTGCCAAGGCCGCTTCAGTCGTAGGCACCACAGTCAGAGAGGTCAGCCGGTTAGCGGTGGAGACTGCGAGAGAAGTGTTGCGGAATGTTGCCGAGGAGTGAAGGGCGAGCCCTCGCAGGTCTGCGGAACGAGCGGAAACCCGGTTGGCTGAAGAGACCCTTGCCGCAGGCAGGCCCTCTGCATCGGATGGAATCGCTACTCAGACAACATGGTCTGCACACAGTCTGCGAGAGCGCGTCGTGTCCCAACATGGGGAGTTGTTTCGCTCAAGGCACGGCAACCTTCTTGATCATGGGCGATGTCTGCACGCGTTCGTGTCGGTTCTGTGGAGTAGAGACAGGGGCACCGCTTGAGTTGGATCCACAGGAACCGATGCGCGTGGCCGAGGTAGCAGCGGACCTGGGGTTGAATCACGTGGTGGTCACTTCGGTCACCAGGGACGACCTTGACGACGGCGGAGCTGCCCATTACGTGGAGACTATAGGCGCCATACGTGCACGGTCTCCGCAATGCACCGTCGAGGTGCTCATCCCGGACTTCGGTGGGCGAACGGAGAGCCTCGAGGTCGTCCTTGAAGAGGTGCCTGAAGTGCTCAATCACAATGTCGAGACGGTCTCCCGATTGTACGACGCTGTGCGACCACAGGCAGACTACCAGCGCTCACTCGACGTATTGCGGCGAGCGGCTTCGGAGGCAGCATGTGCGGTCAAGACGGGCTTCATGGTCGGGCTAGGAGAGAGTTGCGAGGAAGTAGAGGCTCTGATCACCGATCTTGCTGAGGTCGGGGTAGACATGGTGACGATCGGCCAGTACTTGCAGCCGAGGCTGGATAGTGTACCGGTCGTTGAGTATGTGCGACCTGAGATATTCGAACGCTACAGGAGTGTCGGAACCGCCATGGGATTGCTGGTCCAGTCTGGTCCGTTCGTGCGGAGCTCCTATCGGGCGGGAGAATATTTTGCGGAAGTGGTAGAGCGGCGCGGAAAATCATTTGGTGTCGAGCTACAATAGCTCGGACCTACGGAGGATTGCTTGATGACCAAAGACGCGAAGCCCGGCAACGGCGACGGGCAGGAACCAGAAGAACACTTCATCGAACTACTGGAGCACTATAGAGGAGAAAAAGGGGCATTGGTGCCCCTTCTTCAAGGGGCGCAGGCCATCTATGGATACCTCTCCGACGAGACCATGCGCCGGGTCGCCGAGGCGGCCGAGGAGCCACTCAGCAAGGTTCTGGGGGTGGCCACATTCTACTCTCAGTTCCGCCTGAAGCCGCACGCGAAGAACACCATACGTTGCTGCCACGGCACCGCCTGCCACGTATCTGGGGCTTCGCGCATCTCGGATGAGATCGAGAAGCACATGGGAGTAAAGGCCGGGGAGAACACCCCCGACATGCTCTACACGGTGGAAGAGGTTCACTGCGTCGGCGCATGCGGCATGGCTCCCGTGGTCATGATCAACGATCGGGCGTACGGCAAACTCACGCCTGAGTCGGCGGTCAAGGTGGTCAAGGACTTCCAGGTCGAGGAGGAGGCGTGATGGCCGACTCGGATAGGAGTCTTGTGAGGCCCGAAGCGAAGCGTCCATGCCTGACACTACCCGAGGCCGACATCCGCATATGCATGGGTACCGGTGGCGTCGCCGCGGGGAGCCGTGAGGTCTTGGCGGCCTTTGAAGAAGAGATCAAGCGGACTGGCATCATGGCTTTGATCAGACCACGCGAAGACAAGTGCGCGGAGCGGTCCGCCGCTGTCACGGGCACCGGCTGCCAAGGGCTCTGTGCCATGGACCCTCTGGTCGAGATCCACTTGCGGCGAAACGGCACGCACTCGAAACATACCTACGGGCAAGTCACTCCCAAGATGGTGTCCGAGATCTTCGAGAAGCACATCCTAGGTGGGGAACCGATCGAGAAGTGGCTGGTGCTTAGCGATGAAGCCCAGACCGAATACAACGCATTCTACGACTCTCAACAGAAACTCACACTTAGGCACGTGGGAGTCATCGATCCGGAGGATATCGACGACTACCTCGAGGCTGGGGGCTATCAAGCCCTCTACAAGGTCCTTTCGTCGATGGCGCCAGACGAGGTCATCGAAGAGATCAAGGCGTCGGGATTGCGCGGTCGCGGGGGCGCGGGTTTCTCGACAGGGCAGAAGTGGCGTTTCGCTGCCGACTACGACTCGCCCGACGGGGTCAAGTACTTCATCTGCAATGGCGATGAGGGTGACCCTGGTGCATTTATGGACTGCTCGGCGTTAGAAGGTGAGCCTCATGCCGTCTTCGAAGGCATGGCAATAGGTGCGTACGCAATCGGGGCCGATCAAGGATACATGTATGTGCGGGCCGAGTATCCACTGGCGATACGCCGAATCAAGATCGGACTCAAGGCCGCCGAGGAACGCGGTCTGCTGGGCGACAACATCATGGGCTCCGACTTCTCCTTCCATATCAAGCTGAAGGAGGGGGCGGGCGCGTTTGTGTGCGGCGAGGAGACGGCTCTTATGCAGTCAATAGAAGGGGAAAGAGGCATGCCGAGATTGCGGCCGCCATTTCCCGCGGAGTCGGGGCTTTGGAAGCGCCCCTCCAACATCAACAACGTTGAGACTCTGGCGGTAGTACCTTGGATCATAGAAAACGGTGCTGGAGCCTTTGCCGCTTACGGCTATGAGAAATCGAAGGGTACCAAGGTCTTCGCACTGGCAGGCAAGGTCAACCGTACGGGTCTGGCCGAAGTGCCGATGGGTACGACGCTCCGCGAGGTCATCTTCGGTATCGGGGGCGGGATCAAGAAGGGCAAACAGTTCAAGGCGGTGCAGATGGGCGGTCCGTCGGGGGGCTGCCTCCCCGAGTCGCTGCTGGATTTGCCCGTGGACTACGAGACGATCAATCAAACGGGCGCTATCGTAGGTTCGGGCGGGATGATCGTGATCGACGAGGACAACTGCATCGTCGATACGGCACGTTACTTCCTGGGCTTCACCCAGCAGGAGAGTTGCGGCAAGTGTCCCCCGTGTCGCATCGGTACCAAGCGCATGCTTGAGTTGCTCACCAAGATCTGCGACGGAAACGGCACCCTGGACGACTTGGACTTCCTGGCCGAGATGGCCGAGCAGGTCAAGGTGGGTTCGCTGTGTGCTCTGGGCGGCACGGCGCCAAATCCGGTGTTTACTGCCCTGAAATACTTCCGCGAGGAGTTCGAAGAGCACGTGGTCGAGAAGAAGTGCAGAGCTGGCATCTGCACCGCGCTCGTCACGTATTCCATCGACGCAGATGCGTGTACTGGTTGCGCAGCCTGCGTGCGCGTGTGTCCCACGAGTGCCATCACTGGGGAGAAGAAGCAGCCTCATGTGCTTGACCCTGATACCTGCATAAAGTGCGGTGCTTGCTACGAGAAGTGCCGCTTCAACGCCATTAGGAGGTCCTGATGTCCGCTGTCGCTGAGAACGTCGAGGTGAAGACGGTGACTCTCACCATCAACGGGCAGGAAGTCGAGGGCCGGGAGGGTCAGACCATCCTGGAGGTCGCACAGACCGCGGGCATCAACATTCCGACTCTCTGCCACGACCCAAGGCTGGAGCCGTACGGAGCCTGCCGCATGTGTCTTGTGGAGGTCGAAGGCGCGCGAGGTCCCATGGCGTCTTGTGGCACAACCGTGCGCGAGGGCATGAAGGTGGAGACGCATTCCCAGAAGATCATGAAGATGCGCAGGTTCATCCTGGAACTGCTGCTCACAAACCATCCTTTGGATTGTCCGGTTTGCGAGGCGGCTGGTGACTGCCGCCTGCAGGACTACGCGTACGAGTACCTGGTGGACATGGTTCCTTGGGGGTGGCGGCCGCCTGAGGCAGTGGACCCCGGCAAGCATCCGAACATCGCTCACTTTGGGTCTCGGTGCATCCTTTGCGGGCGCTGCGTACGGATCTGTCGTGAGGTCATGGGAATCGGGTGCTGGGGTTATCTCAACCGTGGATATGACAGCGAGGTGGATACACCTTATCGACTCGCTCTCAAAGAGGTGGAGTGTGTCTCGTGCGGGCAGTGCGTCAGCACTTGCCCGGTGGGGGCGATCGTGGGTCAGCGCACAGCGATGGGAGCTCGCGCATGGCAGACCACCAAGACCGCGACCACTTGTTCGTACTGCTCCGATGGATGCCGGGTGGTGTTGCACGGTTACCAGGGTCGAGTGGTCAAGGCCGTTTCAGAGACCGGCAGGGGTCTGAACAATGGCAATCTCTGTGTGAAGGGTCGCTTTGGGTTCGGGTACGCGCACGCTCCTGATAGGATCACCACCCCGCTGGTGAGAGACGGGAAGGGTGACCTCCAAGAGTCATCTTGGGACGAGGCTTTGAAAGTGGTGTCGGCGAAGATCGCCGCGGCTCGCGACTCCAAGGGTGGTACGAGCGTAGGAGCTATCTGTGGCACCCACATCACAAACGAGGCAGCCTATCTACTGCAGAAGCTGATGAGGGATGTGGTCGGCTCGAACAACTTGGATTCCATAGACTACGGCGACGTAGCTGCTTATGACGAGGGCCTCATGAGCGTGCTGGGTGGCGCTGCGACTGCCGACTCCCGTGCGGGCCTCGCTGAAGCCGACGTCATCGTGGTGGTAGGGGCGAATCTGACAGAGTCGCATCCGGTCTTGGCTCTGGAAGTGATCAAGGCTCTGCGCGCCGGCAAGAAGATCATTGTCATCGACCCGCGACGTACGGAGATAGCGGCTAAGGCGAGCATGCACATAGCTGTCAAGCCTGGGACCGATCTGGCCGCCTTGCGGGCGATGATGCGTAACGTCCTGGACATGGGCCTGGTGGACACTGACTTCGTAGAGTCACAGACCCAGAATTTTGAGTCCCTGAATAGCACTCTGCAAGGACTCCAGCTTGGGGTAGAGGCTGGTATGTGCGGAGTAGACGCTGAACTCCTCAAGGCGGCAGCGGTCGCCTACGGCGAAGCGGCCGCGGCGACGATCATCATCGGTACCGGTGTGGCTCGCGGCGCGAAGTCTGCGGCCACCGTGTCGGCGGTCGCTTGTCTTTCTCTGATGACTGGGAACTTCGGGCGCAGGGGCACGGGCGTTCTTCCCTTACTGTCGGGTGCGAATTCGCAGGGTCTTGTCGACATGGGCGTCAGGCCGGATCGAGGCCCCGGAGGCAGGTCGCTGGAGGGGCGGCCTCGAGGCAGGACGGTGTCCGAGATGCTATCCGGAAGCGGCGGCGAAAGCCTCGAAGTGCTCTATGTCGTGGGCGCGGATCCGGCTCTGGGAGTCGCCGATCAGAAGGCCGCGCAGACGGCTTTGGCAGCAACAGGGTTTGTGGTAGTGCAGGATTCCTTCCCCAGTGCGACGGTGGATGTTGCCGACGTAGTGTTGCCGGCGGCTGTATCGTCAGAGGACGAGGGCACGTTCACCAACGGTGAGAGGTTCGTCCAGCGGGTCCGCGCGGCGGTCAAGCCCGTTGGCGAGAGCCTACCTGACTGGCGGATAGTGCAGTCGTTGGCCAATGCTCTGGGTGTGGAGTGGGGCTACGAGACACCTGGGGACGTTATGGCTGAGATATCGGGAGCGGTAGCGTCGTATAGCGACATCACGTACGAACGCCTTGAGGACGAAGCGCTTCAGGTCGCACGCAGTCTCGGCCAAGTCAAGCCCACGTTCTCTCCGGTAGATACCAGCATCGCGGGAGTCGTGACCGACAACAAGTTCCCGCTGGCGTTGACTACGGGTGCTGTGCGAGAGCATCACGGGTCTGGGGTGCGGTCACGCAGAGCGGCCGGACTGGTGGAGCTAGTGGGTGACGCGAGTCTAGAGGTGAACGCCGAAGACGCCAAACAGGCTCAAGTGAACGATGGAGACAGGGTGCGCGTGGTGTCGCAGCACGGTGGGTCGGTGGAAGTCTTGGCGCAGGTGACCTCGCGTGTGCCTGCTGGTGTGGTCTTCCTGCCTGGGTTCAGCGAGAGTGCGCCTGTAAGCCGGCTTCTAGGGCGCGAGGGCTCGGCTATGCCGGCCGTACGTCTGGAGCGCTTGTAGATACCGAGGGCGCGTTTAAAAGCATGGGGGCCCGGTCTGCCAGAGCGCAGACCGGGCCCCGAGTCATTATGGCAAATATGCTGGAGTCAAGGTGTCCGAGGGGGGACTTGAACCCCCATGAGTTATGCACTCACTAGGCCCTCAACCTAGCGCGTCTGCCAGTTCCGCCACTCGGACATGAGCGCGAAGAGCAGCGGTGAGTATAGGACCGTTGAGGGGGTGAGTCAACCTGTTCCGCGTCAGGCGACCATTCTTGAACTGGGCGAACAATTGTTCTATACTTTTGACACCGAACGTTTGTTCATCGGGGGTCGAAAGTGGTTCTACAGGGCAAGCAGCAGGAAATACTCGAGGTCATCGAGCAGGCACTGAGCAGTCAGGGATATCCGCCGACAGTTCGTGAAATAGGGGCGGCTGTGGGTCTGTCGTCTCCGGCTTCAGTGCAGAGTCATCTGAGCGCCCTAGAGGCGAAAGGCTATATCCGCCGCAGGAGTTCCAAGAGGCGTGCGCTTGAACTGCTCCACCGTAATGCTGATCTTGGCGGTCGAAGCGGCGGCAAGTCTTCACGGGTTCGCTTGGTCGGTCGGGTGGCAGCTGGTGCCCCCTTGCTGGCTGAAGAGAATGTAGAAGACTATCTTGAGCTGCCGGAGTTTCTGACGGGAGATGGAGAGTGCTTCGCGCTGCGCGTTCAGGGCACCTCTATGGTGAATGCCGGGATACTGGATGGTGATGTCGTGGTGGTCAGGACACAGCGCAGTGCTGAAGACGGGGATATCGTGGTGGCAATGCTCGAAGAGGAAGCCACGGTCAAGAGGTTGTTCAGAGAGGACGGCCGTGTTCGTCTTCAGCCAGAGAACGATGACATGGAACCCATATATGCAAGCGATCCGGTGGTGCTCGGCAAAGTAGTCGGGGTCCTCAGGAGGCTGTGATGGGGAACAATGCCGCGTCTAACAGGATCACTCTGGGCGAGTTGGTCTGGGGCTTGGCGGCAGGACAGCCGTGCCCCTGCTGCGGGCAGATGCTGCAATCTGGTGCCATGCATAAGGAGCGATGCGAACGGACGCATTGTGAAGCCCCATCTGACGGCGATAGCATAGTTGTCTACTGTCCTGGGTGCTGGTTTGAGGTCATCGACGGACCGGGCAAGAATCAAGCAAGGCCGCATCAAGCGATGGCTTCCGCTGCTTAGGAGCGAGACGAATCTGGCGGTCTTTTAGCGCGGTACGCCGCACCGCAAAGAAATGGCTCCTCGGGCAGGACTCGAACCTGCAACACCCTGATTAACAGTCAGGTGCTCTACCATTGAGCTACCGAGGAACGATGACCTCGCGTAGTATAGAGAGTGATGCGGCAGTGTGCAAAGCCGCAGACTCGATTCGGGGAGGTATCTGGTGGGTAGGGTGGGCTCTCAGCTTGACTGTTTCAAAGCGTACGACATTCGCGGACAAGTGCCCGGGCAGTTGAACAAGGAACTGGCAAGGTTCATCGCCAGGGCTTACGCACAGTTTCTGAGACCTCGCAGGGTGGTAGTCGGTCACGACATCAGGCTGACCAGCCCTGGACTCGCGGAGGCGATCTCCCAGGGGTTGGTAGAGTCGGGAGTCGAGGTCACCCATATCGGTCTGGTAGGCACGGAAGAGGTCTACCATGCGACCGCTTCCATGGAGATGGATGGCGGGGTGATGGTGACCGCAAGCCACAATCCAAGAGACTATAACGGCATGAAGTTCACTCGCGAGAAGGCCCGCCCCATCAGCGCGGATACCGGCCTGGTAGAGATAGAGGAACTTACGATGCAGGAGCTGAGACGTGACGGGAATGTGCACATTGCCCCGGTGGCCACCAAACCGTTAGAGGCCGGAACTGTGAGTCGGGTCGACGTCAGGCCCGCCTACATCGAGCATATGCTGTCACTCGTGGACGTGGAGGGACTAATACCTCTCAAGATCGTTGCCAATGCCGGCAATGGTTGTGCAGGTCCTGTGTTGGAGCTTCTGGAGAAACACCTTCCTTTTGAGTTCATCAAGATCGATTTCGACCCCGACGGCAACTTTCCCAATGGTGTGCCCAACCCTCTGTTGCCTGAGAACCGGGATGCTACAGCCAAGGTGGTCGTGTCCGAAGGGGCCGATCTTGGGATAGCCTGGGACGGAGACTTCGACCGGTGTTTCTTCTTTGATGAGCGTGGTCGTTTTGTCGAGGGCTATTACTTAGTGGGGCTGCTTGCACAGAGGGCGCTACAGCGGAGGCCCGGCAGCGCGATAGTCCACGACCCCAGACTCGTCTGGAACACCGAAGAAATAGTCAAGAGTCACGGCGGAGTCGCCGCTTTGTCCAAGAGTGGACACGCGTTCATGAAAGAGAAGATGCGCGAAGTCGATGCGACCTACGGTGGGGAGATGTCGGCCCATCATTACTTCCGTGACTTCCACTATTGTGACAGCGGCATGATCCCCTGGCTGCAGGTCGTTGAGGCCATATGCGCAGAGGGCAGGCCGTTGTCGCAGATGGTGGACGAAAGGATCGCGCTGTACCCGGTCAGCGGAGAGATCAACCTCACGCTGAAGCATCCGGAGGTTGGTCTGGCCGCACTTCAGCAGAAGTATTCCAGCGAGGCGCTAGCCGTGAGCGACATCGATGGACTTAGCTTCGAGTTCGAATCTTGGCGCTTCAACGTCAGGCCATCTAACACCGAGCCTGTGATCCGCGTGAATGTCGAGAGCAGGGCCGATCAGAAGTTGATGCAGGAGAAAACGAAAGAGGTCCTGGCCATCATGGAGCAGACGTAGTGAAGCGGCGGTCTGCACCCCCGCGGGCGTAGGTGCTGCCGATGCGTATCGCTCTGGCGCAAACCAACTCGACGGTGGGCGACATCGAGGGCAATAGTCGCCTGATAGTGGATTGGGCTATGCACGCCCGAACGCTGGGTGCCGAGATCGTCGTGTTCCCGGAACTGGCTGTCTCGGGGTACCCGCCCGAGGATCTACTGCTCAAGGATCACTTCTTGCAGGACTGCGGGGCCGCTCTGCAGAGCATAGCCGCCCAGATCAGGGGCATAGCGGCCGTGGTGGGGCTACCCCTGTGGGAGGACGGCGCCTGCTACAACGCGGCTGCGGTTGTCTCGGGGGGCGGCGTCGTAGGGTGGTATCGAAAGATCTGGTTGCCCAACTACGGGGTGTTCGACGAGCAGCGATACTTCACCGCTGGCGGAAATGTCTTAGTGGCGGAACTCGACGGAGTCAAATTCGCCGTGACCGTGTGCGAGGACATCTGGAAAGAGAACGGACCCGGAGAGGTGGGGGCTCGAACTTCTGGAGCTACGGTGATACTCAATCTGTCCATGTCGCCATACCACCGCGGGAAAGGTGAGCAACGAGCAGCCATGCTGCAGAAGCGGGCCGTCGGTGCTGAGGCCTACGTGTGCTACGTAAACGGCGTCGGAGGTCAGGACGAGCTGGTATTCGACGGCCAGAGCATGGTGCTCGACAGTCGGGGCAAAATTGTCGCTCGAGCTAGGCAGTTCGAAGAAGAACTTGTGGTGGTCGATGTCGATCCCGTGGGGGACTTCAGCCCTAAGCAGAGCGACCACGAGGTGACTGAACCCTGCTCATGGCCCGTAGAGCAGGTGGTGGTGCCGTCAGGCGCAGGAAGCGCCGGCAGACATCGAATGGAGAACTTGGGCAGTGTGGCCGACGTTCTGACCCCAGCGGCAGAGGTATACCAAGCTCTGTGTCTGGGAGTTCGTGACTACGTCAGGAAGAACGGGTTTGAGCAAGTGGTCATGGGCATTAGTGGTGGCATAGACTCGGCCCTGACGGCATGTGTGGCGGCGGATGCTCTGGGTGCACAGAATCTCAACCTCGTCTCAATGCCTTCGCGCTACTCCAGTGACGGCACGAAGACGGATGCAGAAGAGGTGGCTCGCAGGTTGGGCGCGAACTTCCGGGAGCTGGCCATTGAGGGCCTGTTCTGCGAGTACCTCTCGGCTCTTGCCTCGCACCTGGGTCAGGGGGCGCCTGGCGTTACCGAACAGAACATACAAGCTCGCATCCGCGGCAACCTGCTGATGGCTATGTCGAACAAGTTCGGGTGGTTGGTTCTGACCACAGGTAACAAGAGCGAGATGGCAGTGGGATACGCCACACTGTACGGGGACATGGCTGGGGGCTTCGCTGTATTGAAAGATGTGCCTAAGACGTTGGTGTATGAACTGGCGGACTATAAGAACTCGGTGTCTGCGGGGGAGGGGCCCATTCCGGTGTCCACGTTGACACGGGCGCCGTCTGCGGAGTTAGCTCCGGACCAAAAGGACGAGGATTCTCTGCCTCCATACGATACGCTGGATCTAGTCATAGAGGCGTACGTCGTCAATGACGAGAGCGTGGAGGATATGGTGCAGGATGGTCTGGAGCGCGATGTGGTGCTGAGGGTCGTGGGGATGATAGATGGCAACGAGTACAAGCGGCGGCAGAGTGCTCCGGGCGTGCGCATCACGCCGAAGGCTTTTGGGAAGGACCGCAGGCTGCCCATCACGAACCGTTATCGAGGATGAGCGACTACATAGTCGCAAATAGCCAAGGCGGGCACTCCGTGGGCGAAGTCGTTCTGCGGACTGTGGACTTCCCGTCTCTATCTATGGACTCAGGTGAGACGCTGTCGCCAGTTACCGTCGCATACGAGACGTACGGCGAACTGAACAGCGAGCGCAGTAACGCTATCCTCATATTGCACGCACTGTCCGGGGACGCTCACGCTGCCGGGTACTACCCAGGCGAATCGCGGCCGGGCTGGTGGGAGACGATGATCGGCCCTGGCAAGGGTTTTGACACAGACAAGTACTTCGTCATCTGCTCGAACGTCATTGGGGGGTGCAAGGGCAGCACCGGGCCTAGCAGCCTGGACCCTGCGAAAGGACGAGAGTATGGACTCGACTTTCCACTTGTAACAGTGGGTGACATGGTCCGCGCCCAGAAGATGCTCATAGAGCACTTGGGCATCGAGCGGCTGTTATGTGTATCGGGCGGGTCCATGGGGGGGATGCAGGCACTTGAGTGGTCTGTCGCCTATCCCGAGGCTGTCCGGTCCTGCATAGCCATCGCGGCGACTCAGAAGCATTCCCCTATGCAGATCGCTTTCAACGAAGTGGGCCGCCAAGCGATAATGGCCGACCCCAAGTGGAATAAGGGTGACTACTACAATGGGGAGACACCCGATGCGGGTCTTTCGGTGGCGCGGATGATCGGGCACATAACCTATCTCTCCGACGAGTCCATGCATGAGAAGTTCGGCCGTCGCTTCCAGGACAAGTCGGCGTTGACATATGACCTCGCTCGCGACTTCGAGGTGGCGAGCTACTTGAAGTACCAAGGGGAGATGTTCACTCGCAGGTTCGATGCCAACACTTATCTCTATGTGACCAAGGCTCTGGACTATTTCGACCTGACAGGGGGCAAAGGCGTGTTGACCGAGACCTTTCGTGATCTGTCAGAGGACATGAGATTCTTGCTCATCGCGTTCAGCAGCGATTGGCTCTACCCGCCCTATCAATCCAAGGAGATAGTGCGGGCCCTCAAGGGTAACAACGTGGACTGCTCGTACATTGAGATGAAGCTGTCTTTCGGCCATGATGCGTTCTTGCTGGAGAACAAGGAGCTCAGCAGGATGGTGCGCAACTTCCTGCAGACGACAGTCATGCGCAGTGAGGGCGACGTTGCGTAGCCTGCTCGCCCAAGGTAGTGGCGGCACTCTTCGCCCCGATCTGCTCTTCATTGTGGAGGCGGTGCCACGCGGAGCGCGCGTGCTCGATCTTGGCTGTGGTACGGGTGAGCTCCTAAGAATGCTCGCCGATACCAAGGCGGTGCGGGGCACAGGTATCGAGGTCGAGGAAGACAGCGTCTACGAGGCCGCCGCTCATGGGGTCACGGTTCATCACGGTGATTTCTGTGAGGTCTTGCCTTACTATCCTGATTCAAGCTTCGACTACGTGATTCTTAGTCAGACCCTCCAACAAGCCGGCGACACTCTCGCTGTGTTGAACGAGTCACTAAGGGTCGGCAATTATGTCGTCGCCAGTTTCCCCAATTTTGGACACTGGAGAGCGAGGCTGCATCTGCTATTCAAGGGCAGGGTTCCGGTCACAGAGGCTTTGCCGTACGAGTGGTACGACACGCCCAATGTGCGTTCGCTGACAGTCAGGGATTTCGTGGAGTTCGCTCGTCGGCACGGCGTGGGCATCGTCGCCAGCTTCTTCACGGGGAAGAGGAGGCGTGTTCGCTTCTGGCCCAATGCGCGGGCGATCGAGGCGCTATTCGTTGTGGAGCGTCGCCAGACCTAGTCCGATGCGTGTGAGGTAGAATGTAGCTCGCCGCGGGCCCATAGCTCAGTTGGTTAGAGCTGCCGACTCATAATCGGCCGGTCGCAGGTTCGAGTCCTGCTGGGCCCACTATTCGAACCCGCGGGGGTGTCAAGTGCTGGTAGCGGATCTACTTAGTGCCATCGAACGCCTAGCGCCGGCACATCTCGCTGAGCCTTGGGACAACACGGGCCTGCAGGTCGGAGACCACAACGCCACTGTCTCCAGGGTCTTGGGCAGCTTGGAGCTGACGGATGACGTACTTGCGGAAGCCGTTGCTGGGGGGTTCGATGTGGTCATCACGCATCACCCTTTTCTGTTCTCTCCGGTGCAGTCGCTTGTCGAAGCTCATCCAAAGGAACGACTTGTGCGGCGGGTTGTGGAGAACGGCCTTAGCGTCATCTCTGCGCATACCAACTTGGACTCGGCAAGAGGCGGCATCGCGGACATAGCGGCCGAAGCGTTGGGCCTAAGGGATACTAGGCCTCTCATTCCCGCCGCGGTCGGTTGGGTGAAGCTGGTGGGATTCATCCCCTCGGGTGCGGTAGAGGCTGTCGCACAGGCCGTGTTTAGCGCAGGCGGGGGGGGAGTCGGCGACTACTCAGAGAGCGCTTTCTGCGTGACAGGCACCGGATGGTTTACTCCCGGCGTTGGTTCGCATCCATTCGTCGGCGCGGTGGGAAAACGAGAGAGGGTCGAGGAGACTCGCTGGGAGACCGTGTTGCCAAGAACGCACACGGGCGCGGTCGTTCGAGCCTATCGTGTCGGCACACCCCTACGAAGAACCGGCTTTTGACTTGATTCCGCTGGAGGATGTGCTGCCCTTGGTAGGTGTCGGGAGGGTCGGAGGGCTCGGGCGAGGGGTGCAGACAAAGGAACTGGCCGAGCGAGTGGCGCAGGTCTACGGGCTGACGTCTGTGGGGTGGAGTGGACAGGGAGACCGTGTGGTCGAACGGGTCGGTATCTTGCCAGGTAGCGGGCGTGGCATGGTTGAGAAGGCTGCAGGGCAGTGCGAAGTGCTTGTCACGGGTGAGCTTGGCTACCACGAGGGGGACGAGGCGACAGGCCGCGGCCTGTCGCTGATAGACGTTTCCCACGGCGAGGTCGAGTGGTGGGCCTTCAGGCGATGGCTGAAGGTCCTTGACGATGCTGTGAGCAAAGAAGGCGCCGAGGTGGTGGCGTCTGAGCGATGGCGGGATATATGGCATCGGCTGGTTCATAAGGGAGAAGCGGGATTCGTTCGAGGGAGGAGAGTGACTGAAGTGCGACGAGTGCGAGCGTGGATCGACGGTGGCTCAAGAGGCAACCCGGGCCGAGCGCAGTGGGTGTGGTCGTGGAGGACCTGTCCGGCGTCACCTAGACGACGATCAGCCGGACCATAGGTTGGGCTACCAACAACGTGGCCGAGTACAGCGCGTTACTGGCGGCGCTGGAAACAGCTCGATGAGCTTCGGCGCGACCGAGGTCGAAGTGGTGTCGGATTCGGAGCTACTGGTCAGACAGATGCTCGGCCAGTATCGTGTCAAGAACGCCGGATTGCAGCCGCTATTTGCCGAAGCAAGGCGAAGAGCCTTGGGATTCGAGCGATTCGAGATCAGGCATACCGGGCGTGAGCACAACTCCAAGGCCGACGGCCTGGTGAATCTTGCCCTGGACGAAGAACGACGGGCTGGTCTATAATCCAGCGTCGAGCGCCGTAAGGCGCCGCGCGGATGTAGCTCAGTTGGCTAGAGCGTCTGCTTGCCATGCAGAAGGTCGAGGGTTCGAATCCCTTCATCCGCTCCTCGCCCGTTCGGGCCCGAGGCGACGTGGCCGAGTGGCTTAGGCACGGGTCTGCAAAACCCGCTACACCGGTTCGACTCCGGTCGTCGCCTCTTCGTGGAATACACTTGTTCGGTGGTGCTGCGGTAGGGTGAGGCCCCCAGAAGGCGCTGCGGTAGAATGGCTAGACAGACGGGCACGTGGTCGGCTCAGACGGGGGTTTGTCTCGTGAGAGATCTTCACGCGGGGGTTGGCTTCTTCGCTTCTGCTGTTGTTCGTCCTCAGCGCGGTCGGTTGCGGTGGGGGCGGTCCGACCACAACGGCTGCCAGCAGCACCACTATCGCAAGCACTACCACCACCGAAGTACCCGCCAGCTGGAGGCAAGTGAGTCCCGACGGGGACGTACCCTCCGCGCGCTGCTATCACGCGATGGTCTACGACTCGACCTCGCGAAGGATCTTGATGTTCGGTGGTTTCGACGGAAAGAGTACCCTCAGGGAGACTTGGTCGCTACGAGGCTGCGCAGAACTCGTGGAGTAGCTTGGCTGCAGGCGAAGAAGAACAGCCCGCCTCGGCCAGGCAGATGTCTGGGGCCTATGACCCGACCAGCGGTAGGGTGATCGTCTTACGACGGGACGAGTTGGGGCTTTGAGGTCGCGGAGAACACTTGGAGTTCACTCGAACCCGAAGGAGACAAACTGCGGCCCGCGCGGTACGGGGCGTGCATGGTGAAAGATGAGAAGAGTGGCAAGGTGATGCTGTTCGGTGGCACCGACATGAGCGAGTCCTACCAGGAGACGTGGATCTATGACCCGATGGCGAACACTTGGACGAACGTTGAAGCCTGAGGGCGATGTTCCTCCGGGTCGAAGCGACGCGGGGATGGCGTACGATCCGGACAGCGGCAAGGTGATCTTGTTCGGCGGCGTGGACAGTGACTTCAACTGCCTGAACGATACCTGGGTCTACGACAGGTCGACGAACTCATGGACGAAGTATGCGACAGCAGAAGCGCCGAACGCGCGGAGTGGTCTAGGTCTCGGCGTACGACCCCCATAGCCGTCAGATCATACTGTTCGGCGGCATCGACTCGCAGTTGGTCTGCTACGGCGACACGTGGGCGTTCGACTCTGTCTACGGGGGCTCTGGACCGAGTTGGCGCTCGCCGGGGTATGTGCCGCTGGCGCAGGGGCCGGATGATGTTGGCGTATTCAGCGGACATCGACAAGCTGGTGTTGTTTGGTGGGGCCGCGATGCAGGCCGATGACACCGGAGGGTTTGGATACCTTGTCTATCTGAACGATCTTGTGGGTATACGGTGTCGAGTCGGAGCGGTGACGATGCCCCAGAGGCAACAGTGGGCTCGAGTACGACTACGTCGATAACATCTGCCCCGACGCCGGGGCGAAACCACGACGAGCTGCCCTAGAGGAAGGCGCGAGCGGTCTTGCCAGGCAACCTGGGCGGCTGTATCATGACCGCCTTGACGGGCGCTTAGCTCAGGGGGAGAGCGCTTCCTTGACGCGGAAGAGGCCGTAGGTTCAAATCCTACAGCGCCCATGTCAGCGCGCTTGCGAGGCGCGAATCTCGTGCTCAGTCTCTCCGCGCAAGGTAGTCCAGGACAGCAGGCTGGTGTTACCCTTAGCTGCACGGGCCAGGCTGTTTTCCAGGTTGCCCGTGGACTCTGCACCCGTATCTTGTGAGGACTCATGAAGGTCGTTCTTCCCGATGGCTCAGTACTCAGCCTCCCCGAGGGAGCGACGGCGTCAACCGTCGCAGAGAATATCGGACCGAGGCTTGCCAAGGCTGCGGTGGCTGCCAAGGTCGGGGGCAAGGTCGTGGACCTATCCACTACGGTGGGAGAGGGCGACGAAGTGGGAATCCTGACGATGTCGACCCCTGAAGGTGTCGAGACAATGAGACATTCAGCGGCGCATGTGTTGGCCGAGGCGGCGACGCGGATGTTCCCTGGGACGAAAGTGGCCATAGGTCCCGCGTTAAGGACGGGTTCTACTACGACTTCGACTTTCCTCAGCCCGTTGGCGAGGACGACGCTGCCTGTGCTGGCTGCAGAGATCGAACGCATCTCCGCGCAGGGTGCTCCGTTCGAACGCCGAGAGGTAAGCAAGCAAGAAGCAAGGGAGCTGTTCGCCGACGAACCCTACAAACTGGAGCTCATCCAGGATCTTCCGGATGAGAAGTCATCAGCGTATATGGCCAAGGCGGGTTCGTAGATCTGTGTAGGGGGCCGCACGTGCCCGACAGTGCACGCATAGGCGCCGTGGCTCTGTTATCGGTAGCGGGCGCGTACTGGCGGGGAAACAGCGACAACAAGATGCTAACGCGAGTCTACGGCACTGCGTTCCCCACCAAGAAGGAGCTGGACGAGCACCTGGCTCAGATCGAACTGGCCAAGCAGCGTGACCATAGGCGGCTGGGGCGGGAACTTGGTCTGTTCAGTTTCCATGACGAAGGTCCAGGCTTCCCCTTTTTCCACCCCAACGGCATGCGGGTGGTCAATGCCCTGTTGGAGTATTGGCGGCGAGAGCATCAGGCAGCCGGTTATGAAGAGACTAAGACGCCCATGATGCTCGACAGGAGCCTATGGGAACGCTCCGGGCACTGGGATAACTACAAGGACAACATGTACTTCACCAAGATCGACGACGTCGACTTCGCGGTCAAGCCCATGAATTGTCCCGGAGGCATACTGATATACAAGAGCGACCAGCATTCGTACCGAGATCTTCCCTTGCGGTATGGCAGAGTTGGGGCAAGTTCATCGTCACGAATTGTCGGGTGTGCTGCATGGGCTATTCCGGGTGCGTGTGTTCACGCAGGACGACGCGCACATCTACTGTCTTCCGGCGCAGGTGGAAGACGAGGTCCTGGGTGTCATCGAGCTGGTGCGGCGTGTCTACGCGACGTTCGGCTTTGACAAAGTGCACGTCGAGCTGTCGACTAGGCCCGAGAAGTCCATAGGCAGTGCCGAGATGTGGTCGACCGCCGAGAACGCTTTGGCCGCGGCTCTGGAACGGGCGGAGCTGGCCGTACACGCTGAACCCTGGTGACGGCGCGTTCTATGGGCCGAAGATCGACTTCCATATCGAGGACGTCATGGGGCGCACGTGGCAATGTGCCACCTGCCAACTGGACTTCGCGATGCCCGAACGTCTTGAGCTTGGAGTACATCGGCGAAGACAACGAGCGACACCGGCCGGTGATGCTGCATCGTACGGTGTTGGGTAGTGTCGAACGCTTCCTGGGCATTCTCATAGAGCACTACGGTGGGGCTCTACCGGGGTGGCTTTCTCCGGTGCAAGTGGCTGTCGTTCCAGTGGCTGACCGGCACGCAGAGTACGCCCAACGAGTCAGAGCGGAGCTTGTTGCTGCGGGCGTGCGGACCGAGGTCGATCTGCGTACTGAATCTGTCTCCAAGAAGATCCGGGATGGAGAAGTCGGCAAGGTGCCGTACATGCTGGTGGTCGGCGATCGCGAGGTCGAGCAGGCGCCGTGACTGTGCGTATGCGAGGACAGAAGGACACGCACACGGCGACACTGGAAGAGGTGGTGGCCTCGATCGCCGAGGATTGCAGGATCCCGGACGGTTTCACACGCGCTTGAGTGCAGACGTGCGTGGGATATACTTCAACGCTGCATAAAGAGGAAGCCACCCTTCCCACCCAGAGCCCCAAGGGTTCTGAGGTAAAGCTATAGAGAGCATTGTCCGACCTAGGGTCGGGCTGCTGCATAGGGGAGCGGTGGAGACGCCGCTTTTTTGCGTAGAGAAGCGGGTCGCTAACCGGTTGACACCGGGGGAGGTGTAGGGCGAAATAGCCGACATCGTTCGCATCAACGAGAGAATACGAGCAGACAAGGTCCGACTTATCGGACCGGACGGTGAGCAAGTTGGCATCGTGGGGTCCCAGAGGCGTTGGAATATGCCGATCGTCTGAATCTCGACCTGGTCGAGGTGGCTCCAATGGCCAGTCCACCTGTCTGCAAAGTGATGGACTTCGGCAAGTACAGGTACGAACAAGAGCAGAAGGCGAAGGAAGCGCGAAAGCATCAGACGACCATCAGCATCAAGGAGATCAAGCTGAGGCCGAAGATCGACGATCACGACTTCAACACGAAGAAGGGTCATGTCGAGCGCTTTCTGAAGAAGGGCGATAAGGTCAAGTTGACCATCATGTTCCGCGGTAGAGAGTTGGTTCATCCTCACTTGGGCGAGCGACTGCTCAGGAGGATGGCGGAAGACCTGATTGAGATAGGCGAGGTCGAGTCGGAGCCTAACCTAGACGGCAGGAACATGGTCATGATGCTGGCGCCGAAGAGGAGCTGAAGCGCCGGCCGATCGGGTAGATGACGTTCTCGCGAAAGAGCCGGATGTAGGCGCTCAAGTAGTTGACACTCTGCACGTGTTAGTGAAGGGAAGAAGTATGTCCAAGAATAAGACCCACAAGGGTGCGAAGAAGCGCATAAGGGTCACCTCTACCGGCAAGCTCGTGCGGCGCAAGCCATTCGGCAGCCACCTTCTCACCAAGAAGTCTTCGAATAGGAAGCGCAAGCTTCGCAAGAATACGACAATCGAGGCGCGGGATCAGAGCAGACTGCGCGACCTCTTGGGCCGCTAGGAGGACTGAGTCATGGCCAGAATCAAGAGAAGCGTCAGCGCTCACAAGAAGCGCCGCAAGGTACTGGGTGAGGCAAAAGGGTATTGGGGACAGAAGAACTCCTCGTACCGGCGGGCTAAGGAACAGCTCATCAAGTCGGGCACCTATGCCTACCGAGACCGGCGCGCGAAGAAGAGAGAGTTCAGACGTCTTTGGATCACGCGCATCAACGCAGGCGCAAGAGAGCATGGCCTGAGCTATAACCAGCTTATCCATGGTCTGAAGCAGGCTGAGATCGAGGTCGACCGCAAGATCCTGGCCGACCTGGCGGTGCGGGAGCCAGAGGTGTTCGCGCAGATGGCTGCCCGGGCCAAGGACGCTCTCGGCGCCGGCTGATCCGGACCTTGTAGCTCGTCGGCCTGCGGGTTAAGCCGTGTTCCGCCAAATCGCCGGACGGCAGAATCACAGCGTCAAGCTGGTGCGCAAGCTCCAGCACAAGAAGCACAGGCGCGATCGCGGACTCCTTGTGTGCGAGGGGATGGATCTTCTGAAGGCCGCTCTCCAAGTCGGGGCCGACATCAGAGAAGTGCTGGTGAGGGACGACTTGGTGGATGAGCTGCCGGCGGGTCTTCTGCAACTCGCTCGAGGTACTCAAGAGCCAGGCGTAGCACTTGATATCGGTGTGTGCGAGGAGTCCACTCTGGAGTATGCAAGTTCGCTGGGCGGGGGGGCGGACGTCATCTTCACTTGTTCGCAACCCGAACACAGCCTTGGCGACCTTACTCTCTCCTCTGGCACAACCTTCTATCTGGACGTCGTGGGTGACCCCGGAAATGTAGGTACCATCGTCCGAAGTGCGCTCGCATTCGGGCTGCTGGGAGTCATTTGCTCGCCTGGGACGGCTGATCCTTTCAGCCCCAAGGCGATGCGCGCCGGGATGGGTTCCCAATTCTTGCTGCCGGTCGTCACCGAGGTGACACACGGCGACCTGATGGCCAGACTAGCTTCGCTTACAGAGAAGGGCGAGAGCATCCCTGAGTTGCTGGTGGCTGATCCACACGAGGGCACCAGGGTGGGAGAGGCCAGCGTCTCCCCGGGATGCGTAGTGGTCCTAGGCGCCGAGCGCACCGGGCCGGGGCGCTGCTGGGAAAATGCCCAGCGGGTGACCATCCCACATGAGCGTGCGGAGTCCCTGAACGTCGCCATGGCCGGCGCGATACTGGCATACGAGTCTTCGCGGGAGCGGAGCGGTAGTGTCGGTGGCAATTGAATGGGTGGTCGGATAGGATGGACAGTCGGGAGGAAGAAGAGATCACGCAAGCTGACGACAAATCAGATCCGACTCTGGACCAGGTGACGAGGGCCGACCTTCGGTCGATCTATGTCCAAGGTCTTGCCGCCGTCCGCGCTGCTGCGAGGCTTGAGGTCCTGGAGAGTGTCAGGGTCCGCTATCTTGGGCGCAAGGCCGAATTGGTTCTGCTTCTGCGTTCGATTCCAACTCTGCCGCCGGAGGAAAGGCGAGAAGTGGGCCTATCAGGCAACCTCGTGCGCACCGTTCTCGAGGCTGCGGTAGAGGCGCGCAAGACTGAACTACAGAAGAACGATCTTGCCTCGGGTCTGGAGACCGACGCTGTTGATGTCACGCTTCCTGGCTGGTCTTCTGCACTCGGCACGTTGCACCTGATCACACAGACTCAGCGAGAGATCGAAGACATCTTCATGGGCATGGGCTACGAGGTGGTGGACGGTCCCGAAGTGGAGACCGAGTACTACAACTTCGAAGCCCTCAATACTCCGGCCGACCACCCCGCTCGGTCGCTGCACGACACCTTTTTCGTTGAAGGCGGACCAGTGCTGCGTACGCAGACCTCGCCTGTGCAGGTTCGCACGATGGAGAAGCAACGGCCCCCTGTGTATGTGATAGCTCCAGGCAAGACCTACAGGCGTGATTCCGACGCCACCCATACGCCTATGTTTCATCAAGTCGAGGGTCTAGTCGTCGACAAGGGCATCACTTTGGGCGACCTCAAGGGCACTTTGGCGGAGTTCGCTCGCGCCATTTTCGGCAAGGAGCGGAGCGTGCGGTTGCGTCCTCACTTCTTCCCCTTCACGGAGCCTTCTGTCGAGGTGGATGTCTCGTGCATGCTCTGCGGAGGGTCGGGCTGCCGGGTGTGCAAGAGGAGCGGTTGGCTGGAGATCCTTGGGGCAGGCATGGTGGATCCGAACGTCTTCGGATTCGTGGACTACGACCCTGAGATCTATACCGGGTTCGCGTTCGGCATGGGTGTGGAACGTATCGCGATGCTCAAGCATGGGGTGAACGATCTGCGGCTCTTCTTTGAAAACGACCTGCGCTTCCTGCGCCAATTCTAGGAGACGCGATGAAGGCGCCAGTCTCTTGGCTAAGAGAGCATGTACGTATAGACCTGCCACTTGACAAACTGGCTTCGCTTCTTGCCTTGAGCGGAACAGAGGTGGAGCGTGTCACGGAAGTCGGGGTCCCTGGCGACACAGCCAACGTCGAGTGCTTTGTCGTAGGCAAGGTAGTCATATGTGAACGGCATCCAAATGCCGACAGACTGTCCGTATGTACAGTCGATGTCGGAGCTACCGAACCTCGCACGATAGTGTGCGGCGCACCAAATGTTGCGGCGGGACAGACAGTGGCGACGGTGTTGCCCGGCGGAACCTTGCCCGGAGGCATGGTGATCAAGGAAGCGAAGCTTCGCGGCGTGCCCTCCTCGGGCATGCTGTTGTCGGAGGCCGAGCTGGGGCTGGCCGCAAAGAGCGCCGGCATCATGGTGCTATCTGACGATTGGGTGGCGGGCGAGCGCCTCCGTGACCACTTGCCTATCTCTGACACGGTCTTGGAGGTCGAGGTCACGCCCAATAGACCCGACTGTCTGTCTATCAGAGGGTTGGCCCGAGAGATAGCCGCGCTTACGGGTCAGGATCTTGTGAAAGTCACCCCCGCGCCGTACACCTGTGGCGAACGTAAGGCAGCGGACGACATAGTGATAGAGGTGACTGCCACCGATCTCTGCCCACGCTATGCGGGGAGGGTGATACGGGGAGTCACCATCGGCGAGTCTCCGCTGTGGCTGAAAGCGCTGCTGTCACACGCCGGCATGCGTCCAGTCAGCAACGCGGTAGACGTTACCAACTACGTTCTGTGGTGTCTGGGACAGCCGCTGCACGCTTTCGATCTGCAGACCATCAGGGGCGGCAAGATCATCGTCCGGCGGGCGGAGGCGGGTGAGACTCTTACCACACTGGATGGGCAACTTCGCAAGCTGGACGAGGAGATGTTAGTTATCGCGGATGCCGAGAAGGCTTCGGTGGTTGCCGGAATAATGGGTGGTCTAGAGAGTGAGATCACCCAGCACACTACCGATATTCTCTTGGAAGGCGCCAACTTCAGCGGGCCATCCATCATGCGCACGTCTGGTGAGTTGGGTCTGCGTTCTGAGGCGTCCACGCGCTACGAGAAAGGACTTGACCCAGAGGCGATAGACGCCGCTCTGGATCTTGCCTGTGGTCTGATCGTGCAACTGTGTGGAGGGACTGTGTCGCAAGGCACCGTGGACGTGCGCACAGGTCCACAGCCTAAGCGCTCAGTGGAGCTCCGAGGCAGTAGGATCCAGGAGATTCTTGGACTGGCAGTTTCGCCTGAAGAGGTGCAGAGAATCCTGCGGGCCCTGGGGTGTGAAGTGACGCTCAAGGGTGAGCATCTCAAAGTGAGGGTGCCAAGATACAGGGCCGACCTGGAGAGAGAGATCGACCTGATCGAGGAGGTCGCCCGCATACACGGCCTGGACAAGATCCCGGAGACTCTGCCTTCTAGGACCTGGGGCAGAGGGGGCCTAAACGTAGGGCAGGCGCGAGCACGCAAGTTAGAGGACTCCCTCGTGGGTGCAGGGCTGGTTCAGGTGATTAATTACAGCTTCACTGACCAGAAGTGGCCGGACGCTCTTCGCTTGGACGAGAATGACGAGCGACGCAAAGTAGTGTCGATCACCAACCCGCTCAGTGCCGATCAGTCTGTGATGCGGACCCTATTGTTGCCGGGGCTGTTGTCGGCGGCTCAGCACAATGTCTGGGTCAGGCAAGAGCGGGTCGCCATCTTTGAGAGAGGCCGGGTCTATCTCTCGCGAGACGGCGAGCTTCCGCAAGAGCCGGAGAAGGTTGGACTCTTGGTGGCGGGGCCTTGGCAGGAAGCGTCGTGGCTGAACACCGGGTATGTCGAGGGGTACTTCTTGGTGAAGGGTCTAGTGGAAAGGCTCGCGGGTGGACTGCACGCGCCGCTGCGGTTCTTGCGTTCTCAAGAACCCTTCCTTCATCCGGGCAAGAGCGCAGAGATCCGCAGGCAAGACGGCCAAGTCTTGGGTTGGGTCGGAGAGTTGCATCCCTTTGTGGCACAAGCCTATGACCTGCGGGGCGTTGTCGGTGTCGCGGAGTTGGATGTTGGCAAGTTGCTGGAAGCGATGCCCCAAGTGGTGGCCTTCCGTGATCTTCTGGCCTACCCTGCCGTTCAGCAGGACGTGGCCCTGCTGGTGGACGATTCACTGCCGGTAGAGAGTCTGTTGCAGAGTGTGCGGCAGGCGGCAGGGGAGTTGCTCGAGGATGTCTGGGTGTTCGATCTATATGAGGGCGAGCAGGTCGAAGCCGGCAAGAAGAGTGTCGCAATCAGACTCAGCTTTCGTTCGCCCGAGCGGACGCTGAGCGAAGATGAGGTCAACCTGATTCGCGTGGAGATGCTCAAGAAGGTCGCGAGCGAAACGGGGGCCGAGCTCCGCAGCTAAAGAGTGTATGCGGATGGTTGCATAAGCATGCGCGCCAGTGTATAGTGATACCGCAGAGCGGGCCGCGGAGGGCCGGCGGAACGGTTGTCATCTAAGAAAGGCGCAGTCGTGGTGAAGGCAAGTATCGTTGGGGCGACTGGTTACACCGGGGCGGTCTTAACGGATATCCTGGCGAGTCACCCCCAGGTCGAATTGCACAAGCTCACTTCGAGGTCGTACGCGGGCAAGCACGTACACGAAGTGTTCCCTCATATGCGTGTATCTGGGTCGTACGAGCTGTACGACGAAGAAGCATTGTCCAAGAGTGATGTGGCCTTCGTGTGTTATCCGCACGCAGAATCGCATGGCATCGTAGCCGACCTGATCGAGGCCGGGTGTCGGGTGGTCGATCTTGGCGCGGACTTCCGGCTCAAAGATCCAGCGGCCTACAATATCTGGTATGGATTCGACCACCCTCGCGCCGATCTGGTGGAGGAGGCAGTCTTTGGATTGCCGGAGAGGTATCGGGCACAGATCAAGAAGGCGCGGCTGGTTGCCAATCCAGGTTGTTATCCAACAGCCATGCTGCTTAGTCTCTTGCCGGTCGCCGGGCAAATCGACGAAACTGGTGTGGTGGTCGATTCGAAGTCCGGAGTATCGGGTGCGGGCAGGAATCCTACTCAGAAGACGCACTTCTGTGAGGTCACTGGTGACTTCAAAGCCTACGGAGAAGTCGGCCATCGGCACACGGCCGAGATGGTGCAAGAGGTGTCAGCGGCTGCCGGCAAGCGGATCGAGTGTCTCTTTCACCCCACATCTTCTGCCTGTGGATCGGGGGATATTCAGCACTGTCTACTTCCGGCCCAGTGGAGGGCTGATGGGCACCCAGGGCTGGTTGGACTTGTATGGCGACTTCTACGCAGACGAGGCGTTCGTCGAAGTGACCGAAGACATGCCGACTCTGAGCGAAGTGGTAGGCACCAACTACTGCCGTCTCACCGTGCGCGAAGACACCGCGGCCGGTTTGGTCAAGGTGTTCGCCGCGATAGACAATCTTGTGAAGGGCGCTTCTGGGCAAGCTGTGCAGAATATGAACTGCATGTTTGGGTACGAAGAGGCGACAGGACTCGGGAGGAAGGTGTGAGCCCTGTGCAGGGTGGGCCAAAGCATCCGGTGGTGACCGAACCTGCCCTAAGCCGCTTCCTGCAAGTCCCCAAAGGCCTGGTGCTCACCGGATTAGAGGATGAGTCCATGGGACCCACCTTCCCTGCGGGTATCGTGGCCAGCGGAATAGTTGCTGGGCTAAAAGAGAGTGGGCGACCCGACATGGGCGTGGTGGCAATAGCCAAGGAGTACTGGGAAGGATCGGTGTCGGCCGCCATGCTCACCCAGAACGCCTTCGCAGCGGCGCCCATAGTAGTGGACCGCAGTGCGTGCGATCTGGGCGGACTCAAGGCGGTGGTGGCAAACAGCGGCAACGCCAACGCATGCACCGGCGTCGAGGGGCTGAAAGTGGCAAAGGCTACACAAGAGGCTGCAGCAACGGCGCTCGATTTGCCGACTCATTCTGTGGCCGTGACTTCTACGGGAGTCATCGGTGTGTGTCCTGATGCCGTGCGACTCCCTTCCGCGGCACGGCAGGCCTGTGTTTCGCTTGAGGACAAGGGAGGGAGCGCCTTTGCCAGGAGCATCATGACGACCGACCGCTTCGCCAAGGCGTGCACGGGGTCGGTGGCGACACCGACAGGCATGGTGAATATAGGAGCCTGTGCGAAAGGGGCCGGCATGATATCGCCGGCAATGGCGACCATGCTCTGCTTCGTCACCACAGACGCAGAACTCACGCGCCAGCAGGCCGACTCGCTCCTGCGCAGGTCGGTCGAACAGTCATTCAACAAGGTCACAGTGGATGGAGAGATGAGCACCAACGACAGTGTGTTCTTTCTTGCGAGCGGCGCGTCTAATGTGAGGCCGGACGCCGAGTCGCTGGAAATCATGAGCGCGGCGTTGGAGTGGTTGCTTCTTCGACTGGCCTTGATGATGGTGGCGGATGGCGAGGGGGCAACGAAGATCATGCGACTGCGCGTCAAAGGCGCACAGACTGCGGAGATGGCCACGCGGGTCGCGCGAGCCGTAGCGGACTCGCCACTGGTCAAGACCGCCATGCACGGCTGCGACCCGAACTGGGGACGAGTAATGAGTTCAGCCGGCGCCGCGCTTGCGGGACGGGAGCTTCCGCACGCGTCTCTGCAGCTCTGTGGCGTAACGGTGGTGGAAAACGCGGCAGTCCGGCGTCTCTCTGGGTCCGAGAACTTCAAGTTGGGTGTCGCGATGAAGGACTCCGAGATTGAGCTGGAGTTGGGTCTCGGCATCGGAGACTCGTCGGCCGAGATCTTCTTCGCCGACATGGGGCACGAGTACATCACGATCAATGCTGAATATCATAGCTAGGACGGTGGGCCATGCGTGACATCTATCGCAAGCGTGTAGAGACGCTCCTTGAGTCGTTGCCCTATATCCGCATGTTCAGCGGAGCGACGATGGTGATCAAGTATGGCGGGGCTGCGATGAACTCAGCCGATCTAAAGGACGAGTTTGCGACTGACATCGCTCTTCTGCGCTTTGTTGGCATCCGGCCGATAATCGTGCATGGTGGGGGAGCCGAGATCAGCTCCTATATGAAGCGACTCGATCTTCCGGTGCAGTTCGTTGATGGTCTGCGGGTCACTGATGCAGCGACTATGGAAGTGGCCAAGATGGTGCTGGTCGGCAAAGTGAACAAAGAGATAGTGAGTCTCATCAACAGCAAGGGCGCGGCCGCAGTGGGCCTGTGCGGCGATGACGGGCTGCTGTTGAAGGCCGAGAAACTGGTCAAGAAGGATGCCAAGGGCGAAGCGATAGACCTCGGACAGGTTGGAGAGGTGAGCGAAGTCAACGTAGATCTGCTCACGCTGTTGGAGGCCGACTACGTACCTGTGGTCGCCTCGGTAGGAGTCGGGGCCGATGGCAGGAGCTACAACATCAACGCTGACACCGTAGCCGGGGCTCTGGGCGCGGCGCTGAATGCCGAAAAACTCATATTCCTCACGGATGTGACGGGACTGCTGCGCGACGTATCAGAGGAGTCGAGTAGGGTGTCTGAGTGCACCGCTCAAGAGCTCGAGGCTATCATCGAGACTGGAGAGGTCTCGGAGGGGATGATCCCCAAGCTGGAGGCGATCTTGACCGGATTGCGAGGGGGAGTGCGAGCTGCACATATCATCGACGGACGAGTCCCACATTCGGTGTTGCTGGAGATCATGACCGACGACGCTGGATTGGGCACGAAGGTCGTGTCGTCCGGATCGATGGCCTGAGGTCTGGAGGCCTGATATGACTGTGCGACACTACCTCACCGTGCTGGACCTCAGCAGGGACGAGTTCGAGATCGTCCTGAAGCGAGCGACGGAATTGAAGCGTGAACCACTGGGCGACATGCTCCACGGCAAGACGGTGGCATTGATATTCAGCAAGCCTTCTACTAGGACGCGTGTCTCGTTCAGCGTCGGCGTGCATCAACTTGGTGGGATGCCACTCTATCTGTCTGAGCAGGATCTCCAGATGCGAAAGTCCGAGAGCATCGAGGATACTGCACGCGTGTTGTCGAGGTATGTCGACGCGATAGTGATCCGCACTTTCTCTCAGGCTGACGTGTTCGAACTGGCTGCAGCAGCGTCGGTGCCCGTGATCAATGCGCTCACCGATGACCATCATCCGTGCCAAGCACTGGCGGACGTGATGACGGTGCGGGAGAGGTTCCTGGACTACAAGGGCCGCAAAGTGACATACCTTGGTGACGGCAACAATGTGGCGGTGTCTTTGGCAGAGGCGTGTCTGTATTCGCAGATGCACTTGTGTCTATGCGTCCCCGAGGGATGCGACCTTCGGGCAGTAGACATACAGCGGATCAAGCAGCTGGCCGTTGAGACCGGTTGCGAAGTCACAATCGAGCGTGATCCCGATGTGGCGGTCCAGGGAGCTTCCGTCCTATATACAGATGTGTGGATAAGTATGGGGCAGAACACTGACACACTGAAGGTCGATTCTCTGAGGCCATATCAAGTGAACAGCGCACTCTTGGCTAAGGCTCGTTCGGATGCTGTCGTGCTGCATTGTCTGCCCGCCCATCGGGGCGACGAGATAACCGACGATGTGATGGACGGAACGCAGTCAGCCGTGTTCGACCAAGCGGAGAACCGCCTGCACGCTCAGAAGGCGCTCATGACCTACCTCTTGGACAACCAGGTGCGATGAACAAGCGTCAGAGACAGCAGTTGCTCCTGGGCGTCCTGAGGGGCAACCCTGTCGACAGCCAGCAGGATGTGGTGGCTGCGCTAGCGGCGCAGGGCTGCGAAGTCACACAGGCTACCGTCAGCCGTGACCTTAGGGAGTTGGGGCTGCAGAAAGGTCGCGACAGTGGAGGTCGATTGAGGTATCTAAGTGGTCCGGTGGTCGAGCAACGAGGGGACACGGCCGGCGCGTGCGCTCGCATGTTGAGTGAGTTTGGCAGGGGTGTGGAGCGGGCTCTGAATCTGCTTGTGTTGAGATGCGACCCAGGGGCCGCTCCCGGTCTGGGCCGAGTGTTGGACGAACTTGAGCATGAGTCTATCCTTGGCTGTGTCGCGGGAGACGACACTGTCATGGTGGTGTGCAGGGACGAGAGATCGGCGGAGGCTGTCCGCCAGTACTTGAAAGAACTTGGAGGGTGAGACATATGAGCGGTGAGAAGTGCGTTCTTGCCTATTCGGGCGGGTTGGACACATCGGCCCTAGTCCCATATATGAAAGAGAAGTACGGCTACGACATAGTAGCTGTGTTGATAGACGTGGGTAGGATGAAGGACGTAGAGGGTTTGCGGAAGCGGGCCCTGACGGCCGGCGCCGTCGAATCGATAGTCATCGATGCCAAAGAGGAGTTCCTGCGGGACTTCGCGTTTCCTGCGCTCCAAGCCAACGCGCTGTACGAGGGCAAGTACCCGCTGCATTCTGCGCTTTCGCGACCTCTGATTGCGAAGAAGATGGTCGAAGTGGCGCACGAGAAGGGCGCGGTCGTGGTGGCCCATGGTTGCACCGCAAAGGGGAACGATCAGGTGCGTATCGACGTGTCTGTTCGTTGTCTCGATCCGTCGATCAAGGTCTTAGGACCTGCACGTGAATGGAACATGACACGTCCGCAACTGCTGGACTACTTGGCAGAGCGTGGCATCGACCTGCCGCTGACAAAGAAGAACCCCTACTCGATTGACGAGAACCTATGGGGTCGGGCAATCGAGTGTGGCGAACTGGAGGACCCCTGGGAGGCCGCTCCAGAAGGGGCATTTCAGTTCACTACATCTCCCAAAGACGCTCCGGAAGAACCGGAGGAGGTCGTGGTAGGGATGAAAGCCGGCATCCCGGTCTCGCTGAATGGCAGCGCGATGGAACCAATCGCACTGGTGGAGGCGCTTGACCAGATCGCGGGGGCGCATGGCTTCGGCCGGGTGGACATGGTGGAGAACCGACTGGTAGGTATCAAGAGCCGGGAAGTGTACGAAGTACCGGGTTCTCTTTCGCTGATCATGGCTCATCGCGATCTTGAGGATCTGACTCTCACTCGCGAACTCCAACATTTCAAGTCGTCTATCGACCAGAGGTTGACCGAACTCATATACGACGGTCTTTGGTTCTCACCGCTGGCGGAGTGTCTGCGGGCGTTCTTGGAGAAGAGCCAGGAGCGGGTGACCGGTGAAGTAAGACTGCAGTACTACAAGGGCTCGTGTCGGGTAGTGGGTCGGCGCTCTGCCAATTCTCTGTATGTCGGCGAACTGGCGACCTATGACTCAGGAGATACCTTCAAACACGAGACAGCCGTCGGGTTCATCCATCTGTGGGGTCTGCCGCTGGAAGTGTGGGCACGCAAGCGCGAGGGCTCGCTGTGAGCCAAGCTCACGACAAGAGCGCCGGGTCACAGAAGCTCTGGGGCGGAAGGTTCACCGCTGAGTCCGCGCCGCTGTTCGACCGTCTCCACGCGTCAATACCGTTTGATCATGTGCTGGCCCCGTACGATCTGAAGGGCTCCATGGTGCACGTGCGGATGCTGGAGCGTATAGGCGTCCTTTCGAGCGAGGAGTGCAAAGCGATACTTGGCGGACTTGACGAGATTGAGGCAGAGGTCGAGGCGAGTTCGCTTGAGTGGAGTCTGGCCGACGAGGACATCCACATGGCCATAGAAAGGCGCTTGATGGAGAAGATCGGTGCGGTCGCCGGCATGATGCACACCGGACGCAGTCGAAACGACCAAGTGATACTCGATCTGCATCTGTATCTGAGGGAGGCTGTCCGGCAGCATCAGCAGGGGATATCCGATCTGATGATGGCGCTGCACGACCAGGCCCAGAAGTACAAGGACTACGTCATGCCTGGCTACACCCACTTGCAGAGGGCGCAGCCGGTGCTCGTGGCCCATCATCTCTTGGCGTACTTCTTCGCACTCGAGCGTGAGTGGCGACGGTTGGATGATTGGGTAGGTGGGCTGCAGATGCCTCTGGGGGCAGGCGCACTCGCGGGTGTTAACTATGCACTCGACAGGGAGTGGGTGGCCAGAGAGCTTGGCTTCGCGCGCGTGGCCTCGAACGCGATGGATGCTGTAGCAGCAAGGGACGCGCCCTTCGCATATTTGGCTATCGCCGCCAGCTGCGCCCTGACTCTTTCGCGGATGGCAGGGGAGATAGTCCTGTGGACTACCGCCGAATTCGGCCTCGCTGCTTTGCCCGACGAGTGGACTTCAGGCTCTAGCATCATGCCGCAGAAGCGGAATGCGGATGGGGCGGAATTGGTGCGCTCGAAAGCCTCAGGGTTCCTCGCCCGTCTGCAAGGCCTAGGCGGAGTAATCAAGGGGCTGCCTCTTGCGTATAACAGCGATCTGCAAGAGGACAAGCCGTACGTTTTCGCCTCCCGCCAAGAGTTGGATCTTTGCCTTGAATCCATGACTGCCATGATGCGGGCGTTGTCCTTCGATGCCAAGCGAGGCCGCGAGGCCGCGGAAGGGGGTTACGCTCAAGCAACGGATGTTGCGGACTACCTGGTAATCAAGGGGCTTGCCTTCCGGGATGCTCATAGGGTAGTGGGGCAGTTAGTCGGACTGCTGGCCGAGAGTGGTAGGCCTTTGGCGGCTGCCGACATGCATCAATTGCATGAGCTAAGTCCGGCGTTCGACGAGGGATACTACGAGGTGGTGGACCTCGACCGAGTAATAGCGGGCAAGGTGTCGGCCGGCGGTACAGCGCCGGACAGGGTCGAAGAGCAGCTCACACTGGCGGCCGAGATACTGGACGGACTGGCTCAACAGAACGCTGAGTAGTACCTCGGTCCCCCTGTGGAGAGACCTCTGCTGGTAAGATGGCCGGATGTGTGGTGCCATGAGGCAGACTTGCCACGACGATAGGCGCAAGATCGTGGGGTCCGCGCCCGAGGGGCGTATGTTGCCGTCATCGTTCTTCGAGCGCGATTCTAACGAGGTCGCGGCCGACTTGGTGGGCAAGATCCTATGGCGCTGTGGTTTCGGAGGGGGGAGATTGAGCGAGGTGGAGGCATATCTTGCGGTCGGAGATCCTGCGTCGCATGCAGCAAATGGTCGCACCCGCCGCAATGTGCCCATGTTCGGTGCTCCCGGCACTATCTACGTCTTTCTGAGCTACGGCGTACACAAGCTGCTGAACGTCGTTTGTGACCGTGAAGGCGTGGGGTCCGCGGTGTTGGTGAGGTCGTATGAACCTCTGATGGGTGCAGACGGAGAGATGGTCGGAGAGGGGGCGGTGGGCCCCGGTGTGGTCGGACGTTCGCTCGACATTCAACTGCACCTGAACGGAGCGGCGCTCGGATACGAGTCGGGAGTGCTAGTGCTGGACGACGGATGTAGGCCGCCTGTCGGCCGGACCACGCGAGTGGGGATATCGCGGGGGCGAGAACTCCCGCTGCGACACTACAGTATGGACAGTGGCCATGTTAGTTGTCTTGGACGGACCAGAGAGAGGTGTCTGTGATGAAGCTTCGTTCGATGTACGAGAGTGCGTTCGGATCCGGAATAGCTGCCGACCCAAGGGGCGCCGAGGGTATAGAACGTGTTCTGAGGCAAGCGAAGCGACAGTTTGATGATCTGGCAGAAGAGAAGAGGTGGGAGTTCGACCAAGAGGCGCTCACCAACCCCTATGCAGACACTCGCATACTCGTAGGCACTGGTGAAGAGCAGGTGGGCAGGGTGTTGGTAGGAATAGACATCGAGGTCGGTGAGGTTCTTCTCGCGGACGCGCTCAGGGACAGGGGCGCGCAGATCGATCTTCTGCTCGCTCATCATCCCGAAGGCCGTGCAGTGGCTAGGCTCGAAGAGGTCATGGGCGTGCAGGCAGACATCTGGCGGACGTTCGGGGTCCCTATCTCGTTTGGGGATGCGGTGATGACTGATCGCATGGCCGAGATCACCAGGGCCATACATCCCAGCAATACGCAGCGTTCCATCGACGCAGCGAGACTGATGGGTTTTGCCTTCATGTGCTGCCATACCCCCGCGGACAACAACGTCAACAAGTATCTGCAGGCGAAGTGCGATGAACTGGGATCCGAGGGGACGGTCACTGAGCTCATCGAGATGCTCAAGGAGGTCCCCGAGTACCGAGAGGCCGTGATCCAAGGGGTCGGGCCCACTTTGTTTGAAGGCGCCGGTCAGCGACGGACTGGCAGGATCATGGTCGACATGACTGGTGGCACCTCCGGACCGGTAGAGTCGATCTCTAGACTGGCAGCCTCTGGCGTTGGGACGATCGTGGGTATGCACATGAACGAAGAGCATCGCAAGAAGGCCAAAGCGGAGCACGTCAACGTGGTGATCGCGGGTCACATGTCGTCTGATTCGCTGGGCATGAACCTCGTACTTGATGAGTTCGAACGTGAGGGGGTCGAGATCATGGCCTGCTCAGGATTTACGCGCGTCAGCCGCGTCTGAGCTTATGCGTAGCATGGTCCCACGCGCTGGAGGTGGCGTACGTTGGTGAAGAGCAGTAACGAGGAAATACCGGGCGAGGTCAAGGAGGAGTGGCTGGAGCTCCTTGCCGGGGCCGTAGAGGCTCTGCCCGAAGGGATCCTTCTCAATCAGCTCGCCCGGGCTCGGGCCGAGAAGCGTCCTCTTAGAGTGAAGCTAGGAGTGGATCCGACCGCGCCTGACATACACCTAGGACATACGGTCGTGCTGCGTAAATTGGCGCAGTTTCAGGCGTTGGGGCACACAGCGGTTCTGATAATCGGAGACTACACGGGCAAGGTGGGCGATCCCTCGGGCCGGTCGAAGACTCGTCCTACTCTTGGGGACGAAGAGCTTAGAGTCAATGCGACCACATATGTGGAGCAGGCAGCGAAGATATTGGACATGGACGGGGTCGAGCTGACCAGGAATTCCGATTGGCTTGGGCCCTTGGCCATGGATGAGGTGCTTCGACTCACTTCTACGATAACAGTGGCCCGGATGCTGGAACGCGATGACTTCTCGAAGCGCTATCAGGGCAACGAACCGATCTCCATGCTGGAATTCATGTACCCACTGCTGCAGGGCTATGACAGCGTCGCAGTCAAGGCTGACGTGGAGTTGGGAGGCACAGACCAGAAGTTCAATCTGTTGATGGGCCGTACGATCATGGAAGCCTACGGGCTACCGGCGCAGAGCATTCTTACCATGCCTCTTCTCGTAGGTACGGACGGTGAACACAAGATGTCGAAATCGTACGGCAATTACATCGGGGTCAGCGAGACGGCGGAAGAGATATTCGGAAAAGTCATGTCTATCCCAGATTCAGCGATGTTGACTTACTGGACTCTCTTGACGGCAACTTCCAGGAGAGATCTGCAAGACATAGAGAAGCGCCTGTCTACCGGTGAGTATCATCCGGCCGAAGCCAAGCGAGACCTGGCGGAGAGAATCGTCTCGCTGTACCACGGACCAGACTGTGCCAGCAGCTCGCGATCAGGCTTCGACCGCGTATTCAAGGACAAGGATGAACCGGAGGAGATACCGTCGGTGAGTGTGCCCCTTGATCTCGTCCAGGATGGGCGAGTGTGGATGCCGCGGCTGTTGACGGCTCTGGGATTGGCGGCGTCCAATGGTGAGGCCAGGCGCCTCATCGAGCAAGGTGGAGTGAAGCTGGGAGGGCAGGTTGTCGACGATCCCAGGTGCGAGATAGACCGAGGGGAACTCGCTGGCACGATACTTCAGGTCGGCAAGCGCAAGTTCGTGAAGTTGGACTAGCATTGAGCAGCACGAGCGCACGAGAGCGTAGGCCGTTGGCTGGGACACTTGAGAGGGTCCGCGACGATCCGTGAGCTACCACGGGACGAGCTGCTCCACAGAGCAGGCCCGGGCGCCGTGTTGGTCGTTTTGGTATTTGCATATGCGGTCTTCTACGGGATGTGGTCGGTCCGCAAGTACCATGCGTTCCATGCACCGGCCTTCGACATGGCCATCTTCGACCAAGGCGTATGGCTGCTCAGCCGTTTCAAGGAGCCCTTCGTCACTATCCTAGGCCTGAACCTGTTCGGTGATCACGCAGTCTTCATTATGGGTCTTTTCGTACCCCTGTACTGGCTGTGGCCCACACCAGAGACACTATTGGTGGTGCAGGCGATGGCTCTTGCTATCGGGGGCTTTCCCGTGTTCTTGCTGGCGAAGAAAGTGCTCAAGAGCAGCTGGCTGGCGCTGATCCCGACCTTCGCGTACTTGCTGTATCCGGCATTGGGTTGGCTCAACTTGGAGAACTTCCACCCGGACGCGCTTGAGGTACCGCTGGCTTTGTTCGCCTTGTACTTCGTGAGTTGTCGGCGATGGCGTAGATTTGCTGTGATGGTAGTGCTCCTTCTTCTGGTGAAGGAGGACGTTTGGCTCTTCCTGGTCCCACTAGGCATGTACGTCGCCATACGGCACAACCTGAAGGTGGGCTTGGTCACCATAGTCGCATCGGTCGCATGGTTTCTCGTAGCGTTCCTTGTGGTGCAGCCCATGTTGAGCGGGGTTCCAGCAGGATCGCTTGACGCTTGGAGGATCCCGTTCGGTGGCATGGGCGGCTTGGCCAAGAAGGTGTTCACAGCGCCGTGGGAAGTCATCGCGTACATGTTCACGGCGGACAAGGTCAAGTACGTGATCCAGTTATTGACTCCGCTGCTGTTCTTGCCTTTGCTCGATTGGAGAACCCTTATCGCTGTACCGGTGCTGTTCTTCAACCTGATAAGCACCTTCTGGTATCAGAGCAACATCCAGTATCACTACACCAGTCTGATCATTCCGGTGCTGATCGTTGGGGCCATCTATGGGTTGGAGCGTTTTCGGAGAATCAAGGTGCGGTGGACCCTCGTGGTCGTGGGACTGGCCGTCACGGTGGCCTGCGTCTACGCGTGGGGACCGCTCCCGGGATCGCGCACCCCGAGCAGCTACCCAGACCCTCAGCACCCTGAGGTCGTGGTGGCCAACAAGGTGCTGGAGTTGATCCCTGAAGACGCGGTTGTGGCCGCTGACGACAAGTTTGCGGCCCACATGGCCAATCGTGAGCTCGTATACGTTTTTCCGAACCCCTACAGCGCCTCCTACTGGGGCGACGACTCCATGAAAGGGCAACGTCTCCCAGGGGCCGGCGATGTGGAGTACGTGATGGTGACTCCGGCGCTTGCTGGGCGACGAAGGCAAGAGGATCTATGCGCTACTGCCGGCCGAGGGGTTCGTGACCGTATTCAACGAGGGGGGCATAGTCCTGATGCACAAGCAGGGCTCGAGTGAAGGACCGCCTGAGGTTCGGCCATCGAGTCGTACAACCAAAGTCCTATATCGACATCTGCCAGCGAGCGGTAGCGTGGGACTGTAGGTTCGTCAATATGGGACACTTGGGGGGCGATGATGTCGAGAACTGTGAGGTTGGGGTTGCTGGTTCGTGGCGGCGATAGCCACATTGACCGCATGTGTGCAGGGTTGTGAGGGGGCTGTGGACAGCGGTGCGCCGGCGTCTGTGGATACCATTACACTCATTGAGGATACAGTCGGTGTGACTGATTGCTTCCGCGGGTCGAGAGCGAGGGTCTTACGACTGGAATCAGTCATGCCTGTTTTCCGGGACTTGGTGGCCTCTATGGGCGCCGTGCCTGTGTTCGCACTGAAGGGTCTTGCCAGAAGGTTGCAGTGTCGCAGAGCGTTGGTGGCCGGTCGTTGAGGGGGAGGCGTCGGTCGAGGGGACAGCGTCTGAGCTCAACCCGAAGGTAGTCGGTGAGGGGAGCGGAGAGCCCGAGGGGCAACTGCTTCTGGAGTACGGTGACGGTTGGCTTGTCATCCTACGAGAACTTCAGAGGTGACTTGGGCGAGATTAGCCGGGGAACTGGTCGGGTCGGTGATGGATGAGCCCGCCTATCTCTACGAGGTCAACGGCGGTTGGTTGGTCCAGTGGGGGTACGAGGGGCGCTGGTATGGGGTATTTGGCCGGGAAGTGCCGAGGCGAGGTCGTAGGTCTCAACTGCCCTCATGATGTCGCTTGTCGAACGGTATTGACGTAGCATGGGTAAAGGACTAAACTACGGACCTCACAATGATGCGAACACACCTTGACAGCATGAGCGATCGGGTGGAGACGTACGGTTAGGCGAAGCTATCTGAACGCCTCAATCGGAGCCGTCCATGCGTGTCATGAGGCGGCTCGTTTGTTGTGAAGAGTGTGGAGTCTTCTGGCCGGATAGCGCCGACCAAAGATAATCTGGGAGCGGGTTGACGACTCGCTGATGCGATGCTAACCTACCCGGCCGCGCCTAAGAGCGCAATGGTCTTTGAAAACTGAACAGCGTTGTCAGATTAGACGTGACTGTCTGGTCTGTCAGCAACGAATCATGCGGAGACGTCATCTTCTAGTGGGATGGCGGTCTTCGACCCCGTCTGTGATCGGGAAACCGATCTAAGACATTTACTTTGAGAGCTAATTCAGCTTTCCACAAAGTCAGATCCGAGCTTAGGCTCGTTTCGAAATACTTCACGGAGAGTTTGATCCTGGCTCAGGACAAACGCTGGCGGCGTGCCTAACACATGCAAGTCGAGCGAGAAACAGGCTTCGGTCTGGAGTACAGCGGCGAACGGGTGAGTAACACGTGGGCAACCTGCCTCAAGGACTGGGATAACTCCGGGAAACCGGGGCTAATACCGGGCGATGTCGTCTCGCGCAAGCGAGCCGACCAAATGGTAGCTTCGGCTTCTGCCTTGAGATGGGCCCGCGTCCTATCAGCTTGTTGGTGAGGTAACGGCTCACCAAGGCTTCGACGGGTAGCTGGTCTGAGAGGATGATCAGCCACACTGGGACTGAGATACGGCCCAGACTCCTACGGGAGGCAGCAGTGGGGAATCTTGCGCAATGGGCGAAAGCCTGACGCAGCAACGCCGCGTGAGCGAAGAAGGCCTTCGGGTTGTAAAGCTCTGTCAGGGGGAAAAAAGGCACCTGGGTTAATAGCCCAAGGGCTGACGGTACCCCCAAAGGAAGCCACGGCTAACTACGTGCCAGCAGCCGCGGTAATACGTAGGTGGCGAGCGTTGTCCGGAATCATTGGGCGTAAAGAGCGCGTAGGTGGTTTGTCAGGTCCGATGTGAAATCCTGGGGCTCAACTCCAGGCGTGCATTGGAAACCGGCTTGCTAGAGTCTGGGAGAGGAGAGTGGAATTCCTGGTGTAGCGGTGAAATGCGTAGATATCAGGAGGAACACCAGTAGCGAAGGCGGCTCTCTGGAACAGTACTGACACTGAGGCGCGAAAGCTAGGGGAGCGAACAGGATTAGATACCCTGGTAGTCCTAGCCGTAAACGATGGACACTAGGTGTCGGGGGTGTCGACTCCCCCGGTGCCGAAGCTAACGCATTAAGTGTCCCGCCTGGGGAGTACGGCCGCAAGGCTAAAACTCAAAGGAATTGACGGGGGCCCGCACAAGCAGTGGAGCATGTGGTTTAATTCGACGCAACGCGAAGAACCTTACCTGGGCTTGACATGTACGTGGTAGGAATTGGAAACATGACCGACCCTTCGGGGAGCGTACACAGGTGGTGCATGGCTGTCGTCAGCTCGTGTCGTGAGATGTTGGGTTAAGTCCCGCAACGAGCGCAACCCCTGTCTTGATGTTGCCATCATTTAGTTGGGAACTCATCAGAGACTGCCGGTGACAAACCGGAGGAAGGTGGGGATGACGTCAAGTCATCATGCCCTTTATGTCCAGGGCTACACACGTGCTACAATGGCCGGTACAACGGGCTGCGATACCGCGAGGTGGAGCGAATCCCTAAAAGCCGGTCTCAGTTCGGATTGGAGTCTGCAACTCGACTCCATGAAGGCGGAATTGCTAGTAATCGCGAATCAGCAACGTCGCGGTGAATACGTTCCCGGGCCTTGTACACACCGCCCGTCACACCACGAAAGCAGGGAACACCCGAAGCCGGTGGCCTAACCCGCAAGGGAGGGAGTCGTCGAAGGTGGGCTCTGTGATTGGGGTGAAGTCGTAACAAGGTAGCCGTACCGGAAGGTGCGGCTGGATCACCTCCTTTCTAGGGACATGCGGTGACCAACACCGCCGGTCCGCATTTGTTTGCGGAACCTGGGAAGCATGTCGACCTGACTTCTCGAGCGTCTGATCGTTCGCTCGGAAGATAACGCTGTTCAGTTTTGAAAGACCGCGTGTCTGTTTGACGCGGTTCTTCCAGCCGGCGAGGCACCGCCTCGCACGCACCTTGAAATCTGCATAGTGGCAATAAAGTAGTGTGTATTTTCCGTCAAGATACTAAGAGCACACGGTGGATGCCTTGGCACCAGAAGCCGATGAAGGACGTGGACGGCTGCGATAAGCCGCGGTGAGGCGCTGAACAGCCTTTGACCCGCGGATTTCCGAATGGGGAAACCCGGCCAGAGTAATGTCTGGTCATCCCCAGCTGAATAAAATAGGCTGGGAGAAGGTAAGCGGGCGAACTGAAACATCTAAGTAGCCCGAGGAAAGGAAAGAAACCTCGACTCCCTTAGTAGCGGCGAGCGAACAGGGAAGAGCCCAAACCGTGCCTGCGTGATTGCGTGCAGGCGTAGTAGGTGCGGTGTTGTAGGGCTGGTTTTGGATCGACTGCATACGATCCGGGAAGTTACAAAAGACCGATATAGCCGAGCCGGCTGGGACGCCGGGCCATAGTGGGTTAGAGCCCCGTAGGCGAAATGTTGGTCTCTTCCTTAACCAGTTCCTGAGTACTACCGGACACGTGAAATCCGGTAGGAACCTGCGGGGACCACCTCCGCAAGGCTAAGTACTAACTGGTGACCGATAGTGGACAAGTACCGTGAGGGAAAGGTGAAAAGTACCCCGGGAGGGGAGTGAAATAGAACCTGAAACCGTGTGCTTACAAGCGGTCGGAGCAGTCCTTGTGGCTGTGACGGCGTGCTTTTTGCATAACGAGCCAGCGAGTTATGGTATGCGGCAAGGTTAAGCGTGAGCGGAGCCGTAGCGAAAGCGAGTCTGAATAGGGCGTTTTAGTCGCATGCTGTAGACCCGAAGCCGAGTGATCTATCCATGGGCAGGGTGAAGCGAGGGTAAGACCTCGTGAAGGCCCGAACCCACGTCGGTTGAAAACGGCGGGGATGACCTGTGGATCGGAGTGAAAGGCTAATCAAACTCGGAGATATCTGGTTCTCGCCGAAATATATTTTGGTATAGCCTCGCGTGTTTAGTTATGGTTGTAGAGCACTGTTTGGACTAGGGGGCCCCTAAAGCCTACCGACTTCAGACAAACTCCGAATGCCATAACTCCAGAGCGCGGGAGTCAGGCTGCGGGGGCTAAGCTCCGTAGCCGAGAGGGAAACAACCCAGACCATCAGCTAAGGTCCCTAAATTATGGCTAAGTGGGAAAGGATGTGCGAGTGCACAGACAACCAGGAGGTTGGCTTAGAAGCAGCCATCCTTGAAAGAGTGCGTAATAGCTCACTGGTCAAGTGTTCATGCGCCGACAATCCAACGGGGCTCAAGTCATATACCGAAGCTATGGGATCCATGCCGTTTTGCGGCTGGATCGGTAGGCGAGCGTTCCCAAGCCGGCGAAGCGGCGGCGTAAGCCAGCCGTGGAGGCTTGGGAAGTGAGAATGCTGGCATGAGTAACGAAAGGCGAGTGCGAAACTCGCCCGCCGAATGCCCAAGGTTTCCTGAGCAATGCTAATCAGCTCAGGGTTAGCCGGGTCCTAAGCCGAGGCCGAGAGGCGTAGGCGATGGAGAACTGGTTAATATTCCAGTGCCACCACCGAGCGTTTGAGCAATGGGGTGACGCGGAAAGGTAAGCGGACCGTGGCGATGGTCGACCACGGACAAGCGCGTAGGGCGGTTCCCAGGTAAATCCGGGAGCCACATAAGCCTGAGACGTGACGTCAGCCGGCTTCTGCTGGCAAGCCGCCGATCCTCTGCCGCCAAGAAAAACCTCTAGCGAGCTCAGGTGTGTGCCCGTACCAAAACCGACACAGGTGGGCAGGTAGAGAATACTAAGGCGATCGGGAGAACTATGGCTAAGGAACTCGGCAAAATAGCTCCGTAACTTCGGGAGAAGGAGCGCCTCGGTAGGGTGAAAGAATTTACTTCTCGAGCCCGAGGAGGCCGCAGAGTCTAGGCCCAAGCGACTGTTTACCAAAAACACAGGTCTCTGCTAAGTCGTAAGACGATGTATAGGGGCTGACGCCTGCCCGGTGCCGGAAGGTTAAGTGGAGATGTTAGCCGCAAGGCGAGGCATTGAAATTAAGCCCCGGTAAACGGCGGCCGTAACTATAACGGTCCTAAGGTAGCGAAATTCCTTGTCGGGTAAGTTCCGACCTGCACGAATGGCGTAACGATTTGGGCACTGTCTCAGCCATAGACCCGGTGAAATTGTAGTATCGGTGAAGATGCCGATTACCCGCGACAAGACGGAAAGACCCCGTGAACCTTTACTGCAGCTTGATATTGGAGTTTGGTGCACTTTGTCCAGGATAGGTGGGAGGCTGGGAAGCGCGGACGCTAGTTCGCGTGGAGCCACCCTTGGGATACCACCCTTAGTGTATTGGACTTCTAACGGTATGCCGTTATCCGGCTACCGGACAGTGTCTGGCAGGCAGTTTGACTGGGGCGGTCGCCTCCTAAAATGTAACGGAGGCGCGCAAAGGTTCCCTCAGCACGGTCGGCAATCGTGCGTAGAGTGCAAAAGCATAAGGGAGCTTGACTGCGAGACCAACAAGTCGAGCAGGTGCGAAAGCAGGCTTTAGTGATCCGGCGGTAGCAAGTGGAAGCGCCGTCGCTCAACGGATAAAAGGTACTCCGGGGATAACAGGCTTATCCTCCCCAAGAGTCCACATCGACGGGAGGGTTTGGCACCTCGATGTCGGCTCATCGCATCCTGGGGCTGGAGTAGGTCCCAAGGGTTGGGCTGTTCGCCCATTAAAGCGGTACGCGAGCTGGGTTCAGAACGTCGTGAGACAGTTCGGTCCCTATCTGTCGTGGGCGCAGGAGATTTGAGGGGACTCGTCCCTAGTACGAGAGGACCGGGATGAACAGACCTCTGGTGTATCAGTTGTCGTGCCAACGGCACCGCTGGATAGCTACGTCTGGATCTGATAACTGCTGAAAGCATCTAAGCGGGAAGCAGACCCCGAGATAAGATCTCCCACCAGGTAACTGGGTAAGACCCCTAGAAGACTACTAGGTTGATAGGCTGGATGTGTAAGGGCAGCAATGTCTTCAGCAGACCAGTACTAATCGGTCGAGGTCTTGACATAAATACACTACTACTATGTTGTCGCTATGCAGATTTGAGGGTGCGCGGTCGCGATGCGCCCACAAAGTTTCCGGTGACCATAGCGAGAGGGTCCCACCTCTTCCCATTCCGAACAGAGAAGTTAAGCCTCTCAACGCCGATGGTACTGCAGGGGCGACCCTGTGGGAGAGTAGGAAGTCGCCGGAATTAGTCTTGAGCCCGCCAGCAATGGCGGGCTCTCTTTTTGTCCTCAGTTTCCCGCGAGCGCGTAACCGCCTATAATGCCTTGAAGGCAGAGAGCGACAAACGATCGAGCCGGGGCTGGGAGGACAGACATTGGCTGCCAAGACGAAATGGGGTCTACGCGGGGTCATTCTTCCGCTCATCACGCCTTTCAACGAGGATCTCAGCATCGACTATGTCGGTCTTGAGGACCTTGGTGGACTACTTCATCGAGGAGAAGGGAGTAGACGGCATCGTTCCGTGCGGTACCACGGGGGAATCCGCCACCCTGTCCCACTCTGAACATCTCGACGTGATAAGGGCCGTGGTCGAGCAGTGCGGCGGTCGCGTGCCGGTCATAGCATCGACTGGGCTCTAACGCCACCTTGGAGGCCATTGAGCTGACCAGGGCCGCGGAGGAGGCGGGCGCCGACGCCACTCTTCAGGTGGGGCCCTACTACAACAAGCCGACCCAGCAGGGGCTCTTCAACCATATCGCTGCAGTGGCGAAGCTCGACGAGGCTCCCCGTGGTGATATACAACATCCCGGGCAGGACCGGCCGGAACATCGAACCGGCGACGATCGTCCGTCTTTGGGAGGAGCTCCCGAATGTAGTGGGGCTGAAGGATTGCTCCAACGACCTACGTCAGACCATGGCCATCTACGCGGGTACAGATCCGGAGACGTTCAAGATCTACTCTGGTGAGGACGTGATGACGTTCAGCCTTGTCTGTCATGGAGCAGCGGGTGCCATAGCCGCCGTGGCCCATGTAGTGGCTCCGGAAGTCAAGGCAATGTGTCAGGCTGTATGGGAAGGGAACATGGCCGAGGCGCGCGCGCTTCATTACCGCATGATCGATGTCGTTGACGCACTGTTTGTGGAGCCCAATCCTACGCCAGTGAAACAGGCGCTTGGAGTGGCTAGGACTGCCAGCAGGGCCACTCAGGCCTCCTCTTGAGCGTATGACGCCGCGACGGACAAGAGGTGCTTACGACGGGCGATGGAAGCGGGCGGCTGGCTGGGCTAGATGCGTCGGCGGGTCTGCGGGTCCTCTGCGCGCACATTCACACCCAAGGTATTAGGGCCTTAGCCCAGTCTTCCGATAATATCGAGAGGGTGCTGGTTGCGGAGAGTGTAGGCTCGTTGGTGCGGGCCGAGATGGGGCACCGACTACGGGAGGTTTGGTGCAGGCAGTCATATATGTATTCGGAGTGCTGTTCGGTCTGGTAGTCGGCAGCTTCCTGAATGTCGTGATATTCAGGGTGCCCAAGCGGGAGTCACTTGTCCGTCCGGGCTCACATTGCCCCAACTGTGACACGCCGATCCGCTGGTATGACAACATACCGGTGCTGAGTTGGCTGTTGCTTGGCAGGCGATGTAGGGCGTGCAATGAACCGATATCCGCGCGATATCCGGCGGTTGAGACCGCCACCGCCGTTGCTTTCGCGATATCTATCTACGCCTTCGGGGTCGCGTGGCAAGCCCTGCTTGCGTGTTTCTTCTTCGCAGTTCTTCTGTGTCTGGCGCTAATCGATTTTGATCTCATGATAGTTCCCAGCGTGATCGCGCTGCCTGCTGCAATAATCGGTTTGGCCGGAGCTATAGCCCTGGACCCTGGAGCGTGGTGGGTGTACGTGGCATCGGCCGCAGGTGCTGCCTTGTTCTGCTTCCTTCTGGTGATACTTTGGCCGGGAGGCGGCATGGGTGGCGGTGACATCACGCTGGCGCTCCTTGTGGGGGGCGTGCTGGGTTTTCCCGCCGTACTAGTGGCGTTCTTCATCGCGTTCTTTCTTGGCAGTATCGTAGGGCTGTACATGATCTTTGTGTTGAAGAAATCGCGAAAGGCGCAAGTGCCGTTCGGACCCTTCCTTGCGGTCGGATCGATTGTGGCACTGTTCGCAGGTGAAGCTATCGTCTCCGGATACTTGGGGCTATTCAACTAATGGTCATCAGCAAAACAGGGGAATCGACGTCGACATTGAAAGATATAAGCTGAAAGTCACGCGTGATACAGTTGGTCGAGAGCATGACGGGGGATACCGGGTCGGCTGGATCGGCCGTAGATCGGTAGCGTGAGTTGTCGCTGATGAGGTGAGAGTGTGGGGCTCGGGATAGGCAAACAGAAACTTATAGCGCTAGACATCGGTGGCTCCAGCCTGCTGGCCATCGAGGTCACCGGTAGCGCCGATCGGCTCAAGCTGAAGGGTTGCTGGGAATGGCCGCTGTCCGAAGGGCTGGTGGTTGACGGGGAGATAGTCGACGGTGACTTGTTCGCAAGGGAACTACGCGCCTTCGCCAGTCAGAACAGACTTCGCAACCGTGTAGTCCACGTGTCAGTGAGCAATCAGAAAGTCATTGTTCGCAATGTTGACATGCCGGACATGACCGAAGATGAGTTGAGGGGAGCGATAGAGTTTCAGGCGCAAGACTACATTCCGATCCCAGTTGAAGACGCAGTGATGGACTTCCAGATCGTAGGCAAGAACACAGGCGCGGATGGGGCGACCCGTCAGGAAGTCTTATTGGTGGCCGCTCAGAGCAGCATGATCGGGACCCTCCATGGAGCCATCAAGCAGGCGGGGCTGAAAGTCGCGGGCATAGACGTGTCGAGCATGGCGTTGGTCCGGGCGCTCGTTCCTGCGGAGCGTTTTGAGACGCCCGGAGAAGGGGCTGGTGTCTGCAGGGGGATCATGGACATAGGTTCCTCAGTGTCCACGCTTGTCATAGCGGTGGACGGGGTCGTCAAGTTCACACGCGTGATCAACTACTCCAGCGACCGCTTCGCGCAGGTCATCAGCCAACAGCGTGGTGTTCCCTTAGGCGACGCTCATGCTCTGTGCCAACGCATCGGACTGAGTGGGCCTGTCCCGGCGGACACAAGTCTATACTCCCCTGAGGTAGTCACCGACACGCAGAACCGGCTGGGAGATGTGGCCACGGAGTTGAGTGAGGAGATTCGTCGCTCACTACACTACTATCAGGGTCAAGAGAAAGCAGTCGCGCTTGCTGAGTTGATTTTAAGCGGTAAGGGCGCCCTGGTGCGGAATCTAGACTCCTATCTTTCGGAGGCGTTGAAGATTCCCGTGCGTGTGGGCAATCCACTGTTGATGTTGGCTGAAAACGCGTCGAATCTGTCTGATGCTGATCTTGCGTTCATGGCGCCGTATCTGTCGGTTGCGGTAGGGCTAGCTCTGCCGGAGGAATCGTAAAGTGTCCAAAAGGATAAACCTACTTCCCAGGACTGAACGCGTTAGGACCACGACCAATGTTCCTGCATTGGCGTTATTGGTCTTGGGCCTGGTGGTCATCTTCGGCCTGGGGTTTGGATACTACTGGCTAAGTACCGAACGAAGCAGTCTGAAGGACGAGCTTCAGGCCAAACAGGCGCAGCAAAGAGATTTGCAGGCTCAAGTGGCTGCGCTCGATGACTACAAGCGGCTGGCGGCTGACGTCAGCGACAAAGAGCAGCTCGTGACTGGCGTGTATGCGGGCCGCACTCTGGTGTCGAAAGTCCTTTCGGATTTTAGCCTCGTCCTTCCCGAGAACGTCTGGATCACGTCATTTGGTCTTAGCGCTGGGGAGCCGCAGGTGGAGGCTGAGGGGGCGCCTGGCAAGTACGTCTCGGGCACCGGCAAGCTCACCATGAATGGCAACACATACAGTTTCCCTGACGTTGCTGTCTTGTTGGTGCGGCTGAAGCTCATCTCAGCCCTGGAGAACATAACTCTGGGCAGTGCGGGTGCTGCAATAGGCAGCGTGGATCCAAACAAGGACGTTCGAGGGTTTTCAATGAGTGCCACGGTGAAGAACACTCAGCCTCCGGACACTCCGCTGCCGCTCAGCAAAGTGGAGGTCGAGGGTCTATGAGCCGACGGTTGAGATTGATACTCATCGCGGTAGGCATCCTGGCCGTGGCACTGGCGGTCTTCTTCTTGCTCGTCAACCCGATCCGAGGGGATATCGACGACCTAAATTCAAACATCGATGAAGAGAATATGAAGATCATCGCCGCGCAACAGGAACTGGCACAGGCCGAGCGGACTCAGCAAGAGGGCAGGCGCAACCAAGGTAGGCTTCTGGAGCTAGCCAAGATGATACCGAACGATTCAGAAGTCCCTAGCCTGATATTGCAGATACAGGATTTGGCCGACAAGGCCGGAATCGAGTGGATACAGGTTTCTCCTGCACAACCATCGTTCGTCGAAGGTCTAGGGTACGGGACTTTGCCGCTTTCGCTCAACTTCTCGGGTAGTTTCTACGATGTAAGTGACTTCATCTATCGAGCGGAGCAGATGGTCGCTGGGCCGGGCAGGTTGTTGGCTGTGCGAGACTTGTCGCTTACACCGCAAGCGGTCACAGGCGGCGGCACGGTGGCGTTCAGTGTGTCACTAGATGTTCGTATGAGTCTGTGGGCGTTCGTTATGGCCCCAGAGCCTGTGGCCGAGCCGGCTCCCGCAGCTACAACAGAGTCGACCGAGGCCGGCCAATAAGACGGCACACGTCTTTGCTGCTGACAAGGGGTAGAAGATGAAGGCTAAGACAGACATGAAGGCGTCTCTGGTGGTCGTGCTGCTCGCGGCAGTTATCGTAGTGCTGCTGATGGTAGTCGGATGCTTCGGAGGAGGAGACGACGGTTCAGGTGGATCTGAGACCACCAATGCGAGTGATGGGGGTTCCGGAGTCACTGTTGCTGAGGAGACGACAACCGTGGTTGCCGTCGTGGATTCGCTTTCATCGTTCAAGAGTAAGGATCCGTTCATTCCCCAAGCTCAGCTGACCACAACGACGGCCTCTCCAACCACCACTGGCTTCACAACTACCACACTTGGTGTGACCACTACGCTTCCCCACACACTGAGGGTGACCGCATTCCCCGGTGGAGGCACGGTGAGCTTCACGATAGACAATGTGACCTTCACAGGTATCACCCCCAGCACGGGACTGTTTATCGGGGGTTGGGGGACTGTCCAGCTTACGTCTCTGAATGACACAAGCGCTCCATATTCAGCTAGCTTTAAACGTGCTAACTCCATAGACTTCACGCTGTATTTGAACCAGTCGAGGACCTGGTAGTTGCAGTTCAAGCGTGAGGGGTAGTCGGTGACTGAGCTACGTCTGACCACAGCGGGCGAGTCACACGGCCCATGTGAACTCTGCGTTATCGAGGGTATGCCTGCCGGGCTGTCGTTGGTCACCGCAGATGTGGACAAGGAGCTGGCGCGCCGCCAGAAGGGACACGGGCGGGGCGGGCGCATGTCTATAGAGTCCGATAAGTGTGAGTTTCTCGCGGGTGTGCGATTCGGAGTCACTATCGGCAGTCCTATCGCTGTGTTCGTCAGAAACCTGGACCACGACACGTGGCGTTCATCAATGAGCCCAGAGCCGCTTGACTCGACTGTTCTTGCACCCGAGGGCAGTGCCGTGCCCCGTCCGGGGCATGCTGATTTCAGTGGCATGTTGAAGTTCGGCCACAACGAAGTGCGACCCGTTCTTGAAAGGGCCAGTGCCAGAGAGACGGTGGCTCGCGTAGCCGGTGGCGCCATCTGCAAACAACTCCTTGAAGAATTTGGAGTCACTGTCAGGGGGCGTGTCGTCAGTATCGGCGCTGTGTCGTTGCCTTGTGGAGACACAGACTACTGTCGACCGCAAAGTGTCGATTGGGACGCGGTCGAAACATCTGCGGTTGGATGCGAGAACGGAGCGGTCGGTCAGAGAATGGTGCAAGCGATCGACGAGGCCCGACAACAGGGTGACTCGCTCGGAGGGGTGTTGGAGGTTTGGGCGTGGGGATTATGTCCGGGTCTGGGGGACAGCACTAGGTTCAGCAAGAGGCTGGACGGCAGGCTCTTGTCCGCAGTGGGCAGCATTCCGGCGATAAAGGGAGTTGAAGTCGGCCCTGCATTCGAGAACTCCGGATTGCCGGGCTCAAGAGTACACGACCCCTTCTTCATGCATAACCAAGGTGATTGGAGCGGAGTCAGCAGGGTCACGAATCGTGCGGGAGGCGTTGAGGGCGGTATTACCAATGGAATGCCGCTTGTGATGCGTGCGGCGATGAAGCCGATTCCCACGCTCACCACTCCGTTGGTCTCGGTTGATTTGGATTCTCTACAGGAGACGTCTGCACACGTGGAGAGAAGCGACGTGACGGCGGTTCCTGCAGCCAGAGTCGTCGCGGAGGCCATGGTGGCGCTGGTCTTGGCGGAGGCATATCTGGACAAGTTCGGTGGAGACAGTGTTAGCGAGATCACTGCCAGGGTACGAGCGTACGCAGGGCACCTGGAGGAGCGTGGGTTGTGGCGTCCGTCCTAGCTCTGGCTGGGTTCATGGGAAGTGGCAAGTCTGCGGTGGGGCTGGCCCTTTCGGCGAAGGTCGGCCGCCCATTCATCGACCTAGATCAAGAAGTCGAGCGCACTCTGGGTGGCAGTATTCACGACTTCTTCGTGAATAACGGCGAACACGCATTCCGGGCGAGGGAGTTCGACGTGCTCCGTGAAACCCTGGCCCGACACAAAGATGCCAACGTGATTCTCTCGCTAGGAGGGGGCACACTGAGTGACGAGGGAAACCGAGAGGCCCTTCGTGTGGGTGCCACCGTCGTCTACCTGGACGTAAGCGAGCAAGAGGCGTGGGCCAGGGCAGGGGATTCAGACAGACCTTTGGCGCAGGATCGTGTGGCATTCGCGAATCTACTGCAGACCCGCAGGCCAGTCTATGAGGAGTGCGCAGATTGGTATATCCCAACGGACGGCCGCCCGATCGTCGAGGTCGTCGACGATCTGGACAAGTTGCTTGTGCGGGGGTGTGACAACCGACCAGGCTCTTGGGCTAGGAAACTGGCACATACCTCCCGTGAGTCGATGGTAGTAGGGGCCCCGCAGTCCTTGGAGTGTCTCGTCAGAGGAGCCCAGGGGGCTCCTGAAGCGCCACGGTGTCTGCGTGTCATCACCGATGACCACGTAATGGAAGCCTGTGGGGAGAGGGTGCTGGCAGCGCTAGGGGTCGGGGATAAGCGCGACGTCCGGGTTGTTCAGGCGGGAGAGCAGAGCAAGAGCCCGGCGGTCCTTAACGAATGCTGGGAGTGGTTGGCCAGCAGGAAGACTCGACGCGAGGACGTGATCGTAGCGCTCGGTGGAGGTGTAGTAGGTGACCTAGCTGGTTTCGCAGCAGCGACCTACCAGAGGGGTATTGATCTGTGGCAGATACCCACGAGCTTGCTGGCACAGGTGGACTCCAGTGTAGGTGGCAAAACGGCTGTCAACCTCAGTTTGGCAAAGAATCTTGTGGGGGCCTTCTACCAGCCGGATCTCGTTGTTATCGACCCATCCCTGCTGGCAACGCTGCCTGATAGAGAGTACGCGGGCGCATTGGGGGAGGTTGTCAAGCACGGACTTCTGTCGTCGGAGCGGGAGTTCCAGGCTTTGGAGGGCCGGGTGGAGCGGGATCCTCGCTCGGGATGAGGTGGTCCTCAGCGAGCTAGTGAAGCGGAGCGTGTGGTACAAGTCATCTGTGGTGGAGGCAGACGAGAAGGAACATGACCACCGTGCGGTGCTGAATCTTGGGCACACAGTCGGTCATGGGCTTGAGTCGGCCCTGGGATACGGAGCGGTCAATCACGGGCAGGCAGTCGCACTGGGACTCATGGTGGCCCTCGTGGTAAGCGAGGAGTTGCTGGGGTTGGAGGGTACAGTGAGAAATAGAGCAACGGCGCTGCTGGCTAGGCTGGGCCTAGACACGAGCATAAGTATCCCAAGCGTCGAAGCCGTTCTAGGGGCCACTCAATTGGACAAGAAGAAGAGTCACGGCAGCAGCGGATTCGTCGGCCTGCGCGCTATCGGCGATCCAGTCGTAGGCCTGGACGTTTCTGTGGGAACTCTGGAGAGAGCTATGAAGACCATCACGCTATGAGTAAACATCAGAAGAGACTGGTGGTGCTGCATGGTGTGAACCTAGACATGTTGGGCGAGCGCCCGCTTGAGCACTATGGCCCTATTGCGCTCCGAGAGCTGGAGTTGATGATATGCGCGGAAGCGACGCGGCTCGGATGGCGCTGCCTGTGCGCGCAGACGAATCACGAGGGTGAATATGTCGAACTCCTTCATAAGCATCGTCACGAGAGCGCCCTGATCGTGAATCCCGGAGCCTGGACGCACTACAGCTACGCTATCCGTGACGCTCTAGAAATTGTTCAGTGCCCAGTGGCAGAAGTTCACCTATCTGACATAGCTACTAGGGAAGAATGGCGACGTCGATCAGTGATAAGTGGAGTCGTTGACGTAACGGTATCGGGACATGGCCCTGACGGATACATTGAAGCGCTTAGGCGTCTTGTGGAGCTTGTGGACACCGAGTCACAGTAGGTTACGCCTTGATGGGTGGACAGGTATAGTAGAATTCACGGTCCACACAAGACACTGGAACACGTCGGCGCGACAGCCTTGACCGGGGGCATGAGGATGATATCGACAAACCAATTCAAAGTGGGCATGACTATCAGGTACGAGGGCGAGATGTATCGTATCGCCGAGTATCAGCACGTCAAGCCAGGCAAAGGCGGAGCGTTCGTGCGCACCAAACTCCGCAATGTTACGACCGGCGCTCAAGCTGACCGCACTTTCAGGCCTGAGGAGAAGTTTGAGCAGCTGCGGACGGAGAATCGCGCCATGACGTATCTCTACGACGAGCCTGAACAGCTCGTGTTCATGGATGCGGAATCCTTCGAGCAGCTGGGTCTTCCGAAGAGCCTGCTCCGGGACAGACTCGACCTGATGACTCTAAACATGCAGGTTGAGGTCGATCTACATCGACGGCGAGCCGTTCGATGTCGAACTGCCGACGTTCGTCGACTTGAAAGTGGAGGATACGGCGGCTGGGGTTAGGGGTAACACAGTCTCCGGAGGGTCTAAGGAGGCTACTTTGGAAACGGGTGCGGTTATACAGGTCCCGTTGTTCATAGAGCCAGGCGATGTGGTGCGCATCGACACCAGGACGCATGAGTACTCAACGAGGGCATAGCCAGCCCATTAAGGAAGCGGGTGGGCGACATGACTGAATACCTGATCGCAACGTCGGTACTTGAGTCCATAGTGCGAGGTTCACTCCATGGTGACGACCGCTATAGACTCCATGGGGGGCTGCCCCTTGTGGGGGCTCATCCAGCCGAAGTGTGCGTTCTGGATGACTCGTGCAAGGTCGTTGTCCATCTTGACGCGCGAATCGGAGAGAATCTTCCGGACGTGTCTCAAGAGATCAGGAAGAAGGTCGCCGGAGCTTTGGGGCCTATGACAGGGCTTGCCGTGACGAGCGTGGATGTCGTCTTTAGCGGCGTGTTCTCGCCAGGCAACTGACCCTTCAATCTGTGCCAGCGGGTCGCAGAAGCGCGCGTCGTCAGGCCGTCTTCATCCTGTATCAGCAGGATCTGTTGAAGCTCGGCGCTGAAAGTGCCATGAGTCGTGTTGGAGATGTGAACGTGGACGAATACGTGTCACGAATCGTCTTCGGTGTCGAGTCGCAGAGGGCGTCAATCGACGCTCTGCTGCGCGATCATCTGGATGTGTGGAGTCTCGAGCGACTGGGTGTGCTAGAGCGAGCCATCCTGCGGGCAGCCACCTTCGAACTGCTGGATGCAGAGGGTGTCCCGGTGGCGGTGGTCGTTGATGAGGCTGTAAGTCTAGCCAAACGATTCTGCTCTACGGAGGCGGGCGCGTTGGTGAACGGGGTCCTGGGAAATGTCGCCAAGGCTGCAAGAGGGACGCGACCGGACGAGGAGATCGACGAGGGGGGAGCGTGAATTCGGCGCAGGGCAGATTGATCGACTCGCTGGAAATGCCCCAGGCGTTGCGGTCGCTTGACCCGGAGAGTCTGCGACAACTCGCTGAAGAAGTGCGAGATAGCATTATAGTGACCGTCTCGCGCAACGGCGGACATCTTGGGTTCCAGCCTGGGTGTTGTCGAACTGACCATCGCTTTGCACGCAGAGATGGACACGCCTAGAGACGCGATCATCTGGGATGTCGGGCACCAAGCGTACGCTCACAAACTGCTTACTGGGCGAGCGGCGGAGTTTCATACCATTCGCACTTATGGAGGTATCTCGGGCTTTCCGTCGAGAGCAGAAAGCGAGTACGACCCCTATGGAACAGGGCACGCGAGCACTTCGGTGAGCGCGGCGGTAGGAATGGCTGAGGCGAGACGGTTCGTGACGGGCGACCGGAGCCCGCAGGAAAGGCCGCCCCGAGTCGCAGCGGTGATAGGAGACGGTGCTTTGACGGGCGGCATGGCCTATGAGGCCATGAATCACGCCGGACACCTCCGGACCCCTGTGCTGGTAGTGCTGAACGATAACAATATGTCCATAGAGAAGAATGTTGGGGCGATGAGCAGCTACCTTTCGAGGTTGCGCACCGATCCCACTCTGGCGCGACTACGTCGCGATATGGACCGATGGGTGGAGAAGGTCCCCGGTATCGGGCACCAGATGGTCTCGCTTGGTCAACACGTTAAGGACAGCATCAAGGCTGCGATCGTGCCAGGGATGCTTTTCGAGGAACTCGGCTTCACATACGTAGGCGTCATCGACGGCCACGACATAGAAGAGATACGCGACGCTATTCGAAGGTCCTGGTCTGTCGAAGGCCCGGTGCTGCTTCATTGTAGGACCGTGAAAGGCAAGGGCTACGCACCCGCGGAGCGGCAGCCGGGGCGATACCACGGCACACCCGGCTTCGCGGTAGCCACAGGTGAGCCGGCGGATCCGGAGGGCCCGACCACCTTCACTGAGGCTTTTGGTCAAGCAGTCGTGGAGATGGCGAGGTTGGACGGCCGCGTGGTGGGCATCACTGCTGCGATGGCTGGAGGTACTGGCCTAGACCTTCTCAAGGCGGAGATACCTGAGAGGTTCTTTGATGTAGGTATCGCGGAGGCCCACGCTGTAGGCTTTGCCGCCGGCCTGGCGGCGGCGGGCATGCGTCCCATAGTCGCGGTGTATTCCACTTTTCTGCAGCGTGCGTACGATCAACTGATACACGACGTTTGCCTGCAAAGACTCCCAGTAGTGTTCGCGGTAGATAGAGCGGGCCTCGTGGGTTCGGACGGCCCGACCCATCATGGGGCGTTCGACGTCTCGTTTTTGCGGGTTATTCCTCATCTGTCGGTGTTCACCCCCAGGGACGAATCGGAACTGCAACGCATTCTGGTATCTGCCTTGCGGTTGGACTCACCGTCGGTCATTCGCTACCCGCGCTCTGCAGGCAAAGGGGTCCCTCTGGAGAGGCCCATCCCGCCCGCCCTCGGACCTTGGGTGGACGTGGTGATCCGGGGCAAGGATGTTGTGTTACTGGCAGTCGGCCCTGAAGCCGAACTGGCCAAGGACGCTGCGGGTAGACTTCAAGACGAAGGCGTTAGTGCAACAGTGGCCGTCGTTACTTGCGTCAAACCGCTCGAAGACCAGGTCCTCATCGATCTCATGGGCACCCATCGTGCAGTAGTCACGGTGGAAGACAACGCTCTCGCGGGGGGTTTTGGGTCAGCGATCTTGGAGTTCAATGCGGATCACGGCATCGACCTTCCGGTCGTGCGAATAGGTCTCCCGGACGCTTTCTTGGGGCACGGGCCGGTGAATCTTCTTCGTCGAGATGCTGGACTCACAGTGGAGCGAGTCGCAGAAGCAGCACGGACCGCGCTGTCTCGGTCCGAGGCGAAGATGGTGTAGCGAGACTCGATGGGTGTTGAGCGCAAGCGGTTGGATGAATTGCTCGTCGACCGCGGTCTTGTCGTCAGCAGGAGTGCCGCTCGCGGAATCGTGATGGCGGGGCTGGTTCTGGTAGATGGCCGAATCGTGGACAAGGCGGGCTCACAGATCACTGTCGGCGCTCACCTGAGCGTCAAGGCACGACCACGTTTCGTTTCAAGGGCCGGAGAGAAGCTAGCGGGGGCTCTGGACACTCATGGCGTCTCCGCGTTGGGCAGAAGTGCGCTTGATGTTGGGGCATCCACAGGAGGGTTTGTGGACTGCCTGGTTCAGATGGGCGCGGACCGGGTTATTGCGCTTGATGTGGGACGTGGTCAATTGGACATCAAGCTTCGCAATGATCCGCGGGTCGTGGTTATGGAGGGGGTCAACGCCCGTCTCCTACAAAAGGGGGACCTCGTTTACGAGCCCGATCTGCTTACGATGGACGTGTCCTTTATTTCGGTGGGCAAGGTCTTGGGCGCAGTGGCTCCGTGTATGGCTGCTCACTTTGAGGGGATCATCCTGGTCAAGCCGCAGTTCGAGGCGGGGCCGAGGTTGGTGGGAAAGAAAGGTATCGTCCGGGATCCCAATGTGCACAAACAGGTGCTGGTGGAGGTATTGCGGTTCGCCGAGCAAGAGGTGGGGCTGAGCGTTGTCGGCGTCAGCCGTTCGCGCGTACCTGGCGTGGGGGGCAATGTTGAGTTCTTCGTGCACCTGATACGCGGTGTGGATAAGGGCCCAGGAATTGATAGGCTTGAAGCGCAGGTCGATGAGTGTGTGTTCAACCAAGCAGCCCCCTTGCCTGGTAGAGGGGTCGACGGGAGTCGGTAGATGAGTCGGCAATTGCAGAGGGTGGTCATAGTCACACATAGCGACCCTGAGGTCGCGCGCCAGGTGGTGGCGCAAACGCTGAGTATCTGTTCCAGTGCCGGCGTCAAAATACTTGCTCCCCAGGCAGAGTTTGAGAAGCACGCAGAGTTGCTCTCCGGCGCCCATGTCGGGTTGCTGTCCGATGAGACAGCTTTCGCCGACCATTCGAGTCTATGTTTGGTTTTGGGTGGCGACGGGACCATGCTTCGGGCATTTCACCTGATGCAGCGCCGCTCCATTCCCGTGGCCGGCGTGAATCTGGGCAAGGTCGGATTCCTGACAACGGTCGACAAGGACCAAGTGGTTTCCGGCCTGGAGCGACTTCTGGCTGGTGACTTTCGGGAATATCCACTGCTGAGCCTGGAAGCGACTTCGGAGGGCGAGACGTTCTATGCCGCCAACGATGTGGTCGTCAACAAGGGGGACCGCGCGACCGCGTGTTCGCTCGCGCTTACAATCAACGGACTCACCCTCTTTGAGGTGTCGTGTGACGGAGTTGTGGCCGGTACGCCGGCCGGCTCGTCGGCGTATAGCTTGGCGGCTGGTGGGCCCTTGCTCGGCATCTCGGTGGACGCGTATGTGATCAGTCTTGTCGCGGCCCATGCCGTGGGCGTCAGACCCGTGGTAGCGGGAGCCGATGACGTTCTCGAGATCATCAACACCGACGAGAGGCCCTGCTACGTAGACATAGACGGGCAGCGGGTGAAGCAGTTGCCGCCTGGTGCCGTGGTCAGTGTGCGTGCCGTCTCAGGCATGAATGACCTTGCTCTGCTCCAGGGCGACAGTCTGTATCACCACTTCCGCGACCGTCTGCTCTGATCGAAGTCTCAGCATGCTTTCGACCCTTACAATCAAGAACTTCGTCCTCATAGAAGACGCTCAGCTGGAGTTCACCGATGGTCTGAACGTCCTTACCGGAGAAACCGGAGCCGGCAAGACACTGCTTACCAAGGCGCTGGGCCTTCTGATGGGTGAACGCGCAGAGGAAGGGTTAGTTGGTGTCAGAGCTGCCGACGCGAGTATCCAAGCGGTGTTCGAGTTGGTCGAAGAGGATGTCCGCGAGCTTCCAACAGACCTTGTTGAGTTGCTTGGTGGAGTCACGACTGGCCCCTTCATTGTGGGCAGGCGCTTAGGCAAGGAGGGGCGCAATCGCTGCTTCATAAACGACACAGCGGTGACTCTGACGGCGATGGGTGCTGCAGTAGCCGGTCTCTTGTCGTTCGCCGGGCAGCACGAGTATCGACGGCTGTTAGACCCCCGCTATCAACTCGCGGTTTTGGACAAGTGGGGCGGCTCTAGGGTCCTGCAGTTGGCTTCTGAATTCCGCGAAGCGTACTTGGCAGCCAACGAAGCTAGAAAACGGTTGAGCGAGATCCGCAGGGACGAAGAGACAAGGCTCCGCGAGATTGACCTGCTTGGGTTCCAGGTGAAGGAGCTGTCAGAGGCCGGATTGTCAGCAGACGAAGAGAGGGGACTTCTGGCCGACCAGAGACTACTGGCGTCGGCCGAGGATCTCTTGGCCGCGACAGCCGGAGCTGCGGAGATCCTTACCAGTGAAGACGACGGTGTCGATGTTGCCGGTCTGTTGAACCGTGCAGTCTCGCTTCTTGGCGGAGTGCAGGGTGCTGACCCAGAGGTGGACGGTCTTGCCGAAGCGCTGACGGCTGTCACCTACCAATTGGAGGAGTCGGCACGTGAATTACACTCGTACACAGACAGGGTGTCAGTCGATCCAGGCCGGTTGGAAGCCGTCAACGAGAGACTGAGGATCTACACCGAGTTGGCTCGAAAGTACGGAGGCTCCACGGAGAGTGCCATACACCATCTGCGGGACGCCCAGGAACGTCTTGCAGTGCTGCAGTACGGCGAAGAAGATATTTCGAGGCTTGAAGAGGTGCAGGAGAAACAGAGTGAGCGAGCCCTGCAGTTAGCTGCGGAGCTGACGTCAGAGCGTGCCAACGTTATTCCAAGACTGGAGACAGCGGTCGCAGACCAGCTTTCCGGGTTGGGGATGTCTGAGGCTGTTGTCACTCTCAAGATGGATAGTCACTCGGGTTGGGAAGGGCTCAGAGCTTCTGGTGCCGATACCTTGGAGTTCATGCTCGCCGCGAACCGCGGGTTGCCGGCGCGCAGCCTTGCCAAGACCGCTTCGGGGGGTGAACTCTCCCGAGTCCTGCTGGCCATCAAGTGTGCGTTGGCGGGTGCCGGTGGCAGGGAGACGCTCGTCTTTGATGAGATCGACGCGGGAATAGGTGGTCGCACAGCGGTGGCTGTTGGGAAGAAGCTTAGGGAGTTGGCTGATGAAGCTCAGCTCGTCGTCATCACCCATCTTGCCCAAGTGGCTGCTCTGGCGTCGCGACACCTGCTGATCGACAAGGTATCAGAGGGAGCTCACACAGTGGCAAGGCTGAGCGCCCTAGACGAGGCCCAGATCGTTCAGGAGTTGTGTCGGATGCTCGGTGGCAGGCTGGATGATCAGGAAACCATGAGCCTAGCTCGCGAAATGCGAGACAGGGCGGTTGCGGGACTGCTAGACTAGGCGGGGCGCGGGCACGACTGCCAGGCGCCACCCGAGGTGCAGTCTACGCGGCAGGGGTGACGATGGCGAAACATGTATTTGTAACGGGCGGCGTCGTATCCTCGCTCGGTAAGGGCATCACTGCAGCCTCCCTTGGTTGCTTGCTCAAGAGTCGTGGCCTTCGGGTCATCATCCAGAAGTTCGATCCATACCTGAACGTGGACCCGGGCACGATGAGCCCATATCAGCACGGGGAAGTCTTCGTTACGGACGACGGCGCCGAGACCGACCTGGATCTCGGACACTATGAGAGATTCGTCGACGAAAGCCTAACGCGTGACTCCAACGTGACCTCTGGCTCTGTTTACAACCATGTCATCAGCAAAGAGAGGCGCGGCGACTACCTGGGCAGCACGGTGCAGGTTATCCCGCATGTGACGAACGAGATCAAAGAGCGCATCTCGCGTGTTGCTCGGGATCCGGAAGTCGACGTCGTCATTACAGAGATAGGTGGGACTGTGGGCGACATCGAGAGTCTGCCATTCCTGGAGGCCATTCGACAGTATCGCAACGATATCGGTCGCAGGCATGTTCTCTTCATACATGTCACCTTGATTCCCTTCATTAGTACGTCCGGGGAGCTCAAGACCAAACCCACTCAGCACAGCGTCAACGAGCTAAGAAGCATCGGTATTCAGCCGGACATCATCGTGTGCCGTTCTGACCGCGAGATCATTCCAGAGCTTAAGGACAAGATATCGCTGTTCACCGACGTAGAGGCGCGTGCCGTGGTCAGTTGTGTGGATGCAGCGCACCTCTATGAGGTGCCACTGAAGTTGCGGGACGAGGGACTCGATGGGCTGGTAGTTGACAAGCTTGGGTTGGAGACCAGAGGGCCGAAGTTAGACGAGTGGATCGCACTGGTGCAACGCATCAAAGACGCCAAGGGAACCGTCAAGGTGGCCCTTGTGGGCAAGTATGTCCAGCTCAGAGACGCCTACTTGAGCGTCATCGAGGCGCTCCGCCATGCCTGCATCCTTCACGGCAGAGAGTTGGAGATACTCTGGGTGGATGCCGAGTCTCTCAAAGAAGATGAGTTGATGAGCCAGCTACAGACGGCCGACGGGATCCTCGTGCCTGGGGGATTCGGCGTGCGTGGTACTGAAGGCAAGATTCAATCCGTCAAGTACGCTCGCGAGAACGCCGTCCCCTTCTTGGGTCTATGCCTTGGGATGCAGGTCGCTGTGGCAGAGTTCGCACGGAACAAGGCGAACATGCCGGGCGCCAATTCCTCGGAGTTCGATCCGGACACAGAGTATCCAGTTATCGACCTGTTGCCCGATCAAGAGGGGGTGTGCGACAAGGGGGGCACCATGCGGCTTGGATCTTCGCCCAGCAAGCTGGTCGCCGGCACCAAGGCGCACCAGGCCTATGGCAGTGAGGTGATCCATGAACGTCATAGACATCGGTATGAGGTCAACAACGACTACAGAGATGCGCTCGTACAGGCCGGACTGACGATCAGCGGGACGACTCTGGACGAGCAGTTAGTGGAAGTGATCGAACTGGCTGACCATCCATGGTTCGTGGCGTGTCAGTTCCACCCTGAGTTCAAGAGTCGTCCGACGCGTCCGCATCCCCTGTTTAGGGACTTCGTGGGTGCTGCGGTGGAGCGTGCAGCTAGTCAGGGCAAGACTCGGAAGTAGTGAGTCAAATGACGGTCCTGCCTACGCCGTCGCGCGATCGGCTTTCAGAGTTGTTCGTCCTGCTCGCCGGGATCACAAGCCCATCGCGCAACGAAAGACAAGTTGCCGATGCCGTCATCGAGGTGCTTGAGTCTCTGGGACTGGACGTGCAAGAAGACTCGACGGGGCCAGCCATCGGTGGAAACTCTGGCAATCTCCTGTGCCGGGTGGGATCAGATAGCGCAGGACCGCATATAGCCCTGGGCGCGCACCTGGACACGGTACCTGTGACAGCAGCGATAGAGGTGATTCTTGATCAGGGTGAGTGCTTCAAGAACGCCAACGACGGCATCTTGGGAGCAGACGACAAGGCTGCTGTTGCGGCGCTCCTGCACGCCACAGAACTGCTGGTCACAAGCGGTCAGCAGTTCCCAGCTTACGAAGTGTTCTTCTCGGTCTGCGAAGAGGACGGCCTAGTCGGCGCTGGCTACCTGGGACCTGACGTGATTGCCAGCCCTATTGCCGCCGTCATCGACTCAAGCGGCCCCGTAGGGGGGATAGTCACTTCGGCGCCAAGCCAGAAGATCGATCAAAGGTCGGTTCAAGGGGCTATGCGCCCACGCCGGTATCGAGCCTGAGTTGGGGCGTAGCGCCATTCAGGCGGCGGCAAGAGCAGTGGCCGCGATGCATCTGGGGCGTCTGGACAGCGAGACCACCGCCAACATAGGCACGATCAATGGCGGCACCGCCATCAACGTAGTGCCGGACATGTGTGAGATAGCAGGCGAATGTCGCGGACATGAAGACACGACTCTCGCAGGGGTGGCAGCGGCCATGGTAGATGCCATCCATTTGGCTGCCGTCGAGTGCGAGGTGGACGTCGAGATAGAGCTTATCGATGAGTTTCGTGGGTTCAAGTTGAAACCAGACGACCCTGTAGTGCAGTTGGCTGTTCGCGCTGTCTCCAAATCAGGTCTGCAGCCGACTCTGCAGACAGCGGGGGGTGGATCTGACGCCAATGTCCTCAATGCGAAGGGCATTCCCACTGTGAATCTCTCCGCAGGAATGATGCGTGTCCACAGTGCCGAGGAGTACGTTACTCTGGACGAGCTGGAGCGACTCTGCTCGCTAGTTCTGCAACTAATCATAGAGGCCGGAGAGGGGGAGTCCTAGGATGCCTCCGGATGGCGAGGAGCAAGGGCAGTTACCCAAAGTCGTCGGCTCTAGACCCATCTATCGAGGACGCGTCGTGACCATGCGCGTGGACGAGATAATGCTCTCCCGCGGCAGGAAGACTAGCCGCGAGGTAGTCGATCACCCCGGCGCTGTTGTGATAGTCGCTCTGGATAGTGACGCGCAGGTCTATCTTGTCCGGCAGTATCGGCACGCGATCGGACGCATGCTGCTGGAACTGCCGGCGGGTACCATGGAGCCGGAGGAGCCTCCTCTTGAGACGGCTAAGCGCGAACTGCGCGAGGAGGTGGGACTGGTCGCCAAGAAGTGGTCGTGCTTGGGCATGTTCTACTCGTCTCCGGGCTTCCTGAACGAGATGCTTCACGTGTTTCTGGCGCAAGACCTGACCCAACAAGAGAGTGACCCCGACTTCGACGAGGATCTTACCGTCGTCAGAATGCCGCTGGCGGAACTCCGTCATCGTCTTGCTGATGTTCCCGATGCAAAGACGTTGGCAGCGCTCCAGCTCTTGCAGGAGGGCCCTCGTTGTGGAAATCGTTGCTGAGGAGCGCTCGCTAATACAAGGACATCTCCGCGGCCTCCTCTTAGAAAGGGGGCTAGCTGAGCAGACGGTCTCGGCTTACGGAAGAGACTTGACCCAATTCGTCGCCTTCTTGGGCTCTCGGGCAACCAATCTGAGCGAGGCTTCCAGCGAGGATGTGCGCACGTTCTTGGCAACGGGCGAATGGCGCCCCTCTACTAGGGCACGCAAGACCGCTGCGATTCGATCTTTCTACAAGGAAGCGGTGGTTAGCGGCCTGGTCGCCACCGACCCTACGCGCACTCTGGCAGGTACCCGGCTCGAGTCCACGCTACCAAGGATACTTAGCGTAAGCGATGTGGAGAGGTTGATGCTCGTACCCGCGAGCGACTTCAGAGGCTTAAGAGACAGGGCACTCCTTGAGACTCTATACGGAGCTGGGTTGCGTGCCTCAGAGCTGCTTGGGTTACGGCTTCAGGACATCGACTTTGACGTGGGGTTCGTTAGAACGCTGGGTAAGGGCGACAAGGAGAGAGTGGTTCCCTTGGGGCGCGTCGCACTTCAGGCATTGAAGACGTACGTCGCCCAAGGACGTCCGCTGCTTGGGGGCTCAGGCAGGCTGAAGGCACCCGAACTGTTTCTGAACAACCAGGGGAGGAGACTCAGCAGGCAGGGGTTGCATCTCATCATCAAGCGATACGCACGAGCGGCAGGCCTACCCGACGATGTGTCGGCTCACACATTGAGGCATTCCTTTGCCACCCACTTGCTGGAGGGAGGAGCCGACCTGCGCGCTGTCCAAGAGATGCTCGGCCACGCCGATCTTTCCACCACTCAGATATACACGCACGTAAGCTCTTCGCACCTGCAGAAGATATACCTCGACGCTCATCCCCGAGCGCGGCGGGGATAGGGGGTCTCCCGCAGTCGGAGCGGATGGGCGGTATGGAGGCGCGCGTTCAACTGCGAGCGATTCGCATCGCCAGGCCACGGCTATACTAGGACCCATGACGGGACAACCTTCACTACTAGACGTGGGTACGGTGGTTACCACCCACCATAACGCCGACTTCGACGCCTTGGCTGCGTCCGTCGGTGCGGCTAAGCTCTACCCTGAGTCCAGGATCGTCTTCGCGGGCTCGTTGAACCCCAATGTGCGCGAGTTCGTGTCTCTGCACGGAGACAGCCTGCCTATCGTGGCGTTGAGGCAGATAGATTGCGCAAAGATCCGTAGGCTCGTGGTAGTTGACACTTGTGACCCCAGCCGCATCGGTGACCTGGGACGCCTGTTCGGGTCGGAAGGCGTCGAGACAGTGGTTATGGACCACCACGCAGCGGAGCGGCCGACGCGGCCGGCGCGCGTAGACGGAAGCAACTGGATGATCTCGACCGACGGATCGCAGGCCAGCTCCATGGTTCATGTACTTCTAGAACGCGGCGTCGAGATCTCTCGACTGGAGGCCAGCATATTCGCCCTGGGCATACACGAGGATACTGGATCTCTCACCTACCCAAGGACAACGATCCGTGACGCAGAGATGTTGGCCGCCTGCATGAGGTTGGGTGCATCACAGGCTTTGATAGAGCGTTTCCTTCACAGCGCTTTGGCTGACGAGCAGCGTGATGTGCTTATGCAGTTGGTGGATGCTGTGAGAGTTGAGAGAGTGCGGGGCTGGGACATCCACTTGGTATCTCTTGAGCTACCAAGGTATGTCGACGGACTTAGCGTCATAGCCCACAAGCTGATGGAGTTGATCAACGCCGATGTGCTGTTGCAGGCTGTGACCATCGAGGGGCGAGTGTTCGTAACGGGTCGGTCTCGCACCGGCGCGGTGGATGTGGCCGGGCTGCTGCGGTCGATAGGGGGTGGCGGTCATCCGCAAGCGGCAGCGGCAGTGGTCGCAGACGAGCAGGGTGACATGGTTCTTCAGCGACTTGTAGGAATCCTGAAGGAGACCGAGACGGCCACCCTGACGGCCGGACAGATCATGAGTCGGCCGGTGCGTTTCATAGACTCCGACACATCGGTCGCCGACGCTCTAGTCACGGCGCAACGCTACGGCCACTCTGGCATCTGCGTTCGTGAAGAAGGGCGTGTGGTGGGCGTAGTGTCTCGTAGGGACCTCGATAAGGCAATACGGCATGGGTTGGCTCGTGCTCCGGTCAAAGGAGTTATGACCAGGAACATAGCCTTCGCGAGCACCGCTACAGATGTAGATGAGCTGCGTCGTCTGATGGTGAAGTCCAACGTTGGACGTGTTCCCGTGGTCACCGAGGCCGGTCAGTCTGAAGTCGCCAGAACCGGGACTGCTCTAGTGGAGACTGTTGTCGGCATAGCCACCAGGACCGACGTACTGGCCGCGTATCAGGGACAGTGGGAGAAGGAGCAGCCCCAGATGGCCTCTCCGCAGGTGTATGCGCTAGAGGCATTGGCGGAGCATCCCGCGTTCGGCATGATATTCAAGGCGTGCTCAGTCTTGTCTGACGATTTCGCGGGCGTGTACTTGGTCGGTGGATTCGTTCGTGATCTGCTGCTCGAGGAGCCCAATGTAGATATCGACATAGCCGTGGAGGGCGACGGCATCGAGTTTGCGCGCCGCTTGGCCTCCCAGCTGGGAGGAAGGGTGCGGGCACACCCCAAGTTCAAGACGGCGGTCGTTCTGTTACCCCCGGAGGGCTTGGGTGAGCTCGCCACCGACCTGCGGCAGAGCAGCGAACCATTTCACTTGGACGTGGCTACTACACGCACCGAGTTCTACGAGCGCCCGGCCGCTCTGCCAAGGGTCGAGCACGCATCTATCCGGCAGGACCTATTCCGCCGAGACTTCACGGTCAACGCGATGGCGATATCGCTCAGCGGTCATGACTTTGGAACGGTGGTCGACTTCTTCGGGGGTTACAGGGATCTGGGCGGTGGAATCGTCCGAGTACTGCACAACCTTAGCTTCGTCGAGGACCCGACAAGGATATTTCGAGCAGTGCGCTACGAGAACCGATACGGCTTCAGGATGGATGAGCACACGCACGCGTTGGCCAAGAGCTGCGTGCAGATGCATCTAGTGGGGGACCTCTCCAGCGTAAGGCTAAGGGATGAACTCACAGCTTTGCTCAGCGAAGAAGACATCGAGTGGTCACTGCGCAGACTCTGCGATCTTGGGGTCGCCTCTGAGGTGCACCCGAAGCTGGCCACGGATAATGATACTGTCGCTATGGTCAGAAAGATCGACCGACTAGTGGATACACTGTCTCTGCAAGAGGAGGTTCTTCCCTGGCGCTTGCGTCTGGCGGCCCTGACTCGCAGGATGTCACACGACGAACTGTATCTTTGGCTGGAGCAGATGAAGTTCAAGCGTTCGGACAGTGACGTGGTGCGCGATGGAGTGATCGGTGGACAACACCTCGCCACGGGACTCGGACGCAACGACATGACCGACTGGGAAGTCTACAAGGTTCTGCGCAATAGCCATGTCGAGGCGCTGGTCTTCGCTCTCGGCGAGATGCCTGAAGCACTGACCAAGGATCGCATCCTGTGGTATCTGACAGAGTTGCGACACAGGACCATCGCTGTCGGCGGTGATGACATCATTGAACTCGGGGTCAAGAAAGGACCCGGGGTCGGCCGAATATTGGAGAAGCTCAGAGAGTTGAGGATGGAAGAGGCCGTACAAGGACGGGAGTCTGAGTTGGCAGCCGCACTTGCGATGGTCGAAAGAAGGAGAGCAACTTGAATTTCAGCGTAGATAAACTCTTGGTGCTGGTCTCGCTGGTGCCGGTACTTTTGGTGTCACTCATGCTCCATGAGTTGGCGCACGGGCTTGTTGCCTACTGGCTGGGCGATCCGACTGCGAAACGTGCAGGACGCTTGAGTCTCAACCCCATCAAGCATCTTGACCCTTTGGGTACGGCTATGTTCTTCATTACCTATTTGCTGGGATGGTTCGTCTTCGGATGGGCGAAACCCGTTCCGGTTTCGCCGTACTACTTCAAGAACAGACAGCGCGGCATGGCGCTTGTGGGGTTGGCGGGACCGCTCACCAACTTCGCGCTGGCCGTAGCTTTTGTCGTTCTGCTGAACGCGTTGCGTGTAGATGCTAACGGCATAGTCTTCGAGGTGCTGTTCCTGATCTTTCAGGTGAATATCGTCTTGGGCATTTTCAACCTGATACCTGTACCGCCGTTGGATGGCTCTCGCGTCGTGGGTGCCTTCCTGCCGCGCAGAGCCTACGAGAGATGGGCCTCCTTCGACCAATACGGGATGTTCCTAGCGATCATAGTGCTCTTTGTTGTGGTGAGGAGCGGCATCCTAGGGCTGGGTCGTTAAAGGTCTGGCGGACGTCTTTCTAACGAACTACAACATCATCTGGCAGTAGTCACTTGGTAGCTTCCGGCAGTTAGACGATCATCATGAGATCCCCTGAGCTTGACCTAGAGGTATATCAAGGTCCTTTTGACCTTCTTCTCTCGCTGATAATGCGAGAAGAGATCGACCTACTCGAAGTGCCGTTGGTAGACGTCATCACGGCCTACCTTGCGGACATGGAAGCAGCAGGCGTCATTGGCTACTGGGACGACATGACGGAATTCCTGCTGTTGATGAGCCTTCTGGTCGAGGTGAAGTCACGCATGCTCCTGCCAGAGGCTTCGCTTCCGTTCGAGGACGAAGAGTTCACGCCCGAGCAAGCTCGAGACCAGTTGCTAGAAAGACTGTTTGTATACAGTCAATTCAAGGCAGCTGCCGAGCATCTCCAACGACTTGCTGAAGCCAGCAGCGCCTCTCTCCTGCGAGGCGCGCGGGGCCAGACAAGGGTGATATTGCCACCGCTGCAAGACATTGCCGGTTCTGGAAGCGCAGACGAACTTCGCGAGAGTCTAGAGCGCGTTCTCTCGAATCGGGCTGAACCCGACGCATCTCACCTGGCAGAGACGAAAGTGGAACTACGCAGGCAGCTGTCCACGATAAGGGAGTTGCTGGCCTCGCAGAGCAGCTTCTCCTTCAATGATGTCTTTGGCGCCGAACAACCCCTGGTGCAGGCGCTCTCCTTGTTTGCGCTGCTGGACCTACTCTCCCGGGGCGAGATCCGTGTTCGGCAGCCTCGTGCGTTCGGAGATATCCTGGTCAAGAGCAGTACGGCAACAACAGGAGCCGAAGGAGCGGAATGAGCGAAGAAACCAATGTACAGCCACACCACGGGATCAGGCTCGCCGACCTGAAGCGTGATATCGAGGCCCTGCTCTTCGCCTCGGGCGACCCTTTGGCTGTAGAGACCATCATGGAGGCATTCGGCTCTTCGGACATCTCGCTGCGACGCGCTGTGGAAGTGACTCTCGAGGGGTTGGCGGCAGAGTTTCCCTGTGAGGGAGAAAGAGGCCTTGAGTTGGCTCGTCTTGCCGGTGGGTGGGTCTTCAGGACTAATCCGCTGTCTGAGCACCGCGTAAGGGCGCTCTTCGAGATCCCGTATGAAGCGGGGCGACTATCCCCTGCAGCCTTGGAATGTCTCGCGATCGTTGCTTATCTACAACCGGTCACTCGTCCCCAGATCGCGGAGATTCGCGGGGTCAATTCCGACTCGCCCGTACGAAACCTGCTCGACAGAGAGCTTATCCAAGACATCGGGCGGAGCCAAACAAGGGGTGGGGCCGTGCTCTACGGCACGACGCGACGTTTTGAGGCTATGTTCGGTCTGGCCGAGGTCGACCGACTGCCACCCCTTGACGGGTTCGCCCTCACCGAGGAGGCCAAGGCCGATCTGCGGCGCAGATTAGGCGTGCTCACAGGGCCGGAGTGAGAGTCAGGCTTCAGAAGCTGCTGGCTGAGGCCGGCCTAGGCTCACGACGGGCCTGCGAAGAGATCATCCTGTCAGGGCGTGTGTTGGTCGATGGTCGGGTGGCCACCCTGGGTAGCAGCGTCGACCCGTCGACTGCGTCGGTCAAAGTGGACGGTAGAAGCATAGATGCGGAGTCAAAGGAGTACTGGCTCCTCAATAAGCCCCTGGGAGTCTTGAGCGCTGCTGTGGACGCAAGGGGACGGCCCACGGTCGTGGAGTCGATACCCACCGAAACGCGCATCTACCCGGTCGGGCGCCTCGATCTGAACAGTAGCGGACTGCTGCTGCTTACCAACGACGGGGCGCTTGCGGAGCGTCTCCTTCACCCCAAATACAACGTGGAGAAGGAGTACATCGTGACGGTCGGGGGTAGAGTGGAGGCTCCCGCACTTGAGAGACTCCGAAGGGGCGTTCGTCTGGAGGACGGCGTTACTTCGCAGGCGCAAGTGACGGTAATCGCTTACCCGAATGATGCCAACGGGCAGATCAGCACGCTGCGCGTGGTCATCCACGAAGGCCGCAAGAGGCAGGTGCGACGCATGTTCGATGCGGTGGGAAAAAGAGTCAAAAGCCTACATCGCTCGCGATTTGCCGGTCTTGTGGACTATGGCCTTGCCCTAGGGCAGGCTCGGAGACTATCAGACGAAGAGATAGCCGCTCTACGCAGCTTGGCTGGGCTGGGCTAGTGTGCTCTATACTTAGAGGTTGCGCAATCACGCCGGCCGACCGGAGCTATGACTATGAGGTTCAACCCTGCACTTGATAAGCTGACGCCCTATCGGGCCGGACCGTCTCTCGACGAGATCAAGCAGCGATATCACCAAGACGCCATCGTGCAGCTGTCGGCCAACGAGGTGCCTTGGGGCCCTTTTCCAGAAGTCATAGAAGCTCTGAAGTCCGCTATCTGTGGCCTGAATCGTTACCCTGACGGTTCGTGCGGGCGACTGAAGAGCATGCTGGCTGAGCGTCTGGGTGTCACCCCAGATAACCTGTGCCTCGGCAACGGTTCGTGCGAGTTGCTCATGCTGTTGGGGCAAGCCTTGTTGACTCCGAACACACATGCGGTGCTGCCGCACCCTTCGTTTGTTGTGTACAAGACCATTGCGCTGACTCATGGTGGAGACTTCACGACAGTGCCATTGAAGGACATGGCGGCAGACCTAGAGGCCATGGCCGCTGCGGTGAGAGAGAACACCAGTCTCCTGATCGTCTGTAATCCGAACAACCCCACCGGAGGATACGTCGATACTGGCAGGCTACGCTCGTTTCTGGAGAAAGTGCCATCGGATGTAGTGGTCGTCTTGGACGAAGCATATGTTGAGTTCGTCACTTGCCCGGGACACGAGCAAACGTGTCATTGGGTGAATGAGTTCCCCAATCTGGTTGTCCTGCGAACATTCTCGAAGGTATACGGGCTTGCGGGACTGCGCATCGGGTACGCCGTAGCAGACCCCGAGGTAGCACACGCTCTGGACAAGGTGAGACAGCCATTCAACGTTGATTCCCTCGCGCAAGCGGCAGCAGCGGAGTCTCTGTTGCATCCTGAGCGAGTCGTCGAGCGACGGGAGTTCATATCTGGTGAGAAGCAAAGGATGTGGAGGTTTCTGCAGAGCCTCGGAATCGAGTCGTACAGAGGCGAGGCCAACTTCCTGTTGGTGGACGTCACCGGACTGGGCGTGCCAGGACAGGAGGTAGGCCAGGGACTGCTTGCGCGAGGCATCCTTACCAGGTCTGGTTACGCCATGGACTGCCCGGGATGGATTCGGGTTACCATTGGTGATGAGCAGCAGAACAACGTCTTCCTGGACGCCATGGGCGATATCCGCGCCGGCGAAATAGAGACGAAAACCCAATCGAAGGATCCCGCACTAGATGCAGAATCCCTGAGTCCGGAGAGCTGACATGGAAGGCGCAAGTACAGAGATGATGATAGTGATGGACGAGAACGCGTCCTCAGAGGATGTCGAGCGCATCTTGCAGCTGTTGGATGACGCCGGGGCGAATGGTCGTGTCTCCACGAGCGACATTGCAACGGTCATAGGTGTTGTAGGCGAACGGGATGTCGTTGCTGGTCTTCCCTTGGAAGCCTACCCTGGGGTCGACAAAGTGGTCCCGATCCTTAAGCCATATAAACTCGTAAGTCGCGAATTCAGGCGCTCCGACACTGTGGTGACTGTGTGTGGCACGAGTCTGGGTGGCACACACGTGGGCCTGATCGCCGGACCTTGCTCGGTGGAGAGCAAAGAACAGTTGCTGGAAGCAGCTGTGGCGGCCAAGGCGTCGGGTGCCACGATGCTCCGAGGGGGTGCGTTCAAGCCACGCACGTCTCCTTATGCGTTTCAGGGCCTGGGCGTCGAAGCTCTTGAAATACTTGCCGAGGCGCGCGCCCAGACCGGGCTCCCTGTCGTGACGGAACTGATGGACCCCCGTCATCTGGAGGCCGTTGCGGAGTACTCAGACATCATCCAAATCGGCGCACGCAACATGCAGAACTTCCAACTCCTCTCAGCCGTGGGCGAGGTAGACCGGCCGGTGCTGCTTAAGCGAGGACTCGCGGCCACCATCGAGGAGCTTCTGATGGCCGCAGAGTACATCGTCAAAGAGGGGAACGAGAAGGTCATCTTGTGTGAGCGTGGGATAAGGACGTTCGAGACGGCCACTCGCAACACCTTGGACATATCAGCCATACCCATCATCAAGCAGCGCAGCCACCTGCCTGTAGTGATCGATCCGAGCCACGCCGCAGGCAAGACGGACCTCGTGGAGCCACTCTCGCTAGCTGCCATAGCAGCAGGGGCTGATGGGCTGATGATCGAGATGCACCCCACTCCTGAGACCGCGCTCTCAGATGGCGCGCAGTCCTTGGACCCACAGCAGTTTGCTGCCGTGGCCTCCCGCATAAAGGCTATGGTCGAATGGACCGGGAGAACCCTGGGCTAGCCATAGTGGCTGTTGTAGGCGGACATAGTGGAGTCCACAGGCTAGCGGTAGTCGGTGTGGGCATGATGGGCGGCAGTGTTGCTTTGGCAGCGCGCGCCCGTGCGAATGTCGATGAGGTTGTCGGGTTTGACACAGATCAGGTGGCTCTGGACGAAGCGCTTGCGCTCGGGGTCATCACCGAGAAAGCGACTACAGCCGCAGAGGCGGCCGCCTATGCAGATCTGGTGGTGGTGTCGACCCCTGTTCGGTGTATCGCTGCTCTGGTGGAGGAGTGTGCGGCTGCGGAACCCCGTCCGCGTCTCATAACAGACACGGGCAGCACCAAGTCGGCGATCATTTCGAGGCTTTCGGCTGACGCGCGGTCCATCTTCATCGGCGGTCATCCCATGTGTGGGGCCGCGGACTCCGGCGTCAGGTACGCCCGCGCCGACCTCTTTAACGACGCGAACTACTTCTTGTGCACCACCGGCGAGGCGTTCCCGAAACTCTACGCGATGCTCCAACAGTTCGTCGTCGAACTAGGTGCGCGCCCCAATCATGTGGACGCGCAGACCCACGACCGTCTTCTGGCGGTTATCAGCCATCTTCCGCACGTGCTCGCCAACGCTCTCATGGAACACGCCGGCCGTTTCGATGCGAGTGGCAAGAAACCGCTGCAGTGGGTAGGCGCTAGTTTCATCGACCTGACGCGGGTGGCAGGAGCCAACCCACCTATGTGGCGAGATATATTCCTGGAGAACAAGAAGGCTCTGGCAGAGTCGGTGCAGGCCATAGCGGACATTCTGGAGACGTTCAGGGGTAATCTTGAGGGCGGAGATTCTGACGGAATAGCAGAATCCATCGAGAGTGCGGCCGGCTATCGGGAAGAGATGCTCGAGCTAGCGGACATAAGCCCTGATACGCTCTACAAAGTCACGGTACGGGTACCCGACGTGCCTGGTGTCATAGCTACAGTGCTCAGCACTCTAGGTGAGGCGGGCATCAATGTTGAAGACCTCACGTTGCATCACATGAGTCGCAGCATGGGTGGTGACCTGGAGGTATTCGTGTCTGGACATGAAGTGGCAGCCAGGACGGAAGCTCTCCTCGCTGGCCTTGGCTATGCGTCCAGGGTCGGCAGCAGCGGAGACGTGAGCGAGTGAACGCGAATAAGGGTGATGGGCCCAGCGCCGCTGTGTTCCTCCCGGCGAGGGAAGGCCTGAGCGGAAGGTTGCAGGTCCCTGGCGACAAGTCCATATCGCATCGAGCGATCTTGCTGGGAGCAGTCAACTCTGGACCAGTACATGTCCATGGCTTGCTGCGATCTGAGGACACCATGGCCACCCTACGAGCTGTTCGCGCTCTTGGGGTAGAGGTGGAGGAGCAAGACAAACATCTGGTTGTACATGGTCAGGGATGGTCTGGGCTCAGAGAGCCTGAGGATGTGTTGGACGTTGCCAACTCGGGAACGCTGATCAGATTGCTTCCGGGGATCGTAGCGGCTTGCGACTTCCTATGCGTGATGACTGGAGATTCCAGCATCAGGCGCCGCCCCATGGCCAGAGTCTTGGCTCCGCTGGCCAAGATGGGGGTGCAGGTCGATGGACGTATGGGTGGTACCTTGCCCCCGATAACGGTCCGCGGGGGGAGTGTCCGTGCAGAGGAACACTCCCTGCAAGTAGCCTCGGCACAGGTCAAGTCGTGCATCTTGTTAGCGGGTCTGCGTGCTGATGGCCTCACGACCATCAGTGAGCCCGGGGCGTCACGAGACCATACCGAGCGAATGATAGTCCAAGGCGGAGGACGAGTAGAACGTGAGGGCGTGTCAGGTGGGCCGGGTGTGGTGCGGGTATGGCCGGTGGACTCACTGCACATGTCTAGTGTTGAGGTTCCTGGTGACTTCAGCTCTGCTGCATTTCTGCTGGTGGCTGCCACTATCGTTCCGGGCTCAGAGCTCGTCGTCGAGGGCGTGGGGCTGAATCCGACGCGGGTAGGTCTGATTCATGCACTTCAGCGCATGGGAGCTGATTTGCTGGTCGAATACTCTGAACGCGATGGGGAGGAGCCCGTAGGCAACGTTACCGCGCGCTACTCGCAACTGTCCGCCACAGAGATAGACGCCGCTGAGATACCCACGCTGATAGACGAATTGCCCGCTTTCATGCTTGCGGCGGCCAAGGCAAAGGGCAGATCGGTCGTCAGAGGTGCGCAGGAACTTAGAGTCAAGGAGAGCGATAGGTTGACGGCAATGGCGGACCTTCTCGGTGGTTTGGGTGTAGAGATAACCGAGCATGATGACGGCTTGGAGATCGAGGGAAGGCCAGCAGGCTGGTCTACCGGTTCTGTGAAAACGAACGGAGACCATAGGCTCGCCATGGTAGGGGCCATTGCGGGAGCGGCCTCGTTGGCCGGAGTCGAGGTCGACGACACGCAGTGTGTCGGGGTCTCGTTCCCGGGATTCATAGACACGTTACGCCGGTTGGGCGGACAGTGCGAAGTACGATCTGACCAGGAAGGTCGGGTGAAGACGGCATGATCATCGCCATAGACGGCCCAGCCGGCTCAGGCAAAAGCACAATAGCCAGAGAAGTCGCGAAGACGCTGCACATGAGGTACCTGGATACAGGCGCGATGTATCGCGCTGTGACACTCCTGGCATTAGAGGCGGGATTGGTGCCAGAGCGCCTTGGCGAGGCGGGGGTGTTGGCAGAGTCCGCTCCTTTGCGGTTCCAGGACCAGTCGGACGACCTGACTCGAGTATTCGTGGGGGAGAGAGAGATCAGCCAGGACATCCGGGGGACTCTGGTATCCAACAACGTGTCGGCTGTGTCTGCCGAACCTTCTGTGCGCCAAGTTCTGACACAAAGACAGCGTCATGAGGCAAGCAAGGGCAACGTGGTGCTGGAGGGCCGAGACATGGGCACCGTAGTCGTCCCAGATGCTGATGTCAAGATCTACCTGACGGCCAGTGTGAAGGAGAGAGCCCGCCGCCGGCAGGCTCAGCTCGACGCGCAAGGTGTGACGATGGCCCTAGACGAATTGATGAACGACATCTCCACCCGAGATTCCCTAGACTCGAGCAGAGAGTTAGCACCCCTACGTAGGGCGACTGACGCTATCGAGATAGACACGACCTCCATGCCTATCGAGCAGGTCATAGAGCGCGTGTGCGAAGCGGTCCGCCAGGCAGAGTTCAAAGGCCTCTCCAAATGGAGGCTGTCTCGGATGCAGAAGGGGCCGCTTGACACCTTTTTGTATCGGATGACCTACTTCGTACTACGTCCGCTGTGGCGCTTCTTCTACCGTATCAGAGTGGTTGGCGTAGAGCATTTCCCTCTCACTGGACCAGTGGTCGTTGCCTGCAACCACAGGGCTATGACGGACCCCTTTTTCTTGGGGATTAACGTTCCGCGGCAGATCCACTACATGGCCAAGGTCGAATTGTGGAAGTTCAGGCCACTGGCCTGGGCAATGGAGCGGTTTGGGACGTTTCCGGTCAATCGAGGCGAGGCCGATCGAACCGCGATCAAGAAGGGAATCGAGATCCTGGATCGAGGTGAAGTCCTTGGCCTATTTCCAGAAGGTCGCTGCCACAAGGGGTCCGGGCTCGGAGAACTTCGGGCGGGTATCAGTCTGTTTTCAATGAGAAACGGTGTTGTCACAGTACCTGCGGTGATGCACGGCACAGACCTCGCCTTCAAACACGGTATCCCTCATTTTCCCAAGATACAGGTTGTCCTTGGCGCCCCCATTGAGATGCCGGGACCTGAGGTGCCTAAGACTGAGAGGACTAAGGTCGTCACGCTGCGAGTTCGCGAGGCACTCGAGACACTTCTATCACAGCCGGTGAACAAGTGACGTCTGGCCTGGTCGTTCGCGTGTCTGATAGCGCCGGCTTCTGTCCGGGAGTCGAAAGAGCTTTGGAGTTGACTCTCGACGCCGTAGAAGAAGCGCACAAACCCGTCAACACACTTGGTCCCTTGATCCACAATCCCAGCGTCGTCGCCGAGCTTCGTGAGAAAGGCGTGGGGGTGATCACCGATGTCACCCAAGTGGACGATGGCACAGTGATTCTGCGCTCCCATGGAGTCCCCAAGGGTGTGAGAGAGCAGTTGGCCGCCTCTGGTGTTAGCGTTGTCGACGCGACTTGCCCGTTTGTCACTTCTGCCCAGGAGAAGGCCGCACGGCTTGCAGAAGAGGGATACTACGTAATAATCCTGGGGGACCGGAATCATCCTGAGGTGCTCGCGCTAAAGTCTTACGCCGGTGACGATTCACTGGTTGTCGAGTCCGCCTCTGACCTGCCCTCTACGCTACCAGGCCGCAAGATAGGCGTGGTTGTCCAGACGACCCAGTCCAAAGAACGTCTGGCGGGAGTCGTGGCCAGCTTGGCCCCGTTATCGAGGCAACTCCTTGTCCACAACACTATCTGCAACGCTACTGAAATCAGACAGAACGCCGCACTCGCAATGGCCTCGGATGTCGACGTGGTCATAGTCGTGGGAGGGCGCGAATCCGGCAATACGAAACGTTTGGCAGAGCTGTGCGGTCAACGACAGCCAAATACGTACCATGTAGAATGCGCCACTGAACTCATTCACGATTGGTTTGACGGTGCTACTACAGTAGGGGTCACTGCAGGAGCGTCAACCCCACCGGAACAGATCGAAGCAGTGGTGCACGCAATTCAGGAGATGCAGTGATGAACGTCGGTTTGCCGCGTGTGGCTATCATCGGCTATCCCAACGTGGGCAAGTCCACACTGTTCAACCGCATCACCGGCGGACGAGATGCGGTCGTCTCTCCCGAGGCAGGAGTGACTCGGGACCGCAAAGAGGGAGTGGGGGAGTGGAATGGCCGCCGTTTTGTCGTAATAGACACCGGCGGCATAGATCTGCAGACCGACCAGCCTCTTGGGGAGGAAGTAGGGCAACAGGCGCGCTTGGCCGTGGTGGATGCGGCGCTTGCTGTCTTTGTCGTGGAAGGGAAGACGGGAGTCGTCCCTCAAGACAAGGAGATAGCCGATCTGCTCAGGCGCACCGGTGTCCCCATACTGCTTGCCGTCAACAAACAAGATGCCAAGTCCGCCCAGGGGATGCTGAATGACTACTGGGGCCTCGGCCTTGGAGAGCCGCTGGGTATTTCAGCCGAACATGGGTTGGGACTGGGTGACCTTCTCGACAGGATAGTCGACGGGCTTCCGGCTGCAGAATTCGAAGAAGAAGAGCCTACTCCGATGCGAATAGCCATAGTGGGCAGGCCGAATGTGGGCAAGAGTTCCCTGTTGAATATGCTCATGGGCGACGAGAGGACGATCGTTTCGGCCATGCCGGGCACCACACGCGACGCAATAGACACCACTATCAACTACCAAGGCGAACCAGTGGTGCTGGTGGACACTGCTGGGCTTCGGAGGCCCGGAAAGCGTACGACGACGGACGTGGAGTACTTCAGTTCGCTTAGGGCGCTCAAAGCCCTGGAGCGTTGCGACGTTGCGCTTGTCGTAGTGGATGCCAGCGAGGGCTTGACCGACCTTGATCTTCAGGTCGCGTACGAGGCGCAAAGAGCCAAATGTGCGACAGCCATCTTATTCAACAAGTGGGATATCGCCACGATCGATTTGGACAAAGCGGTTGAGCGCGTCGGGGTGCGAGTCCAGATGAAGCCGCCACACCTTACGGTGTCTGCAATCAGCAGACGTGGTGTGGACAGGATCCTGCCGCTGGCGAAAAGCCTCTACACCAAGTACGCGAGTCGTATTCCGACTGCTGATCTCAATCGGTGGTTGGGGTCCTTGCAGGGTCGCCATCCTTCGGCCTCAAAGGGCGGCAAGTCAATCAAGACCTTCTACATGGTGCAGTATGGGCAGGCCCCACCGCGCTTTAAGATCATGGTGAATTCAAGGGCCCTCGTCAACAAGCCGTACGCCTACTACCTCGAGAACCGCCTTCGCGAAGACTACGCTTTGGAGGGGGTACCCTTGATAATCGACTTTGAGGGGAAAGAGGAAAGGTACTCATGAGCTGGGGGTTTCTGTGGAAGGCCATTGCTCTTGTGGTCTTTGGCTATCTCATGGGATCGGTCTCGCCCAGTGTCTTCCTAGGTAAGGCCATCAAGGGCATCGACCTAAGAGAGCGCGGTAGCGGAAACGCAGGTACTACCAACGCCTTTAGGGTTCTGGGCAAGGGCCTTGGCGTCGCGGTCTTGTTTGGCGATGTTCTAAAGGGCGTTATCCCCGTTGTACTCGCGCGCTACTTCACCCACCCAGTTGTGACGGTCCTCGTTGCTTTTGCGGCAGTGATTGGGCACACATTCTCGATATTCCTCAGGGGTAGAGGCGGCAAGGGCGTAGCCACAGGAGCCGGAGCCGCCATTGCCATGATCCCCCTGCCGATGGCGTGTCTGGTGGGGTTGTTCGTGCTAGTGCTGTTGCTCACGCGCATCGTCTCAGTAGCGTCCATCAGTATGCACCATCTCTCTGCCCGTGATGGCGGGTCTGCTATACGGTTATGATGGCGGCGGCATCTGGAGCGTCCCTTGGCATACGTGGTGGCGTGTTCACTTATGGCGGCGTTGGTCCTGTGGGGGCACCGCACCAACGTCCAGCGCCTGGTGGCCGGCACTGAGCGAAAAGTGGATTTTCCGTGGACCAAGCGTGGGGGAAGTGCGGAATAAGCGGATTAGCTCCGGCTCTGACCCAGACGAACAACACAGTCTGTAGTCAGTATCTAGAGCGCGGTATACTGTCACAGCGCATCGGGACGTGGCGTAGTTTGGTAGCGCATCCGGCTGGGGGCCGGAAGGTCGCCGGTTCAAATCCGGCCGTCCCGACCTAGCGGGTCGCCAAGTCAGGAACGCGAACTCTTGGCGATAACCTGTTTGCACACGGTCTTCAGGGTCTCAAAGACGCCTACCCCCGTTAGCGCGCAGGCCTCAAGTACGGGCGACCCCGTGTGATTGAGCAACTCGGTAAGATCGGCTACGCTGAAGATGTTGCCCAAGTCGCGCTTGTTCATCTGCAAGACCATACCCAGACTGGATAGGTCTTCGTTCTGTGAGCGAAGGTTGTCCCAGAGGTTCAAGTAGCTATCCACGTTCTCATCTAGCCTGGAGACCTGACTGTCCGCCACGAACACGATACCATCAACCCCCTGCAACACTAGCTTGCGAGAAGCGTTGTAGAACGACTGACCGGGGACGGTATAGAGATGGAACCTGGTACGCAGTCCCTTCACCGTCCCCAGAGAGAGCGGCAGAAAGTCAAAGTACAGCGTTCGCTCTTCTTCTGTGGCGATGCTGACGAGCCGGCCACGGGCAGCCGGGTTGACGCGCCGGTGGATGTACTGAATGTTGGTGGTCTTGCCACATAAGCCACAGCCGTAGTAGACGATCTTGTAGTTGATCTCTCTGGCTGCAAGATTTATCAGTGCCACGAGCCGCGTCCCCCGCTACTAGTCGGCGTCTTGTTCGGAAAATAGGTCGTCCAGCGCAGTGTCGGCCTCAAGAGAGTAGCCGCTGTCGAACGGACTCTCTTCCCCTTCGCTATCTTCGGCACGCTCGAAGATCGGCTTGAGGACGGCGAGAGCTCTTGTGGTGTACAGCCGAACCAGGCCCACCTGTGTCTCATGACCGAACGTCAACAACATGAGTATCTGATCGGTGACTTGGATGACGTGTAGATTGGACTCCTTTCCCTCGTGGAACAGGAGTGTGAATTCGCGCTCCTTCAAGACCTCCGCCAATTGGCGCGTGGCGGCGAACGAACCCGCGGCAAGCGCTGCCAACGACAAGGTGTCGGATTGTGCGTCCGGGGGGGATACAGTTATCGGCTGCCCACTCGTAGAGACAAGAGCGACAAAATGCGAACCAGTCACATGCTGCAGCTTGGAAAGCACGCCATCAATCAACTTCATCTGCTCGTCACTGATGACGAGTCCCTTGCGACGAGCCACAGCGCTCCTCCTTCAGCGTCAACGTTGCCATCACAGTATACAAGTCGGTGAAGCCAAGCGCGCACCCCATTGGCTTACCGACCCCGAAAAGCGCTGTGCTATCATGACGCCCAGCCGGGTATGGCGAGAAAGGAGCGCAGGTGAACCCAAAGAACCTCAAGTACCATAGGGAGCATGACTGGGTGCGCGTGGACGGTGATACAGCTGTCTTTGGCATAACCGAGTACGCCCAGCAGACACTCGGTGATATCGTCTTCATCGAACTCCCGGAGGTAGGAGCGGATGTCGCGGTTGGGACGCCTTATGCAGAGGTGGAGTCGGTCAAGGCAGTGTCCGATGTATTCGCACCGATGAGTGGCTCCGTCATCGAGATCAACGAGGATGTGGTGGATGCGCCCGAAACGTTGAACTCGAGCCCGTACGATGACGGTTGGCTGATCAAGATCAAGATCAGTGAGCCTTCAGAAGCGGATGAGTTGCTCTCTGCGGAGGAATACGAGGCATTGCTGGCCAGCGAGGATTAAACGCTTAGCGGCGACTGTGACCCCGGACTGATATGTAGGGGATTGTTGGAGGTATACTCTAGACCTCAAGTGGAAGGTTGTGTTCGGAACGTCTATAGTGGGGGCATGAGTACTGTGGGCGAATCTTCTTTCGAACGTCTTGTCAACATCCAGTCCTACTCTGACGCGGATTTGAAAGATCTGGCTGATTCGCTAGCAGAAGAGGAGGCGGAGGTCTCAAAGCGCAGGCGTCTTCTACAGGGCGAACTTGACATCGTAAGGGCAGAGATAGTTCGTAGGTTGCGCGACAAGACAGGCGCCGGCCAAGGGCTGGTGGTAGACGGCGATATTGCGGCGTTGACCGAGATCCTCACTCGAAAAGACTCTGGTAGCGGCTCAAGGCGCAAGTAAAGACGACTTACCGACGTTGGGGTGGGTGCCATGATCAAGTGCCCAGAGTGCGGTGTCCACAATACGGCAGACTCGTCCTACTGCCGCCGGTGTGGCACTCATCTTCAGACGCAAGTACCTTCTGAAGAGACTACAGAGCGGTACTCAGTGGGTCAGGACGACGACGCAGACAAGGCGACGCCGGCGGACCTGCTTCCAACACAAGGCACATTACTTCAGATTCGGTCACCCCTAGATCGAGAGGGTGAAATGCTCGCCTTGTCCGGCGAGGCGGTTACGATCGGGAGAAGCCCGGAATGCGATTTGTTCTTGGACGATGTGACCGTCTCGCGAAGACACGCGCGAATCATCATTGACTCTGAGGCCTACACCATCGAAGACGAAGGCAGTCTGAACGGCACCTATGTCAACCGACGGCGCATAGAAAGGCACCAGCTTTTTGACGGAGATGAGCTGCAGATAGGTAAGTTCAAGATGGCCTTCTTGGAACAGACGGTGGATGAGTGAGGTTCTGAACATGGCGGAAACCCACATGGAAGAGACGGCTGGCACCTCACTCACCGAAGGTGGGGGCGGTGCTCGCGCCACTCCTTACAATAGGCCAGTTGGTGGCGACGCTACAGTCGGAGTTTCCCGATCTGTCTATAAGCAAGGTTCGATATCTAGAGGATCGGGGTCTGATGGCCCCACAGAGAACTAAGGGCAGATACCGTAAATACACCAAGGAAGACGTTCGAACGTTGCGCAGCATCCTTGCCATGCAGAGAGATGAGTATCTTCCTCTAGACGTCATCCGACGGCGTGTTGAAGCAGCCTCCGCCACAGCCGGAGGACCAGAACCGACTCTGTGGCGATCCTCAGATGCGAGCATGACGTTGCGCAGGCAGGACCCCGCGTACACTGTAGAAGAGTTCTGTGAGGCACTTGGTGCCGATCGAGGACTATGTATTGGGTCTCGTGGAGTCTCGTCTGGTCAACCGTGCTTCTGAGTCGGGTCCGGCCTTTACAGAGACTGACTTGGAGATTTCGCGCATCTGCCAGAGGCTGAACATGTACCATGTTGAGCCTCGCCACCTGCGCATGTTGAGTTCTGCTGCAGAGAGAGAGGCCGGACTGATCGAACAGGTGGTGACTCCAGATGTTAGATCTGGACACGCCGACAGGAGAGAGTTCGGCCTACAGACCGCTCAGGATCTCGCTGGACTCTTTCATCAGCTCACGCGGCTACTTCTGTTGCGTGAACTACGTCAGCTCATCTGACTCGATTTTCGATCGCCGCCCTTGAGTACGCCCACGGCGTGCATCGGTCAACCTCGAGATGCGAAGGAGCGCAATGGAACTCGACACGTATATCCGGCACATTCCGGGCTTCCCCAAAGAGGGCATTCTCTTTCACGACATCACCCCGCTTCTGCTTGATGGCAGCGCACTGAGGTACTCGGTAGACCGGCTTGCGGAGTTTGCGAAAGCGCAGAATGCGGATCTCAGTCATTGGGGCCGAAGCGCGTGGTTTCATCGTCGGGGCTGCTATGGCTTACTCGCTGGGCCTAGGTTTCGCTACGGCACGAAAGCCGGGCAAGCTCCCAGGGACCGTCAGTCGCTGCGAGTACGACCTGGAGTACGGCACTGATGCTCTGGAAATCCATTCTGACGCTATCAAGCCCGGGCAACGCGTTCTGATTCACGACGATCTACTTGCCACTGGTGGCACCGCGGCGGCCAATGTGAGACTCGTTGAAGAAGCCGGCGGCGTGGTGGCAGGCCTTGCGTTTCTTATAGAACTCACGGCCCTCAAGGCGCGGGAGAAGTTGCCCGGCTACGAAATCTTCAGCCTTGTTGCAGTATGGGGAGTAGCGGCCGGCGCTCTTGGTAGTGAAGCCCACGCAAGCCGTAGCGTTTACATAATGCACATTATCGTGCATTGTGCATAGAGAGGACAAGTAAGGTACGCGTCGGTTCCTGAAGTTACGTGGAACATGACGTTGCTGATGGCAGGCTACAACTACGCCCACCCCTTGCCCGTCAGCCTATTCCACCAGGTTCATCATGTTGAACATGGGCAAGTACATTGAGATGACGATGAGACCTACGATGCCACCAACGAAAAGCATCATGATCGGTTCAAGAATGGAGGTAAGCGACTTGATGGTGCTGTCGACTTCGTCTTCGTAGAAGTCGGCCACCTTGTTCAGCATGCTATCCAAGGCACCAGTCTCCTCACCGATGGATATCATGTGCGTGACCATAGGAGGAAACACTGTGGCACGGCTCAGCGGCTTGGCTATCGATTCACCGCTGCGCACGCTCTCTTTCACATCAAGCATCGCGTCTTCGATCACGGTGTTTCCGGAAGTCTTACCGGTGATCTCTATCGCCTGTAGGATCGGCACACCTGAACTCACCAAAGTGGCCATCGTGCGGCTGAAGCGGGCCACGGCGATCTTCTGCACCACTGGTCCAAGACGCATGGGCAGCTTCAGCTTGATGTGATCCCAAACGCGTTGACCTCGGTCGCTGGCCTTCCAACGCCGAAAGCCCCATATAAGACCTATCACCGCTGGCAGCAGTATGAACCAGTAGCTCTTCATGGCATCGCTTAGACCCATCATGACGCGAGTCAGCAGCGGCAGTTGACCGCCAAGGTCATCGTACATGCTTGCGAAGATAGGGATGATGAACAGCAGCATACCTATGGCCACCAGGATGGCGAAAGCTGCCAATCATGATCGGATAGGCCATCGCAGACTTCACCGTGCGTCGGATGCTGTCGTCTTTCTCCAACTGGGTGGCCAGGCGGTTGAGTGAAGAGTCCAAGGCACCGCTCACCTCTCCAGCACGGACCATCGAAACGTAGAGCTTGTCGAATGCTACTGGGTAGCGCTCCATAGAGTCGGACAGCGACATGCCGGACTCGACATCGCTTCTAAGAGAGGCAATGATCTTCTTGAACCGAGGATTGGGGGTCTGCTCCTCAAGCACGTACAGAGCGCGCAAGACGGCGAGCCCCGATTGGATCATCGTCGCGAACTGTCTGGCAAATACAGCCTTATCACGGACCTTGATCCTGGTCGAGCTTTCGAGAAGTCCTTGGAGGCTGAAGGCCCCCTTCTTCTCCTCCAGCCTAAGGACTGTAAGTCCCTTTCGCTTCAGATCGGCTGCAACCGCCTGTTTGGAATCCCCGGACGCTTCGCCCGTGAACATACCGCCGCGGTCTTTGCGTGCTGTATATACATATGTCGCCACAGAAACTCCTCTTGCCTTATCCTGCTGGGGCGAACGCAGAAATTCGTCTAACCCTAGTATCGGCAGAACTGCCTAGTTTGACAACTATTCGCGGCGTGGACTCCCTCTCCTGCGGAGGTGATGTCAAGGGTTCTACCCCGTCCCCGTCATCAGCAGCCGCTCCAGATCCTCCGGCGCGACCGTGCGACGCATGGCGTTTTCTTTCGATATTCTGCCGTGCTTGACGTGTTCGGCGAGTGCCGAGTTCATGGTCTGCATCCCCTGCTGGCTGCCGGTCTGCATTACCGTGTACAGTTGGTGAGTCTTGCCTTCGCGGATGAGGTTGCGGACCGCGGGCGTAGGAATCAGCACTTCGCAGGCTGCTACGCGACCCTTGCTGCCAACTTTCGGTAGGAGTTGCTGAGATATCACACCCTCCAGCGTCGCTGCGATCTGCACGCGGATCTGCTCTTGTTGATGAGGCGGGAACACATCGATGATGCGGTCTATGGACTGAGGGCAATCCTGTGTGTGCAGCGTCGCGAACACCAGATGGCCCGTCTCAGCGGCGGTAAGGGCTATCTGCATAGTCTCTATGTCCCGCATCTCTCCGATGAGTATGACGTCTGGATCCTGACGCAAAGCAGCCCGCAAGGCAGCGGGAAACGACTTGGTGTCGGCACCTAGTTCCCTCTGATTGACCACGCAGCGCTTGTGCATGTGCAGGAACTCGATCGGGTCCTCGATCGTGACGATGTGGTTTGACCTAGTCTGATTGATCTCGTCAAGGATAGCGGCGAGAGTCGTCGACTTGCCGGAGCCGGTCGGACCGGTGACAAGCACGAAGCCACGCGGCTTGTGGCAGAAAGAATGCATCACCTTGGGAAGCCCCAGATCGATCGATCGGCTTGATCTCAATGGGGACCATCCTGAAAGCAGCGGCCAGAGCCCCTCGCTGGAAAAACGTATTCACGCGAAAACGCGCTATTCCAAACGAGAGAGTACGCTAGGTCGAGTTCCCACTCTGTTTCCAGTTTCTGTCGCTGATCCTGGGAGAGGATGGTGTACATCATCTCTCTGACACCTATTGGCTCAAGCGCCGGATAATCAAGCGCCTCCAAGTGGCCATCGACGCGCACTATCGGAGGCACGCCCACCGACAGATGTAGGTCCGACGCTCCAAGAGCCACGACCTGCTTCAGAATCTCAGTGATGTCCATATGCGGTACGCCTCTCTGCGATCCGACCCACGCGGCGGTCGCCTATACGATGACCCTCGATATCTCTTCTACAGACGTCACGCCCTGCAACACGCGCTCAAGTCCGTCTTGTCTGAGCGAGACCATGCCTTCCGCCACGGCCACCCTCATGAGCTCGTCCGCACTCTTACGCTCCACTATAAGCCTCTCTAGAGCTTCGGTCACCGGCATTATCTCGTAGATACCCAAACGACCCTTGTAACCGGTGCCATTGCAGTGCGCACACCCCGTTGGCTTGTGAAGCTGGATGTTCTTCCAATTGTCCACCGCTTCTTGAGGGAATCCTAGTCTGTCGAGCATCTCCTTGGTGGCGGCATATGGCTCACGACAGTAGTCGCACAGCTTGCGCACCAGTCTCTGAGCGATCACACAGTCGACAGCAGACGCCGTCAAGAATGGTTCCACGCCCATCTCGGTCAAACGCGACAGGGCGCCGGGAGCATCGTTGGTATGCAGGGTGGATAGAACCAGGTGACCTGTCAGGGCGGATTCTACCGCTATCTGCGCGGTCTCCTTGTCTCGGATCTCTCCGACCATGATGATGTCCGGATCGCATCGCAAGTATGGATCGAAGACCGGAAGCGAAGGACAATCCGGCCTTGGGATTGATCTGAACCTGATTGATACCCTGCAAGCGGTACTCGACAGGGTCCTCGACCGTGATGATGTTCTTGTCAGGCGTGTTGAGTATGTTGAGTGTGCCGTACAGAGTCGTAGACTTGCCCGAACCGGTCGGACCTGTAACCAGTATGGCCCCGTACGGCTTCGTGAAGGACTTCGTGTAGCGCGACAAGGCAATGTCCGAGAACCCCAGTTGCTCGAGTTTCAGAACAATGTTTCCCCTGTCGAGCAGACGGATGACGATCTTCTCCCCGTAAACCGTCGGCAGGGAGGCCACTCGCATGTCGATAGGCCTACCCCCCACGACAAGACCGATGCGCCCATCTTGAGGGATTCGACGCTCAGCGATATCCAGATCCGCCATGATCTTGAGGCGCGACAGGCACCCAGGCTGCAAACGCTTGGGGATGGTCATGATCTCGTGGAGGACGCCATCGTGCCTGAAGCGCACCAACAACTCCTTGGCCTGTGGCTCAAAGTGAATGTCGGACGCGCCTTCATCAGCGGCCCTGGCCAACACTCCATTCACCAACTTCACGACCGGCGCAGCGTCTACCTGCTCCCGAATATCGCGCAACTCTACAGCACTGGCCTCATCGTCGTCAGACGAACCGTGAGCCCCAAAGTCCTCCGAGATCTGCTCCTGGGCAGGCCTCATGTTCGCCAGCATCGCCATCACATCGTCGACAGTGGCGATAGCCGGCTCTATGTCAAAGCCTGTGAGTATGCGAAGATCGTCGACCGCGACGATGTTGGATGGATCGGCCATGGCGACCAGGATCGTGTGATCGTCCACAAAGCCTACGGGGACAGCGGTGTATCGCCGTGCATCTCTCTCTGAGATCAAATCCGCAGTTATGGGGTCTATGCGGGTAGAGGCCAGGTCAAGGTACTTTACTCCCAACCTCATGCCCAAGGCCTCCATCAGCGTGCCCTTGGTGACCCAACCCTTCTCGAGAGCTATGTCACCTATGCGCTTGTGTGAGACTTTCTGTTCCGCGATAGCCTGCTCGACCTGCTCAATGGTGAGCAGGCCCATCTCAACTAGAACCTCGCCAGTCCGTTTTCCCGACAACCTGCGTTGGAGGTTGTCCTCCTTCGCCACAGGGATGTCAGATGTATCGTCTTTAACAGTCACTAATGCTTCCTCGCATCACGCTTAGCGGCGCACTCAGGCCAGTCCACAACTCGAACGAGAGTGCTGCTTGCTGCACCAGCATCTCCTTCCCATCGATGGCCGCCAAACCTTTGGCTTTGGCAGCACGAACAAGCGCAGTCAAGCCATTTCTGTACACCAAATCAAGCAGCACCTGGCCACTGTGGAGAATATCGACATCAATAGGCAAGTTCTTGACCGACTCCGACAAGCCCAACGAGGTCGCATTCACCACCACTTGACAGTTCGCGGCCACCGTCGCAGCCTCCTCTAACGCAAGGGGCACGAATCTTGTGTCTCCCCACGTCAGAAGCATCTCCGCAAAGCGCCTTGGCTCTCTTCAGATCACGGTTGGCTACCCAGACCTGCTCCGCCCCATCCGAGCTCAGGCCGGCCGACTACCGCTCTCGCGGCCCCCCCTGCGCCCAGAACCAAGCAGCGAAGTCCGCGGACACCGTCGGCCATGACGGTCTGCAGCGCGCGCAGAAAGCCCCCGAGGTCCGTGTTATGGCCAAAGAGACACCCTGCCTCGTTCACGATCGTGTTCACGGCTCCTATCCGTTGAGCCTCCGGATCGACGCCGTCCAAGAGTGCAAGAGCGGCCACCTTGTGTGGCAGGGTGAGATTCGCGCCTCTGGCGCGGTCAGAGCGCAATTCCGACACGGCTTCGGCCAATGCGGTCTCGGGCACGTCGCGAGCGACATAGCGCATATCAACACCCGTGTAGCGGAATGCGGCGTTGTGTATCGCCGCTGATAGCGAATGGCCGACAGGGTGACCGAACAGCCACACCACCTTGTTGCTCTCGCCATTGTCAGGCCGACTGTGCACCCGACCTCCTCCAGTCATGGGTCGTGCTACGAAGCATCATGAGAATATCGTTGCGACCGTGAGTGACGACCACATCCAAAGGACGACATTGGTGTGTTGCTCCCCCCTGTACCGTGGTCTTATCTACCGGGCTGATTCTCCTTAGCCTGGAGGAACTCTTCGTATGAGGCAGTGAAGAAGTGGTTGCCAGCGGTATCCTGAAGCACGTAGTACAACCAGTCTCCGTCCGCCGGCTCCAATGCCGCACGTAGCGCTGCCTCCCCAGGATTGCATATCGGCCCTGGAGGCAGTCCTGTGTTCACGTATGTATTGTACGGTGAGTCAGTGGCAAGAGATGCACTGTCGAGTTCTTTCGTCCAATCGCCGATGGCATACAGAACCGTTGCGTCTATTTGTAGCCGCATGTCTTTGGCTATACGATTGTAGATCACCCTCGCAACTTGAGCACGCTCGCTAGCGACGCTGACCTCTTTCTCGATGATCGACGCAATGATGAGGATCTCATACGGCGTGACCTTCAGGGACGTCGCATTGTCCCAGGGCAATCCGGAGGTCTTGTTGGTGAAGGCGAGAAGCTGTTGCTTGATGAGTTCAGCAGCGGACTGCCCCTCGGACACGAAGTAGGTGCTCGGAAACAGCAGTCCCTCCATGGTGGACACATCGGTTATCTGCTGCCCCGCTAGATATGGCAGTTCGAACTCGGTCAACTTCTTGGTCAACTGCTCGTACTCGGCTCCTGATATCTTGCCATCCTCGTCGAGTTGCGCCTTGATCTGCGTTATCGAGCGCCCTTCAGGAATAGTCACCTTGTAACGGGCCGAACTTAGGCCCTGTTCCAGCATGTCGACGATGTCGATCAGTCTGAGCCCCTCCGCAAACTCGTAGACTCCCGGTTGAAGCTTGTTCTCGCTGCCTCGCTCTGTCACCAGGTCAAGGAAGTCTGCAGAATCGGTGATAATACCCTGCTCCTGTAGCAGAGCACCTATCTGCGACGCGGTCATACCGGCTGCGATATCTATGGTGCGGGATGAGTCTCCCCCGTCGGCTACTGTTGTGTCGGTCGATTGAGAGTCATACCACTTGACTGCCAGCCCAAGACCACCCAAGACCAAGACCAAGAAAACCGCGAACCCAGCCACTACCATGGTGGTAGTGGTAGTCCATTTCTTCTTTGGGCCAGAGCCGCCAGGTTCCCACGCACCTCTGCCCTCCGGACCAGTGCGACTTCTGGCTGATAGCCTTCGATAGTCTTTGTAGACCACAATCAGCTCCTCTTTCTGGCAGCCAACATGTCCAAGTAGTTCTGCAGCATATAGCAGGCTGCCACCGAGTCTCTCGCCTCGCTCCCCTTGGCTCCTGTCTCTGCCAGAACGCTCGTGAAGCGTTCGTCCCATTCGGTCACGGGCAATGACGTACTCTCGCTCAACCTCTCCATGAACATGCTGACGTCCTGCATCTGCTGGTTCGTTCCCCCCGACAGCGGCCGAGGTATGCCCACCACTATACCCTCAGCCTCGTGTTCACGGGCGGCATCGACGATCACGGCAACAAGCCTGTCCAGGTCCCGTTCCGTTATGACGGCCAAAGGGCGACAGGTGATTCCAGCCACATCCGAGACGGCCAACCCCGTCCGGATCTTCCCGTAGTCTACGCCCAGCAGCTTCACCAGCCTAGAGCCGTTCCCGCAGCAGGCCGAAAGCCCTCTCGACCGCCTCCGCTAGTCTGTCTGGGCTGACTCCGCCCGCCCGCCCCAGACTTCGGTTGCCTCCGCCGCCGCCGCCAACAGACTGAGCAGCGCTTCTTGCGATAGCCCCAGCGTCGACCTCTGCCAGTTCGGCGCTGACGCTGACAACGACCATCCCTTTGCCCGAGATATCTGCACCAAGAGCCACTGCTGCCGGCGCGAGACGGTCACGGACTCTGTCCACCAAAGACATCAACTGGTCTGCGTCAGGGACCTCCACAACCTGGGCCACCAGAGCCGTATCGCCTTCTCGAGTGGCGTTACCGACAAGTTCATCAGCAAGATCTTGGATGATCTCGCACCTAGCGTCTTGGACTTCAGCCTCCAACTCCTCGGCCCTTGCCCGCAAACGCTCCAGCGCCTGCAACATATCCCCTGATGTCTCCAGCAGTGCAGAAGCCTTCTGCACTGCATCGTCACGAGATCTGTAGTACGCAACCGCCGACCGTCCCGTGACCGCTTCTATCCTGCGCACGTTAGCTCCAACACTGTTCTCGGCCAAGATCTTGAAGATGCCGAGTTCGCTTGTTGCACCTACATGCGTTCCTCCGCACAACTCCCGGCTGAAGTCGTCGATCTCTACCACTCTGACGAATTCGTCGTATTTCTCGCCGAACAAGGCCATTGCGCCCAGATCCCTGGCATGATCCTGGGAGGTTGTGAATGTGCGTACAGGATGGTTCTCGACTATCCGCCGGTTGACCAAGTCCTCGACTTCCGCCAGACGCTTGGGCCCCAAAGGCTCGTGATACGAGAAATCAAAGCGCAACCTGTCTGCTTTCACAGAAGATCCTGCTTGGGTGACGTCTTTACCCAAACGAGTGCGCAGAGCATAGTGCAGCAGGTGCGTAGCCGTATGATTGGCTGCAATATCGTGCCGATGAGTGAGCGACAGCGCGGCCTTCACTCTGGTGCCCTTCTCCAGCCTACCCTCAAGCGCTTTGCCGATCACGACCTGCACCTGCCCATGCTGCTGTACGTCCTCTACAGCCAGCTTTCCGTCTTCGGACTCCACAGAGCCGACATCGGACATCTGCCCACCAGACTCCGCATAAAAGGGACTTTCGCGGAGAACCAAGGCCACACGCCCGTCCGGAAGCTCAGTGAGGTTCTCTATGACCGTGTACAGATCGTCTCGTTCATAACCTAAGAACTCGGTGGGGCGCAGAGTCTTGCGGGCGAAGCTCACTACCGCATCACTGACGACGTCCGATCCCTTGGCTGCGCCGCGCGCGCGCCTCTTCTGGCTGTCCATCGCTTTGTCGAATGCCTGCAAGTCGAGAGAGAAACCTCGCTCCTCCACGATCTCCCTAGTGACTTCAACGGGAAACCCATAAGTATCGTGTAGTAAGAAGGCAGTGTCGGCAGAGAACACGCTGTTACCTTCTGACTCCGCCTTGGCGAGCGCCTCCTCCACCAGACTGAGGCCTTGGCCCAGAGTGCGATTGAAGCGCTCCTCTTCACTTTGTGCGACCCGCATGATCTCATTCTCGCGGTCGCGAAGCTCCGGATACGCTATCCCCATCATCTCGACCACTAGCGCTGCGTATGTGCCTAGGAAAGGCGGTGCAATACCCAGAGAGCGGCTGTACCTGGCAGCGCGTCTTATCACACGTCTAAGGACATAGCCCCGCCCCTCGTTGCCTGGATTGACCCCGTCGGCGACTAAGAAGACCATCGCTCTAGAATGGTCCGCAAGCACCCTGAGCGCGACGTCCGTGCGTCCGTCTTCGCCAAATCTGACTCCGGCCAATCGCTCCCCGAGTTCAATCAGCGGTCTGAAGGAGTCCACCAGGAATACTGACTGCACACCTTGTATCAGTGCGGCCACACGCTCCAACCCCATGCCTGTGTCTATGTTCTGTGCAGGAAGAGCATTCAGGCCCCCTTGCTCGTCCATGTTGTAGCCGGTGAACACCAGGTTCCAGAACTCGACATACCTGTCGCAGTCACAGCCCGGCTTACAGCTTGTGCTGTTGCATCCGAATTCCGGTCCGCGGTCGTAGTAGAGCTCAGAACACGGGCCGCATGGACCGCTGCTGCCCACAGGGCCCCAGAAGTTGTCGCTCCTTGGCAAACCGACCATCCGCTCTCGCGGGACTCCCAGATCGCGCCAGCAGGCCACGGCCTCCTCGTCACACTCGATGGAGTCGTCCCCTTCGAAGTACGACACCCAGACCAGATCCGGGTCGAACCCCAGGTAGTCGATGGTGAATTCCCAGGCCAGGCGGATGGCTTCTTGTTTGAAGTAGTCACCGATAGAGAAGTTTCCCAGCATCTCGAAGAACGTGCAGTGACGCGCCGTAAGCCCCACCTTGTCGATGTCCGACGTCCTGAAGCATTTCTGCACGCTGACCAAACGAGGGCCGGGAGGCTGAGCCAACCCCATGAAGTACGGTTTGAACTGCTGCATGCCCGCAGTGGTCAGTAGCACCGACTGATCGTTCGTGGGCACCAATGACGAGCTCGGCACTAGCAAATGGCCGCGCGCAACAAAGTACTCCAAATACAGCTTGCGAAGTTCAGCAGTGTTCAAATACGGCACCTATTCCTTACTCAGCCACCCCTATGTGGGGGAGTTCTCCGTCATCGCTTCGCGGAGGCTATCGATCGACTTCCTTATCAGTCGTGAGACGTGCATCTGAGAGATGCCGATACGCGTCGCCACCTGTGTTTGCGTCATACCTTCGAAGAAACGCAGATGAAGTATCAAGCGTTCGCGTGGCTCCAGTCTCTCCATCGCCGGAGCCAGTAAACGACGCTGCTCCACTAGGTCGTAAGCGTGTTCCTCTTGACCCAAGCAGTCTAGCAATTCCAGTGATTCCTCGTCTTCCCCCACTCCACCGGAGAAAATGGATACAGAACTGTACGCTCTGCCGCTCTCCAGCGCCTCCACCACTTCCTCTTCGCTGACCTGGATCTCTGCTGCCAGCTCCGCGATAGTCGGTGACCGTTGCAGATCGACCGTCAGGTGCTCTATGACTCTATTCAGACGCACATTGAGTTCCTGCAACGCCCGGGGGACTTTGACCGCCCAACCCTTATCGCGGAAGTACCGCTTGATCTCGCCAAGAATGGTCGGTGTCGCATAGGTCGACAACTCGACTCCTCTATCAAGGTCAAACCTGTCGACCGCCTTGATCAATCCAATCGAGCCGACTTGCACCAAGTCTTCCAGTGGCTGACCGCGAGACATGAAGCGACGCGCCAGACTGCGGACTAGCGGTAGATAGCGGGTGATGAGCTCCTCTCGTGCCGCCAAGTCACCTTCCGTGCGCAGCAGGACGAGCAGTTCGCGCTCAGACACACCCTCTAGATGCCTGCCTAGGCGCGCCCGCTTGGACTCTGCCGCAGTGTTGCTATGAGTGTCCCTGTTTGCGGGCATCTAGCAGATGCCCTTGCACATTGACACCCCAAATGAATCTCCCTCGCCCCTGACGACCGCGTAGTCATCAACCAGGGCTCGCAGAAAGAGACGAACATCAAGTGGCCATCGTGCCGATAGGCAAGGCTCGCCCGTAGCCTCCAGGTTTGCCAGCATGTCTCCACCTAGAAGACCCAATAGCAGTAGGTGCACGTTGCCGCTCTCCACCCAGACTCTCAACTCAAAGGCGTCGTCTAGGCCAGTATCTCCAGCGACCAGTGTCTCCAATGCGAGGTTGATGTCATCTAGTTGCTCGAGAGAGACATCGTTGCGAGATCCCACCCAGCCGACCACCACCCTCATGGCAGAGACAGCCAGGGATCCACGTCGGACGCTCAGAAGAACAGGTTGCACGATATCCGACACCTCCAGCTGAGCGCTATTGCTGGACCGCGCCGATCCCTTCGACCTCTTGTGCTGCTCCCTGCTGATTGCCGTCGTAGGCAGCGTGACCCTTTTCAAGTGCCTCTATGCCTTTGGCCTTGAGTTCAGCGTAGAGACGTTCCATCTCGTTGGGAACGTCGGACAATGCCTCTTGAATCGACTTGCCTTGCTCCTGGGAGATACGATACGCGATCAGGGCTGCGGCTCCCATGGCGGCACCAGCCGTTAGAACGACAAGCGACTTGATTGCTCCCATCAGGAATGCCCCTTCCTCTTCGCTTCTCCAAAAGACCTACCACCACCACGCTTGTTGCCAAGGACCCCCGAGATCTTGCGGAAGGGCATTGCTACCGCTCTGTGAACGGCCGTAGTAGTAGTCTCCGCCGCTCTCACGATCTCGGCAACCGATCCGGTGATGCGATCGACCTTCTCGAGCTCAGAATTGACCCCATCCAGGGCGGTCTCCACCCTCGTTAGAAGTGGAAGCATCTGTGAATCCACCGCACCCAGGATGTCGCTGGCTCTCCTTAGGACCGAGCCCAAGCGAAACAGTGCATACCCACTACCGGCTCCGCAAAGCACGAAAAAGAAGCCCAGCGCTATCCTCCATATCGTGCCGCCATCCCACTCCATGGCGCCTCCCTTTCATAGAGCGACACTCCGACTGACTATACCATAGGCCCTATCGACCCTCTGCGGTACCTAGACTCTCAGCTTCCACGTTGGCTGAGGTCGCCAGGATCGTGCCTCCTGCGACCACCTCATCCCCGTCGTACACGACCACCGTCTGTCCTGGGGCGACCCCGAGCGCAGACTCTTCCAGTAGTACTGTCCAACCGTCGAGCAACCTTGCACGCACAGGCGCTCCCATTGAGCGAAACTGGACAGTCACGACCCCCCGGGGCGGTTCTCGGTGCTTTGCGGCGACTGCGAATCGAATCAATCTGACCCCCGCACGATCTCTGCGAACAGCCAACACCTCACGCCTTTCTGCATCAACACTGGCAACATATAGCGTGTCGCTTCCGCCCTGGCCAAGGCCTCTTCGCTGCCCAACAGTATAGTTGTACGTTCCACTATGGCTGCCTATTGCATTGCCCTCACCATCTACCACTTCACCGGGTGCTTCCCCCAACTTCTCGCGCAGAAACTCTCGGTAGGCTCCACGAGACACGAAGCATAGGTCCTGGCTCTCTTCGGACACCAGCTCGCTCAACCCGATCTCGGCAGATACTCCCCGCACCACTTGCTTCGTCAGGTCTCCAAGCGGAAACATGCATCGCGCTAGAACACTAGGGTCCACCTCGGCGAGCACGTATGACTGGTCTTTCGCCCGATCTGCGGCGCGTGCCAGCCTTCTCTCTGCTCCAGTGAGTCTCGCGTAGTGGCCGGTGGCCACGTTGTCGGCACCAAGCCGCTGAGCCATCGCAAGCAGAGCGGCAAATCGTACGCGCGCGTTGCACTTGGCGCAGGGGTTGGGTGTTCGGCCCACCTCATACTCCGCAACAAAGTAGTCGATCACCTGACTGCGGAACTCTCCCCTCTCATCGACAGCATAGTGTGGGATTCGCAGGTGGTCGGCTATGGCTTTCGTCCTTGTCATCAGCGCCGGAGAGCAACATGACCGGGTTGTATCGTGGTGTAGCGGCTCGGCTAGAGCCAGCGTTACAGCTATGACTCTGTATCCCTGTTGTTTCAGGAGCCAGGCAGCTACTGAGCTATCAACCCCGCTACTGAGTCCGACAATGACAGTCGATGGGGTCTTCTGCCCCACGTGCTGGGACTCTCTCAATAACGTCCCAGGGCGACCAGCGTCTGGTTCAACGTAGCCTTGTCGACAAAACCGCTCCATACCGATCTGACCGCGCCGTGTCTGTCAAGCAGGACCACATGCGGCGGGTAATCGATCTCCAACTGCTGTGCAAGGTCACCATAGGCGTCCGGCATACGATAGTCATACATGAGGAAGGTGTAGCTAATGTACACCGACTCCGATTCACGAACCGAGGCGAGCACCTTCTCGTCATCTATCCCACCGGGTACGTAGAATAGGACCACAATGGGCCTGTTGCCGAGCGATTCGACATACTCTCTAGGCAGACCGTCTACGAGTACCGGCCCCTCGCTGGTAGACGTATCGGAGTCTGTGGTCGTTGACTGATCGGTCAACGTAGTATCCGACGAGGATACCGTCGACTCACCAGGCGTGACCGTTGGCTCGCTTCCTCCGCCGAAGCACCCAGCGAGGACAAAGGATACGAGCCCAAAGCACAGCAGCATCGCCACTAACCCGTATACCCGTCGCATCATGGTCTTCCCTTCGTTCATAGTGCTCCACCTTGCCGTGTCTGACAGGCGCTTGAACCTGCCTGAGCAGGTGGGTGGCCGCCATTGGAAGGTATTCGCCGTCCAAATGAACAAGCCTCCCAAGCGATGAGTGTTGGCTCAAGTTTGAGCCAGATCACGCACAAGGTCGAGCAGCGTGAGGGTAGCACACCACAAAACCCTCGCCAACAAGGGGTTTTAGAGAGTTCGGATGCGCAATTCACGGAGTTGCTCGGTCGTGACCTCAGAAGGCGCATCCGTGAGGGGGCACATTCCGCTCTGTGTTTTTGGAAAGCCTATGACGTCTCTGATCGAGGACTCACCAGCCATCAGCATGACCGTGCGGTCCAAACCAAGACCTATGCCCCCGTGTGGCGGTATGCCGAAGTCCATGGCTTCGACCAAGAAGCCGAATTTTGCTTTGATCTCAGCCTGTGTGAGACCCAAGGCTCCAAACACCGCCTCCTGCATCTCAGGGTCAGAAATGCGCAAAGAACCGCTACCCAGCTCTACTCCATTTAGGACCAGATCGTAGGCATAAGTACCCAGATCCAGTGGTCGCGTCTGAAGATCGGACAACTGGTCAAGTCTGGGTTTGGTGAAAGGATGATGCTGAGCTTTGAGCCTTGCTTCCTTCTCATCCCATTCAAACATGGGGAAGTCTAGTATCCAGGCGAATGACCAACCCTCTCTCTTGACTCCCGTTCGCTTGGCGAGGGAGAGGCGTAACGCACCAAGACTCGCCTCGACCATCTTCTTGCCGCCGGCTACCATTACGAGCAGGTCCCCAGGCAACCCTCCTAAGCGTTTCACAATCGCCGATAGCTGCTCTTCGCTCAAGAACTTCTGCATGGGTGAGCGCACGCCTTCGCCCTCCACCCACACAGGCAGGACTCCCTGGGCTCCAAACACAGCAGCTTCGGCAGCAAGCTCGTCGACGTCTTTGCGAGAGAAGCCGCCGGCTCCTTCGGCGCGGATGCCTCTCACCACCCCCCCGCGCTGCACGGCCTCGGCAAATACCTTGAACTCTGTTCGACCCGCCAACTCTGTGACATCGACTATCTGCATGCCAAATCGCAGATCTGGCTTGTCGCTGCCGTAGAGCGCCATTGACTGAGCATATTCTAACCGTGGGAAAGGTGTCTCTAGCTCTATCCCCAGCGCATCCTTAAACGCAGCGACGAACATGCCCTCGACAGCTTCTTGTATGTCATGTTCCTCGACGAAGCTCATCTCGATGTCGATCTGGGTGTGCTCAGGCTGCCTGTCGGCCCGAAGGTCCTCGTCTCTGAAGGCCCTGGCTAACTGGTAGTAGCGCTCAAAACCGGCGATCATCAGGAGTTGCTTGAACAATTGAGGCGACTGCGGCAAGGCGAAGAACTCGCCCGCCCTCAACCGAGAGGGTACGAGAAAGTCACGGGCACCCTCGGGAGTGCTCTTCGTTAGAACGGGCGTCTCGACCTCCATGAAGCCCAGTCCGTCCAAGTACTTGCGCGCCGCTTGTGCGACCTTGCTGCGCAACTCGAGGTTTCGATACATCCGAGGCCGTCGCAAGTCGATGTAGCGATACTTGAGCCTGAGAGTCTCGTCGACCTCCAGGTCGTCCTCGGGCAAGAAGGGGGGCGTTTGCGCCGCCGCCAAGATCGTGAGCTCTTCTACCGACACCTCGACCTCACCTGTGGGCAGATTGGGGTTCACTCGCTCCGGTGAGCGGGCCACCACGGTCCCAGTAGCACTGAGGACGTACTCATTGCGAATGTCTTCGGCGAGCTCGTGGATCTTCGGGCTTTCCTCAGCGGAGATCACGAGTTGCAGCAGACCAGTGCGATCCCGCAGGTCGACGAAAATCAAACCTCCATGGTCCCGTCGCCGGTGGACCCAACCCGCTACCTGGATCCGCACCCCTACCGAGTCTATTCTGACAGTTCCACACCACTGGTCCCTATAAGCCAACGCTTCTACCTCTCCTAGATTCCTTGTGACTCCTCTGGGAGTGACCGTCCCCACTTGGTCGCCATGCGCTCAAGATCTTGCCTACTTATCTTGCTCTCTTGCCCATCCCCTAGGTCCCGCACTGTCACCATGTCCTGCGCCATCTCGTCGTCGCCAACGATGATGGCGAATCTTGACCCAGACTTGTCGGCCTGAGTCATCTGGCCCTTTGCGCTTCTGCCAGCGAAATCAAGGTCCGCGGCCACTCCCAGTGTACGCAACTGATGAGCCAGCACAAAGGCCTGAGTCCTAGCTCCCTCACTGACCGCGACTACGTATGCGCCAAGGCGTATCTTGGGAAGCTGGACTCCCTCCGCCTCGCTGAGTGCAAGAACGATACGCTCGATGCCAGTGCCGAAGCCCACGCCCGGCACAGCCGGACCACCGATTGATTCTACTAGGTCGTCGTATCTGCCGCCTCCACCCACGCCCGACTGAGCGCCTAGGTGCTTGGCCGCAAACTCAAAGGTGGTCCGGGTGTAGTAGTCCATGCCTCGCACGAGCGTGTGGTCTGTGTCGTACGGAATGCCCTGAATGACGAGGCACTCCTGCACACGTGCGTGGTGCACACCACAGGCGTCGCAGAGGTAGTCGCTCAATCTGGGGGCATCCGCAAGGAGTTCCCGGCATGACGGCACCTTGCAGTCGTACACACGCAGAGGGTTCATCGTGGCCCGATCTTGACAGTCTGCGCAGAGCTGATCTGCCCTATTGGCCAAGAACTCCCTAAGTGCTGCCGAGTAGGCGGGGCGACATTCACGACACCCCATGGAGTTCAGCCGCAACGCGACCTCCTGCAGTCCGACCTTGGCGTACAGTGCCGCCAACACCCCAATGACTTCCGCGTCCAACTCAGGGGACTGCGAGCCGATGGCTTCGACTCCGAGTTGATGATGTTGTCTGTATCTTGCCGACTGAGGCCGCTCGTATCGGAACATAGGGCTGTGATAGTAGAGCTTGACCGGTTGTGGCAGCGTACGCATCCCGTGTTCCACGTATGCGCGAGCCACAGGTGCCGTACCTTCTGGACGCAGCGTCATGCTACGTCCGCCCAGGTCATCGAACGTGTACATCTCTTTGCGGACAATGTCTGTTGAGTCGCCTACACCGCGGCAGAACAGCCTCGTGTCCTCGAAGACCGGAGTGTCTATGCGCTTATAGCCGTATCGCCCAAACACTTCCTCCGCACACAAGATCACCCAACGCCGCAGCGGTTGGTCGGTGGGAAGGACATCGTATGTCCCTTTAGGCGCGAAGATCTTCTCAGCCATCGGAACGCAACCCCATCAAGAACTGATTGTGTCTGAGTTCGTGACCCAGACTGGTCGCCTGCATGTGCCCCGGATACACCCTGGTCTCTGGCGGATACAATCCCCCCAAGCGGCCCACAGAAGCCAGCAACTGACCAAAATCGCCGCCAGGGAAATCCGTCCGGCCCACCGACCCGTTGAAGAGTAGGTCTCCACAGAACAGAGCCCCGTCAATATCGAAGGTCACGTCACCAGGGGTGTGCCCAGGAGTTGCCAGGACCTTGACCGATAGACTCCCCACCTCGAACACAGAGCCGTCTGCCACTATGTAGATCGACTCACGCGCGACTGGGGGCACCGACACGCCCGAGGCCGAGCATTGTTCTGCACCAGCAGCTATGGGCGCAACTTCTTTGGAACAGTAAACAGAAGCACCTGTGGCTCCGGCAAGGCCGGCCACACCCTCCATATGGTCGAAGTGGCCATGGGTGACCAAGATAGCCTCGAGCGCCATGTCTTTGTCTCCGACGATCTTAGCGAGCCGCTCAGGTTCGCCGCCGGGGTCGACAGCGCATGCGCGCTGCGCGTCATCCCAGATCAAGTAGCAGTTGGCTTGAAGAGGCCCGACAGGGACACAAAGGATGTTCATGACGCAAGATTCTAGCAGAGCCGCTGTAGCTCTCGTGCCGCGAGAGATATCACGTTAGTTGGGAGTGACACGATATGCGTCGTAAACGGTGTCAATTCGCCGCACCCGCTGCAATACAGTCTCGAGATAGTCGATACTCGGCACCTCGAAGACGAACCGGTCGCGAACCATGTTGTCGCGAGCGGTGGTTATCTGCGCGCCTATGATGCTGACTCCACTCTCACTGAGCGTGCGCGAAATATCTTCCAGCAGGTGGTCGCGATCGTATGCTTCGATCTGGATCTCGACCCGCAGTGGCATATTGCTCTTCGCGTCCCAAGTCACGCTCACCAGTCGCTCGGGGTTCTTCTCCAGTGCACGCACATTGGGGCAATCACGTCGATGTATGGTTATGCCGCGCCCCAGCGATATATAACCCACCACGTCATCCCCGGGCACCGGCCGACAGCAATGAGGTATCCGCACCGCGACATCCCCGACGCCTCCCACCTCGACGCCCAACTCTGTGGAAGATAGCCCAGTGTTCTCGTGGCCCTTAGGGGGCGCACCGGTCTCTGGCAAAGTGGCGGTTGCTGCCTCGCTCTCGGCGTTCAGACCGTGAATGACTCTTGTGACCACATGCTGCGCGCTCAGAGCCCCGGTGCCCAGCGCAACAAAGAAGTCTTCCTTCTTTGCGTGATTCGTCTCTTTCATTATGCGCAACAACAAATCGGACGCCATCAAACGCTGCGCCGGCAGCCCCTGCTTCCTAAAGGCCTCAAGCAGGGCTTCTCTCCCCAGATGCTCCGCATCTTCTCTGCGCTCCCGTTTGAACCATTGTCTGATCTTGTTGCGGGCCCCCGAGCTCTGCACGGTCTGCAGCCAGTCACGAGAAGGACCCTGGGAGGCTTTCGACGTGAGTATCTCTACGATATCTCCTGATTGAAGCTTGTAGGTGAGTGGCACCATCCGGTTGTCGACCTTCGCGCCAATGCAGTGATGTCCGACGTCAGTGTGTACGGCATACGCGAAGTCCACCGGCGTGGAATTAGCCGGCAGGCTCTTGACCTCGCCTTTGGGCGTGAACACGTACACTTCGTCCCTGAGCAACTCCATGTTCAGCGATTCCATGAAGTCGCCGGCATCCTTGGTCTCCGACTGCCAGTCCATGATCTGCCGCAGCCATTGCAGTCGCTCGCTCTGAGCGTCGGAGCCCTGGGCGGCGCGAACCCCCTTCTCCTTGTACATCCAGTGAGCAGCTATGCCGTACTCCGCGGTGTCGTGCATCTCTCGAGTCCGGATCTGGATCTCTAACGGCTTGCCCTTCGGGCCTATTACAGTCGTATGCAAGGATTGGTACATGTTGAACTTTGGCATTGCGATGTAGTCCTTGAATCTGCCGGGCAGTGGCTTCCACAGGGCGTGTATCACGCCAAGTGCTGCGTAGCAGTCCTTCACCGATTCGACCAACACCCGCAAGGCGATAAGGTCGAAGATCTCGTTGAACTCTTTGCCTTTTCGTACCATCTTGTCGTAGATGGAGTAGAAGTGCTTAGCTCGACCACCGATCTCTGCCTCGATCCCCACGCCATGCAGTTCGCGGATGATGATGTCCTTCGCCTCCTGCATATCTCGCTCTCGGTCGGCTCTTCGCTGAGCGACCATGCGTTGAATCTCCGCGAACTTGCGGGGATGCAGTGTGGCGAAGGATAGGTCTTCCAGTTCCCACCTGATGGATTCGATGCCAAGTCTATGAGCCAGTGGCGCGTAGATCTCGAGGGTCTCCTTGGCCTTCTGGATCTGCTTGTCCTTGCCCAGATAGCTAAGGGTCCGCATGTTGTGGAGCCGGTCCGCGAGTTTGATGAGGATCACACGGATGTCCTTAGCCATGGCGATGACCATCTTGCGGATGTTCTCTGCCTGTTCTTCCTCCGCGGTGGTGAATGGGAGTTGAGACAGCTTGGTCACACCGTCCACAAGCAGAGCGACCTCTTCTCCGAAGTCTTTGCGTACGGAATCGATAGACATGCCTGTGTCTTCGACCACATCGTGGAGTAACGCTGCGACCAGCGTGGCGGTATCCAGTCTTAGCTCGGCGCAGATCACGGCTGTGCCCACAGGATGACTTACGTAAGGCTCTCCACTGGCTCGGAGCTGACTGGCGTGTTGCTCATCGGCCATCAGAAAGGCGCGAATGAGTTCTTTGCGGTCGAACGAAGGATTGTATGCGGCGACCTTACTCAATAACTCCGCCAGAACCTGCGGCTCGTCGGGCGGCAGCTCCCCGGTCTTTGCTTTGCCGGCCGCAGGATATGCTATGGGAATCCGCTTGGTTTTCAGAGGGTCAGACAAGACCTCACGCACTCCTCGTAGTCCGCCTCGGCCTCACGATAGACGGCGCTCTGCCGCACATCAAGTTTAGCCTTTCCGTCGTCATCGGACAGCAGACCAAGGTCCTGTAGGATCATTAGCGCCTTACGAAGGTCCTCTCGCCTCAGAACGACCTTCGCCTGCTCCCAGGCTATTCTACTTGCCTCTTTGACCAAGGCATCCTCGTCGGCGCTCCCTGATCTCAGGGCGTTGTACATACACACCATGCCAAAACGAGGATGCACTGTGTACCGAAGTAGAGAGCACATCGCTTCGCGCTCCCGTTCGCCGTACAGAAGATGCATGGTTGTTCCCTTTTGACCGAGCCCTAATGCCGCCATCAGTTGCGAGAGTCGAAACGGTGGGTCTAGCACGATCGTGTGCGACCGATGTGACCGATCCGGTGCGATGCCGCACACTGCGCCCCACTCCACGAGCAACAATTTAGCGTCCGAGATCCCCTCGAGCGAGTCCTGGTCACCCACTTGGCCTGCACACAGCGTTTCCAGGTCGTCCAATAGCACAGACGGTATGCAGCCGCAGAGCCGGTCGAGTGTTCTGGGGGCCGCTCCCACCAGGACGAGAGCCGATTCACCCGAGCCAAGGATCTGGGCAAATTCTGTAAGCCGCCCGGGTCTGTCACGACGGTCCCGTGAAGACGCCGGCCAGACCGGTGAGCGAGAAGGCTCACCTCGTTCCGCCGCCTGCTTGTTGCCCTCGCGCCCCACAGTTCTCACGTCCGTCATGTCGCCCAAGTGGACTCTCCTCGCCCGGGCGCCCGCTGAACACGCGACCTGCACTTCCTGCAACACTGGGTCGACCCTTTCCAGCACCAATTGCGTACGCACTGAGCCCCTCCACTCATCCGCACGCAACTGCGCCCCGACTACGCAAGGCGTATCTCCGCTAATCTCACCTAGTAGACGACCCAGGCCGAAGCCGATCGCGGAAACTCGTACGCCGCCGACCTCGGCTTGGCCCTTCAGGTGCGACCCGGTCCTGGTGAGCTCTAGGCTCCTTAAGACGGTATCCACGAGCAGGAACCTGGGACGTGCGTTGCCACTGCCAAACGGTTCCATCATCGCAATGGCTTGTGCCGTGTCAGGGTTCGTGTCTTCGCTCGTCAGAACTGCATCTGCCCGGTATCTCGGCAGCAAGTCCGCTTCCGATAGTGCGGCCGAAGCATGTTTCTGCAATGCTTCACGAAGTGCGTTGATCTTGTCTGCCTGCAGGGTAAGGCCGGCGGCTTGCGCATGCCCACCATAGATGGACAATAGATCACCACATGCGCTGATGCCACTTAGAAGATCGTAGCCAGCGATACTGCGGCCCGACCCTTTCGCCATCCCATCACGCACCCGCAGGAGCACCGTGGGTCGATTGTATTGCTCCACCAATCTCGACGCCACGATGCCTACCACACCTTCGTGCCAATCGCTGTCAGCTAGAACGAGCACCATGGGCAACTCATCCAGCGAAGACACCATGCGCTGCGCAGCGTCGAACATGGTTCTCTCGAGGTCCTGCCGCTCCCCGTTCATCTCGTGCAACCTACCAGCAAGCTGTTTGGCTTCGCCCTCATCCTCCGAGAGTAGAAGCCTTAACGGCGGTGTTGGGTCGGACAGTCTGCCGGCAGCATTGAGCCGAGGAGCAAGACGGAATGCGATCGTGCCCGAGTCGACCGCCCCGCTGCAACTGGACACTTCGCACAGAGCCCTGAGGCCCACACGGTGGCCTCGGTTGAGGAGCCTTAGTCCCTCCCGAACGTAGAATCGGTTCTCTCCCCTTAGTGGCGCGAGGTCTGCGACGGTTCCAATGGCCACCAGATCAAGGAGCCCGAGTAGCTCTTCTGGCAGAATGTCTCGTTGTGCCGCCTCCTGCTCAACCAGGAGGGCGTGCAAGACCTTGAGCGCCAACCCGACCCCGCAGAGGTCTCCAGTGGGGTACTCACCTCGCGAGTGATGTATCAGGCTGCACTCGGGTAGCACCGCACCGGGCTCGTGGTGGTCCACCACGATGACTTCAAGCCCTTGCTCCGTGGCAAATGCAACCTCGTCAGGGTAGTTGACACCGCAATCGACGGTGATCAGAAGCCCAGCGGCTGCAGACACGATGGTCTCAATGGCCGCTCTGGACAGGCCATAGCCTTCGTTGAAGCGGCTGGGTAGATACCAATCGACTTCCGCACCAAGGCGCCGCAGCCCCAGCACCATGACGGCAGTCGCGGTGATGCCGTCGGCGTCGTAATCGCCGTGAACTACGATCTTCCGCCCAGCCTTGACCGCGTTGATTACGCTACTTACTGCCCTATGCATATCCGCGAACAGGTAAGGGTCCGGTAGCGGGGCGCTACACTCCATGAACTCCCGCGCCAACACAGGATCCGACAAACCTCTCCCCGCCAACACCATCGCCGCAGTCTGAGGGATGCGTAGTTCTTGAGACAGTCTGGCAGCCTCTTGCCAGGAGCACGGATTCACCCGCCACTCGGTCTCATTGCTGGATGTCGAGCTCCTCATGTCTTCGACAACTATACCTGGCCGAGAGGACACTCCGCAGAGAGACCACTGGACCGAAGCTCATAGCCTTCCAGAACGCAGAATGGCCCACACCAACCAGAGTCCGAAGAACAGCGAGCCTGCGAACCCGGGGACTCCCCAAGCCGATATCCCCCAAACGTGCGGGCCCCCGTCCACCAGTATCGCCATCGCTGTACCCGTGGCTCCCAGCGCGATGCTCACAAGAGCGACGACCAAACGGTTCATCAGTAGGTCCAAGCGATGCGTGACGTCCTCGAGACCGGTGTGCCGATATTTGATCTCTAACTCGCCGGACCTTATCTCCTCCATCATGTCGTGCAACATGACCGGATAGTCGGCCACCAGGTGCGCGTACTCAGTCAACCTGCGTTGCGAACGATCGGCAAGTCGCCTGGGGTCGGTCATCCGAGCCTTGAAATCTCCAGTGAGTCTGCGCGCCACATCAAACAGATTCACTTCGGGGGAGAGTTGCCCGATAACCCCCTCCAAAGTCAAAGCCGCTTTGTCGAGCATCATGAACCTGGTAGGCAGTCTGAGCCGAAGCGAGTAGACCGCATCAAAGATGTCGTGAAAGAGAGAGGTGACATCGACGTCCTTCACCGACACCCCGAAGTAGCGACCGAAGTTCTCCTCTATCAGCTCCGTGACAATGTCTTCAGACGAGGGATTCCACTGCAGACCCAACCGTTTGAGCGAGCGTTTCGTGCCCGGTAGATCAGAGGCCAGCACTGCCCGAAATAGCCTAGCACCCTGCTCGATATCATCCGCCCTAAGGGTACCCGTCATGCCGAAATCCAGGATGCCGAACCTTCCTTCGCCCAACGCTACCAGGTTCGCGGGGTGCGGGTCCGCATGCACGAATCCATCCTCAAGGACTTGTCTGAACCAGCACTCAGCCACGTTCTCCGCAAGCAGCCTGCGCTCCTCGGCCGCCATGGCGGCAACCTCGGGGGAGTTCAGCTTCGCTCCGTCGATGCGTGTCATCGTCAGAACGCGAGTAGTGCAGTATTGCCCGTAGATGTGTGGGACTACCACGTTCGCGTTGTTGGCTAGATTGACGGCGAAACGTGTCGCGTTTCGAGCCTCCAAGCCATAGTCAAGCTCGCGGCTCACCGATCTCGCGAATTCGTGCACGACCGCCTGAGGCGAGAACCCAAGATCCACTCTATGCTCCAGGATGTCGGCTAGTTGAAGCATCAGATCGATATCTTTTCGGATGAGCTTCGGTGCCTCGGGTCTCTGGACCTTCACAACAACCCGCTGCCCGTCTGGCAGCACAGCCCCGTGCACCTGTCCAATCGAGGCGGCCGCCATGGGCTCTCTTTCGAACTCAAGGAACAGCCTGTCAACTCCGAGACCCAACTCGTCTCTGATCACCTGTTCTACTACTGAGGTCGGCAGCGGAGAGACGTTATCCTGCAGCATGACAAGTTCATCCAGGATATCCTTGGGCACGATGTCAGGCCGAGTGCTGAGTAGCTGGCCGAACTTGACGAAGGTAGGCCCTAGTTCATCTAGCATCTCCCGCACGTGGCGTCCACGCTGCGCCGGCAGGTGCTGCCGTCTCCTGCGTCCCAAGGGCAGTAGAGTCTGCAGGCGATGACGCTCGAAGAAATAGCCGAATCCGTGCTGGACGGCTACCCCTGTGATCTCACGCATCCGTTCTAGACTGCGCAGTCTAGTGACGAAGCTAGGGTGCCTGACCTGCGGAGCGTTCATGCCCCTCCCCTGCCAAGTAGGTCGCCGGTTCGCAGGCGCCCGTATTGGTTGCAGCTACGTCGCCGCGCTGCTGCTGTCCGCCTGCTCTTCCAGAACTCTTACCCTGTGCTCTATCCGCTGTATGCGCAGGCTGAGCTCCTCAAGATCCTGTTTCGAACTGAGCCCAAGTCCTCTGTACGCGTTGTGCAGAGATGAGTCCGCCTTCTTGAGGACGTTGCGAGCTTCTTCGCGGCTGCGATCGACCACCCGCTCGACAACCTCTCTACCCTCGTCGGCGCTGATCTGTCCCTTGCTGACCAACTCCTGCACAAGATCCTGGAGACGGTCTTTGGTCAGCGCCGCCGCTCCCATCCCAGCAAGGAACGTGCGTTCTATCAGGTCTTTGAGTCCTATGGGGCCGGTCCCTCTAGCCTGAGTATCACCGGTAGTGTCAGTGTTGTCGACCATGGACTCCTCCTCTCAGAGAGACAGAACCAATCCCTACTTGACGTTAGCGTCGTCTTGACGACTTGCCTCTGCCCGCCTGCGACGACCTTGCGGTCTGACTAGGTCTCCGCGAGCCACTCCCCTTGGGATCCGACGAAGGGGTGACACCGGTCACCGTCGTGACACTCGAAGACGCCTCTCCCGCGGCCGCCATAGCCAACCTCTTCTTGAACTTCGGTTCTCTCTCTTTCCATATGGTCACAAGAGGAGCCGCCACGAAGAACGAGGAGTAGGTACCTGCCACCACCCCGATGGTCAGAGCCATCGCAAAGTCTTTCAACGTTGGCCCACCGAAGATCAAGATGGCTACAAGAGGCAGGAGTATGGCTATCGTCGTGTTGATGGAACGGACCATGGTCTGTCGTATCGACAGATCCACCATGTCGCCGTACGTCTCCTTCTTCATGAGCGGCGTGTTCTCGCGCATCCTGTCGTAGATGATGATGGTGTCGTGCACCGAATAACCCAGGATCGTGAGGATGGCGGCAACCGTGGCTGTTGTCACCAGACGTCCAGCCGCCGCGTATATGCCCAGTGCAAGTCCGACATCGTGGATCAACGCGAGCACCGCTGGGATGGCGAATTTGAGTTCAAAACGCAGCCACATGTAACCTATGATGAAGACTATGGCTATAGCTACTCCGATGAACGCCATGCTCGTAGTGTTGCGACTGAAGCTTGCACCCACTTGTTCCACCCCCGTAGATGCTTCATCGAGACCGTAGCCTGTGGCGAGCGCGCTCTTCACCGCATCGATCTGGGTCTGGTCCATCTCCTGAGCGGTTACCTGAAAAGTGTTGCCCTGCTCCAAGCTACCCACGGACTGGACCACAGGCTCCATCACACCCGCCTCTGCCACGATCTGGCGGATGTCGTCTACACTCGCATCGCTCTCGAGTGAGAACTCCATGCGAACTCCACCCTTGAAATCGATGCCGAATTCCATTCCCACTACGAAGATAGCGATGACGGCAAAGATCGTGACCGCGGTCAGCGAGCCCAGGAACCACCACTTGTAGCGCATGAAGTGATAGACCCTCATGATCCTACCTCCATGCCGCGCGACGCCATCTTATCCTTGGGCACATGTATTCCGAGCAGCCTGTGGTTGCGGAATAGTTTCCAGCGCGTCAAGACGTTCAACATAGACCTAGTGGCCGCGACCGCGGTCAAGAACGACAAGAGAACCCCGATGAACAGTGTCAGGGCAAAACCTTTCACACCACCCGTCGCGGTGAAGAAAAGTACAGCCGCAGTGATCATGGTGGTGAAGTTGCAGTCGACCACCGCGCGAAACGCCTTCTTGAAGCCCGCGTTCGTGGCTGAACTGATCGTCTTGCCGGCAGCCACCTCGTCGCGCATACGCGCGAAGATCAGCACGTTGGCGTCAACGGCCATACCCAGCGTCAAGATCATGCCAGCGATGCCGGGCAGAGTCATCGTCGCCTTCATCGCGTTCAATATGCCCAGGAACATGACCCCATAGATGACAAGTGCTATGCAGGCCACCAGACCCAACAGTCGGTAGTAGCCGATCATGAACACCATTATCAGCAACACACCAATAGCACCGGCGATAAGGGCTTGCATAAGAGCGTTCTTGCCGAGCGTAGCTCCGATGGCAGTCTGGCTGACCGGCTCAAGAGTAAGTGGCAGAGCACCCGTCTGCAGGACAAGGGCCAAGTCCTTGGCCTCATCAAGTGTGAAGGTACCTGTTATCTCAGCACTTCCACCCGAGATCTCCTCATCTACACTCGGCGCAGACTGGACCCTGCCGTCCAGAACGATCGCTAGATACTGCGTTACCCCAGTGGCGACGCCTATGTCAGCTAGCTCCTTGGTCGTTACTCTAAACGCCTCGGCTCCGGTGTCATCGAACTCCATGGTGACCCGATAGCTACCCGGTCTGCTCGTCTGGTTATCAAATCCGGCATCCTTGAGCATCGAACCATCGACCGGCGCCTTAGTCTTGACAATGTAGTACTCGTCCACATGCCTGGGGTTCTCTTCGGCAGGCCAGATCACTAGTCTCTGTCCCTCCGGTAGCTCATCTACACTCTCTACCCCAGCCCACGTCAATGCGTCAACTTCGGTCTGGTAGCTTTCACCGAAATCCGCGACCGCGAAGAACTCCAAGACGGCAGTCTTGCCGATGATCTCCAGGGCCTGCGCCTGATCCTCTATTCCGGGCAACTGGACACTTATCTGCCACTCGCCAAGCCGGCGGATCTCTGGCTCTGCGACTCCCAACCTGTCGACACGGTCTTGTATGACCCCCACTGTCTGGTCGATCTTCTCAGAGGTGGCGTTCGCCTTGTCGCTCTCCTTGACCTCCAATATGACGGACAGCCCACCCTGCAGGTCCAGACCAAGGTTGGTCTTGGAAAGGGGGAATGCGAAATAGGCCATAGCCCCAACAAGGGCTGCGACCAAGACCAGAATCAGTACGTCCCGCTTTATTGCGGACAAGAGCCACCTTCCTAATGCAATCGGTCCCGGCAGACCCTGAGGGTCCCGCGGAGTTCCGGATAGAAGCTACAGTGGACGAGCATATGTCACCGCGACCAACGTGTCAACGAGACTCGGGCTCGCCCAAGCTCATTCGTCGGTTTCAGCGTCCTCCGCCTCTTCCATCTCCGCGCCTTCAGCGTCAGTTGAAGAGGTCGACTTCGCCTTCCGCGCCCCTCTGGTCGTGCCAGAAGTGGCCCCCTCGGGCGCCAGGGCTTTCGCCTTCTCGGGATCGCGGATGATGTCGGCTATGGCCCTGCGGACCACCTTCATCGTGACGCCCTTGGCAATCTCAACCACAACGAGGGTGTCCTCAACGCGTTTCACCGTCCCGTAGATGCCCGAGGCCGTCATCACCTGGTCACCCTTCTTGAGCGTAGACATCATCTCTTGATGTGCTCTGCGCTGCTTCGACTGCGGCCGAATGGCCATGAAGTAGAAGACGCCGATGAATAGAACGAAGATCACCAGCATATAAATCGACTGATTGGACAAGACTTCCTCCTTATATCAGTGCCGTTTCGCGCGTCGCAGTCCCTCGGAGCGCGCGACGAGTTATGTTAGCACGCACTCCCAGAATCCTTGCGGAATGGACGAAACCGTCCCTCGACCACGGCCCTGCGAGTGGCGGTCATCAATCGCATCAAGAACGTGAGATTGTGCTCGGTCAGCAGCTCGACCCCGAGTATCTCCTTCTGCATTATGAAGTGACGGATCGCACCTCGCGTGAAGGTACTGCAGGCCGTGCATGGGCACGTTGCCTCCAGGGGCTCTGATGACGTCGCATGCTCGGCGTTCCGCAAGTTGACCCTTCCTTGAGCGGTGAAGGCCGTGCCCATTCTCGCTGTCCTGGTAGGAAGGACGCAATCAAAAATGTCGACTCCCCGCCCTATGACGTCCAACAGCCCCTCGGGGTCGCCAATGCCCATGAAGTAGCGCAAGCGATCCTTCGGCAAGAGAGAGGTGGCGAGCTCGGCAGTCTCCAGCATGGAGCCTCTATCCTCGCCCACCGATAACCCGCCTATGGCATAGCCAGGGAAGCCGATGTCCAGCAACTGCTCTACGCTCCTCTTGCGCAAGCTTGCCGACACACCGCCCTGACTGATGCCCAGCAGCATCTGCGCACCGTCCCCGCCAATGCCCTCGTTGGTCTGATGGGCCACCTTGCAGCGCCGGGCCCACAGGGTAGTGCGTTCCACAGCCGCAGTGAGGAGCGACTCGTCTGCGCCCGCGGGAGGACACTGGTCTAAGCACATGATCACGTCGGCGCCCAACGTCTGCTGCTCCCGCACGGCCCTCTCCGGCGTGAATATCTGCCTTGACCCGTCGTAGATGGACGAGAAGGTCGCGCCGCTGTCATCGACCTTGACCGTGTCGCGCAAACTGAAGACTTGATACCCACCACTGTCAGTGAGTATGGGACCGTTCCACCCCATTAGACGATGGACGCCTCCGAGCGCTCTGACCACATCGCTTCCGGGACGCAGCGCCAGATGATACGTGTTGGCCAGGACCATCTGGGCCCCAACGGCCTGCAGTCGCTCCGGAGTCATGGCCTTAACGGTGCCTTTCGTCCCCACTGGCATAAAACATGGAGTCAGAACCGGACCGTGAGGAGTCTGCAAGACTCCAGCGCGCGCACCTCCATCCTCGGCCTCCACCACAAACTCGAAGTCCGGAATTCCGTCAAGATTTCGCAAGACAAGCACCCATTCCCCGGGAGTCCAGGCAGGACTTCTCTATCAACATCGCATCCCCGAAACTGAAGAAGCGATAGGCATTGTCCACAGCCTCGCGGTACGCCGCTTTGATGCGTTCTACTCCGGCGAAGGCCATGGTCAAGGCCAGCACGGTGCTTCGGGGCAGGTGGAAGTTGGTCAAGAGGGCATCCACGACCAAGAAGGAGTATCCCGGTTTGATGAATATGCCGGTACTACCGGCTGTGTCGCATTCCGGGCGCCCCTCTTCAAGCTGCCCCTGTTGACCGATGGTCTCCAGCACCCTGGCGGCCGTAGTTCCGACGGCCACGACGCGTCCTCCCTCTTTGCGCACCCTTCTCAACTCCGTCAGCGTTGCCACCGGAACTTCAAACGACTCAGTGTGTATCCGGTGTTTCTCCACCTTGCTCTCTCGTATGGGCAAGAAGGTATCCAGCCCTACGTGAAGAGTGACCCACGCACTGCCGACCCCTGCTGATTCCAGCTTGTCGAGAAGATCTGTCGTGAAATGCAGCCCGGCCGTCGGAGCAGCGGCCGACCCCAGGACTCGCGCATAGACCGTCTGATAGACGGCAGGCTCATCTGGATACGCTCGAATATAGGGCGGCAGCGGCAGTTTCCCGTAGCGTTCCATCGTCTCCGTCAAGCTGCAATCAGCGCCAGGCCGCACAAGCCACCGTCCTTCGCCCAAAGCCTCAACAAACACCAACGGTACTTCTCCTGCCACTAGGACTTCGCTGCCGGGCTTGACACGTCTGGACGGGCGTACCAGTACCTCCCAGCATTGGTCTGAATCAGCGTCGTCATGGGTGTGTGGCCTAACGAAGAGCAGTTCGACAGCGCCACCAGACGGTTTCGCCGCCACCAGACGCGCCGGGAGGACCTTAGAATCGTTGAACACCAGCAAGTCCCCCGGCTCGAGCATGCGCTCCAGATCCGAGAACACTGCGTGCTCGATTCCCCCACCTGTAGGCAGTCGCATGAGCCGGCAGGAGTCTCGTGGCTCCGCAGGAGTCTGAGCTATCGCCTCAGGAGGCAGATCGAAATCGAGATCCTCGATTCTCACAGACCGTCTTCGCTCCGAACGTCTTCGCCTGACGCTCTGCGTCCACGGTACCGATCCCATTCAGAAACCAGACAACCACAGTATTTCTGACGATACAGACCGAGTCTGCGGGACAGTTCGCGAGACCCCGAGTACTCTCCGCGCAGGTCTTCGTATGCGAACTCGACTCCATGTCGCTCCGCGGCGGCAAGCCCACACGTCTTGATAGCGTCATGATCCTGCCAGGGACTGATAGAGAGCGTGGTAGAGAAGATGTCGCACCCACGGTCAGCTGCTTCGCAGGCCGTCCTCTCCAGACGCATCTCAATGCAATCTCGGCAACGGCCGCCAGGCTCACCACTTACGGCGAGGAACCACGCCTGTGGATCATAAGAAGCGTCCACCACCAACCCAGTCCCCGTGACACTACTCACCTCTCGCACGCCTTCGAGGCGCCGTTTGAATTCCATGAAGGGGTGCACGTTCGGATTGAAGTAGAAACCCAGTACTTCTACGCCCCTAGCCCGCCAGACGGGTAGAGTGCCGCAAGCGCACGGCCCGCAACAGATATGCAGAAACATCTTGGTGGTCAAGCACGTTCTCCCAAAGGATTGATCAGGGAAAGAGTCTGTCCGGCCCGACTTGCTTGGCGGCGTCGGGCGCTTCTACCCCGCAGTGCTCGTACCCCAATCGGGTCAACACCCGGCCCCTGGGGGTCCGCATCATGAAACCCCTCTGCAGCAAGAAGGGTTCGTAGACGTCTTCGATGGTGTCGGGCTCCTCGCCGATCGCCACCGCCAATGTAGAGAGACCCACCGGCCCGCCATCGAACTTGTGCAGGATCAGCGCCAAGATCTCCCGGTCGACTCGGTCGAGACCTTCATCGTCGACTTCGAATAGAGTCAGCGCGTCAAGAGCGATGGCGACGTCTATATCGCCCTGGTGTCGCACTTGGGCGAAGTCGCGCACTCGCTTGAGAAGCCTGTTCGCGATACGCGGAGTCCCCCGGCTCCGTAGGGCCAATTCGTTCGCGCCCTGCTCGTCGATACGCACCCCCAGAATGTCAGCCGACCGCACGATTATGCGGGCAAGGTCCTCGCGGGAGTAGTAGTCCAGGCGGTGTGAGAAGCCGAACCTGTCTCGCAACGGAGTAGTTATGAGTCCCGAACGGGTAGTGGCCCCTATCAGGGTGAACCTCGGGACCTCTAGCCGGATCGTACGCGCACTGGGCCCCTGACCTATGACTATGTCTATCTCGAAGTCTTCCATGGCCGGGTACAGGATCTCCTCGATCGACCGGTTGAGTCGATGAATCTCGTCTATGAAGAGAACGTCACCCTCTTGCAGGTGCGTCAGGATGGCCGCCATGTCTGCTTTCCGTTCAAGCGCAGGTCCGGAGGTCGTGACGATGTTCACCTGCATCTCGAGTGCGATGATATTGGCTAGTGTGGTCTTGCCCAGACCTGGCGGCCCGGCGAGCAGCACGTGATCAAGAGGTTCGCCACGCGATGCCGCTGCCTCGATGAAGATCTGCAACTGCTCTCTAAGCACTGGTTGCCCCACAAAGGCATCCAAGGAGCGCGGGCGTAGAGTGCGCTCGAGGTCTTGCTCCTGGGCATCGACCTCCGGGTCGGCCAAACGCTCTCCCTCACCCACATCCATTTGTGGGTCTATGCCGCTCATTTGACTATCACCCTTGATCGAGTCGTCCCCTGCACTCATCACGCGCCTCCCAAGGCCCGGCGCACCAGCTCTTCGACCGGGAGGTCCTGATCCATGCCGCTGAGGAGCCGGTCAGCCTCCATGATCGTGTAACCGAGTTCTACGAGCGCAGATCGGGCCACCAGCATAGAGTCCGCCCCCTCTTCGCCACGGTATTCGCCAGCACCTCTCTCCCCTGCCCCAAGGTCGCCCATCTTCTCCCGCAATTCTAGGACTATTCGCTCCGCCGTCTTTCGACCGATGCCAGGAATCGATGCCAGAAGTGCCACGTCCCCAGAAGCAAGGGCCCTCCTAAGCTCTGGAGCCCGCCTGCAAGATAGGGCCGCCAAGGCCAACTTGGGGCCTATCTTGCTGACCCCCAGTAGCATCCTGAACAACTCACGCTCTTCGTCTGTCGAGAAGCCGAAGAGCTGGATGGCATCTTCTCTTACGTGAAGATGGGTGAAGATCGTGACCTCCTGCCCCACCGGAGGCACGTCTCGCGACGTCAACGACGAGACTTCGAGTTGGAAACCTACTCCAGATACGTCTATGACCACTTTGTCAGCGCTCTTAGCCAGTACGTCTCCTGTCAGCCTCTCTATCACTCTCTGCGTCCTCCGGAGTGCCCGCCCACCGACCTAGCCACCCTTTCGCGTATACCCAGAGTGTTGGCATGACATATCGCCACCCCTAGCGCGTCGGCGGCATGGTCGGGCCTGGGTGTCTCTGCGAGCCCCAACAGAACCCTGACCATATCCATGACCTGGTCCTTCGTTGCCTTGCCGTATCCAACGACAGCCAATTTCACCTGCTGCGGGGTGTATTCAAAAACCTGGCAGCCGGCGCGCGAACAGGCCAGCAGGGCCACGCCGCGCGCATGACCCACGGCAAGGGCGGTACTGACGTTCTTGTTGAAGAACAGCGCCTCGACCGCCGTGGAGTCAGGTTTGTGAGTAAGCAGAATCTCTGAGATCTCCGTGAACACCATTTCAAGGCGGCGTTCAAGGGCGAGTCGCGAGGGCGTTTCAACCACCCCGTATCCCAATGAGCGCAGGCGGTTGCCGCAGACAGCTACGACCCCATATCCTGTGGATGCCGTACCAGGGTCAAGACCCAGTATCACCCGGCCGGCAGCCTCGCTCATTCTGCGGCGGTACCCCTCAACCCGCCAAGGCTCGCATTACTTCGTCCGAAACGTCGAAGTTCGCGAAAACCTCTTGCACGTCGTCGTTATCCTCAAGAGCATCCAAGAGCTTGAGCGTCTTGCGAGCGTCGCTCTCACCAAGGGCTACCGTGTTATTCGGGATCATAGTGAGCTCCGCTGACGAGAAGGCAAGTCCGGCCTCCTGCAGACCGTTGCGTACGCTCGCGAAATCAGCTGCGTCGCACCTGATCTCGTAAGCTTCTCCTTCGCTTATGACGTCCTCAGCGCCGGCCTCTATCGCAGCCGACATGACCTCGTCTTCGTCATGGCCTGCGGCGTCGACGAAAATAACGCCCTTGCGCTCGAACATCCAACTCACCGAGCCGTCCGTCCCCAGCTTGCCCCCGCTCCGGTCGAAGATGTGGCGGACATCGGCCGCTGTGCGATTCTTGTTGTCACTCAAGGCCGTAACGTAGATGGCCACTCCGTTCGGCCCATAACCCTCGTAGGTAAGATGGTAATAGGTCTCGGCGTCCGCACCCTCGCCCGTGCCCTTCTTGATGGCGCGCTCGATATTGTCGCCGGGCATATTGGCGTCTTTCGCCTTGAGGATGGCAGTGGCCAAAGTGGCATTGTGCTCCGGATCCCCACCGCCCTCTCTGGCAGCCACTGTTATGGCTCTGGCCAGCTTGCCGAAGAGATTGCCTCTCTTAGCGTCAACAAGCGCCTTCTTATGCTTTATACCAGCCCACTTTGAGTGTCCCGACATACGGCTGCCCTCCGCCCGATCAAACCTACCGATCACATTTCATCGTGTGACCCGAGTTTAGCCGAGCCACCGGACCCCTTCAACGCTGCATCCCACCGATGTCTTCTAGCGCAGCCAACCTGATTCGAGCACCCTGTCCCTGATACTCCGAACTCTCGTGTCGTGAAGGTCCCTGTTGCGACCGTATACTGCCGCGGCCAACGCGCTAACCAGCCCGATGGGACCCACCAAGGAGTGAGCGAAGAAGGTGGAGTCGATATCAGCGTACAGAACGATAGTGCCCTTATCGGCAAGCTCAGAGAGAGAGTTGTCCGTGACCACCAATACATCAGCGCCTTGTGATCTCGCCTTTTCGCAGAAGGCCGCGGTCACAGAGTGAGCCTTCCGAAACCCTACCGCCAGCAAAACGTCACCCTTGCCCAGCCGAGCCAACCTGGCTACATTCGCTTCTGAGCCATCCGAGACCGACGAGCAGGGAATCCCAAGGAGCTCCAATAAGTACGACGCATGGCCCGCCACCATGGCGGCCTCGTGCATGCCCACCGCAAGCACTTGACCGGCATCGGTCAAGGCGTTGACCGCCCGGTTGAACCTCTCCATACTATTCTTGCTTATGGTCTCCTCGAGACTGAGCACATCAGTCTTGAGAGAGCGGGTCAATGCGTCCTCTTCGATAGAGAAACCCATCTGGTCTTCGTGCAACACGGGCCTGGCAGTCGCGCCAAGCCTGTGCTCGTCGCGAGCGGCCTTCTGAAGCTCCGGATATCCACTGAATCCCAGTGACTGCGCGAACCTGACGACGGTAGAGCTCGAGGTACTACCCTTTTCGCCAAGCTCCTCCGCGCTGAGATAGCTCACCTCTTCGAGATGATCGATGATATAGCGAGCAATCGCCTTCTGCGAACGCGAGAAGTCGTCAAAGCCCTCTCGCAGCAAATCGCTCAACCGCACTGCCCGACTCTCGTCCAACTCGCCTCCGCCGATGCCATGAGTTGCAATAGTTGAACTATACAACACTCATTGCATTCATCCTGCACGGCAAGCCAGAACTGCGGCTCTTGGACGCTACTTCGCTGAGAGGACTACTCCGCTACTCAGCGTGTTTTCGGGCCTTGGCCTCTGCTGAGATCTTCTCAGTAAGGTTCGACGGCACTTCTTCGTAGTGATCCAGTTCCATGGTGAAAGAACCACGTCCCGCCGTCATTGAACGCAACTGCGGCGCGTACGTCAGCATTTCGGCAAGCGGGACCTGTGCCCTGATGGACTGGAGCTCACCCAACGTCTCGCTGCCCTGCGGCCTTCCCCGCCTCCCGGATAGGTCTCCCATGATATCGCCCATGCTCTCCTCGGGCGCGATCACTTCCACGTTCATGACGGGTTCCAGAAGGACTGGGTTAGCCTCGGCCATCGCGTGATTCCAGGCAAGGGCGCCCGCAAGCTTGAAAGCTAATTCCGATGAGTCCACGTTGTGGTACGACCCATCGTAGAGCTTCACCTTGACGTCCACAACTGGACATCCGGCTATCACGCCGTGCTCCATCGCCTCTACGATGCCCTTCTCGACCGCGGGTATGAAGTTGCGTGGTATCGACCCACCGAATATGGCGTCTTCGAACAGATATCCTTCTCCCCGTTGCCTGGGCTCCACTTCGATCCAACAGTCGCCGAACTGACCACGGCCTCCGGTCTGCTTCTTATGCCTGCCCTGCGCGACCGCCTTCTTGCGAATGGTCTCGCGATATGGGACTTGCGGAGGATGCAGCTCCACCTCTACGCCAAAACGTCTCTTGAGTTTGTCCAGAATCACTTCAACATGCACCTGGCTGGTGCCCGAGATGAGCATCTCCTTGGTCTGTGGATCGAACTTGAGCTGCATGGCGGGATCTTCTTCGCTCAAGCGTTTTAGCCCGTTACTCACCTTCTCCTCGTCGCCCCGGTCCTTGGGGGTCAAGGCAAAAGATATGGCCGGTGGCGCGAATTCGTAGCTTGGGAACCGCACGACGTGAGCCGGGTCACAGAAAGTGTCGCCGGTGGCGACCTCCTTGAGTTTGGCCAAAGCCACGATATCCCCAGCCACAGCTTCATCTATCGCCTTGGTCTCCTTGCCCTGCATGAGCAAGATGTTGCCGGTTCTTTCTTTCTCGTTGGCGCGAACGTTCAGAAGATGGCTATCCGTCGTGATCTTGCCGGAGATGATCTTCGCCAAATTCACTCGCCCCGAAAACTGATCGTAGATTGTCTTGAATATGTACGCCGTCGCTGGCCCGGCAATATCTGGGGATAGACTCGCTCTCCTCATTGCCCGACGCACCACTCAGCACGCGCACACTTCCGCTTTCCTTAGGAGACGGAGCCGCAAGCACTAGATCGAGCAACCGATCCACGCCGATGTTCTTTGTGGCGGCGACAGGTATGACCGGACATACGAGACCAGCCGCTATTCCGTTTCTGAGAGCCTCGAGTATCTCCTCGGACGTCAGCTCCTCCCCCTCCAAGTACTTCTCCAAGAGCTTGTCGTCACCCTCGACCACCCGATCGATCAAGGCGTCCCGCCCCTTACTCGCCACTTCCAGAATATCTTCTGGTATCGCACCCACACTCCCCTTGACCCCAGTGTTGGCGTAAGAGATAGCCTTCATGCTCACCAAGTCCACTACCCCACTGAAGTCGCCTTCTTTGCCGATGGGCAAGAGCGACAGCCACTGCTTCGTCTCCGAATCTGGACTTGATAGCTCCTAGGACTTCCTCAAAATCAGCACGCTCCCTGTCCATCATGTTAACGACAGCGATGCGGGAGACCCCAAGATCCTTCGCTCGCTTCCAGACCTTCTCGGTCTGAACCTCGACCTTGCTGACCGCATTGACAACGACCAAGGCGACTTCGACCACCGGGAGTGCCACAAGCGTCTCGCTTATGAAGGACGCCTCGCCAGGGGTATCTATGATGTTCACTTTGCAGCCGGCCCAGTCGACATGAGCCAGACCGGCCGAGATGGTCATCTGACGCTTGATCTCGTCCTCGTCGTGGTCCATCGAAGTAGTGCCATCGGCTATCGTGCCAAGGCGGTTCTTGGCACCCGCACTGTAAAGCATGGCCTCGACCAGCGAAGTCTTGCCTGCCCCCCTGTGGCCGACCACGGCAACGTTCCTGATCTTGGTGGGCTCTGTCGACGCCATGAAACCTCCTCAAGTCGTTCCCCAGCCTGGCACTCGGCTGAGGGGCCGTTTCCCAAAACAAAGGACGCCGCCCCTTCTGGGACAGCGTCCTCTATCGCCCTACGCCTATGCGCTCCGATCCAATGACGGTATGCACGAGACCTCTCACATGCAGCACCTTAGTCAAACACTGCCTGCGCTACCCCGCGATACGCAACTGGTAGCGCCGTTCTTTGACCGTCCAGGTGATGGCCCCGATAGAAGACGGCATGATCTCAAGCGCGCCTTCTCGAGCCTCAACCAGGATGACCTCATAGTCACGGTAGTACACCTTCACAGGCCCTGAAACACTCTGCACCGTAGTGGTACGCAGATTCTCATCTGGTGCCTGGATAGGCGTGATGAGACTGATTAGCGCCCTTCCTTCTTGAACGACGATCTGCACTTTGTCCTCGCCCTCCTCCGGCCGACGCCTCTTGCCTCACCTACTCTTTTGTATCTACTCCTCTACCGGCACCACTTGTCGCCCATTGTACATCCCACAATTGGGACAGACCCTATGCGACAGTTTTGGGCTGTGGCAGTGCGGACACTCGCTTACGCTGGGCGCTGTCGCAGCGTGAGTCGCGCGACGCGCATCTCTGCGGGCTTTGGAAGTCTTTCTCTTGGGAACGGCCATCTTCAGACTCTCTCTTTCAATTCAGCAAGACCGACTGTTTGTACCCCATCGGCTCTCATACTTCAAGTGCTCCGCACAAACAGTCCCCGTGATTGAGGTCCACACCGCAAGTGCAACACAGCCCTTTGCACTCGGGCGAGCACAGCAATCGGTCGGGTGTCGCAAGCACGATCGCCTCTCGGGTCAGCCCGGCGATATCTACCACACCCTCCTCGACAAAGGGAGTTGTCTCCGACTCCGACCCTTGCCAGCCTCGCGCAGTCACAGGTATGAACTCCTCCTCCTCCGCCCACACTTCTTCACATACGTCCGCCAAGCAGCGAGTACACGGACCACAGACTCTTGCCGTCAGCTCCAGACTGAGCAGGTATCCTCCGGCTATGCGCTCAACGGTCACCCCGACCCCCTTGGGGACCACCACTTCGTGCTTGGTGCCGCCGATAATAAGCGGAGCGACCTCAACGGAGTAGAAAGACGACGTCCGCTGCCCAGCACGCAGGCCGAGCTCGTCAAGATTCAGATGCGTTCCCGCTGCTCCGTACCGGACCATCAGGGTCTGTGACCGACCCTAGATTCGCTCAGTCTTCTGTGTGGCAGTGTTGTTCTTGCCCGACTGCCCCGTCTGGAGTCGCTCACGACCACGCTGGACCGCCGCAAGGAACCTCTCCAGGTTGGTCTCTAGTGTCTTGAGTATCTCGTCAGCATAATCCTCAGCCCCGAGGCGTATCTCACGCTCCCGGGTCTCCGCTTCCCTGATGATCTCCTCGGACTGACGCTGGGCTCTCCTTACGACTTCCTGCTCGCTGGCCAAGCGATTCGCCTCATCCCTCGCCTCTCTCAGGATGCGGTCGCCCTCTTCTTTTGCTTCCTGGAGCATCTCCTGACGCTCTTTTACGATCCATCGCGCCTGCTTGATCTCTTCCGGAATGGTGGCGCGCATCTGGTCGAGAAGGTCGTAGATCTCGTCCCGCTCTATCATGACCTTATCGGTCATAGGGAACGTGCTCGCGCTGTGGACCAGGTCGTCCAGCTTGTCTATCAGTACGAGAACGTCCATCGATACTTCCTCCGCAGTCTAATACATCTCGGCAAAACGACGAGCGACCACTTCGGGCACCAGGTCGCTTACGTTGCCACCGTAGCGAGCGATCTCCTTGACCCCACTTGAGCTCAGAAAGGAGTACTCGGCTGATGCCATAAGGTACATCGTCTCCAATTCGGGGTCCAACTTGCGGTTGAGTTGAGCCATCTGAAACTCATACTCAAAGTCAGTCAAAGCGCGCAAACCCTTTACCAACACGTGCGCTCCGACCTCCCTCGCCAACTCGACCACCAAGTTGTGCATGACAACGACCCTAACATTCGTCAGGTGCCTAGTGGACTCCTCCACGAACGCGACACGTTCCTCGGACGTGAAGAGGAAGGTCTTGCGGAAAGAATCCGCCACGACGGCGACCACGACTTGGTCAAACATACCGGCGCAACGCGAGATTGTGTCCAAGTGGCCGATAGTGATCGGGTCATACGAACCAGGACAGAGCGCGATGTTCAAACGTCACTCCTCAAGTCGGACCATCGTGATCTTAGTATCTCCGTACGTACGCTCGAATACTGGGTGTGAGTCCAAATGCGTGAGACTCCCCTTCTGGGACCCTCAACAACAACAATACCCCCGCGTGACAGTAAGGCCGGCACCGCACTTGCGAGCGTTGCCTCCACTTCCGCCAGCATTCTATAGGGAGGGTCCAGAAAGAGCAAATCGAACATCCGATCTTCGTGCCGCAAGGTCTCCACGACTCTTCGGTAGTCTCCGACCCTCACCGTGCATTTGTCCTCATAACCCAACGAGACGACATTCTCGCGCAGCACCGAAGCCACTCCCCGGTCAATGTCGACGAAGACGCACGAACCTCGCCCCCCTAGAGAGAGCCTCCAGACCCATCGCCCCCGACCCTGCAAACAAGTCCAGAACGCCCAACCCCACTACGCTGCCCACTACGTCAAAGACCGCTTCTCTGACCAGATCACTCGTCGGACGCACTCCCGTTCCCACGGGACACGAATCAAACGGCCACGCTTGGCTCCCGACACGATACGTAGCTTGCCTGCACCCCTTCCCGCTCACACTCGGTCCATCCACCCGATCTTGGTCGCCGAATCGTGCCTGGCTTGTGCTATACAGACCTTGCCACACAGGACCACCCCTGGGGTCGCCTTCGCAGTGCCTGTACTTCCTCGGCGACCGACCGGGCATCCTCCAGAAGAACGTGGTCTCTAAGCACCGATGCCACTTCCAGGTCTCCCACACCCGACTGTCGTTCGCCGAACAGCTGCCCTTCACCCCTGGACCGTAGGTCCGCTTCGGCCAGCTCGAATCCGTTGGACGTACGGGCAAACAACTCCAGACGTTCACGTACTTCCCCCTCCTCGCCCTCGGCCATCAAGAAGCAGTACGACTGCTCTCGCACCCCTGCCCACTCGCCGACGCAAGTTGATGCAATTGAGACAGACCGAACCGACGTGCACCCATGATCACCATGACATTGGCCCGCGGCGACGTCCACCCCGACTTCTATCACTGAAGTGCTGACCAGGACGTCGACCTCCCCACTCGCATATGCGGCCATGGCTGCCGCCTTGTCCGACTGAGGGCAGCTGCCCGTGGAGCAGTCTGAGTCGATGACCGGATAACTCGCCACGCTGAGTTCGGCGAAAGTCTGACTTGCCGAGGCAGTCTGAAGGCTTCTCACTCTCTTCGATCAAGGGACAGACCACGTACGCCTGGTGACCGTTCTGCAGCTGAGTGCGCACAAACTGCCACATCTCCGCTTCCGACCCACCGAAGACCAGCCTGGTGGTCACCGGTCGCCGGCCCTCGGGCATCTCGTCCAGCACGCTGATGTCCAGGTCACCGTACAGAGTCAGACTCAAAGTCCGCGGAATCGGCGTAGCCGACATGTGTAGCGTGTGTGGCCAGTATCCTTCATCGTCGGTCGCCAGTATGGCATCCCGCTGCCTCACGCCGAAACGGTGCTGTTCGTCCACCACGCCACGCGCAGAGTCTTTGAATCGCACTCCCTCTTGGATCAAGGCGTGCGTGCCGACCGCTACATCGATATCGCCTGACTCAAGGGCCGCGAGAACCGCCTCGCGCTCGGCCGCCGATCTGACTGCCCTTTAGCAACCCGACTCGAACACCAAGCTCGCCCAAATCCTTCGATAGTCCCAAGTAGTGTTGGTCGGCAAGCACCTCGGTAGGGGCCATGAGCGCTGCCTGGGCTCCCTGTTCCACTGCACGTAACAGGCAGTACGTCGCCACCATCGTCTTACCCGAGCCCACATCGCCGTGCAACAACCGCCTCATCGGCACCTCACGCCCCAGGTCCAGCCTCTATTTCGTGCATGACACGGTCCTGGGCATTGGTGGGTCGGTACGGCAAACCCTTGATGAACTTGGCCGACACGTCGGCGGGCGTGCTCAGAGGTCGAGACTTCCTAGTGGCTTCCTGACCCGCGCGCTTCTGCAGCACAGCGAGCTGCAGCAGTAGTAGCTCCTCAAAGGCCAGCCGGTCCCTGGCCATGCGAGCTTCTTTGAGAGTGACCGGAAAATGAGACGCCCACACTGCTTCACGCTTGCCGGCGTAGCCTCTTTCTGCGAGCACTCTCGCCGGTACAGGGTCGACCATATGCCTGAGCTCCGGCGTGGCCCGGTGCAGCACCGTGCGGATGGTACGAACACTCAGATCACCCGTGCTTGGGTATACGGGTACCAGTCCCAGGACGTGAAGGCTCTCCTCACCTTCCCCGAGAATCTCATGGCGCTTCACTACGAACGTGCTGCCACCGCGCTTGGGCGTCACCACGCCTCGCAGCCAGACCTCGGGCCTGCTTTGAAATGCCGCCGCCAGATACGCTTGGTTGTACCAGGTCGCTATCGTGCTGCCGCTATCGTCGCTGACAAGAGCCTCCAAGACTTTCACGCGCCGCCGACTCGTGTCTCGCACGGAGCACGACACCACCCTCGTGCGTAGGGTTACCTCCTCTCCGCTCCTGATGTCGCATATCCGCGATAGACGCGAAGGGGGTTCATGTCTGAAGGGAAGGTGCAAGAGCAGGTCGCCAATGGTGTGGACTCCCAGAGCCTTCAGCTTGTCCTGGGTAGTCCTGCCCACTCCTTGGACCCCACTGACGGCGAGGTCCAATCGAGAAGGATCTGTGACGGCCTTGGAGGTACGACAAAGGACTCTGTCGTCAACGCCCAGAGACTCGGGGCAACCCAAGGGGTAGTGAAGCATACCCCTTGCGCGTCCCTCCATTACTGGATCGCAGCTATCGCGACTGCCCCCGGGCCAGCATAGGTACCTATGACCGCACCCACGATAGTCGTCAGGCGTACGATGATCTCCCTGTCCTCGACGGCCTCCAACATCGTTCGAAACTCTGCCAGTGTCTCTTCGTTGAGTCCGTGAGCCAACGCGATGTAAACGGGCTTACCCGGCTGTGTCCCCTCCAGGATGCCGTCAATCATCGCCTGCAGACCCTGCTTCAGACCACGAACCTTCTTGTGGACGTCCACCACACCGTCTACGACCTTTAGCACAGGCTTGACGTTGAGAAGCGTGCCCATCAGATGCTGTGCCTTGCCGATACGACCGCCCTTGGCTAATTGATCCAGAGTAGTGGGAATGAATAGCAGCTGCTTGTTCTGGAGGAAATGGTCTATATAGCCCTTGAACTCCTCTTCCGTTACACCCGCATCCATCAGCGCCAGCAATCGATCGACCAGCAGAGAGACTCCGCAAGTCGCCACCTCAGAGTCGACGACCTCTACCCCCTCGATCTGGTCCTTGGCGACCTCAGCACTTGCCCAGGTGCCGCTAAGTCGGCTGCTCAGATGCACTGAGTAGACTCGGTCGTAGTCCTGCCTGAGCCCCTTGTACGCTTCTAGAAACGCGCCCGCGGACGGTTGCGAAGTCCGCGGCAACTCTGACGCCGCCGCAAGCTTCTGGTAGAACTCCTCTGGGCGGATATCGACCCAGTCAAGATAACCGGTGTCACCAAAGAAGACAGTCAGTGGGACCATGGTGATATTGGCGTCTCTGGCCAGTTCTTCTGGCAGATCCGCCGTGGAATCCACGACAAGCGCTGTAGTTTGCCGGTTGATGATCATCCTGACCTCCCCGCTCTCTTGTGCCTGACTTGGACCGCCTATTCAGCCCCCAGAAGCATCGGATAGTACGGTTGTCCACCCTCATGTATCTCGACCTCTACCGCGGGATATGCCTTCACCACGGCCTCCACGGCATCGCGCGCCGACCGCGCGGATTCGCCCTCACCCAGCAGCACGGTAAGGATCTCTCGCTCGCCCTCCAGCAGCCGTCCGACCACGACCTCGACTACATCCATGAGGCTCGAAGATGCCACGACAACTCGTTCGTCAACCAAGCCGATGTAGTCATTGGCCACAACTTCTACTCCGTCCACTTGCGCGTCCCGGACAGCCTTGGTGATCTCACCACTGACCATGCGTCCCAGCGCATCGTTCATCTCTCTTGCGTTTTCCTTGCCGCTTGCCCTGGGGTCGTACACGACAGCCGCGCTCAAGCCCGCTTGAATAGACCGGCTCGGCACAACGTGAACCTCACGTTCAGCCAGCCCCACTGTCTGCTCGGCAGTCATGATCACGTTACCGTTGTTTGGTAGAACGATGACTGCCGACGCCTTAGCAGCGTGTATCGCTCGTAGAAGATCTTCGGCCGAGGGGTTCATCGACTGCCCGCCTTCGACCAAGAGATCTACCCCCAAGCTGCGGTACAGGTGCTTGTTGCCGTCACCAGCCACCACAGCCACCACCTGAGAGGCGGTGTCTGCATCCAACTCAGCACCAGCCTGCTCTCCCTCTGCCTCCCGTGCCTCTTCCAGTCTCTTGCTGCGAGCAGCCGTCTGCTCCTTCATGTTGTCGATCTCTATCTCGGTCAGCACTCCCTTACTGGTGGCTGCCGCCAGTACTCTGCCGGGCTCGTCGCTGTGCACGTGAACCTTGTACTGACCGCTGCCCCCGACAACCAGCAGGCTGTCTCCCATGGGTCCGAATTCGTCTTCGAGCAGACCTATGTCTAGCCCGTCGCCGGTCAGCAGGAACGTACAGCAGTAGGTGAACTCACTGTCTTCTTCGTCCACGACCTCCACCTGGTCAAGCTTCATTGTGTCGGCGTAGCGAACCCTGCCGCTGATGGGCACTTGCCACTCATCGGACCCGTTTACAGCTCCCTCGACAAGCACAACCAAGCCGTAACCCCCGGCATCTACCACGCCGGCATCGGCCAGGACCTTGAGTAGCGAAGGGGTCTTTTCGACGCTCTTCCATCCTGCTTCTACTACAACATCCATGAGCGCCTTCAGATCCAACCCGTCTGGAGCTGCCTCGGCCGCCTCGGCCATCTCCTTAAGAACAGTGAGTATCGTACCCTCCACCGGCCTTCGCACCGCGCGGTACGCCGTGTCGGACGCTTGTCGCAGCATGCTGACTATAGTCGAGCGTGTGACGACCTGCGTCCCAGCGAGGACATCCATGGCACCTCGGATGATTTGGGAGAGAATCACTCCGCTATTGCCACGCGCACCCATGAGAGCTGCTTGGCTGATGCTTGCTGAGAGCTCTGACGAAGCCGTGTTATCGGCCATCCCAGCGACTGCCTCGACCACCGATCTGACGGTCAACGCTAGGTTGGTGCCCGTGTCTCCGTCGGGAACGGGGTACACGTTCAGATCGTTGACTTCCGCCTTACGCGCTTCCAGAGCCCCGAACGCGGCCACCAATAGCGAACGTGCGCGAGAGACGCTGAGCGGGACCCCGCTAGCGCTCGCCAACGCGGACCCCTTGCACATAGATACGCAGTGTAGTCGCGGGCCTTCCAAGCATCTTCTGGATGGTGTATGCCACTTGAGATCTGACATTGCCCGCCACTTCAGCCACGTTCAGACCATACTCGATGATCACGTAGAGCTTGATGTGCAGCTCATCGCCATCCTGATTGACCCTGATGCCCTGTCGGATACGCTCACGAGACAGAATCGAGGCCACGCCCTGTCGAAGATTGGGGGAGGCCATGCCTACAACCCCATAACATTCCAGTACAGTCAGACCCACCAGGTCGGCTAACGCCTTGTCGGTAACAACCATCGAACCCTTCACGGGCCCACCCTTCGCGACCGCGGCGACCTGCTGACGCGCCGATGCTGATGTCGGCTTCATTCCACTTCCGCCTTTCCCAACACAGCCAAGCGATTGAGTTCCGCAACCACAATCTCTGGATCGATGCCGTGCATTCTTGCCCCGTCCTCGATCGACTCCACGCTTACACCCATGCATCCTACACAACCCATGCCATGGGCCGCAAAGACTTCACGAGCGCGAGGGTCTGCCTGAAGAGCCTCCATCAACGACATTTCCTTGGTGAAGATGGTTATCTCCTTCCCCCATGGGGTGCCCACGCTGCCTCGGTATTCTACCGTAACTCGGCCTATGCAATGCTCGCATTTGCTCCGCCCCTTGTCAGGACGGTATGCCCTGCGGCATACTATGGCACTTCCAATTGGGTGTATCTAGACGAAGGAATGCGAACATGTCCAAGGTGTGCACAGTCTGTGGCAAGAAACCGAGCTTCGGTCACAACAGAAGCCACTCCATGCGCGCGACCCCGCGTCGTTGGAACCCCAATGTCCAGAAGGTCAGGGTGATGCTGAAAGGCAAGCCCACCAAGGCCTACGTCTGCGCCAAGTGCCTCAAGGCTCACAAGGTCCAGAAGGTCGCCTGAAAGAGCTACTTCTGCGGGCCATCTAGGTCCTTCAGTAGGTTAGCCATCTCCACCGCCGCGAGAGCGGCATCCCAGCCGCGATTGCCCGCCTTGGTGCCCGCGCGCTCCACTGCCTGTTCTATCGTATCCGTGGTTAGCACACCGAACACCACGGGTAGCCCTGTGTCGAGTTGGACTTGGGCTATGCCCTTCGTAACCTCTGCTGCTACGTGATCAAAGTGGGGCGTGTTGCCGCGAATAACAGCACCCACACATATCACAGCGCTGTATCTCTTGGTCGCCGCTAGACGCTGCGCTGCCAACGGGATCTCGAACGATCCAGGCACCCACGCCAAGTCGATGTCCGCCCCCTCGACCCCGTGACGCACCAAGCAGTCCTTCGCCCCCGCGACGAGTCTGGACCCTATAAACTCATTGAAGCGGCTGGCGACTATGGCGAACCGCAGGCCCTCTCCTTTGAGTACGCCTTCGTAAATCTGCCCCTCACTGCCCATTACTTACGTCCTTTCTGTCTTCGCTAACACCCTGCAGTCCTTGGTGGTGCAGCATATGGCCTAGCTTCTCCCTCTTTGCGCGCAGGTACGGTAGGTTGGCCTTGGTTGGTCTGGTTTCAAGCGGGACTCTCTCGGCTATCGTCAAACCGTAGGCCTCAAGACCCACCAGCTTCCTAGGATTGTTGGTCATCAGGCGTATAGACGAAAGTCCAAGGTCAACCAGTATCTGCGCGCCTATCCCGTAGTCCCGCAAGTCCGGAGCGAAGCCTAGTTCGACATTGGCCTCCACCGTATCGCGTCCTTGCTCTTGTAGCTCATAGGCTCGTAGCTTGTTCAAGAGACCGATGCCCCTGCCCTCCTGGGCCATGTACAGCACGACCCCCAGCCCCTCTTCCTCCACCATCGCGAGTGCTGTCTCCAGTTGCTGACCGCAGTCGCACCTGAGTGAGTGAAACACATCCCCAGTCAGGCATTCAGAATGGACTCTCACCAGAACATCCTTCTTACCGACCACATCCCCCTTGACCAGGGCCAAGTGCTGCTCGCCATCCAATACGCTCTCGTAGCCGTAGGCCACGAAATCACCCGTCGTGGTGGGTAGAGAGACAGTGGCGACTTGGCGCACCAGCTTCTCCGTCCTTCTCCGGTAGCGGATCAGATCGGCGACTGTGACCATCTTCAACCCGTGACTGCGACAGTAGACCGCCAGATCCGGTACGCGTGCCATCGTGCCATCATCGTTCATGACCTCGCAGATCACTCCCGCGGGCCGTAGGCCCGCGAGGCGAGCTAGGTCCACCGCGGCTTCCGTCTGACCCGCCCGCGCAAGCACGCCGCCCTCTCTGGCTATCAGCGGAAATACATGCCCAGGACTGACCACATCATCGGCACGTGACTCCGGGTCGATGGCCACTTCTATCGTCCGCGCTCTGTCGGCAGCCGATATGCCAGTGGTGACCCCTTGCCGGGCTTCGATCGACACCGTGAAGGCCGTGCCGAAACGCGATTGATTGTCCCTAGTCATAGGATGCAGCCGGAGCGTATGGGCCCTCTCCTCGGTGAGCGCCAGACATATTAGCCCGCGGCCATGGACCGCCATGAAATTGACGGAGTCCGCGGAGACGAATTCGGCCGCCATCGTAAGATCGCCTTCGTTCTCCCTGTCTTCGTCATCGACCACCACTACCATGCGGCCCGCCTTGATATCCTCCAAGGCTTCCGGGATGGTGGCGAACACAGCTTCTTCGTTCATACAAACCCCTTCTCGACAAGCAACTCCATGCTCACCCCTTGGCTAGCCCCAGTCCCTGCCGCAACTCCAGCGGTCTCCATACACCTGTGAACATATCTGGCTATGACATCGACTTCGATGTTGACCAACGTGCCGGATGCCAGAGACCGCAAGGTAGTAGATTCCATGGTGTGCGGTATCAGCCCCACAGCAAAAGCGTCCGCACCTACTCGGATGATCGTCAACGAGACGCCGTCGATAGCCACCGACCCCTTAGTCGCCACGAACGCTTCTGCTTCGAGCGGGAGTGATATCGATACCTCCAGTGCGTCACCCCGCCGTTCCACACCACGCACCTCGCCGACCCCGTCCACGTGTCCCAGCACCATGTGGCCGCCCAGACGGCTCCCCAGGGTCAAGGCCCTCTCCAAGTTGACCTCGTCCCCACTGCTAAGTCTGCCGATCGTTGTGCGCAGGAGCGTCTCGGCCATGCATTCTGCTACAAACCCACCCGCGGATAAATCGGTCACAGTGAGACACGCCCCACTGACAGCGATCGAGTCCCCGACAGCAGTGTTGGCAAGCACCTTGTCGGCCCCGATGACCAACAGGGCACCTTCGGCCTGCCTCTGCACTCTGCGGATGATGCCGATCTCTTCGACCAAGCCCGTGAACATCAGAATGGCCCCCCCGTATACCCGGTGATAAGGATGTCGGACCCCACTTGCTGTGTCTCTACCTCGTGCAGTCTCACCGAGTCCTTCATGCTGACAGCCCCCGGACCCGACAGCGGTCCGTGGGCCTCTCTTCCAGAGACAACGCTGGTGGCTATGAACGCCGCCACCTTGTCGATGACCCCAGCATCCCACCAGGACCCGGCAAGCAGTGGGCCTCCCTCCAGCAGGACGGACTGTACATCTCTTGCGGCGAGCACCCTGCAGACCTCCACCGGATCTAGGCCCCTATCCCCACCGACTTCGACCGTGGCAATAGCCACCCCCCACGACTCCACCTCTGCCCTCCTCTCGGGAGAGACTTGCTCACTGCATACCACCAACACAGGCCCTTCATCTGCTGTCTGAGCCAGGCGGCAATCTGAAGCCAACGTACATCTCGGATCTACGACCACACGCAACGGCTGACGTCTGCAGCCCACTTCCCTAGCGGTAAGTGTAGGGTCGTCGGCTCTGGCGGTGCCCGCCCCTACCACGACGGCGTCAGACAACGCCCTCCACCTGTGCACCAATGCTCTGCTCTCTGGACACGACACCCATCGCGCATCTCCGCAGTCAGTCGCCACCCTGCCATCCAGCGTCATGGCGTACTTGTACACGACGAACGGAAGGCCTTGTGCGACAGTCTTGCGCAGAGCATTGTTCTGGCGCTTCGCCCTGTGTGCAATCGCCCCCTCGGCCACCTCGACCGCCATACCGGCCTGCCTAAGCTCATCCAGCCCTCGACCGTCGACCAAGGGGCTCGGGTCGATGGCCGCCACCACGACTCGCTCGAATGCGCTGTTGACAAGAGCGACCGTGCATGGCGGAGTGCGCCCCTGCGTGCAACAGGGTTCCAACGTCACGTACATAGTCGCGCCGGCGCATACCGACCTCACGACTCCCCAGTCCAGCTCCGGATGGGCCGCATCCTCCACCAAGCCACTGCGCACAAGAGAGTCACGGATTGCCGCCACCTCAGCGTGGTCCAAACCTGCCCCTGCGTGCCAACCTTCGCCCAGAACCGACCCATCGCGTACTATCACGGCTCCGACGATCGGATTGGGCGCCGTGAGGCCGACACCGTTCTCAGCCAGTTCGAGCGCTCGCTCTAAATATCTGACATCCACCTGGTCCAACAAAAAACCCCACAGCCCAAGGGCCAAGGGGTCGGGATGGCGGCGTGCATGAGCACCCTCCATGGCCTTCTCTCTTCCAGACTCTGACTGTCGGCCCAGGGATTGCACCTGGTCTGCCCCACAGGGGCTCGCGGGCTGTGACCGCCGGTAGGGAATTACACCCGACCCCGAAGACCTATCATCTACCTACGCGCAACCATTTGCGCCCACAGAATCTATCACACGGCGGCTTTGCCGACCATCAACTCCCGCAGATGGTGCACCCGCTCCGCTGGCTGCCCCTCACCAAATACACTCGAACCGGCGATTACCCAGTTACCCCCAAGGTCCACCACTCGCCGCACGTTCTCAGGGTTGATCCCGCCGTCTACCTCGATGGCCACACTGTCTGATACCACGTCGCGCACCTCAGACACCTTCCTCAGCGCGCCTTCGATGAGTTCTTGGCCTCCGAAACCTGGGTTCACCGTCATGATCAGAACGTGATCCACAAGATGCACCAGACCGCTCGTGCGCGTGACATCAGACCCAGGGTTCAAAGCTAATCCCGGGCTGGCTCCCAACGACCGTATGGACTCCAGGGCGTGATAAGCATGCGCACAGGCCTCCGCGTGGACCGCCACAGCATCGGCCCCGGCCTGGACGAAATCCCCGACATACTTCTCCGGGTGTTCGATCATCAGATGGGCCGAGATGTATCCGCCTCTCTTGTGTATCACCGGAGCTATAGCCCGCACGACGAGTGGACCGATCGTGATATTTGGGACGAAATGGCCATCCATGACATCCACGTGGATGATACGAGCGCCCGCGTCCATCACTTCTTCGATCTGATCGCCCAGCCGTGCAAAGTCGGCCGACAAGTATCGACGGAAGCAGATGAGCCTCGCGCCGCAGCGATTCAGGTATGGCCACGCTGACTCCTTGTGGTCACTACACGTCACCTCGTGTTTGCGTCACCGGTGGAGACTTCATCCGTGTACCCACGCTACCCGCATATCCCCGCAGATACTCCTTGGTCGTCATGCACGCTCTGCACGCAGGCTGAAGTTCCATGACCTCCAGCACACCGCTATCACAGCCGATGAACAGGCGACCATCTGAGCTCAAGACCTCGCCTGCGCGCCCACGCACCGCTTCGCCCTCTCGGGGAACGTCGCCCGGGTCAGCCGCTCCAAGCGGCCAAGTCCGCCATATCTTCACCTCTGACTCGCCCAAGACGGCTCGAACACCGACTCCCGGAGAGAGTGCCCTCACCTGGTTGTGGGCAACCTCAGCTCCTTGGGTGACATCGAGCCAACAGTCTGCAGCGGTCAACTTCCGTGCGTACGATATCTCGCCCTGTTGCTCAGTCCAACGCACGGTCCCATCGGCGAGCCGTCCAAGACACCGGCCAGGGCCACTGCGCCCGTGACCGCAAGTACCCGCAACACCGAGCCTGCATCCTCCCGGGACCCAAGAGACACCTCCACCCTCTCCGCCCACGGCCCCCCGTCTAGCTCCTCGGTTATCTGCATGATGCAGACACCCGTACTTCTCTCCCCGGCCATTATCGACCTCTCTATCGGTGCGGCTCCACGGTAGCGCGGGAGTAGGGACGCATGGATGTTGACACAGTTGTACGCTTCCAGCAGAGGCCTCTTGAGAAGCTGACCGAACGCGGCGACGGCGACAATGGTCACACCAGAGGCTTGCAGCCTCTCGGCGACTGCCGAGGAATTTATGTCCTCGGTCTGTATGCATTCCAGCCCGTGACATGCCGCCTCGCTCACTGCCTGCGGAGTCCCAGCGGACCTGCCTCTCCCTCTCGGTCTGTCTGGCTGAGATATCACCAGCCTAGGCACGTGCCCAAGCTCCATCAACTCGCGCAGCACCAACGAGGCAAACAGCGGCGTGCCGGCGAAAGCGAAACTCATAGTTCCTGCACTAGTGAGCGCTCTCTCATTTCCTTCAGCACCCTGCGCCGCTCCTCGGGCGTAGCGCGGTCCAGAATGAGCGTGCCGTCAAGATGGTCTATCTCATGTTGCACTATCCTCGCGGGGTACCCGCTGAGGCTTACCTCGATGTGACCACCGCGTAGGTCTTGGGCGCACACGACTATGTCATCCGCTCGGACCACCTCTACATTGGCGCCGGGGACCGACAGGCACCCCTCGACTTCCGAACTGCAGGCTTCTGACGCTTTCGTGACCACGGGGTTGACAAACGCACAAGCCAGTTCTTCACCCTCAGGATCACGCCAGACGATGAGTCGGCTTAGCACACCGACTTGAGGCGCCGCCAGTCCGACTCCACTCTCCTGATCCATGAGAGACACCATCTGCGAAGCCAGCCTCTCGAGCTTCTCGTCGAAGCTCGACACAGGCCGTGCCCGCTCTTTCAGCACTGGATCACCTAGCGTTCTTATTCTCACGGACCTGTACCTCTTCAAACAAACGAGTAGGGATCGACATCCGCTGTCAGGCTCACGCCCCTGCTGCCGTACGGCCCGCTGAGCTGTCCGATGGCCTGCGTGACGATACCCCTCGCTCTCTCTCCGTCCACCGAAGCAATCACGACATGCCATCTACTCCTGCCTCGCAATGCCAGGAGCCTCACCGGGCCGCGCACTTCGGACGCTGCAAAGTGTCGCTTCAGTCGTTCCGCCAGATGCTCGGCCGCCATCTGGGTTCGATGCGGTTGGTTTCCTTCCATCATGAGCCGCACCAGCTGAGTGAAGGGGGGATAGCCAAGACGCTTCCTGATAGACGCCTCGCGCACGTAGAACGCCTCGTCCTCTCGGTCAAGCGCCATTCTAATACAGGGCACATCTGGATTCCAGGTTTGCACCAACACTCTGCCGGGCATATCCGCCCTCCCCGCACGACCCGACACCTGTGTAAGCATCTGGAATGTGCGCTCTGACGCCCTAAAATCCGGCACATACAGCCCGGTGTCCGCGTCAGCGACGACCGCCAGAGTGACGTCGGGGAAGTCGTGCCCCTTGGCGACCATCTGCGTGCCCACTAGGATCCCAGGGTGGCACCTCGAGAACCCCTCCAGGACACCCTGTACTCGTGATCCACTGGTAAGCACATCCGAGTCAAGTCGAAACACCTTGTCGGGCGAAACGATCTTGCCAAGTTCCTCTGTCAGCTTCTCCGTTCCAGGCACCCCGCGAACGAGGGGCACCTCTTCACATGTAGGGCATACGCTGGGCTGACGATAGGAGCGACCACAGTGATGACAGACCAAGCGCTTTGACTGGTCGTGATAGGTGAGGGACAACTCACAGTGGTCACACATCATCACATGTCCACAGGATTCACAGTGAACATGGCCAGAGTAGCCACGTCTATTCAGCAGAACGATGGCTTGTTCACCCCTGCGCACCGTCTGTGCCAACGCTTCCCTGGTCTCACCCGCCAACATCCCCTTGTGCGACCGGTTACGCATCTCTACAACTTCACATACAGGGAGCTCTCCGCGCACTCTCTCCATCATCCGAACACACTCAGACCGCACCGCTACGCCCTCCACCGCAGGAGAGGCGCTTCCTTCTAGAAGCAGCCCCCCGTTCGCCTCAAGTCTCATCTCGGCAACGGTTCTGGCGAGGTAGTGAGGCATCTCCTCTTGTTTGTAGGAGGAATCGTGACTCTCATCGATGATGACCAAGCGCAAGTCTTGAACCGGTGCGAACAGAGCCGAGCGAGCACCCACAACGACTCGCGCTTCCCCCCAAGCGATCCTTCGATACTGGTCTCTTCGCTGCGCCGTCGTCAGGCCGCTGTGAAGTACTCCCACGGTGTCGCCAAAGCGTTCTCTCACCCGCTGGACCATCATAGGGGTAAGTGCGATCTCCGGCACCAGCAGGACCACCCCGTGCCCCGCGGACACCACTTGGTCTATGAGCCGCAGATAGACTTCTGTCTTGCCCGCGCCAGTGACGCCCCAAAGCTGTCTCCGTGCAGGCCCCGGAGAGCGTAGAGCTTGCTCCAGAGCCTCGATAGCAGACAGCTGTTCTGCTGACAGCACAGGCCAGGATCGGCGCTCACCCTCAAGCGCGTCCAAGTCAAACCCTTCTTTGACGGCGGGCGGCATGCCACACTTGGCCAGACCTTTGCGCACCAGCGCGGCCAACACCGTGCGGCCAACTTCGGCATTCTCACAGGCCTGCCTGGCCGATACTCCTTCTGGAGGTATCGAGGCCAGCAGCCTGCTCTGCTTAAGCGTTAGCGACACTGCCTCACACGCGTCTTCTTTCCCATTGCCGTCGGACTCTGAAGACCCACGCAGTCGCAAATGACTGGCTTCTTGACCCCACCTTCCCCGGTCGGGGCGGCACAACTAGTCTCAGACAGGATTCGAGGGGTGCTATGTACCTGCTCGCCAAGCTCTCAGCGAGGTCCATAAGCTCAGTTGAAATACTCTGGTCTTCGACGAAGTCGACGCTTTTCAACTCCGCGTCCAAGACCGGGCCTGCCTGTACCAAGCCGACCACGACTCCACGCGCGGACCGCCCACTGAACTGTACACCAACCACCGAGCCGACCTTGACTCCATCGATCAGCTCGTGCGGCACCACATAATCGAAACGCCTATCACCAAGGCTCCGCACCCTGATGAGCGGAACGACCGCCGCCACCACGCGACTCGACAGAGGAGCACTCTCCACCACGTAGACCTCCCGTGCAAGCCTACTGGCCAGCCCGGAAGACAAAGGCGCTTCTACAGCCCCGCCGCCTTCCTAAGGGCGTCAGCCCGATCGGTGCTTTCCCAGGCAAAATCGGCATCCTCGCGGCCAAAGTGGCCGTAGGCAGCAGTCTTCTCGTAGATGGGCCTGAGCAGCCGAAGGTCGCGAATGATCGCCGCGGGCCGCAGATCGAAGTGCTGTTCCACCAGGCCGGGGATGCTTGCCGGGTCCACGTGTGCGGTGCCGAAACACTCGACCATCACGCTGACCGGGTGTGCCACCCCGATGGCATAGGCCACTTGCACTTCGCACCTGTCCGCCAGACCGGCCGCAACGATGTTCTTGGCGACATACCTGGCTGCGTATGCTCCCGAGCGGTCGACTTTCGATGGATCCTTGCCCGAAAATGCGCCCCCGCCGTGCCGACCGAACCCTCCGTAGGTATCCACGATAATCTTGCGGCCTGTAAGCCCCGTATCCCCCATGGGACCGCCGATAACAAACTTGCCGGTCGGGTTGACAAAGAGCTTCGTCTTCTTGAATGACGGGTCGTACAAGCCGTCAGGTAGGACCGGATGTATTACATGCTCGATGAGGTCAGGGCGCATGAGCGAGTCGATGTCGACGCCGTCTTTGTGTTGTGTGGACAAGACCACCGCAGTGATGAACTTGGGTTGTCCGTTCTCGTACCGCACCGTGACCTGACTCTTGCTATCCGGCCGCAAGTAGGGCAACACACCGCCCTTGCGAACCTCGCTCATTCGATGGACCAACCGGTGAGCCAACGAGATAGGCATGGGCATCAGCTCGTCGGTGTCTCTGCACGCGTAGCCGAACATCATCCCTTGATCTCCGGCGCCCTGTGAGTCCAGAGCATCCTGGTCTTGAGGATCGCTCCTGGCCTCCAGGGCCGCATCCACACCCTGCGCGATGTCCGGTGACTGCTCGTGGATGGCCGTGATGATGCCGCATGTAGAAGCGTCAAAACCATATTTCGCTCTGGTGTAGCCGATGCGCTCGATAGTGCGCCTAACCAGCGAAGGGACGTCCACGTACGTCGAGGTGGTGATCTCCCCGGAGACGACCACCAGACCGGTGGTGATCAGGGTTTCGCAGGCCACATGCCCGTTGGGATCTTCCTTAAGGACAGCGTCCAAGACCGCATCAGATATCTGGTCCGCTATCTTGTCGGGATGACCCTCGCTGACCGACTCCGAAGTAAAGAGAAAATCACCGTATTCCACCGCAACCTCCAGCACTCTGGGTAATTAGCGTGCTTGACGCCTCAAAACCACTTTCAACGCGGGAGTGTACCAGGTCACTGTGTGACCGTGGCATCGCTATCTCCCGCGCCTGCAACCAACCCGTTGACCCCTCCGGGGCCGTACTTGGTCAGCTCAGGTCCGCTGTAAACCCCATCGGGACTGCGCAATGCTTCTTCAATATACCCGCCCCACAGCATCCACTCGTTGAACCCCAGCTGCTCGGCGGCCTCGATCTGTGCCTTCACCCATTCTGCAGTGGACTCGACTCGCTTGCCGTCAGCTGCCAGCAAGTACGGCCGTCCCTTTGCTCCAGTACCCACCAAGCGAGTAGCGGCGTCCGTCAGGGCCGCATGCACGATATCGAAAGGCCTCTCTTCCGGCTGGTCGACTCCGTACGACCAAGCACCATAAAGTGACGGGTACACCATCGGGCAGAGCACGTCTACGTTCTGGCAGAGCTTCTCAAGCTTCTGCCCGATCCCCATGTCATCACTCTTACCCACAACCCAGCCAAAGACGTCGGCCGACATCCACACCCCCAAAGCCTCCAGACGAGGTCTCGCGTAGGCCAGAAAGCCCGCGATGGCATCCTCTTTCGCGCAGTACTGACCCGGATACAGGGCGCCACTCGTACCTGTGCTCGGGAAGCGCACGTAGTCGAACTGAATCTCCCGGAAGCCCCGCCGCGCACATTCCTCCGCGACCTGCACAAGGTACTCCCAAGCGTCGTGGTTGTAGGGATTCAGCCACGCTTGGTCTTCCCCATCCACGAAGACCTCGCCCTTGGCGTCTCTTACCGCCATGTCGCTCCTCTTGCGGGCAAGCAGATCGTCCTTGAACGATACGATGCGAGCTATCGGCACAATGTTGTGTTCTGCCAGTTTCGCAATCAATGCGTCCAGGTCTTCTATGCCAATGCCTCTGCTGGCGTTGACGGTACCGTACTTCTGCGCGAGCGGCAGATCGGTGTCGAAGGCAATGCGCCCGAAGTCGTCCTTGACCGTGATCACCAAGCTGTTGATCTCGGTTCGGTCTATGGCCGCGATAACCCTGTCAAAGTACTCCGTTCCGCGCGTTGGCATCACAGAAACAGCTTTGACCGGAACATAGGACAGATCGCGGAATTCCAGAAGATCGACCAATGGCTGCACAGTCGACTTGCCCTGGATAGGCAGCGACGCCGCCGACAACTCAGCGACCTTGGACCCTCCAAATACCGAACCACCTACCATCACGGTGCCAAGCGACCACATGGCCAGGAACCCTACCGCAAAAGCCAAGAGGCCCAAGATCGCTATGGTAGCGATGGCCCTGCGCGGATCGACTCTGGGCCGTCTTGCGGGAGTTCCCACCGCCCGACCATAGCCACCGTGCGCGTCGATGTGGTTAGCGCTGCTGTACCTAGCGGAGTCACGGCTTTCAAAGCTTCCTCTGCCCGAGAAACCGCCCTGTGAGTGATCACTGTATCTATCTCGAGTCATAGCGCGCATAGTGTACCAGGAACATCTGCTAGACTCTCCGAACCATGAGACGCCAGAGGGTCCTCCGTTTCATCCTTATCTCCTTGTTTGCAGGGGCTTTTTTCGGGCTGTTGGCCGGCCTTGCCTTCGGCTCTCGCAGCGGCGAAGGCTCGCTGAAGATCGCTACGAACCCGGTGTCTGGTCCAGAGCAGACGCCCACCACGCTAGATTCCGACCCTTTCGCCGGTCAGTCGATGACACCTGAGCGCGCCAAGCTCATCGGCGCGAACGAGATGGGGATGATCCTTGTGGTTGCATACAGCAACATCAGCGCACAAGCCTCTGACTCCGCAACGCGGACCCCTGATCAACTGCGAGATGATCTAGCTCTCCTCGACTCCAAGGGTTTCTTCCCCATCAACATACGAGATCTTGCTACCGGTGATATCGATATACCCGCCGGCAAGTCTCCTGTGGCTATCACCTTCGACGGTTCCAGCCCTGGTCAGTACCGCATCCTGGACGACGACACACTCGACCCCAATTGCGCTGTCGGCGTCATGCAGTCACTCGCGCAGGGTGGCTACTGGAGTCCAAAGGCGACCTTCTTCTGTCTCGTGGATGTCGTCCCGAACGAGAACGAAGTATTCGGGCAGGCAGAGCGGCGTATGGAGAAGCTGCGCAACCTGGTCGACTGGGGATATGAGATCGGAAGCAACACCAAGACAAGGCTCGACCTCTCTGCGGCCACTCAAGACTCAATACGTAGCGAGCTTGCGGAATCTCAGACCGCCCTACAGGACTCTCATCGGCCCTGGCTACGCTGTCACAAGCCTATCGCTCCCCTACGGTCGCTTTCCAAAGTCGACCACCGTGTTGGCCAGCGGCACCTGGCAAGAGCTCTCCTACCAATACAAAGCGGCTGTGGGACTAGACAACGCCCCCTGCCCCTCCCCGTTCTCCGACCGCTTTGAATCCATGCGCATACCACGCATATCCTCCGCCGGAGAGACCCTGGCCTTCGCCATCGACGAGTTGATGAACCGTCCAGGACTGCTCTATATATCGGACGGAGACCCTACTTCGGTCTCAGCCCCGTACGACCTTGACACCTCACTTGGCAAGCCCCGCACCAACCTCGGGCAGCCCGTCATCCGCTACTAGACCCGCCCCCCCGACCTCCACCGGTGCGCCGCACAGGCCGCACCTGAAGCGACTGTCTGCAGGAACGATATCGGGTACCTCCATCAGCACTTTGCACGCGGGACAAACAACCGACCTTATCTGCTCACTGCCCTGCAGTCCTACCTCTTCCCCCACGATCGCCCACAACGGGTCGCACCGTTTCTTCATACGTCCTCCCCTCGGGCCAACCGGTCTCGCCGGTGCTGCTAACCTATTCTAACGATGGTCGATGCCCAAGACACCTCGATCCAGGATTCAGGAGTCATCGTACCTTACGACTTGGGTCTGGCTCGCTATCTTCCTGTGCAAGATGCACAGGACAGACTGCGTCACGCCGTCATAGATGGTTATATCACCGGTGCACTTTTGCTTCTCGAACATTATCCGGTCGTTACGTTAGGCGCCCATGCGCCCTCAACTGACGTGCTGAGGCCTGCTGAGGCCTCCGCCAGAGGCGTGAGCGTCGTTCGCTCTGAAAGAGGTGGTCAAACTACCCTCCACGCACCGGGGCAGTTGATAAGCTACCCCGTGATGCAGATACCCCGCCGAGACCTGCGCGCCTACGTCAACGGCCTGGAAGAAGTAATCCTTCGTGTCCTGCAGACGGTCTCTCTTGACGCCGACCGCATCACCGGCCGCCCGGGTCTGTATACCCGCGGGATGAAGATTGCCTCCGTAGGACTGCGCTGTGAGCACGGAGTCACGAGTCACGGCACGGCCCTGAACGTGGACTTGGACTTGTCGTATTTCGACCTCATAACCTCTTGTGGAGAATCAGGTCTGCGGCAAACGAGTGTGGCCCAGACGACAGGTCAGCGAATACCCTTGCAGATGGTCAAGCTCACGTACTTGCGCGCCTTCGAAGAAGTATTCGGACTATCTCTCGCCCCGCTGCGCATTGCCTCCCCCGAAGAGCTGCCTACCCTCCCAGCGAAACGCATTGGCTGACTAGAGCTACGGGCTTATCAGATCCCTAGATACACTGGGGTCGGACCACGTCCTCCGATGCCCACGGCAGGATTCGAACCTGCGGCACCTGGCTCCGGAGGCCAGTGCTCTATCCCCTGAGCTACGTGGGCGTCTATCGCACAAGAGGCTGACAGGCCGACGGCCACCTCAGCAGCGAATCGCCATTATACCCGCTCGACCCCCGGCACACCCTTCTCGGGATACGGAACTACAAGGGTGTCCAGATCTCTTGGCAATACACTGTTAGGGAAAACCTCGCGCGCCTCATCGCGGAGTTCACGCCAACTGTGGCGCGAGCTCACATGGGTGAGCACCAAAGTGACGACGCCGGCAGCCTTCGCCACCTCAGCGGCTTCTCTGGCTGTGGAATGGCCGGTTTCCAGTGCCCGGTCTGCCTCGGAGGAGCCAAAAGTCGAATCGTGCACCAATACCGACGCCCCCTGAGCCAACGCGGTAATGGCCTCCGTAGGGCGCGTATCTCCGGTAATGACGACTTTGCGCCCAGGTCGAGGTCCGTCCATTACCTGTTCAGCCTTTATCTCACTTCCGTCGGACATCGTCACGGTCTCTCCGCGCTGAAGCCGACCAAAATCCGGCCCAGCTGATACCCCTAGTGCGATGGCTCGCTCTGGATGGAAGGAGCCTGGCCTCTCGTCTTCTTCAAGGCACCAAGCCAACCCAGGGATGCCGTGGCGGGTAGGAGTCGTCCTCAAAACGTGTCCTGCGAGTGCGACAGTATCTCCGGCTCGCACCTCCTCTACCACGAAAGGGAAGCGTGGCTTGCCAATGAGCCTCTCGGCGTCGCGCATGGTCTCGTACAGCCCTGCAGGACCCAGCAGCAACAAAGGTTCTTCCCTACCCAGAAGGCTATAGGTCTTGAGAAGGCCTGGTAGACCAAGGTAGTGGTCACCGTGCATGTGCGTCAGAGCGATTATGCCGATGCGCGCCAGGCCAGCTGAGCGCATCAACTGTCGCTGCGTACCCTCACCGCAATCGAACAGTATTCTCTCTCCACCCCGAACGAGCAGTAGGCTCGGTGAACCCCTTTCGACCGAGGGCGTGGCTCCTGCCGTGCCTAGAAAGATGAGTTGAAGATCCAATACGCCCCTCTATCAGAAGCCAGCCGACTCATCGACCGCGGGTGCATTGCGGTTGACCCGTCTATCGTCTATGTGCGCTCTGAAGGCCTTCTCCAGGAAGACGGGGTTGGCGCACCTACGACTCTCTGGCCCGAGGTTATATGCTCGCTCCACGCTGACAGGACATTGCGAACGAGGCACCCTGTTGACCCGCACTGCACCATATGGATCGCTCCTGGCAGTGCCACCCCCCGCATCTACGCCGAAGGCCCCGATATCGAACTCGGGCAAGAACACCTTGTGAAGACAACCAAAGTAGGTGCTCTCGCCATCGGTGAAGGCATAGACGCACGATCTATTGCCACGCAAACATCGCCACGGAGATACCACGCGCTCGCATATTACCCCGCACTCGCGGCACTCCAACTCCAGCCCACCTAGGCCTTCGCCCGAGAGCGCCAAGCCATTAGGTCTATCGACGTACTCACTCATGCACACGGAGTATACCCTCGCTGCCCTACTCGACGCCCTCCCGACGCGACCCAGGCACCAGTCGTGTTCTGAACAGCGAGCCGTCGTGGCTCCAGCCCCAGATCTGCTGATCGAACACCACCTGACCCCTCGCACCAACATCCACGCGCTCAGTCACGCACACAGCGCCGTGCACAACACTACCTTCGATGCAGGCAGAGCCGCCATCCACAACAATCACCCCCCACACTTCGCCAAGGTCCCGCATGTCTAGGTCGCCTCCTCCGACTGCTACCACAAGCACGGGACTCCCACACGAGGAGGTCCTGACCTTGTCGGGCACGTTTACGCTTGCGCCCCCCTCTGTCTCCACCACGACGACATCTGAGTCAGTAGGAAGAGCTTCCGCCAGCAACAGCCGCCAGCCTTCGCCTAGCTCCCATCTAACCTCGGGCACCGTCACTGAGCACCCCTCGCCTACCACCATAGAGCCGTTCACGTACCGAACGAATGCTGACACCTCGCAACCATCCCCGACAAGCCACGGGAGCGTCCGATCGACCTGTGCTAGCACCTCATCCGCGACGATACCCGCGATAGGCAGGTCGAGGCCGTCCCTTCCCCTCTCCACGAGGGCGGTAGCGATCACGTTTCCCTCCTTGTCACCTGTCCGCGCTTCGGCCCTTAGAGCCCAGGAGGCGCCATCCTCGACCTCGGCCAGTCTACCCACTACCTCTGATCCAGCCCAACCGAGAGCCTCCCAGGGTGAGGCCCCCCAACTCGTCGACGCTACCTGCCGACGCTCACCCAGACACGCATCCACGGCTGCCAATCTGTCGCGTCCCACTCCCTCATCCAATAGAGCGCGCTGACCGCAGATAACGGCGGCAACCAGCATCTCCACTGCCACACTCGCCACAAGACAGGCGAAGAGTGCGAACATCACCGCAGAACCGGACTGTCTCTCAGGGAACTGCAGAGCCTTAAAAAGAGCCACGCACCTTCTCTTCACCTACCCACCCTGGCCTTCACCTCCAGCAGAGACGGCCAACTCCCGTTCTTGTCGACCCCACCGCCGCTGAGCCCCACCACGCTGATTCTGCTGAGATCATGCTCGGTCACCGATTCTACTAGTCCGGCCCCCTGCAAGAAGTACGTGAATACCCCGTCGCTGCCGACTCCCTCGAGCATGGTCTTGTTGTCTACGTAGAGGGTGTTGGGAAAGGACGCCGGTTTCTGAGTCGGGCACTCACCCCACCTGCGCATCAGGCCGGAGCCCACTATCTCCCACTCCACTATCTTTAATCCTGTCTCCCCTGTCATGGGCGCCAGGAATACCACCTGCCTCGGAGTCGCCTGAAGAATCGGACCCACTGACTGAAATGGACTGCCATCAGCAGTCGCCGTCCTTAGGTCGGCCTCCAACCGGGCGGTAGCCACTCTCCCTTGCAGCACCGTGATCGTACGATCGCCATCCCGTACACCTGCACCTTGCGTGGAGACGACCAGAGGACCCACCCCAAGCGCCAGCACGACTGTCAGCGTGATGCCCACCATAATCTCCATGGCAGAGAAGCCGCTCGGTGGACCCGAGCCACTCCGCCTGCTGTTACCAGTAGATATCGAGCCAACGACCTTCATTATTCACCCACTCTTGAGTTCGTCCGTATGACTCAACCGAACAGAGACCCGGACCGGCTTCAGAAAGAGCCAGAACTACACCTTCGGCCCGGTTAAATACGGGAACAGAACTCCAAGACGCCACGAGTGGCGGGACCCCAAGAGCCCTGGTGTGCATCACTGTCACTGACTCTTCAAGGCCATCGAATTGTTGACTGTCCACGGCGATGGCGCGCTCGAGCCCGGGCAGGCAGTACTCGTCGGGCACCACCGTTCGCCAAGGTGGTCCCCACGGCCCATCGACTTCACGGAGTCGTATCACTACTTCCTGGCCCGTCATTCCCGCCCATACAGCTCCAGCCAGCTCCAGGACATCACCAGCAGAGACCGACCATTCACCTAGCGACCAGCCGTCGCACCACACCCCCACTCGGCAGTCCTGCCAGCAGCCCTCTCCGGGTCGGATCACCATCTGAGGCCCGGACAGCCACTCCGCTCCCTCTACCAAGCAACCCCATTGCCACGCTTCGGCAACAGATGCCTCCAGAGACACGGGCGAGAGCACACCCGCCCGCGCCCTCAAGTCGGCAACTGCTCCTTGCGCGCGCTGCACCGCGGTGCACAAACCCCCTAGGAAGACACCCAGGATGACGATAGCTACCATGACCTCGATCAGGACCGATCCGCGCCTCACTGCGCCGTCGCCCAGAAGCCTTCGTCCAAGAGACCTCATCGCCCCTCCCACCGACGGCTTGTGAGCCCACTCACCGGACGAACGACCAACCTGTAGGCTCCGTCGTTGCATTCGAAGAACACAGAACCGCCTGAATCAGGGGCTGCAAAGGGGTCGAGGAAATGAAGCAGCACGCCATCGCTTGTCCGCCAACGCGAGATGTTCGCACTTACTCTGGCTTGGGGCACGAGACCACTGAGGTCTCCATCTCGGCCCGTCGCTTCGTTGCAGACTGCGAGCCCGCTGTCGCCGTAGGATACCGCCCCCTGACCGCCAAGCCATAGCACTCCGGTCTGCGCCCAAGCGGTTGCTGCCTGTGTGGACAGCGCAGAAGCTCGTGCCTCTTGTCTCTGCAGAGAACTGGAAAACGCAAACAGCCCTATCGTGAAAGAAATGGCGAGCAGGCTGAGAGCCAGCATCACCTCGGCCAACGAGTAGCCGGTTGTCGCGCACAAGTAGTCTTGCCTCCTTCTCATGGGAGACAAGACTAGACATTCAGATCACCTAGGCCACATAGACCATGGTCCTATGTTGGCCACTACGACTGGCTCCTACCAGCCCTCCTCGGCGGAACCGTCGATGACCTTGACCTTGATGTACCCGGTCTCCAACTGGTTGACAGCATCGATTTGCATCCCGAACCAGTTTTCGCTCTCACTCATGCTGGCAAGGTCCATGCGCCACCTCGACTCCACGAAGAAGGCGATTTGACCCTGGTCGACCCGCGCCAAGGTGGCGTCTGAGATAGCCGGCGCACCGCTCACAGTCACGATGTCTTCAGGGCTTTCTATCCAATCGATATTGTTCTCGATGCCCTCCAGCATCTCCTCGGTCACGCCTTCGTAGGTGCCAAGTTCTGCCAGGGCGGTCTGCACGACTGTGAACCCGTTGCGCACGAGGCTGACAGCCGCGGTGTCTTGCGCGTTCGACCGGTACATCAAATAGGTGGGTATGGCGATGGCAGCCAGGATCGCGATGATGATTATCACTACCAACATTTCGATGAGCGTGAACCCCCGCGGCAGTCTCATTCCTCGCCGCAGGAATATGCTGGTCACGCCCCTTCTACGCTCGCCCATTGTTTCCTACCCCCAGGAGTCGACCCATGGTCATTCGACCTCGATCAACTCCACGCCTTTGTTCTCAGCATCTTGTCTTACCAGAGCGGCCTCTTCGTCCCGCCCCTCTTCTTCAAGCAGTGTGGCCAGTTGATAGTAGGCGTACCCATGTGACGCGTCTACCGCGATGGCCTCCCTGAAGGATGACTCCGCGCGTTCCAGTTCCCCTGCCTGTTTCTCAGCCTGTCCCCGAAAAGTGAGTATCCGCGCGCTTCGCTCCAGTGCGACCGCTTCGTCCAGCACCTTTGCCGCATCCGTCGGACGCCCTTGGTGGTTTAGGTAGTTAAAGGCAAGTTCCACTCTCGTCTGGATATCTTGCGGATCTGCTCCTACGACCCTTTCCTGGAATGGCAGAGCCTCGTCATACCGTCCGAGCAACCACAGCGCCGTCGCCATGCCCGAGAGTGCCTCCAAGTCATCTGGATCCTCAGCGAGAACCGCGCGATAGACGACCAGAGCACCTTCCCAGTCTCCGTTCTTCTCCAGCGTAAGCGCATCACGCGTAGGATCGCTGCATCCAGCGGCCACCAGAGCTACCAGCGCTCCTATGGTAGCGACCATAACAAGCACGCTTGACCGCATGGTCAACATAAGACACCTAGCCTTAGTTCACTAAGCCAACGGGGGCAGCGCCATCATGGTCGCTGCCCCCGTCAATTCCACTATCTACCGCTCCAGACCGTCTACCCCTTGGCTTGAGGTAAGCAGCGGCTTCAAACGTGCTGCTTCTACCAGTTGACCTCAGACGCGTTGACGTAGAACGTGTTGCCGCCGCCAGCTGACTTGTTGACGACCACACCAAACGACTTCTGGGAGGCCGACCAAGTGCCGAGAGCATAGGTGTCCTCGTCGTCATCGCCGTACCAGACCTCATCGTCCTCTGCCTGAGCGTCGTCATCGTCCGCCGCCGGCAAGTAGGCCGTGGTCTCGTCTCCACCATCATTGAACGTGATGGATGACTCGTTTGCGCTTAGGGTGTCAGCGTCGATGGCGTCGAAGCTTCGTGCGTCGGTGTAAGCGGCTTCGACAGTCATCATGGCGTTGCGGATGAGCGACTTGGCGTTGGTATCCTGCGCCTTAGTCCTCTGGTTCAGGAACGTGGGGATCGCGATCGCCGCCAAGATGGCGATGATGATGATCACCACCAGCAGTTCGATGAGGGTGAAGCCCTTGCCACCCCTCACCCTCTTCCGGATGAGACTAAACATTTGTACTCCTCCTTGTTGTTGCGCCGCTGGACGTCCTGTGCCCAGCGTCGCCTCTGATATCGGCATAATACAACACAACTTTAGCCGTTCCTCTGCTACTTTCGGCGAATCAGGGCGGCGCTACGCTTTCGTCCTGGCCCTACTTTCCGCTGCTGCCGAAGCCGGCGTCGCCTCTCGCGGTCTGCTCCAATTCAACCGCCTCGACGAAACCTGCCTCTTCTACCCTCTGCACCACGAGTTGAGCAATGCGTTCTCCAACCTCCAAGACGAATGGCTCCGAGCCGGAGTTGTACAGGCACACACGCACCTCTCCCCGGTATCCCGAGTCGATAAGCCCAGGAGAGTTGACCAACATGATGCCGTGTTTGAAAGCCAGACCGGAGCGGGGTTGCACAAAACCCCCGTAGCCACGAGGGATCTCGAGGGCCAGTCCAGTACCGACATCACGCCTGTCGCCCGCCGGTATCACCACTGACTCAACGGAACACAGATCGGCTCCAGCGTCGCCTGGATGTGCGCGCGCCGGCAGCCGGGCCGCAGAATGCAGTAGCTTGACGTTGATCTGCGTCATTGCCCGACTAGAGTGTCAGTGACTTCTGGATGCGCTCGACCGCTTCTGCGATGCGATCATCCGGCGTCGTCAGGGAAAGGCGTACGAAACCTTCGCCCCCCGGCCCGTATCCCAGCCCCGGAGTGACGACCACGCCGGCCTGATCCAGCAGGTGCTCGCTGAAGCTTCCTGACGTGTAGCCCTCTGGGACCGGGACCCACATGTACACTGTCGCTTTGGGCTTCGGAACCTGCATGCCCACGGAGACCAAGGCGTCACTCAGCAGGTCTCGCCTTATTCTGTAAATCTCACACATCTCACGCACGCTGTCCCAAGGGCCATCCAGTATGAAGGCGGCTGTCCGCTGTAACGCGTCGAACATGCCCGAGTCCATGTTGGTCTTCAGTCTCCACAGATGCGCCAAGATCTCCTGGTTGCCCACTGCGAAACCGACACGCCAGCCCGTCATGTTGAAGGGTTTGGAGAAGCTGAAGAACTCTACCCCTACATCCTTCGCTCCAGGCGTTGCGAGGAAGCTCGGGGCAACGTATCCGTCGTAGGTGAGTTCAGAGTACGCGTTGTCGTGGACCACGGCGACCTGATACTGCTTGGCGAACGCCACCACCTTCTCAAAGAAGCCATCCTGGACGACCGCCGTGGTGGGATTGTTCGGATAGCCAAGAAACAGGACCTTCGCGCGTCTCGCATCCTCTTCTGGTATCGCATCCAGGTCTGGCAGGAAGCCTTTCTCAGGCATCAGACTCAAGTACCGGACCTCGGCACCCACGATGATCGATCCGCCCGCATACACTGGGTAGCCTGGATCCGGCACCAACGCGAGATCTCCGGGATCCAGCATAGACAGGCAGATATGAGCGAGCCCCTCTTTTGCCCCGAGTAGGGGAAAGAACTCCTGCTTCTGGTCCAGCTCGACCCCGAACCTTTTCTGGTAGAACCGAACTGCCGCTTCGCCGAACTCACCCAGTCCCCAGTTGCTCGGGTAACGATGGTTGGCCGCATCGGCCACCTGTCGCTGCATCTCCTCGACGATGTAGCCCGGCGTAGGCAGGTCCGGGTCACCGATGCCCAGACTTATGACATCGACCCCGCTCTCCCGTTTCTCGGCGATCTTCCTCTCCATCTCGGCGAAGAGATACGGAGCTAGACCTTCCATGCGTCGTGAGAACTGCAAAATCGCCTCCTATACGTAGCGAGGGGCCGCCACATGTCGCTATTCAAACCAGAGAACCCCTACTGACCACCAAGCTTCTTGCAGTAGGTCCCGCCCAAGTTCGGCTTTGAATACTTCCTCCACAGGGCCTGTCATGTACACGTGCAGCGATGCGTCCCCGGTGTCATCCCGCCCAAGCTCCACCTCGATCAACAGATCGCCACCCACCAGGCGAACCAAGACGGGGCTTTCAGCCAAGCCCAACCGTACACACGCAGCGCCCACAGCAGTGGCTCCAGTGCCGCACGCCTGCGTCTCTCCGACCCCGCGTTCCCACACCCGCATACGCACCGACGCATCGTCCCGCACCGAGACGAACTCTACGTTCACCCTGTTCGGAAAATAGGGATGGTGCTCGATAAGTCTTCCCACCCCAGCGACGTCGAAACTGTCGGGGTCTCGCACCTGTATGACGCAGTGAGGGTTCCCCACGTCCACGAAAGTGAACTGATACTGGTCACCGCCCGCCTCCAGGACCGCTTCCAACAACTCGCCCTCACCTGCCTCAGGCGACACGTTCTCCGAGTTGAACCGTGCCGACCCCATGTCGACACGCACGCTGCCCCCTTCGACCAAGCGCGGTCGTATAGGACCCGCAAGTGTCTCAATCACGAACTCCTCCTCCCCCACCAACCCCAGACCAGCCAAGTACCGAGCGAAAATGCGCACGCCATTCCCGCACATCTCGGACTCGCTGCCGTCGGGATTGAAGACGCGCATGCGGGCAACGGCTCCCTCGATCGCCCCGGACGGGGCGACAGTTCAACAGGATGCCATCGGACCCGACCCCCAGGTGCCGGTCGCAGAGCAGACGGATGCTCTCGGTCGATAGAGCACCATTCGACCAAGCTCTCGTCGATAACGAGATAGTCATTACCCAATCCATGCCACTTCGCCAGTCTCATAACGCGGGGCAGACTCCTAATGTCGGACACCTTCGGCCAGCCCGACTATCTTGTGCGCCAGCTGGGCGGGTTTCTCACTCGTGGCGTCAATCATAACAGCGCCCTTGACCTTGCGCAGCCAAGTAGATTGGCGGCGCGCGTATCTGCGGGTAGCTCCCGCCATGCGCTCCACAGTCTGCGAACTATCGACAGTACCGCTGAGGTAGTCCGCTATCTCGCGATAACCTATCGCGCTGCAGATACCTGGCAGCCCAGGGCGCGTGGCCTCTTCTCCCCAGTCCCGACGAAACACGTCCACTTCCTCCACCGCACCTTCTCGCAGCATCGCCCCGGTCCTCACTTCTATTCTCTCTGCAAGAACGCCACTGTCCATGACCAGCGCGACCACCAGGGTCGGACGGTCGTACACTGGGTCCCACAGATCTGTGCGTCCGGACCAAGTGCCCTCGCCCGTCAATACCGTTTCGATGGCCCGCACAACCCGTCTGACGTTGCGAGGATCTATTGCAGAAGCGGCCTCAGGATCCAGCTGCGACAACTCTTGGTACAGCGCCTCGGGCCCGTGTGTGCGCGCGCGCTCCTCTAGGCGGCCCCGCAGCCCTGGCTCCGCTGGACCACGAAGCGCCAAGGGTGCTAGTGCCGCACGCATATACAGACCGCTACCCCCCACCAGCAGAGCTGTGCCGCTCTCTGCCACAGAACTCTCCACCAGGGGTCGCGCTAGCGCTGCATACTCACCAACAGACATCGACTGCTGCGGATCGACAGAACCTACCAATTCGTGAAGATCGGGCCTTTCCGCTGCTCGCCATGGTTGATTCGTGAGCACCGGGAACCGTCGATAGACCTGCATCGAATCGCAAGCCATGATCCTCACGCCCAAGAGCCCGGCAAGCTCGACCCCCACCGCGGTCTTGCCGGCCCCAGTGGGTCCCACCAGCGCTATGACACGGCCTTGCTTCAAAGTCATCTGCCGCGAAAGCTGGTCGAGGTAGCCGACAGCAGCTCGACGTCCACCAGATCTCCAGGTCGCGCTTGCGACGGGAAGTTGACCGTCTTGTACGAGCGAGTCCGCCCCACCGACTCCCCTGGGCTTTGCCTGCTCGGCCCCTCAACAAGTACTTCCTCCACGGTACCGATGAGAGCTTGATTCCTGTTGCGGGCCGATCCTTGTATCGCCTGCACCAGACGCTCCATCCTTCTGGAAGAGACCTCAGCTCCCACTTGTCCTTCCAACTCCGCAGCCGCGGTACCTCGTCGAGGTGAGTAGATAAAGGTAAAAGCGCCATCGAAGCCGCATTCATTGACCAACGACATCGTCTGCTCGAAATCCTCTTCGGTCTCTCCGGGAAACCCGACAATAAGGTCGGTCGTCACCGCCAGGCCTGGAACTGCCTGTCGCCACGACTTCACCAACTCGACATAGGTTTCTCTGTCATACCCGCGGCGCATGCGTCGCAGTATGTCGTCGCTACCTGACTGCACAGGAAGGTGCACGTGTTCGCAGAGCTGATTCGGTTGAGCCATGAGCTCGATGAGCTCCCGAGACACGTCTTTGGGGTGTGACGTCATGAAGCGGATGCGTTCGATGCTCTCCACTCGGCAGACCGCGCTCAGCAGCTCGGCGAAGGTCTCCCGGCCGTTGAAGCTCGGCTCCTTGCCGTACGCATTGACATTCTGGCCCAGAAGCGTCACCTCGCGCACGCCAGACAAGACGAGGGCCTCCACCTCCCGCACCACGTGTTCGGCGCTCCTAGAGGCCTCTGGGCCCCTCACATAGGGCACTATGCAGTAGGAACAGAAGTTGCTGCACCCCGCGGTTATCTGCACCCAAGCGCAGGGCCCCTGCGCCCTGACTCGGGGCAGGTCGGCGCTCCACCGTGTAGTCACAGTCTGAAAGCTGCCCGCCATCCCCTTGTTTGCCGCGTGGGCTTCCAGTAGATCGGGTAGCTCGTGAAGACTCTGCGGGCCAGCGAGAACGTCCACGAACGGGAAGTCCTGCAGCAGTTCCTCGCGCCTGCTCTGAGGCAAGCACCCCGTCAACACTACTACGCGATCGGGATCTTCGCGCTTCAATCGAGCCACCAGACCCAAGTGACCTGCCAGCCTGCTATCCGCCTTCTCTCGGATGGAACAGGTGTTGTAGACGACCACAGCTGCTTCTTGAGGCGTCTCGCACCGCGACATGCCCATACTCTCAAGCATGCCGGCTATGCGCTCAGAATCGTGGTCGTTCATCTGGCATCCGAACGACCGCAGGTAATAGGTGCTTGCGCGCCTTGGGCCCATCACGAGTCCTCGCTGAGACGCCTCGCCCTCCCGAGCGAAGCTGCCCATATTACTTGGCGTACTCCACGGCACGGCTTTCTCTGATGACCGTCACCCGGATAGTCCCTGGATAGTCCAGTTCCTGCTCGATGTCCTTGGCGATCTCCCGGCACAGTAGACCAGCAGCATCGTCGTCTATCTCGTCTGGCTTCACCAGGACTCTGATCTCTCGCCCGGCCTGGATCGCATACGACTTCTCGACGCCCTTCTTGGCCTCCGCTATCCGCTCCAACGACTCTAGCCGTTTGATGTAGGTCTCCAAGGTCTCACGCCTCGCCCCGGGCCTAGCGCCCGATACAGCGTCTCCGGCGGCTACTAGCACGGCCTCGACCGTGGTGGGCTCCACCTCGTTATGGTGTGCCTCGATGATATGCGCCACGGCCTCAGACTCCCCATAGCGACGAGCCAGATTGCCGCCGATGGCCGCGTGAGATCCCTCCACCTCATGGTCGACCGCCTTACCTAGGTCGTGCAAGAGACCCGCACGCTTCGCCAGCTTGGCGTTGACTCCTAGCTCGTTCGCCATCATCCCAGCGAGGTGAGCTACCTCTAGAGAGTGTACCAAGACGTTCTGGCCGTAGCTCGTCCGGAACTTCAGGCGACCCAGAAGTCGAAGGAGTTCGGGGGCGACGCCGTGAACGTTTGCATCCAGCACGGCCTGTTCGCCCGCGTCCTGGATCTCCTTCTCCACCTCTTCTCTTGCCTTTGAGTACATCTCCTCGATCTTCGCAGGGTGGATGCGACCGTCGGCCACCAGCTTGGACAGCGTAAGCCGCGCGATCTCTCTGCGAACGGTGTCGAACCCAGAGAGCACGACTGCCTCGGGGGTGTCGTCGATGATGAAATCGATGCCCGTGAGGTTTTCCAAGGTGCGCACATTGCGGCCCTCACGTCCGATGATGCGTCCCTTCATGTCATCCGAGGGGAGAGGGACGACCGACACTGTCGAATCGGCAACATGACTAGCCGCAGCCCGCTGTATGCAGATAGACAATATGTCCTTCGCCCTGCGCTCACCCTCGTGGCGTGCGTCTTCTTCTATGGACCTGACCAACTTGGCCATGTCATGACGCACTTCGTCTTCGGTTCTCTTCAGAAGGAGTTCGGACGCCTGCTGTTGAGACATCCCAGAGATCTCCTGCAACTGCCGCGCCTCTTGATCTTTGATGCTCTCGACTTCCTCGATGACTTTGCGGTAGTGGCCTTCACGGTCAGTTACCGACTGCTCGCGGCGCGAGACGTCCTTCTGCATCTCGTCCAGCGCTTCTTCGCGGCTCAGCAGACGGTTCTCCAGTTGCGTGAGCTCCTGTCTACGCTCCTTGAACTCAGCCTCAGCGGTCAGTCTGACCTGGTGGAGTTCGTCCTTGAGCTCCACCCGAGCCTCACGCCTGAGGGACTCGGCCTCACGCTCAGCCTCTTCCAACATCTTGCGAGCGGCCACTTCAGCCGACGCTATGCGCGTCTTTCCTACATACTTGCGACCAAAGAAGCCCGCCAACCCCGCCACCAACGCCACCGCTACTACAATACCGACAACTATTCCAGAGCTCATTGGCCCACCACTTCCACAGGGCGTAGTCCGCCGCTTGTTCAAGACACCAGTGCAAAAAGCAGGCACCCCGGCAATAACAAGGCCGAGCAGCCGCCCGGCCGAAGAACGCTTCTAATGTACCTTGCGCCTATAGGGACTGCTCACATGACCCGTTCTTCGCGCAATTCGCGAACCCACGGCACACGTTGTTTATCCCAACATCTAGGTCTCTGCCGCCCGCCCCCTCGGTCTTTGACCGGAAGAGAGAACGTCATCATAAGCAAATAGCAAGGTCGCTCAGAACCGTCGTCGACCGCTCATCACACCCAGCGAGTTTACAGTCGCCGCGCAGAGGGTGTCAAGAAACAGGACCCGAAGTGGCCTACAGTCTCAGAGATCGTCCGCAGGCGCATCCTCGCCCTGACCGATCTCCTTCAGGACCGCAGCGATCATTTCCCAGTCATGCCCTCTTCGTGCAAGGAATCCACCAATGCGCCGCTTGGCCATTGCCGGCTCTGCCTTGAGTTGAACGCCAAAGCGCCTACTCACTAGGGCGACCAGATCCCTGCGCTGGACCGCCTCACTACCTTCACTTGCCCATTGTTGCCAGACATCGTCCGCCACACTTCTGTCCAGACCCTTTCTGACCAACTCCCCAACGGTCCGACGCCTACCCCAGCCCGCTCTGCTTCGGGTCGCAACAAAGGTAGCCGCATAGCGGCGATCGTCGACATACCCCCGGTCCTCTAACCATCGCATCAAGGCAGCTATTTCGCCTTCATGCACGCCAAAGTCGCGCAGCCTAGAACCGAGCTCGGCACTCAGTAGATCCCGGCGCGCGAGAGTCTTCAGCGCCATCTCCCTCGCCCTGTATGGTTCATCACTCAGCAGCAGATCTCGCACCTGCTCTTCGCTCAGTACGTCGTCCTTGCGCAGACCAGCCTCTTGGGCGAGGATTGCACTGATGTCGAAGGCACGCTCACCATCAATGAATACGGCCACGCGCTCTGCCTGCGCCCCTTTCAGCGCAAGGCGCGTCACCGTACCTGCGACCGGCCTGTGATCTTCGTTATGGTCCCACGCCTTGCGGCTCACCATCTACTCCGAGGCGGTCGCCTCTTCCGTCTCTGGTGCAACATCGTCTCCCGCTACCCCTGTCTCCGTCTCGCCTGGGCGCACCGCGCCACCCTCGTTCTCTACTTTGCGGGTACCACTCCAATCAGCGTCTGCGGCCTCTATCACACCCTGCCGCAGATGCTGGACCAACTCTGGGTTGTCGCGCAGGAACTGGCGGACATTCTCTCGCCCTTGCCCAAGCCTTTGGTCTCCGTACGAGAACCAGGCCCCACTCTTCTGCACCAATTTGTGTTGGACGGCCAAATCCAAGATGTCACCCTCGGTAGATATGCCCTGACCGTACATGATGTCGAATTCGGCCTCTCTGAAAGGTGGCGCTACTTTGTTCTTGACCACCCGTACGCGCACCCGGTTGCCAACGGCCTCCGTGCCCTCCTTCAGGGTCTCGATCCGCCGGATGTCGAGTCTGACGGACGCGTAGAACTTAAGCGCTCGACCACCTGGGGTCACTTCGGGGTTGCCGAACATGACCCCGACCTTCTCCCTAAGCTGGTTGATGAAGACCGCGCACGTCTGGGTCTTGCTTATGGTGCCCGCCAGCTTGCGCAGCGCTTGACTCATGAGACGAGCCTGCAGGCCTACGTGAGCATCTCCCATCTCGCCTTCGAGCTCAGCACGAGGCGTGAGCGCTGCAACTGAATCGATCACGACTATGTCCAACGCGCCGCTTCTTATGAGTAGCTCGGTGATCTCGAGGGCCTGCTCACCGTTGTCGGGCTGTGACACCAGAAGTTCGTCGACGTTGACACCGATCTTGCGCGCGTAGGCCGAGTCCATCGCGTGCTCCGCGTCGATGAAAGCTGCCTTGCCTCCGGCCTTCTGCGCCTCAGCGATCATGTGAAGCGCCAACGTTGTCTTGCCACTCGATTCCGGGCCGAAGACTTCCACCACCCGACCTCGCGGGACTCCGCCCACTCCGAGCGCCAGATCTAGCGTAAGTGAACCGGTGGATATGGCCGGGACTCTTAGTGTCGCCGATTCGTCACCCAGTCTCATGATCGAGCCCTTGCCGTACTGCCGCTCGATCTGCAAGACGGCCATCTCCAGCGCTTTATCCTTTTCCACGTCTCCTCCTATACCTTCTACTGCCCGTAGGCCCTCTGCAGATCTACACGCTCGAGCACCGAGTACACCGGACCCTCACGTCGCAACTCGCTCTGATACAGACACACCGACTCTACCCCAAACAAGAACGGTTCGCAGTCCGCCATTGGTTGCATCGACCTAGGCTTCTTGATTCTGGCGACTGTCGCGTGTGCGCGAAACGGGCGCTCATCTCTCCGACCGACCCCCATCTCCTCCAATCTGCCACTGACTGCCGCGCGCAGTCCTGATAAGACTCCGTGCCTGTCGTCTAGACCTAATACCAGGACTCTAGCCCGTCTCTCACTGGGCAAGAACATGAACCTACCGACGTACACGTCGCCGCCCAGTCCAACCGGGATTCCTGCGACCGCCCTCGCCGCTGCTGGTATCTCACACTGTTGGACCTCGCCGATGAACACCAGCGTACAGTGCAATCGACTCCCGTCGACCACACGGATTCCGTCCTCCCGACATAGCGCTTCCTGGGCCATGACTGCCAGGAAGTACAGCTCTTGCGGCAGAGGTACAGCTACAAACAGTCTCGCGCTGCGTGCTTCCTCTGGCCGCATACTGCTACTCCTCCTTTGGCCGCTCCGCTTTCTCATCAGCATTCGCTGCAATAAGCAGACCAGGCTGCTGGAAAGCTCGGACGAAGTAGATCACGCCACTGACTACCGTCACCACGAGCATGGCCACCACCAAGTACCATCTGACCCTGTATCCCCAGAGCATCCACTGCGCATCCAGCCACTTCTCTACAGCAAGGGCGACTATCACGGCCATCTGGACCGCGGTCTTCAGCTTGCCCCAGATACTCGCAACGATGACTACATTGCGCGCCGCTGCTACCATTCTAAGTCCCGTGACAGCAAGCTCTCTCGCTATGACAACCATAGCAGCCCAGGCGGACAGCTCACCCAACTCCACTAACGAGACGAGCGCCGCCGTCACCAACAGTTTGTCCGCTAGCGGGTCGAGGAACGCTCCTAGCACAGACGTCTGCGCCCTCCGGCGAGCAATATAACCGTCCAGCCAATCGCTTGCCGCGGCCGCCACGAACACCACCAGCGCGACCACGTACCGCCCAGGGACATCGGCGAGCATGAACACCATGAAGACGGGCACCATCGCCACCCTAAAGAGACTGATTGTATTGGGCAGGTTAGGCCTCACAGATCTCTCCCACTAGGTCGCACCCCAGAACTTCAGTCATTTTGACTCGCACTATGTCACCCGGGACAAGGCCGGAGGCCCCTGTCCCCATCACGTATGTCACGCCGTCCACCTCTGGTGCTTGCCCCTCGGTCCGGCCCACCGCCCCTGCCCCCTCGATGAACTCATCTGCGTCTGCGCAGTCGATGATGACTTCACACTCCGCGCCCACAAGTCCCTCGCGTCTGACCTCTCCCAGTTCCAGAAGTGCTCGGTTGAGACTATTGAATCTTCGCTGAGAAGTTGCTCGCTCAACGACGGGCCCTAGCCGGGCGGCAACCGTCCCTTCCTCGGGACTGTATATGAACGCTCCCCCGTAATCAAACTCAGCCCTTTGAACGAAGTCCAGCAGATGCTCAAAATGTCTTTCCGTTTCCCCTGGAAAGCCGACTATGAAGGTCGATCTTGCCGCCACAGACGGCATCATCTCGCGAGCGCGCCGCAACAGATGCATGTACGAATCGGCATCGCCTCTGCGGCCCATCCGGCGGAGTATCTCCTTGTGAGAATGCTGAAAGGGCACGTCCAGATACTTGCACAGCTTCGCGTGCTCCGCCATGAAGACCATGAATTCCTCGTCCACTCTTGTGGGCTGGAGATACATGACCCTTATCCTACGCACCCTACGGTCTGATGCGAGGACATCGATCAGTCCGCGTAGGTCGAGACCCTCGCTTTTCCAACGCGTCGTATCCTGTCCCACCAAGACCAACTCTCGGGCACCTTCCGACAGACACACGTCGGCCTCTCGCAAGATCTCTTCGGTCGACAACGATACGTATGCCCCCTTGATGCCTGGTATCGCGCAGAACGTGCAGCCTTCGTCACACCCATCCGAGACCTTGAGGTACGCATAGGCCTTGGCCCCGGGCGTATCGCCGGCAGTCAAGCCATGCCCAACGCTCCTATCGCCCAGGATCTCCTTCAGCAATCGCTCGCCTGTATCCGCGGCCAGGACACCGAGCCAGCCAGAGACCTCCGGCATGCCATCAGCCAGTTCTTTCTGATACCTCTCGACCAGACAGCCGATCGCCAGTACCTTCTTGTCCGGGTACTCCTCGCACACCTCAAGGATCGCAGCGATCGACTCTTCTTTGGCGTCCTGTATGAAGCCACAGGTGTTCACAATAATATGCGTTGCGCCCTCTGGATCCGCCACAACTTCGACCCCAGCTGCGACCAGTCCTCGCATCAAACCGCGGCTGTCCGCGTCGTTCTTGGAACACCCCAGGGTCAAGAAGTATGCCTTGACCCCAGGAGCGCTTGTCACAGACATCCTACTGGACCGACTCTATCTTGGTCTCCGTCACATAGAACGCCCCGGCATCATCGGGAGACTGGTACGTGATTCCGTTTATGTAGATCTGTACGGCGTCCGGGTTACCTATGCTCACCCAGTATCTTTTCGACCCCTCAGCCATCGTCTCTTGACCACTCTCCAGCCGTCCCTGAAATACCGTCTCTCCGTCACGGTCCAATCTGCGTATCACCAAAGCGCAGTCACCCGTGGCCACTATCCGCAGCGACACCTCGCTGCCCGTGTATACGGCTTCGGACGTGGTCGTTGAACCCGCCACCCCCAAGGTCGTCGTGGTGACTTCTCCTGACAAAGTCGTCGTGGTACCCCCTATGCTGTCAGGTCCCACGACCGGCTCGCCTCCTTCGCCTCGCGACCCAAGGAAAGCCAGCAGCACCACCGCCACGATAGCGAGAACTCCGATGAGCGTGTACCCCCTGCGGGTATTGCGGACCGGCCTCTTCTTGCTGCCTCGCACGCTGCGGTTGCGCATCTGCTCCAGTGTCAGATCGTAGTACTCGCTCGTCGAGGATTGGCGCCGTTCGTAGGTACTCCGGTACTCGTCAACCAGATCATCCGCGTCAAGCCTAAGGATGGATGCGTAGGTCCTAAGGTAGGCTTTGATGAAAGTCGGGCCCGGAATCACGCCGTAGTCGTCATCCTCAAGGGCGGCCAAGTACTTGACCCTGATCTTCGTGGTCTCTGAGACTTCCTTGAGCGTGAGTCCCATGCGCACGCGGGACTCCCGGAGTATGCTGCCTATTTGAGCCATCGGGACTTAGGGGCACCTCGCTGATCCAGGCGACGATTCTCTCTACCACGCGGCACCAACCACCAAGGCGTCGAGCCACTATCTGACGGCCGCCTACAGCACTGGGCGACGTCGGCTAATCTACCATCGCCTGTGTGTCGACAGCAAGCCGATCGCCCCGATGCTCAACCGGTCGCAGAGGGCCCCTCACCGCTGATAGCCCCAAGGATGAACTCGAGCTCGTCCTTGTGAACCAAGATCTGCCTGGGCTTGCTGCCTTCCCACGGACCCACGATACCTCGCCGCTCGAGCATGTCGATCAAGCGTCCTGCCCGCGTGTATCCAACACGGAGCCTTCTCTGCAACATCGACACCGACGCACTTCCGGTCTCGATGACCAACCGCGCGGCGTCACCCAACAGGTCGTCTGAGTCAGGGTCGAAGGCATCCTCCTCCGCCTTCTTGCTGATCTCTGCCGGCCGTCTAAGGAGTTCCTCCCTGAACTCAGGCTCCGCTTGGTGCCTCCAGTGCCCCACCAAAGACGCGATCTCCTCCTCGGTGATGTATGCCCCTTGTACGCGCTGAAGATGGCTCGAGCCCAATGGCTTGAACAGCATGTCACCCATGCCCAACAAGGACTCGGCACCGTTCACGTCCAAGATCACCCTGGAATCGGTCTGGCTTGACACTGCGAATGCTATCCGCGAAGGTATATTTGCCTTGATCATGCCGGTGATAACGTCCGCTGAAGGCCTTTGCGTCGCCACGACCAAGTGGATTCCCACGGCTCTGGATTTCTGCGCCAATCGGATGACGTAGTCTTCGACTTCCTGTGGAGACGTCATCATGAGATCCGCCAACTCATCGATCACTATCAGTATGTACGGCAACGGCGCCTCACCACGCTGGACCCTCACTTTGTTCGTCTCCGAGAGGCTCCTGGCATGGTCCAACCCCAGCAATTCGTAGCGTTCCTCCATCTCCTTGACCACGTTGTGAAGAACTCCCGCCGCGTCCTTCATGTTGGTCACCACAGGAACAAGAAGGTGAGGTATGCGGTCGTAATGCGACAACTCCACCTTCTTGGGGTCGATCATGATCATTCGCACCTGCTCAGGCGTGCTTCTTAGCAGCACGGAAGACACGAGACAGTTCACGCAGCCGCTCTTGCCCGAGCCTGTGGTTCCCGCAATCAGTAGGTGAGGCAACATCGTAAGGTCTGCATAGACGGCCTTGCCTGCGATGTCCTTTCCCAGCCATACCATGAGCGGACCCGATGACTTGGGGAACTCTCTGTAGATGTCACCAAGCGTCACAAAATCCGGCCGCTGATTGGGCACCTCAACGCCTATGGCGGACTTGCCAGGGATAGGCGCAAGGATACGTATCTCTGTGCTGGCCAATGCATAAGCCAGATCGTCACGTAGACCCGTGACCTTTGCCACCTTCGTTCCGGGCGCCAATTGCAGCTCGTATCGGGTCACCCGAGGCCCCACCACCGTGCCGATCACCCTTGCTTCCACCCCGAACTGGGAGAGCGCGTTGAGCAACACCGCGCCCACTTCTTTCTCCTCGCTCGTCTTACTCCCAACCAAGACCTCGCTCTTTCGCAGCATGGCGGCTTCGGGCAGCAGGTAGGACGGTTCGTCCGCATGCGCTGATGTCTGAACGCTGTTAAGGCCCTGCGCCTCTACGGTTTCCGCAGTCTGCTCGGTCGACGCTGTGGTGGACGCAGGTCCTGTCCATCTTTCGCACCTGGCGATTCCACCGAACTCCTGCGTTGCGGCAGGACGACGACGTTGTCTGGTTCATGCGACGGACCTTGGCCCTCTCCATAGATGTCGGCGTATTCCCGCGCACCATCGACGACGCTGGGGCCAGACCCCCTCCTCGCGTCGCTAGGGAGACTCTGCGCCGCCTCCCCTTGTCCGACCCGCGAGGAACCCCATTCCTCAAAGCCGTCGCCAAATGGCCTAAAAGTGGTCGTACCGGGAGACCGGTCGGATGACACCTCCTCACCGACAAGGTCCACCGGACCGAGGTGAACATGAGGCTGCTCCTCAGGCAGAGGCACGACTGGGCCGCCAAGGCGGCCGGGGCCCCAGCCCAGCTCCTCTTCGCTCCGCCCCATGGCGACAGCGCTGCGCTGTGCCTGCCTCTTGACCGCATCCGCGACGCGCCTGGACCTCGCCGCTACCATGACGCCCGTGATACCAGTCGCCAAGATGACGCCAGACACTGCCGCAAGCCACCCAAGGATCGCCACTCCCACAGTCCCGATACCTCGATGCAACCCTACGTACAGAGCCTCTCCAAGCCCTCCTGCCCTATTCTCGAACACAGCCCTTTCGAAGCTGGCTTCTCCGTGCGACCCGAACGGAGGACCTCCGGCGGCCACCAAAACGAGCAGCGCCAAGACCACCGTCAAGACACCCGCTGCCCGATAAGTGCCCCAGAATCTGCGTCGCAGCACCATGGTCACCGCCACTCCAAGCAGTGTCAGCGGTAGCAGAAAGGCAAGATATCCAAAGACATACACCAGACCCGTGCGGACTCCGCGCCCGCCAGCGCCCACCGCGTCACCAGCGCAGAGGGCTACAACCAAGAAGATGGCTACCCCCGCCAGGATCAGCGCCACTATCTCCCGTTTGTGCTCCGCCAGGGTCGCAGGCTCACCGCCACGACGCTGCCGCGGTCCTTGCGTGTCCCTCTTGGCGGAGCTACCGCGCGCCGCCGGCTTGCGAACCGCGGTGCGCTTGGTGGTGGAGGTCTTGCGCTTAACGGGCTTGGTGGGCTGCGAAGGCATCTTCGTACGTCTCGCTGTCCCTAGACCTCAACGACTACGGGAAGCACCATCGGTCGTCTGTTGGCCTCTTGTCTAAGATACTTCTGCAGCACGTCGTGAACCCGAGTCCTCACGAGCCCAACGTCTGTCACCTGTCTGATGTCAGGGCTTTCTAGTAGTTGGGTGACCACCTTCTTCGCCCCAGCGCTTAGCACCTCAGGGTCACCAGCGTGGGCGATGCCCCGAAAGAGAATCTCAGGCTCTCCCATCATCTTGCCGTCTTGCGCGCTACGCGCCACCACGACCATCACCAGACCGTCGCTTGCGAGATGCTGTCGGTCGCGCAAGACCAGGTCGCGGAAATCTCCCATGGCAAATCCATCCACGAGTATCATGCCGGCCTGCACCTTGTCGACTACCGCCGCAGTCCCCGCCCCCAGTTCTAGGACATCCCCGTTCTCCATGATAAAGATGTTCTCATCCGGAACACCGGTGGCCCGTGCCAGCTCTGCATGGAAATAGAGATGGCGATGCTCACCATGGATGGGGACAAAGTACTTGGGCCGCACGAGGTTCAGCATCACCTTCAACTCTTCTTCGGCGGCGTGACCCGACACATGGATACCCGCTGACGACTCGTAAATCACTCGCGCACCCGCGGCAAACAGTCTGTCTATCGTTCGATTCACGCTGGTCTCGTTGCCGGGGACGGGCCTCGCCGAGATGATGACGGTATCCCCCTTGACCAGCTCGACAGCCGGGTTCTCGTGCCCCGCTATTCGAGTGAGTGCGGAAAGCGGCTCTCCCTGGCTCCCTGTGCAGAGCACCGTCACTTTGTCCACCGGCAGATGACCGATGTCCTGCGGACGGATCAGCAGTCCCTCTGGTACGCTGAGGTAGCCAAGATTCGAGGCGATGTTGACGTTCTTGACCATACTCCGGCCGATGATGGCCATGGAACGGCCGTGACTGGCTGAGGTGTCCATGACTTGCTGGATGCGGTGGATATGGCTCGCAAACGAAGCGACGATTATCCGGCCTTGTGCCAGCGCAAATATGCTGTCGAGCCTACGACCTATCCCCCGCTCCGGCAAGGTGAACCCTGGACTGTCAGCATTGGTGCTGTCGGACAGGAGCAGCAGGACGCCCTTGCGTCCGAGTTCAGCGAATCTCTGCATAGCGGTGGGTCTTGCGTCAATAGGGGTCTGGTCAAGCTTGAAGTCGCCGGTGTGCACCACGACACCGACCGGGGTGTGAATGCCCAGGCCGACCCCGTCGGGTATGCTGTGCGAAACCTCCATGAACTCGACCTTGAACGGCCCCAGTGTGACCTGTTTGTCGGTAGTCACCTCATGCAGCTTCACCTTGCCCTGCAGACCGTGTTCGCCCAACTTGGAGTTCAGAAACGCAAGCGTCAATCGTGTTCCGTAGACAGGCACATCAACCTTTTTGAGGAGGTAGGGTAGGGCGCCGATATGATCCTCGTGCCCGTGCGTGAGGATGATGCCAAGCACCCTCTCTTTGTTCTGGACCACGTACGAGAAGTCCGGCAATACCAGATCGATGCCGAGCATCTCGTCATCGGGGAACATCAGGCCCGTATCCACAACCAGGATGCGGTTGTCGTACTCCAAGACGAGCATGTTCTTGCCTATGGCCCCCAGTCCACCCAGGGGAATGACTTTGAGTGCTCTCTTGCTCACAATCGCCTTCTGAATCCTTCGCGTTCCTGGTGCATGATGCACTACAAGATGTTCTCTAGGCCTACGACTAGTCCTTGAAGAGTGCCCACCCGCTTGAGCGCTAGCACCACGCCCGGCATGAAGGATTCCCTAGATATTGAGTCGTGCCGTATGGTGAGAGTCTCTCCTTGTCCGCCAAAGATGACCTCCTGGTGAGCCACAAGGCCCGGTAGACGTACGCTATGAATCGGTACTTCTCTCTCGGTCCCGCACTTTCTCCACGCGTCCTCGACGCGAAGACGGGTCAGCTTCGCCGTGCCAGAGGGAGCATCAAGCTTGACGTCGTGATGTAGCTCCACGATCTCACACGCACCAAGATGTCTCGCGGCCTGCTCGGCAAACTGCATCATCAAGACGGCACCCATCGCAAAGTTCGGAGCCACCAACACCGGAACACCAACCCTGCATGCCTCGCGATCCAGCTCTACAAGATCGTTCGCGCCAAGACCCGTCGTGCCTACCACCGCAGGCACACCGTGCCGCAAGTACATGCGCACGTTGTCCATGACCGTGGCCGGCAGACTGAAGTCGACAGCCACGTCGATCCCCCCATCGCTCAGCGCGTCCTGCAGCTTTTCGTAGGTCCGCACCGCATCAGCAACGACTGTCAGACCCGCGGACCTCGCCTCAACATCCGCGAAGGCTGGGTCGACCGCCGCTGCCAGAACGAGTCCGGGGTCAGCAGACACCGCTTTGCAGGTGGTGCTTCCCATCCTTCCCAACGCTCCTGATACGGCGACTCTCAGCCGTGGCTCGCTACTACTGCCGGTCATATCGTCTCCTACGACACTAAGCTCGAAAGACAGTCCACCGGAACCACAGAGTTGAAGCCATCTTCATCGGCGCCGATACCAACGATCGATAGCGCCCCGGGCGCGTAGACCTCGGCCGCAAGCGCCATGATCTGCTCACTCGTGACCTCGTCTACCCGACGCGCCAAATCGTCCAGAGACAGTATCTCGGTGTCTGTGATCACACCCTTGCCCAGCCGGGTCATGCGACTGGAGGTGCTCTCTAGTCCCAATATCATACGCCCCTTCAGATGCTCCTTCGCCCGGGACAACTCCTCCGCGGGCACCGGCTCTTCGATCAGCCGGACCAACTCGTGACCGACAGTTTCCATGACCGTCCCCAACCTCTCCGGCCGACAACCGAAGTAGATGCCGCTCATACCTGTCTCTTCGTACAGACTCGAGAACGAGTAAACGCTGTACACCAGGCCTCGCTTCTCACGCACCTCCTGGAACAGACGCGAACTGAGCGATCCGCCAAACAGACTGTCAAGCACCGATAGTTGGAAACGCCTGTCGTCATCACGCGCCAACCCGATCCCGCCCAGGCACACGTGCATCTGCTCGGTCTCTTTGCCCACAAACCGGCGCACGCAGTGTCGCGGTGGCACTCCAGCACCCCGAGCACCGCCGTCGCTGCCCCCTGCTCCGGGCAGCGCCGAAAGCATACCGCTGAGCCTGTCGTGGTCCACGTTCCCGGCGGCCGCCACCACCATGTCGTCAAAGCGGAACCGCCGGCCGTGGTACGCCCTTATGTCCTCCTCCGAAGCCTCCGCGACACTCTCGCGTGTACCCAATATGGGGTGTGCCAAAGGGTGCCCATCCAGAACGACTTCGGCCAGTACGTCATGTATCAGAGTCCTGGGGAGAGTCTTCAACCATCGCGATCTCTTCCAGAACGACTTCGCGTTCCCGGTCCAGGTCGGTGAACTTCGGAGAGATCAACATGTCGGTCATGACATCAAGAGCCACCGACATTTGATCATCCAAGAAACGGCCGTAGACGACGACATACTCCCTGGAGGTACTCGCGTTCAATTCTCCGCCTAGAGCATCGAAGACCTGCGCGATCTCCTCCGCGGAGTACTTCGCAGAACCTTTGAACAGCAGGTGCTCGATGAAGTGGGTGGTCCCGAAGAGGGTCGCGGGTTCATCCCGCGACCCTGCCGGGATCCAGAAGCCGATGCAGACTGATCTCAGATGATCAAGCTTCTCTGTGATCAGGCGTTGGCCTGTGGGTAGTCGATCGAATCGGTACTCTTCAGTCGACACTGCCTTCCTTTGCCGAGAGGTTCTCAAGGAGTCGCAGACTGATCTTCTCTTTGCCCCCCTGCACCTGCACTTCCTGCACCTCTACGCGCACCAGATCGCCCCGTTTGACAACTTCTTCCACCGTAGCCACACGGTGGTCAGCCAACCGAGAAATATGAACCAGACCGTCGGTACCAGGCTTCAGGGTGACGAAAGCGCCAAATGACGTGGTAGACGCTACCCGCCCCTCGACTATGTCGCCTACTTCGGTTTCCCGCGTCAACAGCCTGATGCGCTCCATGCAGGCATCTCCCAGTTTGCCGTCGGTCGCGAACACCTTGATCAAGCCGTCCTCAGACACGTCGATGGTGCACTCGAACTCCGCCTCCATGCCACGGATGGTCTCGCCACCCTTGCCGATCACCGCTCCGATCTTCTCAGGGTCGATGCGGACAGTGCCGATCCTTGGGGCGAACTCCGAAAGGTCCGAGCGCGGACCCTCGAGCGTCTCCGCTATCTTGCCCAGTATGAAAAGACGAGCATTGCGTGCACGATCCAACGCGTCTCTTAGAATCGCAAAAGTGACACCCTTGATCTTGATGTCCATCTGCAGCGCTGTGATGCCTTGATTCGTACCGGCCACCTTGAAGTCCATGTCTCCCAGATGGTCCTCGACCCCAGCGATGTCAGTCAGGACCACGTAGTCGTCACCCTCTTTGATGAGCCCCATCGCGATTCCCGCGACCGGCCGCTTGACCGGTACACCGGCATCGAGCAGTGCCAGCGTTGACGCGCAGACACTGGCCATCGAACTGGAACCGTTAGACTCGAGCGTTTCCGACACAAGCCTGATGGTGTAAGGGAAGGTCTCCTCGTCCGGCATTACCGGCACTAAAGCTCTCTCAGCAAGAGCGCCATGGCCGATCTCGCGACGTCCAGGACCCCTCATGAAACCAGTCTCGCCCACGCTGAAGGGAGGGAACTTGTAGTGATGCATGAACCTCTTCGATTCCTCTATGTCGAGGCCGTCGATCCGCTGTTCATCACGAGCCGCACCCAAGGTAAGCAGTGTAAGCACCTGGGTCTGCCCCCTGGTGAATAGACCAGAACCATGAGTGCGCGGAGCGACTCGGACATCGCAGTCAAGGGGCCGGATCTCGTCTACCCCACGGCCGTCGGGACGCTTCTTATCCACGGCGATGACCTTGCGGACGATCTCCTTCTCCACGTCGTCGAAGGCCTTGCCGACAGCAGCCGCGTCCGGTGCGCCGTCTCCAGCACCGTCTGCCGGGGCCAGTTGCTCCACGACTTGCTGCTTCAGGGCGCCAAGGGCCGCATACCTCTCCAACTTGTCGGCGACTGCGCTGGCCTGCTCGATATCGGACCCAAAGCGTCCCTTGATGCTGTCCATCAGTCCGCGATCCGATACTCTCGCCACAAACTCCATCTTTGGCACGCCCACTTCGGTCGCCCAAGCACTGATGACCTCAGCCTGCTTCTTGATCGCCTCATGGGCAACCTCTAGACCGGCCAGCACATCGGATTCGTCGAGTTCGTCACAACCTGCTTCGACCATGCCGATGGCTTCGGCAGTGCCCGCCACCACTAGATTGATCGGGCTCTTGTCGATCTCTTCATACGTGGGATTGACTACCCAAGAACCGTCTACCTTCGCTACCCTGACAGCACCCACGGGGCCCTGAAACGGAGCTTGAGAGATAGATAGGGCCGCCGAAGCACCCACCAAGGCAAGGACGTCGTATGGGTTCTTCCTGTCGACCGACAACACCGTCGCGACGATGTGTGTCTCCCGGTTGAATCCTTTGGGCCACAGTGGCCGGATGGGCCTATCAATAAGCCTCGCGTTCAGAATGGCTTGGTCGCTGGCGCGCCCTTCTCTCTTGATGAACCCACCGGGTATCTTGCCGGCCGCATACATACCCGCCTCGACATCCACCGTCAGCGGGAAGAAATCCACGTTGCGCTCAGTACTGGCCACGACCGCAGTAACCAATACCATCGTATCGCCCGAACGGACGACCACCGCCCCACTGGCCTGCTTTGCCAGTCTGCCTGTCTCGAAGGTTATCCTCTTATCGCCTACTGTTACTTCTGTCGTTCTCACTTCTCCAGCCACTTTCCTCTACTCCCGTCTGAAGGCCTCTCCTGGGCCCTCTATCCGTCTAGCTTCCTCCGCCGCTTCGTACGGGCCGTCGATGAAGCCTTACCTACGCAGACCCAAGTCCTTGACTACCGTGCGATACCGCTCGACATCCTGACGCTGCAGGTAGTTTAGTAGCCGACGCCTCTGCCCGACCATCTTGAGCAGACCTCTTCGAGAATGGTGGTCTTTGGAATGTGTCTTGAGGTGGTCTGTGAGCACGTTGATACGCTCGGTAAGGATGCCGATCTGCACCTCCGGCGATCCAGTGTCCACATCGTGCTTCTTGAATCGGTCGATTATCTCGGTCTTGCGATCTTTGCTCAGCATGCATAGCCTCCTGGGCTCCGTGCCCCCAGCCATGACCTTCCGTCAAAGCCGAGATGCAGGTTTCAATGCCGGCGTCTCTTGCGACGCCCGTTCGGGCACACAGGCCCGAAGTGGTGATGTAGGTTAGCACAGGCAATCATGCCCAGCCGCCTTCAGTAGACGAGGACAGGCGTCCCCAGCGGGATCAGCTCGTGAAAATCGTCCATGTCCGCCCAGGTCATCCGGATGCAACCGTGGCTTGCCGGGAAGACGGGGACGCTCGTATAACCATGAATTGCCAACACTGTGGTCCTGCTCAAGTACAACGGCTTGTATCGCACACGCTCGTACGTGTTCTCTCGCTGCACGAAGTAGATGCCCGAAGGAGTGGCCACGCCTACACGTGCACTGCCGGTAGAAACGGCGAGAGTACGCTCTACCCATCCGTCTACGCAGTACAGCAAGACTTGCTTCTTCTTGTCCACTTCTATCCACCTGCCTTGCGGTGCGTTGTTCTTGCCCTCCTCAGCGTAAGCCGGAGTAGGCCGGTTCGCCTCCAGAAGATGCCACCACACCTGCTGGCCGACTACGCCGTCCCTTGTGAGCCCTTCCCACTTCTGAAAGGCGATTACAGCCTGTCTAGTGCGTCTGTCGAACACTCCGTCCACCGGGCCCGGGCGGTACGACAGATCGGTCAGCCTTTGCTCGACCCACGCGACGTCATCACCCTTGGAGCTCTGCTTCAGGTTCACTTGGGCCAGTCCGGCCGGCACTGTATCTGCATCCAGCAGTAGTCGCACTCTTCGCCGTGACTTCGCAAGCGGTCCGCAGAACTCGACCCTGTCTGCGCTACCGGCCGCAGCGGCAAGCAACGCCACCGTCTCTGAGGGGACATCCTCAGCTGAAGTCAACACGGCGATTCCCTTGGTCTTGGCAAGGTAGGCGCCCACTGCAAGCCCAAGATCGGCCAACCCGTCGTCCCCACATATCACTGTCGTGTGCTGCGTACGACAGACCCACGCTGGTTGCATAATCGGCGATTCGTGCCCCCACCTCGTAACGGTCACTGCCTTCGAGCGTGGTGACTGGGCTTTCGTTTCCTACCTCAACGGATGTCTTTACCCGCAAGACGACTTCTGGTGATAGCTCTTCCATCACTTCCGTCGTCTCCTGCGCCAACGGGCTGGAATCGGACACGAAAAGCAAGGGCCATGATCTTTCCGGCAGCCAAAACCGACGCCGAGACTACTGGACCCACTACCGCCGCAGCGTACTCCTCAGAGAACAGGACCACCCCGCCGACATCACCACATCTATCCGCCACTTGACCTGCGACCAGAAGCGCAGTCTGGGTGCTATCGACACCGCAAAGCATCACGATATGTCCCGCGGCAGCGACCTCCGGAAACTCTCGGGCTAGACGCTGGCCACCGACGCATCCGTGCCCACGACAAAGATGCGGCTTGGGCCGAGTCTCCATATCTCTTCCACCAAGTCCGGGTATACCGCACCGGTCGGAGTAACCAGCATGGGTCCTTCGTATGCCGCCGCCAATACGGCTGCCGCGGCAGCACAAATGTGGTCTTCTCCGCTGACTACAACCAGACCGTCCACTCCGGGAGCGTAGGCGGCCTTGGAGATCTGGACCGCAGTCTGGTACTTGTCGTCAGCCGCCAGGCTCGCATAATCGGTTTTCGCGTACGACACTGGCATGACCAACAACACCAGGATCGTCACCAACACGCATATTGGGCCGAAAGCCAGCCCGATATTCACGACGACCGCTCGCCTGACCTTCAACGGCATCCTGCCACCTCTCGTACGAACCAAACTCTATCTATATATCGCCGTCCTTATGCCACCGCGAAACCATTATCCCTACCGAGTTCATTCGCTTGGACGCGTGCATGTACCTTCCGTGCGCTCTCGACATCCCTTCGTATCTGTCTGCGCAGAGCTTCTTTGTCGGCGAAGGCTTTCTGTGACCGCAGCCTCTCCAAGAAGTCGATACCCACCTTCTTGGCGTACAGATCCCCCTGGTAGTCGAATAGGAGACTCGATCCGATCATCATCTGCATCTGCAAACGTAGGATTGACGCCGACACTCGTGACAGAATCGTACGACTCTCCTGCCGCCACCAAGGTCCGCGTCACGTACACCCCTTGAAGGGGCGGCATCACACCATCGGTCACCGCGATGTTCGCCGTAGGAGCTTCCAACTCTCGCCCTCGTCCAGCGCCGTGGATCACCGGACCATCGACACGATGCGGCCTACCTAACAGCTCAGCTGCCGAACCGCACCTCTCCCTCCGCCAGGAGATCGCGTATGCGAGTGCTGGAGACCGGTCGCCCCCCTTCCTCAACCAGTGGCACAACGCTGACGCTGAAGCCATGACTGCGTCCAAATGCGGCAAGATCGTCTGAAGTGCCCACACCCCCTCGGCCGAAGCGGAAGTTGTCGCCCACAAGCACCTCCCTCGCGCCAAGACGCGCCGAAAGCACCAGGCTGCAGAACTCTCTTGGCGATAACTGAGCTAACTCACTGTCAAAGCGCAACGTCACCACTTCCTCAACCCCCAGCCCCAGAACAGTATGTCCCGCTTCCTCTCTGGTGAGGTCAGGTAGCGCCCAGTAACTCCGGGGCGCAGAACCATATCCGGATGAGGATAGAACGTGACTACAGCAGGACGAGCGCCTATCTCCAGCGCTTTCGCCACCGCCTGCTCTGATGATCCGCTGATGGCCCACATGAACTCCGTCGAACACGCCGATTGCTGCTACCCGCCCCCCAGCTGGAGCGGCGTCCATATCGCCATTTGTCCGGTCGACTTACGCACTGACGGCCTCGCTCGGAAATACCACCAGAGGCTTTGCCGACCCGCCTGCGCCGCTGTAGATCGCCAACAGTCTCGCCCTCTCCGTATACCCGAAACCGCCCTGTCTTGTCGATGAGCAGCTCATTTCCGTTACCGGCTGCCCGGGCCTGGTCGGCCTCCAGTTGCACCATCGGTAGATGGTCGAGCGCCTCATCAAGACCCAACACCCCAGCCCTAGACTCGAATACAGCTCCGGTGACAGTGAGTCCATATCCACCGCTCGCTTGACACTGAAGCGCCCGATGCGGGTCCGCCTTAATGTGAGCGCGTAACCTCCGCCACCCAATTCAGCCCCCAAGTCTTGCGCCAGAACCCTCAAATAGGTGCCGCTGCTGGTCAGAGCGACAAGATGCGCCCTCTGCCCTTCTTCGTCGAACTCGACACAAGACAGCTCGTACACGAGACCTGCCGCTGGGTGTGTCGGCGAATTCGCCTCGATGAGCCTTTCGGTAGAGAGGCTCTCCGTCCACCTTCACGGCGGAGGTCAGTGGCACCTGCTGGACTATCTCTCCGCGGAAGCGATCAAGCGCCTTCAAGACTGCGCGCCTGGTGACTCTGCCCGGACGCCGCTCGATCGTGCCCATCGGATCACCCGTGGTCGACACATAGCCGAACTGCACGGTCATCTCGTATTCCTTGGGCAGTCCCATCATCAACTTGCGACAGCCGCGTTCCCTGCCCAAGAAGGACCACAAGAAGACCGGTCGCGAACGGGTCCAAGGTGCCCGCGTGACCCACCCTGCCACCGAAGCCACGGCGTGCCTTGCGTACCACATCAAAACTCGTAGGCCCCACGGGCTTGTCCACCAAAACAACGCGAGACACCGCGGTCGCCGGTTTCGCCATGCTAGAGCCTCGCGGCTATCCTGCTCTCTACCCAGGCCAGCACGTCAGTGGCGGTGCCGCTCATCGTCAGGCCGGCAGCCCTCACATGTCCTCCGCCACCCTGCTCATGAGCCAGAGCCGCCACGTCGACGCTGCCGTCAGTGGACCGCAGGCTGATCTTTGTCTCCACTCCACCATCCACTCGCCGTTCCCGGGCAAGCACCGCCACTCGCACCCCCGCCAAGGAACGCAGCGTGTCTATCAAGCCCTCGCCGTGGCCCTCGTCGGCCCCCGTCTCCAAGAAGTCGCCGTTCCCCAACCATGACGTGACCAACACTCCACCAAGACGCATCTCCACCCGAGACAGCATCCGCCCAAGCAACATCGCCTTGGGGAGAGGGGTGGTCTCATATACTCTTCTGCTCACCTCATTGACGTCACAACCCAGCTCCTGCAGTTCTGCCGCCGTACGGTGAGCCTCCGGAGTAGTGTTAGAAAACTGGAACTTCCCCGTATCCGTCACCAGACCTACATACAGAGACGTCGCCACTTCAGCATCCACCGAAAACTCGCCGGACTTGAACACTTCGTAGAGGATCGTGGTGGTAGAAGCCGCCCGAATGTCGACAAGATTCAAGTCTCCAAACCCGGGGTTGTCTTGGTGGTGATCGATGTTCACTCGCACCACTTCCGCAGGGAACCCGTTCGCATCGCCGCGAAACAGCGAGGCACAATCCAAGAAGTAGACCGTCGTAGAGTCATCTACAACAGGTGCTTCACCCCTGACAACGCTGCTCAGACCAGGAAGGAAGGCAAGCTCCTCTGGAAACGGGCCCGTCCCAGGTACGTATCCCTGGCAATCTACGCCTATGCGTCCGCACATCGACACGAAGGCAGACAGACAACCCAGCGCGTCTCCGTCGGGCGACTCGTGAACCACCACAAGCACCCGCGCTTCGCTCCGCAGACGTTCTGCCACCTCCAGCGCGGTCACTTTCCTGCCGTTCCGGCTCATTGCTCCTCGCTCTTTGCCTTCACTGGACCATCAACGTCGTCAAGTGACTGTTCATCTTCGGGCCGCAGGGCGTCGGCCCCGCTCGACTTGAGTATGGCCTGGATGCGCATGCCCCGGTCCACCGTGCTGTCGTAAACGAATTCCAAGACCGGAGTGCGCTTGAGCGTCAATTCATCGCTTATGAGCCGCTGCAGAAAGGTTCGCGCCGCCCGCAGCCCCTCCAGGGTCGCCTCTTTCTCGATCTGCTTACCATAGACAGAGACGAAGACCTTCGCGTGGGACAGGTCGGCAGCAGTGTCCACCCCGGTGAGCGTAACGAAACCTATGCGTGGGTCCTTGAGTTCTTGTGTAAGGGCGTTGCCGACTATCTCTTTGATAGCTTCGTTGATCCTGCGCATGCGATATGAAGCAACGTTACGCATCGACCTCTACCACCTCACTTGCCGCCGAGGTCAGCACCCAGTCTTGAGAGTCCAGGTAGGCCTTCACCCGGTCCAGCCGCTCTTCTAGCACCTGCAAGTCCGACGCAGCCAGCGCGCAGACCACTCTCGACCGCTGCCATAGATCCTGATGACCTATCTCTGAAAAGGAGGCACCATGATTACGCGTGATCTGATCCCTTATCCGCCGCAGGTACATCCGCTTGCCCTTCAGAGACCCGTTGTCGGGAAAGTACAGATCGGCCGTGAGAATGCCCACGAACCCTTTGCTGCTCTTATTGCGTACGGGCTACTTCCTTGATCTCGTAGGCTTCGATGACGTCACCCTCATGTATGTCGTCGAACCCGTCGAGGTGCAAACCACACTCGTATCCCGACTGCACCTCGCGAGCGTCGTCATTGAATCGCTTCAGAGTGCCTATCGTACCCTCGTGCACGATGCTTCCGTCACGAACCACGCGGATCTTCGCCGACCTGACGAGCTTGCCTGACTGCACATAGCATCCCGCGATAGTCCCGATCTTCGAGGCGTGGAAAACCTGACGGACCTCTGCCGTACCCAGTTCTTCCTCTACCTGCTCGGGCTCCAACATCCCCACGAGGGCGGCTTCAACATCCTCGATGGCTTTGTAGATGACCCGATAGGTGCGCACATCCACCTTCTCTTGTTCTGCGAGCGCTTTGGCCGCAGCCGATGGACGAACGTTGAACCCTATGACCACGGCTTTTGAAGCCGCAGCCAGCATGATGTCCGACTCATTGATGCCACCCACGCCGGCGAATACCACCACTACCTTGACTTCAGGATGCGAGATGTTCTGCAGAGACTCCTCCAGAGCCTCCACTGAACCACCCACATCGCCCTTGAGAACCAGGCGCAGATCCTTGACTCGGTCTTCCTTGACCCGTCGGTAGAACTCTTCCAGGCTGCTGGCTCCGTCTCGACTCTTGGCGAGTTGTTCTTGCCGCAGTCGCGCGGTCCTCTGCTCCGCCTTCTGACGGGCCTCGCGCTCGTCCTTCGCCACCACGACGAAATCACCCGCGGAGGGCAGGCTATTGAAGCCGAGTATCTGCACAGGAACCGAAGGGCCTGCCTTCGCTAACACGTTGCCCATGAAGTCGAACATCGCTTTGACTTTGCCGTAGGCCTCACCACAAGCCACAGAGTCACCCACCTCAAGGGTGCCCCGCTGGACCAGGACTGTTGCCACCGGACCACGTCCAACGTCCAACTGTGACTCGATCACCACTCCGGATGCCGGTGCGCCGGCATTGGCCTTGTACTCTTGGACCTCTGCGACAAGCAGGATCATGTCCATGAGTTCGTCCAGGTTGGTCTTCTGCTTCGCAGACACCTCTACTACTACGGTTTCTCCACCCCACGACTCGGGCACCAGACCCTCGTCCGCAAGTTGTTTCTTGACATGGTCGGCATTGGCATCAGGCAGATCCATCTTGTTGACGGCTACCAGTATGGGCACTTCCGCCGCTTTGGCGTGACTGATCGCCTCCAAAGTCTGTGGCATGACACCGTCGTTAGCTGCCACCACGATGACCGCGATGTCCGTAGACTTCGCACCTCTGGCCCGCATCGCCGTGAACGCTTCGTGGCCCGGCGTATCCAAGAACGTGACCTTCTTCTCCTGATGGGTGACCTGATACGCGCCAATGTGCTGGGTGATGCCCCCAGCCTCGCCCTTGACCACTTCGGTCTCACGTATCGCGTCGAGCAGAGAGGTCTTGCCGTGGTCGACATGGCCCATGATGGTCACCACCGGAGCTCTGGGTGTCAGGTCGGCGGGGTCGTCCACGAAGACCTCCGCGGTCTCTACCTCTTCCTGTGCGTGCTCTATCTCGACCTTGCGCTCGAACTCTTCGGCCAAGATCACGATGGCTTCGTCAGACAGGGACTGCGTGATGGTGACCATCTCCCCAAGCCCCATCAGCGTCTTGATAAGTTCCCCTGCACCTATCTCCAAAGCTTCGCCGACGTCCTTGACGCTGGCACCGCTCTTGATGCTGACTGCCGTCTCGGTACCTGGGGGAGTCTTCTTCTTGGGCGCTGCCTTCTCTACCTCGCCGACACCGCCCATGCGCCTATCACGCGGTCCTCCGCGTCCACCCTTGCGCCCGGCCTGCGAGTCGATAATGACCCGGCGTTTCGCGGGCTTGTCATCGCCACGCCGTACCCTAGCCGCTCCAACGGGCTGAGTTGGCGCCACAAGACCTGTGGCCTCAGCGGCCTCTGCCCACAAGTCGGGGATGGGCGCAGAAGCTTCACGTTGTGGGCGGTCACGCCGCTCCGTGGCATCACGACCGGTACCGGGCCTGCGCGGCTTGACTGCCCCTTGGGCCGGCTTCGCGCTAGGCCCTGAGCCACTTGCCGGGGCGGGACGACCCGCTATCGGCTGCTTCCCAGGTGCAAACGACGGACGACCAGCCGGTGGTCTCCCGGCAGATGTTGGACGTCCTGCCGGGGGGCGAGCCTGACTCCGCGCCTCGTTGCCCTGATTTGTGCCGGGCTTCGCCGACGCCGCGTTCTTGCGGGCCTCTTCCGCCTCAGCCAGTTTCTGGCTCTGGAGTCGAGCCAGTTCTTCCTTCGTAAGGACATGCCCCGGCGCCTTGACCCCTTTTCTGAGGGGCACACCAGGGCCCACGACCGTCGGGAGATTGTCCAAGCGCGGCCCGCGCCCTCGTGGTCTGGACGGCCTCCGCTCACTCCCGGCCCCTTCGGGTGGCCTCTTCGTCTCCTCACGGGGTGCGCTTCGGGTGGCAGTCTCTGCACCGCCGGTTGCGCCATCCGCGACTTGAGCGGTTGCAGCCTTGGGCTTCTCCGCAGGCGGTATCTTCTCCGGAGTCGTCTCGGCAGATTCCTTCTTGGTAGCCTTGGCCGAGGCGGCCTTGGTCGCCCACGGCCAGGACCTTCTCGGCTTCAGTCTCCTCGATACTAGATGAGCTGGTCTTGACTTCGAAGCCAGCAGCCTGCAGCGCATCAAGCACCGCTTGACTTGTCAGGCCCTTCTCTTTGGCTATTTCGTGGATCCGTTTCTTCGCCACCGTCTACCTACATTCAGACCCGAAGGGTCCCTCGCTTGCGACTCTTCTTATCTCTGCCCCCAGAAGATCCCTATCAACTTCGACCGAAGTCCGGAATGCCCTCTGAAAAGCCTTTCTAAGTAACGCTCGTTCCAGGCAAGCCTGTCTTCTGCACAGATACGCGCTGCGCCCTTCGCGCCTTCGCTGGTCTGTGACCACCACCTTCGCCACACCATTATCCCGGACCAACGACAACCTCACAAAGTCGTCCTGCGGCCCACGAAGGCCACATCCGACGCACTGTCGCTCAGGAGTCCTCACCGGCAAGTTCCTGATGTTGAGCCATGCCGCAGTATAGACTCCCCGGAAGGGCAGCGTTCGGACAGCGTTTGCCGCCGGACGTCAGCGCATGGCACCGACCATCCACCACCGGAGTCTCTGCCTCCACCGTCGCATAGACCGTATCGTCGTCGTTCATCTCGGTCTCGGACTTGATGTCTATCCTCCAGCCAGTCAACCTGTTTGCGAGTCTGGCGTTCTGTCCATCCTTGCCGATAGCCAGCGATAGCTGATCGTCCGGCACGACCACGGTAGCCTCTCGCTCACCGTCGTCCAGGATGACCTCCCGCACACGTGCCGGTGACAGCGCCTTCGCCACAAACCGCGCCGGTTCGTCATCGAAGGGGATGATGTCGATCTTCTCTCCCCGTAGCTCAGAGACCACCATGCGCACCCGAGAACCCCTTGGCCCTACACAAGCTCCGACCGGATCCACCCCGTCGCTATGCGAAACAACAGAGATCTTGGAGCGATATCCAGGCTCCCGCGCAACCCCGACTATCTCTACCAGCCCATCGGCGATCTCGGGAACCTCCAAGCTCGAACAGCCTCTTGACCAACTCTTCGCTGCGTCGCGACAGGATGATCGGAGGCTCCTTTGGATTCTGGGACACCTCTTTGATGACAGCCTTGAGCCGCATACCATGTTCGTACCGTTCGGCGTTGACCTGCTCGCTCTTGGGAAGACGCGCTTCCACTCTGCCCAAATCGACGAGGGTGTATCGACTGTCGGACTGCTGCACGATGCCCAGTGACGATCTCTCCGATGCGACTCGCGTACTCATTGAAGCACGATACCCTGTTCGGCCTCGCGGATACGCTGGTAGATGACCTGCTTGGCAGTCTGCGCGGCGATACGCCCGAAGTCATCTGGCGTTATCTCTTGCCGCTCGGCCGATTGAAGTGTCTATCTCGGTCTCTTCATCCTCGATCACCGGCTCCTGGCCGGGCGGGAACACCAACTCGAACACGTGGATCTCACCAGTGTCCCGATCGATCTTCACCTCCGAGAACGGGACCGCATGTGGCGTCTTCTGATACGCCGAATGCAGAGCATCCTCCAAAGCCTCGATAAGCAGGTCGAAGGGAATGCTCTTCTCTTTCTCGATCTGGTGAAGAGCTTCTATCGTCTCTTTGTTCATCCCCTTCCCCCTATTCGAACTCGTATATCAAATGAGCGCTTGTGATGTCACTCAGTTGGATGCTCACGCGCTTCGCTTCGCACTCGAGCACCACCGCGTCCGGCAGGACCTCCACTAACCTGCCTTGACACACTTTGGCGCCTTCTACCATCACACGCGTCTTCACGTACACCTTCTTGCCCACTTGCGACTCAAAATGCTCTCGCTTCCGCAAGGGCCTTTCTAATCCAGGTGAACTGACCTCCAGTGTGTACGGACCGCTGAACGGACCCTCGTCGCTGTCCAGTGCCCTTCCGACCGCCTCTGAGACCACTCCGCACAACTCGTGCGTCACACCGTCCTCATGGTCGATGTACAGCCGCAAGACTTTGTTACCTTTGCCACCAGCCTGCTCTAACATGACCAACTCGACGCTCTCGACCTCACGGTCGATCACTTCCTGCAACCAGGCCTCGGTGAGTGCCATTCTGCTTACCTCAAGTAAAACAAAAGTGGGTCCAACTGCACCCACTGTGGTCCAACAACAAGGCTATTCGTTTGCGCTGGTGATTATACCATGCCTAGTTGGCGGCCTCCCACACACCCCGCACCACAGTGGGGCAGTCACCCACCCTCACCTCTTGTCTCTCACCTCCGCGACGGGGCTCCACTCTCCACTATGCCCTCAGCCGCCTTCTTGCCCACCGTCACCCTCACTGGGCAGCCGATCAGCTCCGCGTCGGCGAACTTCGAACCGGGTCTCTGGTCGCGATCGTCCCAAAGCACCTCCCAACCCTCCTCCTGAAGCCGGTCATGGAGAGTCTCGCAAAGACTGCTCTGCACCTCGTCCTTGCACTGGACCTGCACGATATGGACGTCAAACGGCGCTATGGCCTTGGGCCAGATGATGCCCCGCTCGTCGCTGCTCTGCTCTACGGCTGCCGCCGCCAGGCGCGCCGGTCCGATGCCGTACGAACCCATGACGATCGGCCGTTCCGCGCCCGACTCATCCAAGACCGTCGCCCCCAGTGGTGCTGAATACTTCGTGCCCAGCTTGAAGATGTTGCCGACCTCGATGCCCTGCTTTACCGCGAGCGGATGACCGCACTCGGGACAACCGTCCCCTTCCTGCGCCTCACGCAGGTCGGCGAACTCTGGCAGGAAGTCTCGCCCCACCACCACGCCCGTCAAGTGACTGTGTGGCTTGTTGCCACCCGCCGCGTACCCGCGCGGGCGTTCGTCCGGACGCAACGCCTCGTCGGCCACCACTATGACCTTCTTGCCGGACGGCAGCCCCACAGGCCCCAAGAAGCCGACCTCGACCCCTACCAGTCCTTTTACTTCTTCAGCGCTCGCCGAACGGACCTGCTCGCGCAGATGTCTGCTCAGTTTGCTTTCGTTGACGCTGTGGTCGCCTCGCACCACAGCCATGACGGCCGCATCACCGGCCACGTAGACAAGAGCCTTGATGACTCCGCTCACAGGCACCTTCAGGAAGGCAGCGACCTGTTCGATAGTGCGCTGGTCGGGTGTATCGACTTCTTCCGGTTTTGCGGATACAGCCAGTTCTGCAGCTGTACCAGGATCCGAACCCGCAAGCACCGACCGTGCCATCTCCAGATTCGCTGAGTACCCACAGGACTCGCACACCGCGATGCGATCCTCTCCCGCCGGCGAGGGAGCTATGTACTCATGCGCCTGAGCACCCCCCATGAAGCCCGAGTCGCTTTCCACCCGGTGGAACTCGATCCCACATCGCTCGCATATCCGATCGTAGGCCGTGATGTGTTTCTGGTAGCTACTCTCCAAACCCGCCTCGTCAACATCGAACGAGTACGAATCCTTCATGACGAACTCCCGGACCCGCAAGACTCCACCCTTTGGCCTTGGCTCGTCGCGGAACTTCAGCTGCAGCTGATACCAGATCTGGGGCAGATCTCGATACGACCGCAGTTCTCTGGCCGCCAGCCATGCGAATATCTCTTCGTGAGTCATGGCGAGCACCATGTCGCGGTCACCCCTGTCGCGCAGACGGAACATCTCTTGCCCGATAGCGTCGTAACGCCCCGTCTCTCTCCACACTTCTGCTGGGTGAAGCGTAGGCATCGATAGCTCCACTGCGCCGATGCGGTCCATCTCCTCGCGCAGGATCCTGGATACGCGAGCCATGACGCGCCAACCCAAGGGCAAGAATATGTAGATCCCGGACGCAAACTGGCGTACGAAGCCGCCTCTCACCATCAGCTTGTGGCTGATGGCCTCAGCATCGGCCGGATCTTCCTTCACCGTGGGCATGAATAGCGCGGTCGCCCGCATCACTTCCTCCTTGGGATATCTCGACCTCGCGCAGATAGCTGCCGCACGAAGACTCGCAAGAAGTCTAGCAGGCTGCAGCTGTCCTCCGAAGAAGCCTTCGGAACACGGCAGGCTATCTCCGCAAACAGCGCCTCCACTAGGTCAGACTCGGCCACCTTGCGCACCGGCCTACCCTTCGCGAACACCACGCCCTCACTGTCTCCCCCTGCTATGCCAAAATCGGCTTTCCGCGCCTCGCCTGGACCGTTGACTACGCACCCCATGACCGCGACTTCGAGTGCCAGCCCGAGTTCGGTGAGTCTCTTCTCGACCTCTAGCGCAAGCGGTTCCAAGTCGATCTGCGTACGCCCGCACGTCGGGCAAGATATGACCCGTGGGCCTTGTGGCATCAGTCCAAGGGCGCGCAAGATCTCCACCGCCACCACGACTTCTTCCACCGGGTCGCCGGTGAGCGACACCCTTATCGTATCCCCAACACCCTCCTCCAGCAGCACCCCGAGGGCCACCGCGCTCCTGATGGCGCCACTGCGAACTGTCCCCGCCTCTGTCACGCCCACGTGAAGCGGATAGGGCACGCGCTTGGAAAGCTCTCTATTGGCCGCGATGGTTACCTGCGGAGATGACGACTTCACCGAGACCTTGAGATTTCGATAGCCAAGATCCTCGATCAGAGCACAGTTGCGTACGGCAGACTCCACTAGAGCTGCCGCGGGGTCTGACTCTTCGAGACCTCGCAGGTCGCGTTCCAAGGATCCGCTGTTCACACCCACGCGTATCACCGCCCCACGCTCGGCAGCTGCTTCGACGACGGCGCGGACTTGCTCTGCGCCACCGATGTTGCCGGGGTTGATACGGACCCCAGCGGCCCCGGCCCTTACCGCGGTCATCGCCAATTCGTGATCGAAGTGAACGTCCGCGATCAGCGGGACGGGCGACTGCTCCACCAGACTCTCGATCGCGACGGACGCTGCCGGCGTCGGAACTGCCACGCGCACTATGCGCGCACCTGCGGTGGCTAGGGCCCTTATCTGCGCCAGGGTGGACGCCACATCCTCTGTCTTGGTGTTGGTCATGGATTGGACGACTATCGGTGCACCGCCGCCCACCAGTACCCCTCCGACATCCACCTGCATGCTGCTACTCACGAGTACGCCTCGCTATCACCCGGTGACGAGCCGTCCGATGTCGTTGTACATGGCCACCACGAAAAGCACCGCTACCAACGCTAGCCCCACCATCGACACCCGTTCGAAGACTCGAAGCGATATGCTGCGACCTCGTATGCGCTCGATGACGCTGATGACCACGTGTCCCCCGTCCAGAGGCAGGATCGGCAGAATGTTCACCAAGGCCAGGCTGATGCTAATGAAGGCCAGAAAGAACAGGTAGTACCAGAACCCGCCCTGAAAGGCCTGCGCCGAGAAGTCCACTATCCCCACCACGCCCGTCAGCCCATTGGACCCGGTGGCGGGCACATCGCGAGTAAACATCAACCCTATGCCCTGAAAGATCTTGAGGAAAGTATCGCCCATCACCTCGCCAGCATAAGAGAATCCTTCAGACCAGCTGATGTCTTGGTGCACGACCTCCCCACCGAAGCCTACCCCAAGCTCACCGATGCCACCCTCATCCTGCCTTATCTCAGCTTGGACGGTGAGAGTGGCGCCCGCCCTCTCAAGGGATATCGCTACCGTCTCGCCCTTGTGTTTGATGATCTCCCAGGCCATCTCATCCCACTCTGAGACGGGGCGCCCCGCAATGCTCAAGATGCGATCTCCCGGCTGGATACCAGCGTCATCTGCTCCAGAGCCGGTCGCGACTCTACCAATGACGGGCTCCCAGACATCCTTGCCCTGCCCGACGCCAACCCCATAGAACATCGCGTAGGCCACCAGGACGTTCATCGCCACCCCGGCGACGATGAATAGCAGCTTCTGCCACAACGGACGCGCGTAGAAACGACGCTCCTCAGGGGTCGCAGCGATCTCCTCAGCGGTCAGCGCGGGCTTGCCCGCCAAAGCGTCCTCTGGATCACGCGCTGCGCCTGGTCCGCTTGGCGCTCTGCGACCCGATCTCTTGTCGGGTCGCGTCTTCGGTATCTTGCTCGCGGAGGTCTTCTATCCGCTGCTCAAACTCCTCACGATGCATGCCCGTGACCCGCACGTACCCACCGAGGGGGATCGCCGAGATACCGTACACCGTTTCGCCCCAGCGGCGCTTGATCAGATAGGGCCCGAATCCTAGGCTGAACTCCTCCACCCGCATCTTGGTCGCCTTCGCGACCATGAAGTGGCCCAGTTCGTGGACCAGGATCAAAAACCCGAGCCCCACGATGCCCACTACCACTCCGACGAAAGTACTCAAGATCCGTTACCTCTGCTTCGCTCTCCTGTAGCACCCGCACACTGTCGCTCAGCCGCTTGTCTCGCCCAAGCATCGACGGCAACAGCTTCCTCGTATGTTCCCACAACACCGGCATCGACTGTGTCCATTACTGCCGCCACCACCTTGGTTATCTCCAAGAAACCAAGCGAACCTGCCAGGAAGGCGCGAACAGCCACCTCATTGGCTGCGTTCAGCGCACATGTACATCTGTCGCCCGCGGCCCCCGCCTCTCGCGCCATTCTGATGGCGGGGAACGTCGTCTCGTCAGGCAGACCGAAGTCCAGCGATAGACCCGCATTGAAGTCGAGCCGCGGGGTCTCTACGACGCCCCGGTCCGGATAGCGCAGTGCGAAGGCGATCGGCACCTTCATGTCCGGCCTGCCCATGTGGGCCAACAGCGCCCCATCCACCATCCTCACCATCCCGTGGACTATAGACTGCGGGTGCATCACAACGTCTATATCGCTCGTATGACAAGTCGAAGAGATGGTGCGCCTCGATGACTTCCAATCCCTTGTTCATCAGTGTGGCCGAATCGATGGATATCTTCTCTCCCATGGACCAAGTGGGGTGCGCCAGAGCCTGTTCCCTGGTCACGCTTCTGAGTCGCTCACTTTCCCACCCACGGAACGGCCCACCCGAGCCCGTGATCACAACAGACTCTGACCGCCCCTCTACCTGCGGCTTCGATGAGCTGAAACAAGGCAGAGTGCTCGGAGTCGACGGGCAGGATGCGCGCGCCCTGTTGCGCTCCGAGCGATCTAACCAACGAGCCGGCACAAACCATGCTCTCCTTATTAGCCAACGCGATCGCACGGCCATGCTCCAGAGCCACCAAGGTAGACTCGAGACCAGCGAACCCCACGATGGCGTTCAGCACGATATCGGCCTCGACTTCTCTAAGAAGCTGACCCGCGGCGCCGACGCCCCGTCTGACACTCAGCCCATCCAAGCACGACAGTCGCTCCGCCGCCACCGGGTCGCCGACAGCTACATCCTTGCAGCCACGGGCTTTCGCCTGTACTAGCAAGCCGCTCGACATTGCTGTTGCACGAGAGGCCCACCAGCTGCATCTCGGGACTGCAGGCGATCACCTCCAGGGCCTGTTCGCCGATCGAGCCTGTCGACCCAAGGACCACAACCCGTTTCATCAGCGCACCTGACTCCCAAAGAGCGCGATAGCCACCCAATACGTCGCCACCCCGGCGAAAAGGAACGCGTCGAACCGGTCGAGTATGCCACCATGCCCCGGAAGCAGAGTCCCCGAGTCCTTCACCTGAAAGTCTCTCTTGACCGCCGACTCGAACAGATCACCACACTGCCCGATGACACCCACGACCAACCCCAATCGGACCGCATATCCCTTGGACATCCAATCCGCATATACGCTCACGAGAAGAGCGGCCAGCATCGCCCCGACTAGTCCACCTATCGACCCTTCTACCGTCTTCTTGGGACTTACGCGAGGGGCCAGCCTGTGTCGGCCAAACGCTCTACCCACGAAGTACGCAAAGGTGTCGTTCACCACTGTGCACACCACCAACAAGATGGCCAACGACAACCCTTCGGTCATGGAGCGCACCAACAGGATGTACGCGAAGCCCACGGCTATCCATATGACTCCGAAAACAGTCAGTGCGATACGGCCCACAAGGTGGGCCCCGATCTTGCCAAGCAAAGACCAGAGAAAGACCATGACCATCATCAACGCCAGCCCGATAAGTATGCCTTCCTGCCCCGAGAGACCCAGCTCGGGGAACTTCGAGAAGATGAAGCTGCAGACCACCACACCCACCCCCGACAGGTATCCGACCAGCAAGTTCGGCTTATACGGACGGGTCAGCGTGTAGTATTCGTGTAGTCCGAGCAGTGACAGAATAAGGCCAAAGGCAAAGAGGAAGTATCCTCCAAGAATTATGGCGGCAAGCCCCAGAGGAAGCCCTATGACAGCGACCAGCAGACGCTGTCTAAGCATGTGAGCACTCTTGACGCGTGCCGAATCTACGATCCCTCTTGCCGTATTCGGCTATTGCCCATTCGAGATCCTCTTTGCCCCAATCTGGCCACAGCTTGTCGGAGAAGAGAAGTTCTGAGTACGCTGATTGCCAAAGAAGGAAGTTCGATAGACGCTGTTCGCCCGATGTTCGGATACAGAGATCGGGGTCTGTCATCTCGCTTGAGTACATACGCTTGGAGATGTCGACCTCTGTGAGGTCGCCCGGATCGACGCCGTCGGCCACCGCACGCCTCACCGCCTGCACGACCTCTTGCCGTCCCCCATAGTTGAAAGCGATAAACAGGATCATCCTCTTGTTGTGCTCAGTCAGATCTTCCGCCCATTCCATCTTCTCGAGAAGATTGCTGTTGAGCTCCTCCCGGCTGCCCACAAAGCAGACCCGGCAATCGTTCTTGTGGAGAGTGGGCACCTCGGCGTCTATCATCTCGGCATGCAGGTCCATCAGTGCCCGCACCTCTTCAGTTGACCGATTCCAGTTCTCGGTCGAGAAGGAGTAGAGGGTCAGTTGCCCTATGCCCAAATCACGCGCGGCCTCGATGACACGCCGCACCGCCTGGACCCCCGCGCGATGCCCCGCAGCCACAGGCAGCCCACGTCGACGCGCCCAGCGTCCGTTCCCGTCCATTATGATGGCTACGTGATAGGGAAGCGCTCCTGCTGAGCCACTCTTCGCTTGGTCAGAAGCGGTCCCCTTGTTCGCGCGCCAGAATGCTCTGAGCCGACCCTTTGGGAGCACGTCAGACCTCGAGGATCTCGCCTTCTTTGTGGTGGACGACCTCATTGATCGTCTCGATGGTGCCGTCGGTGAGCTTCTGCACCTCTTCCTCCGCCCGGTGCTCGTCGTCCTCGGAGACCTCACCCTCCCTCTTCAGATCTTTCAGGTCTTGGATGACATCCCGGCGGACGTTCCTTACCGCGACCCGGCTGTCCTCGGCCATGCTCTTGACCATCTTCACGAGCTCCTGGCGTCGCTCCGAGGTGAGAGGCGGTATAGTGAGGCGGACCACGTTACCATCGACGTTAGGCGTCAACCCCAGGTCGGATTCCTGAATAGCCCTCACTGCGAAGGTCACAGCGGCCTTGTCGTAGACGGTTATGGATAGAGTGCGTGCATCAGGCGTGGCTAGACTGGCCAGTTGCTTGAGCGGTGTCTTAGTTCCGTAGTAATCGACCTGTATGCGGTCAAGGAGTCCGATGGACGCCCGTCCAGTCCGCACCGAGTTGAACTCGTGACGGAGCGCCTCTACCGCGCTCTCCATGCGCCTCTTGCCGTCAGCAATCAGATCGCGGATCATCAGCCCTCCCTTTGGACTATCACTCGCACACTACTCTAGTGCCAATCCGTTCGCCTCGCAGAACGCGTCGGATGTTCTCGGGGACGCTCATGTTGAACACAAGGATGGGAAGACCATTATCCATGCACAGAGACAACGCAGTCGAGTCCATGACTCGAAGTCCCCTCTCCAACGCCTCGCGATGAGTGATACGCTCGATCATCTTCGCAGCCGGATTGGTCTCCGGGTCAGAATCGTAGACGCCGTCATACTTCTTCTTGGCCATCATCAGGCACTCTGCGCCTATCTCCAGAGCCCGCAGCGCCGCGGCGGTGTCGGTGCTGAAGAACGGATTTCCTGTCCCTGCGGCAAATATGACCACACGACCCTTTTCCAGGTGTCGCATGGCCCTGCTGCGGATATAGGGCTCACAGATCTCCTGCATGCTTATGGCAGATAGCACCCTGGAATCGACGTCCAACTTCCGCAGCGCATCCAGCAGGGCGACAGAGTTCATCACCGTCCCCAACATCCCCATGTAGTCCGCTGTGGCGCGCTCTATTCCTTGGGCAGCGCCGGCGACGCCCCTGAAGATGTTCCCTCCGCCGACCACGATGGCGATCTCGGTCCCATTAGTGGCGACCAGCCTGATCTCTTCGGCGATCGTCCTGATCCGCTCAGGATCTATACCGTATTGAAGGCCGCCCATGAGCGCCTCACCGCTCAACTTCAGCAGAACCCTTCTGTACTTCGGCTCCTGGGTCATCTCGTCTCGCTCCAGCCCTCGCTCTGACTGTGACACTGCCGCACCGGTCCCAGTCGACCTCTGCGCGCCGCGCTACGCTACCTCGTCGCCTACACGGAACCGGGCAAAACGCCTGATCTCGATATTCTCACCGATCTTGCCCACCAACTCACGCCGGAGTGCATCGATGGACTTCTCTGAGTCCTTGACGAAATCCTGCTCAAGGAGAACGACTTCACCGTACCACTTGCTCAGTTTACCCTCAGCGATCTTCTGTACGACCGCATCAGGTTTGCCCGATGACTTTGCCTGGGCGGAGTAGATCTCAAACTCACTATTTACCAGCTCCTCAGGGATGTCTTCCCTTGACACCCAGGTGGGGCTAGCGGCCGCGATATGCATGGCCACGTCATGAACAAAGGCAAGGAATTCCTCGTTTCTGGCGACGAAGTCGGTCTCACAGTTGACCTCTACCATCACGCCCACTTTGGAGCCAGGGTGGATATAGCAGTCGACTATGCCCTCATTGGTTGCACGAGCGGCCTTCTTGTCCGCGGAAGCCATCCCCTTCTTTCGCAGAAGCTTCAGGGCCTCATCCATGTCACCCTGCGCTTCGGTCAGGGCCATCTTGCAGTCCATCATGCCTGCCCCGCAGGCCTCCCGCAGTTTCTTCACCATACCAGCATCAATGCTCATCACTAGCCTCCATCGAGACGAAGTTCACTGTTGGTTCAATATGCGTGACCCTGGGCATACCAGGATCACTGACAGCCAAGCCGGCGTGCGAGGATCACGCTTCGGAACCGGCCTCGGCTACGACCTGACCATCTGCGGCCGAAGGGAGCGCCGATTCGTCCACCGGAGAGTCGCCACCCGCCTGTGGGGTCTCGGCCACTGCAGTCCCCGGCTCATTTACTTCCGGCGGAGCCGGCTTGCGAGCCGGAATCGCACGTGCGGGAGCCCCGCTTCCGCCAGTCGTTTGACGACCAGCCCCATCTTGACGGCCGCCCCTGGGAGCACTGACCCTTTGGCCAGGCCCCGAACCTTCACTTGAGTAGAACTCAGCCACCTGCATCTTTGCCCGACCGTCTTCGACAGCCCGAGCAAGAGTCTTGACTATCAGATTGCACGACCGGATCGCGTCATCATTTCCGGGGATAACGTACTCGACCTCGTCCGGGTCACAGTTCGTGTCGCATAGGCCGATCAGAGGCAGACCTAGCTTGTTGACCTCTTTGGTCGCGATAGCCTCACGCTTGGGGTCCACGATGAAGACCGCGTCAGGCAGACGAGTCATTATGCCTACGCCGCCCAGGTTCACCTCGAGCTTCTCCAACTCCCGCTCCATGGTCATGCGCTCCTTGGTGGGGAGCAAGCTCAGTTGGTTCTCTTCCTTCAGCTTGCGAAGCTCATGCATGCGCTTGATCCGGTTGTCTATCGTAGCGAAGTTGGTCAACAACCCGCCCAGCCACCGGTGCGATACGTAGGGCATGTCTACACGAGCGGACTCTTCGGCTATGGCGTCCTGACACTGCTTCTTTGTACCCACGAACAGCACACTGCCGCCTCTGCTGGCGATATTGCGTACGAATTCATAGGCAGTGTCCAGAAGGACTGTGGTCTGCTGCAGGTCGATGATATGGATGCCGCCCCGCTCCGAGAAAATGTAGGGCTTCATCTTGGGGTTCCAGCGCCGTGTCTGGTGCCCGAAATGGACTCCTGATTCCAGGAGCTGCTTCATGGAAGCCGCAGGCATACTTACCTCTCAATGGTTATGTTGGACGAACGCCTGAGGGACACTGCGGAACCGATATCTCGGCACCACCGCCGTGATGGGCCTCAGGTCAGGTTGTAGAACCGTTGCAGTTTATCACAGGGCCGTCGCCATACCGCTCTGATCCAGGCTTACGACAGGTCGTCGAAGTCCAGATCCTCCTTGACTCGACCACGGAGGCGCAGGACGGCCTTGGTATGCAGTTGAGAGACTCGAGACTCTGTGACGCCAAGCACTTCTCCGATTTCCTTGAGCGTCAACCCCTCGTAGTAGTAGAGACCGATGACGATGCGCTCGCGCTCCGGCAGTCTTTCGATGGCTGCCGCCAGCGTCTCCTTGATCGCGCTGACCCGACAAGCCTTTGATGGATCCGGCGCCTCGGTGTCTTCGATCGTATCTATGAGGTTCACTCTGTCCTGACCCGAACCGCTTGAATCCCAAAACTCGTCGAGAGCCACGACCGAAGCGCAACTCACCTGATTCAGAATCTCGTGATACTCGTCGACACCTATCTCGAGCCTCGCCGCAGTCTCTTCATCGCTAGGCGCCCTGGAAAGTTCGTTCTCCAACTGTGTTATCGCGGCCTCCACCTTTCGGGCCCAACTCCGCACCGATCTCGGAACCCAGTCAAGTGCCCGCAACTCATCTATGATCGCACCCTTGATGCGCGAGACCGCGTAGGTCTCGAACTTGATGTTCCGTGACAGATCGAACCTCTCAAGGGCCCCGATGAGACCCAGGAGTCCGTACGAGACCAGATCCCCCTCTTCGATGTGAGCAGGCAGACCGCTACTCATCCGACCAGCCACATACTTGACCAGCGGAGAGTATGCCAATATCAAACGATCGCGTGCACCGACGTCGTTCTTCTCCTTGTACAGGAGCCATGTGTCGGCCAGATCGTTTTGCTTGGTTGCATCGAGCGTCACGCCGCATCCATCCTAGGCCCTCGGATGGGCCCGTCGGTACGCTTTGCGGAGATGAGCCGCCGAGACATGAGCGTACACCTGCGTTGTCCGCAAAGACGAATGACCCAGCATCTCCTGGATCGAGCGCAGGTCTGCGCCGCCTTCGAGCAGATGGGTTGCAAAAGAGTGTCGCAACGTGTGTGGTGATGTGCCTGCCGGCGCCCCGGCCCGCGACAAATACCTGCCGAGTCTCCGCTGCACATCCGAAGGTGACAACGGGCGGCCGGTCTTGCTAACAAATACGTGTTCCTCATGCGCTCCGCTCGGGACCAATCTGCCACGTCCTTCTCGCAAGTAGCGCTCGAGTGCATGCAAGGCAACCGCCCCCACGGGAACCACTCGTACCTTTCTCCCCTTGCCCTTCACTCTGACTTCGCTGCATTCGAAACTGACGTCGCCCATACGCAGGTCAAGTACTTCCTGACAGCGGAGTCCTGACGAGTATATCAACTCGAAAAGCGCGCTATCGCGCATCTCCAAAGGACTGCCGCCCCCCATGGACACTAGCAGGGCATCGGTTTGAACGGGAGTGAGTACTTGTGGAAGTCTTCTGGGCAACTTGGGTGAGGAGACGCCCAGACCAGCCTCCCCCTGAAGCAGCCCTTCTTCTTCGCAGAAAGATAGGAAGGTGCGAACGAAGGACAACTTCCTAGCTATGGTGCTCTTCGCCCGAGGCTTGGTCGCGGTCAGGGCCCGCCCTACGCCCTCTTCCAGCGTGTCCCTGTTTCCATGATCTCCGACGGCGGGGTCGGCCAGCGACGATACGAAAGCTAGTACGTCATCGCGCTGGATCAAGGCCGGCCGTCTGGCCCCCCTGGCGACAACGAACTCACTGAACTGCCTGAGGTCTGAAGCAGCGGCCTTGACCGTGCTTTGGCTGTAGTCTGCCGCGACTAATCCCCTGAGAAAGGAGGAGATCGCCTGCTGCAAATCCAGCGATAAGGGAGCCGAAGCTTCCCCGACTTCGCCCTGCATCGTCCTCCCTAGGTCTCATCATGATCGCTATGGTGTCCGCAGATACGTACCTGGGCCCGCGCGCTCCACTGCTGCCCCGACCTCCAGTTCACCAAGCGCCGAACTGACCTCCCGCGCGGACAGACCTGTGAGTGCCACTAGCCGGTCCACAGTGGCCGGACCAGCCCCGAGAGCCTCCAGTACACGTGAGCGATCTGACTCCTCGGCGATGCACCCTGGAAGCAGCAGCTTCTCGCTCACAGCTACACGCGCCGGTTCTACGCTCTCACGTCCTGCTCTCTCCATTCTTGTCGACCTCAGAAAATCCTCCACCAGGATGTCAGGCCGCAGCGCGGGCCTTGCTCCATCATATAGCAGTGAATTGCAGCCCTCACCCGACCGCTTGAAGATGGAACTGGGAACTGCGAACACCGGCTTACCCAACTCCAAGGCCCAACGTGCCGTCTGCAGAGCACCGCTAGTGTTCGCCCCTTCTACGACCAACACAGCGTCAGAAAGGGCGGCCAACAGGCGATTGCGCCGAGGGAAGGTCCATTTTGTGGGGTGAGATCGAGGGGGGAGCTCGCTTACTACCAAGCCAGATTGCAGGATCTTCTCGTACAGCCACCTGTGGCGAGGCGGATAGATGACGTCCACCCCGCATCCCAGCACAGCCACCGTCAGGCCCCCGTTCGAAACTGCCGCGGTATGGGCGTGTCCGTCGATACCCAGAGCCATGCCGCTCACCACCGCGATACCCCGTGCGCTCAACTCCCTGGCGAAAGACTTTGCCGCCGTTACTCCCTCCGCGCTGGCCGTTCGCGTCCCTACGACAGTCATCCTAGGCACTGCGAGTAGTAGATCTAGAGCATCCCGAGTCTCTCGCACGAAGAGGCCCGCCGGAGGGGACGCAAGATGAAGTAGTTCCCGCGGGTACGAAGGTGCACCGAACGGAATGAACCTCTGTTGCAGGTCCCCCAAGACCGCTCGGGCCCGACCCACGTCGAAGTCCCTTCTGGCAGTCTCGAACTCCTTGACCGCTCTGGCAGTCATACCCCAACTGAAGAGTGTGCCAGAAGAGGCGTTCCACACTCCCTGGACCCCCACATCTCGGAGTCGACTCAACAGCACCGCGCTACTGTACGCACCCTGCCACGCAAGCCCAAGGGCGCAGTGGAACTCGCTTCGCGACCCCGATGCCACGTCGCTCACCGCGAACCCAGGCCCCTGTGGTCGAGTCTCAGGGCCAAGGCTTCGCTCACGTGCTGCGATTCGACGTTCAACAGACCATCGAGATCCGAAATAGTGCGCGCCAGCCTGATGACCCTCGCGTAACCACGGCCACCGAGACACTCACTCTCCAGCGCCTGCCGTAGGATGCGCCGGGCGCCCTCGTTCAAGCGCGCCCGCTCCTCGAGAGGACGGTCCGCCACTTCCATGTGCAGAGTCGAGCGCTCTTTGGCAAATTGCCTGGCAGCTCGTACTCTACGAGCGATGTCGCACGACTTCTCCGCGTCTACTTGTCCGTCAAGCTCCTTGGGAGAGAACGGAGCGACCTCGATGAGCGCGTCCATCCGGTCGAGTAGTGGTCCACTGACGCGGGACCGATAGCGTTGGATAGTCGCTTCGGAACATACACACGCCCTTCTCTCGTGACCGAGGTAACCGCACGGGCAAGGATTCATGGCTCCCACTACGGTGCACTCGGCTGGAAAGACCGACGTGCCCGTGCGGCGCGATAGCACCACCCGCCCTTCTTCCATAGGTTGGCGAAGAGCCTCCAGACAGTCCCGCGAGAATTCAGGCAGTTCGTCCAAGAACAGGACTCCGCGGTGGGCCAGGCTCACCTCACCCGGCCTAAGTGTGCTCCCGCCTCCCACAAGTGCGACCCGAGAAGCAGTGTGGTGAGGAGCGCGAAAAGGCCGGCGACCGTCGCAAGATATGCCGACGTCAACCAGTCCGGCCACGTCCCAGACGCGAGCCACCTCCACCGCCTCTTCCTCCGCCAACGGCGGAAGTATGCTCGCCAACCGCCTGGCCAGCATCGTCTTGCCGGCCCCTGGCGAACCGACCATCAGCAGGTGATGGCCCCCCGCCGCGACTATCTCCAAGGCTCTCTTGGCTTGGTGGTGGCCATACACCTGCGCTAGGTCGAGACCGTCGTGCTGTATTGCAGGCGCGCCTGTGTTGCGCAGCCGCAACCAGCGATCGCCGCGCGCGATCATTCGTTTCAGGAACGCTCCGTCCTTGAGGAGTGTGACCGCCTCTTCAAGCGTCCGCACCCCGGCCACCGGCATCTGACTCACCAGGGACGCAGCCGGGAGCGCCTCTGCCGCGACTACCAGCAAGGACAAACCCAACCTGTTGGCGGTCTCGGCCACTGAAAGCACCCCACGACTGGAGCGCACGTACCCTTCGAGCGAAAGCTCACCCACCGCTGCTATGCGGCTCAGCAGGTCGCTCGACAGACAACCACACGCCGCCAACGTAGCAAGAGCCACCGGAAGATCGAACCCCGGCCCTTCCTTCGGTATGTCTCCAGGACTGAGATTCACGGTGATACGCCTCGTAGGCAATGGCATGCCGCTTGAAGCCGCAGCCGAGCGGATGCGCTCGCGCGCTTCGCGCACCGCTACCCCCGGCAGGCCTACGATTGTGACCCCGGGCAACCCGTTCCTGGCATGTGCTTCCACCCTAACGGGTAGAGCGTCCAGCCCGATAACGGTGAAGCCCCAAGTCGAAGAGACCCCCACCCGCTATATCACCCGCAAAGGATGTTCTCGAAGTGACGCAGACTCAACGGCTCACCATTGACGCCCAGAGCTACTGTGACTACGTCGAAGCGTACCGCACAAGGGAGCAGCCCCTTGTCCGACAACCACCACACTGCGGCTGCCCTAAGCCGCCTGGCCTTTTTTGGACCTATGGCCTCCAAGGCTTCACCATGCCGTGAGTTAGATCTGGCCTTGACTTCGACAATGACGATGGCCGTTTTGCTTCGACAGACTATGTCCAGTTCGCCAAGCGGCGTCCTTTGGTTCCTGGCCAACACCCTGTAACCATTGTGGCTCAGAAAGAAAGCGGCCGCCTGTTCACCGGCTCTGCCCTTGGACCTTCGGTCGGTCCCGCCGCGCACCCTGTCTTCCACAAACCTCTCCTAGCCATGATGCTGTCGCACAACGCTAAGAGAAGACTAGACCTCCCGATACTGTTCTGGCTCAGACCATGGTTCTAGTTTGGCGGTCAGCCATCTACGCGCTCGTCCCAAAGAACGAGCTGCGGGCGGCTCATTGGCTGGAAGCTCATGCGATGCAGACTGCACGGACCATGCAGGCGCAGCGCTTCCAGATGACGCTTGGTGCCGTAGCCCACATGACTCTCAAACCCGTATTCAGGATAGAGAGCGGCCATTTCTCGCATTAGCCTGTCTCTTACCACCTTCGCCACCACCGACGCCGCCGCCACCGCCGCGCTCTTGTAGTCGCCCCTAACCAAGGCTGTAGCGTCGAGCTCGGGCCGCTTGAGGTCGAACCCATCCACCAAGGCATAAGAGTAGTGACCGACGCAGGAAACGAGCGCGGCCCCCAAGGCGTCCACATTGCATCGATGGAGACCGACTCGATCCACGGTCGCAGCCGAGACAGAGACCCAGCTGACCCTTTTCGCCGACGCGAGGACACACTGGTACAGACTCTCGCGCATTCTGGGGCTCAGCAGCTTCGAGTCGGTGAGACCCGCCAGCTTCAAGAAGGGATTCTGCCTGTAGTCCAACACTACCGCCGCCGCCACCAAAGGCCCGGCGAGACTGCCACGACCCGCCTCGTCAACCCCGGCCAGGCACATGTCGCAAACCTGATTACCCAGCGACTCTAGGAAAGCCACATCAAACGCGAAGGGGTCGCAGGCCCGCACTCGCCCACGCTCTGAACTACGCGCCAATGATGCCCCTAACCACGCATGTCCCCGCGTCGGCCTATGAGCTCACGCGTCGGATCGTGCGTGCGACCGATAAGAGCCGCTTAGATACGCTTCTCTTTGACGCGAGCTTTCTTGCCCAGCTTCTGGCGAAGATAGTAAAGCTTGGCTCGGGCGACGTCGCCTATAGCGGTGACTTCGATCTTCTCAATCTTGGGAGAGTGAAGCGGGAACGTCCTCTCGACACCAACCCCGAATGACTGCTTGCGCACGGTGAATGTCTCGCGAGACCCTTGGCCCTGCCGGCTGATGCATATGCCCTGGAACACCTGGATACGCTCCCTGGTGCCTTCGACGACCTTGAAGTGGACCTTCAAGGTATCCCCGGACTTGAACACGGGAAGATCTTCCCGCAACTGCTTGACTTCGAATTCTTGAATGGCGCCCATGTCTATGCCCAGCCCACCTTGTTCCCACGTGTCAATGTCGTCTCTCTATCACTGAAGCCAGCAGACTTTAGAGCATACCGACCTCTATTACAACCTAATCCGATGCTCTGCCGCGTCCGCTCCGTCGCTCGCCGCTACAGAGTCTTCCAGTGACCGATGGGCCACATGACACAGATCACTCTGCCGATTATGTCGTCTTCGGCGATCGGTCCCACGTCCCTACTGTCACCGCTCACGGGCCGGTTGTCGCCCATCACATAGATATAGCCTTCTGGGATCTTCAGCTTGGGCTGGCCCTTGACCACATCCTTGTTGACCACATAGGGTTCTTCGACTGCTTCACCGTTTACGTACAGTACCCCGTCTGTCAGCTCTATCGTGTCCCCACCCACGGCGATGATGCGCTTGATGATGTCCTTCTTCGCGTCATTGGGATCACGCACCACGACTATCTCGCCTGATCGAGGATCCCGGAATTCATAGGTAAGACAGTTCACGATCACGCGATCGCCCGGATCCACAGTCGGGAACATGGACATCTGCAGTATGCCGGTTATTCGGAACATGAATGTCTGCACCAGCATCGCTATGGCAAACGCAGCGGCAACGATCAGGAGGGTCTCGATGATCGTGCTCTGGAGCGACCTTCGCCTCGCTGAATCCCGTTGGGCCGGCACTCCAGTGCCCTCCCCCGGCTCGACAGCGTCGAAGTCGCGCTCGCTCACAGCCCGCGCCCCACTTCGGGTGGACTTGCAGAGTCAACCCGTTCCGCAGAGAGTTCCGGCCAAGGCGATGGGTGAGAGTTGTCCTTGCGCCAGCGGGCAATGGCTGCGTGATCTCCGCTCAAGAGGACGGAGGGGACTTCAGATCCGCCGTACTCTCGTGGTCTCGTGTACTGAGCGTACTCGACCATACCACTCAGTCCTTCGCTGAACGATTCTTCCACCACGCTATCAATGTTGCCCAGAGACCCGGGAAGGTATCGGATCATGGCCTCCATGACTACGAGAGCCGCTGACTCTCCCCCCGCCAACACGTAAGGCCCCACCGACAAGGATCCGGTGGCGAACAACTCCACGACCCGAGCATCAAAGCCCTCAAAGCGCCCACACAGTAACACGAGGTCCCTTTCGCTCCTGGCCAAGTCTAGGGCCATACCCTGCGCAAAGGGTTTACCTCCCGCGGCAAGGACATAGACGTCTCGCGACTCCTTCACCTTCTCTGCCGGCTCCCCGAAGATCCCCTGCAAGGCTCCACCTACTATATCCACACGCGTGACCATACCCGGTCCTCCGCCGTAGGGCGTGTCGTCCACCTCATAGTGAGGAGGTGACCCAAATGTCCGCAGGTCGTACACCGACACAGATACTGCTCCGGCTTGTATCGCGTTTGACACCGGGTGCTGTTGGACAAACCAGCCAAAGGCCTCCGGCACCAGACTCAAGACGTGCAGATTCTTCAAGAATCCTCCAAGAAGCTACTCTCAACGACAAGATAGCCATCGCCGACCTCCACCTCAGGGACGGCCTCTCTCACGAAGGGCACCAGTATCTCCCGACCCGACCGCTGTACGATCGCCAGAAGCGGGTGGGCCGGATTATCTATCACTTCACGCACCACACCGACTGTATCGCCAGCGCTATCTCGCACAGCAAGCTTCTCAAGGTCGAACGGGTAGTACTCATCTTCGCCCAGCCGGGGCAACTCCTCGCCCGGTACTTCGAGTATGAACCCCCGGAAGCCAACAGCAGCTTCTCTGTCGGCTATCTCGGCGAACGAAACAATGGGAAATCCACCTCCGCCGCGCACATCGTCGATGGTAAGCGGCGAACGCTGCAGGGAGACTCCGCCCACCAACGACGCTCGAGCCGGGCGCGCATACAGCACTGCCCCCTTCGAGAACCTCTCAGGATTATCAGAGTCGACTACGACCCTGACTTCTCCGTGTACGCCATGCGGACGTGCCACACGCCCCACTTCGATCCAATCGGGGCGTGTCATATCCTCAGTCGACGATCTCGATCGTCGCTTGCTTGCCTTCTTTGACGGCGCTGGCCTTCACGACGGTGCGCACGGCCCGAGCAATACGTCCTTGCTTGCCGATGACCTTGCCTACGTCCTCTTTTGCCACCATCAGGCGAAGCAGGACTCCATCCGCGTTCTCTTGCTCCTCCACCCGGACTTGATCCGGCTGGTCGACAAGCGAACGTGCTAGAAACTCAAGCAGGTCCTTCACCTAGACGATGCCTTTCACATTGAAGAGTTGCCGCACAGTGTCGGAGGGCTGAGCCCCGCACTCCAACCAGTGTTTGGCCTTGATCTCGTCCACCTCTATCGTCGATGGATCAGTCAGTGGATTGTAGAAGCCGATGGTCTCGATGAACCTGCCATCGCGAGCTCTACGAGAGTCCGCCACCACGATGCGGTACGTGGGATGCTTCTTGCTTCCACGCCTAGCGAGTCGAATTGCCGTTGCCATTGATCACCTCCTCCGGTTACCCAGTATTGCCGAACATCTCAAAAGGATTCTTGGGCATCCTACCTGACCCAAGTTGCTTCATCATCTTCTGGACCTGCTTGAACTGATTCAGCAGCTGATTCACCGCGTGCAGTTCTGAACCAGAACCATCCGCAATCCGCTTCCGCCGACTGCCGTTGATAACGTCTGGGTGCGTCCTCTCTTCGGCGGTCATCGAACCTATTATCGCCTGGATCTTGTCGAACGCCTTGTCGTCCACGTCCAGTCCCCGCAATTTCGCCATCGGGATGCCGGGTATCATACCCAGAAGGCTGGATATGGAGCCCAACTTCTTGACCTGCTGAATCTGTTCCACGAAGTCATCAAAGGTGAACGTAGACTTACGCAACCGCTGTTCGAGTTCACGGGCCTTCTTCTCGTCGATCGTCTGCTCGGCCTTCTCTATGAGCGTCAGGACGTCTCCCATGCCCAGGATGCGCGACGCCATTCGATCTGGGTGGAAGTATTCGAAACTGTCCAGCTTCTCACCACTGCTCGCGAACTTGATCGGCTTGCCGGTCACTGCCTTGACTGAAAGGGCGGCACCACCACGCGCATCGCCATCCATCTTGGTGAGTATCACTCCGTCAAACTCGACGCGCTCCTGAAAGGTTACTGCCACGTTCACGGCGTCCTGACCCGTCATCGCGTCGAGCACCAACAGGATGTTGTGCGGCTTGACGGTGCCACGGATACGTACCAGTTCGCCCATCAGATTCTCGTCGACATGGAGTCTACCGGCGGTGTCCACTATGAGCACGTCCCGACCCTTGTCCCGCGCCCACGCTACCGCGTTCTTCGCGATGTGCACGGGATCGGCATTAGGTCCTTCGTCGTAGACAGGGACTCCTAACTGCTCACCGATGGCCTTCAGTTGATCGATGGCGGCCGGTCTGTAGACATCGCCCGCGGCAAGAGCCGGACTCTTGCCCTGGGCCAGCAGAAAGTTCGCCAACTTACCGCACGCAGTCGTCTTACCGGATCCCTGCAGCCCTACCATCATCACTACCGTAGGAGGGCGCGGAGAGAAGGTGATCTTCGTGCTTGCCGAGCCCATGAGACACGTCAATTCTTCATTGACGATCTTTATGAACTGTTGCGCCGGAGTGAGGCTCTCCATGACCTCGGAGCCCAATGCTCGTGTCTTCACCGACTCGACGAATTGCTTGACCACTTTGAAGTTGACGTCAGCCTCGAGAAGCGCCAGGCGGATCTCGCGGGCAGCTCGCTCGACATCTTTGTCGGTCAGCTTGCCTTGTCTCTTCAGGCCGTCGAACGCCGCCTGCAGTTTCTCAGAAAGGGAATCGAACACCTGTCACCTTGTCATCCGGAAGCGCACCGCGGCGCAACCTTAAGAACGGCCCATGCTGGGCCACGAACCTGGCAGTTTACTCGTCTCATCAAGTCCCGTCAAACGCCCGCGCCGTGGCCCGTTCCGGCCGGAGACGCCGCCATCACGCTAATGGCGTGCCAGCGCGTCATCGAACAGAAGTGATGCGAAAGACTCCGCGTCGAAGGGTTGCAGGCTGTCCAGCTTCTCTCCTGTTCCGATCAGCTTGATGGGCAGGTCGAGCTCGTGTGATATGGCAAGCGCGATACCGCCCTTGGCAGTGCCGTCCATCTTCGTTATCACGACCCCGGTCAAGTCGACCGCCTCCTTGAACATGCGGGCCTGGATCAGCCCGTTCTGACCGGTGGTCGCGTCTATACACACCAACGTTTCGTGCGGAGCTCCCGGGATCCGCTTCTCTATAACGCGCCGCACTTTGGCAAGTTCGTTCATCAGATTCACCTGGGTGTGCAGCCGGCCCGCTGTATCCACCACCACGACATCGACATCGCGCGCCTCCGCAGCCACCAGACCGTCGAAAACCACGGCCCCGGGATCCCCTCCCCGCTCATGGTGGACTACCTCGCACCCCACTCGTCTTCCCCATTCAACCAGTTGCTCGATAGCGGCCGCGCGAAACGTGTCTCCCGCCACTAACAAAGGCTCCTTGCCTAGCTCCTTCAAATGCCAAGCTATCTTGCCGATGGTCGTGGTCTTGCCGGTGCCGTTGACGCCGGCCATGAGTATCACCGAGGGCTTTTTGGTCACATCTATTCGGGTGTCCGCTGCGCAGAAATGTTCAGCCGCCAACCTCCGGAGCTCAGCCAACAACTCGGTGGACGTCTTAATACTGCCCTGGTCGGCTTCGATTTCGAGCGCCTCCACTATCGATACGGCGGTCTCCACTCCTACGTCCGCCTGTATCAGAGCCTCCTCGGTCCTCTCCCACAGCTCGTCGTCAAAGCGGTCGAAGAACACCGAGAGAAACTGCGCCTGGAGAGCCTTGCGGCTTTTTGCCAGTCCCTCTCGGAGTTGAGCAAGCCGCCCCTTCTGATCTTCTTCCGCCCGAGGCGTCTCGTCCGCCTGCTCCTGCACCGCTCCCGCGAAGACATGCGCCCAATCGTACGTCACGACCTATGCCCCTTTGGCTGTAGTCATCTTGCGCGAAAGAACCTTGGAAGTGCCGTCACTCTCCAAGGCCACACCGTAAAGGGTATCCGCCACCTCCATGGTCTGGCGCTGGTGCGTGATGATAATGAACTGCGTCCGATCCCGATACTGTTTGACCAGGGACAGGAACCGCCGGATGTTGATGTCATCCAAAGATGCCTCGACCTCGTCCAGTATGTAGAAGGGACAGGGCTTGGCCAAAAACAGTGAGAACAAGAAGGCAATAGCAGTCATCGCCTTTTCGCCACCCGACAGCAGAGTCAGGCTCCGCGGGGTCTTGTTCGCGAATTTGACCTCGATGTCCACCCCCTTGGAGGGTTGCCCTTGGTCTTCCTCCGGCATTTCGTCTGCCCCGGCCTCTTCGCCAGCCGAGGAAACATGTGGATGAGTCCGAGCCTCCGTCAGTCTGAGTGAACCCTTCGCCCCGGGGAACACTACCGACACTACCGCCTCGAAGTTGTCCTTCGCCGCCGCGAACACTTCGTTGAACGAGCGCTCAATATGCTCATCCAGATTCACGATGATCTCGTCAAGCTCTGCGGCCGCGGCTTCCAGATCCTGTCTCTGCTCAGCCAGGAACTGAGCCCTCTCCTCCATCTGACCGTACTCCTGCTCGGCCAGCGGGTTCACAGGACCTATGCGCTCACGCCGCCTCTCGGCCCGCTCGACAGCCGCCAGAAGCGTTTCCGGATCTGCGCCAGCTACATCTTCGGGTCTCAGATCTCTAGGCCCCAGATGGCGCCGACGCAATTCGGCCAACTCTTCCTCGAGTTGGACGCGCCGGTCCTCAAGCCGTGTCTGCTCCACCCTCACATCAGACAGTCGGCTGCTCGTGGAATCGTACTCTCGCTGCAGAACGATCTCGGCGCTACTCCAGTCTCTCATCGTCTTGGTGCTGCCCTCGGTCAGATCGCGCGTGATCTCCATCTGGCTTTCCAGCCGCTCTGCCAAGGGCCTGCCTCGCTCCCCTACTCTCTCGGCCATGGAAAGCAACTTGGATACGACGGGCCTATACGTGTCTAGGAACGCGACACGCTGGCGCCATTTATCGGCTTCGCGGTCTGCCACATCCTTCTGACCCTGTGCGCGAGCCCTCTCTGCAGCAAGACTTCGGCATCGCTCCCGCAACTTCACCTCTACCAAGGCACATTGGCCCTTCTTCTCTTCCAGTCGTGCGACCGTCTTGCGCAGACCCTCAACACTGGTCTGCAGGCCGCGGAGTGACTCTCGCACCCTCCCCAATTCCGACTCGCTGGCAGACATCTCTTGCTCGACGCCGGCAAGCTGTTGTGACAACTCCTCCGAAAGACGCCTCTCTCCAAGCTGTCTCTCACGGAGTTCTTCCAACTGGACCATGGTCTCTTCCAGCCTTCTCTTGCACAGGTCGGCCTCACTGCGTTGCGTAGCACTAAGATGTTCCGCTTCCCGAGCGTTCTGTTCCCGTTCCCTGAGCAGCTTCTCCGCCGCCTCGGTGTCGCTCACGGCTTGGTCCGCTCCTTCGGCCAACTCTTTCCGCTCTCTGCACAACGAGTCGTACTGGCTTCTGGCCGATTCCAACTCGTTAGTGGCGGCCAGCATACTCTCCGCCCCCGACTCGTTACGACGGGCCACATAAACTCCCGGCTGCAGAAGCTCACCGGCCTGGTTAACCAGGCGAGCTTCACACTTCTCAGCGATCTGCGCCATCAACTGCAGGCCGCCGCTTTCCTGTTCGATATCATCGATCACGAACGTCTGAGGCACCAACCGCCTCAGCGCTCTCATCAGCGGCTCAGGGGCCTTGACCACCTCCCAGAGGTCTCGCGCACCGGATGGAGCGCGCTCATGCCACTCCGTGTCCCCCGGCTCTGACACCTCACTCAGCGCCTCGACTGACCCTTCTGCTTGACTCAGGGCATCCACCAACCGCTCTCCGGAGGGGACTACCACGGCCTGAATGATCGCTCCCAGTGCCGCCGCGACAGCTCGCTCATACCCGGGGAGCACCACCAACACTTCTGCCAGAGACCGGTATCCAGACCGTCTCGCCAGAAGTCCCCTGGCTCCAGCGGGCAGACCCTCCTTGCGTTCGAGCACGGCTCGAAGGACCTCCTGTCGCGACTCCAAACCCGCTATAAGCTGCGCTAGTCCGGCCTCTGCTTGTGCGGTCGCCTGCGCTCTGCTCCGTGCCTCTTGCAGATCCTGCAAGCACTGATCCACATCCGCTTCAGCCGTGCGCACGGCCTCTTCTGCCTCGTTCACCGAGCGCTCCAGCCTGGTCCCCTCTTGTTCCAGTTGCAGAGCGCGCGACCGGCCGTGCTCGATGAGCGACGCCAACTCTGTCGAGACCCGGCTTCGTTCTTTCTTCTCGCGGCGCAGGAAATCCCTGTCCTGCGACGCTCGTGTGCGGGAGGCCTCCAATTCGAAGACTTTGTCCTTCAGATCATCCTCTTCCTGGGCTGCTTTCTGATAAGCAGGCTGGGCTTCACCCAAGGCCTCACGCAGACTGCCGGACCATAACGCGACTCGCTCCAGTCTGATCTCGTCGCCAGTCCCCGCCATGACCTCGGCTATGCGGACCGCTGACGTAGAAGCGTCACTCTCTGCCATATTCACGCGCCGTCTCGCCCGATCCAGATCGCCCTCTGCGCGCGCCAGTCGCTGCCGTAGTGCTGCGGTCCTGCCGTCCAAGTACTCCGCCAGCGCCCGTGCCCGATGAAAGAGACTACTCAGCCTCTCACGCTCCTTGAGGGCCGTCGCCATGCTTTCTTCTTCCGCGGCACGTTGGCGGCGAAGTTCCGCTACTCTGCCGCCGACTTCACTCAGCCCGGATTCGATCCGCTCTAGCTCTTGCTCGCCTGCCCCGTACGCTCTCCGCACCTCCAAGAGCGAGTGCAACAACACCCGACCTTTTGCCGACGCCCAGTCCTCGGTGGCCTCGGCATGCTTCTCGGCCGCCGCCACTTGCTGTCTTAGAGGCCGCATCGCTGCGCGCACCTCTTCTTCGATATCCCTTGCGCGAACAAGGTTCTGTGTGGCCCGTTCCAGTTTTGACTGGGCCCTCTCCCGCCTTTTCTTGAAGCGGCCCAACCCGGCCGCCTCCTCAACCATGGCCCGGCGGACTTCCGCGCTCGAGTTGAGAAGAGACTCCACCTTGCCCTGGCTGATGACGCTGTGCATCTCTCTGCCTAGACCCAGCTGCCCAACCACGTCTTGGATATCCAGCAGCCTGCATCCGCTTCCGTTGAGCCGGTAGTCGGAACCCTCGTCTCGCACGAGACGCCGCGTTACTTCGAGCTCACTGCAGTCCAGTGGCAGCGTCCCGCAGCCATTGTTGAAGACCAGACTGACTTCCGCCACCGCGCTCTGCTTCTTGCCGTCGGCGCCGGAGAAGATCACATCATGCATGGTGCGACCACGGAGGTTTCCAGGGCTCTGCTCCCCAAGCACCCACAAGACGGCATCGGCGATGTTGCTCTTGCCGCTGCCGTTCGGCCCGATTATGACCGTGACACCGGGCTCGAGCACGAGCTCGGTGGGTTTCGCGAAGGTCTTGAACCCGCGTATGCGAACGGACTGCAGATGCACCATGCTAGTCCGCTCTCATTTCGACTCCATAGGAAACCAGCGCTTTCTCAGCAGCCGCCTGCTCGCTCATCTTTATGGTGGTGCCGCTGCCTTGACCGCGCACCTTCCCATCGACGACAACCTCTGAACTGAATCGCCGGGCGTGAGCCGGCCCACTCTCTTGCACCAACCTATACTGCGGCTGCGACCCGCGTCTGGCAAGCCACTCCTGCAATCTTGTCTTTGGATCGACAGAGCCGCTCACCCCACGCTCCATCGCTTCGCCGAAGGCGCCCGCTACGGCCATATTGGCTGCTTCTAGCCCGAACGTCAGATACACAGCGCCAATCAGCGCCTCCAACGCATTGCCCTGTATCGTCCTGCTATGCGCCGCCCTACCGCGGCTGGTACCGCCACCCACCGCTTGAGCGTCCATGAGTTCGCCTATTCCTAGCCTTTCAGCTACTTCGCTGCAATTGGCCCGACTGACGACGTACGCTTTAAGGCGAGCTAGGTCGCCCTCTTCGCTGCCAGGATACCGTCGGAACAACTCAGTAGCGATCGCCAATCCCAGCACGCTATCACCCAGGAACTCGAGGCGCTCGTTTGATTCCACGCGAGTCGCCGCACGCGACGAGTGCGTCAGAGCTTTCGCCCGAATATCTGGCGGCAACGCCGCTATCAGTTCCAGGAGTCTCTTACCATTGGAGCTACCCGCTCCCCCAACGCGTGCCCTCACCTTGCGTAGCAAACAAACGGGGACCGCCCGCTTCAATGCCGGCAGTCCCCGCATGCCCATCTTGTCAGGCAAGTAGAGGTCAGACGCGGGCAGCGATGAATTCCACTGCCGCACCAACGGTAGTTAGAGTCTGCGCTTCCTCGTCACTAATCTTCAGGCCGAACTGGTCCTCAAGCTCCATGATGAGCTCCACCAGGTCCAGGCTGTCCGCATCCAGATCATCCTGAAACGAGGCCTCCAGCGTAACGCTGCCCGCGTCTACGCCTAGTTGATCGACCAGGATGTCGCGCAACTTAGCGAGGATCTCGTCTTTGCTCATCTATCACTCCTTAAAGATTCGGTTGGCGAGCGACATCGGCCACTCTAATGCTGCGCTATTGTATCAGCGCCAGTCAAGACGCTGCAGCCTCTTTGTCCTCCCTGCGCTGCCCCAATTCTCTCTCCACCGTGGACAGCACCCCCTTCCGTAGAGCCTCCGCGCCAAATCGCAATGCGTTCGCGATGGCTCGACTCGAAGAGTTGCCGTGACAGATTATTACCAGGCCCCGCACGCCCAGCAGATACGTGCCTCCATACTCCTCCGGGTCCAGTGCAGCTTTGACAGCCCGCAGGGATGGCCGCAGCAGCACACCGCCGATCTTGGCTCTCACGCTGGTGTTCGCCGCCTGCTTCACACGCTGCAACAACGACGAAGAACATCCCTCCAACAACTTGAGAGCCACGTTCCCTGTGAACCCGTCTGTAACCACCACGTCGGCCATGCCGCGCAGCAGATCGCGGCCCTCCACATTACCGACAAACTCCAGACCTGAGTGTTCCAACAACTCATGGCCAGAGCGTGCGAGCTCGCTCCCCTTCTCCCGTTCCTCTCCGATGTTCAGCAGGCCCACCCTTGGGCGATCCATCCCAAGTGCAGCCCCCGCAAAAGCCGCACCCAACACGCCGAACTCCAAGAGATTCTCTGGACGGCAGTCTGCATTCGCTCCCGCGTCCAGAAACACGACCGGACCCCTGTCACCCGGAAGCACGGTGACTATGGCGGGACGCTTGATGCCCGCAGCACGTTTGACAAACAACAACGAGCCGGCCATCACCGCCCCGGTGCTACCAGCTGAGACGAAACCTTCAGAGGTGCCATCGGACACCGTCTTACAACCCACCACGATCGACGAGTCCTGCATGTTCCTGACGGCCGCAGCCGGCTCCATATCGCAGGTGACCACCGAAACGCTTGGCACAATGCCAACGTTACTGCTGTCTCTGCCCGCCAGACAAGGCGCTATCACTCCGGGGCGTCCGACCAGCAATACCTTCAGATTGGATGCAGCCACCTGCAGAGCGCCGTCGACTATCGCCTCTGGTGCGCTGTCGCCCCCCTCGGCGTCCAGAGTCAGGGTAACGGAACGCTCTATCGCGCTTGCACTCTCCGATCGCTGTTCCACACGTGCTCCTTGGCGACGCTTCCACCGACTTAGACCGCCCGACTGTCTCACACAAGAGCTACGACTGGAAGAGGTGTGCCCTCTAGTAGAAGTGATTCCCGGCAGGGAACCAGCCAGCGAGATTCCACGTCGTCTCAATCAACTGACAAGTGATTGCTTTACGAACGTTTGTTCGTTACCATGTCCTTATCGCCGATAAGATGCGACAAGAAACGGTGTTGACGCAGAAACCGCCCCGGAGTATAATGTTGCGGTTTGCGTCAAGCGATGATTTGCAGAGGGAAACCAAGAAACCTTCAGATAGGATAGCAGGCGATAGTGCAAAGAGAAAGTGATACAGCTACCATCGACGTCCGGACCATCGTGGACGTCCAAGACCTCCTTCAGATCGGCCAGGAGCGAGGCTACGTTACCAGCGATGAGATCATGGCGCTGGTCGAAGAGCACGACATGGCAATGGAGGAGATAGAAGACCTATACTCTCAACTCTTCGACCAGTCTATCGAGATATACGAGCAGAGCCCGGTCAGCCAGGGCATCTTGGAGCCGACTGAGCCCGCTCTGGATCTCTCGATCCAGACAGTCACGCATGACCCACTGAGGCTCTACCTCAAAGAGGCCGGCGAGATCCCTCTCCTCTCCAAGGACGAAGAGGTCGAACTCGCGAAGCTCATAGAGGCCGGTGACAAGCGTGCCAAGGACCGCATGATCCAGTCGAATCTAAGACTGGTCATATCCATCGCCAAGAACTACTACACCCAGGACATGGACCTCCTTGACCTCATCCAGGAGGGCAACACCGGTCTTATCCGCGCTGTGGAGAAGTTCGACTACCGCAAGGGCTACAAGTTCTCCACCTACGCCACCTGGTGGATACGTCAGGCCATCACCCGAGCCATCGCCAACCAGGATCGCAACATCCGCATCCCGGTGCACATGATCGAGAAGATCAACAAGATGGTCCGCACTGAGCGCAAGTTGCTGCAAGAGACGGGCAAAGAGCCCACTGACGATGATTTGGCCGCGGAACTCGGCATCGATCCTTCGGAGGTCCAGGAGATGCGCAAGATCGCGCAGCGCACCACCTCCCTCGAGACACCCATAGGCGACGAAGAGGATGCTGAACTCGGTGACTTCATCGAGAACTCCAAGACTCCGGATCCGGCAGAGGTGGTCTCCAGCCTCATCGCCAAGGAGAGCCTCGATCGTGTCCTCAAAGCCATGGACGAGCGAGAGCGAAAGGTTGTCGAGCTTCGTTTCGGTCTTAAGGGTGAACATCCTCGCACTCTGGCCGAGGTAAGCTCCCGCTTCAACGTAAGTCGCGAGCGCATCCGCCAGATAGAGGCCAAAGCGCTCGAGCAGATCAAGGCTTCGGAGGACATCCAGGCCATGAGAGAGTCTGCCTAGCTGACCTACCGCCCTTTCCGGGACAGCAGCTTCCACCTGGAAACACTATAGAGGGGCGCGCCACAGAAGGCGTGCCCCTCTTCTCTTGTGCATTATGCTGGTACCGGAGCTCCCAGGCGTCTGGTGCGCACCGCTTGCGCGATGTTGTCCAAGATAAGTTCAGCGACAGTCTCCTTCGGTGCTTTCTCTATCAGCACTTCGGAGTCCCGGGTAAGAATGCGTACTTCGTTGAAGTCAGAGTCAAAGCCGATATCGCTGCGCGAAATATCGTTGAACACCATCATGTCCAACTTCTTGCGCTGCATCTTCTCTCGCGCCCGCGCAACCGCGCCGTCGCCATATTCAGCGGCAAAGCCGACGACGAACTGACCCTCACGCTTGCTAGCCACATCTAGCAGGATGTCTGTGGTGGCCTCCAACTCGATAGCCCACTGCTGCTTGCCTTTGCCCACCTTCCCTCCGCTGGGACCATCAGCGAGGCGGTAGTCCGCCACGGCCGCGGCCATTACAAGTATGTCTGTCTCAGGAAGACGCCTGATCACCTCGTCGTGCATCTCCCTGGCGGTAGGAGTCTGGACCTCCCTCACTCCAGGCACCGCGGGCATGTCCACGTTGGCCTCTATCAGATCGACTTTGGCTCCACGGTCGAAGGCCGCGCGAGCCAAAGCGAAGCCCATCTTCCCCGAACTGCGGTTCCCGATGAACCGCACAGCATCTATTGGTTCGCGCGTGCCCCCCGCGGTGATCAGCACCCGTAGTCCTCGCAAGTCGCGCTCGCGCTGCACCTGTAGCCTCAGCTTGACCTCTGCGACGATACTGTTCGGCTCTGCCATGCGGCCGGAACCGTAGTCGCCGCAGGCAAGTTCACCAGAGCCAGGTTCCACCACGAAGATCCCATGATCCCGCAAGGCAGCCACGTTCTTCTGCGTGACTGGGTTCTCCCACATGTTGGTGTTCATGGCGGGTGCCACCACGACGGTCTTGCCAAAGGCCAGAAACATCGAGGTAAGAAGATTGTCAGCGATCCCATTGGCCATCTTGGCCAGAGTGTTGGCCGTAGCGGGCGCCACCACCATTATGTCAGCCTCTTGACTGTCCTGGACATGAGTGATGCGCGAGTCGGACCTTAGCTCGCTTACTTCATCCAATCGAACGGGAGTACCAGCCAGGGTCTCGAAGGTCATGGGTCCTACGAATCTGGTCGCAGCCCGCGTCATGATGACGCGAACGTCCATCCCGGCTTTCTGGAACCCTCGAAGCAACTCCGCCGCCTTGAATGCGGCTATCCCTCCCGTTACCCCCAGGAGTACCAAGGGCCGCTCAGGCATGGTGCGCTCCCAGTCTGTCCTAGCGCCCTACGGCCTCGAGGGGCGCAGCCGGTAAGAGATCTCGCCCCTAGCCGATTCGCCCAAAGCGACACTGAGGTAGTTGCGCGCGAACGCGTCTGCCGCCGGTGGGATAAGAGGCGCGTCGGGACCGCTGCCCTCGCGCAGTTTCTGATAGTAGGAGTTGATCTGCCTGGCGCGCTTGGCGGTCACCATCACGGCAGTGTAACGATTCGGCTCTTCGGTCTCATCCTCGCGTGCGACGGAAAGACCAGCGAGCACCTCATCGACAGTCGGCTTGTTCATCTCTCATCCTGGCTAGCTTGATGATATCGGCAAGCTGTTCACTTGCCCTTTCTTGGCTATTGTTCACTATAACATAGTGCATGCCAGGTAGCCCTCGCCGCTCCTTCTGCTGGACGATGTCGATCTCCTCCTTAGCTCGCGCAAGACGACTACAGATCGACTCCTCACTCTCGGTGTTCCTGCCGCGTAAGCGGCGCTCCAACTCTTCGAGCGAGGGCGGCATGATATAGATCATCACGGCATCAGGCCGCATCTTGAGCACTTGATCCGCGCCTTGGAGTTCTATCTCCAAGATGACGTCGTATCCGCCGCCAAGGCTTTCTTCTACAGCCTCCAGTGGGGTGCCGTAGAGATTACCCGCGTACTCAGCCCACTCGAGAAACGCTCCCTCTTGGACCCGTCTCTCGAAGTCTCTGCGCGCCAAGAAGAAGTAGTGCACCCCTTCACGTTCGCGCGCTCTTTTTGGACGAGTGGTAGCTGAGACAGACAGTTTGACTCCGGACAGCTGCGCCATGGCGCAGGCAATGACCGTGCCTTTGCCTGCGCCGGAAGGACCAGAGATGACGATCAGATGAGCGATGGCCGCCCTCGAGACACCAGAGTCGGTCAGCCGCCCATGAGGTCGAGCAGTTCTTTGCGCTGCCGAGGTGTAAGCCCGTTCACTGTCCTGGCCGGGCTTATCCGGCAACGTTCAAGGACTTTGTTGGCCTTGACTCTGCCGTACTTGGGTACCGCAAGGAGCAAGTCCATGACCTTCGCAGTGTGGATGCACACCGGGGGATCAGTCAGCACCTCGACGATCACAACCTCCCCATTGCGCAACTGCTCTTTGAGTCGCGCCCTCTCAGTACGGATGTCATTTGCCCGACGGAGGGCTTCCATCCTCTGCTTTTGGGTGCGCTCAGGGGTTTGGGATAAAGTGCTGGAAATCTGGTTCACAGCCAGCATTATACACACCCCCCTACTCGACGCAACACCGTTTCCAGCCCTTTCTTAGCTCGATAGCGTGCCCGGGCGCGCCGATGGTCTGTCTCACTGACGGCGATGAGCGAGACCCACCAGACCATCCAAACTGAGCTCTTTTTCGAGGAGCCGCGAACGTAGTTCGCCGGCCAGAAGGACCGCTAGGCCCTGCTCTCGCAACCCTGCACAACCCACCGCGACGACCCTGGCGCCGCATGCGATGAACTCCATGACGTCCTGCACCGTGGCCACTCCGCCCATTCCGATTATGGGAACACTGATGGCCTCGAACAGCTCAAAGACCGCCCTCAGGGCAAGTGGCTTGATGGCCGGCCCTGAAAGGCCACCAGTTACATTGCCCAAATAAGGCCTTAGCGATCCACGATCTAGAACAAGGCCCTTGTATGTGTTGACCGCGGCCACCGCGTCTGCCCCTGCTATCTCGGCGGCCACCCCCACAGCGACGATATCTGTGACATTGGGTGTCAACTTCGCCACCAGCAATCCGGGCCATACCTTCCTTACCGCGCCCACCACTCGTTCCGTCTCTCCCGGGTCGTTTCCAATGGAGGTGCAGCCAGAGTGAACATTCGGGCACGAGATATTCAGCTCCAGCCCCACCCTCCGGTCCCAACTATCACCCGCCCTGTCTTCCAGCGCTTGTCTCAGGATCGTGGCCATCTCAACGTACTCCGAAACCGAGAACCCTCCGATGCTCACGATCAGCGGGCAACTTAGCTCCAAAAGGCGAGGGAGTTCCTCCACCACGAAGGCCTCTACCCCCGCGCTGGGGAGTCCGACTGAGTTGATCATCCCGCCGACGGTCTCCAAGATTCGCGGCGGAGGATTACCTTCTCGCGCAGCAAGAGTGACCGTCTTGGGCACATAGGCCGCCACAGGCGGCGTCCGTAAGACACTGCCGTCTGCGGTTTCCGCGAGATCGAATATCTCCATAGTCCCAGAGGCGTTCACCAAGGGATACGCGAGCCTCAACGGTCCTAGGTCGACTCCCAAGTCAATCACCAAACACCTGCTCTCCTGAGAACACGGGGCCCTCTCGACAGACTCTCGCGTAGGAACCGTCTGCCAACGAGACTACGCAGCCATGACAAGAGCCTACACCGCAAGCCATATTGGTCTCTAGGCTGAACCAGACCTTGACATCTGCGACGGTGCGGCAAACGCCCCAGACAGCCTCTGCCATCGCTTCCGGACCACATACCGCCAGCCGGTCGCCACTCCTAAGATGTCTTGCCAAGAGGTCGGTGACGCGCTCAGAGGGAGTTCGTACGGGATCTTCCAATACCTGTTCATACACGCACGCCAGTCCGTCGTCCTTGGCCCCGGCCACTACGTCCGTGAGCGGCGTGCACGCCAGAGACTGATCGGAATCCCTGAAGCCAGCGAGCACTAGAACGGCGGGTTCGGTAGTTCCTCGCCCCACCGACCACTCAGCCCTGGAGAGTCTCTCGAGCTCCTTTACAAGGAGGGGAAAGGGAGCCACACCCGCCCCGCCCCCTACCAGCAACACTCGCCCTACCCCGGCCGTCAGAGCTTTGAGATCGAACCCGTTACCTAGCGGGCCCTGGACCCAGACCCCTCGATCCTTCTCAAGTGCACACAATTCTCTTGTCCCCGGCCCAACGGGGGCCACCAAGAAGGCCACTGTCTCATCAGACTGGTCTGAAACAGACAAAGCCCTACCCAGAAACTGCCCCGATGGTTCGGCCTGCAGCAGAGCGAACTGTCCTGGCCTGGCTTCCCCCCACCCCGGGACGTTCAATCGGATGCGTACCATCGTGCCCATGGCCACGCTGTCCAAGACCCTCCCAAGCTTGCGACACGCGCCCACCTCGCCGGCTAGTGTGGCCGAGCCGTGACGCGCTGAGGGTCCGGGTGAAGATTCGCGGTCAGCCAAGTTTGTCACCCACTCGGAGACCATGCGTGTTGGTGAATTCCTCCACGTCCATCTTGGGCGACGCCTCAGTCTGGACCCGCTTGATCAACAAGCTACCGCCGCATCCCGCCACCAGAAAGCCCTCTCCGGTGATCTGAGTGACGGTACCCGGAGACTGTCTTCCGCTGGCTGGGTGCCTCGCGCAGTCAAAGATCCTCAAGGTCTGTGACTTGTAGCTCGTCGCCGCTCCAGGAGAGGGATTGCATCCTCGAATTATGTTGTAGACGATACCCACTGGATAAGACCAGTCTATCGTCATCGACCTACATACAGGCTCGTACTCCCCCTGTGTGAGATCCTGCTTGACCTTTGGGGCAGTGCCTTGCTTCACCATCGCCACTGCCTCGACCATCTTCTCCACTCCAAGCGGGAAGAGTTTGCTGAAGTAGACATCCCCCATCGTCTCGTCGGGCCCGATCGCCACTTCGCTCTGCAGCAGGATGGGACCGGTGTCCAGACCTTCATCCGGCCAGAAGATCGTAAGTCCCGTGTTGCTCTCGCCGTTCATGACAGCCCAATTGATGGCACTGGCGCCTCTGTGGCGAGGGAGAAGTGATGGATGGTACTGGATAGTCCCATACGAAGGATAGTGGAGCATCGAGGCCGGCACGATGTCGGTGACGAAAGCCATGACGTTGAGGTCCGCCTTGAAGCGCTTATAGTCTTCGATCACATCCAGGGCGCGCATCTTGTGTGGCTGGCGAGTAGGTATGCCCTGAGCCTCCGCCAGTGCGACCAGAGTGTTGCTCTTCCCCGGAGAGACGTCTGGGGGTGAGTACACGCCGACGACCTCTTCCCCTGACGCAAGCAAGGCCTCAAAGACTTTCTCCCCAAAGGCTGCCTGACCCATCAAGACTATCCTCATGCGCTACTCCCGCCCTCTTCATCCGTATGCGCTCAAGTGTTGATTCTAACTCGTTGGCCCTCCATGGGGCGACGATATGTCCAACCGATGAGTACACTTAGAGGGCAATGCACAGCACCTCTCCAAAGTCCGACACAACCTCCGGCAGAAGAACACGTCTTGCCTGGTACGCCTACGACCTAGGCAACACCACGGTGGAATTTGCGGTCCCGCTTTATGTGACGCTCTGGATCGTCCATGATCTGGGAGTACCGGCCTGGGTGTTTGGCTTGGCTACAGCGTTCTCATCCTGGGCCATCGGCCTTAGCGGTCCTTACCTTGGTGTTCGGGCCGACGAGAGATGTGAGCGCCGACGTTGGTTCATGGCTTCAGCCCTAGTCTCTATCGCGCTCTTGGCGTCGATAGTCTTATTACCTCGCACGGGCACCGCCTCAGTGGCGGTGATCTTGGCGATGGCCGTCACCGCCAACTACTTCTTTCAACTGTCCAGCCTTATATACAACGCTTCCATGCTGTCGGCGGCACGGGGAGCGAATGTCGTGAGTGTCTCGGCCACGGGCATCGGGTTGAGTTACGTGGGCGGCCTCTTGGGCATCGCCCTGATCGAACTCCTGGTGTCCGGACGCCTGCTCCCAGGAGTCAGCGGACGGTCCTGGGCGGTCGTTCCGGCCGCCCTCATCTTCTTGGCATGCTCAATACCCAGCTTCTACGCACGCGGTCTGTGGCAACAGCCCTCTACCATGCTTGACAAACCTGAGGGCCGCTTGCATCGACGCATCTACTACCTTTGGAAAGAGGCATCCCGCGAGCACAGAGCCGGTTGGTTCTTGGGTGGCTTCTTCTTGCTCAACTCAGCCATTATGGGACTCACCCTTTACCTGCCGCTTCATGTTGAAGCTGTCTCGGATCTCACCGGCACCTCGCTTACGGTCTTCTTTGGCATCGTGGTGCTCACCTCCACCATAGGGGCCGCCGTAGTCACACTGTTGCACCCCGTAGGCAAAGAGGTATGGTGGATAATCGTACTGGGCCTCTCACTACTTGGTGTCAACGCGCTACTGCTTAGCCTGATGAGGACCGTGCCTCTGATCGTGATCACCGCATGCGTTCACGGGATTCTCTCGGGAGCGCTTATCCCCACTGTGCGAGCCGCGTTCGCACAGACCTTTCGCTCAGACTATCAGGCCTTGGCTTTTGGGCTATTCGGTGCGGTGCAGAGAGTCTCCCAAGGTCTGGGAGCCGCGCTCGCCCCCCTGGCGAGTATTGCTGCCGGGGGTCGTTCATCCACGTCCGTCGGCATCGCCACGATGGGTATTCTCGCCCTGCTGGGAGTCCCGCTGTTCGCGCGCTGGCGCGCGCCGCAGACCGACGCCTGATATCTAACCCTTCTTCATCTCCAAAGCGCAATCCAACATCAGTTCCACAAGAGATTCCAAGTCACTCTCGTCGACGCACGAGAGGGCGACACGGATGTCCGTGTCGCTGGTCGAGATGACACCTATGCCGTAATCGTCAAGCAGTCTTACGCGGTATTGCTCAGCGTCCAGCCCCTCCAGGCGCACAGTGAAGAAATACCCTGAGTTGAACGGGTAGAGCTTCCATGCGACGTCAAAGCGCGGGTCGGAGAGAAGCTGGCGCACTTTCGCGGCCCTTGCAGCCAAGACAGCGAACTTCTCGGCCTTCTGCGCCTTGTAGCCTGGGTCGGACATCGCTCTTAGCACGAGAGCCTGAGACAGGTTGGGGCTGTTGCTTATGGTTCCGCGCACACATCCGGCCGTCTTCTTCTCCAGAGCCTCATAGCCGCCACTCCCGCCCTTGATGCCATAGGTGACGAAGGCGACCCGCAAGCCCCACGCGTAGTCCTCTTTGGAGGCTCCGTCCAGCTTGATGGCAAGCACTCTCTCGTGCGCATCCGCCAGCCTAGTGAACACCGACTCCTTTAGCACCTCTTCATCGTAGAAGAGACCGAAGTAAGCGTCATCGAACACTGCTACGATGTCGCATCCCCCATCCGCGGCCTCGACGACAACGTCTCGGATGGCATCGGCTTCGCTGGGAGTCACCGAGTATCCGGTCGGGTTGTTGGGGAAGTTGAACAAGATAATGAGCTTGCCCGCGCTCGCGTGTTTGCGCACAGCAGCGCGCAAACCCTCCACGTCAAAACCGTGATCTAGGTCCAGCAACGGGTACGTATCTACACGGGCTCCACGCCTCACCCCAAAAATCAGCCTGTAATTGCCCCACAGCTTGTCAGGTAGCAGCAGAACATCGCCGTCGTCCGCAAACATGTCCGCCACTGTGCTCAAGCCGTGTGTGATACCCGTAGTGACCACGGGCAGGCTCACCGGCACCTCACCTAAGGACGGATTTTTCTCTCTGATCTCCGCCAGCCAAGCCGCTCTCAGGTCGGCGCGTCCGTACGACGGTGCGTATGGCAGGACATCGTCGCCGCTTATGTCCGCAAAATGCTGCGTGATGGCGGGCAGCCCCATGGAATGATGTGCTTCTCGTGCCTCGCCTATTGTGGCGTTGAAGCGATGGGCTTTCTGCTTGGCCTCAGCACTCTGGGTCAATATCCCTTTTGGGAAGTAGAGTTGCTTACCCAAATCCGACAGCATGCGCATCACTGCCGGAGCGTGCTTCTCGATCTGTTGGTTCGCCTCGACCGCTAGGGGGTTGGAAGCAGCAGGTTGCTGGCCCATCGATACCCTCCTGTCGACTACGCTTTGCCCAGACGCTCTTGGAGTGCTGCCAACTGCTTGCGCAATGTGGCAGGCAGTCGATCGCCAAAGCTATCGTAGTACTCTGACAGACCAGCGGCCTCTGCCTCCCAGGCCGAGATATCTACCGTCAGCAGGGTCTCCAGGTCCTGGGCCGGGATATCGAGTCCAGACAGGTCGAGAGCCTCGAGGGTCGGCAGATAGCCGATGGGCGTCTCCTGTGCGACTCCTTGACCGTCAACTCGCTCAGCGATCCACTTGAGCACCCTACTGTTCTCACCGTAGCCGGGCCAGAGGAACTTGCCCTCGTCACTCTTGCGGAACCAATTGACGAAGAAGATCTTTGGCAGTTTGGACTCTTCTGTGCGATCGGCCATCGACAGCCAATGCGCGAAGTAGTCACCCATGTTGTAACCGCAGAAAGGCAGCATGGCGAACGGATCGTGCCTAAGCACGCCCGTCTTGCTGAGATTGGCCGCCGTGGTCTCGGAGCCGGCCGCCGAACCCATGAAGATGCCGTGCTGCCAGTCAAACGCTTCGTAGACGAGAGGCACCGTGCCGGCGCGTCGTCCGCCGAACAGGATGGCCGATATAGGTACGCCCTCCGGCTTCTGCCAATCTGGGTCTATCACCGGGCATTGTGCTGCGGGTGCAGTGAAGCGAGAGTTGGGGTGTGCGGCCTTCTTCTCGGAATCGGGCGACCAGTCGTTCCCTTCCCAGTCTATTGCGTGAGCTGGTGCGGCCACCCCCATCTCTTCCCACCACACATCGCCGTCGTCAGTGAGTGCCGTGTTGGTGAATATGCAGTTCTCGGTCAGAGACTCGATGGCATGAGGGTTAGACTGCATCGATGTGCCCGGAGCGACGCCAAAGAAACCTGTCTCGGGGTTCATGGCGTACAGGCGCCCATCCTCGCCAATACGCATCCAAGCGATGTCGTCGCCTACGCAGGTGACCTTCCAACCCGGGAGTGACGGCAACATCATCGCCAGGTTCGTCTTGCCACAGGCGCTGGGGAATGCCCCGGCGATGTAGTGCTTCTCACCCTCCGGAGAGGTGAGACACAGGATAAGCATGTGCTCCGCCAGCCAACCTTCCTTGCGGCCTATAACGGAAGCGACGCGCAGAGCAAGACACTTCTTGCCCAGCAGTGCGTTGCCCCCGTAGCCCGAGCCATACGACCAGATGGAGGGCTCGTCGGGGAAGTGGACTATGTACTTGTTCTTGGGGTCGCGCTCGCACGGCCAGCCCACGTCTTCCTGCCCAGGGACAAGCGGTGCTCCTACGGAGTGAAGACACGGGATGAACTCTCCGTCTGTGCCTAAGGCCTCCAGCACGTCGATGCCCACCCTGGTCATAATCGTCATGTTGGCGACTACGTAGCCCGAATCCGTGATCTCCATGCCTATCTTAGAGAATGGCGAACCAACGGGACCCATAGAGAACGGAATCACGTACATAGTGCGGCCCGCCATGCAGCCCGCAAACATGCCCTTCATCTTCTGCTTCATCTCGGCGGAATCGGCCCAGTTGTTGGTAGGCCCTGCCTCCACCTCTTTCTCCGTACAGATGTAAGTACGGTCCTCGACCCTAGCCACGTCGCTGGGGTGAGAACGCGCCAGGAAGGACTTGGGTCGAAGATTCTCGTTGAGCTTTGTGAAGGTGCCATGCTCGACCAGTCGGTCGCAAAGTTCCTCGTACTCAGCCTGCGTGCCTTCGCACATCAGCACGCTGTCGGGCTTGCATAGATCGGCTATCTCGCGGATCCAGGCAAGCAACTCTTGGTTCTGGGTAAGGCTCTCGGGTGCGGCCGCCAATTTTCCTCCATTCGCTGAGCGGTCGATATACGTGACCAGGTAGACCTAAGGCCGGCACACACCCCAAAGAGTGCGCCTGCCGGCCTCAATCAAATGGCCGGTGGATCGATGTTGCAGTCCGCCGGTCTGTGTCGCAGAAAGATACCATATGAGGAGTCTCTGCACGCTATCCAGCCATCGCTCTACGAACCGAATCCAAGGCACCGGCGGACTGGAGTTTCTCGTTCTTGTGAGCTATGAACTTCGCGTACTCAGCGATGAAGATCTTGCCAGGGTCTCGCAGGTCGAACTTCTCCGGACTGTCGCGGAAGAACTCCCTGTGCACTCTCGTCCACACAAGTCGACCGTCAGTATCGATGTTCACCTTGGTGACCCCAAGCGGCACAGCCTTGGCAAACTCGTTCTCGTCCACGCCCTTCGCACCCTTCAGTGTCCCCCCGGCAGCGTTGATGCGCGCCACCTCCTCTTGAGGCACCGACGACGATCCGTGCATTACCAGCGGAAAGCCGGGCAGACGTTTCTGGATCTCGGCCGCAACCTCCAGGTGCAGACCTTGATGCCCGCTGAACTTGTACGCACCGTGACTTGTTCCGATAGCGACCGCCAGACTGTCGCATCCCGTCTCGCGGACAAAGACTTCGGCCTCGGCCGGGTCGGTCAAGTGAGCGTCCTTTTCTTCTACCTGCACGTGCTCTTCCACCCCGCCCAATTGACCCAATTCCGCCTCCACCGATATCCCCCTGGCGTGAGCGGCATCGACCACCTGCTTGGTTATCCGGACGTTCTCATTGAAAGGCTCCCCCGACGCATCGATCATCACTGACGAGTAGAAGCCGCTCTCGATGCAATCCAAGGCACTCGCCAAGTCGCCATGGTCGAGGTGCACGGCAAAGATGGCTTCGGGAAATATCTCATCGGCGGCCTTGATCATGCCTTCCAGCATCCGCTTGTCGGCGTACGACCGGGCGCCCTTAGAGATCTGGATGATGAACGGCGCGCTGGATTCGAGATTCCCACGGAACAACCCAAGGGTCTGCTCCATGTTGTTGATGTTGTATGCCCCCACGGCGAACTTCGCGTAGGCCAGCTTGAATATTTCTTTGGTAGTTACGATCATCTGCTTCCCTTCCGCTCCCGACTATTGCCGTCTGTACCGTTCTCCCCTGAAGTGCCTAAGTGCACACTCACGGTCACTCAGCGAACACCTTGCCTAGCGAGAAACCGCGCCCCAGTCTTTCCCCCAAGCCATAGTAGTGATTGTCAATCGGCGCCCAACAGAACGGACGGATGAGCCCCGCTGAGATCTTCCCCTCTTCGTCCAGGCAGTCTCCGTCGACCTTGACGTCCATGATCTCTCCCACGAACTGCGTGTGTAGACCCAGTTCCATGATATTGACTACCCTGCATTCCAACACCACGGGGAACTCGTCCACGTAGGGCGCGTCCACCAATTCTGACCGCACCGGCGTGAGTCCCACGCTCGTGAACTTCTCTGTCTCCCTGCCAGAGACGATGCCGAAGTAATCGGCCGCCGCAACGTGATCCACTGATGGCACACTCACCGTGAATTCCCTGCGCTCCACGAGATTGCCGTACGTATACGTGGCCTTGCGCACGGACACAGCCACACAGGGCGGATCAGAACAACATATCCCACCCCAAGCAACCGCCATTACATTGGGTCGGCTCGCCCCGTCATACGTGCCCACGATCAAGACGGGGGTCGGGTAGAGCGCCGTCCTGGCACCAAGCGAAGTCTTCATCACCTCTCCTCGTACTGGTCGAGATATACGCGCCCGGGGTCGAAACGTTCCGCAGAAGCGATCGCTTCGACCGCATAGCCCAATGGCACCACCGCGAAAGCGACGATCCCATCAGGCAGGCCCAGGACTTCCCCGACGCCCTTCACTCGTTCCTCCCGCGGATACGTGCCTATCCACACGGCCCCCAAGCCTAGCGCATGGCCGGCAAGCAGCAGATTCTCAGTAGCCGCCGCACAGTCCTGTATCCAGAAATCCTCGTGTCGCACTGCCCTCAGGTCTGCGCACACTACTACAGCAAGTGGCGACTCCGCGATCATGCCGCCATGAGGCTCCACCACTGCAAGCGCCTTGAGCCGACTACGGTCTCTCACCACTACAAACCGCCACGGCTGTTGATTCCCGGCGGAGGGCGCTGCCATCGCTGCGCGAAGCAACAACTCCACCGCCTCCTCCGGAACGGGGACACTACTGTATCGGCGCACGCTACGCCGGCCGAAGATCGCTTCGAGTGTCTCCATGTGCTCTCCTCTCACACGCGATCCATGACGGGGCCACCAGCGGCCGCCCTCATATCATTCGTCCGCAAGCTCCTCGCCTCCCAAGATGGCCTCTGCCGCGCTCACTACCTCGCGCCGCAGTTGCCGGTCGGAGACGCGACGTCCCCATACCTCCCACTGACCCACGGATCCGCCCCGGTCCAAAGCAACGGGCGGTAGCTCGACCCACCGCGTCACCCGATAGAGGCGACCGTCATGCTCGACAACCCGCCCCACAGACATCAAGGGCGAGCGAAACGGTGCTTCATGCGTAGCGAACAATCGTCGTTCTCTCAAGCCCGCTAATCGCATCAGCGGCCAGCCTAGAGCAGACCCTGTTCCCGGAGTCTCCGGACATCGTGGAGCACGATGGCCGCATGTCCCTTAGCCGTGACCCTGCGATACGCCAGTGCCACGACCCCACCTGCAGCGATAACCACGGTGTCTCGTTCGTGCGAAGTGGTCTCGTCTCCCTTCAAGGTCCCGTAGGCCATGCCGACTGCGCGGTCATGATCGCTGGCCAGATCGAACCGCAGTCCGTACTTCTCGCGGAACGTATCTTGTCTAGCTACCGGGTCGACAGACATGCCCACTACGTCCACACCCAGTTCTTGGAACTCAGGCAGCAACTCGTTGAACTCCAGAGCTTCGGTGGTACACCCGCCGGTCATGGCTCTGGGAAAGAAGTACAGCACCATCGGCCCCTGCTCCAGCGCAGCATACAGATCGATGTCACCGCTGGTTCCCACCACTACGAACTGCGGAGCTTTCTCGCCGCTTTCCAGCATATGACCCCCCTAACGGGCGCGGGCGTAGCGCCGCGCCCCGTCCACCACCGTCATGCAAACACGCCCCGTCAGCTTCTCGCCCATGAAGACGCAGTTATGACTCTTGCCGGCCAGTTCTGCGGCAGTGACCGTCCATGGCTCCTGCAGATCGACTACGCAGAAGTCTGCCGACGCGCCCGCGGCCAGGCGTGGCGCCTCTATACCCAACACTCCACAGGGCGCACTCGACATGGCCTCCACCAAGCGGGCTAGTGTCATGGCGCCCGTGACTACCAAACCCGTATGCAGCGCGGCGAAGGCGGTCTCCAGACCTGTGCTGCCGAACAGCGCATCCTCGATGGGAACCTCTTTCTCCTGAGCCGCGTGAGGGGCGTGGTCGGTGCCGATACAGTCGATGGTGCCATCTACCAGAGCAGCCACTAGGGACTCACGGTCCTCTTTCGCTCGTATCGGAGGGTTGATCTTCATGTTCTGGTCCAATTCGGCCAGACGTTCATCGGTGAGCAGCAAGTGCGCCGGACTCGCCTCGGCGGTCACTCGCAGGCCCTCCGCCTTCGCTTGACGCAACGCGCGGACACTGCCCGAGGCAGAGATATGCTGGAAATGGGCTGCCGGGACACCACTCTCTCCGTTGGCCCCGCCGTCCCGCACATTGCCGCCTGACCCAGTCACTCGGATGCGCTCACTTTCTGCGTACCGGATCGATCTCCAGGTCTCTCGCCAGCGGGCCGCTCTCTGCGGCGGCTGGGATACCGCGTAATCCCAATCTGGCGCTCCATCTTCCCTCATGCATGACCCCGTCGGCAGAGAGACCGCAATCTTCCACGTGCAGCATGAGAGGCAGCCCAGTCCCGCGGGCATAGCGCAGAGCATGGAGCAGAAGGTCGGCATCGGCCACCGGTCTGCCGTCGTCTGAGAATCCCATGACCCCAGCTTCGGCCAGCTCACGCATCTCAGCCAGTTCCTGACCGCGGGAACCCTTGCTGATGGCCCCCACCTGGCCGACGCGGATGACTGCCTTCTCGGTGGCCTCCCGCAAGACCCAGGCCGCAAGCGGGCCGTTGTCCACGACAGGCTCCGTGTTGGGCATAGCCACCACTGCCACATACCCCCCGGACGCAGCAGCCATGGACCCCGAAGCCAGGTCCTCCTTGTACTCGAAGCCCGGAGTGCGCAGGTGACAATGTGGGTCGACGAAACCTGGGAACACCCAGCATCCGCTGTATGCGTCAAGCGTTTCCACACCCGCAAGCTTCTTGACCCCCGCACCTAGGGCAGAGATCTTTCCGTCCTCAATCAGCAGGTCACCCTCTTCGTCCAAGCCACTCAAGGGGTCAAAGAGGTGCACACCTATTAGAAGGAGTCGCTCGGGAGCAAGAGCGCGACAGGCAAGTCTGCGTGCGGAGGGACTGGGGTTACTGTCCATCCATGTTCCTTTCGGTCTCACTGGACTCGTTTAAAGGTCGTCTCATGGTACCGCGGACCGCTTCGGCGGTCCAGGGCGGGCCATACTACATCGCCTCTTCGTCTGGCTCATGATCCAACCAGTCCGGAAACGCCTTCGCCGAGCCCCGCACCAACTTCTTGTGCGCCTTGTAGTTGGAATCGTGTTCCTCAACCAGCGCCCAGAACTTGGGAGAGTGGTCCATCCGCACCGTATGACACAGCTCGTGCAACAGCACGTAGTAACAGGCCTCCGGCGGCATCATCAGCAGCCTGGCGTTCAGCGAGATGTTCCCCTGGCGAGAGCAGCTGCCCCACCGTGTTCGCTGCTGTCGTACGGTCACGTTGCCGTGTTCGAAGCCATGCCGCTCCGCTATCTCCCGTAGACGCGGCTCGAGTTCCCGTCTGGCCCGGCGGCTGAGCCAACGGAGAAGAGCCTTGCGGCATGCCTCAAAGTCACCCCTATACCCGCTCACGACCAGAAGATGTCCCGAGACTTCACGCACCCGCACGACTGTCTCGGCGGAGGCGGGCGACCGGTACTCGACCGCCCACTCTTCTCCTAGCGCCGGCAATGCTATGCGCTGAGGCAAGCAAGGAGGATTCTCCATCAGTCGACGGCGCCTTGCCAGTACCTCCCTGCTAGCGCGCTCTATCCACGCACGCCGTTCTTGCAGCAGTCCCGGGATGCGCCGCCGATCGAAACCTCGGGGAACCACGACCTCCAGTCCCTGTGGCCTTATAACCAACCGCACACGGCGCGCCCTGTCGCTGACGCGCACCGCGTACTCGAGTGAACTTGTCCAGTCCCCTCGCTCGGTCGACCCCGGATCGCTCAACTACTGCAGCAGCCTGGCGCTCAGAGTGATCTCGGGGACGCTGGCCAATGCTTTGGACACGGGGCAACCCGCCTTCGCCGTCTCCGCTGCCTGCTGAAACTCATGCTCAGCCAGTCCTGGGACCCTTGCCTCCGTCACCAGCTCCACCTTGACGATCAGCGGTCCAGCTCCAAGATGGACCGTCGCCGATGTGCTGATGCGCTCAGGCTCGTAGCCCTTCTCCGTCAGCAGAGCTGACAAGAACATGGAGAAGCAACCGGCGTGAGCTGCGCCTATCAACTCCTCTGGGTTGGTACCCCCTGCTTCCTCGAACCTGGATGAGTATGTGTACGGACCTTCGTACAGACCACTGGCCAAACGCATTGTGCCGTGACCCTCCTTGAGAGTGCCCTCCCACACGGCCTCTGACTTGCGAACAGACATCTACTCCTCCTCATCGCCCGACGGTCGCCTACCACTAGCCGGCATATTGGGGCCTGTGCTGGCGCCTGTCACGCCCGCTATACCCTCAGCAGCAAGAGCTTCTTCATCCACCCTTCCCGGCTCGAACGGGCAGGTCTCATCGTAGACTATCTCGGCCTGCTGTTTGAGCAATTGCCAGCGCGTGCATGCCTGTCTCTGCGCAATATCCCAGAGCATCTTGGCGGCCTCAGGGCTGGCCTTGCTCAGCATCGTGAACCGGTTCTCGGTGCGTACGAACTCTTCTATCGGCACCGAGATGTCCTTCGAGTCCAGTTGCAGCGGATTCTTGCCTTCCTGAGCTAACCTGGGGTCGAACCGGTAGCAGGTCCACGCCCCCGTTTCCACCGCCAGCTTCTGATGCGCGTAGCCTTCTTTGCCCAAGTCAAATCCCTGTCCGACGCAATGGCTGTATGCGATAACCAGACTTGGACCTTCGTATGATTCTGCCTCTGCCAGTGCGCGCACAGTCTGTGCGTCGCTGTATCCCATGGCTACCTGTGCCACATAGATGTTGCCGTAGGACATGGCCATGGCCCCCAGATCCTTTTTGGGGGATCGTTTCCCTCCCGCCGCGAACAGCGCTACGGAGCCAAGTGGTGTCGCTTTGGAACTCTGGCCCCCAGTGTTCGAGTACATCTGCGTGTTTAGGACCAGAACGTTGATGTTTCGCTGCGAGGCTAGAACGTGGTCTAACCCGCCGTACCCGATATCATAGGCCCACCCGTCCCCGCCGACAGCCCAAACGCTCTTCTTGACCAAGTAGTCGGCGACTGCCAGCAGTTGCCGACTCCGGGCATCCGCCGCCTTTGCGCCACTGCTCTTGGCTTCCAATTCCTTCTTGAGTCCGGCCACGCGCGCGCGCTGCGCTTCGATCTCCGCTTGATCCTGCTGCTTAGAAGCCAGCAGCGCCTCAGCCAGGTCGCCGCCTACCGTGTCACGCAACTCGGCAACCAATTCGCGAGCAAAATCGGTGTGCTTGTCTACGGTCAGACGCATGCCGAAGCTGAATTCAGCCCCGTCCTCGAACAGAGAGTTGTTCCAGGCCGGGCCGCGGCCGTCCTTGTCCATGGCATACGGCGTGGTGGGCAGGTTGCCGCCGTAGATGCTTGAACAGCCCGTCGCATTACCTATCATCAACCGGTCGCCGACCAGTTGCGTCAGCAGTTTGATGTAGGGGGTCTCCCCGCATCCGGCGCATGCCCCCGAGTACTCGAAGAGGGGCTGCATCATCTGGCTACCCTTGATGGTGTCCACGCGCAGACCGGCTCGCTCCGGATGAGGGATGCCCAGGAAGAATTCGTAGTTCTCGCGCTCATGCTCACGCAGAGGCGGCTGGAAGGACATGTTGATGGCCCGACGCTCCGGATCCTGCTTGTCACGGCCGGGGCACACCTGTACGCACGCGCTACAACCAGTGCAGTCCTCCACCGCCACCTGCACTGTCCACTTCTTGCCTGCGTAGCCTTCACCCTTGCCCTTGGCGTCGATGGACTTGAAGGTAGGTGGCGCGCCCTCCAGCGCTTCCGGATCGTACAGTTTGGTCCGGATAGTGCCATGTGGACAGTGGAACGAGCATTTGGCGCACTGGATGCATAGTTCAGGCTCCCAGACCGGCGACTCAAGGGCTATGTTGCGTTTCTCCCAACGCGTCGTATAGCTGGGCCACACCCCGTCGGCGGGAAGCGCGCTCACCGGGAGATCGTCACCCTCCCCGGCCATGAGCTTGGCCGTCACGTTGCGGACGAATTCTGGAGCCCTCTTCGGCGCCAGCGAAGACGGGCGCGGCTTGCCTGTGGCCACGGCGGGCACCTTGACCTCATGCAGATTGGCGATAGCCTGGTCGACCGCATCGTAGTTCATCTGCACGACCTTCTCGCCCTTCTTACCGTAGGTGTCCTCAATAGCCTTCTTGATCTTCGCTATCGCCTCTTCTGGTGGGATGATGCGAGAAAGGTGGAAGAAGCAGACCTGCATGATGGTGTTGATCCGCCCGCCCATGCCTGTCTGCTTAGCGACCTCATAGGCGTTGATGGAGTACACCTTCAGCTTGAGATCGATGATACGTTGCTGAGTCTGTTTCGGCAGACGGTCCCAGACTTCTTCAGCCGGGAACGGAGCGTTGATCAGGAAGGTCCCGCCAGGTACCGCGGCCTTCAAAGTCTCGTAGCGCTCGATGAACGCCCAAACATGACAGGCGACAAAATCTGCCTTGTGGACCAGATACTCGGAGCGTATCGGCCTCGGCCCGAAACGCAAGTGACTTACCGTGAGCACGCCCGCTTTCTTGGAGTCATAGACGAAATAGCCCTGGACATAGTTGGGCGTGTCTTCCCCGATGATCTTGATAGAGTTCTTGTTCGCCCCCACGGTACCGTCGCTCCCCAGGCCATAGAAGAGTGCACGATACACATCCACAGGCTCCGTCGTGAACTCAGGGTCGACATCCAGGCTGGTGTGAGTCACATCATCGTTGATACCCACGGTGAAGTGGTTCTTGGGCACCGGGTTGGCCAGTTCGTCCAAGACGGCTTTGGCCATGGCAGGGGTGAACTCCTTGCTGGCAAGTCCGTAGCGCCCGCCGATCACCCCTACATCTCTACCCGACTCTATAAGGGCGTCGACAACGTCCAGATATAGTGGTTCCCCAGCCGAGCCCGGCTCCTTCGTCCGGTCTAGTACAGCCACCCTCTTGACCGACTTGGGAAGGGCCTCTGCGAAGTGCTTCACGCTGAAGGGCCGGTACAGCCGGACCTTGAGGACCCCCACCTTCTCCCCATGGGCCTCCAGTCTCTCCACTGCCTCCTGCACCGTCTCAGCCCCAGAGCCCATCACCACGACCACCCGCTCCGCATCAGGCGAGCCGGCGTAGTCGAACAGACGGTAACTGCGCCCCGTGAGCATCTTGAGCCGGTCCATGCACTCCTGGACGATATCCGGAACAGCGAGATAGTACTTGTTCACAGTCTCGCGCCCTTGGAAGTAGACGTCAGGATTCTGGCTGGTGCCTCGGACCGTCGGCCGATCGGGCGTCATACCCCTTTGCTTCACTGCCAGCACCAGCTCCTCGTCGATCATGTCACGCAACACTTGGTCGTCTATGACCTCGATCTTCTGGATCTGATGCGACGTTCGCCACCCGTCGTTGAAATGGATGAACGGCACCCGTGCCTTCAAGGTGGCCGCGTGTCCCACCAGCCCCAGGTCGTGGGCTTCTTGGACGGAGTTTGAAGCCAAGAGCGCGAAGCCCGTCTGCCTTACAGCCATCACGTCCTGTTGGTCCCCAAAAATGCTGAGCGCCTGCGCGGCAATAGCGCGAGCCGGTACGTGCCAACAGGTCGGCGTGAGCTCACCCGCGATCTTATACATCGTGGGTATCATCAGTAGCAGACCCTGGCTGGCAGTGAAGGTAGTGCTTAGGGAACCAGCCTGCAAAGCCCCGTGGACCGCGGCTGCCGCGCCCGCCTCCGATTGCATCTCCACCACCACCGGTACCGTGCCCCACAGATTCTGGCGCCCCTCGGCGCTCCATGCGTCGGCGAGTTCAGCGAGCGGACTCGATGGGGTGATGGGGTAGATCGCGATGACTTCGCTGAGCTTGTGCGCGATACGCGTCATGGCCTCGGCGCCGTCGATCACTGCCATCTTCTTAGCCATCGTGCTCTCCCCTAAAGCCTGAGGCGGCGCCCCGTAAATATAGAGGACACGGAGATGTCCTATGAGGGAGTAGATACCGTCGTGGGCGGCTGGTCAATCCTTTGCGCACCAGAAGACCCAAAGTCGCCTTGGGGAACGTACGACGCGCTGGTCAGTCCACCGGCTCGTCCGTCAGGCTGCCGGCCAAACACTGGTACAGGATCGCCATCCGCATAGCCAGGCCGGACTCGACCTGCTGCAGGATGAGCGAGCGTTGGTCGTCCACCAGATCGGCCGAGAGCTCCACCCCCCGGTTCACAGGTCCGGGATGCATCACTCTCTGTCCCGGCTTGACCCTGTAGGGCGTAAGACCCCAGACCCTGCTGTACTCGCGCAGAGATGGCACCGGAGGCACCTTGCCCTTGGCTCTCTCAAGCTGCATCCGCAAGAGATAGATGACATCGACGTCGTCAAGGGCCGACAGGTCGTAGTGCACCGGGAAGCCCCAGTACTCGATGCCGGGAGGCATGAGCGTGGGCGGGCCGACCAAGCGCGTGTCGATGCCCATCTTGCTGAAACCGAATAGGTCCGACCGCGCCACCCGACTGCGCAGGACGTCACCCACTATGGCCACCTTGAGCCCTTCCAGCCCGCCGTAGGTGCGCCGCAAGCTGTACAGGTCCAAGAGGCATTGCGTTGGATGTTCCCCCGTACCGTCGCCGGCGTTTACGACAGCGGCATCCGTGTACTTGGCGGCCAGGCGCGCCGCTCCCACTCGCGGGTGTCGGATAACGATGATGTCAGGGCTGTAGCTGTCCAAAGTCTGGATGGTGTCTTTCAGACTCTCACCCTTGGACACGCTAGAAGACGATTCTTTGATGTTGATGACGTCCGCCGATAGCCTCTTGCCGGCCAGCTCGAAGGACGCCTGCGTGCGTGTGGAAGGCTCCATGAACACGTTGATCTGTGTGCGCCCTCGCAGCGAAGGTACCTTCTTGATGGAGCGCGAGGCGACCTCCAGGAAGCCGTCGCTCAGTGTGAAGAGATTCTGGATGTCGCCGCTGGTAAGGTCGTCGATTGAGATGAGATGCATCTCGCTACCCTTTCGGTCTCACTGGACACGTTTAAAAGGTTGACGTTGTGACCGGATTGTATCGCGCCTTGGCCGCTTACTCCAGCACCTCACCCGAGTCACTCCTCTATGGAGACCTCGTCGGTGCCGTCTACCTCCGCCAGTCGGACGACGACGCGTTCACCACGACTGGTAGGGACGTTCTTGCCCACGAAGTCAGGCCTGATGGGTAAGTCTCGATGACCCCTATCCACCAACACCGCCAGCCTGACCACCTCGGGACGACCGTAGTCGAACAGAGCGTCGATAGCAGCCCTGATAGTACGGCCGGTGTAGAGCACATCGTCGACAAGCACTACGCTCATTCCCGTCACGTCGAACGGCAAGTCGGTAGACCGGGCCTTTGGCTGCCCGTACTCCCTGCCCAGCCTGACATCCAAATCGTCGCGATAGAAGGTGATGTCTATGGCTCCCGTCGGAGGCTCCACCTTGTAGAAGCCATTGAAGAGTCGGCTCAAGCGCGCCGCTAGATCGACTCCACCGCTGTGGATGCCCACCAGGGCCAACTTGGACAAGTCGGGTGCCTGCTCGGCTATCTCATGGGTCATGCGTGCCAGCGTGCGCCCTATCTGCTCGCCGTCCATGAGTACCTTGGACTTCTGTGTCTGCTCACTCGGCTCGCTCACCGCTCCACCGACCTTTCTTCTGACCGACCTAGCGACCCAACATCGAGAGGACTTGCCCGATCACATTCTCCGCCGTCAAGCCGAACTCCTCGTACAGGACCTCCGCCGGCGCCGAGGCTCCAAAGTGGTCTAGACCGATGACCGTGCCGTCACTGCCTACATACCGCTCCCAGCCCAGAGTGGCCCCCGCCTCTATCGCCACCCGAGCGCGCACCGCTTTGGGCAACACCGATTCCTTGTACTCAGCACTCTGGGCCTCGAACAACTCCCAGCTGGGAATAGCTACGACGCGGACTGATACACCTCGATCGCTAAGCGCTTCCGCGGCCTGCCGCGCGATATGCACCTCGGAGCCAGTCGCGATAATGAGCGCGTCCGGAGCGCCGGTTGCGGCCTCGCTTACAACGTAGGCCCCCTTGGCAACATCTGCAGAGACGTCCGAACCCGGTCGGTCTAGCACAGGCAGGGCCTGCCTGGAGAGCACCAGCGCGGTGGGACCGTCACGCCGCTCTAGCGCCGCCTGCCACGCCGCCACAGTCTCCTCCGCATCACACGGCCGGATCACCACCAGATTCGGCATCGCCCTAAGGGACGACAGGTGTTCCACCGGTTGATGCGTGGGCCCGTCCTCGCCCAGGGCCACGCTGTCATGAGTGAAGACATATACGACCGGCAGCCCAGAAAGCGCTGCCAGCCTGATGGCCGGTCGCATGTAGTCCGAGAAGACAAAGAATGTCCCTCCGAACGGGAACATACCTCCGTGATAGGCCATGCCGTTGAGGATGCCCCCCATCGCGTGCTCCCTGACGCCGAAGCGCAGGTTGCGCCCTTCTGGGCAGTCTGCCTGAAAGTCTCCTAGACCTTTCATGTAGGTGTTGGTCGAGGGGGCTAAGTCGGCGGAACCACCAACAAGCGTAGGTATCACTCCCGCGAGGGCGTTTAGCACCTTGCCCGAAGCCGCGCGCGTGGCCACCTTCTCACCCGCATCAAAAGTGGGTAGATTCTCTTGCCAGCCCTCCGGCAACATGCCGGCAACGGCCTCGTCCCATTGCTTCGCGAGGTCGGGATATGCCTCTCGGTACCTCCCCATGGCCTCGGTCCACTCGGTGTGTGACCTCGTGCCAGCGGCCCCCACGCTGCGATAGTAGTCTGTCACCTCTCGGGGCACGGCGAATGTCGGCTCGGCCGGCCACCCCAGAGACTGCTTGGTCAACTTGGACTCCTCGGCGCCCAGCGGCGCCCCATGACACTCGGCCGTGCCGCCTTTGTGTGGGCTGCCATATCCTATAGTCGTTCGAACCATGATCAGCGACGGCCTGGAATCCTCGGCTTTCGCTGCCGCCAGAGCCTGATCTATCGCACCGATGTCGTTGCCGTCCGTGACCTTCAGCACCTGCCATCCGTAAGCATTGAACCGAAGATCCACGTCCTCAGTGAACGCTAGGTCCGTACCGCCCTCGATGGTGATGTGATTGTCGTCGTACAGGTAGATCAGTTTCCCCAGCCCCAAGTGTCCTGCCAACGAGGCGGCCTCAGACGCCACGCCCTCCATCAGACAACCGTCTCCCAGAATGCCGTAGCTGAAATGGTCCACGAGCTCGAAACCTGGCCGGTTGAACGTTGCGGCCAACAAACGCTCGCCGATGGCCATACCCACGCTGTTCGAAAGCCCCGCGCCCAACGGTCCGGTGGTCGCCTCTACTCCTGGGGTAACGCCGTATTCGGGATGACCGGGCGTACGGCTGCCCCACTGTCTGAACTCCTTGAGCTCATCCAGACGTAGATCGAAGCCCGCCAGATGCAGCAGCCCATACAGAAGCATAGAGCCGTGGCCTGCGCTCAACACAAACCGGTCTCGGTCGGGCCAATGGGGGTCTGCTGGATCGAACTTCAGATGACGCGTCCAGAGTGTGTGTGCCATGGGAGCGGCGCCCAGCGGCATGCCCGGGTGTCCAGAGTTCGCTTTCTCTACGGCGTCTATCGCCAAGGAGCGCAAAGTGTTGACCGCCAGGACATCCAACTCGGTCCCCTTGGACTTGCCGGCCACGAGCCTGTCGGTCATGCGCGCTCCTTCTTGTGGCAAAGTGTTCGTCTCATATCACTGGGCAAGCACGGGCCACCCTGCTTCGCGGGCGGCCTCTAAGAGCTCCGGTCTGGGATTGACCGCTACAGGGTGTCCGACCGAGCGCAGTAGGGCTAAGTCACTCCCGTGGTCAGCATACGCCCAACATCTCGCCGCATCCACACCCCAGCGCCTCATGTATTCGGCGGCCACGCCTTCTTTCTGATCACCATGTGGGCTCGGGCCCACAAGCCGACCGCAATACGTCCCCATCCGCACTTCACACACGGTGCCCGTGTAATCCGCCACCCCCAGGCGGCGACACACAGCCCCGACCACCGGCTCCAGCGCCGCGGAGATCACAACCACGTGATCGCCTGCCGACTGATGTTCGACCATGGCCGCGGTCACACTCGGAATGAAACGTGGGGCCAGCACCTCATCCGTGAATCGGTCCATCAACCGTTCCACCTCATCGAACTTGCGACCTGCAAAGACCCGTGCGCCTTGGTGCCTCGACCGCTCTGTGACCTTCAGAAGACCGCACCTGTAGCCCAGAAACCAAAGCCCTGTACCCACCATGAACCGCCGGCTGACGATACCCTGTTTTCGCAGAAACCGGACCAGGAGCAGGGTGGTCTGTCCGCCGACTAAAGTACCGTCCATGTCAAAGAAAGCAATGCCGCCACCGGTCGCCACGGTAGCCGCCGGGCTGCAGATCGGAGAGGGCCTTCCGTCAACGTCGTCCATTCTGCCTTGTAGTCTAGCATCAGCCGCAGCCACCCCCGCCACTCCGGTCAGTCTGCACACGCAGACTAGCAAGAACAGCCGCAAGATCCGACGGCAATGCTGACTCAACTTCCAGCGACTCGCCGGTGATGGGATGGTCCAAGCGCAACCATGCGCTGTGCAAGAACTGCCTCCCTATTGCCAGAGGATCCCTTCGACCATAGGTCTGGTCACCCGCCACCGGATGGCCGATCCCCAGGAAGTGCACCCGGATCTGGTGGGTGCGACCCGTTTCCAGACGAACCTCCACCAATGTGAAGTCCTGCAGCCTCTCCAACACCTTGAAGTGAGTTCGCGCCTCCCTGGCCCCACTCCCCCCGATGGCCATCGCCTTGCGGCGCACCGTATCACGACCAACCGGAGCATCAATGCTGCCACTGTCACAGCTGATATTCCCGTGCACCAGAGCAACATAGCGACGCTCGACCGTTCTCTCTCGCATCATAGTGACCAATTGCCTGTGTGCCGCAGGCGTCTTCGCCACCACCAACAACCCGCTGGTGTCCTTGTCCAGCCTGTGCACGACCCCAGGGCGGAAGCTCTCGCCCCCCGCGATGCCGTGCCCCAGAAGGGCATGTACAAGGGTACCGCTCGTGTGTCCAGCCGAGGGATGCACGGCCATCCCCGCAGGCTTGTCGACCACCAAGAGCCACTCATCCTCGTAGGGGATGGGCAACAGTATCTCCTCGGGTATCAGCGGCAGCGCGTCAGGGTCGCGGATGTCAGCTTGCACTGACTCCCCCTCGCTCACCAGGTAGCTCTTGGCCCTTGGCTGTCCGTCCACGCGGACAGCCCCACGCGAAATCAGTTCCGCGGCCTTAGACCGACTGCCGATCTGAGGTTTCCGGGCAAGGACGACGTCCAACCGCCCTCCTGCCTCAGCAGCCGACACGACGAAATCACATCCAGACACGCCCGTCTCCCCGGGGGTCATTGTGAGGAGCCGGCCTCACGCTTCTTGGCCCGCCAGGCCCTGGTCGCCTCCACCAGCATACCTAGCACAACGACAGCCAACCCTGCATCGATGAACACGTCGGCAGCATTGAAGTTAGGCCAGTTGGGGAACTTCAAGAAATCCGTGACATGTCCGTCGCCTGCGACGCGCTGGATCATGTTGCCCAAGCTGCCCCCGACTATCATTCCTCCGGCGATACCGCCCAGCCATATCCGCCTCTCCAAAAGGACGTACACGATCACCACCAGCAGCGCTACAACGTTCGCGACTACGATAAGAGCCGTGCTCCCTCCGAGCATCCCAAAGGCGACCCCGTCGTTGTGCGTCAACTGCAGTGAGAGGAATGGCAATACTTCGCGTGACTGGCCCAACGCCAGTCTGCTCTCGGCCAAGTGTTTGGTGACAAGATCCACCCCCAGCGCCACAGCCATCACCGCGCCGAAGAGCAACCACTTCGTCAAGCGTCTCTCGGCGGGGACAACTGCCCTCAGCCTGGATAGCATGTGCAAAGACCTCGTCAGAGGGCGCGCTCTTCTTGGCGCTTGCACTCGACGCAAAGCGCGGCATAGGGGGCTATCTCGAGCCGCTCCTTGGCGATGGCCTCTCCGCACTTGTCACACTTGCCATACGTTCCTTCCTCGAGCTTGCGGAGCGCCCTGTCTATCTTCGCCAGAGCCGAGTGGGCATTGCCCTGCAGGGTGAGTTCGATCTCCCTGTCGAGCGTCGCTCCCGCGGCCTCGGCCATATGCTGATCGTTCGGACTATCCCCGGAGGCGTCCTCGAGCGACTGCGACAGATCAGCATCCAACTCCGCGATCTCCGCGAGCACTCGTTCCCTCTCTTCGAGCAACCGCTCTCTCAGGGTCTTCTGGTCAGTCAAGTCAATCGTCTCCGGTCACTCAGCGCTCAGAAGCGCTTCGCGTATCAGTGTCATGAGTCGAGCCTTGTCCACGTCCTTGAAGCCTATCACCTTGTCGCGGCTCGCGTGACCTTTGACCACCCTGACATCGGTCCGATTGAGCGCGAGCCAATCAGCCAACGCCTCGACGAGTTCGCTGTTGGCACGATTATCCTCCGCCGGGGCAGCGACTGCCACCTTAAGGCGGTCACCATGGATTCCTCGCAGTTTAGTGCGAGGGGCTGACGGAATGACTCGTACCCCTATCCGGAGCTCCCCAGGGCTTGGGTATACTCGCAGCGGACTCCACTCCATGTGCTCCCCCCGCTACCAGGCGAAATCGCGAGGTGCCGCTGCGTCGCCCCCTATCTCAGGAAACGGGTCGTCTGGATCTTCGTCTCGCCTTCCGAAGTACACCGGACTATCACTCGTCTCACTATCGACTTCGGGAACAGGCGTCACCGGCCCGGGCAGGCTCGGGGGTTGCTGCACTGCTGGATTCGACTCCGTTACCGCGCCAGCACTGCCTGTGCCGCTCGACGCCATAGAGACGAGCGGCGCCTGCTGGTCTAGCACCTGCAGGTAGCCTTCGAGCAGCGCCTTGAACTTCAGACGAAAGTCCTCTTCCAGAAGACGCAATTGCATGAGAGTCTGCTGGACGGCCTGAGTACGCTCGTTGAACTCGTGCACGACTATCTTGGCCTTAGCCTCGGCCTCTTGCAGCATCGCTTGACTTTCCTGCTCAGCCTTGGACTTGATCTTCTTCTGACTGCAGTTGTGCGGCTACCAGTGTCTTCTCCAGAGCCTCACGGGTCTCAGCGTGACCGGCGACCTGTTCTTCCAGATTGCGGACTTTCTCGTGCAACTCAGCGTTGAGTCTAGAGAGCCGCTCGATCTCGTCAGCGACAGCGTCCAAGAAGACATCTACATCCTCGTCCAAGTAACCCCTCACAGAGCGACGGAACTCCTTGCGTCGGATGTCGAGTGGCGTGACCTTCACCTCTGCCTCCCCTCTACGGCATCCCAGGCTGCCTGCCGGACCATGCGGATTAGCGCCCCCCGCGTCCCACGTTCCTCAAGAGCCGCTAGGCCCGCTATCGTGGTGCCCCCGGGTGAAGCGACGTTGTCCTTGAGCAATGCCGGAGAATCGCCGACGTCCTGCATCAACATCACGCTGCCCAGTAGCGCCTGACACGCGAACTTGTGCGCTCTCTCGCTGGGCATGGACCTCTCGACCGCCCCTTGTTCCAACCCCTCCAGGGCAGCCGCAAGAGCCGACCGTGTGCTCAAAGATACAACAGTCTCAAGCGACGCCAAGGACGCTCCCCTCAGTACTGGTTGAAGAAGCCTCGGTCCATGATCCGCTGGCGTTCCTCGGCCGACACCTCTACGTTGCGCGGCGTCAGCAGAAACACTTTGTCGGCCACTCTCTGCATGCCGCCGTCCAACGCGTAAGTCAGCCCACTGGCGAAGTCGATGAGTCGCTTGGCCAACTCTGTATCGCTCTGCTGCAGATTGAGTATCACGGGGATGTCTTTCTTGTATTTATCCGCGATGGTCTGAGCGTCGTTAAAGCTCCTGGGTATTACCAGCTGCACCCTCACTTGGGGCTGATCAAGACCGCCCGACACCGATCTCAGCGATGGCCCTCGTTGCCGCGAATACGGTGATGGTTGCCTGCCGCCATACTCATCATCGGAGAAGATCTCGTCAAAGTCCTGCGACCGCTGGGCTCTACCCCCCTGTGCGGGCATGGGCTTGACCTTGCCGCGGCCGCGATCCCCGTCGGTGTAGGCGTCCGGGTATCCGCGATCATCGGGTAGCCGAGAGCTGGGGACGTCGTCGTAGTACTCGTCGTCCTCGTCAGCAAGTCCGAAGTACACAAGAGTCTTGCGCCACAAGCCGCCGCCAGCCATCCCGTCCTCCTTATACGGTCTCTAGAACTACGCTACCCAGCCTAAGGATAGTCGCGCCCTCTTCGACCGCCACTTCATAGTCGTTGCTCATCCCCATGGATAGCTCAGTAAGCGCATACCGGCCAGAGAATTCGGCCGCCAACCGATCGCGCAGCGATCTCAGCTCGCGGAAACAGGGTCGCGCACTCTCTGGATCTGTTGCGAGGGGGGCCATAGTCATGAGCCCCAGGAAGTCTACCTTGCGATATGCCGCTGCGCGCTGTAGTAGCGTCTCCGCAGCCGCCGGCAGAATACCATACTTGCTTTCTTCCCCGCCCACATTCACCTCCAGCAGAACCTTCACCTGAGACTCTGCTCGTCTATCCAGTTCCTCCACCAACGAGATGGACTCCACCGAGTGGATCAAGGTGACACATGGCAGAACCTGGCGCACCTTTCGACTCTGCAGATGACCGATGAAGTGGAATTCAAGTTCCCCACCCCACCGGCTCCACTTGGCTTCGAGCTCATTTGCCCTGTTCTCTCCCACAAGCTTGATTCCTGCCCCGATGAGCAATTCCATCTCGCCGACATCCAGGTGCTTGGAGGCTACGAGCACCTTCGGACGTTCCTTCCGGCCGCTCCTAGTCATAGCGTCTTCGATGTGGTCATCCACGTCGCGCACATTTGCGCGCAGCCGTCTAACTCGCTCGTTCACGTCTGGGCGATCCACCCTACGCAGGCCTGCCTCCCCGTCACGGGGCCGTCGGCCCGATAGGAGTAGAAGAGGTCGTTGTTGCAGACCGTACACAGTCTGGGGTTGACCACATGCATACGCTGCACTCCAAGTTCTGAGGCCGCTCTGGCCGCCGCCTCCCACAAGTCCACACGCAGCCCACCGTCCTCAGTCGACTCGCCCAGCACCACTTCACTGCCATAACGTCTTGCGAAGCTCTCCGCCACTTGGTTGTCGACTCTGAAACAGCACGGCCCGATACTGGGGCCTATCACCAATGTGGCCGGAGCTCCCATCATGCTCCGGCCTGCTTGCTGGACTATCCCCCCCAGGATCCCTCGCCAACCCCCGTGAGCCACCGCCATGTCTACTTCGCCGCACAGCACGACAGGCACGCAGTCCGCAAACAGAAGAGTGGCGGCCAACTCCTTGTCAATATCCTGATGGATAGTGAGTCCGTCGCAGGGGCTCCCCGACTCCTCTTGGGCGTACTCCGATACCCCAGCGACACGGACCCCGTGCACCTGCATAGGGCTGACCAATCTTCTGCCGACCCCCGCCTCGATCTGGCCACGATTCAGGGCGACGGCCTCCGGCCTGTCGCCGGAGCGACTGTCTAGGTTCAGTGAAGCGAAGGGGGCCTCGCTACTACCACCCACCCGTGTGGTGAAGCAGGTTCGAAACAGTCCTGGGAGCCTGGCCGTAAGAACTGGAGCACCAGCCAATTCGACGGCGCTCAACCACGGGCGAGAGGCAGGATCGACCCTTTGGTCTAGAGCTGACAGTGCTTGGCGTGAATCCATCTCTGGTCGTTCAGCCGTCACAGAGACAGCCGCCCCTCGCTGAGGCTACTCGTCGTCCCGCAGGAACTTCGGGATGTCCAGCACTTCCTCGTCCATTTCGAAAGCCTCCAAGGCTTGCGGAAGGAGGTCGGGGACCTTCTTGGCGGGCTTGGCCTCTTGCTCGGCGCCCGGTTTCGGCTTGGGAGAGAACAGAGTGGGTCTCTCTTGCGAAGTCTCGGCAGCGACCGGCTGCATGACGCCATCGAACCCAGTCGCGATGACCGTGACACGCATCTGGTCCCCCAGTGACTCGTCGATTACTGCGCCAAAGATGACATTGGCGTCTGCGTCGGCAGCTCCCGCAATGATCTCAGCTGCCTCGTTGACTTCGAACAACCCCATATTCGGCCCACCGCTAACGTTCAACAGAATGCCCGTGGCCCCTTCTATCGAAGTCTCTAGGAGCGGCGACGAGATTGCGTTCGTAGCCGCCTCGACCCCACGATTCTCCCCGCTGGCGAGCCCGATGCCCATGAGAGAACTCCCGGCGTTGCGCATCACGGTGCGCACATCGGCGAAATCCAAGTTTATGAGACCAGGCATCGTGATGAGATCAGTTATGCCTTGTACCCCTTGGCGCAGTACGTCGTCGGCGACCTTGAAGGCTTCGAGTATCGAGGTCTTTTTCTCGACCAACTGCAGCAGCCGGTCGTTCGGGATGGTTATCAGAGCATCCACCTTGCCTGCAAGCGCGCCAATACCCGCCTCGGCTTGGCTGGAGCGCTTGCGCCCCTCGAATGTGAAAGGCTTTGTGACTATCCCGACTGTGAGCGCTCCGATCTCCCGGGCAAGTTCGGCCACTATCGGTGCGGCTCCGGTGCCGGTGCCCCCACCCTTGCCGGCCGTTACGAAGACCATGTCTGCGCCGGAAAGCACCTCCCGGATCTCGTCGCGGCTCTCTTCTGCCGCGGCCCGCCCGACCTCGGGATTAGCACCTGCACCCAGGCCTCGCGTGACTTTGGCGCCGATGTGCAGCTTGACGTCGGCATCGCACATGAGCAACGCCTGCGCATCAGTGTTGATTGCGATGAACTCGACGTTCTTCAGCCCAGCGTCGACCATGCGGTTGACGGCGTTGGTACCTCCTCCACCAACACCCACCACCTTGATCACAGCCAGATAACCTGAACCAGCGTCGTTCATACCGATCGAACCTCCGGGGCGGCACACCGACTTAGGTCGCCCCACCAATTATTCAAGCGCCAAAGCGCTCTCCAAGGGCACAATACCATGTTCATTTGGCCTTTACAGCGACGCGATTGATGACGCTGGCATCCACGTACTCTATGATCCTTCCTTGCGCAACACACTTCCCCACTATGTCCATTGCGACTTCAAGCTTCCTCTCCCAGCCTTGGGGAGAACCCAGACGCACCTCCCCGCCGTCCTCTAAGACTAGGGCAGCGCAACCGGAAGGTGAGATGGCAATATTCGCCACCGGAGGTAGGTTCTGAAGCGATACACCCGCCCGCAGACGTTGGGCGAGCGGCAAGACGTCCGCTATCACCGCCGGCAAGTCGGACCCCGCCTCCACCGATATCGCAGCGTCAGGAACCAGCAGGGGCAGGTCGGGCAGCATCCCCGGGTCGGTGTCCGCAAGGACCCTGCCGCTGTCAGAGACAAGCCAAGTGTCCCCATCGACCGTCTGTAGCCTCGCGACGGGTCTGTACTCAACCACCCTGACCTCAAGCGTGTGCGGGAAGCTCCTGATCGACCCGCGCCGACTCCACATAGGGCAACGCCGTGAGAGCCTCCACGATCTCGTCGGTCGAGAGCGCAAGCAGGCTCTCGCCTACGGCGGGCGAGGTTATCTGCGCAAGCTGGTCTTGTGTGATCGTGTCCGTACCAGTCGCGATGATACGCCGGACGTCGAACACGTCCGTGGAGCGCAAACACAAGAAGGCCACGGTCGAGCAGACCACCAGTGCCGCGAGCAGCAAGACGGTCCGGCGGCCACGGCCACGCTGCCATCTCACCGACTGCCGGCGTTTGCGCAGCCTTTCATCCATGGGCGGATGGGGGTCGTGGAACTCCATCCGCGGATGACTCCCAGGGGAAACTTGCGCCCAGAAGCCTGACTTCAGGCTCCAGCAACACCCCGCTCGTCTCGTGCACCCTCTGTCTCATGTGACTCATCAAGTCAAGCACGTCCGCAGTAGTCGCGTCTCCCAGGTTGACCACGAAGTTAGCGTGGACCTTGGATACTTCGGCACCGCCCCGCCGCTCTCCTTTTAGCCCAGCCGCATCAAGCAGCCTCCCCGCCGCCCCTCCGGACGGATTCTTGAACGTGCTCCCAAACGTGCTCACGCCTTGAGGTTGAACCGCACGCCGCATATCAAGGATCGAACTGTGTCTCTCCAGGATGTTTTCCGGCTCGTCCCTCTCCAGTCCGAATCGGGCTGCACTGACGACAGCACCGTTCGGCAGTCTGCAGTGACGGTACTCCCAGTCTAATTCGCAGGCCGACACCCACCGCACACCGTCCACCGTAGCCAACTGCACCTCTGTCAGCGCATCCGAGAACGCCCTACCATACGCCCCAGCATTCGTAGCCACCCCTCCGCCGACCGTCCCAGGGATGCCGCAGGCGAACTCCAGTCCCGTGAGTCCCGCTTCAGCCATCGACTTCGCTAGATCGGCCACCCAAACGGCGCCCCCCACGGTCACGACGCATCGATGCCGCTCAGAGCCTGTCTCTTGCAGTCCGGCCTCTCCGGCCAGGCCCTCGCCCAGCCGGATGATGACTCCTTCATACCCTTCGTCAGGAACCAGCAGGTCAGAGCCTGCTCCCAGGCAGTAGAAGGGAATACCGCCGCCAGTAAGCAGCCTGATGGCGCCGACTGCCGCCTCGACTTCTTGGACGGTCACAAGTGCGGCGACCGGACCACCCGTGCGGATGGTGACGTGCACAGACATCTCAGACCCACATTCGACCGAGACTCCGGGGATGGCACAAAGCTCCGCTAAAAAAGGTCCAGGAATATCCACGTTACAGCTCTTAGATTCAGGCGACTTCTAGAAAGCGCTCGCCCACCCGATGCACGTCCCCGGCGCCAAGAGTGAGCACCAGATCCCCGGGCACGGTGCAACGGCGCAGATAATCGACCACCGAACTCTGCCGCGGCAGATAGGCCACCGGCATGTTCTTCGACAGTCTCAGCATACGGTCGACGATCAGCTTCCCGGTGACGCCAGGTAGCGGCTCTTCGCGCGCGCCGTACACATCCGTTATCACAGCCACGTCAGCCTCTAGCAACGCCTTGGCAAACTCGGCGTGCAGGAACTCTGTGCGGGAGTACAGGTGAGGCTGAAAGACCGCTATCACTCGATCCCATTGACCCTCGCGGGCCGCCTTAAGCGTGGCCTCTAGCTCGGTAGGGTGATGGGCATAGTCGTCGACGACGGTGACACCGTCTCGTTGGCCCTTGTGCTGGAACCGGCGCACGGCCCCAGAGAAGGTCTCCAACCCGGATACGATGCTGTCGACGGACACACCGAGTTCGACCAGGGTGGCGAAGCAGGCTAGAGCGTTGAGCACATTGTGCTCACCCGGCACGGCCAGCGTTACCTCGGCAAGCCTCTCGCCCTTTCTCCATACCTCGAACCTGTTGCCAGGATGCTGCGAAGAATCTTCTTCGCTTGGTAGTCCATAGCGTCGTCGAAGCCATACGAGCAGCTTCTGCAAGCCGCTCGCGAAGCCAGTCCGCGCACGCGTGGATCTTCGCCGCAATACACGAACAGACCGTTCGCCGGCAACTTATCCACGAACGCCGCAAACACTCTCTCGACATCATCCACGTGTAGGTAATTGCTGTGATGGTCCAATTCCATGTTGGTCAAGATAGCCACCTCCGGCTGCAGCAGCAGGAGGGACCCATCCGACTCGTCGGCCTCACACACCACAAGATCTCCCTGACCGTAGCGAGCGTTCGACCCCAAATCGTTCAGCTCACCACCCACAAGGAAGGTGGGGTCCATGTCGGCCCCCATAAGAACACGGCTGATCATCGAGGTAGTGGTCGTCTTGCCGTGCGTACCGCAGACGGCCACACCCCGCTTCGCCTCCATCAACCACGCGAGAGCTTGCGCTCGTTTGACTACGAGCACACCTCGCCGCCGCGCCTCCTGCAGCTCCACATTGTGCTCGGGGACGGCCGAAGAGATGACCACCACGTCCGGATCTACCACATTGGCCGCGCTGTGTCCGATGCTCACCGGTACGCCGCCCTCCTCAAGAAGCGTCACGTACCTGGAAGGCTTCAGATCCGATCCTGTCACCTCGTATCCACGCCTGCGCAGCACCAGCGCGATGCCGCTCATGCCCGCGCCGCCGATGCCTATGAAGTGCAGGCTCCGGAGTGACTGGGGCGGGGATATAGGGCTGGTGTCGATGGTAGTCTGAAGGTCCATATGGTCTATCCGGCTCGCCGGACCACCAATTCTACTACGTCGGCTATTCGCGCGGCGGCATCAGGGACCGCGAGCGAGAGGGCCGCCCTTCTCATTCTCTCGTTCACCTCGGGCCGCAGCATCTCGTCCACCGCCTGCACTACCCCTTCAGATGTCAGGTCGGCGTCATCCATAGTGAGGGCTGCTCCCGCCCCGGCCAACCTGTGAGCGTTCTTTGCCTGATGGTCTCCAGCTGCATAGGGATACGGCACAAGCAGAGCAGGTAGCCCTCGGGCAAGTATCTCGGCCACTGACCCTCCCCCCCTCGCCACGACCGCGTCCGCCGCCGCCAACGCCAGAGGGAGGTCATCAAGAAAGGCGTGCACCTGATAGAGCGGGTTGGCTCCCTCACGACTCAGAATATCCCTTACCCACACGTAATCCCGCTCGCCCGTGACATGTACCACCTGAAAAGCAGTCTGCCTTTGAGCGAATGCGGCTAGAACCGCCTCGTTGACGGTGTGCGCGCCCAGACTCCCACCGAAGACCAGCAGAACTGGCAGATCATCTGCAAGCCCGAAGCGCTTGAGACCCTCCTGCCTAGTGGCCGTGAGTAAGGCCGGACGCAATGGTCTGCCCGTGTACACGAACTTGCCGGCCTTACGTCCCGGATCCGGGTAAGAGAGACATACGCGGTCCACTAGCTTACTCAGGATGGTGTTCGTCCACCCCATGTGCGAGTCCATCTCAACGGCGACGGTCGGGACTCGACGGAGTGCGGCCTCTGCCACCACCGGTCCCGAAGCATAGGCACCCACCCCCACGACACAGTCCGGCTTCGTCTGTCTGAGCACCTTCCAGGCGTCCGCCGCCGCCACAGGCAGCGAGGCGAGGGTCCGCATGGTGGATAGCCCGAGCTTCCGCTCGAATCCGCGTATGCGCACTACCGAGAACCTGTATCCGGCGCGAGGAACCAGATCCTTCTCCATGCCCCGCTCGGTACCGCAAAACGCTACCTCGTGCCCTCTGGCAGTGAGGACATCAGCGAGCGCCAGAGCGGGCACCACGTGCCCGGCCGTCCCCCCGCCTGCTATCAGTACGCGCGACATCTTTGCTCCTCTTTGCCGAAGAAGGGCTGCTCGTAGACGAAGCGCGCTTGGCTACGGCCATTATCAGCCCTACAGCAGCGAGCATGACGGCAAGACTGTTACAGCCATAGCTCACGAAAGGCAGCGGGACTCCGGTAAGGGGTATCGCTCCTATAACCCCGCCGATGTTCACTGCTGCCTGCAACGTGACAATCATGCCACAGCCGGCGATGAGGTACTTGCCCATAGCGTCAGAGCAGCGTCTGGCCAAGGTCCATGAAGCTACGGCGAACACCACAAAAAGCCCGATCACTACGGACGCGCCCAGGAAACCCAGTTCCTCCCCCACTATCGCGAAGATCATGTCATTGTGAGCCTCGGGCAGGTAGTTGAACTTCTGCACGCTCCGCCCCGGTCCCACTCCCATCCAGCCGCCACGACCAAGTGCCAACAACGATTGGCGCAACTGATATCCGGTGACCGTGGGGTCCGCTCCCGGATCCAGAACGGTCATGAACCTCGCATACACCTTGCCACCCTGCAGCAGGAGCATGGCGCCGCCCCCGGCGAGAACACCGCCACCCGTCAGCAGCAGCCAATCCTTGCTCTTCATGCCCGCCAACCACATCATGCCCAACACCAGACCGATAACGATCACAGCCGCGCCGAAGTCGTTCTCCCACACCAAAAGCCCAAAAAGGATCAGTCCCCATGCCCCAAAAGGCAGCAGGTACGAACGGGCCTTGCCATCCTTGACCCGCTTGCTGGACAGGATGTGCGCCCCCACTAGGACGACCGCCAACTTGGCGAACTCCGAGGGTTGAAGGCTCACGGCACCCAGGGAGATGTAGCTGGTGGCTCCGTTCCGTGCTGAGCCGATACCGGGTACGTGCACCAAGAACAGAGCGACAACTGTTAGAGCCATGAGCGCGTTCGCCATCTTGCGCAACCTGCGGTAGTCCAACCGCCCTACCCCGAACAGCAGAGCCAGACCCACGACCCCGACCCCACTCTGCAGCAAGAGGTTCCTGTAGTTGCCCAATGTCCCAGCCTCGCCTTCCGGCTGGGCGGTCTGCGCCATCGACACCGACAGCACCATGCAGATCCCGAGCACCACAAGCAAAACAGCCACCAGCCAGATCGCGCGATAGCTCCCCGGGGCCGCCAGTTGCAGACTCTTGGTGGTCGACCCACCTCTAGCTCCGGGGCTGCCGCTCCTTCTCTTCTTGGGGGCGTCGTCCTCCCGGACTTCGCCTCGCTGCCCACGAGTCCGCGTCCCCGACCCCGCAGGGAATGGCCGAAAAGTAAGAGTACTCATTACTTCGCGCCACCCAGTCGCTCCACAAGCCGCTTGAAGTGATCGCCCCTAGCCTCGAAGTCCTGATATTGGTCAAAGCTCGCGCATGCGGGAGCCAAGAGGACTACGTCGCCAGGAGCCGCACTCGTTGCGGCCGCATGCACTGCCTTCTCCAAGTCCCCGCAGAGATGTACCTCCGGCAGAGCCTGGACGCCCTCCTTCTCCCGCACTTCTGCAAAGGCCGCCTCGATGAGCGCGGTAGCTTCGCCGATGAGGTAGACCGCCTTGCACGCCGACACGCAGCCGCGCGCCACGGGGCGATAGTCAGACTGCTTGTCGCGCCCCCCCAGTATCAGGTGGGTGTTCTCAGGGTAAGCGTTCAAGGCGGTGAGCGTAGCCTCCACGTTGGTTGCCTTACTATCATTCACATACGTCACACCACCGACCATTCCTGCTGTTTCAAGTCGATGAGATACCCCACAGAAGGTCCGTAGTCCTTCGGCGACAGCGTCTCTACCTACCCCGCGCGCCAGAGCCGCCGCCCCTGCGGCCAAGCAGTTCTCCAGGTTGTGCCGGCCGCGCAAGCGGATGTCGTCCACACTCAGAGCCGGTTCGCCTTCAAGGTAGAGCGTGCCTGACTCGACCCACGACTGCGGAACAGAATCTGCACTTGCCCTTACTGGTCCGGGCCCGGCGACCGAGAAGTAGGACACGCGCGGTCCTGCAGACCGCCCTGCCAGTTCTGCCCCAAGCGGCCCGATCGCCGGGTCGCACAGATTGAGTACGGCTACGTCATCGGGCCCCTGGCGTCTGAACAAGTTGGCCTTGCAGGCCAGATACCGCTCCATCGTGCCGTGCCGGTCGAGGTGGTCGGGAGTCAGGTTGAGGAAGACCCCCACCGCGGGCCGAAAGTCGACGACATCCTCCAGTTGGAAGCTTGACACCTCTACGACCAACTCCTCATCGCCGCGTGTGGCACCGGCGGCGGATGTCACCGCGACGCCTATGTTGCCGAGCACACTCGCTGGACGTCCGGCCGTGTGGAAGAGATGCCCCAGCAGAGCCGTAGTGGTGGTCTTTCCGTTGGTGCCTGTGACCGCGTCGAACGGGTTGGGCAGCAGCTTGTACGCCAGCTCTAGCTCACTCCATACCGGGATGCCTCGCTCGTGAGCCATGCAGACGGGACCCGATTCGCCCGGCACACCTGGGCTCTTTATGACTACGTCAGGCTTAGGCCATTCCGAGGCGAGACTATCTTGCGACGCAAACCTCACCCCGAGGCCCAGCGCCTCCTGGAGACCGCTCAGCGATTCCTGATCGCGTTGATCGGCAAGAACCACGTCGATACCGAGGCGCGCGAGAGCCACTGCCGCTGCCAAGCCAGACCGGCTCGCTCCCAGCACCAGCGCGCGCCGCACGCCGGCCGGCACTCCCCCGCCGTCACCGTTGCCACGAACTCCCGATTGCCCGCTCTGCCCGGACATCAGCCCGCCGGCAGAGGTACTGGAAGGCGGGTGTTAGAGAGATAGTAGAGAGCGAAACCAGCGCCCGCCAGAATGGCGGCGATTATCCAGAAGCGCACGATTATCTTGGTCTCAGACCAACCCTTCAGCTCAAAGTGATGATGCAGTGGCGCCATCAGGAACACGCGCTTATGAAACACCTTGAAACTGAACACCTGGATCATCACGCTCAATGCCTCTGCGACGAACAATCCGCCTATCAGCAGCGACAGGACTTCCATCTTTGTGGCGATGGATACGGCCGCCAGTCCTGCCCCCAGAGCCAGTGAACCCGTATCACCCATGAACACGCTGGCGGGATGCGTGTTGTACCAAAGGAAGCCCACCGACGCTGCCCCCAGACAGACCGAGAGGATCGCCAGGTTCGGCCTACCTCGCAAGAAGGCAATTCCCGCGTAAGCCACGAAGGCCATGGACACCGTGCCCGAGGCAAGTCCATCCAATCCGTCTGTCAGATTGACCGCGTTCGAAAAACCAGCCACCAGCAAGAAGGCAAAGACGTAGTACCCCCAACTGATGTCCAGTCCCTCTCTGACAAAGGGGATGTAGAGCGTGGTGCTCAGACCACCATACTCGATGCCCAGCCACACCGCAAAGATAGTCAGGGGCAACATCAGGAGCAGCTTGGTCCTGCCGCTCAATCCTAAAGAACGCCTGCGCCACTGGCTGATGAAATCGTCTGCAAAGCCGATGGCACCACAACCGAAAGTGATGATGAACAGTACCAAGCTGCTCACGTTGTGAGTCGCGAAGATGGAATAGGGGATCAGCGCCGCCACCAAGATGAGCACGCCTCCCATCGTCGGCGTACCCTGCTTGATGCTGTGAGTCTCAGGACCCACGTCTCTGATGTTCTGCCCGATGCCCCGCCGGGTGAGCCACCGGATGTACCGCGGCCCCGCCACCATGCCTATGACCAGCGCCATGAGCGCTGCCGCCATCACTCTTAGCAATGCCGCGTCTCCCCAGTCAAGTCACAATCGACGTCTACATCTGCGGCCCCCCCGGACCATCTACCAGCCTTTCCCTCGTCCACAACCCTTATTACCACGTTCTCGAGCCTGACGCCACGCGAACCCTTCACCAGGACCACGTCACCGGCCCGCAGGTCTTCTACCACAGACTCCGCCTCCTCTGAGCGTCCCACATGGCGCACGGCCCACACTTCATCCGTATCCCGCCGCTCCCGCCACCGGCCTTGGAAACCCCTTGAGGTAGCCGCGGAGAGTGGTCCGACGCCCCACAGCACAGACACCCCTGCCGTCGCTGCTTGCTCCCCCGCTTGCTCGTGATACCTCTCCGCTTTGGGACCCAGTTCGAGCATGTCCCCCAAGACCGCCACGGCACGCCCGCCGCGCTCGGACGCCAGCCGCGCCAACTCCTCGATCGCGGCACCGACCGCCGCGGGGTTCGCGTTGTAGCTATCATCTATGACGCATACACCGCCGGCTTCGATCACTTGCCCTCTTCCTTGGCTCATCACGGCATCTGTGAGACCGCGTGCGCACTCAGCCACCGGCAACCCGGCGGCGAAACAGGCCGCGACGGCCGCCACAGCGTTCTCGACCGCATGCATAGGCATGCACTCTGTGGAGATGACCGTCTCTCCGCCCGGCCACCGCAGCGCCAACCTCCAGCGGCAGTCGGGGCTCGATTCAAGTCGCCCTGATACGTCCGCGACCACGTCTCGACCCGACCCTTTCCCACCACAAGCCTGGTCCACTCCAAAGCGCACCAGCTGACAAGGACATGAGCTCAGGTATGGCTCAAGAGCCCCACAATCTGCCGGCACGACGCCCATCCCACCAGGCCTCAGCCCTAGAAGCACCTCGGCCTTGGCCTGAGCCACTCTGTCGAGCGTATGCAACAACTCGAGATGCACCGGATACACGTTGGTTATCACCCCTATGTCCGGCTCCGCGACCGCGGTCAATTCCGCTATCTGACCGATGCCCCGCATACCCATCTCCACTATCGCCGCCTGAGTGCCGGCTTCCAGCCTAAGGAGTGTCAACGGTACGCCCACCTGGTTGTTCTGGTTGCCGGAAGTTGCCACGACTTCGCGCACCCGGCCCACCATGGCTTTGAGCATGTCCTTTGTGCTTGTCTTGCCAGCGCTCCCCGTGATGGCGAACACCACCGCTCCCGCGGACTGCCTGACCTTCCGGGCCAGTGCCGACAGGGCCTCCAGGGTGTCCTCAACCTGGTACACAGGACACATTTCCCGCCCCGACCGAGCAGCGCTCGTCTCCCACTTCTTCGCCTGGACGACGACACCAGACGCCCCCGCCGCCATAGCCGCCTCGATGTAGTCGTGGCCGTCGAAGCACTCTCCGCGCAGAGCTACGAACAGGTCGCCGGGCTGCAGGGTGCGACTGTCGATACTGATGCGCTTCACAGGAGCCTGCAACTCGCCCAACCCCAGAGCTTCCCCGGCCTGCCGCGCCTCAAGAGTGATCACTGTCGGCCTCCCAGAAGCGCCGTCAGTGCTTCACGCGCCACCTGGCGATCGTCAAACGGCGTCGTACGACCGGCTATCTCTTGACCTGACTCGTGTCCCTTGCCAAGGATCGCCACCACGTCGCCACTCTCGGCTTCGGTGAGTGCCTCCGCTATCGCCTGCCTGCGGTCGGGCCGCACCCGTGCCGACCTGGGCGAGCGAAGCCCCGCCACTATCTCGTCGATGATCACAAGCGGATCCTCGCTCCGAGGGTTGTCCGAAGTGACATACAGGATGTCAGAAGCGATCTCGGCCTCGCGGCCCATGACGGGTCGCTTTCCTCTGTCTCTGTCGCCACCGCAACCAAGCACTGCGATCAATCTGCCTGTTGTGAATCCGCGCGCGGTGTCAAGGGCATTGCGGACTGAATCCGGGGTATGAGCGTAGTCCACAAGCACTGTGAAGTCCTGCCCGGCCTCCACCGGCTCCATGCGTCCCGGCACCCCCGCGAAACTGGCCAGATCGGTCACCATCTCGCGCATGCCGAGTCCCAGTGCAAGACCTATGCCCAGAGCGGTTAGAGTATTGGCCACGTTGAATTCGCCCAACAGCGGAGTGAAGGCCGGAAGCGTCGCTTCGTGTGCCGTTCCCATGCCCGACTCCATGGGTCCTTCTTTGCCCCTCATCATCTCTAGGGCCTTCCCTCGAAGCACGACCGCCCCCCTCGCGCCGTCAGGTCCTATCGAGTAGTCGCTCCACTCCAACTCCGCTTGTCCCCACCCCCCGATGGACCTAGACGTAGAAAGACCCAGCACTCGTTCTTTGGGGAGCTTCAGGGCGACCTCAAGCCCATACGGATCATCGATGTTTATGACCGCCATGGGACTTGCCGCAGTGTATGACTCATCGCAGAACAGCAGACTCTTCGCGGCGTAGTACTCCTCGATAGTCTTGTGGTAGTCCAGGTGGTCCTGCGTAAGATTGGTGAAGGCCACAACATCGAAGTGCATGCCTAGCGTCCGCCCTAGGTCCAGCGCGTGCGACGACACCTCCATAACGATAGCCTTGTCTCCCGCCTCCACCATGCGGGCCAGGTCGCTCTGGATATCCACGGCTTCTGGGGTAGTCCTGCCGGCGGGCAGCCGCTCGCCGCCTATCCGCCGCTCCACGGTCCCCATGAGCCCCGAGCGCGCTCCCGCTCGGTCCAACAGATGGGCCACCAGGAAGGCTGACGTAGTCTTCCCGTTGGTGCCGGTGATTCCCGCGCTCAGAAGAGTGGCGCTCGGATCCCCAAAGAACCGCGACGCTATCGGCCCCATGGCCTTGCGTACACTGGGAACCACCACCTGCGCTACATCCACGTGCAGTGGGCGCTCTACACACAGCGCTACAGCGCCTCGTTTGACCGCATCGGCCGCGAACTCATGGCCGTCCTTAGTGAATCCAGGGACGCAGAAGAACAGACTGCCTTGAGTAGCGTCGTCACTCCTGTAGGCAAGTGAAGTTATGTCGCTTGCAGCCGGTCCTATGACGCTGAACCCAGCCATGCCGGCAACTAGATCATCGAGTCTCACATGTCGAGATTCTATCACCGACACTTGGCTCTAGTCGAGAAGCGAGGGAGCTATGCCCAGCCGAGTGACCGCGAATCCGGCGATCTTGGAGAACGCAGGAGCAGCCACCAGAGAGCCCAAGTGCTGCATTGTCGGCTCGTCGACCATCACCAGTATCACCAACTCCGGGTCGACCGCCGGCACCATGCCCACGAACGAGGCCACATACCGGTTGTTATCGTACCCACCACCGCCCTCCTTGACCTTCTGCGCTGTACCAGTCTTGCCGGCGACTTCATATCCCGCCACTCGCGCCCGGCTGCCGGTGCCGTCGTTGACCGTGACGGTAAGCATGTCCCTCAGTTGCGCAGCCGCGACCATGCTAATCACGCGTCGACTCCAGAAATCGGTCTGGGTCTTTAGTAGATGAGGTTGAACCAAGATGCCGTCGTTAGCAACCGCCGCATACGCCGCCGCGAGCTGCAGGGGCGTCACAGCGATGCCCTGGCCATACGATATGTTGGCAAGCATGGTGCCGTACCATTCGTTCTCGGCCGGCATGACACCCACTGCCTCCCCTGGGAAGTCTATGCCTAGCGCCTTCGTGAAGTTGAAGTCGCTGATGGTGTCTGCCATGAGCTCCTTGCCCACTTGCATGCCGATGGTGGCCGCACCCACGTTGGACGACTGAGCCAGTATCTCCGTCACCGTGAGGTTGCGCACATTAGGCACGTCATCATGCGCCTCGTGTATCACTTGGTCATATACGGTGATAGTCGGGGCAAGTTCGAACTCGGTCTGCGGCGTCACCACTTCGTTCTCGAGCGCCGACGCTACCGCAATCATCTTGAAGGTAGAACCAGGCTCATACTGATCGACCACGTTCGCATTGCGCTTGTCGTCCTCGGTAAGGTCCGGGTCACTGTACTCATTCGTGTCGAACACCGGGGTGTTGGCCATGGCCAGGATCTCGCCGGTCTTCGGGTCTAGCACGACTCCAAATGCCTTCTTGGCCTTGAACTTCTCTACCACTTCTGAAAGGACGGTCTCCATCTTGAATTGGATCTCAGAATCGATTGTCAAGGTGATGTCTTCACCAGGGACTGCTTCCTTGGTAGCGACTGTCTGGATCCGCTCGCCTGTCTTGCGGTCGCTCAGGATAGTCGACTCCCCGGGGTCGCCGGACAGCGTCTCCTCGTATTGAAGCTCTATCCCAGCCATCCCGTCATAGACGTCACCGCCAACAAACCCCAGCACCTGAGGCGCCAGCGCGCCCATGGGGTAGACCCGCTTGTCCTCGGAGATCACGGTGATGCCCTTGAATCCCAGCTCCTTGACCCGCTCCCCCACAGAAGGCTCTATCCGCCTTGCTAGGTACTTGAAGCCGGAGTCGCTCGTCAGCCGCGCGTACACGTCTGATTCAGCCAGACCAAGGATCGGCGCCAAAGCCGCTGACGCTTCTTGCGGCTTAGTGACTTGTTCCGGCGTCGCGTATACGGTCGCCATGGCCTGAGATATGGCAAGAGGTTGCCCGTTGCGATCGTAGATGGTGCCTCGTCGCGCGTTCAGCTCGACAGTGCGAGTAGTGTGCTCGGCTGACTCCTGCTGCAGGCTCGAGGCGGCCACCACCTGCACGTAGAACGCCCGGCCTATCAGAGCGAAGAAGAACAACATCGCCAGACCCAGCATAAGCCCTAGACGTTTGTTCGACCGGCGCATGACTACCTGTCGGCTACGGTCGTATCACCCTCCGAAGCCAACAGCTGGTCGCCGGTAGACAGATAGCTGACGTCATCTGCCGGCACCAGGCCCAACTGCGCAGCCTGCTCCGCCACCCGTTGTGGCGAAGACAGACTAGAGATCTGAGAAGAGAGAGCGGCGGCGTCGGCAGCAAGCTGCTCCTGCTGTGCCTCCGCCTGCCCGACCGCGGATTCCAAGCCAGCCACTGCCGCACTCGTGACTATCGGGGCCACCACTACCAGCCCTACAGCCAGCGCTGCAAAGAATCCCACAAGGAGTCGCAGGCGCCACGCGGGCGTCCTACGTTTCACAAGTTGCGCGCGTGGCGCAGACTGACGGCGCGGAGCCTCAGGCCACGGATCGGGACGGCGCGCGGTGGCCTCTCTACCATAGAAGCGCGCGCTGCCCATACGAGCCTCGATGCTCCTGTCCGCATGCAGTATCACTCGTTCGCACTCGTTCGCCCGCGGTCGGCGCCGTGCTGCCGCCTCCCAGTCGTAGTCTTGGATGGGCGGCGCTTCGGTGACGTTGCCGTATGTACGGCGCGGCTCGACCGATGCTCGACGCGCGGCACGAGCTTCGCTCATCCTGACTACCGAACCCATCCACTCCGGAGAGTTGCCGTAGTCAGGACGCCAAGAGTCTGGACGCACCCGGTCGCGACGGGCCGCATGCGTTCCGCGCCTCTCGCTGCGATACGTACGTGGTGAAGGGGTGGAAGCACTGTCCCAGGCATCGAGCCGGGCTGTACGGTACGTGGCTGCCATCACAGCTTCCTTAGCGCCCTGAGTTTGGCCGAAGCCGACCTCGGATTCAGTTCTAGCTCACGCTCACCGGGGACGAGCGGCTTGGAGGTGATGATCTCGCCCGTCTCCTTGCCCCCACAGGCACACACCGGGAAATCCGGCGGGCAGACACACCCGCGTGCCTTGCCGGCAAAGAACTCTTTGACTATGCGATCTTCGAGCGAGTGGAAGCTGATCACCGCCATCACTGCACCCGACTCCAGCAGCTCAAATGCCAGAGGCAATGCGCGTTGCAGGCTACCCAACTCGTCATTGACTTCTATGCGGAGCGCCTGGAACACCCGCCGCGACGGATTGCCTTGCCCGAAACGGGCGGGCGTAGGGATGGCCTGCTTGACGGTATCCACTAACTCGCATGTACGCCTGTACGGAGTGGCCGCGCGCCGCAGCGCGATCGCGTGCGCGATGCGGCCAGAGTAGCGCTCTTCGCCGTACTTGCCGAAGAGCCGCGTGAGGTCTCGCTCCGACCAGGTATTGACTATATCTGCCGCCGTGACCGGCAGCGAGGGGTCCATGCGCATGTCCAACGGAGCATCGTAGCTGTACGAGAAGCCCCGTTCGGGCGTATCGATCTGCATGCTGCTGACACCCAGATCGAGGTAGATGTGAGTGGCCTTGAAGCCTTCATCCGCCAGGTCGGCCAGAGCATCGGCAAAGTTATCCTCGATGAATCGTGAGTTCTTGGGAAGATGCTTGAGGTCTCGGTAGTAATGAGCAGCCACCGGGTCTTGATCACATGCGACCAGTATCCCGTCGGGACCCAGTTCCGCGGCCACAAGTGCGGCGTGGCCGCCGGCGCCGAAGGTACAGTCCACCACTCGGCTGTCCGGGCGCACATCGAGCACTTCCAGCATCTCTTGAGCCAACACCGGTACATGAGCCATGGCCATCTCCAATGCGAATGAAGCCGCTGCGCTAGCCATTGTCGACCCCCCGCCTCTTAGTCTCCTCTGCCAGTGCCGCTTCCCAGGTGTCTGGGTCCCATATCTCAAGGCAATCGCGTGCGCCTATGATCTTCACCTTGCCGTTGAGTTCAAGCTCCTTGATTCGCTTGTCGGGCAAGAGGATGCGACCCTGCGCATCCAGTTTTGCGAAGTCCTGCATGCGATATATGTCGCGCACCGACCAGCGGTCGTGCTCATTCTCGAAGTAGTCCTTCCCCTCGAGGTACTTCTCGTCAAAGGCATCCCAAGCATCCTGGCGATAAACGCAGAGGCAGGGCTCTCGCCTGGGTAGGCGGACCAATATGGCCCCGTCCTCGAAATAATCGTGGTAGCGCGCGGGAAGAGTCACACGACCCTTGGGATCGAGTGCGTGATCGAACTCTCCCGATAACTTCATGCCCACCATGAGCCGTACCCTACACCACTTTCCACCACTTTGCAATACTTCTGTCCCACATCTTGACACAGACGTGTTCTACGGGTGCACGGGGAGTCCTCTTGGGGAACCCATGGATCGTGGAGTTCCTGGGCGCGTGCAAAGCGCCCCACCCCCAGGGGGGACAAGGGGCGGGGCGCTGCAGGTGGCCTCGACCTTGTATCGAGACCGGGGCTATCTAATCGGGGGCGCCTACTTCCGCGCCTACTTGTCTGCGGTCGCCTAAACCTCCGGCGCGGGGAGGCGATTCATCCATCCGCGCAGGACCAGCGCCAGCGCCATCAACGCGACACCGATGGCCGCCACGGCTGCTCCTATCCCCATGGTCAGGTAGGTGATGCCGAACGAAGCCACGGCCAGGTACAGGTAGTTCTCTATGTTCATGGCCTGGGCGTACAACAACTGTTGCGGGTCGGTGGGGTCGTAACGCTCGTCACCCAACAGGTCTCCGTAGGTGGGAGCGATGTCGTGCCGATGACTGCGGACTATATCTCCGGCTATTTGGGCCTCATTCATGGTGTCGACCACTTCGCCCTTGGCCAGCTGAGAGTCGTTTATGCCAAGAGTGATCTTCTCTTGTTCCATGGTCGACTTGAGGTAGAAGTACTTGTCGGCTCCCAGCCCAATGAACGCGGCCCCGGCAGCGACGCACACAAACCCGATCAACAAGACAGCCAAAACAACAGGCCTGCTCCATCTCTTCATCTGGCCCCTCCCGCTACTCAGAAGACCTAGTCGCTAGACGCGTCCACAGCGGGCCGCGACTTGATGCTATCCTTGTTTCCTAAAGATGATTATTTCAATCCTCTTTTACGGCGGTTAGATCATGATGAACATATCCACAAGAGGGCGCTACGCTGCAAGGATCATGGCGCTTCTGGCGGCCCAGACAGAGCACCCCTCGCTCACCAAATACCAAATAGCGGAGTCTGAGGCTGTTTCGCCCGCCTACGTCCAGCAACTGTTGATGTCGTTGCGTATGGCCGGATTGGTCAACAGCCACCGCGGACGCATGGGAGGTTTCAGTATCGCGCGTGACCCGGGGACGATAACCGTGGGTGACATATTGGCCGCCGTAGAAGGCGACATCCTGCTGGCTCCCTGTCGCGGCACCAAGCACTGCAGCCGAGCGGCGTGCTGCCCCAGCAGACCAGTGTGGGAGAAGGCGGCCGCCCTCTTGGAGGACCTGTTTGGGAGCATCACCCTTGCCGACATGGTGGACGGCAGCCCCCACACCGGCAGCCCCCGGGTCTAGACTCGCTTGAGCGGAGCGTAATCCAGCAGCAGGCGCTTCTGCTCACCCAGATCCGAGAAGAACACCCGCGCTATGCCTCCCGGTTCTATGCCCAACACCGTGCCCTCGCCGAATTTGGCATGCACGACCCTGTCACCCGTAGACAGTCCGGCCACCTGCACGTTGGGCTGCGGCTTGGGCCGCGTCGGCGCGGGGGCGTATGGCTTGCGGCTCGCGCCCGCTCGGCGGGTCTCTGTCGCTCCGTAGCCTCCCCCGCTCTCGGAGCGCACCCTGTGCGGGTAGACAGAGGTGTCGCGGTGCTGCAGTAGCTGCTTGGGAAGCTCGCCCAGGAAGCGACTGGGTAGTCTGTATCCAGAACTCCCGTGTAACGTACGCGAGAGTGCGTGCGAAACATACAGACGTTCACGAGCGCGGGTGATACCCACGTAGCAGAGGCGACGCTCCTCCTCCAAGCGCTGCTCGTCCAGCGAGCGCGAGTGCGGAAACAGACCTTCCTCCATCCCGGTAAGGAACACGACCGGGAATTCCAGTCCCTTGGCGTTGTGCAGCGTCATCAGCGTGACGTACGCCTGTCCCTCCTCCAGGCTGTCCACGTCGGCGTACAGACTGATCTCCTGCAGAAAGTCGGCCAGAGTGCCTTCCGGGTTCATGCGATCGAACTCCTGTGCCACACCGACAAACTCCTCCAGGTTCTCTATGCGACCCTCAGCCTCTAGAGTCCGCTCAGACTTGAGCGTCGCCATCAGTCCGCTCCCCTCCAACACCCGCCGTACGAGGTCGGCGACCTTGCCAGGTTCCCCTGGGGACTCTCCCCGCGGCCCACTCGCAGAAACGCTCACCCAGTTGCACACACGCCTGAGCCGCTCCACCCGTGAAACCGGTGATCAAGGGAGCCTGGAGTAGAGCTTCGCGCAGCGGTATCCCGTTCTCGGCGGCACACCCCTGCAATCTGCCCACCGCTACGCCTCCCAGACCGCGGCGCGGCGTGTTTATGACCCGCAACAGCGACAGATCGTCGGTGGGGTTGAGGGTCACGCGGAGGTAGGCCAGCAGATCTTTGATCTCTGCCCTCTGGTAGAACTTGGTGCCCCCCACCACGCGATACGGCACTCCTTGCCGCACGAGCATGTCCTCGATCACACGCGATTGAGCGTTGACCCGGTAGAAGACAGCCATGTCCGAGGCCGGACGTTCGCGCAGCAGGGTGACGACCTCCTCGCACACCAGCCGGGCTTCCTCGTGCTCGTCCCGACATTCGAACACGGTGACCGGATCCCCGACCCCACGGTCGCTCCAAAGATTCTTGGGCTTGCGACCCCGGTTGTGAGCCACCAGAGCATTGGCCGCATCCAGGATAGTGGTGGTCGACCGATAGTTCTGTTCCAGCTTCACTACCTTGGTGTCGGGGAAGTCGTCCTCGAAGCTCAGGATGTTGCGTATGTCGGCGCCCCTCCACGAGTAGACCGATTGATCATCGTCACCCACTACAGTGACCTGCCTGTGCTCCTCGGTGAGTAGCTTGACCAAGACGTACTGAGCCTTGTTGGTGTCCTGATACTCATCCACGAGCACGTGCCTGAACAGGTCACGATAGTAAGCAAGCCGTTCGGGGAACAGACGCAGGATGTCCACGGTGCGCATCAGCAGATCGTCAAAATCCAGCGCGTTCTGTTCCAGCATCCGTTCCTGGTACCGCCGGTACACTTGCCCGGCCACGTCCACCAGACCCGAAGCACCGTAGTCGCTGGAGTAGCCACCGGAGTCGCCGGAGTCGCCGAACCCGTCTGTCGAGTCCTCCCCGCCCCATCCACCCTGCGATCCTTCCGCGTGACGTGCGAAATCATCGACATCCACCAACTTGTTCTTCGCGTCAGAGATGAGATTGGAGAGCCCGCGCGGGGGGAACCGCTTGTGGTCCAGGCCGAGGTCCTCCAGACAATGCTTGATCAATCTGGTGGAGTCGTCTTCGTCGTAGATGGTGAAGTTAGGCCGATAGCCCAAGAGCGGCGCGTCATGTCTAAGGATGCGCGCGCAGGCGGAGTGGAAAGTGCACACCCACATCCACCCGGAAGCAGGACCCAAAAGGCCGGCGACGCGCTCCTTCATCTCGCCCGCGGCCTTGTTGGTGAAGGTGATGGCCAGTGTCTGATGAGGACGCACCTGTCCGCTCTGGATGAGGTGGGCCAGGCGATGGGTGAGCACCCGCGTCTTACCCGAGCCCGCGCCCGCCAGGACCAGAAGTGGGCCCCCGGAATGCAACACGGCTTCGCGCTGACGGTCGTTGAGCTCTTCAGCTATCTGGTGTGCCATCGATCCTCTGCGTGGATTCAACGCGCCCAACGCGCAGCTCCTCTATCTCGTTCTCCAGCTGCACCACCCTGCGCACCAAGCACTTCATGGCCTCGGCGACGGGGTCGGGCAGGTGCGTGTAATCGATGTCGGGGATGCCCACTTTGGCACCCTCGCTTATCACGGGTCTCCCCGGATTACCCACTACGGTACTGTTGTCCGGCGCGTCCTGCACCACCACGCTACCGGAGCCGACCTTGACGTTGTCTCCTATGACGATAGAGCCCAGCAGATTCGCCCCGGCCCCGATGACCACGTTGTTTCCCACGGTCGGGTGGCGCTTGCCTGTCTCCTTGCCGGTACCGCCCAGAGTCACACCCTGATAGATGGTGACGTTATCGCCCACCTCGGCGGTCTCACCTATCACCACTCCCGAAGCGTGATCTATGAACAGGCCGCGCCCAAGAGTAGCCCCCGGATGGATGTCCACGCCGGTCAAGAACCTTCCCACTTGTGACACCAACCGTGGCAGCAAGGGGATGTCGCGCTTCCACAGCGCGTGCGCCGCCCGGTAGAACCACAGGGCATGCAGACCCGGATAGCAGGTCAGGATCTCCAGGGTGCTCTGCGCCGCGGGATCGCGCTGCCGCACCGCTGTGATGTCACTGGCAAGACCGTCGGACGTACGCCGAGCAAGCCCGGCCAATCGCTGAGCGACCGTCACCTGCGTTCTTGGCGTGGTCTCTTTGCTGCCTTCGGTCAAAGTCTCTCCTCTTGCCCCGGCGTCAAGACCAAGCTTTCGTTCAGGCTCCCGCTACGAAAGCCCTGAAGGTCCAGGGTAACGAACCTGTATCCCAGTCTGCGCAGGTGGTCTACGATACCACGGCGCATCGACTCCCCCGCCCCACCGGGATGGTCACCCACCTCAACGACGCGCGCCATCTCACTTTGCGCCAATTCGATACGGGCGACATCCCCGTGGTGTCGCACCCTTAGAGTTTCGAAGCCCAGCCCCCGCAGATAGCACTCCGCTTCGGCAACCATCTTAAGGCCCTCTGCCGTTATCCTCTCACCATACGGAAAGCGCGACGCCAGACACGGCGATGAGGGCTTGTCCCATTCGCCCAGACCCCTTTCGCGAGCCAACACACGGACCTCCGCCTTGGTCAGTCCAGCTTCTGCCAGTGGACTCCTTACCCCGAGTTCACCAGCCGCCTTCATGCCCGGCCTGTAGTCGCCCCTGTCATCGGAGTTGGCCCCATCGACCACGGTCTTCATGCCGTTGTCTTGAGCCACTTCTAGCAGCCGGGCATACAGACTCGCCTTGCACAGGTAGCAGCGCTCGGGCGGATTGTCCGCGAAGCCGGGCACCTCCAATTCGTGAGTATCGATCACTAGATGAGCCACACCCATGCGAGCGGCCGACTCAACAGCCACGGAGGTCTCTTCCAAAGTGTGCACATCGCCACAGGCAGTCACGGCAAGCACTTCTTCGCAGCCAAGCTCGTCTCGGGACACGTCAAGCAGAGTCGCAGAATCGACACCACCGGAATACGCCACTAGCACGGGAGCCATATCGCGCAGGATCGACCGCAGCGACGAGACCTTGGTCTCCAGCGGCCCGAGTACCATTACTACTGACCCAAGCCCTCAGTGACCGACGTGGTCGTGGTCTCGTTCGCGTTAGAGGCCACCTCATAGTCCTTGCCCAACACGACGACCATGCGGTGTGAGCCCAGCGAGGCGTCTTCGACTATCTCCCCGAGCCCAAGGATGGACTGAACCTGCTGTGCCTCGGTAATACCCTGGGGCGAACAGAAGATCTGAGTCTGCTGCACGCTCGGATAGTCCTGGGCGTAGCTCATGGGCGCAAGCTCGAACCCGGCAGACTCGAGCAGACTGCCGACCATGCGGGCGGCGCCTTCGATACCCGCGCCGTCTTTGATCTCTACGGACGTGACGGCCGGCTCCGAGGTCACTATCAACAGTGCCCTGGCCGCCTGGATATCGGGTTCCAGATACCAGAACCCGTCTCCGTCCACCACTGAGCCCCCCAGCGCGCCGGCCGTCCAGACGTTAGCGGTCATAGACTCGGCGTCCAGTCTCACCGCTTGCAGGAACCCATCAGCCTCGCCATCCAAACGCATTTCGTCCAACGTATTGGGAGGGCCACCCGCCCCAGACCCGGCCACCAGGTCTCTCACCGCTCTCGCAATCGCCTCGCCTTGCGCCACTACCTCAATGACCTCTGGTAGATCTTCTAGTCCCGCATCCGCCAACGCACTCCTCAGTTCTTGCCACTCGACCACTGCCGCAGGCCCTATAGCCATGGCCAACGCAGAAGCGAGAGCCCCCTTGGCGGCCTCGAGCCCACCCGTCTTATGCATCTCGGCCAACGTCTGGAACGAACCCTGACCTTCAAGCAAAGTGACACCGGGGATGGCCAACACAACGCCTCCCTCATCCCAAGGCTGCAGTAGCACCGCCACAGCCGGCACACCATCTGCCTCGACCATCAGCAAGGCGCTCCCTTCGACAGCCGCTTGGGTCGGCGGCGCCGTGGTGCCGGTCGAAGAGTCTCCTCGGCTCTGTCCCCCATAGACGGCCAACAGCACCATGGCCACCACCAGCATCAGAACCGGCACGGCCACAAGCCAGAACCTAGCAATCAACTTGCGGCGCCGCTCCCGCTTCGCAGCCGTCATGCGCTCCAGACGCGAACCCCACCCAGAACCTGCGGCGATCTGAGTCTCTACGGTGCTGTCAGTAGCCCCATCCGCAGGCTCAACTTTGGGCGTCTCTGTCTCCAGAGTCGGCTCGTCTTCTTTCACGAGTACACCCCGCTCTTCTCTATGATCCGAAGGACCGGATCCGGCACAAGGTACCGGGCTCCTTTGCCGACGGACAGACGTTCTCTTATCATGCTGGAAGAAATGGCAAGGGACGGTATCTCCATCGTCAAGACCCTCGTCTCCGGCGTCGTATCCGGGTACTTGACACGCAACTCATCCAACAGACCGGCCAGTCTCGAGAGATCATACCCCGGCCTAGTAGCAGCTATGAAGGTGGCCAGCCCCAGCACCCTGTCAGGATCCTTCCAGGTGAGTATGTCCAATACCGCGTCGGCGCCCGTGATGAAGAAAAGCTCCGTGCCACGCGGGCTTGTCCGCTCCATACGCTCCAACGTGTCTACGGTGTAGCTGACCCCCGCATGGTCGATCTCTGAACGAGAGACCGAGAATCGTGGATGAGACGCTGTGGCCGCCACTACCATCTGATACCTGACTTCTGGCGAAGTCAGGTGCCGGCCCTTATGCGGAGGGTCCCCAGCCGGCATGAACACGACCTGGTCCAAGTGGAACTGGATGCGCGCCTCTTCTGCCGCGACCAGATGCGCCATGTGTATGGGGTCGAACGCGCCGCCCATGATGCCCACCCGGAGCTCCCCCCGAACCGACGGCAGCGGCGGGAGAAGACCCTCGCTCTTCAGTCCGTCACCGGATGTGGCCATCGCCCGTCACCACGTACTTGGTGCAGGTCAGCTCCTTCAGCGCCACCGGGCCGCGCGCGTGCAGCTTCTGAGTGGATATGCCAATCTCGGCCCCCATACCAAACACCCCGCCGTCGGTGAACCGCGTCGAAGCGTTTATGTAGACCACAGCGGCGTCGACACTGTCCACAAACACCTGGCTCGCCTTCAGATCGCGCGTGATGATCGCCTCAGAGTGCCCCGTACCGTAGTGAGTGATGTGCTCCACTGCCTCTTCGAGGCTGTCCACGACCTTGATCGCCATCTCTAAGCCCAGGAACTCGGTCGCGTAGTGATGCTCGGTGGCCTCCTTCAGGTCGCCCACTTTGCCGTCCAGCGCTTCCATTGAGCGGTCATCGACGTACAGCTTGACGCCCCGCGCCTGGAGGGCCTTGGCTACCGCCGGCAGGAACTTCGCGGAGACCGATTGATGCACCAACAGAGTCTCGGCGGCGTTGCATACCCCCGGCCGCTGGCACTTGGCATTGACGGCGATCTCCAGCGCCTGCTTGAGATCGGCGGACTTATCGACGTACACATGGCAATTGCCGCCGGCGGCATAGATGACAGGGATTCTGGAGTGCTTCACCAAGAACTCCTTGAGACTCTCTCCCCCCCTAGGTATCACCAAGTCGATCTGCTCCTTGAGTTGCAGCAACTCCACAAGGGCTTCGTGCTTCTTGTCCATGACGAACTGTATGCAATCGGCCGGTAGACCCGCATCGACCGCCGCGCCGGTGATCACAGACGCAAGCACTTGGTTGGAGTGGACCGCGTCGCTACCCCCCCGCAGGATGACGGCGTTGCCGGTCTTGATGCAGAGCGCGGCGGCGTCAACGGTCACGTTGGGCCGCGCTTCGTATACCACAAGCACCACCCCGAAAGGCACCCGCACCTTTCGGATGTTCAGACCCTCTGGTGTCCTTCTGCCCTCGACCACCTCACCGATCGGGTCGGGCAGGGCCGCTATGTCCCTAAGGCTGGAAGCTATGCCCCTCAACCTGCCCTCGTCAAGCATAAGCCGGTCAAGCAGAGCCCCCGAAAGGCCTTTGCTGCGCCCCTCGACCAGGTCATGCTCGTTCTCGGCCAGTATCTCCGCACCACGCCGTTCGATGGCCTCAGCCATGCCACAAAGCGCCCGGTTCTTCTCGCCAGAACTCGCCTTCGCTAGTCGGCGCGAAGCTTCCTTGGCTTTGACTGCTAGTTCGTCGCTCGTCAACATCCCTCCTGACCCCCTAACCTATCAGCACCAAGCAGTCCCGATGGATGGTCTCCTGCGCTATCTGCGGAAGCAACTCGGCCGCCTGATCGCTGTGGAGTCCCTTGACGCGATCCAAGTCCTCCTTAGAGCATCCCACTATGCCCTTGGCCAACTCGGTGCCTCTCTCGTCCACCACCAGCACCGCGTCGCCGCCGTTGAAATCCCCTTGAACACCCAGTACTCCTACAGGCAGTAGGCTACCACTGCCCCTAAGAGCCTTCATGGCGCCGTCGTCCACCACGACCGTGCCGCGCACCGGCTTGCCGAACAACAGCCACAACTTGTAGTCCGACAGCCCCAGGGAACTGGGTAGGATGCGAGTCCCCACATCTTCTCCACCCACACACTCCTTCAGCACGTCCGGCCGCGTGCCCCTGGCGATCACCGTCTCTATGCCGCCACTGGTAGCCATACGAGCTCCATTGATCTTGGTCGTCATACCGCCAGAGCCCAGCGGGCCCGCACCTTCCGTTTGTACCGCCGACAGTTCGTCCAGATCCTCAACCCTGGAGATCAGACGCGCTGTCGCATCCGTGTGCGGATCGGCGGTATAGAGACCATCGGTATCGGTCAACAAGACCAGCAGGTCAGCCTTGACCAATAGAGCCACCTGAGCCGCCAACGTGTCGTTGTCGCCAAAGCAGAGTTCGTCGGTGGAGGTAGTGTCGTTCTCGTTGATGATGGGCACTGCCCTCCAGTCAAGCAGCCGCCTCAACGTATTGCGCGCGTTCAGGTACTGAGTGCGCGCGGCGACGTCGAAGGCCGTCAAGAGCACCTGGGCCGTGACAACATCCTCGTGAGCAAACAATTCGGTGTAGATGTGAAAGAGACGTCCCTGACCCACAGCAGCCGTAGCCTGCAGATCAACGACCTCTGTGGGTCTCTTCTTGAGGTCCAGCGCACCCATCCCCGAAGACACGGCGCCCGACGAAACCAGCAGCATCCTGTGACCTTGGGAGTGAAGCTCGCATATCTCCGCCACAATGCTGGCAACCGGCGATAGCCGGAAGGTGCCCCTCTTGCTTGTAAGGGTACTCGAACCGACCTTCACTACTACTGTCTTGTTGTCTCGCTCTGTCGCCATACTCTTCTTCAAAAGCTCCTATTCGAACTCGAACAGGTGTCCTTCTATGTCGACCTCGTCCCCCGGCTGCGCCCCCTTGGCCCGTAAAGCAGCATACACCCCAAGCCGGTCCAACTTCTCGGCCACGTAGCGGATAGCTTCTTCATTGTCCAAGTCGAACCTGCAGACCAATCTACGCACGGCCTCCCCTTGCACCACGAGACCCTTCTTGGTCTCTCGCACTACAAACGATCCGCCCGAGGTAGCGACCGGCCTGTAGAGGACGTGACCGCCGACAGGCTCGACGTCAGTCATCGTGTCGGGGGCTCTGCCATTTGCCCCCAACTCCTGCAGAAGCAGTCCTACCCAGTGGAGCATCCCCTTGAGCCCCGCTCCGCTGCTGGCGGAGACCGTCCACACCATCCGCTTGGCCCACTCTGAGTCTTCCCCTATCCAGTAGCTGAAGGCCGGATGCCCTTCTAGTCTTAGGCGCTGGACCTCGTCTAGAAACACCTGCCTCTGCTCTTCGACAACGTCGGGCGTGACCGCGTCGATCTTGTTGAGCACGACCAACTGAGGCTTATCGGCGAGCCCTCCCGCGTGCGCCTCCAGTTCGCGCAGGATCACCCTGAAGCCCTGGATGGGTTCCATCTCGCCCGAGCCGGTGATGTCCACGACATGCATCAACAGAAAACAGCGCTCCAAGTGCGCAAGAAACTCATGCCCCAGACCCACTCCCCCGCTGGCACCCTCCAGCAAACCAGGCACGTCCGCCAAAGTCAGAACGTCGCCCTCGCCCGACCAATCAACCACACCAAGCATGGGCTCCAGAGTTGTGAACGGGTAGGAGGCCACCTTGGGCTTAGCATTCGACAGGCGCTTGAGCAACGAAGACTTGCCTGCGTTGGGAAGACCAGCGAGCCCCGCGTCGGCGATCAGTTTAAGCGACAGACGCAACCAGAAGCTCTCGCCGTCCTCTCCCAACTCAGCGAACTTGGGGGCCTGATGCACCGAGTTTGTGAAGCGCGCGTTGCCTCGCCCCCCGGCACCGCCGCGAGCGATGACCAGCTCTTGGTCCGGCTGCAGTAGGTCGGCTAACAGGGCCTCCGCATTCTCGGTGTCGGCAGCATCCTCTTCACCGGACGACAGAGCGACGGCTTCGTGATCAGACAGCCAAACCTGCGTGCCCAAGGGGACAGGGATGCGGACAGTCTCTCCGTTGGAGCCGTGCTTTCGAGCTCCCATGCCCACCTGTCCAGCGCCGGCCTTGAAATGCACCTTGTAGGTGAAGAGTTGCAGGTCCCGAGCCTGGGGATCGACGAACAGCACTACGTCGCCGCCACCGCCACCGTCGCCGCCGTCAGGGCCACCACGAGGAACGTGCTTCTCCCTGCGAAAAGAAACGCAGCCGTTCCCGCCTCTCCCGGCCGCCACATTGATCTTTGCCTGATCGAAGAACATGGACGGGTCCTTGGTGAGGCAAGCCCGGCTGCGGACTGCCTGCAGCTACTATTCTGCTTTGATGCTGACTACTCGCCCCGCCCTGCCGGTGGTGAACTCCACCTGACCGGCCGCCTTGGCGAACAGAGTGTCGTCGGAACCGATGCCCACGTTTACCCCAGGGCGGAAACGAGTGCCACGCTGACGCACCAGGATGGCCCCGGCCTTGACGATCTCGCCCCCGAACGCCTTGACACCAAGACGCTGGGCATTGGAATCGCGACCGTTCCTAGAACTGCCGCCACCTTTTTTGTGAGCCATTTCTATGCCTCCTGCGTGGCCTTGCTGGCCTGGACAGCTATCTTCTTGACTTGCAGGCGCGTGAGCCCCGAGCGGAAGCCGGTCTTCTTATGAAAGCCCCGCTTAGGCTTGAACCTGACTATCACGATCTTCGGACCCCTGAAGTGTTCAAGCACTTCAGCCGTTACCTTCGATTTCTTGCCTTCCCCGGCCAGGTGAACGTCCTTGCCGTCCGCCACCAGCAGAGGATTCAACTCGACGGTATTACCCGGCGCGGCATCCAAGCGGTCGACGACGAACTTGCCGCCTTCTTCCACCTTGTATTGCTTGCCGCCGACTTCAACGATGGCGAACATCTTTACTCCCTTGAGCTTTCATCGGAATGACGTCCGCTGGAGAGACGGCCGCCGCGAGCACGGAAGTATAGCAGGCCGGTCCCGCCGCTGCCACTACTGCGAGCAAAGAAGACAGCGGTCCAGAGGCACGCTTGCCGAAGCGCTCTGGAGGACTATATGCTTGCCCGTATCAGCTTCCACCAACGTCAATACAGAAGCCGGTCCATCGCCTGGGCCGGCTTCGCACTCAGCGAGAGGCTCGCTGAGACGAGTGACCATCCGCGGGTGGACCTCTACCCGCAACACCGGCGAACATGATGCCGTGGCCAACCTGCGCAGCCCCCGCTCCACGTCCGCCACTGCCGATTCTTCCGACTTGACTCTTCCCTCTCCAGCGCAGACGGGGCAAGGCACTGTTAGCACCTCGCGCAGTCCGGGTGTCACGTTCTGCCTGGTCATCTCTACCAGCCCGAGCGGCGATATCTCGACCACGTAGCTCTTGGTGCGGTCGGCCGCTAGTTCGGTCTTTAGAGTCGATATGACCGCGTCGCGATTGGCCTCAGCTGCCATGTCGATGAAGTCGATGACTATGATGCCGCCGATATCCCTGAGTCTGAGCTGCCTTACGATCTCGCGGCAGGCCTCGACGTTCGTCTTGGTGGTGGTGTCTTCTAAGCGTTTGCCACGGACGAAACTGCCGGTGTTGACGTCCACGACGGTGAGCGCCTCCGTGTGGTCGATGACCACGTAACCCCCCGAGGGCAGCCCCACCCGACGCTCCAGAGCCGTCCTCATGTCACCCTCGAGACCGAACCGCTCGAACAGAGTGATGCTCTCTGAGCAGAACTGCACCCGGTCGCTGAACTCCGGCGCAACCGCTCGCAGGTAGTTGACCAACCGTCGGGCAAGACGTCCGTCATCAACCAGCACTTCGCCGAAATCGGGACCCAGCAGGTCGCGCACGCCACGCAGACCCAGCCCTGCCTCGCGGTACACCAGGGCCGGGGCAGCCACACCGCCCGCCTTGCGCTCCACCCAGCCCCACATCTTTCTGAGGAAGCGGAGTTCGCGCTCGATGCTCTCCCCCGATGCGCCCTCCGCCGCTGTGCGCGCCACCACCCCGCCCTGCTCTAAGCACAATGCGCTACACAGCGCGCGCAGGCGGTCACGCTCAACGTCCTCGAGCCGGCGAGACGCCCCGGATATCTTCGCCACTGGGCTATACAAGATATATCTGCCCACAAAGAGCATCTGCGTGCTCAGCCTGGGTCCCTTCCCGCCCATAGGATCTCGTATCACTCGCACCAACACCTCTTGACCGGCCTGCAAGAGAGAGGTGATCTTCGTGTCTCCCTTGGCCCGTTTCCCCGAGGCATCGGCCTCGTCTACCGCCAAGAAGCCGTTCCGCTCGAGTCCGATGTTCACAAAGGCGGCATCCATGCCACCCAGTACCTTCTCGACCCGCCCCTTGTAGATGTTGCCGACAAGAGTAGGACGCTCACGCGGCTCTACGTAGAACTCAAGGGGCTGCGCGTCTTCCAGCAAAGCGACTCTCGTGTAGTGCCGGTCTCTGGATATGATCAGTCGCTGCATCTAGTGACCCGCCTCCGCCAAGTGTATTTCGGTGCGCACCACTCTCTCGGCGGTCAGATCGAGACCGGCCAGCGCTGCCAAAGCGTCCACCACGCGTTCGGGCCGGGCAGTCCCGGTGGGACCGAGCTTCGCTCGAAACGACAGCAAGTATCGACCTGCAGCACCCTGCTCCCGCGCGTTAACCGCGTCCACGTACTCCTTGACGTCGATCTGACGCGTCCCGCTCTCGCGCCTCTCCTCGATCAACAGCCGAGGCAGCTCTGCGAAACTCGCAACGGCCTCCAGCAAACGCTGCGCGGTCTCAGACCCACCCGCCGCTACGTCAACCGCCACTTCATACGATGCACCGATGACTCTCGACGCAAGCGAACGGTGCTCCCCGTAAGGCTCCACCGAGAGCAACTGCATGTGCCCGGGCAGAGAGTCCGCGAGCTTGTCCGCAAAATCGGCTGCCGCCGGTTCTGCGAGTTCGAACTCGGCAAGCTCCGCGCGGCCTTCCGTCCCCAGACCCAGCGGCACGGCCAAGCTGAGTATCGCCTTAGGCCGCATTCCGGCAGAGAGCGCCAGCCTGCCACCGGCCCTGCGCACAGCCCGTCTGAATATCTCGGCCCGGTCTAGATGCCCCAAGAACCTGCCTCGGCCACTCACGCTGAATTCAGCCACATAACGCCATCTCTGGGCCACCTCCGCTACGCCGGCGGCCGGTGCGTCGCATGCCGGTGCGTCGCCAGCCGGTGCGTCACCAGTCGCTGGGCCCGCCCCGCCCACAGTCCGAGGAGCCGGCTGAGCCATGACGTTCTGCAATCCTCCGTCGCAAACACCGCAGGCCGAGCAGTCATCCCAACGACAATCAGGCGTCTTCTCTCCCCGTGACGCCCTCTCATACTCCGCCGCCAGAAAGCCCTTGTGCACGATGCCCGTCACCACATCCCAAGGCAGCGCAGCGTCCAGTGCGATGTCCTCGGTAGCCGCCTTCTCCGCCGACAGTCCGGCCGCAGCGAAGGCCTGCTCCCACGCATCGCCCCTGAACTGGTCGGTCCAAGAATCTAGGCGTGCCCCGTTCCGCCAGGCCTGTTCGATGATCGAGGCCATGTTCTCGCCTCCACGCGCCAATGAGGCCTCTAGGTAGCTCGTGTCCACTCTCGAGAACGACACCCGCACGCCCCGCTGGCGCAGCCTGTCTCTTATCAAGCACTGGCGCCGCAGCAGTTTGTCCCTCTCAGCCATGCCCTTCCACTGGAAGGGGGTGAAGGGCTTGGGGATGAAGTTGTTCACACTCACGTTCAGCTGCAGACGATTCGCGCGCGAACCCATCACCGCACGGGCGCGATCGCGGATAACAAGACACAGGTCGGCGATAGCCAGCGCGTCTTCATCTTGCTCCCAGGGCAACCCGATCATGAAGTAGAGCTTCAGCGTCGTCTTGCCCGAGCGGACCGCCTCTTCCACCGCTCCCATAACGTCTGCCTCGGTAACGTTCTTGTTGACCACATCGCGCATGCGCTGGCTGCCCGCCTCTGGTGCCAGAGTCAGGGATGGTCCGGTAGGGGACGCAAGACCAGAGAGCTTGATGGCGGCACTGTCCACCCGTAGCGAGGGCAACGATACCCGCGCCTCTGGATGACACTGAGACATCTCTCTAAGCACCTGCTCCAGGCCGGAGTAATCGGTAGTGGAAAGTGAGGCCAAAGCCACCTCTTGGTATCCGGTGGCCAGCAATTGGCCTTCGACCATAGCCATCACCTGGTCCGGCGGTCGTTCCCTTACGGGTCGATACCACATACCCGCCTGGCAGAAACGACAGCCTCGCGTGCACCCGCGCATCACTTCTACCCAAGCGCGATCGTGCACTCCTTCGGTCAGAGGTACCAGGCATTGCCGTGGATAGCCGGCCTCGTCGAGACGAGACACACAACGACGCCCGACCGTCTGACTGACCCCGGGTACGTAGACCCCCTCCACTTCGCTCAGCCTGCGCTTTGTCCCGGAACGGTCGACAGTAGCTCGTTTAGATTCCCCGATGACCTCCAGCATTTCGACGAAGACCTGCTCACCGTCCCCGACCACCACGGCATCTACAAAGGGGCTGATGGCCAAGAAGTTGGCGCACGCGGGCCCTCCGACCACCACTAGAGGTTGATCGCCCCCCCGGTCACGCGCCTGCACCGGCATTCCCGCCAGGTCCAGCAACTCCAGAAGGCTGGTGAAGTTGGATTCATGCTGCAGGGTCACACCCAGCAGGTCGGCGGAGGCTACCGGTGTCCAGGTCTCCAGGGTCAGCAAAGGTATCCGCTCTCGGCGCATCTCGGCCATGGCGTCCACCCACGGCAAGTACGCTCGCTCCACCGCGACCCCGTCAGCACCCTTAGCGATGCCATAGAGTATCTGGATGGCTTGGTTGGAGATGCCTATCTCGTAGACATCTGGGAAGGCAAGCACTACCCGCGACTCACCCGGGTCCGCGGTGAAGCCACTCGTGCTGCCTGGCTCGCCCCCGATGAGTCGAGCGGGTCGCTTGACCCTGGAGAGAAGGTCCTCGAATCTCCGCTGGGTCGAGGCTTCCGTCAACGCCTCAGCGGACCTATTAGTCCTACGATCTTACTGGTCGAAGCGGGCGCTCCCCCTTCGAAATAGCGCATCGCCGCATACCCCACGGCCACAGTGCCGGTGAACCCGGTGCTGGCCTTGACCACCAGGCCCAGTCCCGGAGCAGCCCTTAAGAACGAGCGCGCGAGCGCGCGCAGGGCCAAGCCGATGCCCGCCAAGGCCATCAGTTCCACTGCCCTTTCGCGGTCGATGGGCGAGTCGTAGATCCCGCAAGCGAAAGCACCATCTTCGCCTGGTTCAGCGTCATTGCGGGCATGTCCGTTCCGGGTATGAAGAACGTGGCGCCTATCAGCGCGTTCTGGGCAGCGGTCCTGTAGATGACCCGCCTAGCAGCCTGTCGTCTCAGCGCCGGATACCTTCGCCCTAATGCAACAACATTGTCACCGGCCACTTCGGCACAGGCCTCGAACAACCGGCGCCAGTGGCGCGGCGTGTCCGAGAATGACAACCTGGCTACCCCCGGATAAGGGGACGACACTCGTCCGCTGGCCGTCTCCCCCTCGTCCACCGCCAATACCACGCCGCCCTTGGGCACAGTCAGGGCGAGTGCGTCAAACGCCTCCGGCTCTGACTGATGCGTCAGGAATATGACCAAGAGTTCACCCTGTACTGTGGACAGTCTGGACAGTTCGGCCAAGGACCCCGTCCAGGTTGCCGGAACAGTCCCCCCCGACGCGAAGTGTTGTTGGGCAAGAGCCACGGCTCGCTCATCGCCGCCCAGCACTACCCCAGCCGACCGGCTTGCCGCCGCCAGGCTATCCTTCCATGCTTCAACTGCCTTGGTGAGATTCACGGGCGTTTTGGGCACCACCGGACTCCTTGCGCTATCAGGTTCAGACTCGCCTACGCCGACCGGCCACAGAGTGCACGTGGACGCTCTCGAGTAGCCCTATTGCCATCAAGAATACTACCAAGGAGCTGCTCCCGGAGCTCACGAAGGGCAACGGGAGACCTACGACAGGCATGATCCCCGTGGTCATACCGATATTGACGAACACTTGGAACACTAGGACACCTGCGATACCCGCGGCGATGAGCTTGCCATAGAGATCGCTCGAGAGGCGGGATATCCGATACGCCCTCCAGGTGACAATCGCGAAAAGCGCTAGAAGCAGCGCGCCGCCGGCAAAACCCAGCTCCTCGCCTATCACCGCGAAGATGAAGTCGGTATGGTGCTCAGGTATGAAACCGTAGGTGCTCTGAGTGCCCTTCATGTACCCCTTGCCACCGAACATGCCACTGCCCACCGCTATCTTGCTCTGGTTCAGCTGGTAGCCCTCCCCTTTTATGTTGCTGCTCGGGTCCAGGAAGGTCGTAAGCCTCTTGAGCTGGTAGGGCTTCAACACTTTCAGTTGCACGGCCAGCACGGCTCCCACCACTCCCCCTGCGCCCAGAAGACCGAGATGGAACACTCTGACACCCCAGACCACCAACATGCACAACAGGATTGCGCCCAGACACAGAGCGGTCCCCAAGTCGGGCTGTAGGAAGATCAACACGCCTGGGATCATCACGTACAGGATGCACAGCAAGATGAAACGGAACTGGTTGCGCAGCTCTACACCTTCTACCAGGATGGCCCCAAGCGAAAGCACCAGCATGAACTTCACCAACTCCCCGGTCTGCATCTTGAACAGACCAAGGTTGAGCCAACGTGTGGATTGCACCGACTCACCGGCTCCGATGAGTAGGGTCAACACCAACAGGAACAACCCCACCCCATAAATGTATATCTGCCAACGAGCGAACCACCGGTACCTGATGACACTAAGCGCAAACAGGGCGACCAGGCCGATGGCCAAGCCGTATGCCTGCCTGCTTAGATACCATCCGGGCGTGAGGTCGTTCGGGTTGCTCTGTGTCGCCGAGTTGAGCATGATGAACCCAAAGACGACCAGCCCCATCGTGGCGGCCAATAAGATCCAGTCCATGCTCCGGAGATAAGTGCCGAAGCCCATGCCCGAGGACTGCTTCCGCTCTGTCCCTCTCGATATGTAGCGTGTCCGACGGTTCATCACTTACTCGGTGAAGCCCCCTGCGGTCAGAGGGATGTTGCCCCTTGGAAGATTGAAGTAGGACTCCATGACGCGACGCACCACGGGAGAAGCCACACTACTGCCATGGCCACCCTGCTCTATGACCGCAACCACTACTATCCGCGGTTCCGTCGTGGAATTCGCCGGCGCGTAGCCGATAAAGAGAGCATAGTCGTCGATGGGACTGCCGTCGAGATTTCGGCCGACCACCTGAGAAGTCCCGGTCTTGCCTCCCACATCTACGTTGAATCCCTTCCAATAGCCGTAGGCCGTGCCCCCTCGTTGCTTGCACACCAGCGTCATCGCTTGCTTGACCTGATTGACATAGTCGGCATCTATCCCGAGTTCGCTCCGCTTCTCGCTTTGCATAGTGCTGATGACACGATTGGAGGAATCGGTGATCTGCATACCTACGTGAGGCACCCAAACCGTCCCACCATTCACCAGGGCAGACAGAGCCACCGCCTCTTGCAGGGGAGTGGATTGCATGTAGCCCTGGCCGATGATCAGGTTGATCTCGTCACCCGTCTTCCACAGCATGCCGTTCTCTCGCGCCCATACCTTGTCGGGGACCACGGACCTCGGGGTTTCCCCGGGCAGGTCGATACCTGTTGAGCGCCCGAATCCGAACGCGCGCAGACCGTCTTGAAGAACCGGCGAGGGCTGCTCATACGTCTTCCGCGCGACCATGTAGAAGTAGAAGTCACAGGACTGTTGAATAGCCTGATAAAGGTTGATCGTCTTGTGACCGTCCGGATATACCCAGCACTTCCATATCTGGAAGGTCTGAGATGAACCTGTGCCCAGAGGCAGCCTCAGACGCCCCCAGCAGTCGTGCGTCTCGTCCCAAGTCAGCAGACCAGCATTCATAGCAGCCAGAGCCGAGAAAGGCTTGAGCGTCGACCCAGGGGGATACAGACCGTTCATGGCCCGGTTGTAGAGCGGGCGGTTAGCCGTCTCGGCATTGTACGCGGCAAAGTCGGCCGTGCTTATGCCACCCACCCACTTCTCTGGGTCATAGTCCGGGTAAGAAGCCATCGCCAAAATCTCGCCGCTGCGCGGGTCCATGGCTACCACCGCGCCCGCTGCTGCATTCTCAAAGCCCAGGCCAGAAACATCTCTCCTAGCGCGGTCCATGCCCTCTTTGAGCGCATCCTCGGCCGCAGCTTGAAGCTTGGCGTCCAGGGTCAGATAGAGGTTGTATCCCGTGTCCGCCGGGTTCTCCTCCAGTACGTTCACCGGCTTGCCTGCAGCGTCCACCTCGACGACTCTCCATCCATCCTTGCCTCTCAGGTACGAGTCGTATTGACGCTCGACCCCATCCTTGCCGACGTGAGTGCCTCCCTTGAGTTCGGCGAACTCCGGCTGACTCAGGTCGTCGTCGGATATCTCACCCACGTAACCCAGGATGTGAGCTGCTCTGGCCTCGTCCAGATACGTATATTCACGCAAGAACGACTTCTCGACCTCCACCCCGGGAAACTGCTCCTTGTGCTCCTCCAGATAGGCGACGACGCTGTTCTCGTCGACGTCCTCCTTGACCACGAAGGTCTTGTGAGGCTCTGACTTGGCCTTGTCGTACTCGGCCAGCAGCTGCGCCGGAGGTAGCTTGAGGATCTCCGACAAGCCGTATAGCTCTTCGTAGAACTCGTCCGAGTCAGGCGACGGCATGTCCATCGCCAAGAAACCCACGCTAAGGCCGGCACGGTTCTGCACCAGCGGCACCCCGTTGCGATCGTATATGCCGCCCCGTGGGGCTTCGATGATGACCGTTCTTTCCCGGTTGCTCACGGAGTTCTGAGCATACTGGTCGCCCGTGAGTATCTGCAGATACCACAGACGAAATCCGATGATCCCAAAGAGCACCATGCCTATGGCCATGAGGACGCCCACTCTGAGCCCGATGAACGAGTCGTCCTCGCTCGAACGCCCTATCCTCCTTACGGGCTCCAGCATCACTGCACCACCCCTTCGGTGGTGCTCACATCGCCGTGAGGTACCGGCACGATCTTGAGCTTCACCAGCAAGACGAACACCGGCAAAGCAAACAACGCGTCCAGCGCCGCCCCGGGGATCATCTGCAACCCCAGCATCGCAAAGAAGCCTGCTCGGGGTCCCATCAAGAAAGAGAACAGCCCCAGCACGACCTTGGCCGCGAAGGACGCACCCAGCGTGTACAAGAAGACCGTGCGCGGACGAAGAGCTTTGAACCGACCAGCCAGTATGCCCACCGAGTAACCTATGATCACGTAGACAAGTGCGCGCATGCCCAACGGCGCACGGTAAGCCACATCTGCAGCGATTCCGGCGAAGAAACCGAAGAACGAGCCGGCCAGAGAACCCCAGCTGATACCAACGATGACGGTGAAGACCACGAACACATCGATGCTGAGCCCCAGGATAGTCACATGTGAGGCGACCAAGACCTGCAACGCCATCGCGATCAATATGACCGCGGCTGCCTTACCAGCTGCTATGAGCCTAGGTCTCTCCACGAAGCCTACCTTCCAACTTTCACGGTGGTGGTCGTCTCGAGCGGGTTGGGGATATCCACCAGCAGGATCATCACCTCTTGTAGGACCCGGAAGTCTACGAAAGACTGGACCTCGATCTCCTTGTAGATGTTGATGGTCTCCTCACCTACGGCGCTCACCAGCCCTATGGGCACACCGGCGGGATAGACGCCTCCGTATCCGGAAGTCACTACCATCCGCTTGGGGTCTACCGCCAGGTCGCGGTCGACGTAGTCCATGCTCAGTTTGCCCTCCATAGAACCGTGAAGTATCCCTTCGGCTCTGGAGGATTGGATCTTGGCCGAGACAGCCGATTGCGAGTCTATGATCAGTTGGACCTTGGCGGTATGCGCGTCGATCTCGACGATCTTGCCCACCAGGCCATTGCCGGGCAGAGCTTCACCCACCCTGGGGGTGGCCCCCACAACGGGCATACCCACCTTGAGCCTGTCGTTGTCCGCCGTACCCTGATTGATGAGGATCCACGACTCCCACTGGCTGGGAGACTTAGCGATCACCCTGGCGACGAGGAACTCGGTACCTTCGGGATAGGTGACCGTCTGCAAGTCAAGCAATGCCTTTAGCCTCTCGTTCTCCTCTTTCTGCTCCTCGAGTTGCACCAGCATCCCCTGAAGAGTGTCCTTCTGGAGTTCGAGCTCCTCTACCTTCTTGTTGGCGGTCCACATGGACTTGAACCAGTCATACCCCTCTTGAAATGGCTCGGCCACCTTGGAGCCCAGAGACTGCAGGGGCGACAGAAGAGAGGCCAGCCCCTGACGAACGGTATGAACAGGACCATCCTGGGCCTCTCGAAAAGAGACCGTCAGTAGAGCGAGCGATGCGATTATCAGGAAGACGAAGATCCCTCTTCGCCAGACTGACTTATCAGGAGACATTGCGACCTCCGCCAGCTGCTAATAGCGGTGTCTTCTGGACCTCTGTGAAAGCCGATGGAGTGCTTCGAACTCCTCCAACGAACGTCCTGAGCCCACAACAACACATGTCAACGGCGATTCCGCCATGTTCACCGGCATTTGAGTCTCTTCACGTATCCTCTCGCACATGCCCTGCAGTAGCGAGCCACCGCCGGCCAACATGATGCCGCGGTCCATTACGTCTGCCGCCAGTTCGGGCGGCGTCTTGTCCAGAGTGGACTTTATGGCGTCTATGATGGCCCCCACGGGCTCGTTGATCGCCTCGCGAATCTCTTCGGACGAGATGACCAAGGTCTTAGGCAGGCCGGTGACCAGGTCACGACCGCGTATCTCAGCCTCCTGCTCCGGGTCCAGCGGATACGCAGAGCCCACCTCGATCTTCAACTCCTCAGCAGTTTGGCTGCCGATCATGAGTTTGAACTCCTTCTTCATGTACGAAATGATCGCCTCGTCCATCTCGTCTCCACCGATGCGTATCGATTGAGAAACCACTATGCCGGCCAGCGATATCACCGCTACCTCAGTCGTGCCGCCACCTATATCCACGATCATGCTGCCAGTGGCTTCGGCCACAGGTAGACCCGCACCGATCGCTGCAGCCATGGGCTCCTCGATAAGATAGGCGGCCCTGGCACCCGCGCTGATGGTGGCTTCTTCGACCGCCCTACGCTCCACACCCGTGACACCAGACGGTACGCAGACTACTACGCGCGGATGAGCCCACCGGTTCTGGTGGACGCGCTGTATGAAGTGACGCAGCATTTGCTCGGTCACGTCGAAGTCAGCGATGACGCCGTCCTTGAGGGGCCTGATGGCCGTGATGGTGCCTGGGGTCCTGCCCAACATGCGCTTCGCGTCGGACCCTACAGCCAAGACCTCTCCTGACCTTGAGTCGATGGCGACCACCGACGGCTCAGACAGGACGATACCCCGACCGCGCAGATACACGAGAGTGCTCGCAGTGCCTAGATCCACCGCCATGTCTCGTCCGGCAAAGCCGGTGATGAACTCCGAGATAGCTATTGCGCTTCCTCCTAGCGGCTACGCGCTCCACACCGGCCAGTGGACCGACAGAGCTCGGGTATTATACCTGTTGCGGCATCTGACCAAGTATGACGCACCAGATCGAAGCCGAGTTCGCTGAACAATCCTCGCATCAGATGCAGAGGCAGTCCTACCACGTTGCTGTATTCACCCCTGATGCCCGTGACGAACAACCCCGCTAAGCCTTGGACCGCATAACCGCCGGCCTTACCTTTCCATTCACCACTCTGTACGTAGGCAGATACCTGAGCCTTGTCCAGCTTGTCGAAAGTCACCTCAGTTGACGCTGCCGCTACCACCACTCGCGCATCTGACTCTGTCGCAGAGGCCCCGTTCAACCTGGCCAGCGCTACTCCAGACACTACTCTGTGCTTGCGGCCAGCCAGACAACACACCATGCTGGCAGCTTCATCGGCCGAGGAAGGCTTGCCCATGACTCTCCTGCCCACGCTCACCAGAGTATCGGTACCCAGCACGAACGCCCCCGCGTGAGTGTCGTCTGACAATCGCGCCCCGCGTACCTTGGCCAGCGCGTTGACTTTCGCCAGTTCCACCACCGGAAGCCCTGCCGTGCGCTCGACCGCTTCGGACTCGACCACGGTGAATGGCACGCCAAGATCGGTGAGCAGCGAGTGACGTCGGGGTGACTGCGAAGCTAGAAAGAGCTTGAAGTCGTCGGGGTAGTCCAACTCGGCTAGCTCGTGAGCTCCCCACCCTCGGGGAAGTAGATCTGTATCTCACGTTCCGCGCTCGCCAAGCTGTCGGCGCTGTGCACCACATTCAACAGCACGCTCAGACCGAAATCGCCCCTGACAGTCCCAGGAGCTGCCTCCAGCGGGTTGGTGGCACCCATCATGGTCCTTACCACTCGAACCGCTTCGGGGCCCTCCACAACCATCGCGAATAGCGGACCTGAGGTGATCTGAGTCACCAGTTCTTCATAGAAGGGCTTGCTGACATGCTCCGCGTAGTGCTGCGCAGCCATCTCTCTGGTCACTATGAGTAGGCGGGCCACCTTGATAGCTAGACCCCTGCGCTCCATCCGGCCGATGACTTCTCCGACAAGGCCGCGGGCCACTCCGCTGGGCTTAACAAGAACGAGAGTGCGTTCGGTCACATCTTCCTCCCAAGTAGTGCGCGCAGAGCGCGCCTCGTATTGTCTCCGACATCACGCGCGACCGGCGCGCTAGAACTCCTGCCGGACTTCAGTCTGGGCCTCAGAGGGCGGAGCGACCCTTTTCGCCCTAGGGTCCTGTCCGCAGTATGGGCATACCTTCCAACTTGGCTCCAGAACACGATCACAGGTGGGGCAGGTAGAACGGATCGCGCGGCGACAGCTGGGGCACGCCACATAGTCGGGTCTGATGGGCTCACCGCAGGAGGGGCAGGCGCGCATCATCTGCAGCTCCTGCTCCATCGCCCTCATCTCAAGCTCCCGCTCACGTGTTTCCGCAAGGTATTCGGCCGGCCTTAAGATGGCGTAGACCACCGTACCCATATAGGGCAACACCAGAGAGGTGATCACCGCCACGATGATGATTATCAAGATCGTCGATGCGCTTGCGTGCGTCCTTGTAGGTCCACACCACCAAGGCCAGCCACAGGACTATCAGACAGAAGATGAAGACGTAGAAGCTAAGCTCCCAGAAGGGCGACCCTAGTATCTTCTGAATGTTCTCGGAGAACTGCTCCAACTCCCTCTCCCATCACGCTTTCTAAGCAGCATTCGACACATCTAGTCTCGTTCCCTCGTTAGAGGACCGACCGCTCAGTTGAGTTCCCGCTTCAGATCACCCACCAGTGTCAACGACCCTGTCACCAGAACCACCTGGTTAGAAGTAGCCAGACGATAAGCGCTGACGATCGCCGACCGTGGGTCGGTATCTATGAAGACCTCGGGCCCCTTACCCAGACCGGCCACCGCCTCTGGCCAATTCATCAGCCGGAAGAGTGCGTGGACTGGAGCTCTGAGTGGCAAAGATGATATCGCAGGCGGGGGCAAGCGAACTCATCATCTCGACTACGTCCTTGTCCTTCAGGACCGATACCACGGCTATGAATCTGCGTCTCTCGAACATGTGCTGGAGCGAAGCCACCGTCTCCACCATGCCTGGAGGGTTGTGCGAACCGTCCAATATGCAGAGCGGGTGCGTGCTTATGACCTCAAGCCGGCCGGGCATGCTGACGGCCCCCAAGGCGCTTCGCACCATCTCGTCGTCCAACTCCGAACCCTCGAACAGTTCAGCGGCAGCAACAGCCAACGCTGCATTACTCTTCTGATAGGCGCCTAGCACCTGCAGCCTGACCTCGGTGTAGCAGCTCAAGATTCCCGAGATGTCGAACGAATCACTGCGGGCGTCGGCGAGCACCGAGAACTCCTCGCCAAGTACGTAGCATTTGGCGCTCCGCGCACCGCATATGTCACGCAGCTCGGCCTTGACATCATCGGTCAAGGCACCCGCCACCACCCTGCCTTTCGAGGGGATCACTGCGGCTTTCTCGGCCAATATCTTCGACAACGTGTCGCCCAGTAATTCAGTGTGCTCCTTGCCGATACTCGTCAAGACCTGCACATCAGACGAGATCACCGCTGTGGCGTCCAGCCGCCCGCCGAGTCCGGCCTCGATCACTGCCACATCGCAGCCCTTCTCTTCGAAGTAGAGCAAGGCGGCTGCCGTCAAGACTTCGAACTGGGTCAGGTGATCCTTGCCTCTGTGTGACCTGTCCACCTTGTCCGCGGCCACCCGTACCCGGTCCACGACGTCGCAGAACTCCGCGTCCGTGCAGGCCACCGAGTTCACTGTCTGCCTCTCGGACAGGCTGACCAGATGAGGCGAGACATAAGCGCCCACAACGTGACCGCGGGCCTCCAGCAAAGCTGCGATGAAACGGGTAGTAGAGGTCTTTCCATTAGTACCAACCACGTGGATGGTCTTGTAGGCTTTCTGGGGATTGCCCAACTCCTTGACCAACTTGGTCATGCGGCTCAGCCCCAGGTTGACACCCAGGCGCTCAAGCCCGTCGATGTACTCCCACGTCTCCTGGGTGCTCGCGCTCGTTACATCAGGCGTCTTAGCGCTCACTTCGACTTCCCTTGCTTTGGGGGCAGGTCTCCACCAACCCGTTCGCGATACTGGTTCCGCGCTTCCGCCAGCACGGCCTCCGCGGCCGCCAAGCGCTCGCGCTCTTCTGCCACCACCTCCGGGGGCGCCTTGGCCACAAACCCCTCGTTTTCCAACTTGCCACGAGACTTGGCTATCTCGGCATTGGCCTTCTGCGCCTTGCCCACCAGCCGCATCCGCTCTTTCTCCACATCCACCAGACCCTCGAGGTCCAACAACACCTTCACGCCGACGCCCGACACAGAGGCGTATCTCTCCCCCGGCCCGGTCTCCACGGTGTCCGTCTGCACCAGTTCACAACCCGAGAGCTGCTGGAACGCCGCCTTCTGCCCCCATATGCCTTCCGCTGTTCCAGGCCGCTCCTCGACCACTCGCACCCTACCGACCACATCGCGCGCCAGCCCCAACTCCTCTCGCGTGGAGCGCAGACCCGAGACGACCGCCATGAAGGCCTCCATGACTGACTCAGCCTCCGCATCGCTCCACTCGTCCGGTGCCGCGGGGAGGCCGGCCTCAAAGATCGTCGCGGGTCTAGACCCTGACTCGACCGTGGGCAGATTGCCGTAGATCTCCTCGGTCAGGAAAGGCATCACCGGATGCAACAGCAGCATCACGCGCTCCAGCAGGACCAGCAGATTGCCACTGACCTGCAGGCGTTCGGTCTCGTCCTCGCTGTAGAGGCGGGTCTTGGCGACCTCTATGTACCAGTCGCAGACCTCGTTCCACACAAAGCGGTAGAGAGTCCGGGCGACATCATCAAAGTCGTAGCGCTCATACAGGCCGGCGACTTCTTGTGTGACGGCGGCCAAGCGGCTGAATATCCAACGATCGGCCACCGTGGCCAGCTCCACCCTGGACACCGCGCCAGGATGAGCCCCGTGCAGCACGAAACGTGACGCGTTCCAGATCTTGTTGGCGAAATTGCGGCCCATCTCGATCCGTTCGGCACTAAAGCGCACGTCTTGGGTGGAGCTCATATAGATGAGACCGAACCGAGTGGCATCAGCCCCATACTGGTCGATGAGCTCCAGAGGGTCCACTCCGGTACCCAGGCTCTTGCTCATGCGCCGTCCGTCGACCGCCATCACAGTGGGATGGATGATGACGTCTCTAAACGGCACATCACCCCTGAATTCCAGGCCCATCATGATCATGCGGGCCACCCACAGATATATGATGTCGCGAGCTGTGGAGAGGACCGTGCTGGGATAGAACTTCTCCAGCCGCGCCGTCTCCTGAGGCCAGCCCAACGTGGCAAACGGCCAGAGAGCCGAGCTGAACCACGTGTCCAGGACGTCTTCGGCCTGACTGACAGCCCCGCCGCACTTGTCGCAGGTGGCCGGCGGCGTCTCGGTCACCATGACGTGTTGGCAATCCTCACACGTATACACCGGGATACGATGCCCCCACCAAAGCTGCCGGCTGATACACCAGGGCCGGATGCTCCTCATCCAGTCCAGGCATACATCGCCCCAGCGCTCGGGCACAAAGCGCACCCGCCCATCCTCCACAGCCTGGATGGCAGGTGGCGCCAGACGGTCCATCTTCATGAACCACTGCAGAGAGAGCAGCGGCTCTATGGTAGTGCCGCAGCGATAGCAGGTGCCCACCGCATGGTCGTAGTCGTCGGCCTTGACGAACAGCCCTTCTTCTTCGAGACGCCGGAGTACGGCCTCTCGGGCCTCGCCCGCGGTGAGCCCGGCGAACTCCCCCGCTTCCTCGGTCATGATGCCGTCGGGACCGATGACCGACACACTCGGTAGACCGTGTCGCTGGCCTATCTCCCAGTCGTCGGGGTCGTGACCCGGGGTTATCTTGAGAGCACCCGTCCCGAACTCAACGTCGACGTGTTCGTCGGCGATGATGGGTACCTCTCGCCCGACGAACGGCACGACAGCCATGCGTCCCACCAACTTGCCGTAGCGAGGGTCCTTGGGGTTCACCGCTACGGCCGTGTCGCCCAGAATGGTCTCCGGCCGAGTAGTCGCCACGATCAAGGTCTCGCTTGACCCGGCGACAGGATACTTGACGTGGTATAGCTTGGCGGCCCTGTCCTGGTGCTCCACTTCTAGGTCCGAGATGGCCGAACCGCACCTGACGCACCAGTTGACTAGATAGACATCGCGGTAGATGTCGCCCTTCTCGTACAGAGATACAAAGACTCGGGCCACCGCCTTCTGGTAGGCCTCGTCCATGGTGAAGCGCTCGTTCTTGTAGTCGAGTGCGCAGCCCAGACTCTGCATCTGATAGACGATCGTAGAGCCGTACTCGCGCCGCCACTCCCACACTCTTTCGAGAAAAGCCTCGCGCCCCAGGTCTTCCTTCTTGAGACCTTCCTCAGCCAGGCGTCCCTCTACCTTGTTCTGGGTGGCGATGCCGGCATGGTCGGTACCCAGTATCCAGAGGGTGTTGTGTCCCTTGAGATGGTGATACCGGATCAAGATGTCTTGGATGGTGTCATTCAGGGCGTGCCCCATGTGCAGAGAACCCGTGACGTTGGGCGGCGGGATGGGCACGGTGTAGGTGGGGCGCGCATCGTCTTCGGGTGTCTCGAAAACCCCGCTGTCCAGCCAGCGTTTCATGAGCCGCTTCTCCACTTCGCCCGGCTCATAGCGGGCTGCCATGTTCACCTCGGCCACGCTCAGACCTTCCCCTCGTTCTCTCGTTCCTCTTTCAAGATGTCGGCGAACACCAGCGGGATGACCTCGGTGAAGCTCTCCACGTAATGGATCTGCAGACCCTTCTTGAGCTCCACCGGCAGTTCCTCGACTTCGGGCGCGACCATCTTGGGCAGTATGACAGTCTGCACTCCTTCGCGCAGTGCGGCCAACAGTTTCTCTTTGAGCCCACCCACAGGCAGTACCTGCCCGGTGAGGGTCGATCTCCCCGGACAATGCCACCTTGGGCCTAGCCGGAGCCTGTATGAGCGCCGAAAGCAAGGCCGTGGCGACGGCGATACCGGCCGACGGCCCCTCTTTGGGCACACCGCCTTCGGGGAAGTGCATCCGCACTTCGAGAGAAGAGAGCAACTCGTGCTCCGAAGGCTGAGGTGGCTCGGCCTCCCTGCTATCTCCGACCTCCACCAGCGGGAGACCTACTGGCTCGCCCGGCAGTTCTGTGAGCACCCGGCCGAGCGGCCCCCGCGCTTCGCGGGCGGGCCGCCCCACCCCACTGTCCTCGCTCTCGGGCTGCTGGAAATTGTCCATCAAGTAGGCGCGCCCCGAGGAGCCGAACCACAGCCGCGACAACACGGGGTCCCGCGGCAGCGAGGTCTTCAGATAGCCCCAAGCCGCCGTGACACTCTCCTGCATGATCTCGCCCAGTTGTCCGGTGAGGTGAAAGTCACCCTTGCCCGGGGTGACCACACACTCGATGCGCAGCACGTCGCCGCCGGCGCCCGTGTACGCCAGACCCAGACTCACCCCCACCTGTGGCTCCACTGCCAGCCGCGCCGCGAAGAACGGAGCGGGGCCGGCCAGCTTGACCAGTAGCTTGGGGCCCACCTTGCGCGGCAGAGGCTTGCCCTCCACCTTCATGCGGGCCAGACGCCGGTAGACCTTCTCGATAAGCCGTGCCATCTCCCGTACCCCCGCCTCTCGGGTGTACTCGCCTATCAACAGATGCAGCGCGGCAGGAGTCAACACGTCACCCAACTCGGCCAGACCGCTCTCTTCCGCGATCTTGGGCACCAGGTGACGCCGGGCTATCTCGGTCTTCTCGCGGTCGGTGTACCCGGGCAGACGGATTATCTCCAAGCGGTCGTGCAGCGTCTCGGGTATGTCTTCTTCGTAGTTGGCGGTCGCGATGAAGAAGACATGTGAGAGGTCGTACTCCAACTCCAGGTAGTTGTCCCTGAAGGCACGGTTCTGCACAGGGTCCAAGACTTCCATCAGGGCCGCGGCCGGGTCGCCCCGCCAATCGGACTCCATCTTATCTATCTCGTCAAAGACTATGACAGGGTCGTCTACGGCCGCGCGCTTCAGCGCGTCGATGATCCGACCGGGCATCGCGCCCACGTATGTGCGGCGGTGGCCGCGTATCTCGCCTTCGTCACGCACGCCCCCCAGACTTATGCGCTGAAGCGGCCGATCGAGTCCCTTAGCTGTGGCCAGCGCCACTGAGGTCTTGCCCACCCCAGGAGGCCCCACCAGACAAAGGATAGTGTTGGGCGGCGTGCCCCGGCGCAGCGAAGCCACCGCTAGATACTCGATGATGCGGTCTTTGACACTCTTGAGTCCGTAGTGCGTCTCGTCCAACACCTTGGCGACCGCGGCCACGTCGGGCAGCGCCGCACCCGAGAGATGACCCCAGGGCAGCCCCAAAGCCGTATCCAGGTAGGTCTTGGCCACCGCCACCTCGGCCGAGAGCGGAGGGAGGTCGCTAAGACGCTTGATCTCTTTGGTGAGGGTGGCGGCCGTTGCCTCAGGCAGGTCTTTCTCTTTGAGTTGCTTGAGGTAGGCCCCCGTCTCGCCGGCGTCGTCGCCCTCTTCGCCGAGCTCCTCTTGCAACACCTTGATGCGCTCCGTCAGGAACACGCGGCGCTGCTGACGGTCGAAGCTGTCGTGAACGCGCTCGGATATCTCGTTCTCCAGAGCTATGAACTCGTTCTCGTGGATCAGGGTCTCCAGCAGCCTCAGTAGCCGGGTCTCGGGCTCCGCACCCTCCAGCAACTCCTGCTTTCGGTCGGGCCCGATGATCAGGTTGGCGGCGATGACGTTGACCATCTCCTCAGGCTCGGTGACCACCTCCAAGGCCGTCTCGGCCTCCTCGGGCAGCTGGGGAGTCTGAGCCACGTATGTGGCGAACTCGCGCGCGACCGAATCCATGAGCGCGCGCAGCCTTGGCTCCTTGTCGGCCTTCTTGCCACCCAAGACACTGCAGTGCACGGTGAACGAGGGCGTCACGGTATCGAAAACATCGATGCTGACCCTCTCTCTGCCCTCCACCAACGCCTTGAGAGTGCCGTCGGCAAGCCGTGAGAGTTGCACCACTTTCGCAAGGGTGCCTACGGAGTGAAGATCGTCGGGCTCCGGATCGTCAGTGGCGGGCGACTTCTGTGCCACCATCACCAGCAGACCCGCCGACTGTTGCGTCTGCTCCAGAGCGCGTACGCCCTTGTCACGTTCGACGAATATCGGCGCCAGCGTGCCGGGGAACAGCACGAGGTCGCGTGTGGCCAGCAGTGGGACGGCCCCCTGCGCATCAACCATCATCTCGCGCCTTTCTGGGCGCGCTCGGCGGCCTTGTGTTCCACTTGCTCCGGGTCCTTCGGGTAACTACGCAGATTCTTTGTCCAGCTCCAAGTCCTGATGCCTGGAACTAGTCACCAACGTCGGGTCTATCCTCTTCTCGATGACCTCCCGAGTGACCACGCACTTGCTCACGTCGTGACGGCTGGGCAGCTCGAACATCACGTTGATTAGGGCGGCCTCGATGATGGACCGCAGCCCACGCGCGCCGGTCTCGAGCTTGAGGGCCTGGCTGGCTATCGCATCCAGGGCATCCTTGGCAAAGACCAGGTCGACCCCGTCGTAGGCAAAGAACTTGTGGTACTGCTTGGTGAGAGCGTTCTTCGGCTCTGTCAATATCCTGACCAGGTCTTCCTCGTGCAGTTGATGCACGTTGGAGATGACCGGCAAACGTCCGATGAACTCGGGTATGAGACCGAAATTCAGCAGATCCTCGGGCAACACCTGGGCAAAGATCTCGCCCACGTCCCTGGTCTCTTTGCTTTGGATCTCGGCTCCGAAACCGACGCCCTTCTTGCCGATGCGGCGCTCGATTATCTTCTCCAGACCGGCGAACGCCCCACCGCAGATAAAGAGGATATTGGTGGTGTCGATATTGAGGAACTCTTGGTGCGGATGCTTGCGCCCGCCCTGAGGGGGCACACTAGCCTGAGTACCCTCCAGAATCTTGAGCAGCGCCTGCTGCACCCCCTCGCCCGAGACATCACGGGTGATGGAGGGGTTGTCGGCCTTGCGGGCGATCTTGTCGACCTCATCAATATAGATGATGCCGGTCTCAGCCTTCTTGACATCGAAGTCCGCGGCTTGGATGAGCTTGAGAAGGATGTTCTCCACGTCCTCGCCCACGTAACCGGCCTCGGTGAGGGCGGTCGCGTCGGCGATGGCGAAGGGGACGTTGAGGATGCGCGCCAGAGTCTGCGCGAGCAGGGTCTTGCCACAACCAGTTGGACCCAACAGCATGATGTTGGACTTCTGCAGCTCTACGTCGGAATCTCCGGTGGCACCCATGTGCACGCGCTTGTAGTGGTTGTACACCGCCACCGAGAGCGCACGCTTGGCCTCGTCTTGGCCGATGACGTAGTCGGAGAGGATGCCGTAGATCTCTTTGGGCCGGGGTAGGTTCTCCAGATCCAGCGCGACCGGCGGCGAAAACTCCTCGTCGATGATCTCGTTGCAGAGATCGATGCACTCATCACAGATGTAGACTTGCGGACCAGCTATCAGCTTCTTGACTTGGCGCTGACTCTTGCCACAGAAGCTGCACAACAGTTGCTCAGACCCTCCAGATGGCTTGGGCACTACTCGACCCCCTACCTATGCTCGAGTATCTTGTCGATGATGCCGTACTCCAACGACTCTTCGGCAGTCATGAAGTAGTCTCGATCGGTGTCTTTCGAGACCCTCTCCAGTGGTTGCTCGGTATGCTTTGCCAGGATCTCGTCCAGCCGCTTGCGCAGGCCAAGGGTCTCGCGGGCGTGGATCTCTATGTCGGTGGCCTGACCGGTAAACCCACTGGAGACCTGATGGATGAGCACCTTCGAGTTGGGTAGAGCGTAGCGCTTGCCTTTGGCGCCGCCCGACAGAAGAAGCGCTCCCATCGACATGGCACTCCCGACGCAGATCGTCGACACATCGGGCTTGATGAACTGCATAGTGTCGTAGATGGCGAGACCCGAATAGACGGCGCCTCCCGGACTGTTGATGTAGAGCGAGATGTCTTTGTCCGGATCTTCGGACTCCAGATGGAGCATCTGAGCGACCACCAGGTTGGCGACTTGGTCGTCGATACCGGTGCCCAAGAAGATGATGCGCTCGTTCAGCAGGCGCGAGTAGATGTCATACGTCCGCTCACCCTTGCTGGTCTGCTCCACAACATACGGCATGTACAGACTCAAGCTCTCCATCCTTTCCCCATGACCCAGCCTTGGCTCAGTCAACTGATCCTTCGTCCGCGTCGACTGCTTCTTTCGACGCCCCTGATGCTTTCTTGGCGGCGGGCTTTTTCCCTGCCGGGGACTCGTCCTCGGGCGGACCTGCCACCGCGCTCTCGGCTATGAGCTGACCGGCCTTGTCGCGGAGTATCTGGGTCTTCAGCTCGTCCAGGCGATCGTTCTTGCGCAACCGCTTGCCCACCTCTTTGACATCCAGACCATTAGCCATGGCCATATGGCTGACTGTCGCCTCGATATCTTCTTCGGTCACTTCGAGCTTCTCGGCCTTGGCCACCGCGTCCAATACCAGCTTGGTCTTCACGTTCTGGCCGGCGCGCGGCATCATGCTCTCGACAAGCTGCTCGAAAGGCATGCCTGTCGCGGCCATGTAGCCTTCCAAGGTCAGACCGCGAGCTTCGATAGAAGACTTCATCTCCCCCAGCATCTCCGCCGCCTCGCGCTGCACCACGACCTCGGGAAGTTCGACCTCGACCTGCTCGGCCACCTTGGCCACCGCGGCCGCGTGGAACTTCTGTGCGGCCGCGTAGGTCTTGGCCGACTCCATACGCGCCCTGACGTCGGCGCGGAACTCCTCGACGGTCTTGAACTCGGCCACTTCCGCGACCCACTCGTCGGTGACCTCGGGCAGCGACTTCTCTTTGATCTCCTTCAGGGTCAGCGAGAATTCCACCGTCTTGCCGGCCAACTCTTCGCTGGGCACATCCTCGGACAGCGCTACCGGGAAAGCCTTGCTCTCGCCGGCGCTCATCCCGACTACCTGCTCCTCGACCTCGGGGAAGATCTGGTTGCCACCCACCTCGAACAAGAAGTCAGCGGCCTCGAGCTCGTCCACCGCCGCCCCGTCAAGAGTGGCTTGGAAATCGGCCAGCAAGAAGTCACCCTGCTGCACTGCCCGACCTTCTACCGGCTGCAACTCAGCGAACTCGTTGCGCAGGCGCTCGACGCGCTCTTCTACTTCTTCGTCCGAGACCGCCACTGGGTCCTTGGGCACCTTGAGACCCTTGTATTCGCCCAGCTTGACCTCCGGCATGACCAGGACTTCGGCGCTGAAGGTGAGCGGCTTGTCCAGCGTGGGCAACTCTTCGCCCATGTCCACCTCGGGCCGGTCTACCGCCTCCAGCTCCAATTCGATCATCGCCTGGACGAACCAGAGACTCATAGCCGATTCCACGGCGTCGGCCAGGATGGCCTCGTCGCCTAGCTTCTGCTGTACCATCGTCGCCGGGGCCTTGCCGGGCCGGAACCCAGGGATGCGCACCTCGCGCACCAGCTCACGCAGCTTGACGTCGTAGGCTTCCTTCAACTCCTGGGGAGTGACCTCCACCTCGACCTTGACTTTGTTGCCGTCGCGCTCCTTGAGGGTGCTCCTCACGACTATCCTTTCTTCGCTATTGACCCCGTTCGACCAGGTGCGGGTGAGAGGACTCGAACCTCCACGTCAAAAGACACATGCTCCTAAGGCATGCGCGTCTGCCATTCCGCCACACCCGCAGATGCTCTAGGGGTGAACGATGGGACTTGAACCCACAACCGCTGGGACCACAACCCAGTGCTCTGCCAATTGAGCTACGTTCACCAAGATCTCTCCAAAACGGCTTCGCTGCCGGGCCCACGACCTTGGCCGACACTGCCCGACGAGCGCAGGAAGTATAACCTACTCGGGGAGGAGATTGGCCGTGCCGCGACGCAGCTTGCGTCATTACCCCCAGAACCATTGACCACCACGATTCCACGTCGGCCCGCCCTCCGCATAGCGCCCCCGGACCAGTATCGCCCAGTGACCATCCGACTTGACCTGACCAGCACAGCACTCCCAGCTAGGGATCGCCGAGCTCGGCGGTGAAGATGTCGGAGTAATCACCGTTCCAGGCCGTCCACACCACCCGGTCGCCGGAGACGTCTGGCGGCCATTGGGTGTCCGAGTTGTCGGTAATCTTGAGTGTCGTCCCCTCTGCGCCCGGCCCAGGCACCCAGGTGAATAGCTCGAGGTCAGAACCGGTGCCGCCCTCCCAGATCACTCTGTCCCCGGAGACACCAGACACACGGTTGACGTCGCCGGTGGCCACCTGTACCACGCCCTCGGTAGACGTCCAGGTGAAGATACCTTCGGGGCCCGCCCACACCACTCGGTCGCCGGAGACCCCCACGACGCCCAGCTGAGAGCCGAAGGCGAGCTCTACCACGCCCCCGGCAGGCGTCCAGGTGAAGATGCCTTCGGGGGTATCCCACACAACTCGGTCGCCGGAGACCTGCGGACTCGAACACTCAGCATTCTGGCTTGTCAGCTGGATGACGCCCTCGCCGGGCGTCCAGGTGAATATACCGCCAAGAAGATCGTCAGCGCGGCCGCTGGTCTCCAGCCACACCACCCGGTCGCCAGAGACCTGCGGATTCCGACAGGGGCCGGTGGCGAGACGTACCACGCCTTGGGCGGGCGTCCAGGTCACGATGGCGGAGAACGCCTCGGACGGCCCCGATTCCGCCGTCCATACCACCCGGTTGCCCGAGACCTCCGGGCGAAGGTCAGCATAGTCGTTCTTGGTGAGCTCGACGACGCCCTCCGCGGGCGTCCACGTGAATATCTCTTTGCTGTCGAAATCGTCGCCCCTCATCCATACCACCCGGTCGCCGGATACCTGCGGCAGATCGTCACTGATGTCATCCTCGGTGATTCGAGCAACGCCGTCAGTGGGAGTCCACGTGAGGATGTCCTTCTGTGTGTCCGTGTCACCGGGTATCACGCTCCATACCACCCGGTCGCCGGAGACCTGCGGACGAAACGAGTTGTCTTTCTTGGTGAGCTGATGAACTTTGAAGCCCGAATCCGCATCAGGCACGCAGGCGCCGCTCAGCAAGGAGACCAGCAAGACTACTATCAGCGATGCGGCAAGAGCCCGGGCGCGGTTCACTTGTTGCCTCCTCTTCTTATATGCAGGAACGAACAAACCTTGCGCATAAGGACCAGCGCCCCAGCTGAGAACCAGAATGGCACCTTGGCCATTCTGACCGCTCGTCGGCTCTCGCACGTGTCTCCGCGAGGACACTGAGCCAGTGGTCCACGCCGTACGTCGTGGCCAATGACGGCAGCCCTCCGGGTCCAATCTGTCGCATGACTACTCGTAGCACGCGGTGCTTCCCAATCACGCCCCAGACTCATCGCCAGTCGCAATGGACCCAGAACTCTCCTTGAACACGTCGTAGAGAGCGGGCCAATACTCCTCCGGGCACGAATAGACAACCGCGCGACACTCGTCTTCCGTTACTCGAAGCATGATGAACTGTGGATAGAAGTATGGGTCATCTATCGCTTCTTGTGGGACCAGAGTCACTGTAGCCCAATCCACGCCGCTGTCTTCGAGTGTCCATTCCGCCTTGGAACGGCCGAGCATGTAGGCGTCTACAACCGCCTGTATTGAGGAATCGCCGTCGCTTGGGAAAAGCAGGTTGTCAAGAGACTCCGTTGTCACACAGGCTCCAGCCAAAGCTTTGCCGTCCAGATTAGCCCAAGCCAGCAGATCAAAGCCGCTCTCAGCCACAGCGGTGCCGTCCCTGAGGCGCTCTGTCACCTGCGCATAGTACGTGTGCGCCTCCGGATCACTCAGTGAATCCACCACACTCGTCAGGGCTTTGACAGCTGTTGCATCCGCAGGATTGCCACCCCGAAAGTCGGGTGGCATGCGAATGGAGATGCCGTTACCACGGATGGTGACCCACTGAGCAGAGGGGTCAATGGAGAAGTCCGAATCATTGCAGCCCGATGCCAAAGAGCAGCAGGTAACCGTAAGAATGGCCACAACACTTGCCACATGTCTAGTCATCTCGCCCTCCTCCTAATCTTGATCTCCGTCACACAAACAGGCCGCCATCGACGCAAGTGCTCAACAAGGTTAGCTCCGACCCACCCTTCTTGATTCAACCATTGTCTGCTCTTGGGTGAATCTACTTGGGATCGTCCCAACTGTAAGTGTGAAGGATCGTTGGCTCATGGCTGCTCCAGTCAACGCCTATCCACTCGTCGACCTGCATCCCTATGGTATCTGCCAGAGCGGGATCTCTCACACCGGCGAAGATCAGAAGCTGGATAGGAAGAGACGCATACTCTCGAGTTCCAGGACTTCTGCCCGGAACCCTCACCTCAAAGCGAGTGCTCCCGTCACTGTTTCTCTCAGAGCTGTACTCAAGCTGCGTGCTGCGCAGTTCGGGCCCCACAAGTCTTTGACGATAGTTGGAGAAGTTGTCGAAGGGCTCGAGGATCTTCCCGCCCTCGACCATGATGCAACTTGCCGGGTCAGGGCCATCGTACCAGCGAGGGGGATAGTGCTTCTCAGGACCGTAATTCTGCAGGCCACCCTTTATCATTCTTATCAGGAAGCCGCCTGACTGATTGGCATCGACTTCGTTCCGCTCGCTAAGGGTGGCATCATGAACCGGTATTCCTGTTGTGTCATAGACATGAAGACCCTTCTTGGGTAGCCTGCCAGACCTCAGGAGGCTCTGTGCAACCAGATGCGTGTGCATTTCTTTGGTTCCCCCACCACCACCGGCTACCACGTAGTATCCGCTCGGATCAGTACCGAGCACCGGGTTCCCCAGGCAATACCCATACGCACTCTGCTCCCCATCGTTGCGGGAGAGGTCCTTCGACAGGAACTGCCTCGTTGCCGGGACGTAGTGGCGGGCCGAGAGGTAATACATCCCACTCTCAGAGTCGTAGCAGTAGCCGGCGTAGCGCAGGGGTTGGCGAGTCGCGATCTTGGTGGCCGTCTCCAGGCTCAAGACCTCGGTCTCTCCCTGGCTGGTGGCCTGGGCCCAGATGCCCTCGCTTATGTTGCCTTGGCCCAAGGGATTCCCCCAGGCGTCGTAGCGGTAGGCAGCGAAGGGGGCACCGTTCTTATCCAAGAGCGCGACCACATCGCCGCGGTCGGTGGTGAGAAGGGCGAAGACGGTGGGCTGCGGCCAGTTGGCGGGATTCTCATCAGTGGTGTCGCGGTAGACACCGGCATACGGTTTCCCGTACTCATCGTAGAGATAGGTGAGGCTCCAGCTCTCTAGGGTCTCCCCTTGGGTGCGGGTGGCCTCCAGCTTATGTAGGGTGAGGCCGGTGTAGGTATATGAGGTGGTGGTGACCTCTTGGTCTTCTGCGCTACCCACCGTCACCGTGGAGGTCTGACGTTGGCCTACCGAGTCATATGCGTAAGTGGCTTGGATGCCCGCGCTCTCGTCTGCATAGGTAGAGAGGCGTCCGGTGCCGGTGTAGGCGTAGGTCTCCTCATCTGGGTTCGCGCTCGGCCCTTCCCCCGTGCGCCAACGCATGCCGGAGTCGAAGGTGAACTCCCTTATGACCTCGGTGCCGATCTTGGTCTGCGTGAGGCGGTTGGAGCTGTACAGGTAAGTGTGGGTGCCGTCTCCCGTGAGGTTGCCGGCCGCATCGAAGGTGTAGGTCTCTTGGTAGGCATCGGTCGAGGTGCCGTTATCGGTGATATCGATGCTGGCGGACTGTAGGCGGCCGGAATAGGTATAGGTGTACTGGCTGACCAGACGGCCGACGAAGGAGGTCACCGGTTCAGGTGGGGCCTCGGTGGTGGTCGCAGAAGCTTGCCCGGAAGGCTCCGAAATGCGATTCGGTACTGAAAACCCTAGGGTTGTCCGCCGAGCAACACTCGTTCATTCCCGGCTGAGTCCACAATCCACACCTCTCCAACCAGGAAGTCCTCGTCCGGCTCGACGTAGGCACAACCCCCCTCCTTCAAGCCGTATTTGAGTGACATGACGCCGGACCCAACATAGTCAAGAGGCAGACCCAACACGCGATACACCTCTTCGAATGTCATCCCCAACCGTAGCCTCTCCAGCTCGTCAATGCTGACCTTTCCTTCCCGCAATTCCTCTCCGCTTCTGAGCTCACCCCCGCAGCCGAAGCCCGCTGTGGAAAACAGAACCAGGCCGATGAGAAGCACTATGACACCTGATTTCGACTGTTTCTCGCCATATCCCAGTTCCACTGCTATCGCTCCCAGCTATGACATAGAGATCTTCCACCGTGCCGGTCAAATCGCACTAGAACCTCACTGATCCACCCATTTGAATGAACGGGCGACTATTGAAGGCAATCCCTGCCGCCCGGCCGGACAAGTGCCCCCAACCAGAAAGTAGCCTTCGAAACTCTGGTACTCGAAGACCACCCCGTCGCCAAAATCGTATCGTCTGTCACTCGCCCTGGGGTTGTACATGACTTGGCCTGAACCGTCCAGTTGACGTGGTGGAAGCCCCATGCCAGGCTTTCCCGAAAATGCGCCGTTGGTGTTCTGTTCGTAGAAGTGGAAGTCTTTTCTGTGACCGTTGTCACCAATCACCAACGCAATCTTACGGGTCCCCAGCTGTGGCACCGTGTCAGCACCGCACTCTGTGATACTACCGCCAATTACGCTCAGGTCCGCCTGCACAAGCTGAACGATCGTATTCCTGTCGTAGGCAAACGGGGGAACCTCAACACCATTCCCCTTTGCCAAACAGCCTGGTACAACCATCATGTTTGGTGGCGGTACCGCCCTTGCGCTCCAGTCATCATAGACATTCCGGCGAAGCATCTTAAGGACCGCATAGAGGTAGCAGTTTGCACTGTAGCCGTCCTGACCCCACAGGGCGGGGTCGAACTCCCATTCGCTGCCTCCGGTCGGCAACTTCGTATTGAGGGCCTTCTTCTTTGCCTTCTCCCTGTTCTTCTGGTTCCACCGCTTCAGCGCCTCCCGATCTGTCTCGCGACTACCGGTTTCGAACAGAGGTCTGTAGCCGGTGGGGTCAGTACCGAAGATGGGATTCCCCAGACAATACCCATACGCGCTCTGCTCCCCGTCGTTGCGAGAAAGGTCCTTCGAGAGGAACTGCCGGGTCTCCGGGTCGTAGTGACGGGCGGAGAGGTAATACATCCCGCTCTCAGAGTCGTAGCAGTAACCGGCGTAGCGGAGCACCTGGCGCTGGGCGATCGTGGTGGCCGTCTCTAGGCTCAAGACCTCGGTCGCGCCTTGGGCGGTGGCCTCAGCCCAGATGCCCTCGCTTATGTTGCCTTCGCCCAGTGGGTTACCCCAAGCGTCGTAGCGGTAGGCGGCGAAGGGGGCGCCGTTCTTATCCAGGAGCGCGACCACATCGCCTCGGTCGGTGGTGAGAAGGGCGAAGACGGTCGGCGTAGTGCTGGTCTGCGGACTGCGATAGACACCTGCATACGGTTTCCCGTACTCGTCATAGAGATAGGTGATGCTCCAGCTCTCTAGGGTCTCGCCTTGGGTGCGGGTGGCTTGTAGCTTATGCAGGGTGAGGCCGGTGTAGGTATATGAGGTGGTGGTCACTTCCTGGTCTTCGCCTGTACCCGCCGTGACCGTGGAGGTCTGACGTTGGCCTACCGAGTCATATGCGTAAGTGGCTTGGATGCCCGCGCTCTCCTCTGCATAGGTAGACAGGCGTCCGGTGCCGGTGTAGGAGTAGGTCTCTTCGTCTGGGTTCGTGCTCGGGCCTTCCCCCGTGCGCCAACGCATGCCGGAGTCGAAGGTGAACTCCCTTACTGTCTCGGTGCCGACCTTGGTCTGCGTGAGGCGGTTGGAGCTATAGACGTAAGTGTGGGTACCGTCTCCCGTGAGGTTGCCGGCCGCATCGAAGGTGTAGGACTCTTGGTAGGCGTCCGCCGAGGTGCCGTTATCGGTGATATCGATGCTGGCGGTGGCCAGGCGACCGGAGTCGGTGTAGGTGTAGCTCGAGACGAGACGGCCCACGAAAGAGGTCAGAGGTTCGGGTGGGGCCTCGGTGGTGGTGGTCGTGGTGGGCGGTTCGGTCGTGGTGGTGGGAGCCAGGGTGGTGGTGGTCGTTCCCCCTCCACCCAGTACCCCGCCCACGGCAAGTAGGCGGATGTCTTCGCCGATTCTTTAGCCCACTGGTGGTCGAGTAGACATAGGCTTGAGTGCCTTCGGCCCCAGGGTCTTCCCCGTCCGCTGGGGCATAGCCACTCCCCCACTGATGCGTCAGGTGTCCGGCTTGGTCGTAGAGATAGTGGGCCGCAAGCGGAGCGGGACCCATGGCCAGGGTGGCGGCCGTCACCCGCTTGGCATCATCGCGCCCTGTGAGCGGGTCGACAGCGCGAGTGACGGTGGAAGCGCCGGATATGGTGCTGGTCCACTGGTAGGCAAGACCGTCGGCACCCACCTTGAGCTCGGTCTCCGCCAGATCACCGGTGACCCCGATACCGGCCACGGTCACGGTGTCGCCGGGGGTGTCGAGTGGATAGGAGGCTTCGCTGGTCAAGTTCCGGGTGCCGTCGGTGCTGGTGAGCACCCGGCCCAGGGAGTCGTAGGTGAGACAAGCGAACCACCAGCCATTGCCGCTCACCAATGGCTACTCACCCCGCCAGACGATCCTCCCGGTCTTGTCAATCCAGCTCCAAGTACCATCTTCCGTGAACCACACTGCGGCGAGACCGCAATCGAGGAAGGCTGACGCCTCGTAGAATTGTGGCTCTATGACCATGGTACCGGTCTTGTCGATGTATCCCCATAAGCTGGCAGAGTCGATCTTGACCGCTGCCAGTCCTTGCGAGAACGACCTAGCCACGAGAAACTGGGGTGGGATGACCATTGCGCCCGTCTTGTCGATGTAGCCATAATCAGGTCCGGAAGCCTCACCTGTGTCCACGGCTGCAAGCCCTTCGCTGAATTCGCTGGCGGAGATGAAGCGCGGCTCGATGGCCAACTGTCCTAGACGGTCTATGTACCCAATCGACCCATTCGGCTCAGGGATGACACCGGCCAAGCCCTCGGTGAAAGGGAGACTGAAGCCGTAGAACTTTGTAGGAATGACCATCTTCCCGGTCCGGTCGATGTAGCCGCGGTACCCCTCACTGTACTGAGCCGCGGCAAGACCTTCCGAGAAGGGGGTAGCCCACGCAAACTGAGGTTCTATGACCGTCTCGCCGGTCCGGTCGATATAGCCAAACCCTTCCTCCTCTCTCACCCAAGCTAGCCCCTCACGGAACCGAGAGCATTCGCTGAATCGCGGTTTGATCACCATCTCACCGTTGGATTCGATGTACCCCCAGGGTCCACCCTCCGTTGACTGCACCGCCGCCCGACCCTCGCTGAACGACTCGGCAGCGAAGAATCGCGGCTCGATGACCCACCGACCGTTCGAATCGATGAAGCCCCAGGGGCCACCTTCTTCAGATTGGACAGCCGCCAAGCCTTCGGAGAACATTCGCGCCCGACAGAAGCGTGGCTCTACGACAAGAGCACCGTTCGGGTTGATGTAGCCAACTCCGCTGTCAGTCTCAACCGGAAGCAGTAGATTGTCCTCAACTGGGCCTAACCGACCCAGGGTGGATGTACTCTCAAGCCCTGAGCAACCCAGCAGCGTAGCGCATCCAATCGCACAGGCCACTAACACCGCATTACATACGAACCTCATCACCTGCCCTCCATTACCTCACTGCATACACCAACAATAGTCCTCTAGTAAGGGAACCCTGAAGGCAGAGCCCCAACGAACACCTCTCTCGGCCTTGCATTTCCATCTGCACATGGAACCATTAGATACCCACCGAACTGAGTGAAGTTGGCGCCGCCGCTCGCTGCGTAGTCTCTGTTGCATAGCATGGGATCCAGGATAGCCTTGCCCCCCGCGTCCCGGTCCGTGACAGGCCCCCCTGCGTATTCTTGGCAGGACCACAGCCCACCGCTGTTCTGCAGGTAGAAGTGGTACGGTGAGTTACTCTTGGTGTTGCCCGGGGCTGATACCACAGCCACCTTCCTATACCCCGGCTTCACTTGCGTATCCGCGAGGCACTCCATCGCCCGTTCTTCGTAGCCCAACCCCTTCAGATCAGCATTCAATCCAGCAATCAAGCTGCCCATGGAGGTGTGCCGCACCTTGTCGAATCTGTTGTAGTCGCCTATCTCGCCCACGTTGGTGGCTGCAGGGCCCATGTAGAGCGAGCCAACCTCATCAAGGATGGGCTGCCTCGTCCATCGGTTGAGGGCCGCATACAGGTAACACGAACTGCCCCGCTCCTGGTCGCTGCCACTAGGATAGTAGTCTTTGTTGTACTTAGGTGATGCTCCGGCTGAACCCTTGACCTTCGAGAGGTAGGCGTTCCGATATGTTTCGTCCCGCTGAGACAGTTCATACCTGACGCGGTTCACCACCCGGTATAGCATCGACTTCACGGACCAGAGCCCCGTCGGATCCACATTGGCGATGGGGTTCCCCAGACAGTACTGATACGCACTCTGCTCCCCGTCGTTGCGGGAGAGGTCTTTCGAGAGGAACTGCCGGGTCTCGGGGTCGTAGTGGCGGGCCGAGAGGTAGTACATCCCGCTCTCAGAGTCATAGCAGTAACCGGCGTACCGGAGCACCTGGCACTGGGCGATCTTGGTGGCCGTCTCTAGGCTCAAGACCTCGGTCGCGCCTTGGGTGGTGGCCTGGGCCCAGATGCCCTCGCTTATGTTGCCTTCGCCCAGTGGGTTACCCCAAGCGTCATAGCGGTAGGCGGCGAAGGGACTGCCGTTCTTATCCAGGAGCGCGACCACGTCCCCGCGGTCGGTGGTAAGAAGGGCGAAGACGGTGGGCGCCCCCGGACTCTCTGGGTCGGTGGTGTCCCGGTAGACACCTGCATACGGTTTCCCGTACTCGTCATAGAGATAGGTGAGGCTCCAGCTTTCTAGGGTCTCGCCTTGGGTACGGGTGGCCTCCAGCTTATGTAGGGTGAGGCCGGTGTAGGTATATGAGGTGGTCGTGACCTCTTGGTCTTCTGCGCTACCCACCGTCACCGTGGAGGTCTGACGTTGGCCTACCGAGTCATATGCGTAGGTGGCTTGGATGCCCGCGCTCTCGTCTGCATAGGTAGAGAGGCGTCCGGTGCCAGTGTAGGCGTAGGTCTCTTCGTCTGGGTTCGTGCTCGGGCCTTCCCCCGTGCGCCAACGCATGCCGGAGTCGAAGGTGAACTCCCTTACTGTCTCGGTGCCGACCTTGGTCTGCGTGAGGCGGTTGGAGCTATAGACGTAAGTGTGGGTACCGTCTCCCGTGAGGTTGCCGGCCGCATCGAAGGTGTAGGACTCTTGGTAGGCGTCCGCCGAGGTGCCGTTATCGGTGATATCGATGCTGGCGGTGGCCAGGCGACCGGAGTCGGTGTAGGTGTAGCTCGAGACGAGACGGCCCACGAAAGAGGTCAGAGGTTCGGGTGGGGCCTCGGTGGTGGTGGTCGTGGTGGGCGGTTCGGTGGTGGTGGTAGGAGCAAGGGTGGTGGTCGTGGCCCCGTCGGTGGTGGTGGTAGGTGCCTCGGTGGTCGTGGTGGGAGCCAGGGTGGTGGTGGTCGTTCCCCCTCCACCCAGTACCCCACCCACGGCAAGTAGGCGGATGTCTTCGCCGATCTTGAGGCCACTGGTGGTGGAGTAGACATAGGCTTGAGTGCCTTCGGCCCCAGGGTCTTCCCCGTCCGCTGGGGCATAGCCACTCCCCCACTGATGCGTCAGGTGTCCGGCTTGGTCGTAGAGATAGTGGGCCGCAAGCGGAGCGGGACCCATGGCCAGGGTGGCGGCCGTCACCCGCTTGGCATCATCGCGCCCTGTGAGCGGGTCGACAGCGCGAGTGACGGTGGAAGCGCCGGATATGGTGCTGGTCCACTGGTAGGCAAGACCGTCGGCGCCCACCTTGAGCTCGGTCTCCGCCAGATCGCCGGTGACCCCGATACCGGCCACGGTCACGGTGTCGCCGGGGGTGTCGAGTGGATAGGAGGCTTCGCTGGTCAAGTTCCGGGTGCCGTCGGTGCTGGTGAGCACCCGGCCCAGGGAGTCGTAGGTCACCGTGTTGTTCTTGACCACGGTGGTGCCCACGGTCTGGGTCTCGTTCGTAGCCCGGCCGAAGACGTCGTATCCGTAGGTGGTGGTGCGGTTCTCGGCGGATTCGGTGCGGGACTCGACCAGGCCGGAGCCGGTCTGGTCGTAGCTTATCGTGGTCACGTGCCCGGCGGTGGTGTCGATAAGGACCCGTCCGGCCGCGTCGAACTCATAGGTGCTGGTGAACTCGTCGGCGTCTTGGATCTGGAGCTTCCAGCCGAGAGCGTTATAGAGGTACTGGGAAGAAGCGGGTTGCCCTGAGCCACCAGCCGAGAGTTGGCGGCCCAGGAAGTCGTAGGCCGAAGTAGTCGCAAAGCCGTTGGCGTTGGTGACGCTTGTCACCCGGCCGCCCGCGTCATAGACGGCGGAGGTGGTCGCGCCCGTGGAGGCTAGGGTGGCTGTGACCCGGCCCAGGGCGTCGTAGGTGTTCTTGACCCAGGTGCCGTCGGGGTTCACCTGTTTCCAGAGCCAGATGTCGTCATCCGGGTGCTCTGGTTCATTCTCGGTCGCATCGGAATAGTAAAAGTGGGCGGGGTCGCTACCTGGCGCAGTGGCGGTAAGCTTGCGACCTATGGCGTCGTAGGTGACGCGGGTGGCTTTGGTGAGCTGATAGCCTTCACTCGTGGTGCAGGCCCCGGCCGCCCATGCCACAAGGACGTTCCCGCGGGCGTCGTATACGTTTAGAGCGTCTTTGCCGCTGATGGTGCTCGTGTGGACCTTGTAGCTACGCCCCAGCCCGTCGAAGTCGGTGGTGATGGTGTTCTGCACCTGACCCTGCGGGTACTGGGCGCTCCACAGGTAGCTCTCCACCTTCTCCGCGCGGCCGCAGATGTCATAGGTGGTCTTGGTCCAATCGTTCTTGGCCCCGCTGGTATCTCCGGTCGAGGTCTTGTAGCTCTCGAGCACATGTCCCCAAGGATCGTAGAAGGCGTGGGTCACCACTTGAGCGGGGCCCGACACGCCCTCGGCGGTGAAGCTGGGGCCGGTGCTGGTCAGGACCCGGCCGGCAACGTCGTAGGTGTTCGTCTGGATTATGACCCCGGCGCTGTCGGTCTTGGTGAGCAGGTTGCCCAAGGCATCAAAGGTCTGAGTGACCGTGAGGTCCTGAGGTGTACCACCCTCCTCCGGGACGACGTCTCTTGAGACCACCTTCTTGGGTTGGCCGCTGGGGAAGTAATCGTCGGTATCAAAGTCGGTCGTGGCCCAGACAGGGTCCGAGAGCACATCGTCGGTCCAGGTACCGGTGACGAGGCTCTTCTGCTGGGTCTGGGCGCCCTTATAGGTCTTGCCGGTGCCACCCGCGTCAGGGATATCCTCGTAGGTGTACTCGGTGACTGCCCAGTCAGAGGCGGAGAGCTGCGTGCGGCTCTCTGTCAGGTTGCCCTTCTGGTCGTAGACCTGCAGGCTCTTGTTGCCCGCTGCGTCGATCACCAGCTTGGGTTGATCACGGTTGGGGTTGTAGGTGGGCGGCACGCTGTAGTAGATGCGCAGGTGGGCCGGGCGACCGTGGTAGTGGTCGATGACGGAGTAGTAGTTGCCTGCTTGGCTGCCGGCGTCCTGCCAGAGGACGGCCAGGTCGTTGCCTTCGTCCCAGCCCTCGCGACCGATCACCTGCTGCACCGCCGAGGTCAGGTCGACCGTGATGCGGTCGTCGTGCGACCAGGACGAGGGGATGTAGTTGACGATGGCGTAGCTCGCGAGGGTGGCCGTGCGCGGCTCATGCCAGCCCGCCGTCCAGGTACCGGCGTCGTCTGCGGCCTCCACGCCCAGCCGGGTGCGGATGAGGGTGGGGTCGCCGGTGCCGTAGTAGGAGTGGGCATACATCACGAACTCGGCCTTCTCGATGGTGGCTCCCTTGGGGACCGCGACTCCGGTGAAACGAAAGCCGCTGCTGTCGACATAAGTGCCGCGGCCCACCGCGTCGTAGTGGGAGTTGCTCGTTATGAGGGTAGTCCCCAGGTTGTAGCAGTCGTTGGCATCGGGCTCCACCTCAAGGTCTATGTAGCCGTATTGCTCCGAGAGCATGTCCGGGTAGGTGTATTCGGTCTCGCCACCACGCTCATCGATCTCTCTCACCAGGTTGCCGCGGTTGTTGTAGACCCAACTCTTGGTCTTGCCGATGGGCGAGGTCTCGGTCGCACGGTCGTTCAGAAGTGGCGTATAGGTATAGGTCCAAGTGGGCACGTCCTCGTCCCAGCCCCCCTGTTCCGACCAGAAACCTTCGGAATCAGCCACCGGGTTGGTCTTGGAGGTCATGGTCCCCGACTCGCTCCAGGTGAACCGCTGCCGGACGGGCTCACTCCTAGAGAAATTCACGGTGTCTGTCGGATAGTAGATGAGGCCATGGGAGGTGATGGTGGCCTCCCCCGACGCGTAGGCGATCACACGACAAGCATCGGGGTTATCGTCCTCGTCGTAGTCAGGAGCGGTGCTCACCCAAAGCTTCCCGGCCAAGTAGCGGAAGCCCTGGGTGCCTTCGTCGTCGTCAGCCATGTCGTTGGCCGTTATCCCCCACAGCTGGGCGCTCTGGTAGTCATATGTGACAGAGCGCTCCAGTCCTGTCACCCCTGGGAAGTAGGTGACGCTCCACGGAGCCGAAGTGGAGTAGGCCACCGTGCGGGTGCCGTCGACGGTGGCGTAGCTGGCCGCGGTGATCTTGTGGTTCGTATCCAGGCTGATACTGATCTCTTGTCCGTTAGCGGCGGTGATCTTCTGGATGTGACCGTCGGACCACGCGTAGGTGACCTTGTTGCCGTTCTGGTCTTCTTCGCTGAGGAGCTTACCTTGTCCACTGAAGATGAAGATGCCGCCCCCGTGTGCGATGTACTTCCAGTTGGCACCGTCGGCGGCCAGGGAGCCGGTCATGCCCATGGGGGCCAGCCAGTTCTCGGAGGTCCCGTCTCTTAGAAAGACATAGGTCTCCCCCGCTTCGTCGATGTAGTCGATGCGGCCCTCATAGACCTGGGAGAGGTCCAGCGAGGCCTCGAAGCCGAACCGCCAACCAGGCGCGAAGTAACCCTCTTCAGTGCGGGTAGAGGTGTAGCTGCGAGTGAGGGCCGCAGAAGGCCCGAAGGAGGCGATGGCCAGATCGGTCGTCCCCACGTCAAGGGCGGCTTCGTCCAGAGTCACTTGCGAACTGTGGCCGGCGAAAGCGCCCAGGTCGTAGGTGGTGTGGCGCGGGGCGCCTTGGAGCCAAACGCCCGAGCCCGAATCCAAGCCCCATAGTGCGGGCAGGTCCAAGTAGGCCACCCGGTCGAGACTCACATGGTGGGCCTTCAGCCAGGTCTCGGCAGGATTGGGGGTCCCCCAGTCGGGAGCCTCGTCTGAGTCGGTGAGTAGCACAAGCCCTCGGTCACGGGCCACATAACGCCCCAAGGCCAGGATCTTCACAGCATCCGTGACAGGGACGGCGCTTCCTGGGGCAAGCCCAGCCAGACCCATATCGGCCGCGGAAGGCCGGCACTCCCCGTCCTCGAAGCGGGCCACGCCCGGTCCACGCAAGGGGTCGCCGGTCACCTCTATGGCGTCGATAGCCACCCGGTAGTTCCAGGCCGCAGTCTCCTTGGTGCCAGTCCACTCGATGGTGAGCGTGTGTTCTCCTTCAACGAGGGTAGGGCTCGTCCACAGGGACTGTTGCAACAGCTCGGTCGCGCTGTATTGGCTCACGGTTTCCGGCGTTTGTGTGTCTAGGGTGATCTTGGCTATACCCATATCCGGGCCTCTCTTGCCGATCCACTTCACCGCGGTACCTTGGAAGTGGACGGTGATGCGCCCGGGGCCGTTGACGTAGCGGTAGGCCCCGCCCGAGGCGACGGGCACCTCGTTCCAACTACCGGTGAAGTATGAGGCTAGGCCCGTCATGGCAAAGTCGGCCACAGCGGTAGCCGTCTCGTAACGGTCGCAGGCCTGGGATGCGAGTTCCGTCGGTGTCACCCCGCTCGGATACCAGCTCTGGTCTTGGTGGGGCAGGCCGACAGTGACGACGCTCGCGACGCTCCAAGTGGTGAGGGCGTTCGCGGTCTCCGTGTAGAGAGAGCCGCTCGCGGGTGCGAAGAGGATGGGCCAGGAGTTGCCGGCGGCAAGAGGTCCGGCGGAGAGGCCGGCCGCCGGCGCATCTTGGCCCAGGTCGTCGCCAGAGACCAGGACCACCTTGGTCGGATCGTGGCCCAGTCGCTCCTTGACCTTGGTGCCGACATCCACAGCTCGGGCATTCTCGTTGCTGTTGTCGAGCGCCAGCACCACCGCGCTAGGCAGGTAGTCCTCTATGGCCTCAACCACATCACCGCTCGCGCTCAAGCCGACGGCGAACACCCGCCCGGGTTTGAGCCGCTGCAGCTCGGCCTTCACCTCGTCGTCAAGCTTTTCGTCTGACGTGCAGAGCACCGGTCCACCCCAGACCTTGGCAAGCGGCCCGGCAATAAGAGCGTCTGTGTAGCTGTCGTCGGGTACCACCACCACGCCCGGCACACCTGGGTTCCAGGTCTGCGCAAGGCGCACAGCGCTTGCGACCGCGCCTTGCTCTCGAAACTGATCGGAGCTATAGGGAGAGTAAGCCATGGTGTTACCGGATACGCTGAGACCGTCCAGAGCCGCCTCCACCGCGAAGGGAAGCGCGGTCACCGGGCGCATATAGCAGCCGGTGATGCTGACGTCGGTGAACCCTAGTTCGCCCGAGTCCGGCGCGGTCACGTTCGCCCCGTAGGTGGTGCTGGAATCGTTGCCACCCTGCATGATAAGGCCCTCCAGGGTGATGTCGCTCCCCCCGTAGCCCTCGAGCCGCACGGCATCCCCCGCCTTGGGCAGCCTCAGGCTCATGTGCCTCAGGGTCACGTGCCCCACCAAGGAACTCTCCGCCTGCGGTTCATCTTTGCCGATCTTGATGAGATAGTCGCAGGGGTCCTCATCGGTCTCCCAAGGTACGAGCATGCTAGAACTGCCCTGGCCGTAGATGGTCACATCGTCATGTTCGATACACAGTTCGCGCACGAAGTAGAAGCCCGTCGGCACGTAGACCGCCCCACCCAGTACCTCGGCCGCATCGATCGCTTCCTGGAAATCCTCGGTGTCGTCGTTCTGGTCGGTACCGTTGGCGCCGTAGGCGGTCACATTGACGCGGGGCACGTATATGACCTCCAAGTGAGGTCGGTAGCCCGCCGCGCTCTCTCTCGTGTTGAAGCAATGCAATGTATTGGTCTCATCAGGGTCGGCGAGTATGGCCAAGCCGTAGTTGGGTTCTTCCTGGTCTGTCCACTTCTGCACTATGTCGGTGACCGGTACTTCCACCCAACAATCCACGTCGTCGCCGTTGGTCTCGACGAAACGAGCGTAGTTCATGGCGTAGGCGGTGCCGAGTGAGTTCCAAGTGGTCGACTCCGACCAGGCCTTACTCATCTGCGCCACCCAGACCTTCTTGGACCCTCCCGCGCTCACGGTGGTCTCCGCGATCTGGTACGCGTGCAACTCGGCGCTCTGTATCCAGCTCTCGTCGAGTGTGGTGCCGAGGTCGAACTGGATGAAGGCTCGCTTGGTGCCGTTCGCATCCTTGGCCGCGATCATGTAGGTCTCGTAGCCCTTGACGGTGGTCGGTGACTGATGGCTCACGTAGGTGTCCTGCGTGGTGCTCGGATATAGGGAAGGATCGACCATGACCGGATACTTGCGGCCCGGATCAGCGAGCCAAGTCTTCGGCACCGTGATAGTGACTGTGCTCGCTCCCTCCCCAGGCACGACCGCCATAGTGGCCTCATCGCAGGCCACCGGCTCACCGGAAGAGTCCTTGGCCGAGTCATAGACCGAGAGACCGCCCAGGAGCAGGACCGGTGGCTCCTCCAGGACTCGCCGAAAGCCCCATTGCCCGGTCTCATAGTCCTGGCAGAGGATCAGGCCTGGGTGACTCAACGTGTAGGTGAAGGTGCCCGGGGCGCTACTGCTGGCAAGAGTTATGGTCTCCTTCAGCCCACCGTCATCACGGGCCTCGTAGACGAGACTCAAGGAGTCCAAGGGGGCCGCGAAGACGGCCTTGCTCCCGATAGAGATTGGAGAATCCAGCGATATTCCCCGCGGAGCCCCCACCATCACCGAGGCCCCCTGGTATTCAACGGAGGCTATGAACTGGCTCACGAGAGGCGAGGCCATGGTCACTTTCGCGGGGACGCCCCTAGCACGCAGGCTACCCTTGGTATCACCGGGCACCAGAGTGGTGTCGATCTCCTGCCAGGTGCCATCCGCGCTTCGGTAGTTGATGGGACTGGAGAAGATCTCAGACTTGTATCTACCGTCCGAGAGCAGGTAGGTCTTAGAGTTCTCCGTGCGCTTCTCGACCAGTTCCCGCACAACGGTCGGCTCCCCGCTGTTGGCGGTCGAAGTGGCGTCAGCTAGCCCCCCCGGCTATGAGCAAGACTGCCAGCAGAACAGATGCTGTGAGCAAGTGTCCGGCAGAACGAGCACGACGGGTCAAATCACGCGAACGGTGCGAGTCGTGCGAACGGTGCAAACGATGCATGTCCCCCCCTAGATGTCCCCTGGTAAGTGCAGCCCGATACCCCGTACGGTCCAGCGCGCTTCACCATAATGAAGTGGTCGGCGTCTGTCAAGCGGCCTCTGCGGCCGCCGCGACGGAAAGGGGTGCCATTCGGCGCCTCTTTCTCCTCCAGCAGTGTGTGCTTGGTCCCTACGGGATGGTCTCTATGATGTCGAACCTGTCCACGTCCACTGTGAAGTAGTAGGAGGCCCAGTTTTTCTCGCGCAGACACTCGATCTCGATGGTGTGAGCACCGTCGGAGAGGAGTCCGGTGTCATAGACGTTCTGTTTCCAAAGGGTAGTGGGACTGTAGAGGTCCACGGGGGTGGTCTTCTCGTCCGAAGTACCGGGGTCCAAGGTCACCAGGGCTTTGCCCTTGGTGTTAGAGGTGGCCGCCACCCACGAGGCATAGGTACCGTGGAAGGTGAAGGTCACTTTGTCACCGTCTGTCTCGGTGAAGGCATAGGTGTCCGAGTAGGCGGCCCAGTATCCGCTATCGTCCCAGTGAGACCAATCCGGCGCGTAGGCGAAATACGACGCGCTCTTGTCGTCTACGTTGGTGATGGTGGGACTCTGCACGAGCGTGCCGGTGATGTCAAAGGCATCTACCCCTGTCGTGTACCACCAGGAGGCGGGGTTCTTGGTGCCCAAGCACTCGATGACTACGGTGTGCACACCGTAGCCCAGCGGTCCGGTCGAGTAGACGCTCTTCTTCCACTGGGTGGTAGAAGTGTAGAGGTCTACGGTCTCTTCTTTCACCAGGTTGTCCGGGGATGGGTCGCCTTCGTAGAGAGTCACCTTGGCTTTGCCTTGGGTGTTGGCCGTGCGGGATATCCAGGAGAGACTGGTGCCTTCGAAGGTGACTATCACCTTGCCTCTGGCCTTGTCGGTGAAGGCGTAGGTGTCTTCACAAGCAGCCCAATAGCCGCTATCGTCCCAGCGCGACCAAGCGGGGGTGTAGGTGATCATTGGGTCGTTGTCGCGGTAGCGGGTAGCCGGAATGACCGGCACGCTCGCCGCTATGGTGTAGGTACCGAGAGAGCCGTAGGCGGAGTACCCGTCGGCGCTCGCCGGCTCCCCTTTGCCGGTGCCCCGCACGCTGAGGTAGTAGGTGCCTTGGGACACGGTGGCCTCGATGCTGGCCGCCAGCAGCTCGACCGGGTTGGCTGAGGCAAGGACGGCGCCACTCGCGTCGGTCAACTCCAGCAGGATGTCCAGATTGGCGCCCACCTCTGCCGGGTCGGCCTCGACCGCGAGGAGTCCGGCGCCACTGGTGATTGCGAAGAAGTCCACGTCGGTCTCCGAGCGGATGACGCCACCGCTGTCGAGTTCACCACTGCCCACAAGTACGGTAGCGGTCTCTTTGGTGTCTCCATGGTCATCTGTGCGCAAGGGGGCCCCATGAGCGATGATGACGGCTATGTCGTCCTGGGTATTGCTCGCATCTGCGTACTCACCCCGACTCCACTGGGTGAGGTTCTTATCCGTGCCGTACCCCATGATAGGAACCCAGCCGGTCTCCCCCGAGCCACCCCCAGGGTAGTACTCGTAGATCGAGGTGCCATCGTGGTTGAGCGAGAAGGTATGCCCCAATTGATGGGAGGCACACTCAGCCATATTCCTCGCCGCGTTTGCCAGTTTCTCTGGAAAGACCAGTGCCGGCTGACAGTGGTCACCGATCGCATCGAACGCGCCCAGGTAGGCCAGGCCGGAAACACTGGAGAATCCTTCCGCCAGATCGGATATGGGGCTGAAGAGCACTCGCATCCCGTAGACGGCATCGGATGAGTCGCTGCGCAGAAGAGCGTCTCTACCCGGATCTTGCGTAGTCACGTCCACAGCGAACGGAGCGAAGTCCTCGGCCACCCGCGCCCACACCTCTTGGATCACAAGGCGTTCCGCCTCCGAAAAGGATCCCGGATTCCCATCGGTGTCGAAGGGCGGGGCGATGACATCTGAACCCACATAGCCTTCCCACGCGGAGTCAGAGAGAGCATGCCCATCGAAGTCAAGATAGATAGTGCGCGAAGCCCCGGGTTGACTGTGCAGGCTGAAGGTGTCTTCGAGCGGCGCGAGCGAAGCCTCCGCTGTCGCGCCAAGACTGGTCATAACAACGAGAACACCAGCAACAACAGCTTGCTTCGCCCAGGACATGGAACCTCCCCACAATAGAGTGCGGATACCCTGCAAACAGAGGCGCGCCTGGCAGGATTCGAATCTGCCTGCACCAGAGTTACGCGTCGATGAAATGGGGTCTTACGTAGTCGCGGTCCGAGATACCCTCTCGTGGGCGAGGTAAGGGCGACAAGGATACACGTAAGGGGGGCGCCTTGCGGCGCCCCCCTCTGAGGTCTGCTTCGATCTGCGGTGTATCTCGTCCTACGGGGCGAGGATCACGTCGAAGCGGTCCACATCGATCGTGTACCACGCGGAGGCGGAGTTCTTTTGGCGCAAGCACTCTATGACCACCGTGTGAGTTCCCGGCGCCAAGACACCGGTGTCATACACGTTCTGCTTCCATAGCGTGCTCGGGCTGTAGAGATCTACCGTCACAGCTCCAGCTGTGTTGCCGTCCACTGTCACCAAGGCCTTACCCTTAGTGTTCGAAGTGCAGGCGACCCAGCTTGCATAGGTGCCGTTGAAGGTGAAGGTCACCTTGTCGGCGAGTTCGTCGGTATATGCGTAGGTGTCTAGGTGGGCGGCCCAGTATCCGCTATCGTCCCAGTGAGACCAATCCGGTGCGTAGTTGAAATACGTAGCGCTCTTGTCGTCCACCTTGGTGATGGCCGGACTCTGGACAAGTGTGCCTGCGATATCAAACCTGTCCACACCGATCGTGTACCACATGGATGCTGGGTTCTTCTCGCCCAGGCACTCAATGACCACGGTATGGGTGCCGTAGCTCAAGATGCCCGTGAAGTAGACCGTCTGTTTCCACAAGGTGGCGGCACTATATAGGTCTACAGTGTTCGTCTTGGCTCCTGAGGTGCCCGGGTCCACCGTGACTTGGGCCTTGCCCTTGGTGTTAGAGGTACAGGCCACCCACGAAAGGGACGTGCCTTGGAAGGTGACGATCACCTTGGATCCGTCCTTGTCGCTGTAGGCATAGGTATCTTGGCTCGCTGCCCAATATCCACTGTCATCCCACCGCGACCAGTCGTGAGCATAGGTGATCTTGGTGTCCTTGTCGTCGTAAGCGTTGGTCAGAATGTAGGTGAAGTTATCTGCAGTCCCAGTGATATCTGAATCCCCACCAGCAGCCGTCACCGCTACGTCGACCACACCTGCGGCATGGGCCGGGGCGGTAGCGACTATCTGAGTGACGGAATTGACGACAAAACTGGCGGCCGGCGTGCCGCCGAAGGTCACTGCCGAAACGTCAGTGAAGTCGGTACCGGTGATGATGACCGAGGTACCACCCGCGTCGGCGCCCAAGTTCGGAGACAGAAGTGCCACTGCCGGTGCTGCAACAGAAGGAGAGTCTTTCAGGCTGTTGAGAAGAGTCAGCGCCGTACCCCTGAGTTGCTCCGCAGCGCCGGGAGCAAACCCTGACTTCTGCGCTTCAGCTGACCCTGTCAGCCCCCAGGTATAGGCGTCCTTATCAGGCATGTACTTCTGATCGCCGTTGAGGAACGATATCAACAGCGTATGAGCATAAGGCGACGCATCCCACAGCTGTTGTTCGGTCAGGTAGTTAAGCTCTGGCTTGAACCCTACAAATGCTGTGTCACCAAAGCGGATGGCGCCCACTGTCACATTCTCTGTTGGCGTCGTGCTGCCCTTCTTGGGCCAGACGTAGGCGCTATTCGAGATGGCTATCTTCCGGCTCTCAGGCTCGGTGGAGATGCTGTTCGCGATGCCAATGGCATCGTTGCCCATTATCGTGCCCAGTTCCTGCACCCAGGTCAGACCGTTGGCAACACCCTCATCAACCCACACCGCCTTGTTCTGGCCGGAGTCCCACGCTTGATACCAGCACCACTTCTTCGGTACCTGGTCAGCCAGCCGCGGGCATGAAGAACAGAGCAGGCGCACCAAATTCCTGCTTCCATCAGGCGACAGGCCAGGCCGGGAACATCGGACGAGATCTGCCTGGTCTTGGCCGCCATCTCTGAGTTGTCGATGCAGGTGGGCTTGATGCCGTAGCTCATGAGGAAACCGATAGGGTCTCCGGATGTTGAATCGACCCGCAGGAGTGTCATGGTCTTGTTGGAGGGCTGCGTGCCACCAAGACCGATGTACCACTTGCCGTCCGGGAACAAGACATCCCTGTTCATGTTCACGTCGCAGGTTCCGGTCTCCCACCCCGCGAGAGCGTTGTGGTAGCTGTCGACTGCCTGCTCGGCGGCCTGAGTGATCGCGTCATGGACGGCGTTGAAGTAGGCGTAAGCCTGTACTTCGCTGGCGTCCGGCGAGTGCTCGGCGTTCCCTGGGTAGTGTGGGGTGGTGATGGCATGAGTCGCATGGACCCAGACATTGTCCACCGGCACACCTGTCTGCGCGCTCACAACGTTCTTGCAGTCAGTGATAGAGATGGTCGGTATGTTCACCAGTTCCAGCGAACAAATCGCCACTTTGGTAGCACCGCTGCTGAGCACCAGCACTCTTGCATATGGGTTGTCGTGAACGACTCCGTTGAAGCCTTCAAGGTTGGGCAGGGTGGAGGCGAACATCGAAGCTGGGAAAATGATCGGGCTGCTACCTGCACCGGCCTGCAGAGGCCACCAGCCCGGGGGCTGTATCAGAGTACTTCCGCCCTTGCCATACAAGGCCGAGTTGTAGTAAAGAGTTCCGGCGCCATATTGGCCCGTCAGTAAGGTAAGCCGTGCCACCTGCTATGGCTCTGTCGGAACGGAGCTGAACAGCTGCCTTCTCAAACGGCTTGTTGAGGTCAAGCTTGTCGCGAGCCATTTCGGAATCACGCGTCTGACTCAAGAGCCACTCATAGGCGGCCGAGACGCGATGGCTGTAGATCCAGGTGGCCATATGGTTGCCACCATCGAACGCGGCCCAGTAGATGCCCAATTCATTGGGTTGCGCGAACAGGGCTTCCGCTGCCGCGTTCTGGTCGTCCTCGGACGTGGTCAGCGGATTCCAGGAAGTATAGGGAATCACAGCGTGGGCAAGATCCTTGTAGAGATACTTGAACTCTTTCCACACGCTGGTGGAGAAGTTGTCGGCTCTTGCAGTTGTCGATGAAGATGTTGTCGTCAGAGACCAGGTAGTACCAGTTGCGGTAGTTGACGGGATTGCCATCGGCGTCCTGCGGTCCAGATGAGGTCACCGTCGGCCGGAGCCTGGTAATACGGGACTCCCTTGTTGTAAGTGGGGTCGTCCAGGTTGAAGTTGCTTCCCCACTGGCAACCGTTGGCCCACCAGGCAGCAAAGTAATTGTCGCGTTGAGCGGCCATGGCCCCGACTTGCATGCCGCCCATGGACTGGCCTTCACCGTAGATACGGTCCGTGTCGATGTTATACGCGTCCGTGAGGTAGTCCATCAGCTGCCAGGTCGCGGGGACGGCGGCGCTCAAGGAGTAGTCATCACGCGTAGAACGCAGAGCATCCGCGATCTGCGGGCAAACGACGATGATGCCGCCAAGGCCGTCGTCTTTCGCGATCTGCTGAACCTCTGGCGAGGCGAAGTTGACCGGACCCTGACTCTCGGTAAGGGCGATCATCGGGTCGTCACCCATGAAGCCTGCATCATGAATATGCAGGACTAGCGCGTATTCAAAGGCTTGGGTCGTAGTCTGCTGGAACATACAGAGCGTACGGCAGATCGACATCGACCTCAAGGCCGGTTGCTTCTTCCCAGCAATCGGTGGCATGGAAGGAGTTCTCGGCCTCTTTCGTGAAGAGCTGGAAGACTTCAGTGCCTGCGATGGTGTACGTGCCATCGACCGCATAGTCGCGGTATTCCGTACCGGTCTTGACGGGCACTGCGACTACTTCGTAGTTCTTCTTCTCCACCGTACCCGGAGTGATGGTGTTGCCGGGAGTGGTGATGGTGCCTATTTGCGTGACACCTGCCAGCATGGCCCACTTGTAGGACTTGATGACGGCAGCCATCTGGTAGTCCGTATTGACTTCGATGATGACGTGCGTGTTGTCCTGGACGTAGACGTTGGTGGCCACGCCCGGATCTGAGCCGATCTCGCACACGGGTGACATGCTGATCCCGTAGTCCTTGATCACGTACTTGTCCAGACTGACGTCGGCACCATTCATGTCGACGTTGTATTCGATGTCGATGGCAGAGAGTTTGGCGCCATCGGCATCGACGAACCCGATCGCATGCACGCTGACGATGGCGTCGTCAGCCGAGATATCCGGCCCGACGGCCCCCGCTATCGTTGCGGGAACGACAATTGCCAACATCACCATGAGTAGGAGGGATAGAGTGAACAGTTTCTTCATGTTCGATCTCCTTGAGGCGATCCGTGATCGCTTTTGCAGTGGTGGCTCCTTAAGCCGCCCCCATCCTGGTGTATCGCGTGCGCCCAGAATGAGGGCTCGCAAGGTCAGCCGTGCTGAACAGTCCTTGCGATCATGTGGTCTGGAATCAATGCGCGTTTCAAACTCAATAACGCCGCCTCCCCTCAGATTGACGCCCCCGCAGACCCAGAATGGTCGAACTGCTGACTGAGGTGGCCTCGCCGCACATATCTTCATCTTCATGGGCCGATGGCTTTGCGCCACGCCTGGCGGCGGGTGTCACCTTGTCTTCTGACAGAATCGACATTCTCTTAGAACAACATACATACGCCGGAGGTCTGTGTCAAATCGACTACCGCGCGTATTCATTTGCGGTCCGAAGGTTGGGTTTTTGGCGCAGTTCCGCCACCGAGAGGTCTGGCCTCAGAATGGGGCTGCCGGGCACCTGAACCTGTTTCCCACCAGATAGGCGCTGCAGGCGAAGCTTATGTCCCCACGGGCATCGACCTTGCGAACGGCCGGAGTACCGCTTGCGGGCGCTTGGGCCTTAGTCCGTCTTGGCCCTCACCGCCGTCAGCTCTTGCGCTTGGCGGCCTTGGTCTTCTTACTGCCGCTGGATTTCTTCCTGCCGTTGGATCTCTTCTTAGCCTTGGGCTTCTTCTTGGCAGGGGACCTTCTCTTCGCCGTCTTATTCTGGGCCTTGGCAGTCTTCTTCTTCGCTTTCGCGGTCTTCTTAGCCTCTTTCTTCTTCGCCCTGGCCGTCTTCTTGGCCGTGGACTTCTTCTTGGGCTTAGCAGAGGCGGATTTCTTCTTAGTCTTTGTCGCAGTGGATCCCGTACCGGCCTTTTCTTCGAGCAGATTCGCAACCAGGTCGACGATGGATTTCAGCGTTGCGTTCAATCCTGCCCCCTTTGGCCGAATGTCTAGTACTTAACCTGACACCTCAGAATAGCAGCACCGTGCAGGCCCGCGTCGGCCAGGCGGGCTCGGCAGGATTCGAAGGTAGGCAGTAGCCGACGTGTCAAGTCCCACCACCCATGTTACAGATTGGCTCCGGTACGTGTGTTCCACTCTTCTTCAGGTCTGGAGTGACTGCCTGGCCCTCATGAGGCCTTCTTCCTGTGCGGTCTGCCCCCGGGATTGGCGAAGGCTCCGTGCTCCTTGCTGGGGTCATGGCGAGCCTGATGCGTGCGGATGAGTTTGCCCTCAGATGAAGATCTGCACGGTGTCTCCGCGCAATGCCACCTCGACCTGCTCGCCTATGAACCTGTTGCCCGCTCGGTAGCCGCTCCCGGCGAAGCTGATGTCCCCGTGGGAATCCACCTTGCGCATGACCGCAGTGCCGCTTGTGGGCACTTGAGCTTTGGTCGGCCTTGGTCCTCTCTGCCAGGAAGTGGGCTCGGCATCCAAGGGGTGACGCCTGGCGTGGGTGGCAACTAGAGTCCCGCCGCGATAGACCTGGACCAGGCGGTCGTCGATCTGGACCTCCACGGTCTCACCAGCCAGATAGCGTCCCACGTGGTAGCTGAAGGTAGCTAGGCTGATCTTGCCATTGGCGCTCACACACCTGGTGATGTGTCTGGCATCGGCCTGCCTGTCTGTCGGTGGCTCTCTAGTCTCCTCTGGACCAGGAAGGACCACCTCAGAAGGCTCCTCCTCTGCCCAGGCGAACCGTTTAGCCGGTGGCACCATGCCGATGCCCTGGTGAGGTCTCTCGGTGTTGTAGGAGCGCAGGTAGGCGTCCAGCTGGTCCTGGGCCTCCTCGAGCGATGCGAAGCTGCGGCCAGATAGGAACTCAGACCTCAGCGTCTTGTGGAAGCGCTCCACCTTGCCGGTGGTGGTCGGTGAGTGGGGAGCGGTCAGCAGATGACGCACGCCGTTCTCCCGGCATATGCGGTCGAAGAGCACCTCTCCGGTGCCGGGCCCGAAGCGCCCGGTGAACACCTTGCCGTTGTCGGTGAGGATCTGCTCAGGCACCCCGTAGGTGCGCATGGCAGAAGCTAGAGCCTCACACACCGGGCGGGCCGTGGCCCTTTCCACCAGACACGCACATACGCAGAAGCGGGAATGGTCGTCGATGCCGGTGATGACCTTGAGCTCAGCTCCACTTGTGAGATACACCCCGCCCATCACGTCCATCTGCCAGAGCTCCATGGGGCGACCACGCTCCCAGCGGCGGTAGTCTCCTCTCTTGCGGCGCCTCTTCTGCGGGTCGATGAGCCCATGACGCACGAGAGCCCGATAGATGGATGACCGCCCGGGAAGAGGCTCTGTGCCCTCTTGGGATAGGTGGTAGCGGATGGTGCGGGGTCCCCACAAGGGATGGGCGCGTCTCATCTCCAACACCCAGGCTTCCGTCTCAGGGCAGCATCTGATGAGGGCAGCTCCCAGGACGCGAGGACCGATCGACCAGACCGGAGAGTCCTGAAGCCCCGTAGAGCCTGAGCCAGCGGTGCACGCTCTGGCGCGTGACCCCGTAACGGGTAGCCACATCGGTGACCGTGGCTCCCGCTAGGACCTCCAAGACCGCTTTGTGGCGTTGCTCCACCAGCCCCAACTCGATGAGCATGGATATCGACCTCCCCCGATAGCGGCGTCACTAGAGATGCCTATCGGAGGAGCTCGGCCGGCAGGTAAGGACCGCAGAGGTGTAACACAGGTACCGGAGCCAGTGTCGCCCAGGTACCGGAGCCGCGTCCCGGAAGTGGAACACACCTACCGGAGCCGATGTGGAAAGTATGTACCGGGACTGTACAGGCAGTAGCCGACGTAGCGCAGTACCTGATGTCTTGCATCACAATGAGTTGGACACTGTGGCAATGAAGAACGCCTGCAAATGGAGGCGCGCCTGGCAGGATTCGAACCTGCGACCCACGGATTAGAAGTCCGTTGCTCTATCCAGCTGAGCTACAGGCGCACAACCGCGAAGAGCGGGCGACGGGATTCGAACCCGCGACAACCAGCTTGGAAGGCTGGAGCTCTACCAGCTGAGCTACACCCGCCTGCTATCTCCGGCACCCAAGTGCGAGCCGTTATCGGGACGAGAGGATTCGAACCTCCGACCCCCTGCTCCCAAAGCAGGTGCGCTACCAGGCTGCGCCACGTCCCGCCAGTCCGCACTCGTCCGGATTCGGCTGCGTGAGTATAGCGTACCGGCCCTCTCCACTCTGACCCTCGAAGCCGTTCTGCACTACACTTACGGAGTTCAAAGCTGGCAGGGAGGACGCGTGAAGACACTAGTTACCGGAGGAGCAGGTTTCATCGCCTCGCACCTTAGCGACCGCCTCATCGAACTGGGACACGACGTGGTCATAGTCGACGACTTGTCGACCGGCAAGATCCAGAACCTGCCCCAGCAGGCCAAGTTCTATCAGACAGATATAAGGGATAAGGCGCTCGCCGGGGTCTTCGACGCTGAACGCCCCCAGGTGGTCTTTCACCACGCCGCGCATGCCGATGTAACCCGCTCGGTGCGCGATCCCCAGCACGACGCGTCTGTGAACGTCCTAGGGTCTTTGAACCTCTTGGAATGCTGCCGCGAGTACGGGGTGGGCAAGTTCATCTACGCCAACACCGGCGGAGCCCTGTACGGAGAGCCTGAGTACACGCCCGCTGACGAATCGCACCCCATAGCTCCTGTCGCCCCCTACGGCGTCAGCAAGCGCACTGCCGAGATGTACCTGCACGCCTATCAAGTCAACCATGGCCTCCGGTACACCTCGCTCCGCTATCCCAACGTCTACGGGCCTCGCCAAGATCCTCACGGCGAGGCCGGCGTGGTCGCCATCTTTGCGCTCAAGATGCTAACTGGTGGCCAGCCCATCATCTTCGGTGACGGCAGCAAGACCCGCGACTACTGCTATGTGGGCGACATCGTAGAAGCCAACGTTCTCGCCCTTAACAGCGACGCGTGCGGCATCTACAATCTGGGCCGCGGTATCCAGGTCAGCGACCTGCAGATATTCGAAGCGGTAAGGGATGCGGTCGGTTCGACTACGGAGCCTGAGTACGCTGAGGTAAGACCTGGCGAAGTGGAGCACATAGCCCTGGACGCCTCCAAGGCTGAGCGTGAACTGGGATGGAAGTGGAAAACGGATCTAGCGGACGGGGTGGCGACCGCCGTGGAATACTATCGTACGGCGAGCGAGAGGACGGAAGCATGACTAATAGACAACGGCGCGATGGCGAACGTCGTCCGAGCGATCGAGGCAGCGACAGAGGCGACCGGCGGGACTCACAGCCAGACGCCGAACAGCAGCGGAGGCCTGGCGATATCGACCTGCAGGAAAGCGATTCCCTGACGGCCCTCAAGGCCATCCTGGGCAAACTGTCCGGCCTGCTGACAAGCCTCCAGCTCACCCAAGACGAATGCACCTCTCTGGTCGAACAGCTCTACGGGAGCGTGCTGGACACGGACCTCAAGCTGGCCGGCGAGACTGATGACAAGCGCAAGGCTTCAGTGTTGGCTCACATACAGAACACCAACATCACCCGCAGTGATGGCAAGCTCGTGGTGGAGTTCCCTAAGATAGAGGCCACGCCCGAGAAGGCCGCGGTCGCCCCGGAACCGGCCCCGGCGGCAGAGCCCGCTGCGCCCGCGCCGGAACCCGCTCCCGAACCACCTGTGGCGGACACAAAACCCGACGAAGCGTAGCCCGGCGCCTGGGCGGCGCGTACCTCTAGATTTCGTCGAAGTGCGTCAGGCGCTTGAAGTGCCTGAAGCGCTCTTTGATCTCCCCTTGGGTGAGGCGTAGCAGCCGGTCCAGGCTGAAGTCCTCGACCGCGAACGACGCCACGGCGCTGCCGTAGACTATCGCGCGGGCCAGAGCCGCATCGTCCATCTTGCCGTCGGCCGCCAGAGAGCCCATGAAGCCACCGGCGAAGGTGTCGCCTGCCCCGGTGGGATCGAAGACCTCTTCTAGAGGCATGGCCGGTGCGGCGAAGAACTCGGCCTCCCCCTCGCAGGTGGTTAGCACGCCGTTCTCTCCGCGCTTGATGACCACGGTGCAGGGCCCCATCATCTTGAGGGCCCGTGCCGCCTTCACCAGATTGACCTCACCCGACAACTCTCTCGCTTCAGAATCGTTGATGATCAGCACATCGATGCGCTTCAGCACCTTGCGCAGCTCGTCCGGGGTCCCCTCGATCCAGTAGTTCATGGTGTCGGCAGCGACCAGTCTGGGCTCCTTGACCTGATCGAGCACCTCCAACTGCAGGCTCGGATGGATGTTGCCCAAGAACACATAGGGAGTCGAGCGATACGCCTCCGGGATCACCGGTTCGAACTGGTCGAAGACGTTGAGCTTGGTGTAGATGGTCTCGCGCGAGTTCATGTCGAACCCGTATTCACCCTTCCAGCGAAAGGTCTCGCCGGGCACGGTCTGCAGTCCCTCCAGGTCTATCGACCGTCCGGCGAACACGCGGTCACCCTGCTCGGCGAAGTCCTCTCCCACCACCGCCACCAGACGGATGTCGGTAAAGAACGAGGCGGCTACCGAGAAATACGTGGCCGACCCGCCCACGACACGGGACACCTCACCGAACGGGTTCTTGATGCTGTCGAACGCTACCGACCCTACTGCCAGTATGGGATCCATCAATACCTCACTTGATGTACTTTTCGATCAGGGGAGCCAACTCGCGCTTGAGGGCGGCGGGTATGGCGTCCCGGTCAGTGATGATAGCCGTCGCCAACGCGCTCCCGCAGGAGCAGCCGCGGTCGGCCGGCACCCGCCCCACCGCCTCGGCGATCAGCTTCTTGGCCATCTCTGCGTTGGCCATCAGGTTGGCCACGATCATGTCCACGGTCACGCTGTTGTGATCCGGATGCCAACAGTCGTAGTCGGTCACCAAAGCGATCGTCGTGTAGCAGATCTCTGCCTCGCGGGCCAGTTTGGCCTCCTGCAGGTTGGTCATGCCTATGACATCCATGCCCCAGCTCTTGTAGGTCTGGGACTCGGCCAAGGTTGAGAACTGTGGTCCTTCCATGCACACGTACGTGCCGCCCATATGCACCTCCGCCCCCGCTGCCTGTGCAGAATCGAAGGCCACCTGCGCCATCTCGGGGCAGATAGGGTGTGCGAACGCGATGTGGGCCACCAAGCCCCGGCCAAAAAAGGTGCTCGCGCGCCCCTTGGTGCGGTCGAAGAACTGGTCAGGGATGACGACGTCCATGGGTGGAAGCTCTTCTTTCAGACTCCCCACGGCGCTGGCCGAAAAGATCCTCTCCACGCCCAACAGCTTGAAGCCGAAGATGTTGGCCCGAAAGTTCAGCTCAGATGGGCTGATACGATGGCCTACCCCATGCCGGGACAAGAAGGCGACCCGCCGCCCGCGCAGTGTGCCGGTCACATACGGACCACTGGGTTCGCCGAACGGGGTCGACAGCTGGATCTCTTCGCGGTCGGTGAGCTCCTCCATGTCGTAGAGACCGCTGCCACCGATGATGCCTATCTGGACTGACATGTCCCTCCTTTGGAGACCGTGTGCTCAGGCCGGGCGCCTCCTCGCGCCCGTTGCACAGCGTATCACGAGCCTTTCTTGCCACCTTTGCCCGCGGCCCCCCCTGTGGCCCGGCCCGTGGCCTTGGGGGCACTCTTTGTGGTCCCCTTCGAGCTCGCGCGCGGCTTGGCGGCCTTCTTCGCCACCGTCTCCGGCGGCACCTCGTCGGCCGCAGCCTTCGGTGCTTCTGGCGGCACCTCATCTGCCGGCTCTTCCGCGGTCGCCTCGGGGGCCGCCGTGCCGGCCGGTGCCGCATTCAGCGCACCGACATACGCCAACTGCAACTGCGAAAGCACCCCGCGGTGGGCAGCGATCTCTTCGTGGACGCGCAGTCTCCAAGACGCCCAGGAGCGATCTGAAAGCCTCTATCGCCAACTGGGCCTGCGGCAGGTCTCGCCGCGCGCCGCCTTCGGGAGTCAGGCCAAGACGGTCCACTGCCAACGACGACAGTGAATGCAGCATATAGAGCAGATGTTCGCTGACCGGTAGGTTGTTGATCTGCTCCTGCAGACGAGCCATCTCCTCAGCTTCGTCACGCCTCTCAGTCTCACGTTGTCCGCCGTCTTGCTCGGACATCAGACCTCACCCCTCTCTGCCAATGTCGTTCTTGTATCGAACGCTAACCATAGCCCCCACTGCTAGAATTGCACAAGGTGCACTCGCGGGAGACCGAGGGAGCAGTAGATAGTCTTGAACCTCACTGAAACGATATGTGACGAAGACGCCGAGTTGGTCGAGCGAGCTCGATCCGGCGAAGCGGATGCCATCACTGAACTCTACCGACGTCACGAGCGTCGCGTCTACAACCTGGCCCTCCGCACGCTGGGCAATCACTGGGACGCGGCCGACGTCGCGCAAGAGGCGTTCATCAAGGCCTTCAAGAACATCGGCTCCTTCAAGGGAGAGGCGCGGTTCGGCACGTGGCTGCACCGCATCGCGGTCAATGCGGCCTACGATCATCTGCGCAGACAAAGACCAGAGCCCATGGAAGCCGATATCATCGACGACCTTTCCGGTCCTGCCGGTCAGGCAGCGGCCGTAGGCACAGGCCGTCATGGAATCGACCCGGCTATGGACGGCCTCTCCGAACCACTTCGCGCGGCCCTCATGGAGTTGGACGAGGGCTTCCGGTTCGCCGTCGTACTATGCGACCTGCTGGGCTTCCCCTATATAGAGGCGGCTCAGATACTCGGCGTCCAAGAGGGGACCATCAAATCGCGCATATTCAGGGCACGCGAAACTCTGGCTTCGGCACTCGTCAAAGCCGGATACGACTCCAAGGCAAACTCACGGCCATCGGAACGGAACCAAGACGAAGATGGTGCCGTCCCAAGGTCGGGCTCGATAGGGGAAGAGTAGCTATGGTGCGGGGCAGAAAACGTGAAGATCCACTGATGTCGTCGGACTGGGCCATCTCAGGTCACGTCGAGGATTGGGCAGAACTGGCCGTCGATTTTCTCGACGACCACCTCGACGCCGCCACCAAGGACGCGGTCCAAGCCCATATCGACCAGTGCCCTGAGTGCGCCGATAGACTCGCGGCGCAGCGGGAAGTCGTCAGCCTCTTTGCGGACGATGTCCTCGCCGAAGTGCCCGTCGAACTGGAATCACTGGTACTCGAACGGGTACTCGCAGCGCAAACCCCCGGCAGAGTATCCCGCCTGTTCCACCGCCGCTCAGCCGGCACTTCGCCCTCCGCGCGCCGCAGGGCCATTCTCAGTCCAGCTGGACCCTGGCTGCCGGCCTTGGCGGGCGCGGCCGCGGTCGCCGTGCTGGTACTAGCCTTGACGATCCCTGACCGCGCAAACGAGCTCGACGATACCTCAGACACGGTGGTATCCATGGCGGCCACCGAAGAAGGATCGGCGCGGATGACCACAGACAGTGAGGCGCAACCGCCCAGCACCACCTCCCAGGCTCTCCTAGGCCTCGGAGAGACCGCCACTGACTCCGGCGACACAGATGCGGCCACCGGGGCTACAGAGACCGCCGCATCTCTGGCTTCGCTACAACCTGCGGGTCCGTACATGCAAGAAGAGTCGACTATGACAGATGGTCTTGCCCAGGCGAGCAGCCCGGCATACTTCTTCTTCGGCACCCCAGAAGACTCTCTCGTCACGCAGGTGCAGGCAGACGCCATAGCCTCCGCGCTCACCTCGGCTACGGGATTACGACTCGTCGACAGCACCCAGTCATCAGGGGTCAGAACCTTCGCGGCTTTCGTACCTAGAGACGATTCGGCGGCCGTGGTCAGGCTGCTCTGCTCGATAGGCGACTCGCACAAGCTCCCCGTTTGCCTAAGCCTCTCACCCGGCTCCGAGGTCATGACAGTGGTCCAGTCGATGCTGAAGGACAAGTACGCCTTGGCCGAGCTCTCAGCCTACCCCGCGACTCCATCCGGCTGGCGCTACACCACCTCCACCGCACCGCCCACCACGGCAGGCACTGCAGTCACCGAGAAGGCGGCCTCACTTGATGAGATGGGGACGCACGTGCTGGTGGTCATATTCATGGCCGTGCAAGACTAGGCTCAGAGAGAAAGTCGGGGTGCCGGGATTTGAACCCGGGACCTCATCGTCCCGAACGATGCGCGCTACCAGGCTGCGCTACACCCCGCCGCTCGTGCCCTAATTCGCCGCTTTCCGACGGCCGCCTATTCTATACCATCCACTAGTCGGCAACCATGGCCCCGCAGACTCCCGCCACCGAACAGAAGGCGCAGCCGTCGCCCACCTTCCTTGGATACTCTCCCCGCACGACTCCGCTGAAAGCCTGCGTCAACTCGCGTTCCAACCGGGTCAGGTCTTGCGAGAGATACTTGACCGAGACCGGCTCTTCGGGTCTCTCCAGAAAGACCAGATCCAGCTGCACCGCCGGCGCTCCAGCCCTAAGGGCCGCCAACCCGTAGACAACGCACTGTAGCCCGTAGGGCTCAGCCACCTCGGCTACCGCCCGGCCGCGCAACGCATTGGTCTTGTAGTCCGACACAAACCAGCACTCTGGCTCGCGGCACAGATGGTCCATGATGCCCGTGACCACCACACCTTCCGCGGAGAAGAAGAAAGGTGCCTCCCGTTCGGCCGCGGGCGAAGCAAACCGACCGGCCACCGGAGAATCCCAAGCCGCCAGTGTGAGTTCGACCGCACGCTCCGTCTCCGTCGGGCGCCAATCGCAGGCCCAAGCGCAACGACTCCTCGGCCGGCCGCCCCCCGCAGAGACTCCTGGTCCGGCCTTTCGCTGGTAGTCGCGAACTGCTCAAGGAGACGGTGGACAAGGATACCTACGTCACGACCTGCGTGCTTCTCGTCCGCGTCGAGTAGATGCTCGCCCGTCAAATCAGAGCCCCGCTCCCCGCCCTCCCACAGTGATCGCCACCTCGACTTGGGCCAACCCCAGGACCCGCTCCAAGTAGAACTGGCGCGGGCAGCGCTGATACGAAGCGAGCGCCGAGAAGCTGATGCGCTCGGGCGTCCTGACAGACCTGCGGAAGCCGCAGCAACGCAGGTGGACCACCGGACCCATGCGGGTGAGTCGACGATGTCTTCGCGCTCACCCGGCGACGACATCCGGGGAGTCGCCGACTCACTCGGCCCGACCCCGATCACCTCGGCTGCCAGACCCTGCACCTGCAGTCTGTCTCCGTCGGGCGGAAACGATGCCAGACCCAGACCGGAAACGATGCGACCGATACGACTACTTTCCAGACTTGTCCTTGAGCGGACGAGCCCCCACCAGCACCAGCCGCTCCTGGGCCCTGGTCATCGCCACGTAGAGAAGCCTCAGGTCTTCTTCGCGCTCCCTATGCGCTTCGTCAGCGAGCCACCTCCGCCGCGGGACCCCAGTGAGGGTCGTAGTCCTCGTACGTCCTGTTGCGGTAGCCCTTGAGAAAGACGCCCACTCGACCGTCAGAACCGATCGCGAATGTCGACATGTCCGGCCGATGCGCATCCGCACCCAGTCCCGCCAGTACGACCACGGGGAACTCCAGACCCTTGGCCTGGTGGACCGTCATGATCCTCACCACGTCTTCGCCCTCCCCCAAAGTGGGCGCGCTACCTTCGCGGTCGCTCACCTCGCCCATCGACCTCACCGCCGACAAGAAGGCAGCCAGATCGGGACCGCTGGCATACTCGAACTCGTCAGCCAAGCCGCATGAGCTTTCGCATGTTGGCAAAGCGACGCATGCCCTCAGGCGCCGACAGAAGACAGAGATCGTACGAGAAGGCACTGACAGCGTCGTCTATCAGACGAGACAGCCCAGGTCTGCCTACTCGTGCTCTGAGCCCATCGAGCTTCTGCACAAGGCGCTCGAGCGCCTCGCTGTCTGCACGGTCCAGGGCGTCCACCGGCTCACCCCGCATCACCTCCCAAAGCGACCTCGCGTGCCTTCTGCGCCTCTCGCGTCCCAACAAGTACAGAGCGTCGTCAGACGCTGCCACCAAGGGCGACCGCAAGACCGAGAGCAGTGCCAGATCGTCGTGCGGCGCCACCAACATCTGCAACAGACTGGTGATGTCGGTGACCTCTTCTTGAGCGTAGTAGCCTTTGCCGCGCACCACGTATACATCCAGGCCTTGGCCGATGAGCGCCGCCCGGTATACCTCCACCTGTATCTGGGTGGGCAGAAGAACGACGATGTCGCGCTGACTCCAACCCTCCCGATCCACCAGACCCCTGACATGGCCGGCCAGGGCCTCTGCCTCAGCCTGCCTGCTGGATACCAGGCGCTCCCCGGCCTCGTCCGCCGGTCCTCTCTCAGCGACCAGCACCTCCACTGGATACAACCGACGGAGTCGGCGGCGACCAGAAGGGCTAGGTGCTCTTGCTGGGTCCGGCGACAGACGGGCGAAGTCCTCACCAAAGAAGTCTTGGTGAGAGAAGAGGCTGTTGATGAAATGCAGGATTTCCGGCGAACTGCGGTAGTTGATATCCAGCCTATGCAGCCCCCCAGCCTGTGACCCGCCCACCTCTCTCTCGAGCGCCGCCCGGCGCTTGGTGAACACGTCCACGTCGGCACCTCTGAAGCGGTAGATGCTCTGACGCTCGTCTCCCACCATCAAGACCCGATCGGCCCCGAGTCCACCTAGGATGGAACACTGCAGCTCGTTGGTGTCCTGAAACTCATCCACCAACAGGAACGATCCCGCCAGGGGGCCGTCGACCAGCCGTCCTGTCTCGTCTGAGGTCCGCAGCAGCAAGTCGCGCGCCTTGAGGCCTAAGATCCGCAAAATCCACCAGGCCACGATCCGACTTGGCGGCCGTGTAACCGTGATGGAACTCAGCAAGTAGCTCTGTTGACCACTTCTACAAGAGGCCCAAGCCGCGCCTCGGCGAGAGCGCACCGGTACGCGGCCAGCGCCGAGCGCACCGACGAGAACTGCTCCTCTAGCGTGCGCGTCCTTCTACTGGGGAAGAAGTCCTTGCTGGCGTGCAACCCTGCTTCTGCGGCACGTGCCTCCTCTGGACCCTCGATCCACTCAAGGCAACCGGCGAGCTTCGCCAGGTCCCCACTGAGCGAGGCAGAGGGCCTGGGTTGCGCGTGACCGGCCTGGAGGGCCTCCCGCAGGACCTGCACCAGATGCTCTCTGACCGATTCCTCACTGGGCCCCGCCGGAATCTGGATGTAAGGCTCCTGCAGGCCCGAGCCTCTCAGTCTGTCGTACAACGAGATCACGTCGGCACGCAGTCGCGCCCCCTGAGAAGCGAGTACCTCCAGTACCACCTCGTCGGCCTGTTCGACCACGACCTCCCAGGCCTGTCTGGCCACCTCGACCTTGACCAAGCCGGCCGCTTCGGCCTCCAGCACTGCACAGCCTGGATCTACCCCCGCGGCCAGCGCCTCATCCTTGACCAGCCTCCGACACAGAGAGTCGATGGTGCCCAAAGAGGCGGCATCCAATGAGCGCGCTAGATCCGTCCTTCCACAGTTCTGCAGAGCCTCCCGCACCCTGGAGGCCAACTCCGCCCCGGCCTTGCGCGTGAAGGTGACCGCCACGAGTCGCTCCGGGGGAAGGCCCTCCTCTGTAAGCGCCCGTACCACCGAAGCCACCAACAGCCTGGTCTTGCCGCTGCCGGCAGCGGCGGCCACCAGCACCTGCGGGACGCGCGTCGTTGACTGCCGCCGCCTGCGCCTCTGACAGCCCCAAGTCGATAGGCTGGCCCGTCATCCTTGCCTTCCGCGCTTTGACCGGCACACTGGCCCCAGATCACACCAGACGGGACAGTCTCCGTCCGTCCTGGGAGCTATCACCCCGGCACGCATGCCCTCCGCAGCCCCTTGGGCCACACTCAGGCATCGGTCGTACAATTCTTGCCAGTCAGCAGTCTCCGCAACGAGCGAGCTTGCCCAAGCGCTCCCCAAGAATGCCTTCTTGTCCTTCAGATACGACTCCCGAAAGCACCCCGTCCCTCAGCGACACGTATGCCCCACCCACCACGTCTCGATCCTGCCGCTCTGCCGCCAGCGCACGGAGATACAGTGGCAACTGAAGCCCCTCCGCGTCGCCTATCACAGAAGTAGAAGGGGCCACGCCACTCTTGTAGTCCAGTACGAACAGATCCTGTCCGTCGGTACTGGTGTCTATGCGGTCTACGCGCCCCCGGACCCGCAGACCCCCGACGTCCACCCCGTCCGTTCCGCCCACCTCGACCTCCGCCTCGCTGAAGATCAGAGAGCCTCCGGCCTCCACCTCTGCCCGGAAGAGGCGGTGTGTCATCGCCCGAAGCCTGCAAGCCGCCACCCGTCGCTGCCCCACGGTGCCGGGACAATCCGGACCGTTGACGATCTCGTCGATGAGCGCGGTCGCCCTGGCCTCCGCCTCTGAGACTGTCTCGCTGCTAAGAGGCAACAGTCCATCTGTCGCCAAAGAGCGATAACAGGCGGTAAGCACGCCGTGGATCAGGTCTCCGATGGTCCGGCCGTCCAGTTCTACCTCGAACTCGTTCATGCCCACCACCCGTTCGATGAACCAGGCAAAGGGACAGCCGGCATACGACTCCAGAGCAGAGGGGCTAAAACTGTCCTTGGCCTCCAGCTCAGCCAACACCGCAGACTCGCAGAGGCCAGGCACCCCACGCTCCCACGCCGACTGTCTTCCGTCTTCGATATGTATCTGGAGACCTTCGGTGACACAGGCCCTAAGGTAGTGGCGCAGAGAAGGTGCTGTCTCCGACGCGTACACTTGGTCGGCGAGAGTACGCCGCTCGTGGCGACCCTCCTCAGCGCCTACCAGCCGCTTAGCCTCTGTCCAGAATCGCGAAGGCATCACCTCGGTACCATCGTCCTCGGAATCTCTGGCACTGAGGTACAGGATGCGCCAAGCCCGTGTGGTGGCTCCGATAAACAGCGCTCTCTCACTCCCAGGCTCGGGCGCTGGTAGACCGGCTCCCAGCGACTCCAGCTTGGCTCGCTGACGAGGGTTCAGCAGAGAAGGCATGTCGACCTGGCCGGGAAACTCGCCCTCGGCGAGACCTACGATGAACACGGCGTCGAACCTTCGAGCACGCGCGCGCTGAGCATCGAGTATGTGCACAGCGCCCGCGACCACATGGCCCGAAGTGGGCACCGGGGTCCGAGCCAACAGCCGCAAGGCGGTGTTGGGTTCGACTGGAGCCGCATATCGCTCAACCGCCAGCAGCCCCCCGCTCAGAGCTCTGTAGGCCCGGGCGTCCGCTTCTAGGTCTCCGTCATTACGCCCGCTGCCGCGGGCCGCGGCCTCAACCATCCACCTGACGAGCGCCTGCGCGGTAGTCAGAGAAAGCGCTCGCGGGTCGGAGGCCTCCACGAGAGCCTCCAGTAGGTCCATGACCTCCGCCCAACGCCTACCGGCCGATCGAGCGGCCGCCTTGGCGCCCCTGGGCGCCCCTCGCCGGTACCGAGCCTCCAGGTCGCATACATCCTCGGGTCGCACCCCTGAGTAGGGGCTGCGCAAGAAGGCAAAAAAGGCTTCGGCCTCATCCAGGGCGACACCACGCACAGCCTGCAAGAAGGCGTAGCCCAGCCCAGTCTCGCCCAGCCGCAGACGCTCATCAATCTGGTAAGGGATGCCACACGAGGCGAACACATCGCCCAACAGCCGTCCCCAGACGTGCACTTGGCGTACCACCACCGCGATCCCCCCAGGGTCGCACCCCTCCCGTATGAGCTTCGCGATCTGCTCAGCTATCGCCTCGGCCTCGCGACGACGTCCGGAGGAGAGAAGAAACCGCACGCCCCCGTCGTCTTCTTCCGCCAAGAGAGCATCCCCCGCTCCGTCGGCCAAGAGCAGGCCCCGCTCAAGACGAGCGATAGCGATTGACGCATAGGTCTTCACCTCTGGGTTCACGTCCACCACCTCTTCGGCATGCTCGATCCACCACTCGGCTTCGCGGCGCGCGCAGAGGCCGACATGCAAGCCGCGCTCGTAATCTAGGGTGACCATGACCTCTGTCTCGCGAGACAGTTTGTCTACCAAGGCCCGCTGACCCTGCGTGAAAGAGGTGAATCCGCACAGCGCCACAGGCCGATTCCAACCCTTGACGCCAGATATGGCCTCTCTGACCAGGGTGGCCTGGTCGGTCAACCCCAGGGTCTCCATCTGCCGCCAATAGCCCAACGCAAGCCGCTGTAAGTCTCTGCCCAACAGATCCCCACAGGAGTCGTCCCCTCCCAAGCGGCCGAGAGCCTCGAGTATCTCCTCTGCCGTCTTGCCCGTCTCTGTGAGTTCCTGCAGGAGCTTGCCCACAGCACCAGCTACGCCAGGAAGATGAGCGACCTCCCCGACCGCCTCCAGCTGCATCGACCCCAACAGCCCATCGATGATCACCGCTCGCTCGAATTCGTCGACCACTCCGAACAGACGACAAGTGATAAGCCGGGCAAGGCCGGTGAAAGTCAGAGCGTGCGACTGGCCCACCAGCCCACTGGCAGAGCGGGCAAGTTCGCCAGTCATCTCAGCGGCATCCGGAGCGGTGGGCATGACTATTACCGGCCTTGCCTCCAACCGCTCCCGCCACCACTCCACGGCACGACCCCTCTTGCCCGAATTGGGGGGGCCGAGTATCAGGGTCACTCCATGTCGGGCACACAAGGTCATGTAGACAACATTGTAGTGCCCCGCGCGGACAGTCGCTGACCGTACCGTCGGTTCTGCGCTAGTCTTAGTGCATGAGTCGCGACGAGGACAAGCTAATCAGACAGCTGTCCCTCCTATCTTTCCTGCTCAGCCGTCCACGCACCTTCACGGCCCGCGAGGTCCAGGAATGCGTGGAGGGCTATGCCGACATGAGCGACGAGACATTCACCCGGCGCTTCCACGGCGACAGGACCGACTTGGCCAAGGTCGGCATCGAAGTCGGCGTGCTGAGCAGCACAGAGACTGCCGAGCCCGACGCGGCCCAACTCTACTACCTACAGACTGGAGGACTTCCGTCTGCCCGGCGTCGAGTTCACCGATGCGGAGCAGAAGGCGCTCTGCCTCGCCCTAGCCGCCCTGGATGGTCGCTTCGCCTATGCCCGGCCCTTACGACTGGCTTTGACAGCCATCTTGAGGGGTCGACCGGACTTCGTTCGCACAGATCTGAAGCGACTACCCGTCGCTTTCGCGCCTGACGAAGACGCCGCCACTGCGGGGCGGCAACTGTCCCGCCTAGAGGACGCCATATCGAGAGGCAAGACCGTCTGCTTCGCCTATCCGGACTCTCAAGGCGTACCCCAAGAACGAGTCGTGGACCCCTACAGCCTCTTTCTTATCCAAGGTCATTGGTACCTCGTAGGCCACGACCATCAGCGCGAGGCGCTCCGCACTTTCCGAGTGGGCAGGATGAAGGGGTCTGTGCGCTTCCCCACCGAGCGACCCCGCGACTTCACCATCCCGGCCGACTATGACCCAGAACAATACAGGGCCCGCCCCCCCTGGCTCATCGGCTCTGTCATCGGTACCGCCACCATCAGTGTCACCGAGGATCTCGCTTGGTGGGTCAAGCGTCTGCAACCACACGTAAGCTGCTTGGGAGAAGCCGAGGGTTGCACCACCTTCTCTGTCCCCTACGCAGACGAGTTTCCCCTGTTGTCTTGGCTCACAGGCCTGGGCGCGTGCGCACGACTGATGGAACCACCCGAGCTGAGACAGAGATCGGCTGAGGCTCTGGCGGCCGTCCTCCTTGCGCATGAGGCTCCCCCGCAGACGACTTCAGCGCGGAACGATTCTCTGCAGCAGCCAGCGCCCAAGCGTCCCCCGAGCGCACGTAGCACGGAGCCGATACCCCCCGAACACCTGGCCCGCACCATGTCGCTACTTGCTTACCTTTTGGGCGAGAGAAGCCCTGAGCTGGTGACCTGGCAGGCGCTTGAGACCGACCTGGGTCTGACGCGCAAGGAGGTGGAGGACGACCTCGACCTGATCAATCTGGTCAACTTTGGCGGCGGTACCTACGCCCTCACCGCCGAGGCCGAAGACGAAGGGGTCCGTGTGATCCGCGAAGTGATGGCTGACGTCTTCTCCAGCCCAGCGCGCCTCTCTCCGGCGATGGCCAAAGCTCTGCTGCTGGCCCTGGACCTACTGGGCGATACCTTGTCGGTGGACGGTCTGGAATCCCTGAGTTCTGTGCGAGACAAAGTCAACAGACTCGTCGGCCAGGATGGATCGCGATCTGACATCATCGTCGACGACCTGGTGAAGCCCGACCCATCTATCGTCGGGGTGCTGAACCGCGCAATTCGCGACCATCAGCTGGTCGAGATCAAGTACTTCACCACTTCGCGACGCGAGTTGAGTCAACGTCTGATCGAGCCCTATCTGCTCTTTCACTCTCCCGACGGCTGGTACGTCGAGGCCTACTGTTGCAGAGCCGGCGCCCAAAGGACCTTCAAGCTGGAACGTATCCAAGAGGCAAAGACCACCGGCACGACCTTCGCTCCCCGAGATGTCCTGGATCTCGGCAGGCGGCTCACCGGCGATATAGCCCCTGCCACCAACGAGGCCAAGTGGGCGACCATCATATTCGAGGCCCGCTGGCTCACTTATCTGCAGGAGAGAGGCACCAAACACACGACACGCCCCGACGGCCGAGTCGAGGCTCAGGTGCCCTATTTGGATGAAACGTGGATAGTCCAGGAGGTGGTCCGCTATCTGGGGGAGGCTGTGCTCGAATCACCAGCATCCACCCGCAACAAGATATGTGAGACGGCCTGGTCTCTTGCCTCCATGTACCAAGAAGTCCCTACCCAAAGCGGGTCACGCAGGGGTAAGCCTTGAGAATAGTCTCCAGATTGATAGCCAGCATACTCGCCTTCTTCTTCGGCCTCTACTTGCTGGACACTGTCATGACACCCTACTTCTTCTTGGGTCATCTCTGGATAGCTATCGTTCTGGCCATTTTCATGGGCGCCGCCAATAGCACCAATCGTCCCTTCCGTGGCTACAAGTCGAATAGGGGACGAGCGTTCGGCTTCTTTGGACTCACCGCCCTGGCCAACTACCTAGCGCTGCAGATCATGGCAGCAGCCACCTCTATGTCGGGCAATCCCGTCGCCATCATGTTCGCCGCTGTCTGCCTGACGCTTCTCGCAGCCTTGATCAATCACGTGGTCGGCTTCAAGCCAGCGCAGCAGCCCAAGGTGGTCACCCGCGAACATGGAATAGGCGACTCCACCAGGGAGAGAATGATCCAAACGGACCAGAGAGACCGCAAGAAACGTGCAAAGACCCGCTCGGGTCGGCGGCGATTTGGGCGGACTAGGTCCTAGCCTGCAACCGGCATGGCGTGTCCACGCGACTCCACCAGCAAACGGAAATCCTGTGGGTTACTTGCCACCATCTGCGCGTCGGCTAGGTTGATCAGTCCCCGCTCGTACAGACTTATCAGACTCTGATCGAAGGTCTGCATACCGTAGAAGTCCCCCTCGGACACAGCCTGCTGGATAGTGTGTGTCTGTGCCGGGTCCAGTATCAGATCGCGGATGCGTCCAGTCATCACCGCGACCTCGACGGCCGGGACACGACCAACCCCGTCCGAGCGAACCAGCAGTCTCTGGGAGATGATGCCACGCAGACAGCCCGCCAACATGACCCGCACCTGCTCCTGCTGATGCAGCGGGAAGAAGTCGATGATGCGGTTCACCGTCTCGGCCGCGTCTATGGTATGCAGGGTCGATAGCACGAAGTGCCCGGTCTGAGCGGCTGTGAGAGCTGTACGCACAGTCTCTTCCTCGCGCATCTCTCCGATGAAGATGATGTCCGGATCCTGCCTCAGCACGTACTTGAGCGCCGTCGCATAGTTCTCGGTGTCCAGGCCGATCTCACGTTGGTTGATGATGCACTTCTGATCGCGATGCAGGATCTCGATCGGATCCTCGACCGTGACAATGTGCTTGCGCAGGTTGCGATTTATGTGATCGATCATGGAAGCGATCGTGGTGGTCTTGCCTGAACCGGTAGTGCCCGTGACCAGGATCAGACCCCGTGGCTCCAATGCGAGCTTCTGCACGATCGGCGGCAGGTTGAGTTCCATGAAGTCGGGCACACGCGTGACCACTCGACGCAAAGCGATGGAGATAGTCCCGCGCTGCCTGTAGATGTCCACTCGGAAGCGCCCGACGTTGGGGGCGCTGTAGGCGAAGTCTATCTCGTTGGCCTCACTGAAGCGACGTAGCTGCTTCTCGCTCATGAGTCCGGCGGCAAACTCCTTGGTATCGTCCGGCGAGCATGGAGGCTCGTCCAGGTTCACCAACTCTCCGTCGACTCGGATGACAGGCGGACTCCCCACCTTCAAGTGAAGATCAGAAGCCGCTGTCTCGGCTACCTTGCGAAGCAGTTCGTCTACAGACTTCATCCGCCCCTCCAGCCCATGCTATGGGCCCGTGCTGTCTGTGCCTACGTCATACCTTACACATATTCGGTGAAAGTTGCGTCCGACTTGAGTGCCCTTGCGTCTGAAAGTGCGGCGGCAGACCCTACAGTACACCCTTCCAGAAGGGCTTGACCTCTTCCACAGCCTCCCGAACGTCCGCCTTCTCGTCCGCCGTCGCATCCTTATCGAACTTCGGCTTGTCGCCCTGCAATCCTTTGATCGTGGCCACGATCGAATCGGCCACCATTTGCGGAACATAGCCTCCCTCCAAGAAGCAGACCGGTCCGGCCGCCCCCACCTCGTCACATAGCTCGACAAGGCTCGCCGCCATCCACTGGAAGGCGTCTTGCGAGAGAGTGAGCCCGCCCAGGATGTCGCCTTCTTGAGCGTCGTAGCCTGCGGATACCAGTACGATCTGAGGTTTGAACGACTTGGCCAAGGGCAGCAAGAGTGATTCGAAAGCCAGTCTGACGGCTCCGTCGCCGGACCCGCTCTGCAGCGGTACGTCCACTGTGAACCCGGAGCCCTCTTCGGAGCCCACCTCTCGCGCCATACCCGTGCCTGGATAGTGACCGGCTTGGTGCATGCTAAAAAATAGGATGCGTGGGTCATCATAAAACGCCGCCTGCGTACCGTTGCCATGATGAACATCCCAATCGACGATCAGCACCCGCTGGACACCTAGCTCCTCCACGGCATGCTCCGCGGCTACGGCGATGTTGTTGAAAAGGCAGAAGCCCATGGCGCGAGAGCCGCAGGCGTGATGCCCGGGCGGCCGAACCAGCAGAAATGCTCTCTGTCCTTGTTCGATAGCCCGATCGACGGCCGTCAGCCCTGAGCCGGCGGCCACCAGCGCCGCCTCATACGACTTGGGCGAGACGACCGTGTCCGAGTCCATCCAACCCCCGCCTTTTTCAGCGACATCGCGGATGGTGTCTATATATGCAGGCGCATGCACCAGAGCCACCGCCGATACCGGCGCCGGTATCGGAGTCACCCAATCGAGCTCAAGACCGCTTCTCTCCAAGACACTCTTTGCGACTACCAACCGTGTCTTGTTCTCGGGATGTTCGCCCGTATTGTGCTCAATAAAGAGCGGGTGGTAGTAGACGGCAACGGGCTTCATCACAACTCTCCAGTCTGCCTAGAGACGCGCCAGGTAAGCTTCTATGCCGTGGCTGATGGCCACGGCTTCTCGCGTCTGGATCTCGGGGTCGGCCAGCATGGGACCCTCGTCATGGTGACTCAGGTACCCGGGCTCGATCATCACGGCCAATGGCTTGACCTCCCGCAGGCAGGCGTAGTTGCGCCCGTGCTTGCGCAAGTCCACCCTTCCTAGTTCCCGCACCAGCGAATCTACGATATACCCGGCCAGGCGTCGGCCCCCTTTGGACTCGTAGGCACAGTTCGAGAAGTAATACGCAGCGGCACCCTGGGCCTTGGGGCTGGGGTTGGTGCTGTGGTGCAGGCAAACGTACACATCCGGGTCCCAGGCAGCCGCTGCCTCTACGCGCTCATACAGCGCTATCGTCTCGTCATCCTCACGGACAAGATGCGTGACAGCACCACGCTCAGCCAGGATTCGACCCAGCTCACGAGCTAGAGCGAGATTCACATCCTTCTCCCAGAGACCCGCTACGCCTTCGCACCCAGGATCCGCACCCCCGTGGGCCGGGTCGATGCACACGCGCAATCCCGATAGCGAGCGGCTGCCCACATAGCCGTTCATCCTGTCCGGAAGATTGCCGCCGACATCTTTGACGCCACCCTTCTGCAGAAGGCGGACACTCTCCCAAGTCGTGTCGCCGACGATGCCATCCACGTTCAAACCAACATTACGCTGGAACTCGGCGACCGCCACCTCAAGGTGCGAAGAGAAGACCCCGTCTACCGGTCCGCAGTCGAAGCCCAACTCATCCAGGCCGCGCTGCAGCGTGAGGACGTCGTCGCCGCGCATGTGGGGCACGCGCAAGTACAGCAGCCGCTCACCGGGTACGTGCCCGGCCTCGACAAGCTCAGCCCAGGTATTGGCTTCTACAACACCACCGGCACATAGCTTTCGACCCTGTTGGAATGCCCGAATGGCTTTCTCGGTATTGGGCCCAAAGACACCATCTGCGCCCTCGTTGCCCAGGTGGTAACCCAGGGCCGCCAGACGCGTCTGGATGTCGACCACCCGTTTGCCAGTATCTCCTCTTCCGACCGGACGCATTGGGCTATTATACTCACCGCTATGGCTAATCTCAGCACCAGCGGAAGTCCGCGCAAACCGCGCACATTCATCATAGTGGTGGCCTCGCTGTGGGCCGTTGCGTTGGTGGCCGCCGCCGCCATGATCTGGTTCTGGCAGACAGGGGGGTTCGCTCCGGCCACCACCACCGAAGCGCCGACCACTACTCAGGCCCCCACCACCACGGCCGCGCCGACCACAACCCTGGCCCCCACCACCACTACCACCCTTCCGCCCCCACTCAGCGTTAGTGCGGGTGGTGACGTCATGGGCGACAGAAAAGTGGGCACTTTCATAGACAAGAACGGCGGTGCGGCACTGTTCGAGAGCGTCAAGCCCTACATGGAAGATGCACACCTGGCCTTCATCAACCTCGAGGGTGCTATCTCTGACACGGGCGCACGCAATTCCGCCAAGGAGTACACGTTTCAAGCCCGTCCGGGTCTGATGGACGGCCTACTCTCCGCCGGCATCGATGTTGTGAGTCTGGCCAACAACCACAGCCTCGATTATGGTTGGAAGGCCCTCTCAGACTGCATATCCCGGCTGGACACCGCCGGGATCAAGCATGCCGGCGCGGGGGCTGATTTCGATGCAGCCGCCGCCCCCGCCGTGCTGGATACCCCGGCTGGTAAGGTCTCGGTGATAGCGGTATCGCAGATCACAGCAGGGTTTGCCGCAACCAGCAAGCGAGCGGGTACCTACTACATCTCGTCTTCTGTCTCCAAGAACAAGGGTCTCACCGACAGAGTCACCCAAGCCGCTCAACAGTCAGATTTCGTTATCGTGAGCCTGCACTGGGGGACTGAGTACGATTCGACAGCCGACTCCCTGCAGGTAGGCTTGGCCCACGCCCTTGTGGACGCCGGAGCCGATCTTGTGCTTGGTCACCATCCCCATGTGATCCAAGGCATGGAGATCTACAAGGACAAGCTGATCGTATACAGCATGGGCGACTTTGTGTGGGACTGGCACTCTGCGTATACGGGCGACGCCTTCGTCTTAAGGGTCACCGTTCCCCCAGACGGGCCGCCCTGGGGCACTGTCGTCCCTGTGTTCTTGAGCAGGTCTACCGGAGCGCCGGCCGTCACCGATGGTGAGAACGCCGGCCGCATACTAAGCCGTCTCACCAAACTCAGCGCCAAGCATGGGCTGGAGCTTATCAGGGACGGCGATGTCGTCACTTTCGGAACTCCACCGACCGACCAGACTCAACCGCCGTCGACGTCCACTACGACCTCCACTCCACCTGGCAGCACGTCCGCCCCTACGACCACCACGGGCACCGACCTCTAGTCCGGCGGCCGTAGACCCTCCCCGGCTGAGCGCTTCTGCTCGGCGAGATTACGCCCCTCTTGGCCCGCGGCCCTATCTTCCGACGACACCAGACAGCCCGCTACGCACGCCTCTTTGCATTGATACTCGCACGGCTCCATGTGAATGAGCACACGGGTCTCAGGTAGACGAGCCTTTATCGCCTCGACTATCTCATCGCCCAACGCATGGGCTTCCGCCACTGACATGCTGTCCTCCACAACCAGGTGGAAGTCGATGAATCGATATGGACCTGCCTTGCGCGTCTGCAGATGGTGGAAGCTCCTGACTATCGGCCAGTTGTCAGCGATGAATCCGGCCATCCAACTAACGTCTTCCTCTGGAAGGCTCACGTCCAGCAGATCACGAGCCGAATCCCAAGTCAGCCTGAACGCAGCCTTCAAGATGAGAAGCGCCACAGCGAGGGCCGCTGCGGGATCGACCCAACTCAGCTCCACCTCCGGCGCCACGGCCCTACCTACCAGGACCACCACCAACGCAAGCATCACACCAGCCGATGTGTAAATATCCGTGCGCAGGTGCCAAGCATCCGCCTGCAGCGCCACCGAGTCGGTCTCTCTTCCCACTTTGAACAACCTGCGCGACACGAAAATGTTCATCACTACCGACACGAACATGACCGCCACACCCCACACCGGCATGTCGACGCTCTGGGGGCGCAAGAAGCTTGTGGATCGCCTCGTAGATGATCCAGGCGGCGGCCCCAAAGATAAGCAGAGCCTCCACCACCCCGGATACATTCTCGAACTTGCCGTGACCGTAGGGATGCTGGTCGTCTGCTTTGCGGCCCGAGACACGCACCGCGAACAGAGCAATGACCGACGCCGCCAGATCCATGGCGGAGTGAATGGCCTCGGACACGACCGCGACCGAGCCGATCAGTAGACCCGCCACCAGCTTGACGACCACCAACAGGCTGTTTGAGCCCACGGACAGAAGAGCCACACCGACCTTCTTCTTGGCCATGTCCGTTGTATTGAAGACCTGGTTGTTCATCCCTCGCCTAAGCCTGTGTACGCAGAAGAGCCCCGCGGAGACTCACTTGTTCCGCGGAGGCTATATTCGCATCACACGTCGCAAATCGCTAGCGAACCAGGTACCCGTACACGATTACGTTAGAGAGATAGTGGCGCGACCTGCTGTCCCAGTCTCCGCCGCAGGTTATGAGCCGGATAAGAGCAGTCGCGGTGTAGTGCCAGATTCGGGCCCTGGGAAGGTCGATCTTCAGCTCCTCTTCCACCGAATCGACCTGAAAGACTGCCGGCTCTCCGACCGCGCCGTATACAAGAATCTCATCACCAGGTTTCAATTCCTTCAAGCCATAGAACACGTCGGGCTTCCTTAGGCTGTCCACGTGGGCCAGCATCACAGCGGGACCTTGTTCCCCTGGAGCAGGTCCTAAGGAGTACCACCCCACATAGCCGTAGTGCGGAGTCTCCATGTCGCCATCCTCCAGAAGGCCGACAGGGACAACCGGCGCATCGACTCCGATGCTGGGCATCACGATTCGCACGGGGTCACGCACAGGGTGGATGAGGCTGGCGGTGACCGTCGTGGTGGACTCCACAAGAGACGTCGTGCTTGCCGACGCGCGGCTGGTAGTCGTCACTGAGGCGGTTGTTTCCGGAACACTCACCCCCGACCAGGCAGACGATGAGTCCCCGTGGATGAAGAAACCTACCAGGACCAATAGGCTGGCGACTACAACCAGCACCAGAAGGGGCGCCTGGCCTCGCCCGGGCCCGTGGCGCCCCTCTTTCTGTCCTTCCATACCCCCGTCAGCCGGCTGCATGGAGGCAGGTAGTAGTGTTACTACAGCACCCCAGCTCGGACCCCCACTGCAGACGCGACTAGCACCGAGCCCAGCAGCGTACTGGCGAGAATCAGAACGATCAACGCGCCATTGCCGCCGCCCGCCGTGCCGCCTCCACCGGTCTGTATGTCACCCGGTTGTGCTACCCAGCCGAACACTGTGCTGGACGTATCCGACGAGAACCCCACGACCGTGGTCCCGGTCGTTCTGAGAGTGGTCCCGGTCGTTCTGAGGGTGGTCCCGGTCGTACCCGTGCCGGCAGTGCTGGTCACACGCGCAAGCGTGGTCGAAGTGCTACCAGTGTTGACGATGGTCACCCCAGTCTGCTGTTCGATTTCAACGTCCACCGGACCATTGCCTGCGATCGTCCATGGATATCCAAGGGCTTGCTCCGTAACCGTATAGCTGCCCGGCAGCAGGTCTGTCACTTCGATGACTCCAAACTCGTCAAACGTGCCGTTGAACACCTGGTTAGAACTGGGGGCCGGGCCCGTGATGACAACTGTGAAATCCTCGAAGGTCAAGCCTGGGTTGTAGCCCTCGATGGTCTTGGTGACCCGGAGAGAGCCGAGCTTTCGTTCGTTGGTTATCTCCACTTCGGCCTCAGAGCCGCCTGTCACAGTCACACTCCCACCCGTCGGGTCAACGGTGATCGCCCACTCGCTCCCAGGATCGTCTTCGACCACTGTGTAATCGCCCGGGACAAGGTCGGTCAACTCGAACTCACCATTGGCGTCGAACGAACCTTGGCCCACGATCTGGTCTTGAGCGTCTTTGACTGTCACCGAGAACGATTCCGGACTGTCGGGATCGTCCGGGTACTGCGCACCCGTTATGGCTTTGTGAACCACAAGGGAACCAAGCCGCAGAGTGTTGGTTACCTCCACGTGGGCCGTGGGAGGCTCAGGTGGTTGAGTGCTCGGGGGGCAGGCCACCGACTCATCTCCAAGGGTGACCACGCCACCAGAAGGATCCATGGTCACCTGCCAAGCGGGACCCGGATCATCCTCTGTGACCGTGTACTGTCCCAAAGCCAATCCACAAAGCTTGAAATCCCCATTGGAGTCAAACGAACCGCCACCGACCACTTGACCCGCCTCGTTCATTATCGTTATCGAGAAATCCTCTGGACCCGCAGGGTCGCCAAGGGGCCACTCGCCTTCCACGGTCTTGTGGACTGTGATGCAGCCAGTGACAGGCGGCTTGGGATTGCACGTGGAATGGCTAATGGTCAAGCCCACGTTGCTTATGCAACCGGTATACATGTAGGTGACCAGAGCGCTTTCAACCTTCGCAGCACCCACGCTGTCGAAGTGCATAGCACCATTCTCACCACCGGATGGTCGATAACCCGGGAAGTCGGCTGTGGCACCGCCCACAAAGACTATGTGTAGCGTCGCCTCGGTCACGGTGCCGGCCCCTCCCCAGTGGAGGATCCAATGCAGATTGCCCCCGTAGAGGCAGTTGTACTCGGCACCATTCCTGCCGTTCCATGCCTTCTCGCCAGATTGAGGCTCGACCTGGTAGGAGTTGGTGATGGACACCTCTTTGGTGACATCGCCCTTGCCGATATCCTCTTCTGAAAAGACCACGGTCTGAGAAGCGGGGCTGGGTGTGAACCCCGTTGGGATCCCCACCTCGGTCACCGTGTAGGTGCCCGCCTCGGTCACCGTGAAGTAGGCCGCGTGACTCCCGCTGTTGCTGAAGTCATCCGTCTCGGTGCTTCCATCCGGATACTCGACCTTCGCCGTGAAGTCGCTGTACTTGGTGCCCGAAGGTTCCCCCTCCAAGTGCTTCTTCACCTTGATGTGACAGGGTTCTGGTGGCTTCTGATATGTGTTGATGATCGAAGCCGTCTTGGTGATGTCGCCATCGGATATGTCGCCTTCGGTGAAAGTAACCGTCTGAGAAGCGGGGCTGCAGTGTGAACCCCGTCGGGATTCCTACCTCTGTCACCGTGTAAGTGCCCGCCTGCCCAGACGGTGAAGCTCGCAGAGTGGCTACCCGAATTGCTGAAGGTATCTGTCTTGGAAGTACCGTTGGGATACTCGACCTTCACCGTGAAATCACTGAACTTGGTAACTGCGGGTGCATTCTCAAGTGACTTGTAGACCTTGAGCTTGCACGGATCCGGTCCCCCCCCGGCGGCCTCCCGGACCCCCTGGGGTGGCCAACGCCACCGCCGAACCAGCGATCAATGCGACAAGGACCGCCACCAAGACCACAACGCCGATTCTCAGTCGACTGCTTGTTCTTGGACGCATGACCCACCTCCCCTAGAGAGCTTCACCCGCGACCCATCGTTCTGGGATTCCGGGCCGGTTTCACCACTAGCTCTCTCAAGGGACTGGAGTGCCGGACACTCCAGGGCAACCATGGAAGTCCCATGAGGTCATTGCATCCCGGTGACGCTGTATCCTGAGTCTACTCCTGACACAGCGACAATACACGCACTAATGTTATAACTCCCCGCGCCGCGCGACGCAAGCAAAAAAACATATTCGTTATCGGCAACTTGCGCTACAGACTTTAGCGATTGTTGCGAAGGGATGAGCGTGGCGCAAACCGCGCTGCAGCGACCGCGCGCAGCGCGATCGCGTGCGACTTGGTGGAGGCGGGGGGAATCGAACCCCCGTCCGAAACCCGTCGAGCCTAGGTGTCTACGAGCGTAGCTCCTACATCAAGTCTCGCCTCGCGCTCCCGTAGGAGCAGGGTTGCGCTCAGCCAGCCACCTTAATTTTCCCCCGACACCGGCGGCACTTGCCGGGAGTGAGTCCGCCTGGTTTATGCCACGACCCTCCCCGGCAGACACGGGAGGCGTGACAGGCGCTTTAGTCTAGTTAAAGACTAAGCGGCCAGAGCCAATTCAGATTTGGCAATTGTGTTTTCCAGCCTGTTTAACGAGAACGGCCGGGATCTCGGCTCGCTACCTAAACCCAGACATGAGCCCCGTCGAAACCATGACGCCCCCACGAGACCCAGACGCCCGGCTTCTCGATACCGAGCTGACTGAGTGGAGTCGATTATACCCCTCTCAGCCGCCAGTCGATGCTTCTGACGCCGGAGCGTCCCTGTCAGACTACTCGTCCCGGCCGTCGCGGCGAAAAGCTCGCTCCATGTCCCGCTGCGCTTCCTTCTTGGCCAAAGTCTGGCGCTTGTCGTACAGAGCCTTGCCTTTGGCCAGACCGATCTCCACCTTCACCCGACCATCCTTGAAGTAGAGCTTGGTGGGCACCAGCGTATAGCCGGCCATCTGAGTCTTGCCGTAGAGACGGCGGATCTCGGCAGCATGTGCCAAGAGCTTGCGAGTCCTGCAGCGGATCGTGATTGAAGATATTGCCCTGCTCGTAGGGTGAGATGTGCGCGCCGACCAGAAACATCTCCCCGTTCTCCACCGAGGCGTAAGAATCGCGCAGGTTCACCCGCCCGGCCCGCACCGACTTGACCTCGGTGCCGGTCAGGACGATGCCCACCTCCAACGTCTCCTCGACGAAGTAGTCGTGGTAGGCCTTCTTGTTCTGCGCGACGAGCTTGATACCGGTGGGCTTCATAGTGCCGGGAGTATAGCCGACGGTCCACTCCCAGTTGCCTCCACTCGTGACCGCTATCCCAGGCTGGCGCAGATACCGCAGATCGAGCAGGGTGCCAGGGGACATCCACCTGTCGGTGACTCGTCTGAATCGTCAGCGGTCGTGGCGACGGTGATCGTCTGTGCCGAATCCTCTGCCACCGGCTCGGACAAATCGCATATGTTGTTGCCGTTGATGTCCACGTAGTCCCGACAAACGCCCGGGTACGGGTCGCTGACTATCCCACAGCGACAGCTGACCTGGTACGACATCGACGTGTCCGTAGCCGTACTTGAGCCGATGTCCGTCGACACATTCCTGAGCTGCTCGACCGCGCTCGTCGCCGCTCCGCAACCGGCAAGACCGTACGCTACCAGCCTGCCAGCGCCGTCAGGGCTAGATATCGGACAGTCTTGTGACTCTTGATGCTCAACGTGCCTCTCTCTTTCTATCTGTTCTCGCACTCCACGCTCGGCATTGAAGCAGCGTGGCGCTAAGGTGGGCGTAAAGATGACGCTCTTTCGGCTAGGATCGAGTCGGAACCGCTCCGCGCTGATCAGGAGCGCCTGCCCCCTCCAGCAGGAGGTCGAGCCCTCTCTCGAAGTCAAGTCGCCGGGCCCCTTCTTCCGCGTCGGTATCACCCGGTACCAGAGGCGCCACCGACTTGCGAGTCAGACCTCCACTGTCCGGGAGTTCTCCGACGTATCCTTCCACACCGATCCAGGAGTGTCCAAGCACAAGGCTCATGAGCGCACTCATCACCGTCCTTGCTGACGTCTCGTCGAAGCCGGCCGCCATCAATTCCTCCATGGCGACGTGCTCCAGCGAACGGAGCACAGGGATGCGCGACCACCGCGAAGCCACTAGAGGCATGGCGTTCGGATGCAGCAGCAGCCTATCGCGCAGACCGATAGCCGCATCCCGCATATCGGCACTCCATCCTCGATCGGAATGGGGCAGCCCGATTCCGTCGAGCACCACCTCCACGACCTGATCGAGGATCGCTTCCTTCTCTGGGAAGTACCGGTAGAGCGTCATGCCCTCTACATGCAGATGACTGCCCAACCCTCGCATGCTGAGCCCCGGCAGGCCGTCGCGATCGATGATCTCCAACGCGGCACTTGACTATCACCGGGCCGCTCAACCTCTTGCTCTCTTGCTTCAATCTAGCGCCTTCTTCCTCTTTCTGAGGTGCTACTTCAGAATCTCATACGGGTCACATACTGAGTCGTACGTCTCAACCAAAAAATGCTTACACCGTATCTTACAGTGTAAGCCATTTCTCCCCGTATATACTGCGTTCGCGGCACCTCTGAGGTGCCCGCTGAACTCACGAATAGACATCAATGAGAGCACACGTGGTTGTGAAAGAAAGGATGTGAATGAGCGAACACGGACACCCACCTGATAGCGAGGTCGTCGAGCCCGCCACATGTTGGGCAAGGTCGCCAACGGCATCGAGAGGCTTCATCGAGCCTGTCTACCGGTGGCTGGGATACGCCGGGGCTTTGGTGATAGCCCTCCTGGTGATAGCCATGACCTATTCGGCCATCGGGCGCTACGTCAACCACCCCTTGAACGGCTCGACCGACATCATCGAGATGGGTCTATTGGTCATGATCGCCCTCGCCATGGGCATCGAGCACATGGGGCACGAGAAGATGACGGTCGATGCCCTCAGCAAACTCCTGCCCAGGAAGATGCAGGCCGTCTTGGCCCCCATCATCTTCCTATTGGTGCTGGTCATCATGGTGATCGCCATCTACTACCTGATCAAGCTTGGCATCAAGATGCAGGACCGCGGAGAGGTGACCAAGGGCACCCTACATCTGCCCAAGTACCCCTTCGTCTACATCATCAGTTTCGGCATGATCACCCTCGTCCCCATCTACCTGGCCCGACTACTACACTCCATCGATAGGTTGGTGAAGAGATGAGCAACCTTCCACTGTGGGCCAGCGGGGTCATAGGGGCTGGCATCTTCTTCGTGCTGATGTTCCTAAGGATGCATGTGGGCTTCTCGCTCATGATCGGCGGGTTCATCGGCTTCTGGATGACCCGGGGCTTCCGGCCTGCCACCGAGACCCTGGCCAGCAGCATCTACGACACCGCCCACTCGCACGATCCTGGTGATCATCCCTCTCTTCATCGTCATGGGGACCATCGCGACCGCGGGCGGCCCCATAGGTAGTGCCTTCGACACCTTCAACAAGTGGCTGGGCCACTTCCGCGGCGGTCTGTCCATGGCCGCAGTGTGTTCCTGCGCTGCCTTCGGAGCGGTCTGCGGTGACAACATCGCCACGGCCATGACCATGGACAAGGCGCGCTATCCACAGATGCGCAAGTACGGGTACAAGGACACCCTGTCTCTTGGCTCCATAGCCGCCGGCGGCAACCTGGGCATCATGATCCCACCCAGCGCGGCCTTCGTGGTCTTCAGCTTCATAGCGCAGGACCCCGTCGCCAACGTGGCCGATCTGTTCATCTCCGGCATCATACCGGGCATCGTTCTTGACCGTCATGTTCATGGTCCAGATCTGGATACAGACCAAGATCAACCCCAGTCTGTGCGAGGTACAGCCCAAGGCGTCGTGGAAGGAGAGGTTCATCTCCCTGCGCGGGCTCATCGCCATAGCTGTCGGCTTCTTGCTGGTGATGGTCGGGCTGATGACTGGCCATCTTCACCCCACAAGAAGCCGGCGCGCTGGGCGCGGTCGTGATGCTACTTGTCAGCCTGCCCTACAGGCAACTGACCTGGAAGTCGTTCGGCAACTCCTTCTTGGACGCGGTCAAGACCGCTTCCATGATCTTGGTACTGATCTTCGGCGCCCGCTACTTCAGCAACTTCCTGACCTCGAGCAACATCGCCTCGAGCATCTCCGAGGGCATCCTGGACGCCGGTCTGCACAAGTACGCCGTCATGTTCATGGTGGCGGCCGTGCTGCTTGATACTCGGCTGCCTGATGGACATCTGGTCGGTGATGATCATCACCCTGCCCATCTTCTACGACCTGCTGACCAAGGACCTGGGCTTCGCCCCGCTGCAGATTGGGTGTGATCACCGTGCTCTGCATCATGTTGGGCTGCATCACGCCTCCTGTCGGGGTGGTGGTGTTCAGCCTCGCTGGAGCGCACCGAGAGGTGCCCATGTACACCATATTCAGAGGGGTGCTGCCCTTCGTGTTCACCATGGTCGTTCTCTTGGTCATGCTGATCTTCATTCCTCAACTGAGCACTTGGCTGCCTGAGCTAGTGCGCTAGCACCTGCTGTAGCGTGACGGGCCCCACAGAGGTCATCGACCTCCGTGGGGCCGTCGCAACATGCGCACTCGATCAGCCACCCGCGCGACTGACCGCCCATCTACCTTCTGCCGCGCCCCTGCGGCGGACGTCCTACTCTGGGCGCGCGGGTGCGGGTGGTCTTGGACTTGCGCTGATCCGCGCTGCGGCCGCTCTTGCTGGCCGCAGGCGACCGGCCGCCTGCCTGCCCGGCGACTGGCCGCCCTGATCAAGCCTACGTCGCCCTCCGCCTCCCCCGCCAAGGCCACATCCACCCTGCCCCTCACCTCGTCGACAGCCGTCACCCGCACCGAGACCAGGTCGGCGACCTTGTAGGCAAGTCCGGTGCGGCGACCTTCGAGCACGGTCTCAAGCTCGTTGAGTTCGTAGTAGTCATGCGGCAGCTCGCGGGTGGACAGATAGCCTTGGAAGAGGCGGTCGAACAGAACGAACATGCCCCTACGTGTCAGGCTGACTATCTGCCCTTCAAAGACTGTCTCGTCCCAGCCCTCTTGATCTAGGCGCCTGCGCAGCAGATGCGCCAAGACGATGTCATCCGCCTTCAGTTCGATCTTGGCGGCCTCACGCTCGGTCTGCGAACAGTGCTCGGCCCAGTCGGCAAGCAAGCGCCGTCGTCGGCTCGGGCGCCACGCCCAATCTTCGCCAGAAGCCCCCTGTGGACCAGCAGGTCGGGGTAGCGCCGGATAGGTGAAGTGAAATGGCAGTAGCTACGAGAAGCCAGCCCAAAGTGTCCGATGTTCTCGGTCTGGTATACCGCCTTGGCCTGCGCACGCAGCACCTGCTGCACCAAAGCAGCCTTCCCTCGGCCGGTAGGCGTGAGTCTGTCTACCCACTCAGCGGTCTCCCTGGTCACTCGCCGGACCTCTTCTGGACCGGCCGAACCTGGGTCGAACGCCGGCGTGGGCAATCCCAGGCTGGAGAGGATGTCCAGCAGACGGTTCACGCTGTAGGGGTCGGGCGCATCGTGCACCCGGTACAGAGTCGGCACCTTCTCCTTCTCCAGGAACGAGGCGACCTGCTCGTTGGCCAGCACCATGAAGTTCTCGATGTACCAGTGACTCTCCAGTTCCTCACTGGGATCGGCAGCTGTGACTCGTCCGTCTGCATCCCACTCGAACTCAGGCTCGGTGGATTCTATCCGCAGGCTGCCGCGCCGGTGACGGACCTCGCGCAGTGTTCGAGCCAACTCCCTGCCCATCTGCAGAGGTGCGGCCAACTCGCGGTCGATGGCCTCTTCGCCGCGGAGCATGCGCTCCACCTGCTCATAGTCCAGGCGGGCGTTGCTCCGTATGAGCGAACGATAGAAGCGACTGCCCAACACTCCGCCCTCAGCATCCACATCCATCTCCACCGTGACAGCCTTGCGCTCTTCACCTGGGCGCAGCGAGCACGCCTCTGAGGAGAGCGCCGCCGGCAGCATGGGCTCTGCACCCAGAGCTACGTACACCGAGTTACCGCGCCTTAGCGCCTCGCGATCTAGCGGCGTGCCTTCGCGTACAAAATAGGACACGTCTGCGATATGCACGTAGACCTTGGCCACCCTCTCGGACGTCCGCTCAAACGAGAGCGCGTCGTCGAAGTCTTGGGCCATGACCGGATCCACTGTGAACGTATATAGATCTCGCAGGTCCACCCGGTCCGCATCTGGCTCGGTCTGGGTCGCCGCGGACCGTTCTGCCTCAGCCTCCACCTTGGTATTGAAGCCTCGGTGGATCCCGCCGTCGGCCAACAAGGCCTCCATCACGTCGGCCAGCACGTTGCTCTTCCCTAGTGAGCGCACGATCGAGGCCTTGAACCCGTACGAGAATCTGAACAGCACCAGGTCGCCAGGTTGAGGCTGCAAAGGACTGCGTTCTACCGGTAGAGCGGGTCCTTGTTTGAAGAGCGGCTCGACCTCCAGGCTTCTGCCCCTACGGATAATGACTCCCGCGATGTTGGCCGAACGACCCGTGGGGTCGCCAGGCGGTATGAGCCCGGCTCGGGCCAACTGCACCCGGCGTTTGTCTGAGCGGGTGCGCCCGGGGGTATGTCGCGCCACTGTCAGGCCCCCTTCGTCGGCCGCGCAGGCAAGAATTCCACACTGACCCACTCGGCCTCGTAGACTCTACGACCGGACTCGAAGCCGCACGGATTCGCTCCTGCCAGAAGCTCCTGCTCCTGGCCACCCGCCAGGATCCCCGACACAACCAAGCGTGACGGACGAGTCGCCGCCAACCGGCGGACAAGCGTCAGAGCTGGAATGAGTGTCATATTGGCGAGCACAGTAGCCCCTTCGAACCAAGACAGGGGTCCGTCGGACACCGCACATTCATGTACTCGCACGGTGTCCGCGACTCCATTCTGGTGCACGTTCTCACGCGCCGAGAACAAGGCGTCGGCGTCATTGTCGAAGGCGATGACCGGTCCCCATCCCAGCTTCGCCGCCGCTATAGCGAGGATGCCCGAACCAGTGCCCACATCCACCAGTGGCCCGCGCACACCTGGGGCCGAGGGGGCTGGCGACGCCGTCACTGCCTCGCGCTCCATTCCGGTCTGCTGCTCCCCACCACCCTCCTGCAGCAATGTGAGAGCCCCTCTGGTTGTGGGATGCAGCCCCGTGCCGAACCCCAGACCGGGATTTATCACCACATCCACCAAGGGGTCCAGAAGTCCGAGCGGCTGCTCCCATGGTGGGCGGACCCGCACTCGACCGATCACTATTGGATGGAAGTGGTCTTTCCATCCGTCCACCCAATCCCTCGGCACGCTACGACGCTCCACCTTGACCAAGCCCTGCGCGACAGCCTGCTTGGGAATGCGCGCAAGGATTTCGGCGTCGGAAGGCGCATCATCGCCGGGATAGAAGACCAGCGCGACCGTGTCGCTACCGGCCGGTTCCTCCGCGTAGGGCCCCAGACTTTCCATCAAGATCGCTCCTGCCACGTCCGCCCAGAGCCTGCCGACAGTCACGCGCAGGGCCAGGTCTGCCTTGCTAAGCAAGACAACCCTCCTGTCGCAAGATCGCCCGCACTTCTTTCGGACCCCGGACCAGGAACGCCCTCATCCCTATCTTCTCACCTTGGACCACGTTGGCCCGCGCGTCATCAAAATACCGAACCGCTTGCGGCTTCACACCAAGGACCTCCAGCACTGCTAGAAAAGCCCCCGCGTCGGGCTTGATCTGCCCCAGCAGATGAGAAGAGAAAGCATGGTCGAAGTGACGCAAGAAGGGAGCCATGATCGCCCAGTGGACTTCGTTGCAGTTGGAGAGACAGCACACAGTGTGGTCTTGCCGCAGGGTATCCAGCAACTCCTCCGCTCCTGGATAGACCCCGTCTATCCAGCCCTGGACATCACGCAAGAAATCGTCCGCCGAGACCGGCACCTGCCACTCAGTCACGAAACGCACAGCGAATTCCCCGGGAGATATCCGACCGAGCTCGAAATCCCTTACCGAAGGTGAACTCAACCAACGGTCACGCAGAGCTTGATCATCGCCGGTCTCCTCCCCACGCCCCGACCGTGCAAGCAGCTCTTTGACCGATTCGAAACCCTTGGTGTGGACGAGCACTCCGCCCAGGTCGAACAGCATCACGGACGAGGGTCTCGCGCTCGGCGCGATCGGAGCGTTCGACACGACGCGCGCTCTCAGCCGCTGAGCCAGTTGAGGAGCCTGTGAAAGACCCCCTCCTGGCGCTGGCCGTATTGCCCCTCGGTCACGCTTCCTTCGAACTCCTGAAGCACCCGTCGCTGGTCGTCGTCCAAGTCGTGTGGGATCAAGACGTTGACCAATATCTCCTGGTCTCCCCGACCGTGTCCGTTGAGGTGCTGCACGCCCTTGCCCTTGAGTGTCACTACATCGCCAGGCTGAGTTGCTGGGACGAACTCGACCCGCTCCTCCCCATCGAGCGTGGGGATGGAAAGCGTCACGCCCAGAGCCGCCTGCGTCATCGTAAGATCGACGTAGTACAGAAGCTCGTCACCACGACGAGTGAAAGACTCGTGCTCCGCGACCCTTACCCGCACGTAGAGATCGCCCGGTCGGACACCTCGTTCGCCGGCCCCGCCCCTACCCGAGACCCTGATGCGTTGCCCTGTGTCGATGCCGGCCGGGATCTGCACGCTCACTATTCGTTGGGTCACGATCCTGCCGGCACCACTGCACTCCTCGCACGGTGAGCTGATGACTTGACCCCTGCCCTGGCAGGCCAAACAGACGGCCGTCTGCACCATCTGCCCCAGCATGGTGCGGCGGACGGTGCGAACGTGGCCGGAGCCCCCACACTCGGAGCAGGTCTTGACCGAAGACGGATCGCTTGTGCCTTGACCCTCGCATACTACGCAAACGCCATGAGCCCGAAAGCTGACCTCTTTCTCGACCCCAAGGGCGGCCTCCTCCAGGGTCAGTTCTACATCTACCGCCACATCTTCGCCGGGAGCGGGTCCTCCCGGCCTTGCGCTCCCAAAGGGAGAAGCTCCCCCGAATCCACCAAACGTGTCAAAGATGTTCTGGAAGATGTCGCCAAAGCCGTCAAAGCCACCGAATCCCTGGCCGCCGGCGCCGCGACGAAGTCCGTCGTGCCCGTACGCATCGTAGAGACTGCGCTTCTGGGAGTCAGACAGCACCTCATAGGCCTCGGTGGCCTCTTTGAACTTCTCCTCACATGCCGGGTCGGTACAATTGACGTCGGGGTGCAACTCCCGAGCCATCTTCCTATAGGCCTTCTTGATCTGCTGGATATCGGCGTCGCGAGGTATGCCTAGTACTTCGTAGTAGTCGCGCTTCATATCAGTCGAATCTCACCCTTACTCGTAGCGTTCGCCTATCAACTCAGAGAGCAGCTGAGCCGTCTCCCGCACTGTTGCAATGGCCATCTCGTAGTCCATGCGGGTAGGCCCCACTAGACTCACGGTACCGAGTCGCCGTTGAGGCAGACCGTAACCAGCCGCGACTACAGAGAAAGGCTGAAGCGCCACGGTCTCGTGCTCGCTACCGATGCGCACCACCACGGCACCTGCCGAAAAGGCGGTGCGGAGCACCTGCAGCAGCACTAGACGCTCTTCTAGTAGAGAGAGCAAGTCACGAAGTGACGACACGTCGTTCAGGCGCGGCTCCGCCAGGAGCCGCGCGGTGCCGCCCACGTACAACTCCTCTTGGTATTGTTCGTCGACCAGCTTATCGAAAGCGGGTGAGAGCGCCTGCAAGAAGGCGGACTCTCTGGGACTGAGTTCAGGGTTGCTGAGTACACGGCGTATCAGTCTGCCGGTCAGCGTCTGGTCGTGCAGCGTCTCGTTCAGGTAGGTCGCGCCCACTCCGTGATGCCCGCATCGACGGCCTGCGGATACTCGACTGTACCCTTCATCACCGCTCCAGTGGACACGATGAACACATACATCAACTGATGGGGCTGCAGGGCCAACAACTCGACGTGCGCCAAGCGGGCCCCGCTCACGCGCGGCGCCAACACCAAAGCCAAGAGGTTGCTCGCCTTTGACATGGCATCCGTAGTCTGCCGCAGAGCGGTGTCTATTTCTCCCGCCACATCTTCAGACAAGTATCGCCTCGGCGACACCACAGTGGCCCGCTGGGCGCGAATAGGAGCCGCTCATCAGGTAGTCGACGAACTCCCGGTAGCCTAGATCGGTGGGCACGCGACCCGCGGAAGTGTGCGGATGCGTAAGATAGCCCCTCTCTTCCAGTAGAGCGAACTCGTTTCTGACCGTAGAGGACGACACCTTCAGACCTGTTGTGCCGGCTAACTCTCTCGAAGAGATCGGCATACCCGTGCCGATGTATCGCTCGGTGACGGCGTTCAGTATCGTCCGTTGTCTATCTGTGAGTATCATCGCGCGCCCGCGTAGAGGATCGGGGACTCCCTGGGCTGGTCAGAAGCGCAGTGATAACGCTGTTGCTGACATCCAAAAACCCTGCATTCAAGCGGAGTTTACCATAGCGCCTCTCCAGACAGCCCTGCGCCAGCAGCCTGTCCCGAGCCACCGGGTCCAGCACAGGTAGGACTTCTTCCTCGTCGTACGCCTTCGCTGGTACGAAGGCCCAACATGGCTTTCTCCCAGAGGCGCGTCGACGCATCGACACCCTCGATCCGAGCTGACGCACCTGCGAGATAGTCGACCACTCTCTCCGGGTTGGTTCTGCGCTCCGCGCCCACCGTCGATACCGCGGAAGCCCCCACACCCAGGTAGTCTTCACCCCTCCAATACGCCAGATTGTGCCGACACTCATGGCCGGGGACAGCGAAGTTAGACACCTCGTAGCGCTGGTAGCCCGCTGCCTCCAAGCGCCCGATAGCCTCAGCGTAGTGCTCCTCGGCCATGGCCTGGGCGGCGGCGCGCGCCCCCGGACCCCGATCTGATCGTCCACCCGACTCGCGTAGGCAGAAGAGTATGTGAGGTCGTACAGAGACAGATGCGCGGGGCGAAGGGCTATCGCGGTGTCGATGTCCCCCTGAGTCTCTCGCCAACTCAGCCCGGGGATGCCGAACACCAGGTCCAGGTTCCATTCCCCCCAACCTGAGTCCACGATGGCCGCCAGCGCGGCCTCCACTTCGCTCTCACTGGTCCGTCGCCCAAGCGCTGCGCGCCCCTTGGCGCAAAAGGACTGTATACCAAGCGACAGACGTGTGACCCCGGCTTCACCCAGAGTCTCCAAGAGACCGCTGCATCGACAGTGCCCGGATTGGCTTCGATGGTGAACTCGCCACCCGGTTCCAGCCCGGCCGCGAGCTCGCGCACCAACGGCAATAGAAGCTCGGGCGCCAGGACCGTGGGGGTGCCGCCTCCCATGTATATGGTCTGCAGCCGCGCGTACAGCCCAGACCCCCCCGGCTGTTGCCCGGCGCTATGCGCCAGTTCCGCGCGAAGCCTCGCCACATACTCCTGGTCCCGTCCCGCTCGGACATGCGGACCCAGGACCTCCGACGAGAAGTCACAATAGGCGCAGAGCGAGCGACAGAAAGGGATGTGCACATACAGGTGCCTCACCGTCGGCTCCTGGCTGTCGGTGTCCCTATCCGCCACACACCCTACTCGCTGAATGTCCCCCACAACACAAGGAACAGCCCAAGGGCGATGCCCAGCGGTCCCAAGATCGCGGTCCACTTGTTCCATAGCTTCGCACCCGCAGCGGTGCGCACTGCCGAACCCTGTCGCCTCCGGGCGAGCGTCCTCTTGGCCGTCCTCGTCGACGTCTTCGGCCGCATCGATCCGCCGCTTCGCCAGCGCCTCATCGACCTGCTGCTGCTCCTTGGCCCAGGATCCCCAACGCAGCCACATCTGGGCCGCGCCCATTATCACCAGCAGGCTACCCAGCACCACATATTCCGTCATCATCTCTTGCCCTCTTTCCCCTCGCTCAAGTCCAAGACCGCCAAGAAGGCCTCCTGCGGGATCTCGACGGTACCCACCATCTTCATCCGCTTCTTGCCCGCCTTCTGCTTCTCTAGGAGCTTGCGCTTACGCGTGATATCGCCACCGTAGCACTTGGCCAGCACGTCCTTGCGCACCGCCGGGACCGTCTCGCGCGCGATGATGCGGCTCCCCACCGCCGCCTGGATGGCCACCTCGAACATCTGACGCGGGATCTTCTTGCGCAGACGTTCGGCCAGACCCCGACCGATCGCGTAGGCCCTGTCGGAGTGCACGATCAGACTCAGTGCATCAACGATCTCGTTCGCGATGCGGATGTCCAGACGCACCAGATCGCCTGGTTCGTAATCCTTGAGTTCATAGTCCAGGCTGGCATATCCGCGACTCTTGGTCTTGAGCAGGTCGAAGAAGTCCAGGACTATCTCAGCCAACGGCAGGTCGTACTCCAGCCTCACCCTGTCGGTCGTGAGGTACTCCATGTGGTTGAAGCGACCACGCTTGTCGTTGCACAACTCCATCACAGGCCCTACGAACTCAGACGGCGTGAAGATATGCGCCGCTATGTAGGGCTCGCGCACCTCCATGATAGAGCCGGACTCGGGGAACTCCACCGGGTTGCTCACTCCTAGCACCTGCCCCGTCACCAGTTCTATCTCGTAGCGCACGTTGGGTGTGGTGGCGAGAAGGTCGAGGTCGAACTCCCGCTCCAACCGCTCCCGGACGATCTCCATGTGGAGTAGCCCCAAGAATCCGCAGCGGAAACCGAATCCCAGAGCCTTGGACGTCTCTGGCTCGTAGTGCAAGGAGGCGTCGTTGAGCTTGAGCTTCTCCAAGGCATCGCGAAGCTCCGGGTACTGCTCACCGTCAATGGGGAACAGGCCGCAGAACACCATGGGCGTGATATCCCGATAGCCCGGCAGTTGCTCGGTAGCCCTATTGCACGGCGCTGGTGATCGTGTCCCCCACCCGCAGGTCGGCCACCTCTTTGATGCCGGGGATGATGTAGCCCACCTCGCCGGCGCTGAGCACGTCCCTCTTCCGCATGTCTGGGGAGAAGAGGCCCACCTCTTCTATCTCGCTACGCCGCCCCGTGGCCATGGCGAAGATCTGGTCGTCCTTGCGAAAGCTGCCATCGCGCACACGGACGAAGGCCACCGCTCCACGGTACTGGTCGTAAACGGAGTCGAAGATCAGAGCTCGCGGCGCCCCCTCGGGGTCGCCCTTGGGCGGCGGTATGCGACTGACCACCGCCTCCAGCACTGCCGGCACACCCTCGCCCGTCTTCGCCGAGATACTCAGGATCTCGTCGCGACGGCAGCCTATCACCGAAGCGATCTCGTCGGCCCGCTTCTCCGGCTCGGCGCCGGGAAGGTCGATCTTGTTCAGCACCGGCACCAGCTCCAGGTCGTTCTCCAGCGCCAAGCAGAGTGTTGGCCAGGGTCTGCGCCTCCACACCCTGGGTAGCGTCCACCACCAGGATGGCGCCTTCGCAGGCGGCCAGACTGCGGGACACCTCGTAGGTGAAGTCCACGTGGCCCGGAGTGTCGATCAGGTTGAACTGATAGGTCTGACCGTCCTCCGCGCGATAGTCGATGCGCACAGCCTGCGCCTTGATGGTTATGCCGCGCTCGCGCTCCAGGTCCATGCGGTCAAGCACCTGCTCGCGCATCTCACGTTCGGCGACGGCGTGGGTCAACTGCAGTATGCGATCAGCTAACGTCGACTTGCCGTGATCGATGTGGGCGATTATGCAGAAATTGCGGATGTGTTCGAAGGTGCTCATGGGCCGTGTATTCTAGCGGAAAGCGCAGAACGCACCATGCCCGCACCCCCTTGACGCGCTGAAGGCACGCCGATACAGTTCCATGGTCGCCAATAGACTGGATACCCTGATGACACGAACTCCAACAACACTAGCCAAGAAGGTTCTGGGCAAGCCGCTCAGGTCGCTAGCGGGCGCTCTTGGCTACCAGTTTGTCAAGAAGAGTCCCATCGCAAGCTTCGCCGGCTACGAGCTGTACGAATATGCCGAACCTGATGGAACGTTCGACTACCAGAAGTACAGGCAGATCCAGACGGCGGGCAACAAGGCGAAGCTGGGCCAGGTATGGGCGACTGAAGAGAACATCGCCTTTCTGGCCGACTACCTCACCAGGCAGCTGGGCGACGTGAAGTTCGGACTTTGCCACGGTACGCGCCAAGGCAAAGAGCAGGCCTGGTTCAAGAAGTACCTTGATTGTGAGGTCTTGGGCACCGAGATCTCCGACAACGCGAGGAGCTTCCCCGACACGACCCTGTGGGACTTCCACGACATCAGGTCCGAATGGCTTGACTCCGTAGATTTCATCTACAGCAACTCCTTCGATCACAGCTACGACCCGGAGCAGTGCCTCCGCTCCTGGGTAAGTTGCCTGCGCAAAGGCGGTCTGTGTATCATCGAACACTCGGATGCCAGCCGGCGCGCTACCGAGTTGGATCCATTCGGCGCAGATTCTTGCCTATTGCCGTACCTGGTGCTCACTTGGGGAAAGGGCGACTTCTACGTGAGAGAGGTGCTCGAAGCCCCTACCGTCCCGGACGGACTAGCCCACAACCGGTTCTTCGTGATAGCTCGTGCCTAAGGGGGTCCGCTTGCACCGGCCTCGTCTCTACCACAGCCTGATACCAGGCCGTCGTCATCTGTTCGTGGACTGCGGGGGCAATGACGGCTGTTCCATCCGTCGCTTCATGGCCGAATTCGATCCCAAGGGGCGGTTCGAGATGGTCAGCTTCGAGCCCAACGACCTCTACCGGCACTGCTATGCGGGCTTCCCACGACATCAACTGATCCAAGCGGCAGTATACGACCGCGATCAGACGCTGGAGTTCTATCTGGACCGCGAGGACGGGGATGGCAGCACCCTATTCAAGGAGAAGCTGACAGCCAACGACGGTGGGTATGGGACTCTGGACAAGGAGCACCCCATACGAGTCAAGCCCATCGATCTATCCGAGTGGTTGCTCAACAATACCGAGCCCCGCGACTACGTCATCGTCAAACTCGACGTGGAGGGCGCGGAGTACGACATCCTGGAGAAGATGTTCCGCGATCGCAGCATCGAGCGAGTGGCCCACTTGTTCGTGGAGTGGCACTGGAGCAGGGTCGGAGTCACCAATCAACGGCATGCCTTGGTCATCGAGACACTCAGGCGACTACGCGTCCATGTGGCAGACTGGGACGCTCAAGGCTACCGAACGACAGGCCTCGCCTCTTGACCCGACGTTGCCCCATCTAACGAGAGGACCCGATGAAGCACGCACTTAGAAGAATCGCCAAGAAGCTCCTGGCAAGACCCATGAAGGCTGTTGCCGGCAGGCTCGGCTACGAGATCGCCCCAAAGAGCCCCATCCGCAGCAGCCAGGGCTTCAAGCTATACCAGTACACTAAGCCCGACGGCACTTTCGACTACGAGCGCTACAGGCAGGTGCAGATCGCCGGCAACAAGGAGAAGATAGGCCAACAGTGGGCGCTGGAAGAGAACATCGCCTTTTTGGCCGAGTACATAACGAGACATCTGGGCAAAGTGCAGTTCGGTCTATGTCACGGCACGCGCCAAGGCAAAGAGCAGGCCTGGTTCAGGAAGTACCTTGAATGTGAGGTCATCGGCACCGAGATATCCGACACCGCGGCGCAGTTCCCCGACACCATCCAATGGGATTTCCACGAGGTCAAGCCCGAATGGGTGAACGCCTGCGACTTCATCTACAGCAACTCGTTCGACCACAGCTACGATCCCGAGAAATGCCTGCGCGCTTGGATGAGTTGTGTCAAGAAGGGCGGCTTCTGCATCCTGGAGCAGTCGGAGGTAGACGAGTTCGCTACTGAGCTCGATCCGTTCGGAGCAGAGATCACGCTTCTACCCTATCTGATACTCACTTGGAGCAAGGGTGAGTTCTGCGTCCGCGAGATCCTGGCCGCACCAAAGAAGACAGACGAACGCCTCAAGTTCGTGCGCTTCGTGGTCATTGAGAAGCTCTAGCGAGCAGCTTCTAGTCCGTACCCGCGCCTTTCGCGTCACGCTTCCCTAGACGGCTCTGACCTGCGACAATATGCGCGAGACTATGATGCGTCGCACCTAGGGACCGCTGCCTCCATGAGGTGCGGTCAAGCTCAACGGTTGCGTTGCGAGTGCCCGCCGGCACCAGAGCTCCAGGTTCGAGGCAAGGGCACGCCAAACCTAACCGCTGGACAAAGGAGCACGCATGATCGTCGACATCAACATGCATCACCTTCCGCAGAACCTCTTCACCGACAAGAAGATCCTGGACGGCGTTCTTGAGTTGCGTGCCAGACGAGGCCGGTCAGAACGCCTGTGTGGCCACCCTGGAGTCGGGCAAGCAACAACTCATCCTGGAGAAGCCCAAGGGCTATCAGAACCTCAACTATGTCGAGGGCGACTACGACCTGGAGTCCAAGATCAAGGCCATGGACGAAGCCGGCGTGGACATCGCTATCCTGCGCGTCCCCGTGTGGCAGGAGTGGCTCAAGCTCGAGACCTGCAAGCTGATCAATGACGAGTCCGCCGAGATGTGCAAGCGTTCGAACGGTCGTCTCTACGGCACCGCCTGCCTACCCCCCTGGGGCGGCAAGGACAACCTCTACGAACTCGAGCGCTGCATCAAGGAGTTGGGCTTCGTCGGCGTGCAGTTGGCCTGCCACTACGGCCAGGTCTATCTGGACGACGAGGCCTTCAAGCCCTACCTGAAGGTTCTCAACGACATGCAGGTACCGGTCGTGGTCCATCACACCCCGCTGCCGGTCAAGTATGAGTCCATCATCGATTGGACCAACCTGCGCCGCGAGATGGGCCGCATCATGGACCAGATGACCGCCGTAGGTCGGGAGCTGTTCAGCGGTATGTTCGACGAGTTCCCCAACCTCAAGTTCATCCACACCATGTTCGGCGGCAACTGGTTCGCTAACCAGAAGCTGATGACGCCGAAGGCGGGCAAGAAGAAGGAGGCCATGATGCGCCTGGACATGGGCGAGAGCGAGCGCATCGAAGGGTACCTCCAGAACAACATCTTCTTCGACACCACCCATCCGGCTTCGTGGGGCAAAGACCAGGTCGAGTGCGCGGTGAAGGTCTGCGGTGCCGACCACATCCTGTTCGGCACATCGTTCCCGGTCTTCTACAACTGGATGAGCGACGGCGTCGAGTTCATGAAGTCGCTCGATATCAAGAAGGACGAGCGCAACAAGATCATGAGCCAGAACGCCATCAAGATGTTCAACCTGAAGGTCTGAGCTAGAAGCTAGGCGCTGTATACTGAGCGCCCGGGATGGCCGTGATGAGCTCGGCTATCCCGGGCGTTGCTCTTTCGCCCCCAAAGGAGTCGGTATACAGGCAAGCGCAGTGTTGATGAAGGAACACCGCCTCATCGAGCGGGCGATCCCGTTGCCTCAGAGAACCGTCACCGATATCGGCGTGACGGGAGAGGTAGACCCCCTACTCATCGACGCAGTGGTCGACTTCATATCCACCCACCGACCGTGCAGCGTCAACACGCACAGACCGTGAGGTAGCCGTGGACCTCGGTATCGCCGGCAAGAGAGCCATAGTCTGCGCCTCCAGCCAAGGGCTGGGCAAGGCCTGCGCTCTTGCCCTTGCCCAAGAAGGCGTATCGGTAGTCATCAACGGACGCGATCCTGCGAAGCTGACTGCGACGGCGCTTGAGATACGCAGCCTCGCCAAGGTCGACGTGACACCCGTCGCGGCCGACCTCAACACCCGCGAAGGACGGGAGGCCCTTCTGGCCGAATGTCCCGAGCCGGACATCCTTGTCAACAACAACGCGGGTCCTCCCTTCCGCGACTTTCGCACCGTCGATCGCGAGGCTATGCAACAAGGCCTGACCATGAACATGATCGCCCCCATCGAACTCATTCAGCGAGTGGTCGATCCAATGGTCTCCAGAGGCTTTGGGCGCATAGTCAACATAACTTCCGTGGGTGTGAAGATGCCCTTGGAAGGGCTCGATCTGTCCAGCGGCGCGCGGGCTGGGCTTACCGCGTTTGTTGCGGGCGTAGCCCGCTCAGTCGCGGCACATAACGTGACCATCAACAACCTACTCCCCGGCTATTTCGACACCGACCGGCTCCGCGCCGCCTTCGCTCGCAGGGTCCGAACGGAGTACTTCATCCGCCCAAGAGATCGCTGAACGCTGGCAAGACTCAGTGCCCGCCCGACGCTTCGGCGTACCAGCCGAACTGGGGAGCGCATGTGCGTTTCTGTGCGGCACCAACGCCGGATTCATCACCGGTCAGAACCTTCTGTTGGACGGAGGCCTCTTCGTCGGTACGTTCTAGACCGAGCGGCTTCCTTGACAAGGCACGCTCCTTCCTTCTTAATGCCTCTACCAGTCCGCAAAATAAGGAGGGGCCGCGTGGGCAAGAAATTCAGCACAACCTTGATCGTGATAGGCGTCATCTTGGTGGCCGCAGCGATCGTGTGGTGGGTACTCATCGCACCGATGCTCGTCAAGCTTCCTGATGACGTAAACACTCACATGGATTTCGAGGGTACCCTGACCGTCTATGTGGACCCCGACACGGGTGCTGCCATACCCGAGGCCAATGCCATGGGCGCGCCTATCACCGCCTCCCGGGATTTTGTTTCGGTGCCTGATCTGTATACCTCTGACATGGCAGTCTTCGAAGACACCCTGGTCCTTAGCATCATGGGAGACGAAGGTGCACCGCAGGTCTCCCGCTACGCGATGGACCGTGGCACCCGCAAGTGCGTGGATAGCGACCGAGAACTGGGCCTACAGCCCCCAGATCGCGCTTGACCGTACAGACAACTACGGCGCGTTGTTCCCAGGCGGACTCAAGGTAGGAGACACCGTATCGGTCTTCTTCAACGACCCCTCCCAGGTGTTCGACGTCAAGGTGGTCGAGGCCATCGACGACTGGAACGGACTGGGCATCACCGCCCTCAAGATCGATGCGACCCGTCCATGGGCAGACTACAACCCAGTGATCGCGCAGGCGGTCCTAGTGACCGGGCAAGGTCTTCCGTCCGAGATCGGATACGAGCAGTTGGCCGCACGCCTTAAGGCCGGGGGCCTCGACCTTGGACAGTTGGTGACCGGACTAGCCATGGTCGCCTCTGCCGAAGATCAGCAGGCCATCGCCGCTCTCATGGGACAGACGTTCGGACTGGTCTACAAACAGTCCAGCGCTGACGTCTACTACATCGAGCAGAAGACTGGCGCTACCGTGGGTGCGACCTTCGACCGCACGACCGGCATGAGCGTTGACACTGCCGGCCTCACCGGGCGCCATCGCCATCATCGAGCAAGTACGCAGACGACCCCGTCGTCGGCCCGGCCATCAAAGAGGCCCTGGGCAACGCCACAGCACTCATGGGCGCTGAACCCACCAAGGTGTTCAACCAGAACATGAGCATCACCTCCGCCGACAGAAGGTAGCCTCGCTGAGTCGGCCAAGGACAAGATCCCCCTGCTCGACCTGGCCAACCTCTGGATCCCAGTGATCATCGTCGCCCTCGGCGGCCTGCTCCTGCTCATCGGTGTCCTGGGCCTGCTGCTGAAGTCACGCAGCCGAGCTGTCGCCTCATAGAGAGAACCTAACCTAGGCTCTGGTAGATGAAGGGCCCCGCCCCTCTCGAGGGGCGGGGCCCTTATAATGACTTGAGTGCAGTGTAGCTGACCGTTGAGGTGACGATGCCAGAGTCTTCGAGACGTTGGCCTCCCTTCCGGCACGCGGGCCGCTTGGAGAACCATGAGGTCACTCCCCGGTCGACTTGCGGGTCTGCCACCTATCACTTACTCAACACCCAGCGATACTCTCCGGGAATGCGTGGCCACAGCGCAGCCGACCATTTTCGACATCGGCTGCAATGATGGCCAGAACACGCGAGCTTTCCTGTCCCTCTTCCCCGACGCCGTACTCCACTGCTTCGAACCCGACCCTCGTGCTACGGCTCGCTTCAGAGCCCGGGCTGGCTTCCACCCCAACGTAAGCCTCCAGGAGACTGTCATAAGCGCCAGGGCCCAAACCATGACTCTGGATGCGTTCTGCGCTCAGCACGGTATCGACGGCGTCGATTTCCTATGGATGGATGCAAGCGGCTGAGCCAGAAGTGTTCAGAGGGGCCCGTGAGACGCTTGCCCGCACGCGCTACTCCGCAACGACAGGCTCTGCACCGCCTGACCCAAGTCATGCCTACAGCCCGTTGATCTCCCGGGCTCGCCAGCACAAGACCGAGTGGCCTTCTAGCACATCTTCCGACTGCTGCGCCTCAGCACACTCAGGCTTAGCGTATCCGCATCGAGCTGCGAACCGACAGCCTGGTTTCGGATTGACCGGCGACACGATCTCTCCCTCTAGGATGACGCGCTTCTTCTGGCGATGTATGTCTGTGGAAGGTATCGCCGAAAGCAACGCCTTGGTGTAGGGATGTAGCGGCTTCTCGAACAACTCCTTGGCAGGACACTGCTCGACGACCTGACCCACGTACATCACGCAGATGTCGTCCGAGATGTGCCGCACTACGGACATGTCGTGGGTGACGAACACGTAGGTCAGACCCTGCTCGTCCTGTAGATCCTGGAGTAGGTTGAGTACCTGGGCACTGATCGACACATCCAGCGCCGACACCGGCTCGTCGCACACCACCAACTTCGGCTTCAGCGCCAAGGCCCGGCCGATACCCACTCTCTGTCTGCGGCCGCCATCAAGCTCATGAGGGTAGGCTACTCTGATGCGCTTATCTATGCCCACCATGTCCATGATCCGCTCTGTCTCGGTCTGTCTATCCTTCTTGGAGTACCGGCGAGAGATAGTCAGCGGCTCCATGATGGTCTGTTCCACCGTATACCTGGGATTAAGGGACGAGAAAGGATCCTGGAATATGAACTGCATATCCTCTCTCAACTGCCGCAGCCTCTTGCCTTTCGCCTGTGTGACGTCTTCTCCCTCGAAGAAGATGGAGCCACCGGTGCTCGGATGAAGGTGGATGAGCGCCCGTCCCAGCGTGGACTTCCCGCAGCCAGACTCTCCCACGACACCAAGAGTCTTGCCCCTCTCTATCGACAGATTCACATCATCGACAGCATGCAGCATCCCCCTAGGGGTGTCGAAGTACTTCTTGAGGTTCTTGGTCTCGATCAGCGGAGGCATGCGGCGCCCTCACCTTCTTGCGTGACTTTGATGCATCGACACAGATGGCCAGGCGCGATCTCTACAAGCGGGATACGCTCCTGCCTGCACTCCTCGCTGGCGATAGGGCAACGCGGACTGAAGTAGCAGCCTGCTGGAAGGTTCGAAGGATCAGGCGGCAGACCGGATATTGGACACAGGCGGTCCACATCATCATCCAGCTTGGGAACGGCACCAAACAAACCTTGAGTATATGGGTGCGACGGATGATCGAAGACCGCTTCTTTGCTTCCGCTTTCGAAGATCTGTCCGGCGTAGATGACCGCCAAGTCATCGCATGTCTCCGCCACCACGCCCAGGTTGTGCGTGATCAAGATCATCGCGGTCTGCAACTCCCTCTGCAGCTTTCCGACCATATCCAACACCTGCGCCTGGATGGTCACGTCCAGCGCTGTCGTGGGTTCATCCGCGAGCAGAAGCTCCGGATTACAGGCCAGAGCCATGGCTATAACCACGCGCTGTTTCATGCCCCCTGAGAACTGATGAGGGTATTCGTTGAGCCGTGCTCCGGATATGCCGACCAACTCAAGCATCGCCGTGGCCTTCGCGGCTGCCTCCTCCTTGGTGACCTCTTCGTGGATCCGTGTCACTTCAGCGATCTGGGCGCCCACCTTCATGATCGGGTTCAGCGCTGTCATAGGATCCTGGAATATCATGGCGGCCTTGCTGCCGCGAATGTGCCGCATCTCCTTGTTGGTCAGCTTCAGCAGGTCTTCACCGTCCAAATGGATCTCCCCCCCCACGATGCGTGCAGGAGGATCGGGCAGGATGCGCATGATCGCCTTGGCAGTCGAGGTCTTGCCCGCGCCGGTCTCCCCCACTAGACCCAACACCTTGCCACGCTGAAGCTCGAACGAGATGCCGTTGACCGCGTGAATCACCTGGTCTCCGGCTGTGTACTCCACCACCAGGTCCTTAACAGAGAGAAACGCATTTTCCTTGCTCGTCATTTTCTCCAGGTCTCCAAGTCCCTATTTTTTCAGCTTTGGATCCAGCACATCGCGCAACCCGTCGCCAACCATATTCAGCGAAAGCACCGAGAGCATGATGAAAATGCCCGGGAACACGGTCATCCAGGGGCGATAGCGAATGTACTGCAGCCCTTCAGCTATGATGCCCCCCCACTCGGGCAGGGGCGGCTGCAGGCCCAGTCCGATGAAACTGAGCATGGCGCACATCATGATGGTGTTGCCGATGCTCATGGTGGCCGAGACCAGGAGCGGTGAGAAGCTGTTCGGGATCAGGTGCCTGAAGATGATCCGCGGTGTTCTCGCGTTGATCGAGATCGCTGCCTCCAAGTATTCCTGGTGACGGATACCCAATATTCCAGCACGCATCAGCCTGATACTCATGGGGATGTTGCCCACGGCCAGGGCAAGCATGGTGTTGATGTATCCGGGGCCTAGCACGACCGAGACCGTCATCGCCAACAAGATGCCGGGGATCGCCTGAAGCACGTCGGTCAGCCTCATGACGATGTTGTCCGTCAGCTTGCCGAAGTAGCCAGCGATAGCTCCGAAGACCATGCCTATCCCCGCGCCCACTGCCACTCCGAGCACTCCAATACTGAGAGAGTAGCGAGCTCCGTAGATGATCCTGCTGAATATGTCGCGCCCTAGTTTGTCCGTCCCGAACCAGTAATCCGACGATGGACCTTGGAGCTGTACATCCAAGTTGATACCGTCGACCGGATGCCGGATCAACAGAGGAGCGAAGATCGCCATAAGAGCGAGCAAGGTGAATAGGATGCCCCCCACGAGTGCCGTCGGGTCTTTGGCCAGACGCCGAAGCAGGACGAGCCATTGCCTCTGCTTCTTGATCTTCACCACCGATGCCTCTCCAGTCGCTACGTCAGGCATGTCGTCTTCTCCACTTCCACTGCTTGCCCGCAAACTGCGCCTTGACCCTTGGGTCTATGAAGGCGTACATCAGGTCCACCAACAGCATGATCAGAACCAGCAGTATCGCCAGAAAGATCACTGAACTCTGGACGACCGCATAGTCACGATTGTTGATCCCGTCCACCAGATATGCCCCGACACCGGGAATCAGAAAGAGCTTCTCAATTACCACGTTACCGGCCAGCAACATCGCTATTCCGTTCCCGACGATGGTGATCACCGGCAGCAGCGCATTGGGCAGAGCGTGCCTCCAGAGAATTCGTGTCTCCGACATGCCCTTGGCCCGAGCGGTAGTGATGTAGTCAGAACGGACGACATCAAGCATGCTGGAGCGGGTCTGTCTGGCCTGGGTGGCGATACCCGGAAAGGCGTTGGAGACACTCGGCAAGATATAGAAGATGAACCCCCCTAGGCCCGCGGCCGGCAGCCAGCCCAGCTGTACCGAGAATATGACGATAAAAATCGCGCCGATCCAGAAGTTAGGCATGGATATCCCGAATATAGCGGCCACCATGGACGTTCGGTCCGCCCAGCTGTTGCGCTTCACAGCCGAGATGATCCCCAGAGGCGTCCCTATGAACAACTGTAAGAAGATGCAGATAGCAGTAATAGCCAGCGTTCGTGGAAAACGCTGCACCAGCTCACCCGTTACGGGTCTGCCGGTGCGCCAGGACTCCCCAAAATCGAAGTGTATGAAGACGTTCTCAAGGAAGCGGCCCAACTGCACGACGTAGGAGGCATCCAGCCCCATCTCGGTCCGTATTGCCTCGACCATGGCCGGCGTGGCTTCAGGTCCTGCCTTCAGCTTGGCGGGGTCGCCTGGAACCAAGTACAACAGCGTGAAAATCAGGATGGCTACCGCCACGACAACGAGAATCATCTGGAGTAGTCTCTTCAGGATGTATATGCCCACGCTTGCCTCTCCGCTCCTGACCGATTCTTGCGCTTATCTCGTCTGTTGTGGTGCGGCACTGCCTTCATGACCGACACCCTGTCGGTTCTGACAGTGCCGCACCCAACAGTACTACCTAACGTCCGCTGCTATCAGACGCAGACGGACTCTCGTTGCTTCTACTTGCCGAAGTCCGCTGAGTACTCGCAGGCACCGGGGATGACCTGGTTCCTCTTGTCCAAGACCACCTTGGCGATGGTGCTCACGCTGACCGCGTTGTTTTGCTTGGAGCATAGACCATATGCATACAGCTGCTCTATGTCGTAGTTCCGGAATGCGTCCAGGTTTGCCTCGCTGGAATCAGCTATCGCCGCCTCTAGGAGAGACTGCAGGTCGGCGTCCACGAAGAAGTTCGAAGTCGCGCCGTTGTAACGGGTCGCGTCATACACGAGTCCCCAAGGACTGTAGACCTGATCTCCGCCCGCGCTTTGATCCAGAGCAAGGTCCCAAGCAGCGGGGTCGGCCTTGAGATCGTTGTACGTAGCCTGCTCGACTGCGTTGATCTCCACCGTAATACCGAGATCTCCGAGCTCAGACTGGATGACCTGAGCCATTGCCTTGGTCGAGTCGTCGCTCAGGCACAGCAGCCTGGCGGTCATGCCAGCGGTAGCGCCGGAAGACGTGAACAACTCCTGTGCCTTGGCCGTATCCTGAGTGTAGTACTCCTCAGAGTTCCACTTCTCCAGATAGCCGTTGAAATTCGCATTGCCGATGGTATGCGACACAGCGTAGCCGTTCTCTCCGAAAGCTCCCTTGCCGACCGCGTCAGCGTCGATGGCATAACCAACAGCCTGGCGCAGATCTACGCTGGTGAAGGCATTGCCGTCGGAGCCGTTGAAGATCAGGACTTGGGTAAGGTTGTCCAGGAACTTCGAGACGATGTACTTGTCGTTGCCCTCAAAACGGCTGATATCGGTACCGGCTACGTTAGCGGAGATATCGATCTGGCCAGTCTCAAGGAGTGTCGCATTCTGAGACGCATCCTCTACGATATTGAAGACGATCTTGTCGACATTGGCCTTCGCGATCGGCGCGCGCTTCGTTTCGTCGGTCTGCCAGTAGTCGGCGTTCTTCTCGAAGGTGATGCTGGAACCGGGCACGCTCTCGGTCACCTTGTAGAGGGCCGTGGTGATCGGGGCGCTTGCGAACTGGTCATCGCTGGCCTCGTAGGCGGCCTGGCTGATCACCGGGCACTCCCCTAGGGCATCCATGAGGGTATGCGGATTCATCGCACTCTTGAACTTGAAGACCACGGTGTAGTCGCCGGTGGCCTCGACTGATTCGACGTCGCCCAGGTTGCGATAAACGTTCGCCGCGATAGCTTCGGTATTGGCCCAAGCTATATCAGCAGCGGTGATGGCGTTGCCGGCACTGTCTACAACGTTCTCGTTGAGAGTCACCGTACAGGTCAACCCGTCCTCGGAAAGCTCGTTTGACGCAGCAACAACGGCTGCGTCACCATTGTAGAGATACTCGTACATGGTGTTTAGCACGCCGATGCGGCCCATGCTCATGGATACGAACGGCCCCAGATCTCCGGGGTCCCCGCCTATAGCCACGACTACCTCAGAGGCACCGCCTTCGGTACCGCCATCGCCGGTAGTGCTGCTAGTCTCGTCGCCGCCACACGCGACAGCTAACATCGCGAGCGCCGCGACCAACATCAAGAGGAAAACAACACTCTTTTTCATTTCAGCTGTTCCCCATTTCTGTCCTTGCTTGCAGTACAAATTCCTTCTCCATACGCTCGCCTCCGTCTCGCCAGGTTCTCACCCCCTTGCTTCGCAGCCGTTCTACTTGTGATCGAAGACATACCGCACGTCGTAACCTATGTGCGATTCTCCGTAAGTGGAAATCCGCTTATGCTCGATCTGATGCATGACGAAGTCCTCTGGGCCGTCTTCCATCGGAGTCATCTGCTCGCCCTCAGCGCCCGCAAGGATCTGCAACGCGTTAGCCAGGCATTCGTCGACAAGAGAGGCTTGCAGCAGACCTTCACCGTGACCCCAGCAAAGGTGGTCGAACTCCGGTCGCCGCCCGACAAGCTTCTCCATGTTCTTGGCATACTGCTCGATCGTGGGCTGCGGTTCTTCCTGCTGCCAGTAGAGCATCACGAACGGCGCCACCTCGTCGCCGCTGAAGAGCATCCTTTGCTTCGCGTCGAGATAGGCGACACTGCTGGGAGCGTGCGCGGGTATCCGCAAGACCTCTAGGTCACGACCGCCCAGGTCGATCCTGTCTCCATCGCCTACCACGTGAATCGGATAATCCAGTGGGTACGTGTGCTTCATCTTACTGGCATAAGGAGTCTTGGCGATCTCCGCGGCCTCGGCACTCATGTAGGCCAACTCGAACCAGCCGTTGCCGCCGGTGTGGTCAAAATGCCCATGCGTGTTGACTGCCCACGAGACGGGTTTATCTGTCAGCGACTGTGCGAAGGCCTGCACGTTCTCGGTGCCGAACCCGGTATCGATTACAACACCCCGCTCGTCACCCACCACCAGGTAGCCCGTGCAGCCTTCGACCCCGATGTGCCACGTATCTTCGCAGAGCAGCTCGGCCTTCAAAGCGCTGCTGGACACTCCCGATGTATCTGGCGCCGCTACATCCTTCACTCGATCACCTGCGTCCCTCGTCACCAACAGAATATGGATTCTCTTGGCCAACAGAATAGAGATTCTCTTACAGGTTTGTCAAGCCTAAACGAATCCCGATTCTGTCAGAACCGAAGAAAGGCGGCAGGCTAGCTGTTGCCGTTACCTCGCAGGAAGCTGATAAGCGACAGCTTGAGCTGCTTGAAGATGCTCTCGTCCGACACGCCAAAGGTGAGAGTGCTGTCTGGTCCCGATGACAAGAGCCTGGTCTGGATCACCGACGTGCACATCGCGTACGCCATGCCCATGGCCTCTTCTGGGTCCGGATGACCGATCTCGTCACTGTGATGATCCAGAACAGCCTCCAGGAATGCACTTCTGCGTATGTGATTGCCCTGCTCGGCGATTCTTCGCATGACCGGGTCGAAAGTGGACAGTATCCAGAAAGCTCGCAGCAACTTCCGTTCGGCGAGCATGTTGTCGATCAGGATGTCCAGACAATGGTCGACTACTTCCTCCAGCGACTGCGCCACCTCTGCCTCGGCAGTAAGAGCCGTGATTATCTTCGGCTCAAGCCGATCATGCACCCGCTGCTGCACTGCATGCAGAAGGGCGGTCTTGTCGGGAAACCGGGAGTAGAAGGCCCCCACCGACAACGCGGTGCGATCCAGTACCTTCTGTAAGGTGAAGAGATCTACATCCTCTTCGCGTAGCTGGTCTTCTGCCGCCGCAAGCAGTCGTTCTAGAGTGATCGCGCCAGGCGGTCTTTGGGGCGGATGGTAAGGAGCGGGCTTCTCGCTATCGTCCATGCGAGCGAGTATACCTTCGCGTCACTTACCCCGCCATGTCCACCAAGGTCTCAACCACGGCATCAGCCAACGACTCGGCCGAACCACGAGCGAACGGCGAGTTCATGGCTTCGTAGGTGACGCGATCGTAAGACTCCGCGTCAGCCATGCACTTTGCTCCGCCATTGACCATGGTGAGCACCAAGGTCTCTGCGAAGGGAGAACGGTCTCTGATGCTCACGCCCGTTCGGCAGCTCAGTTCCGGACGCAGACCCACCAACGCACTCCCGCCCACCCGGATGATATGCACCGGCTCCGTGCGGTCCGGCCCGGGAGCGAACGCATACTGTCGGGTGGGTCGGATCAGGTGAGTGCTCATCATCTGCTGGCCGGACAATCCGACGCTCACCTGGTTCACAGCAACGCCACCCGAACAGGGGCGACACACCATCGCTTCAGAGATTCGCAATGCCTCAGCTCCAAGGCGAGCCCCCAGCATCTCGGCGACGATGTGACCGCGCTCGTCGCCGTCTTTGACACGCAGACTCTTCCCTCTGCCGACGTATTGGAACCTGGCACCAGGCAGCGAGGGGGCCTGGTCACCGGCCGCGCCCATAAAGAACATGGCGACAGCACTCCCGTCGTACTCGTCTTCTACCAGTCGGCACGCGGCCCCCGCCATGTCGGACGTGACCATGCGCTCGACTTCTGCTCCCGGAGAGATCTCCATCACAGCCGGCCGCACGCAGTGACTCAAGAGCAGGGCTATCGGGTCGCCGGATACGGTCTCAAACCGAAGCACCGTCAGCGTTTTGTCAGAGAAGCCGGCCTCGTTGCAGCCAAGCCACCAACCCTGCTCGGTGGACATGTCACGGTTGACGTTGACATCACACGGCCCGGATCCGACTCCTAGCCGGGCTTCCACCGACCCCGCGACCGCCTGCAGGGTCGCTACTCGAACGGCGTTCTCTATCGCATGAGACAGCATGTCGTTGCGCTGCCGGTCGTGATCGGTGTCACATGACTGCTGGGGCACCACGTGCGGCGCCGATAGAGTGTGCGTAACACAGACCCATACGTTCTCCGACGGCAACCCAGCGGCCTCGCTCACGGTCCCCTTGAGCCTAAGTATCAGATCCTCGGGCAGCGAGGCCATCTCGAGCGACAACAGCGCTACTCTCTGTCGGCCAGCCAACAGCAGCACCCGCGCGAGAAGGCTGTCGTGGACACCAACGAAACCTTCAAGAGGAAACAGTCCCTCGGGCAGTTCGATAGTAGCTCGACCCGCACCGGCGCGAAGCTCCGCTGCGTGTTGCGGTGAAGTTGTTGGATCGGCGTCCATTTGTGCGTGCATATTCTACTCGACCGGCTCTGTGTCGATAACCAGCTCGGTCTCGCGCGGCGAGCGCCGTCGTCGGACAACATTCACCACATCGCGCAGTTCCGACATGCCCATGGCCCCGGCCGCCAGACAATAGGCGACACCACCCGCCAGGTACGCCAGACCCACCGCTGCAAACTGAGCCCCCGTGCTCTGACCTAGAAAACGATCGAGCAGCCACCAAACCTCGTACGCGACACCGCAGAGTGGCACGAGCGCGACCGCCGACCGCAGCGCCGACCAGGTCACTCGGCGACCATCCACCCCCCCGAGGCGGGGTCGCAACAAGAGCATCAAAGCGAAGAAGTTAAACGTGCTGACGATTGACGTGCAAAGCGTGATACCTCCGACTCCCAGAGGCTTGTACAACAGTAGGTCGAGGCCGAGATTGAGGGCTAGGTTCACCACCCCGGCAAACAGCGGCAGCCATGGCATCTTTATGCTGTAGAACGCTCGGTTGAGAAGAGTGTTCGCGCTGACAAAGACCATGCCTACACTGAAGAACCTGAGCGCCGAAGCCACCGACGCTAGTCCGGCCTCATCGGAGCGTGCCGCTCCATATCCAAAGATCATGCGGACTGTGGGCAGCGCGAGAACAGCAAAGAGTGCCGCGAACGGCAGCGTGATGAAGAAGATCTGCCGGATGCCCTGAGAGAGATCGGCGCGGAACTCCGTCTTCCGACCGCCCGCTACGTGACGAGACAGTGCCGGAAACAGCACTGTGCCGATCGCTACCGCGAACACCCCTTGTGGCAGCTGAAAAAGACGAAAGGCCTTCTCGATGAAGGCCGGCGCCGGGACGCTTATCAGGGAAGCTACCTGAGTATCTATGAGCGAATTGAAGTTGACTATGCCCAAGCTGATGATCACCGGGCCAAGCAGCACCCCCACCTTCCGCACATCCTGATTGCGCAGACTCAGGCGCCACGGGGTGCGCTCGTCAGCGGAGACCACACCGTACTCCGCGACCGACCCATCGCTGCGGTAGTAATGCGCGCGCGTCCTCTCCCCTGCGCTGCCTCTCCAACGTACCCGCCACACCGGATACACCTGTATAAGCAACTCCAAGGCTGTGCCCGCCAGCACGCCCCAAGCCAGTGCTTTGACCCCGTGATCCGAGAAGCCGACGAGCACCCCGATGATGACCAGGTTCCAGACTATGGGAGCCAGTGCGGGCACGCCGAAGCGGTTGTACGAGTTCAGTATGCCCATGAAGACGCCTGCGATGCCCATCATCACTACGGTCGGGAACATGACGCGCATCAGGTGAGTGGTCAGCGACAGCACAGCAGGATCTTCGAATCCCTGGCCGGGGGCCACGAATCTGGTCACCCACGGAGCGAATATCATCCCCAGCGCACAGATGACGCTCAGGGCTATGGTGGCTAATACCGTGACATTAAGTGCCACATGCCACGCCTCGCGCCGTCGCCCCTTCTCCAACAGCCCCGAGAAGATAGGGATGAACGCCGCCGACAGCGCGGTGTCGGCCAGCAGAGTGCGCACCAAGCTGGGCATCTTGTTGGCTACGGTGAACATGCCCTGGACATCACCGAGGCCCAAGTACTTGACCATGATCACCTCTCGGAAAAGACCTAGTATGCGAGAGGCAGCCGTGGCCACCATGAGCAGCGCGGCCGCTGTAGCCAGTCTCTTCTTGAAGCCCGCGCCGGAGCTGATGTCAGTCTCATTGCCCATGTGCGAGGGTTATGCTAGACTGCTCCGACTTTGAAGGGAAGACGGGAGGAATGAAGATTGGCTAATACCAAACAGCAGCGCAAGCGGGTGCTTATCGCCGAACGGCAGCGTTTGGAGAACCTGCGCTACAAGTCGTCCATCAAGACGTACTTCCGGCGCCTCCAGACCAGCGTGCAGGCCGGCGAGACCGAGGCCGCTGCTGAAGTAGCCAAGAAGCTCGACTCCACCATCGACAAGGCCGCCGCGCACAATGCCATCCATGACAACAACGCGGCGCACAAGAAGTCGAGAGTGGCCAAGCTTCTCTCCCAGATCTAGGGACTCTGAGGCGCCGCCGCCCCCGCGCGGCGCTACACTCAACGCATCCGCAGCGTGCTTCGCCTTGCTCGGAATCACGCGCTGAGCAGACGGCCGAGGCAAAGCTGAAGCTCTAGCTCACTTGGTAGCGTCCCCATGCCCTTCATCCTGGCGTCGGTCTCGGCCAACACCGACAGCCTGCGGGCTATCCCGTCCGAACCCAGGCGCGCCGCTTGCTCCAGGAGTTTTCGGATCGGGTAGGGCTTCATCTTGAGTTCCATCTGGATAGCCTCTTGGCGCATGCCGGCTTCCTTCATAGCCCACACCCTGTTCATATTCTGAAAGTTGCGCAGAATGCGGCTGAAGAGCATCTCGGTCCTCTCCCCCGCGGCCAACAACTCGTCGGCAGCCGCGAATGCCGTCGCTCCTTCTCCAAGAGCCAGCGAGTCCAGTAGATCGAAGATGCTGGATTCATAGGTCGGGGTCCCAAGCAGCCGTATGTCGTCGAGACTCACCTTGCGGCCATCAGCGTAGATGCACAGTTTCTCCAGTTCGCGCAGAAGGATGCTCTGGTTGTCGCCGCAGCGCTGCACCAACATCCTGGCTTCTTGCAGACCCAGATCCATTCTCAGCCGACTGGCAGCCTCCTTGACCAGCCATTGCGGCAACTGCGCTTCTTTTGGTGCCTGAAACTCCAGCACGTCCCCGTGTTCCGCTGTGGCGACGCGTAGTGGGTCTGAGATGGGCAGCTTCTCAGCCAGCAAAGTCAGACAGGCGTCCGCCGCCGGCGCATTCAGGTATGCCGCCACGGTCTCCTTCTCCGCCTTGACCCAGGACTGGACCTGGTGAACCAGAACCAGCCTCGTGCCGCCAAGAAAAGCCAGCGTGTTCGCGGCTGAGACAACAGCGGCTGCCGTGTCCGAAGAGGCGTCGAACTCACTGATGTTGGCGTCGCTCCCAGACTCCTCCAAGATACGAGCTTTGAGCCGCTTGAGCGCCTGCTCCACCTTGGGCAGATCATCTCCCAGTATCAGGTATGCGGGTCTCAGCGGTTGACGAGCTTTCTCGCTCACTGTGTCGGGATCCTCTCCGTAGCGACGGATATCAGTTCGCCATTCAATCTACAGGATACCCAACCATTCGTGTCGGTGCGAAGCACGGTGTCCACTCCCTCCTCCAACATTGCGACCGTACTCCCGTCTGGGTGCCCAAAGCTGTTGTCCGCCCCCACCGATATGATGCCGATGCGCACGCTCAGCCGCTCCAGCATCTCCGAGGATACGGCCCCGCGACTGCCGTGATGCGATACCACCAGTATCTCTACGGGCGGCAGCCCATACCTCGCAAGGGTGTCGGCCTCGGCATCACCCGGCAGAAGCACATCTATGCCGTCCACACTCAGCAGCGCCACTAGAGAGGCGGCGTTCAGATCGTCCCCCGACGGGGCCCGGCCCCGCTCCTCCCAAGGCTCATCTCCCATCGACATCGTCAGCGGCTTGGGGGGCGCAAAGAACCTCACCACCAACCCGTCAAGGGTCACTGACGAACCCGTGCCGGCGAATACGTATTCGCCCCCTCGTGCCACGATCGCCTCCCGCAAGGCCAGATACTGCAGCGCCTCGCCTCCCGCGTCTGTGAAGGTGTCACCCCCACTCATCGGCGGACCCCTGGGTCCAGCCGCAACGATCTGAATGTTATCGATGAGCGCGGCTACCTCGACCTCTTCGACGACCTCTAACAGACCTGCGAAGTGGTCCGCATGCGGATGCGATATCACCACTGCGTCCAGCTTGTGAACCCCAAGCGAGCGAAGCTGGCCTGCAAGATCACAACCCTTCGGACCTGCGTCGAAGAGCACGGCGTGATGCTCCGGGGTGCGCACCAGCACAGCGTTGCCCTGGCCGATGTCCAGCACCCTCACCTCCGCTTGGTCGGGCCATGTCCGGCCACCAAAGACCATCTGCGCGGCCCGCACACCGTGAGCCCCAGCCTCATGCGCTGCGAAGCCCGAGGCCCCGCCTATTGTGACCAGCAAGGCGCCGGCAGCCCAGGCCAGCGCTCTGCCCCCGGGTCGATGACGCCTCACCCAGCCCAGCTGACTTGAGAGAAACTGCGAGCGCACCCCAAGAGGCAACCTCACGGCCCGGCCGGTGAGCGCCAGCGCGGCAGGCAGAACCAACGCACCCCCTGCCGCCACGGCCAACGCGCGCCCCAGATGCCGACTCTCGAGCACCGGAAACACGGCCGCCAGACGCGAGATCAGTACCGTCCACATCATCGGCAGTGAAGCCAGGGTGTCCAGAGCGATGCTGAACCCATGCCAGAGGAGGCCGGCGAGGACACTGGCCATCCCAAGACCCGTGACCACGGGCAGAGTCGGCACCACCAGCAGGTTCGCGAGCGGAGAAACCAGGGAAGTCCGGCCAAACTGGGCCAACGCCACGGGAGCCGTGCCCAGGCCGGCAGCCAAGGATACGGCCAGGTTGGCCCCCACCACCGCGGGCATCCGCCCGAAGAGACGCTGGAACGGAGGCCCCAAAGCCATGAGACCCGCCAGTGCCGAGAACGACAGCTGGAAGCCCACATCGAACAACGCGAAGGGGTTGATGGCCAGAATGACGACCGCTGCCAAGGCAAGTATCTGCCACTGATCTCGCCCGCGGCCCACCCATCGCCCGAGCAAGACGATGATTATCATGACCGCGGCCCTGATGATCGGTGGTGATGGACCCATGAACGGGATCATGAGCAAGGCCGCCGTCGCAGCCAAGATGAATCCAACCCACCTGGGAGCCCGCAGAAGACGGGCGATACCGATCATGATGGCTGCGAGGCTGGCAACGTGCAGTCCGCTGACTGAAAGCATGTGCGCAGTGCCAGAACGGCGAAAAGCCTCCAGCCAATCCTTGTCGATGCCTACGGTGTCCCCTGTTACTACTCCCTGCATCACCTCGTTCACACGTGCGTCCGGCCCAAGACTCAGGTGCTGCTGGGCCGCGACTCGCAGCCTGTCGAACGCTCCGGCCGCCCCTCCTCGGCGCCCCATGACCGACAGCGAGCCGGCGTCGACCACCTTAAGTACCGTGCAGACGCCTTGTTGCCGTAACCACCGCTTCTGGTCGAAGCCCGAGCCGGACTTTCCTTCCGGCGCCTCGACCCGCGCGATGCACTCCAAAATGAGCCCCTGAAGTAGCGGGGCCGCTTCTTCTGCGGGCGGCGCCTCAAACCAAGCGTTTTCTGTCTCGGCCTCTCCGTCGATATCACAGCGCAACACGGTGACCACCGCACTCTGCCATCCGCTGGACTCACGCACCGGACTCGAGACGACCACTCGGACGCGAGTCGTCTCACCGATATGACTCGGCAGAACGCCCCCCTCTAGGCAGGCAACCCTGGAGCTGCCGAGCAACAACCCTCCTAACAGGCCAGCTAGAAGCACTGACGGCACCAGCAACAAACACCCCGACCTTGAGTGCCTACGAAATACTGCGACGACTAGGATCGTCAAGCAAGCCATGAGACCGACCAGGGCTGCAGTCGCCCGCGGGCCGACGATTCCGGCCAAGGCCAGACCCAATACGGTGGCGAGTGTGCACCACCTCGCCAATCCGGCCCGCCTGACAAACCAATCGAAGGGATTCCTTCTCAAGACACAACCCGACCCCTAAGGGCCCCCCAGATCAGAGCATCACCAGCGGACGGAGCTGCTCCAATTTGGCCGGACCTATCCCAGGTACGTCAGTGAGTTGTTCCACGGAGTCGAAGGGACCCTGCGCTTCCCGGTACGAGATGATCTGCTGAGCCAGAGATGGACCTATACCAGGCAGCGAATCCAGCTCCGCGGCCGTAGCCGAGTTGAGCGATATCAGACCCCCCGTCGTACCGCTACCCTCGGCCGCCCCACTCATCCCAGCCGAGGATTCGGCCGGCCCGACCACGCCCCCAAGGACGGTCTCCCCGATTTCGGGCACGTACACGCGACACCCGTCGAACAACTGAGCGGCCAGCGCCACAGCTTGCTCATCAGCCGCATCTGAGAAACCGCCCGCCGCAGCCACCGCTTCGAACACCCGACTGTCACTCGCCAAGTGGTACACGCCCGGGATGTTCACCGCCCCTGCGACCTGCACCCATATCCATGGGGCCTCGCTAGTGGTGCTCACGCTCGGGAGAGGCTGGTCTACTCCGACGACTGCACTGAAAGTCTGACCCTGAGTCCCGTCATCGCCGGCGTCCACAACGAGTCCGCCGGCGCCACCTGAACCTCCCCGCGCCGATACCAACCCCACGGTGCCGACAATGAGCACCACGAGACCTATGGCGACGTAGACAAGGATCCTCTTTGTGGGCAGCGCGGACATGCGAGCATGGTAGCTACCATGCTCCGTCCTGAATGTCCGACCATGGACCTACAATGGCACGAGCCAAGGGCCCGACAACTACTGCTCGTCTAGTATGTGTCGCAGTACACCTGGAAGTAGGATTGCGGCTTGCCGCACAGCGGACAGACCTTGGGCGCATCAGTGCCCTCGTGCACATACCCACATTCATCACACTTCCAGAAGGTGGGCTCGGTACGCTCGAATACTTGCCCGGCTTCGACCAAAGCCAGCAGCTTGCGATACCTGCGCTCGTGGTACTGCTCCGCGGTGAGCGTCTTGCGAAAGACTGCCGCCACCTTCTTGAAGCCCTCCTCTTCCGCCACATCCGCGAACTCGGGGTACAGGGTCCCCCACTCCATCAGTTCCCCGTCCGCCGCGTCTCGCAGATTCTGCACCGTATCGTGCTCGGGACCGGCAGGATACGCCGCGGTGAACTCCGGCATCCCACCCTCGAGCAGACTCCAGAAGTTGTATGCGTGCGACCTCTCGTTGTCAGCGGTCTCTAAGAAGATCTTCGCTATCCGGACGTAGCCCTCGTCTTGGGCCACTTTGGCATAGAAGCTATAGCGGTTGCGGGCCTGCGACTCACCCGCAAAAGCCGCCATCAGATTCTTTTCGGTACGTGAGCCCTTCATCTCCATCTACCCGACCTCCTCATGAGACATGTGATGCAGGCTATCTACCCGGTGATACAGGCACTCATGCTCCGGCCAACTCGCTAGCGAAGAAATCGGCCACCGACTGTGCGACCTCTCGGTGCCTGCCGCCTAGGTAGTGATCGGCGTCACGCACCACCTGCAGCCGGTAGTCGAGACCCAAGTCGCCAAGCACCCGCTCCACGTTCTCCGGAGAGTCGATGTGATCGTTCTGAGCACAGATGGCCAGCACCGGCCCTGCGAACCGCCCGAGGCGCTGCAGCGTGTCGTCGGGCAAGTACTCCCAACCGGGCACGAAACCGACGAGAGCCAGAGCCCCCACCTCGGGCAGGTCCGCGATGGCCCTCGCCGCCATGGCGCTCCCAAACGACCACCCCGCGAGGCCCAGTCGCGGCTTGTGCTTGTCCGCACGGCCACCGCCGCTATCGGTCAAGCGCTCCTTCAAGAATGAGACAGCGGCCACCACGTCGTCAGACTCGTCGGTCCCGCTGAAACTGCCACCACTCGCCCCCACCGACCGGAAGTTGAACCTAAGGGTGGCGAAGCCACGCTGCCGGCAACATTTCGCGGTGTGATGTATCAGGGGCAGATCCATGTCGGCACCGTTCGGCGGGTAGGGATGCGCGACCACCACTCCGCCTTCGATCTCCCCCGCGGTCGTTGCGCCACCCTGGTTCGAGCGTGGCTCGGGCAACCCGAACATGCCCTCCAGGCGGTACTCGCCGTCGAAGTAGACGCGCTCCTCGCTCACTCGCGGAAGTTCACATACTGCAGCGGCATACCCAGGTCGGCTTCTTTCAGGGCGGCTATTGCGTCCTGCAGATCGTCTCGCGACTTGCCGGTGATGCGTACCTCGTCGCCTTGGATAGCAGACTGCACCTTCATCTTGGTGTCCTTGATCAGCTTCACCACTTTGCGCGCGGTCTCGATGTCGATGCCGTTGGTGATGGTGACAGTCTGGCGGAGCATGTCGCCGCCGGCTTTCTCGGGATCCCCGAACTGCAAGGCCTGGGCTTCGATGGAGCGTTTGACCACCTTGGCGATAAGCATGTCCTTGATGGCACGCAGCTTCATATCATCTTCGGTATGGATCTCGATCTTACCGTCTTTCCTGTCGAGCTCCAGTCGCGTATTTGAACCGCGAAAATCGTATCTGGTGATTATCTCTTTCTTGACCTGGTTGACAGCATTGTCCATCTCTTGCATGTCCACCCGGCTCACGACGTCGAAGGACGGCATAAGTTCTCCCTCCTGTATTGCGCTTTCGTACTCTCTAGCATATCGCGCTCTGGGCCGGATACAGCACCTGGGCCAGTACTGCTAGTCGGCGGTGGTACCCAATGCCTCGCTCAATCGCCCCCACTCCTCGTAGAGACCGCCCAGCTCATCCGCAAGAGCGGTCGCCTCACTCGAGGCGCCGCTCAGAGTCTCGTAGTCTGCTGCATGTGCGGGATCACTCATGGTGGCCGCCACTTCAGATTGTCTCGCTTCGGCCTCCGCTATGAGCTTCTCCACCTTGCGATAGCGACTGCCAATCTCCTTGCGTTCCTTGTAGCCCAATTCCACAGTGCGCGCCGGAGTGGACCCACCCGCTGCACCAGCCACGCTCTGCGAACCGGCCGACGCAGCCTGCACGGCGCCCGTGACAACCGGCCCACCCCCTCCCTCGGTGTCCTGGGCCTTCTTCCACTGGTAGTACTCCCAATCGCCAGGGTAAGAGATCAGCCGACCGTCCTTGACCTCCGCCACTTTGGTGCCTATGGCGTTGATCAGATGCCGGTCGTGGCTGATAAAGACCACCGAGCCCTCGAACTGGCGCAACGCCTCGGTGAGGACTGCGCGCGAATCCATGTCCAAGTGGTTCGTGGGCTCGTCCAACAGAAGCAGACCCGCTGGATCTATCAGCATGCGAGCCAAGGCCAGCCTAGCCTTCTCGCCCCCAGAGAGCACCCCCACCTTCTTGGTGACGTCGTCCTCCCCAAAGAGGAAGGTGCCCAGATAGCTCCGCACCTGAGGCAGGCGCCCCGCGGGGCCTGCCACCTCTTCCATGCTCTGCAGCACCGTCATTGTCGGATGGAGCACCTCCAGCTGATGCTGCGCGAAATACTCACGACGGACATTGTGCCCCAACACCACCGACCCAGCGTCCGGCGCGGTGACGCCTGCCAGCAGCTTGAGCAGAGTGGACTTGCCCGCTCCGTTGTGTCCGACCAGAGCGATCTTCTCGCCCCGCTCGATCACCACATCCAACTTCTTGTAGACCACGTTCTCGCCGTAGGCCTTGCGCGCGTGCTTGACCTCGACTACCACCCGGCCCGTCCGCGGTGGTTGAGGAAACCCGAATCTGATGGTCTTGCGCTCCAGACTCGGAGCGTCGATGCGCTCGGTCTTCTCCAACTGCCGCATCTTCTGCTGTACCTGCTTGGCCTTGGTGTTCTTGGCCCGGAAGCGTCGGATGAAGGCTTCGGCCGATTCGATCTCTCTCTGCTGATTCTTGGCGGCATTAGCCAAAGCTTCATAGCGCTCGCGCTTCTCTTCTTCGTAGTGATCGTAGTCGCCCGCGTAGAGATCGATGGTCCCCCGATCGAGCTCGGCGATATGCGTGACCATGCGGTTGAGAAAGTAGCGATCGTGGCTGATCACCAGCAGAGCGCCCGTCCAGCTCATCAGAAAGTCCTCCAGCCAGATGAGACTCTCCAGATCTAGATGATTTGTGGGCTCGTCCAAGAGCAAGAGATCGGGCTGCTCGAGCAGCAGACGCGACAGCGCGACTCGCATGCGCCAGCCCCCGGAGAGTTCGGCGATAGGACGGTCAAAGTCGGCGTCCTGAAAGCCCATGCCGCGCAGTATGCTCTGAGCGCGGCCCTCCAACTCGTAGCCGTGCGCGCTCTCGAACTTGGTCTGGAGCGCGCCCAGTTCCACCAACAGCGCCTCCGGGTCGGCCACAGAAGTGCCACCCTCCGCCACTACCTTGTAGGCTTCGCCTATCTCATGGCCCAGATCGGCCATGCGCCGCTCGGCCGACAGCACTTCTTTGTGCGAAGCAAGCACCTCGTCTATGACCGCATGATCGGCGATCTCTTCTATCTCTTGAGGCAGAAAGCCGATGCGCAGGTCTTTGCGGTTGGTTATCTCACCAGCGTCCAGGGACATGTCCCCGACTATCAGGCGCAGCAGAGTAGTCTTGCCCGCACCGTTGGGCCCAACAAGCCCCACGCGCATGCCCGGCTTGATGTGCAGGCTGGCGTCGTCCAGGAGCACCTGGCTACCGAAGGACTTGGAGATGTCGGTGATGTGTAGCATCGCCGCGGAAGGATAGCAGCAAGCGCGCTGCCCGCTACGATGTCAGTCGTCCCAGAAGATCCCCGCGCCGCCGGTCGGGTCCGCAACGCTCCCGCTCGCCTCCACGAAACCCGTCGCTGCGGGCAGGCCAGCAGCCGCCTGGAGCAACCGCCGGATCGCCGCCTCACCTTCGGCGCCGTACTCCACAGTAAAGTCGTTCACATATAGCTCTATGTGTTGCGAACAGACCAACGGGTCCATCTCTTGGGCGTGTGAGTGGACGTAGTCTGCGGCCGCGTCCGGGTGCGCTCGCCCGTACTCGACGCTCCGCCGCACCGCTTTGTCGATCTGGGCCTTCAGGCCGTCATCGAGCGTCCTCCGCACTGCGATGCCCCCCAGCGGAAGAGGCAGTCCCGTTACGTGTTCCCACCACTCGCCCAGGTCGACTAAGGAACGAAGCCCGTAGGAGCCGTATGTGAACCGTCCTTCGTGGATGATCACGCCGGCCTCCACCTCGCCGGAGGCCACCGCGGGCATTACCCGATCAAAGGGCATCACCACCGGCCGCTGCAGCCCCCCGACGAACAGCCCAGCCAGCAACGCCGCTGTGGTGAGTCCACCCGGTATGGCCACCCGAACTCGTGCCAACTCGTCGACCAGCACACTCACCCGGTCCATATCGGGCGCCGCTGATAACCCCGACATCTTGGGCGCCACCACCAGGGGTCCGCATCCCCGGCCCATAGCCCCCCCGGAGTGCAGCAACGAGTACTCGTCTCTCAACTGCGAGAACGCGTACATAGAGACCTTCACCACGTCGGCCTCGCCCTTGGAGGCCAACCCGTTAAGCGTGTCTATGTCCGCGAGATGCTCGCTGACTGCCGGAGCACCGTCCACCAGACCCCGCACCCAGGCATGAAAGACGAAAGTGTCGTTGGGACAAGGTGAGTAGGCCAGCAGAAGAGGCTGCTGCATTCCGGCGGCCTCGGCGCCTGAAGTATCAAGCACGCCGGTCATCCGCCTTGGCGGCAAAGGCGCTCGCAAGCGCCAGCGCCGCGCGGCCCGCGACGTCCACCGCAAGTTCCACCTGCCAGTTTGCTCGGTCACGATCACCCACGATGTTGCTGATGCCCCTCACTTCCAGAAAGGGCACACCACAGAGCGCGCAAACGTGTGCCGCGGCGGCCCCCTCCATAGACTCCGCCAGCGCGCCCCATCGCTCGCCGATCAGCCGGGCTCCTTCGTCCGTACCCGTAACCACCGACGAGGTGACGCAGGGCCCCGCGACTACGACCGGCAGTATCTCCGCCTCGCCACTCGACTCGTCCGTGTCTGCCGCGTTGATGGTATGGACGGCCCACTCCACCAAGTCGCTGTCGAACAGGAACACACCGCCCGACTCGACACCGCCCACCTCTGCGATCGGCAGATCAAGGTCCGCAGCTGATATCCAACCCTGGGGGCTGCTACTGCCGGTATCCGAATAAGCCTCTCGGGTGGCGATCACCAGGTCGCCAATTCTGGCTGCCGTACCCCCCGCCATGGCCGGAAAGGCTCCCGCGATGCCCGCCTGCAACACCAACTCGGGATCTGGCTCCATAGCCTGCAACAGCCCGGTGACCAGCACCGCGGCATTCACCTTGTCACATCCGCTCACCCCGAGCGCTACGCGGGTCTGCGTTCCCTCTAGCGAGCTAAGCCAGCCCACGTATACCTGCTTGCCGCACGACTCCAGCCGCTTGGCTCCGGTAAGCGCTGCGCGCAGAGGCGCAGCCTCGAGTTCCGTGGCTGTAACCAACACCACCCTGCAATCCCGCGTGGCCTGGCGCAGCGCGTCACACCCCGAGGTCATGATGCTGCCTCCAACACACGGCCCCCTCGTCTGACCTTACCTTTTCGGCGTCCGTCCGTTCAGTTCGATGATCTGTCCCCTTGCGGGGACCACCACGCTGAACTTCAGATCGTCCTCCAGCAACTTCTTCAACGCCTGCGACGACTGAGGCTCACCGTGTGTAAGTATGGTTAGCTTGGGTGGCTTGAGACTAGAGGCCCACTGGAGTAGCTGAGCCTGGTCGGCATGCGCCGAAAGTCCGTGAATGTCGTCGATATGAGCCCTCACCGTGATCTCTTCTCCAAACAGACGCACCTGTTTGGCGCCTTCGAGTAGGCTGCGGCCGAGAGATCCCCGAGCCTGAAAACCAACTATGACTACGTGGGCCTCCGGTCGCCAAAGGTTGTGCTTCAGATGATGACGTATCCTCCCTGCGTCGGCCATGCCGCTGGCAGAGATGATCACCACCCCTTTCTTGCCGTTCAGCGCCCTGGACTCCTCCACGCTGCTGGTGTAGTGCAACTCAGGGTAGTCGAAGATACCTCCCGGCTCTTGCACGACCTTGCGGGCCTCTTCGTCAAAGAGCTCGGGGTGTTTGCGAAAAACCTCAGTAGCCCTAGAGGCCAGCGGACTGTCCACGTATATGGGCATATGAAGTCCACGCTCGTCCATGATCTCGCGCAGAAAGTAGATCAGTTCCTGAGTTCTACCCACCGCGAACGCGGGGATGATCACGTTGCCGCCGGTACCCTTGGCATCTTGCAGTATCGCGGCGAGTTCATCCTTGGGGTCGCCACCGTCGGTGCGATGTAGACGGTCGCCGTAAGTGGATTCCATCACCAAGTAGTCGGTCTGCATGAGAGCTTCGGGGTCGCGGATGATGGGCTGATCCGGCTGGCCGATGTCACCGCTGAAGAGTAGCTCGATGCTGTCGCCGCCGTCCTCCAGTCGGAGCGCGACGAAGGCCGAGCCCAAGATGTGCCCCGCGTCATGGAAGGTGACCGTCACCCCAGGCGCCAACTCGGTCGGGATGGAGTACTTGACACGCTTGAAAAGTGGCAGCGTCCGCCTCGCGTCCTCCTGGTCATAGAGAGCCTCCACCGCGGCCTTGCCAGCGCGCTCTGACTTGCGTGTGCGCCATTCCGCCTCCATCTCCTGGATGTAGGCTGAATCGAGCAGCATGATCTCCGCTAGGTCGCAGGTAGCCGGCGTCGCGTAGATGGGCTGCTCGAACCCTGCTTTCACCAGCCGCGGAAGCCGGCCGGAATGATCTATGTGAGCGTGAGTGAGCACCACGAAGTCGATCTCACGAGGATCAAAAGGAAAAGGGTCGAAATTCTGTTGAAAGTCCTGGCTGCCACCCTGGAACATGCCGCAGTCCACCAGGAAGCGGGCGTTACCGACCCCCACTACATAACATGATCCTGTGACTTCGCGAGCCGCTCCGCACACTTGAATGTACATCTGACCTCCCCAAAGGGTTTCCGTCCCAGACCAATGCGATCAACTGATACATCGGTCTTGCGTCCTTGCCTACTGTCTCACACGTAAGCGCTCCTGTCCGAGAATCCGGCGCGTTGCTGTGTTATCATATCGAGCGTTTGGCCCCAGGTCATCGAGCCACTCTCGGCTCTCTTTTGTACCTAGAACACAGCACTCGCGGAGGACAAAGTGGCAGAGCAATCCCTGGAAGGAAAGATCTTCGACGTTCCGGCCGATTTCCAGAAGAAGGCCTGGGTATCGAGCATGGAGCAGTACCAGGACATGTACAGGCGTTCTTTAGAAGACGCCGATGCATTCTGGGCAGAAGAGGCAGAGAAGAGACTCCACTGGTTTAAGAAGTGGGACAAGGTCCAGAACCATGACTTCGCCAACGCGAAGATCCGCTGGTTCGAGGGCGGCAAGCTCAACGTCGCCTACAACTGCCTGGACCGCCATCTGGAGACCATCCCCGACAAGGTAGCGTATTACTTCGAGGGTGACTCGCCCGAGTCCACCCGCACCATTACCTACAAGCAATTGTGGGAAGAGGTCACCAAGTTCGCCAACGTCCTCAAGAAGAAGGGCGTCAAGAAGGGCGACCGCGTGATCATCTACCTGCCGATGATCCCCGAGCTTCCGGTCTCTATGCTGGCCTGCGCCCGCATCGGCGCCATCCACTGCGTGGTCTTCGGCGGCTTCTCAGCCGACGCCCTGCGTGACCGCGCCGTCAACGCCGAAGCTACCGTCATGATCACCGCCGACACCGGTCTGCGTGGTGGCAAGGTCACCCCGCTCAAGACCGCTGCCGACGCCGCCATGGCCGAGAGCCCCTCGGTCAAGGAATGCATCGTGGTCAAGCACACCGGCACCGAGATCCCCTGGGTCGAGGGTCGCGACAGCTGGTACCACGAAGAACTGGCCGCCAGCGACATCACCACCGAGTGCCCCTGCGAAGAGATGGACGCCGAGGATCCGCTGTTCATCCTTTACACCTCGGGTTCGACCGGCAAGCCCAAGGGTGTTATGCACACCACTGGTGGCTACCTGCTCTATGGCGCGATGACTCACGAGCTCATCTTCGACTACCATCCCGAGCAGGTCTACTGGTGCACCGCCGACATCGGCTGGGTCACCGGTCACACCTATATCGTGTATGCCCCCCTCGCGAACGGCGCGACCAGCGTGCTCTTCGAGGGTGTGCCGAGCTACCCCTCCCCCGACCGCTTCTGGGCCGTATGCGAGAAGTACAAGGTCAACATCTTCTACACCGCCCCCACCGCTCTGCGTGCCATCGCTCGCGAGGGTGACGACTGGGTCAAGAAGCACGACCTCTCCTCGCTGCGCGTACTGGGTACCGTAGGCGAACCCATCAACCCCGAAGTCTGGCTGTGGTACCACGGCCTCATCGGCGGCGGTAACTGCCCGATCGTAGACACCTACTGGCAGACCGAGACCGGCGGCTTCTTGATCACCCCGTTCCCGGGCGCGATGAAGATCAAGCCGGGTTCGGCCACCCTGCCCTTCTTCGGTGTAGAGCCTGTTCTCGTCGATGAGAACGGTGAGGAGATCGTGGGCGAAGGCGTTGGCAACCTGTGCATGCGCAGGCCTTGGCCGGGCATCATGCGTGGTGTCTACGGAGACCAGGCACGTTTCCACGAGACATACTTCTCCCAGTATCCGGGCCTGTACTTCACCGGTGACGGTTGCCGCCGTGACGAGGACAACTACCACTGGATCACCGGCCGCGTGGATGACGTCATCAACGTCTCCGGTCACCGCATGGGTACCGCCGAGGTCGAGTCGGCTCTGGTGAGCTACGAAGACGTCGCCGAGGCCGCCGTGGTCGGAATGCCGCACCCCATCAAGGGTCAAGGCATCTACGCCTACGTCACGCTGAATGTCGGTGTCGAGCCTTCAGAAGAACTGAAGAAGGCACTCGTCAAGCATGTGCGTACCGAGATCGGCCCGATCGCCACTCCCGACGTCATCCAGTGGGCCCCCGGCCTGCCGAAGACCCGCTCGGGCAAGATCATGCGCCGCATCCTCAAGAAGATCGCCGCCAACGAGATCAACGACCTGGGCGACACCTCGACCCTGGCCGACCCGTCCGTGGTCGACAACTTGGTGGAGCATCGCCAGCAGTAAGACCTGCTGCGATACACCTTGAAGCACAACGGGGCGGCCGCGAGGCCGCCCCGTTTCTTTGCCACTACTTGTGCCGGCGTCACAGGACTCATGCCTTGGGCACTCAAGCGGTCGCCGACAAGAAGAACGGCGCGGGGCGGCGCTTGATGCGCCGCCCCGCGCCCGCGTCGAGCCTCAGCGGCTCAACAGTCGATCGCTATGGCTTTACGGTCACTGAGCCAAGGAAGCCAGAGGGGGTCGGTGTCTTAGCACCAATGGCGTTCCCCAGATCGTAGATAGCAGCCGTGTAGTTTATCCCCACAGACAGTGGGTTGTCGTACACAGCCTGAGCTGCGGCGATCGCAGCATTGTACGTGTCCATCGTCGCTTGTGTTACCCACTTGTCTCCGGAATTTAGCTCCGATCCGTCCACGCTTATGAACACATCGGTCTTCGCCGCTTCTGCATTAGTGAGCGCAAGCGCGAGTGCATTCTTGGCGTTGACATCAGTGCCGTACGTGAACCCGATCGGGTTACCGGCATCGGGCATGCACCAAGCTGTCACCTCGAATCCGGTGAGTCCCAAGCGCGTGTACGCGGTGTAGAACTGTGTCGGCCTCACCGAAGTAGCGAGGTTGAACCTCGAACAGTCGGCTTCCATGCGTACGACTCCACCGATGCTGTAGGTCTTCGCAGCAGTGTTCACCAAGACACCGACTAGCGGTTCGGCACGCCTCAGATTCCATCCTGTCGGGCCCATCCACCACACCGCGAAGTCGCCGATCTGAGTAGTGAGGTCTACGTTGTCGGTGGGGAAGAACACACCGTTGACGTCGAACCTGATGGGATATCTGTCGGTCTCCAGAGTGTATGCGCTCCGGTCGATAGTCGTGGTCGAGCCGTGTGTCTCAATGCCACCGATGTACACGGTCTCCCATTCCACTAGATCTATCCGGATGGCCTGACTTGTCGCGGCATCGATGGTCAACTTGACCGTGCGCCCGAGCCTCTGCGACAGATTCTCTACGAACTGGAGCCTCGCCTCACTGAACGTGCGGGGCGAGTAAGTGACCCCGAACAGATTTGGCGGGGGCACAGGCCCGTAGTTGAAGACATACTTGTGGACGGCATATCCCCAAGTATTCTGGGCTTCGTTCCACCACAATGCATCGATCGCATTCGTCGAGTAGAGCAGCGGTTTGGTTTCGGCGGCCGGCACCTGTATGCCGTTGACATAGACCTTGCCTGCATCCAGTAGAGCCTGGACACCGATCAGTGCGTCGCCAGCATTGCCGCCAAAGTACTGATCGTAAGCCGCGCTTGTTACCTTCGTGCTGCCGTCAGCCACGTTCGTGACGTAGCTGATCTCTTCTTTCAATCCATGCTGCATCGTGCTCATACCCTTGGTTCCGTCGCCCCAGGCGGCACCCAGAGCTTCGGTGGCGGCGTCCATCTGTGCCCATGTCGCATCCCACTTGAAGACAAGAGCACTCGCGCCATCGTGCGCGGCGTTGTACTTATCCAATGTTGCCTGGGTAACCCAATAGCTCCCCGCGAAGACGTCAGTTCCATCGTCGCTGGCCTCGACATTCTTGCCGGCTAACTGATTATTGACGTACAACAGCCCAGCGTAGAGACCGGTTCTGGCGTACTTCAGACGGCTTATGCCAACAACGTGACCGGTATCGGTATTCCAGAGTGTTACCGGTATGTTGGACAATTGCAGATTGTTGACAGCTCTGATGAACTGGCCTGGTCTTGACCCCGCCTGCATGTTGTACCTGACTATCAAGGCATCTGAAGTCGTCACACCATTGACGGTGATGTTGTTGGTGTCAGGGGCCGTCATCAGGCCCTGCACGGGGATGCAGCGTTGCATGTGCCAACCGACCCGATCGTACCAGTACAGTACGGTGTCGCCCTTCTTGATGCTCCAGTCGAAGTTGGCCCACCGAACGGTCCGCGCTTCGTAGTTGTTCGGTCCGCCGTCCGTTCTGTAGCTGGTGGCGTCGATCGGGACTCCCCATACTGTCGCTGTCTGATTCCAGAAGTTGACCTTGATCCATTCCGCTTGACCGGCACTCTTAATACTGAAGTTGACCTGGTAGGCCTTGGTCTGTCCCGGTAGCGCGTAGATCGATGTCGTCATGCCACGAAGTCCTGAAACCGCACGGACAAATTCGCGCCTTGCGTCCTCGAAACTGTGGATGATGCTAGGGTCTGTGTCTGTATTCAGCTTGTCGTGCGCCTGCCATGTCCAGTCCCGCTCCCCCGCTGGCAACCACCACTTGCACCATATCGCGGGCATACCGTTCATATAGTAGAAGGCTGGATTAGCCGGCACCCTTATTCCGTTGACGTAGACCCTGCCTGCTTCAAGGAGCGCCTCCAGGCCGACTTCAACGCCACCCTGGAAGTATGTGTCCGTGACTGAGGCAATATAGATGCCATCGTTGGCACCTGTTGTTGGGTCAAAGTCATTAGCTTGCTTCAAGAGGAGTGTCAGCCTACTTGTAGCGTACGGATTCTCCACCATAGACGGGGTCACCCAGTTGTTCGGCTGAGCCGCCATAGCTGTGGGAACCAAGAGTGCAAGTGCCACAATGGCAAGAACAAGCACCTTCAACAGTCTCTTCATGTTTCACTCCATGTAGTGATAGCTATTCGCCTGTCCAGTGGTGGGTGATCAGAACCCCCCACAGGTCGGCGCGCGCCTTGCGACCATCCTGAGGGCTCACAAGGTCACTTGTGCTTAACTGTCCTGGTTTCTATCCATAGGCTCACCTAACTGTCGAGTGATATTTGCGTCAGAGACAGGATTTCGGAGCTATCCTCTACGCCAGCCCGTCCTCCCATATCTATGAACCCGCGATGTTTCGTACCAATCTGAATCACTACCTGGCAGCCGTGATAGTTAATCCAGTTAACCACCTACCATCGCAAAATACCACAGCCCGGCAGCTAGTCCAATTCGATTGTGGAATCGGTGGTTTCCATTACGGCGCCCCGGCTGCTTCGTCGATTGCGTCGTACGCCATGAAGCACGACGGGGCGGCCGCACGGCCGCCCCGCTTGTCTCGTCAGTCGATCTTGAGTAGCTCGACCTCAAAGATGAGTGTCGCGTTGGACGGTATCAATCCGCCGGCACCCCGGGCACCGTAGCCCAGTTCAGGCGGGATGGTCAGCTTGCGTTTGCCGCCGACCTGCATGCCCGCGACCCCCAGATCCCACCCAGAGATGACCTCGTGCTGACCCAGGTTGAACGAGAACGGTTCGTTCCTGTCCAGAGAGGAGTCGAACTTCGTACCGTCAGTCAGCCAACCCGTGTAGTTGACGGTCACCCTGTCGCCATTCTCGGCTTCGGGTCCCTCTCCGACGGTCAAGTCCTCGACGACAAGCTGTACGGTCTGCTGCCCGGTCATAGAGGTCGTGGACCCCGTCGACGCCGAACCCTCACAGCCACACCCGGACAGCCCGGCCACTCCCAGAACTGCCAGCGCCACAAGCACGGACTCAGTCGATCGCTTCATTCCCCTTATCCATCCTTTGTCTCGCAATCGCCACAATAATGAAGCTGATGATCACCAGTAGCGCCCAGCTAGAGATCTTGCTCATCGATACAGGACTCCAACCACTCGCCTGGTTTGGATATGACCATGCACCCAAGTAAGTTGCCATGTTCTCAGCGATCCAGATGAAGCAGGCGATCAAGGCGAACGCAACCAGTAGTGGCATTCTATACTCTCTAGTGTCCGGCCTGAATACCACCATCGTCTTCCAGTACATGACCGCAACCAGCGCCATCAATGGCCACCTGAAATCGGGGATCCAACGATTGGTGAAGAAGTTGACGTAGATCAGAACGCATAGGATCACCCCGCCGATCTTCCTGGGGAACGGTTCAAACCGAAGGCCCAGCACGGTCCACGACTGCATTATGTAGCTCCCGACCGCTGCGTACATGAATCCTGCGTATAGAGGCACTGACCCCACCTTCAGATATCCGAATTCAGGGTAATCCCATGAACCGACGTAGGCACTGGTCTTGAACAGTTCGAGCATTAGCCCTACTACGTGAAAGGCCGATATTGCCAGCACCTCTTTGGGCGACTCTATCCTAATGATCACCAGTAGGATCTGGATAGCTACAGCGCAGATGAACAGGAAGTCATATCTGGGCAGGCTTCCCAGGCTTACGTAATGGGACAAGAAGAGCAGGACGAAGAAAGAACCGGCGAACACACACGCACGCAGTTGCTTGACTCCAAAGAAGACGAAGTCCCGCACGAAAGTGCCTGCGATGGCCCGTGTCTGAAGAATACCTCCACCCTCCCTGATCGCAGTGATGCCCGAAGCAGAGCCCGCATTTCATCCCACGACGGCGAACAACTCTTCGCTTGGCGAATCCGGGTGTGGCGGTCTTGCTTCTCCCGCAGCTGCCAAGCGTTCATATTATCGGACAATGCCTGAAGTCAGGTGCGAGAGCTGAGTGGCCTCTCGAACAAGGGAACCTCCGTTCCCCCTGTTGTCGTCACAGGGGACGCATCACGCAACAAGCGCGAACCGACGGCCAGATTGAACCATCCATCGGTACCGCGCCTACACCACAAGGAGGGACAGTGAGAATCACTCGCCAGCTCACGAACCGGGTACTTGCGCTCGCGACCGCGGTGACAGCCGTAATCGTGTGCAGCATCCTCGTAGCAGGCTGCGGTGACAGCACCAGCCAGGGAGTGGTTCTGGGCTCCGCTATCCCCGGCTCCCTCATCGACACGATCGTCGTTTCCGGCACCGGCGAGACGACCACCCTGCCGGACAAGGCGACCATCCAGGTCAGCGTGGAGACGGACGGTTCGACCTCAGCCAAGGCTCTCGACAGTAACGCCGCCGATATGCAGAAGGTGCTCGATCGGCTGAAGGCCGAGGGGGTCGCCGACGACAAGATCGAGACGGCCAGTGTGATTGTCTACCCTAATCGCTACTACGACCCGACGACCGGTCGGGACAAGACATCCGGATACATCGCTCAGAACACAGTCACCGTTACCTTCGACGACCTCAACACCATAGGCGACGTTTTCGCCGCCGTCACTGAAGCAGGAGCGGACAGCGTTTACGGCCCGAACTGGCAACTCGCCGACGACAACCCAGCGGTCGCCACCGCGCTCAGCAGAGCCCTTGCCAACGCTCGGTTCAAGGCCGAGGCCATAGCGGCCGCCCAGGGGGTCGACCTTGGAGACGCGATCATCATAAGCGAGAGCTCGGCCTCACAGGTGTATCCCCTATACAGCGTGCGAGCGGAAGCTGGAGCCGCGATGGATGGCTCGGTCGCTCCACCACAGATCAGTCCTGAAAACATGCAAGTCACAGCGAGCGTGACGGTCACCTATCGGATGAACCGGTAGCAGCTTGCTAGGTGCCCTTTGTCGATGATTGATATAGGGTCTGCCCGGCGGAGGTCAGCCTCCCGATCCACATATCGTACAGCGTCAGAAGGTCATCTCTAAGATCCGAACTGGGCCCATCCTTGGGCTCAAGTTCGTCAAGCACCTCAAAGCTGAAAGCGTCTTGGCCGGCGCGGTCCCAGTCGGCCTGAAGCTCCTTGTCGGGATGCAACCCCATCTCGAGCTGGAAGCGCTGGCGGTTGAGCATGGCCCGAAGATCAGTACTGGCCCCCACGAGCAACTTGTCATCTGCGGTGTTGCGCACCCCAAACACGCCTGCCGGCCGTGGGGTCTCTTTGTACTGCCTGAGCATGGCTTTGCGATCCAACACCTGCCCACTCCCCTCCGTACTCGTCGGCATAATCCTTGACAATCGGAGCGATCGCCGAGAGGATCCCGCTCAAGGCGAAGTCCAGCGGACCGCCTCCGACAATATGCGCCCCCTGTTCAGCTCCGATGCAGGTTCGTCTGTCGACCGCTGCTACTGTCGGCCTACACTATTCCCCAGCCGCCAAGACTGCCGCGAGCCACGCGTACGCCTCCTGGACATCGTAGTCGCCGGAGTGCGGTTGCATGTAGGCCAATGCGCAGTTTGCATCCTTGACAGTCGCATCGTTCTGGATCGCATAGAACAACGCTACTTCCACAGCAAATGAGGTATCCCGGTCGCGCATTCCGTGACGCACGTACCAGTACGGCGCACTATCCCCTTCTGTGTCGCTTATCAGGTAAGGCATCGGGTTGAGCATCTGCATCTGCGCAGCCACCGCCTTGCCGGCGTCGGTGCCCATGAACTGGTCATAGTCCATGCTGGTGTCGTCCAACCCTACGTTGTTACCCGATATGACATCGTTCTCCCAGGACCACTCGAGCCAGTGGCTGTATTCCTCTGTCTCATCACCGGAGAGGTTAGATTCGTTCATTCCACCCTGGAGTGACGTGCCAAAGTTGTCAAACGCAGGGATTTTCTTTAGCGGACTCACCGCAACCACGAATTCAAGGTACTTGCCGTAGTCGATACTGACAACGCTATTGGCGTCGTTGTCGACATCCAGCCAGCCGTTGGTCACACTCTTGTTGCCAAGTGCCCATTCCTCACCCAGATCCGTCACGGTCTCGCCGTCCGCCATCGCCTTTTCGACTCCGGCCCTGACCAGCGCTTCGATTGCGTCCGGCATGGTTTCGGCGTCAAGCGGCGTGCCATCCTCGAGTTTGAGCCCAAGGCCCGCAAGATACGCAGGGTACTCGGCCGCCAGTTCCGCGGATACGGCCTTCATCTCATCCGTCGTATCGCCATCAAGAAGCCTCGTCGCACCATACTGCCACTCGTAGGCGAGATCTGCATGGTCGAGATCTGTGATCGGGCAATACGCGATCGTCGCAAGTACGTCGTCAGTAAGCGTGCTACTACCGCTCGCGTCGATACCGGCAGCCCCTATCTCCTGCAGATACGAATAGTAGTCGGGGCTGTTGCCGCTAGCAGCCACCGCCACCGAGAGGGCGCCGCCGCCACTTGTACCGGTGATAACGATCTTCTCAGCCGAACCGGGCATCTCTTCATCGTTGAGTCTCAGATATCGTATGGCCGCCTTTGCGTCCACAACGGCCGCCGGGGCGTGGCCGGGATATGTGCCATCGGCAGCGGTGATTCCGCGACTGCGTGTGCCGGCTCTTGCGATGATGTAGCCAGCCTTCAAGGCGGCGCCGATCGCGTCCTTGTCCGTATCGCTGGCATACTCCCCACCTGCAGGCAAGACGTCTCGCACCGGACTGTTCATCCACCCTGCGTTGTCGACCTGCAGGATGATGGCCGCGCCTGGATCATCAGCGGAGGTGTCGGGAACATACACATACATCTTCTGCCTTGAATAAATGTCCAACCCCGTTTGCGTGGCACCGTTCTGGCCGACTGTCTCGTCCGCCATCTGGATAGGATCGGCGACATAGGTCACCAGATACTTGGTTATTCCAAGGGGCGCTCCATCGAGCGTCACCTCGTATTTCTCACCGACTGCATCGGCGAACGAGAGCGCTTGGTCTTCAGGATCCATGGCGAGCGTTGTAGATACGCTCGCTCCACCGCAGCCTGCAAGAGTGAGCACCAGAGCCATCGCGCAGCAACCTACTAACAGTTGTGCTCTCGTTTTTGTCTTCACTTGTCTGCCCCCTGCCTTTCGTCTCTGCGGTACAGTCCCCTGAATGTACGTTGTCACTTGTTCAGTCTTACACACCCTGGGGAAACGCCTCGACCGAAAGTCGCCTTGTGTAGGCGGCGACGTCCGACGGCCAAGCGGCAATCCGTTGTTCGAACATCCTGCGATCGGACGCGAACAACGCCCGTGCCGCCTCCTCAAACCCAGGCTCGTTGCCTGCGATCGCCGTCATGAAGCGAAATGCGGCCTCCTGAGAACGCTGAACGCGGTCTCTCTCAGCGTTACTCCGTCGTGCGGCTTCGACTAGCTTGCGCAGAGTCGCCGATGCGCCGCTAGGTTGAGCGTTGAGCCACTCCCAATGCCTGGGGAGAAGAGTCACCTCGCGAGCTACTACGCCAAGCTTGGGACGCCCAGGCCCTGGACGGTCGGGCTTTGCCGGAGTATCCTTGGTCTCGCAAGTCCAGGTCGACCTGCTCACCGGTTAGATCATCAAACACGAGAACAGCGGGCCCACCCGCCGCGCTCAGCTGCCGAATCACAGATACAAGCTCTTCTCTCGTGCCGTTCGCAATAGCCCGGGAGCCCGTGAACACCGTCAAGAGCCCTACATCCATGGCAACTCCTCCTCTCGATGTGACGATGAGGATCTTACCCGGGTGTAACCTCTGTGTCAATATTACCCGGATATAACGATATTGGGTGACCTGCCGCTTCAGCGAAGCGGCTACATCGAGCCCGTCGGGAATCGTCACGTGAAAAGGATAATCACGACGGCTGTTAGTGACGGGACACGCTATACAAAGACCCGTACCTCGTTGAAGTGATCGTTACTTATGACAAGCGCAGGACGCCAGCCCTTCTGCTCATGCCCCCACTGCGGGTCGAAGTCCACCGTGACGAAGTCTCCCTTAGGGGGGATATAGGGCGCCAATTACCAGACCTCGGTACCCTTCGACGAGCCCCAGTCGAGCTCCCCAGGCTTGTAGTCCTTGGGCACGCGCGCCACGAGTTCCTCCAATACGTGACCACCACGCACACGATTGGCGGGGGTGATGATGAGCGAACCCTCCTGAGCACGAACAGAGACAGAATCGCCCACTTCCACGTGGACATCCGCCAGAAGTTGCTTGCTCAGCCGCAGCCCTTGGCTATTGCCCCACTTCTGAACCTTCGTGATCACATGCTGCCCCTCGTTAGGATAGCCGAAGTATCGCCCTCGCGAGAGCATCGGTCAAGGCATTCTGTGGCGCTAACGTTCTAGCGAGTCAGCAGCGCACGTCGTCCAAGGTACGCCGTGGGATGGGCCGGCGCGGCATGCCGGCCGCAGTGGACTAGCGTTGAGCATGAGACCCGGTCCCCTCAAGTCCCCGGCAGCCCTGAGAGGTAAGCAGCGAATCCCGCGCCGTGCCGCGTGGCAAGAAGGCGGCAGAAGCGTTTACACTGTAAGCAGTCGCGAGTCCTCGTTCAAGGGGGTGTCCGGGAATGAAACGCTTGGGCCGTTGTAGATGGGGCACACGAGTCTTCGCGGACATGAGGCTGTATATCCCCATTCACAGCTCTTCTGCTCATCTTGGCCTGGACCGCCTGGAGTTGTGACTACGGCACCACCCAGACCTCCGCCTTGGCCTCCGAACCCCTCGCGAGTGGCACCACATCGCCCGAACTCGTGAGCGTGCCCAACATGCCCAGCGCCGTAAGCGCGACGGCACTCTCCTCTTCGGAGATCCGCATCGACTGGGCCGACTCTTCAAACAACGAGGATGGCTTCAGGATAACCGACAGCGAAAGGGTACTCACCCTCCCGGCGGACACCACCAGCTACCTGTGGACCGGATTCCAGCCCGGCACGTACAAGTGTATTCGCGTACAAGCGTACAACGATGCCGGCGCCTCAGACTGGACCGAATGGGTATGCGCGACCACTCCGGAAGTCGCGGCGCAGACTACGACCACCTCTGGCACCACAGTCCAGCGGTACACGGTCACTGTCAAAGCGGCGGAGCCTTCGGGCACGTATGTCACCGACGTCTACCGCGGCGACATCATCAGAGTCATCTCGGCCAACGGGACCTGGAGCAGCGGGGGCACCAAGACCGACGGTACTCCCGCGATCGGCGGGCCGGAAGGGATACGCGAGCCGTACTCCTATGAGGTCGACGAGATGAACTACGAGGGTTTCCTGGTAGGCGAGCTGATTGTCCGGGCCGCCAGCAGCAGTTGCGTCTGTTCGGCCACAGCCTGCAAGAACGACCCCTTGACCAGCGAGAGCGGGGGCCGGCTGGAGCTAGGCATGAACGACCGCTGGGGATACTACGATGACAACAGCGGGTCGGTGGAGGTAGTCCTGGAGATCACCAGGATGAGCGCTCTTGGTCCAAAATGGGATGGTGCCGAGACCTTCACCCGATGACAACAGTGGAGGCTGGACGCTCGCGCTGCGCCTCCGTTCGACGCTAGACCACAGGGTCGCGCGGCCCCGGCGGGCGGGCATGACCACGCGCGTCCATGAAAAGGACGCGGTCGTCAAGTCCTTAGTCTTTGAGCACCGCGGTCACTGATTCTTTCATCCTTCATGCTCGTTTTCTCTCTGGGTGGTGGATACAGCCGAGAAAGACGGTTCACTGCTCCGCCAATGATGGTGAACTCACGCTCCACGGCAGAACGCAAAGTGCGCTCGGCCTCGTATCTCTTCCGATCGACCCCTGACAACGTCTCGGCGATCGCATCACACGCCGCGACTACATCGGCCAGGTATGATAGGGCGCTACGCGGCATACAGGAGTTGTTTGGTCTGCTCGATATCTTCCGCTATGTATGGGTTCTTCACGGCGCCGACCATGACCAGGTCCACCTTGACACCGAGCAAGCCCTCGAGTTCATCAAGCATGTCGAAGTAGTCTTTGGCAAGTTCGTATGGGTCGCGGGGAGAGAATTCGACAAGTAGGTCGATGTCGCTTTCACCCGGACGGAAGTCGTCCCTTAGGACCGAGCCGAAGACGTCGACCCGGTCCACGCCATAGCGCGTACAGATCTCGGCTATCGCCTCACTTTTGTCTGAAAGCAGCGCGTACATGACGAACCTCCGAGACAATGCTACCGCAATACGCCACAGCTTCGCCAGCGCAGGGAGAGCTTGCGACCCTAACCAGTCGCTCCAACGTTCTAGCGCGTCAGCCGCGCCCGTTGGCCATGGTACTCCATGCGATAGCCAGCGCAGGCGGCTGTTGCACGCACTTGTTAGGCATCAGGCTCATTGGTCGCAGTCCAACTTCAGCGCGCAAGACATCCCGACCAGAGAAGCACCGTGAATACTTCGACCAAGACCGAGAGACCCACTCCAATAGCCGGAAGGAGTCTCCCTCCTCCCTTAGCTAACTCAGGAATGCCGACCGCAAGTGCCACAATCGCAACGATGGGGGCACAGTAGTAGGAGGCCAGAGCGGCCCAAGCCTGAGCACCGCCATCGATGGTCACCGATTCACCACCGAAGCGAAACATTACGGCCATGAGTAGAGGGCCAAGCACTGCCGCGGCCAGTCCTAGCCAGAATGAGGCAAGCGCCGCCCGAGACAACCCTCGCTCCTGCATAGCCCCTCCTATCACGTACCGTAGCGGCATCGCGTTCGGACGACGTCTCCAATTGCGGTCGCCCGTTGCTTGGAACGCGTTGTGGAAACTAGTCCCCACCCATACCATCATCACACCTGCAAGACTAACGTTCTAGTGCGTCAGCCGCGCCCGTTGCCCATGGTACTCCATGCAGTAGCCGACGCAGGCGGCTGTTGCACGCACTTGTTAGGCATTGGTCACCTGTCCTGCTCTTCGGGCTCGACATCGGGCACCTTGGCCATCGCACCCTCGAACCTGCCACGGTCGCCACGTGCCGCACGCTCCTGCAGGTAGTCGACAGTCATGAGCGCCGACATCTTCTCAGCAAGCGCCGTGGTGATGAGCTGGTTTATGGAGACATCCTCCGACTTGGCGAGTTCGCGCGCCTTTCTATGGAGCGACTCCGGTAGACGTAGACTGATGGTACTCACGACTGACCTCCGATCCTTCTCAAGAACTCGCCTGGGGTGACTGCCTCTACTCCACAGTCCTCAGTCCCTGCGAAATCTCTGATGTTGTGCGTAACAATGGTTCTGCATCCAGCTTCGACAGCTAGTTCAAGCACGTGGTCGTCGCGCGCATCTCGCAACACCGGCCGCCATAAGAAGTGGATCTCTTGTAGATGGGCGACGCTGCAAAGGTAGTCGATGATGTCATCGACTTCCTCGGGTCCAAGCCCCGTCGCTTCAGGCATGCGTTTGGCGGCATCCTCGTACTCGACCACCAACGGTACCGAGAGAGCTATCTCGAACCCCGACCCGCCGACCAGCATCAGAAGCCCGTGAGACGCGCCCAGACGCGAGCGTAGAGCCGAGATGAACACGCTGGTGTCGATGACGATTCGCGGACCCATAGCGGTATCGTATACGATACCAGCCCGTGAGTCAACTGCGGCTGGTCCCCTCCGTATGCCTAACGTTCTAGTGCGTCAGGAGCGCCCGTTGCCCTTCAAACTTGAACTTATCGTTCAGACTCCCACCTCCGAGATCTCGGTCAACGTTCAAGAGTCAGCGCCTACCTCAGTACTTCCAGAACACGCCCGAGACGATAGCCATCACCACCGCTACCGGAATAATCACACCGACAAGACCGAGTAGCAGGTTGCCCTTCTTTACGAGGGTCTCAACGCCGAGCACAAATGCTATGGCCGCCATGGCCAGAGACAGGGCCGAACAGATCCCGGACACAGCCAAGAGGCCGGGGTCCGGGTCGGAACTCTCGCCACTCGTTGCACCGTAGCCGCTGGCCCAGGCCGCACCGGCAGCCAGTACCGAACCTCCGGCCACGGCAACAGCGCGAATGCCGACTGTGAATCGCTCTGTTCGGTCCATGCTTACCGGTCCCCTAGCCAACTCTTGCACTCTGAGCCCAGTCTAGCTGAGACCTAGGCCTTCAGAGATACTCGATGCGCTGTGACGATCGACCCCCACCAGAACGCCACTCCCTCTGTAACGCTAACGTTCTAGCGCGTCAGCCGCGCCCGTTGGCCATGGTACTCCATGCGATACGCCGACGCAGGCGGCTGTTGCACGCACTTGTTAGAACCGCACCCCACTATCGACGACCGCGCCAGTAGTACGGGCGCTTCCGATGATGAGCCACGGCTAGAACCACCAGACAGTCGACCCGCGTCTCGTACATGAGACTGTAGGGGAACTTGGCCAGCACGAGCCGACGAACACGCTTCACTACCTGCGGAGCAGCATCCGGAAACTCGCGAATACGGGCGAACCCTGAGTCGACCTCGTTCGTGAAGATCAACCCCAAACCGGGGCTTTCACGCTCGTAGTAGTCGATAGCGTCGTTGAGTTCGCGCCGGGCGTCGGGGTGGACACGCAGTTCGCGTGTCACTTGAGACGAGACCTGGCCTCGGCGATGACCTGATCGGCAGGGATGGTCTCGACCAGGCCGGTGTCAATCTCGGCACTGCGACGAAGCGCTTCTTCCACCCAGAGTTGTTCGACCTCGGCCTCGGACAGAGACTCGAGACTACTCAGCAGTTCGTGAGCCATAGAGGCCCGTTCCGTGGCATTGAGCCCAAGGGCCGCGCGCATCAGTTCGTCAACAGTCATTTCCCACCTCACGTGCACCTGAATGCTCTTAGCAACATTCTACCGCGCGTCGTGGATAGAGAATCTTCTCCGGCTGCTGGTTCTAACGTTCTAGCGCGTCAGCCGCGCCCGTTGCCCATGGTACTCCATGCAGTAGCCGACGCAGGCGGCTGTTGCACGCACTTCTTATGCGCCATCCAGCTCGAGTCGCTTGCCCATGCTGACGACATCGTCTTCCCCAAACCCTAGCCGGCGATAGAACTCGAGCGCCGCCATATTGTCTCGCCTGATCTGGACATTGACCTTGGGACAGCCCAGTCTGTTCAAGCCGTAGGCCGCCGCCGCCATGAGGGCCGTGCCGAGCCCCTGGTAACGAAGGTCGGGGTCCACCGCCAGGTAGTTCACCCAACCCCGATGTCCGTCGAAGCCCGCCATGGCACTGCCTACGATGCGGCCATCGGTCTCGCCCACCAGAAAGAGCTCGGATTGTACCTCGAGCTTGCGGTCGATATCCTTGCGCGGGTCGTTCCAGGGCCGAGTCAACCCACAGCGCTCCCACAGGCTCACCACCTGCTCGAGGTCCTCGATTAGAAACGCCCGGATTTCCACCCAACCTCCGACCTACAGCCCCCACTAGTGCGCATAACGTTCTAGCGCGTCAGCCGCGCCCGTTGGCCATGGTACTCCATGCGATAGCCGGCGCAGGCGGCTGTTGCACGCACTTGTTAGCCGCCTATCCGCCGAAGCACCACTTTGGGGTCACGAGCAGCATGGATGCACGCGGCCACGACCAGCAGACCATCCTCCACACGGTACAAGACCTCGAACGGGAACCTGCCCATGAGACGACGACGAGTGTTGCGGTAGACCACCGGGCAGGACTCTGGGAACTCAAGCAGCGCCACCAGTGTGTTGTCAAGGGCGCGGATGAACTCGACGCCCAAGCCAACTCGTTTTGATTCGTACCACTCGAAGGCGACGGCGATATCGTCTTCCGCGTCGTCGAGGAACCAGACCGCGCGAGCCGGCTCAGCCGACAAGACGCGCCTTGAGTTCTTCCCAAGACACCAGCTTCGCCTTTCCGGACTCCAGTCTGTCAAGGCGACGGTCGAGTTCAGCACGCTGCTCCGGCGTCAGGCCGACGTCCTCAGGGTTCTCACTCAGCGAATCCCAAAGATCGCCGATGAGACGCAAACGCTCGTCGGGCTCCATCGCATCTATGTCGATAGCGGGCATGCTCATGCGTTGATGATACCTCGCGCCCCGGATACGTTGCACCTGCGACTTTAGTATTAGTGCGGCTAACGTTCTAGTGCGTCAGGAGCGCCCGTCGGCCATGGTACTCCATGCGATGAGCCGACGCAGGCGGCTGTTGCACGCACTTGTTATGCCGGACTTTCACAGACGGCTCAAGAACTCATCGATGGTCAAATGAATATCGGCCGCGATCTTGCGCAGAAGCGTGGGAGAGATATCGCGACCTGCGTGGAAAGGAACGGTGGTGCAGCGACCGTCAGGGTGACGGAACTGCTTGTGCGAACCACGCTGCCGGACCTCTAGGAAACCATGGGCCTGAAGTAGGGCGACAACCTGCCTAGGCTTGAGGACCGGCAGGGTACCCAAGTTCAGGCAACCTGGACTGTCCGTACGTCCACGAACTCCGACTCCAGCGTCGGCTGGCCGTCCTCCAGCAGCATCTCGATCACCTCTCGCAGGTTCTGCTGCAGTTCATCCATGTCGGAGCCCTGAGTATGGGCACCTGGCCATCCCGGCACATACCCGACCAACACGCCGGTTTCCGGGTCACGCTCGACAACAAAACGATAGGAACGCATGGACTCACCTCCTCGAGACAACCATACGATAGCCTACATTGCGACGGATTGTATCGGCATAACGTTCTAGTGCGTCAGGAGCGCCCGTCGGCCATGGTACTCCATGCAATAGGCGACGCCGGATGTCGGCTGTTGCTCCTATGTCAATCCTACACCGCGACGGCCATGCGCTCAGCTATGAAGTCGGCGTGGATGACCTGGCCACAGCGGGACTGTTCGGCCCGCAGCATCGTCTTGAAGACCACCCGGGTGAGGTGTCGCTTCAGACAGCGCAGAGCCTCACGCGAGCTCATCCCCTCCGAGCGCTTGCGCTCCATGAAGGCGATGGCCGGTGGGTGCATCCTTGCCTGTGTGACAGCGATCATGTGGATAGTGGAGTTCAGGCGTCTGTTCCCGGTCCTGTTCAAGCGATGGCGCTCGCTCTTGCCCGAAGAGACCGGTAGCGGTGCCGTGCCCACATGCATGGCAAAGGCTGCCTCCCCGCTGAAGCGCGAAGCCCCGGCCGTCTCGCCGACCAGGTCGTCGCGGTGGTCGACCAGCAGTCGGACGTCGTGCTCAGGGCCGGTGAGGCTGGCCGCAGGAAGGTCCGGCTGCCGTAGCGCAGCCCGGGCCACACACTCCGCGTCGATGGGGTCGGACTTGCCGTAGGTGCGGGCCGAAGAGCGAGTCCCTGCCATCATCTTGGGTGGCACGCGCACCACCCGCTCACCCCGCGGAAGAAGATGGCGCTCCAGGCGACCCGAGACCTGCCGGCAGTCTTCGATGGCGAAGTAGCGCATGGTGTCGAGCGCTCGCGCCCAGGCAAGCAGCGATTCGTGCCCGGTCTTATCGCAAGAGACGGTCCTCTCCCCGAGCTTGCGCCCCGAGACCGCATCGACGGCCACCGCCGTGTGGGTCTTCATGTGCGGGTCGATTCCTATTATGATCATGTACAAGTCCCCCTTCCGCCGGATCATGAAATGACCTCGGGGAACCACCGACGGACACGCCTTAACGGGGGCCTCTAGGCCAGGCTCCTATCAGGTCACGACGGTGATCCCTCGGATTTCCGGCGGCGGGGGACGTAACAGTCGAAGGTCAACCCTTGCGGGCGACACACGCGGCTTTGAGCCACCCCACCGCCAGACCCGAGGCTACCTGACCGAGGTCAAGCATCCCAGCGGGAGGCTGCACGCGCTTGTTAGCCTGGGTGCTGGAGAGCACGGGGTGACTCCGTCTTGGACAATGTCGAGACAGTCACTATGGGATGAGTTGAAACGTCGCCGCACTCGCATCGAAATCGGCGAGTCTATCGGGGAAGTGTGAATTTGAGTAGGTATATTGGATTATCCAGAAGCCGGCGGGGACAGCCACAAAGAACGCGGCAAGGGACGACGCGTCGCCCTCCGCCACCATCCGGATTGCCTCCCGCCCGTTGATGATGAGGTCACTTCTACTCACGAGTCTCCCGCCCGCAATCACATACTCAGGCTTCAACCCATCGACATACTTCTCCAAAGGCACATTCTCAGAACCGATTGACTCCAGATACGCATGCACGAAACCAAACTCCGTCCAATCGATCCTGCTCGAAGAGGCGAACGCGACGATCGGCTGATCAAGCCTCGTGAACTGGTCTAGCCCGGACGACCCTAGCAGTCGGAGGCTCGAGACGGTGGTGGGGTCGTTCATGTCCCAGTCAAAGTAAGGAGGCAGATAGATCTCGGCCCCGCCGCCGGCGTACCTCACGAATCCAGCGGGGGGCTGCACGCTGGCCGCCGTGGCCGCCGTGGCCTTCGTGGTCTCGGGCGCGCACGCGGACACGGGCAACAGGCACAGAATGAGCAGAGCAAACAACACGACATACGTCTGGAAACGCTTCACAATCCCCCTACGGTAAGAAACCTAGACCCCCGGACACTCCACCGATCGCCGGCCGCCACTCCTCTCCCTCAGGCTAACGTTCTAGTGCGTCAGGAGCGCCCGTCGGCCATGGTACTCCATGCGATATGCCGGCGCAGGCGTCTGTTGCACGCACTTGTTAGACGAGCCGCAACACAGCCCGTCGCATCACCCGAAACTGGAGAGACAAGACAGCCACATGTCGCAGAGAACCAGGTCATGATGCCCTGATGTCTAGCTATCCTTCTCAAGAACTCGCGAGAATATGAAGACACCCGCCATGAAGACTAGGGCACCCAGCCAAACAAGGGCTACCGCCCCGTCACCAAACCGCGGCTTGAGCAGGAGTGTCAGAACAGCGGCTACCAGCAGGGGGACGGCAGACAGCGTCCTGAATACAAGTGAGGTACGGGATAGCTTCCCGCATTCCGGACACGCGTAGGGCTTCGACCGCGTTGTCCGCATTAGGTCAGACACTCTCACCCGTGCGCCACAATGCGGACAAGTTGCTCTGAGCATTGAGACTCGCCCCCCTCCGAAGAAACGCGCTGGCCCGGATGCCAGCTGATTGCTGGAAGTCTATCGGACTCCCCTCGGTCCGTCTAACGTTCTAGCGCGTCAGCCGCGCCCGTTGGCCATGGTACTCCATGCGATAGGCAACGCCGGATGTCGGCTGTTGCTCCTATGTCAATCCTACACCGCGACGGCCATGCGCTCAGCTATGAAGTCGGCGTGGATGACCTGGCCACAGCGGGACTGTTCGGCCCGCAGCATCGTCTTGAAGACCACCCGGGTGAGGTGTCGCTTCAGACAGCGCAGAGCCTCACGCGAGCTCATCCCCTCCGAGCGCTTGCGCTCCATGAAGGCGATGGCCGGTGGGTGCATCCTTGCCTGTGTGACAGCGATCATGTGGATAGTGGAGTTCAGGCGTCTGTTCCCGGTCCTGTTCAAGCGATGGCGCTCGCTCTTGCCCGAAGAGACCGGTAGCGGTGCCGTGCCCACATGCATGGCAAAGGCTGACTCCCCGCTGAAGCGCGAAGCTCCGGCCGTCTCGCCGACCAGGTGGGCCGCACTGAGCGCCGAGCATCCGGGGATGGCCATAAGCTCCGGCGAGAGCATCCGCATGAGCCCTCGGATCTCGCGCTCGAGCTCGCGTATCTGGACGGTGAGCTCACGACAGCGCGAGAGCTGGTCCAGGGCGATGCGGCGGCGCGTGCTGGGCGGGAGCAAGCCCAGTTGTTCCTCCAGCCGGTCCAGCCACACGTAGCGGTCCAGAACCCTAGGTGGCAGGTCCAACTCGACCTCCAGGTCGTGGCAGTTCCAGCGCAGGCGCTTCTGGTTGCGACCCCGCTCACCGACCAGGTCGTCGCGGTGGTCGACCAGCAGTCGGACGTCGTGCTCAGGGCCGGTGAGGCTGGCCGCAGGAAGGTCCGGCTGCCGTAGCGCAGCCCGGGCCACACACTCCGCGTCGATGGGGTCGGACTTGCCGTAGGTGCGGGCCGAAGAGCGAGTCCCTGCCATCATCTTGGGTGGCACGCGCACCACCCGCTCACCCCGCGGAAGAAGATGGCGCTCCAGGCGACCCGAGACCTGCCGGCAGTCTTCGATGGCGAAGTAGCGCATGGTGTCGAGCGCTCGCGCCCAGGCAAGCAGCGATTCGTGCCCGGTCTTATCGCAAGAGACGGTCCTCTCCCCGAGCTTGCGCCCCGAGACCGCATCGACGGCCACCGCCGTGTGGGTCTTCATGTGCGGGTCGATTCCTATTATGATCATGTACAAGTCCCCCTTCCGCCGGATCATGAAATGACCTCGGGGAACCACCGACGGACACGCCTTAACGGGGGCCTCTAGGCCAGGCTCCTATCAGGTCACGACGGTGATCCCTCGGATTTCCGGCGGCGGGGGACGTAACAGTCGAAGGTCAACCCTTGCGGGCGACACACGCGGCTTTGAGCCACCCCACCGCCAGACCCGAGGCTACCTGACCGAGGTCAAGCATCCCAGCGGGAACAGAGTGACATTAAGCACGCGCTTGTTGGATGCGTGCACGCTTCGCCTCGACTAGGCACTGCGAATCGCATCTCAGATACGCGTCTACTTCTCTCGCCACACATAATCGCCGTCAAGATCGATGTAGCCCATCTTGCCATTCTCGTCCTCGACAGACGAGCCCAGGTCGCTCCTCTTAACTCGCCGTGGCATCCGTACTGGCAAGCACGGGATCATAGCCAGATACCTACCACGCCTGGCAGATTCGCAATCCGCAGAATAGGAAGATATGCACGGAAACGGAGGAAGACCAACGCCGAATGTACACATGCGGTCAGTCTCGCGAACGAACAGGCCCTCCCTCAAGCTGACCGCAAACGGCTCTGAGACGATAGCCCACCCCACATCAGGCGTCCGGGCCTGCCAGGGTTCGATACTCCAGCGTCATCGTTGCTTGTGCGGCGTGTCGACCTGCCCCTGACGCTTCACTCGCGACCTCTGCTGGGCCTTCTGCCACCAGGTCACGGAAGTCCTGGTATTGACCTCCCACATGCTGGTCGAATCTGGGACGCGAACCGCAAGCTCGACACTAGTTCTACAATCCTCAGTCCGTTCGACGCTGGTGTGCCTGAAAGCTGGCCGCCGCCCCCATCAGTTGTCCGGACCCTGAACCTAACGTTCTAGTGCGTCAGCTGCGCCCGTTGCCCATGGTACTCCATGCGATAGGCAGCGCCGGATGTCAGCTGCACGCACTTGTTAGGCATTGGATGGTTTTCGAGACACGAACTCCTCGAACTGCTCGATGGTATTGAACACCTCGGAAGGCTCTAGTCCGAGAGTCTTGGACACGATCCATTCAGTCATTCGCGTGAACAGCACCGCGTCTTGGCGCACCCGTGAGCCTTCTGGAAACTGACCGTAGTGTATGAGTCGGTTCCGAATCGTTGCCAAATCTCTGAGCCGAGATTTTTCCCCTTCTTGAAGTCTCTCCCGAAGCGCGTATGCAACCAACAAGAATGCAATCTTCTCAGAGGACCCCGTATTGCGAATGCTGTGCCCGGACATCCATGGCTCGTTGAGGACTGAGAAGAGGTGCTCCCAGATTGTCCAACATTGAGAGAAGGCGGATTCAATCGTCCGCTCCCAAAGAGCCGAGCGAAAGAGGAACAGGTAGTACCCGCCCTTGTACTTCTCATGCCACTCCTCTGTGCGCATCAACTCGTAGACTTGGTTCAGACCAATCTGAAGACCGTCGTCCCCCGTGGAATACGGGTCATTCTGATCTCGTGGGGCCGACTTCTTGTACGGAATGGAAAGGTGAGTGACTCCATGCCAAAGGCTCTCCCGCGGGTCGGCCCCCAGCACAAGCGGTTCATTCGGTTTCTGGTCGCGGAGCACGAAGACCTGACGACCTGTGAACAGCGACAGTAGAAGCGTCAGATCTTCTAGGGCTTTCGCCTTGGGGTCGGACCAGGGCAAGACAGCTTCTGGCTCGGGGTCGGGCACCCGTACTTGGGCAGTAACCTGATGAGTCCCCGTGCATGGTTGAATGGAGAACTCACTCTGGAAGGCAACCCGTTGCTCTAAGCCTTGAAGGCGTTCTGGATACTCGTCGACCCTTGAGAATCGATGCCCAGCAATATCCATCTCGAACGTACGAGAACGGAACTCGAGATTATAGACATCTAGGTCCAACGGTCCCCCCGTATGCCTAACGTTCTAGCGCTTCAGCGGCGCCCGCTGGCCATGGTACTCCATGCAACAAGCCAGCGCAGGAGGTCCCTCTGCAAGCGCTTGTTAGGCACTAGGCCGTCTTGAAGATGCATGGTACTAGCGTTCTTTGTAGCGATCGACGAGGGCATCGACGACCCTTTGCACACAAGCTTGGACGTCCGCGTGTATCGCGGCTTCGGGGAACCGGAACACCTGGTAGCCCCGCGAGCGAAGATAAGCATCCTTCTTCTTGTCACGTGCCTCCATCTTCGGCTGCGAGTGCCAATACTCGCCGTCGCATTCGATGACGAGCTTGGCTCCCGGCACTAGGGCGTCGACTACCCATAGACCATCAACCACTTGTTGCTTCACGAAAGTGACGCCCCGGCGTTCGAGCTCACCATAGACGATTTCTTCGATTGACGTCGCGCGCGGCATCGTGTAGTGAAGCCGGCGAGTCTTGATGTCGCACTCCTTCAGACGTCGCCGGACCGAGTTACCACTGACGCCATATCGCCTGGCAATGGCCTCCGCGCTGAGGCCCTCCACCTCGTATATGTAGCGCAGCTCGTCGGCGTCAAGACAGAAATTCCGCTGTCCCTTGTTCCACCCACCCGGCACGCTTGAGGGTCGCGTGTTGACAAACGGTAGGAGACCAGCAGCCCGGCAGGCCGCACTCCAAGATCCACCCAATCGTTGGCTGATTGTCGATGCGCTGAACTTCGAGAGCTGGTCAAACTCAGTGGTAGCAGGAGTGCGGCCAAGCTGTTCGGCCACGCGCCGGATCTCATCAATTAAGTCCGAGTCCTGGTAGGTCAGACGAACCTTGCTTGGATCGAAGCCAGCTGACTCCAAGGCGGCCGACCACGTCCCAAAGCGACTGACAAGCGTCTCGGGCGCAACACTCGCGCTGCGCCGAAACTCCTGAATCGTCGGAATCTTGCCCGACTCTGCGGCAACCCGCTTCAGTTCAGCAAGAAGAAACTCGCGAGGGAACTTCTGCTGTGGCACTCTCCCGGGCCCTCCTGTGGCAGTTCGCGCGACGTGGCGCTTCCGTAGTCAGTTTGACAATGTGCCTAACGTTCTAGTGCGTCAGGAGCGCCCGTCGGCCATGGTACTCCATGCGATATGCCGGCGCAGGTGTCTGTTGCACGCACTTGTTAGAGCTCTGCTCGTCCAAACAATACCAATCATTAGGTCGCTTGGGATCTCGCCTCGCCTCAGCCGCTGGTAGGCCAGAGAACACCACTGCGCCGCGCCGGCCCTGCGTAAGCGGCTCCCGAAAGATAGCGAACGCATCGTGCGAGGACATCCCCTGCAGATGACACCCTAGCTCACGACCTGCGCAAGAGCCTCCACGAACACGGGACCACGTAAGACAGCCCGACTGGAGACGGGAGCTTCGATGGAGCGTCGCAGGCGCCCGCGGCTCTTCCGCTCTTTCCGCCTCGGCCACCACGGCCACGTGATCGACCACATAACCCCCCGACCCTTGCCTGTAGCTCTAACGTTCTAGTGCGTCAGGAGCGCCCGTCGGCCATGGTACTCCATGCATAGCCGACGCAGGCGGCTGTTGCACGCACTTGTTAGAGCTCTGCTCGCCCAAACAATACCAATCATTAGGTCGCTTGGGATCTCGCCTCGGCTCGGCCGCTGATAGACCAGAGAACACCACTGCGCCGCGCCGGCCCTGCGTAAGCGGCTCCCGAAAGATAGCGAACGCATCGTGCGAGGACAGCCCCTGCAGATGACACCCTAGCTTGCGACCTTGGCAAGAGCCTCCACGGACATGGGACCACGTAAGACAGCCCGACTGGAGACGGGAGCTTCGATGGAGCGTCGCAGGCGCCCGCGGCTCTTACGCTCTTTCCGCCTCGGCCACCACGGCCACGTGATCGACCACAGAACCCCCCGACCCTTGCCTGTAGCTCTAACGTCGTAGTGCGTCAGGAGCGCCCGTCGGCCATGGTACTCCATGCGATAAGCCGGCGCAGGCGGCTGTTGCACGCACTTGTTAGAGCTCTGCTCGCCCAAACAATACCAATCATTAGGTCGCTTGGGATCTCGCCTCGGCTCGGCCGCTGATAGACCAGAGAACACCACTGCGCCGCGCCGGCCCTGCGTAAGCGGCTCCCGAAAGATAGCGAACGCATCGTGCGAGGACAACGCCTCAGACGACACCCTAGCTCGCGACCTGCACAAGACCCTCCACGGACACGGGGCCACGTAAGAAACCCGGGGATGAACGTACGGTTTGGTGGAGCGTCGCAGGCGCCCGCGGCTCTTCCGCTCTTCTGCCACCACGGCCACGTGATCGACCACATAACCCCCCGACCCTTGCCTGTAGCTCTAACGTTCTAGTGCGTCAGGAGCGCCCGTCGGCCATGGTACTCCATGCGATATGCCGGCGCAGGTGTCTGTTGCACGCACTTGTTAGAGCTCTGCTCGTCCAAACAATACCAATCATTAGGTCGCTTGGGATCTCGCCTCGCCTCAGCCGCTGGTAGGCCAGAGAACACCACTGCGCCGCGCCGGCCCTGCGTAAGCGGCTCCCGAAAGATAGCGAACGCATCGTGCGAGGACATCCCCTGCAGATGACACCCTAGCTCACGACCTGCGCAAGAGCCTCCACGAACACGGGACCACGTAAGACAGCCCGACTGGAGACGGGAGCTTCGATGGAGCGTCGCAGGCGCCCGCGGCTCTTCCGCTCTTTCCGCCTCGGCCACCACGGCCACGTGATCGACCACATAACCCCCCGACCCTTGCCTGTAGCTCTAACGTTCTAGTGCGTCAGCAGCGCCCGTCGGCCATGGTACTCCATGCATAGCCGGCGCAGGCGGCTGTTGCACGCACTTGTTCGACGAGCCGGGTTCTACACTACCGCATGCCAGAGAATGAATGCCGGGGCCGTGCAGACCTTTGATAAGCTTGGTTGGAAGCCAATGGTGCGGTCGAGTCAGGGGGAAAGCATGAGCGCACAGCCCAGCCAGGAAGGGACGAGTCTTCCGAAGTGGCGCACAGCAGCCCAAGAACGGGTTAGAGCTGCCGTAAAGAAGTACACCAAACCTTTGACCGACCTCTTGGACCGTGACGCCAACGAGGGAGACACTCGCTTGGCGGTCACCGACTTTCTATGCGAAGCCTTCGGCTACGACAAGTACGAGGACCTGACCACCGAGTACAGAGTTAGAGGCGAGTTTGCAGATTTCGGGCTGCGCATTGACAAACAGCTCGTGGCCTTCGTGGAGGTTAAGCGCATCGCAACCAAGCTGAACGACAAGCATCTTCGCCAAGTCCAGACATATGCGGTCAATGAAGGTGTGGAGTGGATGATTCTCACCAACGGCGCGGAGTGGCAGGTCTACCACCTCACGGGAGGGCTCCCGGTGACAGTCGAGCTGGCTCTTGAAGTGAACCTGCTTGGCGACGACACACCGGCCAAGAAAGCCGAAGACCTCTTCTATCTTACGCAAGAGGCCTTCCGCAAAGGCCTGATCGACGAACTGTGGAGGACCACCCAGGCCACCTCACCACAGAGTCTCGGCAAGGTTCTCAGATCAGAGGCGGTCTTGGACGCAATTCGCAAGGAGCTCTGGAGACAGACGAGTCACCGAGTCGAGTCAAAGGAACTGCTGGCCATGCTTGAGCAGACAGTCCTTCGCCCGGAGTGCCTCGGGGAGTAGCGCTTCCCCCGGTCCGTCGAACAATACTTCTCTGGTCCGCGCCAACTAGTTCTCCCGTCCGCGATAAGCGCCTGCAGAAGCCAGTTGGTGTCTGTATGGTATCGAAACTTGGCGCCGGTTGGATTGCGCGTTGGCGCTAATGGGCGCCGATTTGCCGTGATGCCTTGCCGACAGCCCTGGTGTTTGACGGTCTGGATAAGCAGATACGTGTCAGAGGACGTCGAGGGGGCTGCGAACGCCATGGCCTCCGCGGTTGAGCACATGCGTGTATATCATGGTGGTGCGCACGTCCTTGTGACCTAGCAGTTCCTGGATGGTGCGGATGTCGTATCCCGACTCCAGCAGATGGGTGGCGAAGGAGTGGCGAAAAGTGTGACAACCCACGCGCTTCGTTACGCCGGCTCCGCTGACCGCCTCCTTGACTGCCCGTTGGATCAGAGTCTCGTGGACGTGGTGTCGCCCCTGCTCGCCGTTCCGGACGTTCTTCCAGCGTGTCGCCTGGGGGAAGACCCACTGCCAACGCCAGTCGATGGATGCAAACACGTATTTCCGGTCCAGAGCCGCAGGCAGCTCCACACGGCCCCACCCATCGGCGAGGTCGCGCTCGTGGGTGACCTTGACCGTCCGCAGGTGCCTCTGCATCGGTCCAACCAGCGAGGTGGGCAGCATGGTGACGCGGCTCTTGCCGCCTTTCGTCTCGTGCACAGTGACCTCGCACCGCGAGAAATCCAAGTCCTTGACGCGCAGCCGCAGGCACTCCATCAGACGAAGGCCGCAGCCGTAGAGCAGGGAGACAGCCAGCCACCGGTCGTCTTGGAGCTGGGCTAGGACGTCGCGGACTTCAGTGCGGGTCAGCACCACCGGGATGGTCACGCTCCGTTTGGCGCGGACCAGTCCCTCCAGTTCACCCACTTGCTTATACAGCACGTGCCGGTAGAGAAAAAGCAGGGCCGCCAAAGCCTGGGTCTGGGTAGACGCCGTCACTTTGTCCACCACGGCCAGATGGGTGAGAAAAGCGTTGATCTCGGGGTCGCCCATCTCTGCGGGATGGCGAACGTCGTGAAAGTAGATGAACCGCCTCACCCAGCCCAGGTACGCCTTGGCCGTTCGTGGGCTGTAGTGACGCGCTGCGAGTGCGTCGCTCATCTGATGGAGGAGCTTCGGTGGCCGGTCCATGCCGACCACCATCTCAGCGCACCGCGCCAAACGAAATACGCCATTGGGCCCAGAGGGGCTCACACGGCGAGGCTCGACTGCGACATCCTTCGAGAGAGAGCGCCCGCAGCCATGCGGAGCGGTACTACCCGGCGGACATCTCGCTTCGCGAAGTCTCCGTTCCGTTGACCTGCTCGTATGCCTTCCAGAACGGACACCATGAACCGTGCCAAGCCATGACCCGCCCGAACCGCGTCTCGGGGTTGTTGCGGGCGTGCTTGCAGGCCGGGCAGCTACCACACCGCTTGGCCATGATGCGGGTCCCCAGGGAATGCTCTTGCTCAACAGCAGCCATTGCTCGGACTCCTTTCTCTTGCGTGCTCTCCGTCCATGGTACCCGACAACATAGGAAGTCGCGTCCCAGTAGACACAGAGGCGCCGTGAGGTGTGACCCCACTATTCAGCCCGCTAACTCACCTTGCCGCTCCGCACGGCAGAGACGACCACCAATCCCGCCAGCCCCAAGGCCCCCGCCGCGAACACGAAGACGGCAGCGGGACTTATCGAGTCATGCACGAGTCCGCCCAGCGGACCCGCCACCAAGGGAGCCACACCCATCACGCACACAGTCAACATCGCTTGGGCCGTCGAGGCCCAGTGGTCCGCGGTGCGCCGTATCGCCGAGCGGATGGTCACGGTCAGCCAGGCTCCGTAACCCAGACCTTTGATAGCGCACAACCCGAGCAGAAGCCACGGGTCACTCACCAGCCAATATCCCACGAAGGCGGCAGCCATGATCAGATATGACGCCACAAGCACCTTGGGCTCGGTGAACCGATCCGCAAGCCGGTTGCTGTAAAACATGGTCGGCAACTCAGCCAGCGCGCTGATCGAGAACATGGCGCCTACCAAGAGATTGCCTCCGCCCAGAGACCGGGCATAGATGCCGCTGAACGTTGCCGATAGACTGCCGCCGATTCCGGCCAGAAGGGCCGCCACCAGCAGCAGTACCAAGCCAGAGTCGCGAAGTAGATGCGAAACGGGCTGCCGCTCTTCTGCGTGGACTGGGACCCCTTCTTCGAGCAACCCCACCAGCAATACGGGGAGCACGAACAGAAGTCCTGAGACCAAGAACATGCTCCCGGCGCCAAGCTTCTGCCAGAGCGCGCCGCAAGCGGCCGCGCTGACCGCGAACCCGACAGAACCCCAGAGTCGCATCGCCCCATAGTTCAGCTGGTTGCGAAGCGCCATCCTAGCGACCAGTCCATCCGCTATCGACTGGAATGGCGCCGTGAAGAGGGCCAGAGCAATCATCAGCACGACTAGCGCCTCGAAACCCTGGAAGAATCGGAACATGGCCAGGGTGACCCCTAGACACACGAATCCGCCTTGTGCCATCCACACCCTGATGTGAGCTCGGTCGGCGATAGAGGCCACCACAGGAGAGACCGTCAGCGCCATCATCGGTGGCAGCATCGCCAACAACCCTACCTGTTTGCCGCTAAGCCCCAGATCCGCGAAGTGGACATAGAGAAAGGGCAGATAGGAGCCAAGACAGAAGTACATGGCCAGAGAAAACAGGGAACCGCTCCAAACGGACGGACGCCTGTCGATACGCACGGGCCCGCGCAAGGACCCGCTCTTCTGTCTCGTCATCGCCGAACCCTAGACCGTTTCTCCCAGCCGCTCGGCAATACGAGCGATGAACTCCTGCGTATAGACCTTCGTGTTCCCTGGGTCGGGCTCAGCCACCGCGAGCAGGTCGCCGGTCATGACTCCACTTTCAACTGTGTCCAGCGCGGCTCGCTCCAGCCTCTCGGCAAACTCGACCACCTGCGGCGTGCCGTCCAGTTCGCCGCGCTTTCTAAGGGCGCCCGTCCAAGCGAATATGGAGGCCATGGGGTTAGTGGACGTCTTTTCGCCACGCTTATGCTGGTAGTAGTGCTTCTGCACCGTGCCGTGCGCGGCCTCGAACTCGTAGTGGCCCTGGGGGCTGACCAGCACTGAGGTCATCATGGCCAGGCTTCCGTAGGCCGAGGCCACCATGTCGCTCATCACATCGCCGTCGTAGTTCTTGCAGGCCCAAAGCACCCCGCCCTCGGTCTTCATGATGCGCGCTACCGCGTCATCGATCAGGGTGAAGAAGTAGTCCAGGCCGGCCGTCTCGAACCTGTGCCTCCAGTTCCGCTCGTACTCCTCTTCAAAGATCGCCCGGAAGCGAGCGTCGTAGATCTTGGAGATGGTGTCCTTGGTGCCGAACCACGAGTGCAGCTTGCGGTCGTAGGCGTAGGTGAAGCAGGCCTTGGCGAAGCTCTCGATGGAGGCGTCGGTGTTGTGGATGCCTTGTACGACGCCCGGACCATCGAACTCCTGGATGAGTCCTCTGTAGGTCTCGGCACCCGCGGCGTCGGTGAACACCAGTTCGGCCCGACCAGCGCCGAGGACTCTGAACTCACGGTTCTTGTAGATGTCGCCGTAGGCGTGGCGGCCGATGTGGATGGGCTTCTTCCACGACCGACCGACGGCAGGACGTTCTGCACCAAGATAGGCGAACGGAACACGGTCCCGTCGAGCGCACCGCGGATGGTCGCGTTAGGGCTGGCCCATTCCTGCTTCAGGCCGTACTCCTGGACTCTGTCTTTGTTGGGCGTGACAGTGGCGCACTTTACCCCTATCCCATGCCTCTTGATGGCCTCCGCCGCATCGAGAGTGACCTTGTCCTCGGTCTCGTCCCTGTGTGGCAATCCGAGGTCGTAGTAGTCCAGGGTGACGTCGAGATAGGGAAGGATCAGCTCCTCCTTGATCATCTTCCACATGACGCGAGTCATCTCGTCGCCATCCATCTCGACGATGGGGTTCTTTACCTTGATCTTTGTGGGCGCTGCGCCCATCACACCTCGTTTCGTTCGCTCACGCGACTGCCCGGCGCAGCTTCGCGCCTGACCTCGCCGCTCATTTCACCGTGTAGGCCAGCAACCCGCCGGCCAGGATGATCTCTCGCTGCCTCGGACTTAGGTCGTGCCTCAAGGCGACAGTCCGTACCCTTGGTCTTGTCGACCAAGGTCAAGGGCTCGCCCCGCTCCACCCGCGCCGCCACGTCCGGTAGCTCGACCTCATCGCCCTGCTGGATAGCATCGTAGTCACCCGGGTCGGCGAAGGTCAGCGGCAGGATGCCGAAGTTCACCAGGTTGGCCGCATGGATGCGTTCGATGGACTTGGCGACCACCGCCTTGACTCCCAGGTACATGGGGCAGAGGGCCGCGTGTTCACGGGAGCTACCTTGGCCGTATGACTCTCCGGCTACGATCACCGTGTGTTCGCCGCGGGCCTTGGCTTCCAGAGACCGTGACGGGAAGTCCGGGTCGACCGGCTCGAACACGTACTCCGCGTACTTGGGCACGTTCGATCGGTACTTCAGGCGCGCGCCGGCCGGCATGATGTGGTCGGTGGTGATGTTGTCGCCCACCTTGAGCTGCACGGTGCCCCGGATGTCCGACGGGCAGCGGCTCGTTGGCCGGTGGGGGTCCGATGTTGGGGCCGCGGTAGATCTCGTCCGTCGTGGTCCGGCCCGCCCGGTCTGGGGCTCGCCCTCCGCGCCACCCGGCTCGCCCCCGCCTTCAGACCGTCGGGGAAGATGAGCAAGCGTGTCGTCCACCAGGAAACGCTCGGGCTGCGCCACCGTACGGGATAGTCGATGCCCGACTCGCGCGGGTCGCGCACCTCGCCCGCGATGGCCGCCACCGCCGCCACCTCTGGGCTCACCAGATACACCTGTGCGTCCTTGGTGCCACTGCGGCCTTCGAAATTGCGGTTGCTGGTGCGCAGCGAGACCGCCCCGGTCTGCGGGCTCAGGCAGTTGCCGATGCAGAAGCCGCATGCAGACTCCAGCAGCCGGGCTCCGGCCGCCAGCAGCTCGCCGACATACCCATCCCGCGCGGCCATCTGCAGCACCTGCCGCGAGCCGGGAGCGACCCCGAAAGACACCTCGGGATGCGCCTGCCGTCCGCGCATTATGCCCGCCACCGTCGCGATGTCCTTGTAGGAGGAGTTGGTGCACGAACCTATCAACACCTGGTCGACCTTCAGCCCCTGAATGTCGCTCACACTGACCACGTTGCCCGGGCTGTGCGGCGCCGCCGCCAGCGGGACGATCTCACTCAGGTCGAGCTCGATGACTCGCTCGTATTCGGCGTCCGCATCAGCCTCGAGTAGCGTCCAGTCGCCGGGTCGACCCTGGGCCTGCAAGAAGGCGCGCGTCATGTCGTCCGAAGGGAACACCGAGGTGGTGACCCCCATCTCCGCCCCCATGTTGGTGATGGTGGCCCGCTCGGGCACGCTCAGCGTCTGCACACCGGGGCCCGCGTATTCCAGGACGACGCCCACGTTCCCCTTGACGCCGAGCATCTCCAGCATCTTGAGGACTACATCCTTGGCGCTTACCCAGGGCTGCAGCGCCCCAGTCAGGCTTCACCTTGTACACGCGTGGGCACGTCAGGTAGAACTCGCCGCCCCCCATAGCCACCGCCACATCCAGGCCACCGGCTCCGATAGCTATCATCCCCATGCCGCCGCCCGTAGGCGTGTGACTATCGGAACCCAGCAGGGTGGCGCCCGGTTTGCCGAAACGCTCCAAGTGCACCTGATGGCAAATACCATTGCCAGGCTTAGAGAACACCACCCCGTACTTGGCCGCAACGCTCTGCAGGTACTTGTGGTCGTCTGCGTTCTCGAAACCGACCTGTACCGTGTTGTGGTCCACGTAGCTGACCGAGAGATCGGTGCGCACCCTTTCCAAGCCAAGGGCCTCGAACTGCAAGTAGGCCATGGTGCCGGTGGCGTCTTGGGTCAGGGTCTGGTCTATCCGGATGCCTATCTCGCTGCCGGGGCTCCACGTACCGACGACTAGATGGTCCTCCAGGACCTTCTGGGCAACACCTCTGCCCATCTACTGCCGCTGTTCAAGGGGGACGTAGCTGCGCTCGTTCTCCCCCTGGTAGACCTGCCGCGGCCGGCAGAGACTCACCTTGCCTTGGCGCGCCTCCCGCCAGTGAGCGACCCAGCCCGGCATCCTACCCATCGCGAACATGACCGTGAACATGTTCACGGGGATGCCCATCGCCCTCAGAAGGATCCCTGAGTAGAAGTCCACGTTGGGATAGAGCTTGCGCTCGACAAAATACGAATCCTTCAGCGCTATTTCTTCCAGCCGCTTGGCGATCTCGAGCAAAGGATCTGCCCGCTTCAGCTTCTTGAAGTACTGCTCAGCTGTCTCCCGCATTATCAAGGCTCGTGGATCGAAGTTCTTGTACACGCGGTGGCCAAACCCCATCAGACGCGTCGGATTGTCCTTGGCTTTCACCTCAGCAAGGAAATCTTTCGCATCGATGTTGTTGTCGTAGAGATACTGCAACATCTCGACCACGGCCTCGTTGGCGCCACCGTGCGCCGGCCCCCACAGCGCGCAGACGCCCGCCGCGACGCTCGCGTACAAGTTGGCCCCTGATGACGCCACCATGCGCACTGTGCTGGACGAGCAGTTCTGCTCGTGGTCGGCGTGCGTTATAAGGATGCGCCGGAGAGCCGCCACCGTGTCTTCGTCGGCCTTGTAGTTCGCGTAGGGCACCGAGAACATCATGTGCAAGAAGTTGGGCACGTACTTCAGACTGGGTTTCGGGTAGATGATGGGCTGTCCGATGGACGTCTTGTAGGCCGCCGCGGCGATGGTGCGGATCTTGGCGATCAACCTAGCTGCGGAGGTCTGGAAAGTCTCCTCGCTCTCGATCTCTAGCATGGCCGGGTCGTAGGCGCCGATCGCGTTGATCATGGCCGAGAGGACCGCCATGGGGTGACCGGTCGAAGGAAAACCATCGAAGTGATGGTGTAGACCTTCGTGGATCATCTCGTGCTCGGTGAAGAGGTCGCTCCAGCACTCCAACTGCTTCTGAGTCGGTAGCTCTCCGTATATGAGCAACCATGAAGTCTCTAGAAAGTTGCTCTTCTCCGCCAGCTGTTCGATGGGGATGCCGCGATAGCGCAGGATGCCACGCTCGCCGTCAACGTAAGTGATGCTCGATTGACACTCAGCGGTGTTGCTGTAGCCGGGGTCGACAGTTATGTGGCCCGCTTCGCTACGCAGGCGGGAGATATCGATACCCCGTTCGCCCTCGGTCCCTACCAACACGGGCAGCTCGTACGTCTCTTCGCCTAGTATCAGTCTCGCCTTCTCGTCTATGACTGCCGCCTTTCGTATCTGGCCTGGCGCGTACCGCACCACCGGTCTCGGGTATTCTACCCGCCAGGACGAACGGGGATGGGGTCGTCGGTCAGGACGGTAGCAGCCTTGACGTAGGCGTCGGGGAAGGCCCTGCGGCACCACTCTATGTCCCACTCCGCCGGATAGCCATCGTAGGCCTCGAAGATCACCCAGTAGCCTGGATTCATCCCGTCGAAGTTGTCGGAGAGCTGCACGATGAAGTTCATCTGCGTATCCCCCACCGCTTTGGCCGGCTCCAGACGAGTCTTAGCCTGGGCTTCGCTGCCAAGACTCGCGCCGATTATGAAGTACAGCTTCTCACCCTTGTGTGAGGTACCGCCCAACGAAGCTGCGTAATCCCGTGATTCCTGCGAGACGGGGTTGGGTGCCTCGGTGGTAGTGGGAGCCTCGGTGGTGGTCGGCGCCTCAGTAGTGGTCGACTCGACGGCTTCCGGCCCTGCCGTGGTATCGGTGGAACTCGAGTCCGAAGACGTGAGGTCGGTACAGCCGCCAGCCCCCAGCCCCAGCAACAGGAACATCACTACCGCGATCAAGAAGGCCGATGACGGTCTTGTGTGCCGATGACTCTCATGTGGATTCCGCATGTCTACCTCCCGCCCTATGATGCCCGTTCGGCATAAGTGCTTGTCTATGTACCAGCTTGTCGCCAGTAGTATGCGTGACGCGGACGTCTCATCCGCGCTCCAAGTCGGCCGCGTACTTGGCCTGCCGACCGGCACAGGTCCAGTGCTTGTGGACGAGCTGCTGGTTCTCGACCTCATCACACACCGCCAGCGCGAGGTCCGGTACGTCGATGCCCGAGGGGATGCCCTCGTCCCAGATCATGAAGTCCACGCCGAGCTCGTACGACCCTGTTCCCGGACCGGGCCGATACATCCACGGCGGAGAAAGGAACGACCATCTGAAGTCGGTGCGGCCCACGAACATGTCGCGGGCGACGCGACAGCCCTCGAGAAGCGCCACATGCGTCCAGTCCTTCACCTGCTCTTCGAGGATAGGGTCTGACTCCCCGGGCTTGATCTCGCCGGCTTCCTTGCGGTCGGCCGAGTCGTGGAAGATCTGGGCTGGGATCAGGTCCCCGAGCCAGCGCTGATGCACGGGCGGTTGAGTCCCGTAGAACCAGCGGGGCCACCGCTCGTCCTCCAGAAACTGCACCCCCGGCTTGGTGAAAAGCGAGGCGGCCCCGCCGATGTAGACGAAGTACGGCACCTTGGCGTCACGCACGGCCTTGATCATGCGGCGGGTGCCCTCCGCCTGCCGGTAGTAGACCTCTACTTCGAGACCGTGACCGCCCGAGTACGCGGACACGACTACGTCCTGCCCCTCCAGTTGCGAGCGCAGCGATTCTCCGTCGAACACGTCGCAGAATCGGTGATCGACCCCCTTAGGGGCGGGAACCTCCTTCGCATTGAACGAAAGGCCTGTTACCTGGTGTCCACGCCTCACGAGTTCCGCGGTGATGGCTGCTCCACCCATACCCGTGTGGCCTATGACTGCGACCTTCATTGGCTTCCCTTTCATTCAGACTGAAGCTTCCACATCCCTACGCCGCAACGTGGATTCCACGAACCACTCGTGCCCCTAGAGCCCCGACACAGGTCCATGACCGTCGACGATTCGGTTGTGCACCGCCGCCGCGACGCTCGAGCTTACCTCGCACGGGTCGATGCTATCGCGCATGCTTCTCTTTCTACTTCACCACCAGGCTGACGAGACGCCCAGGCACGACTACCTCTTTGGCCAGCGTCATGCCCTCCAAGTACTTGGCCACTCCTGGCAGTGCCTTGGCTGCGACCAGTATGTCGGCCTGGTCCGCATCTCTTGCCACCCGCACCCGATCACGCACCTTGCCGTTGACCTGCACTGCCAGCTCCACTACATCCTCGACCAGGAAACGGCCGTCGGCCTCCGGCCACGGCGCGTCCCATATCTCCTTGCGCCCCATCATCTCCCACAACTCCGCGCCCAGATGCGGCGCGAAGGGCTCGATCACGCGCACCATGGTCTCAAGAGCATAGGCTAGTGCGAGCCTGCCGGTGGCCGACCCGGCCATGGCCTGCGCCACGCCCGTCGTGCGGGCGTCGTCGCCCGAAGCGCCGCCCGCGCCCACGCCACCCGCAAGGGCGGCCCCGATCTCGTTACTGAGCTCCATGATGGCGGCCAGAGCGGTGTTGAAGCGGAAGCGCTCTCCCACATCCTGAGTAGTCTTCTGGATAACCTGGTTGGCCTTGACCAGCAGGCCGCGCTCCTGGGCGCTCAGTGCCGCCGGGTCGAGAGCCGCGGCCCTTGCGGAGCCAGGGCCCGGGGACTCCTTGCCCAACAGACCGCTGGCGATGGCGTCTGCCGCCTGCCGCCATACCCGGCCCAGGAAGCGGTACACGCCCTCGACGCCCTGGTCGCTCCACTCGGCGTCACTCTCAGCCGGACCCATGAAGAGCACGTAGCTGCGCACCGAGTCGGCGCCGTACTTGCGTACCATCTCATCGGGGCTCACCACGTTGCCCTTGCTCTTGGACATCTTGGCGCCCTTGTAGTAGATCATGCCTTGCGTGAAGAGGCGCTTGAACGGCTCCTCGAAGCCCACCAGGCCCAGGTCGTAGAGCACCTTGGTGAAGAACCGGGAGTACATCAGGTGCAGGATGGCGTGCTCCACCCCGCCGATGTACTGGTCCACGGGCATCCAGTAGTCCACCGCCGCGCGGTCGAAGGCCACGTCGTCGCGGCGCGCCGAGGTGTAGCGCAGGTAGTACCACGACGAGTCCACGAAGGTGTCCATGGTGTCGCTCTCGCGCCGCGCCGTGCCTCCGCACTCGGGACACTTCACACTCATCCAGTGTTCGGCGGCCGCCAGGGGTGACTTGCCCTTGGGCGCATAGTCGGTGATATCCGGCAGCAGCACCGGAAGATCGGCGTCCGGCACCGGCCTTTCTCCGCACTTGTCGCAGTAGATGATGGGTATCGGCGCGCCCCAGTACCGCTGACGCGAGACCAACCAGTCGCGCAGCTTGTAGTTGACGGCGAAGTCGGCCCGGCCCTGCTCCTTGAGCCACTCCGTGACCTTGACGATGCCTTCAGCCTTGCGTCAGTCCGTCGAACTGACCGCTGTTCACCAGCCTGCCGTCGCCGGTGTATGCCTGGGTCAGACCACCCTCGTCGTCCTTGAACTCAGCGGGCGATTCGATGACCTCCACGATGGGCAACCCATACTTCTTCGCAAAGGCGAAGTCTCGCTCGTCGTGCCCCGGTACCGCCATGATGGCGCCGGTGCCGTAATCCATCATGACGTAGTCGGCTACATAGATGGGTATCTGTCCACCCGTGACCGGGTTGACGGCGTAGCGGCCCGTGAAGACACCCGTCTTCTCTTTCTCGGCGCTGGTCCTCTCGATGGAAGAGATGTTCATGGCCCTCACCACGTAAGACCTGACTTCGGCCTCCTGTGGCAGGCCACGCACCAATTCATCCACCAAGGGATGCTCCGGCGCCAGGATGAAGAAGGTGGCTCCGAACAAGGTGTCCGGTCTGGTCGTGAAGACGGTGACCTCGGGCACGTCCTCGGCGGCGGCCAAACCGGCGCCTGCGCCTGGCGCACCGCCCTCGGCGCCGCCGTCCAGCGGCGCGATCTTGAACACCACGTCCGCAGCCGGTTGACTTGCCTATCCAGTTGCGCTGCATGGTGATGACCCGCTCGGGCCAAGACTCCAGCTTGCTGAAATCCTCGAGCAGTCGCTCGGCGTAGTCGGTGATGCGGAAGAACCACTGTGACAGCTTCTTGGCCTCTACATCGCTGTCACATCGCTCGCACTGCCCGTCGATGACCTGCTCGTTGGCCAACACGGTCTGGCAAGACGGACACCAGTTGACCGGGGCCTCCTTCTTGTAGGCAAGGCCCTTCTTGTACAGCTGCAGGAACAGCCACTGCGTCCATCTTGTAGTACTCCGGCCGCGACGTGACCACTTCGCGGGTCCAGTCGATAGCCACGCCCAGCCGGCGCAGTTGCCGGTTGATGGTGCCGATCGCCTCTTCGGTGAACTTGGCCGGCGGCTCCCCTGTCTTGATAGCCATGTTCTCGGAATTGAGGCCGAAGGCGTCGTAGCCCATGGGGTGTAGCACTCGTTGACCCTGATGGCGGCGGAAGCGAGCGATGATGTCGCCCATGGTGTAGTTCTTGACATGCCCCATGTGGGCGCTGCCCGACGGATACGGGAACATCTCGAGCACGTAGGTAGCGTCGGCGCCCTTGCCCGCGTGGGTCGAACCCGGGGCTGGGTTGGCCGCCACGAAGGTCTCTTGGTCATCCCAGAGCTTCTGCCACTTGGTCTCGATCCGCTCCGGCTCGTACTTCGACTGTGCTCTGCCCGCCATGCCCCGTCCTTTTTACCGTTTCTTTCACATAGCATTATTCCAGTCGCAGTGAATGTGCGCTAGGAACAGAATCTAGCTGGTGCCGGTCTGGTCCTGCTTGTGGCTACCCCAGAACCAGACCGACAACGCCCCAAGTATGTACACGACCCCGCTGGCCACAAACGCCCAGACGTACTTGTCGGTGGCGTCATGGATGTAGCCGGCCACCGTCGGCCCCACCAGACCACCGATCGACCACGCGAACGTGGTGCAGCCCAACATGGAGCCGATGCACTTCAATCCGAACAGGGGCGGTATGAGCCCCATCCGCACGGGCGCCGCAGTCCCGTAGGTGAACCCGAACAGCGCAGCCACCACGAAGAAGGACCAAGCGCTGGCCGTGACGGTGAACAGGAACATGGCCAGGGCCTGGAGCAGAAGCACGATGAACAGGGTGCGCTGACCGCCCATCTTCTGAGTGTACCAATGTGCCAGCAAGCTGCCCCCCAGGCTGCCGACGCCGCTGACGGTAAGAATGAGCGCGGCCACCCCCGGCTGCACCGAGACGTCGCGGGCATGAGCCACTATCTGAGACATGAAGATGTAGAAGCCGCAGGAGATAGCGAAGGCCGTGATGATGATCATCCAGAACGGCGGAGTCTTCGCCGCCTCCCTAACGGTGTAGCCAGGAAAACCGCCCGGACCGCCGGCGTGATGAGACCCTGCTGCGCTCCTCACGATCTGCCGGCCGATGTCGGGGGGTCTTCTGCTCATGATGACCGCCCCCGGGACTCCGCACGCCACCACCACTATCGCCGACACCACATACCCCAAGCGCCAGTCACCACCCTGGATCACGTGGTTCATCACGGGAGACAGGATCATCTGCCCTATCATCACGCCGGTGAGTGCGATCCCCAGGGCCAGGGTCCGCTTACTCTCGTCGAACCACTTGGAGACCGTGGCTGTGATAGGGGTGAAAGCGCACCCCGAGCAGATGCCTGCGCCCACCCCGAAGCCCAGGTAGAACTCCCACAGCGAGTCCAGACGCGACAAGAAGAGATAGGACGCGGCTCCCGCCACACTGCCGATCGCCAGACAAACCCCATGTTGTACTTGTCGGTGAACCGACCCATGATTATGCCCACTATCCCCTGAACCCCGATACAGAGCGACATCGCCCCCGAGATGGCGCCGCGCGTCCAGCCGAACTGGGTCTCCAGGGGCTTCAGAAACACGCCGAAAGACAACAGGGTGCCGATGAAGCCGGCAAGCACCAACACGGCGGCCCCTACCACCACCCACCCGTAGTACATCCTCTTGCGCTCGTCGCCGGGGACGACCACTCTCGCCAGCCGCAGAGTCAGGAGCTGTCTTCATATGCTAGGTGCCTCTCCACTAGACGATAGTGCCTGCAGACTCTTGAGCACCTCGACCATAGCCAAGGTGTCCAGCGAACAGTACTTCAGAAGATCTGCGCGCAGCTCCTCGCGCTCGGCGTTCGAGGTGGACGCGTCGGTGATGACTTCGTAGGCCTGCATGGCCTGCATCCCGGCCTTCAGCGCCAGTTCGTCGTAGTTGACCTCCGGAGCGAGCACCGGCGCGACCATCTTGAGTGAACGGCTACCGTGAAAGTCTATGTGGTAGCAGGACTGTCTGACGATGATCAGCAGATCGACTATGCGCGCATCGATGGCCAGCAGAGCATCCGCCAAGTCGGGTAGGTCGCGCGCCAGCTCGCGCAGGCGAGTGGATTCCATACCCCTGTTGTAGACCACCACCGAACCGGTCTCGCCCCACCGCGGCGACGAGCGACTCCGCGAACTCGCGTCTGGGGTCGGTGCCATCGGCCTTTAGGAACTCGCTGTGCCGCACCGAGCCGTCTTCTTCTTGCACGTGGAGCGACCACTGAAAGGGTATCTGCTGCCATGGTCTTGTTCCGGGATAGATAGGAAGCCCGGGCATGTAGGTCTCGAAGTCGATGAACCACAGTGGGTAGACAAGCTCCTCCTGTCATCTCCCCGAGGCCCCGCAGTCCAAAGCCAGTCCTCCGGTACGCACCGCCTGCAGGACGAGACGGTGACCGTCCGCCAGCCCAGGGAAGTCTTCGGGCACGTCGCGAAGTCATCTATGCCGGCAGAGTCGAGAGCCGCCAGCAGACCCCCTCTGGCATTGCCCAGTTCGTACACAGGATGTTCGGGAGAGCCCGGCTCGCACACCTGACGGTAGTAGACGCAGTCCTTGCAGGCGTACCTCAGCGGGACTCGTGGCGGGTCCGGCTGCGCCAAGTCGCACCGCATCGCCTCCAGCAACACGTCTCTCTGGTCCTGTCGCCCAGGCACGAGCCCTCATCGGTGATGTCTTCTACCTGAAAGAGAGCGGAGAGATCGTACTCTTCCCCGCCGGGGTGCACGTACCCGGGGTCGAAATGCATTAGAGACACAGAGTGTACTTCTAGACCCGTTTCCTGCAGCACCGCCATCTGGAAGCCGGCGTCGGCCACGTGGTGTGGCTTCACAGAGTTGGTGGCCTTCACCTCGATGATGTCGACCGCGCCCTTGCCCACCTTGCGCAGCACGTCGACTCGGCACAGCAGTCCCTCAGACGCGAATGCCCCCTCGAACACGTACTCCACGTCCGGGTCCTGCATCGCCGCCGACGTGTCGGCCCTAGCCTTGGCCAAGTCGAACACATGCCCGATCAGCTGCCCGCCAGGGAAGTACTCTCGTGCCAACTCCCCGACCTTGTTGCCCTCGCCGATGAGATGCAGGGCCATCCAATCGAGAGGGTCGGCCAGATGTTTGAACCGAGCCCTGTGGCAGGACATGTAGCCGAGACGGGGACATTGCAGGTAGTCGGTGAACCGCGATTTCGAGATGCCCGGGATAGTCATGGGTCCATCGTATCAAGACCAGAGGACGCGACCTGGGCGTCGCTTGCGAAGTGCGAGGGCGGGGCGCCGTGCGGCGCCCCGCCCCACAGCCTCTAGACGCCCCACGGCACTGCCGAAGTCTCCTTGCTCGACTTGTAAACGCGATAGCCATGCTTGGAGGCCCACTTACGTCCGGCCGCATCCAACTTGTCATTGCCGGAGTTGAGACAATCCAGAGCCATCTGCTTGCTGCCGTACTTGATCAGTGCGTCCGAGATGACCTGCTCACTTCCCTCTTGGCCGAGCGCGATGTAGTACATGTAGTAGCTGGCGATAGACTTGAGGTCCTTGTTCGCGAGCGTATCGGTGAACCACTTCACCGCACTCGGCTCATCCTTGCCCATATAGACCAAGCACATCGACGACGTGATCGCGTTGTCCCTGTTCTTGCCCTTCATGGTGCTAGTCAGCAGAGGCACTGCCTCCTCACCCATCATCTGCAGCACGTACCACTTGTCCTCGTAGTTCGACCAAAGGATGGTGCTCGCCACGGGCTCGCCCATGCTGGCCAGCGCGAGTTCCGCCATGAACTGATGGTCGAATCCCTCTTCTCTGGACGCCTCGTTCTCCTCCGCGAAAGGCCTCGTTACCAGGTCGGCCAGCAGCACCGGCGCCATCTCGACATCCAGCAGCACGGCATCCGCAGCCGGCTTCATGTTCTCGAACATGCGCAAGAGCACGCCCAGCGCCCGATGCACGGCGAGTCCGTCCTCGCTGGAGAGCTGCTCCACAGACGCTTCGATAGCCGGTCCGCCCATGTCGGCCAACACCGCCTCGGGCCACTTCTCCGTCGCGAGCGTCGTGAACAGAGCCGGCACGGCATCCGCTCCGACGTCCTTGAGAGTGTCACAGGCCCACTCGTCCTCGGTCGCCAAGGCCATCAGCGGATCCACCGACGGTTCCCCGATCTCACCGAGCTTATCGGCTGCCGACTTGCGCAGCGACGCCAAGTACTTCTCGGTGCACAGGTCGGTCCCCACCTCGATGAGCTCATCCACAGCTGTATCGGTGCAGACACAGCCCAGGCAGGCCAACGTCGTTTCCAGTTGAGTAGCCGTCTTCTCGCCCAGTTCCTTCTCTCTCGGATTCGGCGATCTTCTGGAGCTTCTCGGCGATCGAGTCACCATAGGCCTCGGCCAACGCGTCCAGACCCAGAGCCGCGATCCTGTTGCCGTCAGCGGCCTCGACCAGCAACTCTGTCGCTTCCAGTGAGTTGCGCCCGGCAAGGTCGGCCGCGGCCTGTTGCCTAACGGCGACATCTTCTGTCGTGGAGAGTCTCTCTACCAAATCGGCCTCGGACGTACAACCTGCCAGCATCAGACAACCCAGCGCAACCAGCACTGTCGCCATGACCAACGAGATCCACGACCATCTCCCGCTCGACTTACCTTGGCCCAAACCAGCCCCCGAATACATTGACACCACCGATCTTGATGTTTGGCACACTCCCTCTGAGCCTCTGCATACTAGGAGACAGGATGGTGTTGTGTCAAAGCGAAACGTGCTGCTTGCCACCGAACCGCGTGACTCGTAGTATGGCCTCATGTCTACCGTCGACGTCCTGATTCGCATCGTGATCGCCGCCGCCTTGGGCGGTGTCATCGGCATCGAGCGCGAGATCAGGGAGCATACAGCTGGTTTTCGCACCCATATCCTGGTCTCGGTCGGAGCCACCGCCTTCACCCTGGCTTCCACTTACGGTCTTCAAGACACCGGGTTCGACCCCAACCGCATCTCAGCTCAGATAGTCACCGGGATAGGCTTTCTAGGTGCCGGTGCAATCATCCGATATGGAGCCTCCGTGAGAGGCCTCACCACCGCTGCCAGCCTGTGGACGGTGGCCGCCGTGGGCCTACTGACCGGGCAGGGATTCTACGAGGCCGCCCTTATCACCACCGCGGTAGTGATCGTGAGCCTGTACCTGCTCCGTCTGGTCGAGGACCGCTTCCTCTACCCCCTGGCGGGACAACCGGTGAATGTCCGCGTGCAATTCCGCCATCCTGGCTACGCGCCCCTGACCAATCTGCTATCCAGGCTTGCGGAGGCACACGTGGTCGTCAAAGAGATGGTGGCGGCCTCAGGGGAGTGCGCAGATGACACCATCCACCTGTCATTGAAGCTTCCGCGTCGACTCAAGACTGAGCGGCTCTTGGCCTTGATCGCAGACCTGGACGATATCCTGGCCGTCACCTTAGGCTGAAGACCGACTACTCGGAGCCGGGCGACCCGTCCGCGCCGGCGCTCGTGCCGCGGCGACCTATTCAAGGCGACTCGCCCGACTTTCCTGGGCTGCGTGCAGACGCGCCAAGTCGCGGGCCAAGTCTTTGATCTCGTCACGGAGCTTCGCGGCGTATTCAAAACGCAACTCCTCAGCCGCCGTGAACATCTCCTCTTCCAAGGTGGCCATCAGCCGCTCCATCTCCTCGGCGGACATCTCTTCGCCCTTGGCGGTGCGTCGCCGCTCCTTGTAGGGCACGCTGCCACTGATACCCAGTAGTTCAGCGATGTCACTCACACCCTTGACGATGGTCCGAGGCTCGATCCCGTGCTCCTGGTTGAAGGCCAACTGGTACCCGCGCCGCCGCTCGGTCTCCGAGAGGGCCTTCTCCATGGCGACGGTACGCTTGTCGGCGTACATGATCACCGTACCCTCGACGTTGCGGGCGGCCCGGCCGATAGTCTGGACAAGGGCCGTCTCGCCGCGCAGAGAAACCCTCCTTGTCGGCGTCCAGGATCGCCACCAGAGTGACCTCGGGCAGGTCGAGACCCTCTCGCAGCAGGTTGATGCCCACCAGCACGTCGACCTCGCCCAGTCGCAACTCGCGGACCACCTTGATGCGCTCGATAGTGTCCACCTCGGAGTGCAGATAGCGGACGCGAAAACCGTTGTTGAGCAGAGTAGTCTGTCAGGTCTTCGGCCATCTTCTTGGTGAGAGTGGTGACGAGTGCACGCTGCCCCTTGTCCACGCGTCGACGTATCTCGTTCATCAAGTCGTCTATCTGATTCTTGGTAGGTCGCACCTCCACCTGCGGATCGACCAGGCCGGTGGGACGGACCAGCTGCTCCACCACCTGTGCCGAGACCGAGGTCTCCCACTCGCCCGGTGTGGCCGAGACGAAAGACTGTCTGGGGGACGCGTTCGACGAACTCTTCGAAGCGGAGAGGCCGGTTGTCCATGGCCGAAGGCAGCCGGAAGCCGTGGTCCACCAACATGGTCTTGCGACTGCGATCGCCCTGATACATCGCGTGCAGCTGCGGCACGGTCATGTGCGACTCGTCTAGAAACACCAGGAAGTCCTTGGGAAAGAAGTCCAGGAGAGTGTACGGCGGCGAACCGGGTTCGCGCCCCGCCAAGATGCGCGAGTAGTTCTCGATACCGCTGCAGTAGCCCAGCTCGCGCAGCATCTCCATATCGTACTGAGTGCGCTGGCGCAGACGAAAGGCCTCCAACTGCTTGCCCTGCGCCTCCAACTCGGCCACCCGCGTCTCGAGTTCTGCCGCTATCTCCCCCAGCGAGCGCTCGATGGCGTCATCGGAGGTGACGAAGTGGGTCGCCGGATAGATCGCAACCGCCGGCATGTGCTCGATGATCTCTTGAGTCAGCGGATCGACCTTGACGATCTCTTCCACTTGGTCACCCCACAGACTCACGCGGAGCGAGTAGTCGTCGTACGCGGGCCAGACCTCGAAGCTGTCGCCACGCACCCGGAACTTCCCGCGCGCGAAACCAACATCGTTGCGCTCGTAGTGGATCCTGACCAGCTTGGCGAAGACCTCGTCCAGACTGACCTCGTCCCCTTGCTTCAGCAGCACCACCTGCGCCAAGTACTCCGCCGGCGACCCCAGCCCGTAGATGCACGACACCGACGCGACTATCACCACGTCCCGACGCATCAGCAGAGACGACGTCGCCGCGTGACGCAGCCGGTCGATCTCCTGGTTGATGGAAGAATCCTTCTCGATGTAGGTGTCGCTGGCAGGCAGGTACGCCTCTGGCTGATAGTAGTCGTAGTACGAGACGAAGTACTCCACGGCGTTCTCCGGCAGGAATTCCCGAAACTCGTTGCATAGCTGAGCCGCGAGGGTCTTGTTGGGGGCCATGACCAGGGCCGGCCTTTTGGCCTGAGCGATGATGTTGGCCATGGTGAAAGTCTTACCGGAGCCGGTGACTCCCAACAGGGTCTGGTACCGATCACCCCGCTCCAAGCCCGCGACCAGCCGGGCTACCGCCTGCGGCTGGTCGCCGGTGAGCTGATAGTCGGCCTTGATCTGAAACTCGCTCACGGTGCGCTGGCCGAGAAGACATCCGGGTGGATGCGCTCGTACAACTCCTTGTAGTGCTGCACACGCTCCACATGCTGGCGAGTCTCGGGGAAAGGTATGTCGGAGACGTCAAAGGACTCTGGGCCGCCCGCCTCCTCGATCCATTCATCCACGTTGCCCAGACCGGCGTTATAGGCCGCCAGCGCCAACAGGCCACCCTGGCCATACATGTCACCCAGGTAGTCTATGTACCAGACGCCCAGCTCCAGACTGTCGACTGGATCAGTGAGAACCGGGCTTTCGCCCTCCGGCCAAGCCTTCGACTTGGACGCCACCCACTCGGCCGTAGCCGGCATCAACTGCATCAGCCCCACCGCGCCACTACCAGACTTAGCTTGCGCATCGTAGCCGCTCTCCGCCCGCACCATGGCCGCTACGAAGTAGGGGTCCTGCCCGTACTTGGCGGCTGCCTGCGCGATCTCTTCTTGGTAATGGATGGGGAACAGCTTGGCCGATATCACAGGGATCACGATGCGCCCCGTGAGCGTCAGGGCCGTCAAGATGGCCAGAGCGACAAGCACGACCACCGACGTCACCATCAGCGAAGCTACTCTCCGGCCACGCCGTCGGCCGCCCGGCCTTGAAGTCCGCTCCGCCGAAGGACCTCGAGCGTTGTCATGGGCAGCGTCGTCAAGAGGAGCGTTGCCAGAGGCAGCGTCGCCAAGAAGCTCGTCGCCGGGGGGAGCCACGACACGCCGCAGGCCTTCCTCGGGCCCTATCCAATACCCACCACCACGAGTCTTGCTCATGTTCCGGCCCCACTATCTCGCGACGCCAGCATCTGCATCGCCCGTCCGTAGACCGTCACCACAAAGTCACGCAGCTCGTCTAGACCTCCGTCATTGACGTAGACCATGTCACTCTCCGCTACTCTGCGCTCACTGGTGGCCTGCAGAGCCTCGAACTCGGCGAACTGCTCCGAGCCCGAACTTGTGTATCGACCGCTGCCGCCGAATATCCGCCGGAGCCTCCATGGTGACCACCAGATCGAACAGACGCTCGAACCCGGTCTCGAAGAGCAGCGGCACCTCGCAGACTACGATGGTACCTGGGGCAGCGGTCTCCACCCTGTCCGCGATCTCTTGACCCACCAACGGGTGCACGATCTGCTCGAGCCAGCGTAGATCCTCTCTATTACCCCGAACCGCCTCGGCCAGACGCAGCCTGTCGATCGTGCCCTGAGCGGATAACACAGGTCGGCCGAAATGCTCCGCGACAAGGCTCACTACCTCGGAGCGGGCGTATAGCTCGTGCACCACCTGGTCCGCAGAGAAGGCCAGTGCGCCACAGTCGCTGAAGAGAGCTAGGGCCGTACTCTTGCCCGCTCCAATGCCACCGGTGAGTCCGATTGCCACCACTTTGTGTTCAGCCGGGGTTTCGCGCCGCTTGCGACCCATGCACCCTCCAGAAAGACGGCGAGCGCCCGTAGGCGCCCCCCGTTGAAGACAAGATCGGACTTCTGGGGCCTACTCCTCGGAGTCGGCCTCTTTAGGCTCTTCGGCAGGTTCAACGGCGGCCTCTTCAGACCCTTCAGACTCTTCAGACTCTTCGTCGACCTTCTTGGCCTTTGTGGCCTTCTTGGGTTTCTCAGCCGCGTCCTCTGTCTGTTCGGCCTCGGACACGTCCTCTACCGCTGACTCCTCGGTGACCTCGACCGGCTCTTCGTCGGTCGCTTCAGCGGTAACCTCGGTGGCGGGCTCAGCGTCGGGCTCAGCGGCGGGCTCCTCAGTCTCGTCCGCTACTTCTTCAGCACCATCATCCTCTGCCTGCTTGGCGTCGGCCTCTGGGACAGCGCCCTCTTCGCCCTCGACTGCGTCGGCCTCGCCCTCTTCGCCCTCTTCGCCCATGTCATCCTCGTGTATACGATACTCGGGCTCGAGCCTCTTGAGGCTCAGCGAAAGACGACGACGCTCGGGGTCGATCTCGATGATCTTGACGTTGACCTCTTGGCCGGGCTTGACGATCTCGGCAGGGTCTTCCACGTGATGCTGCGCCAGTTCGGAGATGTGGATGAGGCCTTCGACCCCCTCCTCGATCTCGACGAACGCGCCGAACGATACCAGCTTGGTGACCTCACCGTGCACGATCTCGTTGACCTGACGGTTCTCGAACACCTGCTGCCACGGATCCTTCTGAGTCTGCTTCAGGCCCAGCGAGATGCGCTGGCGCTCGCGGTCGATGTCCAGCACCCGCACCTCGACCTCTTGGCCGATGGTGAGTACCTCAGAGGGATGGTTGACGTGGCTCCACGAGAGTTCGGAGATATGGATAAGGCCGTCGATGCCATCCAGGTCGACGAACGCTCCGAAGTCGACGATGTTGGAGATCGTACCCATGACCATGTCGCCCACGTTCATGCGATCGAGTATCTGCTCGCGCGCTCCGCGGCGCTCTTCCTCTAGCACAGCGCGGCGGCTGAGCACGACGTTGTTGCGGAAACGGTTGAGCTCTATGACGCGGCACTCGAGGCTCTGCCCCAGGAACTCGTCCAGCTCGGCCACCCGGCGGATATCCACCAGCGAGGCAGGCAGGAAACCGCGCACACCCAGGTCGAGGATGAGACCACCCTTGACCACTTCGATGACGTTGCCCGATACAGGAGTGCCCTCTTCGGCAGCCTTCTCGATGCGCTGCCAAGCCCGCTCGAAACGAGCTCGTTTGCGGGACAGGATGAGACGACCGTCGGCGTCCTCTTTCGTGAGCACCAGAGCGTCGATGATATCGCCCATGGAGACTTCTTCGGAAGGGTCGACAGACTTGCGGATCGAGAGCTCGTTGGCGGGAACCACACCCTCACTCTTGTAGCCGATGTCGACCAGGACCTCGTCCTTGTCCACGCGGACCACTGTACCGGTGACAATATCGCCTTCTTCGAAAGACACGATGGTCGCGTCGTAGTTGGGAATCATCTTCCCATCCACCTCGATCATCAGGTCTTGCCCGCCCTGCAGTGTCTGGACTTCGTCGCCGGTTGTTTCGTCTGCCATGTAGTTTCTTTATCCTTCCAAAAGGAATGCCGCGGCCACGCCCCAGCGTGGCTCATGTGCGCGTAGTATACCGACGGCGTTGCGAAAAGCAAACAAAATACCGGCGTTCACCGGACCTCCCGCACCCCTGTCCTACTTTGCGTCGGCCCAGTCGCGACCCACACCTGCGTCGACGCCCAGCGGCGGCTCCATGGGATACGCACCCGCCATCACCTGAACCACGGCCTCTTTCACCTGCTCGGCCATGCCCTCGGGCACCTCAAAGACCAGTTCGTCGTGCACCTGTAGGACCAACCGCGCACCCGGAAATTCCTCTTCCAGACGCGACTGACAACGGATCATGGCCACCTTGATGATATCGGCGGCGCTGCCCTGGATGACCGAATTGACCGCCAACCTCTCACCCAGCGAACGCTCCTGAAAGTTCTGCGAACGCAGCTCGGGGATAGGCCTGCGTCTACCGAACAGCGTGGTGACATACCCTTTGTGCGTGGCCGCTTCGATGGTCTCTTCTATGAAGTCCTTGACCTTGGGCAAACGTTCGAAGTATCGGTCTATGTAGGCCGTGGCCTCCTCCCTTTCGATGCCGAGAGTCTGACTCAGGCCGTAGGCGGTCTGTCCATACATGATCCCGAAGTTCACCGCCTTGGCATAACGCCGGTGCTTAGCGTCCACTTGATCCTCGGGCAGACCGAACACCTCCGCGGCGGTACGCGTGTGTATGTCCTCGCCTCTGGCGAAGGCTTCTATAAGAGCCGACTCGTTCGACAGATGGGCCATCACCCGTAGCTCTATCTGCGAGTAGTCGGCGACCACCAGCAGGTACCCGGGCTCCGCCTCGAAGCAATGACGTATCTGAGCCCCCAGCGGCGTACGTATAGGTATGTTCTGCAGATTGGGATCGCTGGACGACAGCCTGCCGGTGGCGGCCACCGCCTGATGAAAAGTGGTGTGCAGTCGGCCCGTCTCCTGATCGACCGCCTCCGGCAACGCGATCAGATATGTCGACATCAGCTTGGCGAGTTCGCGATGGCCAAGGATGCTGGCCACGATAGGATGACTGTCACGCAAGGCCTCAAGAGCCTTGGCGTCGGTGGAGTAACCGGTCTTGGTCTTGCGCTGTCGAGGCAACTCCAGCTGGTCGAAGAGTATCCGACCGAGCTGCTGCGGCGATCCCAGGTTGAACTGCTCGCCCGCCAGTTTGTATATGGAGGCTTCGAGTTCCTCGAGTTGATCTTGGACCTTGCCGGTGATCTCGCCCAGGCGGTAACAGTCCAGACGCACCCCCGCCTCTTCCATCGCCATCAACACCCTGGTGAGAGGCAGTTCTACGGCATCGAACAGCTCCCACATGCCTTGCGAATGTAGCTGCTCAACCTGCTTCTCCGCCAACGAGACCACCAGTGACGCGGTCATAGCACCCTGTGCGACACCGCTGGGCACGGGTACCCTCATGCCAAGTGCCAAGTCTTGCAGCCGGTACTCCCGTTGTCCCGGGTCCAAGAGGTAGCCCGCCAGATAGGTGTCGTGCGCCACATGGTGTACTAGGCTGTGCAGCGGTGACGACGATTTGTAATCGTGACAGATGCGCGGGCCGCGAGCCAGCAGGTCCCGCAACGCTTCTTCAGACGCGAAGGGCCGCTCCACCGCCGCCACGGTGTACGAGGCGTAGTCGACTCCGGTCGCAGCGCCGTCTTGTGAATCCGGCTCGTGGTCCCCACCCTGCCGCACCGCCTGTGCCGCCCGCGCCGCCTGTGCCAGCCACAGCCAGCCGTCATCGCCGACGGCCAATCCCACCGGCGCGCTCCAATCTAATACTCCCTCCAAGGCCTCGGACTCGGCCGCGTCACCCGCGAACTCGCGCGCCGGGGGCAACTGGCTGGAGGAGGCGGTGGCCCCAAAGGAGGCCGTGGCCCCTGAGAAGGCGGTGGCTCCTGAGGCGGCCGCACCCATGGCCGCTCCGTGCTGTAACGCCGACACGCCTTCCGCCGCACCCTCGCCTCCACGTTCCAACGAATCCGCCGTATCACACTCCGCCAGGAGCGGCTCGATGCGCGTAAAGAGAGAGGTGAACTCAAAGCGGGACAGCAACTCCGCCAACCTCTTTCGCTGTGGCCGCAGGACGGATTGCGCCACGGTGTCTATGTCGATGGGAGCGTCTCGATGCAGTGAGGCCAGCTTCTTGGAGAGTAGGGCCAGTTCGCGGTGCTCTTTGAGCAACTCTCGGCGCTTGGGACCGCTCACCTCGTCGGCCCGCGCCAAGACCTCCTCCAAGCCGCCGAACCGCGAAAGAAGCTCACTCGCCGTCTTCTCGCCGATGCCCGGTACCCCGGGGATGTTGTCCGACGAGTCGCCCTTCAGCCCGATCAAGTCTGGAATCAAGGTGGGCGGCACTCCAAAGCGCTCTTCTACGGCGGCGGGGTCGTAGATCCTGACCTCGGTCATCCCCTTGGTATTGGCCATCACGCTCACGTGCTCACTGGCCAACTGCAGGGCGTCCTTGTCACCGGTGACGATCACTGCCGTGCGCCCCTGTGCCTCCGCCTGCCTGGCCAGCGTAGCCAGGATGTCATCGGCCTCCCAGCCGGGCACAGCCAAGTTGGTGAAGCCAAAGGCAGCGGACAGTTCGGCAAAGAAGGGCCACTGCTCTGACAGCAGGTCGGGCATGGGCTTCCGTGTGGCTTTGTACTCCTCGAACTCGTGATGCCGGAAGGTCTTCTCGCGCGAGTCCCAAGCCACGATCACATTCCCTGGCTTATAGTCCGCCAGGATCTTGATGAGCATCAGGCAGAAGCCGTAGAGAGCGTTGGTAGGGAAGCCGGCAGAGTTGGCTATGTCCTGAGGCAGCGCAAAGAACGCCCGGTAGGCTATGTTGTTGCCGTCGAGTAGAAAGAGCGGCCCTTGGTCGACTTCGCTCCCGGCACTAGCTGCCACAGACACTCCAGACCTACTTGCGCTTCTTTCGGCTCCGTATCCACTTACCGACAGACTTGATCAACTGGGGCAGCTTCTTGAACACGAAGAGAATCAGTGCGACGACCGCAACGATGACCAGGAGTTCCACCCAGCCGATGTTGGACACCTCTGCCTCCCGCGTGTCTCACACTCTACAGTGTACGCCGCCCGTCAATAGCCGGAGACAGGACCGTACCCCGTGCCGCAGTACGTGTAGGTGCGATCCGGGACGTCCTTGTTGACCTCGGACTCCTCGATCTCGGCCACGCAGCGCACCATCGAGCCATCGCCCATGTACCAGCGGATGGGGAAACAGAAGAACCGGAAGCGCTTGCCGGCCACCTGGTCCAGGTCGCCGCCCAGGTTCTCCACGCCTACTATGCCGTGACCCAGCATCTGCTTGTGGCAGGGCTCCCAGGTGCCCTCACAGCCCAGCGCTTCAAGATCGCCATATTTGGCGTCATAGGCGGCTTGGCCGTGCACCTTGATATAGACCGCCTTTTCAAACTCGGCATATGCTTCTTCGCCGAACTGCTCGATGTACTCCTCGGTGATGGGCTTGCCCGAGGCTCCAGGCAGGTTCATCTGCGGAGGGCCGTTCTTGCCCATGGCCGTGTGCAGTGGATGATCCAGTGCCTGCATGTCCATAGCCACGCACTTGACCTGGTGTTTGACAAACCACTTGCCGGCCTCGACACCGGTGCCACACGAGTAGTGATAGTAGTCCTTGGAGTCGTCGAACAGCCTATGCATGCCGGTGTTCAGACAGACCACCATGCCCTTTAGCTCTTCCGGCTTGATGTTCGCTCGCTTGCAGGCGTCCTCAAGATGCTCGGGCAGTATCAGGCCCCACTTGTGGATCTTGATCTCGAGACAGACCGCGTCGCCCGTGTAGGCGTCCACCGGCATCTCGTGAGTGTAGCGGGCGCGCTTGCCGTTGAACTCCCTCTCCATCACGTGGCGAGGCGCATCGGCGTGGGTACCCGTATGCTGGACACAATCCACCCTCTGCGTCAGCACGCCACCCTTGGCCATGGTGTGCATCGAATCGATCACCGGTTTGACGAAGTACGGCCAACGCGGTATCTCGGCGCTGAACGGGTGGGTTAGATCGACGAATACTTTGCCCATTGCAGTTCACCTACTCCTTAGTCTCGCGGACGGCTTTAGTCAGATAGTCCAGGAGGTCGTTGCGCAACCCCCTCTGCTCATCCAAGGTCCATTCCCGAAAGCCCTTGCCTCCAGACTTGAACCCCAGCTCACCGCTTTCGACCTTCTCTTTCAGCAGCGGCGAAGGCTCGTGAGAATCCTCCAAGTGCTTGAGGACATATTCGTGGATAGACAGTACCAAGTCGAGCCCCACCATGTCGGCGTTCTCCAGCGGGGCCAATACCGGCAGGCGCAGGCCCGGCCCGTACTTGATGCTCTCGTCTACGGTAGCGGCGTCGGCTATGCCCCGCTCTACGATCGAGATGGCCTCGCGCCACAGTGCGTGTTGCAGCCTGTTGGCGATGAATCCGGGCACGTCCTTCTTGGCGTGCACCGGGTGTTTACCGATGGCCCGGTGGAGTTCCATGGTGGCAGAGACGACCCAGGGCGCGGTCTCCTCGGTCTGGACCACCTCCACCAGTGGTATCAGAAACGGGGGATTCCACCAGTGGGTCCCCAGGATGCGCTCTCGACGTTCTGACTTGCTGGCTATCTCGGTGGGACTCATGACCGAAGTATTGGTGGCCAGTATGGTGTCCGGTCTGGTCATACGGTCGAGGTCCTGGAAGATCTTCTGCTTCAGGGCCATATCTTCCAAGGCGGCCTCGAGCACGTAGTCCGCATCGGCCACTGCTTCCTCCATGGAGAGCGAGGTAGACACGCGCTCCAGGCAACCGTCGACGTCCTCGGACTTGCCGAGACCTCGCTCGGCCAGGAAGACCAGGTCGTTGCGCATGTTGCTCTTGACCCTATCCAGCGCCTCCGGGACCACGTCTTGCAGAGTCACCGAGTATCCGGCCTTGGCAAAGACCATCGCGCAGCCGGTGCCCATCATGCCCGAACCGATGACGGCGATCTTCTTGAAGTCCTCGGGCTTCAACCGCCTACCGTCCCTCCATCCACCGGCAGGATGGTGCCGGTGACAAAGTCAGAAGCCGGCGCCGCCAGATAGATGGCCGCACCGATGACGTCATCCGGTATGGCCGCGCGGCCCCACGGGATGCGCGACAAGAAGATCTGCTTGAGCTTCTCATCTTCCAGCACCTGCTTCGTCAGAGGCGTCCAGAAGATGCAGGGGGCGATGCAGTTGACGTTGATCTTGTACTTGGCCCATTCGGTCGCCAGCTGCAACGTCATCAGATGGACCGCGCCCTTCGACGTACCGTACGCACCGTACCCGCCGGGATGCCCGGCGAAACCGCGCACCGAGCCGATGGTGATGATCTTGCCCGGCTTCTCGTTCTCGATCATCCACTTGCCGGCTTTCTGGCAGCTGAGCCAAGTGCCGCGCACGTTGATGTCCATCACCTTCTGCCAGGCGTCGATGGGGAACTCCTCGGCCGGATAACGGTCGGCTATGCCGCCCACGGTGACCATGATGTCGATCTTGCCGAACGTCTCTACCGTCTTGGCGATCAGATTGTCGACACTGGCCTCGTCGGCGACATCCGCGGCCACCGCTACGGCCTTGCCGCCGCCAAGCGCGTTGATCTCCTTCGCGGTGTCCTCAAGGTTGGAAAGGGTGCGGCCGCTAAGGACGACGTCCGCTCCGTAGAGAGTCAAGCCTTTGGCCAATGCGTGACCCAAGAACCCGGCGCCTCCTGTGATGACCGCCGTCTTGCCGGTGAGATCGAACAAGCTCTTAACCTGCTCAACACTGAAGGGGACTGGATCAGCCATGTCTGTACCTCACGCTCCTTGTCTCGTTGTTTGCAGCCCTGTCGAACGCCGCAACAGCGCTACGCCTACTTCTTAGGCGGCAGACCTAGGATCCGCCGAGCTTCTTCCACCGTGGCCACATCCCGCTTGAACTCGCTGGCCAGACGCACGACCTTCTCGACGAACTCATAGTTGTGCTTCGCCAGTTCGCCTTTGCTCAGGTAGACATTGTCCTCCATACCCACCCGCACATGGCCACCCATGTTCATCGCCATGGACATGATCAGGTTCGCGGTCGGCCCACAGCCGAAGGCCGACCAAGTGGACCCCTCGGGCAGCGAGTCCACCAGGTAGGCGAGGTTCTTAGCGTCGCCCTCCATGCCACCGTGCACGTGCATACAACACTGAAAGTGGACGGGGGCCTGCAGATAGCCATCCTTGAGAAGACGCTTGGCGTTCCAGACCATCCCGGCGTCAAAGACCTCTACCTCCGGCTTGATGCCGTTATCGATGTATGCCTTGCCCAGCTTCTGCAGGAACTCCGGAGAGTTGATGAACACTCCCTGATAGAAGTTCATGGACCCGGCGTCGAAAGTGCCCATGTCGGGCTTGAGTTCCACATGAGGGAGTATGCGCTCCTCGTCAGAGAAACCCAGGCCGCCCGACGAGGTCATGTTGATGATTATGTCGCAGCGCTCGCGGATCGCTTCGACCGTGGCCCTGAAGCGGTCCAGCGCCATGGTGGCCCTACCCTCCTCGGTGCGCACGTGCACGTGAGCGATGGCGGCGCCGGCCTTGTGGGCGTCATACACTTCCTGGGCGATCTCGTCCGGCTGGATGGGCAGATGGGGAGTGTTTTCTTTGGTGGTCATGGCTCCAGTCGTGGCCACCGTGATGATCAGCTTCTCCAAACTCCGACCTCCCACACACTGAAGCTCTACTACAAATGTCTACTCTTCAGTCCAATGCCACTTTACACCAATTCCCCGCGAAACGGGAACCCACACCGTCCGACAACCACGATCTCGACCCCACTTCTCCCGTTCGCACAATCGACTATAATGGAGCGCGCTCTCGCGCCCTGGCCGAAGTGGCGGAACTGGCAGACGCGCTGGACTCAAACTCCAGTGAGGCTCACACCTCGTGCGGGTTCGACCCCCGCCTTCGGCATAATCAGTCTGGTTTCACTGATCAAGGAGAAGAAATGACCGCGAGGACACGTCTCACAGTATCGCTGGTTGTAATGGTGCTGCTACTTGTAGCCACCGCTTCCGCAAGTCTGGGTTGCGAGTCGACTCCCACGGTGACCACCTCCGCGGAGGGCGAATACAGACTCGCTTACGACTACCAAGCCGGAGACACCTTGGTGTTCGAGACCACCGAGACCGACAACACCACCACGGACGAGGAACTCTTGGAGGCAGGCGAATCGCCCCGCTCCACCGATGTCTATGTCGACCGCATCACCGCCACCGTCAAGAGTGTGGACAGCAACGGCGTGGCCACCATCCAGGTCAAGAAGGAGCAGACAAAGCACACTCTCGACGGAGAGAAGCAGACGCTCGACCCTGCCATCGAAGCGACCGTCAAGATCGCCCCCACTGGACTAGTGATATACGTCGAGGGTTTTGACGACCTAGGCAGCCAAGTCAGGCAGGCAGGCGATATCACACCTGTGCTCGATTATCTGGACGTGGGTTACACGCTGGAGAACGTGATCTATCCAGAAGACGGGCTGGCCGAAGTGGGAGAGGAGTGGTCGAACAAGTACACGATCGCGCTTCCCGGCATGACGGAGGTCGTCCCAGTGGAAACCAACGCTAAGCTCACCTCCGTAACCAAAGAACGGGGCAAGCAGATAGCCGTCATCGACTACGCCTATGAGCTACTGCCCTTCGCCCTAGTGGCAGACATGAGCGAAGATCTTAGAGAAGAGGCTCGCGCCAACTCCTACCAGGGCGATGTGTCCGCTCTGTTCTTCAAGATGTCCATGACAGCCGCGTGCAAGATCTCTGGTCAGGCCAAGATGGACTTAGCCACCGGCCAACCCGTCTCAAGCGAGGTCGACCTAAACATGTCGATGAGCGCCGCCCTCACAGACGCCCCTGAGTTCATGTTCCCCTTCGACCAACGGGGACCCTACGGCGCGACCGCCACAGGTAGCGGCACTATGACCAGGGTGAAGTAGGCGCCGGTTCTCGATTCGTATCGCCTGGGTAGATTTCGTTCCGTCTCGCTGTTACACTCCTCCTAGGGGGAGAAGTGAGGGAAAGCACATGGATCAGAGGCGGGAAGAGCAGGACAAGCAGTACGCCGAACTCGTCGGTGACAAGCTTCGGCGCATGCGCCAAGAGCGAGGTCTGAGTCTTCAAGAAGTCTGCGATCGTTCCGGTGGCTCTTTCGTGGTTTCAACGCTCAGTGCCTATGAACGCGGCAAGCGCAGTCTGAGTCTGGAGCGTCTCTCGGAACTGGCGGCCATCTACGGTCAGCCCCCCACCTCGATCCTAGACCTGGACAGCGACACCAGCCTGCGCCGGTCTGCCACCCGCGGCACCCCGCTCCGGATAGATCTGGGCAGCCTGGACAGACTCACGCCTCAGGAGAGACGACCCTTGGAGTCCTATCTCGCCTTCTTGCGAGACCTCAGAAACGATCCAGGTCGCGAAGTGCTCACCATCCGCAAGGACGACCTTTCCTACCTATCCGGACTGTACGGCGTACGCCCGCAGGCGCTCAAGGATCACCTGGAAAAAGAGGGCGTGCTCCTGACCGTCTGAAGGTAGCGGCCGACCTCGGCCAAGCCCGTCTGCAGGTCTTCGCTCTTGGCCACCATGTCCACCAAAGCGCTACCCACGATCACCCCGTCCGCGTAGCCCGCTACCGCTTCGGCCTGCTCGACCGTGCTCACGCCAAAACCTACCGCAAGCGGCAGATCGGTGTGTCTCCTTATCCTGGCGATGAAGTCGGGCAGATCTTGGCGAAGCGCACTACGAGCGCCGGTGACGCCGGTGGACGATACGCAGTAGATGAAGCCCGAGGCCGCCGCGGCGATACGAGCCAATCGTTCGTCGGTGCTGGTGGGAGCCGCCAGGAGGATCACATCCACGCCACGCGCCCTCGCAGTCAGTTGCAGGTCTGCAGCCTCCTCCACCGGCACGTCGGGCACGACCACGCCCAGCACCCCACTCTCTCCGCACCGATCGAAGAAACGGTCGGGACCGAACGCCAAGATGGTGTTCAGGTAGCTCAGCAAGACCAGTCTCGCGCCTTTGGCCGACGCCTGCTTGGCGATATCCAACACGTCGGCCGGCCGGACACCGTTGCGCAGAGCTACCTGCGACGCCCCTTGTATCACCGGACCATCCGCCAGAGGATCAGAGAAGGGGATACCGAGCTCGACCAGGTCGGCCCCGGCCTCCAGGTACGCGTCCACTATCCGCAGACAGCCAGTCGATGTCCGGATAGCCCCCCACCGCGTAGGGCATGAGCAACGGACGGCCAGCCTCCCGAAACAGAGAAGTCAATCTACCGGCGTCGGCCACGCCGCCATCTTGAGAACTCGAACCGATCATCCTCTGACCCCCAAAGCGTCGGCCACACTGTATACGTCTTTGTCACCCCGGCCCGACAGACAGACCACCACCACGTCATCGCGAGTGAACCCATGTCACCCTGCAGCAGATAAGAGATGGCATGCGAGCTCTCCAGAGCCGGGATGATGCCTTCCAGTCGAGACAGTGTCTGGAACGCGGAGAGGGCCTCTTGGTCGGTGACGCTGGTGTACTCCACCCGGCCGATGTCTTTTAGATACGAATGCTCCGGGCCCACCGAGGGGTAGTCGAGCCCCGCCGCGATGGAGTGCGCCTCCTGTATCTGCCCGTCGGCGTCCTGCAGCACGTACGAAAACGAACCGTGCAAGATGCCGCCGGTGCCTCGAGCAAGCGATGCACCATGCTTGCCTGAATCCAACCCCAGCCCAGCGGCTTCTACGCCCACCAACCGCACCGTCTCGTCTCCCAAGAACTCATGGAACATCCCGATAGCGTTACTACCCGCGCCCACGCAAGCCACCAGCCCGTCAGGAAGACGGCCCTCACGGACAAGCATCTGCTCGCGGGTCTCGGCCCCGATAACAGATTGAAAGTCGCGAACCAGTGTCGGGTACGGAGCCGGACCCACAACCGAGCCTATGATGTAGTGCGTCGACTCCACGTTGGCCACCCAGTCACGGATAGCCTCGTTGGTGGCATCTTTCAGCGTCCCGCTGCCCGAGGTCACCGGCAAGACCTCCGCGCCCAAGAGACGCATCCTAAAGACGTTCAGCTCTTGACGCCTGATGTCTTCTTCGCCCATGTAGACGTGGCACTCCAAGCCGAAGAGCGCAGCAACGGTGGCCGTGGCCACGCCGTGCTGTCCGGCGCCCGTCTCGGCGATGATGCGCTTCTTGCCCATCCGCACGGCCAGCAGGATCTGGCCGAGAGTGTTGTTGATCTTGTGGGCGCCCGTATGGGCGAGGTCCTCGCGCTTGAGGTAGATCCTGCAACCCGCCTGCTCAGACAGGCGCTTCGCCAGGAAGAGCGGCGTCGGCCGACCGGCGTAGTCGGTCTGCAGAGTACGCAACTCCTCGAAAATCCGCATCATCACGATACTTCTCGTAAGCGCGTCCAACTCCTCCAGAGCCGACACCAACGTCTCCGGCACATAACGCCCCCCGTAGGGGCCGAATCTCTGAGTTGTCGTCACTTCGTGCATCCTTCCTTCACCCGCGCGACCAGTCGCTCCATCAACTTCACGTCCTTGATGCCCGGCGCCGATTCGACGCCACTGGAGACATCCACTCCCCAGGCTTCGGACTCAGACAAGGGCCACGAGCACGTTGTCTGGGTCCACCCCTCCTGCGATCAGTAGAGGCGGCTCGTCATGGGCTGCAGCGACCTTGCGGGCCAGCGTCCAGCGAAAGGTCTGCGCCGCTGCCTCCGAAACTCCCGCCGTCGCCACCGACCCTGGTGTCCAGCAGTACGACGTCTGCCTGCTCTCGCAGCCTTGGCCAGCGCGCTCCGCACTCGTCCCGCGTCGCGCTCCTCGGTGTCCACCGGCACCGCCTGGATGATGAGCGTCGCGCGCTCCCGCCCCTGCAGTGCCACCGCCACCTCGCCCGCTCTCGGCCCGCCGGCGCTGTGCAACTGCACCGCGTCCAGACCCACCTCGTCCACCACCCGCACTATCTCGTCAACGGCGGCGTCGGTGAACACGCCCACTGTCAGCGGTCGCCCCTGCCGAACAGGCGCGCCGCTGCACCCCGCGGCCTCTAACAGCCGGCGTGCCGCGCCCGGCTCCAGCCGGCGCGGGCTCGGCGCGAACACGAAGCCCAGCGCCCAGACCCCCAGGTCACGAGCCGCGACGACGTCCTGTTCGCGCGTCAGCCCGCATATCTTGACCACGGGTCCGTCCTTGCGCCTTGTCGTTCACGGCACCATCAACACAGGCACTTTGACCGAACGCATCACCTGTTCGGCCGTCCGCCCCAGTATCAGGTCATGGATCACTGAATGTCCCCTCGTGCCCATGACGATGACATCGTAGGGCGACTCTTCTAGAGTCGCAGCCGCCGCTTGTGCGGGACTTCCGGGCCGCACCGAGTAGTCGACGACCAGACCAAGGGTCTCCAGGTAGCCCTTCGCCACGTCGAGCACTGCACTCCTTGCTTCGCATCGTCGGAGCCATCAGCACCGCGAGCTCCAATGGACAGCCGTTGGCGATGTCCGCCGCCAGACGCAAGGCCCGATTCGCCGGTTCGCTGTCGTCGAACATCACCAGGGCCTTGCCAAGAGCCTGAGCCTTCTCCTCGGCCAACAGGACAGGCACTGCCGACCGCCGGATCACCGCTTCGGTGGTCGATCCCAACAGATCCCGCCCCCACTTGGCGTGCTCTCCACGTTTGCCCAGGACCACCAGTCATGCTCTTTCGCCATGTCGGCGACCACCTGCCCCGGGACCCCCTCCTCTACTTGGTCTCCGCGGAAAGCCAGCCGCGTCAACGGTCTTGTTCAAGTCGCCCAGGACCCTCTCTCCCTTCTCCTGGAACTTGTCCATCAGGTCGAGCGGAGGAAGATACGGGCATCGTGCCTTCGAACGAATACGAGTAGTCGATGTATGGAGGCATCTCGGCATAGCGGACATCCACCACATTCACGCCGGTGATGCGGGCCTCGGTACGCTCTGGGCCAAGGCGACGGCATGCTCGAGGCCGGCTTGGGCGTATGCCGAGGCATCGACGGCTACCAGCAGTGACTTGATCATCTAGCCTCCTTTGACCGTGTGCGGAGAAGGGGCTTCGGCCACCTTCGGACCTCCACCCAGTAACTCCCGTACCGCCGACCTAGGATGCTCGTCCACAAGAAGACTCTCCCCCACCAACACAGCATCGACACCCACAGCCGCCAGTCTTTCGACATCGCCCCGAGTGCGGATGCCGCTCTCGCTCACCAGCAGCCTGCCCTCGGGCACTAGTCCGGCCAATCTCTCGGTGGTCTCCAACGACACCTCGAACGTGCGCAGATCACGGTTGTTGATGCCAAGTACCGGCCCCTCGACAGTTAGCGCTCTCTCGCATCTCGGTAGCGTCGTGCACCTCCAAGAGCACGTCCAGACCAAGTGCACCCGCCAGCGCCGACAGTCCCCCAAGTTGCTCGTCGTCCAGCAGTGCGGCTATCAACAAGACCGCCGATGCCCCGTGCACCTTGGCCTCATATAACTGGTACTCGTCGACTATGAAGTCCTTGCGCAGCAGCGGAAGCGACGTGGCAGACGCAGCGCGGTCCAGGTCTTCGAGGCTACCCAAGAAGAAGTCACTCTCCGTGAGCACAGACACGGCCCGCGCCCCGGCCGCCTCGTAGTCAGTGACCAAGACACCGACGTCCAGGTCGAGTCGTATCGGTCCCTTGCTGGGCGAGGCCCTCTTCACCTCCGCGATCAAGGAGATCCCCTCCGCCCCTACAGCCGCAGCGAAGGACGACCGCGCCCCTGATACGTGGATAGCCTGAAGATCGGATAGTGGTCGAAGAGCACGCCGTTCCTCCAATCTCTGAAGCACTCGAGGGACGATGCGGTCCAGATAACCGCCGGTTCCGCTCACACCCGTCCTTCGGTGAGTCTCTGGGTAAGGGCGACAAGATCCTCCAGTACCTTTGCCGCGCGACCGTCGTCCACGACCTCGGTGGCAAGGTCTATCCCTTCTCGTATCGCGCTAACAGCACCCGCGACAAACAAGGCGGCGCCCGCGTTCAGTATCACCGCATCCCGGGGCGCGCCCCCGGACCCGCCGAACACACCTCTGATGATAAAAGCGTTCGCCGCGGGGTCGCCTCCCTGCAACCCGCGCAGAGCCCACCGTTGCACCCCGCACTCTTCGGGCGCCAGAGTGTACGGAGGCTGCACCACGCCTCTCTCGACTTCCACTATCGTGTTGCCGCTGCTCACCGATAGCTCGTCCATGCCCTCATCACTGTGCACCAACAGCGCGTGCGTGCAGCCCACCCGGGCCAGCGCGCCCGCAAGCACGTCCAAGTGTTCAGCGGCGCTGACCCCAAGCAACAGCCGCTGTACCCCCGCCGGGTTCGTCAGAGGTCCAAGTAGATTGAAGACGGTGCGCACACCCAGCGTGCGCCTGACTCCAGCCACCTTGCCCATCGCGGGATGATGCCGGGAGGCGAGCATGAACCCCATGCCCACCTCATCTATACAGGCCGCTATCTCTCCCGGCGTCAGGTCGGTGCGGACACCCAAAGCCTCCAGGACGTCTGCCGAACCGCAACGCGAACTGGCCGCTCGGTTCCCATGCTTTGCCACCTTGACGCCCGCACCGGCTACAACGAACGCCGCCGCCGTGGATATGTTGAACGTCCCCAACTGGTCGCCACCTGTGCCCACGATATCGACCAGAGCTTCCTGGTATGGCGTGTTCACGGGCACTACATTTTCCCGCATCACCTCCATAAGACCCGCGATCTCGTAGGCGGTCTCTCCTTTCACACGAAGCCCCATCAGAAACGCGCCGGCCTCGGTCTCCGAGACTTTGCCAGCGATGATCTGGCCGAGCGCGTCGGTAGCCTCCGCGCGGCTCAGGTCGCGGCGATCGGCGATCGTCTCAAGAAAACGGGTGAACGATATCTCGGCCTCTTCCGAGTCGGTCGCGCTAGTCCCCGGCTTCGCAGTAGCGGCCGGCTCGGGGTCCGGGACAGCCCAGGTCGCTTCCATCGCCGACTGCGATTCGGCAGGTGGCTCGACCGGAGTACGCGCGGGTGGCTCGCCCTTGCGGTCGGCGGAACGGTCGGGGTCTTCCATAGGAAACCCTAGTCCAAAAGGATCTTCGCTCATCGCCTCGGCCCCCGGTGAGTCAAAAAGTTGCGCAACAAGTCCTTGCCCACGGCCGTAAGGAAACTCTCGGGGTGGAACTGTACTCCCTGCACCGCGAATTCCTTGTGCCGTATCCCCATGATGACACCATCCTCCGTCCACGCCGAGCGTTCCAGCACATCGGGCAGATCCTCGTCCACCACCAACGAATGGTAGCGTGTCGCTACGAAGGGCTGAGGCAATCCCGCGAAGACTCCTGTGTCGTCATGGTGTATTAATGAAGTCTTACCGTGCACGGGCGCCTTCCCCCGGACCACCTTGCCACCGAACGCCTGCCCTATCGCTTGGTGGCCCAGACATACCCCTAGCATAGGACATTCTCCGGCAAGAGCGGTGATCGCTTCCAGACTTATGCCGGCCTCGGTCGGTGTACAGGGCCCCGGAGAGACTACAAGATGCGTAGGCTCCTGCTCTTTGAGCCCCTCCACGGTGATGTCGTCGTTGCGGAATACTTGCACTTTGGTAGTCGAGATCTCGGCCAGGTACTGGACCAGGTTGTACGTGAACGAGTCGTAGTTGTCTATGACGACGATCCGCAATCCGTTCATGGTCATCAAGCCTACTCCCACTCTTCTTGTTCGGTAGCCAGCTCTATGGCCCTGAACATAGCTCGCGCCTTGTTCTGGGTCTCAACGAACTCCAGATCGGGCACAGAGTCGGCCACAATGCCCGCCCCTGCCTGCACATAGGCCCGGCCCTTGCGTACGAGTATCGTGCGGATGTAGATGCAGGAGTCAAGGTCGCCCGAGTAGCTCAGGTAGCCTATGGCTCCCGCGTAAGGTCCCCTCCGGGTGGGTTCGAGTTCGTCGATGATCTCCATCGCCCGGACCTTGGGAGCCCCGGACACCGTACCGGCCGGAAACACCGCCCGCAGGGCATCGGTGGCCTTGACGCCCTCGTCCAACTCACCCACCACCGAAGAGACCAGGTGCATGACATGACTGTACCGCTCGACGGCCATGAACTCTTCGGTCTTCACGCTGCCGGCGCGACACACCCGGCCCAGGTCGTTGCGACCCAAGTCCACCAGCATCAGGTGCTCGGCGCGCTCCTTCTCATCTGCCAACATCTCCTCGGCCAGAGCTTCGTCCTCTGTCGGCGTCGCACCTCGAGGCCGCGTACCCGCTATCGGTCTGGTCTCCGCGCGCTGCCCCATCACTGTCACCAGCGGTTCGGGACTGGAGCCGACGACCTCGAAGTCTCTGAAAGACATGTAGTACATATACGGACTCGGGTTGACTGCGCGCAGCCCCCTATATATGGAGAAACCGCTGACCCCCACCTCACGGTCGAACCGCTGAGACAGCACCACCTGGAAAGCATCACCCGCGTAGATGTACTCCCTGATGCGTTCCACTGCCGCCAGAAAGCGCTCGCGCTCGAATGTCGAATGCACGTCGTCCCGGCCCACGTTCCTCCTAGAGGACTTCGACCGATCCAGACTCCACTTGGGCGGAGGCGTGGGTCCACGTAACCGCGCTTTGACTTCCTTCAGCCGTCCGATCGCGGCGTCGTAGGCAGCGTCCAGGTCGGGTTCCTCATCACAGAACACGTTGGTGAGCAAGGTGATGGTGTGGCGAAGATGGTCGAACGCCACGATGACGTCGGTGAGCAGGAAGGCCATGTCCGGGAGTCCCAAGTCGTCCGGCGGTGCGGCCGGAAGATGCTCCACGTGCCGCACACAGTCATAGCCAAAGTAGCCCACCGCACCGCCCACGAAGGGCGGCAGGTCACCTAAGTCCGGCCCGCGGTAGCGGCCAAGATGCTGCTCCATGAAGGCGAAAGGGTCACCCCCATGCTCGGACAGGTCTTGCTGAGTATCCACCCCCGCGCGACGAACGGTGACGACGCCATCCTTCAGACGGACGCTCTCCCAGGCCTGTATGCCCATGAACGAGTAGCGCCCGAGTCTAAGGCCCTGCTCCGCGCTCTCCAACAAGAAGCAACCTGCGACCTGCCGCAACTTCAGGAACGCTGAGACTGGCGTCTCGGTGTCGTCGAAGAACTGATGCGCCACCGGGATGACGTTGTGGGTCGCGCTCAGCTTCCGCGCCTCTGCCAGAGAGGGCGCTGTGATGATTCCGCCGGATGTCATCGCCTTCTACCTTTTCTTCGACTGAAGAAACGGCGGACGCTCATCGGGCGGTGAGCTGAGCCATCGGCCATCGAAACACGTGAAGTCACCGGTGTGGCAAGCGACCCCGGTCTGTTCGACCAAAGCCAGTAGAGTGTCGGCGTCGCAGTCGTAGCGCAGCTCGCGCACCTTCTGGATATGACCCGACGTAGCCCCTTTGTTCCAGTACTCTTGGCGTGAGCGACTGTAGAACCAGGTGGTCCCACTGTCCAGCGTACGTTGCAGCGACTCGGCATTCATGTAGGCGAGCATTAGCACCACTCCACTATCCCAGTCCTGCACTATGCAGGGTACGAGTCCACGAGAGTCATACTTGACTATTGAGGGATCGGCTACGTCGTCAGAAGTCGCGGACGTAGCGTCTTGTTTGTTGGAGTCTCCGGCCTTGTTCCGCATGTCTATCCCTTCGTGATCGTCTACCAGATGGTGCTTTGCACCGGCAAGGCCGAGACCGCCACGGTCATACCGGCCACTGGAGGCGCCCCCCGCCTTCAGCGAGGGGCTAGATCCACGAAAGATGCCAGCCGTTAGAGGAGGCGTCGTGGAAGAAGAGGCGACTGGCCATGACCCTTGAAGGGCAAAGAGCGCCAGAGCGCAGCCAGTTCGTATGTGGTGCTTCGCCTCTCATCGCTCCACTCCGTCAGCACATCAGTACTGAACAGGTATGATACACGCCAAGATGCAAGCTGTGTAGCCGAGATGACGCGAGCGAGGCACGGTTGGACGGCACGGCCGAGATGATCTTCTCAGGGGACGAACTCCTACGCGGAGACACCCTTAACACCAACCAGACCTACTTGGGCGAGAGACTCCTCACCCTGGGTCTCTTGGCCACGCACGCCCTCTGCGTCACCGACGACCTCGCCGCGATGACTGCCGCCATCTCCGACAGCCTGGCCAGGCGGCCGGCGGTCTTGGTGCTATCCGGAGGCCTTGGTCCCACAGAGGACGACCTAACTCGCGAGGCCGTGGCCGCCACGCTCCACCTACCCTTGGACTTGCATGACGACCTACTGCGGTCCATAACAGCGCGCTTCGCCTCTCGCGGTGCACCGATGCCGGACACCAACCGCAAGCAGGCCCTTCTCCCACGCGGCGCCACTGCCCTACCCTGCGCGGGCACTGCCCCTGGCTTTGCGCTGCAGACAGATGAGACTCTGTTGATAGCGCTGCCCGGTGTGCCCTGGGAACTCGCAGAGATGTGGGAGAGACACGCTGAATCACTCCTGGCTCCCACCGCCGGTGAAGGTCCCGGCGTGCGCGCACCCGCCGCCGCGCACGAAGTGCGCCGGCTGCGGGTGTTCGGACTCGGCGAATCGATCATCGCTCAGAGACTCGCCCACCTCGATTGGCGCGACCCTTATGTGATGATAGGGACTCGCGCGAACTTGGACGGCGTCACTCTCATTTTGCGGGGCAGAGCCACGACCCAGGGTCGCCGCAAGCTGGACAACGTGCAAGAAGAGGTGCAAGCAGCACTCGGCGACAACATCTACAGCCTCACCAACCAAGACCTGCCGGTGGTCGTCGGAGAAGGACTGCGGGACTCCGGATCGACGGTCGCAGTAGCCGAATCGTGCACCGGAGGTCTGCTGGCCAAGCGATTGACCGATATCCCGGGCAGTAGCGACTACTTCCTGGGCGGCGTCGTTGCATACGACAACCGAGTAAAGACGGACCTCCTGCACGTGTCCTCCCGGCTCTTGGCCGATAAGGGCGCCGTCAGCGCCGAGGTCGCGGCAGCCATGGCCGAAGGGATATGTGCAGCCACGGGCTCGGACTGCGCCCTTTCCACCACAGGCATAGCCGGCCCCCAGGGTGGCAGCGAGGCCAAGCCGGTGGGACTAGTGTATGCGGGCAGCGTGGTCAGGGGCGTCACCAACGTCGAGCGCCTGCAACTGTTCGGAAGCCGTGATCAGATCAGAGAGCGCGCGGTCTTCAGCGCGCTCGATCAGTTGAGGCGGAAGCTCTAGATACTCCAGCGCGTTTTGGTCAGATGGCGAGTTTCCCAAAGAGCTTCGCAAGCCACCGGTGAAACGCATGCACAGACTTCACCGGCTCCGCGTACATCATCACGCAGGCATTGCTCACCACCGGGATACCGTGCTCTTCCAGTAGAGCGACGCCCTCCGGCGACTGGCAACCATTCTGTATCCACACACGAGGCATCTTGGCGTCCACCGCCTCTTGGGCCGCCCTCAGGCACTCCTTCTTGGGGGTAGCTATGATCACCCCATCCACCTTGTCCGTTAAACCGCCAAGACGCGGACCCGAGTCGCCCTCTTGCAGGTAGACCACGGATATCTCGTAACCCTTAGGGGTCAGCTCTTCATCCAAGCGCCCGCCCACCACGGGCACCGCAGACGACCAGCGCAGCAGCGCCAACTTCTTGTGACTCAAGAACTCGTCGATGGCCGCTTTGGTCGTCATGGCTGTGCACACTCCTGTCTGTCGTCAATACTGGCGCTGACCGACGCAATGACCTTGTGTGGTCCTCTACTTGAACGGACTGCCTGCCGAGATGGCGTCTATCATCTCCGAGATCCCCGGATGCTCCACAGCCCACCGTTTGCGCAACAGGTGCAGCACCGAGAACAAGTCGCGCAACTCCGACAGCACCCCTTCGTGACCAGTGAACACCTGCCCCAACTGCCTGAGAGCCTCGCGCTCCAACTCTCCGACCGTCTCGGAGTTGACCTCGTTTTCCAAGTAGCGGACGATCCTCTCGAATTCCCCGTGGTTGAGCCAGACGCCATGGCATTGGTAGCACTTGTCTATCCGCACCTTCGACTTGGCGTATGGCACGACACCCATGGGGATCAATCTCTGGGGCACATCAACCCCATCTGCCCGGCCGGAGGCTCACTTGGGTCATCCGCGAATGGGTCGAAGTCCAACCAGCGCAGGTCCTCGTCGACGCTCTCCTTGGCTTGACGTAGCTCGTCTCGATCGAACCAGCGGCCCAGACATGTGGGGCACTCGTGGATCTTCACCCCATGACTCTCTGTCTCTCTTAGAACCGTGCCGTCTTCGGGACACTGCATGCCAAGCTCCTTTCCCACGACCTTGGACCTCGTAGACAAAGTGCCCACTTCAGTCTCGAATCTATCAGTCTCCGTAGAACTTCAGATAGGTGTGTGCTCTGCCACCAGCCTTCTGCGCTAACTCGATGAGGTTCTCCAGATGGTCCTTGACGTCCTCGATACACGTCTGCCGGCTACGCACCTCCAATGCGTAGATCAGAGAAGGCGACCATCCTGCTTCGCGCGCGCTGGCAGACTCAGACTGACCGAGTGTGACCAGCCTCTCCTCGGTGACGTACTCACGCGCCGCCTCGAGTTCCCGTACAAGAGCGGGTATCTGGAACTGGTTGAACACCGTGTTGCCCTCTGGATGGACGAAGCGCAGGCATGCCGTTCCGCCGTGTCCGGCGAGCGCTACTATGCGGCCCGTAAGGTCGCCCGGGTCGAGCACCTCACCAAACGCCGCACCCTCCTCGTCTTCCATGTAGAGATCTATGCTCAAGTCAGACGGGAGCAACTCGGCGCGGCGGGCAACGACGTCACTTGTTGTAGAAGATGTCCACTACCATACCAGTGGGCGTCTCGTCCCAGATCTGCTTGGCCATCCACACCGGCACCCTGATGCAGCCATGACTCGCCGGGTGGGAAGGAACAGACGAATAGCCGTGGATGGCCGTCTTGCTGACCACATACGACGGATAGTACATCCTGCCCTGGACTGTCACGCACTCCACCCAACCGCGGAACTTATCCCCTATCTGAAAGTGCCCGGTGCGCGTCCTGCGATTACCGGCGCCCGTGGAGACATGAACTATCTTCCAGACCTTGTTGTCGGTGATCATGAACAGTACCTGCCGGGTCAGATCGACCTCGATCCGAGAGCCTTCCTCGGTCTTGACGGGCGCAGGGGTCTCGGCTACCAGCAGTCGCGCCCAGGTGGATTCCCCCACAGTCCCGGTGCGCTGGAGTCGCTCAACCTTCTGAAAGGCCATCACGGCGTCCGCGGTGTGACTGGCGTAGTGTCCGTCGATCTCCCCTGGAAAGTACTTCAACTCGGCCAAGTGACGCTGTACATACCAGACCATGGGCCCTTCGGAGTCGCGCTTCAACACTGGGTAGCTCGACTCCGCTTTCAGCCTCTCAGGTAGACCGGCCCGCACGCGCGGAGCAGAAGAGAAGGCGCGGTAGACGACTATGTTGGCGTCGCCCCAAGTCAACGGCAGCGCCGGGTATAACCACCCATCGTCTGTCCCATCCACCAGGCCAAGACGGCAGGCGTTTGCCACGGCCCGTACATACTGAGGCGCTATCATTCCCCGGTCTCGAAAGCCGCCCAGCCAATCTCCTGTCGACTCGAAGTAGGAAAGCCTATATGGCGCGGAGTTGCCCGCCTCACGTGACAACTTCCAGCCCAGCGCATCCATGATCCAGCGCACCGCCTTCTGCCTGCTGATCAACTCATCGGGCGCGAAAGTGCTCGCACTGAAACCGTCCACCAATCCTACTTCGTAGAGCGCGCCAACAGCACCGAAACTCTCGGCCGAATCCGCGAGGTCATCGAAGTGCCCCACGGTCGAATCCTCCACATTCAAAGCACGAGCCAGCATGAGTGCCAATTGTCCCCGAGTGACGTAGTCGTTCAGCACACCCTTGCCTGCATCCCAACCAGTGAGGACTCCAGACGAACTGAGAGAACTTGCCGCCTGTAGAATTTGCTCTTCTGAGCCCACACCGGGAGCCCTGTCCGCATACGCGAGAGAGGGAGTGGCGACCAACACCACCGACACCAAAGCGGCGGCAAATGCTGCCATCAAAAGTGGTCGTGAAGGACGAGAGCGAAGTGGAGCGGTCACGTGACCGCTCGGCCTAGGCATATTGGGCATCTCTCTGCGCATACTCGAGCGTATGGTAGGGTACTTGAGTGAGCAAGTCAACGATGCAAGCGCTTGGGGCTAAGCGCAGTCAAGAGAGGCTGGAGATGGATCGACCCAAGGTATTCGTTTATGCGCTCAGCACGTGTGGTCACTGCAGAGCGGCCAAGAAGCTACTCAAAGACAACGATATCGAGTATGACTTCGTGGACGTGGATCTGCTACCCCGCGAGGAGCTCCGCAAAGTCCTGGCCGAAGTGGCCAAGGTCAACCCTGCTCAATCGTTCCCCACCATCGTTATCGGCGAAACGGTCATAGTGGGCAACCGCGAATCGGAGATCCTGGAGGCACTTGGTCTATGAGCGCGATAGACGACACCTACGAACGTCTCAAGAAGGTCAACGAACCCAAGGGCTACTTCTTCAACACCGACGAAGAGCTTGTGACTCAGCTCATCAGCGGGCTCCTCACCAACAAGGAACGATACGGGTACATGTCTTGTCCCTGCCGGTTGGCCAATGGCTCCAGAGAAGATGACAAAGACATAATCTGCCCCTGTGATTACCGAGAGGCCGATGTGCAGGAATACGGCAGCTGCTACTGCGCTTTGTATGTCTCCAAGGAATGGAACGAGGGAACCGCCCCCCACGCGACTGTTCCGGAGCGCAGGCCTCCCGAGAAGTCTGGATGGGGCACCTGGCCCGGCGCGGACGCCTGAGTCCATCGCGCGAGCTCGCAGGCCCCCTACGGGGCCCCGATAGCTCTCGGTGGCGCTCTGGGCTGCTCAAAACGGCGCGAGCTGCACTCCCGCTTGTGCTAGGCTAAATGCACCCTAAGTCAAGCTCGACCCGCGCTACTGGCGCGGCTCCACGGAGGCAAGTTGAACATGCCTGACACCGCCAAGATCGGCAAGGTCTTAGTGGCCGAACTGATGGAAGACGATGCCATCGCCAAGCTTTCCGAGGACTGCGAGGTGGACGTCAGATACCGCCTCAGCAAGGAAGAGTTGCTCTCAATAATCGCGGAATACGACGGCATCATCGTCCGCAGCGAGACACTCATCGATAAAGACTTGCTCGACGCGGCCACCAAGTTGAAGATCGTCGGCAGAGCGGGTTCGGGTCTGGACAACATCGATGTTCCCTATGCGTCACAGAAGGGCGTCATCGTATGCAACACCCCGGAGAGCAACGTGATGTCGGCCGCCGAACACGCTATCGGCCTCATGCTCGCCAGCGGCCGCAACATCGTGTGGGCAGACCGCTTCATCAAGAGCGGACAATGGGGTCGCAAGCAGTTCGAGGGCAACGAGCTCTATGGCAAGACACTGGGCATAATCGGCCTAGGCCGCATTGGCGGACTGGTCTCGCAGAGGGCACGCGGATTTCAGATGCGGGTCATTGCCTACGACCCGTACATCTCCGACTCCAGGTTCGAGAAGCTGAGTGTCGAGAAGGTCACTTTCGAGGAACTCCTCAGTGAGTCCGACTACATCAGCATCCACACACCGCGCACCAAAGAGACCATGAACATGGTCGCCGACGACCAGATCGCCACGATGAAGAAGGGTGTCCGGCTGGTCAACGCCGCTCGCGGCGGCCTCTTCAACGAGGACGCTCTGTACCGTGGACTCAGCACCGGCCACATAGCTTCTGTCGCCATCGACACTTGGTGCGAGGAGCCTCAGAAGACGCACCCGCTCTACGAGTTCGACACTGTGGTGGGCACCCCGCACCTGGGCGCGTCGACCTTTGAATCCTCTAGGCGTGTGGGCGAGGAGGTGGTGGCCGAGGTGGTCGCCGGCCTCAAGGGCGACATAGTCAAAAACGCGGTCAACATCCCCGCCGTGTCGGAGGAGACCTTCGCCAAGCTGCAGCCGTTCATCCGGCTGGCCGAGCAGATGGGTATCCTGTACCGTCAGATCCGCCGGAACACGGTCAACTGCGTAGAGATCGTATTTGCTGGTAGAGACCTGGACGACCCCGCCGACGCCAGGATCCTCTCCCTGGTGGCCTTGCGTGGCATCTTGGAGGCGAGCATGTCACCCGGCAGCGTCAACTTCGTCAACGCCGGGTACTTGGCCGAGCAGATGGGTATCGAGGTCAAAGAGACGGTCTCCCGCGATAGCGGCGACTACCGCAACCTAATCCGCATGGTGGTCACCGAGGGCGACGATGTAGAGTACACCATAGCCGGGACGGTACTCGAGCACCGGCACCCGCGCATAGTGCAGATGGGCGGTTTCCAGATAACCTTCGTTCCCGAAGGCAAAGCCATCTACGCTCCGCATCGCAACGTGCCCGGAGTCATCGGTAAGGTCACCACCATCATGGGCGACTACAACGTGAACATCTCGCGCATGGTCACCTCCAGCGGGGTCAACAACGCTTCGAGGGACTCGATCATGATTCTGGGCATCGACAACGATGTGCCGACAGAAGCCCTCGAACGCTGCCTGCAGATACCCGAGATCGACGACATGAGGGTCATCGATCTCAGCTAGCTGGACGTCGGACGGCGCGCCTCACCAACCCCGCCGCCGCCATGGCTGCGTAGACACCCAGCACGACCCTGAGCAAGGGGCCCGAGCGCAGGTCAGTGCCAAGTAAGAGGCCATGTACCAGCACGGCTACAAAGACCAGATAGTTCACCCGATGCACCCAGCGCCAAGAGCGCTTGAAGCGCGCCCGCAAGAGCGCCGCGGCGATGCCTGCTGCCAACAGTCCCAGGGCTACCGGTCCCACCCAGACAGCTCCCTGGCGATACCCAGCAATGCCAAAGACGAAGGCGACGGAACCATGTGCGATAGCCAAAGAGAATCCTGCGATCCCCGTCGCTATATGCAGCCGGTTGACCAGGCGCGGTCGTGCCAAGCGATTGAAAAACGGATGAAACGACCCGATCATGATGCTGACGAAGATCACCGTCAGAGCCTCCAGAGCCGCTATACGGAGCGCCGTCCACACAGTGTCCGCGGAGGCTGTGTCAGACAGCAGCACCGCGACTAGAGGGATAGCGAACAGACCGAGCGCGGCGACAATAGCCACGATCCGCAGAACCGTTCGAGTCGATTGTCCTAGCGTCCGCCTAGGCACAGAGGCCGCCTACTGGACCAGCGAACCCACGACCGGCATCCGCTCCAGCAGGGAGCGCATGTTCGAGGGCGCTTGGTCGATGACGTCAGAGAGGTCCTTGCCGGCGGCGGCTCCCAGATTGCAGCTAGAGTGCATCCCTTCCGGCCAAGCGAGACTGTCCGAAACATCGTAGACGACACCATCGACGGCCACGTAGGCCGGCCGGCCGTCGCGTCCGTCGAACTCGGCGAGGGCGGCGACGGTGAACACCTGGTCGACGCGAGAGCCTGCGGTCGTGGCGGTGGTACCGTCAGTGCCCGAGCTGCCGCATCCGGCCACCCACAAGACGGTCAGCAAGACAAGGGCAGCACATGGCAAGACCTTCCGAAGCCTGGCGTTCATTGTGACTCCTTTGTGGTCCGATTCTGGTCGCGCTGCCTGCTAGCGTCCGATGGCGGCGGCCGACGACGCCAACTGACCGTGCAGATCCTGAAGGCAGAGCACGCTGATCTCCTTGTGCTTCCGCGCGGCAGCTATGGCCTGCACCACCGCATGCGCCGCGGCCGCGTTGGTCATGGTGGGCACCCCGTGCTGCAATGCCGCCCGCCGGATCTCGTAACCGTCGGTGCGCGCTCCGCGACCGCGCGGCACGTTTATCACCAGGTCGATCTCGCCCGCCTCGATACGGTCCACGATCGTGACGACGCGCTCCTGGCCCTCGACGGCCGCGGCCCTCATCTCCTCCCCCTCGGTGTGTTTGAGCACAGACTCGGATTCTATGCCGTTCAGTCTCAGGGCTCGATGCGTACCCTCCGTCGCTAGAATGCGGAATCCGGAAGTCGCCAGGACCAAAGCCATGAGGATGAGCGCGTCCTTCTCGGCATCTGCCACCGAGAGAAACACTGTCCCCTCTCGCGGTAGCCGGTCGCCGGCCGCAAGTTCCGCCTTGGCGAAGGCTGTGGGGAAATCGTCCCCCACTCCCATCACCTCACCGGTGGACTTCATCTCAGGACCGAGTGTGGTGTCTACCCCAGGCAACCTGCGGAAAGGCAGCACCGCCTCCTTGACCGCCACGTGGTGCAGGTCGCGCCGGCTGGGCACCCGCCCGGCGCTCACCGACTCTTCCCAGCCGGGAAGCCCCATATCCTTGAGCTTCTGGCCGGCTATCACTCGGGTCGCGATGCGCGCGAGCGACACCCCCGTGGCCTTGCTGACGAAGGGGACCGTGCGCGAACCGCGTGGGTTGACCTCCAACACGAAGATGTTGGCTCCGCCTTGGTCGCTCTGCTGCACGGCGTACTGCACGTTCATCAGACCCACCACGCCCAGCTCCTTCGCCAGGGCGGCGGTCTGCTCTTCAATGCGCTGCACCACACTGTCACCCACAGAGACTGGCGGGATGACGCAGGCAGAGTCGCCTGAGTGCACGCCGGCCTCTTCGACGTGCTGCATCACAGCCCCGACGTAGACGTCGTCCCCGTCGCAGATGGCGTCCACATCGATCTCGGTGGCGTGCTCCAAGAAACGATCTATCAGCACCGGGTGATTGGGCGAAGCCTTCACAGCCGTGGCCATGTAGCGGCGCAGGGTCTCCTCGTCGTAGACGATCTCCATCGCCCGGCCCCCGAGGACGTAAGAAGGACGCACCAACACCGGGTAGCCGATCCTTTCAGCCACCGCGGGGGCTTCGGCCGCACTACGGACGGTGTCGAAGTACGGAGCCTTCAGCTTGAGCTTCCGCAAGACTTCGCCGAACCTCTCCCGGTCTTCGGCCAAGTCGATGGCCTCCTGCGAGGTGCCCATGATGGTCACTCCGGCCGCGTGCAGACGCTCGGCTATCCTGAGTGGGGTCTGTCCACCGAACTGCACTACCACGCCCTTGGGCTTCTCGTTCTCTATGATGTTGAGGACGTCTTCGAAGGCCAGGGGTTCGAAGTAGAGACGGTCAGACGTGTCGTAGTCGGTGGAGACCGTCTCCGGATTGCAGTTAACCATGATGGCCTGGTAGCCCAACTCGTGCATCTCTTGGACGGCGTGCACGCAGCAATAGTCGAACTCGATGCCCTGGCCGATGCGGTTGGGGCCGCTGCCCAGAATGATCACCGACTCCTTGCCAGGGACGGGCAAAGCCTCGTTCTCCTCTTCGTAAGTGGAGTAGAAGTAAGGGGTATAGGCCTCGAACTCGGCCGCGCAGGTATCCACCGCCTTGTAGGTCGGGATGATGCCCTCGGCGATGCGGCGCGCCCGCACCTCGTCTTCGGTGGCGCCCAGGAATCTGCCTATGTACACGTCACTGAACCCTAGGCGTTTGGCTTCGCGCAACTCCTCGCGCGGTATGGCGGCTATCCCTGGCTCAGCAAATGACTCCAGGTGTCGCTCGGCCTCCACTATCTCTCTGAGCTCCTCCAGGAACCAACCGTCTATCGCAGTAGCCTCGTGGAGCTGCTCGAGGGTCACACCGCGGCGATAGGCTTCGAGTATGAGGTCATAGCGCTCGGCCGAAGGGATAGCGATCACATCCACCAAGGCCTGGTTGTCGTCGGGTATGTCCGGGCGCACGTCCAGTTCGCGCGAGCGCATGGACTTCTGGAAGGCCTCCTTGAAGGTGCGCCCTATGGCCATGTTTTCGCCCACACTCTTCATGTGCGTGGTAAGACGAGTGTCGGCCTGCGGGAACTTCTCAAAGGCCCAGCGTGGCGTCTTGACCACCACGTAGTCGATGGTGGGCTCGAAGCAGGCCGGCGTCCTGCGGGTGATGTCGTTAGAGATCTCGTCCAACGTGTACCCCACTGCCAGCTTCGCCGCGATCTTGGCGATCGGGAAGCCGGTGGCTTTTGAGGCCAGCGCCGACGACCGCGACACGCGCGGGTTCATCTCTATCACCACCAGATCGTCACTCTCCGGCGAGTAGGCGAACTGTATGTTGGAGCCCCCGGTCTCGACCCCGATAGCACGGATGATGTCCAGAGAGGCGTCGCGCAGACGCTGGTACTGCACGTCTGTGAGCGTCTGCTGAGGGGCGACGGTGACCGAATCACCGGTGTGCACGCCCATGGGGTCGATGTTCTCGATGGAGCAGATGATCACCACGTTGTCCTTGCGGTCGCGCATGACCTCCAGTTCGAACTCTTTCCAGCCAATGACGCTCTCCTCCAGCAGTATCTGCCGGGTGGGCGAGGCATCCAGGCCGACCCGAACGGCTGCGTCGAACTCCTCGTCGGTGTTGGCCACCCCCCCACCGTGCCCACCCAACGTGAAGCTGGGTCTAATGATCACCGGCAGGTGAAGCGCACCGTCGGCAAGCGCGGCCCTAGCTTCGGCAACCGACTTGACCACAGCGCTGTCGGGTACTCGCAGGCCGATTGAGGCCATAGTCTCGCGGAACTCGTCGCGCGCTTCGGCACGATGGATGGCCGCATAGTCAGCCCCGATGAGTTCGACGTGGAACCTCTCCAGGGTCCCGTCCTCGCTCAACGCGACGGCCAAGTTGAGGGCGGTCTGGCCCCCAAGCGTGGGCAGCAGGGCGTCCGGACGCTCGACCTCGATGATCTTTGCCACGACCTCGGGCACAAGCGGTTCTATGTACGTGCGGTGCGAGAAGGCAGGGTCGGTCATGATGGTGGCGGGGTTGGAGTTGACCAACACCACCTCGTAGCCTTCCTCCCTGAGAACCTTACATGCTTGGGTACCCGAGTAATCGAACTCGCAGGCTTGGCCGATCACGATCGGGCCCGACCCCAACAACATGATCTTGTGGATATCTTCGCGGCGCGGCACGGCTAGCGACCGAAACGATGGGGCGAGTGTGACGAGTGGGTGACCCGTAGGTCAGGGTAGCGCGCAAGGGCGCACGCGGAGCTGAGCATGCTGCTTCTCCTTCCGGCCTCACAGGGCACGATTAAAGGTCGGCTAATCGTACCGCATGAGGGGCGACTCGAAAAGCGGACGCATGCGTTAGCTGCCGTTGCGCAATATAATGCGGTTATGGAGACCAGATATCTTAGAGAGTTCACCCTTCTTGCCCAGGTGGGCAACTTCAGCGAAGTGGCCGAGAAGTCCTTCATCTCCCAATCGGCGCTCTCGAAGCACATCAAGTCGCTAGAAGAGGAGCTGGGCTCACCCTTGTTCGACCGCACAGGCAAGGGCACGGTCCTCAACGAGTACGGCAAGATCCTACTGCCCTACGCCAAGCAGATGGTCATGCTCGAGGACCACTTCACCAAAGACATCTACAACAAGCGCAACGATGCCGACCACATCATCGTCATCGGGACTGAATACCGCATCACCAACCTGCTATCCGACTTCCGCAGTACGCACAGGGACTATCTGCTAAGCGCCATCGACGCGACCTTCGTCGGCGAGACAAGAGAGTTGCTACGCGCCGGCAAGTGCGAACTCGCGTTCATCTGCAACATCGAGGACCCTCACGCAGACTTCGTCTCCATCCCCTATGCTCATGAGGTCATAGTCGCTGTGCTCAGCGCGTCGCATCCGCTGGCCGGACACAACACCATGCCACTGGACGCGCTCGCAGACGAAGACTTCGTGATGCTGCCTGCCGCCTCGCCGCATACAGACTTTCTGATGGGCAAGTGTCGCGAATTGGGGTTCACCCCCAAGGTCGTTATGACCGCTCCCCGCGGCAACGAGATCATCGAGTCTCGTCCGAGCTGAGATGGGTGTCTCTCTACTCTTCGGACAACTGGTGTCCGGCTTCGATACCCGCGGCGTAGTCGCTGTAGAGATCACTCCTAGGATCCCCATGGAGATCTATATATGCTATCGGAAAGATGCCCAGCTTTCTTCTGGGGCGAAGCTGTTTCTCGATTACGTTCAGGAATCGGCTGGCTAGCCCCGCATCCTTCCGCCCAACGCCCAAGAACAAAGAATAACGCCACTTCTTTCTGTTTCGTGGGTGCGACCGAGTCAATCTTAGTCATTCCATTATGGCAACAACCAGTGCCACATTTGAATTGGATTAGAGGATCGACCGCTGCTAGGGTGCTTATGCCACGTTTCGGGCAAACGCATACAGGAGGGTGAGAAAATGAGGAAACGGTTGGCGCTGCTGGGACTCTTTGTCCTGGTGCTGGCACTCGCTATGACGGCAGTCGCCTGCGGCACAAAGGAAAGCGAAACCACGACCACCGCTGGGACCTCGGCAGTAGTACCAGACGTGGTCAACGTCGGCATCGACGGTGACCCGACCGACCTAGACCCGTTCACCGCGGTTGGACAGAAGAATGGCACCACCCATCCGCTCTTTGAGCAGACCTTGGGCTATCTGAATTCTGATGGCACCTTCAGCGGCGTGCTAATGGAGTCCTACAACATCGACGATTCCAAGACGGTCACCGTGACCCTCTACGACGGCATCGTCGACCAGGCCGGCAATCCCTTCACTGCGGCCGACGCCGCATGGGGCCTCAACAAGCATGTCGAGAACAGCAACTCGTTCGCGGCCAGCATCGAAAGTGCTGAGGCGACCGGCGATCTGACCTTCACGATCCACTTCAACCACGACCTCTACTTGAACGACCTGACCAACGTGTTCACAAACCTCTTCCTGGTCACCCAGGCTGCTTGGGAGGCAAGCCCGGATCACATGGTCACCGATCCCGTCACCACCGCTCCCTATAGGGTCGTCAGCTACACATCAGGCGCAGAATTGGTCATCGAGAAAGCCGATACCTACTGGAAGACCGACGAGACCAAGCTGACCCCGGTCGAATTGGCCAACGTCAAGACCATCAACTTCAAGGTAATCATGGACGCGAACCAGATGGCCATAGCCTTGCAGGGTGGCGAAATCGACTTCGCCCAGAATATCCTTCTGGACAACGTCGCCTCTGTCACCGGCGCTGGTTCCATGGTCGAGACGTTCGGCGAGCAGATGAATCATGTGCTCTACCCGAATTGCAGCGACGCAAGCCCGCTCAGCGATCCTGCTGTCCGCGAGGCCGTCTTCCATGCGATCGACGTTGACGCCATCGTCACCAAGATGTTCGGCGACACGGCAGTGCCGAGCAAGGCCATCGGCGCTCCCACGTATCCGGACTACGATCCGGCCTGGGCTGACGCAGACTACTTCAAGTACGACGTCGAGTTGGCCAAGTCGATGCTGGCTGAAGCCGGCTATAACGAGAGCAACAAGCTGCCCGTGCGCATGCTCGTGCTCGAGCAGCCGTTCTTCAAAGCTCTGATGACCTTCATCCAGGGTAGCCTGAACGACACGGGCGTAATCGATGCCACGCTGACAGCTCTCAACGGTCCGGCTTACTTCCCCGAATCGGGCGACCCGACCAAGTGGGACATTCAGCACTTCCCGACGTTCTCCAGTGACTCCCTCGCCAGCGTCATGAGCAATCTGACTCCTGACTGGGGCCCAGGCGGACCGATCACTTTCATAGATGACGCTGAGCTCCAGACGCTCATCGCGGCCGCTCGTTCGGTAGACACTCATAGCCAGGAAACCGTGAACGCTGCTCAGGAATACATCAACCAGAACGCCTACGCCTACGGCGTGAGCGCCAACTACATCAACGCCGTGTACCCGAGCTGGTGCACCAACCTCGTGTTGAGCGATCATCTGTGGCTTCTGCCCAACGCCTGCACGTACACTGAGAAATAGGCCTAGCCTATCTTGAGCCGGGATGCAGGGGCGCCTCCTATGGGGGCGCCCCTGCCCCAAACTCCGGCCGCTCACTGAAGATCCCAAAGATATGTGGAAGGTTTGCCCGCGTGTACATAATCAGACCGACAGAGCCCCGATAGCGGAGTAGATGATGGCGAAGTTCATATTAAAGCGCCTGCTGATGTTGATCTTCGTCGTGGTGTTCGCGGCGTTCCTCATCTTCACCATCATGTACTTCGCGCCCGGCGACCCCGCGGTCATGATCCTTGGCAAAGGCGCCACTGCCGCCCAATTGGCTGCCAAACGCGCGGAGCTTGGATTGAACGACTCGTATGTCGTGCAACTGGGCCACTTCATGAACCAGGTGTTCTTGCACGGCGACCTAGGCACCTCGTATATCCGCAGCCGGCCGGTCACACAGTTGATACTTGAGAGGCTCCCCAGGACCATGCTTATCGGCTTCACCAGCGTTATCCTAGGGACTATCGTAGGCATCCTGCTCGGCGTCATGGCAGCCACCCACCAAGGGAAAGTGCGCGACGGTCTGGGCTTGTTTGCCGCCATGATCGGCATGGCAGTGCCCCCGTTCTGGCTTGCTCTGGAGTTGGTGATAGTCTTCTCTCTGAAGCTTCACTGGCTGCCCGGTTTTGGCATCGCCAGCTGGAAGAGCTACATCCTGCCCACCATCTGCGCTTCCCTTGGCGGCATGGGCATAGTCACACGGCAGACCCGGTCCAGCGTGCTAGAGACTCTACGGGCCGACTTTGTCCAAAGCGCAAGGGCCAAGGGGGCGTCAGAGAGGCGCCTTACTTATCGACACATGCTGCCGAACGCCCTGATCCCGGTAATAACTGTCACGGGTTTTGCCTTCGCAGTCGTCCTAACGAGTCTGATAGTCATCGAGATCGTCTTCTCAATACCCGGAATCGGACTCCTGGTATCCGACGCTGTTGCCGGTCGCGACATCCCCGTCGTCCGCGGCACTGTCATCTTCTTGTCCTTCGTCACCACCGTCGTCATGCTCCTGACTGACCTTGCGTATGCCGTGGTGGACCCACGTATCAAAGCCCAATACCAAGGCATCGCGAGGGTATGACCCATGACTGAGATCAAGAGACGCAGCCTGGCGGTCCAGACTCTCGTACGAGTCTTTCACAGCAAGCTTGCCGTCGCGGGGATGGCGATTGTATTCATCATCGTGCTACTTGCCATCCTGGCGCCGGTGATAACGCCATATTCCCCTACCAAGACGGACATATTGCACTCGAATCTAAGTCCTTCGTGGCACCACCTCTTCGGCACCGACGACTCAGGCCGCGACATCCTCACCCGGATACTGTATGGCGCACGCTACTCCTTGGTCTTGGGCATATTCGGTGCGCTCTTCAGCACTGTCGCCGGGATCGTCCTCGGCGCCTTTGCCGGGTACTTTGGCAAATGGACCGACAATACGATCATGCGCGCGATGGATGTGCTCCAGTCGATCCCTGGCATCCTTATCGCCATCATCATAGCCGCCGTCCTTGGCACAGGCTTCTGGAGAACCATCATCGCACTCACTGTGGGCGGCATCGTCCCCGCCGTGAGGATCACACGAGGTCAGATACTTGCCGAACGCACCAGGGAGTACGTTGAAGCTGCGGAGTCCATCAACAGCGGCAAGCTACGCATCATGTTCTCCGAAGTGCTCCCCAACACCATGTCGCCACTCATCGTGCACACCACGACCGCTATCGGCGGGACCATCCTGGTCGCTGCTTCCCTCTCGTTCATCGGCCTCGGCGTGCGGCCCCCGACACCTGAGTGGGGGGCGATGCTCACAGAAGCCAGCTCCAAGGTCCTTGCCCATCCACTGTTGGTCCTCTGGCCCGGCCTTGCCATCGCCATCACGGTACTGGCCGTCAGCATGTTCGGCGATGGCCTTCGCGACGCACTCGATCCCAAGATGAAGCGTTGAGGAGGGAGCGAGGGTGAGCAACGGAAACGACATATTCCTGTCGGTCAGGGACCTCGTTGTCGAGTACCGGTCGGGTAATAGCACCGTTCACGCGGTCAACGGAGTCTCGTTCGACCTTTCGCGAGGCAGGACCCTAGGGCTCGTAGGAGAGACGGGCGCCGGCAAGACGACCACTGCCAAGACGATCTTACGAATACTCCCCGAGTTCACTGCGCGCGTCGTGGCAGGCTCGGTGACACTGGACGGCGATGACCTGCTCGGCCTGCCCGAGAAGGACATGCGCAAGATCAGGGGTGAAAAGGTCTCGATGATCTTTCAGGACCCCATGACGGCCCTCAACCCCCTGATGACGGTGGGTGACCAGATAGCTGAGGCCGTCCGTCTCCACAATGAAGTCAGCCGAGCCGAGGCGGAACGCCGAGCGATAGAGATGCTCGAGATGGTAGGTATCCCTGCCGAACGGTTCAAGCAGTTCCCGCACGAGTTCTCGGGTGGCATGAAGCAGCGTGTCGTGATCGCCGAAGCTCTAGCCTGCAACCCGGAGCTGCTCGTCGCCGATGAGCCGACCACCGCGCTTGATGTGACCATCCAGGCCCAGGTCCTGGAGATGATCCGAGGCCTGAGAGACAGGCTCAATACAGCCATGATCATGATCACCCACAATCTGGGAGTAGTCGCTGAGGTCTGCGACGACGTAGCCGTCATATACGCAGGCGAGATCATTGAGCAAGGCAACAAGCGAGACATCTTCAAGAACACGTCCCACCCATACACCTTAGGTCTGTTCGGTTCGCTTCCTAGCATGTCCGTCGATTCGTACCGGCTGCGACCGATCGAGGGATTGATGCCCGACCCCTCGAACCTGCCCAAGGGATGCAAGTTCAACCCCCGTTGTCCCATCGCGAAGGACGACTGTCGAAGCGGAAGTGTGCCGTTAGCCGAGATCGCCCCGGGTCATCTCTGCCGCTGTCTCTACCCTAAGCTCCCGGAGGAATGACATGACGGCCTTGATAGAAGTCCGGAGCCTCAAAAAGTATTTCAAGGTAGGCCACAGTTGGCTGCACGCCGTAGACGACGTGTCGTTCTCCATCCATAGAGGCAAGACCGTAGGCGTGGTCGGAGAATCAGGTTGCGGCAAGTCTACGCTTGGCAGAACAATGATCCATCTTCAGAAGTCTACCGATGGCCAGATCTTCTTCCAGGGAGAAGACGTGACGCAAGTACGCGGTCGTGCCCTTCACAAGCTACGAGCCGACATGCAGATCATCTTCCAGGACCCTTACTCCTCTCTCAATCCGAGAAGGAGTGTGGAGGAGATAATCAGACAGCCTCTGAAGCTCTCTGGGCGTTTTGGCAGGAGGCGTCTCTACGGCGAGGTCACGCGCCTCATGGACTTGGTGGGCATAGACCAGCGTCTGCGAAATGCCTACGCCCACGAGCTTGACGGTGGAAGGCGGCAGAGGGTCGGCGTCGCAAGGGCGATAGCGCTCAATCCCGCCTTCGTGGTGTGTGACGAGCCGGTGTCATCGCTAGACGTGTCCATACAGGCCCAGATAATCAACCTGCTCATGGATCTGCAGGACGAGTTCGACCTCACCTATATGTTCGTGACCCACGACCTGTCGGTCGTGCGGCATATCTCGGACGATATCTGCGTCATGTACCTGGGACAGATGGTCGAGACCAGCCCCTCCAAGGAACTGTTCGCAAGACCCATGCACCCCTATACCAAGGCCTTGCTGTCCGCTATCCCCTCCATCGACATCGACCGCCCGATGAAACGACTGGAATTGAAAGGTGAGCTCACATCACCCATCAACCCCAAGCCGGGCTGCCGGTTTGCGGCCAGGTGCCCGTACGCCGAGGACAAGTGCCAGGAACCGCAGGTCCTGGAAGAAGTGGAGCCCCACCACCATGTTCTCTGCTGGAAGACAAGAGAGATCAACGCACCAGGCACGCGCCCTAGAGGTTGGCGCTACTCCGGAGACGAAGAACCCCGCGACTCAGGCGCGTGTGGGATTAAAGAAGAGGAGAACGACTAGTACCATGAACGTAACGGCTATCCACCGAGTGATGGAAGACGGCGAAAAGAACGTCGCCCTAGCGGTCGAGTACCCCAGGCCGGTGGAGAACGCTTGTTTGACTGCCGGGATGTTCTCCGCAAGCAACAGGAACGTGCTCCAGGTCTACGCCAATGACCAGGCGGCGCAAGATCCTGCCGGTCACGGTCGCGATGGTCAGTACGTTGTCATCGAGATGGATCCTGCCGACGAGGCAGCGACCACTCTCCCCTTCCGCTGGGATGTCACCGAACGAGTCGCCACGCCTTGCGACATATCACAGCTCACAGACATCTCCTACGTAGACGGCGGCAACTGTGCTCCCTGGTCAGAGCACGTGGAGGTCAGAGACGGCATCAACGTCGAATTCGACCGGTTCGCGCAGAGTGTCTATCAAGACCCCTCTAATCGACTCTCCATTGCCTACGCCCTCTTCGTACCGAAGGACTATGACCCCGGCGCCAAGTACCCTTTCGTGCTCTACTGGCATGGGGGCGGAGAGAAGGGCCACAACAATCTCAAGAGCATGCTGTGTTCCCGAAACGGCGTGGCTTGGGCTACGGACGAGGAGCAAGCCAAACACCCGTGCTTCGTGTTCGTACCTCAGTGCCCACCGGACGGGGACTGGATAGACCCCGATACCTACGAGATGACAGGTGTGTACGACGCTGTCTCTAGGCTGATGTTCTCGCTCCTTGACAAATACAGTGTCGACCTGACCCGCGTCTACTGCACCGGCTTTTCCATGGGCGGGATGGCCTCCTGGGAGACAAGCAAGCGTTACCACGACCTCTTTGCGGCAAGCTTGGTCTTCGCGGGTCAGACCAACTACGAGGAGCTAGAGATCCTGAGAGATCACAGCCTCTGGGTCCTGCACGGCGAAGACGACGACAAGGCGGCTCCCGGCAATGTCGACAACGTTGAGACATTAGAGAGCGCGGGCGCCTCCGTAAATCGGGCCTATTGGGATGGCTCTCTCCGGGGGGCACCGGCCATCGCCCAAGCAAACGAGCAGATCGCTAGGGGTGGCAACATCTTGCACACGCTGTACAAGGCGGGGAGCATCAACGGTGGATGGGCACACGAATTCGGGGCGCGGCCGGCGATCACCAATGAGGCCGTGCGCGATTGGCTCTTCTCACACGTCAATCCCCGCCCGTCCATGGAAGCACACCAGTACATCATGCCCGCAGAATACGTCCCTGTGCAGGTCGATCTCGGTTTCCACGGATCTGAACTGCGCCACATCGCGGCCGGTAATCGACACAGTGTCGCTCTGCGCGACGACGGACGTGTATTTGCCTGGGGCTTCAATTGCACAGGCCAGGTCGGTAACGGCAGGTCGGGTGCCTTCTCCGACCAAGAGAGACCGGCAGAGGTGAGCGGCCTCAGGAATATCGTGCAAGTGGCAGCGGGGAACAACTTCAGCCTCGCCCTATCCGCCGACGGACGTGTGTTCGGGTGGGGCAGCAACAACTGCGGCCAACTGGGTGACCCGGAAACCACCACGCGCTTCACTTCGCCGCGAGCGATCGAAGGACTTCCCCCGCTGGTGCAAACCGATGCCGGGGACAGCTACTGTGTTGCCCTGACGCATGAGGGGACCGTGTGGGCGTGGGGCGCCAACATCAATGGACAGCTCGGAAACGGCACTTACGATTCGAGCCATGTCCCCGTACAGGTGCAGGACCCGGACGACCCCACCGGGCTGCTGACAGGCGTCCAGCAGTTGGAAGCCGGTGTGCGCACAGTGGTCGCATTGAAGACCGACGGCACCATCCGGTGCTGGGGAGATGGCGAATACGGGCAGCTGGGCAAGGCCTTGGCCGTACACGGACCGGGCACTACGCTGCCCTTCAAGTCATTGGATAGAGCCGATCCTACCGGTTTCGTCTGCGGCGTCCGCGGGACCGCCGAAGGGCGCTGCTTCACAGCTGTGCTCAAAGACGATGACACGGTCTACACTTGGGGCCTGCATCGCCACGGTGAACTGGGCCTCGGAGAATACAGGCCCCAAACAGACCCCTCAGACCCAGAGCCCAACCCCGAGTTCTTCACCACGGTGGTGCACCCCACCAAGGTGCAGCGACTTGAGGGTGTCGCCAAGATCGCGGCGGGGATGAACCACACTATCGCTCTCAAGAACGATGGCACCGTATGGGCCTGGGGCTACAATAGACTGATGGGCAGCGGAGTCTTAGGGGTCGGCGGTCTGGATGGCAGTGACATCCCGCTGCAGGTGAAGGGACTGTCCGACATCCGCGAGATCTACGTGGGTTTCAACCACAACTTCGCCATCACCCGTGACGGAGTGGTCTGGGCTTGGGGCAACGCCAGGAACGGACGCCTGGGACCGCGGCGCACCGGCGGCTAAGCGTTCTCTTCTATCAGCTTCGTGAACCGGTCGAAGAGATAACGGCTGTCGTGCGGCCCAGGGCCGGCTTCCGGGTGATACTGCACCGCGTAGGCAGGCTGCTCCAGCAAGCTGGAAGCCCTCCACGGTGCCGTCGTTGAGGTTGAGATGCGTCACCTGGGCGCGGCCGAAGTCTGAGTCCAGGTACATCTCGTCGGCGCCGAGCAGTGGCCACGCCGCCCTCCCCCACCACGGCCCCTCTCTCCAGCGCCCGGCGCACCACCTCGGGCGGCTCGACCGCGAACCCGTGATTCTGACTGGTGATCTCCACCTTGCCCGTGAGGTAGTCGCGGACCGGGTGGTTGGCGCCCCTGTGCCCGAACTTGAGTTTGTAGGTGGAGAAGCCCACCGCCAGCGAAAGCAGTTGGTGTCCCAGGCAGATGCCGAAGATCGGCACCTTGCCCACCAGCCCCTTGATGCTTCTGGACGGCATAACCCACCGCCGCCGGATCCCCGGGCCCGTTGGAGAGGAACACGCCGTCGGGCTTCAGGCCAAGCACCTGCTCCGACGTCCAAGTAGGCGGGCACCACGGTCACGCTGCAGCCTACCGCCGCCAGTCTGCGCAGTATGCTCCGCTTGATGCCATAGTCGTATGCGACCACGCGGTAGCGCGGCTTGACCACTTCGTCCCCGGCCTCGGGCACCCAGTCGTAGGGTTCGCTGCAGGTCACCGCCCCCACGAGGTCGCTGCCCGCCATCGAAGGCAGTTCGCGCGCCGTCTTGAGAAGATCATCCACATCCAGCTCGGCCCCGCCGCCACACAAGCGTTCATGGCTCCGTGCTCCCGCAGCCGCCTGGTGAGCGCCCTGGTATCGATGCCACCCACTCCCACCACGCCTTGCTTCCGCCAGCCAGTCGATCCATGACTCCGGACAGCTATGGTTCCAGGTCCCGTTCTTGACCTCGCGGACGACGATGGCCTTCGACCTGACCTCGGCCGACTCGAGAAGATGGTCGGACACCCCGTAGTTGCCTATGAGCGGGTACGTGAAGGTGACCAGCTGACCCTGATACGAGGGGTCGGTGACGACCTCTTGGTAACCCGACATGCTGGTGTTAAAGACCGACCTCGCCGGGCACGACGCCCTGCGCCGCCGAAACCGAAACCCCGAAAGACCGTGCCATCGGCAAGCACAACATACCCAGGCGCCTCACCCCGATGCATCAGGCCACCCCATTCCATGTCGCGTGTACGGCACAGGGCATCAGCATACCAACATCCACCTCTGTCCTCTCTTGGCCCTTAGTCCAATCCAGCGCAACTATTACTGTCCACCGGTCCAGCTATCAGGGGCACTATCCTCTGCTAACCTTTAGTCTGGATACATACGACCGGGGGACGAAGGCACAGAGTGCACCACCTACGCCACACCGACGACCGCATCAGCGGACAGTATACCGGCCCCGGCCTGCCGAAGGCGCACGCCCTGTACGATCCTCGGCGCGAGAGCGACGCCTGCGGGGTCGGCTTCGTTTGCCACATCGACGGCACGCCCTCACACGACGTGATCGAGCAGGGCATCGATATCCTCAAGAACCTGCTACACAGAGGCGCGGCTGGGGCCGGAGGAGTGGGCGACGGCGCCGGACTCATGGCCCAAATACCGCACCTCTTCTTCCGAGAGGTCTGCGCCGCACTGGGCTTCGAACTGCCCCCACCCGGGCGCTACGGGGTCGGCATGCTCTTCTTGCCTGCAAGTTCGAAGCAGCAGCAGGCCTGCCGCAAGGCCATCGAGCAGACGATCGTCGCCGAAGGGCTCACCCTACTGGGCTGGCGAGAGGTCCCTACCGATCAAGAGGTGCTGATCGAATCAGTCCGCAAGACCAGTCCTTCTGTCTGGCAGTGCTTCGTAGAAGATGGCGCTCTGGAGTATGAGGCGCTCGAGAGAAAACTCTACGTACTACGTCGCGAATGCGAACGAGCGGTTACCCAAGCGGCCACCGAAGCGGACGGGGCCGAAGACCTATGGCGCTTCTACATCCCCAGTTTCTCGTGCCGAACGATCGTCTACAAAGGCCTACTGCTTCCCACCCAGGTGGCCACTTTCTACGCTGACCTCGACGACCCGCGCTTCGAGAGCGCACTGACCGTCGTCCATCAGCGCTATAGCACCAACACCTTCCCATCTTGGGAGCTGGCACAACCGTTCCGCTTCTTGGCCCACAACGGCGAGATCAACACCCTGCGCGGCAACATCAACCACATGCGCGCGCGCGAACCGGTCCTGGAATCCGACCTGTTCGGCAGCGACATGAAGAAGCTGTTGCCGGTGGTAGACCCCCAGGGCAGCGACTCGGCCTGTCTGGACAACGCCCTGGAACTCCTGACCACAGCGGGCCGCAGTCTGCATCACTCCATGGCCATGCTCATACCGCAGGCTTGGGGTGTGAAGTACCCCATGGGTCCTGACCTACGCGGCTTCTTTGAGTATCACGCGGGGCTCATGGAGCCCTGGGACGGACCCGCGGCCGTGGTCTTCAGTGACGGGCTCCGAGTCGGAGCCCTGCTGGACCGCAACGGTCTACGCCCCGCTCGCTACACCATCACCAAAGACGGCTTCATGGTGTTCGCGTCGGAGGCGGGAGTGCTCAACATCCCTCCAGCGCAGGTGCGCGAGCGCGGCTCGCTACGACCGGGCAGGATGATATTGGTGGACCTGCACGAGCACCGGGTGCTCGGCGATGTCGAGATCAAGACCCAACTGGCCCGCAGACAGCCCTATCGGCGCTGGGTAGAAGAGAACAAGGTCGAGGTCCACGGTCTGTTCGGTGCTCTCTCTCCTGCCGCCTCAGACCCTGACACCCTGCTCAAACGCCAGAAGTACTTCGGCTACACCCGGGAAGACCTCAAATCTGTACTCGACCCCATGGCCACCACCGGCCACGAGCCGGTCGGTTCTATGGGCGCCGACGAGCCTCTGGCCGTCCTGGACGAGCAACCCCAGCTCCTCTACTGGTACTTCAAGCAGCTCTTCGCCCAAGTCACCAACCCGGCGATCGACTCCATCCGCGAAGAGCTGGTCATGTCACTGATGACCTTCATCGGCTCTTCTGGCAACCTGCTCGCGGAGACTCCGCAGCAGGCCCGTCTGGTGAAGCTCACCAGCCTCATCCTCTCCACCAAAGACCTTGCCCGCCTGCGCGACTTGGACGAGCCGGGCTTCTTGTGTCGCACGCTGCCTGCCGGCTTCGCAGTGGGCGGCACGGGTCAAGATCTGGCCGCGGCCCTGGATGCCCTCTGCCGTGAAGCCGAAGCCGCGGTGGCCGCGGGCGAGAACATCATCGTACTCAGCGACCGGGAGTCTGCCCGAAGGGACGATGGCCATCCCCGCTCTGCTGGCCGTATCTGCCGTCAACCAACACCTTATCCTGGTGGGCAAGCGCGCGGGAGTGGACCTCATCGCGGAGACAGGCGAAGCCCGCGAGGTGATGCACATGGCCTTGCTGCTCGGGTATGGAGCCTCGGCCATCAACCCCTATCTGGCCTGCGAGATCATCACCGATCTTGCCTCTCGAAACGGACTCAGCAAAGAAGTCAGCGAGACCACCGCCCTGGAGCTCTACTGTAAGGCTCTTAGCACCGGCTTACTGAAGATCATGTCGAAGCTCGGCATCTCCACCCTGCGCAGCTACCGAGGCGCACAGGCCTTCGAGGCTCTTGGCCTGAACCACGACGTAGTCGACAAGTACTTCGAAGGCACCTCCTCGCGCATAGAGGGCATCGGCCTGGACGAGATCGTGCGTGAGGCCGAAGCGCGCTACAGGGCGGCACACCAGCCCTACACCGAGACGCCCCAGGTGCTACCCGACGGTGGGCGATACTCGTACCGCAAGCAGGGCGAACGCCACCTGTGGACTCCCGAAGCCATCACCTACCTGCAACGGGCCACACGCACCAACGACTACCAGCTGTTCAAGAAGTACACCACTTTGATCAACGATCAGCAGCGACAACAGAGCACACTCAGGGGATTGTTCCAGTTCAAGCAGACCAAGTCCATCCCCCTGTCCGAGGTCGAACCCGAGTCCGAGATAGTCAAGCGCTTCGTCACCGGCGCCATGTCCTTCGGCTCCATCAGTCAGGAGGCGCATGAGGCGCTGGCCATAGCCATGAACCGTCTGGGAGGCATGAGCAACAGCGGAGAGGGCGGCGAAGACCCGGAGCGCTACTTGCCCCTACCCAACGGTGACAGCCGCTGCAGCGCGATCAAGCAGATCGCCAGCGGTCGCTTCGGGGTCACGGCCGAGTACCTGGTCAACGCACGCGAACTGCAGATCAAGATCGCTCAGGGGGCCAAGCCAGGTGAGGGTGGCCAACTGCCGGCCAGCAAGGTCTATCCCTGGATCGCGAAGACACGCAACTCCACCCCATATGTCAGCCTTATCTCCCCACCCCCCCATCACGACATCTACTCCATCGAAGACCTGGAGCAACTGATCTACGACCTGCGCTGCGTCAACCCAGAGGCGCGGATATCGGTGAAGCTTGTCTCTGAGGTGGGCGTGGGAACCGTAGCAGCGGGGGTGGCCAAAGGACGCGCTGACGTCATCCTCATAAGTGGTGGCGACGGGGGAACCGGAGCAGCACCACTATCCTCGGTCCACTCCGTGGGCGGGCCGTGGGAGCTCGGCCTGGCCGAGACCCAACAGACGCTGGTGCTCAATGGTCTGCGTAGCCGCGTGCGTCTGCAGGCCGATGGCCAGATGAAGACAGGTCGCGATGTGGTGATAGCCGCCCTGCTCGGTGCCGAAGAGTTCGGGTTCGCCACTACCGCCCTCGTTGTCCTGGGATGCGTGATGATGCGCGCGTGCCACAAGAACACTTGTCCCGCCGGCATTGCCACTCAGGAGCCCGACCTTCGCAGCCTTTTCGCGGGCAAGCCCGAGTACGTGGTCAACTTCATGCGCATGATCGCCCGCGAGGCTCGTGAGTTCATGGCCGAGTTGGGCATAGCCAAGGTGGACGACCTCATCGGCCGCAGCGACCTGCTGGAGGTGAACCAGGCAGTGACCTTCTGGAAGGCACGAGGGCTGGACTTCTCGAAGATCTTCTACCGTCCCCAGGCCGGACCCACGGAGGTGCGCAAGACCACCGCGGTCAAGCACGACCTGCACAAGACCCTGGATCGCAAGATGGTGCCGCTGGTGCGCGAGACTCTGGAGACCGCCCGACCCGTCACCATAACCCTGCCCATACGCAACATCCATCGGGCGGTGGGCACTATCGTGTCGGGCAACATAGCTCGCCAGTACGGAGGCAAAGGCCTTCCCGACGACACGATCACCATGCGGTTCAACGGATCCGCCGGACAGAGCTTCGGGGCGTTCTGCTGCAAGGGCATGACTCTGATGCTGGACGGAGAGGCCAACGACTACCTGGGCAAGGGGTTGTCTGGTGCCAAGATCGTCGTCAAGCCATCTTCTGCATCGGAGTTCGACTCTAGAGAAGACATCATCGCCGGCAACGTTGCTCTCTACGGAGCAACTTCCGGCGAGGCATACATCTGCGGCCATGCCGGCGAGCGTTTCGCCATCCGCAACAGCGGGGCCTGGGCCGTCGTCGAGGGCATCGGCGACCATGGCTGCGAGTACATGACGGGTGGCCGCGTAGCCGTGCTAGGCCCCACGGGGCTGAACTTCGCCGCCGGCATGAGTGGCGGCATAGCCTATGTCTTCGACGAGACCGGACTCTTTGACAACAAGTGCAACTTGGGCATGGTAGACCTGGAACTGATGACCGATGCCCAAGACCAGGCCGAACTCCGCACTATGATCGAGCGACACCTGCGGTACACCAACAGCCGCAAGGCATATGCCATTCTGGACAGGTGGGAGTCTTCGCTCCCCCACTTCGTCAAGGTCTTCCCCACTGAGTACAAGCGGGCACTCGGTGTGCTGAGCCAAGAGGACGAGGCGGTCGAGCGCCAAGAAGTAGAAAGAGACTAGGCGACCATGGCGCGAGAGAGAGACTTCCTAGATCTGAAGCGACAAGACGTCGCGCATCGGCCTGTCCGCGAGCGCACCAAAGACTACCGCGCGGTAGACCTGCCCCTCTCAGACGACGAGATCAACGTGCAGGCTGCGCGCTGCATGAACTGTGGCACCCCCTTCTGCCACGCTGCGCCGAGCGGTTGCCCGCTCGGCAACCTCGTCCCCGAATGGAACGAACAGGTCTATAACCGGCGCTGGAAAGAGGCGCTCGACCTGTTGCTGTCCACCAACTGCTTCCCTGAATTCACCGGCCGTATATGTCCGGCGCCTTGCGAGGGCGCTTGCGTGCTGGGCCTCATCCGTCCGGCAGTGAATATCTGCAAGATCGAACTCGCCATCAGCGACGAAGGTTTCGAGCGGGGATACATGGCGGCGCAGCCCCCGGGCCGGCGCCGCGAACAACACGTCGCCGTGGTGGGGTCGGGTCCGGCAGGTCTGGCCACGGCCTTCACGCTGAACCGGGCCGGATTCAACGTCACCGTGTACGAGAAGGACCCACACCCCGGAGGCATCCTTCGCTACGGCATCCCCGACTTCAAACTGGAGAAGAAGATCGTCGACCGACGTGTCGAGCTCATGCGAGAAGAGGGCGTCACTTTCGAATGTGGCGTCAAGGTCGGCGACGACGTGTCTGCCCGCTTCCTTCGTGACAGGTTCGACGCCATAGTCCTGGCCGGCGGAGCGGGTGTCCCCCGCAACCTCTCGATACCCGGACGCGACTTGGCCGGCATACACTTCGCCATGGACTTCCTCACCCAGCAGAACCGCATCGTCGACGGTGACTCGATCGCACCCGAGCAACGCATCACGGCCCAAGGCAAGCGAGTAGTGGTCATAGGCGGAGGTGACACCGGCTCCGACTGCGTAGGTACATCGTGGCGACAGGGAGCCAAGGATGTGGTGCAGGTGGAGATACTGCCAGAGCCTCCAGCGACACGCTCCGAGACGACCCCTTGGCCGGAGTGGCCACTGATCAGACGCGACTCCAGTAGCCACAAAGAGGGCGGCACCAGGATGTGGAATGTGGATACCACCGCTTTCGTCGGCCAGAAGGGGTCCGTCACAAGTCTGCAGTGCTCCAAAGTCGACTGGGACATGGATGACAGCACCGGCCGCCTCTGCCCCCGTCCCGTCGAAGCGTTTAGCATCGAGGCAGACCTGGTACTTCTGGCACTGGGGTTCGTGGCGCCCACGCCGACCGCCTTGGTGGAAGACCTCCAGATAGAGACCGACAGCCGCGGCTTCATTGCCCGAGACGAGAGCCATATGACCAACATTGAAGGGGTGTTCGTGGCCGGTGACATGCAGCGCGGCGCTTCTCTGGTGGTCCATGCGATCAACGATGGCATCCGCACCGCACACCAAGTCGCCGACCATCTGTCAGAGGGCTCGTGACTTGGCCATGTGTACATCCGCAAGGTAGCAAGTCTGGCCACATGGATGGACAACAGCGTGATATCTGCTGCTATGTTTGTATCCTCGGACACGACCCGATCCGTGAAAGGAGCGGCTGATGGCTGACAAACTCACTAAAGAGGATGTCCTAAAGATCGTTGAGGAGAAGAAGATCAAGTTCGTCCGCTTCTGGTTTACGGACGTGCTTGGCTTCCTCAAAAGCTTCGCCGTGACACCGGCGGAGTTGGAGGGCGCTTTCGACGAAGGCATGGGCTTCGACGGTTCGTCCATCCTGGGCTTTGCCCGCATCGAAGAGTCGGACATGGTCGCGTACCCCGACCCCAGCACCTTCAGCGTCCTCCCCTGGCGCGCTGGCGAGGGTGGAGCAGCCCGCATGTTCTGCGAGATCCGCCAGCCTAATGGCGAGCCCTTCCCCGGAGATCCACGCAACGTCCTCAGGAAGGTGGTGGCCAGGGCTGAGGCCATGGGCTACACCATGAATGTGGGGCCTGAGTTGGAGTTCTTCTACTTCAAGGACAGCGAAGGCACCGAGGTCCTCGATCAGGGCGGCTACTTCGACCTCACCACCCTCGACGCCGGCAGTGACCTGCGACGCGACACCATAAATGCGCTACACGACTTCGGCATCCAGGTCGAGTACTCGCACCACGAGGTGGCGCCCTCGCAGCACGAGATCGACCTCCGCTACAAAGACGTACTGACGATGGCCGACCAGGTGATGACCTACCGCCTGACCGTCAAAGAGATCGCCCAGATGAAGGGGCTGTACGCCACCTTCATGCCCAAACCCATCTACGGGGTCAACGGCTCGGGCATGCACGTACATCAGTCACTCTTCAAAGGCAACCGTAACGCCTTCTTTGATGGCGACGATGAGTACAACCTCAGCAAGGTCGGCAAGTCCTACATCGCCGGCTTGTTGGCGCACGTCCGCGAGATCGCCCTTCTGACCAACCAGTGGGTGAACTCCTACAAGCGTCTGGTCCCGGGCTACGAGGCTCCCGTGTACATCTGCTGGTCGCGGCGCAACCGCTCCGCGATGGTCCGGGTCCCGCTGTACAAGCCTGGCAAAGAGAACGCCACCCGCATCGAACTGCGCAACCCCGACCCCGCATGCAACCCGTACCTGGCCTTCGCCGCCATGTTGGCTGCCGGCCTAGACGGTATCGAGAAGGGCATGGAGCTGCCGCCCGAGGCCAGCAACAACATCTTCGAGATGACCGAGGCCGAGCGCGACAAGGCAGGCATCGGGTCACTCCCTGGTGATCTCAACGAAGCCATCACGGCCTTCAGCGAGTCCAAGTTCGTGCGCGAAGCCCTGGGCGATCACGTGTGTGACTACCTGATCAAGAACAAGCAGGAAGAATGGGACACATACAAGATGCTGATCACCCCCTACGAGGTCGATAGGTACCTGCCCATCCTATAGGCGGCCCCCTCTTGCGCGCCCGGCACTTCCCCAGGTGCCGGGCGCTTTTTCTTTGTCTGGGCTGATATGGTATGCGAAGCGTGTAGCAGGCAGAGAGCATCACTATGATGAAGCCGGAGTACATGGTGCAGAAGAAAGCAAAGCACCCTGAGGCGATGCCCTATTCCGCCCTGGTCGACCAGGCGGGTGATGCCTTCTTCGTCCACGCCGAGGGCACTCGCATCATCGACGTCAATGCCAAAGCCTGCAGACTACTGGGCTACACCCGCGAGGAACTCCTAGGCAAGACCATCCCGGACGTATCCGCGGAATTCTGTTCGATCCGAGCCGATGAGAGATGGAAGACCGTCCGCGAAGGCGGGCATGTCACTTTCGAAACCCATCTGCGGCGCAAGGATGGCTTGGTGTTGCCCGTAGAGATAACGCTGAGCGCATTGCGGCTGCCCGGAGTCACATACTACTTGGGTGTCGTCCGTGACGTTACCGCGCGCCACGAGCGTGATCGAGCCTACCGGCACCTCATCCACTCCATGAACGATGCTGCCTTTGTGGTAGGGCCTGCGGGCAGATTCCTGGAGATCAACACCAAGGCCTCAGAGATGCTGGGCTACTCGCGGGAGCAGCTCCTGACGATGACCCCAGCCGACATCGACAACCTTCTGGGGCGCGACACGATCGACAAGATTCTGGCGGACGTGGCCGCGGGTCATCCTAGGGTTGTAGAGACCGAGCACCGCTCCGGCGACGGGCACACCACCCCGGTAGAGATCAGTCTCAGTGCGACGTCCTATATGGATCAAGCCGCCGTCCTGGCGGTGGTCCGCGACATAACCCACCGCAAGTTGGTCGAAGAGTCCTTGCTCAAGATCAGCAGGCGGAACCAAGCGATAATCCAGACGATCCCGGACATCGTCGCCGAAGTGGACGAGAACAAGGTGTACACGTGGGCGAACAGGGCCGCTCTGGATTTCTTTGGCGATGACGTTATCGGGAGAGAGGCGGCGGAATACATCGTCGACCCGCAAGAGACGTATGCCGCCGTCGAATCGCTGTTCGCCGGCGAGACTGACAGCCAGAACGTGGAGAGTTGGCAGCGCCGCAAGGACGGACAGCAACGGCTCTTGATGTGGTGGTGCCGCGTCCTGAGAGACTCCGAAGGACAGGTGATAGGAGCACTCTCCACTGCTAGAGACATCACTGAGCAAAGACGAGAAGAGGCGGTACGCGATGCCCGCCTGCGGGTGTTGGAGTCCGCCCCCGATGCGACAGTGGAACGCTTCTTGCAGGGCGCTCTCCGAGCGCTGGAACTCCTGACTGCCAGCCCGATAGGCTTCTGCAACTTCATGGTCAGCGATGGCGAAGTATTCACCGCGGCTGCCTGGGCCTCCCTGGATGAAGCCACGACCTGCCCCATCGAGTCCCAAGGCCTTCACCATGTGCTCTCCAAGGCGGGTATTTGGGCAGACTGCGCCAGAGAGCGAAGGCCCCTTGTCTATAACGACTACCACGCCCAGAGCCACCGCAACGGCCTGCCCGAGGGCCACGTGCCGCTGACACGCATCCTCACCGTCCCAGTGTTCCGGTCCGACAAGATCGTCGCGGTGTTCGCCCTTGGCAACAAACAGACCGATTACACAGAGCAGGATGTTCAGACGGTGTCTGGCTTCGTGGACCTTGCCTGGTACACAGTGGCCCGCAAACAGGCCGAAGCCGCCTTGCAGGAGAGCGATACCCGCAACCGCAGGCTCTTCGACTCCAGCCCCCATGCGGTGCTCTTGAGTGACCCCGGTGGCCATTTTCTCGACTGCAACCAAGCCGCCATCGACACATATGGATACTCTCGAGATGAACTGCTCAGGATGAGCTACCGAGACCTGGCGGCACCATCTGTGCGCGCTCGGGCGGGTGAGCACGTGGGCGAGACTCTAGCATCGGGCGGCACCGTGTTCGAGTGGCGGCACATGCGCAAGGACGGTTCGGAGCTGCCGGTGGAGATCAAGACGGCGCCCTTCCTCTCCTCCGAGGGTAAGCAGCGGATCCTCGCCACCGTACGCGACCTGACCGAAGCCAAAGCTGCCCAGGCAGAGCAAGAGAGACTCCAAGAACAGCTCAGGCAGGCCGCGAAGATGGAGTCGATCGGCCGACTTGCGGGCGGCGTGGCTCACGACTTCAACAATATGCTGGCGGTCATTCTTGGCCATGTCGAACTGGCGCTCGAACAGGCGGCCGGGGACGATCCGCTTCATGTTGACCTCACAGAGATACGGAATGCTGCAAACCACTCCGCCAATATCACCCAGCAGCTGCTCGCCTTCGCCCGCCGCCAAGTAGCCTCGCCCATGATCATCGACCTCAACTCGGCCGTCGAGGGTACTTTAGACATGCTCCGCGGACTTATCGGGGAGCGCGTCCAACTGGGGTGGCACCCAGGAGAGGAGCTTGGACAGGTCGAAATGGATCCTGCACAGCTGGACCAAGTGCTTGTGAATCTATGCCTCAACGCTCGTGATGCGGTATCCGGCCACGGCCGTGTCCAGATCGCCACATCGCGCGTGACCATGGACGAAGCGGAATGCCTAGACCGAGAGGGCGCCTCGCCAGGTGACTACCTCGCCCTCTCGATAGCCGACGATGGTGCAGGCATGACTCCCGAGGCGATCGAGCACATGTTCGAGCCGTTCTTCACCACCAAGGACGTGGGTGAGGGCACGGGGCTCGGCTTAGCCACCGTGTACGGCATAGTCCGCCAGAACAACGGCTTTATAGAGGTTCTCTCTGGCAAAGGCGAGGGGACGACGGTGACCGTCTACCTGCCCCTGGTCGACGCTCCGTTGTCGGACAGACCATCGTCGACCCCACAAGCACCTCCCACGGCAGGCGGCATGGAGACCCTGCTGGTGGTGGAGGATGAGCCCTCGGTCCTCCGTCTAGCCTCCAGGATCCTTGAACGCCTCAATTACACGGTTCTTGCGGCCGACACCCCGCACCGCGCCCTGGATCTCGCCAAGGAGCATTCGGCAGACATAGCGCTCGTGATAACAGACGTCGTCATGCCCGAGATGACCGGATGGGAACTCTCCCAGCGTCTGCGCGACGTGCGCCCTTCTATCAGGACGCTGTACGTATCGGGATACACAGACGATGTCCTAGCGGATGACGACCGCTTCGCAGAAGGCATCAACTTCCTCCAAAAACCGTTCACACCCCAGCAGTTGGCCGAGGCTGTAAGAACAGTCCTGGATCAAGTCCACCCGCGCAGATAGACAAGACCCGGGCACTGCCGGGTCAGCCTATCGCGACGTTGCCAGTCTCTCCGGTACGTATCCTTACGCACTCCTCGAGCTCGAAGACGAATATCTTGCCATCACCGATGTTGCCGGTGCGACCGCCTTTGGTAATCGCTTCAACGGTCGGCCCCAGGTACTCATCGTTGACGGCTATCTCGATCTTGGTCTTGCGTAGAAGCCCGCCTCGATCTACATGACTCCGATAGACCTCGGCGACACCCTTCTGCCGACCACGGCCCATCACGTCGGACACCGTAATGAGGTTGATCGCTTGTTGCTCCAGTTCAGCCATGACCTCGTCGAGACGGTCCGGTTGGATGATGGCTATGACGTACTTCATGACCTGTCTCCTCTCCCACCTAGCCGACTATGGTGTAGGCGGACTCCCTGTGCTGTGTGAGGTCGAGTCCGATGTTCTCATGGTCTTCGGCCACACGCAGACCCATGGTCTTGTCGATGACCTTGAGCAGTACCCACGAGACCACGAACGAGAAGGCTGCACAAGCAGCTACGGCAGCCAGTTGCTTGACCAGCAGGACTCCACTGCCCGCGAACACACCGCCTACACCGCTGGGTGTAAGCGCCGCCACGGCCCAAAAGCCGGTGAGCAATACTCCGGCCACTCCTCCGACACCGTGCACCCCGAACGCGTCGAGAGAGTCGTCGTATCCTAGTTTGTTCTTGACCACGATCACAGCCAGGTAGCAGATGACGGTCGACAGGGCACCGACCCCCATGGCCCCCATCGGTCCGATGAATCCCGCTGCCGGCGTGACCGCTGCCAGACCGGCAATAGCGCCGGAGATGATGCCAAGGGCCGTGGGACGTTTGCGCAGTATCCATTCAAGGACGGCCCAAGTCACCGCCGCCGCCGCACCACCAAGATGAGTCGCCATCAAGGCGGAGGCAGCCAGGCCGTTGGCAGCCAGAGCGCTGCCCCCATTGAAACCGAACCACCCGAACCACAGAAGACCGGCCCCAAGGATCGCCAAAGGCAGATTGTGAGGTGGACCGGTGTCCGGGTAGCCCTTCCGCTTGCCGATCACGAGCACTGCAGCCAGAGCGGCCATGCCCGCGTTGATATGCACCACGATGCCACCCGCGAAGTCCAGAACGCCAAAGTCTTGCAGCCAGCCTCCTCCCCACACCCAATGAGCCATGGGGTCGTAGACCAGCGTCGCCCACAGGACGGAGAAGACGAGGAACGCGCTGAACTTCATGCGTTCGGCAAAGGCCCCGATGATAAGGGCCGGCGTTATTACCGCGAACATCATCTGGAACATGACAAACAGTATGTGAGGGATGGTGGTTGCGTAGTCCGCGCTCGGCTCCACGCCCACTCCGTTCAGAGCCACCATGCTGAAGTCGCCGATCACGCCTCCGTGGTCTGGCCCAAAGGCCAGGCTGTAGCCGAACAGCACCCATTGGATGCTGATGACCCCCAGCAGCATGAAGCATTGCATCATGATAGATAGGATGTTCTTGCGACGGACCAGGCCGCCGTAGAAGAAGGCGAGGCCCGGAGTCATAAGCATCACCAGGGCCGTGCTGACTATCATCCAAGCGGTATCGGCACCGTTGATCTCTGCCACTTCGAACCTCCCTTCGGGACCAAGCCTGTCGTGTCGCGATAACTAAGACTTCCATTTCACGACAGCTAGCGGCAGACGGATATCGCCATACGGACAAGCATGGCGTGTTGAGATTGGCCATACGGCCCTGGACAATGGCTGAGGCCCCGGCGACATGTCGCCGGGGCCTCAGCTCGCTTGTTCCTGTAGCCGGATCTAGACTCAGCCTATAGCGACATTGCCCGTCTCTCCGGTGCGTATACGCACGCACTCCTCCATGTCGAACACAAAGATCTTGCCGTCACCTATATTGTCGGTGCGAGCACCCTTGGTGATGGCCTCGACGGTGGGCTTCAGATATTCGTCGTTGACCGCTATCTCGATCTTGGTCTTTCGCAACAGACCGCCTCTATCCACGTGGCTCCGATAGACCTCGGCGACGCCCTTCTGCCGACCGCGACCCATGACGTCAGACACGGTTATCAGGTTGATCTCCTTCTGCTCCAACTCGACCATCACCTCGTCGAGGCGGTCGGGCTGGATGATGGCTATGACGTATTTCATGACCTATCTCCTTTCCGACCTAGCCGACTATGGTGTAGGCGGATTCTCTGTGCTGCGTGAGGTCGAGTCCGATGTTCTCCTGATCCTCGGCCACGCGCAGACCCATGGTCTTGTCAATGACCTTGAGTAGCACCCAAGAGACCACGAACGAGAAGGCCGCACAGGCGGCTACGGCGGCCAACTGCTTGACCAACAGGATGCCACTACCCGCGAACACACCGCCCACTCCATCGGGCGACAGCGCAGAAGTGGCCCAGACACCAGTCAAGAGCGCTCCTACCATGCCACCGACGCCGTGGACTCCGAAAGCGTCAAGCGAGTCGTCGTACCCGAGCTTGTTCTTGACCACCACCACTGCGACGTAGCAGACGATGCTCGCTATGGCACCGATGCCCATAGCTCCCATCGGTCCGACGAAACCGGCAGCCGGGGTTATCGCCACCAGACCGGCTACAGCACCAGAGATGATGCCCAGAGCGGTGGGCTTCTTGCGTAGTATCCATTCGAGCACCGCCCAAGCCACGGCGGCAGCTGCCGCTCCCAGATTGGTGGTGACGAAGGCCGAGGCGGCCAAGCCGTTCGCGCCCAGAGCACTGCCCGCGTTGAACCCGAACCAGCCAAACCACAGCAGGGCCGCGCCCAGTATGGCGAAAGGCAGGTTGTGAGGGGGACCGGTGTCCGGGTATCCCTTCCGTCGACCCAAGACCAAGGCAGCGGCCAGAGCGGCCATACCAGCATTGATGTGCACAACGGTACCGCCGGCGAAGTCAAGAGCACCGAAGTCTTGCAGCCAGCCGCCTCCCCATACCCAATGAGCCATGGGATCGTAGACCAGCGTCGCCCACAGGATCGAGAAGACCAGGAACGCGCTGAACTTCATCCGCTCAGCGAAGGCCCCGATGATAAGAGCCGGCGTTATGACCGCGAACATCATCTGAAAGATCATGAACAGCATGTGCGGTATCTGCACCGTCTCGCTCACCGCCTCCAGCCCTACTCCGTTCAGAGCCGCCATGCTGAAGTCGCCGATCACGCCTCCGTGGTCCGGCCCGAAGGCCAGGCTGTAGCCGAACAGCACCCATTGGATGCTGATGACCCCCAGCAGCATGAAGCATTGCATCATGATGGAGAGGACGTTTTTGCGACGGACCAGGCCGCCGTAGAAGAAGGCGAGACCTGGAGTCATCAGCATGACCAAAGCCGTACTGACGAGTATCCAGGCGGTGTCGCCACTGTTGATCTCCACCTGCACCCTCCTTTCTTAGGTACGCACGCTCAAGCGCGCGTTACGACGCTCTTATTACACCCTGGCTTGTCAAGGAAGGTAATGTACACCTGTACATATCGCAGATGCCTCGTTTATCCATTTGGACACGCATTCGCGGAAATCGGCCCGCCGGGGCACTCTTGAACTAGCTGAGAAGTAGGCTGCGCGCCTTCAGGCCGAGTCCCAAGCGCTCCTTGTGTTCGGTCTGGAACACGCTCAAGCCGGTGATCTCGGCTATCTTCTCCAAACGGTAGCGGATGGTGTGGCGATGGGCGAACAGTTCGGCGGCCGTCTGGGTGAGGTTCTCGTTGTTTCTGAAGAACACCACAAGTGTTTCGACCAACTGAGTGTTACTCGTCTTGTCGTAGCGGTCCACCAGCCCGATAGTATCCTCGTAGAGGGTGCGGATCGCCTCGGGGTCCCGCTCCCAAGTATCCAGCAGGAGACGGTACGTGCCCACGTCGTCAAAGCTGAGCATGCTGCCCAAGCCCTGCAGCCTGCGACCCACGTTCAGAGCCACCAATGCTTCCTGATACCCACGGGCCATATGACCGGCCGCGGGGGTGAAACCGCCGATGCCCACGGAGACGCTGAGGTCGGCGACCGTCTTCCCTATGTTCTGTAATGCTCCGGCCAGCTTCTTGAGAGCGTTCGCATCCTGTGCACTGGCGCCGCACACAAAGACAACCACTCGGCCTGACTTGAGACTCGTTAGCGACAACGGCTCAGTCGAAGAGACGTGGCGCGAGCATCTACTGAAGAACCGCTCCACTCGAAGCTCCAGATCCTCGTGCCCCTTGTCTCTGCGGGTCATCAGCCCATCGAACTCATCGACCCCCAACAGGAGCACCGTAGCGCCATGACTGAGGTCGCACCCAAGAAAAGCCCCGCGGCGGACCAGTGAGTCACCGTCCCTGCCCTCGCCGTTGACCACGTCATCCACGAAGTCGCCCTTCAGGCGCACCTCTGTCTCAAAGCGGACTCTGTCTTGAGCCATCTGTAGCGCGGCGATGGTGGCTGCGTTCTCCAAGACGAGGACGTCGTTGTTGGGCAAGTCCTCCGCCTCGGTGAAGATGCACACGTAGCCCAGCCGCGAATGGCTGGCGACGATAGGCAACGCGAAGATGGAGGGAAGCCCCTCCCCCCTGAACCGGAACAGTTTCTCCGCTTCCCCCATGTGGATGAACGACTCGCGCATGGCAGGCCGGTCCAGGTAGGCCTTGAAATCGGCCACCGAGATGGGCAGGTCTCTGGACGACCCCAGCACCTCGAGTGAGCTGTCCATGACGACCACCCTCCGTTCCAAGAGCCTGGTGACCTCATCGATCAACTCCTGCCAGGTGCCGCCCTTGATGACCACGCCAAGCAGACCCCTGTGGATGGAACGCGCCCGTTCCAGCAGCGACGCGTGACGATTGATGATGAGCTCGGTGGCGTCCTGCATCAACCGTGTCCACCGCAGATCTTGGGGGACCACGACGATGGGGAACTTCCGCTTGTCGGCCAGCTCTATTACGTCATCGGGCAACTGTTCCACGAAGCGGGTGGTCTTGATGAACAGAGCGGCCGCGTCGGCCATCATGACCGTCTCGCAGAACTCCCTCTGTTTGTCCAAGTCACCCTTGACCGCATAGAGCGTGGTAAGGACCATCTCGCCCCCGGACAGCCATTCGGCGATGTCCGGGACCTCGCCCACGGTGACCGAGGTGACCTTGCGGTCGAGCGCAGCCTCGCCGCCAGCCAGCAGCTGTGCCTGCTTCAGCACGTCCAACTCGAGAATCTGTCTTACGCTGACGGGCATAGTAGTTGCACGATACCAGGCCGCAAGCCCGTGGGGTATGGCCTAACGCAGCTTGTGTCGCTGCCCCGTGGGGTCACGCCCTTCGGTGTAGTCCTTGAGCCCGGACTGAGCATGCTTGTACTCGGGACCGTCTGAGTACTTGTCAAGGCACACATCCAAGCATCCGAAGCGGTCGTTGGCCGCGGGACCGCAGGCATGGTAGACGACCAGATCCCTGAGTATGCCCACCGCAAAACCGGCCTTGCGACAACGACGGCCGTAGTCTCCGTCCTCGCTGAAGAAGACGCGTCCGCGGCGCTGCGGGAAGTTGCCGACACGATTCAGGACCTCCAACGAGGTCATGGTGCACCAGCCCCCGGTGCACGCCTCGATGGTGGCCTGATACTCGACCACCACGCCATCGTGGTCCACGGCCTCGTAGTGCTCGGGTCCGACCGGCTTGTTGCCGTTGGTGATCTCGTCCTGCACCACATTGGCGGCCAGATAGCCGGCACGAGGCACGGTCTTGAAGGCGCTCAGCATGTCGGGCAGCCAGTCATCCGGGAAGCTGATCACATCGTCGTCCAGTTCGACTATGTAGTACCCGCGAGCCAGCTTCACCGAGCGGGCCACCCCGTTTAGGCCGACGTTCTGGGGGCTGTGCACCACCCGCATGTAAGGATGGGCAGCGGACAACTCGTCCAAGTACTCGCCCGTGCCGTCGGTGGAGGCGTTGTCCCACACTATGATCTCTATCTCGTCGCCTTGAGTCTTCTCCAGCAGCGAACGCATGCACTCCTTTAGCATCCGCACCCGGTTGTAGGTGATGACCACAAGGCTGACCAAGGGCGCCGACTCCGGGTCGTAGCGCTTCAGGCGCCTCGAGAAACCGGGGTCCACGTGACTGTGCCACCGCGCCACCACCCAATCCCGGAGCGGGCGCAGCGGCTGCTTCAGCGGCGCCGGCACCAGCATGCGCAGCTTGGCCACGGCCTTACGCATCCGCCTCTCCGCCGCTGCGCTTCTGCACATACTCCCGGGCCACCTGCAGCTTCTTGGTGATCTCAGCAGTCTCCTCGTACTTCTTGAGACAACTCTCCAGGTAGCCATACTTGTCGTTCATGGCCGCTCCTGAGGCGTGATAGACCACGACCTCCTGCAGGATGGCCGGCGTATACCCGGCCGCTATGCAGCGGCGTACGTAGTCCTCGTCCTCGGTGAAGTTCAGCCTCCCACGACGCCGCGGGAAGTTGCCGATCCGGCTGAGTACGTCCAACGACGTCATGCTGCACCAACCCCATGCTGGTCCATGCTCCATGATCGTGCCGTCGTAGTCGACGATCTGATAGGCCTCGGGGATGTCCTTCTCCCCGGTGGTGGACTCGTCCTGGACGACGTTGGCGACTACGTACCCTATCTGAGGTACCTTCTTGAAAGCTCGCAGCATCTTGGCCAGCCAGTCGTCAGGGAAGCGCACCACATCGTCGTCTAGCTCTACGATGTAGTAGCCGCGGGCCAGAGCGACCGAGAGCGCGACTGCGTTCAGTCCCACGTTCTCCGGATTGTGGATAGGCCGCACCTGGGGATGTTTTGCGGCGATCTCGTCCAGGTATTCCTTGGTTCCGTCGTCGGAGCCGTTGTTCCAGACGATGACCTCATAGTCGTCACCGTGCGCAGTCGCCAAGAGCGATTCAAGGCCTTCTCGCAGCATGCGCAGACGATTCCACGTGATCAGGCAGATGCTGACCTCCGGCATCGTCTCTGGATCGTAGCGCTTGATCCGCCGCGCGAAACCGGGGTGCACGTGACGGTGCCACAAGGCGACCAGCCGGTCTCTTGCGGGACGCAGCGGGCGCTTCAGTGACGCCGGCACCAACCTTCGCAGTTTGACCAGAAGCTTGCGCACCCTTACTCCTTCTCAGTGTCGCGCATCTTCACCTTCCGGGCGTAGGCTCTGACTGCCTCGAGTTTCCTGGTGGCTTCGGGGATCTCTTCGCACTTCTCCAGGCACGGAGCCAGATAGCCATACTTGTCGTTCATGGCCGCTCCAGAGGCGTGATAGACCACGACCTCCTGCAGGATGGCCGGCGTGTACTCAGCCCTCACGCAGCGACGGACGTAATCTGCGTCTTCGGTAAAGAAGCGCTTCCCGCGGCGCCGCGGGAAGTTGCCTACCCGGCTCAAGACATCCAGTGAGGTCATGGTGCACCAACCCCATGTGACACCGTGCTCCAAGACGATGCCATCGTGATCTACGACGGCGTACGATTCGGGCACGTCCTTCTCGCCGTTGGTGAACTCATCCTGGACCACATTGGCTGCCATGTAGCCTATCTGCGGCACCTTCTTGAACGCATGCAGCAACTTGGCCAACCAGTCGTCGGGGAAGCGCACCACGTCATCGTCTAGCTCTACGATGTAGTAGCCGCGGGCCAGCTTGATTCCAAGTGCGACCGCGTTGAGCCCCACGTTCTTGGGATGGTGGACCACACGCACCTGGGGGTGATCCGCCGCGATCTCGTCTAGGTACTCTTTGGTTCCGTCGTCGGAGCCGTTGTTCCAGACGATGACCTCATAGTCGTCACCATGCGCAGTCGCCAAGAGCGACGCTAGACCCTCTCGCAACATCCGCACGCGATTCCAGGTCACCAGGACGATGCTCACCTCCGGCATCGTCGCCGGGTCGTATCTCTTGATGCGCCCGGCGAACCCGGGGTCCACATAGCGATGCCACAGCGCCAGCCAACCGTCGTTGAGAGGACGCAACCGAGCTCTGAGCTGCACCGGGAGCATGTTCCGCAGACCGACCACAGCCTTGGAAGCCGGACCTTTCACTACTTCGTCACTTCCCGCTTCTCGAAGTATTCCTTCATCCGCTGCTGCTTGTGAGGTGCGTAGGCCGCTTCTTCATACTTGTTGATGCACTCCTGCAGGTACCCGAACTCCTCGTTCTTGGCCGGACCAGAGGCGTGGTAGACCACCACTTCTTGGAGTATGGCCGGCGTATAACCGGCCCGCACACAACGGCGCAGGTACTCGCGATCCTCGCCGTACCACTTGCGCCCGCGGCGCCGCGGGAAGTTGCCTACCCGGCTCAAGACATCCAGTGAGGTCATGGTGCACCAGCCCCAAGTGGGGCCGTGTTCCAGGATGATGCCGTCATGATCCACCACGGTGTAGGCTTCAGGGGGCTCCTTCTCTCCATTGGTGAGTTCATCCTGCACCACGTTGCAGGCCATATATCCGATCTCTGGCACCTTCTTGAACGCATGAAGCAGCTTGGGCAGCCAATCGTCCGGATAGCGCATGATGTCGTCATCCATCTTGATGAGGTAGTAGCCCCGGGCGGCCTTGGCCGAGAGCGCGACACCGTTGAGCCCGACGTTCTCGGGGTGATGGATCACGCGTACCTGGGGATGCTTGGCGGCGATCTCGTCCAGGTACTCCGCGGTGCCATCGGTGGAACCGTTGTCCCAGGCGATGACCTCGTACTTGACGTCCTTGGTCTTCTCCAGCAGCGATTCCAGACCCTCACGCATCATCCGCAGGCGGTTCCAGGTGATCAGCATGATGCTGACCTCTGGCATCGTCTCTGGGTCGTAGCGCCTGATGCGCCGAGCGAACCCAGGGTCGACGTATCGGTTCCAAATCGCCGTAAGCCGAATCCTGCGCCGGTATCAGGCGCCGCCTCAGCCAGTAGGGGAACATGCGCCGCGCCCCCATCGCCACCATGCTGAGGAGCCACTTGGGACCCTTGTGCTATTGCCCGTAGCACCGACACGTTCCCCCCTATCCTTGGCCCCGCGTCGCCGCTTGGGCGTCTAGGCGATGGTGCGGCACGGTGAACTTCATGATCCGGCTGGCGGTCACCCGACGCCGCGGGCGCCCGTAGCAGTCGGGGTCTTTGAGAATCACGCAGATGATGCCCGCGTAGTCGGTGGTAGAACGGCTGGCCCGTTCGTCCGCGTCGACCAGCCGAGCCATCAGCCAAGCTCCGCGCCGTCCGCCGGCCATTCTGGATGCGGCGTTGTACAAGGAGTACACGAACCGGGGCCACTTGCACTCTTCTGTGTATTCCAGCTTGGCCGAGTTCTCCAGCAACATGCCGTAGTGGAGGATGCGGCGGTCCAAGTACTTCTTGGCGACGACCGTCAGCCCTCGCTCCTTGAGATAGTCGAAGCTGTCCACATCAAAGGCGTTGATGTGATTGTTCTTGTCGTAGTGCTCCTCGAGGTGCTCGGGATCCTCCACCGGCACAGTGATGATCACTGCCTTCTTCGCGACCCTCAGCAACTGGTCTATTGCCTGCTTGGGTTCGGTGACGTGCTCCAGCGTCTCGCTGCAGGTGATCACGTCGAACTGCTCATCTGCAAAGGGCAGCGCGTGGATGTCGCATGGAGTCCCCTGGACACCGAATATCTCCTGCGCCCTCTTGCAGGCCTCCTCGGACAGATCCGATGTGTGCACGCTTATGCCGAAAAGCCCCTTGGCGATGTGCGACTTGTAGCCCTCGGCCCCACCGACATCTAGCATCGAATCGACCTTCATCCGCGCCAACTCCCTCATGATGCGGAGGGTGGGGATGTACCTGCCGGTGAAGTACCACTCACAAGGCCACTTCTTATACCCATAGATGGGTTGATGCGAGCGGTAGACACCGTCGACGGAGTCGCTGAAGCGTTTCTCCACCATGGCTTTCTCTTCGACCGTGTAGGAATCCATGCATCTCCTCTTGGCGGTGGTCGGCAAGGGCCCGCGTCGCGCAGGCGCACCGGCCGTGATTATAGCGGAGCGAGGGTCTGGTTGCCGCTTTGAGGAGTGTTCCGCTAGCGCACGAAGCCGGCTATCGAGTCTGATATCTCAGGGGTGCGCAGATAGCCGTAGATCTTGTGCGGGTTCGCCTTGCCCGCCGGACTCACATACCCGTTGACCACCAGACGGTCCGACACCGTCACACCACGGCTGTTCGGCTTGTAGTCCCCCGCGATGGAGGCATCCCAGCTCGATACCGGGTCTTTGGGGTCGGAGAAGTTGGTCCAACGCGCCACGCACTCGGGTACGCCCAGAGGTCCTTGGACCACAGTCCTCAGTTCCGCCAGCCCCAGAGGAGAGCCGACAGTCACAAAGCGCTCGATATCCAAGCCCTTGACAGTGACCTGCGCGTCCCTCAGCACGTCGTAGGCGACTATCGAACCCATCGAATGCGCGATGAGCATCACCTTCCGACGCCACCTGCGAGCGGAGCGCAGGCGCTTCAATAATCTTGCCTGTACGGCCCTGCGCAGGTCCTCATCGGTACGATAGAGGTGGAGGTCCGGCATCTTGGTCTTGAGCTTGTCGTGGACGAAAGTCTCCCCCAGCGGCACTTTGCAGGCCAGGCCCAGGCACTTGAGCAGCCCCTCTCGCATCCGGCTCGCCGCCACTTTGCGCATGGAGACGGTGGCCCGAGGGAGCGGCCCTTCGCCTCCGGCAGCCACATAGGGCTCAGCCATCTCGGTAGGACGCAAGGGCTCAGGATGCAGAATGTCGGCCCAGTAGACCAGCTCGAACCGCACTTTGAGCTTGCGACCTCCGCCGTGACGCTCCAGGCCTTCGGCGATGGACGCCATCCACCAGTCTTCTAGGACTTTCCGCTTGGGCTTGTTACCAAGACCATGGATACCGATGATCACTCGACGGTTCAAAGCGTGAATCACCCCTCCAAGCAAGACAAGCTACTGGTCGTGGGCGCAGACTCTACAGGCCACTCTGACTCGGGTCAACCGAAGCGTCGCGCAACCCAAGTTACCTTCTGATAGCATGTTCAGATACGAACACCGAGTGTTCACTCATGCGCACAGCGGCTGTTCGTTGCTTTGTGGCGTGCCCCTGCTGGGGCGTATTTATCGCATTCATACATACTTTCACACAGGCAGGTAACAGCATGAAGATCGCAATCGTCATCGACGCGTACAACCGCGGCAACGGTGGCTGCATTGCCACCATGCGTTTGGTCGAAGGTCTCAAGAAACGCGGGCACGAGTTCACCATCGTCGCCACCAAGTCGGTAGAGAAGGAACGTTTCTTTCAGGTGAAGGGCTTCTACGCACCCGGCACCAAAGAATCTCAGGGCGAGATGGACTTCATGTTCGGCATCGGTCAGAAGAAAGTGTTGCGCAAGGCGTTCGCCGACGTCGACCTCGTCCAAATCCAGTTCCCCTTCTTCATGGCGCGTAATGCCGCCAAGGTGGCCAAGAAGATGGGCAAGAACGTGATGGGCGCCTGCCACGTCCAGCCCCAGAACATCACCGCCGCTATGGGCAAAGAGAGCAAGGTCATGGAGTGGCTGCTCTCCAAGCTCTTCAACTTCATGTTGTTCAACCGCGTACCGCTGGTGCAATGTCCCTCGCAGTTCGCCGCCAACCTGATCTGGGAGCACGGCTGCGACGCCGCTACGCGGGTCGTCTCCAACGGCATCCCCGAACAGTACGCGGCAGGTAAGTACGATCGCCCCGACTTCTACGGCGACAACCTCGTCCTCATGAATGTGGGCCGCCACGCACTCGAGAAACGGCAGTCCCTCCTGATAGAGGGAGTCAAGCGCTCCAAGTATGCGGACAAGATCCTGCTGATGGCTTGCGGCAAGGGCGAGTTGTCCGAAGAACTCGTCAAGCAGGGTGAAGCACTGCCCAACAAGCCGCTCATCCGCTATATCAGCAACGAAGAGAAGCTCCAGTTCCTCAACACCGCCGACATGTACGTGCACGGCTCCATCGTCGAATTGGAGAGCCTCTCCTGCCTGGAGGCCATCGGCTGCGGCCTGCCCTGCCTCATAGGCGACTCTGAGTACAGCGCCGCGCCGCAGTTCGCCATGGACGACCGGTTCCTGTTCCGCAAGGACGACGCGGACGACCTGGCCAAGAAACTGGACTACTGGTACGAGCACCGGGACGAACTCCGTGCTTCGCGCACCAAGGTCCTGGAGATGGCCGAGCACTACCGGTTCGAGAGGTGCCTCGACCGCATGGAAGCCATCTACGAGGAGTTCGAGCGCGAGAGTCTGAGCACTGAGCCCAGCCTGGAGCCGGGGATCGCATGAAAGAACGCAACGCCATCCCGGCGGAGAAGATCATCCCGGTCACCAGCGACACCAAGAAGATCGACTTCACCAAGCCCTACAAGTACATCTACTTCGACTGGTGGTTCAGGCTGCTCACCTTCCCCGTGCTGCTTATGCTCTACCCGGTGATCGCGGGCGCCGGCCTCTACTTCGGTCTACGGGTGAGCGGTCGCCAGAACAAACGCATCCTCCGCAAGCAAGGGTGCATCGTCATCGCGAACCATTGTCACTACTTCGACACGGTGTTCGCCGGCAAGGCGGTATTCCCCAAGCGACTGCACATCTCGGTCGCGCAGCGCAACTTCGAGGTGCCGGTGGTCCGCCGCATCCTGCGCCTGGTGCAGGCCTTCCCTATCCCGGCGAGACTGTGGGGACTCAAGACCATAACCGACCCCATAGGCGAAGCCCTGCGCCGCGGGCAGCACGTACTCTTCATGCCCGAGGGCGACCTGGTCTATCTGAGCCAGGAGATCTACCGCTTCAAGCCGGGCGCCTTCTACATGTCCTGTCTGCACCAAGCCCCCATGGTGCCTATTGTCTACGTGTTCACCAAGCGGTACCGGCGGGACGGTTCAGAGATCATGCATCGCCCACACATGCGGCAGGTGTTCGGCGAACCCCTCTATCCCCCGCCCATGTGCGAGGACGGTTCGTTCCCGAAGAAAGAGCTCACCGAGATGATGGAGCGGGCCGCCTCCTGGATGGAGGACACCATCGCGGAGTACGGCACCAGAGATCCGTTCGAGGCGCTTGACGACATCGAATGCCACGCGACGGTGGACGCCGCCGAGCCGGAGGGACAGCCCGCCTAGCCGCAGAGTCACCGAGATCAACTAGACATATATATGGATGGACAATTCCCAATTTGGGTATTACTATTCCCAATATGGGAATTCTAGACTCTGAGAATGTCGGGCTCGCGGACGCCCTATTCACTAAGGTGCAGCAGAGAGTGCTGGGCATTTTGTTCGGTCAGCCAGACAGGAGTTTCCTCTCCAAGGAAGTCATCTCCATTGCAGGCTCGGGCACTGGGGCTGTTCATCGTGAGCTCAAGCGCCTCTCCGCGAGTGGGCTTATCACCGTCAGCAGCGCCGGTTGGGAGAAGCACTACCAGGCCAACCGGCGGTCCCCCGTGTTCGAGGAGTTGCGCAGTCTCGTTGTAAAGACTGTCGGGATCGTAGGGCCCTTGCGAGATGCGTTGACTCCACTGGCGACCAAGATTCCAGTGGCCTTCGTCTACGGGTCACACGCCAAGGGTCTAGACAACGCGTCGAGCGACATCGATCTGATGATAGTGAGTGAGGACGTCACGTATGCAGAGGCATATGCTGCACTCACCGGCGCGGAGCGCATGATCGCGCGGCCCGTCAATCCGACCATAGTCTCATTGACCGAATGGCGTCGACGGAGAGAAGATCTGAATCACTTCTTGGAGAGTGTTTCCACGGACCCCAGAATCTTCGTCCTAGGGTCGGAAGATGACCTTACCTGATCTCGAGAACCTCGTAGTCACAGGAAGGCTCAAGCGTGAGCCTCCAACTCAGCATGAGGTCGACGGTCTGCTGAGGCTAGCGGAAGCCAAGTTCCAGGATGGGCAGGTCACATCTCTCTCCTTGGAGGGTCGCTTCGACCTTGTCTACGGAGCTTCGCACGCCTTCGCTCTGGCTGCGCTCCGGTGGCATGGCTACCGTACAGACCTTCGATACATCGTGTTCCAGACCCTGGAGCACACTCTTGGACTATCCCAAGATGTGTGGCGCGTGCTCGACAAGGCTCACGGAGCACGTAATGCCGCTGACTACGGCGGACAGTTCCAGGTCAATGAGAGACTACTGCGGGACGTCTTGGCTGCCACTGCGGTCGTACGGCAGAGAGTCCTCGCGCTGGGAAACGTACCACTTCAGGATCAGTGAGCGCAGTAGCCACCAAGTCAGGCTCTCGTTACCACGGATGAACCTGGCGGCGGCCCCTCTTGGATGCCCACCGGTGTGGTAGTCTATCTCGGCTCAAATCAGGGAGATTTACGGCGGTAGAGCCGCCCACGGTCGCTGTCGCGGACCTTGGATGCGTGTCTCCCCCGTGGCAGTGGTTCGGAGGCTCCACGCGGAACAAATGGCGACGCTTGGCATAGACATAGGCTGCACCAGCGTGAAGATCGCGGTAGTGGGCACTCCCCAAGATCGGGAGATGTTCCAGGCCTTGGCCAAGGATTCCAAGCTCTTTCATGACCCCACCGCTGAAGGCCGGGTCCTCCCCCGACCCGACGCTCCTCCTGTATTGGCGACCGTCTACACGCGCATAAAGGGCAGCCCCACCGAGGCCGCCAGCAAGCTCCTGAAGCAGGTCATGGCCGCCCTGCCCGACGGCACCGTCACCCAGATCGGGGTCACCGGCACTGGGGGCAAGTTGGTGAGCACCCTGCTCGACCTGCCCTACGAGAACGAGTTCAGGGCGATAGCCCGCGCCATCGGCGCCCTGCATCCCGACGTCACCACCGTGTTCGAGATGGGCGGCGAGACCTCCAAGTTCATCCACCTAGAGACCGACAAGACCACCGGTCGCGTGGGCATCAGTCGACTACGGCACCAACGGCGACTGCGCTGCCGGCACAGGCTCGTTCATGGATCAACAGGCCAACCGCCTGCTGTACGACATCGAAGATGTGGGCGACATCGTCAGGGCAGGCGGGCAAAGCCGCCTCTATCGCCGGACGCTGCTCGGTGTTCGCCAAGTCGGACATGATCCACGCGCAGCAGAAGGGCTACAAACCGCCCGAAGTGCTCAAGGGTCTGTGCAACGCGGTCGTGCGCAACTACCGCGGCACCATAACCAAGGGCAAAGCAGATAGGCGAGTTGGTGGCTTTCGTCGGCGGAGTGGCCGCCAACAAGGGCGCCGTAGCCGCCATGCGCGAGGCCTTCGAGCTAGACAAAGAGCACTTCATGGTCCCGGCCTACTACGCCTGGATGGGCGCCATAGGCAGCGCTCTCACCGTGGCCGAAGAGCAGGCCGGCATCGAGATGGTCACCGTCGACCCGGATCGGCTTACACAGGGCAAGACTGCCGACTTCGAGACCGCCGACGCCCTCTCCATGGACCGCGTCATACTGCTGCGCGACCGGGTAAAGCCCTACGAGTTCCCTGCCAACGGCGACAAGGTGGGCGCCTACCTGGGCATAGACATCGGCTCGGTCTCCACCAACCTGGTGTTGCTGGACGAAGCCGGCGAGATGGTCAAAGAGATCTACGTCAAGACCGACGGTCGCCCCGTCGAGGTGGTCAACAAAGGTCTCTCCGACATCTGGAACGAGATGGGCCCACGCCTGGAGATACTGGGTGTAGCCACCACCGGCTCGGGTCGCGAGCTCATAGGCGAGCTCAGTGGGCGCCGACACCGTCAACGACGAGATAACCGCCCACAAGACAGGCGCCACCTTCATCGGGCGCAAGCTCATCGACCGCGTGCCCGACACCATCTTCGAGATCGGCGGTCAGGACTCCAAGTTCATAAGCCTGCAGGACGGGGTCGTGGTCGACTTCGCCATGAACGAGGCCTGCGCGGCCGGCACCGGCTCCTTCTTGGAGGAGCAGGCCGAGAAGCTGGGCATCAAGATCATAGGCGAGTTCGCCCAGTTGGCCTTGTCCTCAAAGGCCCCCGTGCGCCTGGGCGAGCGCTGCACTGTGTTCATGGAGCGCGATGTCAACTCGTATCTGCAGCGCGGCGCCCACAAGAAGGACCTGGTGGCCGGGCTGGCCTACTCCATCGCCCTCAACTACCTCAACCGCCTGGTGGGCCAACGCCACATAGGTGACACCATCTACTTCCAGGGCGGCACCGCCTACAACGACGCGGTAGCCGCCGCCTTCAGCAAGATACTCGACCGAGACATCATCGTGCCGCCCCACAACGGGGTGGTCGGCGCCATCGGAGTGGCCCTGCTGGCCCGCGAGAAGATGTCGGCCACCCGCACTCCCTCCCGCTTCCGTGGCTGGGACCTGGACAAGGTGGACTACAAGGTGCGCGAGTTCACCTGCCACGGCTGCACCAACGAGTGCGACATACGCCAGTTCACCATCGGCGACGAGAAGACCTACTGGGGCGACAAGTGCTCCGACCGGTACCGCAAGCGCGCCAAGGTGGACAAGAAGCCGGTCATACGCGACTTGGTGGAGTTCCGCAAAGACCTGATGTGCTCGTACGTCGACCGAAGCCGAGGACAACTCCGTGCTCCTGCGCTCGGGCACGGGTGCCCCGCGCGGCACCATGGGCCTGCCGCGCGCCATGTACACGTACGATCGCCTGCCCTTCTGGGCCACCCTCTTCAAGGCCTGCGGGTTCGACATCACCCTGTCCCGCCAGACCGACAAGATGATCAGAGAGCGGGGCATCGAAGGGTCGGTCGCCGAGCCCTGCTTCCCTATCCGCGCGGCCCATGGCCATGTGGCCGAACTCCTGGACGAGGGCGCCGACTACATCTTCTTGCCCAACCTCTTGAACGAAGAGACCGATCATCCGGAGATGGAGTCACACGCCTGCCCTTGGGGCCAGACCCTGCCGCACGTCATCCGCTTCGCACCGCTCTTTGAGGCGCACGCCGACAAGTTCTACGCACCCATCCTTCACTTCCGCCGCGGACCTGACTTCGTGGCCGAGGCGCTGCGCAAGTCTCTGAAGCCCCTGGGAGTGCCGGGTCGGGTGGTGGAGGCAGCCCTCAAAGAAGCGTACGAAGCTCAGAGTGAATTCCGCGCCCGTCTGGTCGCAGCCGGAGCCGAGGCGATGGCCTTGCTCGAAGAACGCGGAGAGCTGGGCATCGTCCTGGTGGGTCGACCCTACAACATCTACGATTCTGGCGTGAACATGGACATCCCCGCCAAGATCCGCCGCTACTACGGGGTCAACGTCATCCCCATGGACTTCCTGCCTCTCTGGGGCACCGATACGCGCGACATCACGGCCAACATGTTCTGGAACTACGGCCGCAAGATCCTGCAGGCCGCCAAGATCGTGGGGCAGAATCCGAACCTGCACATCATCTACATGACCAACTTCAAGTGCGGTCCCGACTCCTACGTGAAGCACTACATGGGCGCCGCCGCTCCTGAGCCCTTCCTGGTGCTGCAGTTCGACGAGCACACCAACGACGCCGGCGCCATGACCCGCTGCGAGGCCTATCTGGACAGCAAGGGCTTCCTGCGCTGGTGGGCACGCGAAGACCGCGCCAAACAGCCCGTCATGGAGTCCTAGTGGAGATCCAGACCACTTCCAAGGGAGGCAACGGCAAGGGCAGCCGCGAAGCGGCCGAGGCGGCGCTGAAGGCCGTCCCCCAGCCCACCGCCGCCTACACCCTGGGCAGCAGCCCGGTGGAGACCGTCAGAGACCTCAAGAGCCGCACCATGTACCTGCCCCGCATGCCCTACGGGGGCACGCGCATGCTGTCCGCGGCCTTCAAGTCCATCGGCCTGGACGCCCACCCCGTGCCCGATGAGGACGCTCGCACGCTGGAGTTGGGCGCCAAGTACACCTCAGGTGACGAGTGCTACCCGCAGAGGATCGTGTTGGGCGCCTTTCTCAAGCTCCTAGAGGATGACAAAGTCGATCCGGCCAAGACCGCCCTGCTCCTGCCCACCGCCAACGGTCCCTGCCGCTTCGGCCAGTACTGCCGGTTGGTGCGCCGCATCTTGGACGAGAAGGGCTATCACGAGGTAGACGTGTTCTCGTTCACCTCGGCCGACGGCTACGCCGGCATCGGCGACCAGGCCGGCGAGGTGATCCGCACCGCGTGGCGCGCCGTGCTGGTGCAGGACATCCTCATGAAACTGCTGCTCATGACCCGTCCGTATGAAGTCGAGGCAGGCCAGACCGACAAAGTCTACCTGGACTGCATCGACCGCATGGACGCCATCATCTCGCGGCAGCACGTCTCGAACAGGGACCGGCTCAAAGAGATCAAGGCCGGCCTCGCCGTCTGCAAAGAGCAGTTCCAGGCCATCCCCGTCAGTCAAGAGGACAAGCCGCTGATAGGAGTGGTGGGCGAGATCTTCTGCCGCCTCAACACTTTCAGCAACAACGAACTCATCCGCCACCTAGAAGCTCAGGGGGGCGAGTGCTGGCTCACCGGCATCGGTGAGTGGGTGCTCTACACCAACGAAGAGGCCTTCAGGCGCCATCGCGAAGAGAAGACCCGCTTCGGCAAAGAGTGGCTGAAGACCTACCTCACCACCCGCATCATGCACAAGGACGAGCACGCCCTCTACAAGGACTTCGAGCACATGTTCGCCAAGCGGCCCGAGCCGGGCGTCCCTGAGGTGCTCGAGGCCGCGCATCCCTATCTGCCCCAAGAAGGCGCCCTGGGCGAGATGGTGCTCTCAACGGGTGGAGCCATCGCCTACTACCGCCGCGGAGCCGACGGCATCGTGGACATCTCCCCCTTCACCTGCATGAACGGCATCGTGAACGAGGCCGTCTACCCGGTCGTCAGCAGAGACCACGACGACATCCCCATCCGCGTCTTCTACTTCGACGGCACCAACAAGGACCTGGACCGCGACGTCGGCATCTTCTTGGAGCTGGCGAAGACCTACAAGCGCCGCAAGAAGACCACCCGCGCCTGACACCCGGCGCGGTAGCTATGCCCTGCCTAAGTCGAGACCAAGCCGGGAACTAGTTAGACCATGTTTGCCCGCCTAGGCTCATTCTCGGTCCGCTTCCGCTGGTACATCATCGCCGCTTGGGTGGTGCTGGCCGTGATCCTCACGCTGCTGGCGCCCAACATCAATGACGTCTCGGTCACGGACGAGCGGGCCTTCCTCAAGCAGGACGTGCCCAGCCTACAGGCCAACCAGCTGCTGAAGGACTACTTCCCCGACTTGGTGGCCCTCTCCAGCGCCGTCGTGGTGATCGACTCTGGCACAGCCGGCGGCGCGGTCTCCGGCCCCGCGGCCGACCTCGTGGTCGAACTCACCGACTGGCTGACCGGCGACGACGCCCCCGCGGCCGTCGAGGACGTCTGGTCGCCCACCCACGGGGACGATCTGACCCGCGCCGGCATGACCAGCGACGACAGGCGGGTGGCACTGATACTGGTGCGCTTCAACGCTATCGCTACCGAGCCGATCACTCAAGAAGCTCTGGCCGACATACGCGACCGCTTGGCGGAACCGCCCGCCGGGGTCACTGCCTATCTGACCGGCGACGGGGCTATCCTCGACGCCTACAGCAGCGCGTCCCTCAAGAGCATGGACTCGGTGACCCTTATCACCATCATCCTGGTGCTGGTGATCTTGCTGATCATCTACCGCTCACCTGTGAGCCCCTTCATCCCCTTGGCCACCATCGGCCTTAGCTACCTGATCTCGCGGGGGGTCATCGCCTACCTGGGCTCCGGTCCCTTGACCATATCCATGTACACCAACGTGTTCTTGATAGTGGTGCTCTTCGGGGCCGGGACCGACTACTGCCTCTTCTTGATCAGCCGCTTCCGCGAAGAGATGACGGGCGCCGTCACCGCGGCGCCGGCCGTGCGGACCACCGTGCGCGCTGTGGGCGAGACCATCGCCTCCAGCGCCGGCACCGTGATAGTCGGTCTCGCGATGATGATCTTCGCCGAACTCGGCCTGTACAACACCACCGGACCCGCCATAGCCATCGGCGTGGCCATAACCCTGCTGGCCGGCCTCACGCTCATCCCCGCGCTGCTGGCCGTGCTGGGTCACCACGCCTTCTGGCCGCGCAAGTCCACGCAGGTCCGCGACCGCGGCCTGTGGTCGCGCTGGGCCGCCAAGGTGGTCAAGCACCCAGTCGTCGCGCTGGTCGTGCCGGTGGTGGTGCTTGTACCCCTGGCCTGGTACGGCAGTGGGCTCTCCCGTGACTTCGACATGCTGGCCGACCTGCCCAAGACCGACGAGGCCAGGGCCGGCTTCGACGTCCTGGCCGAGCACATGGGTGCCGGCAACATGCGCCCGCTCAACGTGCTGGTACAAGACGACTCGGGCTTCACCGACCCCGCTGGACTCGGCCGTCCTCGCGAGATCTGGAGAACGACTCTGGAGGACCTGGAAAACGTGGACACCGTACGCAGCGTGATCGGGGCACTGCCCGACCCCTCCACGCTAAGCGTGGCCGCACAACTTCCGCGGCCGCTGCAGACAGGCCAGCGAAGGTGCGGCGGCGCTCGCCGAACGCTCCGGACAGCGTGGCCCAGACGGACGCTTCCAGCGGCGAACTCCTCCAGACGGCGGTGCGACAACTGCTCGTGTTGGGTGACTACCTGGCAAGCTCGCCCAGACCTACCCAGAGGTCGCACAAGACCCCGGCTATCAGACAGGCGGTCGCGGCCGATCGCACGCTGCTGCGCTCATCACCGGCGCCGGAGCCACTCCAGTCCTGTCCGCCGGCACTCCCGGCCAACATGGGGCATTTTCGATCTGCTTGGCACGCTATCCGACGGACTCGCCGACCTGGCAGTAGGCCTGGAGCAACTGGGCGACCTCGTTCGCGGACCGTCCCGAAGCCATACTCCTGCCCAACGCCTACCTGTCCTCGAACAGGGCACCGTGGCCCGCCTGCAGGTGGTCCTGGATGCCGGACCCTACAGCGAGGAAGCCCTGGACACCGTCGGCGTGCTCCTGACAACGCTGGACGAGAACGGCTTCAACGGAGCCGTGGAGGGCAACTCAGCCGTGCTCAGCGACCTGCGCGACATCTCTGACCGCGACATGAACCTGGCCATGATCCTCGTGCTGGGCGGCATCCTGGTGGTGCTGATCCTACTGCTACGCGCCCTGGTCGCCCCCATCTACCTGATACTCACCATCCTGCTCTCTTACAGCGCCACACTGGGCGTCGTGCGACTGCTGTTCGGAGACATCTTGAACCAACCTGGCATCACCTGGTGGGTGCCCATGTTCATGTTCGTGATGCTGGTCGCTCTGGGCATGGACTACAACATCTTCTTGATAGGCCGCGTGAAAGAAGAGGTCGCGCTGCACGGCACCCGCGAGGGCACGCGGCTGGCGCTGGCGCGCACCGGCGGCATCATCACCTCGGCGGGCATCATCATGGCCGGCACCTTCGCCAGCATGATGGCAGGCAGCCTGCTGGGTCTGAAACAGATCGGATTCGCTGTGACCTTCGGCGTGCTACTGGACACCTTCGTGGTCCGCACCACTCTGGTGCCGGCCATCACCGTGCTTCTGGGCCGCTGGGCCTGGTGGCCGCGGCGCAGGCCGGCCAAGAGCGGCGCAAGACCCTAGAGCCTGTTCGCCAGGTCCCGCTTGACGACCATCTGACCGTCCTTGAACACCCGCCATACCGGGTTCATTCCATACCGGTAGGGTATCTGAACGTACCGGTTGCTGTCCAAGATCAAGATGTCGGCCTTCTTGCCCACCTCAAGACCGCCCACTTCGTCCTCCATGGCCAGCGCCGCCGCCGCTTCAATGGTGATGCCCCGTATTACTTCCTCGGCCGTCATCTTCAGCTGCGAACAGCCCATGGTGGCCATCAGCCACAGGTTCTCTGTGGGACTGGATCCGGGGTTGAGATCGGTGCTGAGCGCCACCCGCGCCCCTGCGTCCAGCAGGCGACGCGCGGGCGCCTGGCCTCCCTCGCCCAAGAAGAAGGTGGCGCCCGGTAGCAGCACGGCCACCGGCACACGCTTCTCACCACGAGGCGCCGCCAGAGCCTCGATACCTGCGTCACTTATGCGGTCCACATGGTCCACAGAGACCGCGCCTATTTCTGCGGCCAGCTCCGCCGCACCAGTGTTGCTGTGCTGGTCACCGTGCAGCTTGGGCAACAGCCCCGCCTCGGCACCGGCCTCGAGCACTCGGCGACACTGCTCGGCAGTGTAGTTACCCTCTTCGCAGAAGGCGTCGCAGAACCTCGCGAGACCGTGCTTGACCACATGCGGGATGAGTTTCTTGATGACCACGCTCAGATACTCGTCGGCTTGGCCGTCGAACTCCGGTGGGACAAGATCCGCCGCCAGCAAGGTGGGCACCACATCCACGGGGTGCGCCATCCCCACGTCCCGGTATACCTCTAACAGCCGTATCTCTTGCTCTACGCTCAGACCGTAGCCGCTCTTGGCCTCCACCGTGGTGACCCCGTAGCGCAGAAAGTGATCTAGACGCCTACGCGTGATGGCCCGCAGTTCCTCGCTGGACGCCACTCGCGTAGCTTCGACGGTGCTCATGATGCCGCCCCCAGCGGCGTTCAACTCCTGGATGCTGGCGCCTCCGAGGCGAGACTGGTATTCGTCCGCTCGATCAGAAGCCCACGCGATGTGGGCGTGACACTCCACCAAACCCGGCATGACCACCCGGCCTTCGGCATCGACCTCGTTCCCGCCTCTGATCAGTGAGACCTCATCTCTGAGGTCAGAGGTCTTACCCGCCCAGACGATCCTCCCGTCGTGAACGGCCAGAGCCCCATCCTCGATGACTCCCAAGGACGCTTGCCCGCGCTCGCCGACGGCTGCTCTGGGGCAGGTTAGAAGCTGTCCCGCCCCCCGGATGATGAGGTCTGCTTCCATCGCTTGTTGACGGGATACGCTCACTTGTCAGCTCCTGGTTCGATCGCCCCTACATGCAGCGGCACGCTCATTACTCCCACCCACGGCACTCTAAGCAGAGACATCTTGAGACGCCTTGCGTCCTGATTATGAAGTAGTTCTTCCCACCAATGTTCTACCACGAACTCCGGAATCAGCACAGTGACCCAATGCTTGCTGCTCGGATTCAGAGACTTCACATAGTCTGCTGCCGGTCGCACGAACTCTCTGTAGGGTGAGTCCACAACCTGCAGGGGGGCGCCCAGCCCCAGCTGCGCCCAGGTGGCCTGCAGCCGCAGCGATCTGTCAGGGTCGTTGCTGATGGTGACGACCCGCAACTCGTCCGGAGACAGCGCCTTGGCCAAAGCGAGGGCCCGCGCAGTCATGTAGTTCACTTGAGCTACAAAGACAACCGCCGTACTGCGCGGGACTTCACCCGCCGCAAGTCCGAGTTCCGCCAGGTCCTCAGCGCTCTGTGGCTCCAAGGCTCCGGATATCTTGAGGTAGTGACTCCTGACCAAGTAGAAGAGACCCACCAGCACCGGCACCGCAGCCACCACTATCCAGGCGCCCTGTGTAAATTTGGTGTACAGGATCACCCCCGCGACCACGCCGGTCAGCAGAGCCCCAAACGCGTTCATGGCCGCCTTGGGTACCCACCCCTTCGACCGGAGTCTCCGCCAGTGAACCACCATGCCCATTTGGGACAGAGTGAAGCCTATGAACACCCCCAGCGCATAGAACGGGATTATGCGATGAGTGTCGGCCTTGAAGATGATGATGATCACTATGGAGGCCAGAGTGAGCCCTATGATGCCGTTGGAGAACACCAGGCGGTCCCCGCGGTTCATGAACTGTCTGGGCACGAGCCCATCACGGGCCATGACCGATGACAGACGCGGAAAGCCCGCGTAACAGGTGTTGGCCCCGATGACGAGGATAGCGGTGGTCGCTATCTGGAGAGCGTAGTAGAAGAAGCTGCCGTCGCCGTAGACCAAGCGAGAGATCTGGCTGAGTATGGTGTCGCTCTCGAGCGGTTGAACCTTGACGACTTGGGCCAGAACTGTCACCCCGAGCAACAGGAAGCCAAGAAGTCCGGCCATGATGGCCAGCGTCTGTGCAGCGTTCTTGCTCTCGGGCTCTTTGAAATCAGGCACGGCGTTGGCGATCGCCTCCGTACCCGTCATGGCCACGCACCCACTCGCAAACGCCCTGAGTACCACAAAAGCGGTCAAGGCCTTAGCACTTTGCTTCGCGGTCTCTGTGTATTGCTCTGGCGAAACGGCGGGCAGATCGCCCATCAGCCACCGGATGAGTCCCACCACCACGAGGCCGGCGCACAAGAGCACGAACAGATACGTGGGAGCGGCAAAGATGCGTCCCGATTCCCGGACCCCCCGCAGATTGGCGACGGCCATGAGCGCCACCATGCCGATACATATCCACACGCGGTATTGATAGGCTGCGGGGAAAGCCGACGTGATGGCGGCCACACCCGAAGATATGCTCACCGCGACCGTCGCCACGTAGCCCACCATCAGCGACGCCGCGGCCACCATCCCGGGAGCCAGGCCCAAGTTGGTACGACTGACCTGATACGATCCGCCCCCATTCGGATACGCATATACGGTCTGTCGGTACGAAAGAGCCACGATAGCCAGCAGACCCGCGACAGCGAGAGCTATGAGCGGCGACCACACCAGCGCGGCCGTTCCGGCCGCCACTAGGGCAAGCAGTATCTCTTCGGTCGCATACGCCGTGGACGAGATGGCGTCCGCCGAGAAGACAGGCAGCGCGAACTTCTTGGGCAGACGCTCCTGGTGCTGTTCAGCGGTGGCCAACGGGCGTCCAAGCAGGACCCGCTTGAAGGTGGATGCCCTACTCACCCTCACTCATCCTCAAGGGGCGTGCCGATATGAAAGGGGATGCTGATCACAACAACCCATGGTACCCGAAGCAGCGCCGCCTTGAGTCGGAGCGCGTTCTGGTTGTGCAGAAAATTCTCCCACCAATGCTCGACTACGAACTCCGGGATGACAACGGTGACCGTGTGCCCGCGACCCGGTTTGAGCGATCTGACGTATTCGATAGCAGGCCGTGTGAACTCCCTGTAGGGGGAATCGATCACCACCAAGGGTACGTCTATCTCCATCTCGGCCCACGTCCGCTGCAGAGACAGAACACTTGGAGGATCACTGCCGATGGTGACAGCGTGAAAATCGTCGGGAGAAAGACCGCGACCGAGAGCCAGTGAACGAGCGGTGAGTTCGTTCACCTGAGACACGAACAGCACCACCGTCGTCCTGGGACGCGAAACAGCCACCCGGCCCAGGCGCTCCAACTGAGCCTCGCCCTGCGGGGCCAAGAAGCTCGCCACCCGCAGGTAGTGACTACGCACGCGGTAGAAGCCCAAGACCAGCAGTATAACTGCGATCACCACTATGTACGCGCCGTGCGTGAACTTGGTGACCAGCACGACTATCGTGACCACTCCGGTGAGTAGCGCGCCCACGCCGTTCATGATGGCGCGGCGCCGCCAGCCTGGTGTACGCAGTCGGAACCAGCGGACCACCATACCCGCCTGCGACAGAGTGAAACTGGTGAACACGCCCACCGCGTAGAGCGGGATGAGGCTGTGCACCTTCGCCCTATAGACGATAAGTATGACGATCGCCGCTAGAGTCAGCCCCACAATGCCGTTCGAGAAGACCAGCCGGTCTCCACGGTTCATGAACTGCCGGGGCATCAGACGATCATGGGCCAGCACCGAGGCAAGCCGTGGGAAGCCCGTGAAGCTCGTGTTGGCCGCCAGGACCAAGATGAACATCGTCGCGATCTGCAGCGCATAGAAGAAGAAGCCTCCGCCGTAAACGGCGTGCCCTATCTGCCCAAGCACCGTGTTGCCCTCATCGGGCACGATGTGCAGCACCCGGCCTAGCCCCGTGACGCCTAGAAGCAAGAAAGCCAGTACGGTCGCCATGATCCCTAGGGTCATCGAAGCGTTCTTGCTCTCAGGCGCCTTGAAGACGGGTACGGCGTTCGAGATAGCCTCTGTGCCGGTCATGGCCGAGCATCCACCCGAGAAAGCCCTGAGAATTATCCACGCCAAAGCGGCCCCCTGCACCGTGGTAGTGCCGCTCGGCGCTGGAGTCGGGGCCAGACTGCCGGTGGCCCAGCGGATCAGCCCCACGATCACAAGTCCACCGCACAACGTGATGAACAGATAGGTGGGAATCGCGAAGATACGCCCCGACTCACGCACTCCGCGCAGGTTGGCCAACGCTACCAGGATGATCAGGCCTACGCAGATGAGTATCCGATTGCGATCAGCATGCCCGCCCGCAGCCAGCGCCGGAAAAGCAGCGAAAATGGCGGCGGTTCCCGAGGCCACGCTCACGGCCACCGTCATGACGTAGTCCACCATGAGCGACCCGGCAGCGATCATGCCCGGCAGTAGGCCGAGATTCTCCCTGCTCACCACGTACGAGCCACCGCCGCCTGGATACGCGTGCACCGTCTGCTGGTACGAGAGCGCGACGAACACCAGCAAGACCACCACCGCCACCGCTATGTACATCGAGAACAGCGCCGCGGCCGTACCCGCGGCCAACAGGGCCAGCAGTATCTCCTCGGTGGCGTATGCCGTAGAAGAGATGGCGTCGGAGGAGAACACGGGAAGAGCGTACTTCTTTGGCAGCCGCTCCTGCATCTCCTGAGCAGTCGAGATCGGACGACCTAGAAGTGCACGCTTCAGGACAGCGCGAGGCTTCAACTACCCACCCTTTCGAGACTCAGACGGACGGCCCCATTTATCCTCTCAGAAGCCGCCTGCGTCAAGATACACAAGGAGGCGGCCCGCCGCGCGGTGCGCGGCGGGCCGCCCGAAACTCACTTCTAGGTCCGCGTCGCCAGAAGGCGACACGGCACCCATTTGCTACTTCTTAGCCTTGCCTGCCGCCGGAGCGACTTCGGCTTGCTTCTTGATACGCATGCTGTAGAACGAACGCCACACGAAGGTGACCGAGATCAAGAAGAACACACCCGAGAGGATCCACGTGAGAATGTGGTTGCCCGCGTCGTTGGCGATCTTGACAGCCAATTCGACGGCCAAGAGACCGAACAGAGTGGTGAACTTGATGACCGGGTTCATGGCCACCGAAGAGGTGTCCTTGAACGGGTCGCCCACAGTGTCGCCTATGACGGTGGCCTCATGCAGCGGAGTGCCCTTCTCTTTGAGGTCGGTCTCGACGATCTTCTTGGCGTTGTCCCATGCACCACCGGCATTTGCCATGAAGATAGCCTGGAACAGACCGAATACCGCGATCGATATCAGGTAACCGATGAAGAAGAACGGCTCGAGGAAAGCGAAGGCGAGTGTTCCGAAGAACACGGCCAAGAAGATGTTGATCATGCCCTTCTGCGCGTACTGCGTGCAGATGCCTACCACCTTCTTGCTGTCCTCGACCGAGGCCTTGCCTTCAGCCTTGTCCAGCTTGATGTGCGTCTTGATGAACTCGACCGCGCGATATGCGCCGGTGGTCACGGCCTGGGTGGCCGCACCGGTGAACCAGTAGATCATCGCGCCGCCCATGATGATGCCCAGCAAGAACGGCGGGTGCAGAATCGACAGCTTGTCGACATTGTTCACAAGCCCGTCGGTGAGGGCCATGATGATCGAGAAGATCATCGTGGTCGCACCCACAACGGCCGTGCCTATGAGCACCGGTTTGGCGGTAGCCTTGAAGGTGTTGCCTGCGCCGTCGTTCTCTTCGAGGTTGTCCTTGGCCACATCCCACTGAGGCTTGAAACCGAAGTCCTTCTCGATCTCGGCGTCTACACCCTTGATCTGCTCGATGGTCGACAGCTCATACACCGACTGAGCGTTATCGGTCACCGGGCCGTACGAGTCAACAGCGATAGTGACCGGGCCCATACCCAAGAAACCGAACGCCACCAGACCGAAGGCGAATACAGCCGGAGCAAGCATGATGTCTGCCAGACCCTGCTCGCTCACGATGTAGCCCACCCCCATCAGCACCATTATGGCGAAGCCGATGTAGTAGGCACTGAAGTTGCCGGCCACGAATCCGGAGAGGATGTCCAGCGAAGGACCACCCTCTTTGGCGGAGCTGACGACCTCTTTGACGTGCTTGGACTTGGTCGAGGTGAAGGCCTTGACCAGTTCGGGGATAAGAGCCCCGGCCAAAGTGCCCATGCTTATGATGATGGAGAGCATCCACCAATACTTGGGATGCGCCTGACCTACCAGCGTGTTGCCACCGATGAGCACATAGGAGACCACGAAGGTGAGAGCCATGGAGACGATAGAGGTCAGCCACACCAAGGAGGTCAGAGGCGACTCGTAGTTCATCTTGTCCGCTTTGCTGTACCGCATCTTTGTGACAAACGCGTTCAAGAAGTACGAACCACCGCTGGAGACGATCATCATTACACGCATGGCAAAGATCCACACCAGAAGCGCCACCTGGATCAGCGGGTCGGTCACCGCTAGGATGATGAACGTGATCAGGGCCACGCCGGTGACGCCGTAGGTCTCAAAACCGTCGGCCGACGGACCGACCGAGTCGCCCGCATTGTCGCCGGTGCAGTCGGCGATGACACCCGGGTTGCGAGCATCGTCTTCCTTGATGTTGAAGACGATCTTCATGAGATCGGAGCCGATATCGGCGATCTTGGTAAAGATACCGCCCGCGATACGCAGAGCGGCGGCACCAAGCGACTCACCTATGGCGAAGCCGATGAAACAGGCGCCGGCGTAGTCGCGCGGGATCCATATGAGGATGATGAGCATGATCACCAACTCGACGCTGATGAGCATCATGCCCACGCTCATGCCCGACTTCATCGGGATAGCGTGGATATCGTACGGCTTGCCCCTGAGGCTCGCGAAAGCCGTGCGCGAGTTAGCGTACGTGTTCACCCTGATGCCGAACCAGGCGACACCGTAGCTGCCCAAAATACCAACGATACTGAACAGCAGGATGATGGTCACCTTGGTCGCGGAGTAGCCAGAGAGGGCGCCAAAATACACGCCTATCACTATTGCGATGAAGACCCAGAGCCCGATCAAGAACAGACCCTGCTTGGCCAGGTAGGTCTTGCAGGTCTGCCAGATGAGTTCAGATATCTCTTTCATCGACCTGTGGGCCGGCAGACTGCGCACACGGTAGAAGATCCATGTGCCGAAAAGCAGACCCAGCGCACACACGATCAGGCCAAGCGCCAATAGAGTGCCGCCCGCTACGCCATGAAAGTCGACCGAATCCAGGTCGGGCAGCACCAGACTCGCTTCGCCGCCGCCACCTTCCGTACTGGCGCTCGCTGTAGTCTCGACCGCGGTCGTGGTGTCACCCTCGGCCGCGAGCGCTGGCGCCGCCAGCGCCATTAGTAGGACCGCGGAGAGCACCAGGACGAGCCCCAGCTTCATCCAGCGTCCCCTTGCGGCACTTTTTGACTTAGATTCCATGCAGTGTTGCCTCCTTCTCAGCCATTGTGGCAGTAGTGATACGGAGCTTTCCCAGAAGCGGAACGAGCCCGGCTCTCCCTCTTCTGCGACAGGAGCGCTCGTCGTCCACGCTGAAGTCCCCTTGGGAGGGCGATTCCAGAAGCCAATGCTACTTATCTATGCCCGCTCCGTCAAGCGACCACATGTCGAACAGGTACTGCGGGGATCCGTCCCAACCACCTCTGGATTCTATTCTGTCCCGGAACGGACATGGTCAGCGAGCGTCGCTGCTCTTCAGTCTTGACAGCAGACCTTCGGTTAGCCTCGGGACTCCGGTACGAGTCTGATCTCCACAGCGCAGCCGACTGCCTCGGCATACTTCTTGAGCGTGCTCACCGAGGGAGAGTGAGCGCCGACGCCCTCAAGCCTGGAGACCGCGCTCTTGGTAGTACCCATGGATACCGCCACCTGCTCCTGGGTCAGCCCTGCGTTCAGCCTGGCGGCTAGCAGTTCGCGCACCAGCCCATACTCATCTTCAAGACCCACGTAGGCCTCGGCAAAACCTTTGCGCGCCAGAGCCTTCTCCAGAAAGGCTCCGTGATCGTGAGGTATCGGCTCGTATTCAGTCTTAGGCATCGCGCACCTCCTTCATTCTCTTGCGAGCAACAGCCAAGTCGGATTGCGGTGTGGTCTGCGACTTCTTGACGAAGGCATGGAGTACCACGACGCGCTGCCCTACCATGAAGCAAAACAGCGCCCGTCCGATCCCCTCCGACCCTCGGGGCCGAAGCTCGAAGAGCCCGTCACCCAAGGGACGTGAATGAGGCATCTTGAGCAAAGCCCCGAACTCCATCAGAAGTTCGACCAGCCGTGCGTAGTCCGCCAGGATCCCAACCGGCCACGACTCGATCTCCTTGAGTACGCGCCCGTTGAAGTATTCGACGGAGTAGGTCACGAGACCAAGTTAGCAGATTTGCTAACTGTGGTCAATCTGGCTGTACTCATATTGGGGCCGGACCACACGAAGGCACTCCAATCAGACATGCGCGTGTCGACACTCAGAGTTCATCATCAACAGTCTCCGCAGGCAACAACGCGGCGCGCACCGATCTGGACCTGCTGATATTGGCGTCAATTCAGTGGCCCCATTCCTCTCTCCATACGCACCTAACTTGCAGGTCGATATATCCAATACCCGAGGCAAGACAGGAGACATGGTCCCGCCCTACCGAGAAGCCCCTCTCTCACAGTTACCCCTGGATCCTCCGGGCTCCGTAGAAAGGCAGCTCCAAGTGGGTCTTGTCGATGGCGGCCATCAAGCTCAGACCCGTCTCGCTCGTCTCTGCCGGTCGGTAGTAGAGGCTGGAACGAGATAGTCCCAAAAGAAGAGCCTGCCCGGTCAAGGGTAGAGAGTGGGTCCTGTCGATCATCATCTTGCGCTCGTTCCGCGTTCGCGCCCGAGCGCACCGGCCAAAAAATCGTTCTCCATGGTGAGCCGGCCGATCTTGGCGTGAAGCTCGACTATGTTCGGACCCTCCTCCCTATCCCTAGCCTGTTCATCCTCTCCGAAGACTGCCGCCGCCCTTTCCAGGAGCTGACGCTTCCACTTGGTGATCTGGTTCGGATGTACGTCGAAGCGTTCGGCGATAACGACGACGGGCTGTTCGCCCTTGAGGGCCTCCAAAGCCACCCTGGCCTTAAAGGCGGGCGAATGGTTGCGCCCGGGTCTTCTTGACATCGTAGATACTCCTCCATGTCTTGTTGCGCATGGGGGGCAGTATCACCTAAGAGGCTCTCCAGTTTCACCCGGCCACTTCTCTGGATCGCACCACGAGAGAGGTCATCCGCTATCAGAAGGAGCGGCCGGGTGAACTCCTGCATCTAGATACCAAGAAGCTGGCCCGCATCCCCGACGGAGGGGGCCATCGCATGCATGGCCGCACCCCCGCCACCATGGCCGAGCAACGCCGGCGGCGGGCGAGGTATGAGTTCCTGCATGTGGCCATCGACGACTGCTCGCGTGTGGCCTATGTAGAGGTCCTACCTGATGAGAAGGGCAGTACCACGGCTGATTTCCTTGGGCGGGCCTGTGAGCACTTTGCCGAATACGAGGCGAAGGTAGAAGCGATCCTCACCGACCAGGCCTTCTACTACACCAGATCCCACCTCTTCCGTCAGGTCCTGACCGACTTTGGCATCCGGCAGCACACGACTCGACCCTATCGTCCCCAGACCAACGGCAAAGCCGAGCGTTTCATCCGCACCCTGCTGCAGGAGTGGGCCTATGCTGAGCTGTACCGGACGAACGAACGACGCCTAGCCCTTCTTCCTGACTGGCTCAGCTACTACAATAACGAACGACCCCACACCGCACTGAAGGGCTCTTCACCGATGCCTTTCCTTGTCAACAAGGTGGGAGCGCACTACAGCTGGTGCGCGAGATCTACCTGGAAGAGCCACACCTATTTTGGGGGGAAAGTGGCCAAAGAAGTTGACGCGGGACACGTTGGTTTCGCCACTCGTCACCGCGTGCGCAGACCCTTAAGCAGTCGTGCATCTACTGCCCGATGACAAGCATCCTTCCGGCAGCGATATCGAACACGGCGCGGTCAAACCAGCCCGGCTGCTGCATTGTTCCCCGAGGATGAAGTTCAGTCCACATGTTGGCCGAAGGATCGTAGGACCACGTGTCGCTCAGAACGGAGACCGTACCTCCATCTTGCTTTATCCCTCCCGCAAGAAGAACTGCGTCACCCCAAGGATCGTACACCATGACCGGAAGTTGACGTCCTGCTGGCATTGCCCCTTCGGGATGAAGCTCGCTCCAAGTGTTGCTTTCCGGGTCGTACGCCCACAAGTCCGCAGTCGAAGCACCTCCCGGGTCATCCAGGTCAGCCCCACCGAACAGGAGGACCCTGTCTACTGAGGGAACGTACACGGCTGAGTACTCGCGCAGAATCACCAGTGGACCCTCCGGCCGTCCCAATGCTGTCCAGGAGTTCTGCAGAGGATCGTACGACCAGGTGTCGTTCGTGACCGTGGACTCTCGGTCGGGCTGGCCCGAGAACACTACCACCCGCCCCCTACTTGAATCGTAGACCATCGCCGTGAGTGGCCCCAGCTCAGGAGAATCACCTGTAGGGGCAACTTCGGACCACAAATTCTCGGACACGTCGTACGACCATGTGTCATTCAAGAACGCGACCCTGCGCTCCGATGACCCGCTGGGATCGGGAGCCATTCCCCCAACAAGTAGTACCTGGCGATCGGCTGAGCAGTAGATCAACTTCCCCGCCTGACGCATGGAGGGTATTCTGCCACCTGCTTCAATGTGCGTCCACGCATTCCGCGAGTAGTCATAGCGCCACAGATGGCTCAAGTCGTGTGAGAACAGAATGGCCTGACCTGCATCCTGGTCGTATACGACGTGGGAGGCTGCGGGTGGCAATTCCCCCTTGGGAGATAGTCGCGCCCAGGCTTGGGCAGCTGAATCGTAGGACCATATGTCATCAATCAGTGCTGCATCCGACCCGGACGTACCGACCGTAGAACCAGTACCTGAAGACACCGTACCCATTGGAGGGTCGCCGCAGCCAGCGATCGCCAGGACAGAAGAACTGAAGAGAATCAGTACTAGCATAGTCAACCGCTTCATCATGAATGGTCTCCTCCTCGGACTTCGTCGAGACTGCCCTGCACACCGAGACAACGTCACGCCTCGATAAGTGCAAATATCCTGGTTCCACGACGGTTCAACTCGGCCTCATTCGTCCCAACTGATCTCGGGAATGTCATCTGGCCATGTCTCCCAACCCAGGTACTGAGAACGAAGATTGGTAAGCATGACCTTCCCGCCCACCACAAACATGCTCACACTGAGAGAGCCGCCGTTGTCTGTGATCCCCTGCATGGACATTGGGATAACGAAATGCGACCTGGGCCAAACAGACTTCAGAGTTCCCAAGTATGCCTCGATCGGAACTCGGCTGTCTTCGTCGGTCATGATCGGCCCATAAAACGAACCGGAGGGGCTAGTGGTCCACTTCCACCCGATGATTGCAGTCACTCCACCACCCCACATCTCGTCCCCTGCGGTTCCCAGGACGGGAGAAAGGCTGGATGTCTCCCCGGTATGCTGCAAGCTAGAAACGTGATAGGTGCCGTCCCAGTACCAGGTGAGCGTAGCCCTCACGCCGTACCTGCCCTCTGTGATGGTTATCGTTGCTGTATACCACCCTTCATCCCATGTGCCGTCAAGGTACGGAATTATCCCCCACTCTTCGGCGCGTATCGTGACCCATTCCACACTTGCCTGCGTCGCGCCCTGCACCTCAGGTGTCCCTCGAAAGACCACCTGGCTCGCCAACAGTACCCTAGCCAACGCTTCTTCTCGCTTCTTTTCAGCCCACTGTCTCGTCAGCGCTGCATCCGTCTCGCGACTGCCGGTCTCCCAGAGAGGTATGTACCCCGTTGGATCCACCAACCCCACCGGGTTCCCCAGACAGTACTGATACGCGCTCTGCTCCCCGTCGTTACGGGAAGGGTCCTTGGAGAGGAACAGCCTCGTCTCGGGGTCGTAGTGCCGCGCGGACAAGTAGTACATCTCGCTTTCTTGGTCGTAGCAGTACCCGGCGTAGCGCAGCACCTGGCGCCGGCTGATCGTCTCCGCCAGCTCGGCGCTGATGACCGTCTCGCTCTCGGCATCCAAGGTCTGCTGCGCCCAGACCCCGGTGGCCGGTGACCTGCCTCTGGGACACCGGTGACGTCAAGAGCGTCCACCCCGATGGTGGTACCCGATGAGTTCTCGTTCTTGGTGCCGGTCCACGCGATGACGAGGGTATGGGTGCCTGCCTCCAGGGCGTCGCTGGTCCATGCGCTCTGCTGGTAGACCGTGCTTTCGCTGTGGAGGTCGATGAGCTCGGGGGTGCCGCCGTCTAGGGTCACGCTGGCGATGCCTTGGATGGCGGACGTGGTCGTTATCCAGTCCACTCCGGTGCCGGTGAACTCATAGGTGACCGAGGCCCCGGTCTCATCGGTACTGGTGAGGCTGCCTGCGGAGGCCTCCTGGTCTTGGGTGGTTGTCCAGGTGCCTTGGTAGGTAAGGGCGGTGTCGTCCTCTTCGTGCCTTACGAGCGGAGGCGGTGAGACCTCTCCTACTGGATCCCCCCACGGGTCATAGCGGTAAGCGGCGAAGGGATTTCCGTTCTTGTCGGTGAGCGAGACCACGTCTCCGCGGTCGGTCGTGACCAGCAGGAAGAACTGCGGGCCTTGGGTCTCGCTATCCCGGTAGATGCCTCCGTAGGGTCTACCGGCTTCGTCGTGCAGGTAGGTTATGGTCCAGCTCGCCGTCTGGGCGCCGTCTTGAGTGGCTCTTAGCTCCTGCAGGCTGAGGCCTACGTAGGTGTACTCCGTGGTGGTGATGACCTCGTCTTCGCCTGTGCCTTCGGTGACCACGGAGCGCTTGCGCTGACCGGCTGGGTCGTAGGTGTAGGTGGCCGTGAGAGCCAGGGTGCCGCCCTCGTACCTCTGGTAGGTGGCGAGTCTCCCGGCTTCGGTGTAGGTGAAGAGCTCGCGGTCGGGGTCGTCTTGGGCGCTGGTGGGGGCCTGCATGGTCCGCCAGCGGTCCTCGGGGTCGAAGGTGAAGTGCATCTGAGGGGCGCCGTCTTTGTCGATGCGCACCAGGCGGTTGGAGTCGGAGGCGGGGTCGGCTTCATAGCCGTAGAGGTAGCTCCAGGTGCCGCCCGCGCCGATGACGCTCTGCAGGTTACCGGCCTGGTCGAAGTCGTAGGTGTCGGTGATGTCGTCGGTGTCATCGCCGTCGATATCCATGGTGGCAGACTCTAGGCGGTTCTCTGAGTCTTCGTCGTAGGTGTAGGTGGCGGAGATCGCCCCGGCCGAGCCCACTAAGGTGAGGTTCAGGTGCTCCTCGATCTTGAGTCCGCTGGCCCAGGTTGTCTCAGTCTCGGAGACATCGTATTCGTAGGTGGCGCCGGCCGCCGTGAAGCCCACCCCGCCTTGGGCGATGAGGTGTCCGGCCTGGTCGTAGTCGTAGGCGGCCTGCAGGAGGTCGGGGGTCTGTGTGAGAGCGTCATGGTCGAGGTAAGCCGCGGTCACCCGGCGGGCGTCGTCACGGCCGTCCTCTGGATCGATGGTGCGGATGATCTCCGCGACAGGCTGATAGGGGTCAAGCGGGTCGATATCCAGGGCGCGGCTGGTCTCCAGGCCGTGGGCGTCCACGGTGATGACGACGGTCGCTGAATCCGAGCTTTCGGGGCCGATGAAGGCGGTGTCAGTGGTGCCGCTGGTGGTGTTCACCGGGTAGGTGAAGCGGTGGTGGAGATCGAGCCCGTCGTCGTCGCTAAGGGTCACCCGGCTCAGGGAGTCGTATTGGTTGGTGAGGTCTCTGACTGTCTCCTCCTCGGGTTGCCCGGGGTGCAGGAGTTGCTCCTCATTGATGGCCCGGCCGAAGACGTCGTAGGTGAAGTTGGTCCTGCGTTCGGGGGTACTCGATTGCCCCATCGGGTACTTGGCCTGGGTGAGCAACTGACCGGCGGTGTTGTACTCAGCCACCGTCACGTAGTCGGCCGTCGTCTCCGAGAGGACCCGACCCACCTTGTCGTAGAGGTAGGTGGTGGCAAAACCATCGGCGTCTTGGGTCGCGAGGTTCCACCCCAGGGTGTTGTAGGTGAACTGGGACTCGGCGGTGAACCCAGCGTATCCGGCCGCGGTCTGGCGGCCGAGGTGGTCGTAGGTGAACTCGGTCTCGAAACCGTTGGCGTTGGTGGCCGTCATGAGGCGGCCCGCCGGGTCATAGGTGGCGCTGGTGGTAGCCGAGGTACCGTCGCCTGTCGAGAACTGGGTATCGGTCACGCGCCCACACTTGTCGTACGCCGTGTTCTCTACCCAGCTATAGTCAGGGTTGGTGGTGCGCAGGAGGAGACCGTCGTCGTTGTAGGTGTAGGTGGTGAAACGCTCCTCGCCTACTGCGTTCTTACTGTCGGGCGAGAAGCTCTGAGTCTTGCGCCCCAGCGCGTCATACCAGGCTCGCGACGCCCGGTTCAGAGTGTACCCACTCGGAGTGTAGGTGTCGTCGCAGACCCCCTCCGCCCAGCTGATGACCACGTTGCCACGGGCGTCGTAGACGTTCAGGGCGTCCTTGCCGTGGCGACCACGACCCCAAGACGACTCTGACTTCACTTTGAACCCTCGTTGCGCGAGAGTGCGCACCCACTTGCGACCTGCCAAGAGGGCGCCGGCCACCAACAGACCTATGCGGAGCCCTGCTCACCTGGGCGCCGCATCGAAGACCCACACGTCGCTGAGCAGAGAGCCGCCTATGCCATCCCTATCGCCCGGTCCCTCCGCCCAAGCCTTATAGCCCCCGAAGAGTACGACCCGGTTCGACTCTGTGTCATAGACTAACGATTGACCCTGGCGACAGGCGGGGGTCTTGCCGCGAAGACGCGGTTTCGTCCACGCGTTCTTGAGGCCGTCGTATAGCCAAGTATCTCCCAGCGCAGTGGTGTCAGCGCCACTGCCTCCGAAAAGGACTATGATCCCCGTAGACTGATCTAGAACCATGGCGTGTTGGACCCGGCCCGATGGTACTGCTCCCTCTGGCTCGAGCCTCGTCCAAGTCTTTGACTCTATATCGAGCGCCCATGTATCGTTCATCACCGCCCCGAATTCGCTGGAACTCTCGCCTCCGAACATGATGATGTTCCCGTTCGCAGTGTCATAAGACATCGAATGCCACATCCGGGCCGCTGGATAGTTTGTCGTACGGACCTCAGTCCATGCACCGGCCGTGAAGTCGTAGGTCCAAGTGTCATTTGCCTTGTGAAAGTGAGCATCAGTCCTTCCCCCGCCGAAAAGAACGACCCGCCTGGATACGGGGTCGTAGACCATCGCCTGGCCTTTTCTCGGGGCCGGGCATAGCCCCCCGTCATCAACGTTGTTCCACGCGTTGCTTCTTGGGTCGTAGATCCACGTGTCGCAGAGGTAGCCCTGGCTCCCCTCCCCTCCGAACAGGAGCACCTTCTGTGCATCATTGTCGTACGCCACGGAGAATCCAGTGCGATATGGCGGTCGCACGGATGGCGCCTGTATGTCAACCCACTTTCGACCCTCCAGGTCGAGAAACCAGACGTCGATCTCTGGGCCATCCTTGGCCCGCGCGAAGACGAGGATACGTTTCGCTCGTTCGTCGTAGACCATCGCCGCTTGTCCCCCCGACGGTGCCTGTCCATCCGGATGGACCTGATGCCACCCGGCCGTCACCTTTGTATCCGCAGCGCAACCAGTCCCTACACTCAGTAGGACCAGGCAGCCACAAGCTGCCACGACTAGGCTCTTCCTCCATATAGGGCCCTTCATAAAGCTCTCTCCTTCAGTCAGATATCACTTGAAGAACCAATAGGAGCAATCGCAGTAGTCGACATAGGGCATGATTTCGGTCAATCCATACCTGACACCCTCTCTGATGATCCTCTGATCCCACGCTTCGTGGTCAAGGGCGTCGAAGTACTCTCGATTTGCAGCCATTGGATCCAAATCCCCGTCTCTAATGGCCGGATACCTACTCTCCAGAACATTCTTGGCCCGCACTTGCGCCTCCAAGAGACTGGCCTCGATAGCCATCTCCCTATATGGCTCTTCAAGCGCCGAAAACATCACCCCGGCCCAGAAATTTCCGAAGTAGTGTCTGTCCATATAATGTTCATCCATGCCTATGTTCGCCACCAGCGCGTCCAGATTGACCGGGCCGGCGTTGACCACCAATGGGTCCCATTCATGCGTTACCTGGATTCTGTAGAGAACTATCAGCAGCGCCTTCGCCCTACCGCCATATCCCTTGATGTTGGCGCAGCAGTCACGCATACACGCGTTGTAGTAGGTAGTTAGGTCACTCGGAGGATTGTCTTGCCAAGGCAGATACATCCACTCGGGAGCTAGAGGACTTATGTGCGCCTTAGTAGCCCACTCTGGTGCCCCCTCGCGCGCTTCCTCTGCCTTCCGCTTGCTCCACTGCTTCAGCGCCTCGTGATCAGTCTCACGACTGCCTGTCTCGAACAGAGGTCTGAAACCAGTGGAGTCAGTACCGAATATCGGATTCCCCAGACAATACCCATACGCGCTCTGCTCCCCGTCGTTGCGGGAGAGGTCCTTGCTGAGGAACTGCCGCGTCTCCGGGTCGTAGTGCCGGGCAGAGAGGTAGTACATCCCCGACTCAGAGTCGTAGCAGTAGCCGGCGTAGCGTAAGACCTGACGCTCGCTGATCTCCGCGGCGAGGTCGCCCGAGAGAAGCGTGGTCCCCTGCGTCCACATGCCCTCACCGGCGTTGCCCTCACCCAAAGGGTTACCCCAGGCGTCGTAGCGGTAGGCGGCGAAGGGCTCGCCGTTTGCGTCCAAGAGCTCGACGATGTCACCTCGGTCGGTGGTGACCAGGGCGAAGACCTCCGGGGTGGTGCTGGTCTGCGGACTCCGATAGACACCGGCATATGGTCTACCGTACTCATCATAGAGATAGGTGATGCTCCAACTCTCGGTGACCTCGCCCTCGGTACGAGTGGCCTTCAGCTTATGCAGGGTAAGGCCGGTATAGGTGAACTCCGTGTTGGTCACCACACCGTCTATGGTCACAGCCGAGGTGGTGCGCTGACCGGCGGCGTCGTAGGTGTAGGCGGCCGAGACCGCGGGCTCCGCGGCTTCTGCTTCTCTTTGATAGGTGGCCAGGCGTCCGGTACCGGTGTAGGCGTAGGTGATCGAGTCCGGGTTCGTGCTCGGGCCCTGCTCTTCTCGCCAGCGCTTGCCGGAGTCGTAACCGAAGTAGGTGGTCGCCTGACCGGTGACGTCCATGGTCTCGAGGATATTGTGGTCCTCTTGGTCATAGCCGAAGGTGACGTAGTCCTGCCAAGTGCCTGAGGCGTCTAGCTTGACCTTCCAGATGTTGCCGTTGTCGTAGAACTCATAGCGTTCTTGCGTGGCGCCGGTGAGGGTGGCCGTCTCTAGACGACCGCTGGTGGTGTAGGTATAGGCGGCGGTGAAGTCGCCCGCGAAGGAAGTCTCGGGCGCCGGCTCCGTGGTCGTCGTGGTGGCCGGTTCTGTAGTGGTCGTCGGTGGTTCGGTGGTCGTGGTGGGGGCTAGAGTCGTGGTGGTCGTGGCCACCTCGGTGGTCGTGGTACCGGAGACCGTGGTGGTCGTGACTGATTCGGTAGTGGTCGTAGATGCCTCGGTGGTGGTCGTGGTGGGCGCCAGGGTGGTCGTGGTGGTGGGCCCACCGCCCAGTACGCCGCCTATGCTGGGCAGCGTGAGATCTTCACCTGTCTTTAGACCAGTAGTGCCAGAGTAGGTATAAGACGCGTCTAAGACCACCTGCTCGCCGGGTGCCTCCCATGATTGCCCTACGAGGTGACCCTTCGTGTCATACACATATCCCTGCAGAAGATCGGTAGCTCCGATACTCAGCGTCGCTCCCGTCACCCGTTTGGCATCGTCTCTTGTGATACCGGCGCGGGACACAGATGGCCCACCATCTATGACGCTGGCCCGGGAGGTCTCGAACCCATCGGCGGCCAGAGTCAGTTCGGTCTGCACGGCGTCGCCGGCCACCCCGACCTCTACTAGCGTGGTCGTGTCTGCGGGAGTGTTGACGGGATAGGTAGTGGAACTCTCTAGGTCGCGTTCATCATCGAAGCTCCCGGTGATTCGACCCAAGGAATCGTAGGTGACGGTGTTGTCCTTCACCTCCACCGAACCCACGGTCTGGGTCTCATTGACTGCCCGGCCGAAGTCATCGTAGGTGAAGATCGTCGTCCGACTCTCAGCCGATTCGCTCCTGGACAGGATGAGACCGGCATCATCGTAGCTGGTCGTAGTCACATGACCGGCGGTGGTCTCCGAGGTGACCCGCCCGGCCACGTCGAACACGTAGCTGGTGGTGAAACCATCGGCGTCTTGGACCTTGAGCCTCCAGCCCAGGTTGTTGTACAGGTACTGGGACTGGAGTGCACAACATTGGGAGCAGTCCTCTGGTATCACTTCAGAACAATCAGGCCGCCCGTGACAGTCGCCGCATATAGTGCCCCATCGTGGATCACGGGTGAGGCCACCATTTCCGAGTTGGTCCGAAATCTCCACGCCTGCTCACCGCTCTCAGCGTCTACCACGTAGAGGTAGCCATCGTTGCTGCCGAAGAACACCATCCCGGCCGCCGCTACCGGCGATGAGTCAATTGCGAATCCTTGTCGCGCCTCGAAGTACCAACGCTCTTCGCCGTTCTCGGCATCCAACGCGTGCAGGCGACCATTGCTGCTGCCAATGTAAACCGAACCGCTCCAGACAGCGGGAGAGCAGAAGACTGGTGCGTGAGCGTCGAATCGCCACAGTTCCCTGCCGGACTCGGCGTCGACCGCATAAACCCAATGATCATAGCTGGCGAAGTACACGACTCCCTTCGATACGGCCGGAGAGGAGTAGATGACGCCCCGTGTGGCGAATCTCCACATCTCCTCACCACTGTCAGCGTCAATCGCATAGAGGTGTCCGTCCCCACTTCCGGCGTAAACCGCTCCGTTCGCAATAGCGGGAGATGAGACTATCTCTTGGCCCGTACGAAATCTCCACAGCTCGTCCCCAGTACCGGCATCGAGCGCATAGAGGTGGTAGTCGTCTGAGCCGAAGTAGACGACGTTATCGACTACTACGGGAGAGGACGAGACCCGGGAGCCGGTCACGAAGTCCCATGCCTCTTCCCCGCTCCCTGCGTCCAATGCATAGAAGTGCGAGTCGTCCGAGCCGAAGTACACCAGGCCACCCGCAACAGCCGGCGAGGACGCGATGTTGTCCCCCGCTGGGAAACTCCATCTCTGTTTCCCGCTCGCCAGGTCAAGGACGACAAGGTCCGCACCGATGCCGATGTAAACCTCACGCCCCGATAAGGCCGGCGACGAGACAATCCGCTCGTTCGAAGACATCACCCAGACAACCCGGTGGTTTTCATTGGGTCCTAAGGCCTCATACTCCCCGGTTCTCTCCGGGTTGGCCCTGAACATCGAGGCGACTACCTCGGGAGGCGATGCTGAATCGGTTGACGGCGGGGTGTTGTGAGCCTGCGAAGAACAGCCGACTACCACTGTGGCCGCTGCTGCTGCTATTAGGGCCGTCAGTCTCATGAAGATCATCATGCCTCCATCTTTCTCGGAATTCCTGGTTCCTCCTCCGCTCTTCACACGATGCCAAGAGAACCTTCGGCACGCCACCCCTATTTGGGCCCAAATAGACCCTCTCTCAGATCGACGTAAGTCATGATCTCGAGCAGCAGTCCTTGCGAGTCGCACAAGGGCCACGAGACTTCAGTGATGGCGCAAACATGCTCCACGAACCCTCCGTTCCGGTCGTAGGCATCGACATGAACTTGGTAGGTGACCCCCCTGGGGGACCAACTACTCCATTCTTGATCAGGATTCGACAAGAGGTCAGCATGGAAGACATACTGGGTGAATGAGGGACGCAGAGGCCGAGCTTCGAAGTGCGTGATGTCTGCTGTGCGCACAACCTCTGTGAACGTGCCGTTCCACAGGTCCAGAACGTCCGGGTCCTCCGATACCGCACCGTACGAGTCGACGGCGATTACGACGTATGCGATACCGTTGGAGCCCGAAGGACTCTCGTCTTGGCATCTGTAGGTCACGACGACGTCCCCAACCTTATATCCCAAGAACCCTCCCGGATGCTCAGCGATATCGGCGCTCTCAACCACGACTACCCTCAAGTTGGCGTCAACCCTATTGGCAGGGTTGCTCCAATCAGCCTCTCGCCTATCGCTGACGTGCTGTGGGTTTCGTTCTTTCCGGGCACCAGGAGCATAGGCGACAGCGACCAACCCCGTCGGATCCACATTGGCGATGGGGTTCCCCAGACAGTACCCATAGGCGCTCTGCTCCCCGTCGTTACGAGAAAGGTCCTTACTGAGGAACTGCCTGGTGGCGGGGTCGTAGTGGCGGGCGGAGAGGTAGTAGAGGCCGCTTTCTGGGTCGTAGCAGTAACCGGCATATCTGAGCACCTGGCGAGTCGCGATGGTGGCGGCCAGTTCCAGGCTGATGGTCTCAGTCTCGCCTTGGCTGGTGGCCTGGGCCCAGATACCATCTCCTGCGTTACCTTGGCCTAGCGGACTACCCCAGGCGTCATATCTATAGGCGGCGAAGGGATATCCGTTCTCATCTAGGAGGGCAAGCACGTCCCCGCGGTCGGAGGTGACCATGGAGAAGACGGTCGGGTCCTCGCTCGTCTGTGGACTGCGATACACACCTGCATACGGTTTCCCGTACTCGTCATAGAGATAGGTGAGGCTCCAACTCTCGGTGACCTCGCCCTGGGTGCGCGTGGCCTCTAGCTTGTGTAGGGCTAGACCGGTGTAGGTGAACTCCGTCGTGGACACCACACCGTCTATGGTCACGGTCGAGGTGGTGCGCTGACCGGCGGCGTCGTAGGTGTAGGCGGCCGAGACCGCGGGCTCCGCGGCTTCTGCTTCTCTTTGATAGGTGGCCAGGCGTCCGGTACCGGTGTAGGCGTAGGTGATCGAGTCCGGGTTCGTGCTCGGGCCCTGCGTTTCTCGCCAGCGCTTGCCGGAGTCGTAACCGAAGTAGGTGGTCGCCTGACCGGTGACGTCCATGGTCTCGAGGATATTGTGGTCCTCTTGGTCATAGCCGAAGGTGATGTGATCCTGCCAAGTGCCTGAGGAGTCTAGCTTCACCTTCCAGATGTTGCCGTTGTCATAGAACTCATACAGTTCTTGCGTGGCGCCGGTGAGGGTGGCCGTCTCCAGGCGACCGCTGGTGGTATAGGTGTAGTCGGCGGTGAAGTCGTCCGCGAAGGAAGTCTCGGGCTCCGGCTCTGTGGTTGTCGTGGTGGCGTCAATCCCCTTCCGCTCGAATCAGCGCGCCCACCTGCTCGGCCAGTTTGGGCACCGATTCTACGGCAGTGGTCCAGACGATGTCCCAGTCGACTGAGAAGTAGGCGTGCACGAGCAGATTCCTCACGCCGCGAGCCTGATGCCATGGGATATCCGGATGTGCCCGTCGGGTCTCCTCAGACACCCTGGCGGCAGCTTCGCCTATGAGACTGAGTGGCCTTGGCAGCGTCGACGATATCGGCCAGATACAAGTCGTCACGCCGCGTCATAGATGACCTTGGAGCTGTCCAGTACCGACTGGCGTATCCGAGGCTTGAGCCCCTGTTTGGTCACGATATCGACCCGGCGGCCCACAATCTTCGCAAGCTCATCTGCCATGTCCACAAGGTCGAACAGCGAGACCTTTGCCTCGGGATCGAAGGTCACCAGGAGGTCGACGTCGCTGTCCGGACCGAAGTCACTGCGCAGGGCAGAGCCGAAGACGGCGAGCTCCAAGACTTGGTGCCGTCTGCAGAAACCGACTATCTGCTTACTCTCGGCTAGGAACTGTTCGGCCATCCCAACCACCTCCGGCTTCTATTCTATCCCGGAACGGACGCGGTCAGCGAGCGTCGCTGCTCTTCAGCCTGGACAGGGTCAACCTGGCACCAACCACTCAAGTACGAGAACCTCTTCTCGAACTCGCATGCGGTGGTGAAGCCGTCGGCGTCTTGGACCTTGAGCCTCCAGCCCAGGTTGTTGCAGGCATACTCGGACCAGGCGATGGGGTCGGCCTGGCCCGTGGGCACCGCTCCACTGCGGGTGACACGCCCATGATGGTCGTATTCGGACTTGGTGACGAACCATTTGGTGTTGGTGGCGCTCTTCACCCGGCCGCCGAGGTCGTACTGCGCGCTGGTCTCACCCAGAGAGGTCTCTGTCGAGATCAGCGCACTGCGCACCGTGATTCTGGGTCACCAGATGACGATCGACTCAGAGCTGCTCGCGAAGATTTCGTAGAAGTCAGCCCAGTACTCCTCCAGGCAGGAGTAGCTGATTGTGTATACCCACTCGCCGTAGGGTCTGAGTACAACCAACTCTGGCCGCCACCCCGCCTGATCTGTCTCGTCGTAGTGGACTGTCAATACCGCCTCGTCCTCAGTAATCCTCTCGACTTCCCAGTTACCGTAGGGTCCCGTCATCAGATCTGAAGCAAGGGCCGAAGGTGATGCGTCACCATCGGTGAAGGATGTGAAGTACTGTAACGAATCCCTCGTGACCCGCACCTGCGCAAAATCCTTCCCATCGTCCACTGCGGCCCAGGCTACTAGGCGCGTGTCATACCGTTCATCGTCGTTCACGGTAGCTAGCCAGTCACGAAGTTCGTCCCTCAGTGCGGGTTCATCCAGCAACTCCGCTATTTCCAGCAGACCTGCCACGGCAGCCGAGTCTGCGGAGGCTCCTCCCTTGAAGGTGTCCGGCAGGCGCAGCTCGACTGAGTCACCTCGCATGACGACCCATTGTGGAGGCTGCGTAGTCGTGGAGACCTGCGATCCGCATCCCGATGGTAGCGCGCAGAGCACAACGCCAATTCCAGCCAAGACGGCTAGCATCTTTCCCACTAATCCCTCCCTTTGCTCGGAGTATCTCATCGAAAGACGCTTCGGATCGTGTCCGCAATGGCTATTGGGTCAGGGCCATGAAGCGGCGGACTGGATGCGACCACGGTAACCTCGTGCCCCGCGTAGTATCTCTCCGGGATTCCCAGGTCTATCTTCGCATTCGCGTTGTAGACTCTCACCTCGATGTCCTCAATACGGAAGCCAAGATCGTTGACCGCATGCCAGTTGCCCACGACCACGACCACCACTCTCCCATCGTAGAACGTCTCACGGTTAGAGAAGCTCCCGCAGTCGTGTCCATCCTTCGCCAACTTCCAAAGGTCAATCCAGAGATTCTGTCTCATATTCTCCGCCGATGGACTCATCTGCCAAGTGATGGGGTCGTCGGCTTCCACAGGATCGAGAACCGCCATCACCTCCGCCATTGAGGTTTCTTGCTCCTTGCCGCCATAACCCGACCCACAGACAGTTGCATATCCGCTCGGGTCCACATTGGCGATCGGGTTCCCCAGACAATACCCATAAGCACTCTGCTCCCCGTCGTTGCGGGAGAGGTCTTTCGAGAGGAACTGCCGGGTCCCAGGGTCGTAGTGCCTGGCGGAGAGGTAGTACAGCCCGCTTTCTGAGTCGTAGCAGTAGCCGGCGTAGCGTAAGACCTGACGCTCGCTGATCTCCGCGGCGAGGTCGCCCGAGAGAAGCGTGGTCCCCTGCGCCCACATGCCATCACCAGCGTTGCCCATCCCCAAGGGGTTGCCCCATGCGTCGTATCGGTAGGCGGCAAAGGGCTCGCCGTTTGCGTCCAGGAGCTCGGCCACATCACCTCTGTCTGTCGTGACCAGGGCGAACACCTCCGGCGTGGTGCTGGTCTGTGGACTGCGATACACACCTGCATACGGTTTCCCGTACTCGTCATAGAGATAGGTGAGGCTCCAACTCTCGGTGGTCTCGCCTTGGGTACGCGTGGCCTTCAGCTTATGCAGGGTAAGGCCGGTGTAGATGAAATCCGTGGTGGTCACCACACCGTCTATGGTCACAGTAGAGGTGGTGCGCTGACCGGCGGCGTCGTAGGTGTAAGCGGCCGAGACCGCGGGCTCCGCGGCTTCTGCCTCTCTTGCGTAGGTCGAGAGGCGTCCGGTACCGGTGTAGGCATAGGTGATCGAGTCCGGGTTCGTGCTCGGGCCCTGCTCTTCTCGCCAGCGCTTGCCGGAGTCGTAACCGAAGTAGGTGGTCGCCTGACCGGTGACGTCCATGGTCTTGAGGATGTCGTGGTCTGCTTCGTCATAGCCGAAGGTGATGTAATCCTGCCAAGTGCCTAGGGAGTCTAGCTTGACCTTCCTGATGTTGCCGTTGTCATAGAACTCATAGAGTTCTTGCGTGGCGCCGGTGAGGGTGGCCGTCTCCAGGCGACCGCTGGTGGTATAGGTGTAGTCGGCGGTGAAGCCGCCGCCTACGCTGGGCAGCGTGAGATCTTCACCTGTCTTTAGACCAGTAGTGCCAGAGTAGGTATGAGACGCGTCTAAGACCACCTGCTCGCCGGGTGCCTCCCATGATTGCCCTACGAGGTGGCCCTTGGTGTCATACACATATCCCTGCAGAAGATCGGTAGCTCCGATACTCAGCGTCGCTCCCGTCAGGCGTTTGGCATGGTCGCGCTCGATACCGGAGCGTAAGACCTCCGGTCCCCCTTCTATGGTGCTGTAGCGGGAGGTCTCGAAACCGTCGGCGGCCACGGTGAGTAGGGTCGAGACCAGGTCGGCTTGGACCCCGACCTCCATGGTGGTCGTGGTTCCCGAGGGGGTGTTCAGCGGGTAGATGGTGGCGCTCTCCAGATGCCGGGCACCGTCGGTGCTGGAGGTCACCCGGCCCAGGGAGTCGTAGGTGAGGGTGGTGGCCTTCACCTGGAGCCCCTATCGGTCCAGTTCTGCCCACTGCTCCAGACTACCCTTCCTGTTGGGTCGATATAGCCTTGCGAGAACAGTGACGAATCGAAGCTCACGGACGCTAGGCCGTTGCTGAACGGCCAAGCGCTCCGGAATTGTGGCTGAATGAGCATCTTGCCTTCTGAATCCACATACCCCCACAGACCGCCTTCTTCGACTTGAACTGGGGCCAGCCCCTCCGCGAAAAGGCCAACCTGGAAGAAAGAAGGCTCAATCACCGTAGCACCACTCCCATCAATGTAGCCGCAGAGGCCGCCATCTGGCAATCGAACCGGTGCAAGACCGTCGGTGAAGACACCAGCCTCACTGAAACGCTGGGAAATCTCGATCAGCCCGTCCCGACTGATGTATCCCCAGAGTCCACCCTGGTCAACTTGTACTGCAGCAAGGCCGTCTGTGAAGAAGTTGGCACGGTAGAACCGCGGTTCGATAACCATCTGACCGCCCTCGTCAATGTATCCCCAGGGACCATCCTGGTCAACTTGTACTGCAGCAAGGCCGTCTGTGAAGAAGTTGGCACGGTAGAACCGCGGTTCGATAACCATCTGACCGCCCTCGTCAATGTATCCCCAGGGACCATCCTGCTTTGGCTGCACACAAGCCAGGCCATGGGAGAAGCCGTTCGCTTGGTAGAATTCTGGCTGGATAGCCATGTCCCCGTCTTGACTCACATAACCCCACAAATCAGATCCCTCGGGTAAGACTGCTGCCAGCCCCCCAGAGAAACTGGAGGCTCCTGCAAACCTCGCCGCAATCACCATTTCGCCAGCCTGGTCGATATAGCCCCAATTGTCGGACCCCACAGCCCTCACTGCCGCCAGACCCCCGGAAAAGCTGGAGGCGCCTGCGAATTTGGCGTTAATCACCATCTCGCCAGCCTGGTTTATGTAGCCAACTTGCATACCGACCTGAACAGGAAATAGAGAAACCTGAGAAGAGGGACAGCTCGAGTCGACAGACGGCCCTTGCGCCTCTTTCCCAGAACATGCCCCGAACACAACGGCGAGAGCAACCACGATAGCGGCAGCCCGAAAAATCACGCTGGCTCCGCTTCTCTTCGTCTCTGGCATCTTGGCCTCCCTAAATGAGTATGATCACATATCCTGATGAGTCGGTCTCAGTTGAGAAAATAGGGCAGCACAGGTTCCTGAAATGGGTCGCGGCGTGGACGTGCGGGTTCCATTCCCCCAAGAGTAGCCTCAAGCACTGTTCCTATCATCAGCGAGTGCGGCGCACCCATCGGATAGTCCCAATCCCACACACTCTGAGGGGACGCTGAAATCTGCGGAACTGGTTTGCCGCTCTCGTCCAAGGTCGTGCCGAACTGGACCAATCCAAGACCACTGCGCTGCCTCCCAATGGCGATTATCGCCACTCGATCGCGCCGTATCTCAATGGAACATACCTGCGTGAACTCATCTCGCATCCACATGGAACCCGGAGCGCTCCAACCACCCCAGCACTCCCCAGAAATCACGGTCCGGTATGCGTCGAAGGGGCTCCCGCCGATGCTCTTCCCACTCCCCGTGACCATGCTGCCCTCCGTGGAGGAAGTCATCAGTGGGTCCCCCACACTAACGACCATCAGAGCACAGTGGTCCATGTAGAACACTACTCGCCACACCATAGTTGCCGAGATGGTCACGGTACATGGCTCCGACTCCCACGGAATCGAAACATCCACGTAGTTCAGGCCGAGAAATGGCACGTAAGACGGGTGGCCTGGGGACAGCACGATGGGATTGTCCGAGGAACGGCCGCGCCTGCTCGCCGCTTCTTCGGCCCACTTCTTACTGTACTTGGCCGTCAGCGCTGCATCCGTCTCGCGACTGCCGGTCTCCCAGGCCACACGGAACCCACTGGGATCAATCCCAAGCACCGGGTTCCCCAGACAATACCCATACGCACTCCCCAGGTTCAAGGGATGGTCGCAACACCGCTCCTGTTGGAGGAGCATAGCAGGGCATTGAATGCTTCGGCTGGCGTCTTCCATCCGAGGGTTTTGCGTGGGCGGCTGTTGAGGGTAGTGGCGACGGCCATGAGATCTTCTGCACTGTGTTTGCTCAGATCTGTGCCTTTGGGGAAGTACTGGCGCAAGAGCCCGTTGGTGTTCTCGTTCGTCCCACGTTGCCAGGGGCTCTGCGGATCGCAGAAGTAGATCGCCAACCCGGTGTCGACGCGAAGCTGTGCGTGCTGCGCCATCTCCGCTCCCTGGTCCCAAGTGAGCGATCTTCTCAGTTGCTTGGGCAGCTCGCCGATGGACTGGGCGATGGCGTCTCAAAGCTCGAGTGAACTTGCCCGGTCAATTCGATAGAGCGTCTCCTTACAGGCCAGTGTACTTCGCGTTCAAGATTCGAAAACCACCGTCCATTGCACTGACCCAGACTACTCGGTCTCCGGAGACCTGGGGATAGAAGTCATCCTCGTTATTGGATGTGAGCCGAATGATGCCGCCGTCAGGGGTCCATGTGAAGATCTCCGAATCGCTACCCACAGCGTCCGACTCCTCTTCCCACACCACTCGGTCACCAGAGACGGCTGGGCTGCGGTGGAAGTAGCCATTATGAACAACCTGAGAGATGCCGTCGCCAGGAGTCCATGTCAGCAAGTCCGCCCCAAGTCCCTCACCATTCCAAATGACCCTGTCGCCAGAGACGCGCGGGTGATCATCGTCGTAGTCATTCGCCGTAACCTGATGGATTCCCCCAGCAGGCGTCCAAGTGAATATCTCCGTATCATCTCCTCCGTCGCTACCCCCGTGGCCCTGCCATACAACTCGATCGCCAGAGACCTCTGGCAGGCCATCGTTATCTTCATTGTTGGTTATCTGGAAGACGCCGCTTCCGACTGTCCAGGTGAAGATCTCGGAGTCCTCACCAGCCTCTCGGTTCCCGCCCCACCAAACCACGCGGCCTCCCGATACGCGCGGACGAAAGTCACTGTATCCATTGCAGGTAAGGCGAACGATGCCCCCCGAGGATGTCCAAGTGAAAATCTCCGAGTCGGCGTCCTCGCCCGCCTGCCACGCCACTAGCTCTTCCGAAACCGATCCGGACTCAAGGTGCCCCTCGTCGCACGTTATCTGGACAATGCCCTCAGCCGGAGTCCAGGTGAACAACTCAAGGTCTTCACCTCCATCGCTTCCGCCGCGCCCTTCCCACACAACCCGATTTCCCGAGACGATTGGGTTGGTGTCCTTGACATCGTTGTGAGTTATCTGGACTACTCCATCTGATGGGGTCCAGATGAAAATCTCAAGACTGCTATTGTCTTCTATGTCACCTATCTCCGCCCAGACCACCCGCTCCCCATCAACGCTTGGGAGACATATGTCATGGTTCTCAGTGGAGAGCTGCGTTACCTGAAATCCGGTAGGGGAGTACCCACAGCCAGGCAAGAGCAGCAACCCAACTGTCAAAAGGAAGATTGCCAAGTGTTTCCGGTGAATCAAAGCTTCTTCTCCTTCTTGCCGCCCTATTAGCCAACTCATCAGCTTCAGACGAACCCGGCCAGCGCGCACGGTTGCGGACGCGCCCATGCTACATCGGTTCGTCGGCTTTCTCTTCACGCGTAAGACATCTCCCGCATGGCCTCCGTAGTCCCACCCCACCAAGCCAAACCGTCCGCTAGTCAGCATCTACACTGTCTGCAAGCAGACCAAATCAAAACAGCACCTGCCTGGCACGATTCCGCAGTCCTTCGTGGCAGACTCTCCATTCACTTTGTCTGTTCCCGCCTTGTCGTGGTTCTTCGCGCATGCGCGGGGCGATTCGGACGGAGGGCAGCCGCGCAAGGCCGAGACAAATCGCCATTCCACCCCAACACGTTTACTGGTCTGGAAACTTGGCCGTGTACCACGGTTCCTCCCACGCCTTGCAGGCCGACACCCTCATGATTTGCTTTTGCAGCTCCAGTCTTTCAAGAGTACGCAGGTACGGATACGTGTACACATAGTTGTTGTAGGCCCCAACAGCCACGGCGGTCTGCTTGAGTCCACCTCCTACGCCTTCGTACAGTTCGTTTAGCAGCTTGAGAGGGGACACGCGAGCGGCGGACAGGCCACCGCCAATGATCCCGAAGTAGTCCCTCTCTTCGTCTGTCATCAAGTCGTATTCGTCGACGTAGAGTGCGAAGCTCCGCTCTATGAACAGCTCGGGTTTGGTAATTTCTTCATCCGGATTCGAATCCCACGCGTCTACCTCGTCCTCGTCGTATCTCTTGTCGTCAAGATTGCTAAAGATGATCTCGCGTTCCGCGATTTCGTCGTTGAGCCACTGCACCGCGACCTTGGGCAAGCTGTCCACGCAACCGGCGTACTCCTCTACGGTCACCTCATCGTCCTCAACCAAGTTCAGTATCTTGATTCGTGCATCTATCACCTTGTCGATAGCCGTCCTATACATCCCAAGGATGTCCCAAGCACCGTACCCCGTCGGATCCACATACTTCACCGGGTTCCCCAGGCAGTACTGGTAAGCACTCTGCTCCCCGTCGTTGCGGGAAAGGTCTTTGCTGAGGAACTGCCTGGTGGCGGGGTCGTAGTGGCGGGCGGAGAGGTAGTACATCCCCGACTCAGAGTCGTAGCAGTAACCGGCGTACCGGAGCACCTGGCGGCCTGAAATCTTCGCGGCGAGGTCGCCCGAGAGAAGCGTGGTCCCCTGCGCCCACATGCCATCACCGGCATTCCCGTCACCCAAGGGGTTACCCCAGGCATCGTATCTATAGGCAGCAAAGGCCTCACCGTTCTTGTCTAGAAGCTCAACCACATCTCCGCGGTCTGTGGTGACCAGGGCGAACACTTCCGGCGTGGTGCTCGTCTGTGGACTGCGATACACACCTGCATACGGTTTCCCGTACTCGTCATAGAGATAGGTGAGGCTCCAACTCTCTGGGTTAGTGCCTCCGCTCTGGGTGGCCTCGAGCTTGTGCAGGGCAAGGCCGGTGTAGGTGAACTCCGTGGTCGTCACCACCCCGCCTTGGGTCACGGTCGAGGTGATGCGTTGACCGGCGGCGTCGTAGGTGTAGGCGGCCGAGACTGCGGGCTCCGCGCCTTCTGCTTCTCTTTGATAGGTGGCCAGGCGTCCGGTACCGGTGTAGGCGTAGGTGATCGAGTCCGGGTTCGTGCTCGGGCCCTGCTCTTCTCGCCAGCGTTTGCCGAAGTCGTAACCGAAGTAGGTGGTCGCCTGACCGGTGACGTCCATGGTCTCAAGGATGTCGTGGTCCTCTTGGTCATAGCCGAAGGTGATGTGATCCTGCCAAGTGCCTGAGGAGTCTAGCTTCACCTTCCAGATGTTGCCGTTGTCATAGAACTCATACAGTTCTTGCGTGGCGCCGGTGAGGGTGGCCGTCTCCAGGCGACCGCTGGTGGTATAGGTGTAGTCGGCGGTGAAGTCGTCCGCGAAGGAAGTCTCGGGCTCCGGCTCCGTGGTCGTCGTGGTGGCCGGTTCTGTAGTGGTCGTCGGTGGTTCGGTGGTCGTGGTGGGGGCTAGAGTCGTGGTGGTCGTGGCCACCTCGGTGGTCGTGGTACCGGAGACCGTGGTGGTCGTGACTGATTCGGTAGTGGTCGTAGATGCCTCGGTGGTGGTCGTGGTGGGCGCCAGGGTGGTCGTGGTGGTGGGCCCACCGCCCAGTACGCCGCCTATGCTGGGCAGCGTGAGATCTTCACCTGTCTTTAGACCAGTAGTGCCAGAGTAGGTATAAGACGCGTCTAAGACCACCTGCTCGCCGGGTGCCTCCCATGATTGCCCTACGAGGTGACCCTTCGTGTCATACACATATCCCTGCAGAAGATCGGTAGCTCCGATACTCAGCGTCGCTCCCGTCACCCGTTTGGCATCGTCTCTTGTGATACCGGCGCGGGACACAGATGGCCCACCATCTATGACGCTGGCCCGGGAGGTCTCGAACCCATCGGCGGCCAGAGTCAGTTCGGTCTGCACGGCGTCGCCGGCCACCCCGACCTCTACTAGCGTGGTCGTGTCTGCGGGAGTGTTGACGGGATAGGTAGTGGAACTCTCTAGGTCGCGTTCATCATCGAAGCTCCCGGTGATTCGACCCAAGGAATCGTAGGTGACGGTGTTGTCCTTCACCTCCACCGAACCCACGGTCTGGGTCTCGTTTACCGCCCGACCGAAGTCGTCATAGGTGAAGATCGTCGTCCGACTCTCAGCCGATTCGCTCCTGGAGAGGATAAGACCCGCATCATCGTAGCTGGTCGTAGTCACATGACCGGCAGTGGTCTCCGAGACCACGCGTCCGACCACGTCGAACACGTAGCTCGTGGTGAAATCATCGGCATCCTGGATCTTGAGCTTCCAGCCCAGGTTGTTGTAGGTGAAAGTGGAGTAGGTGGGCGGAGGGGTCTGGGCGTCGGGTGTGGCACCGGTGGTGAGTATCCGACCCAGGTAGTTGTAGCTGGAGGTGGTCACGAACCCGTTGGTGTTGGTGGCGCTCTTCACCCGGCCACCGAGGTCGTACTGCGCGCTGGTCTCACCCAGGGAGGTCTCGGTCGCGACCACCCGGCCCAGCGCGTCGTAGGTGTACTTGACATAGGTGCCGTCAGGGTTCACTTGTTTCCAAAGCCAGATATCATCGGTAGGATGCTCGGTCGGATCCGAGTAGTGGAACAGGGCGGGGTCGCTGTCCGGGGCGGTACTTGCCAGCCTGCGCCCGATGGCGTCGAAAGCAGGTATCTCATCGGTATTGGGGTCATTGTCGTGGTCAAACAGGTATCGGGTACCCTTCTCTAGGACGTAGCCTTCGGTGCTCGCGCACACCCCCTCCGCCCAGCTGATGACCACGTTGCCGCGGGCGTCGTAGACGTTCAGGGCGTTCTTGCCGTCTACCGTGCTGTTATCGACAGAGATGGTGCGCCCCAGGCCGTCGTACTCGTAGGCTACTGTGTCCTGCACCACCCCTGTGGCCAGCTTGGACTGGACAACACTCGGTCGACCACACAGGTCGTAGGTGGTCGCGGTCCAGTTGTTGAATTTGGTCGGGTCGGGCGTCGCCGGGGGACCAGGAAGCCATTCCGCGGTCGAGGTGGTATAGCTCTGGGTGACGTGGCCCCACGCGTCGTAGTCTGAGTGGGAGACTATCTGGGTCGAGGACCCTCCTTCGGGGGTGAACGCGGGACCGGTGCTTGTGAGCACGCGCCCGGCCAGGTCGTAGGTGTTGGTCTGGACCACGGTACCGAAGGCGTCCTTCTTGTTCGTCAGGTTGCCCAAGGCGTCGAAGTTCTGTTCGGTCACCAGGTTCTGAAGCGACCCGGTGGCACTCAACTTGACCTCATGCGCCGTGGTGCGCCATGTCTGGCCATTCGGGAAGTAGCCGGTATAGGAAGTCGAGGCCCAGCTTGCATTGGTCAGCACGCCATCTTTCCAATCACCGTCGACCAAGCTCCTCTGCCAAGTGGGCGCGCCCTTGTAGGTCTTGTTGTCAGTGAGGGCCACGGAGACGTCGCCGTAGTAGTATTCGGTCACGGCCCACACCGGTTCCTCGATGGTGCCGTCGAGCAGGGTGCGGGTCTTGGTGAGCGCTCCGGTGTCATCGTCGTAGTACTGTTCGGCCCTACCGCCACACGGGTCTATGACCGTCTTGGGTTGATCGCGGGTGGGGTCGTATTCGGCGGTTTTGCGATACCAGACGCGAAGATGCGCGGCTCCGCCTGAGCCGCTGTGGTAGTCCCTCGCCGCCAGGAACTGGTCCCAGGTGCTCACGTTGTCGGCCCACAGGACCGCCATTGCATTGCCGGCATCCCACCCGTCGCGATCAACTACCTCCTGCACCGACGCCGTTATATCCGCGTGGCGAGGTACGTTGTAGAGCCAGTCTCCGTCGAACGGATAGTCAGGACGGTAGGCGGTGGTCATGTATTGGGCTTTGTTCTCAGGTGTCACGCCGGAACTGTAGTTCCAGGCGAGAGCGTCATCCGTATCCCACAGACCCAGCTTGGCATGGAACCCATTGGTGACGGAGACGTGATTCAGGTAAGGCCAGACCTTGATCTCAGCCTTGATGATCCGCGCCTCTTGAGGGACCTGCACGTTGACGAAGCGCCAGCCGATGGTACAGTCGCCGTCGCCACCGCTGCTGCTACCGACCTTGTCCCAGACAAGGTAGCTATTCATGCCACTGCCGCCGTCACTGCTATACGTATCGTTGGCGTCAGAACTCACCGGGATGTCTATGTACCCGAATACCTCATCGAGTGCCTCAGGATATTCATATCGGGTGATCTTGTCCTCAGGCGCGTCCAACGGCTCGTCAGTCTCCAAGACAAACCCCTCGTCGACCTCCCTGGTCAGGTTGCCTCGGTTGTTGTATTCCCAGGTCTTGATGCGACCGAGAGGAGAGATCTCCTTGATGCGGTCGTTCAGGAGCGGGGAGTACTCATACTCCCATTTCGCGGGAGATTCACCGGCCGTGCGCGGGTTGGTCTTGCTGGCCATAGTCCCCGAGATATTCCAAGTGAACTCTTGGATGACGGGGGTGTCTTCGACCCCCAGGGGCTCAGCGGCTGCGTAGATACGTCCGTAGGTGGTCACGGTGGCAGTCCTGCCTGAGTAGTCTATCTGCAGACGGGCGTCCGGATTGGCGTCGGCGTGATAATCCGGCATCTCTAGGCCCACGAGCCCGCCCGCTGGGTCTTGTTCCGGGTACTTGAACGTCTGGGTGGATTCGCTCTCGTCCAAGAAGTCCACGGCGGTCACTCCTATCAGCCTCGAATGCTCATCGTAGTCGTAACCGACGGTCCGTGCCTGATCTGTGCCCGGGAAGTAGGTGACCGTACCCGCAGCGGCCGAGCTTGAGTAGTGGACTACGCGGGTCAGTCCGCCCGCCGTGTAGGTGGCACTAACCAGCTTGCGACTCGCATCCACGGTCAGATCGATGACCTGCCCGTTGGCCGCGGTGATCTTGTCTATCTCGCCGTTCACCCAGCTGTATGTAACGACGTTTCCGGCCTGATCCTCTTCGCTTATCAGTCTGCCGCTCGTGTAGTCGAAACCGAGTATCCGTCCCCCGTGCGTGATCACCTTCCAGAAGCTGCTTCCTGAATACGGATCCTCCAGCGTGAGTCTCGCCGTTAGGCCGGGGGGCGCTAACCAGCGACCGTCGATCGAGCTGCCCGCCGCGAGAAACACTATGGGGTCTCGACTCCCGTCCGTGAAGGTGATGTAGCCTTCATGGCGGGCGGTCACATCCAGTCGAGCTTCAAAGCCGAAATGCCAGCCGGGGGCAAAGTACCCGGAATCCGTGTCTTTGGAGGTGTAGCTGCGACTCAGGGCAACACTCGGACCAAAAGAAGCGATGGCAAGGTCGGTGGCGGTCATACGCAGTTCTTGTTCATCCAGCACAGCCTCCGCGCCATGCGCGACGAACGATCCCAGATCGTACGTGGTATGCCGAGGAGCCCCCGGAATCCATAAGCCGCCGTTGGCATCCACGGTCCACATCTCTCTGAGCCCCAAGTATGCGATTTTGTCCAATTCGAGATAGTGTGCCTGAAGCGTCTCCGCTGTGTCTTGGACTGCAGCGGCCTCATCTTCGAGTGCTTGGGCGAGCGCCCCAGTCCTGGCCCAATCAGGCAGAATATCCCCTGCGGCCAGAAGGAGCACCCCGCGGTCTCTTGCCACCAGGCGCCCAAGGGCCAAGATCTCTATCGCACTTGGGGCCTCATCGCCGAGCGTTCCCTGAACCAGACCCACATCATTGTAGGCTCTGCAAAGCTCACTATCCTGAAAGGTGGCAGTCTCCGGGCCCCGGACAGGGTCGCCAGTCAACTCGATGCAGTCGACGTTGATGCAGTCGTCGTAGGCCCAGATGCTCTTCTCGCCCGTCCAGACTATCTCCAGGGTATGCGGCCCATCCCCTGTCAGTGCAATAGGGCAGTCTGCAGGAATCGAACTATCCCAGACCCTCTGCGGGTCGAGCGAAGGGTCCCCATAGAGGCTGACGTACTTCTCGTAGTGACCGTCCAGGTAGACCTTAGCGGCCCCACAGTCGCGTCCCTTCTTGGCTATCCACGCAATGCTGGAGCCGGTGAAGTGGATGGTCATTTTGCCAGGGGAGGTGAGATACGTCGCAGTCCCGCTTGAGTGACTATTCGACGAATCCCGATACCAGTTGCCCGAGCAGTAGGCGCTCATACCGCTGGCGGCGTACTCGGCCACATCGATAGCAGTTTCGTAACGGTCAACACTGCCGCAAGCCAGAGCATCAACAGCGGTCACATCGTCCGGGAACCAGTCGTCATTCGGGTCGTCGGGGTCATGTTCGGGAAGCCCCACGGTCGCCACACTGCTGACCCCCCATTCGTCCAGAAGGTTGTAGGTGACATGATAGGGCTCGTCAGCGAGGTCACCAGTCGAGGGCGCGAAGAGAATCGGCCAGCTGTTGGCAGCTGCAAGTGCCCCAGCCGACAGACCGGAATCAACATCCTCTTCGTTTAGCAGCAGCACCTTCTTGGGTGCAACACCGATCGTCGCCTTGATCTTCTCTGCCACCTCTTCAGCGCGCACCACTTCGTCGGCGTCGTCCAGTGCCACCAAATCATGAATGTTGTCCGCATCGTCGACTCTGAGGGAGGGCATGGCGTGCCTGATCTCAGTCCAAACCGTGCCCCCTTCTTCTATCCCGATGAGAATCACACGCTCCGGTCTTAGCCGCTGCAATTCAGTGCAGACGTCGGCGGCGAGTCCGCCACTCGGAGTGCAAAGGACAGGTCCTCCGTAGACCTTGGCCAAGGGACCAGCCAGAAGAGCATCAACGTAGCTGTCGTCGGGCACCACGACCAACCCAAAGACCGAGTCCGGCCAGCCTGCCTGCGAGACACGGATAGCCGTATGAATCGCATCCTCGGCGCGGAACTGATCAGCCCGGTAAGGCTGATAGGGCATGTAGTTACCCGAGACGCTTAGACCGTCCAGATCAGCTAGATAGCTCCGCTCCACCCTGCTTGACTCCTGGCCCGTGAAAGACCCCAGGGGCACACAAGTGAGTCCCCCCAGATAGCAGTCGGCGATCTCAAGGTCAGAATATGAGTCAGAGGCGACATTGATCCCGCAGTTGGTGCTGGAATCCCCACCCCCCTGCATGATGACGCCGTCGATGTTAATGTCGCTCCCGCCCCCTCCGGCCAAGCAGATGCCGTCCTTGCCTGACGGCAAACTCAGACAGAGATCCTCTATGGTCACGTTCTCGACGGCGGAGGTCCCCCCGATCGTGATCAGAGCGTCGTGAGAGTCCCACGCAGCTTCTTTGAACACCAGCATGCTGGCCTGCCCATCGCCGCAGATACTGACGTTGCTCTGGGTTATATCAAGCCCCCGGATGAAGTAGACGCCGGGCTCGACGTAGATCGTCCCGCCGTTTAGGTAGGCATAGTCGATAGCGTCATTGAAGGCCCCGGTGTCGTCCTCCTGGTCGGTGCCGTCTGCTCCCCACCACGTAGGCTTGATACGTGGCGCATAGACCACCGCGAGATGCGGCCTCTCACTGCTGGTGGCCTCCTTGGTCTTGAACTGATGGCTTGCGCTCTCCTCGGACTCGGAGACATAGATGCAGAACCCATGGTTGGGTAGGCTGTCGTCAGCCCACTGCTGGACGATGTCTTTGACGTCTGCCTCGAAATCTCCCTCCCCTGTGAAGGCTTTCACGCCCGGATTGTCAAGCTCGGTGGCGCAGTAAAGCTGATAGTTGCCCAAAGAGTTCCAGGTACTGGAACTGCTCCAATCCTTGCCCATCGCCGCCACGCGGATAGGATCGTCAGTGCTAACCGTGCTGTTCACGTATAGGTGAAGTGTTGCGCTCGCGATGAAGCCTTGGTAGACGTCGTCCGGAATGTCGAAGTTGACAAGGGACCGCGCCTCGAGCCAGCTCGTGCTTGGGCTGTGGTAGGCATACATGCTGGTCTGGGCGCCAAAAGTACTGTCCTTGTACTTCTCCCACACGTAGGTGTCACGATTTGCCCAGTAGTCGAAGCTGGGATCGATCATCACTGGGTACTTGCGCGCTGGGTCGGTTAGCCATTTCTCAGACACCGTGATGGTGACCGTGCTCTCGCCTTCACCGGGAGTGACCTTCATCGAAGCATCGGAGCAGTAGGTGTTTTGGCCCATCGCGTTCACGGTCGAGTCCCACACGGCAAGGCCTCCGAGCACCATGAGAGGAAGCTCAGCGATGTCCTTGCGAAATCCCCATTCCCCGGTGTTCAAGTCCTGGCAGAGGATTAGGCCTGGGTGCGTCAGCGTGTAGGTGAATGTGTTGGGGGCAGTGCTGCTGTTGAGAGTGATAGTCTCTTTGAGGCCACCGTCATCCATCGCCTCGTAGGTTATGTAGAGGGACTTCTCTTTGGAGACGAAGAACGCCTTGCTGCCGTAAGCAGCCGGACCCACTAGAGGCACGCCGGTTGGAGCGCCCATGCTCACACTCGCCCCCTCGCGCTCGAGCGAGACGATGCTCTCACCAAGTTCAAATGGTGCCATCGTTATCTTCGACGGAGAGGCTTTGGCTTGATATCGCCCTTTTACCTCGCCAGGTATGAGCGTCGTATCGATCGCCTGCCAGACCCCACTTGAGTCCCTGAAATGGATTGGAGCGGAATAGATGTCGCACCGCCGGTGACCGTTGGACAGAAGATACGTCTTCGAGTTCTCGTTGCGCATCTCGACAAGTTCCCTGACGACAGTGGGCGCACTAGTGGTGTCAGTGGCGTTTGCGCCCAGCCCCCAGCCCAATCCCACCACGAGCAAGACAAGAAGCGACGATAGGAGCAGAATTCGGGCAGTTGGAGCGAAATGGTGCAAGCGGTGCATGCGTCCCCCCCGGTAAGCAGTCTCGAACCTGCAGCCACCCTATCAGGCGAGCAGGGGGGGTTGTCAAGCCGCACCGGAATCCAGCACATTCACTGGCACCCACTCCACGCCTGTGGCGGCTACGCCGCGACGATGATTGAATATGGCCGCCGTTGGAGATAAAGGGCCGTGTGGGAACTAACCGATCGACCCCGACCAGAAAGGATCGACCGATGGACAAATGGGAATGCCTACTCTGTGGCTACGTGTACGACCCCGAACAGGGCGACCCCAGCCAAGACATAGCGCCCGGCACTTCATTCGATGACCTGCCCGACGATTGGGTGTGTCCGGACTGCGGCGCCGGCAAGGACGACTTCGCTAAGGTCGCTGACTAACCCAAGAACTTCGACAGCAGCAGGTGGCCCGGCGCCACGGCGAAGCCCGTGGCCCGGGCCTCTTTCTCGGTGAAGGCCTTCGCTCCGTTCGCCTCGAACCCCGGCCCCCACATCACAAAGGGCACCGGCTCCGCGACGTGGGTCTTCAACTCCAGCGGCGTCGGATGGTCCGGCAAGACCAGCACCCGCACCTCATGGTCGCGGGCCCAGGCGTACCGTGCAGACGCCCCAGCGTCGGTCAATTGAGGCACCATCAGAGCGTCCACTTGCTCGATGGCCCGCACCTTGCCCTCCACGTCTCCGGCATGCCCCGCCTCATCCGGAGCCTCCACGTGCACGAACACCAAGTCGTGGTCCTCAAGTGCCGCCAACGCGCCCGCCATCTGCGCGGCGAAGTCGTTGTCCCCACCGTCCGTGACCCCATCGATGCGCAGCACGTCGATGCCCGTCTGCACGGCCAACCCACGCAACAGGTCGACGGCGGAGGTAAGAGCGGCTGTGCGCCCGCCGTTGGCCCCCGAGAAACTGGGCACCTTGTCCGGCTTCGCGCCCGGCCAGAACAACCAGATCTGGGTGGCGGACGGTTCTCCGCGAGCGATCCGAGCCCGGTTGACCGGGTGATCCGCCAAGATGGCCTTGGAGCGCTCGGTCAGGTCGCGTAGCAGTCCGGCTCCCGGACCTTTGGGGCCGTACCCCTCCACAGCCTTGTCGGTGACATCATGCGGCGGAGTGCACTCCGTTTCTAGGAGGGCGACACCGTCGCGCACTGTAAGGATGTGTCTGAAGCTGACCCCCGGAAAGAAGCGCAGCCTCTCGTCGCCCAATCCCTGTTGCAGGGCCTCTACCAGTTCGGCCGCTTCTGCCGTGGAGATGTTGCCGGCCGAGTAGCTGACCATCCGGCCGTCCACCACGGTCACCAGGTTGCACCGCATAGCCACTTGGCCTGGCTCCAATTCGATCCCCATGGCGGCCGCCTCTATCGGACCCCGGCCCGCGTAGAACACCCCCGGATCGAACCCCATGACACTCATGCAGGCTATCGCGCTGGACGCCTCCATACCCTCAGGGACGTTCTCCGCGACACCCACGGTGCCTCGTTGCGCCAGCTGATCGAGATTGGGCGTGCGCGCGGCCTCCATCGCCGTCTTGCCCCCCAGAGAGGCCACAGGCCACCCCGATGCCCCATCAACTATTAGCACGACGTATTTCACCCGCGTCTCCCTATCGCCCAGCCAGTGCGCCCATTATATGCGCTATCGTTTCGTGGGGGACGCCCCACCAGAATCCCGCAACGGAGGTCGTCATCGTGCCTGCTGTGAGTCCTGACCTGGATGACCGCGAACGCTCCTGTGTTGAGCAGGTGCTCCGATCCGCGCCCGTGGCCTATGTGGCCATGGTGGAGCCGCCCGCGCCTTGCGCGGCAACGACCGGCGCCGCGGCCCTCGACGCCGCGGCCCTCGACGCCGCAACCCTCGACGCCCCGCGTCCCTACGTGGTGCCGATGAACTTCGCCTACCAGCCGCCCGCAACCACGCCCGCGCCCAGCGCCGGCGGCGCGCCCGAGGGTCGCCTGCTGCTTCACACCGGGCCGGGCCGCAAGGTCGACGCGCTGGCGCAGAATCCCCGAGTCTGCGTGACCGTCATCTCTCAAGAGGAACTCCGACTGGGCCCCACTCCCTGCCAGGACGGGTATCTCTACCAGTCTGTCGTCGTGGAGGGACGGGCCACCCTGCTCACAGACGAAGTCGAGCGCGAACAGGCCCTTCGCACGATAGTGGCCAAGTACGATCCGGAGGCGAGCACCAAGCCCTTTGACCCCCGCATCTTCGCGCAGACCTTGCTCTACGCGGTCGATATAGATGTCATCGGCTTCAAGGAGCGGCCCAAGCGCGGTTGAGACTCGCGTGTGCTCCAAGTGTTCTTCGCACGGCAAACCGCTACCAAAATGGTAGCGGTTTGAAAACGCGCAGACCTATCACGCAATGCATCCGCCGGGCAGGGCCGCCCACCGCGCCCGCGCGCCGCTACCCGAAGTACTTGGCCCCGATATCTCTAAGCGCGGGCAGCGCGCGCTCCACCACCTCGAACGGCACACAGTAGGCCATCCGGAAGTAGCCGGCCATGCCGAACCCGCTGCCCGGCACCACCAACACCAACCGCTGCTGCAGTTCGCGGCAAAAGGCCACGTCGTCCTCCACCGGCGCCTTGGGGAACATGTAGAAAGCCCCCTCCGGCTTGTTGACCGTGAAGCCCGCTTCTGTGAGCACCTCATACAACACATCACGGTTGTGCTGATAGACAGACACATCCACCGCTACGCCCTGCATCCTAGCCACGACCCGCTGCATCAGAGCCGGCGCGTTGACGAAGCCCAGGGTGCGGTTGACCATCACCAAGCCCATCATCAGATCCCCTATCCGGGTGATGGACGGGTTGGCGGCCACGTAGCCGATCCTCTCCCCTGCCAGAGAGAGCTCCTTGGAGTAGCTGGACGCGATGATCGTGTTCTGATAGGCCGCCATCGCCGACGCCACCTGCACCCCGTCGTACACGATGCGCCGATAAGGCTCGTCCGACACCAGGTGTATGATGCGGCCCGTCTCAGCCGACTTGCGCCGGAGCACCTCCCCCAGAGCCGCCAGCGTCTCCGCCGGATAGACCTTGCCCGTCGGATTGTTGGGTGAGTTCACCATCACAGCGCGCGTCCGCGGACCTATGGCCGCCTCGATGGCCCTGACGTCCAGATCGAAGTCCGGCGCAGGGTCCACCAACCTGAGCACGCCGCCATGGTTGTCCACGTACGATTCGTACTCCACAAAGTAGGGACGAGTCACGAGCACTTCGTCACCCGGATCCAGGATGGCCTTCAAGATGACGTTCACGGCTCCGCCGGCCCCGCAGGTCATCACCACGTGCTCGCCTTGCACGGGCACGCCTTGCTGCTCGGCAAGGTGGGCCGCGACGGCAGCCCGCGTCTCGGGATAGCCCGCATTGGACATGTATCCGTGCGTCCCGCAAGCAGGATCGCGGATAAGCTCCTGCAGCACCTCCTGGAACTCGCGCGGAGGCTCCAGATTGGGGTTACCTATGCTGAAGTCTGCCACGGCGTCGCGGCCATGCATCTCGGCAAGCCGTGCCCCCTCCTCGAACATCTGGCGGACCCACGAGGAGCGTTGCGCTGCTTCTGATATCTTCTTCGCAACCGGCATGAGCGCCAGTCTAGCATGCTCCCCCGGCCGGTCGCGCGCCCAGAAGATGCGGAGTAGACTGTACTCACTTGATATACTAGCCGCCGGTTACCACCCGCGTTTTCCCGGTGTGGGACAAGTTGGGGAAGGAGGCGCGAACTGTGGCTCACAAGGATCAGCTTTCCTCGAGCAAGGACCGCTGCGACATCTGCGGGGCGGCCCTTGACGAAGACTCCCTGATACAGGGGTTCCCCGACGGCAGCGTAGTGGCCCTATGTGCCGACTGCGCGGCAGACGCGGGTCCCGAGGAAGAGCTTGAAGCCTCAGAGGATCATGAGGGCGACGACGCCACCGTGGAGTGGTCTGAACCCCATGACGACAACCCCACAGCACCCGCCCCCCCGCACTTCGAGGCCGAGGTCTTTGACGCGGTGGACTTCGAACCTCAGGAGCCTTCTGCTCCCGCCGCGAACCCAGGCGCACGAAGCCGAGTACCACCCATCCGACGTCGACCCAGCCAAGGTCGAAGCCGAACTGGCCGCCTGGGCGAGCGCGCCCACCGCGGAGGACGAGATCAGAGAAGACGAGCCCGACTCCGGAGAGGACTACGACCAAGAGGAGCTCGAGGAGGCTACGCTGCAACTCGTAGCCGCCATAGCCGAGGCCAACATGGAGGAAGACGAAGAAGAGACACCTCCTCCGCCCCGAGCCGAGATGAGAACCCGAGGCCGCGCCCGAGGTCGAGTCCGAGGCCGAGCCCGAGGCCGAGACAGGGCCCGCGACCGCCCTGGCCAGGAGTCCCTGCCCTCACGCCACCCGTGCCTGCGGTCTCCGCACCGCCGTCGCTGCGCCCGCCGTCGCTGCGCCCGCAGCACCCCCGAAAGAGGAGATCATCGACAGGACCAAGGAACTCCTCGTGCCGGTCACCGACCTCCTCGCGCTGCAGAACGAGATGCAGTCGGCCTTGGCCAAGCTCTCTTCCACTCTGGAGCACTTCATGACGGACATGGCCGAGTCCGAAGAGAAGACTTCGGCTGTGAACGACCGCGTACAGCAGCTCGAAGACGAGCTGGAGTCCACTCGTGAGCGGCTGCGGGTCGCCGAGTCGCTGCTACCTGAGTCTGCCGTCGGTGCCGTGGCCGCCTTGGCGGCCGCCACCGCCACCACCGACACCGACCTCGGTGAGTGCGGCGCCACCCCCGCTTCCGCCAGCCACTGGAGCCTCGACGCCCGCGCCACCGCCTCTTACGGGAGCACAGACCGCGCCGGCAGTGCCGCCGCCGGTCGTCCCGCCGCCGCTAAGCGCGGGTAAGAGCGCCAGCACGGCAGCGAGCGCCGCTGTTGGCGCTGCGGCCACTGCTGCAGCGGGTGTTGCGGCGGGTGCTCTGGCCCCACCTCCCCTGCCCGGCCTCGCCGCGGGTGCGGCCGCCGCTGGGGCTGTCGCGGGGGCCGCTGGAGGCGCCGCGAAGGCGATCTTGCCTCCTCCCCTCAGCGGAGCCAAACCGTCCCCGGCCGCGATCGGCTCCGGCCGCCGCGCCGGCCCCCGCCTCCCCGCCTCCCCCGCTCCCGCCGAGCGACGCCCCCAAGAAGCATCTCTTCAAGAGCTCGGGCGAAGATGTCCAGGAGAGTTTGGAAGCGGAGGCGAGCTTCGACCCGGACGCTGGTGTCGACTCACTGATGGACGCGACCTCGGCGGACGAGCTCCTTATCGCCCCGATATCCTCGGCCCCAGTCGAGCTGGAGCCCACTCCCTTGTCGGCGCCCGGACCCGTCTCCGGCGCGGCCGCCGTCGCAAACGCGGCTATGCAGAAGCTGCTGCGCGGGCGCAAGGGTCAGCCGCCACCAGAGCCGGAGCCCGAACCAGAACCTGAGCCGCAGGAAGTTCCAGGTCTCGCTTTCACCATCAATGAGGTCCAGGTCGCGCAGCGCTACTTCAACGAGAGCGAGTTCGTCAAGAAGCTAAGCGAGATCGGCCGCAGCATAGGCAAGCCGCAGGCCAACGTCAGCCGGACCGCACCAGGCGCGCTCGAGGCGGCCATCACCGTGTTCTGGGACATCGTCTGGTACCAGTACCTGGTCGACCTGCGCAAAGACCTGAAGCCCGGCACCAAGCGTGTCGTCCTGGCACAGGAGGGTATGGACCTCGAAGAGCTGGAGCCCCGCCTGAGAGAGAAGAACGCCACTGTCAACGACGACGGACGCTTGGACGCCTCTGAGTTGGAGGTGCGTCTGCTCAGCGACCCCGACGCTTTGATCACCAACCCAGAGGTCTCCACTCCCGAGGCCAGGCTCGCCGACGACGCTACCGAAGAGATCTGGGACCAGAGATCGGCCCCCGAGTTCCGCTGGGATTGACCATGTACAGTGTCAAGGCGTCACCAGGTCCCGTATACATCCTCAAGCCGCCCTTCGGCAGCGACCTGCTGCCCGAACTGGATGCCTTCGTCCGCGCCAACGGTATCCACCTGGCGTGGTTGTCAGGCGTGGGAGCTGTGTCCCGCGCCACCATCCGCTACTACGACCAGCCCAACAAGACCTGGCTCGAACACGATCTGGACCAACGTCTCGAGGTGGCCGGTCTGTGGGGCAATGTCTCTCTTCACAACGGAGAGCCCAGCGTCCACGTGCACTGCGTGCTCGCGGACAAAGACGGGCGCTGCTACGGGGGCCACTTGGCGGCCAACACACTGGTCTTCAACCTGGAGATCCAGATGACCACCATGACCGGGCCCTCTGTCCTTCGCAAGATGGATTCCGCAGACGGGTCTATCCATCTGGCAGTAGCCGCGCGGTCTTACCCCTCCGTCTTGTACACGGTCGTGGACCACCCCAGGTAGTCGCATACCGCGTCCGCGATCGCCTTGGCGGCCTTATCCTGACCCGCGGTGCTGGTGAGCAGCGCATCCTCGGTAGGGTTGGACATGAAACCCAACTCCACCAAGACAGCGGGCATGACCGTGCCGTTCAGCACCCCCAGGGTGCCCACATAGTAGGTGCGAGTTCCCCGGTCGCTGAGGCACAAGGCCTGTAGCACCCTGTTCTGCACGGCCGTGGCCAGGGCCTTGGCAGCCATCGTGTACTCCGCGGTCTTCTCCTGATAGAAAGTCTCGGTGCCGCCGACGGTCGGGTTGTAGAAGGCGTTGCCGTGGATGCTTATGAAAAGGTTCGCGTTGGCATTGTTGGCGAGCACGCAACGCTGGTCGAGCGTGAGGTAGATGTCCGAGGCCCGGGTCATCATCACGCTCAGACCCCTGTCGCCGAGGTAGTCGGCCGCGAGCAGGCCCACAGCCAACACCATCTGTTTCTCGGGCACCTTGGACGTGACGCCGGCAGTGCCGGGGGCCGACCCCCCGTGGCCCGGGTCTAGACACACCAGCGGTGGTCCGTCCCCAGCGGGGCCGTCCGTGCGCCGATAGACATCCATCACTATGCGAGGCGACGTGGAGGCCGAACCGGGCAGCGACATTATCCGGTATCGCTGATAGCGGGCCAGAGTCGAAGGTAAGACCCACGCTCCCCCCGCCACCGCGGTCGCAGCGACAGAATGGACCTGGGCAGACCCGACGGCCAACGACTCCATGGGGCCGCTCGCCCCCGTGTAGTCGATCCGGATACCGCCGTCACTGGTGAAGCCGGCCTGGACCGTTGTGGGAGCCTGCGACAGGGCGTACGTGATACGCGTCTTCTCCGCGCCGACCAAGGCGAAAGGATGGAGATCACCGGCCGTCTGAGCTCGGCTGCGCCACGCGCAACGCGCCGAACGTGCAGAGTGAGTCCACGCCCACCGCGCAGCCCAAAGCGGCAGCATTCTTGATTCCGCTCCAACTGATGGTAAGAGAGTGGGTGCCCGCCGTCAGAGCGCCAGTGCTGTACACACACTGACGATAGAGGGTGTCGGAGCTGTACAGATCGACCAGTTCCGCGGGGCCGTCATCGACCCTTACAAAGGCTTTCCCGTAGGCGGACGAAGTCTTGGCGAACCATTCCAGATGGGTGCCCTCGAACTCGATCACCACCGACGCGCCCGGAGAGTCGGCATAGTAGAAGCTGCCGTCGTGAGCCGAGGCCGTGGCCACCTCGGTCCACACCCCCGCGTACAGCAACTCCCCGGCCGATTGCTGATACCAAGTCAGGTCGGGTGGTTGCATGAGTGCGCCCCGGACGAACAAAGCATCCACGTTGACCAGGTAGCCTGTCGAGGCCTCGTTCTTCTCCCCGGTCCATTCGATGGTGAGGGTGTGCTCACCATCCTCTATGCTGCCGGTTGCGTATACGACCTCCTGGTAAGTCCAATACGGGCTGTAGAAGTCTATGTACTCTGCCTCACCACCGTCCAAGCTGACCTTGGCCTTGCCGTACTGAGGCGACCTCTTGCCCACCAATTCCAGGCCTGTACCGGTGAAGCTCACACAAGCCAGAGAGCCCTCTTCAGTCGCGTACTTGAAGCTGCCTCCCGAGGCCCCCCACTGGAAAGCCGTATACCAACTGCCCACGTAGGTGAGCTTGGGGTCGCTCTGCTGGTAGAGGGTGGGCGGCGCCGGAGGTGCGGGGGCCGTGACCAGCGTGCCCATCACATCCAGGGCGTCTATGTTGATGTAGTAGCTGCTGGAACCGGTGCTCTTGAGGCCGCACCATTCGATGGAGAGGGTATGCGGGCCGTCCGGCAATAGACCAGTCGTGTAGACCTTCTGCTGATAGAGGCTGCCGGAGCTATAGAGGTCCAGGTAGAAGGCCTCACCGCCGTCCAGGCTCACCCGGGCCTTGCCGTACTGCGGGCCGGTCTTGGCGATCCAGACCAGGTAGGTACCCTCGAACTTGATGCTGGCTACCGCGCCGGAGGAGTTCGCATAGGCGAAACTGCCCGCCGAGGGCCACCCTGTCCAAGACCAAGAGGTGCCCCACGGACCGGCGTAGCGCAGACTGGAGTCGTCCTGTTGATAGCGGGTGGGCGTAGGGGCTTGGCTCAACGCCCCCTGGATCAAGACCACGTCCAGGCTTATGTAGTATCCGCTGGAAGCCTGGTTCTTCTGGCCGGACCATTCGATGACCAGGGTATGAGCGGTGTCCTCCAGCCCTTCCTTCTGATAGATGAACTGGTTACAGACCGAGTAGGGGCTGTAGAAGTCTATGTACTCGGCTTCGCCGCCGTCCAGGGTCACCTTGGCCTTGCCGTACTCCGGCCCCTTCTTGCCGGTGAGCTTGACCGAGGTGCCGGTGAAGCTGGCAGTGACCATGGCTCCTGGCGAAGCGGTGTAGGTGTAGCTGCCCCCGCTGGCCCAGGGGGTGATGGCCGTATACCAACTGCCCACGTAGGTGAGCTTGGGGTCGCTCTGCTGGTAGAGGGTGGGCGGCGCCGGAGGTGCGGGGGCCGTGACCAGCGTGCCCATCACATCCAGGGCGTCGATGTTGACGTAGTAGCTGCTGGAACCGGTGTTCTTGAGGCCGCACCATTCGATGGTGAGGGTATGCGGGCCGTCCGGCAATAGACCGGTCGTGTAGACCTTCTGCTGATAGAGGCTGCCGGAGCTATAGAGGTCCAGGTAGAAGGCCTCGCCGCCGTCCAGGCTCACCCGGGCCTTGCCGTACTGCGGGCCGGTCTTGGCGATCCAGACCAGGTAGGTGCCCTCGAACTTGATGCTGGCTACCGCGCCGGAGGAGTTCGCATAGGCGAAACTGCCCGCCGAGGGCCACCCTGTCCAAGACCAAGAGGTGCCCCACGGACCGGCGTAGCGCAGACTGGAGTCGTCCTGTTGATAGCGGGTGGGCGTAGGGGCTTGGCTCAACGCCCCCTGGATCAAGACCACGTCCAGGCTTATGTAGTATCCGCTGGAAGCCTGGTTCTTCTGGCCGGACCATTCGATGACCAGGGTATGAGCGGTGTCCTCCAGCCCTTCCTTCTGATAGATGAACTGGTTACAGACCGAGTAGGGGCTGTAGAAGTCTATGTACTCGGCTTCGCCGCCGTCCAGGGTCACCTTGGCCTTGCCGTACTCAGGCCCCTTCTTGCCGGTGAGCTTGACCGAGGTGCCGGTGAAGCCGGCAGTGACCATGGCTCCTGGCGAAGCGGTGTAGGTGTGGCTGCCCCCGCTGGCCCAGGGGGTGATGGCCGTATACCAACTGCCCACGTAGGTGAGCTTGGGGTCGCTCTGCTGGTAGAGGGTGGGCGGATGGTAGGTGAAGTCGTCCGCAGATGTGTTCCTGGTGCCCACTCCGCCGGCAACCACCTGCACCTGCACGGTACCCGCCGCATGGGCGGGGCTGATCGCTGTGATCGTCGTGGTCGAGTCGACGGTGAACTCGGCCGCGGTGCCCCCGAAGGTGACGGCCGATACATCCGTGAACATCGTGCCCGTGATGACCACCTCGGTACCACCGGACACGGGACCCGCTGCCGGACTTACACCGCCGACCGTGGGCACCTCGCCCACCTCGGCCACGAACACGTCGGCGCAACCGTTGGTGTCTGACGCGACCAACTTCGCGGCCCAGGACTCGAACGCTAGGCAGGCGCCGGTGGCCGCCAATGCAGGCGAATCACTGTCGTCATAGCCCTCCACGCCCGCGCTGGAAAGGCTGGCCCTCAGCGTGGCGCCCGTGGCGCGGTCGCGCACGAACACATCGCGCATTCCGTTCCTGTCGCCGGCCACAAGGCCCGTCGCCAGCGACGCGAAGGCCACGTAGCGGCCGTCTGCGCTGACCGAGGCTGAGTCGCTGTCGTCATCGGCCTGCCGCCCGTCGTCGGCGACACTCACCCGTTCGGTGGTGCCCGAGGAGAGGTCGCGCAAAAAGACGTCCCACTTGCCATTGGTGTCGCCGCCCACTAGGTCCGGAGCCTGCGACTCAAAGACCACGTAGCGGCCGTCTGCGCTCAGGGACGGATAGATGCTGTCTCCTCCTGCTTCGACCTCAGAGCTATCGACGCTGCCCCGGACGGTGTCGCCTGTTTGGCAGTCGTGGACAAAGACGTCCCAGTTGCCGTTGGAGTCGCTGCTGACCAGGTTGTCGGCGATGGAGTCGAAGGCCACGTAGCGGCCGTCTGCGCTGACACTCACGAAGTCGCTGCGCCTGTCTGCTTGGGCTCCACCGGCGCCCACGTTCACCCGCCCGGTGGTCCCCGCGGTCAGGTCGCGCACAAACACGTCGGCCACCCCGTTGGTGTCGCCCGGAACCAGGTTGGTCGCCGCCGAAGTAAAGACAACGACAGAGCCGTCGCCATCGATGCTCACCCGCGTACAGTCGGCGTCGGGCTGCGCCCCATCGCCGCCACTCCCACTCGCTGCGTGACCCCCGTGGCCACCGTGTGGACAAAGACATCCCACTTGCCATTGGTGTCGCCTGGCACCAGGTCGGCGGCTCTGGAAAGGAAGGCTACGCGTCGGCCGTCCGCGCTGATAGCCGGCGAGCGGCTGTCGCCGCCGGCCTGGGCGCCCGAACTGGACACGCTCACCCTCTTGATACAGCCCTATCTGCCGATCGTAGACAAAGACGTCGTAGTCGCCATTGCTATCTCCAGAAACCAGGTTGGCCGCCGCAGAGACAAAGGCCACGTAGCGGCCGTCGGCGCTCACCGACGGAGCGCCGCTCTCCAGGGCGCCCTGCAGGCCACTGCCACTAACGCTGACGCGCTCGGTGACCCCCGCCTGCGCCCACGGCACGCACAGCACCATCGCGACTAGCGCAGTCGCGCACGCGCACATCACCCTTGTATATGTAGCGACCGAGGTGATCCTCGACCAGGTCACACGGCCTCCTTTCGACACCGTTCATGACATATACGACAGGTCTCGCCCGGCCCCTGGTACGCGAGAACAGAAATGGGGGCGCCTACGGCGCCCCCATCCCCCAACTCCTGCTCTATGCCGTGCTCGCTACAACGAGCCTGCCTCCAACGCGCCAAGAACATCGAATGCGTCCACGGCTGACCGCGAAGCCCCACGACCGCCAGTATCTGGCGCCAACGTACTCGATCCGCAGCGTATGCACGCCGTGGCTTAGCAGCCCGGTGTTGTACACAGGCGCCTTCCAACCCACGCCCCAACTGAATAAGTCCACCATCACCGGATCCTGGTCGTCCAAGGTCACCCTGGCCTGGCCGTACCACTGAGTGGTCCTAGCCACCCACGAGAGATAACTGCCCTCGAACGTCACGGTGACCTTCGCCCCTTCTTGCACGGTTGACTTGAAACTGCCACCGGAGGCCGACCAGGTGCTGCCGGTCGCCCAGTCGCCCGTATACGCCAAGGCCGGGTCGTCTTGCTGATAGCGTTCGAGCTTCGGCCCCTGGCTCAGCACACCATTGATGTTCAGACCGTCGATGTTGATGGCGGCCATCACCGCATTCTCGTTCTTGTCACCCGTGCACCTGATGGTGAGCGTGTGTGGACCATCCGACAGTCCGGTCTTGTAGTAGATCGACTGTCTAAAGACATCCTCCGGCGCATAGAGATCCACCAACATGGGTTCTCCCCCGTCCAGGCTGATGGCGACCTCGCCATACGGGGGACCCTTCTTGGCTATCAACTCTACTGAGCTGCCCTCGAACTCCACCACGGCTCCCGCGCCCGGCTCAGTGGCGTAGTAGAAGCTCCAAGCGCTGGCCGCGGAAGTCCAACGAGTGCTCCACGATCCGACATAGGTGATGCGGGAGTCACTCTGGTCGTATGACCAGGTGATAGGCTCGGCCTTGGGCGACTCGGTCAACTCTCCGAACACGTCAAAAGTGTCGACACTGACCTTGCAGCCCGATGAGGCTGGACTCTTGGCTCCCATCCAGTAGATGCTGAGAGTGTGTTCTTTGTCGGGAAGCAGACCCGTCTCAAAGATCTTCTGTTTGTACTTGCTGTAAGGACTGTACAGATCGACGGTCACCAACTCACCGTCGTCCAAACGCACTTGGGCCTTGCCGTAGTCGGGGCCCATCTTGCCGGTCCAGGCCAGGTAGGTGCCGTCGAAAGTGACGTTGACTGAGGCTCCCGGTGCGCTCGCGTACGCATAGGTGCAATCAGAGGCCAGCCACCAAGTCCAACCCGTGGTCCAATCACCGGTGTACGCAAGCTTCGGCTCGTTCTGTTGATGACGTTCGGGGATGGGGGCTTGAGTGACCTCTCCCAGCACGTGGATAACATCCGCGTTGATAGCAAAGCCCGAAGACCAGTCGCGATGCACACCCGCCCACTGGAAGGTGACGGTGTGCGACCCTTGGTCCAACATGCCCGTGGAATATACGATCTGCTGGTATCGGGCGACCTCGCTGTAGAAGTCCGCGTAGCCCTTCTCGGCGCCGTCGATGGTCACCCACGCCTTACCGCCCTCCGGACCGGTCTTGCCGACAAGAGCCAGGTAACTGCCCTCAAAAGTCACGGTCAGTCGGCATAGCTCGGAGTCGCCCACAGCGTAGCTGCCTCCGGAGGCGTAGGCGCTCCTCGCGTCGGCCCATGTGCCCAGGTAGCCGAGTTTTGGATCGTTCTGCTGCACAGCGGTAGTCGCCACGTAGGTGAAATCGTCGGCGGCTGTGTCTGCCGTGTAGCCACCAGCGGCGTAGACCTTCACACGCACAGTGCCGGCAGCATGGGCCGGGATGACGGCTTTCAGCATCGTCGCCGACTCTTTCCACCACTCTTGGGCGGCGACTCCGCCGAAGGTCACATTGCTCACTCCTTCGAAGTTGGCGCCGGTGATAGTCACCTGCACGCCCCCAGTGGTGGGACCGGCGGCCGGACTGACCTCGGTGATGGTGGGCAGTGGCATGTATGTGTAGTCGTCAGCCTCAGTATTGGGCGTGCTGCCACCGGCCGCGTTCACCTGCACCTGCACGGTGGTCCCTTCGACCCCCGCAGGAGCGTATGCCTTGATGTACCCGCTCGACTCGACGTAGTATGACAGCGCGTCCACGCCGCCAAAGGTGACGCCGCTTGATCCGGCCAGCTCAACACCGTAGAAGTTGCTGCCGTATATGTGCACCTTGTTGCCACCCGAGGCGGGCCCGGACATGGGCTCCATCTCCCTGATGCTGGGCGGCTCTGAGTCGCTCATGAGCGCCCTGCCGGTATTGAGCCTGCCGCTCGTGACGCACAGCCCCGACAACGCGTCCAGCGTATCGACCGAAGAGAGAACCTGGTCTATGCGGGCAGCCACCGTCGAAGCCGGAGAAGAGGCCGCCAGTAGAGCGACCGTGCCCGTCACGTGCGGAGCGGCCATGGAGGTACCGCTGTACTCAGCGTACAGAGCCGGAGCGCTGGTAGTGATACAGACGTTGTCCAGATAGACGCCGTCGTAGTCACCTTCGGCCAACCCACCGGTCTCTAAGACGAATTGCAGCTTGAACGTGCTGGTGACTGCACCCTCCGGCAGTCGGAACCAGTAGTACTGCTCGCCCGTGCCCTGGAACAGGTGCACGCTATCCCAGGTCTCACCGTTGTTGCCCGAGACTTTCACTATCAGACAGTCGCCTCTGCCAAAGTCGTGCAGTACCGCGAAACCCAGCCAAGCACCTGTCGATACTGTCGACACCGCGGCGCCCAGGTTGATCGTCCTGGAAGTCAAGGTGTAGCGCGAACTGGGCGAATACGGGCCCGCGGGACTGTCGCTCCAGGCATGCGTGCCGGTGCTGCCCCAGTTGGCCTCGGTGGTGATGGCCCAGGGGTTCTCGACGCTGGGGGCGCTGGGCGTCCAGTTGCCGGACCCAGACTCCATGTCGTCAAAGAACAGCGTGCCGGTACCTGGCGCCGCGGTCTTGGTCGGCGGGATGGTGTTCAGGATGCCCACACCGGGAGCGAAAGATCTATGCCGGTGGCGCCGTAGTTGGAGAAATCCGCCGGAGAATCGTAGCTGTCGGTCGCCCCCACCGCGATGATGTTTTCGCAGTCGTAGGCCGCCGGATACACAGGCGTGGCGTCCACATTGATGGTCCTGTTACCGGCCGCCGCCACGAACACTATCCCAGCGTCCCCGGCAGCCTGGATGGCGTTGCGCAAGGTCTCGTTATAGCCGTCGCCCTCAAAGGAGGCGTTGATGGCCACCACGTTGACCCCATGCTCCACCTTCTGGTCTATGGCGTAGTTGATGCACTCGATAACGGCCGCGATAGAACCATAGCCGCTACAGTCGAAGGCCTTAAGAGCCATGATCCTGGTATTCCAAGAGACACCGGCGACACCCACCCCGTTGTTGCCCTTGGCCGCGATGGTGCCGGCCACGTGTGTGCCGTGGCCGCAATCATCCAAGGGGTCGCTGTCGCCGTTGATGACATCGATGCCGTACACGTCGTCAAAGTAGCCGTTGCCCTCGTTGTCTTGGCCGTCGTACGGCTGCTCTTTCTCGCCCGGGTTATTCCACATGTTGGCCGTCAGATCCGGGTGCTCGTAGAACACGCCCGAGTCGATCACGGCCACGACCACGTCCCCGCTACCCTGAGTGCGCTCCCATGCGGCGAGCACGTCGATATCGGCGTCCACTTCACCCAGCACCTGGCCCGTGTTCTCTAGGGCCCACTGACTACCGAAAGAGGGGTCGTTGGGCCAACTCCCCTCCGGCGCAAGCCTCACGAGCTGGTTCTCTGTGACCGAGACCACGCCGGGCTGCTTCTTGAGACTCGCGATCAGTTGAGAGGTAGTCAGATTCGATGAACTGTAGACCGCGAAGGGAACGCCGTTGTTGGATGCGCCGGCATGTGCCTGCTTGAGTGTAGCCCCGGCCACGCGCGCCGCTTGTGTCATGGCCTGAGCGCTCGCGCCGCGGGCGAACTGCACGATTACCTCTCCACCCACCTGCCGAGTCGTCCCTCCCGAGAGAGACGCCGCCCAGGCCGGAGCCTTGCCCCAACTCGCATGATCGGTGCCACCAGGTGCCGGTGGTGCGCTGCTGGCCAGGACCGCCGTAGGTACGGCAATAGCGAGAGCTAGGGTAAGACCGACCACCAGAAGGCATCTGCGGGCCTTGCGGCCGGCGAAGCTACGGATTCCACGGTACATGGCGTACCTCCCAAACGGACTACAGGCCCCGACGAGCGCCCGGAAACCAGAAAAGGCCTGCGAGAGCAGGCCGCCATACCGGATTCCGGGCCATGGTTATTCATCGGCAGAAGCCGCCCCTACGATTAGCCCGCGGGCAACACCTAGAGGGCACAAAGAGGCGGGGGCGCCTTCCGGCGCCCCCGCCTCTTACTCAGTTCAATCGTGGCTCAGCAACTACGGTCCCGCGAGGGTGTCCTCCACCACGTCGAAGGCGTCCACGCCTATCGAGTACCACCAAGACGAGGGATTCTTCTCGTACAGACACTCTATGACCAGGGTGTGGACTCCGTAGTCAAGCAGGCCGGAGCAGTACACGGTCTTCTTCCACTCGGTGCTCGGGGTGTAGAGATCGACGACCACGGCTTCGGCGTCGTTGCCGTCCAAGATCACTTTGGCTTTGCCTTGAGTGTTGGCGGTGCGGGACAACCAGGAGACGAAAGTGCCCTCGAAGGTGAAGGTCACCTGATAGTCGTCCTGGTCGGTGAAGGCGTAGGTGTCCATGTAGGCCGCCCAGTACCCACTACCGTCCCACCTGGACCAAGCCGGGCTGTAGGCTGCGTGTCCCGCGTTGTTGTCGTCTATGCGGGTGGGACTGGGAGCCTGACCTAGATACCCAGTGATGTCCAGTGTGTCCAGACCGATAGCGGCGCCATCGCACTCGATCACGATGGTGTGCGCCCCCGGAGAGAGGGCGGGGCTCGTGTACACCACCTGCTTCCAGTCTTGGGACCAGTTGGAGCTGTAGAAGTCGACCACCTCCACCATCACTCCCGGGGTGCCCGGGTCTATGGTGATAGTGGCCTGCCCGTACCAGGGACACTTCTTGCCTGTCACCTTGACTCCGGTGCCGGTGAACCGAGCCACGGCCATAGCACCGTCCTTGGAAGTGGAGATGTAGCTGCCCCCCGAGGCCGACCAGGTGCTACCGGTGGCCCAATCACCCAAGTACGTGATCTTGGGGTTGTCTTGCTGGTACCGCCACTCGATGGGTGGAGCATCCCCAGCACTGTACAAGGTGCCGAACAGGTCGAAGCTGTCTACACCGACACGGGTGCCGGTGGACGCCGGGTTCTTCTCCCCTGTCCAGTACACCGCCAGCGTGTGGTTGCCTTCGTCCAACAGTCCGGTGTTGTATATGCGCTGCTTGTACTTGGTAGAAGCGCTGTACAGGTCGACGATGGTGGCGTCGCCGTAGTTGCCATCCAGCACCACCTTGGCCTTGCCGTACCACGGGGTAGTGCGACCATACCAAGCGCAGTAGGTTCCGTTGAAGTCCACGTTCACCCAGCCGGCCTCGTCGAGGCTCGAGAAGTCCCCATTGGAGTAGTTCCAGTCACCGCTCACAGTGGCCCAGTCCGGGAAATACTCCAGGTTCGAGTCGCTGTCGTGGTAGCGGATGGGAATAGGCGCTTGCTCCAGGTTGTCCGCGATGTCGAAGGCATCCAGACCTATCGAGGTGCCTAATGAACTGGGATTAGCCTCCCCCACGCACCTCACCGTGATGGTGTGTTCGGCCGGCGGCAGTCCGTCTATGGAGTAGACAGGCGCCTTCCATCCAGTCGTCGCGCTGTAGAGATCGACTGCTTCCTTGAAGATCCCATCCACGTATATCTGAGCGTATCCAGACCAAGCGGTGGTACGGGCCACCACGGTCGCCTTAGTGCCGAAGAACTTGACGATAGCCGCCGCGCCAGGCTGCGAGGTAGACGCGAAACTGCCCCCCGAAGCCGACCAGGTGCTACTCGTGGTCCAATCGCCCACGTACGTGATCAGGGGCTCGCTCTGCTGATAGCGCCAAGCAAGAGGCGGCGCGGGGTCGGCGTCAACCAGATGGTCGATGACGTCGAACGAATCCACGTCGATCTTGGTGCCCCAGGCCGAAGTGTTCTTCTCCCCCGACCAGTAGATGGCCAGAGTGTGAGGCCCGCCTGCGAGCAGACCCGTGTTGAAGACACGCTTCTTGGAACTGTCCCAGGCATTGTAGAGGTCCACCATCTGCAGCGGGCCGCCATCGACGCTCACCTTGGCCTTGCCGCAACCCGGGCCTTTCTTGGCGTTCCATGCCAGGTAGTCGCCCTCGAAGGCCACGCTTAGACAGCCGCGCGCGTTCAGAGTCTCTAGGCTCCCCCCGGAGGCCGCCGGGTCGACCACCGAAGCCCACGGGCCATCGTACTCATAGAAACCATTGAGCTCTTCTTCGTGCGTCACACCTGCAGCAGTCGTACCGGCGCCCCAGATGATGGCCTCCTCGAAGCTGATTGCGTAGCCGGAAGAGGCTGGGTTCTTGGTGCCGGTGGAGCAGATCGTCAAAGTGTGTGGCGCGTCCGTAAGACCGTAATAGGCAGTGACCCAGGCCGGATAGTTGTCATAGTACGGTTGGGACAACGTGTCGACGTAAAAGTCCGCTTGGTGCGGCACCGCACCGTCAAGGCTGATGCTGGCTATACCGCCGTCGAGCCCTTTCCTGCCTTGAACTAATATTGCGGGACCGGTGAAGTCGATTTGCACCAGGTCCCCCGCCGTGCGCGACTCCTTGTAGTAGTAGGTGCTAGAGGGGCCGGCGACCAGACTCCCGGTGTTCCAGGTCCCAAAGTACCCGGCCCGAGGGTCGCTCTCTCCGACAGTGTCCGTGGAGTAGGCACTTATTTGGATATTGTCGATGTGAACGCCGTCGTAGGTGACACTGCCGTTGGTCACCAGGCGGAAGCGGAACTTGAACTGGCTGGTCAGCATCGCCTCGGGGATATCCGTGTTGAAGACGTTGTCATCCCAGTTGCCGGTTACATAGTCATCGTAGTAGTACCATGTGCCCCCCGCGTTGTCAGAGAACTCCACCCGAAGGTAGTCCTGCTCAGACTCGAGCTCGCTCGTGTACGAGAAGGTCAGTCTCACAACTTGGCTCGGGCCGACCGCTGAAAGGTCGAGCGCTCCGCCAAAGAGACTCAAGCTGACGTTGTTGCCGTAGTTGCCGCTCGGGCTGTCACTCCAACTGTGATTGCCCGGGCTCGCCCAACTCGGCTGCCACTCTTGTGTGATGGCCCAGGGCGCGTTACCGACCCAGCTCCCTGCGCCCGATTCGACGAAGTCGTTGAACACATACGGGGATAGCGTGGCTATGCCGACGTCGGCACCCACACCGACGTCGCCGGTCCCAAGTGAATCCAGCAGCTGCGCATACCCATCGTCGCGGTCGAGGATCATGGCCGGTCGACGGGTCTCGTTCGCAGGCGCTGATGACCACGCCCTCCCCCGCTGCTCCGCCCCCCTTTGTAGCCGCTATCGCCACCACGGGAACCGCGACAGCAACGACCACTAGCAGCAGAAACAGACCGAAGATGTTGAACACTCGTCGCGAGACCAGACTGCTCAGAGACCACATACCCGCCCCCTATCTTGTGACCACGAACATCGTTACCGGAAGCTCAGGGACCGTGCCTTGGACATCCTTGGACCCGACCCATCAGAACGCCAGTAACTATCAGCCTATGCCTCGGCATCAGGAGTGTCAACATGAGACGGGGGCGCCTTGCGGCGCCCCCGTCTTCAGGAAGTGTTGTCCTTCGGTCCCTACTCCGGTGTCACTACCACATCGAATGCGTCCACGCCTATGGAGTACCACCAAGAGGCCGGGTTCTTCTCGCGCAGGCACTTGATGACCACGTTGTAGGTGCCGTCGTCTAGCATCCCGGTGGAGTACACCCTTTTCTTCCAGATGGTGCTGGGACTGTAGAGGTCTATGGTCTGGGTGGAGATCAGATTCCCCGGATTCACGGCGCCTTCGTACAGGCGTACCTCAGCTTTGCCTTGAGTGTTGGCCTTCCTAGATACCCAGGCGAGGTGGGTGCCGTGGAAAGTGACGGTCACTTCGTAGTCGTCCTGATCGGTGAAGGCATAGGTGTCCTGGTAGGCGGCCCAATATCCGCTTGCGTCCCACCTGGACCAGGCTGGGGCGTAGGTGGCGTAGGTGGCGTTGTTGTCGTCTATGCGGGTGGTCTGGGGCGCCTGATCCAGATACCCCAGGATGTCCAAAGCGTCCAAAGCGATGGAGGTGCCAGAGGAGCCGGGGTTACTGTCGCCCACGCACTCGATGACGAGGGTGTGGGTGGTGTCGGCCAGACCGGTCTTAGAGTAGAGGGTGCCCACCTTCCAGGCTACGCCCGGGCTGTATAGGTCGACTATGTCCACCACCTCGAACCCAGTGCCAGGATCCAGAGTGACTCTGGCCTTGCCGTACCAGGGAGTGGTGCGGAATAGCGCGGTGATCTCGGTGCCCTCGAACTCGGCCACGACCGCCGCTCCGGGTTGGCTCGTGTAGGCGAAGCTGCCGCCAGAAGCGGACCAAGTGTTGGCGCCGGACCAGTCGCCTAGGTAGCTGAGGCGGGACTCGGACTGTTGATAGCGCCAAGTCATCGGGTCGGCCTTGGATGCGTCGACCGTGTTGTCATAAACATCGAAAGAATCGACGTCTACCTTCGTGCCCCAGGCGGCGGAGTTCTTCTCGCCCGACCAGTAGATGCTCAAGGTGTGGGAGCCGCCGGTAAGGAGCCCGGTGTTGTACACGCGCCTCTTGGACGAATCCCACGCGTTATACAAGTCGACGGTCTGGAGCGGCCCCCCGTCTAGGCTCACCTTGGCCTTGCCGTAACCCGGTCCCTTCTTGGCATTCCAGGCGAGATAGACACCGTCGAAGTCGATGTTCACCGATGAGCCCATCGCGTTCACGCTGGTCAAGTAGCTCCCGGAGGCCGCGCCGTCATACGTCCGGGCCCAGGGGCCCGCGTATTCCAGATCGGTCTCATCCTCCTCGTAGTGGGACACACCTGAAGCCGTACTCACGGTGCCCCAGACTTCCAGATAGGCGACGCTTATTGCATACCCCGTCGAGGCCGGGTTCTTGGTCCCGCTGCAAAATATGGTCACCGTGTGGGGTCCATCGCTGAGATTGTCCACTTGGTAGACCCAATTAGGATATAGCCAGTACTCGGGGTACCAGCTGGGATTGATGTAGAAGTCCGCTTCCTCCGGAGGGCCACCATCCACGCTCACAGTGGCAATGCCGTAGTCCGGGCCTACTTTGCCGATCAGCGAGAACGCGGGTCCGTTGAAGTCCAGACGAACCAGGTCGCCGGGAGTGGTGGTGCGCTTGTACGACCAAGCGTCGAAGCCCCCGTCATATACAGTGTTGGTGCTCCACGATCCGAAATAGGCTAGTCGCGAGTCGTTCGGGCCAACGTAGTCGGTGCTGTATGCATATAGGTTGACATAGTCCACGTGGAACCCGTCGTAGTTGAACGAGCTATCGGTGGACATGCGCAGACGGAACTTGAATTGGCTCGTGCACATCGCCTTGGGCACTTCAGCCCAGAAGAAGTACGTATCGTCAGAGTAGTCACCGTCGATGTAGTCGCCGTAGTAGTTCCAGCTCGCTCCCCCGTTGCTTGAGAATTCCACGTAGAGCACGTCGTACAAATACTCCGACTCACCCGTGAACAAAAAGGTCAACTCGACCAATTGACTCGGAGCCAGCGTCGACAGGTCGAACATGTCGCTGGTCAAGCTCGAGTCGACGGAACCGGCGTAGTTGCCGCCCGGACTGTCACTCCAGCTATGGTTGCCGCCATCGCCCCAGAGATCCCATTCGGTGGTGATGGCCCACGGCGACTGTGCGCTCCACGAGCTCGCGCCGTTTTCCACCGTGTCCGAGAACAACATGGGGGTGAGCGTGCTTATCCCCGCGTCCGCACCCATGGATAAGCCCCCAGCCACCGACGGCGCACCGGGAACCGTCTGGTCCTCGCCGGCCCTGCGGATCGAGGTGGGACGCCTGCCCTCATCAGAAGCGGTGACAGATGGCCCTTCGGGCAGAGGCTTGCTGTCCCCCGAGGCAGCCAGCGCCGCGGTGGGCACCACGATACCAACCGCCAGGAGCACCAGCAACAAGGCCAAGAGTTTGATCAAGCGAACAGACGGCACCGCACGACCAGACCACATCAGGAGTCCCCCTTCATCAGAATCACGAACACGGCGATTGCAACCAGCGAACGAGACTCTGGGGTTACCCATGAGAGACCTATTCCGAGTCTTCCCCGTCGTCGGACGACACAGTAGTACGCCCGAGGCCACCTGTCAACGCGCGGGCTACGGAGTCGTCATCATCGCATCGAACGCGTCCACCGCGATGGCGTATCCCCAGGAGCCCACATACTTGTCGTGCAGACACTCCACTACCACATTGTAGTCGCCGTCTGACAGAAGCCCGGTGGAGTAGACGGTCTTCTTCCAATCTGTACTTGCGCTGTAGAGGTCGACGACCTCTGTCGAGACCAGATTGGCCGGCAAGACGGCACCATAGTAGAGCCGCACCTCCACCTCCCCGTACCACGGGGTGGTCCTGGAGAGCAGGGAAGCATAGGTGCCGTGGAACTTGAAGGTCATGGTGGCCCCGGACTCCTGGGTGGAGAGGAAGCTGTTTCCCGATGCCTGCCAGCCGGTGTCTCCACTGGGAGACCACACGCCTGCAGGGGTGCAATGCCCCGAATCATCCTCTTGGATTCGGGCCGTGGTCGGCGCCTGTTGCAGAGAGCCCGTGACATCCACAGCGTCCAAACAAACGGAACTCCCGGCCGAAGCGACATTCTTGTCGCCCGTGCAACAGACTGCGATCGCGTGATCGCCATCGGAGAAACCGTAGTACTGAAAGACAGGGACCTTCCAGCTTATGGACGAGCTGTAGAGGTCGGCCGTGATCCAATAGGCGCCGTCTACGTAGATATCCATCTTTCCGTACCAAGGAGTGGTGCGCGAAAGCAAGGCAACGCCGGTGCCGTGGAACTTGACAAACGCGGAAGCTCCCGCCTGCGCGGTCGAGGCAAAACTGCCACCTGAGGCCGACCAAGTGCTGCCGGTGCTCCAGGTGCCTACGTAGGTGATCTTGGGGTCGCTCTGCTGGTAGCGCAAGGAGATGGGCGGAGCGGGGTCGGCAAGCACCGGATAGCCCAGCATGTCGAAGCTGTCCACCCCTATGCGGGTGCCGAGAGAGGCTGGGTTCTTGTCTCCGAGCCAGTAGATGGTAAGGGTGTGCTTACCCTCCTCCAGCAGGCCCGTGCCATACAACCGTTGCTTGTACCTGATAGAAGTGCTATACAGGTCGACTGTCACCGCATTGATGAGGTCCTCGTCCAGCACCACCTTGGCCTTTCCGTACCAGGGGGTGGTGCGTCCGTACCATTCCAAATAGGTGCCGTAGAACTTGACCGTCACCGCGCCGGCCTCGTCGATACTTGAGAAATCACTGTTCGAGTAAGACCAGTCGCCCGTGAGCGTATCCCAGGACGAAACGTAGGCGAGGTTGGTGTCGCTATCGTGATAGCGCATGGGATGGTCGCCCTCGTCCAAGTATCCCACGATATCCAGCGCATCCAGACTTATCGAGGTACCCCAAGAGCTCGGGTTCTTGGTGCCCTTGCAGCTTATGCCGATAACGTGCTGGTCGTCGCTCAAGGAGTCGTTGGTATAAATGGGCACCTTCCACGCCTCAGAGGGACTGTAGAGGTCGACGATGGCCTTGTATTCGCCGTCTATGAATATCTCGGCCTCGCCGTACCAGGGAGTGGTTCGGGCGAGCAGGCTCACCTCGGTGCCCGTGAAAGTGGCGACTGCCGCCGCTCCGGTCTGCGCCGTTGAGGCGAAGCTGCCGCCTGAGGCCGACCAAGTGCTAGTTATAGTCCAATCGCCTAGGTAGTTGATGACGGAGGCGTCCTGCTGGTAGCGCCACTCCATGGGTGGCGCCGAGTCAGCGTCCTTGAGATAGCCCAGCGTGTCGAACCAGTCGACATCGATCTTGGTACCCCAGGACGAAGTGTTCTTCTCGCCCGACCAGTAGATGGCGACCTCGTGAAAGCCGTTTTCCAGAAGACCGGTGTTGTAGACGCGCCTCTTGGAAGAATCCCAGGCGTTGTACAGATCGACAGTCTGCAAGGGGCCGCCGTCTATGCTCACCTTGGCCTTGCCGTAACCAGGCCCCTTCTTGGCGTTCCAGACGAGGTAGTTGCCAGTGAAGGCAACGTTGACTGAGCCACGGGCGTCCAAAGTCTTCAGAGTCCCTCCGAAGGCCGCGGGGTCGACAGTGGGTACCCACGGCCCCCCGTACTCAAGGTACGTGCTGTCGTCCTCGTTATGATCGGGTCCCGAAGCCCCCGTCACGGTACCCCAGATGAGCGCCTCCTCTAAGGTCACCGAGTATCCCCAAGAGGCCGGGTTCTTGGTGCCCGTGCAGCAGATGGTCAGGGTGTGAGGTCCGTCGGTGAGACCGTAATGCGCGGTCACCCAAGCTATGTTCATCTCGTCGTATGGATTGTCGGAGTAGAAGTCGACCTCGTACACCGGTCCATCGTCCAGGGCCACTTGCGCTATGCCACCATCAAGGCCTTTCTTGCCAAGCACCATGATCGCAGGGCCGGTGAAGTTGACCTGCACCGCATCACCTGAGGTGCTCGTGGCTCTGTAGCCCCATGTGCCGCCCCACTCGTCTACCGCGGTACGGTCGGTCCAACTACCCAGGTAGCCCAACCTCGCGTCGTCCTCCTCGACCAGGTCGGTGTAGTCGGCGTCGACGCCCACGTAGTCGACATGGACACCGTCATAGGTCGTAGAGCCGTTGGTCTGCAGACGCAGGCGGAACATGAACTGGTTGGTATACATAGCCGCGGGAATCTCCGCCCAGAACCAACCGTCCGAGTTGACCTGGGAGATGTAGTCCCCATACCAATACCAGTTGGACCCGGCGTTGGGTGAGAACTCGATCCAGAGGTAATCCTGTTCGACCTCGAGTTCGCTCTGGAATGCAAACGACAGACTCACCAACTGACCCGCGCCGGCCGCCGACAGGTCGATGATGCCGCTGAACAGGCTCGTGTTGGCGCCATTTGCGTAGTTGCCCCCGGGGCTGTCACTCCAGCTGTCATTGTCCGGCGACATCCACGTCGGTTGCCACTCTGTGGTGAGAGCCCAGGGTGCATCGGCCGTCCAACTGCCCGCACCACCCTCCATCGCATCGAAGAAGACCCAGGGGGAAAGCGTGGCGATATGCGCGTCCGAACCCGCGGTGGACGCCTCAGCCGCGAGCGAGGCGAGATACTGCTGCCGGGCCTCGTCCATCTCCCCGACCACGGTAGGTCGACGCGCCTCGTCGCATGTCGAGAGCACCGGTCTCTCTACGGCAGTCTGTTCGTCATCGGAGGCCGCAAGTGCCACGACGGGCACCGACACAGCAAGCATCAGCAACGACAGCAACAAAACGAGAGATCTGACGAGACGCAGAGGAAAGGACCTCAACATGGACCGCATGGCACGCCCCCTATCTCCGGACCAGTCGATCGGAACACGAGAGCACGGAACAAGCCCAAGGGGCGCTATGCGTCGATACTTCGAAGCCCCCCGCTTACCATCACACTATTCCCCGCCCCAGGGCCTGTCAATAGCCGCGCGGCCGGCGCCGGCCTATGGCGTCGTCACCATCACATCGAACGCATCCACCCCGATGGAGTACCACCAGGAGGCCGGGTTCTTCGCTCCCAAACACTCGATGACCACGGTGTGGGTACCGTCATCCAGGAGCCCGGTGTTGTACACGGACTTCTTCCAGATGGTGGTGGGGCTGTAGAGGTCCACGGTCACAGTCCCAGCGTCGTTGCCGTCCAGGGTCACTTTGGCCCTGCCTTGGGTATTGGCGGTGCGTGAGACCCACGAGAGGTAGGTGCCGTGGAAGGTCACGGTCACCTTGTAGGTGGCCTGGTCGGTGAAGGCGTAGGTGTCTAAGTAGGCGGCCCAGTATCCGCTCGCGTCCCACCTGGACCAGGCTGGGCTGTAGGTGGCATAGCCGGCGTTGTTGTCGTCTATGCGGGTGGTCTGGGGCGCCTGTTCCAGGTATCCCCTGATATCCAGGGCGTCGAGACACACGGCGGTGCCCGAAGAGGCGATGTTCTTGGTGCCCAAGCACTTGATCACCAGGGTGTGTTCGCTGTCAGAGAGGGTGTCATCTTGGTAGATGGGCACCTTCCAGGCGGTGGAGGGGCTGTAGAGGTCGACCGTGTCCTCGAGGACGTCGTCCACATAGATCTCCGCCTTGCCGTACCACGGGGTGGTGCGAGAAAGCACACTCACCGAGGTGCCGGAGAACGTGGCAAGAACGGCAGCTCCGGGCTGGCTGGTAGAGGCGTAGCTACCGCCCGAGGCCGACCAGGTGCTACCGGTCGACCATCCGCCTAGGTAGGTCATCCGCGAGTCGCTCTGCTGATAGCGCCACTCTATGGGCGGGGCGGGTTCGGCTTCGGTGAGGGTTCCAAAGACATCGAAGCTATCCACACCGATGCGCGTACCTGCCGAGGAGGGGTTGCTGTCCCCCATCCAGTAGACGGCTAGCGTATGAGTGCCTTCTTCTAGTACGCCGGTGTTGTAGACCTTCTGCTTGTACCTGATCGAGGTGCTGTAGAGGCCGACAGTGGTGATCGTCTCCCCCGGCGTCCCCGCGTCCAGCACCACCTTCGCCTTGCCGTACCAGGGCGTGGTGCGCCCATACCAGGCGCAGTAAGTGCCCTCGAACTCCACGCTTATCGAGCCGGCCTTGTCGACGCTGGAGAAGTCGCCGTTGGAGTAGTTCCAGTCGCCTGCCACCGTGTCCCAGGCCGGGGTGTAGGTGAGGTCTGGGTCGGTATCGTGGTAGCGGGTGGGTGTCGGGGCCTGGGTCAACGAGCCGATGACGTCGATGGCGTCAAAGCTGATGGTGTAGTAGCTCGACTCCGGGTTCTTCTCGCCCGCATACCTGATCGACAGAGTGTGAGGCCCGTCGCTCAGTCCGGTCTTTGCGTAGACTGCCTGCTTGTAGGCAACTTCCCAGCTGTAGAAGTCCACGTATTCCTCCGGACCTCCGTCCAGACTCACCAGCGCCTTGCCGTACCAGGGAGTCGTCCTCCCCACCAGCCAGACCGAGGTCCCGGTGAAATTAGCCAGCACGGTCGCTCCCGGCTCACCGACAGAGTAGTAGCTGCCCCCGGACGCCGACCCGGTGTAGATCTTCTCCCAGGCGCCCATGAAGGTCAGCCGTGAATCCGTCTCTTCCCAGCGCGGCGGAGACCAGTACAGGTAGCGTGATGCCGCAGTCACGTCGGAGAAATCATAGTCCTCCCGAGTGTAGACCACTACCTCAGCCGTTCCGGCCGGTTGCGGCGGTGCGGTGACGGTTATCTGAGTCGGGGAATCCACGGTGAACTCGTCTTCCCATAGGAACCGATCACCAAACACGACACCCGCTGCGTTGTCAAATGCCAAGCCGGTGATGGTCACCTGGTTGCCGCCGTGGATGGGTCCATTGGTGGGCGAGAGACCGGTGACAGCCGGACGCGGCGCGGTAGAGAACGTACACGAGTGAGTGGACCCGTTCACGGTCAGCTCGACCGTGTAAGTGGCGCCCTTCTCGAGCGGATACCTGGGAATGAGGATCACCGCGTGGCGGCCGGCCAGCACGGCCCGTCCAAGTGACTGTGATGAAGGATCAGGGTTGGTGTACGTAGTCTCGGTGAAATACGCGTGCTGGAGCTCCTGTGTCCCTTTGTGAAAGTGGGTCTCGGTCACCACCGGCGTAGAGGCGAACTGGATTATGAGCGGCAGCCCGCTGGGTGCGGTGTAGCCGGGAGTACCAGTGAGCGGGTTTGGCCACTCGGCGCCCCAGTACTGAGTCAAGGGAGAGACCGAACCGGGACCCGGCCAGAATATGGGGTAGACCGTACCGGGTGGCAAAGACCCCAGCCCCCTGATCACATCCAGCGCCGAGCAGTTGCCATAATCACCATACCCGGTGACCGCCAACCTGGGATCCACCATCCCCAAACCGTGGAAAGGTGCCGACATCCATCCGTCGATGGCGGTGACCCCGGTCGCCCCCCAGAAGCAGTTACTCGACTGTCCGGCGGCGGCTCCCTCCGGCGTGTACCACGGACTATCCAGGTCCTCGTAGTGAGTCAGCCCCTCGTAGCACATGTACTTAGAATGGAGCATGCAGCCGTAGCTCCAGTCGGTGTTCTCGGTGACCGGCGCGAGTCCAGCGAGCGCGCGCAGCTGGTTGAATCGCACCAGCCACTCGGGAGTGGCGGGCGCTGGGTTCATAGCGTCGGCCACTCTCTGAGCGGCGGCCTGCACGGCCGCGTCCCGTTGGGCCTGCGACTGCTCCTGGGTCACATAGAGCGGCAGCGGGGCAGTCGGGGTTGCGCCCGCCGCGACGGCTGTCGGGGCGCCACCCAGTAGCATCACCAACCCCAGAGTCAAAACGGCCAAGCCACCAGCGATAACGATTGTCGGCCGTTTGACTCTCTCAGAACCGCTCATAGACCCTCCTTATGGTCCGGGGCGCCTTACGGCGCCCCGCTCATCAATATTCGGTCTACTGCAGGCTACGGCGTCAGCACCACGTCAAAGGCATCCACGGCGATGCCGTAGCCCCACGATCCTATGTACTTCTGGCCCAGACACTTGATGACCACTGTGTGCGTCGTGCCGGTCAGCAGACCGGTCTCAAAGACCGGCTTCTTCCACACGACACTCGAACTGTAGAGGTCCACGGTCGTGGCTCCGGCGGTGTTGCCGTCCACGGTCACCAGGGCTTTCCCGTACCACGGGGTGCTCCTAGACAGCCATGACAGCGAGGTGCCCTTGAAGGTCACCGTCACCGTAGCGTTAGTGGCGTCCGTGGATTTGTAGTACCCACCGGAGGCCGACCAGTCGAGACTGCTGAGAGTCCAGGCGCCGGAATAAGAACACTTGGCGTCGGTCTCTTGGATGCGCTGCGCGGCCGGGGCGGTGTTCAGGTAGCCCTTGATGTCCGCGGCATCCAGGCTGATGCTGTGGCCCGCGGAAGATGCGTTCTTGGTGCCGAGACACTTGATGGTGAGGGTGTGCACGGTATCCGACAGACCGATCTTGTCGTAGATAGGCACCTTGTAGGCTATGCCCGCGCTATAGAGATCGGCTGTCTTGACCACCGCGCCGTCCAAGGTGATCTCCGCCTTGCCATACCAGGGAGTAGTCCTCGCCAGCACGTGGACCTCGGTGCCCTTGAACTTCATCACCACACCCGCCCCCGTCTGAGCCGTGGAGCGGAAGCTACCGCCGGAAGCCGACCAGGTGGCAGCACTCTCCCAGCTGCCCACATAGGTGAGCCTGGAGTCGGTCTCCTGGTAGCGCCACTGGATGGCCGCCGCTGCGGGTGCGTCGGCTATGGTGCCCATGATGTCGAAGGTGTCGGTACAGATGCCGGTACCCCACGACGCCCCGTTCTTGTCACCCGTCCAGTAGATGCTCAGCGTGTGCGTGGCCGAGGCTATGAGCCCAGTGCTGTATACGATCTTCTTGTACTGTATCGAAGGACTCCACAGGTCGACCGTCACCGCGTTCGCGATATCGCCGTCCAGCACCACCTTCGCCTTTCCGTACCACGGAGTGGTGCGCGCTACCCAAGCACAGTAGGTGCCGGTGAACTTCACGTTCACCGAAGAACCTGGCGCGTCGGCGCCCGCGTAGGTGCCGCCCGAAGCCGACCAGTTCGTACCGCTCGTGGCCCAGGGACCCATGTATTCGATGTTGGTGTGATCCTGTTGATACCGCGTGGGCGCAGTCGCCTGGGCCATGGTGCCCCAGACACGGAAGGCATCGACACTCATGCCATAGCCGACCGAGGCCGTGTTCTTGCTGTTCAGACACTTGATGGTGATGGTGTGAGAAGCATTGGTCTTCTCTCCCGCGCTGTAGACCAGGTTCTTGTACCGCGTGGTCGGGCTGTAGAAGTCGATAGTGCCCGCGGACGAGCCGTCGATGGTCACGCTGGCCTTGCCGTACCACGCGGTGGTCCTAGCCATCAGACTCACCGAAGGCCCGGCGAACTTGATGGTGACCGCGTCGCCCGGCGTACTGGTGGCGTAGTAGCTACCACCCGACGCATACCACGTGGAATACGAGGCCCACTTGCCCAGATAGGTGAGTCGTGAGTCGGTCTGCTCGATGGTGCTGTAAGCGCTGCTCGCCACAGCGGCACCGGCGTTGAGCCTGCCATCGCTGACGCAGTAGGGGGCCAGCCACGAACGATAGTCGGTGGTGCCCAGGATCTTGGACTTGCGAGTAGCCACCGACTGCCATGGCGCCTCAGCCGCCATCAGCGCCACCGTGCCCGCCACGTGCGGCGTCGCCATGGAAGTCCCCTGGAACTCAGTGTATGACGCTGGCGCCGCGATGGTGACGTTGTCGATGTAGACCCCGTCGTATTGGAAGCTGTAGTCCGTCTTCATCAGGAAACCGATCTTGAAATACCGGGTGAGCACCTCTTTGGGGATCTCGTAGGTGAGAGTGGTGTCGCTGAAACCGGTGTAGGTGTCCAGATACTTCCAGGTGGCTCCTCCGTCACCCGACACACGCAGATGGAGGTAGTCCCAGTCCTCCTCCAGGTCCCAACGCAAGCCGAAGCGCAGCAGCGCCCCGGTCGAGGCCAGGCTGCGCATATCCATCGTGCGGCTGGTGAGCGTCCAGTTGGCGTCGTTCGGATAGTCGGTGTAGGGGCTATCGGTCATCGAATGACCGGGGGCGGGCGGAGGCCAATATCTTTCGCCCGTTGTGGCCCACCACCCGACCCGGGACCAGTTGCCTGAACCGTTCTCCATGTTGTCGTAGAACTTCCAGGTCCACCACTCGGTGTCGGGAAAGTACCCGGCTTCCTCGGTGACGGTGCTCAGGATCTCTTCCCCGGCGCGAACAGATCGACCTGGGTGTTGCTGTAGTTGGAGAACCAGGATCTATCGTCGTAGTCGTCCGTAGCCCCGACCGAGATGATGTTGGCACAACCAAAGGCCGCCGGATATCGCGGATAGGAATCCAAGTTCAAGGTATCGTTGCCCGCCGCCGCGCAGAACAATATGCCGGCGTTTCCGGCCGCCTGCACCGCCGCCTCGTACACGGAGTTGTAAGTGCTACCTGAGAGCGAGGCGTTGATGGCCACCACGTTGATACCGTGGTTGACCTTCATGTCGACTATGTAGTTGATGCCGGCGATGATGTCGGACTGATAACCGAAGCCGTCCTGGCCGAGAACCCTTACGGCCATGATCCGAGCACCGGGAGCGACACCGGCCACGCCTTTGTTGTTTCCGGTGCTCGCGGCTATGGTGCCGGCTACGTGAGTGCCGTGAGTATGCTCATCCCACGGATCGCCGTCAGGGCCATGACCGTCATAAGTGCACGTGTCCACACCGTAGTAGTCGTCCACGTAGCCGTTGCTGTCGTTGTCTACGCCGTCGTTGCGCACCTCACCGGGGTTGTGCCACATGTTGGCCCACAGGTCCGGGTGATTGTAGTCCACGCCCGTGTCCAGAACGGCCACCACCACATCCGAACTGCCGTAGGTATAGCCCCAAGCCGTCCTGACATCGATGTCGTAGTCGCTCCACTGCTCTAGCGCCCACTGAGCGCCGAAGTACGGATCGTTGGGAGCGGGTGCGATGGTCTCGGTGATATCCGACTGCCAATCCACCGGCTCACCACCCGTCTCGGCGATGCGCTCCACGCCGTCGGGCGAGACCGCGACCACCCCCGGCATGCCTCGGAAGCGCGCCATGAGCTCTTCTGTGGTCAAGGTGTCCGACTTGTACTCAGCAAAGGGCACAGCCACATCCGATGAGGTCAGGTTCGCTTGCGCCAGCGCCGCTCCGGACTGCTCTCCGGCTCGACTCATGGCCGCCTTCTGCGTGCCGGGAGCGAACGCGACCAACACCACACCTTCTCGCGCGCCCGGCAGGTCTTCGAGGGTCTCCACAGGCTCGGTGCCTTGGACGGCCTCAGCATCTTCGGCGCCTTGCTCAAGGACGGCGCCTTCCTCCTGCGACTTACCCTGCGGGGAGTCATCGCTATAGAGAGGTCCCTTGGTCGGTATAGGCGGTTCCGCCGGCCCTTTGGTGTCATCGGCGAACACGGCCGACGACCCTACCAACACCATGGCCACGGCGGCCATCATCAAGAGCAGCACCCTGACACGACGGCTACTCGAAGACTCCCGGATATTCAACGCCTACACCCCCAGGCTGGTACTACTCACGCTATTGTCCCCAACGGGCTACACAGCACTTTAGTATCACTACGCTCCGGGTGTCAACAACGTCCCCATGACATCGAAGGCGTCCACCGCTACTGTGGAGCTCCAAGCATCGGGTCCCTTCGCCCCGGTGAACCCGATCACCAACGTGTGCGGCCCCTCGTCCAGCAGCCCGGTGTTGTACACCTGCTGCTTGTAGCGAACGCTACTTGAGTACAGGTCGACCCTCACAGGAGCACCACCGTCCAGGCTCACCTCGGCCACGCCGTACCACGGGGCCATCTTGCTCACCCAGGCCAAGTAGGTGCCCTGGAACTGGACTGTCAGCTTGGCTCCCTCTTGGTCGGTATAGGCGCAGGTTCCACCCGAGTACGACCAGTCGGTGTTGCTGCTGAGCCAGTCGCCCGAGTAGACGACGGCAGCGTCGTCCTGCTGATAACGAGTTGGCGCGGGCGCTTGGGTCATGGTGCCTAGGATGTCCAACGCGTCCAGGTTGATGCCGATACCCAGGGACGCCTCACTCTTCTCGCCCGCGCACTCTACTACCAAAGTGTGCGTGCCCTCCCCTAGCCCCTCTTTGGACCAGACCGGATTCTTGTAGACCACCCCGGCGGTGTAGAAGTCCACCGTTTCTGCCGGTCCACCGTCCACGCTTATCAGAGCTTTGCCACACCAAGGCGCAGTCCGCGCCAGCAGTTCGACCGAGGTCCCTTCGAACTCCATCAACACGGCCGCGCCCGGCTGTTCGCTGCCGCGAAAGCTGCCCCCCGATGCCGACCAAGTGCGTCCCACGGTCCAGTCACCCAGGTACACCAGCCGCAAGTCGGTCTCCTGGTAGCGCCAGGTGATGGGTGGCGGCGCGGGAGCTTCCGTCGGGGTGCCGAAGAAGTCGAAGGTGTCCACATCTATGCGGTAGCCCCTCGACACCGGGTTCTTCTGCGGATTCCAGTAGATGCTCAGTGTGTGCGGACCGTCCGGCAAGATGCCCGTGTCATATATGCGGACCTTGTACTTGTTCGAGCTGTGATAGAGGTCAACCAGGAACGGCGTGCCTCCATCCAGGCTCACCAAAGCCTTGCCATAGTCGGGACCCTTCTTGCCCACCCAAGCCAGGTAGGTGCCGTCGAAAGTGACGTTCACCGCCGCGCCGGGCGCGGAGGCCCACTTGTACTCTCCCCCCGACGCCGACCAAGTCTGGGAGGCAGACCAGGGCCCCACGTAGCTGAAAACGGTCTCGTTCTCTTGATGTCGTGTGAGTGGTGGCGGGCTGACCAACCAGCCCGATACCTTCATGGCGTCAACATCGATCTGGTAGCCCCTGGATGCCGGATTCTTGGTGCCTGGTGCCCATATGAGGGCCGTGTGCGTACCGTCACTGAGCCCCGTCACCCTGAGCACACGATGCCGACTAGTCCCCCAGGGATAGTAGAGATCCAGCTCTATGGGCTCACCGCCGTCAATAGAGACCAGGGCCTTGCCGTAGTCGGGACCTTTGTACGAGATCAGCTCGAAGGTGGTGCCGGTGAAGCCGGCCATGACCGCCGCCCCCTTGCTGATGCCCTTGTACCGGCTGCCGCCCGATGCCGCCTGCGAGACGTAGTTCTGCCAAGTACCCATGTAGGCGAGCTGAGGACAGACCTGCTGGTAGCGCGCCTCGCGGTGCTCGGCGTCGAACAAGGCCTCGCGCAGGCTGACGATGCGGTATCCGCGCGCCTTTATCTGCCGGATGAGTTCGGGCATAGCGTCAGGCGTGGACTTGTGCGTGATATGCATCAGGATGATCGCCCCGGGGCGCAGGTTGGTGAGCACGTTGGCGATCGCCCGGCTGGCGCTTACCCCGCCGGGGGCGGTGTCGCCCGCGGTAGAGCTCCACATGACATTCACGTAGCCCTCATTGCCCAGCACCGACAGCAGCTTGGAGTTCCACGCCCCGTACGGAGCCCTGAACAGGGGCGCGGCGTCCTTGATACCGATCTTGGACAGAGCCATCTCGGTCATCTGTATCTGCGAACGCATGCTGGTGGTCGACAGCCTGGTCATCCAGGCGTGCGTGTAAGTGTGGCTGCCGATATCACAGCCGGCTGCGATTATCTCCTTGACCAACTCAGGATGACTCTCTATGGAGGCTCCCGTCGGAAAGAAGGTGGCGGTCACCCCGTTGGCCTGCAGGGTGGCCAAGACCCGCTTGACGTACGTCGTGTTGAGAGCGTCGTCAAAGCTGAGGACACACACCTTCTCGGTGGTGGGGATGCGGAACACGTTGGTGCCCAGGGGGGTAGAGGCTGTCCCATCGGCCTCCGAGGCGAGCGCCTGCGAAGTTCCGGTCAAGATCAGAATCGAGACCACCGCCGCCGCGCCAACGCAGGCCCTTGCACATCTTCTTGTCCACTGCATGCGAAACCCTCGCTCCTCGTTTATACGCCCAGGGGTCGGCAACGACCCCCGCCCACAATCCTATCGTCGATGCAGCCTACGCGACAGTGAGCAGAGGTGGGTCCGTGATCCGTTCTCAACTAGGGTACAGGCCCCAACATCACATCGAATGCATCCACCGCAATGGCGGTGCCCCACGAGCGCCAGTAATTGCTGCCCACACGTTCGATCAATACGGTGTGCTCGCCTGGAGGGAGAAGTCCGGTGTCATAGACAGTCTTCTTCCATGTGGTGCTGGGGCTGTAGAGGTCTACTGTCGTAGTCGACACCAGGTTGGCGATGTCGATGGCGCCATTATAGAGGCTCACATTCGCTCGTCCGTACCAGGGGGTGCTTCTGGAGAGCAACGATAGGTAGGTGCCGTTGAAAGCAAAGATCACCTTGGCCCCGGCCGCGTCGGTGTACTTGAAGCTGTTTCCCGAGGCCAGCCACCCGGTCTCGCCGCTCGCCGTCCAGGTACCGTCATAGATCAGCTTTGCGTCGGCAATCCAGGCTGCGTCGTCCTCTTGGATGCGAGTGATGGTCGGAGCCTCGGTCAGATATCCAAGAATGTCCAGAGCGTCTAGGCCGATGCAATACCCAGCCGAGGAGCTCTGTTTGGTGCCCTTGCACCTGATGGTGAGGGTGTGCGGCGTGTCGGCGAGACCGGTCCGCTCGTAGACCTGCACCTTGTAGACCTGAGAAGGGCTGTAGAAGTCGACGGTAGTGGTCTCCTGGACGGGCGTGCCGGCATCGAGTACCACCTCGGCCTCACCATACCAGGGGGTGGTGCGACCGATGACTTTGATCTCGGCACCGGTGAAATCGGCCACCACCGCGGCGCCGTTCTGCGCCGTGGAGGCGAAGCTCCCGCCCGAGGCCGACCAAGTGGAACCCGTGGCCCAGTCGCCCAGGTAGGTGACGCGGGGGTCGTTCTGCTGATAGCGCCACTGTATGGGTAGCGCCGGATCGGCGCCGGTGGGAGTGCCCAAGACGTCGATGGCATCGACATCTACGCGGGTCCCGCTTGAGGCCGCGTTTTTCTGACCTATCCAGTAGATGCTCAGGTTGTGGTGCGAGTTAGGAAGAAGCCCGGTGTTGTAGACGCGCTGCTTGTAGGAGTCGGAGCTGCTGTAGAGATCGACGATGACGGCGTTTGCGGTATCGCCGTCCAGGACTACCTTGGCCTTGCCGTACCCGGCGCCCTTCTTCGCGATCCAGCTGCAGTACTTGCCGTCGAAGGCTATGTTCACCGCCGAACCAGGAGCGTCTACGCTCGCGAAAGTGCCGCCGGAAAGGGACCAGCTGACGATGCTGTTGGTGGCCCAGGGTCCCGTATACGCGAAGCCGGCCTCGTCCTGCTGATAGCGGTTGGGCGTGGGGGCCTGAGTCAGAGTTCCTGTGATGTCAAGAGCGTCCAGGCTGATGGAGTAGCCGCTCGACGAATCGTTCTTCTGTCCTAGACAGCTGATGACGAGGGTGTGCAGCCCCGGGGAGAGCCCTTCTATTTCGTACACCAACACCTTATAGAGTGTGGTCGGGCTGTACAGATCGACCACCTGGGCGGCGGCCGACTCGCCCGGCAATCCAACCGAGACTTGGCCGTACCACGGGGCAGTCCTGCCGAGAAGCTTGATCGACGTGCCGGTGAAACTCACAAGGGCCGCGGCGCGAGGTGCGCCTGTCGAGTAGAAGCTACCGCCCGATGCCGACCAAGTGGAACCCGTGGACCAGTCGCCTAGGTAGGTGATCTTGGGGTCGGTCTGTTGGTAGCGCGTGGTCGCCAGGTAGGTGAAGTCATCGGCGACGGTATCCGCGCTCCCGCCCCCAGCGGTGGTCACCTGCACCTGAACGGTGCTGGCGGCATGAGCCGGAGCAATCGCCGTTATCTGAGTAGCAGAATCGTACTCAAAGACGGCCGCTGCGCCTCCGAAAGTGACAGCCGTGGCGCCAGTGAAGTTGGCGCCGGTTATGACAACAGAGGTGCCGCCAGCGGTGGAGCAGGTCGCGGGAGCAAGCCCAGTGACGAGAGGAGTAGGAAAGACAGACGTGCGCGCGTTGCCTGAAGCCATGGTAGCCCCATCCATCTCCAGGTCTTCCCCGGTGGTGCCCATCATGACCCAGACCATCAGTCCAGTGAGCCCGGAATTGACCACGTCCAACGGCGCCGAGACCAGCGTCCACTGCGAACCCACGGTAAAAGCGGTGGCACCGATCTCCTCGGTGCCGCTGGGTTCAGTCACTATCAGTATCCCTGAGAAGGGGGTGTCATCCCCGCTGCGCAGCCAGGTTGAGAAGGTGTAGGACTCCCCCGCTTCAAGTGTCACATCGACATCTTGGCCCACAAGATCGCCGCTCACCCAGGGGGTGATCTCCAGATAGCCTGCCCCCTCGTGAGCGAAGTCGGAGTCAGAGTAGTTTGTCTCCTGGCAACCCCATCCCCACGAGTACCACCCGCCGCTCGAATGCTCGAAACTGGCATTCATGAGACCGGCGTTGACCAGCTGAGCTCCATCCATATCGAGGTTGCCCCCCGTCGTGGTCATATAGATGTAAGCCCGCATGGAGGTGTGCCCGGTAGTGATCACGTCCAGCGACACTGAGACCAGTGTCCACTGGGGGCCCACTGTGAACTCCGTGCTGCTGCCTTCGGCCGTGCCACCCATGCCCCACAGAGCCAGGGCCCCAGAGAAGGGGGTGTCGGAGCTGCTGCGCAGCCATGCCGAGAAGGTATAGGACTCTTCCTGTTGAGGGGCCACAGAGACGTCCTGGTACACGGACCCGCCGCTCTCCGAGGTGTTCATCTCCAGATAGCCCGCACCTTCTGGGGCGTAGTCGGAGTCTGAGTAGTTCATGCAATTGACGGACCATCCACTCTCTTCCCAGCCACTTTTGGAATGCTCGAGACTGGCGTTCATAAGACCGGCCTTGAGCAGTTGAGCCCCGTCCATATCCAGGTTCTCCCCGGTCGTGCTCATGACGACCCGGACCTCCATGTGCGTGTGGTCGGCACTGACCACGTCCAACGGCACCGAGACCATAGTCCACTCTGAGCCCACGACAAATGCGGTGGCGCAGGTCTCCTCAGTACCACCCCTGCCCAATATGGTCAGGGCCCCAGAGAAGGGGGCGCCTCCGGCGCTGCGCACCCAGGCTGAGAAGGTGTAGCACTCTCCGGGTTGAGGGGCTACGGCGACGACTTGATACGCGTACCCACCGCTCGCACCGGCGTTCATCTCCAGATAGCCTGCGCCTTCGCGAGCGATGCTTGGGTCAGAGTAATTCGCGACGTTCACGCCGTACGGGCCATACGACGACTCGGTCCACCCATACCTCGAATGTTCGAAGCTGGCATTTGTGAGTAGATTCGGAGTAGCGGGGGTATCGGCTTGCGCGTCCTGAGTCAGCCCCGGGGTGATCATAAACCCCGCCGCCGCCACCACCACTAGAATCGCGCGCCAACCAAGAAATCGCGCGAAGCGATGTGACCCTCGTCTGAGACAGGTGCGCGATGGGCGACTACCCCGAGCCACAATCGACCCCATGCCCACGCCAGTCGCTCTGCTGGATGTCAGGACAGCGCGCACGTAGCCTCCCCCCATCTCTGCAGCGATCATCCCGGTCGCAGTCAGTTCGAAAGAGGCTCAGCCCGATGCTGAACTCCACCAATTTGAATATATGCGCACTGCCCCCAAAACGCAACGAGGACATGCTTCCGTCGACGACACCTGGCACAGCCCGTGGCCGCCCGCAGCAAAGGGGCGCCCCGCGAGGAGCGCCCCAGTTCACTCGTCAGACCCTTCGCCGCAGGGATTACCTGCCACAGCCCAGGAGACGCCGCCTATGTCGAGTTCGCGTTCAGCAGCTCACCCAGTACGTCGACGGCATCCAGGTTGATGGAATAGCCTCTCGACAGCCAGTTCTTGTATCCGCTCCAGCTGATCTCGATGGTGTGCTCACCCGGGGCCAGATACCCGGTAGACCAGACCACCTGCTTGTAAGCCGCCGAGTAGCGGTAGAAGTCCACGAACTGGCGCGGCCCACCGTCCACACTCACCCAAGCCTTGCCGTAAGAGCGGGCTTTGGTACCGACGATGTTGAGGGCCGCCCCGTCGAAGCGGATGGTCACGCTGTTACCGGGTGCATTGGCGTACGCTTGTTTGAAGCCCGAGTAGCTCCAACTCCAGGATTCGCGCCAGCCCGAGTAGTCATTCACGTACTTGAGCTTGGAATCTTCTTGCTGGTAGCGGGTGGCCCAAGCCATCTGTCCCCAGATATCCAGAGCATCGATGTCGACAGCCGTGCCACCACCCCAAGACGGTATGCCCGAGCAGATGATCCTGACCCAGTGCAGCCCGTAGTCCAACTCGCCGGTGCTCCACACTTTCTTCTGGAACTTGGTGGTCGAGCTGTAGAGGTTCACGAACTGAACCGCTCCGCCGTCCACCTGCACGCCGGCTATGCCCATCAGGCGGCTGGTCTTGGTGATCCAGTCCAGCCTGGTGCCCCAGAAGGGGATGTAGGCCGAAGCGCCCTTATCGAAAGTGAAGTACTGGTTGCCACCCGAGTAAAGAAGGTAGCTACTCGTGTGCCAGTCGCCAGTGTAGAAGATCCGCCCGTCTTTCTGCTCGTAACGAGTAGGCGTCGTGATCACCGGCTTGGGTGGCGTGGCCAAGTAGATCTCGGCGCCGTATTCCTCGTAAGCGACGGCGTCACCTACACTCGCGGAACCTGTGAGCTCGCCTCCCAGCCACACGATGTTGTCACCCGAGACCCGAGGCCTCACGTCATCCAGAGTGTTGTTGGTGAGCCGAACGTTGCCCTCGCTAGGCGTCCATGTGGCTACTTCGACGAAGCCGTTCACCACGACACCGTTGGCGACAGAGGGGTCAGCGGAGCCGATCGCCAGGCCCGCGATAGAAGCAGCCTGTCCGCTGTGCGCCTTGGCGAAATCCACCGACTGCGCGACGTCGACCGAAGAGAGATGGACCGGAGGCAGTTCACCCGTGCCAAAGCCGAACCACACCACACGGTCGCCCGAGACATCGGTCTCGAATTCCCCCAGACCGTTGTAGTCCGCCAGTAGCTGGACGCCCCCGGTCGGGGTCCACGTGTAGATGCGCGTGCCGTACTCTGAGTAACTCTCCCAAGCCACTCGGTCGCCGCAAAGCGACGGCAAGACATCGTAAGCGTCGTTGTCCAGCAGCCGTACGATCGAGCCGCCGACCACGCACGTGTAGATGTCGGCGTCAATACCGTCGGCGTTCTCGCCGTACCAGACCACGCGTTCACCAGAGACCTTGGGTTCATACTGGTTGTACTCGCCCGCGGTCAGAATGGTCGGGGCGCTGTCACCGACCTTCCAGGTACAGATCCGCTCTACACCACCGAAGGGGTCCTGCCACTGCCAGACGACCCTGTCGCCATCCACCTGAGGCAGACAATCCGGAGACGAGTTGTCCGATATCTTGTGTTCGCCCCCGCCCGGAGTCCAGGTGTATATCTCCAGCGACATGGTCTCGCCACGTTGCCAGACTATGCGGTCACCCGACACCTGCGGATATTCATCCGCTACCGTGTTATCGGTGACCTGCAGGATGCCGCCCGCGTACGGGGCAGCGTGATCGCTGACCGCGAAGCTAGTGGCCTCGGGCGTCCAGGTGAAGATATCGAAGCCAGAACCTTCGTCCTGCTGCCAGACCACCCGGTCGCCAGAGACCTGCACCAACGCCGCCTCGTAGTCGTCTTCTGTGATCTGGGTCGGAGTCGTGTCACCGATGACCATGGTGAACACCTCGAAGTCAGCACCGCCGTCGCTGCCACCCCTGGCAGTCCAGACCACGCGGTCGCCGTCTATCTCCGGAAGACTCTTCTCTCGGCCATCGGCCGTAAGCTGCTGGGTCACCAGGTCACCGCTTGGCGCCGGTGGGCTGAACGTGAAGTCGTCCAGCTCGCCGTTGTTCTCACTGATGCCGTACGGGGTGAACACAGTGACATCCACCTGTCCGCCCCACCACCACGGCGGGATGGTAGCATCGATCTGGGTCTCACTCACGACGTCATAGTCGGTGACTGTCGCCCCTCCGAAGAGGACAGTATTGACGTCGATGAAGTTCTCACCCGTGATGGTCACCGAGCCACCACCCGCGGACGGCCCCGTGTCAGGGGTCACATCGGTGACCACCGGTGGGGCCGCATAGGTGTAGTCATCGGTGTCGTTGTCGGGCGATGTCCCCTTGGCAGTGGTAATGACGATCCGCACGGTCCCCGCTGCGTGCGCTGGAGCGTAGACAGAGATCCACTCACTGCTGTAGTAGTTGGCTACCGATACCTCTGTATCACCGAACATGATCTTCTGTATGTCGGTGAAGCCGGTGCCATAGATATCTACATAGTTTCCCCCAAGGGTCGAACCGAAGTCCGGGCTGACCTGAGTGATCTCGGGCGCATCCAGTTCGGCCACCAAGATGTCGCGGTAGATGTTGGTGTCGTCACCCGAAAGGTTGTCCGCGTGCGAGGCGAAGGCCAAGCGTGATCCGTCGTAATTCAGTGAAGGGCCGTTGGAGAGCCCGTTCGCCTGCGTCCCGTCGCTGCAGACACTGGCCAGCACGGTCTCATCCCCGCTCATGACGTGTACAAAGATGTCCTGGGTGGTGTTGTCGTCTGTATCCACCAGATTGGTCGCGTTAGACGCAAACGCCACCTTGGAACCGTCGGTGCTGAACGAAGGAGCGTTGGAATCGTCGTTGCCGATGGTGCCATCACTAGCGACGCTGACCATCACCGTAGTGGTGGCCGACCTGTCGCGGACGAAGATATCGCGCTTTCCGTTGTCGTCGTCAGCGACCAGGTCCGCCGAGTCGGAGGAGAAGGCCACGAACTGATCGCCCGAACCGATCGTGGGAGCGTACGAGTCTCCGTCGACTTCGCCTTCGTCGCTATCGACACTGATGCGCTCGGCAAGACCGCCTATGGTGCAGATGAAGACGTCGCGATCGCCGTTGAGGTCGCTCGCAATAAGATCGGTCGCGTCGGACTCGAAGACGATGTAAGTACCGACCTGATTGATCTCCGGGTTCTCCGAGTCGCCGTCAGGGTCACCATTCGAAGTGTCGTGCGTGACCCGAAGCATCTGGCAAGTGCCCGCGTAGAATCCATCAGCCCAGTTGGATACAAAGATGTCTTTCTTGGCGTTGCCATCTGTCTCCCACGACGGTATGTCCAGGTTGCTGGCTGCGGAGTCGAAGGCGATCAGACTGCCATCGCCACTTATGGAGGGGTTGGCGGAGTTCCCGTTGGCCCCCGCACCTCCACTGCCCACAGAGATGAGCGTCATGTCGCCGGTATCGCAGTCGTAGAGGAAGATGTCGGCCCATCCATTGTCAGGATCGCTGGCCACCAGATCGGTGGCACCCGATACGAAGGCTACATAGCGACCGTCATCACTTATGGTCGGAGAGTTGCTGGCCGCGTTGGCAGAATGCACTCCATCGGTGCTCACACTTACCAGGATGGTCTCGCCCGTTTCACGATCGCGCCTGAAGATGTCGGCGTGACCATTGTCATCGTCAGCCACCAAGTTGCTCGCGGACGAAGCGAAGGCGACATAGCGTCCATCGTAGTCGTGGCTGATAGCAGGCTGCTCCGAATGAGCATCGGCCTTGGTCCCATCGCTGGCGACGCTCACCAAAGCATTGTGCACGGCCGCGAAAGCCGTGCCGGCAAGCAAGAGCATGGCCGCGATCGTGAGCGCGACAATCACAATCCCTCTACTCGTCCACTTCATGAGAATCTCCCTCCAAGAGACACAAGCACGCTACCAGCCTAAGAAACTGTCCTGAATAGTACACTCTGGCCTACCCCATGTATACACTGTAAACCTATCCTAGAGTGCCCTCGGGTGACCCAAAGAGGACTACTCGCTCCGGCGTCCGCGCCGGTCCCGATACACCATTACGGCGCCAGACACGGCCCCGGCCGCCGCCAATACCAGACAGATGGATATCACTACCACGAGACTCGTCGAGCGCCCCAACTCTGAGGAGGATCCAAAGGTAAGCACCAAGAAGTAGACGCCGCAGACGAGACCGACGCCCATGAGCGTCGGCCCTAACGCGCGCCGACCCAGGAGGGCGCCGCCGACGACGGCGGCCACCAGCCCCAGAGGCGTGATCGCCATGAACGGCCCATCCAAAAATCCGGCGCACATCGCGACAAGCCCCCCTGTCAGCAGCCAATTGCCCGCTTTGTGGCGTACTTCGACGGCAGGCATCTGAGTGCCTGCCTTCACGTGGGCCCGCCTCCGGAGGATCACTATGGCTACGCCGCTGGCCAGCGACACCCCGGCGATCCCCATTACCACATAGCAGGGCCAGAATGGGGCAGGTGGATACTGTTCCGAACCCCAGATGAACAAGTACCAGACCCACCCTGCCAAGGTGTAGAGAACGCCTATTGCGATCAGGTCGAGGCCAAGCGAGCGTTTGCCCCACGCACTCCCCAGCCAGCACAGGGCCGCACCCAGGTGGAATAGCGGCATGCCCGCTTCCCAGGAGTAGTACGACCCCGCAGAGAAGATCACGGCGATCCCCAGGGCAAGGGACCCTACCCCGACGATGAGAGCGCGAGTCAGTCGGCTACGCGATGTGCGGTGATCGCCTTCGGGAAGTACGCCACAGCCAGACCCCAAGCGCAGCCCCCTCCACTGGTTCGACTTACTTCACGACCAAGATAGGCCTATGGCACCTCAGGCAGCGGTCGGCCTCTGCGGTGACCTGTGCCAGGTCGTAACCCAGCTCCACCGCTTCGAAGTCGTCCTTGCGCTCCTCGATGCTGCGCACCGGCATCGGTTGACGCTTGCCGTAGTCCACACAGTCGACCAGAGGCTCGCCGCTAGTCTGCGCGCCCAAGTAGACTGCCAGACGGCGGGTCTTGTCCTCCAGGTCTTCGGCGACGGGCTCACCGCGGAGGTACTTGTCCATGTACTTGGCGGCCACTTTGCCGGCGTTGATGGCCTCGATCACGGTTCCGCCACCGCTGACCGCGTCGCCGCCCACGAAAACGTTGGGCTTGCTGGTCTGCAGGGTGTAGGGATCACAGTCGATGTAGCCGTACTTGTTCATCTTGATCTCTTCGTCAGCCGCGAACGGAGCAAAGTCCGGCTTCTGGCCCACGGCGGCCAGTATGCTGCTGGCCTGCAATACGAACGGAGCCATGTCGGTAGGTACCGGTTTGCGGCGACCGCTCTCATCGGGCTCACCCAACTCCATCTGCTGACACACCAAGCCGTTGACACCCTCGTCGCCCTTGCACTCCATGGGCGCCGCCAGGTAGTTGAAATGCACGCCTTCTTCTTCGGCCTCTTCGATCTCCCACACGTTCGCCGGCATCTCGTTCTTGGTGCGGCGATAGACCACCTGCACGTTCTTGGCGCCCAGACGGACCGCGGTGCGGGCAGCATCCATGGCGGAGTTGCCGCCTCCCAAGACCAGGACGTCGTCGCCGATCTCAACTTCTTCGTGCAGTGCCACCTTGCGCAGGAACTCGATGGCGTCCATGGCGCCGGGCAGGTCCTCGCCGGGGATGCCCAGCGGACGGCCCAGATGGGCACCGATACCTACGAAGACCGCCTCGTACTCCTTGTTGAGCTCTTCCCAAGAGATGTCACGCCCCACGCGAGTGTTGTAGCGGAACTCAACGCCCTCTTGCGCGATGAGTTCGGCCTCGCGATAGATGACGTCACGGGGCAGGCGGTACTCAGGGATGCCCACATGCACCATGCCGCCCGGCACGGGCAGGTCTTCAAATATGGTGGGCCTGTATCCACGGCGGGCCAGGAAGTACGCGGCCGACATGCCGGCCGGGCCGGCCCCGATGATGGCCACCTTCTTGCCACAGGCGGCCTGCTTGTCGTCCAGTCTGCAGGTGACTTCCACGGGCCGCTGGCTGAGCTGCGCGGAGGTGAGCTCCGCCACCTCGTGCGGCGCACCTGCGATGAGTGCGGCGCCGCCGGCGGCCTCGATGGCCTCAGGCGTGGCGCCCCCACCAGGCTCGTCCATCCAGCCCAACAGGTTCTTCTCGTCCACCAGACCCTCAGCCCTATCCGCGGCCCAACGTTTGATGTTGTTGATGGCGACGGGGTCACCACCGGGGGCCAAAGTGCAATTACTCTCGCAGGGGTGCGGGCAGGTACGCCCGATGATGGCCGGCAGCGGATTGTCGCGCTTTACGATGGTGGTAGCCAGGTTCGCGTGCTCTTCCAGACTCTGGAAGATGTAGGCGGCGCAGTCCACTGTCGACGGACAGGTAGAGCGGCACGGGGCCGTCACCCAGCCATGACTGGTCTGCGGTTCGCAGGTAAGGCCCGCGGCATGGGCGGCGAAGTGCTCCTCGCCCAAGTCGAGCAAGGCCAAGATGGGCTCTTTGATGGTGTTGGCCACGCCACACCAGGCGGAATCCTCGATGTTCTCGGCCAGGTGACGGATCTTGTCCAAGGTGGACTCACCCGCGGCCGCGACGGCAACCTCGGCGCCTGCCGGTATCCAGGGATCGCGCTTGACCTCACCTTCGACCTCGGTCTCACCCTTGCCCGCGGCAAGTTCCTCGAACAGAGCACGCATGATGTCTACGCCGATGCGACAGGGTCCGCAGCGCCCGCATGATTCCTCTTGGATGAGCGCCAGGTACTTAATGGCTAGGTCGACCGCACAGACCTCACCGCCCAGTACTACTCCCCGCCATGAGATGACGGCCTTGATGTCGGACATGTCGTCCTGACCAAGACGCTCCATGACCTCGGCCGCAGAAGGGCCGCCGTACTTGTCGCTCAGAGCCGCAGCGGGCCCGCTTGCTGTCGCCGATGATGCCTGGGGCATCCTGCCGAACCTCCTCAAGACTGCTACACATGACCTCGCGGCGACCGATGCCGCCGCGAGCCAGCCTACAGACGCACGTCAGTTTGCGCGACGCCGCTGCAGGTGACGCTGATTCCGGTCTCCTAGGATAACCCATCGCGCGCGGTGGTGGGCGACGAGGCCACGACCGTCAGCGAAATCCCTCCCACCATCGCGGACGGCACCCAATTCGGCTACGTGGTAGAGCTCGGCGCAGACTATATGCTCTTCGATGCAGCGGAGCTATTTGGCAATGAAGAGGCCCAAGAGGCCGCGCTTGCCGACGGCGCCATAGACGATCTGACCCGACTCGCGGCCGGCGAAGACGATGGCTATTACTACTACTACGGCCTCTATCAAGCGCGCCAAGGTATGTCTATCCCCATGGAGCTGACGATCAATGACGGGTTGATCACCGGCGGCACCGAGATATACCTGCCATAGACTGCGGCCACCAAAGCCGCGGCGGCTCTATCCGGCAGTCAGATCGGCCTTCCGCTCCAGGAACTCCTCGCGGTCGATCTCGCCGCGAGCATATCGCTCTTCCAGGATGCGCAGCGCTTCGCTGCCTCCTCGACCCGTCGCATCCCTCGCGCCAGACTCGCTGCCGGCCGTGGGAGTCTGAGCCCCGCCCGCTGGAGCCTGCCCTCCGCTCGTGGAAGGTTTGCCGCTCGCCGCAGAGCGCGAGGCCGCATGCCGTATCAAGAACACCAACCCTATGATGACCGCTATCCAGAAGACGGCCATGAACCCCACACCTACCCAATGGCCCGCGCCCCAGGGGTCACCCCACCACCACATCATCTCTGACACCTCCACGGCCTGCCGGTCGGTCAGGGCAATGACGAACACGTCGGTCATCCTTGTACCCGCCTGGATAGTCGGTCAATCGCCCGGGCGCCGGGCGCGGGCGCGCGGGGCGCGGGACACTCGGAACGGTGCCCAGGCCGGGAGCGTCACACCTTTCAATGGCCCGCAATAAGGCGGAGCGACTTGCCCAGATGCTAAAATGCCGGTTCACACTCGGCCGAAGGAGTGGCATGGAAAGGCTTTGGGCGCCCTGGAGGTTGGGTTACGTGACCAAGGACAAGCCGGGCGGCTGCATCTTCTGCGACAAGCCCCAGGCTGGCGATGACCGCGCCATGCGCATAGTCCACAGAGGCGAGTCCGCCTACGTGATGCTAAACACCTACCCGTACAACAACGGGCACACTCTCATCTCACCATACGCCCACGTGGCCGCGCTCGAAGACTTGCCCCCCGCCACGCTGCACGAGATGAACGACCTGGCTCAGTGGTGCATCCGCGCGATGAAGGCTTCGTTCAACGCGGGGGGGTTCAACGTAGGCTTCAACCTCGGTTCAGTGGGTGGAGCCGGCATACAAGACCACCTGCATATGCACATCGTGCCCCGCTGGCTGGGCGACACCAACTTCATGCCCGTAGTGGCCGATGTGCGTGTGATCCCGCAGTCGCTCGACGACACCTACGACCAACTGCTCGAGGCCTTTCGGCTGACCGCAAAGCCTCAATAAGTGACCAAATTCCGCATTTTTGTTAGGATTAGAAGGCTGATGATTCCATATCTCACACACAAAGCGCATATCAGGCGCGCCGGAGTATGGGCATCTCCTCTGTTCGCGGCGGTCCTGCTGGCTCGTGTTCTTGGCGGTCTTGCCCCTGACGCCCCCTGCCAGCGGAGCCGATCAGAGCGACACGCTCAAACAGCAGCTCTCGCAGAAGGTGTCGGCGCTAGAAGAGGCCAACGCCAAGCTGCAGGCCCTGGCAAGCGAGTTGGAGACCCTGGAGAAGGCAAAAGATGCCGCTGCCTCCCAACTGGCAGAGCTTGACGGTGACATAGTCGAGGTGCAAGACGACATCGAGCAGGCAGAGGGCGACCTCGCCACCCTGCGCATACAACTCGAGAATCGCTTGGTCAACCTGTACAAGTACGGCGGCACTTGGTCTACACGCTATCTGGAAGCTCTGCTGGTAGAGGAGAATCTGGGCGCGGTCTTGGATCGCTTTGAGATGCTCACCGACCTGGCCGACGAAGACGACAGGCTCTTCGACCAAGTCGAGGTCTACCTGGAGCAGTCCAAGGTAGACAAGGCGCTGCTGGAGCAGAAGAGAACTGAACAGCAGGCCCAGTTGGATGAGCTGGTGCGGTCAGAAGAACAGCTGGTGACCAAGAAGACCCAGTTCGCCACGCAGAAGACCGGCCTTCAGAATCAGATAAACACCCTGAACGCGCAGATCAGACAGGCCGAGGCGGCGGAAGCCGCCGCCCGACTCAAGGCAGTGTCCGACTCAGCCAACAAGGCCGCGAAGAAGGTGGGCACCACGCCTGCTCCCACCCCTAACGTGCCTGGGGGCAGCCCCACCCCACCCACCTCGTCATCGGCCATCAAGGCCCAGGCCGACTTTATCCACAGAACCTATCTGGTGCCACGCTCGAGCGTGCTCTCCGGACAGATGGTCATGGACATGTGGATCAAGTACGGCATCTCGCCGGCCCAGAGCCTGGCGGTACTCAATGCTGAGTCGGGCATGGGCAGCCTCAAGTGGGGCGGTAGACTGGTCTCCGAGGGCAACAACTTCGGCTGCCTGGGCTATAGCTCCAGCCCCAAGTGGGCGAGTTGGGCGCCGGCCATATCGCACGGCAAGATCTACGTGGGCGGCCGCGCCTGGATGAAGTTCTACAGCGTGTCCGACGGAGCGGAGGCCTTTGCCCGCTACCTCACCTACGGTCGAGGCAGAGACTGCTACCGGCCGCTGATGCGCGCAGGCGACTGGAGTGCCTTCGCCGATATCTACTACGGCGCGAACGTGGCCGGCAAGGCCAAGTACATCGAGCGGGTCACCTGGGCCTACAACATGCTCAAGCGCACGTCCGCCGCGGCGGGCTACAACTGGTAGAACTCCGGTGGACGCCGCGGCTTCAAGTCCTCTGGGTCACCCATTCCCCCCAATCACCACCCCACTCGCGCAGTCCGAGATCGGTGGGCGTGGCCGGCGGCGGCACCAGCGACTCGAATACCTGGTTGGCCAACGCCTGGCAGCGCGTGAACGCCCTTAGGGCCCGTCCCAGATCGCACGCCTCTTGGTTGCCGTCTGCCTCCTTCGCCGATTTCTCGGCGGCTCTGGCCGCCCGCACCGCGTAGAAGTCACCCTTGATCCACTCGGTAGCCGCGCGGTCGAACAGGGCGCTTAGCGGCGTGTAGGCGGCGTCGTGGTACGTGAGTCTGCGCAGCTCCTGGTTCGCGTAGTAGAGGTCGTAGCGAGCGCGCTCCTTGGCGATGGTGACCATCTGCACCGGCTCGGGCTCGAGCCTGAGTTGGTAGAAGGAGTAGGTCTGCTCCACCGGGTAGTAGTGCCCGCCGGGATGGTGCGCGTGCGCCGTGCGCCCCACACCGAACGACGACAGGTAGCAGAGCCGCTCATCGGGCACCATGACCCCGACCATCTCGGTCGATAGACCGGCGATGGTCTGATTCCACCCGCTGCCTTGGGTGTCGTGGTAGGCGGCGTCGGCCTGCTCCAGGGTGGGGTGAGCGGGAGGCTCTCCGGCGAAGCGGCAGGTCATCTTGGCGAACTCCAAGTCCACCAGGCCCTGGTAGTTGTGCAGCAGGTCGTACATCTGCCGGTTGCGCGGGATGCTGCTGATGGTGCCCCCGTGCGCCACGTAGCCCGCGTGCTCGACGTACGTGGTGGGCAGTGAGGGGTGCCTGGGCAGAAAGGCAGCTAGGCGCTCGTCCATACTGATGACGTTGTTGGCAGCGTAGATGAAGTCGGTCTCGCCGGCGTCGCCGGACCTGCGCACTACCAACGGGTCTCGGCACTCCAGGGCAAAAGCGTCGCCGCTGATGTCGGCCCAGAGGCCCCCCGCGTGACCCGGATAGGACGACTGCATCTGCAGCGCCTCGACTGCGGTGCTCGCGTAGCGCAACGTGTGCATGATGCCCAAGAAGGTGGGTATGCCGGCCGCCTCAAGCGAACCGTCCCGCGGTTGCTCGTTGCCGCTGGTGCCCGCACCGTGATGCACATGAACCAAGCCCTTATCGTTCATGGCCGGATGACACGGCTTGCCGCTCATCTCGTAGGGAGCGACTACAAAGGCATTGCCCTCTCCGGCCTTGGGCAGCACCACCACCGTGACCTCGAACTTGACCTCGGCCATGTCGCCTATGCCCACGCACAACAGCCTGCCATCCTTGGTGGCCCTCCCCCAGGCCGCGTAGCCGCTGCACCGCGGCGGGGCCTGATACTGTGAGGTGTCCTGGCGGGGGTCGCTACCCATGATGGGCTGCTCGAGGACGAAGCAGGCGAGCACCTCTTCGTAAGACAGAGGTACCCCGGCCGCGGTCGCTCCGGCTGCCATCCCCCTCATGATACTCACGCACTCTGGAGTGTCTTTCTGGATGTGGACCTGATAAGCGGCCAGCACGCCCCGCTCCTGATCGCTGAGCTCACGCTGCAGGTCTTCGAGTATCCAAGGGCCGAATATCTGCACGTACTGCTGGAACCACTGATAGCCGATATCGTGGTCCGAGCCATGGGCGAGTATCACCGGCCGCACATTCGGCGGTATGGGGACCCCGTCCGCAAACTTGATCTCGGGACCCACCGTGTGTTCCGCAGATTCGTCCACGAACTCCACTCTCCCTACTGCGCGGTCAACTCGGCCAGATAGTCGTATATCTCCTGCGAGCGTCCCTTGGAGGCGTTCTCTTTGATCCACTGCTCGGCCACGGGCCGGAAGCAGGCCGTCCACAGAGCCAGTTCTTCCTCAGTGGGTTCCACCACCGTCTGGCCGCTGCACTTCTGCCAGCCCTGGGCCTCCACCTCGATGCTGGCAGTGCGCATGGCCTCCGACAGCCACGGAGAGAGCCCATCCAAGACCGCCTGGATATCGGCGGGCAGGCTGTTCCACACTTCCCAGTTCATGACCACCGCGGACGCGCCCGCCCCCACCCCCAGATCCAGGTGGTAGTCGAAGGTCTCCTCCAGGCCGCGGTCGGTGACCACGTAGACAGGCGCCATGCAGCCGACTATCAGACCCTTCTTGGCCGCGGTGGCCCAATCGGCAGAAGACACGTTCACGCTTATCGCCCCCGCCGACTCCACCAAGAAGACGCTGTCGCCCAAAGCCGCAATCTTGAGTCCCCGTATGTCGTCCGGCACGTGAATCTCTTTGCCTTTGACGTGCAGCGACGTGCTGGTGGCCACGCTCTTGCCCAGGATCTTGACACTCCCCATCTCTGCCGCCATCTCGGGGAAGCGCTCCTGGAGTCGGTCCCAGACCTCGGTGCCCCTGTCGCTGGGCACGGCCACAGCACCCAAGCTGATAACGCTATTGAGACTCCATCTTCGGCCGACGTAGGCGAAGTTGAGCATCGCCACGTCGCACACCCCGTCCTCGGTGGCTTGCAGCGCCTCCCTGCCCGAGGCCAGCGTCTCCGAGGGGTAGATGGTTACCTGCACTCGGCCGTCGGTGGCCTGCTCTACCTTGCGCGCCCACTCTTCTATCGCCCGGGCCGGGGGCGCGGTGGGCGGTATGTGATGACTGAGTCTGAGTGTGTAGACAGTGTCGGCCGCATCAGGTGGATCGGCGGCGCAGGCAGTCGTCCACATCCCCACCAGAAGGACCAGGGCCGCGCACCAGCCAATGCGGCTCCATATGCGCCCAGGCCTCGGCGGGCGGTCGTGCGCCTTCGCCGCGCCGCTGCCGTGCCCAGGCCTCGCCAGCCTCAAGTGACCTCGCCCATCCACCCTATGAATCCCTCCGCGTCCTCATCTGTGCAATGCGCCGCGTCCCAGAAGAGCCAAGTATCCACGTTCTTACCTATCTGCTCCAGACCTGTAGCCAGATTCACTATAGCCGTGACCGAGATGCCGGTCTCGCCCGTGCCGCGGCGCAGCCACCAATGCTGCGCACATCCAGGGTTGGCGGCCAGCACGAAAGGCATGGGGTTCATCAGCTCCGCGAGCCTCCGCACCTCCGGGTCGAGCTGAGCGCCCGGGTCGCCGGTGGCCTTGCGGAGGCTGGACTCCGTGAAGTGCCGGGCCTCGGTCGTCGCGTTGCCGAATAGCGAAGGCTCCGCCAGCTTGAGATCCAAGTCGTCAAAAGAAGGGACACCTTTCCAGCGTCCGCAGTGCCGCTGATAGTCCTCGAACGAGAAGCGGGCGCGCTCGCCATCCCAGGTGATCCAATCTCGACCCGCTAAGTACTCGTCGCGGTCGTCCCGCGACAGAGCAGCCAAGAACCGACTCGCCGAGGGCATCAGATACTGCTGGGTGAGGTACTCGCCGTAGTTGTCCGCCGTCAACAGACCGAAGCCATCCCGCCCATAAAGCCCCAAGGACGACTGGTATGGGGCAAACAGGGCTTTCAGCTCCGCCGAGAGAGTCTGGTCCACCTGCTGTTTCGACTGATTCTGCAGCGAGGGCCCATACATCCACTCGTAGGCCATGTCGGCGTGATCCAGATCGGTGATGGGCGAGTAGCACCCCGCCGCCCAGATGCCGTCCCGCTCGTCGGCTGCGCCCAGCTCTTGCAGATACTCGTCGTACAAGGGACTGTCTCCCGAGGCGCCCAGCAGTGCCGACAACCCTCCCCCAGCGCTACACCCGGTCGAGACGATGCGCTCCACGTTGCCCGGAAGTAGACCCCGGTTGTGCCGTATGTAGCGCACGGCGGCCTTGAGGTCGACGATGGCGGCCGGAGCCTTGCCGTAGTAGGTGCCGTCAGGCGCTTTGTTGTCGCGCCCGCGCACGCCCGGCCACACGGACACGAATCCCGCGGCCAGCGCCAACTCGACGTGACGGCTGCCCACCGTGCCCTCGCCGCGTGGCCCGCGCAGGTCACCTCGCTTGTTGTTGACCGACATGAAGCCACCGATGGCGTTCGCAAGCAGTATGGGCGCTTGGGTCGCATCCACCGGCGACCCGTCGACCTCCACAGGCACGCGCACGTCCAGGCTCTGGTAGTCCTCGTCAGCCGGGTGCGCCACATAGGGTAGGTGCGTGTACAGGCGATAGACGACCTGCTTCACCCCCGCCGAGGTCGGCACCGCCGTGGTCCGCAACGTGTAGTCATCCACGGGAAAGCGCAGACCGTCGCCCGGACCCACTACTGCTGCATCCCGCATAGTCCCCTCCTCAGCTCCCGCCGGGCTAGGCCCAAGGCAATAACGGCATCACCTTCTTGTCTGGCGAGACATGGATGGCCTTCTGCGGGCAGTAGTGCTCGCAATGCAGGCACAACATGCAGTCGTCCACGTAGCTGATGATCGCCCGGCTGCCGCAGGTCATACAGCGCTGCGCTTCCCTGTCCGCCATGTCTTCGTCGAATCCCTGGGTGATCTCGGCAAACGAACCCGCCCGCGCTCCGGCGTCCAGTCGTGGAGCCGAGTTCCGCGCCACCGGCTCCATGCCCTCCTTGGGCGGCTTGGGCACCCTCTTGGGCGGCATGTATCTGCCCTCTTTGAGGTCCTCCCCTTTGAGGTAGCGCTCTATCGACACCGAGGCCTTCTTGCCCGCGGCTATCGCTTGCACCACCGAGGCGGGACCCGAGACCAGGTCACCCCCGGCGAACACGCCCGGAAGCGAGGTCTGCAGGGTGATGGCATCCACCCTGGCAGTGCCGCCCGGCGTCACGGCCAGCCCTTCCGGCAGCAGCGCGGCGTCGACGGCCTGGCCGATGGCCAGTATGACCGTGTCGGCCTTGAGCGTCTCGGTCTTGGCCTCGTCGTAGGACGGACAGAACTGACGCCGATTGTCGTACACGCTGGTGCAGCACATGAGCTCCACACCGCTCACCTTGCCTCCGGCCCCCAGGATCTGTTTGGGCCCCCAGCCGTCCAGGATGCGCACGCCCTCTTCCAGAGCCTGCTCCACCCCTTCTTTGAAGGCGGGCATCTCCATCGACTGCTCCAGACAGACGATGTCCACACTCTCAGCGCCTGTGCGGAGTGCCGTCAGTGCGACGTCTATCGCCACGTTGCCTCCACCGATGACCACCACCTTGCCCGACAGTCCGGGCGCAGGCTGAGCGGCCGACGACGAGCCGGCGCCGGCCTCATGGACGCCGGCCGGGTTACCCGCGCCCAGGTTGACGCCCGCCAGGAACTCCAATCCCCAAAGGACCCCGTCCAGGTCGATGCCGTCTATCTCCAGGCGACGGCTGAGTTGATTGCCCGAGGCGAAGAACACCGCCGAGTAGTCCTTCTGCACCTTCTGCAGGGTGAGGTCCTTACCTACGGCGACCCCGGTCTTGAACTCCACGCCCAGGTCGCTGATGAACTCGATCTGAGCGTCCAGCACGTCCCGTGGCAGTCGGTACTCCGGTATGCCCAGCCGCAACATGCCGCCCAACAACGGTTGCGCCTCGAAGACCGTGACGGCATACCCCGCCCGGGCCAGGAAGTAGGCGCAGGAGAGGCCCGCCGGCCCCGAGCCGACGACGGCCACCTTGGCGGCGTAGATCTTCTTGGCCGGCTGGGGCTTCTCGCTCAACCAACGGTCGGCCACAAAACGCTCAAGCGCGTTGATGTTGACAGCCTCGTCCACTTCGCGCCGCGCGCACTCCGACTCGCAGGGGTGCGGACACACCCGGCCGGTCACGGCCGGCAGCGGCAACGATTCTCTCAGCGTGTCGATGGCCTCATCCACCAGCCCATCCTTGAGCAGGTTCATGTAGCCACGGATGTCCACTCCAGCGGGGCAGGCCTGACGACACGGCGGATGTTCCTCCCGGTCGGCCACCACAGTATCCAGCCGGATGACGTCCAGCGGGCAGGTGATGACGCACAGCCCGCAGCCGTTGCAGAGTTCGTGATCTACCAGTTCGATGGACACTACTCCGCCCTCCTCTTGCCGTGCGACGGAGGCGCCGCGGCGCCCTCCACTTCCGAGGGCAGCACTCCCGTGTATCTCTCTGCGTAGGGCTTGTCCAGGTCGGGCCACCACTCCTGGGGCACCGGCTGTTTGTAGAGCTTCATCTCCCCTTGCTCGTCCTTGATCTTGACCCAGGCCAACCACTCGGGGTCTTGCCGCTTGGGATAGTCCTCTCTAAAGTGGTCGCCCCGGCTCTCGGTGCGGAACAGCGAGGCCCGTAGCTTCATCTCGGCGTTCAGGGCCATATTGCGGGTCTCCTGGCAGAGCCGCCACTCGTGGGCGTCGTTCGCCATGAGCTTGGGCACCAGGTGGCCGTTGATGAACTCGGCGATAGTGATAGCTGCCTGCAGACGCTCCGCGTGCTTGATGCCCAGATAGAAGTAGGGCACGGTGATAGTCTGGATCACCTGAGTCACCCACCCGGGTCCGAACCCACCCTGCCTCTCCAAGGGTGCGCGCAGGGAGTCCTTCGCCCGGTCCTCTTCGGCCTGGTCCAGCTTCGCCTTCTTGCTCCGCGCAGCGAACTCGGCGGCCGCCAAGCCGGCCCGGTTGCCCGTGACCATGGCGTGGTTGTTGCCGAAACCCATCCCCGCGTACACCGCGCCCGACCCCATGGTCGCGCAGGTGTTGCCGGCGGAGTAGAGACCGGGCACCGCCGACAGGCAATCCTTGTCCTCCGGCCAGATGCCCGCGCCGGCGTAGGTAGAAGACAGGTGCATCCGGGACGAGGGCCACTTGACCTTGCCGCCACGGAACACGTCGAAGTCGATCTTGTCACCCATCTCCGAGGCTAGGGCGATGCGCTTGAAGTACTCGCGCAGCCACTCCCATTTCTTGGGCGGGATGGTGTCGCAGTCCAGGTACAGGGGCGCCCGGCCCATGTGGGCCTCCCAGGCGGGGGTGACTACCGCGCCGCCCTCGGAGTTCAGGGTGGGCCGGCTGTACCAGCCCGAGTACCCGCCGCCCAAAGCGAAGGGGTGCTGGTAGGAGTTCTGGAAGACCTCCCCGGACACTGCCTCCCCCGTAGCGGCCTCCTGCATCTTCCCGAACTCCCGACGGCCGAACAGATAGCCGTTGTTGAACTCCCGGCCGGCTATCTCGGCCCCGGCCCGATAGGCCATGGCCTCACCGTCACCGGTCCAGAAGTAGGTGGGCGAGGTGTCGTGCTTGAAGCTCAACGTGCCCGTGGCTATCACTACCGCGCCCGCCTGGACGACATATATCCCTCCGCCGCGGACGTGGAAGCCGACCGCCCCCACCACGGCTCCGCCCTGTTTAAGGAGCTCGACCATCATCACGTTGTCCAGCACCCGCACGCCGGTCTCGCCCACCTTCTTGCGGATGGTGGGCGCGTATTTGCCCGCCCGCATGGTGATGTCCTGGTAGACACTGGGCGGCGCCCCTACGGCGCTGGTGTCCCATTTGTAGAGCTTGCCGTCCTTCTCCCAGAACTCGACGCCCCACGACACCAGGTCGTTGTAGCGGTCTTCGGCCTCGGTCAGACAGATCTCGTCCCAATCGCGGTTGTTGAGGTACTCCACCCGCTTGCTGATGATGTCGACCCACTCTTGCAGCTTGTCCTTGCTCTTTCTAAAGAAGAGGATGTCGCCTTCAGCATAGGCGGTGGATCCGGACTTTCCCACGTACCCCTTGTCGGCCAGGGTGACGTCCAGGCCCTGCTCGCGGGCCTTGATGGCCGCGAACATACCGGCCATGCCTCCGCCGATCACCAACACATCGGTGATAATGCGGCGTTCCGTCTTGCCTACGCTCATGCTCGCTCCTTCCCCAGGGCCTGACCACCCACCGGCGGGCGGGTGTTCGGCGGCGGCGGGTCTTTCATACCGATACGGAAATACTCGCCGGTCTCTTTGCGTTTCCAGCCGATACGTTGGTGCAGTGGGAACTCCACCCGTATCGCCCCCTCGACGGGACAGTGCGCCACGCAGCACCCGCAGAACCAACACTCATCGGGATATAGCACCACGGGCGCCCCACCCTTGTCCCGGCTCTTGAGCATCACGTCCGAGCGGCACACCTCGACGCACTTGTTGCACCCTTTGCAGAGTCCTTCGTCGATGACGATGGCCTGATTCGGCGTCAGCGGGTTGGGCACCATGTAGGCCGCGCTGTATGCCTGTCCGCTGCCGCTCATAGACCGCAGTGCTCCTGGTAGTTCTCGGCGAACGTGGGTGCGTACGGGGGTCGCAGGTAGTAGTCCACGGGTAGCTCCCCCACCTGGATGTCGGCGCCGGCGCGGCCGCCGGTCCCGGCCCCGCCCGCGTCACCACGGGTGGCGTAGTCGGTAGGCGCGCCCGGAGCCAGTCGCATGGTGATCAGCTTCTTCCACTCGGGAGAGTCCTCGGGGTAGTCCAAACGGTTCACCCCCAGCGCCCGGCTACTCGCCCTGCGGTTCAGGGTGGCCTGCATCATGATCTCACCCGTCGTTATGCGCGCTAGGCACTCCAGGGTACGCATCAATTCGTGCGGGTTGCGGGCATACACTCTCGACGCTTCGCTCTCCCTGATGCTTGCCAGCCACGAGAGGCCCATCTCCAAAGTCTCGCGGTTGGTGCACTCGCCCAGGTAGTCCTGCATGACACGGGTGAGACCGGCTCGGAGCTCCTTCCACCCTATCCCGTCGGTCCGCCTGACCGGCGCGTATGCCCGCTCTTTCTCACACTCCACCTGGGCCCGATCCACCCGCGGCACATCCTTCGATCGAGGCCAAGTAGGCCGCGGCTTTGCGCGCGGCGTACCGGCCGGTCGCGGCAGAGCCGGCGTGATTGCCTCCCGCGTATCCCGACGTACCCGCCACGTACAGGCCTTCGAGGTTGGTGCGCAGGTCCCAGTCGAACAGCAGACCGCCGCCGCCGGGCCCTTCGCGCCACTGCCGCGGTCCCATGGTGTTCCAGTAAGGGTAGAAGACGTACTTGTCGGGTGGCATCACGTTGGTCTGCAGCATGTCCTTGTCGGGGTCGAACCCCGCAGCCTGGTAGGTATCGTAGATGATCTTGCACTTGCCCTCGTGCGGGATCATCAGACCCCAGATCGCCCGCCTTTCGTGCTCCGGCATGCTGGGCAGGTCGGCGTAGAGTGGCAAGACGAACTCGCCCTTTCTGATGCGCTCAGGCAGATCGGGGGTAAGGCCGGGAGTCTTGATGCCGGGCGGCAGATTGGGTCCGTTGAACATAGCCTTCTGACCAGCCGCGTGGTGATACCGCTCGGACACCGTCTCCAGCACCTTGCCGTCCTTGTCCACCCAAGGGATCTCTTTGCCATTGGCGTCGACCATGGTGCACGCATACCAGGTGTTGTGTGCATTGCCTGTGCCGTAGTGGGGATACGCAAAACCACCGGAGTGCGGCATCGGCGAGACCTTCTCCATCAGGGTCAGCTCCGCTCCGGCCAGCCAGGCCATGGCCGTGCCCTCACCGGAGTTGTTGATGTCCCCGTGCGCGGAGCCGCTCAGCTCCATGGAGTAGGTCCACATCCCGGTGGGCGTAGCCGTCGAGAGGATAGTCGCCTTGGCCTTGAACACCAAGAACTCCCCCGTACGGCTGTTGACGCCCGTCGCTCCGACCACCCGACCCCCGACCTTGCCCCCCTCGGTCAGCAGACTGGTGGCCATAGTCCGGTCGTAGATCTTGACGCCCTGCCGCTTCATCTCCTTGTACATGGCGACCTTGATATCGGTGCCGCCGTTTACGCGGATGCAGTGGCAGGTGTCGTAGTCGTAGGCAAACATCAGCTTGGTCTCTTGGTCCCGGAACTCGGCGCCTACGAACTCGTCGTCCACATCGCGCACCTTGATGCCCCAGCTCTCCACGTCCATGAGAGCGTCGTAACTCTCGTTAAAAAGGATGTAGCTGCTTATGCCGTTGCCGAACTCCCAATTGAGCAGATAGTCACCGTAGACAGCGAGTTCGATCATCTCGTCGGGAGTCACCGTGCAGCAAGGGTTGGTGCACGCTCCGTGCCAGTGATCTACGCCGGCGCCGCCGCCCCCGCTCCGTATGGTGGCGCCCTTTTCTACTACCACCACCTTGGCGCCGCGCTTGGCGGCGGTGATGGCTGCGTGACATCCAGCGACCCCGCCCCCCAGGATGAGAATGTCGGCCTCTACCTCAGTCTCTCTGCCATACGCGACCGGATAAGGCCACTCTTGTGCAGTCTCAACCCCCACTTGAGACACCAGCCGTCTCCTTCTCCACATCGGCCTTGACCATCTCCCCCGCCCGTATGCAGGCCACAAAGTGCCCCGGCTTGATCTCCCGGGTGGCAGGCATGCGCTCGCTGCACTTGGGGATAGCTAGAGAGCATCTCGGATGAAACGGACAGCCCGGCGGTGGGTTCAAGGGGCTGGGGACCTCGCCTTGTAAGACGATGTGCTCGCGTTTCTCTTCCACCTCGGGGTCCGGCACCGGAACAGCCGAGAGTAGAGCCTTGGTATAAGGGTGCAGCGGGTCGTCCACCACTTCAGTCGCCGGGGCGGTCTCTACGATATGGCCTAGATACATGACCGCTATACGGTCGCTAACGTGTTTGACCACCGCCAGGTCGTGGGCGATGAAGATGTAAGAGAGGTCTTTGAACTCCTTCTGCAGGTCTTTGAGCAGGTTGATGACCTGGGCCTGGATACTCACATCTAGAGCGCTTATGGGCTCATCGGCAATAAGGAGCGAGGGGTTGCAGGCCAGCGCCCGAGCGATACCTATCCTTTGGCGTTGCCCGCCGGAGAACTCATGGGGGAATCTGCCGGCCATGCGGGGGTCTAAGCCCACTATCTGCATAAGATCATCCACCCTGGCTCTACGAGCGGCCTTCTCCGGGATAAGCTTATGCACGCGTATGGGCTCCCCGATGATGGAGCCCGCGCTCTGGCGAGGGTTGAGGCTCCCGTAGGGGTCCTGGAACATATAGGCCATCTTCTTGCGCAGGGGCTTGATGCGTTTCTCTTTGAGAGTGGTTATCTCCCGGCCCTCGAAGAAGATCTCACCGGCGGTGGGCTTATAGAGGCGGATGATGGCCCGGCCCACGGTGGTCTTGCCGCAGCCGGATTCCCCCACCAGACCCAGGACCTCACCCCGCGTGAGGGTGAGGCTGACCCCGTCCACGGCTTTCACGTCAGCCACTTTTCGAAGGAGCAGACCGCGCAAGACCGGGAAGTAGACCTTGAGGTCGTTCACCTCCAAGACCAGATCGGACTCTCTGCGGGAGTGACGTCCGTGTTTCTCCACATCGCGGTCGTGTGCGCGCCGGGCCCGGTTGCTGGGACGAAAACCATGGGTGGCGGCGGCGTCACGGCGGCGCTTGTCCGGCTTCACGGCTTCACCGCCTTCTCAGGATTCACATAGCAACGGGTCATGTGACCGGGGCCTACTTCTCCCAGCTCCGGCCAGAGGTCGGTCTTGCACCTTTCTACCGCATCACAGCAACGGGGTAAAAACGCGCATTGGCCCGGGAGTCTCGTCAGGTTGGGGGGGAGTCCGGGGATGGCTTCCAACTCCCGGCCTTGGGCCTCATCGATGCGCGGTACGCATCTAAGCAGGCCTCGGGTATAGGGGTGCCGGGGTCTTGCGAACACCTCTTTGCAGGTGCCACTCTCGACTATCCTGCCGGCATACATGATGTATAGGGTCTGAGCATAACGGGCGACCACACCTAGGTTGTGGGTGACGATGACAAGTGAGGAGTCGAACTCTTGCACGAGGTCTTTCATGAGCTCGAGCAGCTGGGCTTGGGTGGTCACGTCCAGGGCGGTCGTAGGCTCATCGGCGATAATGAGCCTAGGGTTACACGATAGGGCCATGGCGATCATGGCTCTCTGTCTCATGCCGCCACTGAACTGATGAGGGTAATCACCTAGACGGGTGGCGGCGTTGGGGATGCCCACCTTCTCTAAGAGTTCCGCGGCCCGAGCCTTGGCCTCGCGCTTGTTCATCTTGAGGTGCAGCTCGGGCATCTCGGTGAGTTGGCGGCCGATAGTGAGCACCGGGTTCAAGCTCGTCATGGGTTCCTGGAAGATCATGGCGATCTTGGCGCCGCGGACTGAGCGCATCTCAGAACCATTGGCTTCCAGCTTCGCCAGGTCCTTGCCTTCGAAGAGGATCTCGCCCGAGACTACCTTGCCGGGAGGGCGGATGAGACGCATGACCGAGAGCTGGGTCACCGACTTGCCGCAGCCGGATTCCCCGACGACGCCTACAATCTCCCGCTCGTTGATGGTGAGACTGACGTCGTCGACGGCTTTCACGATGCCGTCGTCGGTGCGGAACTCGGTGCGCAGGTTACGGACTTCTAGAAGGGGTGCCATCTAGATGGTCCCCCTGAGTCTGGGGTCCAGGGCGTCACGCAGGCCGTCGCCCATCATGTTGAAGCCGAAGACCAGGACCATGATAAAGAAGCCTGGCGCGATGGAGAGCTCAGGATTGGTCAACAAGGCAATATATCCCTCCTGGATCATGAACCCCCAAGCAGCTGTGGGCGGATTGATGCCTGCTCCCAAGAAGCTGAGTCCGGCTTCGGCAAGGATAGTCGCGCCCATGCCTATGGTCATAAGCACCAAGCACGGGGGGAAGGCATTCGGATAGATGTGGCGGAGCATGATGCGCCAGTTGCTCACGCCTATTGTGCGGCCCGCCAGGACGTAGTCGTTCTGCTTCACGCTTAGTGTCTGGGCGCACATCATGCGGCACTGCCCGGGTATGCCCCCGATAGCCAGCGCGATGATCACGTTCTTGATGCCTCCGCCCAGTACGGCTGATATGACCAGAGCCAACGCGATCATGGGTATGGCCATCATGGAATCGATCAAACGCATGATTATGGTGTAGGTCCATCCACCGAAGAACCCTGCGATCAGCCCAAGCAGCTGTCCGATGATGGCCCCCAGACCGACCGCGCACAAACCCACCAGCAACGAGGTTCGAGCTCCGTAGATGCAGCGGCTGAGCGTGTCTCGGCCCACTCCGTCTGTGCCCAGCAGATGTGCCCCGCTGGGGTGGGCCAGCTTGTTCTCGAGGTCGGTCTTGTAGGGGTCGTAAGGCGCCAGAAGCGGAGCGAAGATGGCCACCAGGATCATCAACACCACCAGCGCCAGACCCACTACGGCCAGCTTGCGCCGCATGAACACTCGCAGGATCCGCTTCCACTCCGGCTGGCGAGGCGGAGCCTCCTCAAGGGGGACGGTGCAGGTATCTGTGTTCAGGTGCATATCTCCCTACCGATAACTGTCGCGGATCCGCGGATCTAGCCAGGCGTAGCTGATGTCCACGATGAGGTTGGTCAGAACGACCACCACGGCCATCACCAAGACCGCACCCTGCACAGCCGGGTAGTCGCTGTTCATGATGCCAGCGGCCAGCATCCCGCCAACGCCCTGGACATTGAAGACCTTCTCGATGAATATCGCGCCGCCGAACATGAAGCTCACCTGCATGCCCATGGTGGTCACCACGGGGATGAAGCCGTTCTTGATCATATGCCGCCTGACCACCACCCGCTCGGTCAGCCCCTTCGACCAGGCGGTGCGCACGTAGTCTTGCTGCGCGACTTCCAGCATGCTCGAGCGAGTCTGCCGCGTCTGCGCGGCGACGCCGAACACCGACATGCAGAACACCGGCAAGATGATCTGCTGGATAGGTTGGCCGAAATCGTATCCGTAGAGGATGCTTATCCAGTGTAGTTGGAAGCCGAATATCCACAGGAGGACAATGGCCAGCCAGAAGTTGGGCACGGTGATGCCCAGGTTGGCCCCGACGCTGACGAGGGTGTCCGGCCACCTGCTCCTTCGTATCGCTGCGATCACGCCGAACAGTAGTCCAAAGGTGGAGCTGACGATCAGAGCCAGTACGCCCAGGGTCAGCGTGACCGGCAGCCGCTGTCCTATCTGCGTCGCCACAGACTCGTTCTCGGTTATGGTCTCGCCCAGATCGCCTTTGAAGACGCCTCCGATCCAATCGAAGTACTGGGCGATAACAGGCTTGTCCAGGCCGCGATCGTGTCTGATGACCTCAAGCTCCTCGCGACTGTAGTTCACGTAGTCCGGGCCCAGGATGGTACGCAGGGGGTCGCCGGGTAGTACGTGCATCATCAGGAACACCAGGATGGTGACCACGAAGAGCACGATGACCCCCTGGAACAACCGGCGGATGATAAATGATGTCATCTAGGCGACTCCAGGGGATCTCGCACTTGACAAGGCATGATATGAGCCGACAGTATCAGCTACTTGCTCATCCAGGCCCGCTCGGGCAGGAACTCGCCCACGGTACCGTTGCCAAAGTCGTAGTCATGCACGTAGGGCGCGACCGCGACGAAGCCCTCGTTGCCCATGAAAGGCACCACTAGGCAGTAGTCGTCGATCGCGATCTTGTTCAACTCCTGATACATGACTTCGCGCTTGGCAAGATCGGTCTCCTGCTTCATCTGCCGGTAGAGGGTAGTGAACTCCTCGGGTATGAACATGTGGTTACCGAACGCGACGGCGTCCTCGCTGAAGTTGGCCGTCAGGGACGTCGAGTACTGCATCTCCACACCGTTGTAAGAGAGGTCCGTCAGGATCAGTTGACCCGCGAAGCCCTTCTCGGCCAGGTCCTTCTGGGCAGGGAAGCTGGCGCCATTCAGTTGCAGGTTGATGCCGACTTCGGCGAGGTACTCCTGGAGCACCGTCATGACCTTGCTCTCATCGCCGGCCTGGACGATATACGTGAACTTCACATTCCACGGATTGTCCTTGCTGATGTTGAACTCGGACTCGGCCAGCAGTTCCTTGGCCTTCTCTACATTGTAGGGGTGGCCCACTATGTCGGGGTTGTAGGCCTGCTTGCCTTCGATGGCCAGCTGAGTTGTGGGATACATGAAGTCGCCATAGACGCCCTTCACGATCGCGTCCACATCAAGAGCGTAGGCCACAGCCTCGCGGACCTTCTGGTCAGACCAGGGGCAGTCCTCGCTGAGGCTGTCCCCGCCGATGCTCCACATGGAGAAGATACGGCTGTTGATCTTGTCCCCTGCCGCTATCAGCTCTTCGGCAGTGGTGCCGCCGTTGAAGTAGAGAGCATCCGCCTCTCCTCCCTTGAACGCCATAAGACCGGCCATGGTGTCATTGACCATCCTGATCTCGACGCTATCCAGATAGGGCAGGCCCTCCTGCCAGTAATCGTCGAAGCGCTCGAACCTGACGACCTTGGTGGGGTTGTTCTCCACCACCTTGAACGGTCCGGTGCCTACCGGCTTCCGCTTGAAATCTATCTCTTTCTCCGCGGCCTGGACGGCGGTCGGCGAGACCATCTTGCCCGCGCCGCCGGAGTTCAGGCCCTGCACCCACAAGGGATCCCACTCCGAGAAGCTGACCTTGACCGAATAGGAATCGATCACGTCGACAGAGGTGACAGCGGCCAGGTCTTTCTTCTCGCTGGTCTGCCACTGGTCGAAGTTCCACTTGACGGCCTCGGCGTTGAAGTCGGTGCCATCGTGGAACTTGACACCCTCGCGCAGGTAGAAGGTGACTGTCATACCCGCTTCGTCGAGGTCCCAACTGGTGGCCAGTTGAGGGACAGGTTGGCCCTCAGCGTTCAGACCCACCAAGTTCTCGACCGCGTACCTGCTCATCTGCACGTCGGTGAAGCCGGTCTGCATCCAGAACGCGCCCAGATTGGTGGGGGCGGCGTAGTGGATCAGCACCAAGTCGCCGCCATATTGGGGCGTTTCGTCGCTCTGCGGCCCCTGCGGGCACTCCAGGATGCTCCTGGCGCTGGCCTCGCCGGTACGGTCGTCGCCGCCACCGTCGCCACCGCCTGAGTCGGCTTCTCCGCCACAACCTGCAGCGAAAGCCGCGAGGGCAAATGCCATCGCGAGGCACCCGATTATGACCAACCACCGTCTCGATCTCATGACCCCTCCTCCATTGAAGCCGGTACTACCGATCTTCGGCGCGCAGTTACAGACCTCGCGTCCGCAGGCTCTGTAAATATGTATCACGCGACTCCGAAAAGCCGAGGTTACGTTCGGGTATGCACTTTCGTTCAGCACCCGCGTCTCTTGGCGCCTATACTCGTCTGCATGGACGGCACAACGCTAGAATCCGGCAAGAAGCTGACCAGAGTACTCATCGCCGACGACCACGACCTCATACGTCAGGCGCTTCGCGCCGTGATAGACGAGGAGCCGGACATGGAGGTCGTGGGCGAAGCCTCTGACGGCGAGCAGGCCGTAGCCCGGGCTATCGAGCTACGGCCGGACGCCGTGGTCATGGACATCCAGATGCCCAAGCTCTCGGGTGTCGAGGCCACGGGCCGCATCAAAGAACAGATGCCCGATGTCACCATATTGGTTCTGACCGTGCACGACAGCAACGAGTACATCTTGCGCATCCTGGAGGCGGGGGCCAGCGGCTACCTGACCAAGGGCATTATCAGCAAAGACATACCCGCCGCCATCCGCGCGGCCATCGGCGGCGAGTCGATACTCTCCGAGGAGATCCTGAGCAAGCTGCTCACCTACGCCCTGCGTTACCCCACCAGGCAGACCAACGTGGACAACTCGACCACGCTCACCGAGCGCGAGACAGAGATCCTGGAGTTGGTGGCCCAAGGTGCCAGCAACAAGGTCATTGCCAGTCGAGCTCAACCTCAGCCAGAACACCGTCAAGAAGTACATGATGGGCATCTTCACCAAACTGGGAGCGACCTCCCGGACCGGAGCAGTGATGCAGGCCCAGCAGATAGGCCTACTCTCGCGGCATGAATAGTCCGCTTGTCGAAGCAGAGTCGCGGGGAGCGCGCTTCTTCTCGTCACTCCGTCGGCCCAGGGTGGTGCACTACTCGGTAGTCGCGATAGCCGCCGCGGGCATCCTCTTTCTCTACTACGCCTACAAGCAGTCTGTGCCCGCCACCGCCGGCCACTACCTGGAGTGGTTCTGGGACGTCTTCTACTTCGAGTTCAAGAATCACGTCCTGGGAGTCCTGATGCTGGCGCCTATCATGTACGCGGCCATCACGCTGGGCTGGAAGCGATCGTCCATGGTGGTGACCGCCCTGATCATCGCCATCGCCCCCTACGTCTCCAGCTTCTCGTACGGCGCCCGGACTCTGTTCGAGAGCTTCAGTCTGCTGGCCATCCCCCCCGCGCTGGTGATCGCCATCGAGATGTTGCTCATCTCCAGCTCACAACGAGAGGAGGGCGCGGGCCGCCAAGAAGCGCGAACGGGCCGAGGTCATGCGCCAGTCGTTCGCCATACAAGAGAACGAGCGCCTGCGTATATCGCAGGACCTGCACGACAGCGTCGCCCAGACCCTCCTGGTGAATGCCAGCACCGCCCACAACATGCTCGAGGGCAAGAAGCGAGACGAGGCCACGGTCAGGGCGGCTCTGGAGGCCATCAAGCAGAACAGCCTGGGCATGGTGGCCGAGATCCGCTGCATCTGTCAAGACCTCAGGCCCAGCGTGCTGGACAACCTGGGGCTCGTCTCCTCTATCAAGTGGCTGGTGGACAACTTGAGCGAAGAGACCGGCGCCGACATCGAGCTCAGCATCTCCGGAGAGCCCCACGAGCTGACGCAGGACGAGAACGTCGCCGTGTTCAGGATCGTCCAGGAGGTCCTCAACAACATCAAGAAGCACTCGGACGCCCATCATGTGAGCGTGGACATGGACTTCGACCAGGCGGGCGTCGTCCATAGTCATCAAGGACGACGGACGCGGGTTCGAGTTGGCCCACGACGTCCACCGCTACGGCCTCACCGGCAAGCTGGGCATCCTGGGTATGTACGAGAGGGCGCAGTCGATAGGCGCGACCCTCCGCATCGATTCCACCAGCGGCCGCGGGACCAAGGTCACCGTCCAGGTGAACGGCGGGGGCACAAGCCAAGACACCAGAGAGACCGGCGACACGCCCAGCCGAGGCCAAGACTAGAACCTGACTCGCCGCCCCCTCGCATGCCTGGGCGCGGGCGGGTGATATATGATTGACCGTGATGACCAACAAGGGCCCCAATAGACCGAGCGCGAGGCGCCCCAAGGGGGCCGTCGCGCCCCGCCCCGTATCCCCGGCGCAGCGGCGCCGCCAGCAGGCGGCCGCGGCGAACTCGAACCGCACCACACCCGCCGGCAGAGCACAAAGCGCCCTCTCTCCCGACACCCCCCGTCGGACCAGAGACAAGATCCTAGGCTGGGGCGCGGGCATCGGCGCGCTGCTGTCCCTGGCCAGCCTCACCGCCCCTGCACTGGCTCTCTTCTTTGGCCTGTTGTACGCGGCGGTCGCCCTGCTACGGCCCTCGGAACGCAGGCAGAGACAACTCGCCCTGGCAGGCGCCGCCATAGCCCTCTGGGTGCTCCTCTCCAAGGTGGTGCTGGCGGTGCTCGTGGCGACCACGGCCGACAGAGTCGATGACGAGTCGGCGATAGACGTCACCCTGACAGGTAGCTACCTGGCCCTCTCCATAGCCTCGGGCATCATGATCACCCTGGCCGTCGGCCTGGCAGCCATGGCCTTCTACAGCACAGGCGAGAAGCGTCGGCGTGTACTCACTTGGTCTGGGGGATGCCTGGCTGTCTACTTCGTACTGTTCTTGCCGTCCGTGGTGGCCGATGCGACCGCGCCGCCGGCGCTGGGCTCGTTCTGGCAGGACCCTGTGTCCTTCGGCAGGGTGCTCTTCGGCGTCATCGCCGGGCTGGACCATGGCGGCCGCCTTCTTCTGGCACGGCCGCGCGGGGCGCGAAGCCGCCGACGACCGCGAGGGGCGCGACGACCGCGAGGGCCCTGAGGAGCGCGAAGCCCCCGAGGGGCGCGCGGGCCGACCCCGGCATCTCGGCTTCGCGGGGCGCGAGTACCTGTTGGCTGTGGCGGCCCTGCTGCTACTTCTGTCTCGCCTGACCGACTTTGTCTTCGTCGACTGGGGCTCGCTGCGACCCGCCGAGGACCAGACCCTTTCTGAGGCCGTACTCCAGGGCATCGTCTTCTTGGCCATACTGCTGCGCCTGCCCGTCCTCTTCGGCGCGGCCACGCTGGCTTTCTGGACCTCGGCCCGCCAGGCAGGGTGGACTCCGGACCGCCTGTTGAACTGGAGACTGCCCCTGGTCCTGGCATGGCTCATCGCGTTGATAGCCGCCGCCTCGTTCGTAGGCTGGTATGGCTTCTTGGCCGTGGTGCCCGCGACGGCACACTATGCGTGGATGCTCGGGCGCAGCCGCAGGCGCGGACCCGAACGCGAGCCCAGGCGCGGGCGCGCGGCACCCCCGGACGTGGGGTGACGGCCTGTGGGCCGGGAGCCTCTGCATTGGTCGGAGAGGGCGAAGCTGGGCCAGCCGCCCGCGGGGCGAGGCCCGGAACCTGACCGGCCACTAAGCGCTGAGCGACGGCCACGGAGTGCCGAGCGCCGCCCCGAGCGCCGCGCGTACCGCAGTGCCGACCGCGGTGCCGCACGACGCCCGCCCGCCGGGCGCGGGGTGCGTGCAGGTCTGTGGATAGCCTTAGCGGTGGTGATCTGCGCCGCCGCGGGCGCGGCCGCCTTCTTCTTCTGGCCCCACGACCCGGATAACACCGCGGCCGTAGACGGCGGCGCGGCCAGAGTCATGGCGACCACGACCACTATCCCTGCCCCACCGCTGTCTTTGTCTTACGAATCAGACAGCCTGGGCTGCTCGTTCTCTTACCCTGGCGATTGGACCGAGTATGCTCCCCAGGTGGTATTGGGTGACACGGTCAACGATCCCACCGCCTTCCTGGTGGGCGACCCCGCCGGCCAAGACGCAGAGGGCGTCCCTACCGAGTCGGTGTTGTTCATGGGGCGCAGGTGGCCGGGAGAGGTGCCTCCCTCAGCCCGCTCGGTGGTGGACGGCATGATCGCCGACTTCACCTCTAGCATCTCGTCGCTCGATACGACGCTGGGGCTTTACGAGCCTGCCACCGACCTACTCATCAATAGCATGCAGGCCTGCTCGTGGGCCTACCGCGATCGAGCCACGACCGACCCACAGATCACCCACGCGGTGGTAGTCACGTCAGGAGACGGATCTTACGTGTTCGAGTTCCGCTGCCCGGAGAGCAGCCTGCCTACCAGCCAGGCCGTCTTTGACGCCGTGCTGGTGAGCTTCAGACCGAGCGCCTACTCCCTGCCCCAAGAGATCTCGACACCCTCCGAGTCACCCACGGCCTTCTTCAGCAGCTCGCGTGAGATGCATGCTGCCGCCTTCGCGCGCGAGCATCTCGACCGTGGCCAAGGTGATGTAGTAGTCGGTGTCCTCTTCGCTCTCTTCCTCGAGTTGGTCGACGAGGAACTGGAACTCCTCTTCGCTTACCCTGCCGACCTCTGAGCCGGTGTCCTTCAGCCTCAGCACTATCATCGATCTCGTCTCCCTGGTAGAAGTCAACACCCGACTCTTGTACCCCGTAGCGCCGCCACCCTCACCTTCAGCGCGCAGCACCCTCCAGCTTCAGCAGCTCCGCCAGTGCCCTCTGCCCCACCTCCAACTGCTCGGGGGTAGGCTCCGTGGTGGTGAGACCCTTCTGCAAAGCCCGGCCGGGTAGCATCATCAGCCGCGCCGCCAGCGAGTCGGAGTGCCTATCGGCCCAGCGCAGTCCCTCCAGCGCAAGACCCAGGCTGGCGGCGCCGGCCGCCGCGGAACGTAGCGGCGTCTTGCGTCCATACTTGTCCCGGGCCAGCAGGTTGGTGAACACGCTCGCGAACAGGAACGGCCCCACCAGGTTCGAGCCGCAGCGGTCGTGTTCTTTGGGAGCCGCGGCCGCGTCGCCGGTCAGACCCGCGGCGTCGCCCGCCGGACCGGGCGCGCCGGGCGCGGGCGCCCCGCCCCGCGCTCCCCGCTTGGCCGCCGCGCGCAGCGCCTCTTCGCGGGCGCCGATGACCTTGTGTTCCGCGCCGTGATACCCGGAAACGGGTGAGTTCTTGATCGACAGCACCGCGGGCACGAAAGCCGCCAACGCGCTACCGGCCTCCTGAGCAAGGGCAGAACGAGGAGCCAAGGTGCGCACCGCCGTGGCCCCAGCCATCGAGGCCGCCATCGCCCCCGCCACCCGGCCGCTCTCGAACGGTAGCCGCGCACCGGGCAGCCGCTTCTTGACCACACCCAGCACCATCATGCTCTCGGCCAGCCGGCCCAATCCACGGAGCAAGGGCACGCCCTCGCCGCCGCGCCTGCCGCCACGCTCGCCGGTGCCCGGCAGTACAGGCTTCTTGCCCGAGGCGACGCTGATGGTGCCGTCGGACTCCCGGATGGCCGCCGCCCAATGGGCTGCGCTAACCACCACCAGTCCGTTGGACAGCGCTACGCCGCCCAGTCGCAGCGTGGGGTCAGATGCGGGGTCCTGGGCCGCAGAGTGGCGTGACTCTTGTCTCTTCACGATGCCTTCATGGTACCAGTCGGTCCGCCTGCTCATCCGCCAAGGCGGCGCGACGCCTGACCCCGATGCTGTAGGGCACGTAGATGGCAAGGCCGGTGACCATGATGGCCAGGCCGGCGACCAGGAAGCCCGTGCGTATGCCTATCACCTCGCCCAACAGACCGCCCAGCAAGAACCCGGTGGTAGTGCCCACCTGCCCCAGACCCGCTCTGATGGCCAACAGCCGCCCTTTGTCACCGTGAGCCGGAGCCTCTTGGTACATGGTCATAGACGGGATGGCCACCCCCACGTTCGCCATGCCGGCGACGCCCATCAACGCGATGGAGAGCCACAGATAGTCGCTGAACCTTATACCCACCAAACAGGCGGCCACCGTCACTAACGAGAACAACACGTACTGGTTCTTGTCTTGCCTGAGCGCCATACGGCTGATTATCAAGCCACCCACTATCAGGCCACCGGCCACGCAGGCCTCCAGCACCCCCAGCGCGAACTGACCCGCGTCGAAATCATCCAGCACCAGAGCCCAAGAGAGCGGCACGCTCATCATCACGAACATGGTAGGAAAGACCGCCAAGAGCAGGTTGGTACGCAGACCAGCGTCGTGCCACAGCCGTCCGATCACCCTGGGCGTCCCGGCCAGCAGGTCGCGAACGCGGGCGACCGGCTCGGTGACCGGCGCCGGGCGAGGCAACCCCAACAGCAGCACGGCCGAGAACAGATAGCTCGCCGAGTCGATGGCGAACGCCAGCTTGTAGCCCAGCACCGCCACCAGCGCGCCGCCGGCCAGGTAGCCCAGCAACTCCGCCCCGTCGCGCGACACACTCAGGTACGAATTGGCCTTGACCAACTCTTCTCGAGACACCAATTCGGCAGTCAACTTGACCTGACCAGGATTGAAAACAGCCGAGAAGATGCCCACCAGACACGCCACCAGGTAGACCAAGCCCACCCTGACCTCGGCCAAGAACGGCATGGTGAATATCAGCGCCGCCCGCGCCAGGTCGGCCACCACCATCACCCGCTTGGAGCTGAAGCGGTCGAGCACCGCGCCGCCCGCCAAGCTGGTGACCACCAAGGGGAGGGTAGAGACCGCCATCACCGCACCCATCTGCAGGGCAGAACCGGTGAGCTGCCACACCATGAACGCCAGCGCCACCGTGGAGATGGACGTCCCCACGCTGGAGAGAGCCTGCGCACCCAGAAGTCGCCCCAGCACTCTTCTCTGCATGACCCCCCCGGGTCTAGTTATGCCTGCCTGCCCTTTGCCGGGCCTTCTGCCTGGCTTCCCACGCCGGCTCGCCCTTGAGCGGACGTCCTTCGGCCTCGGCCTTGACCTCGGCCTTGACCTCGGCCTTCTTGCCCGCGGCCACCCGCACCACCGGCCTAGGCGGTTCTTCGATACCCTCGGGCTCCACCGGCAGATCGCGCAAGAACTTGACGTCTTGCACCTCTACCCGGAAGTCGGCCTTCATGCCCAACCGGTAGGCCTCGCCCTTGTCCTTGAGCAGCTGCAAGAAGTAGTCCACCACCTCGGGGTCGAACTGGCTACCCCTACGGAACTCCAACTCTGCCTCGGCCACTATGGTGGCCAGTGGCGGCCCGTAAGGACGCTGACTGATCATGGCCGAGTAAGCATCGGCCACGGCGATGATGCGGCTCTCCAGGGGGATATCACGCCCGGATAGCCCGTGAGGGTAACCATTCCCGTCGTACCTCTCGTGATGATGCAACACCACGTCGGCCAGTTGCTGGAACTGCTCCACCCTGGAGAGGATCTTGTGCCCATGGAAGCAGTGACTCTCGATGAGGGCCCAATCCTCGGCGTCAGGATGCCGCGGCGACTTGAGCAGCTCGTCGGGCATACCTATCTTGCCCACGTCGTGGAGCAACCCAGACAGATGGATAAGATGCACCTGCTGGTCGGGCAGCCTCATGGCCTTGGCGATATCGGTAGCCCACTGCGCTACAGCAGCCGAGTGCTGGGCGGTGTAGTCGTCTTTGAGGTCCAGGGCGATCACATGGCTGGCGACGGCCTCCAGAGCCAACCGCTCGTTACGCACCGCCAGCCGGGAGTTGTGCAGAGCCAGGTCGCGCTGCTTGGCGTAGGCCCGAAAGGCATAGATGAGCCCCACCACCGGCATCAGACACAGAACCACCAACAGGGTGGAGTAGAGCGTAGGGCCAGTCCCGGCGACCGGCACATAGGCCCGATAGATGGAGACCAGGCCCAGGGCCATGACTAGGAAGAAGAAGTGGAAGATGAAGAAAGGCTGGAAGCCCATGAGCCACAGCTCTTTGGGCCGCACGCCACGGCGTAGCCAGGCCAACGGTACGAAGACCACGTAGTTGACCAAGTGGAATATCAGGCCAGCGGCGAGACCGTACACCGCAGCCATGACAGCAGAATCCGCGTAGTTCGTAACCATCGCCCAGTAGAAGAGGCCAATTGTGCCAGACACCACGCCTGCCGACGAGGTCATGCAGAGAGCTTGCCTCCACCCCACGGCTCTAAGCGTCCATACTTGGCTAACCATCGCTACCACCATTGCGCCAAACGGACCAAGGATGGCAGCGGCCAGGAAGAACGCAAGAAACCCGGCCGAAACATCGGCACCCGATGGCAGAGTGATCCGGTATGTGTCAGCAAGTAGGCCCACGCCAACAAGAAGTACGAGCGCAGGCCATTGGGACAGCGTCGGCTCAATCACAGCAGAGCCAGCAAGGTGACCTGCGACAACGAAGGTCAGGAGGCCCACTGCGCAAATCACCAGCAGCCCTTCATACACACCAAGCAGACCTTCCCGTCTCCCGGTCGTGCACATAGCTTTGATGAAACCCGCTAGACGACGGGCTCCGCGCTCCATATATTCCTCCAGCAGCCGATGCTTCGCTAGTAGAATATCGACCACGGAGCCCGAAGTGTTAGCGGATTACCTCTTCAGAGGCAGCAGACTAGTAGATACGGAACCACACGGTGCCATCTCCTCTCGGTCGCCTATCGTCGCCGGCACATGGCTGTCACCGAGAGAGGTGTCCATCCCCCTGAAGCCCCGAACGCTCTCCTTGGCCAGAAGGAGGCGCCCCAAAGGGGTCTTCAGCTGTGACATGGGTCAGAAACCCGCCACTCGGACTCAACCACGATCCACAAGCATCCTAAGGCAACAACCAAGCCTAGGTCAACCTCGTCGTCAGCGTCCGCAAAGAAGCGAAGGGCTTGGGGGGATGAGAGGTGAAGGTGGCCAGTTGAGAATCGCTCGGATAATATGCGCGGTTCTTCGGAAGAAACGAGAGAAGCGCCTATACGAACCGCACTCCGGTCATGCGGGGCCGTCCAGCCCCAAGTCTCGTTCCATCGCTTCAACAGATACGACAAGAACGAGTTGGCGCAGCACCTTCATCATGGCCTGTCCGCCGGCGCATGCCGCTACTAGGAGGCACTGGAGAAGCTCGTCTCTCGCACTCGTAGACAAGCCGTCATAGAGCGTCGCCATCTCATTGCACGAGAACACAGAAGCGGGCATCTTCTCACCTTATCCATTTCGGCACGCAACCTCCCAAGGGTCATCATGTCAGAATATCCCCAGACCGCCCTACAACCTTGGTTGTACCCTGCGCGCGCTCTATGCGCGCGGTGGGGCCGCGGGTTGGGCACAGAAACGGGAGACTCCGTGACCCAGGGTCAGCTGGGAATCAGTTCTTCTCCCCCCTGGTACACTTCGAAGGACCGCCGCCCGTGCGACCTCGTTGCTGGGAATCAGTTCTTCTCCCCCCTGGTACACTTCACACCTCTCGCGCCATGCGGCAGAAAGCGCTGGGAATCAGTTCTTCTCCCCCCTGGTACACTTCGGCAGATCGAGCGGCTGCTGGCGTTCGTGCTGGGAATCAGTTCTTCTCCCCCCTGGTACACTTCCAAGACGTGCTCGCACGCTCCAGCCGGTGCTGGGAATCAGTTCTTCTCCCCCCTGGTACACTTCCGCAGGCCGTAGCCCACACCGCGGCTATGCTGGGAATCAGTTCTTCTCCCCCCTGGTACACTTCACCCCAAGCGCGCGGGGGTGGGTAACCGGCTGGGATTCAGTTCTTCTCCCCCCTGGTACACTTCTCAAGTACGGGCAGCGCATATCCCACCAGCTGGGAATCAGTTCTTCTCCCCCCTGGTACACTTCACCAGCCGTGCAAACCGAGACCATTTGAGCTGGGAATCAGTTCTTCTCCCCCCTGGTACACTTCACCTGACTTCGGCCGTGACAGTTGTAGAGCTGGGAATCAGTTCTTCTCCCCCCTGGTACACTTCGCCGCTGCTAAGTAGAGAGACCGGCGATGCTGGGAATCAGTTCTTCTCCCCCCTGGTACACTTCGATTGGTCTGGTAATGGTCTGGGGGATGGCTGGGAATCAGTTCTTCTCCCCCCTGGTACACTTCGCCAAGGTCCACCAAGGGTATACACGGTGCTGGGAATCAGTTCTTCTCCCCCCTGGTACACTTCGACCCGTACTTCGTGCCTGCTGCCGTTCGCTGGGAATCAGTTCTTCTCCCCCCTGGTACACTTCATAGCCTTCGGCAAGGAACGGTTGCTGAGCTGGGAATCAGTTCTTCTCCCCCCTGGTACACTTCAGGTATCAGTCCTCCCGTCCCCGGTATCGCTGGGAATCAGTTCTTCTCCCCCCTGGTACACTTCGTGCCTGTGAGCTTGCCGTACATCGTGAGCTGGGAATCAGTTCTTCTCCCCCCTGGTACACTTCCTACGGTCATAGGCTCAACCTCCCTCCCGCTGGGAATCAGTTCTTCTCCCCCCTGGTACACTTCCCAAACTGGAGCAGGCGCGCAAGGGCTTGCTGGGAATCAGTTCTTCTCCCCCCTGGTACACTTCCCACCTTCGGGAACCTGTTGGTGAACCTGCTGGGAATCAGTTCTTCTCCCCCCTGGTACACTTCGGACTTACGACGACACGGGCGAGCCGGTGCTGGGAATCAGTTCTTCTCCCCCCTGGTACACTTCCGGCCAGTTTGGCTATGTCTTTGGTGGTGCTGGGAATCAGTTCTTCTCCCCCCTGGTACACTTCGACCTTGACTACTGGCCTATTCGGACGGCTGGGAATCAGTTCTTCTCCCCCCTGGTACACTTCTACAAGTTCAAGGACATGGGCTTCACCTGCTGGGAATCAGTTCTTCTCCCCCCTGGTACACTTCGTTGACACCAGTGAGAGCGTCGGTCGTCGCTGGGAATCAGTTCTTCTCCCCCCTGGTACACTTCGCGGTCGCTGCACTCGTTGATCTGCTGGGCTGGGAATCAGTTCTTCTCCCCCCTGGTACACTTCACGGCGATACCTTCCTGATGGTCGAATGGCTGGGAATCAGTTCTTCTCCCCCCTGGTACACTTCGCGTAGCTATCGACGAAGCATGGATAGGGCTGGGAATCAGTTCTTCTCCCCCCTGGTACACTTCCGGTATCCGATGTCGAATGCGCCAGGGAGCTGGGAATCAGTTCTTCTCCCCCCTGGTACACTTCTTGGCCACACCCTCGCCGGTCTTGACGGGCTGGGAATCAGTTCTTCTCCCCCCTGGTACACTTCCTGATGGCATGTTCGCCTGTCACAAGTGGCTGGGAATCAGTTCTTCTCCCCCCTGGTACACTTCGGGATGAGGCGCGGGACATCATAGACCGGCTGGGAATCAGTTCTTCTCCCCCCTGGTACACTTCGTTCTCACCCATGTGGAAAGCGCTGGAAGCTGGGAATCAGTTCTTCTCCCCCCTGGTACACTTCTGGACACGGGCTTTAGGGATGAGTTCACGCTGGGAATCAGTTCTTCTCCCCCCTGGTACACTTCCTGCATCTCGGCTAGGTAGTCCCGCGCCGCTGGGAATCAGTTCTTCTCCCCCCTGGTACACTTCACACACATCGACTACTGTGTGATGTATAGCTGGGAATCAGTTCTTCTCCCCCCTGGTACACTTCCGTTGGCGCGACGCTGAGGGTTTAGGTAGCTGGGAATCAGTTCTTCTCCCCCCTGGTACACTTCAGCAAGGACGATAATCTACCCATGGAAAGCTGGGAATCAGTTCTTCTCCCCCCTGGTACACTTCATCAGCGCCAATCACACCTACGCCTACAGCTGGGAATCAGTTCTTCTCCCCCCTGGTACACTTCTCTCGTGACCGAGCACGAGAAGACGGTCGCTGGGAATCAGTTCTTCTCCCCCCTGGTACACTTCTATCGACTGCATGGGCGATATCGGCCGTGCTGGGAATCAGTTCTTCTCCCCCCTGGTACACTTCAGGGTATCGGTAACGAGTCGGTAGTATTGCTGGGAATCAGTTCTTCTCCCCCCTGGTACACTTCTCCCGGTCAAGCGGGGGCGGGACTCGGAGCTGGGAATCAGTTCTTCTCCCCCCTGGTACACTTCCTCAGGGGGGAGAAACGGCTTCGCAGAGCGCTGGGCGAGCAATCCGACGCTAGAAAATCGCGAGCTGCAACGGGGCATCCTCGGGTTTCTCTTGCCTGGCGCTAGAGAACCTGAGGGCGGTGGCCCATTGCCGGTCCGTCACGGTCACTATCCTGACCTCGCCGCCTGCGGGTAGGTTCTTCTTTATCCTTCCGACGGTCGGGATGACGGAGCTGACCGAAGGCGAGAAGCGAACGTATACAGAGAACTGCGCGCGCTGATAGCCTAAGTCCAGCAGCAACTCACGAAATCTGCTCGCGCACGATCTCTGCACTTTGGTCTTGACCGGCAAGTCGAACATAACCATGGACCACACGGCATCCTCCGACTTCGGGCTCACGGCTCAGCCTCAGTCAGAACAGAGGCCTGGGGACCAGACCAGGCATGTACTTTCAGCTCCGCGATTTGGTTTTCGGCATAGCGCCCGTATCGCTGTGCCAAATCGTTCAATGCAGCCGCCACCGACAGTCCATCAGCGGCGAAAGTCTGAGTTGACGCGCCCACTAGTTGCCGCTTGACTGATGCGTCATCCATGGACGCTTCAGGCGAGATGTTGGCCACTATCCAATCCACGGCAGGACGAAACGGCTCAATCAGATCTTCTACAAGGTTGAAAGCATTACTTCGGTTGCAGTGAAAGAGTCCGATGGTGCCGCATAGACCGGCTGAAAGAACAGCTCGAATGCCAAAGCCACGAAGGACTGCATAGCTATAGTCAAGCATCGAATTGCGGCCGCTGCCACCTTGGGGCACACGAGCAAACTCATCCTCCTCAAAGAGCCGCGCCCAGTAGTAGCGTGCAGCCCGACCTTCGACATTAGTCGGGTCACCGGAGCGGATGTCCTCGACCATGCGTGCAAGGCCCCGCCATTCTTCGTCACCGAGACATCGCAGGTTGGCGGCTTGGCCGGCGATCTTGGCTCGCATGATCTTGGCCCACGCATTCTTTCGCCTAGGGAGCGTCATGGAGAACTGGGCGTTCTGACGAGCACCGACTCGGGTGTGTTGACTCCAGCCGTACGCTCCGGCAGTAGGCACGCCCTTCCAGTCACAGACCAAGGCGATGACATCGAACGCGGCCAGTTGGTGGAGCACACCGGGGCCGATATCAACGCCGAGGCCGATCAACATGATGGCGACATCGGCTAATCCGACAGCAGATTCTTGCCCGTCGTGCGGACGCAACAGCAGTCTTCCTCTGCGGTAGCAGAGCTGACCGCTGAACGAGGTCAAATCAATGATGCGCCAATTGTCCGTCCCTACTCCCTGTGACTGCTCCTTGAGCATTCCAGCAGACCGGAAGACCCTTGGTGCTCCGCAGACGTGGACGTCCCAGTATGTCGCGTCGAATTATCGAGGCGTTGCAGCCACCGAACACGACATCAACCGATGGCACCCAACCCGGGCCGACAAGGATCTTGCGCACTCCGTCAGGCGAGTCTTCGGGAAGACCTTCACCCGCAAGCCCACGCGGTCGGAGGCGAAGCTTGCTTGGCGTGAACAAGCCGCTGCAGAACCATGTGCTGGTGCCTGGGAACATGGTGAGCAATTCGCCCACTTGCCCCTCATTCCTCTGACTGTCCATATTCAGCAGTAGCTCGTCACCGGGCACCATCCATCCGATATATTCAGCCTCCCCAGAGCCCAAGGCGTCGCGTAGGCGTTGCTCAGCGGCTCGCCTGCTGATGGCCTGAGGGGGAATCTCGACCGCGAATAGGTCTTCGCGCGCATGTTTCAACAGGTCCACTTGGTATACGCGCATCATTGCGTAGAAGGTCTTGGTCGCGCCTGACTTGAGTTTCTTAGTACAGCGATAGATACGCGCATGATGAAACGAAGCTCCCAACTCCGAGTACCCCCCCCGAACCGCGACGCATCCGGCCCCCGTGGGGAAGTAGGTGATCTCGTGATCGGGATCGTACCAGGTCCCGTTTACGCGGATGCGACGACTCGGGTTGGCCGGCAGACCTTGCCCCGGCTCAAAATCGGGGTGCCTGGTGAGTGCCACCCACTGTGCTGGGGTGGCCGAGCGGTCGATCTGCTCCATCGACCATTCAGCGCCGACCCGACGCTTGAGCAGCGTGCGGACCGTGTCCTCGTGGCCTTGTGAGCTTCCCAGTCTGAGTCGCAGAAACTCGAAAACGGGTAGTCGGTCAGATTCGAGGTGGGCTTGGAGCAGGTCGATAGCAGCAGTGATTTGGGCCTGCCAGCGCGAGTAGAGCTCCGTATCCTCGCCCTGATATGTCTTCCATTGGATCTTCGTGCGCGGCCCTTCGATCTGGGCAGTCCGACGCAGGTTATCCCGCACCGTCAAGACCTGTGCCACGCCTGGGCGCAACATGGCGATAGTGACTGCATCGACGGCGTGATGTCGCCGGTCGAGGCGGTTTTTGCCGGCCTTGTCGCCTGTAAGGATGAGGCGGCCTTCGACTCCTGAAGCCTTGCGGGCTTCGGAGGTCAGGAATCCTCTAAATACGTTTACCGTAGTCTTGGCCCCAAGCTCGTTCTGGTAGTGCGCTTCGATTCTGGTGTGTAATTCGTTGGCCATCCACCCGACCGACTCAATCGAGCGGTTGTCGATCGCCTCGTCCAAGTCAGTGCGCTTGAGTCGTTCTTGCATGACCTTGATGAACCGACCCTGCCATGTGTGTGGCTTCCGACGCTCGGAGTCACGTTTGGCGCCAATGTCGAAGAAGTCATCCACTCTAGCGAGAGTCCCCGCCAGTGAGACTCCGCGCGCCTTCCCCTTCTCGCTTGCAGCCCATACCGCGAAGGTGTCCTTGCCTTTGCTGTGATTGCATTCTCGGCAAACCGCGGCCAAGTTGGTCTGTGTGTTCGTAGATCCCTGCACTGCGCGAGGCACGATGTGGTCCATCTCGAAAGTGCCGTACTCCAGGGTAGTCCCGCAGTAGAGGCAGCGGCCGCTCTGGCGCTGCAGCGCGCGCCAGCGATAGACATCGCTTTGCCGTGCGCCAAAGCGAGCAGGCCCGCTCTCCTCATCGAAGTCGTCAATAGAAGCTTCACGGCTGGCGGCCAGGAACTCGATAGGAATCTCCCGCCGAGCACTCTCGTTCGCCTCAGCATTCCTGTTTCGGTCTCGTGCTTCTGAGCGGGCCATGGCTTCACTCATGAGACCGTCACGAGTGTGTTCGACGTTGACGCTCTCTGGAGTGCCCCATTCTGACTCACAAGCGGCCAGGTAGCGCGCGACGATTTTCAGGACTCGGTCAACGGCTGGGTTGCCTACCGGCAGCCCGATGGGATCAGCTGGCGGCTTCCAGAAGTCATCGATCATCGGGAAGCAATGCTTGCGCGCAGCGTGGAGATCATCCGCCGAGTCCATCATTCTTTCCGTGATCATCCGCATGCTCTTGGCCGAATAGGCGGCTCTGCCTTCCGGCAGCTTCAGATCGTCCAGCTTGCCGTACACCTCGTCCGGCAACGAGGCGATGAACTCCTCGGCCCTGGCTTGGGCTTCCAACGCGGCCTCGCCGGTCTCGCCGGAGCCCGAACCATTGGAGATGACCACCAAGAGGCCTTCCTTGCCCGTTTCATCCTCCTGGTCCCAGCGCTCGATCAAAGGCCTAATCTTGGATTCACGAATCCTTCGAGCGGTCACATTGACGGGGGGCTTGCCCCCGCCCCTCTCGCCCAGTTCGGTCGACTTCGCTGTACCCACCAGATCCGCACGCTGCACGCCCAGTTCTGCTGCTACGTCGCCCCAGGTGGCCTCGTCAGCCTCCCAGAGGAAGTCAGTCACCACACGTCGTTGGGGCGAAGTTAGAGGGATTCCGTCGCGACTTTGTCCGTCCCGCAAACGCAGATTGGCTACTTTGTCTACTATGCGAAAGCGTTGAAAGGCCAGGCTGGCCTTCTCGGCCCGGCTCTGGCCGCCCATCCCTGGCAGCGGATCCTTGCCGACGCGAGCGGCGGCCGCACCCTTGGGCGATCTCTGGGCGAAGACCGCGTCGACAACAACCCGGAATTCGTCGTCGGGGAGCGACTGCATTTCCCACATACGTCGCAATTCCCGGACGTTGTCTGACTGGTGGATCTTTGACTCAAGAAGAGGCACAATCCCATCGCGAACCCCGCGGATGCGACAACGAGGGTCAGCAGAGATAGCGTTGCAGACGATTTCGGATGCCGCCAAATCCAAGTGCAACGCCTCTGATCCGGGCTTGCCGTCTAGCGAGCGGAGAAACGACACGAACTCCTTGGAGGGCTCTGTTGCCGCAAGAAGAGACGGGATCGAGGCATACGGATTGCGCCAACCGCGATGTCGGGCCATGTGGCGCACGGCCACAGACAGTAGCGTGCGCAGCTCGCTCCGGTCGGTTATCGGCGAAGTGAGCAAAGCAACCCTTGCTCGCCAAGGCGAGTAAGGGTCTCGCATGGATTCGAGATCCACTATCGGCCATGCTAGACCCTGTATGACAGTATCCAGCTCCTTCAGACGCTGTCGGCGGCGCCGCATGAGACGTCTCATGCGGCGCGCTTGTCCTGAAATCGCCCTTCTTGTGCCGGCAATCTTGTTGGCAGTCGGGTCCACGCCCGCATCGTGGATCACAACTTGGCAGTTAAGAAGGTCGATGGGATCGCCATCGTCGTCAATCTCTATCGCGGCAAGTCCGACTGAGTTGAGCCCTACGTCGATACCCACCCTGTAACGTCGCGCATCCGACATGACTGGCCCCCTGGAAACCGATTGCTGGCGCATGATTCGTCTGGAATCAGCATATCACCGGCCCAGGACAGGGCTTGAGAATAGAAGAACCGGCCTCGAGGGCCGGTTGGAGCATTCTCCGCCGCAAACGAGGCGGCGGTTACTGAGAATCAGTTCATGACATTTATATCATGAAAGGGGGGCCTCTGACATAATCTGCTCTTGGGGGTAGTGGGTCAGTTTGAATCCAAAAGCCCCGCAACTTCTTTCAGCGTCCACATATGATTCGTGACCCCAGCGGCCATCGCCGGAGTGCGCGGGTACGGTTTCGCTAGGCTCTGGTGTGGCCTAACGAAGTTGTAGTACATGAAGTGCAGAGCCACCGCCGCCGCTAGATTCTCTGCCTTCTTGGAGAAGCCGTTGGTCAGTCTGGTGAAACGGCGCATCCCCATCCGCATGGTCAAGTTCTGGCGCTCGATATACGAGGTAGAGATATGCTCTTTGTCGGGGTTACCACTCACGACCTTGGTTTCGGTCCCGAGACACGCTGCTGGAGAATAGCGCTTCTGCCCTTGTGGGTCATTGCCATAGACCTTCTGTAATACCGCGTAGTCGATCTCGGGCCCGAAAGCGTAGTCAACGGCCTGTAGGTATTGAGCCGCGCCGTTTGTGGTGAGTTGAACGTGCCCTTTGACCCTAGAAGCTACATCGCAGACAAACGCCGTCGCATCTTCGACGTTGCGGTTGCCGACCAAGAACGAGGGCACCAGCTTGGTATCGGCGTCGATGGCAACCCAAGTCCAAATGTCGCCGTAGCCGTACTCGCCCTGGTGCTCTTCGGGAACGTTCTTCTGCTTGGCGTAGCAGAAGCTCCATATCTCGTCGAATTGGAGCCGCTTGCAGGGAAGGTCGCGAAGTACGCGGTCCTGATACTCAGAGCAAGCATTGCCGAGATCGACCAGGAGCTTGGTAACAGTGTTCTTGGCTGCTCCCGTGACCCTCACCGTGGCACGGATGCTCATGCCTTCGACCAGGCATCCAATGATCTGGGCTCGTTTCTCTGTAGTCAGCCTGTTCATACTGACTATTATACGTGACCGGTCACGCTCTGTCAAGCATATGAGTCAGTTTAGCCGGTTCACCCATGGCTGTGGTGGTAAGAGAGCGGAGCATGAACGCCGGCACCATCGCCCGGTCGGCGCGCTGGTGAGTTGAACCATCGCCGCCGAGGGCTGCCACGATCTTTCCGACTACCACGGGCTGTTCACTGGGTACGTCTACCGGTTCCACTTTTTTCCACTGCCGCGCTGATATTTGGCGGTTCAGCGACTTGTACTGTTCGTGTCCGATTAGCTTGAGATCCCATGCACGCCGCGCCGAAGCTGCGATTGATATACCATAGGTTGCTTTGACCCCCATCAAATCCCTTAGCGTGAGGGGTGCCTTCATGGCTTCACGCGCAGCCTCCTTTGGCAAGAGAAGTGCACCGGCGAAGCGGTGGGCCTCGGCCTCGGCTTGCGCGGGTTCTACGCCCCTGCGAACAGTGTGAAGCACCAGATGGCCCAACTCATGTCCCACAGTGAAGCGATCCCTATCTCCCGTGTGACCTCCGGTCAGGACAACGATAGGCCTTCCGCCAAAACCATAGTCAGGCCAGGCCGAAAAGCTGTCGTGGTGCCGCATTTCTCCGGGAAGGCGGACGACGATGACCCCCGCCCTCTCCATGGCCCTCATCAGATTGGGAATCGGATCACTTGCACCCACACCCAGAAGGTCCCGTATCTCAACCACTAGCTCTTCTATCTCTGCGGCGTCCTTGGCTTCATCAACAGGTGTAATAGTCACCTTGGGGAGCCCGACCACGGACTCCGACCGCTGAACAAGTTCAACTATTTGGCGTGCGCGAGCGCGAATCTGCTTGTCTGCACGACTGGTTCCCCGTGCCTGTTTCCTGTAGTTCCCCTCTGGAAGGTCGGGTAGGGGCCCAAGGTCAAAGAACTTCACAGGGAATCCGGTTGCATTGGCAATCGCCCGGACAGTCTCAGGAGCAGGCGTCAAGACACGCCCCGCTTCTATTTGGCTCAAAGCTCCTTGAGTGACTTCAGCCAATTCGGCAAGCTCAGCTTGCGTCAGGCCGCATGCCTCACGAGCCAACCTCAATCTCTCGCCAATCATTGAACGGCATCCATCCCCTCAAGCTCGTCAGCCTCGATAACAGACTCGATAGTAATATCTCGGTCCTCGGTTGCCGTGAATCTCAGTTCTTCCCCTGGCATATCCATAATCGGACGCCTCCAGGCCAGTTTGCGTACACCCTCGAAACCCCACGCTTCCCGGGGCTTTGAAAGTGCCATTTCCGCATGGCGTTGTGCATCCGCAGACCAGTCCAGAATGAAATTGGGACCTGGTGGGAGCACAGTACCCATGACTTCCAAAGGGAAGTTGGGGAGAGTCAACTGACTGTAGAAGTCTTTCCTCTGGCTAGACGCCGCGTGAGGTGGTCCACCGTTCCGAGACTTGAGAACTTTAACCACCAACGGCCCACATGTGATCTCGATACCCGAGTTGGCGAGCTTCCTATCTACCGTCCATCCATCTCCCTGGGTCTTGGCTAGTTGCCCGCGTGCATCATGGCGCACCAAATGGGACCACAAGCAAGAATCCGGCTCCATGTCGCTCATCTTTGTGTCGGCAAGAGAGAAACCATGGTCAAGAGCGGCATAGACGGCGCGGATTACCGGGGATAGATAGTCCAGAACAACGTCTGGATCTTCAAGTGTATAGGGCGTGAGGTGCTGCTGTGTATAGTTCATGCTAATATTATTAGCAGGAAAGTCACACCTCGTCAAGACCGGGCTTCAGCACTAATCTGTGGTATTTGCGGCTTTCTTCCATCTTGCCTGTGCAGCCTTCTTCGCGGCCTCACTCCGCTCTTCTGGCGTCAGCTTCGCCGCTCGCGCCTTGCCGCCCTTAAGCCCACCCCTGCGACCAAGGGCAACGGCTGCGGGGTCTTTGCCGTCGTCGAGCTTGGGCTCGTCCTCGGGCACCACTTCGCCCGTGGCTTCACCGACGATGCGAGCCGCAAGCTCGTTCAGATCGCGGGGGCGTGTTGTGCTTGAGCGGTTAGGCATAGACACATGATACCACGTTTGCCGTAGAGTCCCTAGTGGATGGTTGGCTTATGCGCCACATCGAGGAAGCCGCCCTCACTTTCTCGAAGGATGGGTCGCCAGACGGCCTCCGGTGCGCTGGGAGCAACGTGAAAGTCATCGATTAAGAGGCGGATGGTTGACTCAATGGTTGGCCTACCGCACGGGAAGTGAACCTTGTGCAGTGGCTTCTTCCCCGGGAAGATATCCCTCGCGATCAAGGTGCTTCTTAGGTGGAGATGGGCAGAGGGCTTTGTTTCCCCGGCGGGCGTGTTCCTCTTGTACTCATACCGGAAGATCCAGTCTTTACCCTGTTCGTCTGTCTGATACTGAAAGTCGGAAATGCTTGTGCGCATGTGACCTTCCTCGGGGTCAATGTACACCGCAACAACGAACCGGAGGAAGTAACCATTCGTGAGAAGAATCAAAGGGGGACTGTCGCCGTACCCACCCTCAAGCTGGGCAGCCTGGCGCTTCCCCCCCTCAAGGCCCGTAAGGTGAACAGATGCGTTCTTGTGGCCAACGGTCAGACAGAAAAGATGTCTGACCAGGGTCTGGAAGTGTTCGAAGCTTTCTCTCCCGCCTGAACGTAAACCGGCGTTAGCGCTTCTTATCGCAACGGCAGTTGTCGTCCAATCACGCGGCTGCGAAGAGGGGGTCATCGACATCCAGTAATTCGCAGAGTGCGTAGATATCCGACAACTTACCGAAGTTCTTGAACTCACCAGAGATATAGTTGTGCACTACCAACTCTGGCTTCGTCTGCAAGCGCTCACTTCTGCTGTAGATGAGGGCGACTATCTCATCGCGCGTAAGTATTTCTGTCTTCGCGGCTAGCATCTGTGGGCCTCCCTTCCTTGCACCGTATACTACGCTGCCTAATTCACTCCTGTAAAGCCGTACCCTACACATACGTCGATGAAGTTCTTATGCCCGACGCGGATTACTATCTAACCTTATCGGTCGGACAGGAAAGAATCCTAAGTTGTTCCTTGGATTCAAACTGACCCACTACCCTCTTGGGTGGGTGGGCCTGCGGTCGCCTAGCTTGTTTGAACAACTGCCGATTCAGTGGGAACACGTTGTTATGACTGGGGCTCTCCAGCCAAGACCCGCTCATCGTGGGCCAACTTCTTATTCGCTGGAAGCGCAGCACTGCCCATCGCTTCTAAGAGCCAGTAGCGGATGAACCGGTCAGCCCATTCCAGAGTTGGCGTACTCCAGCTCGCCTAGGACCCTCCGCGAGCCACGCTACTGTTCAGCTTGTCGTTATGACCATCGACAACTCTGGACAGTACGTCCATTGCGAACATCTACATGGGAGATCAGCGAGATCACACCACCGACTCGCAACAGACCCTCCGCCTGGTGGACTGAGAAACATCTCTCGCCTAACTCAGAGCGATGATATGGGCTCGTGATACCTTCATGCTGTCGCGGGAGATCAGAAATGCGCATACCCCTCCCCCGTCCTCCCACAGCAACACGCGCCGAGCCGGTTTCCCGCAATTTGCGACATTATCGTCTGACTCATGGCGTCCAAATCTGAGACAATGCCCCTTGCGCCCGAAGGAGGGTCTGTTTCGTGCGTGGGTGGCCCCCACGTATCAGCGGGCAGGCCGTTAGGGGAAGCGCCGGTATGTCTGGCGCGGAAGCGGGCGCAGTCATGGACAGGGTGGCTTAGCCGTTCTGGCTGGCCGCACACACAAAGGAGTGGGAAATGAAGAAGATGTTGGCTATCGGTCTGGTGCTCGTTATCGCCCTCACTGTCGCTCTGGCCGTAGTGGTCGCGGGCTGCGGTGGCGAAGAGGCTACCGACGCTACCGAGACCACCATCGCCACCGAGGTCACCGAGGCCCCGGCTGACGACGCTACCGAGTCCACCGAGGCTCCTGCTGACGAAGCTACCGACAGCACCGAGGCTCCGGTCGAGGACGTCACCACCACGGTGGCCCAGTAAGTAGCATCTTGTAGCTGATCTTCAGCTGCACTTCTCTGAGGCCCGCGGACCTGGTCCGCGGGCCTCAGTGCTTTCTGGGGAGAGGGTGACTCGATAAAAAGGAGGCGCCCATAAGGCGCCTCCCGACAGACCGGCAGCTTTCCCGAAGCATGGCCTGGGGACACTTTCCCCAAGTAAACCAGCCGGGTCAACCCTAGCAAATCGTAGGGTGAGCTAGAGCAGAGGCAGGGCGTCCGCGCCCACGTAGCCCGAAAAATGCACGAAAAGCATGAGTGCCGGCCCCGCGGAGAGTCCCAACTTCCTCTTGCCTTCGCTCAGATAGCTGCGCGGCACGTTGGGCTTGACCCCCATCAACCGCGCCATGTCTTTGTCGCTGTGACCCAGGTACCAAAGGCCCAGAGCTTGGCGTTCCCTGGGTAGCAGCTTGGCCGCCATGCGTTGCTGGATCTCGTCCAACGAGAGCGGGGCTCCCAGGCTCCAATCTGCGGGTATCTCCAGAGCCTCGCGCGCGGGTGCGAACTCTTCGCGGGCAAGCAGTCTGAGCCAATCTGCCTCCACCACCCCTCGTCCGCTCGAGAGCACGGCCACGCGGTCCATCTCGCTCAGATAGTCCACCACCCCGCCGGACTCGCCCGGCCTTATGGCATCCAGGTCCATCTTCTGAGAGGTACCTGCGTAGGCCTCCGCCGTACGCAGACCGGAGCGCGCGGCCCGGCCGGCGCGCCCGTAGAAGGCCCTATCCGCCAGAGACCGCACGTCGGCCCCCAACGTCGGCGGTACGATCACCAACCAGGCCGTGCCGGCCACGGCGCTCACCGAGGCCCCCACGAGTATGGCCGCGCCCACATACGCGGCCAACATCACCACGGTCGCCAAGAGTGAGCTCCGAGCATCGTACCGCAGCAACTGGCCGCCCAGCCCACCTGCGTAGCGCACCAGCGGCGCGGCCACCATCAGCGTCCCCACAAGACCAAGGGGAAAGACCGCCGCGTCGGGTATGGGCTCGCTGAGTACACCATTGACGTAGATCATCCCTGCTGTCACGAACACAAGCACCATGCCCGACTTGACCAGACCCAATTGGCGCCGGACGGCCTTGGGCGGGGCGGGCCGCACGAAGCGGGCCCGCACCAACACGGCCAGTGCCCCCACCATAGTGCCCATCGACTGCAGGATCATCACCCAGTAGTACCGGCCCACGGGCAGATTGCGCAGATGGCCGTTCGCATCCAACACCACGTCCTCGAACTCGTTGAACACTCCGCTAAAGAAGCCGCCCACGAACACGACCAGGGCGAAGGCGTAGGCAAAGACCAGCGCCCACGTGCGCCATCGTGGCCGAAACCCAGTCAGCAACATGAACCCGTGCAGAAACAGCGGAGGAGCGAAGATCACCCATCCGGCCAGCCACTGCTCTCTGAGTCCGACCCCCCGCACCGTGGTGGGTACGTAGTAGTAAGCCGCTTCTAGCAGGTACGCAGCCCCGCCCAAGAAGGCGAGCCCTATCAGCACCGAGGCGGCGGAACGGGGCCGCCGGCCCACCAAGTACATGCCCAGCCAGAGCACCAGCCAGTGGCTCACCAACGCCAAGAAGGCGTAGACGTCCAGGTCGGCCAAGAACGGAGCGCTCAATGTCGCTGCCGTCCTATGGCGTGGTAGTCACGATATCCAGAGCATCTACGCTGATGCCCGTGCCGATGGATCCGTCGTTCTTGGTCCCCAGCCTCTTGATGACCACCGTGTGCGAGGTGTTGGCCAAGAGTCCGGTGTGAAAAATGAACTTTTGGTATTCCTCGGTCGGGCTGTACTGGTCGAGTTCTACAGCCGCACCGCCGTCGACGCTGATGCTGAACTTGCCGTACCACGGGGCGGTCTTGACATACAAAGCCATGTACCATCCATGGAAGTTCACGGTGAGAGTCGCGTTGGCGGCGTCGGTGTAAGCGTACCTGCCACCCGAGGCCTTGACTGTCCAAGCGCTATCCCAGTCGATGCTGTACGAGCACACGTGGCTGCTCTCTTGGAAGCGATACAGCTTGGGCGTGTCATCCAACACCCCGGTGATCTCCAGAGCGTCCAGGCCCACCGTATACCAGGCCGAGAGGGTGTTCTTGTACCCGGTGCACTTCATGGTCAGGGTGTGCGGCCCCGCGGCCAGCCCCGTCTTGGTGTAGACCGCCTGGCCATAGAGGACGGTGGCGCTGTACATGTCCACCACCTCTGGGGTGCCGCCGTCCAGGATCACCTCCAGCTTGCCGTACCACGGAGTGGTGCGACCGATGATGCTGACCGTGGTGCCGGTGAACTGCGCCAACGCCGCGGACCCCCAATGGTCACTGGAGACGAAGCTGCCGCCCGAAGCCGACGAGTCCGAGGCCGTGCTCCAGGTGCCCATGTAACTGATCTTGGAGTCGTTCTGCTGATAGAGCAGCGGGATGGGCGTCGCCTCCGGCGCGTCGGTCAGGGTGCCCAGTATGTCGAACGCATCGACGCTGATAGCCGTGCCTTTCGCGCTCTGGCGCTTCTCCCCCGTCCAGTAGATGCTCAGGGTGTGCGGGTCGTCGTCCAGCAGGCCCGAATCCCAGACCCTCTGCTTGTACTTGGTGGACGAGCTATACAGGTCCACCGTCTCCAGCGGGCCGCCGTCCAGACTCACCTTGGCGATGCCGTTGTAGGAGCTCGTGGTGGCGATCCAAGCGATGGAGGTGCCGTCAAAGGTGACGTTGGCCGCCGCCGCCGGCGCGCCGGCCCAGGCGTAGCTACCGCCCGAAGACGACCAGGTCCAGACCGAGGTCCAAGTGTCGGTGTACTTCAAGAAGGCCTCGTTCTGCTGGTAGCGAGTACGCATGTCGGCCTGATCCAAGGGACCGTTCACATCTACGGCGTCCAAGGAGATGCCGAAACCGTCGGGGTTGGTGCTGCCCTCGCCCAAGCACTTGATGACCAGGTAGTGCGGGCCGTCCGTGAGCCCTGATTGCGCGAAGAGCGACTGCTTGAACACCTGGCTACTGCTGTAACAGTCGACCGTGGTGTCGCTACCGTCCAGAGTGACCTCCATCTTGCCGTACCAGGGAGCCTTGTTGCCTATCAGCTCCACGGACGTGCCCGTGAAGTCCACAAAGATGGCCGCGTTGGGCGTGTCGGTGTAGTGATAGCTGCCGCCCGAAGTCAACCAGGTGGAGTTCTCGACCCAGTCGCCCACGTAGGTGATCTTGGGATCGTCCTGCTGATAGCGCCAGACCACCGGCGGAGCCGGGGCAGCCGAGTTCAGGGTGTCGAAGACATCGAAGGCGTCCACGCTGATGCGAGTGCCCAAGGAAGAGGCATTCTTGTCGTCCGCCCAGTAGATGTACACGGTGTGGGTGCCGTCTGTCAGCAGGCCGGTGTCCCACACCTTCTGCTTGTACTTGATGGCCGAGGTGTACAGGTCGACCGTCTCCACCGGTCCGCCGTCCAAGCTTACCTTGGCCTTGCCGTACCAGGGAGCGGTGCGGGCTATCCAGGCCAGGTAGGTGCCGTCGAAGCTGACGCTCACGGCCACACCGCCCGAATCGCCGGACACGTAGTAACCGCCCGAGGCATCCGCGGTGGTGCCCAGGTCCCACACACCGCTGAACTCCAGGTCGGTGTCGCCTTCTTGGTAGCGAGTGGGCGTATCGGCCTGGGTAAGGCCGCCGAAGGTATCGATGGCGTCAAGGCTGATCGCCTTGCCCGACGAGGACGGGTTCTTGTCCCCTATGCACTCTATGAGCAGGGTGTGAGGACCGTCCACCAGGCCTGTCTTGGCATAGATCGACTGCTTGTAGACGATGCCCGCGCTGTAGAAGTCCACCGTGTCCGGTAGGCCGCCGTCCAGGCTTATCTCGGCCTTGCCATACCACGGCGTGGTGCGGGCGATGAGGTCCACGTAGGTGCCGGTGAACTCCACCAAGATCGCGGCGCCGGTCATGTCGCTGGAATAGAAGCTGCCACCCGAGGCCGCCCAGGTCCAACCCGTCGCCCACTTACCAAGGTAGGTGAGTTTGGCATCGTCCTGTTGGGCGCGGTCCACCAAAGCGACTTTGGTGACAAAGGCGTCCCCGCCGTAGCCGCCGCCGTGGTTGTGAGTCACGTCCGGACCTACCTTGGCAGGGAAGGTGGCCTCGCTGGAATACGTGCGGCCGGCGATGTACGCGTGACCCGCACTATCGACTGCTATGCCGTTGCCCCAGTCGTCGTATATGCCGCCGATGTAGCCACAGTAGGGCAGATAGCTGCCACCGGGGCTCACCTTCGCCACGAAGGCGTCTCTGGTGCTGCCGTTGTAGGTAGAGTCGGGACCTTCTCTGACCGGAAAGCTGCCACTGTTCTGCCAGGCCACACCAGTGACGTAGGCGCTGCCGCTGCCGTCCACCGCGATATCCAGGCCTTCGTCCATGCCCGTGCCGCCGATGTAGCCGCAGTAGCTGTAGGCCGTACCGGTGGAGTTCAGTTTGGCCACAAAGGCGTCGGTGTAGCCAAGATTGTGGGTCAGATCAGGACCTACGCTCACAGGGAAGCTGCTCTGTGTCGAGCCCGTGTACCCGGTGAGATAGGCGTTACCCGCCGCATCCACAGCTATACCCTTGCCCTCGTCCGCGCTGGCGCCACCAAGATACCCGCAGTAAGTGAGAGAGGCGCCGGTAGCACCGACTTTGGCTACGTAGGCATCTACACCGCCGTTGAAGGTCAGGTCGGGTCCGCCGGTGACGGGGAAGGTGGACTGTGTCGAAGTGGAGTAGCCGGTGACATAAGCCCTGCCCGCGCCGTCCACCGCCACATCGTTGCCCCAGTCATCTCCGGTTCCACCGATATAGCCGCAATAGGCCAGCGAGGTGCCATCCGCGCTCACCTTGGCCAGGAAAGAATCCCAGGTTATGGCGTAGGTGCTGGTGTAGGTGAGGTCGGGGCCGACCGCGACCGGGAAGGTAGCTTCGGAAGACGTCGTGCGTCCGGTGATGTAGGCGCAGTCGCTCGAGTCCACCGTTATGCCGTAGCCGGACTCAGCCCGGCTACCGCCTATGTACCCGCAATACTCCAGCGAGGTGCCATCCGCGCTCACTTTCGCCACGAAGGCGTCGCCGGTGTGAAACTCGCCGGTGTCGCCGCCATCGTTGTAGGTCAGGTCAGGACCCACTACCACCGGGAAGGTGCTCTCGTCAGACCAGGCGAAACCGGTGATGTAGGCGCAGTCCGAGGAATCGACGGCTATGTCGTAGCCAAGATCGTAGTCCGCACCACCGATATATCCGCAGTACACCAGGCCGGTACCGTCAGCCTCCACTTTGGCCACAAAAGCGTCCCCATACGAGAAGCCGCTATCGTTGTAGCTGAGGTCGGGCCCGACCGACTCGGGGAAGCTCGCCTGGCCGGAGCTGGTGCTGCCCGTGACGTAGGCGCAGCCGGAGGAGTCAACAGCTATGTCGAAGGCCATGTCTTCGCTACCGCCACCTATGAAGCCGGAGTAGATGAGCACCGCCGGGTCTATGACCAGCGGCAGGGTCGTATCGTAGGCGCCCACGCTGAAGCCGTACTCGGTGACAGCCTGCGCACCCTCGCCAGACGCTTCGCTCAGGACGAACTCCACGAGCACATCCATGCGCTGCCCGTTCACTAGCTGATAGGCCACCGGCGCTGAATCGGTGAAGCTCGCGACAGGTGTAGCCACCAGCAACTCTCCGCCCTCACCAAGCGACACATCCGCGCCGCGGTAGGCCAGGCGGATCTGGCCCGGGTCGGCGCCGGGCTCCAGGACGAACTCCTGCTTCAGCTGGTCCGCGGTGCCTGAATAGGCGACATCGATGCCGCTCCACACGCCCGGATACACCACGGAGCCATAGGTAGGCACTCCGGCGACCCAGTCCTCGGGCGCGCCGGAGAAGTACGAGAGCAGGGCGTCGGTCTGATCGGCGCCGCGTGGCGCGACGACGTTCGCCCCCAGGTAGTCGAGTTTGACGGTCCAGCGGTCGGTGGCCGCGACGGCGCCGGTGGCGCCGGTGGCGCCCGTATCGGCCGCCCCGAGGTCTCCGCCGCACCCGAGGTGCCGGTCAGGGCGAAGGTCAGCCCCTGCGGGGTGAAGTAAAGAGTCTTGTCCTTGCCCGGGATGTAGAAGGTGACGGCGCCGTCCACCTGTCCCTGGTTGGCTACGAAGTAGAGGGGCATCTGTCCCCAATCGGACTGGGTCTGCGCGCCGAGCTCGGAGACTCCAGTCTCGACTGTCGCCGCCTGGACGCCGCCAGGCAACAGGACCAACGCCAGTATCAGTGCCGCAAGCGCAATGACAACGGCCAGTTCGGTACGAGCCGCTGATTTCAAGCCACTCATGATCCCTCCCCCGTTAGGGTTGCCCCACAGCAACAACGACTGCGGGAATGCAGCTTGTACAAAGGATAGAGGTCAGGGGGTGCGGACGCAAGACGGGGGCGCCTTGCGGCGCCCCCGTCCAGGAGTGCGTGGTTGCGAGACCGCGCGGCCCAGTGGTCACTCTACAGCGTCGTCACCATCACATCGAACGCGTCCACCCCGATCGAGTACCACCAAGAGGCGGGGTTCTTCGTCCCCAGACACTCGATGACCACGGTGTGGGTGTCGTCGGTAAGAAGGCCGGTGGAATACACCCGCTTCTTCCAGAGGGTGCTGGGGCTGTAGAGGTCGATGGTCACAGCTCCTGCATCGTTGCCGTCCAGCGTCACCTTGGCCTTGCCTTGGGTATTGGCAGTGCGCGAGACCCAAGATAGGTGGGTGCCGTGGAAGGTGACCGTAACCTTGTAGGTGGCCTGGTCGGTGAAGGCGTAGGTGTCTAGGTAGGCGGCCCAGTAGCCGCTTGCGTCCCACCTGGACCAAGCGGGATCGTAGGCAGCGTATCCCGCGTCGTTGTCATCGACACGGGTGGGGGTGGCGGCCTGGTCTAGAGTGCCCGCGATCTCTAGGGCATCCAGACTCACGGCGATTCCGGAGGAACTGGGGTTCTTGGTGCCGGTGCACTCGATGGCTACGGTGTGGGCAGTGTGCGCGAGAGTGTCGTCTGAGTATATGGGCACCTTCCAGGCGGTAGTAGCACTGTACAGATCGACGGTGTCGACCAGCACATCGTCCACATAGATGTCGGCCTCGCCCTGCGCGGGCCCGGTGGAAGCCAACACGCTCACCTCAGTGCCGGTGAACTTGGCCAGGGCCGCGGCACCTGCTTGCCTGCTGGAGGCGAAGCTGCCGCCTGAGGCCGAGGCGTTATTCGAGGTGGTCCAGTCACCCAGGTAGGTGATCTTAGCGTCAGATTGTTGATAGCGGGTGGTCAGAAGCACGAGTGGGGGCGCGACCGGGGTGCCGATGATATCGAAGGCATCCACCCCTATCGTGTACCACCAGGAGGCGGGGTTCTTCTCCCCCAGACACTCGATGACCACGGTGTAGGCGCCGTCGGTGAGCATGCCGGTGTTGTAGACGCTCTTCTTCCAGGTGGTAGCGGAACTGTAGAGGTCGACCGTCTCTGACGAGACTAGGTTGCCGGGGTCCACGTCGCCGGCATAGAGGCTGACCTTGGCCTTGCCCTGGGTGTTGGCGGTGCGGGAGATCCAGGAGAGATAGGCGCCCTCAAAGGACACCATCATCTTGTAAGTCTCCTGATCGGTGAAGGCATACGTGTCTAGGTAGGCAGCCCAGTAGCCGCTTGCGTCCCACCTAGACCAGGCCGGGCCGTAGCTAGTGCAGGTAGCATCGTTGTCGTCAACACGGGTGACGGCGGGAGACTGCGTCAGGCTACCCCACACATCGAAGGCGTCGATGTTGATGGTAGTGCCCCACGAGTAGTAGATCTTCTCGTTCAGCCACGTGATGTTGACCTGATGGGGCCCGTCACTAAGGTTGCCCGAATCCCAAACCGCCTGCTCATACTGATAGCTGGAGCTGTACAGGTCCACTTTCTCTGCCGGCCCCCCATCCACGCTCACATTGGCCCTGCCGTAACCCGGTCCCGTAGTCGCATACCAAAACAGTCCTGGCCCGGTGAAGCTGACCACAGCCATGGCTCCGGCTTTGTTGGCCGTGTGCACGGTACTAACCGAAGCGCTGCCCTGATAGACATCCTTCGACCAGTCACCCACGTAGGTGATCTTGACGTCGTTCTGCTCTACCGCTTGGTCCGGATCGGTGAGGAGAGCCACGTTGTCGATGTGAGCACCGTCGTAGCAGTAGGAATCGTCGGTCTCCAGCCGAAAGCGCAGCTTGAAACCGGATGTCAGGTAGTCAGACGTGATCTCGTAGGCGAGATACCCTTCCCCGGCCCCGTCCAGCCAGTCTAGAACCTCCCAGTTAGCTCCGTTGTCCTTGGAGATCTCGACCCAGAGTGTGTCGTAGTCTGGTTCGACCTCCAGTTTGAGGTCGAACAGCAGGTACACCACCTTGCCGGGGGTGGTGCGGGAGAGATCTACCGTGTTGGTGGCAATCCAGTAATCCCAGTTGATGCCGTAGTTGCCCCTTGGGCTGTCCATCCAATGATTCGACCAAGCCCCGAGGTCAGTGCCTATGCTCCAAGCCCCATTGGAGCTCCATTTTCCGGAGCCCGACTCCATGTCGTCCGTGAAGACGTAGGGCGGGACCGTCGGCAATGTCGACAAGCGCAGATCCCCGACCGGCACAAGAGAACCCCAGCGTTCGCTGTCCAGCCAACTGCCGGGACTGAAGGCGTCAGCAGAATCTCGAATATCGACATCACAGGGAGCAGAGCCTGGGACCATCCGACTCCTCCGCCAGCGTAGTAAGCGGCAGTACCACTGCCAAGATGATCAGCAGGACACTGACGATCAGAACACTGCGCAAGGATCTTATCGGACCACCCGATTCGCGCGACACGACATACCCCCTCTGCCTTTGATGTGGCTTCTCAACCCCAATGGACTAGGATGCTGCCGGGTGACTATGCCGCCCGTGATACAACGGCCCCCCGATTCCCGCGCTTGAGCTTACCGATGCATCGCTACCCTGTCAAACGGCGACAAGGCGAGGGGCGCCGTAAGGCGCCCCTACCAGGACTGCGCGGTTGCGCGCCTGCGCGGGCCGGCGTCGCGCTACGGAACGGGTGTGAGCAATATGTCGAAGGCGTCGATCCCTATCGTGTACCACCAGGAGGCCCAGTTCTTCGTCCCCAGACACTCGATCTGGACGGTGTAGGTGCCGTCGGGAAGGAGTCCGGTGTTGTACACACTCTTCTTCCAGGAGGTGGTGCGGCTGTAAAGGTCGACCGGCTGGGTCGAGAGCTGCTTGGCCGGGTCGGCCGTGGCGCCCTCGTAGAGGGTCACCTGGGCTTTGCCCTGGGTGTTCGCGGTACGCGAGACCCAGGAGAGGTAGGTGCCGTCGAAGGTGACGGTGGCTTTGTCGCCGGTCTTATCGGTAAAGGCATAGGTATCCATGTAGGCGGCCCAGTAACCGCTTGCGTCCCATCTAGACCAGGCCGGGTCGTAGGTGGCGTAGCTTGAGTCGTTGTCGTCCACGCGGGTGGTCTTGCGGGGCCTGTTCTAGGTAGCCCAGGATATCCAGGGCGTCCAGGGCGATGGAGGTACCGCCCGAGCTGAGGTTCTTCTCTCCGGTGCACTTGATGACCAAGGTGTGCTCACCTGCCGAGAGGGTGTCGCAAGACCAGATGGGGGCCTTCCAGACGGTGGTGGCGCTGTAGAGGTCGACGGTGTCCTCAAGCGTGTCGTCGACGTATATCTCGGCCTTCGCCGTACCAGGGGGTGGTGCGGGAGAGCAACGCTGACCTCGGTGCCGGTGAACTCGGCGATGAGCGCCGCTCCGGGCTGCGCGGTAGAGGCGAAGCTGCCGCCCGAAGCCGACCAGGTACTGCCGTTCGTCCCACTTGCCCAGGTAGGTGATGCGAGGGTCGGTCTGCTGACAACGCCAGGTAATCGGTTCGGCCGGATCGGCATCGGTGAGCGCGCCCAAGACCTCGAAGGAGTCCGCGTCGATCACAGTCCCCCATGCCGACGCATTCTTCTCACCCGACCAGTAGATGCTCAGGGTGTGAGGTTCATCTGCGAGCGGGCCGATATGATAGGCACGCTTTCGAGAGGAGTTCCAAGGATGGTACAGGTCTACCGTCTCCAAGGGTCCGCCGTCCAGACTCACCCAGGCCTTGCCGTATCCCGGACCCTTCTTCGCGAGCCAGGCCAGGTAGGTGCCCTCAAAGGCCACGTTCAACGACGAGCCGGGAGCGTTCACGACCGCCAGGCTCCCGCCGGAGGCCCCCGAGTCGGGCGTGGTGACCCACGGACCCTTGGATTCTAGGTTCGCGTCATCCTGCTCGCTGCGCTCCACGGACGGCGATTGGGTGAAGGTGCCCCAGACGTCGAGGTGGTCCACACTCACCCGGTACCCCCAGGACGCGGGATTCTTCTCGTCGGAGGACCAAATGACCATGGTGTGAGGACCATCGGCGAGTACGCCCCAGATATCCCAAGTGGCAAGTATCGGCTGCTGAGGAACCGAAGAAGGGTAGTAGTACACGGCGGTCCGATTGTACAGATCCACCTGCAAAGGTGGGGCGCCGTCCAGGCTCACGTTCGCGATCCCGTAGTTTGGACCCACCGTGCCATACCATTCCAGGCCCGTCCCACTGAAATTGACCACCACGGCCGAGCCGCGCATGTCGGCATAAGAATACGTGTAAGCCGAACCATAAGGCCCGGTCGCTACGATCCAGTCGCCCAGACGGGTAAGCCGAGAGTCACTCTCCTGGGCGACCTCGTCAGGGGTGGTAAGAACGGCCACGTCATCCACGTATACGCCGTCGTACTGGTATAGGTAGTCGGATTCGAAGTAGAACCTCAGTTTGAACTTGTTCGTCAGAAACGAGTCGGGTACGTCGAGGACAACGTACCCCTCACCGTCGCCGAAGTAGATACCGCGAGAGTCCCAGTTGATCCCTCCGTCCCGCGAGTACATGACATGCATGCAGTCGGGGACCAAGGTCCCGCTACCGGTCCAATATGGATACTCGGTATCCACTTTCACGTTGAAGATGACCTTCGCGTGGTTCCCAGCCACCTGGACGCTGCTCAAGTCCAACGTCGGACTTATGATGGACGCGCGCGAATTGATCGGGTAGTCACCACCAGGACTGTCGCTCCAGGCGTGCGTCGGACTGTGATTAGTGCCGCCCCACTCTTCGGTGAGAGCCCATGTCCCGGTCTTGGTCCAGCCGCCCTCGCCGGATTCCATGTCGTCGTACCACAGGACGGGAGGAAGCGTGGCGGAACTCAGGTGCTCCTGCGAGCCGCCGGCCAGACTCTCAAGCTGTGCCGCCCAAGGCTCCACTTCGGTCCAGTTTCCCGGATGGAAGTCCGCCGGCATCTCCCCTGGCTGCATGTCGGCTCGCGACGACCTCTCGGTCTCCCCCGTCGCGCCAAGCGCCTCCAGCGGCACGGCGACTGTCAGAACCAGCAACACTCCGAAGACCAAGGCGATTCTGCCCGGCGCCTTCGCGAATAGACTTCGACTCCGCGACACGATGCCCCCCATTGATCGGATTCCCTGCCATGCACGTGCTGAATACACAAACCAGGAACGGGTGTCCACCAAGTGAAACCGCCGTTCCGTCGAGCCACACTAACTGACTTCTGGCCGCCCGTCAAACTCGGGACGATGGCTCGAGGATTGGTAGGGGCGCCTTGCGGCGCCCCTACCAGGACTGCGTGGTTGCAGGGACGGCGCCGACCTACGGAGCCGTCTCCATCACGTCGAAGGCGTCCACCCCGATGGAGTACCACCAAGAGGCCGGGTTCTTGGTGCCCAGGCATTCGATGACCACGGTGTGGGTGTCGTCGGTGAGCAGGCCGGTGGAATACACCCGCTTCTTCCAGAGGGTGCTGGGGCTGTAGAGGTCGATGGTCACAGCCTCCGCATCATTACCGTCCAGGGTCACCTTGGCCATGCCTTGGGTGTTGGCGGTGCGTGATACCCACGAGAGATGCGTGCCGTGGAAGGTGACGGTCACCTTGTAGGTGGCCTGGTCGGTGAAGGCGTAGGTGTCTAGGTAGGCGGCCCAGTAGCCGCTGTTATCCCACCTCGACCAAGCTGGGTCGTAGGTGGCATAGGTAGCGTTGTCGTCGTCGATGCGGGTGGGAGCATCTGCCTGGTCTAGAGACCCGGTGATGTCGAGTGCATCCAGGTTGACGGCGGTGCCGGAGGAGCCGGGGTTCTTGTCCCCGGTGCACTCGACCGCGATGGTGTGAGTGGTGTCAGACAGGGTGTCGTCGGAGTAGATGGGCACCTTCCAGGCGGTAGACGGGCTGTAGAGGTCCACGGTGTCTACTATGACGTCGTCTACGTAGATATCAGCCTCACCATAGGCGGGGCCCTTGGAAGCGAGCACGCTCACCTCAGTCCCGGTGAACTCAGCCATAGCAGCCGCGCCTTTCTGAGAGGCGGAGGCGTAGCTCAGGCCCGAGGCAGATCCGTTGCTCAAGGTGGTCCAGTCGCCTAGATAGGTGATCTTGGCGTCGGTCTGCTGATAGCGGGTGGGCAAAGCAGCAGGTGGTGGAGGCGTAGCCGGGGTGCCCATGATGTCGAAGGCGTCTACCCCGATCGTGTACCACCAGGAAGCCGGGTTCTTCTCACCCAGGCACTCGATGGTGACGTAGTGAACCCCATCATCCAGGATGCCGGTCGAGTAGACCCGCTTCTTCCAACTCGTACTCGCGCTGTAGAGATCGATGACCACAGCTTCGGCATCGTTTCCATCCAGGGTCACCTTGGCTTCGCCCTGGGTGTTGGACGTTCTCGAGACCCAAGACAGGTGCGTGCCTTCGAAGGCCACCGTCATCCGGTGGGTCTCCTGATCGGTGAAGGCGTAGGTGTCCTGATAGGCGGCCCAATAGCCGCTTGCGTCCCATCTGGACCAGGCTGGGTTGTAGCTGGTGCAGGTGCCGTCGTTGTCGTCGACGCGGGTGGGGGTAGGGGCTTGGTCTAGAGCACCCAGTATGTCAAGGGCATCCAGGTTGATGGCCGTGCCTGCGGAAGATGAGTTCTTGCTCCCCGTGCACTCGATGATGACCGTGTGCTCGCCATAGGAGAGGCTGTCGTTTGTATACACGGGCACCTTCCAGGCCGCGCTCGCGCTGTAGAGGTCGACCGTGTCTACCAGCGTGCCGTCTATGTAGATGTTGGCTTGGCCATACCAAGCGGTGGTACGCGCCACCACGCTCACCTCAGCCCCTACGAACTTGGCTATGGCTGCCGCCCCCGGTTGACTGGTCGAGGCGAAGCTACCTCCTGAGGCCGACCAGGTGCTACTGGTGATCCAGTCACCCAGGTAGGTGATCTTGCCGTCGGTCTGCTGGTAACGCGCGGGGGCTCCTGTGGCGATCTTAGCCACAAATGCATCCCGGGAGCCGCCCCGGTAGGTGAGATCCAGGCCTCCACACACCGGGAAGCTGGTCTCGGTGGAAGCGGTGGCCCCGGTGACAAGGGCGTTGCCGGCGTCGTCCAAGGCGATGCCGAGGCCTTCGTCATAGTCACTGCCGCCTACATATCCGCAGCACACCAGTCCCGTAGCATCAGCCTTCACCTTAGCCACGAAGGCGTCAGTGTTGCCGTTGTAGGTGAGATCCGGCCCCACTGCCACCGGGAAGGTGGTCTCGTTCGAGTCGGTGTAGCCTGTGACGTAGGCGCTGCCGGCGGCGTCCACCGCTATGCCGAGACCATAGTCGGAGCCACTGCCGCCCACGTATCCGCAGTAGACCAGCCCCGCACCGTCTGCCTTCACTTTGGCCGCGAAGGCATCATATTTAGAGTTGTACGTGAGATCCGGCCCCACTGTCACCGGGAAGCTGGTCTCGCTCGAATCGGTGTAGCCTGTGACGTACGCGTTGCCGGCGGCGTCCACCGCTATGCCGAGACCATAGTCGGAGCCACTGCCGCCCACGTATCCGCAGTAGACCAGCCCCGTCCCCGCAGAGTTGACCTTGGCCACGAAGGCATCGACGCCGTTGTAGGTGAGGTCCGGCCCCACTGTCACCGGGAAGGTAGCCTGGCTGGAATATGTGTAGCCGGTGATGTAGGCGTTGCCGGCGGCATCTACGGCGATGCCGTATCCCGTATCATCAGCAATGCCGCCAATGTAGCCACTGTAGGCAAACCCCGTGCCGTCTGCCTTCACCTTGGCCGCGAAGGCATCAAAGCCAGAGTTGTAGGTCAGGTCCGGCCCCACTGTCACCGGGAAGGTAGCCTCGGTCGACTCAGTGTAGCCAGTAATGCATGCGTTGCCGGCGGTGTCCACCGCTATGCCGAGACCGTAGTCGAAGCCATCACCGCCCACGTATCCGCAGTACACCAGCCCTGTGCCGGCAGAGTTGACCTTGGCCACGAAGGCATCAGTTACGCCCCCGTTGTAAGTGAGGTCCGGCCCCACCGTCACCGGGAAGGTGGCCTCGGTAGAAGATGTGTAACCGGTGACGTAGGCGTTGCCGGCGGCATCCACCGCGATACCGTAGCCGACTTCTTCATTGCTGCCGCCGATGAATCCGCAGTAGACCAGTCCCGTGCCGTCGGCGTTCACCTTGGCGACGAAGACGTCATTGCCGTTGTTGTAGGTCAGATCCGGGCCGGTTACCACCGGGAAGCTGGCATGGGTCGAGGCGGTCAAGCCGGCGATATACGCGTTGCCGGCGGCGTCCAAGGCGATGCCATGGCCCTGGTCGTAGTCATTCCCTCCGATGTATCCGCAGCGGACCAAGACCGCCGGGTCAATGACCAGCGGCAGGGCTGCGTCGTAGGCGCCCAGGCGAAGACCGTACTCGGTGAACGCTTCCGCGCCGGAGCCGGAGGCTTCGCCGACTGCGAACTCTACCGCGACCGGGACCCGCTGGCCGTCGATCTCTTGGCAGGCGATAGGCGCCGAGTCGACAAAACTACCCGCCGGGGTAGAGACCAACAGTCCGCCGCTCTCATCTAGCGAGACATCAGCGCCTCGGTAGGCCAGGCGGATCTGAGCAGGGTCGGCCCCCGGCTCTAGCAGGAACTCCTGCTTGAGCTGGTCGGTGGTACCAGAGTAGATGAGATCGACTCCCGACCAGAGCTCGTCATAGACAATGGAGTAATAGGTCGGGACACCTGTTTGCCAGTCCTCGGGTGCGCCGCTGAAGTACGAGACGACCGCCTCGGTCGCCTCCTTGCCGCGAGGGGTAACATCCCGGGCGCCCAGGTAGTCGAGCTTCACCGTCCAGCGCTCCTTCGGAGCGGAGACCTCCTCCCTAGGCATCGCATCGACTATCTCCGCAGAGGTGCTGGCAAACGTGAAAGTGAGGCCCTCGGAAGTGAAGTAGAGGGTCTTGTCCTTGCCATCAACATAGTAGGAGACGGCCTGGTCCAGTCTGCCACCGTTGGCGAGAAAGTAGAGCGGCATCTTGCCCCAGTCCATGTCGGTCCGGAGGTTGGCTTCGGCTGACGGCGGCACCGAGGCCGCCGAGTCCTCCACGGTCGAGGCCGACGCCAAGAGCGGAGGCATCAAAACAAGGGCCAAGAGGGAGAAGACTACGGTCAGCAATCTGCCGGAACGGTAGGAGAAAGAACCACACCTGCGGGACATAGCACACCCCCTACGAAGGCCTACGAACCCAAAGGCACCAGTACAAACGAAAGAAGCCAGGGAGGCTACCCGGCAGATAGCAGGACGACCCCCCCGGGATCTCAGGCTGACCGTACACCTCGCGTTGGACTTCTGTCAATGAGACGGGGAGGGGCGCCTTGCGGCGCCCCTCGAGCTCCTTCAGGTTGTCTGCCCGCTCTACTCCGGCGTCTCCATGATGTCGAAGGCATCAACGCCTATCGTGTACCACCAAGAGGACCAGTTCTTCTCTCCTAGACACTCTATGACCACTGTGTGTGGACCGTCTGCTAAGAGTCCGGTGCTATAAACGGTCTTCTTCCAGGTAGTGATCGGGCTGTAGAGGTCTACTGTGGCGATCTTCTCATCTGCGGTGCCCGGGTCTATGGTCACTTGCGCCTTGCCTTTGGTCTTGGAGGTGCAGGCGACCCAGGACGCAAATGTGCCATGGAAGGTGACGGTTATCTTGGCCCCATCTTTGTCGCTATAGGCATAGGTGTCCTCAGAGGCGGCCCAGTAACCACTTCTGTCCCACCTCAGCCAGACCACCGGGTCGTAAACGCAGTAGGCGGGGTTGTCGTCTTGGATGCGGGTGGTCTTTGGGGCCTGCGCCAGTTCCCCCCCGATATCCAGTGCATCCAGACAGACCGCTGTGCCCAAGGAAGAAGCGTTCTTGGTGCCCAAGCATTCTATGGTCAGGGTGTGTACGCCGTACGCGAGACCGGTCTTGGCGTAGACCGTCTGCTTCCAGGCCTGAGTGGAGTCGTAGAGGTCGACGGTCTGCGTGGAGCCGCCGTCCACGCTGATCCGGACCTTGCCATACCAAGGGCATTTTTTGGCCAACACGCTCACGTCAGTGCCACTGAACTTGGCCACGACCGCGGCTCCAGGCTGAGAAGTGGAGGCGAAACTGCCACCCGAGGCCGCCCAGGTGTCGCCGGTGGCCCAAGGACCTAGGTAGCTGATCTTGGCGTCGTCTTGTTGGTAGCGGGTCATTGTGAGATAGGTGAAGTCATCGGCTGCGGTGTCAGCGCTGAACCCGTAGGGCGTGGTCACCTCTACCTGCACGGTGCCGAGCGAGCCGACCGGGGAAGCGGCGGTTATCTGGGTGGGAGTGTCCACTGTGTAACTCACAGCCGCGGTGGCGCCGAAGGTCACGTCTGTGGCGCCGGTGAAGTCCGTGCCGGTGATGGTGACCGAGGTTCCCCCGGTGGTGGGACCCGCGGCGGGACTAAGGCCCGTGATCGCAGGCGGATCTACATAGGTGAAGTCATCGGCTGAGGTGTCGGCACTTGCTCCGTAGGGGGTCGTCACCTGTACCTGCACGGCGCCAGCAGTGTGGTCTGGTGCGGTGGCGGTTATCTGGGTAGGTGTGTCCACCGTGTAGGTCGAGGCCGCGGTGGCGCCGAAGGTCACGTCTGTGGCGCCGGTGAAGTCCGTGCCGGTGATGGTGACCGAGGTTCCCCCGGTGGTGGGGCCGGAGGTGGGACTAAGACCCGTTATGGTCGGAACGGGCAAGAAGGTGAAGTCGTCAGCTGCGGTGTTGGCGCTCGTAGCGGCCGCATTGGCTACCCGTACGTCGACCACTCCCTCAGCATGAGCCGGCAAGATGGCGAAGATCCGAGTGGCTGATGCCACGATGAACTCCGTAGCATCGGCGTCTCCGAACTTCACCTCTGTGACGCCGATGAGATCCGTGCCGGTGATGATAACTAGAGTGCCGCCGGTGGTGAGGCCAGTGTTGGGAATGACTCCAGTCACTACTGGCATGGTGCGGACCTTGGCCACGAAGGCATCAGTCAGGCCGTTGTAGATCGTGTCGGGACCAGCTGTCTCCGGGAAGGTGGCTTGGGCCGAGTACGTCGTGCCAATAACGTAGGCGTTGCCGCTTGCGTCCACCGCGATACCATAGCCGTAGTCGGGGTCGCTGCCGCCGATGTATCCGCAGTACACCAGTTCAGTGCCGCCTGCGGCCACCTTGGCCACGAAGGCGTCAGGGTCACCGTTGTGGGTCGTGTCGGGCCCTCCCAGAACTGGGAAGGTGGACTCGGTCGAGGACGTGTGGCCCGTGACGTAGGCGCATCCGTCGCCGTCCACCGCGATGCCGTAGCCCTCATCGCCGCCGCTGCCGCCGATGTATCCGCAGTACACCAGCGCGGTGCCGCCTGCGTTCACCTTGGCCACGAAGGCGTCAAAGGTGCCACCGTTGTGGGTCGTGTCGGGTCCTCCCAGAACTGGGAAGCTGGATTCGGTCGAGGACGTACGCCCAGTGACGTAGGCGCAGCCGTCTCCGTCCACCGCGATGCCGGAGCCCTGATCGTCGCCGCTGCCGCCGATGTATCCGCAGTACACCAGCGCGGTGCCGCCTGCGTTCACCTTGGCCACGAAGGCGTCATCGCCACCATTGTGGGTCGTGTCGGGTCCCCCCAGGACTGGGAAGGTGGACTCGGTCGAGGACGTGTAGCCCGTGATGTAGGCGCAGCCGCTCGCATCCACCGCGATGCCGCGGCCGTAGTCGCCGTCAGCACCGCCGATGTATCCGCAGTAGTCCAGCGCGGTGCCGCCTGCGTCCACCTTGGCCACGAAGGCGTCATCGCCACCATTGTGGGTCGTGTCGGGTCCCCCCAGGACTGGGAAGGTGGATTCGGTCGAGGACGTACGCCCAGTGACGTAGGCGCAGCCGTCCCCGTCCACCGCGATGCCGTAGCCCTGATCGCCGCCGCTGCCGCCGATGTATCCGCAGTACACCAGCGCGGTGCCGCCTGCGTTCACCTTGGCCACGAAGGCGTCATAGCCACCGTTGTGGGTCGTGTCGGGTCCCCCCAGGACTGGGAAGGTGGATTCGGTCGAGGACGTGTGGCCCGTGACGTAGGCGCATCCGTCGCCGTCCACCGCGATGCCGTAGCCCTCATCGCCGCCGCTGCCGCCGATGTATCCGCAGTACACCAGCGCGGTGCCATCTGCGGCCACTTTGGCCACGAAGGCGTCAAAGGTGCCACCGTTGTGGGTCGTGTCGGGTCCCCCCAGGACTGGGAAGCTAGATTCGGTCGAGTATGCATACCCCGTCACGTAGGCGCAGCCGTCTCCGTCCACCGCGATGCCCTGGCCGAAGTCGACGCTGCTGCCGCCGATGTATCCGCAGTAGACCAGCACCGTCGGGTCTATCACGAGGGGCAGGCCGGGGTCGTAGTCGCCCAGGCCAAAGCTATAACCAGTGGTCTCCTGAGCTCCGAAGCCGGTGGGTTCTCCGAGAACGAAATCTACCGGTACCTCGACTCTCTGTCCCTCCACCACCTGGTAGGCGATGGGAGCCTCATCGGTGAAGGTCCCCGCCGGGGTAGATACCTCAAGCTCACCTTGGTCGTTCAGAGTGAGGCTCGCCCCCTGGTAGGAGAGTTGGATCTGGGCCGTGTCGGCTCCGGGGGCTAGGACGAACTCCTGTTTGAGCTGATCCTGGTTGCCTGAGTACTTGAGATCGATGCCTTCCCAGAGACTTTGGTAGATGACGGAGGAGTAGGTTGGGATGCCGGTCTTCCAGTCCTCAGGGTCTCCTTTGAAGTAGGAGATGACGGCTTCGGTCTCGGCCTCGCCTTGGGGAATCACCTCCCGGGCTCCCAGGTAGTCGAGCTTGACAGTCCAGCGCTCCGTGGAGTTCTCGGAGACCGACCCATCTGCGATCTTTTGTGCCTCATCTTCTTCTGAGGCCGGGACAGCCAGAGAGAAGGTCAAGCCCTGGGGGGTGAAGTAGAGGGTCTTGTCGGACCCCTGCACGTAGTAGCTCACTACTTCATCTAGCTGCCCCTGGTTGGCTATGAAGTAGAGAGGCATCCGGCCCCAGTCGATGTCTGCCTGCACTTCTGGAGTCGAAGCCAAGACCTGAGCAGCGCCGAACGGTATCAAGACAAGGCCGACCAGAACACACGCAAGAATGACACGCAGAAGAGTACGACGAGAGATTGGACGGGCCGCGGTCTCGGAAGGGATCAAGGTTCCTCCTTCAGGCACTGGTCCCCGCATGGACGAGGCCCGACCCGCACCTGTCCCAGGGCACATAGCTCTCATGTGCACCCACTATAGGCACACCCCGGAGGTCACGCAACCCCAGCCGCCTATCTCACAATACGGACCAAGGAAGGGCATCCGAGAAAGCTGGCCTACAGGGTCTTCGAAGATACTCGTCCACGATTCTTGTGGGCAAAGCCGTGGGCAAGAGTGCCAACAATGAGAGGGGGCGCCTTTCGGCGCCCCCAGTGCAGTGCATGTTTATCCTTCGTACCTACTCCGGCGTCTCCATGATGTCGAAGGCATCCACGCCTATCGTGTACCACCAAGAAGCGGGGTTCTTGGTGCCCAGGCACTCGATGACGACAGTGTGGGTGTCATCAGAGAGAACTCCGGTCGAGTAGACCCGCTTCTTCCACTGAGTACTGGGACTGTAGAGATCTATGGTCACGGCTCCAGCGTCGTTGCCGTCCAAGGTCACCTTGGCCTGGCCTTGGGTGTTGGAGTACCTAGACACCCAGGAGAAGTGATTACCGTGGAAGGTCACGGTCACTTTGTAGGTGGCCTGATCGGTGAAGGCGTAGGTGTCCATGAAGGCCGCCCAGTAGCCGCTTGAGTCCCAGCGCGACCATGCCGGCTCGTAGGTGGCGTGGCTTGTGTCGTTGTCGTCGATGCGGGTGGGGGTCGCGGCCTGGTCTAGCGACCCGGTGATATCCAGCGCGTCTAAGTTGACGGCGGTGCCGGAGGAGCTTGCGTTCTTGTCTCCCGTGCACTCTAGGGCGATGGTGTGCTCTCCCGGAGAGAGGGCGCCGTCCCCGTAGATAGACACCTTCCAAGCCGGCGAAGGGCTGTAGAGGTCGACGTTGCCCACGAAGGACCCGTCTAGGTAGATATCGACCTCACCCTGCGAAGGACCGGCCGAAGCAAGAATAGCTACCTCGGTGCCGGTGAACTGAGCTAGGGCCACAGCGCCTTTCTGGCTGGTGGAGGCGTAGCTCAGGCCCGAGGCAGATCCGTTGCTCAAGGTGGTCCAGTCGCCTAGATAGGTGATCTTGGCATCGTCTTGCTGATAGCGGGTGGGTAGAGGGGCAGGCGGCGGAGGCGTGGCCGGCGTACCCATGATGTCGAAGGCATCCACCCCGATGGTGTACCACCAGGAGCTGGGGTTCTTTTCGCCCAGGCACTCGATGGTCACGTAGTGAGATGTGTCGTCCAGGATGCCCGTCGAGTACACCCGCTTCTTCCAACTCGTGCCTGCGCTGTAGAGATCGATGATCTGAGCGGTCCCCTCGTCGCCGTCTAAGGTCACCTTGGCTTTGCCCTGGGTGTTGGCGGTTCTAGAGACCCAAGAGAGGTGAGTGCCTTCGAAGGCCACCGTCATCCGGTAGGTCTCCTTGTCGGTGAAGGCGTAGGTGTCCAGGTAGGCGGCCCAATATCCGCTCGCGTCCCACCGAGACCAAGCCGGGTTGTAGCTGGTGCAGGTGGCGTCGTTGTCATCGACGCGGGTAGGAGCCGCAGCCTGGCTAACGTATCCAGCGATGTCAAGAGCGTCCATGTTGACCGTCTTGCCTGATGAGGACGAGTTCTTGTCGCCTGAACACTCGACGATCAGAGTGTGCTCACCCCCGGCCAGAGAGTAGTCAGAGTAGACCGGCACCTTCCAGGCAGTCGAAGCGCTGTAGAGGTCGACGGTGTCTACCAGCGCGCTGTCCACGTAGATGTTGGCCATGCCGTAGGAGGGACCAGTAGCCGCTAGGAGGTCGACCTCGGTACCGGTGAACTCTATGACGGCGGCTGCCCCAGCCTGGCTGCTGGAGGAGTAGCTACCCCCGGAGGCCGACCAGGTGTTACTGGTCGCCCAGGCGCCTAGGTAGGTGATGCGCGAGTCGTTCTGCTGGTAGCGCCAGGTGATGGGATCGGCGGGATCGGCCTCATGGAGCTCTCCGATGATATCGAAGGCGTCCACATTGATGCTCGTGCCCCACGCAGACGCGTTCTTATCACCCGTCCAGTAGATGCTCAGCGTGTGGGGGCCGTCGGGAAGGACCTCGCTATACACTCGCTGTTTGTAGCTCGTGGAAGACCTATAGAGATCCACTGTTTCCAGTGGTCCCCCGTCGAGGCTCACCAGAGCCTTGCCGTACCCCGGGCCTTTCGCCGCACACCAAGCGATGTAGCTACCGTCAAAAGCCACGTTCAACGCGTTCCCGGGCGCATCCACGCTGGCGAAGCTACCTCCAGAAGCCGACCAGGTACTGGTCGTGGACCAGGCATCACCCGTGTATTCCAGGTCGCCATCGTCTTGCTGGAAGCGCGCCGCCGCCGGAGCTGTGCTGGGCGCACCCCAGAAGGTGACATGCACCAGGCTGATCCCGTAGCCCTTGGCCGCCGGGTTCTTCTCTCCGCTACACATGACCGTGAGAACATGCGCCTCGTCGGTGAGATCACTGACGCGTGCTATCGGCATCTCCATGGGCGTGTCATTCATGGTGCCCCAGGCAGGATCCCAGTAGTAGTCGGCTTGCCCTAGAAACACGCCGTCAACAAAGACGTCGGCAATGCCGAAATCCTCGTCGTACTTGCCGTACCAGGTGACCGCAGGGCCAGTGAAGGCCACCTGGAAGACGTCGTCAGGCGTGCCCGTGTACATGTACTGCCAAGAATACGTCGCTGGTGGGAAGGGGTCGTAGTAGTACTGCGTGGCCTCGTGCCAATTGGCCATGTAGTTGATGCGCGCATCCGTGTACCAGATGTCGTCCGTGCTCGTCGCATAGACCCAGATGTTGTCTACGTGGACGCCATCGCTGGTCGCCATGGAGTCTGACGTGAGCCGAAAGCGAAATCGGAACTGATCAGTGCGATAGATGTCTCTCACATCCAACATCCGAGACCCCTCGGCGCTACCAAACATGGAAGATTCGTAGCTGGCCCATGTGCTTCCGCCGTTCCCCGAATACTCCACCACGAAGTAGTCGCCAGCGGGGACCTCCATCTTGTAGTCGAACCGTACGTATACGTTCTGGTCATCGCCTACCGCGCTGAGGTCCATCACGCCACTCGTCAGAGTCGAGTTCGAGTTGTCCAGATAGTCGCCTCCTGGGCTATCACTCCAACTGTGGCCCCCGTCATCGTCGGGGCACCATTCATCGGTGATCGCCCAGGTACCGGTCGCGGTCCACTCGCCAACGCCGGCCTCCACATCGTCGTAGAACACGGCTGGCCCGAGAGTCGCGATGCCGACATCGGGTAGTCCCTGCAGGGAATCACTGCAGAGCATGCTGGGGCCAGGCTTGTTGACCGTGAGCACCGGTCCTCCGCCCAGCTCACCCGCGTCGGAAGCCATGACCACGGCGCCCGTCGATACGAGAAGCACAGCGACTAGAAGAATCGCAGCCGATAGATAGAACACTTTCTGGCTGCGCGAGCGAACACCACTTCGTGACACGGCTTACTCCCCCCAATAGAACCCCAGTCGGCACTTGATGCGTCTGGAGAGAGTATCGAAGACCAGAGGTCTCAGTCAAACCGGTCTTCCCAGGACGAAGAGGGGGCGCCTTTCGGCGCCCCCAGCGCAGTGCATGTTTATCCTTCGTGCCTAATCCGGCGTCACCATCACATCGAAGGCATCCACCCCTATGGAGTACCACCAAGAGGCCCAGTTCTTCTGCCCCAGACACTCGATGACGACGGTGTAGGTGCCGTCGGGAAGGAGTCCGGTGTTGTACACACTCTTCTTCCAGGAGGTGGTGCGGCTGTAAAGGTCGACCGGCTGGGTCGAGAGCTGCTTGGCCGGGTCGGCCGTGGCGCCCTCGTAGAGGGTCACCTGGGCTTTGCCCTGGGTGTTCGCGGTACGCGAGACCCAGGAGAGGTAGGTGCCGTCGAAGGTGACGGTGGCTTTGTCGCCGGTCTTATCGGTAAAGGCATAGGTATCCATGTAGGCGGCCCAGTAACCGCTTGCGTCCCATCTAGACCAGGCCGGGTCGTAGGTGGCGTAGCTTGAGTCGTTGTCGTCCACGCGGGTGGTCTTGGGGGCCTGTTCTAGGTAGCCCAGGATATCCAGGGCGTCCAGGGCGATGGAGGTACCGCCCGAGCTGAGGTTCTTCTCTCCGGTGCACTTGATGACCAAGGTGTGCTCACCTGCCGGGAGGGTGTCGCAAGACCAGATGGGGGCCTTCCAGACGGTGGTGGCGCTGTAGAGGTCGACGGTGTCTTCGAGCATGTCGTCCACGTAGATCTCGGCCTTGCCGTACCAGGGGGTGGTGCGGGAGAGCACGCTCACCTCGGTGCCGGTGAACTCAGCGATGACTGCCGCTCCGGGCTGCGCGGTAGAGGCGAAGCTGCCGCCCGAAGCCGACCAGGTACTGCCGTTCTCCCACTTGCCCAGATAGGTGAGCCGCGAGTCGGTCTGCTGATACCTGCTCACTCCGACGACTGAGTAGATATCCAACATCGCGTTGGTGTCACCCGCGGCCAGGTTGCTCGCCTCGGACTCGAACACCACGCACTTTCCGTCGGCACTCATGGCAGGCTCGGTGCTGAAGCCGTTGGACTGAACGCCGCCTGGGCCGGTGCTCACCCTGGTTGTCGTACCCGCCGACCGGTCTCTTACGAATATGTCGCCACGATTGTTCGTATCACCGGCCACCAGGTTGCTCGAATATGACATGAAGGCCACATAGCGCCCATCCGCACTGATCACGGGCGTATCCTCACAGCCGATGCCATTGCCTTGGACTCCGCTCGACGAGACGCTGGCGCGAGAAGTCGTCCGGGTCACCCGGTCGTAGACGAATACGTCCACCGCGCTGTTGGTGTCACCGGCGACCAGATTGCTGGAGCCCGAGCAATATGTCACGTATCGGCCGTCGGCGCTGATGGAGACTCCGTCACGCATCACTCCGCTGCTGCCCTGAACACCGGTTGAGCTGACACTCACTCTGATAGTCGTACCGAGCTGGCGATCGCGCAGGAAGATGTCGGGTCTACCGTTGGTATCTCCGCTCACAAGGTTGCTCGCCTCTGAGACGAACGCCACGTAGCGCCCGTCCGCGCTTATGGAGGGGTCGTCACAACGACCATTGGCGTGCACACCGGCAGTGCTGACGCTGATGAGCTCGGTCTTGTCCTTCTTGCAGTCCCGGACGAATATGTCCCAGCCGTCGAGGTCCCCGGGCACGAGGTCGGTCGCATACGATGAGAAGGCTACATAACGGCCATCGGCGCTGATGGAAGGCTCGTAACTCCAAGAGTTCGCTTCATCACCCTTGGTATCCGCACTCGCCAGGTAGTACTTACCTTCGACCGTGTCGTACACGATTATGTCCTCGAGGTTGTCCCAGTCGCTGTTGGGGACGAAGTAGTAGCGCGACTCAAAGGCGATGTAGCGGCCATCGGCGCTGACAGAAGGGTTGTATGACTGGTCGGTCACTGTTCTTGGTCAATCTCGTGGTGGCGCCCGTCGTCAGGTCGCGCAAATAAATATCTACCTTGCCGTTGGTGTCGTCCGGACTCGTGAGATCGGTCGCCCACGACTCGAACGCCACATACCGACCGTCGGCGCTTACAGAGGACTTGCGGCTTTGACCGTCCGCCGCCGTACCCTCCCGGTCTATGCTGACCCACTCGGTGGAACGAGCCTGAGCCAACTGACCCTGCACGTAGGTGTAGTCATCCGCGGGAGTATCTGCCGTTGCGATGCCTCCCGCGGTCACTCGGACCCGGACCGTACCGGCCGCGTGATAGGGCACCGTCGCAGTGATCTGGGTGAGGGAGTCGACCGTGTACGCTACTGCGCTCACCCCGCCGAAGGTCACGCCCTCGGTACCGGTCACCGCGCTGAAATTGGTGCCGGTTATCACGACAGAGCCGTACCCGGTAGTAAAACCCGTCGCCGGCGTGAGCCCCGATATCGTCGGCGGTCCCACATACTCAAAGTCGTCGCTCGACGTGTCCTCGGTGGGTCCAAGAACTGCCGTCACCTGGACCTGCACCAAGCCGGCGGAATGCGCCGGCGCCACGGCCGTGATCTGGTCCTGAGAATCCACGACATAGCTGGTGACGGGCACTCCCCCGAAAGTCACCGACGTGACCCCCACGAAGTTGTTCCCCTTGATCACTACGGAGTCGCCGCCGACGGGGGATCCGTGCGCAGGTGTCACGCTGTATATGTTGGTGGAGCTGAAGTCCGAGACGACATAGATACCATTGACCCCATCATCACCGGTCACCAAGTTGTTCGCCGCCGAGGTGAAGGCGACGTGGCCGCCGTCGCTACTCATGGAGGGTCTATCGCTGAAGTCATCGGCCTGTCCGCCAACAGGCGTGACGCTCACTCTCTGTGTGACCCCCGTCTGACGATCGTGGACGAAGATGTCGCTGCGGAAGTTGGTGTCGTTGGGCACGACGTTGGACGCCTCTGTAGCGAAGGCGACATAGCGGCCATCACCACTGATGGATGGATATCTGGCGCCGCCCGTCTGAGCACCCGCGCTGGTGATGTCCACCCTGGTCGTCGTTCCGGTAACCGTATCGTGGACGAACACATCGTATGACCCATTGGTGTCGTTAGGGACCAGCTGAGAAGCGTAGGAGTAGAAAGCTACATAGCGACCGTCGTCGCTGATATCCACGGCTTCGGCACCCCAATGAACGGATGTCTGCGTGCCATCTGTGGCTACACTGACACGCGTAGTGGTCCCGCCGACGCGATCACGCACAAAGGCGTCGGTAAGCCCGTTGGTGTCACCATCAACGAGGTTCGTCGCGTACGACATGAAGGCGACGTACCTGCCGTCAGCGCTGAGCGAAGTGCTGTAACCACTAGTGTTGTCACCCTCCGCCTCATCGCTGCTGACACTCACTCTCTCCGTTGCGCCGTCTACCAGATCGCGCACGAAGGTGTCCTTCTTGCCATTGCTGTCATCTTCCACAAGATTCGTGGCGGCCGACTCAAAGGCGACGAAACGACCGTTGGCGCTGATCGAGCAGAACAGACTGGCCCCGTCCCCTTGAACCTCATCACTGGATACACTGGCCCGGACTGTTGTCCCTTCGACCAGGTCGCGCACAAACACATCGCTTATGCCGTTGGTGTCGTCGGACACCAGGTTGCTCGCCAAAGACCTGAAGGCTACGTAGCGACCGTCCCCGCTGATAGCGGGACTCCCCGACCAACCGTTGCCCTGAACCTCGTCACCGGAGACGCTGACTCGTACGGTGGTCCCTGAGACCAGATCGCGCACAAAGACATCGTAGTGGCCGTTGGTATCGTCGCCAACAAGAGTCGCCGAGTCGGACTCAAAAGCCACGTATCGGCCGTCCGAACTGATAGACGCCGACGCCCCCGCTGGCGAGGCCTTCTCGGTGATGACACCCAAAGCCACTGCGGGCCATGTGAGTAGAGCTGCGCCCAGCAGAACGAGGGCGATTACCAGCACTTTGGACTTCCCGACCACACGGCGTTCAGAATTCATGCAAGCCCCCTGGCTCAGAATCGCGGACATGGCGCTGCCAACCAACACGAGACTCTGGGGCTGCTTCTGAATGCGGATTGTGAGACCCCCCTTTGTCGGCCGTCAGCGTACCGTGCGGCCAGCAACGTGTCAACGATTCCCGTTGCCGCCATCCTGACTGACACACACCGGGGGGCGCCTTTCGGCGCCCCCCGGTCAGACTGCGTGGCTGTGCGACTGTGAGGCCGGCGTCGGCCTGAGACGTCGTTGGTCTCATGATGTCGAAGGCATCCACCCCGATGGAGTACCACCAAGATGCCGGGTTCTTGGTCCCCAGGCACTCGATGGTCACGGTGTGGGTATCGTCGGGGAGGAGTCCGGTGGAGTAGACACTCTTCTTCCAGAGGGTGCTGGGGCTGTAGAGGTCGATGGTCACGGCTTCTGCGTCGTTACCGTCCAAGGTCACCTTGGCTTTGCCTTGGGTGTTGGCGGTGCGGGAGACCCACGAGAGATAAGTGCCGTAGAAGGTGAAGGTGACCTTGTAGGTGGCCTGGTCGGTGAAGGCGTAGGTGTCCTTATACGCGGCCCAGTAACCGCTGGCATCCCACCTGGACCAGGATGGGTCGTAGGTGGCATACCCGGTGTTGGCGTCATCGATACGGGTCGGGGTGTCGGCCTGCCCTAAGTACCCAGTGATGTCCAGGGCATCCAAGGCGATAGAGGCACCCGAGGAGCTTGGGTTCTTGTCCCCCGTGCACTCGATGGCGATGGTGTGTCCTCCTGTCGGAGAGAGCTGTCATCTGAGTAGATAGGCACTTTCCAGGCAGTGGTGGCGCTGTAGAGGTCTACCGTGTCTACGAGCGCGCTATCCACGTAGATCTTAGCCTTGCCGTACCAAGGGGTGGTGCGTGAAAGCACACTCACCTCGGTGCCCTCGAACCGGACCAGGGCCACGGCGCCTGACTGGCTGGTCGCAGCAAAGCTGCCCCCGGAGGCCGACCAGGTGGTCCCGGTAGCCCAGTCGCCCAGGTAGGTGATCTTGGCGTTGTTCTGCTGATAGCGCCACTCGATAGGTGGAGCCGGATCGGCTTCTGAGGGGGTGCCGAACATGTCGAAGCTATCCACCCCGATGCGAGTGCCCCAGGAGCTGGCGCTCCTGTCGCCCGTCCAGTAGATGGCGAGAGTGTGCGGGCCGTCGTCCAGGAGCCCCGTGTCGTAGACCTTCTGCTTGTAGCGGGTCGAGGAGCTGTAGAGGTCGACGATCGTCTCCCGTTCCTCGGGAGTCCCGGCGTCCAAGACCACCTTGGCCTTGCCGTACCACGGGGTCGTGCGCCCGTACCAGGCACAGTAGGTGCCTTCGAACTCCACCGCGACAGAGCCGGCCTCATCCAGGCTGGAGAAATCCCCGTTCGAGTAGTTCCAGTCGCCGGTGAGGGTGTCCCATTCGGGGGTGTAGGCAAAGTCCGAGTCGCTGTCGTGATAGCGCGTGGGAGTCGGCGCCTGATCCAAGGTACCCAGGACATCGACTGCATCCAGGCTGATAGCTGTCCCGGTGGAGGCCGCGTTCTTCGTGCCCAGACCCTTCAGCACGAGGGTATGGGTGCCCTCGCTCACCGTCGCCGAGAACACCTGCTGCCTATATGCGGTCCAAGGGCTGTAGAAATCCACCGGCTCCTCGGGTCCGCCGTCGATGCTCACCGTGGCTTCGCCATACCAAGGAGCAGTCCGCGCGATAAGCCTGACCTCGGTGCCCGTGAACTCCGCCATGACGGCGGCGCCAGGCTGGACCGACGAAACGAAGCTGCCCCGCGAAGCGGCCGAGCTGTAGCCGGTGCTCCACTGCGCCCAGGTAGGTGAGCCGAGTGTCGGTCTGCTCGTGTCGAGTGGGCAGAAGTCCCAACCCAGCCAGAAACTCGTCGTACCAGGCGTCCATCAGAGGCACGAACTCCGCGGCCGCCTTGGCGCTGCCGGTGTAATTGGGATGGTCATCACCGCTCGTGTGGTAGCCGGAGTAGAGGGTGTTGGACCCCGAGACCACCGGATGCGTCTCGACATCGCTGACGAGGCGATGGTGCGCATCAGGATGTGTGAGCACGTTGTAGAGGTCGAACGCAAAGACGTTGTTGGTGGTCAGATCTTTGAGCCAGCCGTTCTCCCTATCGACCAACCAGTTGCAGAGTTCCCTGGTGACCAAGGGGTTGGAGATGCTGGCCATTGGTGGCGGGGTCACCAGCACGAACATCTTGTCGGGGTTGTCCTGGAAGTACGCGAGCAGGCTGTTGTAGATGGCCTTCTCGTCGGTGCTGCTGGAGCCCACATCGCTAAGGGGATAGCAGCTCTTGAACATGATGATGGTGTTGTCGCCCGGCGCGGGAGCAAGAGTGTTCGGGGCGCTCATCGCGTCCATCTCCGGATAGACCAAGCCCATCACCGTATCGGTGAACCAGTCGGGCCAGTCGCCGGTATCGGTATGGTCGCCGTAGACGGTCGAAGTGCCTCCGTCCCATCCGTAGGTGATGTCGGCCACGTGATACCCGTTGGCATTCAGCCCGGCACAGAGCCCAGCATTCAGCCAGTTGCTGCCGACGCTGTGATGGATGAACACCAGGTTGGCTTCGGCCGCCTCGGCGGCGGATGCCGTACCCGCGCCCAGTACGAGCAGGAGAACGACCAGCACGACTCCAACGACAGTGGCTCTAGCTCTGCTCATGACGACCCTCCCATGGGAATCCTTGCCCTGCGACCACGCACCTTCGTGTACATCCTATCGGCAACACCAAGCAGATGTGCAAGCCTCTGTGCTACCAGGTTATGCTACAACCATCAGAGCACACCGCGCCCCGCACTTCTCGGGGTGCCCCCGTACGAGGAGGCTCACCGCATGCGCACCGTCACGGCGAAGCTCGAGGCCCAGGCCAAGAAACTGCGTGACCAGCTGACCCTAGAAGAGAAGGTGCGCATGCTCTCGGGCAACATGAGTTTCTACCGATTCATCCTCGGAGCCCCCAGCTACGAAGAGCACTCGGGGCGGCGCCCTGGCCGCCGACGTCACCCGCTTGGACATCGAGGGCTTCGTCTACAGCGACGGCCCGCGGGGCATCACCAGAGGGCGGTGCACCTGCTTCCCCGTGCCGATGGCGAGGGCGGCGACCTTCTCCCCCGAACTGGAAGAGCGAGTCGGCGAGGCCATGGGCCGCGAAGCCCGGGCCTTGGGGGTCAACCTAGTGCTGGCTCCCTGCATCAACGTACTCAGGCACCCGGCCTGGGGGCGGGCGCAGGAGACTTACGGCGAGGATCCCGCCCTGCTGGGAGAGATGGGTGCGGCCCTGACCCGAGGCATCCAGAAGCACGCTCTGGCGTGTGTGAAGCACTTCGCGTGCAACAGCATCGAGGATTCCCGGCTTGCCGTGGACGTGCGCGTAGGCGAAGAGGCTCTGCACCACGTCTACCTGCCCGCCTTCAAGCGCGTGGTCGCCGACGGTGTGGCCGGCGTCATGTCTGCCTACAACTCGGTCAACGGTCAATGGTGCAGCCAGAACCGCCGTCTGCTGACCGACATCCTGAAAGAGAAGTGGGGGTTCGACGGCTTCGTGGTCAGCGACTGGCTCTTCGGCGTGCACGACGGCCCGGCCGCTGTCAGGGCGGGCCTGGACTTGGAGATGCCCTCCCCCATCTTCTTGGGCAAGCGTCTTCTGCGCGCGATCAAGCGCGGCAAGGTGCCCATGGAGCGCATCGACGACGCCTGCCTCAGGCTTATCCGCCAGCAGTTGCGCGTGGCCGGTCCCACCCGGAGCAAGTACGGGCCCGAGGTCGTGGCCTGCGACAAGCATCGTGCCCTGGCCCGTGAGGTGGCGACCAAGGCCATCGTGCTCTTGCGCAACGAGCCCGCGCCATCGCCCGCGCCATCATCGCACCGCGCCACCATCGCCCGACGCCGTCACCCAGCCGACGCCCCGTGTTGCCGCTGAACGCCAAGAGAACTCAAGCGCGTCGCGGTCATCGGACGTCTGGCCGACCAGCCCAACCTGGGCGACCGTGGCTCCAGCGGAGTGACACCGCCCAGCACGGTCACACCCATGCGGGGGCTGCGGGCGGCCCTGCCCGACAAGGTCGAAGTGCTACATGACGACGGCTCCGACCACAAGCGGGCCGCCGCCCTAGCTGCCTCCGCCGATGCGGCCGTAGTGGTGGTGGGCTACGACCACGACGACGAGGGCGAGAACCTCGGTGGAGGTTTCCCTTGGTGGCTGGTCAAGAAGCTGCCTCTGCCCCCGTTCTGGGCCACTCAAGCGCATCGCCGGCCGACTGCTGACCGGGCGGATATTCCCCCCGGGCTTCGCCAAAGGCGGCGACCGCAAGTCGCTGACTCTCCACGCCAAGGATGAGGATCTGCTTCTGGCGGTGGCTGCCGCCAACCCCCGCACCATCGCCGTGTTGGTCTGCGGCAGCGCGGTGATCATGGAGCGTTGGCGCGAGGCGGTACCGGCCATCGTCGTCCTCTGGTACGCGGGCATGGAGGGCGGCAACGCCCTGGCCGACATCCTGCTGGGCAAGAAGAAGCCCACCGGACGCCTGCCCTTTGCCATACCCACCAGCGCCGACCACCTGCCCCCGTTCGACAACAAGGCCAAGACCGTCTCGTACAGCCCGCTCCACGGCCAGGCCCTGCTCGATCACCTGGGAGTACAGGCGGCCTTCCCGTTCGGGTTCGGACTCACTACAAGTAGAGTGGCGACCCACGACTCCGCAGGAGTTCGCCCCCGGCGTCTACCAGCTGCATCGGTGAGGCACGGAGGACTGCCTGCGCGCCAACGTCGTACTGCGTGCCGCTGCCGATGCCCCGGCGGGTCCGAGGCCGGACGCCGCGCGCCCGGCACCGGGACACTGGCGTAGGCGTGCAGTGGCGACCGCCCAGTGGCGACTGCGCCCGTGGCGAGTCGTGCGACGCGACGCGGCCTCAGTCTGGGTGCTCATCGACACCGGCGTGCCGGGCTGCGACAACCAGATACGCACCGCGGCCGAGCAGTTGTTCGGCGCAGGCGCCGCCCGCCGCCATCCTGGTCACGCACGCCCACCCCGACCACGTGGGCTCGGCGGCCGACGCTCGCGCGGTATTGGCAATGCCCCGTGTACATGCATCACCAAGAGGTGCGGATGATAGGCGGCGACCTGGACCACTTTCGCAGGCATTCCTTCACCCTCGACCGCTGGTTGATACTTCCGCTGCTGCGCTTGGCGGGTAAGCGGCACATCCAGGCGATCGTGGCGCGCGGCGGTCTGCGCGAGTATCGCCCGCCCCCTGGACGCTTCCGGCGGCCACCATCCCCGTCCCGGGGCTGCCGGACTGGAAGGCCATCCCCACTCCGGGTCACACTCCAGGACACGTGGCGCTGTTTCGTCAGAAGGATCGCGTGCTGATATCAGGAGACGCAGTGGTGACCAAGGCCGAACCGTTCTCGGCGCTCTTGGGCAAGCGCGCCACTCTCTCGCGGTCGCCCTGGTACTTCAACTGGAACCTAGGACAAGCGCGACACTCGTTGCTGAAGCTGGCCGACCTGGAGCCGTTGGTGATAGCCGGCGGTCATGGCAGTCCGCGAGAAGGTACCGACCTCGGCGCCCGGCTGCGCGCGCTGGCAGCAGGCCGATAGCGCGCCCGACCCCGCGCTGCTACTTCAACTGCCCCCGCAGCTCGCCGCCCCGGTGTTCGGTGCTGCCCACGATCACATACACCGAGCCTTCTTCGACTAGAGCGACAAAGTCGGCGATGGTCTTGCCCTCCAGCGGTCCGACCAGGTCTTCCGCGCTGAACGAACCCTCCGCGGCCACTCCGCTGAACGCGCCCTTCTTCGTGGGACCAGGGTACACGGTGAATATCTCGTCACCGTCTTCACCAGGCTCGCCCACGCGCAGGCGCGCGAGCGTCAGACCTTCCAGATCCTCAAGAACGAACACATACGCGACCGACTGCCCGTCCTCGGACACGGTCAGCTCCAGGGTGCCGCCGGCCTCGCTCCTCACGGAGGGCACGACCTCGGTGCCCACAAGCTGGGCCGTGTAGTCGGGCAGCTTGAGTTCCGGAATGGTCTCCGGAGGCAGTCCCGTCGTGGTCGTGCTCGAGACGAAGGGCAGGACGCGAGACTCCACGTCCGCCTGGAGCCTCGGAAGTCGCGTCGCCGCGGATCTGCTCCCCGTCAGAGCCGCACTCCAATCCCATGAACACCATGCCTGCCACTAGGACGACGACCAACAGCCCAGCGACCGTGCCAAGAGACTATCCACAAGAGCTTCCGAGTGCGCCGTCGACCTTCGAAGAGACGATCTGCCCGTGGCCCGCTCTCCCCGGAGTACCGAGGACCAGCCTTGGGCCGTTCGTACCCTTGGTCGCCAGGAGCCGGCCCAGCACCAGCTTCTCCATCTCGTCCCAGGTCAGACTGGAGTCACCGGCAACACCTACGCCTTGCTCCCCGGCGCGCGGCGGTGCTGGCACTGCGGCCTCCATCAGGCCTCGTAGCTCCTGGGCCACGTCTTCGGCACTGCGGGCCCCGGAGACTATGGCGTCTGCGTAGCCCTGAGCCACGATCAGACTCCATTGGTAGTCGCTGAAAGGACTAGGAAAGAGTCTCTCTAGGCTTGCCCGGGCGTTGTTCTGTTCGTTCAAGATTCTGCTCCAACCGCGGTTGAACGCGGACGCGGTCTTTCGAAGTCCAGCTAGTCTAGCAGCACCGAGCGGGACCCACCCACTCAGCATTCTACTATTCGCCGCAAGTCGTCCCCTCCCCTGGCAGGTCCTATAATCCAGACAGACGTCAAGAGTCATCATGAACCTTCGGAGGGAGCGCTGCCATGAGTGTCCTAGAGACCAGAAGATCCATCCGCAAGTACTTGGACGAGCCGGTGCCGGACGATCTTGCTGGAGCAGGTACTCACCGAGGCTCGATGGGCGCCCTCGACCATCAACAGCCAGTCGACGTACGTCTACGCGCTGTCCGGGCCAGCCTTTCGAGGAGTTCAAGGCCGAGTTGCGCCAGAGGTCCGAGAACAACGTGCCCGCAGTGTCGGACATCACCATCGGAGGACCCTGGACCCCGCGCAAGAGGCGCGCATCAAGGAGTTCAGGGACATGAGGTCCACCTGGTGCGCCGCCGAAGAAGCAGCGGCTGGGCGTCGAACCCGAGTCGCCTCCGGCCCACCCCTTGGTGGCGGGCGCCAAGGTGCACGGAGCGCCCTTGCTCTTGGTCTTGGCCTTCGACAAGATCATCTCCAGGGACACCGGCTGCTTCGACGCCGGGGTGTTCGCCATGGCCATCACCGTGGCGGCCCAGGACCGCGGTCTGGGCACCTGCATAGTCGGCAATCCCATACGCTACTCAGACCTGATGCGCAAGTACATCCCGGGGCTAGAAGACAAGAACGTGGTCATAGGCATAGCCATCGGCTACCCCGACCGCGAGGCCATCGTCAACCGCTTCCCGCGGTCGCGGATGCTGCCCCAGGATTACCTGACCTACGTGAGGTAGGCGCTTACGGCGCGTGGTCGGCGACGCGGACCCACTGCTGGGCCGCTGCTAGGGGCGGGGCGGATCGGTCACCGGCACCGTGGTCAGCGTGCCGGCCAAGAAGGCCGCGTAGGCTTGGTCGCGCCAGACCACTTGGCCGTCGAGCCCGATGTAGGCGTAGCCCCACGCCAGCGATCCGTCATCGTCATTGTCACCGACCACGAGCCCCACCCGCGCGAGCCCTCCGTCGAACGGCTCCGCCAAGTCCCACTTCGCGGCGATGAACTCCGCACCGGTGACATCCACGTAGCCCCACGCGCCCGTGTCGGTCCACCTCACCGCGGCCACCCCCTCGGAGAAGGGCCTCGCGTCGACGAACTGAGGCTGCGATGATCCACTCGCCGTTTCTGTCTACGTAGCCGTAGCGGTCGCTCGTCCGCAGGCAGCCTGACCGCCGCCAAGTCCTCCGAGAAACCCCACGCATCCGCATAGACCGGCTCGATAACCATGTTGCCCTCTTGGTCGATGTAGCCGTAGCGGTCGGCTAGCCCGGTCGAAGACCAGGGCCAGCCCGCCAGAGAACTCACCCACGGCCTCGCGTTCGCTCATCTTGATGACCCACTCGCCGGAGCTGTTCACATACCCCGACTCTTGGTCGACACGCACCCGGCCCAACCCCTCCGAGAAGCCAAAGGCCGCGCTGAACTGCGGCTGCATCACCAGCGACTCCGGTCGTGTCCGCATAGCCCCACGCGCCGTTCACGTCCAGTCGCACTGCCGCCAAGCCTTCGCAGAACTCCGAGACCTCAGCGAACTGTGTCTCGATGACGGTCCTTCCGGTGACATCGATGTAGCCCCAAAGCCCGTCCGGCTCCGGCCGCACCGCTGCCAACCCTTCGGAGAACGGAGCCGCATCGGCATAGATGAGCGGCGAGCACCAGCTTGCCCGTGTTGTCCATGTAACCCATCCTGCCGCCCGGAGTACTCACCGGGAACAGGGCCACAGTCTGCTCGTACGTCGGAGCCGTCCTGCCGGCGAACGTGCGCCGTCACCGCCCTCCGTGCCACACCCGGACCCCAGCAACAGAAGAGCCACCAGCACGGCTGTCGTCGCCGCGCGCGCGGCCGCTCTCATCCACCGGACTGGGTCTGTCATCCTTCCTCCCAGGCTATCAGCGGCAACTCGTTGGGTACCAGCACATCCTCGTTCAGCGGCAGCACTCTGACCGCGAACCCATGCTCGCCCGGGATCCGCGTAGAGAGAGTGCCCCGATATATGTTCTCCCCATTCTCGCATCCCACCCATTCCAACGGCACACCGTGGCCGTTCCGCAGAGCGCCGTCCGGACGCAACCCGCTGGAGTAGACCTCTACCGCGACCTCCGATGGATCCAGGCAGCCCAGTTGCACCTTGGCCATCACGTCTATTGCCTCACCGGCCGCCACCTCGACCGAGTCCCGACACTCCACACAAGTCACTCGGACGTCGTTCCAGGCGTCGCGCACGTAGAACTTCCAGGCGTTGACCTGTTTGGCCATGGCGAAGTCGTCGCGGGAGAGCATGCGATAGCGGGCCGCCGCGGGCAGGTAGAACTGCTCCGCGTACTGCTTGACCATCCTGTCCCCCGAGAAGGCCGGAACCAGTATCTGTATCGAGCGCTTCATCATGGCCACCCATCGAGCGGGCAGACCCGCCTGCGTCCCGCTCGTAGAAGCAAGGGCACTATCTCGCGCTCCAGCAGTGAGTAGAGGGCGTCAGAATCGACCTCGTCCTGATACTCCGAATGGGCGAACTCCTGCCCGTCGCCTATCGCCCAACCCACGCCGGGCCGGTAGGCTTCGGCCCACCACCCGTCCAGCACCGAACAGTTGAGCCCGCCGTTGACCAACACCTTCATCCCGCTGGTACCGCTGGCCTCGTAGGGCCGGCGCGGGTTGTTGAGCCACACGTCGGCCCCCTGCACCAGGAAGGCGGCCTTGCGCAGGTCGTAGTCCTCTACGAAGACCACGTGGTCTCCCAGGCCTTCCGCCTGGACGGTGTCCAGTATCTCCCTCATGAAGTCCTTGCCCGCGCCGTCAGCCGGATGGGCCTTACCGGCTATGATCAGCTGGACCGGTCTCTGCTCGTCCAACAGGATCGACTTGAGCCTGGGCAGGTCGCGCAAGAACAAGGTGGCCCGCTTGTACGTGGCAAAGCGCCGGGCGAAGCCGATGGTGAGTGCGTCTCCTCGCAGCGGCACTCCGCTGACCGAACGTGGCGCCGAGGCGACTCGCACGCCGTGCGCGCGCACACGCGCCTGCTCCCGGGCGTAGGTCACCAGGCGCTCGCGCAATATGACGTGGGCCCTCCACAGCTCCTCGTCGGGTATCTGGTCGACCTTCTGCCAGGTGTCGGGCTCCGAGACGGTCTTGCGCCAACCGGTGCCCAGATAGCGGTCGTAGAGCTGCGCCATCTCGGGAGCCAGCCAGCTGAGCGTGTGCACCCCGTTGGTCACCGACTCTATGGGTATCTCTGCCCGCGGAAAGTCCGCCCAGCCCGGCTCCATCATGTCCGGCGGTGGTGCGCCGGTGCAGACGGCTGACGGCGTTGCGGCGCGGTGACTGCCTAAGCGCCAAGCACCGCCACGTTGAACTCCTCCTCGGGCATGTTCCGGTGGACCCGGCCCATGTCCATGAAGTGCTTGGTGTCCAGACCCAACTCGCCCAGGTAAGGTCCCAGGTAGTTCTCGATCAGCTCCTTCTGTGAACACGTCGAAACCCGCCGACACCGGCGTATGAGTGGTAAAGAGCGTGCCCCCGCCCGTGGCCTGGCGGGCTTCGTGAAAGGAGAGACCGTGACCGTGCATGATCTCGCGCATGCGCTCCAAAGTGGCAAAGACCGAGTGTCCCTCGTTGAGATGCACCAGATCGGGGCTTACCTCCAGCGCCCGCAAGGCCCGCATCCCGCCGATGCCCAGCAGCAACTCCTGAGCAAGGCGGCCCTCGCTGCCGCCGCCATACAGATTGTCGGTGATCCGCTGCGCGGCATGGTCGTTCTCGGGGAGATCGCTGTCCAGCAGGTACAAGGTCACGCGCCCCACCTGCGCCTTCCAGACCCGGGCCCACACGGTGCGCTCGGCGATCTCGACCGCCACCTTCAGCAGGCTCGGTGTGAGCCCTCAGGCGCAGCGGCAGGGACCGGTCGCCGGCCACGCCGGCACCCGCCCGCGTCCACGTCTCCCCTGCCATGCACCGGTCTGATGGGCAGCGTGGCGAAGTCGTTGCCCTCGTACTGCTCGTACTGCCACCCCTGCTCGTCCAGGCGCTGCGTGAAGTATCCCTGACTATAGAGCAGACCCACCGCCACCAAGGGCAGATCCAGACCGCTGGCCGACTTGAGGTGGTCCCCGGCCAGGACACCCAAACCGCCCGCGTAGATGGGCAGGCAACCGGCGAGTCCGAACTCCATGCAGAAGTAGGCTATCTGCAGATCGTCGCGGTCGGGATATGTCTGCCTGAACCATCCCGGTTCGGCCAGATAGCGCCTTTGATCGTCCAGGGCTTCGTCTAGTCGTCGGACATAGTCTCGGTCCGCCGCGGCCCGCTTCAGGTGGTCTTGTGAGGTGCGCCTCAGCAGTGCGACTGGGTTGCCGCCACAACGCTCCAAGGTGCGCGCGTCCAGATCCTGGAACAACCGGTATGTCTCGGTCTCCCAGCTCCAGCGCAGGTTATAGGCCAGTTCTTCGAGGCCCTGCAGACGAGGTGGGATCTCAGGACTGACACTGAATCGATGGATCTTAGGCACGGTCGCTTCCGGCCCCTCTCTTGTCGCGGCGACGGCTGCCTGTGGGCACCATTATCCCATACCCAGACGCAGAGCCTTTCTACCGGACGCGAAACGATGAACGGCCCGGGCCCCGCGCGACGGCGGGGCCCGGGTTGGGGAAGGGCACTCTACACGCGCCCCCTCTGAGCACTATCTACACTGACCGCTATCTACAATGCGGCCAACGACCAGTCATTCTTGGTCAGACGCTGCTGCCTTCTTGAGACCCGCGGGAGTGAACGCCACCTGTCCGAACTCAGCCCACGCCAGCACGCCACGATCGACCCAGAAGTAGGCGACCTCGTCGGCCCGGTCGGACGGCCAATCGAGCTCACAGCTTATGTCTCCGCAGAAGACCGCCTGCACCGCCCCGCCGTCGGTCGACTCATACAGGACCTTCAAGTAGGCCAGTTCCATCGAAAGTCCATTCAATACCGACGGCATTCGAACCACGTTCTCCTCTCGAGCGCTATGGGGAGCCGCACAGTGAGCAGCGCCCAGTCTACGCGCCTCGGTCTGAACGCCACCTGAATGTGATACATCATTTGTGCGGCGCTTGTCGGTCTCTATGAACGCAAGGGGGCGGGATGGACCAACAGGCGATGAAACAGGCTCTAGGCGGGCAACTCGAGCCCTGGCAGCAGAGCGGTCAGAGGCCCGGCCACGGCACAAGCTCAGGTGCTCGCCCGATTCCTTGTCGACTATTCCCACACCGACTACGGCACCGACCACGGAGCGGCGACCGTCGCGGCGGAGGCCGCCGCCCGACCGCGCCGGTGCCGCCGCCAGCCTAGGCGATTCGACGAGCCCTCTGGTGCGAAGCTACCGACAGGCCTTCCCCGTGATGACCTACCCGAAGTATCGAGCCGCTCATAGACGAGGTGCTGGCAGGGCGAGACCGATGCACTGCTCTGCGAGGAGCCGCTCGGGTGGGCCATCACCCGGGGCACCACGGCAGACGAGCCCAAGTTCATCCCCATGACGCTCACCGACATCAAGCTGCGCGTCAGCGCCGGGCGGGCGATGATGGAGTACGTCGCGGCCAAGGGACGCTTCGACCTCTTCGCCGGAGTGAACCTGAACCTCAACTTCCCTTCGGTCATCGGCACAGTCGAGGTCGGCGATCGAGAGATAGAGTACGGATACAGTTCTGGCATCTACACCAAGTACGTCAGCAAGTCCACGCCTATCCGGTCGGTCCCCTCGCAGGAGGAGATCGACTCCACTGGGTGGCGGCAACGACCATGCCGCCTGGGAAGCCCGCTTCGAGTTGGCTGTCGAACAGTGCCAAGACAAAAACGTGACGCTGGTGGGCGGCGTCTGCCAGACCGCTCTTGAGTTCGGCCGCTACCTGCGCCGGCGGCATAAGATACATCCCAAGCAGCTCTGGAAGACCCAGGTGATGACCTTGGGGAGCATGCCGGGCATCAACACACGGCACGCCGCCCAGTTGACAGCCATGTACGGACCAGTGGCCATCCGCGAGATCTACGGCGCCACCGAGGGGATGTTCGGCCAACAGCGCGATGACCGTCGTGCCTGGGTGCCCAACTACGACCTCTTCTTCTTTGAGGTGCTCACCCGCTCAGGTGTGAAGATGCTTCACGAGATGCGCCCCGGCGAGACGGGCAGCCTGGTGGTCTCCACCCCCATATTGGCCCGCTACCGCATCGGCGACATCATCCTGGCCCTGAAGCCCCCGTACTTCCGCTGCATCGGACGCGACAGATGGTGGACCAAGCTCGACTACTACTGGAAGGAGCTGGCGAGCCTGAACCTGGGACGCTTGTAGTGTTATCATACACAGCGTAAGTGATTACACTGCTGTCACGCCGCAATGCAGAGGTCCAGGCATGATCCGCACCCAGATACAACTCACCGAGGAGCAGAGCGCGCGCCTTCGCCAGGCGGCGCGCCGGTCCGGGGTGTCCACGGCAGAGGTCATCAGACGTAGTATCGACCGCTACCTCGAGCAAGAGGCCGCACAGCCCGCCGGAGCCACCCGGCTTGCCATGCTTCAGTCGGTGGGTCGCTTCCACTCCGGTCTAAGCGATGTCTCCGAGCGTCACGACGACTATCTGGACGAAGCCTATCTCCCCAAGCAGAATCCGTGAGCCCCGCAGATCGGTCGGCTGCGGACGGGGTGTTCGTGGACACGTCCGCCCTGTTCGCACTCCTGGACGCGGATGATGTGTCTCACCCCCGAGCCGCCAAAGCGTGGGAGGCGTTGGTCGACAATGGCACGGCGCTACACACCAGCAATTATGTTGTAGTGGAGTTGAGCGCGCTACTGCAGAGGCGGCTCGGGCTAGATGCGATGGACGCTCTCTACACCCACATCCTGCCCTGGGTGCACGTCCTGTGGATAGACGAGGCCCTGCACGGCCAAGCTGTGGCCGGCGTGTTGGCCGCGCGACGGCGCGATCTCTCGCTGGTCGACTGCGCCAGTCTCGCCACGATACGACGCCTTGGCCTGCGCCGCGCGTTCACTCTAGACCAGCATTTCGCCGGCCAGGGTCTTGAGGTGCTCCCTTAGCGCCGAGGCACCAACCGACCGGCGATCATGGCGATGGCTACCGCGATAAGGACTATCGGGCCTATGATCTCCCACTCGCCGTCGGTCCATAGGCCCACCCCCACGCCGGTCCATATGGCCGCCCAGACGAAGTTGCCGGCGATCGGTCGCCGCCACTTGGGCACCATCAATCTGATGACTATCTCGATGAATGCGAGAGCCGCCAGACCCCACACCAGATACGCCCAACTCTGGTCGGTGTCGGGCAAAACGTGCCTGTTCCTGAGCAGAAGGTAGACGCCCAGCCAGAACAGCGCGAACGCGAACATAAGAAAGCCCAGCGGATTACGATGGTACTTCTCGTCGGCCCCACGGCCTTTCTCTTCGTGCTTCTCCTGGCCCTTCTCCTGCTTCTCGCTCTGCGGCGGGCGGCCGCTAGGGTCTTGAAAGTCCTGATCCACCATCATTACCTCCCCCATCTCCGCACTCTCACAGACTCACCATCACCTCATGCCCAAGAACTTGTGTGTCTGTAGGGACAGCCGCCAATCCGGATGATCGGCGACCATAGCTACAGCCTTCTGGGCAGCGCTCTCTCCCCACACCGGTTGGATGCATACTACGGCTTCAGGGTGGTCGGCGGCCACCCGCTCGGCGATAGCCGCCTCGAAGTCATCGTCAAGGATGAACTTGAGTTCGTCCACCGATCCACTCCACCCTGATGCAACCACATGGCCCGGCGGTTTGGGGCTCACGGTAGCCCAGTCGAAAACCCTGTCGCCGCGCGCCCCGCCGCCCGGCGCAACCGGCGCTCGGAACGCGGTCGCGATGGGCGGTGCGGTCGGGATGGGCGGTGCGATCGTACCGTTGGTCTCGACGTGCACCTTCACCCCCCTGCTCCTTACCTCTAAGGCCAAGCGTTCCACGCCGTCCCGTTGTAGCAGAGGCTCCCCTCCGGTGATGCAGACGCGCGGCAGCCGTATCTGCGCGATCACTTCGCCTACCCCCATCTCGCGCCCGCCCTCCACAGACCAGCTATCCGGCGTATCGCACCACTTGGTGCAGGTCAGACCAAGCTCGGGGGCGTTGCAGCCAGCCAGACGCACAAAGGTCATAGGAATACCGGTCCAACGACCCTCACCCTGCAACGAGTCGAATATCTCTAGCACACGCAGAGTCATAGCACCCCCCTCAACCTCCACCGGCCACGATCGAGCACAGATGGACAGGTGGTCAGGTGGCCACTTCGACGTACGAGTTGGGACCCTCGGCCAGACGAACGCGCACGACCGGAAGCCCTTCTTCTCGTAGACGTTCGAACACCCAAGCTGCCACCGACTCAGTGGTAGGCACTTGGTCGAATACCTCGTTGAGCAACTGATGATCAAGGCGATCGATGATCAGCCGACCCACCTTCTCGCGAAGGTCGGCGAAGTCCATAACCATTCCCGCGGCCGGGCCGGACTCCTGTGGAGTGCCCTCCACGGAGACCTCAAGACCGTAGGTGTGCCCGTGCAGACGGGAGCACTTGCCCTTGTGATCTGGCAGTTGGTGCGCGGCCGCGAAGGTCAGAGAGACGGTGATGATGGTCTTCATGGGCGGCCGCCCCCGACTGCTGCGCCGGGCGCTCCGGTTGAAGGCGCCGGGTCCTTCTCATAGGACAAGGGGTCGGTGGTCCCCACTTCGGCGAAGGCCAACAGTCGTGCCTGACACGTGTCGCACACCCCACACGCCGGCTTGCGGCCTTGATAGCAGGAATGGGTGGACTCGTAAGGTACCCCGTGTGCCAACCCCCACCGTAGGATCTCGGCCTTGGCCAGATGCACAAAGGGAGCCTGGACCCGCAGTTGATGCTGCGTGCCCAAGCGCACGGCCTCGTCGGCAGCCTCTACGAACTCAGGACGGCAATCTGGATAGCCGCTGTAGTCGTCCCGGTGCACCCCCAACCAGATGATCGCCGGACCATCGGCGTCCTGCAATGCCGCCACCTGCGCCAAGAACAACAGATTGCGCGCCGGCACGTAGGTGGGGGCCACGCCGGTAGTATCGGCCGCCACGCGGCCCACCGGTACCGCTGTCTGCTCGTCGGTAAGCGCCGAGCCTCGCAGAGGCTCCAGTCCGATGACGTGATGTTCCAGATCGTAGAAGGAGGCCACCGCCCTAGCGGCTTCCAGTTCCACTGCATGCTTCTGTCCGTACAAGAAGGTGTAGGCGACGATATGCTCACCGGGATTGTGCTGCCTGATCCAAGCAGCCAGGGTCGCGGAGTCCAACCCCCCGCTCAACAGCAGGCAGTGAGCCCGCGGCGCCGGCGGTGCCGCCGCGCCCGCGACCCCTGCCTCTCGTGCCAGACCGGTCACGATCTCTCCCTGGCCCCGTGCTCCGCGCGGACTATGGTCTTGATGTTGCCCCGTACGTTGAAGTCGGCCACCACCCTCATCCAGCGAGGCTCGAGTAAGGCGACCAGGTCGTCCAGGATTTGGTTCGCCGCGGACTCGTGCGAGATGGCGCGATCCCTGTAGCCGTTCATGTAGAGTTTCAAAGAGCGGAGCTCCACTATCCAATCACGCGGTTGGTAGCGGATCTTGACCAAGGCGAAGTCGGGGAAGCCCGAGCGCGGACAAAGACAGGTGAACTCAGGGACGTCCATTGAGACCAGATATGGTCGCCGTGGCTCCGGATTAGGCCATCTCTCCAACTCGTTCTGTCTGACAGCCGCAGTGCCGTAGGGCTCTTGAGAGGCCGCCCCGGACACCTGACGGGTCGACTCGCCGGAAGCGTGGGTGTTAGAGGTCTCTTCCATGGGGAAAGTATACCCTGCTGGTATATTGTCACTTGCGGCGAAGCATCTCGTCTCCGGTGGGAGGAAGACCATGGCGGTAGTGGGCTTTCACAAGATACTCCTCGGCTACGACGGCTCCGACGATTCCGAAAAGGCAGCTCAACTGGCAGTGGATCTGGCTCAGAAATACGAGTCCACCGTCATCGTATGCCACGCCTTCGGACACATGCCCCTCACTTCTAAGCCGAGCGAAGTCCGTCGACTGGTCAATCCGCTGGTGGAGCGTCTGAACAAGCTGGGGATCACCACTCAGGTGGCCATTCCCGATGCGGTGCCGGCGCAAGGCATACTGGAAGCAGCCGATCAGAACCATGTGGACCTTATCGTGTTGGGCAGCCGAGGCCGCGGCACCTTCGCCAACCTACTCCTAGGATCCACGGCCGAGCGGGTATTGCGGTACGCCAGAGTCCCTGTATTGATCGCCCGATGAAACATTCCGATCGCCGCTGGCTTTGGGCGCTGGCCACAGGGCTCCTGGCCGCGTCAGTAATACTCTACGCGATCCAGATAGCTATCTTTGGCCGCACCACCGACACGTTCTTTTATCTCTTTCAGGACCTTGCCTTCTTGCCGCTGACCGTGCTCATCGTAGGCTTGGTGATCGAACGCCTCATCTCGGTGCGCGAGAAACGCTCGTTGGTGCACAAGTTGAACATGGTGGTGGGCATCTTCTTTAGCGAGTTGGGTACCCCGCTTCTGGCGCGCCTCTTACCTGCCATGGAGTCGGCCACCCAGATCAAGAGCGAGTTTCACCTCAAGACGTCTTGGCAGAAGACCGACTTCGCACGCGCCCAGCGCTTCGCAGAACGACTCGACTGCCCCATAGACCTGAGCCGCATCGACCGCGTCGCGCTCGCGACCGATCTGCTTGAGCAGAGACAGTTCGTCCTGCGCCTTCTAGAGAACCCCAACCTCATGGAACACGAGCGCTTCACCGATCTTCTCTGGGCCGTGCATCACCTGGAGGAAGAACTGTACGCAAGGGTCGCACTCGCGGAACTCCTGCCCGCCGACGAGGCACATCTAGAGGTCGACGTAAGGCGCGCGTTCAAAGCGCTGCTGGCTGAATGGGTGATGTACGCAGAACATCTGAAAGCCGACTACCCGTACCTGTTCTCGCTGGTGGTGCGCACACATCCGTTCCAGGACTCGCCTTCGCCCGTGATCACCCAGTAGACGAGGCGACCCGGCGGCCGCCCCGCGGGCCGTCTACAGCTCGGAGTAGGGTAGCGAGAAGGTGTCTCCCCGGTCGAAGTCGCCGGTCTCGTACCCCAACCTGAACCAGCGTGCGCGCTGCTCTGAAGTCCCGTGGGTGAACGAGTCGGGCACTACGTAGCCCTGAGCCTGCTGCTGCAGCTTGTCATCGCCTATAGCGTTGGCGGCGCGCAGAGCCTCCTCGACATCACCAGCTTCCAGCCACTTGTTGTCGCCCTGATACCGGGCCACCAGCCCGGCGTAGAAGTCGGCCTGGAGTTCGGTGCGCACCGACAGCTGACTCTTCAACTCGTCGCCGGCACCCCGCTCCTGAGCAGCCACATCGTCCAAGACGCCCAGCTGATCTTGCACGGCATGGCCCACCTCGTGAGCTATGACGTAGGCCTGCGCAGCGTCGCCACTCGCGCCGTACTTGTCTCTGAGTTGCTGATAGAAACTCAGGTCGATGTAGATGGTCTTGTCTCCAGGCGAGTAGAACGGACCAGAGGCCGATGAGGCTGTGCCCGAAGAGGTACGTACCAGTCCGCTGAACAGGATCAGCGTCGGCGCCTTGTAGGTCCGGCCCATGGACTCGAACTGCTTGGCCCAGTAGTCCTCGGTGTCCGCCAGGACCACGCTGACGAAAGCGCTCTGGCCGTCCAGAGTGCCGGTGTCGACAGAAGAGTCGGTCTGCCCCAGAACGCCTGTGAGATCTCCGCCGCCACCCAGCAGTTGCATAAGCACGACAACGACCACTACTACGAGACCCACCGCGCCACCACCTATGGCGATGGGGCCGGCACTCACCCCGCGGCGGTCGACCACGTTCTTGCTCTGCCGCCTACCTTGCCAACGCATGTTAGCCTCCTCCCCAAGCACACTTCGCGACCATGATAACCCGCCAAGCCACCGGCGCGTTTACGTTGCCGCCCGCCCCCCAGACTGATATCGTGATGCGAATTCATCGTCCTTCGATTCATCCTTCTTATCCTGGAGAGTCTGAAATGACAGAACAAGGCTCCGAGTCCTCCACAAGACGAGCGAAGTGGGTGCTGTTCACCATCACAGCCATCCTCTTCCTCACCTTCTTAGACACCACCATCATGAGCGTGGCCGCCTACGATCTGCAGCAGACCCTGCAGACTTCAGTCTCTGATCTGCAGTGGATCATCAATGCCTACGCCCTCTTGTTCGCCGCCCTGATGCTCTCGTTCGGCACCTTGGGCGACAGGATCGGGCGCAAGAAGGTGATGCTGGCAGGCCTAGTGGTGTTCGCCGCCGGCTCTCTCTTCGGAGCCCTGGCTCAGAACATCCCGCAACTCATAGCCGGCCGCGCGATCATGGGCGTCGGCGCCGCGGCCTGCGAACCCGGCACCCTATCAGTCATCCGCCAGATCTATCCTGATCGCAAGGCGCTGGCCCGCGCAATAGGCTGGTGGGCCGCCATGGCCGGCCTGGCCCTGGCCATGGGACCGGTCATAGGTGGCATCCTGGTGGGCATAGGCGGCTGGCCGGCCATCTTCTGGTTTAACCTAGCTGCCACCGTGGTCGTCCTGGCCGCAGCCATCCCCCTGATCAGCGAGACATCCGACCCCGAGACCCGCAAGACCGACTTTGTCGGGTACGTTCTGGGGCCCGTGGCGCTGAGTCTGGTGGTGTTCGCGATTGTGCTGGGTGAGACGATGGGTTACACCTCTTGGAAGGTGCTCGTGCTGTTCGCCGCGGGGATAGTGGCTCTGGCGCTCTTCGTCTTCAACGAATCCAGAGTCCCGGCGCCGATGCTGGAGGTCAAGTACTTTCGCAGAGCGCCGTTCTCGGGGTCGCTGACCGTTGCCTTCGCCACCTACTTCGGGGTGTTCTCCATCTTCTTCCTGACGGCTATCTACCTACAGGTGGTGGCCCATTACACGCCCCTCAGGCTGGCTATCCTCTTCGTACCGATGGCGGCCGTCATGATCCTCTCCTCTGCCCTTGCGGGTAAGTGGGTGGCAGGGCGAGGCGCACAGACCCCGGTCACCATGGGCTGTATGGCCGCCGGTATGGGTGTCCTCTTTACCGAGTTCGCGCTCAGTCCCAACCCCAACTTCGCCTTCCTGGTGTTGGCACTGGTGGTGGCAGGCATCGGCTTCGGGGTCGCGGTGGTACCTATCACCACGGTCGCGCTCTCGGCCCTACCCTCTAGGCACTCGGGCATGGCAGCCTCCGCGACCACCACCACCCGCGAGGTGGGTACGGTGCTGGGTGTGGCCGTGCTCGGCTCGCTCTTCAACAACAGGCTGCTGACCTTTCTCACCGATCGTCTGGCCACGTATGGGTGGCCTGAGGGCCAGCAGCAGACAGTCATCGATGGCGTTCTCACCGGCGTGGTCCCCCCATACTTGAGCGACTATCAGCCGATCATCGACACCCCGACCATGGAGACGGTCAACTCGCTGTTCCCCGACCCGGCCGCGCCTCAGCGCGAGATCGCCGAGGGCATAGTCAAGGCCACGCAGGCGGCCTTCGACGCAGTGGGCAACGGCGTGAGCTGGTCGCTTTGGGCGGCCGGCGGCATCATCATCGTCTCGGGCATCGTGGCCTTCTTCACGTTCCCCAGGACCACGTAGCGCAGGCGTACCCGCTGACGGGCGCCGAGACGCAGGCGCGGCGGCCGCGGCGGCCGCCGACGCGGGACGCCGGCACCGGGCCCTACATGACCGTGTACTTGGGACCGCCCCCACCTTCCGGGGGCACCCACTGTATGTTCTCGAACGGGTCCTTGATGTCGCAGGTCTTACAGTGCACACAGTTGCTGAAGTTGACCTTGAGGGTCTTCTTGCCAGCTTGGTCCGTCTCCATCTCGTAGACGCCGGCCGGGCAGAAGCGCACGCACGGGTTGCCGTAGTGCTCCGCACACGGGCCGTAGCAGGTCTCCAGATCTAGCACCTTCAGGTGACAAGGCTGCGCTTCTTCGTGCGTGGCGCCTGAGTAGTAGACGTCGCTCTCTTTGTCAAAGGTCAGCTTGCCGTCATACTTGATATCGCCCTTGACCTCGTCGGACGGCGTGTCGGTGCCGTACCGCTGGGCGATGGAGTCTAGATGGCTGTGATCGGGCTCGGCCTTCAGCCTGTCGGCCAACACCTTGCCGCCCAGGAAGAACTGCGCGCCGGCGGTGGCCAAGCCGCGCCAGAGACCCCGAGTCATGGCCTGGTGGAAGTTGCGGACTTTGCGCAGGGCCTTCATCTCGGGGGCGGCGGCCATGGCCGCCGCGTAGCCGGCCAGCCGCTCGTCGGTGACCTCATCGTCGAGCAGTGCCGCGAAGATGGCTTCGCCGGCCAGCATGCCGGACCGCATGGCCAGGTCGATACCCTTGATCTTCTGAGCGTTGAACAAATTGGCGGCGTCGCCGATGATCATGCCACCCGCGAAGGTAAGCTCCGGCACCGAGAACAGCCCACCCACGGGCACGCTCTTGGCGCCGTACTGGACCAGCTTGCCGCCCTCCAGGAGGCCGCTAACCAGAGGGTGCAGCTTGAACTTCTGGAACTCCCGGTGGGGGTCCAAGAACGGGTCGGTGTAGTCCAAGCTGGTGAGCTGCCCCACCGCTACCTGACTACCCTTCATGCCGTACAAGAAGCCTCCGCCGAAGGCGTCGGCCTTGAGTGGATACCCCATGGTGTGGATGACTTCGCCCGGCTGCATACGAGCTTCGGGCAGCTCCCACACCTCTTTGACGCCCACCTCGTAGCCTGCCGGGTTCTTACCCTCGTCCAGCTTGAAGTGGCCTATAACGTCCTTGGTCAGGCTGCCGCGCGAGCCCTCGCCCAGTACGGTCACCTTGGCATGCAGGTCGGTGCCGGGCTCGTAGTTGCCCTTCTTGTTGCCCTGGGCGTCCAGACCCTTGTCGCCCGTACGCACGCCGATGACCCTGTCGCCCTCGTATAGCATCTCGGCGCCGGCGAACTCGGGGAAGATGTTGACCCCTGCTTTCTCAGCCAGCCCAGCCATCCACTGGTTGAGCTTAGACATCGATACCACGTAGTTGCCGTGGTTGTTCAGCGGCGGAGGAGTGATGGGCGTCTTGATCTTGCCTGTCTTGGTAAGGAAGTAGATGCTCTCCTTCTTGACCTCGCCCTCCAACGGCGCGCCCTTCTCGACGAAGTCGGGCACCAGTTCCTTGAGGGGACCCGGAGCCATGACCGCGCCCGAGATGCCGTGGGCACCAGGAGAAGCTCCCTTCTCCAGGACGACGATGAAGAGCTCGTCCAGCTTCTTGCCCTCGCCCTTCTTATTGTGTTCGGCGATGAGGTTCGAAAGGTGCAGCGCACCACTCAGCGACGCGATCCCGCCCCCTACGAAGAGGACATCGACATCCATGACTTCTCTATCAGCCACAGCTACTCCTTGCGCTTCTTGATCTCTTCCACCAAGGCGGGCACCACAGTGTTGAGGTCGCCCACGATGCCGTAGTCGGCGAAGGAGAAGATCGGCGCTTCGGGGTCACGGTTTATGGCCACGATGCACTTGGAGCTCTGCATGCCCGCGCGGTGCTGGATGGAGCCCGAGATACCGCAGGCGATGTAGAGCTGAGGCGAGACGGTCTTGCCGGTCTGTCCCACCTGGGCCTGATGATGTATCCAGCCCTCGTCCACGATGGCGCGGCTGGCGCCCACCGCCGCGCCCAGCGCATCGGCCAAGTCTTCTATGAGCTTGAGGTTGTCGGCGCTGCCGATGCCACGGCCCCCGGCCACTACGACCGTGGCCTCTTCTAGGCTGAGCACGCCCGCGTTCTCGGTGACCACGTCGACTACCTTGGCCAGCAGGCCGGCCGGAGTGAAGTCCACATTCAGCGCCACCACTTCGGGCTCAGTCGGAGCCTCGACCCGCTCCAGCACGTTGGGCCGCACCGTGGCCACGACCGGGCTGGCGGTTGCTTCCTTCTCGACGATGATGCTGCCGCCAAAGCAGGGATGGGTCACCTTGACCTTGTCGCCGGAGGCTTCGATACCGGTGACATCCACCAGCACGCCCACTCCCAGCCGGGCCGCGCAAGCGGCGGCCACATCACGCCCGTCAGCGGACCCAGAACACAGCACTACCGCCGGGTCGGCCGCTTTGATGGCGGCTACCGCGGCGTCGGCGAACGGACCGGAACGGAAAGTAGCCAGTTCGGGGCTCTCCGCGGTGTACACCCGCTCGGCGCCGTACTTGCCGGCCGAGGCCGCATACGGCTTCGCGTCGGCGGCCGCCACTACCACGCTCACAGGTCCACCCAGAGCCCCGGCCAACTCGCGTGCCTTGGTGATGCTCTCCATGGTCACATTGGCGAGCTTCCCGTCCTTGGGCTCGGCTACGACAAGGATGCCTTTCTTGTCACTCACTTATCTATCTCCTTATCTAGACGAGCTTGTTGCTCGCGAGGTAATCGGCGATCTTGGCGGCTCCGGTGCCGTCGTCCTCCAGCTTCTCCCCGGCCTTGCGCGGCTCGGGAGTGCGGCCGGAAAGCACCTTGGTCTTGGCTCCGTCCAGGCCTATGCGCCCGGTGTCCAAAGACAAAGCAGCCGCGTCCTTGGCGTCCACGGGCTTGCCCTTGGCGCTCATGATGCCCTTCATCGAGGGGAAGCGGGGCTCGTTGATGCCCTTGATGACCGAGATCACGGCCGGGGTCGGACACTCCAGCTTGACGTAGCCCGTCTCGGTCTCGCGGTTCACGGTCAGCTTGCCGCCATCGACCTCCACCTTGGCCAGTGTCGAAAGCAAGGGCAGGCCCATGAGCTCAGCGACAGCCGCCGGCACGCAGCCGGTCTCGCCGTCGGTGGAACGCACCCCGAAGATCACCAGGTCGGCGCCCACGGTCTTGAGGGCCTCGGCCAGCGCGTAGGCAGTGCCCTGCACATCGGAGCCGGCGAGGGCGGGGTCGCTCACCAGCACGGCCTTGTCGGCGCCCATGGCGAGAGCCTTGCGTATGGCATCGGTGGCCGTCTGGGGACCCATGCAGACAGCGGTGACTTCGCCGCCCTGAGCTTCTTTGATACGGAGCGCCTCTTCGACGGCGTACTCGTCGTACGGGTTGAGGACGCATGAGACGCTGCGGTCGAGGCGCCACGAAACCGGGTCGAGTTTGAACTCGGCCTCGGTGTCCACCACCTGCTTTACGCACACTGCGATGTTCATCTATCACCTATCCCTCTTGAAGCGGAGTCGTCCGCGGTCTTCACCGGGGCCACGGCCCCACTTGCGCCCGCTCGGGACCGCCGGGCAACGATGCCCACCTGGTCCCGCGGAGCCCGTATATGATACCTGCATCCGTCAAAAATGCGGATGCCGTCCCGCAGCGAAAGGCGTGGCTAGTCGGCCGAGTGCTCTTCGATCGACTCAAGTGCTCGGTCGAGGATACTCCTGAGTCGGCAGCGCGCCGGTGTATCTGTCCACCCAGGCCTGCCAGATCGGCTGCACGGCCGCCCGCCATTCGTCCCTCTCGGCATCATCCAACCAGTAGACAGGATATCCAAGGGTGCGGGCGCGAGCCTTGACCGCGAGATAGTCGTAGCCCCTGTCTCTGAGGGCCGGGACCAAGCTGTTGTCATAGTTGTACTTCGCATCGTCCGCCAGATACTTGGCCGAAGCTTCGGCCCCGCTGTTGTCGGTGAACGATCTCTGCACCGCTTCTGGCAGGCTGTCCCACTTCTCTTGGCTCATGACCAGAAGGCGTGGCCGCCACAGATAAAGGTCACACCCAGTCCAATAGGTGGCCCACTTGTTCGTGTTGGCAGCGTGAAACGGCCAAGGCAAGAAGACCCCACCGGACTCGTCCTTGGTCATGAAGTCAGCAAGAGACAGAGGACCTGCTTCCGTGGGGCTGCCGCCCAGGACCTCGACGATGTCCGCCCCCAGACCACTCTCGCTCCATACGGGCAGACCCTGGAGGTCGGCGGAGCCGCGGACCGGCCTGGTGCCACCATACTGGCAGGTGCCATCGGCCATGAAGCCGAGGACGTGCAGACCCTCGAACTCGGTCGCGCCGTACTCCTCGATGAGTTGCAGCATCACTCGAGCTGCCACCTGCGCATCGGGGAACAACATGGGCAACTGGGCCAACTCCAAGAGTGGATACTCGCCGGGCACCCACGAAGGCTCGAACACGGTGAGATCGAGCCCGCCCCTCGAGCACGTCCCTCAACGTGCTGGCGTAGTCCTTAAGCAGGTAGTCAGGCCCCATGTCGAAGCTCACCCGTCCGGCCGCAGCCGCCTCTACAGCCTCCGTCCAGGGAACCAGATAGGTGTCGTACAGACTGCTTCCCTGGGTCAAGGTCAGGCTGAACTCCAGTTGGTAGTCCAAACCCTCGTCCAGGGTGATAGTGGTGCTCGTCGTGGGCTCCGAGGGAACCTCCGCCCCGGAACACGCTGAGGCTCCGGCGCCGGCCACCACCGCCAGGCCAACAGCGAAGCAGACGAGACAGTACCTGCGGCGCTCCCCCATTCCTGCACCCCCCTGTGGTCTGCCCTTTGCCGCCCCTACCAGGTCTTGGTCTGAGGGTAGAACACCCGGACGGCCTCGCGCAATAGGCCGCAGTCCTCGACGGCCGCATGGACCAGATCCGGCTCGCCCTTTATCCCAGCCAAAAGGTGGTAGGCGCCCAGACACTCCAGTCCGGCCGTGAACGACCCCACCAGGGGTGCGTGGTCCAAGTCTCGCGAAAACCCACCGACTATCCCCCACGGCAGGACAAGTCCGCGCTCCTTGAGCGTGCGCATGACCTCCAACGCTGCTTCCGGCTCGCTCCCGACCAGGCCTGACATCAGGACATAGTGAGGCCGGATGAGCTCCTGCTTGTCACCGGTGCGGGTACCTCCGGCGATGAGACCCTCTCCGTGCGGATCCTCTCCCACGGATAACCCATACAGCCCGAGGCGCGCCGCGGCCGACCTGGGACGCTTGCGCGGGAAATAGGCCGTCTGCTCCTGTAGTAGTGAGCGGCGCGCCCCCAGCCAGTCGACCCCCGCGACGGCGTCCGCCCCCTCTGTCGAGAAGTCGGGGTAGAAGAGGCCGGGGAGTTCCGCGCTGGTGCCCACGCCGCCCGCAACAACACCCGCCCCATTGGGCCGGGGAGTCCGGATGCTCCCGGTAGCCATGTGCTCTAGCAGTTGCACCAAGGTCGTCTCTCCGCCCCAATTCCTCCACGAGTAGGCGCAGGCGTCCTGCCCGTCCGCCTCTATACCGATGGTCGCGTAGCCCTCCGCGTCTAGCAGCCGGTCAAAATCTATCTGCCGGATCGCCGTGATCAGATGCGCGAGCGTCTTGCCATCCCACAACAACTGAGCGGCCAGCAGCAGACTGTGGTAGCAAAGACTGGTGTCCAGGGTGCTGTACAACGCCCCCTCACAAGGAGTCAGCCTGCCGCCCTGACGACTCACCAGGGAGGGCAGCAGCCCGGCCGCCGTAGGCAGCTCCGCGATGGTGGCACTCACCTTGTGCAGTATCTGTTCGGCCTGAGCCTGTTTGACCATTCCCAGCTTGCTGGCCAAGCTGGTGGCAAGGCAGAAGAAGCCGGCAGAGACGACAGCGTCGCGCTCGCCCACCGGGCGGAGAGCGCGCTCTCTCACCGTGCCGCTCTCAGCCGAGTAGAGACGGGCCAGCTTGGTGTAAGAGAGTAGGAACAGTTCCTCTTCCAGAGGCAGGTCGGGCAACCGGACTATCAAGCTCAGAGCGTCGAGTTGTATCAGTGCCCCTGGCTCGGCAGTCCAGTGCAGCGACTTGACCTCACGCAGTGCAGCCGGATCCCAGACAAAACACAACTCCTGCCATTCGTCACCCAGCGGCACTTCCTCGGTAGACCACCAGAGCACGCGCCCGTCGGCCGACTTCAGCTCTAGCCGCAACGCCCCCGCGCCCATAGCCCGGATAGCAGCGCCGGTACAACTGGCCTGATACTCGCCGCGCACCACGGGGAAGCAACGGGCCAGATCGAGGCAATCATCCTTGGTCTCCATCAGCCCAGAGAGGCTGTGCCACATGCCCGTCCCCTCCGCTCCGCAATCGGTACCCAGATAGGTACCAGACGTGCAGGCAGAGCGGACATCCCGAGTCGATATGCCTCGCGTGAGTGGCTGTAGGATCTCCACGAGCAGCCCCTGGTTAGGTGTTGTCCTAACCTATTCTTCGGCTAGTCGGAGCGAAGCCGTGAGAGGCGTCCGCGACTTGGGTCTCGCCTTGTCGGTGAAACCTCCCCCGACCCCCAACAGAGGTGCGCCCGGAAGGATTCGAACCTTCGACCTTGGGATTAAGAGTCCCCTGCTCTACCAACTAAGCTACGGGCGCAAAGCTTGGTGCACCTGAGTGAAGCGCGGACCAGTTTACCCCAAAGCAGGACCGCAAGCCACTGATATCGGGACGCATCCGGAGCTGTCGAGCACACATTGCCGTACTGCTTGGTCTCGGACAAGATCCGTTCAGCATCTCTTGGTGGCGTCAGTCCCCTTCCGCTCGAATCAGCGCGCCCACCTGCTCGGCCAGTTTGGGCACCGATTCTACGGCAGTGGTCCAGACGATGTCCCAGTCGACTGAGAAGTAGGCGTGCACGAGCAGATTCCTCACGCCGCGAGCCTGATGCCATGGGATATCCGGATGTGCCCGTCGGGTCTCCTCAGACACCCTGGCGGCAGCTTCGCCTATGAGACTGAGCTTCTGGAGGACCGCGCTCCTTATGAGGTCATCGTCGATGAAGAGCTGACGGTCTTGCGCTCCCAGTCTCTCCAGGAAGGAACGGATGGCCTTGGCAGCGTCGACGATATCGGCCAGATACAGGTCGTCACGCCGCGTCATAGATGACCTTGGAGCTGTCCAGTACCGACTGGCGTATCCGAGGCTTGAGCCCCTGTTTGGTCACGATATCGACCCGGCGGCCCACGATCTTCGCAAGCTCATCTGCCATGTCCACAAGGTCGAACAGCGAGACCTTTGCCTCGGGACCGAAGGTCACCAGGAGGTCGACGTCGCTGTCCGGACCGAAGTCACTGCGCAGAGCAGAGCCGAAGACGGCGAGCTCCAAGACTTGGTGCCGTCTGCAGAAACCGACTATCTGCTTACTCTCGGCTAGGAACTGTTCGGCCATCCCAACCACCTCCGGGTTCTATTCTATCCCGGAACGGACATGGTCAGCGAGCGTCGCTGCTCTTCAATGCGGTGGTGAAGCCGTCGGCGTCTTGGACCTTGAGCCTCCAGCCTACATAGAAGGCCAGGTGGCGGGACCCGGATTTGAACCGGGGACACCATGATTTTCAGTCATGTGCTCTACCAACTGAGCTATCCCGCCACGCTCGGGGCATCCGTCCGGTCTGATGACCAAACGGCTTTGCCCTAAGGCGGGAGCGACGGGACTCGAACCCGCGACCTCCGACGTGACAGGCCGGCGCTCTAACCAACTGAGCTACGCCCCCGCGAAACAGCTTGCGAGATTATCGCATGTCCACGGCGCCATGCAAGCACCGATAGGCCAGTGGGCGCAGCAGGATTTGAACCTGCGACCCCCTGCTTGTAAGGCAGGTGCTCTCCCACTGAGCTATGCGCCCCATGGCCACCTGTAAGACAGGCGACATGCCCCCAGGGGAATTCGAATCCCCGCCGCCGCCTTGAAAGGGCGGTGTCCTAGGCCGCTAGACGATGGGGGCGGATCTGGCGCTGAGGAGCCGTCACCCGAGGCACTTCCGGCCCGGTGCGCGGCTCACAGCCGAGAGATGCTAACACGAAAGCCCCAACGCGGCCACAGGCCTGCTTGCCCCACGCTTTCCTTCTTGATAGCCTGAGTTCGATGCGGCGTCCAATGAGACCCAAGGACCAGCAGCCGGCGGGCGCCTTCCTACTGGCTCCCGGCAGTGGCTTTCGACACTATCGTCTCGCGGTTCTTGCCGTGGCGGTCGTGTCGACTGTCGCGGTCGTCCTCATAGACCGCCGCATGGGCCCAAGCGAACACCATCTCCCCCCCGTCGAGTCGTTCGTCGTGTTGATCGCTGCCCTTGCGGGCGCGCTGGCGGGAGTGTTCGTCGGCGTCTCGACTGCTCTGGCCGGAATCCTGGCCGCCTTCCTGCTTCTGGCCGATTTCACTTCTACCCGAGGCACGGTCAATGCTTTCATTTCTGGCGCCATCTGGATACTGGCCGCCGTCACCACAGGATACGTAGGCAACCATCTGCGTCGGCAGGTGACCCGCCGGGAGGCCGCCCTAGAACAAGCTCTGAGCCAATCCCAGGCAACGAAAGACACTCTGGAGCACCTTCTAGATGTCAGCCCCCATCTGCAACTCGGCGAGACCCTGGCGGACGTCGTCGCCACCGCCTCTCAGAGTGCCATCGCCACCTTCGGCGCTGATGGTGCCAGGATATTCCAGTTGAGAGGAAAGAAGGTGAGACTCCTCGCCATATCCCCAGCTTCTGACACGATCAAGCCAGGCTTCACCCTTTCTACCGCGGACTATCCCGATTTTGAGATCATGCTGGCAAAGCACCGGCCGTTGTTCGTTCGCGATGTCGGCGAGACCGGCCCCACCGGGCAGGCCGCCAAGCTCAGGGACGAACTGGGCATCGTGTCGACAGTCCGCGTGCCTATAGTCGGCCCGGGTGGACCGGTGGGAATGCTCTCGCTCAGTTGGCAACAAGCCATAGACCGGCCCGACGATAACCAACTCGCCATAATGCAGCGCTTTGCCGACCAGACGGCGCTGGCCTGGCACAACGCCTTGCGCATCGAAGCGCAGCACCGAGCAAACGACCTCCGTAAGATCCTGGAGCGTCTGGTCAAGTTGGCGCCAAGCTTCCACATAACGGGTACCCGGGAGAAGGTGGCTCAGGCCGTCTGCCAGGCCGCCCTAGCCACTTTCGAATGCTCGGGGGCGGCGCTCTACCAGGTGGAGGGCGACAGACTGCAGCTACTTTATCGCCTGCCCAAGCTGGCTTCACTGTCCCCGGGGCGGACCTTCCCGCTCACCGGCGACATGCAGCTTGCGCGCGACCTGCGCTCTTCCCGGCCGACGTTCGTAGCCGATGTCACCTCACCCGGCCGGGCCGCCGGTCCCTGGCCCCCCGAGGCACTCAGACAAGCCGGAACCTCATCCGCTCTGCACGTGCCCCTACGGTTGGACGAACGCGGCCCTTCTGAGCTTCTGGTCCTTACTTGGACGAAGCCCAAGGATTCACTGGACGAAGGCTTCCTGGTAGTCGTCCAACGCTTTGCCGATCAGGCGTCTCTTGCGCTGGCCAACTCTTCCGCCGAGCGACTGCATGCCCGGCTGGAGGCCAGCCTTCTACCCACCGCCCCGGTGGAGCACCCGTCGCTAGAGGTCATCACGCGATACCGCACCGGCGAGCAACGACTCCGACTGGGTGGAGACTTCGTCGGCTCCACCGTCTCCGACGATGGAGTGCTCTCGTTCGTCATAGGCGACGTCAGCGGCCACGGGCCCGACGCGGCCGCCCTGGGAGCGACCCTTCGCTCCACCTGGAAGGCCCTGACACTCTCCAGCCAGCCCCTCACCAAGATCCCACAGGTGATGACCGACCTCATTCTGGCGGAGCGCAACTCGCCCAACGCCTTCGCCACCATCCTCATCGGTCGCATAGACACGCGGAAGCGAGTGATCACCTGGATCAACGCCGGACACATGCCCCCGCTGCTGATCGCGGACCAGGTCGTAGCGCTGGAATCCCGGCCTACGCCCCCGTTGGGCATCACTGGCGGGGTCGACCGCAAGCCACACCGACACCAGTTGCCAGAGAGCTGGTCGCTGTTCTGCTACACAGACGGCCTGATAGACGCGAGGTTCACTCCCGGATCGTCTGAGAGATACGGCGAAGACAGACTGAGAGACCGACTCGCCGCGTGGACTCGAGACAAGCCAGACGCTGGCGCCGTCGACGCGCTGTTCGCCGAGGTGGAGAGCGCGAGCGGCAGTCGCTTCGCCGACGACGTGGCAGCACTACTCATCTGCACCAAAGACCGCTCGGGCGGAGGGGGCGGACCGGTCTAGACGCGCACGACGCGGGCCGCCGCGGCGCGCCTGCTGCGTCGTGGCCGGAGGCCACGCCGTCGTGGCTACGCGATTCACCGTGTGCTACGCTCCGCGACTATGAGGACCTCCCCGCGAAGCAACGTGATCATCGATCTGGCAGCTGTCCGCCACAATGTGACCCACCTGCGCGCGCTTCTCGCGCCCGGCACTCGCATGCTCGTGGCGGTGAAGGCCGACGGATATGGTCACGGCACCCTCCCCGTCGCCCGTGCGGCCGCCGCGGCCGGGGCTGAGGGCATGGCGGTGGCCACCGCCGAAGAGGCCATCGCCCTACGCGAAGCGGGGTTCGAAGACACCATCCTGGTCATGGGCCCTCTGTACAGCCTAGACCAGTACGAGGAGATGTGTCGCAGAAACGTGGAGTTCGCGGTGGTCAGCGACGAGATGGCCGCTCTGCTCCCCAGGCTGCGCGGGACCGGACTGAAGGCTCGGGTCCACCTCAAAGTAGACAGCGGCATGAACCGGCAGGGCATCTTCCCTTCGGCAGTGCCCGCCTTTCTGGACTCCATCCAGGACATCCCGGAGATCGATCTGGTTGGGATAATGACCCACTTCGCCTGCGTCACCGAAGACCCGTCCACCATCGACCTCCAACTCGGCAGGTTCATGCCCGCGGTGAAGCAGGCGCGACAGCGCTTCCCCAACGTCGTCGCTCACGCCGCCAACAGTGCGGCCACGATGCACTCCGCCCACGCTCATCTCGACATGGTGCGCTGTGGTTGCGCCGTATACGGCCTCTCCCCTTGGCAGTCAGACCCCATCGCCGACGGCCTGCTGCCGGTACTCACCTGGAAGTCGCAGATCGCCTTGGTGAAGCGGGTCGAGGCAAACGAGGGCGTCGGATACGGCCACACCTTCCGTCCGGTGACCGCCACCGATGTAGCTCTAGTGCCTCTGGGGTACGGCGACGGAGTCCCCCGGGCCCTCAGCAACAACGGCGAGGTGCTCATCAACGGTCGCCGCTACCCCATCGCCGGCAGAGTGTCCATGGATTCCTTCGGTGTGGATGTGGGTACCGATTCTGGCGTCAAGGTCGGTGACAACGCCACCTTGATCGGCTCCGATGGCAACGACCGGATAACCGCGGAGGAGATCGCCGTGCGCGTGGGCACCATCAACTACGAGATAACCTGCGATATCGCCTTGGACCGCTCGGAGAGACTGTTCATCAACGGTAGTTCCTAGCCTGGCTCATCGACATGACCGACGTCCCGGACAGATTCTTTAGGACTGCGCTCGAGAGCGTTGGGGACGGCGTCTACTTCTGCGACGCGCAGCGCCGCATCATCTACTGGAACCCAGCCGCTGAGCAGATAACGGGGTTCAAGGTGGACGAGGTGAGCGGCAAGTCGTGTGCCGAGGGCATACTCACTCACGTGGACGAGAACGGCGTCCCGCTGTGCGAGACGAGCTGTCCGCTGGTCTCTTCGCTGTCGAACTGCCAAACAAGCGAAGCCCGGGTCTTTCTGCACCACAAGCAGGGGTTCCGCGTGCCCGTGCGTGTCCGCGTCTTCCCCGTATGCGACCAAGACGGAGCCGTGGAAGGCGTCATCGAGGTCTTTACCGATGACTCTCCCTTGGTCGCAGCTCTCGAGAAGCTCCAGCAACTCAGCGAAGAGGCCGAGACCGACGCGCTTACGGGCGTCGGCAACCGGCGCAGGCTGGAGGCCGAGCTGGGATCATGCGTCAATGACCGCCGCAAGTCGGATGGGACGGTCGGTGTGCTCTTCATCGATATCGACCACTTCAAGCGGGTCAACGACACATACGGCCACGAGACCGGCGACCGCGTCCTCAAGATGGTCACCGAGACCCTGAGACGCAACCTTAGGACCTCTGACTCCCTCGCCCGCTGGGGTGGCGACGAGTTCCTAGCCGTGGTTCGCGACACCCAAGCCGATGCGTTGCGCGTACTGGCACAGAAGCTGAGGTCGTTGATCCAAAGTTCTTACCTCACCCTGCCTGACGGGACAGAACTCCGTGTGACTGCGTCTATGGGCGTGACCGTACTCAGGCCCGACGACACAAACGAATCGGTGCTGGCTCGGGTGGACAAGCTGCTGTACGAGAGCAAGTCGGCGGGGCGCGACCGGCTGACCTGGTCTGAGTAGGCTCTGGCGGCTAGAAGGACCGCCCACACGACCGGCAGAACTTCGCGTTCTGCCGATTGGCGACACCACAGACCGGGCAGATGACCTCCGCCTCCGCCGGTTCCGCGTCAGTATCCACCTCTGCTTCAGCTTCATCTTCGATGCGCGCAACAGAGGTGGGCATCGGTGCTGGGGGTGGTGCCTGAAGTGGCGCCCAGCCCGCGGGGGGCTGCGCCCGCAGAAGCTGGTTCTTCAGCTCCGAGGTCTTCATCCAGTAGATCACGAAACACACAAGCATGGGGATGACCACCAAAACACCTGCAAAGAAGCTCATTATGGCGAAAGCCAGCCCCACCCCGTATCCGAAGTCACCCTGCGCAGTCCAACCCCTGCTCGCGAACTCGGCTCGCACCGAATCCCGCACCTTGATGACTGTGATGATCATCCACACCAAGCCAAAGAAGGGGATGAAGTTCAGCCACACTTGGTTGGGCTGCATCGACCGGTTCTGAGCGCTGACCTGCCTCAGCAGATCGCGCAGGTTGAGCAAGAAGAAGAACGTCACGACGATCCCGACCACCGCGAAGATCACGGCAATGGTCCAGAAGACCGACCAGTTCTCGATGTCGTAATACTCCACGCCGCCCCCTTGAGTCGCTAGGCGCGGCGGAGCAAAGCTCCGCCGCGCCCCGGACTCAGATTCAGTACTACCTGACCGCTTCCACCGCTTTGTCGCGGGCGTCCTCGAGCATCTTCAGGTCCGGAGGCTTGATGAAGCCCTTCTCCTGCATCAGGTCGATCGCGGCGCGAGCTTCTTTGACGTCCGCAAGCGTGGTGTTGTACACCTCGTCCCAGGTCAGCTCGATGCGCGCCACACCGTCCTTGATGGCCTGCATGGCCGTGTCGGCGGCCTCCACGGCGAAGACCTCTGTCTCCTGCATGGTGGGCATGATGTAGTCAGGGTTGATGCCCTTCTTCTCGGCGAAGCCCGCCACTGCGTGCGCGGCGGCGATGGCCATCTCGTCCGTGATCTTGCGGGCCCGCACCATGAGGGCGCCCTTGAGGATGCCCGGGAAGCCCATGGAGTTGTTCACCTGGTTGGGGAAATCGCCGCGGCCGGTGGCCACCACGTAGGCACCCGCCTCTTTGGCGGCGTACGGGTAGATCTCGGGCACCGGGTTGGCACACGCAAAGACGATAGCCTTGTCGGCCATGGTCTTGATCCACTCCGGCTTGATGGAACCGGGCTGTGAAGCACCTATGACCACGTCGGCGCCCTTGAAGGCCTCTGCCTCGGTCTGGACGCACCCCGGGTTGGTCTGCTCGCACAGCTCCCACTTGCGGTAGTAGGCCTTGTCAGCCTTGACGTCGTCGCGACCCTTGTGCAGACCACCCTTGCTGTCAAAGACGATCATCTTGGCGGGGTCGGCCCCGTCGGCCAGAATGAGCCGGGCGATGGTGCTGTTGGCCGCGCCGGCGCCTATCAGCACGATCTTCGCGTCCTTCAGCTCTTTGCCCACCACCTTGAGGGCATTGAGCAGACCGGCCAAAGTCACGCTGGCGGTGCCCTGAGCGTCATCGTGCCACACCGGGATGTCGCACTCTTCGCGCAGGGTGTCCAGCACCTTGAAGCAGTTGGGCTGGCTTATATCCTCCAGGTTGACGGCGCCAACACTGGGCTCGAGCATCTTGACGAACTCGATGATCTTGTCGGGGTCGTGCTTGCCCTCTTTGTTGTAGCTATTGACACAGAGGGCTATGCCGTCCACACCACCCAAGTACTTCATCAGAAAGGCTTTGCCCTCCATGACGCCCAGACCACCGGGAGGGGTCACGTCTCCGTCGCCCAGAACGCGGGTGGAGTCGGATACCACGGCCACCAGGTTGCCCCGGTTGCTGAGGTCGAACGACGCGTCCTGGTTGTCGCGGATGCTGGTCGAGACCATCGACACGCCGGGCGTGTAGTAGACGTTGAACCAGTTGAACCCGTAGATGCCCGCCTTGGGCATGCTGACGATCTTGCCGCGATAGTACTTGTGGATAGTCGCGGCGAGCTCCTTCAGAAAGACAGTCTGAGCCTTGGCTTTCTGCTCGGGCGTGAAATCGTCGGGGAAATACGAACTGAGATCGGACAGGCTAAGGTCAGGGTTCTTCATCTTGTTCACTCCAGTGGTCGCATTGCGGGAGATGCACCGGCGCTGTGCGCCGATGAAGATCAGCCGTGCACAATCATAACATCGGCTTGGTGGCCAACCCCAGGGCGCTGACGACACGCTCGGCCGCCGCCCCACCCAGCGGATCCTGGAAAAGCCCGCGTACCCGATGACGCTCTTCTACGTGAGTGTCTTCGCCCTGCAATATCGCCAGAAGCGCGGCGGACAGCCCGGCGGGGTCTTCGACCACAGGGCCCGCCAGGTAGTCTTGGATGGGTTCAATAGAGTATCCGCGCTCATGTCGATAGGCTTCTATGTCGGGGAAGTGATGCACTATCGGGCGGTCAAGTACCAAGTAGTCGACGTAGGCGCTGGAGACATCGGTAACGAGCGCGCAAGACTCACCCAGGAGCTCGTGCAGCGTGAAGCCGTTCTGGTGCAGCCACTCGTCGTTGAGATAGAGGATGCGGCTGAGTTCTGGAGTGTCTTCCGGCTCAGCCAGCGGGTGCCGCTTGACCACCAGCACTGCATCGTGCTTCTCGAGCATGTCGTTCATCTCGCCTAGTTCTGCCGCGGTCAAGTCCAGAACATGAGAGCAGTGCGTCCGCAAGCTGCCTTTGTTCCATCCATAGCGATACGTGGGCAACCATGCGATCATCCTGGTGCCCGACTCGGGGGAGTATCCCAGTCGCCTTAGCACTCCCCTATCACCCAAGACCAGGCGATCATTGCGGGGCAGGCCGGTCACAAACGTCTTGATGGTCGGACGGAGCGATTCCTGCACAACGCCCTCCCAGAACGGCGAGGTAGCCAGAGAGTACTTGACCACGGGCAAGTCCGGACCGGACTCGGTCATCCACCCCACCCGCTTGACGGGCATGCCGTGCCATACGTTGACCGATTCCACCGACTTCGGGCAACGCTGCGCGGCCCATGAGTGTGTAAAGAAGACGTACTTGGCAGTCATGGCATTCCAGACGCCGCGCGGCGTCCGCTTCGCCACGGTCACAGTCTTGGGCGACAGACCAGGATACTTGGAGCGCTCCTTGGCCGTCTTTCGCGACCAGCAGAGTATCACCACTTTGCGCAAGTCGGTGTCGCGCAACACCCTCTCCAGAGCCAGGACGTCGTCGCAGTAGTCCGGCTGGCCGTTCAGTACAGCCACCCGCCGTTTCGGCGCCACATCGTAGATTATCTGCACCAGCCACCTTGCGGGACTCAACTCTTACCACCCAGCCCCGTCTTTATTTGCGTGGTGGAGATGCCAGGCGTCCGGGACAGGTAGACCACTTCGCAGTGCTCGCGCAGGGAATCGAACTTGCCTTCCCAATCGTCTCCCATCACCAAGACGTCCACCTCGTAGCGTTTGATGTCGTCGACCTTCTGTTCCCAACATTCCTCGGGTATCACCAGGTCCACGTACTTGATCGCGGACACTATCAGCAACCGGTCTTCATAAGGATAGACGCATTCCTTGTCCTTGACTCGATTGAACTCATCAGTGGACAGACCGACGACAAGACGGTCACCCAACTGCCTAGCTCTCTCTAGAAGCAGGATGTGCCCTTTGTGAAGCAGGTCATAGGTACCATAGGTCAATACTGTCTTCTGGCGCATGTGCCGATACTACACCAGCACAGCACAGCAGTCGACAGGACAAGCCCCACCCTGTACGATTCTGCCATGGCAAACAGAGCTGCAGACACCACCCCCAAACCCACGCACCATCGCTTCATCGACCGTCTGATAGCCAAGACCTGGCTCCTGGCGTTCCCGCGTTGGATCAAGCCCAACCACCTGACCGTACTCCGGCTGCTGCTCGTGCCGGCCGTCCTACTGTTGCTCTACTACGAGCACCGAGGTTGGGCGCTCGCGGTGTTCATCGTGGCCATGTGCACGGATTTCATCGACGGAGCCATGGCCCGCACCCGCGATCAAGCCAGCACATTCGGCGTATATGCCGACCCGATAGCGGACAAGCTTCTGGTGGCCTCCGTCCTGGTCTGGTGGGTATGGCGTCGCTTTCCCACGGACGACGCACTCAGTTACGTCGTGCCGGTATTCCTGGGCTTCATCGTCATCGAACTGGTGTCCACCGCAATAGGCGTATCGATATTGCTGCAGCGAGGTGACTCTCAGCCGTCCAACTCCTTCGGCAAGGGAAAGATGATCGTGCAGAGCTTGGCACTGTTCCTGTTTCTACTCGCCGCCATGCTCGATCTCAAGACCCTCACAGACATCTCGCTCTATCTGCTCTGGGCGGCTCTTGCGTTGGCGGTCGTCAGCGGCGGCAAACAGACCTACGACATGCTCCGCTCCCCAGCGAAGAGCGACTAGCGACTCCGCGCCGCCAGTCCACCGCCCGGCCGAGGCAGCTTGTTGCAGTCAGCGAAACGTATGCGCTACTCTATGCGCCACGGTCTGGCGGCACGACTCGATTAACGTTGGGGCTCGCCGCGTTGTGGCTTGTAGCGAGCGAACGGAGATCAAGTGGGCATCGGTGAACAACTGGGCTTCTGGACCCTAGCGCCGTTCGTACTCATGCTGCTCTCCATAGCGGTGCTGCCTCTGGTGGCCGGCCACTGGTTCGAGCACAACCGCAACAAGGCCTACGTCTCTCTCATCCTCGGAGTGCCTACCGTCATCTATCTATTGGCGGCTTTCGGTAACGACGGTCTTGGTCTCGTCTGGCACAGCGCCAGAGAGTACGTACAGTTCATAATCCTGCTGTTCGCCCTGTTCACCATCTCGGGCGGCATCCACGTCACCGGCAACTCCGTGGCCACCCCGCGTCACAACCTCACGTATCTCGCCTTGGGCGCCATCCTCGCCAACCTCATCGGCACCATGGGCGCCTCGATGGTCCTCATACGTCCGGTGCTGAGAGCCAACTCCGAGCGAAAGTATGTCAAGCACACTGTCATCTTCTTCATCTTCGCGGTCAGTAACTGCGGCGGCCTGCTCACCCCCCTGGGCGATCCGCCGTTATTCTTGGGCTTCCTGCGCGGAGTGCCTTTCACTTGGACCCTGCGGTTGTGGCCCCAATGGCTGCTGGCGGTAGGGCTGATCCTGCTCGTCTACGCCGTCTGGGAGTGCTATCTCTACTACCGCAAGGAGCCTCGAGAGGCCCTTGTGAAGGACATCGAGGACTTCGTCCCCGTACGCATCAAGGGCATGGTGAACATCATCCCCTTGGTACTGGTGATCGTCGCGGTGTTGTTCTCTAAGAAGTTGGAGGCCGCGGGAGAAGTGATCCACTTCCCGTTCATACGCGAGGTGATACTGGTAGTACTTGCCGTGCTCTCTCACAAGCGCGGCCCACGCGGGCCTCGTGAGTGCAACGCTTTCTGCTGGCCTCCGTTCGTCGAGGTCGCCGTACTCTTCGCCGGTATCTTCGCTACGATGGCCCCGGCGCTGGCGTTGCTCGAGGCGCACGGCAAGGAGCTGGGCTTCACCAGTCCTTGGCAGTTCTTCTGGACCACCGGAGTGCTCTCTTCGTTCCTGGACAACGCTCCCACGTATCTGACCTTCACATCGATCGTGCAGGGTGAGTTCCTCAAAGACTCGGTGGGCGCGCTCACTCTCATCCCCAAAGCCGCTGGCTGGCTGGCTGCTATCTCGTGCGGCGCAGTGTTCATGGGCGCCAATACCTACATAGGCAACGCCCCCAACTTCACTGTCAAATGCATCGCCGAGCGCTCCGGAGTCAAGATGCCTTCATTCTTCGGCTACATGGCCTACTCCGTTGCGGTGCTGGTGCCCATATACCTGGTGATCACGCTGGTCTTCTTCCTCTAGGGCGCTTCCTCTCTGCAAGCTTCTCTTTGACTCCTTGAGCTCCAACGCTTAGCATGGGGGAGTTCAAGCAACGGCCGCAGCAGCGCTGCGCGCCGGGTCCAGGCCCACACCAGACCAAGGGAGAGGCTAATGAGCCCAGGAGCAAAAGTCGGTATCGCTGTCGCCTGCGCCATCTTTGCGCTGTGGTTGTTCGCCGGCATCAGGATCATACGTCCGACACACCGAGGTCTTATCGAAGTCTTCGGAAAATACTGGCGGTATGCCAACCCAGGCTTCCACTGGATCCTGCCCATCATCATGAAGCTGTATCGCGTGGATATCCGCGAACTGCTGGTCGACGCGCAGCCGCAGATGATCATCACCAACGACAACCTGAACGCTCGTGTCGACGCGCAGGTGTACCTCAAGGTCAAGGACGAAGAACCTAGCGTAAAAGCTTCGCAATACAACGTCTTCAACTACGAGATGCAGATCGTCAACTTGGCTCGAACGACACTGCGTAACATCATCGGCACATTGACCCTCAAGTCGGCCAACAGCGAGCGCGGCAAGATAAACGAAGAACTGCGCAAGACCCTTCTCACAGAGACGGCCAATTGGGGCATCGAGATCCTCCGCACCGAGCTCAAAGAGATCGACCCGCCCGAGGACGTACAGATCACCATGAACAAGGTGGTCAAGGCCGAGAACGAGAAGATTGCAGCCATCGATTTCGCCACAGCCACCGAGACCCAGGCAGACGGTGCACGCCGCGCCGCGATAAAGGAGGCCGACGGACTGAAGCAGGCCAAGATCCTGGAGGCCGAGGGCGAAGCCGAGTTCATCCGACTGGTCAACGAAGCCGCCGACAGGTACTTCATAGGCAACGCCCAAGTACTCCGCAAGTTGGAGGCTATGGAGCGTTCGCTTTCACAGAACACCAAGGTGGTAGTGCCGGGCGATTCGCAACTGGTCAACGTCATCGGCGACCTGGCCGGTATCACCCCGATCACGGTCGGTGGAACGCGTGCCGAGAAGGCGACCAAGTAGGCCTTCATACCGGCGAGTGACCGCGGCAGACCCACCGCGCAAGTGCAAATAACGTGGCGCCCTCCCGGCCGGGAGGGCGCCACGCATAGGTCGTTGGTTTTCCGTGCGCCTGAGGTTTCGACCTCACAAAGTGGAATCCTTCGCGTCCCTGGCCGGGTCCGCGCCGCAACCTTGTAGCGGCCCGCGAAGATATATAGTATCTAGCACTAGTAATCGCGCCAGGGGGAAGCCCGATAGGCAACAAGACCACACCACCCAAGAAGCCGGCCCCTTCGAAGATCTCCGACGAGACCATCGAGTACCAGCGGGGCGAGGCGCCTGACGAGGGGGCCCAGGGGGCAAGCGCTCGCCAATTGAGAGGCAACCCCACCCACCTGCTTCTCACCCTGGCCAGCTTGGTGGTAGTGATCTTCGGACTGCGCTACGCGGCCGGTCTGCTGAACCCCATTCTGGTGGCCCTCTTCGTGGTCCTGGGCATCAGCCCGGTTCTCGACTGGATGCGCCGGAAACGAGTCCCAGCCTGGCTTGCCATTACGATTGCTCTGGTGTCAGTCCTTGCCCTGGTGGCCGCACTGGCAGCGATCTTGGCTTCGTACGTGGGACCGTTCGGAGAGCAAGTCAACGTCTACAAGGACCACCTGAGCGACATGATCGAAAGCGTCCAGACATGGTTCGCCGGTCACGGGGTGGACACCAGCGCCTTCTTCGCCGAGTACGTCAACGTCAACACCATAGCCAATTCCGCGACCTCACTACTGGGCTCGGCGGTAGACGCTTTCAACAACGTGGTTCTGATAGTCATGATATTGCTGTTCATGCTTGCGCAGGTGTACTCGTTCCCCCGCAGGGTCTACTCACAGTTGGCCCTGTCAAAGCGGTTCGAACAGACCTTCGGCGAATTCGCGGAGGTGACCCGCTCTTACCTTTTCACCAAGGGCTGGCTCGCCCTGGTAGCCGCCGTTATCAGCACGGGCATCTACTACGCGTTCGGCGTAGATTTCGCTCTGCTGTGGGGCATCGTGTTCTTCGTCCTGAGCTTCATCCCCAACTTCGGATTCGTCATTTCGGTGATCCCCCCGTTCTTGGTGACGCTGATGGAGTACAGTGTCACCCGTGCGTTGATCCTGGTGGCGGTCATCGTGGCCATGAACACCGTCGTCGACAACCTGCTGGCCCCCAGGTTCATGAGCAGGAGTGTTGGGCTCAGCACTCTGGCCGTCTTCCTCTCCCTGATCATCTGGGCCTGGATACTGGGGCCCGTGGGCGCACTCATCTCGGTGCCCCTGACCCTGATGGTCAAGCTCCTGATCTTTGACGCTTACGAGAGCACCCACTTCCTGTCGATGTTCCTCACCGGCGGCAGAAGGATGGTAACGTCGGTCGAACGAAAACGTCGAAGGAAGAAGCGGGAGGAGTGCAGCTAGTGGCAGCCTGCCCGGAGCACGACAGGCTTCACTTGATCTGGATGGCGTCTATCCGCTTTCCCCTGGTGCCCACGACGATGGTATCTCCGTAGACCGCCGGAGTTGCCTCGATGATGCTCCCGATCTGAGTGGTGTTGATAGAAGATGCTACTTGCCCAGTTGCGCCCTCGAGCAAGAAGACCATACCCGCGCTGTCGCAGATGACTATGTACGACTTGCCCTCTTCTGTATACACGGCTACCGGAGAACTCCACGCGTAGTTAGCCATACCGAAACGCCACACCTCTTGACCTGTCGCCTTGTCCAAAGCCACCAACAGACCGGGGGCCACGCTGGGTGTACCGGCCACGGGGAATATCACTACATTAGAGATGTCGCCCCGACCTATGATGCCAGTGCCCTGAACGCCTCCGCTCACTCCGGGCCTGCTGGTACACGGATACGGGTCTGAGGTCCAGACCTTCTCTCCCGTGGCCGCGTTGATCTTGTATATGGATATGTTGCCCTGGGCTGGGCTGCCGGACCCTGTGATGTGCAGAGAAGGAGCGATGTAGATGTACCCCGTGCCTTCCGCTATCGACTCCTCGAAGATGGGTGAAGCGTTCGTATCGTCCTGGATGTCCTGGACCCAGACCGGCTCCATGGTATTGATATCTATGCACATCAGCTTGCCACCGTTGTCGGGCACATAGACGTAGTTGTGCCATGCTGACGGCGAGCCTTCCATGCCATACCAGCGGTTTGTCGGCGAGTTGTCCGGCTCAGGGCCGTCTCCGTAGTCAGGAGCTGTGTAGCGGAACTTGATGGACGGATCCGGGTCGATGGATAGAGAGCCGGTCTCCGGGTCCCACTTGGTGTTCAGCTTGAGCGTGTACAGCACGCCATTCTCCCCAGGCTCTATGAGCGTGTCGGTCTCGGCGTCTATCAGCGCACTGGAGTCATAAGCCTGCCACGCCTTGCGGTAGGCGATGGGGTCATTGGTTCCAAAGGTGTACAGCAGCTTCTGGTCCACGAGACTGTAGATACGGTACTTCACCACCCCTTCCGGTTTGCTGGGCGGCAGAGCATCACCTTGGCCGACGAAGAGCAGCGGTATGCCGCCGGGATGAAGGCTGGCCGTGCCCTTGATGGCCCCTCCACCGGTGTTGATCACCGGTCGCGTTGCGCTGCCGTCCCGCAGGTCGAGAAAGTAGATCTTGCCATCCAGACACGGGTAGATGACCTCCACGAGTTCCGGGTCCATCTTTTTGTCGAGGTAGAGGTTCATGTTCTTCTTAACCTCTTCGGGCCACTTGACTATCAAGGGTTGACCTGTCCAACCACTACCAGTCCAGGTTCCACCCGTGCTCCGCTCCACAGACCCTGTGGTCACCTGCCAGAGCATCTCCAACTCTTCGCTCACCGGATCGACGGTGCCGTAGCTGCCCCCATCACGGTAGTTGTTGCCCCTGAAGGTGATGACGCCCTCCAGGTCGGTGTAATCCTTGCCAGGGCCAAAGGAGACCGGTTCGGGCCGAGTGTACGAGGGGAGTCTGACGTTGTCGCGAAACACTTCGGTGGCAAGCCGAAAGGCCGCCGGCCTGGTGGACGCGGCGGCGGCCACCTGCATCTCCAGCACGGGCTCCGTGGTGGTGGTGGACTCGGAGCCTTCGGAACCCGGACCACTCGGAAAAGCGATGGCCCTGACCACGAATACAGTGATGACCACGAAGGCGCAGAACACGGCCAAGGCCGTGAGTCTGCGGATGAGTATCTTGCGCCTCTTCTTGCGGCGTCTATCGCTATCGTAGCTGTGCAGGTACCTGGGCAGTTCCTCGTTGGACATTCAGGCCGCTCCGATGTTTGTGCATGCACGGCCACCAGCCAGCGGCCGTACATGCACCTAGTCTTTCGCCGGGTAATGTTACCAGGACGAGGTGCCTACTTCGGCTCCGCCGGACGCCTGAACAGAGCGGCCCAGATGATGGCGTCCAGAACGAAGGTGTGAAAAGCGAAGTAGCAGCTGCCGACGGTCGCCGCCCAGTACGCAGCGTCCCGATTATCCACCTCCAAAGCAAAGAAGGCCCAAGCCAGCGCTATTGAGGCAAGACCAACGAGAAGGAGCACCACGCGAACCATCACCCACTTCAGCGCACTAGGCTTGTCGACATACAACTTGCTCGAAGGCAACCACAAAGCCGACGGCGCCAGTATCACGACAAAGATCGGAAACAGGATGGCGAAGCCCAAGCGGCCCCCGATCACCACTTCATCCGGGGCGAGCCGGAAGAACACGTAGTAGAGCACCGCCAAGAAACCCGCGGCCGATAGCACCATGGACACGCCGTAGAGAGGTCTTATCCGTTCCGGTACCCCTCCCCAAAGGGTGTCCGCCGCGCCTTCTTTGCCCTTGATCCCGACGACGTAGCTGCCGATGACCGCTGCGCCACCCAAGACTATGACCACCAGTAGAAGTATGCTCTCCCAGTGCATGAACGCCTCCCTTTGTCCGGCCGATTGGCCGCGATCATCCGAGCAGCTCTGCCTGAATCACGGAGGTGTGACGGTCCCCCAGACGTCGATGGCATCGACCCACACTACCTTAAACCCCGAGTTGGCGGGGTCATGTTCGAAGTAGACCGCGTAGTCACCGTAAGTGAGATGGCCGCTGTACCAGACCTTCTGCTGATTGAGGGGTGTCGCGCTATAGAGAGATATCTTCTCGACCTTGCTCGTGCCGTTGCCCGTAAGAACGATCCTGATATCGGCGCCTTGGATGCTCTTGCTGGCGACCAGCCGCACGCCTGTCCCCTTGAAGAACACCTCCACATAGTCGTTCTCAACGTGCGTGGCTCGCTGGCTACCGCCCGAGTATTTTGCCGGGTCGGTCTGCTGGTTCCACGACCCCTCCCAGTGCAAATAGGGGTGTGTATCCTCGTAGCGGGTGGGAGCCACCAGATTGTTGGGATCGATCTTGATCGCACTGATCTCAGTCTGCAGAAGTCCGGGCTCGAACTGCCAGACCGAGCTCGGAGAACTACCAGTGGTGGTCGTGGTGGTCCCAGGCGTTGAAGGGATGGTAGTCGAAGTAGTGACAGCGGGAGCCAGTGTACTGGTGGCCTCCAGCGCGCTCCCATCGGCAGTGCCCAAATCGGCCACGCTCACACCGGGTACCTCAGCGCCTTCCTGCAGATCGGTGCAGCCCTGCACAATGAAAATGCCCCACAACATCGTCGACGCCAATCCGATCAAGAAGAACGTGCGCCTCACCATGTCTGTCCCTCCCAAAGCCGTCAACACTCGGCCACCGACAAGCAGAACAGGGCTCGCTATTGCATCTTTTCCCGCCTAGAGCCTAACATAACCACCAACATGCAGAGTACAGAAAGTTGAGCCGCGGCAGCGGCCACATGATCGATAATCTTCGCGAATCCTGGAAGAACCCAGCCACTCGTGGCTTTGTCATGCTCGCCACCATGCAGGTGGCGGTGGGTTTCGCCAACAGCATCACCAACGGCGTGATCACCAACTACTTCGAGAACGTGCTGCATTTCGGCGGGCCCGAGTTCGGCTACATGACCGCGATACGCGAGACCGGTGGCCTGCTCCTTATCTTCTTGATGGCGCTCCTCTACCGCGTGTCTCTGCAGTGGGTCACTGCCGGCGCCTTACTGCTCTTGGCAGTCGGGTATGGCTTCATGGGTTTCGCAAGCGGCTTCGCGACCGTGATCCCGTGGATACTGCTGGGCAGTTTTGGCATGCATACTGTCCTTCAGACCCAGTACTCCCTGGGCATGAGCCTCACGTCCCAGGAGAAGGTCGGACGAGTGCTGGGAAAGCTGACCGCCTACGGACAAGCGGGATATCTAGCCGCGCTGGCCCTGGTGTTCTTGATCTTCCACTTCGGACTACTCTCGTTCGAACACACCTTCATGGTCGCCGGCCTCTTCGGACTGGTAGGTGCGCTGGCCGTATTCCGCTTCCCACACCTGGATGACGGCGAACCAAGGAAGGCAGCGCCCAAGCGTGCACGGCTTGTTTGGAACAGGGACTACCACTACTACTACTGGCTGAACTTACTGGACGGGGCCCGCCAGCAGATCTTCTTCTCGTTCGGACTATGGGTACTGGTCGACCGCTTCAAGCTGACCGTATCCGAGCTCTCTGTCGTGCTGTTCGTCTCTACTTCGGCGACCGTACTCGCCTCTTCTTACGTCGGCAGGATGATAGATCGGGTGGGCGAGCGCCGAGTGCTCCAAGTCATAAACCTGGGCTACATAGTCGCCTTGGCAGGCTACGCCCTGGTCGACAACGTCTACCTGGCCTGTGTCTTCTTCGTTCTCTACTCGTTCGTCGCCATCTTCTCGGGCATAGGGGCAAGCGTGTATCTGCGCAAGATAGCGGTGCCGCAAGACATAGCCCCCACTCTCGCCATGGGCGTCACCATCCTGCACGCCACGGCGGTAGTGGTGCCGGTCGCCGCCGGTGTCGTACTGAACTTCGTCGGCTACCAGGTCCCGTTCTTCATCGCCTGTGGCATCGCCTTGATCGCGGTCTTTGTCACCAGACGCTTGGACCCTCAGGCCCAGCGCACAGCCGCGCGGGTAGCGCTGGACGAAGTGAGCTCGGCCCGGAAGACCGATACCGAACTGGCCGTCGCAGACTCTCAGATCTCGCTGTAAGCACCCGCAGGCGCCTCACCCGTCTTTGACTATGCCCCCCGTGCTCTGCTAACCTCGGGACCCCCAGAAGCCCGTTCCAGTCGATACCGGGAGATATGATGAAGCACCGTGACGTCGCAGGCGATCGTGGAGCCGGCAAGACCGGCGGTGCCTCACGTACCCAGGAGCGAACGGTATCGGTGCTGGTTCCCACCTTGAACGTGGCCGATACTCTGGGCCCACTTGTCGCGATGCTCAAAGCGAGTGACTTGGTGGCTGAGATCGTGGTCGTAGACGATGGCTCTATAGACGGCACGCCGCGGGTGGCAGAACAAGCCGGCGCCAAGGTCGTCATGAGCACACTCCTGGGTAAGGGCGCCTCCTTGGTCGATGGCCTAAGGAACGTCGGCGGAGAGATAGTCCTGTTTGTGGACGGTGACCTGACAGAGGTCTGCTCTGATCTCGTCGAGAAGATGACGGCCCCCATCCGCGAGGGGCAAGCCGATATGGTCAAGGCCAAATTCACCCGTGACCCGGGCAGAGTGACCCTGCTGACCGCCCGTCCGCTCTTGAGTTCTTTCTTCCCCGAGTTGGCGCGCTTCGAGCAGCCATTGGGCGGCATCGTGGCCACCCGTCGGACGGTCCTTCACAACCTTCGCTTCGAGAATGACTACGGGGTGGACGTGGGCATGTTGGTAGACGCCTCCATGAAGCATGCGCGCATCGTAGAGGTCGACATCGGCCACATAGGCGACCAGAGCCAGTCACTCCCCGAACTGGGCGAGATGGCCACGCAGATAGCCAGGGTCATACTCGACCGGGCTTGGCGATACGACCGTTTCAGCATCAACGCCGTCCGCGAGATGGAAGAGATAGAGAGAAGGGCGCGGGCTCAACTGCTCCCCTGCGCGGGCTCTGTGGTCCAGGAGAAGTTCGCGCTGCTCTGTATGGACGGGGTGCTCTTGGACGGTCGCTTCGTGGTGGAACTGGCGGAACGAGTGGGAGCCCGCTGGGAGCTCTCGCGCTTTCTTGACAACCAGATTCTATCAGACGACGAGCGCACTACCGCTATCGCCTCGTTGTTCGCCGGAGTCAACCAAGAGACCTTCGAAGAGACCGCCCGGTCTATCCCCCTGTCTCCTGGGGCAGTGGAAACCGTAGTAGATCTCAGGCGTGCCGGTTATCGAGTGGGCATAGTGACCGACAGTTTCGACGTGGCCGCCGAGATCGTTCGACGCAGAGTCTTCGCCGATTTCAGAGTGGCGCACCTGATGAGATTCCACCACGGCGTGGCAACGGGGCAGGTGACCCTTTCTCCCGCTATGTGCGCGCCCGAGGGGTGCGAGGAACACGCGTGCTGCAAGTCCAATGTGGTCAAGCAGTTGCAGAGGTCCGCCGGACTCGACCCCGCCCAGACCCTGGCAGTAGGAGACACCGAACGCGACATCTGTCTCTTGCGAGCCGTGGGTACGCCGGTCGCCTTCCGTCCCAAGTCGGTCGCCGTCGCCGAGGCTGCTCGCTACACCATCGCCAGATCGCTCACCGAGCTACTGGATCTGCTGGATATCGATCATGAGAGCAGGCTGGGTCACTTCTCCGCTACGGCGTAGATCGACTCGTAGTCGCGCCATTCGAAGTCCAAAGAAGCATCGAACTCGCGCAGACGCGTGTTCTTGAAACCAGCCTTATCCAGTACCTTGACCAGGTTCGCCTCGTCGAACATGTACTGATGCGCCGCGTGCTTGAGCACTATGAAGTTGACCTCATCCATGTAGGCGATGTAGTTGACCACGTCTATGGCGCTGGTGTCGTTCCAAGCCGGCTCGTGCTTGATCCAGGTCTGGTAGTCCAGGGGCTTGCCGCTGCAGTAAGCCTCTAGATACGGCCGTGCGCTGGGCACGCAGACAGAGATGGTGCCCCCCGGCTCTAGAACCCTCAAGCACTCCTTGAGGTGTTGCTGACCCTGCCTGAACGTCAGGTGTTCCAGAAAGTGCGAGCTGTAGATCTTCTCGACCGAGCCGTCCGGAAAGGGCAGACGGCGTCTGAGGTCCCAGTAGAAGTCGCAGCCGGGAGACATGTCCAAGATCAGCCAGCCGTTCTCGCCCTTTCGCGCGCCCCCACCGACCTCTACCCGTAGCTTCTCTCCCCCGGCCACCATCCGACGGACCGCCCTCTGGGTCCCGCGGAGCCGCCGCTCGTCCCCGTGGGTCATACGGAAGCCCCTGTAGGCGCCCAAGAGCCCGGCGATAACGGCTGGTCTGGTCAACTTCTGCGGGTAGGCTGGCTTCTGCTCCACGATCTGGCCTCCGACAATATCCCTTGGTCTGGCCTGGTCATGTTACCGTAGCCGGCGCTATAGTATCGGTCCCCCCGATTTCTACAGAAGGAGCAGCAGACCGCATGCCTACTCGAATAGGGGTCCTCAAGGAGTCGGCTGCGGGCGAGAACCGAGTCGCCCTGGTCCCGAGCATCGTCGAGAAGTACACCAAGCTCGGGGTGGAGCTCCAGATGGAGCGCGGAGCCGGTCTTGCCGCCTTGCGTCCCGACCAGGACTACGAGGCCAAGGGCGTCAAGTTGGTCACCTCGGCCAAGGACCTGTACGCCCAGTGTGACGTCATCCTGGGAGTCCAGCCTCCGGCCGTCGCCGATATAAGACAGATGCGCCCCAAGACCGTCGTCTTGGGCTACATGGATCCATACGGTGATCCGGAGCGTCCCAAAGCGCTACGGAGTAAGGGCATCACCGCCTTCGCGGTCGAGTTGGTACCTCGCATCAGCCGGGCACAGTCCATGGATGTGCTCACCAGCCAGGCAGCCGTGGCCGGCTACAAGGCCATCCTGATAGCGGCCGATACGTTGGGCGGCTTCTTCCCCATGCTCACCACTCCGGCGGGCACCATCAAGCCCTCCAAAGTCCTGATTCTGGGCGCAGGTGTTGCCGGACTGCAGGCCATAGCGACGGCCAGACGCCTGGGCGCGGTTGTAGAAGCCTATGACGTGCGCCAGGCCACCAGGGAGCAGGTGCAATCGCTGGGAGCCAAGTTCGTCGCCTTGGAACTGGGGGACGCCGAGGCAGCCGGTGGATACGCTCGTGCCTTGACTGAGGAAGAGAAGGTCAAGGAGCGCGAGATGCTGGCCGACCACGTGGCCGCGGCGGATGTCGTCGTCTCCACGGCGGCCATCCCGGGCAAAGAAGCGCCCAAGCTCATCTTCGAAGACATGGTCGACCGCATGAAGATAGGCTCGGTGATAGTCGATCTGGCTGCCGCCACCGGTGGCAACTGCGAGCTCACGCATCCCGGTGAGACCTACGTCACCGACAATCTGGTCACTATAGCGGGCCCCCTCAACGTGCCTGCCATGGTGCCCGGTGACGCCAGCGAGATGTACGCCCGCAACCTGCTCAACTTCCTGAGCCCACATATCAAAGAGGGCGTCTTGGAGCTGGACTGGGAAGACCAAGTGATCAAAGAGAGCGCTCTTACGCACGACGGAGAGCTGAGACAAGGGGGTGCCAAGTGACGCACATAGTCGGCGTCTCGGCCATCTTCATATTCATGTTGGCGGCGTTCACGGGCTACGAGGTCATCTCACGCGTGCCCGTGATACTCCACACCCCCCTCATGTCAGGCAGCAACTTCGTCCACGGCATAGTAGTGGTAGGCGCGATGATCGCACTGGGTGTCGCCACCACTACGGCAGAGCGGGTCATCGGGTTCATCGCCGTGTTGTTGGGCGCCATGAACGCCGTGGGTGGCTACGTGGTTACCGAGCGGATGCTGGGGATGTTCACGAGCGGCAGGGACGACAAGACGACCACCAAGCCGGGCTCATGAGAAACGCACTCATTCAAGCCAGCTATGTGATCGCCGCCCTGCTGTTCGTGGTGGGTCTGCGGCGCATGAGTTCCCCTAAGACCGCACGCGGTGGCATCTGGTGGGCCGGCGGCGGCATGGTGCTGGCCACTGCGGCCACCTTCTTCTGGCCGTTCTCGGAAGGCTCGACGCCCACTCCCCTGCTCAACTACCTGCTGATAGCCATCGCTATCGTAGTGGGTAGCGGCATCTCGTTGGTGATGGGCGGTCGAGTCAAGATGACCGGCATGCCCCAGATGATCGCGCTCTTCAACGGCATGGGCGGCGGCGCGGCCGCCGCCATCTCAGCCATCGAGTTGATGAAGGGCGAGGCCGGTCACGACGTGGTGGTGCTGGCAGTGTTGGGTGGCGTCATCGGCACTGTGTCGTTCTCGGGGTCCATCATCGCCTTCGCCAAGCTGCAGGAACTGCTCAAGAAGTCGGTGGTCTTCCCCGGTCAGAACGTCATCAACATGCTGGTGCTGGCCGGCGCTTTGGCGTCGGGCGGCATGGTCATTGCCGACTACGGCGGCGTCTGGATAGCCCTGCTCTTCGGTCTGGCGTTCCTGTTCGGCCTCATGATGACCCTACCCATCGGCGGCGCCGACATGCCGGTGGTCATCTCTCTCTACAACGCCCTAACCGGTCTGGCTGTCGGCTTTGAAGGTTATGTGTTGGGCAACGCCGCCCTCATGGTCGCCGGTATGGTGGTGGGCTCGGCCGGTACCCTGCTCACGCAGCTCATGGCAAGAGCCATGAACCGCTCGCTCGGTAACGTACTCTTCAGCGGCTTTGGTGCCAAGGGTGGTCAGGAAGTAGGCGACGAATCAGGCGGGGTCATGAAGCCCATCGACACAGACGACGCCGCCATCATGCTGGCCTACGCCAACAAGGTGGTCATCGTGCCCGGCTACGGCATGGCGGTAGCTCAAGCCCAGCACAAAGTCTGGGCCCTAGCTCAGCTGCTGGAACAGCGTGGAGTCGAGGTCAAGTTCGCCATCCATCCGGTCGCGGGCCGCATGCCTGGGCACATGAACGTGCTGCTCGCCGAGGCCGGAGTCCCCTACGAGATGATCGTCGACATGGAAGACATCAACGAGGAGTTCCCCTCCACAGACGTCTCCATAGTCATCGGGGCCAATGATGTCGTCAACCCGGCGGCCCGCACAGACGCGTCTAGCCCCATCTACGGCATGCCTATCCTGGACGTGGACAAGTCCAAGAACGTGCTCGTGATCAAACGGGGTAGGGGAACCGGTTTCGCCGGTATCGAGAACGCGCTGTTCACCGCGGACAACACCCGTATGCTGTTCGGTGACGCCCAGGCTGTGGCTAACGCTTTGGGGGCGGCCGTCAAGAAGGAGTAGGCGCGGACTTAGTCGCTGCTCCGCACAGGGTCGCTCGGCTCTAGAAACCTCAAGAGGTCCCATCCGCCGGTGAGTATCGGCACGCTGAACTGGGTCGCCTGGGTCAGCCAGCCAGACACCTGCAGGGCGTCGATGTTGATGGAGTGGCCTGCGGAAGCCGGATTCCTTAGACCCGCGCAGCGGATCAGGGCGATGTGCTCACCGTCGGCCAAGTCGCCGGCCACGAACACAGCGACGCGGTGACGCTCGGTCTCGCCGTAGAGGTCCACCTCCTGGGCCGCACCCCCGTCGATTATGACCCAAGCTTTCCCCATGTCCGGACCTGTGCCTGCCATCAGCTCGAAGACCGTGCCGGTGAATTCCACCGCCACTGTCGCCCCCTTGGAGTCGGTCCGGTAGATGGTGCCACCCGAGTCCGACGTCGAGCGCTGCTCCGCCCACTCCCCCACATAGGTGAGCCAAGGACTGGTCTGCTGATAGCGCGACAACGCCTGGCCGCCAGACAACAGGGCCTCACTCAAAGTGACAAAGCGGTACCCCTTGGCCTTCAGCCGGCGGATAAGTTCGGGAAGCGCCTTGGGGGCAACATCGTTGTTGGAGTGCATCACGACGATCGCCCCCGGCCGCATGCTCGCCATGATATAGACGACCACTTGACCGGCGCTACGGTTGGCGACGTTGTCACCGCCGCGCGCGGTCCACATGATGTGCGTGTAGCCCTGCTCGCCCAGCACCTCCAGCACCCGCGAGTTCACCTCTCCCCAAGGTGCGCGAAAGAGCGGCACTGGATCCTTGAGACCCGCGGCGGCGAACGCCTCTTCGGTCCACTGGATCTGAGACACCAACTCGTCGCTGGTCATAGCCTCAAGCTTGGAATGAGAGTATGAATGGCTGCCGATGTCGTGCCCCTCCGCGGCGACGCGGCGAGCTAGCTCGGGGTTGCTCTCTACGCCCTTGCCCGTGGGAAAGAAGGTGGCCTTGATACCGGCCTCTTTGAGTATGTCCAGGATCTTCTCGAGACTCGCATCCTTCCAGGCATCGTCGAAAGTGAGAGCCACCACCTTCTCCCTGGTCGGGATGCAGTCGATCTCGCTGCCAGGTTCCAGAGTCTCCCCGGCCCACGCCGACGTGGAGCCCAGCAGCAGGAACACCGCCACGGCCGCGAGTGCGACGACCGTCGCCTTGAGTGCCGTCGTCGCTGCGCCGAGCGCGGCCGTCGTGGCCGTCGTGAGTCTTGACGCTTTCCCTACGACCCGCGCCGCGAGCGCGAGGCGGTCGTCGCCGGCGATGTCTTGATCATGAAAGCAGGCACTCGCGCTGCAAATGGTGGCGGTAAGGTCACCGAGAGCCAGATCCGGTCTCTCGCGCCAGATGCCCGCTATGCCCTCTAACCCGAAGAACCGGTCTCCGCGCCTGGATTCTGTTATCCCGTCCGTGTACATCAGCAGTGTCTGACTCGCAAGCAACCGTCCTTCGCCCGCACCAGACTGTGCTTCCGGCGAGACGCCCAACGGCGGACGAGTAGGAAGCTGGATCTCGTCCACCTGCCCCCCGACCCCTAGGATCACCGGAAAGGGGTGACCGGCTGCAGCGGCCACCAGACGACCGTCCGGGGAGTACCGGCAGGCGACCAAGGTCACGAACCTGTCTGGAGGCAAGACTCTGCTCATGGTCTTGTCCGCTTCGGCGAAGAGCTCCTCCAACGTGCCCACGCGGCCCGCGAGGTCTTCGACCGTGTACCGAGCTCTGGCCGCCATGCCCGCGGCGCCGAGCCCCTTGCCACAGTAGTCGCCCACCACCAGCAGGGTATCTCCGCCCTCCAACTCCAGGACGTCATAGAAGTCGCCCCCGATACGAGCCGCGGTCGTGGCCGAGGTGTAGGTAACGGCAAGCTCCAGTCCGCTGACGCTGGGGAGTTCCGCGGGGGCGAGCGCGGTCTCGACTGCGCTGATGAGTGAGACCTCGCGTTCCTGGGCCGAGAACCGCTGTAACAGAGGCTCGCACAGACGACAGGCCTCTTCGAGTGTGGCCACATGGTCGACGAACTTGTCCCGCGCACTGTCGGCCAGGTGAAGACACCCCACCGACGCACCTTCCGCCCCTACCGGGATGATAGCCACCGACTGAAAACCCTCGGCTATGCATCGCCCCCTGATGTTCCCCAGAGACTCGACCGGGAAGTCGTCGGCGATGCTCTGGACCTTTCCCCACGAGAAAGAGCCGCCCGGAGTGAAGAAGGGGAAATCTTCGCCGGTGCGCCCGCACGACACCCGGCCGCACATACACTCATGCGAGCCGATGAGCACCTCTTCGCGCAAGAAGCGGCAGCCATAGCCCCGTTCGACGACGGCCGGGATCCAGTCCCCAGTGTCGTCATCCTTCTCCCTGAGACGCACCATGCCCGCTTGGCAACCGGTGAGGTCCCGGGCCCAGTCGATAAGGCTCCCGGCCGCTTCTGAGAACTCGGAGGCCGAGGCGACGCTGTCCAGGAGACCGCCGAACGAGCTTGATTGCACTGCCGCATCCATGTCAGAAGGATAGCGCAGACGGAGCGACGCACCGGTGCACTGGGTGCCGGTGCGCCAAGACGCCTAGGGCCGGCTAGCCCGCGACGGCGGCGTAGGCGTTGCGGAACATCCTCATCCAAGGACTGTCGGTGCAGCCCCACTCCGGCGGCACCCACGGCCACTGACGGAGCTGATAGCACCGCTCGGGGTGCGGCATGATAGCCAGATGGCGCCCGTCCGGAGAACACAGGGCGGCGATGCCTTGCGGACTGCCGTTGGGGTTGTAGGGATAGATGGTAGTCGCCTCTCCGCCCGGGTCCACGTAGCGCACCGGGGCCAGATCGTTCTTGACTATCCAATCGACGGTGGCCGGGTCGGGCACGTGGAGCCTACCTTCCCCATGAGCCACGTAGACACCCAACACCGAGCCCTCCATGCCCCGCAACATCACAGCCGGACTCTTGGCTATGGACACCGTGGAGAAGCGTGACTCAAAGCGTTCTGAAACATTCTTGATGAACCGAGGCTTCAGAACGTCGGGCAGATCGAAGCCGGGAATGCCTAACAGCCCCATCAACTGGCACCCGTTGCATATACCCACAGAGAGAGTGTCCGGCCGCGCGAAAAACGCCGCGAAATCCGCCGACAACCGCTCGTTGTTGCGTATCACCGACGCCCAGCCTTTGGCCGAGTCGAGCACGTCCGCGAACGCGAAACCTCCCGGGAAGCTGAGCATGTGGAACCCGTCCAGATTGATGCCGCCGGCCATCAGGTCGGTCATGGTGACGTCCCAGGCCTCGAAGCCGGCAGCAATGAAGGCCGCGGCCAACTCACGGTCGCCATTGGTACCCTCTTCGCGCAGCACTGCGACCTTGGGCTTCGCGACGGACCCGGCCCAGGAGGCGCCGCGGGACCGGCCTTGGGCCGCGCCCTGGGGCGCGCCCCCGCGCCCCACCGGGGCGTCGGGGTCGAAGCTCAGCCGGTAAGGGCTGGTACCGGCCGGCCGGCCGTGCGAGAGCCACTCCTGCTCGGCACAGTCGGGATCCTGCTGCAGACGCTCCAATCGGTAGCTGGTTTCTTCCCACACCGCGTGCAGAGCCCGCACGCTGTCGCTGAGTACCACCTCGCCGCCATGCCGCAACTCCACATCGTCGCCATGCACGTAGCCCAACTCGATGGCGGTGACCCCGTGGCGCGCGAGTATCTCGCGCGCCCCCGCTTCATCGGCCACCTCGACCACCACGCCGGCCTCTTCGGCAAAGAGCGCAGCATAGAGAGCGCCGCCCTCGGGGGTGGCGGCGGAGCGGCCGCGGCCGTCGCCCGGGCCGACGCCGCCCGGCGCTTCGCCGAGTGCGGCGCCATCGTCACCGGGCAGGGTGACTCGCCAACCCTTGTCCCCCGCGAAGGCCATCTCCAGCAGCGTGACGATCAGGCCGCCATCGCTGACGTCGTGACAGGAGAGGATGGCCCGCTCGCGGACCAGGTCCTGCACCGCCTGGAACACTGCCCGCAATGCAGACGCGTCTTCGATATCAGGCGCCTCGTCACCCAGCTGACCCAGTACCTGAGCGAGCGCGCTGCCGCCCAGCCGCCGCTCGCCGCTCACCGGAAGCACCAGAAGCTTGCTGCCCGCCTGCTTGAGATCGCTGGTGACTCTCAGCTCCACATCAGGCATGAGCGCGTAGGGGGCCATCACCAGTTGCGGCGGAGCCTTGACCAACTCGCTGGTACCATCGGGGGCCACACTCCTTGGCTGGCCATGGAGAGGCTGTCCTTGCCGCCGTCGATGGCCACGCCTAGCTCCAGTGAGCAGATCGCGGAGCGCACAGGCCGCGTCGTACAGCCAAGCGCCCTCCCCAGGCTGCTTCACGGCCAACATCCAGTTGGCCGAACACTTGATGTCGGCAAGGTCGGTAATCACCGCCCCGGCCATGTTCAAGCAGGGCCTCCGCCACGGCCATGCGCACGCCCGCCTCAGGACTGATGAGTCCCTTGATGGGCTGCTCACCCAAGCTGAGCGCCGTACCCGACGGGTCATCGTAGGTCTGCGCGATGACCGCGTAGTCAGAGAGAGGTAGATGACGCGGGCCGACCAACTGCCGCTGGATCGACGAGCCCCGTGACATCCAGGTCCACCTTGTTGGTAAGAAAGCGCTTCGAACCGATCGCCGGGAGCCGCAGCACCAGTTCGAGCACCCGGCGTAGATCGCCGGCGGGCGGTAGCTGCAGCGGCGTCGAGGTCTGTGTCGACCGGTGCCGCGCGGCGCCCGGCGCTGGAACTCGTACTTCTTGGGCGGCAGCTGCCCCAGGATGTCGTCCAAGGGAAGGTCCACCGGACGGCTGTCGTCTGTCTCGTCATAGAGCACCAGGATGCCGTCGCCGGTCACTCGGCCGACCACCGCGATGGGGACGTTCTCCCGCTCAGCGATACCCTCCAGGACGTCGAGCTTCCGACGGTCGGACAGCAGAGCATTCCGCTCCTGCGATTCGTTGCCCCATATCTCCAGCACCGACAGTGTCCGATCGCCCACCGGGATGGCACGTAGGTCGATGACTGCTCCGGCAGGCTCGACTATCTCGGGCAGGGCGTTGCAGTCGCCCGCCGGCCCCCAGGTCGTGGGCGGAGACGATGGGATTCGCCGCCCCCAACTCCGTGCATGCGCGCATCAGCCGGTTGACCCTCTGCTCCATCTCGGGGTCGCCACGCTGCACCGCGTTGAAGTCCAACTCCTGGACGTTCGCACCCTGTTCCATACTGCTGGCGGCGCCGCCACCCATGCCGATACGGTAGGCCGGACCACCCACCTGCACCACCAGCATGTCCTTCTGGGGCTTGCCCTTGACCGTGTGCTCGTCGCGTATCTGGCCGGCCCCCACGCTGTACATGATGGGCTTGTACCAGGAGCGGTAACCATCGGGCAGACGAATGCCGTAGGTGCGGGTGAAACCGTAGATAAGCGGCTCACCAAAGCAGTTGCCGTAGGCAGACGCCCCGTTGCTCGCTTCGATCAGGATCTCCGCCGGAGAGGCCAGGTCCGCCGGATGCGAGTGAGCCATCTTCTTCCCAAGGCAAGTCGTAACCGGGAAGATGCAGGTTGCCCACGCAATAGGCCGCGCCGGACGCGCAGACGAGCCCGCCCCGGCCGACAGCCTGGTTGTCGCGGATGCGCCCGCCTCCGCCGGTGGCCGCACCGGGATACGGAGCAACACCGGAGGGGAAATTGTGAGTCTCAGCCGTCAGCGTGGGGTGCAACAGCACCGGTGCTGACTCCAGGGCTGAGGCCCCGTCCGGGCGCGTCGCCGTGAGCAGACTCACGTCGACCCCCTTGATGGCCGAGCTGTCGTCGCGGAACGCGATGACCGAGTTGGGCCCAGAAGCCGCGAGAGGCTGCTTCACCACATCCATCAGGTGCTTCTCGGGCACCCGCTCGCCATCCACCCACAGCTCTCCCTTGAACACCCAGTGCCGAGAGTGCTCAGAGTTGGCCTGAGCGATCTGGAACAGCTCCACATCCGTCGGGTCGCGAGTCGAGTCTCCGGAAGATGCCGGCGATGATCTGCAGGTCGCTCTCGTCCCAGCTGCACCCGTACTCCCGGTCGAACTCCTGCAGAGCGGCGATACCCTTCTGCCAGGAACGGGATCACCCGCACCGGCCTCGACCGAGAGGCCCGAGTCGAACGAAGCCAGAGGCTCCCGGTAGTGCATCTCGGTCATGCGATCGTGTAGAGGCGCCAGGATATCCTCGACCTGCTCTGGTCGGTCAGCTGCACGCTCAGTCCCAGCCGCACCGAGCGCTCCAAGCGCCGCACGGAGTGGGCGCCCGAGCGATGGCAGATCTCCACAGCGTTGGACGACCACGCGGTCTCGAAGTTCAGCCGCGGCCCGTATTCGAGGATGGTCGGATACCGTCCCTGCAGGAAGCTCTCCTGCCCGAACTGCTGCGGCTCGAAGGTCTCAGAGAGCGAGTACTCAAGGACCGCGCGGTCTTGGTCGCCCAGTGTACCCTCAGACTCCACGTAGAAGCAGTACTCGCTCCCGACCTGGTCGACGGGTCGCCCGACCACCCGCTCAGCGTTCTGGGTGAACGCCTTCAGGCGGGTAGGGGTCATGCTGGGTGTCCGGAAGAAGCGCAGCATCGTGTTCAGTTCACACGATACCAAAGCCCCAGGTCTCCGCGCTATCCGTGACCGGACAGAGCCCTGGGTCTCACCGAGATCTCGACCTCTCTATCCAACACTTGAAGCAGTTCGAGCATCTTGTCGACGGACTTCTGGTTGTTCGTCTGGTCAAGCAGCCGGCTAGTTCGGCCGAAGTCCCCAGCCTGCGCACGATCTCGGTCTTGCTGAGAGCGCTTGCGCCCTGTCGCGGCCTGCGCCTGCCGATTGAGTGAGCTGATACAGGAGCAACTCCCGCATGTAGCCCGGATCGCGGTTGCTACTCAAGTATCTGCTCCACGTGTACCGTCCCCTCCGCCCCTGAAGTCAGGCAGTAGGTGAATGCCTCGCCGCCCAGCTCTTCGTCTATCCACAGCTCACCCAAGGGATCCCCCGCTCGTCGCCGAAGGGTCCGCTTTCGCGTAAGGGAGAGCGAGTCGCCTCCCACCGGCGGACACCATCGACAGGCGTGTGTGTCGGCTTGTTGTGCAGGTGACCGAATCGATTCTCACAGCAATGCCCTCTGACTCGCAATCCTGATACTGAGCTCCAGGCACGCGCCGAGTGGGCTTACCGGTCATGGCCTTGTGCGACTCCAGATTCCCACTTCAGCACCAGCGCCCCGTCACGGTAGACGATGCACATGTCGCGGCGAGTGGTCGCCTTTCCATCACCGTAGAAGATGTATCCACCTCGTCGGACTCTTGGCATATAAACCATACCGCTGGTGATAGTACTTTGCAACCGAAGTTAGTTCGTCCCACTCTGCGGTAGGGCGGCTGCCACCGCTATCAGCCGTTCGGCCTGGCGCGGGTGAAGATGCGTGCGAAAACCAGCACGGAGGTATAATGAGGTCACCTATCGCACTACATGATATCGAGGAGCCCGTCATGCCTCGCATCGGTCTTCGCCACTTGAAAACCCACGCGTCCGAGGTCATGCGCGACGTGAAAGACAACCGGGTAAGGTACGTGATCACCAGTCGGAACGAGCCTCTGGGCATCATCATCCCCTACTCCTCTCTCGATGAGACCCAACCCCAGAGCGCGGACGAGGCCTGGGAAGCGTTCTTCGCCGCCGCGGACCAGGTGAGAGAGGCCTGGAAGAGTCCGCTCACGCCCGCAGAAGTAGTGCGCGAGATGAGACGGTAGGCGTCCGTGCTCGGCCGGGTCACACTCGATGCCAGCGTAGTCGTCAGTGCTTCCTTCGCGAGCGAGGACGGCTCTGAGGACACCCGCCGCTTCCTCAATCTACTGCACCGCAACCAGACCGCGGTCGTCGTGCCTACACTGATACGGCCTGAGATCGTGGCGGCGGTCCGAAGATCCACCGGGGACCCGGACAGAGCCAAGGCCCTTGACGAATCGTTCTCAAGCCTGCCCGGGGTGATCTTTCAGGACCTGGACGAGCGGATCGCCACCGCGGCCGTCGATATCGCCCTTGCTACCGGTCTGAGAGGTGCGGATGCCGTGTATGCGGCTACCGCCCGCCACTTTGACGCGACGCTCATCACCCTGGATGAAGAGCAGAAGAACAGGTGCCCAGCCGACGTCGCCGCCCTGTACCCTTCGGAGGCGTTAGAGGCCATGTAAGCGCGAGCGGTTTCAAGCTGTCTCTGAGATGGGCCGTGTAGGATTCGAACCTACGACCATCGGATTAAAAGTCCGGTGCTCTACCAACTGAGCTAACGGCCCCTGAGAAGCCGTCAGATTCTAGCCCCACCCCACCCTCGCGTCAACGCGCGCCGGCCCGCAGCGGCCAGACTCCATCGCGCCGAGACGACTAACACCCACCTTATGTCCCCTCCGCTAACATGGGCGCAGTTCGCCAGAGGTGCATGGAAAGGAAACGGACTGCTTGAAGACTCTCAAGAACAAGAGAAGACGTTGGGGAATCATCGGCCTGGCCCTGATCTTCTCCCTCGGCCTTGCACTCGCGCTCCCGTCCGTGGCGCTACGCCGAAGAAGTGTGTCCTTTCGGCGAAGTCGACTGTACCTACCCCGGAGACTGCTCCCGGTATGTAGATATCAACAACGACGGCATCTGCGACCTCTCGCAGACCGGCGAATCGGTCGACCCCAGCCGCGGGCACGGTCATTCCCAGCGACGAGCCGGCGGCACCGACCACCGGCGAGACGACCGAGTCCGGCGGCAGAGGAAGAGGACACGGGTCGCTCGCAGCTCAGTCAGAATCGTCCACCACGCCCACCACACCAGAGTCTGTGGCCCCGCCACCGAGGCTGCGGTGGACACAGACTCCGGAGGTAATCCCTTGCTAACTCACTACTACGTCAGCCCCATAGCCATCGGCTTCTTCTTGATCTACGCCATCAGCTTCGTCCTGTACAAGACCAAGCGCATCAAGATAGCCACGCACCGCAAGATCTGGAACGTCCTCCTGCTGGCCACCTTCCTGGTGACAGGCATCTTCGGACTGATACTCACCATACAGCTGGACTACAGACTGCCCTTCCAGATGCCGGTGAACCTCCTGTTCTGGCACGTGGAAGCGGGCATCGTGATGACCCTCATCTCGATCTTTCACATCGCCTGGCACGCCAAGTACTACGCCAAGCTCCTGCGCACCAGCCGCAGCAAGCGCCGCGCCGCCGAGTCGGCAGAGCGCTATCCGGCGCAGCGCGGCGTCGCGCGCGGCCAGTTGCCTCATATCCCCGAACGCGTGCACGCGTTCGACCGCCGCTGGGAGTCTTAGCGATCGCTTAGCCTAGTGGCGGCTACCCCGCCCCCGGGCCCCAGGAGTACGAGCCCTTGGGGCCCGTCTTCGTCCTGGGTAATGCGCGCGTCGGTCACGCATCGGCTAGTCCTAGTTGACCAGTCCGTGTCGGAGCTTGACCTCGATGATGCGCAGTACTGCCTCGTCCAGGCGATCCTGGCTCAGCCTGCCCTGTTCCACAGCCTGCACGATGGCGTCGCGCACACTGATCTCCTTGCCGGCGGTCGCCATCACGATACAGACGTCAACCCCTGCCTCTAAGGACCGTATCGCGGCTTCTTCGACACCCACGCCACCTTGCGCGGCCCACATGCAGACGGAATCGGTGACTATCAGGCCGTCGTAGCCCCAGTCTTCTCTGAGCATACTCGATCAGCACGGGTGATCTTGAGGCGGGGTTGTCCGGATCGTACGCCGTGGTCCGCACGTGGGACAGCATCACCCCTTCAACTCCGGCCTCTATCGCGGCTTGAAAGGGCGGCAGATGGATGGTCTCGAAGGCCTTGGCGCTCGCCTCGCTCACCACCTTGCTCTCGTGCGAGTTGTCATCCACGCTGCCGTGCCCTGGGAAGTGCTTCACCACAGACACAAGGCCGTTGGAGTTGTAGCCTTCGACAACGGCGGTTACGAAGCGGGAGACCAATGCGGGGTCGTTGCCGAAACTGCGTCGCCCACGTAGTGCCCTTTCGGCGCCACGTCGGCCACCGGCGCAAGATTCAAGTTCACCCCCAGGTCCAGCAGACCCCATGACGTCCCCGCGGCCAACTCTCTGGCCCGTTCTGGTGTGGACTCCGCACCCAGCACGCGGGCCCAGGGCACACGCGGCATGCCGGTGGTGATCCTGGAAAGGCGGCCTCCCTCCTGGTCGACCCCGATGAGTACCTGCAGAGGTGAGCCAGAGGCCTTCGCGACCTTCTGGATGCCCGAGGTGAGAGAGCGTATGGTCTTGGGGCTACCGACGTTCTGTTGCAGCAGTATGAGTCCGCCCATGGGACTCTCGACGATGAGCTTCTTGACCGTCCCAGACGACACCGACTTGCCGGCAAAAGCGACCCACAGGACCTGGGCCGCCTTGTCCCGCAGGGTCATCTCCTCAAGGATGAGCTCAGCCGGCGAGGGTGGCGGCGACGTAGTGGTGGTCATGACGAAGGCGTCGTAGTCGGCTCTACGATCACCGGTTCGGCGACCGCCGCGCTGGCGCAGCCTCCTAGCAGGGCGCGACTAGCGCAAGCGCAACCAGTGACGGCCCCGCGAGCGGTGCTTCTCATACTGCTCGGTTGTCCGCTGAAGTCGCCAGGCTGCTCAGTGCCGGAAGTGCCTGCGTCCGGTGACGACCATGGCCATGCCGCGCGCCTCGGCCAAAGCCAGCGACTCGTCGTCGCGCTTCGAGCCGCCCGGGTGGATGACGCAAGTGGCGCCGGCGTCGGCACACACCTCCAGGGCATCCGGGAACGGGAAGAAGGCGTCTGAGGCCACCGCGGAACCCGCCAGCGGGTGCTGCGCCCGGCTCACTGCCAATCTGGCCGAGTCCACCCGGCTCATCTGACCGGCGCCTACGCCCACGGTCATCAGGTCTTTGACCAGGATGATGGCGTTAGACTTGGTGTGTTTGGTCACCCGCCACGCAAAGAGCAGGTCACCCCACTCCGCCTCGGTGGGAGTCCGCGAGCTGACCACCGTCATGTTCTCGCGCTGGTCCACCTCGCAGTCCCAATCCTGGATCAGCATGCCGCCGTAGATGCGCTTCATGTCGAACGAGCCGCAGGTGTCACGGTTGTGCTGGCCCGTGAGGATGCGGATGTTCTCTTTCACGGTGAGCACTTTGAGGGCCTCGTCGGAGTAGCCGGGAGCCCACAGGACCTCGATGAAGTTGGTGGTCAGCAGCTTGGCGGCCGCTTCGTCCACCGGCTTGTTGAAGACGATGACGCCCCCGAACGCCGAGATGGGATCGACAAGACAGGGCCTTCTCGTAGGCGACCGCTGCCGTCTCGGCCACTGCCACGCCGCAGGGATTGTTGTGCTTGACGATCACGCAGGCCGGCAGCGCGAACTCCTCCAGGCACCGGCGGGCTGAATCTAGATCGAGCAGATTGTTGAACGAGAGTGGTCCGCCATGCAGCTGCTCCACCGCCGCCAGGGCGCCGGCGGGCCCGACCTCTGTATACCAAGCCGCGCGCTGATGCGGGTTCTCCCCGTACCTGAGCTCCTGCACCTTGCTCAGCTCCACCCTCACAGTGCCGGGAAAGTCTTCTTGTCCCTCCCCGAACCAGCGGGCGATAGCCGAGTCGTAGTGGGCAGTGTGGTCGAAGGCCTTGGCCGCCAGACCACGGCGGGTCTCCAGAGAGAGCTCGCCGGCATGGTCCTTGAGCTCACCCAGCACCTTGTCGTAGTCGGCCGGGTCGGTGACGATGCCCACCCCCGAGAAGTTCTTGGCGGCCGAGCGCACCATACTGGGTCCACCGATGTCGATGTTCTCCACAGCCTCAGCCTCGGACACCCCGCGCTGCGCCACGGTCTTCTCGAAGGGGTAGAGGTTGACCACCACCAGGTCGATGGGCTTGATGCCAAGGTCCTCGATGGCCTTGAGATGCTCGGGCTTGGAGCGGTCGGCCAGCAGGCCCCCGTGGATGGCCGGATGCAGGGTCTTGACCCGTCCGTCCATGATCTCAGGGAAGCCGGTGACCTCGGAGATGCCGGTGACCTGCAGACCCGCGTCCCGCAGATGTTTGGCCGTCCCCCCGGTGGAGATGACCTCTACTCCCAGGTCGATGAGCCCACGCACAAAGGGCTCCAGACCATTCTTGTCCGATACCGACACCAGCGCCCGCTTGACCTTCACTCTCTCCTCCTCGCTCCCGCTGCCTTCAGCGGTCGACTTCCACTTGACCCTGCTCATTCGTTCCAGTCTACCTGTACCACCCGCGTTCCCGGAAGGGGCGGCTTCACCTTTCCGGCCGCCAACAGACGCACCACGTGCGGCAGCAGTTCGTGCTCGATGGCGTGTATGCGCTCAGCCAGGGTCTGCACCGTGTCGCCCTCTTCTATCCGGACGGCCTGTTGGGCGATGATCGGCCCCGTGTCCAGCCCTTCGTCCACGAAATGCACCGTCACTCCGGTGATCTTGACCCCATGTTCCAGCGCGTCTCTGATGGAGCCGGTACCGGGGAAGGCCGGAAGTAGCGCCGGGTGCAGGTTGATGATCTTCCACGGCAGCGCGTGCACGAACTCGGGCGGCACTACACGCATGTAGCCCGCCAGCACCACCAGGTCGGGGTCCGCGATGCGGACGACCCTAAGGATCGCTGCCTCTTGCGCCTCGCGCGAACCATAGGCCGGCAGGGAGCACACTTCGGTAAGGATTCCGGCCCGCTTGGCCCTATCGAGCGCCCGCGCATCCGACTGGTCGCTCACCACCAGCACCACTTCCACCACCGGTCCACCTGGCGTGGCCGCACGTCCGTGCACCTTGTCTATGATGGCCTGCAGGTTGGTGCCATTGCCGGAGGCCAGGACGACCAGTCGGTAGGTCCGGTCGGCCTCGGCATCGCCCGCGCGCGCGAGCCGCGTCGTCCGTGCGCGAGGCCGGGCCGCCCAGGCCGTCCGCGTCGAACACCCTCACTCTAGGCCCTCCAAGACCACACGTTCCGAGCCGGCCTCGATGGCGCCCACGATCTGCGCCTCCTGCCCCGAGTCTCGCAGCATATCGACGGTCCGCTCCGCGGCAGACTCCGGCACCACCAGCAAGAAGCCCAGCCCCATGTTGAAGGCCAAAAACATCTCATCTTGCGTGATGCCACCCAACTCCTGCAGCGCCTTGAACACGGGCGACGCCATCCAACGGTCTATCCGCACCCGCGCCGAGAGACCGTCGGGTATCACGCGCGACAGGTTGCCCGCGATGCCGCCTCCGGTGACGTGCGCCATGCCTCTCACCGGGACCCCTGCATCCAAGAGCGAGAGCACCGACTTGACGTAGATGCGCGTCGGGGTCAGCAGCACCTGCCCCGCCGGCCCCTCGATGCCCGGTAATGCGTCTTGCAGGCCGACACCGCCCTGCTGCAGTACCTTGCGCACCAGCGAGTAGCCGTTGGAGTGGACCCCGCTGGAGGACAGACCCAGGACGACGTCCCCAGCCTGCACCTTGGAGCCATCGATGAGCTTCTTGCGCTCCGCGATCGCGACGCAGAACCCGGCGAGGTCGAACTCCCCAGGCGCGTAAAGCCCCGACATCTCGGCCATCTCGCCGCCGATGAGCGCGCAGCCGGCCTGACGGCAACCCTCTGCCACCCCGGCGACCAACTGGGCCATCTCATCAGGCTGCAGGCGACCGACCGCCACGTAGTCCAAGAAGAACAGCGGCCGCGCCCCCACGGTGAGCACGTCGTTTACCGACATGGCCACCAGGTCGATGCCCACAGTGTCCAAGCGACCGGTCTCTTGGGCGAGCAGGATCTTGGTTCCGACACCGTCGGTACCGCTGACCAAGACCGGGTCCTCAAGGCCCTTGGGTAACTCGAACAGGCCCGCGAACCCACCCAGCGACCCCAGCACCCCGGGGATGTAGGTGCTCTCCACGTCCTTCTTGATAAGGCGGACCGCCTCTTCTCCCGCCTGCACGTCCACCCCGGCCTCTCGATAAGTGAGTCCGTCCTGTGGGGTCGCACCATCCGCTGCTTGAGTCATAGTCCGGCCCCTTCGATTGTGATGGTGGTACTGGTGGTCGCGTCGACGCTGTCAGGGGACCCCATCTCAGTGGTGGTGGTCGTCCCACCCATGTAGCGGTGGTACCCCTCTTTCTGGTTGATCGGTATCCAATTGGGCAGCCTGACCGGCGTCAAGAAGACGATGATGCAGACAACTCCTATCAGACAAGCCGAAGCGACCCCAAGCGCCTTTCGACTATGATGCAGCGCTGCCAGCAGCGAGAACATGAAGAAGGCGCTGAGCAGAAAGAAGAGGGCTATGCTCACCGAACTTCGCACCAGACCAGCGTACCAGAATCGACCATGCCCGGGCACCTCGCGGTGGTCGAATCCGCTCACCTCCACCCACTTGTGAGTCAGACTTTGAATCCTCTACGCCGTCGGTGGTACAGTCTGGTCAGCAAGTATGGTGCCTCTGCAGTCAGACCCCGCTAGATCAGGGGGTCGAGAGGGAAGCCGGTGCGAATCCGGCGCGGTCCCGCCACTGTGACCAGACAGAGCACCCGGCTCTTGCGCATCGCGTGAGACCGGGAGCCGCTCCTGGAAGTCAGATACCTGCTGCGAAGGAGGAGCAGACGCTCTCCGCGGAGAGAGCGACTCCGTCCCCATCCGGGGGCGCCACTCGGTTCGACCACGACATGGTCAGGCCGGGGAGTAGCTTACCTGCTCTCCACCATCTTGCTGGTCGTGATCATAGGTCGAACCGAAAGGAGTCCGTATGTACGGACATTCCACGCCTCGCCGAAAGACGGTGCGGCAGCCCCTACGCGCAGGCGCACAGCTCACCAGCGCATTGCTCTGCGCCCTGCTGCTCTCTCTACTGTTGGCCTCTGCCCTAGCCCTCGTCGGTTGCGGGTCGGACGGACAGGCCACCGACTCCACCAGCGCCGTCGCCCAGAGCACCTTCCCCGTGACCATCACCGATGACAACGGCCAGAGCGTCACCGTCCCGGAGAAGCCGGAGCGCATCGTCTCCACCTCCCCCGCCGCCACGCAGATTCTCTTCGCCTTGGGAGTGGGAGACCGTGTGGTGGGTGTCAACCAGTGGGATGACTATCCGGCCGAAGTGGTCGACCTGCCTAAAGTTGCCGATATGCAGGTGAATACTGAGGCCGTGATGGCCCTCAGCCCCGACTTGGTGCTGGGCGGCGCCGGTCAAGAAGAAGCCCTGGCGACCATCCAGGCAGCCGGCGCGGCCGTGGTAGTGCTCAACCCCACCACGGTGGAAGGCATCTATAACAACCTCACGGTCGTCGGCCAGGCGGTCGGTGCCGCGGATTCGGCGGCGGAGCTGATCCAGTCCATGCGCGACACCTTCACAGCCCTGTCCGAGGCCGCGGCGACCACCGGCGAATTGCCGTCGGTCTTCTACGCGCTCGACGACACGCTGTTCACCTGCGGCCCCGGCTCGTTCGTGGACGAACTGCTGGTTCTAGCCTCGGCCACCAATGTGGCAGCGGGCGACGGTGCCGACAGCGGCCAGCCCTACTTTCAGTTCACCCCGGAGCAGCTGGTAGCCGCTGACCCCGACATCGTGCTCTTGGGCGCCTTCTACGGTGGCGTCGGCAAGTTCACCGCCGACCCTCGCTTTGCCGGACTCACGGCTGTCAAAGAAGGGCGCGTGTTCGCGCTAGAAGAGCAGTACGACAAACTCCTGACCCTGGCGGCTCCTCGGATAGTGGAGGGTTTCGCCGGCCTGGTAAAGACCATCCATCCTGAGGTCAGTATCACCGAGTAGCTCACCGACGAGGCGCAGGCTCCCCAGGAGCCTGCGCCGGTCTGGGCGCGGGCCGTCCGTGCGGCCCGCGCCCGACAAGTCGGTCTCTCTCAAGGGAAGGGGGCCACAGCGGCAATGACAGGCAGAGCCAGAGACAAGGTCTACCGGCGCACCATGGGCTGTCTGGTGGTCGCTCTGGCCGGCGCCGTACTCACCGCGGTGGTCGTAGGGGCGGCGGGGCTGTCACCAGGCCAGACCCTAAGAGCCTTTGGCGGCTTGCTGCTTCACGGCAGAGACGCGGCGGGCGACTACCCGGAGTGGGCGCCCCGCCTGCTCCTTGACCTCAGACTGCCCCGCGTGGTCCTGGCGCTGATAGTAGGCGTCGCCCTCTCGACGGCGGGCGCTTCTTTTCAGGGGGTGTTCCGCAACCATCTGGCCGAGCCTTACCTGCTGGGGGTATCGGCCGGTGCAGGTTTGGGCGCCACCATAGCAATCGTCAGCAAGCCTCTCGAGGTCCTCGGGGTCTACGGACTACCCCTTTTCGCCTTTGTCGGCGCCATTTTGGCCGCCTTCCTGGTCTACCGGGTGGCGACTTTCTCCGGTCACACCGGGGGAGCCTCGCTACTACTCTCCGGCGTCGCCGTGGGCTCCACCCTCACGGCCATAATGTCCTTCTTGATGGTGGCCGCCAGAGATGACCTGCACACGGTGATCGTCTGGCTGATGGGAGGGCTTTCGAACGCCACTTGGACCAAGGTCTGGATCACCCTGCCCGTGGTCGGCTTGGGCTTCGTCTACATGATGTTCTCTTCCCGCCGGCTCAACCTGCTGCTCATGGGCGAAGAGCGCGCCCGAGAGCTGGGCGTGGACAGCCAACGGACCCGGCGGAACCTCATGGTCGCCGCTGCCCTCACCACGGCGGCGGCTGTGGCCTTCTCGGGACTCATCGGCTTCATAGGCCTCATGGTGCCGCACATCATGCGGCTACTGGTCGGTCCCGACCATCGTCGCCTTCTGCCCGCCAGTGCCCTGTTCGGGGCGGTGCTGCTCCTGCTGGCCGACACCTTGGCCCGCACCGCCATGGCCCCCTCGGAGATACCCGTGGGCATCATCACCACGGCTATCGGCGGACCATTCTTCCTCTATCTACTCCGCGCGCGCAAAGGCATCTGAGATGACCTCCCCGGAAACCATGACACCGTCCGTTCTCTACCGCCTGAGCGCGGTCCAAGTGGAGCTGAGCGGAAATCCGGTGCTCGGGCCCCTAGACTTGACCCTGCAACCCGGTTCCTTTGTAGGCATAGTCGGCCCCAACGGCTCCGGCAAGACTACCCTGCTGCGCACCCTGACAGGCGCCGTCCGCCCGGTGCAAGGCGAGATCTTGCTCAACGAACGGCCCCTGGACCGCTACCACACCCTTGACATGGCCCGTCAGGTAGGCGTCGTGCCTCAGACTTTCACCCTTGACTTCAGCTTTACTGTTGAGGAGATGGTGGCGATGGGCCGCTACGCGCGCTCGCGTCCCCTTCGGGGCCACAGCGGGCCGGCCCACGACGCGTCGCCGGACGAAGACCCGGTAGCGGCCGCCCTGCGGGCCACCGGGCTCACCGAGCTGGCGGGGCGGCCGGTCACTCAACTCTCCGGGGGCGAGCGCCAGCGCGCCCTTATCGCCCAGACCTTAGCGCAAGACACCCCCACCATCCTGCTGGACGAGCCACTCAACAACCTGGACCTCAATCATCAGCTCGAGATCATGCAGTTGCTCCGCGCCCTCCACTCGCGGGGCCGCACCATCGTGGTGGTACTACACGACCTGAATATGGCCGCTCAGTACTGCGACGAGCTACTACTGGTCGACCACGGCCTGCTGGTCGCGCGTGGTAATCCGACTGAGGTGCTAGACGAGTGCCTGATCCTGGAGGTCTTCAAGACCAGGGTGTCCGTGCACCGTCAGGGCCGACGGCCCTACTTCACCCCCATCTGGTCCGAGCCCGTGGCGCCCCATACCTGCGGCGACCGCGGCAGCGTTCACGTGTTGGCGGGTGGCGGCGCGGCCGGCCCCATCATCGAAGAACTGGTGACCCGCGGCTTCGCGCCCAGTGTCGGCATCGTGAGCGTGTTCGACGCCGACTGCGCCACTGCGCAGGCCTACGGACTGCAGGTAGTCTCGGCGCCACCCTTCGAGCCTTGCACAGACGAGGCCCTTAGGGAGTTCGACCGACTCGCCAGACAGGCCGACCTGATAGTGGTCGCTCCGGTGTACTTCGGTGCCGGCAACCTGGCTCCGTTGCGCACCGCCTTGCAGGTAGCCAAGACGGGAACCAAGGTGCTTGTCATCGACCGGCCGCCCATACCCGACCGCGACATGAGCGGGGGCGAAGCCACCCGGCTCATGGCTCAACTGGTGGCCGCCGGGGCCCAAGCGGTAAGCGACCTTGACCGGCTGATGGAGATGGTTTAGCGGCGCGGCGGCGCCCCGACGCACACGACTCAGGTCGCTAGAGCCACCCCGGCCATCGCCAGCTTGATGGCGTCCTCCAGCTTGCGCAGTGCCGTCAGGAAGCTCTGCCTCTGCTCCTCGGTGATGTCTTTCGCGATCTCCCGATAGTGTGCGATGCCCCGCAGTAGATTGTCCCGGAACTCGGCAAAGTACTTGGCGGTCTTGCTCTCTATGCCGCGGGAGTTGCGGTCTATCTCCTTGACCAGGTAGTCCACATACAAGGAGAGCTCACGGATGAACATGTGCGGACGCTGTGAGTCGGTCAGCAGCGAGAGCCGTCCGTAGATATGGTCGACCATCTCCTTCAAAGACGCGATGCGAGAGAAGTCTGCGATGTTGGGCCCAGGACAGATGGCCGTGGTCGCTTTCGCGTCTATCCCGTAGCTGAGAGTAGCTCCACCAGCCAGGTCGTGACATATGCAGGCCTTGGCCAACACCGACTCGCGGGCCGCCTCTCTCTGACAGTCGGTCAGGTCCGCCGTCTCCAGGCTGGCAAGCTTGGGCCCTTGGTACTCCCGCGCGGCCTCGCAGACGGGGGTCTCGGTGAACTCGGTGTTGAAGAGCCGCAGGTATCCTTTGGGGCAGGCGCTGCCCGGCCGCCCTGCCTCGATGTGCCTTCTGCGAGTGATCTCGCTCGCCGAGTCGCGCAGGTTCCAGAAAGGTATCCGCATGGGCGAAGCGTCGCTCAGAAAGACATCGCCCTCAGCCGCGTTGGCGAGCTTCTGCAGGTGCTCTTCGTCGACATTGGTCACCTCGGGGACGAGCAAGAAGGGCGTGGCCCAGCCGGTGCCGTCCACCTGATAGTGCTTCAGCAGCAGTTGGTCTTCTTCCACGGTGCCGATGCCGCCCTGCACGGTCACCCGAGTCGCGGGTGGCTCCGCCGGCACCGGGCTCTCGCGCGTCGTAAGCGCCTGCACGTACATGGGGAAGTTCCGCTCCACCAACCCCTCCCGGTCGCGCCTGAACTCGTCCAACACTTGACCTATCACTTGCCCCTGCGCCGAGAATGCGTGCCCGCCGCAGTTGAGGCCCGACTCGATGCGGAATTCCGACACCCACAGACCCAGCTTGGCCAGCAGCTTGCTCTGCGTGACGGCAGAACGGAAGTCGCTCACCTTGAGCACGATCTTCTTCTTGAGCTGACTTTCGGCATCGGGGAGGAAGTCCGCGAAGGTGCTGGTGTAGGTGTAGAGCGGAGCGTTGAGTCCCGCCGAGAAGACCATAGAAGAGCGCACTGTGCTGCGGGCGAAGCCACGCAAGGCCGAGAGGGCGTCACTGTCCCCGATCTGAGCCTCCTGGCCACTCGGCTGAGGACGACGGTCGAGCTTGACCATGATGTTGGCGTCTATACTGCCGGCGACCACGCGACTACGCAACTCGACCTCGAGCTTGGCCTTCTCGCTCGCGTCGTCGGTGCGCAACATGGTCCGGTAGACATCCTTCAGCGACGACTCCGGTAGCAGTTCGTAGTAGTAGGTCAGCGGGCTGCCCGGTTCGAAGGGACTGCTGCGCAGTTCCTCGGTCTGACGTGCCACCAGGACGTCCAACAGGTCCAAGTAGGCCGTGATGCGCCGCGCTCTGCAGTCCTCAGCCCCTTTGGGGATGGCCTCGTAGCTCTCCCCCAGTCGCTCACAGTGATAGCGGCGCATCTGTTCGATGAGTGCGTCGTCCACCAGTGACACTACCGACGAGATGCCGTAGCGAGCCACCTTGAGCGGAGTGTCGATGGTGAAGCCCGTGCCCATGACGGGGATATGAAAGGTGTGTGGGTGGCGTAGGTCCACCGATTCCCTGTTGTTCACTCGTTCTCCTAGGATCAGCCGGGTAAAGACCCGCAGACGTTCTGCTCGTAGCGGAATTTGGAGCACCGCAGCTCTGCCGGCACTTCGCATGGGTAGTGGCCAGTGAAGCAGGCTGCACAGAAGGTGTCGTCGGCGTCCTGGACCCCCGTGGCCCGCATGAGACCATCCAGAGACAGGTAGGCCACCGAGGTAGCGCCCAGCTCCTCGCTGATCTCTTCCACAGTCTTGCCGAAGGCGATGAACTCGTCCTGGTTGGCCATGTCGATGCCGTAGAAGCACGGATACACTATAGGCGGAGAGCTCACCCGCAGGTGCACTTCCTTGGCGCCGGCCTCAAAGAGCACCTGCACCAATGCCCGAGTGGTGTTGCCTCGGACCACAGAGTCGTCAACCACCACCAGCCGTTTGTTCTTGAGAGCCGAGGTGAGCGGGTTGAACTTCATGCGGATGCCCAGCCTGCGCACTTGGTCGTCAGGGTCGATGAAGGTCCGACCGATGTACCGGTTCTTGATGAGGGCCTCACCGTAGGTGATGCCACTGCGGGCCGCGTAGCCGATAGCCGCCGAGTTGCCCGTGTCCGGCACGGGGATCACCAAGTCGGCCTCCACAGGTGACTCCGCGGCCAGTTCCTCCCCCATGCGACTGCGGGCCGCATAGAGCGTCTGACCCTTCATCACTGAGTCAGGCCGGGCGAAGTAGATGAACTCGAACACGCAGAGCGCTTCCTGTTTGCGCGCCACCACCTGCTCTATCTCGTAACCCGTCTCGCTCAGCACGCAGACCTCGCCGGGTTCGATCTCCCTTACCAAGCGGGCGCCGATGATGTCCAACCCTGAGGTCTCGCTGGCCAAGCAGTACCTGCCCTCGATCTCACCCAGTACCAGCGGCCTTACACCGTAGGGGTCGCGGAAGCCGATGACCTCGTCGTTGGTGAGCAGCACCGCGCTGAAGGCGCCGCGCAACTGAGGGATCACTTCACGCAGCGCCACGCGGACGTCATGCGAGGGGTGCTCGGCCAACAGCGCCGCGATCACTTCGGTATCGGAGGTGCTCTCGAAGATGTGGCCGTTCTGCACCAGGCTGCCCCGCAGGGAGTCGGTGTTCACCAGGTTGCCGTTGTGAGCCAAGGCTATGAAAGAGCCGTTGCGCGTGCGAGCGAACGGCTGGGCGTTCCGCATCGAGCTTGACCCGGTGGTGGAGTAGCGCACATGTCCGATGGCCAGCTTCCCGGGAAGCGACTGCAGCATCTCTTCTTGGAACACCTGCGACACCAGACCCATGTCCTTGTGCACGTCCAGTCGAGCCCCATCGGTGACCGCGATACCGGCCGATTCCTGCCCGCGATGCTGCAAAGCGAAGAGTGCGAAGAAAGTCAGACGCGAGACGTCCAGCTCCGGAGCGTAGATGCCAAAGACGCCACATTCATCGTGAGGCGACTCGTCCCCCCAGATGCACCGCTCCTGTAGCGGCGAGTCTGCGGGAGTCTGCCACCTGTCCGGCATTACTCCCCCGAAGCCCTGTTCAAGGTCTTCTCGTGGACCTCGCCATAGGGCAGGTGACAATGCTTGATCATGGGTTTGACGAAAAGCCGGCGGAACACGCTGTCCACTTCCTGCTTGGGGGTCTCGTAGACCGAGACTTCGAACACGCTCAGCGCTCCTCGTCGTCGCTTGGCGGCCCGCCGCCCGGGGCGCGGACCTACGGAATACTGCGTCGGCGTTGATTCTACCATTGACAACCGACCGCGATACCTCTACCGTCCCTGTGGTGAGACCCGAGAAGAGACAACAGATACTCCCACTCGGCCTGTTGATAGGCGGGCTGGTGTGCGGCGGCATATCCTGGGTCCTGGATGGCACCGCCTTCTGGGTGATGGTCGCACTCAGCCTGGTGCTGATAGTGGCCGGAAGCGTGGTGGCGAGCCGCACCGAGGGGGCCCGGCGGGGGTAGTCGTCGCGGTCCGCAGACTTCGTGGCGCGGCCGCTTTCCCCTACCACTTCAGATCGGCCACCCGCCTCATGATCACATCCATGTGCCTCAGTTGATATGTGGGGTCGAAACAGGCCCGTATCTCGGACGACTTGAGCACTTTGGTGACCTCGGCATCCGCCTTCAGCAGCCCTATGAAAGGGGTCTTGTCCTGCCAGGCTTTCATGGCGTTACGCTGTACCACCGCGTAGGCCTCGTCGCGCAACATGCCCGCCTTTATCAGCGTCAACAGCACGCGCTGGCTGTAGAGCAGTCCGTAGCTCTTCTCCATGTTCTCGGCCATGTTCTCTGGATGCACCATCAAGTTGTCTATCAGCCAACAGGCCTTCTCGAGCATGTAGTGCAGCAAGATAGTGCTGTCGGGCAAGATCACCCGCTCGGTGCTGGAGTGGCTGATGTCGCGCTCGTGCCACAGGGGGATGTCCTCGAGCGCCGCCAGCATGTTGCAGCGGATGACGCGGGCCTGGCCACAGATGCGCTCGGAGATGATGGGGTTGCGCTTGTGGGGCATGGCCGAAGAGCCCTTCTGGCCCGGCGCGAAGTACTCCTCCGCTTCAAGTACCTCGGTGCGCTGATAGTGACGCACCTGGGTGGCGATCTTCTCCAGGGTGCTGGCGAGTATGGCAAGGGCCGACATGAACTGGGCGTGCCGGTCGCGCTGCACTATCTGTGTGGAGATGGGCGCCGCTTCCAGGCCCAGCCTGTCCATGGCGATCTCTTCCACCTGGGGGTCGACGTTGGCGTAGGTGCCGACGGCGCCGGAGATCTTGCCCACCGATACCTGCTTGGTGGCCTCGCGCAGCCGCTCCACCCCGCGGTGCACCTCGAACGCCCACAGACCCAACACCATGCCGAAAGTGATGGGCTCGGCGTGCACGCCATGCGTGCGCCCGATCATCACCGTGTCGCGGTGCTCCTCCGCGCGGCGCTGAAGGATCTTGCCTAGACGGACCGCCTCCCCCTCCAGTATCGAGCCTGCGGCCCGGAGTTGCAGGGCCAGTCCGGTGTCCAGTACGTCGGACGAGGTCAGCCCGTAGTGCAGATACTTGGAGGCCTCGCCGATGTTCTCGGCCACGCTACTTACGAAGGCTATTACGTCGTGTTGGGTGACCTCTTCGATCTCCTTGACCCGCTCCATGTCGAAGCTGGCCTTCACCCGGATATCTTCCATGGCCTCGTTGGGGATCTTGCCCAGCCGGGCCCACGCCTCGCACACCGCCACCTCGACCTCGAGCCACGCGGCCATGCGCGCCTCGTCGGTCCAGACGGCGGCCATCCGGGGGGTGGAGTAACGCTCGATCATCTACCGTCTCCCTTGCCCTTCGAGGTCGTTCCCCCAGATGCCGCGGCGCCCCCAGCGCCCGCCGCCAGCCCAGCCACCCGCAGTATCTTGGCCGCCAGGATGCCCGCGTTGCGGGCGCCGTTTATGGCCACCGTGGCCACCGGCACGCCCGAGGGCATCTGCACCATGGAGAGGAGCGAGTCCAGACCGCCCAAGTCGCTGGTGCGTATGGGCACCCCTATGACGGGCAGATCGGTCATCGCCGCTACCACGCCCGGCAGGGCGGCGGCCTTACCCGCGCCCGCGATGATCACCTTCAGACCCCGCGACTCAGCGTTCAGAGCATACTCGCGGACTCCCTCAGGATCGCGATGAGCAGAAAGCACGTTGACCTCGTGTGCTATCCCCTGAGAGGTCAGCTCTTTGACAGCGTCGTCCATTACTTGAGCGTCCGATTCCGAGCCCATAAGGATCCCTACCAGAGGACTGTCCGCCATATCCGCTCGCACTCCTTTCTAGGATTGTCTGCCGGTCTGCAGTCGACCGGCTTCCCACTGCTGCGCCCTTAGGGCGATGTCGGTGCGATGCTGGGCACCGTCGAACTCGATCTGCTCCACCGCTGCGTACGCGCGCTCCCGTGCCTCTGCGTAGGTGCCTCCCAGACCGGTGACGGTGAGTACCCGGCCGCCCGAGGTGACCAACCCCTCGGCCGAGACAGCAGTGGCGGCATGAAAGACCTCGACTCCCTCGCGCCCCGCGACCTTCTCCAGCCCACTGATGACGTCGCCCTTGCTACTTGTGGCCGGATAGCCACGCGAAGCCAGCACTACGCCCACGGCCGCGCCTTGGCGCCACTCGACCTTCGACGGCAGCGCTACGCCCTTGGCTGCCGCCAGCAACAGTTCCAGCAGGTCGGACTCAAGACGAGGCAGCAGCGCCTGCGTCTCGGGGTCGCCAAAGCGGCAGTTGAACTCCAGCACCTTGGGACCATCTGCGGTCAGCATCAGACCGGCGTAGAGGACCCCCCGAAAGTCGATGCCCCGCTTCGCCAACTCGGCCACTGTGGGTCGCACGGCCTGGTCGACCAGGTTTGCGTACAGCTCGTCATCCACCGAAGGCACCGGCGAGTATGAACCCATGCCCCCGGTGTTGGGTCCCTGATCGCCGTCCAACGCCCGCTTGTAGTCTTGGGCCGGGGCGAGCGGCAGCACCTGCTCGCCGCTGACTATGGCGAGCAGCGAGACCTCCTCACCCTCCAGGTACTCCTCGACCAGTACTGTGTCACCCGCCTCTCCGAAGCGCCGCGAGATGAAGCATTCCGCCAGACCAGCCTCGGCTTCCGGAACAGTCTTGGCGACTATGACGCCCTTGCCGGCAGCCAGACCATCAGCCTTGATCACCATCGGGGCTCCGTGCTGCCGCAGATACGCCAGCGCTTCGGCGTGGCCCGTGAAGCTGTCCGCCCGCCCGGTCGGCACCCCCGCCGCCTTCATGATGTCCTTAGCGAAGGCCTTCGAGCCCTCAATGAGCGCGCCGTCGGCCCCGGGACCAAATACCGCGAAACCCCGCTCCCGCAACTGGTCGGCCAACCCCGCCACCAGCGGGACCTCCGGCCCCACCACAGTAAGGTCGAATCTCTCCCGCTCCACCAGATCCACCAGACCCGCGACGTCCTCGGCCGGTATGCCGACGATCTCAGCGTCTTGGGCTATGCCGGCATTGCCTGGGGCGGCCACAAGGCGGCCGATGCGCCGACTCTTCGCGAGACCACGTACCAGCGCGTGTTCCCGCGCACCCCCGCCGACTACCAGTACGTCCAGCCGGTCAGAAGCCACGGTGGCCCCTATCCTCTGCCGTGAGGGCCCGCGGGCCCCTGGCCGTGACGCGGACGCTCCACCTGCGGATAAGGCACCTTGATATGTTGCTCGCGCTTGGGACCCACCGAGACAAGCGATACGGGCACCTGCACGGCGTTGACGATGTGGTTGAGATAGTCGATCGCTTGGGGCGGCAGATCCTGGATGCTAGTGGCCTCGCAGATGTCGGTCTCCCAACCGGGAAGCTCCTCGTAGATGGGCTCTACCTCGCAGAAGACCGCCTGCTCGGGTGGAAGTTCTTCCAGAACCTCGCCCTTGTAGCGATACGAGTTGCAGACCTTGATGGTCTTCATGGTGTTGAGTACGTCCAACTTGGTTATGCAGAGGCCGGTGAGCCCGTTGACCCTGGCCGCGTAACGTAGCGCAACCAGGTCGAGCCAGCCGCAGCGCCGAGGGCGCCCGGTCGTGGTGCCGAACTCGCGCCCGATCTCGCGTAGGGCCTCCCCGGTCTCGTCGGTGAGTTCGGTGGGAAAGGGTCCGGACCCAACCCTGGTAATGTAGGCCTTGGCGATGCCCCAGACCTCGTTGATCTCCACCGGTCCGATGCCCGCGCCCACACAGGCGTAGCCCGCCACGGGGTTCGAGGAGGTCACATACGGATACGTCCCGTGATCCAAGTCCAGCAGAGTACCCTGAGCCCCTTCCAGCAAGACCGCCCTGTTGTCTCTAAGAGCCTTCCAGGTCAGTAGCTCGGTGTCCTCGATATGCGGCCGTAGCGACTCAGCCGCCTCTATGTAGCGCTCGCAATCGGTCTCTAGGCTGCTCGTGTCCTGGTCGTAAGTGCGCTCCATCACCTCGGCCTTGGCCTTCATATCCGCCATCACCCGCTCGCGGAAGCCCTTGGGGTCGATGACATCGTGCATGCGCACCCCTTGACGGGAGGCTTTGTCGGCATAGGCCGGGCCGATACCGCGACCGGTGGTGCCGATCTTGCCCTTGCCCAAGCGGGTCTCCTGCACGTGGTCCAGCATGATGTGGTACGGCATGATGAGGTGGGCCTTGCCCGAGACCTTGAGGTTGGCCGTGGAGACACCGCGTCCCTCGAGTTCGTCTATCTCGGCGCGCAGCACTATGGGATCGATGACCACTCCGCCACCGATGACCGCTACCACACTAGGACTGAATATGCCGGAAGGGCACCAGATGTAACGCGAACTTACCGCGGGAGTTCTCGACTGTGTGTCCGGCATTGTTTCCGCCTTGGTAGCGGACCACCATATCCGCCTGCTCGCAGAGCAGGTCGGTCACTTTGCCTTTGCCCTCATCCCCCCACTGGGCGCCAACAACCACAAGAACCGGCACTTCGCCTCCCGACATCTCTTTCCAGACGGACCCGCTACCGGTCGCTCCGCATCCCTACACCGGCAACCTCCACAGTTTACACCAGGCCGCTGACCCGGCGGCCCGTGGACTAGAGCGGCTCTCCAGCATACGCGGCCTCGCCGGCATGGGAGGCCTGCTGCGCGATGTGGTGACGGTCCAGATCGGCGAACCTCGTGTACGAAGGCATGAAGGCCAACTCGCACTCCCCGATGGGTCCGTTCCGCTGCTTGCCGATGATGATATCGGCCCTACCCTGCTTGGTGGTGCCTTGCTTGTTGTAGACCTCATCTCTGTAGATGAACATCACCAAGTCCGCGTCCTGCTCCAAGGCTCCAGATTCGCGAAGATCCGAGAGAAACGGCTTCTTCTCTTGCCGTTGCTCCACCTGCCGCGACAGCTGCGAAAGCGCCAACACCGGCACCTCCAGCTCTCGGGCCAGGATCTTCAGACCTCGAGAGATGCGCGAGATCTCTTGCTGACGGTTCTCGGAGTTGGAATCGCCCATCATCAGCTGCAGGTAGTCCACTACTATGAGGCCTAGGTCCTTCTGCTTAGCCTTCAGACGTCGTGACTTGGCCCGTATCTCCATGAGGTTCAGTGACGGCGTGTCGTCGATGAAGATGGGGGCTTCGCTGAGCCCGGTGCAGCCTCCCATGAGCTTGCTCCACTCGTTCGGCTGCAGCTCACCCCGGCGCACCCGCCACAGATCCACCCGCGCTTCTGAACTCATCAACCGGGTGACCACCTCCAGCTTGGACATCTCCAAGCTGTAGATCGCTACACCCTTCTTCTGTTCCACAGCGACGTTACGCGCAATGTTCAGCGCAAAAGCTGTCTTGCCCATACTCGGCCGCGCGGCCAATATTGCGAGGTTAGCAGGCTGAAGACTGCCTATCTTCTCGTCAAGGTCACGAAAGCCTGTCTGGCAACCGATCGTATGGTGCCCTACATCGGCGACCCGCTCAAGCTCCGCGATGTTCTCTTGGATAAGGTTCACCAGCGGTGAGAACTCGCCGGACGACCTGGTCTGTGAGATATCAAAGACCATCTGCTCGGCCCGGTCCATCAGCTCCACGGGCGAACCACCACGCCGGTAGCCCATCTCGGTGATCTCGCCGCCTACTCGTATGAGCGAGCGAAGCAGGTAGTTCTCGCGCACTATCTCGGCGTAGTGAAGCGCGTTCGTGGCGGCCGGGACCGCCGCCACTCAGACTATGCACGAACGCCCGGCCACCGACCGCGTCCAGGGCTTCCCGATTCGACAGTTCCTCGCAGACGGTGATGGGGTCCACGGGTATGCCCCGCGACGAGAGCTCTTCTATGACCTCGAAGATGCGCTGATGGGCCTGCCGGTAGAACTGGCCAGGCCTAAGGACCTCGCTGACCCCGGGGATGACGTTGGGCGTGAGCATGCAGGCACCCAAGACCGACACCTCAGCGTCATGATTCTGCGGCACCATCCGCTCGCCGCCAAGCTGAGTACCGGCCACGGCACTGCTTGCGTTCGCTTCCACGCACGCCCCTCTCTCCCGAACAGGAGATCCTTCGCTCAACCGCGCCAAGGCATGACGCCTTGGCGCTAATCGGCGCCTATGCCTTCTCTTCCTCCGGAGCCACTATGACCTTGACCTCAGCGGGCTCCACACTGCTGTGCGACTGCACCTTGACCATGTAAGTGCCCACGGTCTTGATGGGCTCTTCTAGATCGACCTTGTGCTTGTCGATACGGATCTTGCGGGCCGCGAAGATGGCGTCCGCGATGTCCTGATTGGTCACCGAACCGAAGAGCCGGTCGTTGGTGCCCACCGGAGCCGTTATAGTGACGACTGTCTTAGACAGCAGCTCTCGCGTCTCGTCGGCCCGCTCAGCTTCGCGCTTGGCTGCCGCCTCCCGTCTCGTCCATGGTCCTGCCTGGCGGCGACTATGCGCGATGCAGTAGCCATCTCGGCCAGCTTGCGCGGCAGAAGGAAGTTGCGGGCGTAGCCCTCGGCCACGTTGGCCACATCGCCCTTCTTGCCCAGCTTGTCTACGTCCTGCAGTAGGATTATCTCCATGCCCTCTCCTTGTAAAGGTCTGCCCTAGCGGCTGCTGTAGGGCAGCAGAGCGACCTCACGGGCCCGCTTGATGGCCACAGCCACCTGCCGCTGATGACGCCGGCACGCCCCGGTGGTGCGACGAGACCTGATCTTGCCCCGCTCGGACATGAATCTGCGCAGGGTGCCGTAGTCCTTGTAGTCCACTTCTTGGATGTCTTCTTTGCAGAAGTAGCAGTACTTGCGCCGCCGATTGCCCGTAGTGGGCCTGACGCGCCTTGTTTGCTTCTTGGGGTTCCCCACTTGCTTTCATTCCTCCTATTCGCGGATATCGGAGAGACACACCTAAAACGGTATGTCGTCGCCCCCGAAATCGATGTCTTTGAAATCGTCTTGCGGGGGAGCATCTTCCGAGGACTGTTTGCCCGCTCGGGCCACTGGCTCGCGCGTCTCACCCTGTCCACCGATGAACATCACCGTATCGGCGACGACCTCAACCTTGCTGCGCTTGGTGCCGTCCTGCGCCTCCCACGACCTCTGATCGAGGCGACCGTCGACAGCCACTTCTCTGCCCTTGCTCAAGTACTTGGCACAGTTCTCGCCCTGGGTACCCCACACGACGACATCGAAGTAGTTGGGCTTCTCGGTCCACTGGCCGGACGAGTCCTTATACGAGGAGCTGACCGCCACTCCCAACTGACACACGGACGTACCATTGGGCGTCTGCCGGAGTTCGGGATCGCGCGTCAGCCTACCGACCAAGGTCACATGTGCGATGCCGCGAGCCATGACTGCTCCTTACTCCTCAGTTTCTTCGGCTTCCGCCGGCTTCGCGGACGCCGCCGGCGCCTGCACGCTGAACGGTTTGTCATGACGGAAGGGCATAAACCTGAGTACTGTGTCGGTGATGCCGAGTACTCGAGTCACCTCTGCCAGAGTCTCAGGCGTGGCTTCGAAGTACAAGATGTAGTAGACGCCGTCTTGCACGTCTTTGACCTCGTACGCGAGGCGCTTCTTGCCCCATTCATCGATCTTCACGATGGAGCCCTTGCCCCCGGTGATGATCTCTTTGGCGCGGTCTACGACCGCTGTACGTTCTTCATCCGTCGCTTCGGTGCGCAAGATAAGAACCAGCTCGTAGCTGTTCAGTTTGGGTCACCTCCTACGGTCTAAGCGGCCCCGGCCTTACTGCCGGAGCAGGGGTGCATGTTGAATTGTACTCGTGCCGTCGGACACGAAGTGGTGAGTATACACCGTGTGCCGCGCTACGAAGTCTTGTCTTCGCCTTCCTTCTTGCTCTGGCGATTCCGGCGCCCGGTCGCCTTAACGGTCGCATAGATGATGCCTGCCAACACGCCCACCACCACGAGTATCGGGAGTATCCAGCCCAGACCCCGCGCCACTGCGCTGAAGGCGTCTACCAAGTTGTGGACCGCGTCCTTGAGGGCTTGGACGAAGCCCCATTCGCCGGTCGGGGTCACGACTTCTGTGCCGGCCTCGTAGATGTTCATCGTGAGGGTGGAGTAGGTCGTGTGCGCCTCCAGGTACTGCATGCGGCCCTTGAGCTGCTCGAGCTGCTGCTGCGCGTACATGAGCTGCTGCTGCACCTGCAGGATCTCGTCGATCGTCTTGGCCTTGGCATACAACGCCAGTATCGCGTTGACGTTAGTCTGAGCGATCGTGATCTGGGCGCTGAGGTCTGTGTATTCCTCGGTGACGTCGGTGGTGCTCGTGTTCTCGTACTTCACATCGCCGAGCTTCTTGGCCTCGGCCATCATCTTGTCGAAGGAGTCGGCGGGCACCCTGATGCTCACGGTCCCGCTCTTGAGGACGTCTTCGTCTCCGCTGGCCGTCGAGTTGGAGCTTAGGACGTAGCCGCCATACAGGCCCGCAAGCTGCTGTGCCTTGTCGAACCGCGACTGGAAGCTGCCCTTGTCGACCTCTATATCGAGAATGGCCTCTTTCATGATCTTCTGTCCGGCATCCTGCTCGAGCGCCTTGAGCGAAGCCCCGCCTGTCTGCGTTCCGACATCCCTGTATTCGGCGTCCGGAGCCGTCGCAGCCATCTCATCCGAGGCGATGCCGGCCTCTTCGTAACCGTCCGCGCCCCCTCCGGCGTACCACGTAGTCTCGGTGTAGGACACTATCGTCATCCCCGCATCCGGAGGCTCCCACCAGCCCCGCGATCACCAAGACCAGGACGACCCCCAGAACGATCGCCCCTACTTTGTGTGCCTTCTTGATCTTCATCACGATCCCCCTGTGCCGGTTGCCCGAACCCATTCGGCGCTAGGACGCTATGCCATCTGCGGCAGTTCCGCGCTTAGAAGCTAAGGGGCACGCCCGCCAGAAGAAGCGCGCCGTACACGATGAGTATCGCTCCGCAGACGATCTGTATCACCCGCATGTGCTTCCGGATGCGGGCGAAGACCCTGAGCGCCCAGCCGACGAACAGCCCCGCCACCATGAACGGTATCCCCATCCCCAGGGAGTAGGCGAACAGGAGCAATGCACCCGCCGCGGGATCACCCCTCTCGGCAGCCATGGTCAGTATCGCCCCAAGGATGGGGCCCACACATGGAGTCCACCCGAAGGCGAAGGCCACCCCCACCAAGAACGCGCCCGCCGGCCCTTTGGGCGCCTTCTCCAAGAAGGGGCGGACGTCCCTCTGCATAAACGCTGGGACTGCCAAGCCCACCAGCACAGCGCCCAACAGCAGAAGCAACCCTCCCCCGACATACCGGAGCACCTCTCGGTTGGTGACCAGGGCGCCCGCGAACGAGAAGCCCGCTCCCAGGAGGATGAACACTGTCGAGAAACCCAGGACGAACGCCAGAGTGCCCCACACCACGCGGCGGTTGCCCTTCTTGGTCTCTTCGACACTGAGTCCAGAAACGAAGGAGAGGTACGCCGGCAAGAGCGGCAAGACGCACGGACTCACAAAGCTGGCCACGCCCCCCAAGACCGCTATGAAGAACGCGGCGACGCTGAGGTCAGTCGGTACCGGCAAGTCCATCTATGATCAGGGACAACGCGTCGGCCGTAGTGCCCCCGATCAACCTCTTGGCCACGAAGCCTTCGGCGTCCACGACCACCGTGGTGGGTATCGCCGTCACGCCATAGGCGTCGGCCGCGCCGTCTTCGTCCAGCATTACCGGGAAGGTCAGCCCGTTCTGTGACATGAACGCCCTGATGTCCGCCTCGGAGTCGTTGACCGCCACGGCTAGCAGAGAAGCGCGGTCCGCGTTCTCTCTGTAGAACTTGTCTATCTCGGGCGACTCCTCGCGGCACGGGCCGCACCAGCTGGCCATGAAGACCACCGCTACGGGCTTGCCCCGGTAGTCGCTGAGCGACACCTGTTCGCCATCCAGAGTGACTCCGGAGAAGTCGGGTGCAAGAGCGGCTCCCAGATCCTTGGACGTGTTCGTGTCGCTCGAAGTCGACGAGCATCCGGCGAATAGCCAAGCCGCCCCAGCGACCAGCAAGCCGGTGATCGCTACCAGAAGGAACGCCCTGTCGCGCAGGCTTCTCACTGTCTTGCCGCCCCGACCGGACGGAGCTTGCCACGCGTCCCGAACCACCAAGCGCCGGCCATGCCGACCACAAAGAGGCCGATGCTGATCCACTGCTGCTGAGTCATGCCCAAAGCCACAGGTTGATTGGTGCGGACGAACTCCACCAGGAACCTCTCGATGCCGGCGAGCACCAAGTAGATAAAGAACATCGCGCCCTCGCGTTTGACGCGCGGCGAGATGAGCCAAACCATGAGCGCAAAGATGAACAGCGACGCCGCGATCTCGTAGAGCTGTGTCGGATGCACAGGTATGTCGGTCGGCGGCGACCCCTTGGGAAAGGCGATACCCCACGGGAGGTCGGTAGGCACACCATAATCGTCACCCACCAAGAAGCAGCCCATGCGGCCCACCGCATACCCGGTAGCCATCGCGAAGGCTGAGCCGTCGGCCACGGCCGCCAACCGCTCCTTGGAGAACAGAGTGACCACCGCCGCCGCGAACAGGGCTCCGAACATGCCCCCGAACCACACCAAGCCCCGGCCGCTCAACAGATTGTCCGGCCATTCGTCGGGATGGATGATCAGATAGTGGATCTTGGCCCCCATCACGCCGCCTATGACGGCAGCGATGACCAGCACCCATACGAAATCAGGCCTGACTCCGCGTTTGGCGAACTGCCAACGACCAGTGAAGCCGCCCACCACAAAGGCGAGGGCCATCATCACCCCGAACGAACTGACGGTGAAGCTGCCGATACTAAAGAGCTCCGGGTACATCAGACTCCTTTCGCGACAGCGAGCCTAGGACACCGGCCCACAGAGGCCTGTCGCACTAGAAGCCGTAGCCGCAACTCGACGAAGAGCAACAACCGCCGGTGGGACACGAGCCCCCTTCCGGCGAGCACGAAGCGGCGGGGCTGAGGCCAGTTACACCCCCAAAACCGGTGAAGCGCTGCTCCACTTCCTTCCCGCCGCAGTCTGGGCACACCTTAGCATCTTCCTTCAGGAAGCCTAGTTGGAACACCTCGAACTCTTTACCGCATGCGCGGCACTTCAGATCATAAGAAGCCATAGCTACAGACCGAACTCCATCTCGTAGTCTTTCTGGGCACGGGCGCCGACAAGCTGCTTGTCGACCTGTCCACCCTTGAACATGATCACAGTCGGGATGCTCATCACCGAGTAGCGGGCAGCCAATTCATTGTTCTGATCGACATTGACCTTGACCACGGTGATCTTCTCGGCATGGTCGGCAGCCAGTTTCTCCAGCACTGGACCCACCATGCGGCACGGACCGCACCAGGTAGCCCAAAAATCCACCACCACCGGTAAGGTGGAACTCGAGACCAACTCGTCGAACTCTTGGGTGTTGATATCTTTTACAGTCCCACTCATATTCATCTCCTCATCCGCTGCATTTCCATTACTTCAACTTTCATAGTGGCATATGATAGCCCAAAATCGCCCTGTTGACACCCCGCGGCTGCATCTTTTCCTTGTTGTTTCCCTTTCCCTCAATCCGCTAACCTATGTACGTCGGCAAACCGACGGGCGGAGGGTGCCACCATGCGAATCACTTATCTCGGCCATTCCTGCTTCCTAGTCGAGGCGAAAGACCAGACCAGACTGATCATCGATCCGTACCTGCACGGAGCCTACGACGGCGCCGTGGGCTATGAACCCGTGGACGAACCTGCGGACATCGTGCTAATGAGCCACGAACACCCCGATCATGCGGGCGTCGACGCCATACCCGGCAACCCCAGGGCGGCCATGCACCCCGTCAAGGAGCAGGCGGGTGCGGTCACCATAACCGGGTTCGAGGTCGACCATGACGAGACGGGCGGAAGCGAGCGGGGCAAGAACACCATCATCCTGCTGGACGATGGAGACATCCGCCTTGCGCATCTAGGCGATCTGGGGCATGTGCTCGATGCGGGCACGGTCGCCGCGATCGGGAGTGTAGACGTACTGATAGTGCCTGTGGGCGGCTTTTTCACTATCGATCATCAAGCGGCTTCCGCCGTGGTGGAAGCGCTCAAACCGCGTATCGTGATACCCATGCACTTCAAAACGCCCAAGATCGGATTCCCCATCGATCCGCCAGACGCGTTCCTCCGGACGCAAAAGACGGTACAACACAACGCAGGCCCCACCCTGGAAGTCACCAAAGACTCCTTACCGGCGGACAGGGTGACCGTGGTACTTGCTCACGCCCGCTAGACGAGCGAAAAGGTGGACTACAGATGCAAGCGGCGACACCATACGCGGTCTTCACCTTCGAGACCCCTCGACAGGCCTTGATAGCCCAGGCCGTGCTCCGGCGCGCACTGATACACCACCAAGAAGTGCCACCGCCAAGCGAGGCCGAATCAGGATGCGCGGTGGCGCTGCGCATACCTTTGGATGCGCTGTACGAAGCGATTGGAGCTTTGGCGACGGAGGACGCCGACTGGCAAGCAGTCTACCAACTGGGCGAGCAACAAGAAGTCGTCGCGAAACTGGGATGATTCAGACAAACCGCCGCCGACATACCGGCGACCAACAGGGAGGGCAGTAGTCATCGCATTCTACCGATGGGGCACGCAGGGCCAGGATTATTCTGACGAACCGGACCGCCAGGGCAAGGACGCCGGCCCTCGGCCTATGGCCAACCTCCTTCGCGGAGGCAACAAAGGCGTACGCACGCTGATATTCGTCGTGCTCGGACTCGCGGTCTTGGCCGCGTTGTGGTGGGTGATCTCCTACTACTGGACCGACTACCTTTGGTATCAGGAGATGGGACAGACCGACGTCTTCTGGACCCCGTTCGTGGGGCGTCTGCTGGTGGGCTTGTTCTTTGCCCTCATCTTCTTCGGGCTCTTCTATACGAGCGTCTGGGTGGCCCATAGAGCCGCGCCCAAGTACAAGGCCGTTGATGAGAATCCGGCCGGGAACGTGCTGGAGCTCATCGCACGCCGCGGCTGGTCGGGCAAGGTGATACTGGCCGCTTCGCTACTGATAACACTCGTGGTGGGCATCTCGTACGGCGGGCGCTGGGAGCGAGTGCTCCTGTTCCTCAACCAGAGCGAGTTCGGGTATGCCGACCCCCTGTTCGGCAAAGACGCTTCGTTCTTCGTCTACACCTTGCCGCTCCTCACCATGCTGGTAGATTTCGTCATCACCGCCTCGGTGCTGGCCATCATCTTCACCCTCCTGGTGTACCTGAGCGACCGTGCTTTCACTCTGAATGTCAAGAAGCGCATCGTTCTGGCGCCTCGCGCTTATGCGCACCTCTCCGTCCTGGTGGCAGTACTGTTGTTGGCCAAAGCAGCCGACTTCGCTCTGGGCAGATGGGCGCTGGTCCACTCGACCACAGGGACGACCTTCGGCGCCAACTACACAGACGTGCACGTCGTGCTACCCATGCTCTCCGTGCTGGCCATCGTCACCCTGGTCGCTGCCGTCCTGTGCTTTGTCAACCTGTTCCGGCGCGGCTGGAAGGTCCCACTGGCGGCCATCCTGCTCGTCTTTGCGGTTTGGGTGGTCGGGGGCAAGATCGTTCCGGCGGCTGTCCAAAGTCTCCAGGTCAAGCCTAACGAGATCGCCAAGGACAGTGAGTACATACAGAAGAACCTCGATGCAACCCGTTGGGCGTTCGACATCGACGACGTGGCTAGTATCCAGCTTGCGGCCGACCTGAGCCTGACCGCGTCTGAAGTCGCTCAGAACGCTGCCACCACCGAGAACGTCAGGATCTGGGAGCCGCGTCCGGCCAAGGACGCCTATGCGCAACTTCAGGCCCTGAAACCCTACTACACCTTCAAAGACGTCGACGTAGACCGTTACGTCTTGGACGGCGAGTTGCGCCAGGTGCTCATCTCCGCCCGCGAGATGAACCAGGCCGGATTGAACACCAAGAGTTGGGTCACAGAGCACCTCAAGTACACGCATGGATACGGCTTCGCGATGAGCCCCGTCAACGAGGCCGAGACCGCGGGTAGCCCGGTCTTCCTGATCAGCGAGATCCCACTCCGCAACAAAACCGACCTCAGGATCGAACAGCCCCAGATCTACTACGGAGAGATGGGCAACAGCTTCGTCATAGTCAACAGCGACACTCTGGAGTTCGACTATCCCGAGGGAGCCACCGACCGCGAGAACACCTACGAGGGGGACGGCGGCATCTCGATAGGCAGCTTCTTCCGCCAAGCGGCGTTCACGTTCCGGATGAGCAGCCTGAGCATCCTGACTACCAGCTCGATCACCCAAGACTCCCGCATAATGATCCGCCGGACGTTGCAGGAGCGAGTGCAGGCACTGGCCCCCTTCTTGACCTACGATTACGATCCGTACCTGGTCCTCCGTGACGACGGCTCGCTGGTCTGGATGTGGGACGCATACGCGACCACGTCGCTCTTCCCCTACTCTCAACCTTGGGTCGACAGTGGCACAGGCGCCACCAACTACATACCTGCCGGCACCAACTATGTCCGCAACTCGGTCAAGGTGGTCATCGACGCCTACACCGGCCAGACGACCTTCTACCAACTGGACGCTGACGACGCGATCGTCAACTCTTGGGCCGAGATCTATCAAGACCTCTTCACGCCCGCGGACCAGATGCCCGCGGACATACGTGCCCACATGCGCTACCCCGAGAATCTCTACAGTGTGCAGGCGGACACACTGACCACGTACCACGTGACCGACCCGGCCACCTTCTACAACTTCCAGGATGTCTGGGAAGTCCCCACGGAGATCTATGACGAATCCGAGTCGCCGACACAGCCTTACTACCAAGTACTGGCTCTACCCGGTGAGACCAAGCCGGAGTCGGCCCTGCTCCTGCCTTTCGCCCCCAAGGGCAAAGCCAACATGGTGGCGTTGCTGGCCGCGCGCCAAGACGGAGACAACTACGGTGAGTTACTCCTTGTCGACTTCCCCAAGGGCACCCCGCCCGACGGTCCCGCTCTGATCGAGGCCAAGATCAGCAACGATCCGACGATATCGCAACGCATCACCCTTTGGGACCAAGCCGGAAGCAACGTGATACGAGGCAACCTGTTGGTGATCCCCATAGGTCAGTCAGTGGTGTACTTCGAACCCCTGTACCTTCAGGCCAACAGTCAGAACACCGTCCCCGAACTCAGACAGGTGATAGTCGCCTACGGCTCGCGGATAGTGATGGAGGCCACGGTCACCCAGGCTCTGGTGGCTATCTTCGGCGAAGATGCCGCGCCCGGGACAGAGACACCCGGCGGAGCCACCACGACCACCACAGTCCCCAGTGGACCCACCACGCCGTCCGACGTGGCCGCCTTGGCGGAACGCGCCAATCAGTTGTATCTGAACGCGATCCAGGCGCAGCGAGCTGGCGACTGGGCCGAGTACGGCAGATTGTTGGAGGAACTGGGTTCGGTACTCGAGCAACTGACTACCGCACAATGAGAAGCGACGACCCTAGATTCCGCCGCTTCGGCAGCGGGGTGGACAGGCTGTTCGCCGAGTTCTTGCACGGCGACTGGGGGCCGCGCGCAGGCACCGGGGCCTTTCGCCCCAGTGCCGATGTCTACTACGACCCGCGCGAAGACGCGGTCATGGTGAGATTGGAGCTGCCCGGCATAGACCCCGACCGGATAACGCTGGAGATAGAAGGCGGAGCGCTGCTCGTCAGTGGCACCCGAAAGGAGCAGAGGCCGCGTGACGCCGTCTATCATCAGATGGAGCTCTCCTACGGCCGGTTCGAACGTCTGGTGTCTCTACCGCCGGACGTGGACATCGCCAAGGCCTCCGCCGACTACAACGACGGCTATCTGGAGATCAAGCTGCCGGTCAAGGACAAGCCTCGGAGCAGACAGATCCCTATCTCGCAGACAGAGGAGACGCGAGGGAGGTGATCAGGCATGAGTGCCCGCGAGGACGAGTTCGACCCCACCTGGCTCGACAGCGAGCCGCAGGAGCCGGAAGAGGACGATACTCCCAGTCACGAATTCGTCATCTTCTCGCGCGAGCCGATCGACGACCAACCCGCGGAAGTCCCCACGCATCTCCCCATCCTGCCCCTCAAGGACACCGTGGTCTTCCCCGAGACGGTGATGCCGCTGGCGGTGGGTCAGCCGCGTTCGGTGCGCCTTATCGACGACGTCTTGCGCAAAGACAAGCTCGTGGGCTTGGTGGCGTCCAAAGACTGCCTCCATCGAGGTCCCCGGGGCAGGTGACGTCTACAACATCGGAGTGCTGGCCAGCATCCAGAAGATGCTCAAGGCCCCCGACGGCACTCTGCGCATCATCGCCCAAGGCATACGCCGGATACGGATCGACCGCTTCACGTCCGAGGAACCCTATCTGTGGGCAGACGTACAGCGACCTTCCGGACACGGTCGAGCCCGGTACCGAGTTAGAGGCGCTGCAGCGCAATCTCGTCTCGGTGTACTCACGCGTCATCCAGTTGGTGCCCTACCTGCCCGATGAGCTGGAGATGGCGGTGGCCAACGTGGAGGACCCGGGCGCGCTGGGCTACTTCATAGCCTCGACCATGAGACTCAAGACCGAAGAGAAGCAGGAGTTGCTCTCCGAGGTCCACCTCTCCAAGCGCCTCCGCAGGCTTACGGCCTTTGTCAATCGCGAACTCGAGGTCCTGGAGCTTGGGTTCCAAGATCCAGGACCAGGTGCAGTCCGAGATGGACAAGAACCAGCGGGAGTACGTACTCCGTCAGCAGCTCAAGGCCATCCAAGACGAGCTCGGCGAGACCGACGAGACCCAGGCCGAGGTCAACGAACTGCGCGATCAGATCGACAAGGCGAACCTCCCCGAAGAACGTAGAGAAGCAGGCTCGCCGCGAACTCGACCGACTGTCCAAGCTACCCACGGCAGCGGCCGAATACGGCGTCATCCGCACCTACCTCGACTGGATAGTCAGCCTGCCTTGGTCGGTCTGCACCACCGACAACCTGGATATCGCCCACGCGCGCAAGGTGCTGGACGAAGACCACTACGACCTCGATGATGTCAAAGACCGCATCCTGGAATTCCTGGCGGTGCAGAAGCTAAGGAACGAGGTCTCGGGCTCCATCATCTGTTTCGCTGGGCCACCCGGGGTGGGCAAGACCAGCTTGGGCAAGAGTATCGCCCGAGCCATGGGCCGCAAGTTCATCCGCATCAGCGTGGGCGGCATGCGCGACGAGTCCGAGATACGGGGGCATCGCCGCACGTACGTGGGCGCGATGCCCGGCACTATCATCCGAGCCGTGCGCGACGCGGGTAGCTGCAACCCGGTCTTCATGATCGACGAGATCGACAAGATGGGGTCAGACTGGCGCGGCGATCCCTCCAGCGCCATGCTGGAGGTGCTCGATCCCGAGCAGAACAGCTCGTTCCGCGACCACTATCTCGACCTGCCGTTCGATCTGTCCAAGGCCATGTTCATCTGCACGGCCAACATGCTGGACACCATCCCGGGTCCGCTGCGCGACCGCATGGACATCATCACCATCGCCGGCTACACCGAGGCCGACAAGCTCCACATAGCCAAACGGTACTTGGTGCCGCGACAGCTGGAGCGAAACGGGATCAAGAAGAGCCAGTTGACCATCACCGATGCCGCACTCCGGCTGCTCATCGAGAACTACACCCGCGAGGCGGGAGTACGCTCACTGGAGCGGCAGATAGGTACGATCTCCCGCAAGTTCGCCCGCATGGTGGCCGAGGGCAGCCAGAGCCGGTTGACCGTCGGAGCCAAGCGGGTGACCGAGTTCTTGGGCAAGAAGAAGGTGTTCCGCGAGACCAGGCGACGTACGAGCGACCCGGGAGTCTCCACGGGACTGGCGTGGACCCCCACCGGCGGAGACATCCTCTTCATCGAGGCCCGTTCCATGCCGGGCACCGGTCGACTGATACTCGACCGGGCAGTTGGGCGACGTCATGAAGGAGTCGGCGCAAGCCGCTCTCACCTACGTGCGGGGCGAAGCGGCCAAGCTGGGTACCGACGCCAAGTTCTTTCAGGACCACGACATCCACGTGCACGTGCCTGCCGGCGCCGTGCCCAAAGACGGGCCCTCGGCCGGCGTCGCCATGACCGTCGCCCTGGCCAGCATGGCCTCAGGCCGCACGGTGGACGCCGACGTCGCCATGACCGGAGAGGTCACGCTCACCGGCCAGGTGCTGCCGGTGGGTGGCATCAAGGAGAAGGTCTTGGCGGCGAAAGCCGCCGGCATAAGCCGAGTCTATCTGCCCGACCGTAACGAGGCCGATGTGGCCGAGATCAAGGGCGATGACATCCTGGATGGCCTTGATTTCCACTACGTGGACCACGTAGGCCAGGTGCTCACAGGAGTCCTGAGTGCCGCCAAGGACGTGCGTACTCGCGCGACTGCTCGGGCCGCAGACTAGAAGCTGACGAGGCGCGCGCGTCGCGCGCGCCTCAACTGTCGCGAAGCTCACCTTTGGCAGTAGACGTGGACTCCTCGGGATTGGTCTGGGCCATCGCCTCGTCCTCGCTCCCGTTTTCGCCGCGCAACCGCGTCTGCAATGACTCGACCACGCGGGACAGGACATCGGGGGGCAGCTTGTCCTTGAGAGTGTCCATCACGGCATGGACCGCCCTGGCCGCCTCTTCTCTGGCCGGGTAGCGGCCGGCCTTCTGTACCGCCTGCACCAAAGCTTCGAATTGGGCCTTGACCGCCCTGCTCTTCTCGGCCAGCAGGTCGCGCACAGAGAAGGCTATCTTGAACTCGCGCCGGTCGCTCTTCTTGTAATGGACCACACGCTGCAGTATCCGCAGTATGGCGCTCCACACGACATGAGCGGCACTGAAGCGTCTGATGCGCCGGGGCCGCCTGTACGAACGAGGCTTGCGGTGGCTGCGGGCGCCTGCGACAGCGGCCGCCGAACTGTTGCTAGACACGTGGGTTACCCACTCTTTCTTTGTAGCCAGGATGTAGTCCAATCATACCTCAGCCCCCCGGTCCCGCACACACGACTGTCAATGGTGCCGCTCCACCTCGAAACGGTACAGCCGGTACTGGTCATCATCCGGATCGATGTTGCCCTTTCGACAGGTGATACGCAGTTGTTGTTCCGCCGTGTCCACCCCCTCGAGATCCGGCAGTAACAAGGCTCTGCGACCATCCAGAGTCCTGACGATCATGCCGTATCGCTTGGGATCCATCTCTTCGAGCCCGCTGACCTCATGTGGCGGGCTCAGGACGTCCACCGAGATGTCCAGTGAATCCAACTCCTTGAGGCTCACTGGGTAGAAGCGTGGGTCGCCGGTAGCGGCAGTGATAGCGTTGGCCACTACCTCCTCCTCCACGCTGCCGGTCTGAGGCTCGGTGGTGCCCATGCAACCGCGCAGAGAGCCGTCCGCAAGATGTAGCGAGACGAAAGTACCTGCCCGCCGGAGGTTGCCGCTCGCCGGTGCGGGCGGGTGCACCACAACGCGCTCACTGACGTATGACTCGACAGCCTGGCGAGCCAACGCGACCAACGGATCCTTTGTCTTCGTGCCCCGTATATGTCACGACACCGTCCCCGCGGTCTCCGAGAACTCCACTTCACCGACCAGATATCCTACGCCAAAAGGACCTTCGTAGGAGTACACATGATTCTCCGTGCGCACTCCCGCCGCGTGAGCCACCGATACCACACCAGACAGCACCGCCAGAGAGCGGTAGCCGCACTCGCCGGCTGCTTCGGCAAGCTCTGGGTCTATAGTCAGAAGCCCCCTCCAGTCGCCGGCGGCGAAGGTCTCGGCGACGCGCCTATCGAACTCCGCTCCGCGCGGGTCGTATCCCGCAGGAGCTCCAGGTATCAATCTGTGGCTCAGATCACTGCTGGCCACATACAACACCCTCTGCTCCGCCTCCATCAAAGCCTCGCCGACCGCCGCCCCGAATTCAGTGTGCTCCTGCAGACCCAGAAGCGAGAACGAAAGCAGGACCAGTTTGCAGCGACGCTTCGTCTCTCCCAACAGGTACACCAGTGGCACCATCGAGCCGTGGTCCAGGTCCAACGTCTCACCAGGAGAGGCTATAGGCCCAGCGGGCACTTCGTTCTGCGTCGCCCGCTCCAGGATCGCTCTCGCCAGCCGCTCATCACCGTCGGCCTTGACCACGACGTCCGGCGCGTTGAAGTAGCCCAGGTCACCTTCGTAGCCTGAGGCTAGCGACACTCCCATCTTGCGAGTCATCATGGGTGCGTGGGGTGAGAGCAACACCAAGGTGTCGGGGTGTAGGGCAGCCGCCCTGCTCCGAGCGGCCTGCATCGCCCTCACGGTCGAATCGACCTTCCGAAGCTCTGGCCCCCCCACCTCCGGGACCACGATAGGAGGATGAGGCACTACAAGACAGCCCACGAGGCCCATCTCTACACCTCCTCCAGAACCAAGGCCAAATCGGCGCCACAAGCAGCACACCTACCCTTGATAGTCCCGTTTCTGACCAATCTAAAACCTTGGCGCTCTAAGGCCACTTCTCCACATTCTGGGCACGTGGTCGACTCCGCCCCATGCCCGGGCACATTGCCGGCATAGACATAGCGCAACCCCGCTTCTCGCCCAGCACGCATAGCTCGCTCCAACGAAGCCAAGGGCGTCGGGGGCACGTCCATGAGGCGATAGCACGGGTAGAAGCGGGACACGTGCCAAGGTATGTCGGTCGACACCGAGGCCAAGAACGCGGCAAGCTCCCTGAGTTCGTCCTCGCCGTCATTGCGGCCGGGTATCAGCAACGTGGTCACCTCCAGCCAGACTCCCATGGCGTGCATGCGCTCGATGGAATCCAGCACTGGCTTGAGCCGCGCCCCCACCAGGGCGCGGTAGAACTCATCAGAGAACGCCTTCAGATCTACGTTGGCCGCGTGTAGATGCCCATCGATGTCGTGCAGAGCCTCGGCGGTCATGTACCCGTTGGTGACGAACACGTTCTTGAGTCCAGTCGCCGAGGCAAGCCGCGCGCAGTCGCGAGCATACTCGTAGAAGACTGTCGGTTCTGTGTAGGTGTAAGAGATGGTTGCACAGCCCGAAGCCAGCGCTGCGTCCACCACCTGTCTTGGGGACAACGCACGCCCGGTCACTCGCCCCTGGTCTCGTGGCATCTGGCTGATCTCGGCGTTCTGACAGAAAGCGCAAGTGAAGTTGCAGCCTACCGTAGCGAGAGAGAAGGTCCGACTCCCAGGCAGAAAGTGAAAGAGCGGCTTCTTCTCGATGGGATCCACCGCCGTGGACACGGGACGGCCGTAGACCAAGGTGTACAGGACTCCGTCCTTGTTCTCACGCACCCCGCATAGACCAGACTCCCCCGGAGCGATACGACAGTGATGCGCACACAAGAAGCAGTGGACACTGGGCCCCCCCTGCCATTCCCGCCACAGGTCGGCCCGTACGTGCTCCGAGTGACCGCCTTCCCCCATCGCTGCTACTCCTTGGGCAGAGCCCCCGTCAGCCGGCGCCATAGGCGCGTCGCCGGGGAAGATGCCTGTCTACCCCAGTTTAGTACGTAGTCCCAGAAATGCAGCCGGCTTTCCACGGTGCCATCCGCCAGCAGACGCACGAGCGTCTCGCGAGTGGGCGACTCGCCGACCAATACGTATGAACGGCCCACCTCACCGGCGTGATGGGCGTCACTGCCCGCCCCGCTCGGCCTGCCGTGCCGAGCTGCCAGCTTGGCGCTGTTGAGACCCGCTCGAGGCCCCAAAGCCCGGCCGTTGGCTACCTCAATCACGTCGCTCAGAGCCGCCGCGTTCTCCCGTTGCGCGCTGGAGACCGCTCCGCGCCGAAACACATCGTAAGGGTGAGGTAGGTAGACCAAGCCGCCCAGTTCTCGAATGCGGGCGACAGCCTCGCCAAGAGAAGTGCCTCTGGGGATGTCTTCGTACACGTAGAGACCGATCACCTCCCCGTCCCTGGTGAACACTTCGACGCCCGGTATGACACGAGGCAGCGAGGGGTCGGACTCGGACAGGTCAAGAGCGGTCAAGGCTCCTCTGGTCGTATTGTGGTCGGTCACCGCGACGCACTCGAGCCCTCTGGCCTTGGCCGCTTGGAGCAACTCAGCCGGGGTAAGGCCACCATCCGCGGAGAAGCAGGTGTGGTTGTGAAGGTCGAGTCTCACACTGCACACCTAGGGGTTCAGACCTCCGGAGAAGTGCCGCCAGCACGACGGCGTCTGCGGTCGCGCAGCACCCTCTCCCCACCGCCCTCGGAGTTACCGCGGCGGTCAGACTCTCTGCGGTCGATAATGACCTCTACCCCTTCTACTCCCGCGAAACGCTTCTTGAATTCCTTGTAATACTTGTGTGCGAGTTCGCGAGGTATGACGTAGTAGATCACGAAGGCCCACCTCCCCGTTCCTGCGTGTTCTATGATAGTGTCTCGCTACCTAAGTGTATCCAAGACTCGGCTTCTTCATACTAACTTATGCCAGGAACCGGTGAAGAAAGCGGAGCGGTGCCGCTCCTAAAGAATCGCTACCAACTCGGCCGTGTGCTGGGTAGGGGCGGTATGTGCATCGTGTATCAGGCCTGGGACACGCGGCAGCAACGTTTCGTTGCGATAAAACGGCTGGAACCCCCCCTGAACGAAGACCCGCGCACCCGTGCCCGTTTCGATCGTGAGGGCCGCGCTTTGGCTCTGCTCGACCACCCCAACCTGGTGGCCCTGTTGGACCGGGGGTCAAGCGAGAACGACGACTATCTGGTGTTCGAGTATGTGGACGGCCGCTCTCTCAAGGAGCTCATCCGCGAGGGCCACATGAGCATCGAAGCCTTCGGCCTCCTCATAGGACAGGTGGCGGAAGGCCTGGCCTCGGCTCACGCGCAAGGCATCGTCCACCGCGACGTCAAGCCACAGAACATCCTCATCGACCACTTGGGACACGCGAAAGTCTCGGACTTCGGCATCGCGACCGGACCGGACTGGACTCGAGTCACCAAGGCAGGAGCGGTGATAGGCAGTGCCCGCTACATGTCGCCGGAACAGATCCGCAGCAAACCTGTAGACGCGCGCTCCGACATCTACTCGCTGGGCATCGTTATGTACGAGATGCTCACCGGGCATGCGCCATTCGACGGCAACAACATGCCCGAGATAGCGCGACAACACCTGCAGGCCACCCCTCCGCCGCTGGATGATGCGCGCACTCCGCTGCCTCCCGGCCTGGAAGACATGGTGATGCGCTGTCTGGAGAAGGACCCAGACGATCGCTTCGAATCCATGGAGGAGGTCATCGAGGCTCTGATCACTCTGGGGCTGTATAAGCTGCACACCGACGCAGAGGAGACGGGCTCACACCGCTGGTCATTCAAGCGAGGCAACACCGCCGAAGAACGAGGGCCCACTGACGCCTCTGGTGAGTACGAACGGTTGTCGGCTCCGCGATCTTCGGGCCGTCCCGCGTCCCGCCGTCAGTCCGGACGGGAGCGCGACTCCACCATGGATGAGATCCTTGACATGGATGACGACGACCCAGATCGCGGACGGCTAAGGGCGCGCGAGCGAGCCCGCATGGCAGCCAAGAAGCGGCGTCAAGCCAAACGCAGAAGGCTGTTCTTGGGCGTTCTCGGACTCGCTGTGCTGCTGGTGATCATCATACTGTCCGCCAGGGGATGCGGGTCCGACCCAGCGCCTGAACTGACCGGCGTGACTCTGGATGAGGCGACGGAGTTGGCCAAGCAGGCCGGTCTTGAACTGGTCACCACCGAAGTGCCCGATTTCGCGACTCCGGGCACTGTCCTCTCTCAGGACCCCATGGCCGGCATCAAGTCGGAGAACGGCACTGTCGAAGTGACGGTGAGCCGCGAGCCTATCGCGGTGCAGATCAACCGCGTGGCCGCATGGGATCCGGACGGAGACAATCTGGAGAATGACAATCAAGTCGTCAACCTGACAGACAACAACCAGGACACCTCTTGGAGCACCGAGAGTTACAAGGCCGCCGATTTCTCCGGCCCCCTCTATCCCAACAAGCACGGAGTGGGCCTGGCCTTCTCGCTGGCCGACGGAGCCACGCTACTAAGCATCAACTTCACACTCACCGGATGGAGGGGTCAAGTACAGACGGTCACGACCGACGGCACCGCCATGGCGGTCGCCGAGTTGGGCAGCAGCCAGCAGGTCAAATGGACAGAACCCGTGACCACAGGCAGACTCTGGTTCACGGCGCTGGCACAGCTACCCAACAGCGACCGCTACGGTGTGATCATCAACGAGATCTCGTTCTGGAAGTAGCAGCGTAGCGCGGACATCGCCGGCACCGCGAGACTACGTGTCTAGGCCCAGATCCCTCAACAGCCCCGCGACCAAAGCTCCAAACTCGGGTCGGGCTACCATCCCCTGACGGCGAGGTCGAGGCAGTTGGACTTCTACCTCACGCTTCACTCTACCCGGCCGAGCGCTGAACGCCAGGACCCTATCGGCCAGATAGACCGCCTCCTCCACGTCATGCGTGACAAAGAGCACAGTGCGACCGTACTCCTGCCATACGCCCAGCAGCCAATCCTGCAACTCCTTGCGGGTCAGGGCGTCTAATGCCCCAAAGGGCTCATCCAGCAGCAACGTGTCGCAGCCCGTGAGCCAGGTCCTCAGAAGAGCGGCGCGCTGACTCATCCCTCCGGAGAGTGCTGCCGGATAGTCGTGCTCGAATCCTTCTAGCCCAAAGCGGGCGGACATCTGCAGAGCCTGCTTCCGAGACTCGCTGCGAGGCACACCCTTTATGTCCAGGGGCACGACCAGGTTGTCCAGCACCGACCGCCAGGGCAACAGTAGGTCACGCTGTGGCATATATCCCAGCCTCCCCAGACGCCCGCGCGGTTCATCACCATCCAGGATGATCGAGCCCTTGTCGGGCTCCAACAGACCGACAAGCAGATTGAACAGCGTGCTCTTGCCGCTGCCACTGGCCCCGACGATGGTGACAAACTCACCCGGCATCACCTTGAACGAGACGTCACTCAACGCGGGGACAGAGCGACCGTTCCCGACGAAGGCCTTGCTCACGCTCCGCAGTTCTATGCGCGGGGTCGTCATCCGAGACTCCGGGGGTTAGGGCAAGAATGCGTTCGTGAATGCGTCGGCCGGGTCAAAAGCGGTCACGACGACGCCATGCGCTGCCAGCCATTCGGCATAGTCCCGCCAGACACTCTCCTTCTGTTCGCCCCAGCGAGGAGCTTCGGCGATGTAGTAGGCGGACAGCCACCTTTGGCTCTCTCGTACCAGCTCCGCATCCAGTTCAGGAACCGCCCCCAGCAGTATCTCGGCAGCCTCATCCGGATTCTCCGCCGCGAAGGTATAGCCACGCGATAGCGCCATCAGAAGAGCCTCCACGAGTTCAGGCCGGGCGGCGATAGTATCTTCGCCGGCGATCACGACGGGCGTGTAGAAATCCGGCACGCAGTCGAAGTAGTCCTCCATCATCACGATGCTGAGGTCGATGCCCTTCTGCTTGGCTTGGATGCCCTGCCAGCCGTAGTAGATGGAAGCAAGGTCCACTTGTCCTTCCGCCAGCAGCGCCAGAGGATCCGAGAACCCGGTGGACACTATCTCAAGCCGGCCAAAATCGGCGCTTGCGCACTCCATCAGAGCTTCAAGCGTGGGGGCCTCGGAGGGTCCACCCCATGCACCGTATAGCAGCCCCTCGAAGTCAGCCGGACCAGTGACCTCCAGATCGGCGGGCGAAGCGAAGCCCGACGTGTTGTGCTGCAGAACGGCGGCTATGGACACGATAGGCGCCCCCTCGGCTCGAGCCAACGTCACCGATTCCTGGAAACTGATACCAAAGTCGACTGCCCCACCTGCGACCGCCGCCTCGGGGTACACCTCCCCCGGCTCCACGATCTCCACCGCCAGTCCCGCCTCCTGAAAGTATCCCTTGTCCCTTGCCACATAGATGCCTGTGTGATTGGTGTTGGGCACCCAATCCAGCATCAACCTGACCGGCGTAAGCTCCTCGGGCTCCGATCCACCGCAGGACACCATCAGTGCGGCGAAGAACACCAGCAGGAGCTTGGATGACGACTTCGCAGACATGCCTTTCATGTGACCCCTCCTTGCCGCTTGCCACGGACTAGTAGATGCCTTGGCCATCCCACTGCTCTTTCCGCTGAGCAGAGTGGTACCAGGGCAGGACGATGCGCTCGATGACGTAGACCAACACGAACAAGCCGATGCTGAGAAATGTGGTGACGAACATTGCGGCGAAAACCTGGTCGGTCTGCAATGCGTTCTTGGAGCGGAGCAGATAGAGCCCCAACCCCGAGGACCCGCCGACCCACTCCCCGATGGTCGCCGCCACTATGCTGTAAGTGACGGCCATGCGCAGTCCTGTAAAGAACGAGGGCAGCGCCGAAGGCAGGCGGACCATCCGCCAGACTTGTCTCCGACTGGCGCCCATCGAACGCAGCAGAGCAATGAGCTCAGGATCCGAGGAGGCCAAACCATCCGCAGTGCTGACGGTGAGCGGGAAGAAGCAGAAGAGCACCACTATCGAGACGGTCGGCGTCAACCCGAAGCCGAACCAGATGACCAGGATCGGCGCGATGGCCAGTATCTGTATGGTCTGCGAGGCCACCAACAGAGGATAGAGAGCGCGCCGCGTGAACGGCGAGAAGTCCATCAGGGCCGCCAGGCCGACTCCGGCCACCAGGGCCAAGGCCAATCCGATAGCGGTGGCCAGGAGAGTGGTGCCCGCCGCATCCAGCAGCAGGCCCCGCGTCTCCCACCCAGCCCTTGCCACGTCCACCGGCGAAGGCAGTACGAACGAGCCCAGTCCGCTCACTTTGGCTACGAAGTACCACCCAAGAGCCAGTACCACTACCAGTAAAATCGGCGGCGCGATTTCGCGCCGGAACTTCATCGCTGACCTTCTCGGTAGTGGATGACCAGAAGAGTCCCGGTCCCGTGCTTGACTCTTGCCTGCGCTGCCGTGAGCTCGTTGCTGATCGAGCGAGTGGAGTGGCGCACCAGCGTCTCGCCCAGCAGCGGATACAGCAGCCCCTCCGTCCGCACGTCCTCCACCTCAGCCGTCAGCGCGGACAACGACACCTGGTCGCCCGGCTCTCCTTGCACACTCGCATCACCGTGTGCCAGAAAGACTTCGTGACTATCGTCCACAAGACGCACGTCCGTCCCGCGCAGCCAAGGAGCCATGAGCAACAGGATGTTCCCCACCAGATGGTCCAGGCGAGGCCCACCCAGAGCCCCGTAGATGACCACCTCATCGGCGCCGCGTCCTACCACCAGGCGCAACGCAGCCTCCAGATCTGTCTCATCCTTGGCCTCGGGCAGCGTGACGATCTCGACACCCTTGTCTTCGAGATACTCGCGGTTGCCCGCGGTCACCGAATCCATGTCGCCCACCAGCAGCCCCGGCTCCAAGCCAACCCGTTCAAGGGCATCGGCACCGGCGTCCACGGCCACCAACAGGTCGGCCGCGGCCAATTCCAGCGGGTCCAACTCCCTGGACAAGCTCGAGCCTGCCACGATCGACTGCGCGCATCCATTGCTCCTCATCAGCAGGGGGCGCAAGGACCGTAAGGGCGAGGACGCCTCGGTCGAGAACCGTTACTTCCCTTCGCCGGCATTATCCGGATCAGGTTCGCAGGGTCTGTGGCCTAGGCCACACTCTCAGCTATACGCTCCCCTAGCAAGGCATGGTTGATACGCATCGATTCTACCACCGCGGCGGCCCCCGCCCTCATCTTCTGCTCTGCGTAGGTGCCCGCAACCCGAACCGCCGGTGCTAATATGCCCATCCGCCCCACTGTTCGGTATAATCATCGCGTTTGCCCCGGTCGCCATCGGCGTGGCCAGTCTATTCCGGGCTCTTCTGACGATCGACGTGCGCGCCGACCGTGCCGCGCCCCACCGAGGCTCATGCACTGACAAGCGCGTACGAAGAGGAGCAAGTGTGCCCAGTGATAGCGCTAACATAGTAGGTACGACCGTGAGCACTGACAACCCCGAGCCCACCCTGACCGAGATACGGTGGCATGCACGAGGCGGGCAGGGTGCGGTGACTGCGGCCAAGATGGTGGCCGAGTTGGCCCTCGGGCAGGGCAAACACTTCCAGGCCTTCCCCGAGTATGGTCCCGAACGCTCCGGCGCCCCCATCGTGGCGTTCACCCGGGTCAGCAACGACCCCATCCAGCTCTACTGCGGTGTCGAGAACCCTGGGATCGTGGTGGTACTAGATGAGTCTCTCTTGGGCGCCATCGACGTAACTAAGGGCGCACCGGCCGATGCAGTAGTGCTCGTCAACACAGAACTCTCGCCAGCCGAACTCCGCAAGCAGTCAAAGCTCAAGGGTGGCCGCCTCTTCACCATAGCGGCTACCCGCATCGCCAACGAGACCATCCGCCGGCCCATCCCCAACACGCCGATGGTGGGAGCGCTCACCCGCATCACCGAGTTGTTCCCCATCGAGAACGTGGTGGAGTTCCTACGCGCCGACTTTGGCAAGAAATTCCCCCCCAAGGTGGTCGAGGGCAACATCTCGGCTATCACCCGCGCCTACGAGGAGGTGAAGAGCGAATGAGCACCTCCAAGAGAACAGAATGGGACGTCAGCGACATCCAGGACTGGGGCCCCGACAGGCACGAGCTGGGTGCCACCATACCTACCGCCGGAAACTCGGATGACTTCGAGACCGGCGGTTGGCGCTCATTGGTGCCCGATATCGACAGCGAGAAGTGCACGGGCTGCATGCTCTGCTACTTCTACTGCCCCGACGCCTCCATCATCATCAAGGACGGTAAGGCTGTGGGCATAGACCTCAAACACTGCAAAGGCTGCGGCATCTGCGCCAACGAGTGCCCGGCCAAGTGCATCGCCATGAAGACCGAAGAGAAGGAGTGACGCGGTGGGCGAGACAAACACCGGCACCCTAGCCGTAACCGGGAACGAGGCCGTCGCCGAGGCGATGCGGCAGATCAACCCGGACGTAGTGTGTGCATATCCCATCACTCCGCAGACCGAGGTCGTGCAGTTGTATGCGCAGATCGTGGCCGACGGCAAGGTGGATTCTGAGTTCGTCACGGTGGAATCCGAACACTCCGCTATGAGCGCCGTCATCGGTTCGGCCGCGGGCGGCGCGCGCACCATGACAGCGACCTCTTCCCAGGGCTACGCGCTCATGTGGGAACTACTGTTCATCGCCTCCAGTTACCGCCTGCCCATCGTCATGACCACGGTCAACCGCGCTCTCTCGGGCCCCATCAACATCCACTGCGATCACAGTGACACCATGGGCGGCCGCGACACCGGCTGGATACAGCTCTACGGTGAGGATCACCAGCAGGCCTACGACAACTGCATCCAGTCCATCCGCATCGCCGAGCACATGGACGTACGCCTGCCCGTCACCCACATGTACGACGGGTATGTGATCAGCGGCGCCATCGGCCCCCTGGTCATGCTGCCGGACGACAAGGTGCGGGAGTTCGTCGGACCCTTCAAAGCGATCAACCCGCTGCTGGATGTCGAACACCCCGTCACCGTGGGACCGTTCGACGGTCTGCACGGCTGGTATTTCGAGCACAAGGTCTCGCAGAACCGCGCCATGGAGAGGGCCCTGAAGGTCATCCAAGACGTGGCTGATGAATACGGCGAGCTGTCCGGCCGCAACTACGGCCTCATGGACCCCTATCGCATGGAAGACGCCGAGGTCGCCATCGTGGTCATAGGCTCCACGGCCGGTACGACGCGCGGCATCGTGGACAAGCTACGCGCCAAAGGCGTCAAGGCCGGCATGATACGAGTGCGGGTCTTTCGCCCATTCCCCCACGTCGCCTTTGCCAAGGCGCTGGAGCACGTCAAGGTCGTGGGAGTGATGGACCGGGCCGACTCGTTCGGCGCCCAAGGTGGTCCTCTGTGGCTCGAGCTCCGCGCCGCTCTCTACGACAACGACCCCAGACCGCAGATCCTGCCGTTCATCTACGGTCTCGGCGGACGCGACATCTTCCCGCACGACATCGAACACGCTTTTGCAGTACTCCAGGACGCGGCTCAGAGCAAGACGCCTGTCTCCACTGAGCGCCGCTACCTCAACCTCCGCAAGGACTGAAGGACAAGCCATGGCCAACCAGAACAGCAAGGGAGCCAACACCGCTACGCCCACCGCGGCTTCCGCCACCAAAGAACCTAAAGGCTCGGCCCTGTACGAAGTCCTAAAGGGCATCGACTTCGAGAGAAGGCAACTGGTCGGAAAGAAGAAGGGCACGGGTCTTATCGAGCTCGTAGAGCGCGACGGAGGCGGCTACCACTGCTACTCCTGCACCCTGTGCGAGCGCACCTGCCCGGTCGACTGCATCGAGATCGAGTACTGTCCGGAGTATCCCGAGCAGCCTTTCGACTATCGACACGGCGCGCGCCGCGGCCCTGGCCACCCTGCCCGGCGAAAGCTGTGGAGCCGCCTCGGCCTGCGTGATGGGCGAACAGCCCGCCGAGTACGTGCCCGAGATCGACATGAAGCTCTTCGACCCGGTGATCGCCGGCATCCGCTCAGGCTCCGGGTTGGTCGAGGCCTTGCACGCCACTCAGGAGGCCTACGGCTACCTACCGCGCCTGGCGCTGGAGGGCATCGCCGAAGAGACGCGCATAACACTCTCGCGCGTATACGGCGTGGCCAGCTTCTACGCTCAGTTCCGATTGACCCCGGTGGGCAAGCACGTCATCGACGTGTGCATGGGCACAGCGTGCCACGTAGCCGGCGCGCCCCTGGTGGTCGAGGCCTTCAGCAACGAGTTGGAGATACCGGTGGGAGGCACCACCCCTGACGGGCTCTTCACGCTGCAGACCGTCAACTGCGTCGGCGCCTGCGCCCTCGCCCCGGTGGTGCGTATCGGTGATGACGAGACTATCGGACGCGTTGGCCCCTCTGAGGCCCGCCGATTGATCAAGAAGTTGCGCAAGCAGGAGCAGGAGGCGGCCTCATGAGTGCCGACAAGATCAAGGCAGCGCTGCGGGCCGCAGCCGACAAGAACGCCTATCTGGCCGACGACGCCAAGACCGAGATCCGCATCTGCGCCGGGACGGCCTGCCACGCCTCTGGCCGGTTGGCCATACGCGAGGCAGTCATCAAATCTCTTCAAGAGCGCGGCCTTACCGAAAAGGTCACGGTGGTCGAGACCGGATGTCACGGGTTCTGCGAGCAGGGCCCCATCATCGTACTCAGACCCAGCGGCCTGTTCTATCCGCGCCTGAAGGCCTCGGACATCGACGAGATCATCGAGACCAGCATCGTGGGTGACGGTGTCGTCGAACGCCTGCTCTACAAGCATCCCCAGACCGGCGAGCCCGTAGCCCACGAGAAGGACATCCCCTTCTACGCGAGGCAGAAGCGCATAGTCCTCAGCCTCAACGGCAAGATCGACCCCTACTCACTCGATGACTACCTCGCCCACGGCGGGTACTCGGCGCTGGCCAAGGTCCTGCAAGCGGCCGACCCCGTGGCCGTCATAGACGAGGTCGAGAAGAGCGGTCTGCGCGGACGCGGCGGCGCGGGCTTCCCCACCGGCAAGAAGTGGCGCTCGGCGCGGGCGAACCCCGGCGACAAGCACTATGTCATCTGCAACGCCGACGAGGGCGATCCCGGCGCGTTCATGGACCGGTCGGTGCTCGAGGGCAACCCTCATGCTGTGGTCGAAGGTATGGTGATCGCCGCCTACGCCATAGGAGCGGACAACGGCCCAGTCGAGGGCTACGTCTACGTGCGACACGAGTATCCGTTCGCCGTCGAACGCCTGCGCCACGCGCTGACGGCAGCGCGCGAACGCGGCCTACTGGGTGAGAACATCCTCGACTCGGGCTTCGACTTCGACATCCGCATCAATCAGGGCGCCGGCGCCTTCGTCTGCGGCGAGTCCACCGCCCTGACCCTGTCCATCGAAGGTGTGCGCGGTATGCCTCGCGGCAAGCACATCCGCACGGTGGCTTCCGGTTTGTGGGGCCAACCCACCAACCTCAACAACGTCGAGACCTATGCAAGCGTGCCCTGGATCATCAACCACGGCGCGGCTGAGTTCGCTTCGGTGGGTACCGAGACCAGCAAGGGCACCAAGATCTTCTCGCTCACCGGCAAGGTGGTGAACGGAGGCCTTATCGAAGTCCCCATGGGGGCCACTCTGCGCGAAGTGATCTTCGATATCGGCGGCGGCATGCTGCCGGGGCGCGAGTTCAAAGCCGTGCAGCTGGGCGGCCCGTCGGGAGGTTGCCTACCGGCCTCTCTCTTGGACGAGCCTATCGATTTCGAGAGTCTGATGGCCGCCGGCTCCATGATGGGCTCGGGCGGCATGGTCGTGGTCGACGACTCCACCTGCATGGTGGACTTCGCCAAGTTCTTCCTGCAGTTCACCGCCCAAGAGAGCTGTGGCAAGTGCGTGCCCTGTAGAGTGGGCACCACCCGCATGCTGGAGATAGTGGAGAGGATCACCGAGGGACTCGCCACGCCGGAAGATATCGAGCTGCTCGAACAACTGGCGGACGACGTGGTCGAAGGTTCGCTCTGCGCCTCTGGGCGGCAGTGCGCCCAACCCGGTGCTCTCCACCCTGCGGTACTTCCGCGATGAGGTCATGGCCCATGTGGTCGAACACCGTTGTCCGGCTGGAGTCTGCCGAGCCCTCATCCGATACACCATCGACCCCCAAGCCTGCACCGGTTGCCGCGCCTGCGCGCTGGCCTGCCCCGTGAAGGCCATCACTGGGGAACGCAAAGAGGCTCACGTCATCGACCAAGATCTGTGCACCAAGTGCGACTCCTGCCGCCAGGCCTGCCGGTACGACGCCGTAACAGTCGAATCGCCCGGGATACTTGCGCATGCTGAAGGGAGGCGGAGTTGAGTACCGCCAAGACCAGGGTGTCAGCGGACACCGCCTCGACCGCCAAGAACGAAGTGAAGCTGATCATCAACGGACGTGGTCTCACCGCGCAGACCGGAGAGACCGTACTTGACGTCGCTCGCCGCAACGGCATAGACATACCCGCCCTGTGCCAGATGGAGGGCAGCGCTCCGTGGGGCGCCTGCCGTCTCTGCCTGGTCGAAGTAGAAGGGGTCAGCAAGCTCCAGGCTGCCTGCACCACTTTCGTCAAAGAAGGTCTGAAGGCCAAGACCGACTCCCCGCGGATACGCGCCCGGCGCGAGAGCTACCTGCGCATGTATCTCTCCGACCACAATTCGTACTGCGAGGCACCGTGCACGCACGCCTGCCCCACGCACATCGACATCCCCGCCTACCTGGCGGCGCTCGCGGCCGGCGATACGACTGGGGCTGCGGCCATAGTGCGCGATGAGTTGCCCTTCCCGGGCATCCTGGGACGTATATGCCCGCGCTACTGTGAGCCCGTGTGCCGGCGCGGAGACGTGGATGAGCCGATCGCTATCTGCGCTCTACATCGCGCAATAGCCGACCACGGACCGTCTCCGTCCGCTTTCGCCCCACGCCCGTCCATTGCCAGCGGAAAGCGCGTAGCGGTGGTAGGCGCCGGTCCCGCCGGCCTGTCAGCGGCCTGGTTCCTTACTCAGACCGGCCATCAGGTCACTGTCTACGATTCCGAGGCCAAGCCCGGTGGTCTGCTGCGCTACGCCATCCCCGAGTTCAGGCTGCCTGAGAAGGTGCTGGACCAGGAACTGCAGCCTCTCTGGGAGGCCGGCGCCCGCTTTGTTGGTGAATCCAAATTCGCCGGCAACGAAGCGCCCGAGAGCCTACTGGACATGGGCTTCGACGCAGTGGTGGTCTCCACCGGCAGCGGCGATACCGAGGCCGCCGACGGCGACTCCAAGTCGTCTCAGCCCGCCAAACACGGCACACTTGACGCCATGGACTTCCTGCGCAAGGCCCGCAACCGCAAGCCTGTGCGCCTTGCTGGAAAGGTCGTCGTAGTAGGTGGCAACCTCACAGGGTTGGACGCCGCCCGCACCGCCCTGCGCCTGGGCGCCACCGAGGTCACTGTCGCCACCAAGCATGACGCCCAGACTCTACCCGCGGGCGGGAACGAACTGGTCAACGCGCAAGAGGTGGGCGTGAAGTTCTTGTTCGGCGATGACGGCCGAGCGGAAAAAGAAGCCGGCGACGGAGTGACTCTGATCATTGCCAGAGACGAACTTGATGCCAAGAGCGTCGAAGGCGACAGGTTCACGGGACGCACGGCAAAGACCGGTGTGTTCGTGGCCGGGGATGCTCTCACCGGTATCCAGTCTGCCATCCATGCGATCGCCGGTGGCAAGCGCACCGCGCTGGCGGTGGACGCATGGCTGCGCGGCACCGACCTGTCTACCCTCGAGCAGGAGTTGGCTACCTTCTCATCGCTGCCGTATCTCAAGCAACTCAAGCAAGCTGACGACCTGGGCGCGCTGGGCGGCAGATTGGCCGAACGCAAGCCGGTATGGCTCAAGATGGGCGTCAGCGCCGAGACGGCCGCGCGCGCGGTCATGCCCAAGTACCCTGCCGACAAGCGCCTGGCCACCCTCGAGCAAGAGGTCGAGCTGGGACTCACCCTAGAAGCGGCCCAAGAAGAAGCCGCCCGCTGCCTGCAGTGCACCTGCCCCACTCTGGGCAACTGCGACCTGCAACGCCTGGGCGTGGAGTTCGACATAACCGACAATCCCCTTGTCACCAAGACCAGCCGGGTCCGGGTGGTAGAACCACAGTACGAGCATCCCTTCATCCGTCGAGACATGGAGCGCTGCATCTCCTGCGGTCGCTGCGTGAGGGTGTGTCGCGACGTGGCTGGGCCGGCCTGCTACGACTTCACCGGTCGGGGCTTCTCGATGAAAGTGGACACTCCCTATAGCGACACCTTACAGCTGGCTGACTGCATATCATGTGGTCGCTGCGTGAGCGAATGCCCGACGGGCGCGCTGACCTTCAACGAGAGGGCTTTGAGTTCGTTCCGTGTGGACGAGAGCCGCTGCATCATGTGCCACCAGTGCATCGACGTCTGCCCGGTGGACGCGCTGCAAGAAGCGAACCAGTTCGAGAACAGCCGCCGACAGTGGCTGGATCTGGTGTCCAAAGGCAGCGGCTTGGCCGGCGGCCACCGCATGTGTGCGGGCTGTGGGGCTCCGGTAGTGGTCCGTCAGGTGCTCATGGGCACCGATGACCCAGTGGTCGTCAGTTCCGCCACCGGTTGCCTGGAGGTCAGCACCACCATCTACCCCTACACCTCGTGGAAGGGTGGATTCATCCACACCGCGTTCGAGAACGCCGCGGCGACGCTCAGCGGTGTCGAGACCGCCTTCCGCGCCCTCAAGAAGAAGGGCGAGATCCAAGAGAACGTCAAGTTCATCGCCTTCGGCGGGGACGGCGGCACCTATGACATAGGCCTGCAATCGCTGTCCGGCGCCATGGAGCGCGGCCATCGGATGCTCTATGTCTGCTATGACAACGGCGCCTACATGAACACCGGCTTCCAGCGCTCCGGGGCCACACCTGTGGGCGCGTGGACCACCACCAGCCCCGTAGGCAAAGAGCAGGCCGGCAAGATACAGAACCGCAAGAACCTGACGGAGCTCATGATCGCCCACGGTCTCAGATATGTGGCACAGGCCTCGCCCCACGATCCGCGCGATTTGGTCCGCAAGGCTGCCAAGGCACTATCCATCGACGGGGCTACGTTCTTGAACGTCCTCTCGCCTTGCCCACGCGGCTGGCGCTCGGACGGCGCAGAGAGCATCGATCTGGCCCGCGAGGCGGTGAACACCTGCTACTGGCCGCTGTTCGAATACGAAGACGGCGAGTATCGCCTCACCTATCGTCCGCAGCACAAGCTGCCGCTGATCCCCTGGCTGAAGCGCCAAGGCCGGTTTGCGCACCTCTTCAAGGCCGGCAATGAGGCAACACTTGACGCTATAGAAGCCTACGTCAGCAACGAGTGGGGCAGGCTACTGGCCAAGTGCGGTGAGCCCACTGAAGCCGAATGGCAGGAGCATCTGCAGGCGAACGGCTGCGTTCTGCGCTAGGGAGAGCATGGCGGACCATCATGACCACAGCCCGAACTGGGCTGGCCGCATGCAGCGACTCAACGACCAGGGGCGCCTGATCACCCAGGTCGGCGAGGGTGATCTTGCACGTCTCCTATCCCTCCGCGGTGACGAAGACGTCTTGGACCTTGGTAGTGGCACCGGCTTCTATACCGACCGCGTCGCGGCCCTTACGACCGGTCTGGTGTATGCGCTCGAGATAGCGCCCGAGTTGCTCGCCCACTACCAGGAACGCGGCCTACCGGCGAACGTGCGGCTGGTCCGCGGTGACATGACTGCCCTGTTTCGCGCAGGCGTAGCCCCCGACGCGAGGGATAGTGAGAACAGCGGCTCAACGACTCTAGTACCTTCCATGGTCGACGTCGCGGTCACCATAGCTACTTGGCACGAGATAGACGGACGCCTGGACGTCCCAGGAGTGGCCAGACTCCTCCGTCCCGAGGGCAGACTCACGGTTGTAGACTGGCGCAAAGACTCCGAATCGTGGGAGAACGGCCCTCCGGCGGACGTACGCTACTCCACTGATGAGGTGGTGGCGGCCCTTGCGTCGCACTTCTCCATCACCGCGGTCGAAAATGTCGGCGCGTCCATGTTCGCCATCACCGCCCGGCCCATCTAACCACGTAGTCCCCGCGCATCGGCGGTACCTAGTCGTTCAAGTCGAATCCGTGAGCTCGTTCGCGCTTCAATCGACCACGCCTTCTCTTGCTCTCTAGTCGGACCCTGTTGACCGAGGGTGGCGCCTGCACGGGGATCCTATTCGGAGACTCAGACAGAGCTTCGACTACCAACTCGGCCAAGCGCCGCTCGGCCGCCTCTCTATTGGCAAGCTGCGTGCGGTGCCGTTGCGACGACACCCGCAGCACACCCTGCTTGTTGATGCGCCCTGCCAGCCGCTCGCGCACCAGAGTCCGCTGCTCCTCGGAGAGGCTCGAAGACGCAGCGACATCCCACAGCAGTGTCACCCTTGTGCTCACCTTGTTCACGTTCTGCCCGCCTGGACCACTGGCGCGAGAGGTAGTGAACTGCAGTTCGCCGTCGGGTATATCCAGATCGATCCGTGATACGAACCATGCCTCACCTCCGCGCGGACCGTCGCCGGGCATCCTCGATGGCCGGCTGCGTGAGTTCCTCTAGCGAATCAAGGACTAAGTCAGCGAGCTCCAGCGCGTCAGCGGAGGGCGGGAAGGCCGGGTGGGGAATGGCGACGACAGTCAGTCCGGCCGCACGCGCCGCCCTCAAGCCGTTCGAAGAATCCTCCACCGCAGCCGCACGTGCCGACACCACGTCAAGACGCCTACAAGCCTCGATATATACCTCAGGTTGAGGTTTGCCCACCGGCACTTCATCCGAGGAGATGAGCACCTCGAAGTGTTCGCGCAGTCCCGCGAGTTCCAAGGCATACTCAATGAGCTCCAGCGGTGACGAAGAAGCCACTCCCATGCGATACCCACGTGCCAACCGGGCTACCGCCTCGGGCGCGCCCGATATCACCGGCAGGTGTTGCGCGTACCGTGCCCGCAGTTCGTCCACGACACCCCGATATATGACCTCTGCTGGCAGGTCTACCCCGTTGTTCTCGCGCATAGACGCGGCCCACTCCATCGAGTTGGCTCCCATCACCTTGGGCTGGTCTATCTCCGGCGTCCAATGACCGCCGTGCGCCACCGCGAAGTCGTGACGCACGCCGCTCCAGATCTCTTCGGTGTCAATGATGACACCATCCATGTCGAAGACGATCGTGTCGATTTCCATGGCCGGTAGATTAGCAGAGCACCCTACGGGACTACGAAGGCCGTGGAGCTGCCTGCCTGTCCTCCGCGCACCTCCAGGCGTGCGGGTATCACTGATCGAAGCTCCGGTACGTGGGAGATGACTCCCACCAGCCTGCCGCTGGACTGCAACTCCATGAGCGCGTCCACAGCCAGCTCCAAAGCATCCGCGTCAAGGGCACCGAAACCCTCGTCCACAAAGATGGTCTCCAGTGGTATAGCGGCTGAATGCTCTTGCACGGTCTCGGCCAGGCCCAGGGCTAGAGAAAGCGCGGCCAAAAAGCTCTCGCCCCCTGATAGAGTAACCGCCGGCCTGGCGGCGCCCGAGAATTCGTCGAACACGGCCAGATCTAAGCCCGAAGGCCGGCCACGACCGGACGCCTCCTTCTGACGCTCCAGCCGGAACCGACCCTTGCTCATGACATGCAACCGGCGGCTCGCACAAGAGAGCACTTCATCTAAGTAGACGCCCAGCACCCAGCGCTGAAACGAGACCCGCCCGGCGTTCTTACCTTCGGCAGCGTCCGCCAAAGCCCCGACGACCTCGAACGACCGCCGGATCTCCCCTGCCCTCTCATCCAGTTGTGCGAGCTTGGAGACCATCCCCCGCAACATCATCAACCTCTGTCGGGCTTCCGACTGCTTGTCTAAAGCCTCGGCGCGCTTCTTCTTGGCCTGCTCGGCCGCGTCGCGAAGGGACTCCAGGTCGTCAGGGACCGGCAGGTCCTTGGCGGCCTTCTCGGCCTGTTCGAGCCGACCCTTGGCCTGCTGAACCCGATCGCGGAAGTCTTCGACCATAGTCCGCAAGACTCCGCACTGCGACTCGTCCAGGCAGCAGGACCGCCAATCGTCCTCGTTCTCAAAACCGTGAACAGTCAAGGCTTGGTCTAGCTCCTTGATGGTGCGAACCTCACGATCCACCGCTGACCTCAGAGCTTTGTGCGCCCCTTCCGCCCCCTCTTGCCTGCCGATGCGCGCTTTCTCAGCGGCGCCCGCCAGTTCCTGTGCCTCAGCCAGCGCGGTCTCCAGCGCCTGTTGCGTTGCACTCGCAGACTCAAGCGCAGAGGCCAACGCGCCTTCGTCCCTCAACTCCTGGGGCACCAAGGTGGCGCGCTCCTCAACCAGAGTCCGTACGCGCACGAGTTCGCTCTCAGCTTCCACGACGGCTGCGGCGGCGAAGTCCTTGACCGCCGAGACCTGCTCCAGGCCTTTGTCGCACGCCTCGGCCAGGTCCGACACGCCCTCTGGCAGACTCTCGACCCCAGCCAACTGTGCGAACAGAGCCAACTCAGCTTGGCAATCGGCTACGGCCTTTTCTGCCACCTCCACCGACGACTCCCCGCCCGAACCCGCCTCCCGGCGGACCGCCTCCAGCTCCGTCTCGGCTACAGCCAGTCCACGCCGAGCTGTCTCGCTGTCCCCACGCGCCCTTTCGTAGCGCTCTCTCACCTCGGCCGCCGCCGCGCGGGCGGCCTCGATCTCCTCGTCAGTCGCACTCGGCTCGACCATCGACGCGGGAGCGGGGTGGTCTGTAGATCCACAGACCGGACACGCCTCGCCGGGCTCCAAGGTAGATGCCAGAGCAGCTGCCCTGCCGGACCTCCACAGCACCTCCGCCTCTGTACATGCCGTCTCTGCCTGCCGAAGTCCAACCAGAACGTCCGCTTCGCGAGCAGATGCCACCTCCAGACTGCTGGCGGCCTCTGCGGCCACGGTCGCAGCCCGCGCCAACCTTGCACATCGGTCAAGGGCGACACGGGCCTGATCCAGGCGCAGACGCGCAGGCTGGAGTCGGGCAGCGGCTTCGTACGCCTGGTCGGCCTCGTTCTGAGCGCGACGCGCGGCCTGAGCGCACTCCACGGCCTTCTGGTGCTCAGCCTCCGCAGCCAGCAGCCCCTTGGCCTTGTCGGCCAGCCCTTCAAGCTCCCGGACACGTTCCGCGGCCTTCTTCCTTTCCTCTTGCCGTTCTTTCTCCCTGGCGAGGAATTTGCCGGCCTCTTCTTCCACCTGACGCGCTTCGGCCAGCAGCCTCTGAGCCTCACCCGCCTCGGCCTCTGCCTGTCCGCGTAGACCGGTGGCCTCGGCTGCCCCGTGTGCCACAGGCGACACCTTCTCAGCCCGTCGTGCCTTCTCGAGCCGGTCCTTCTCCACCTTCATCTCGGGTTCGCGAGTCGCAAGCTCCGTGCACTCCATTCGCGCATCCGCAACCGCCTGATGCGCCGCTGCCGCCGCGGCGGCCAGCTTGAACGTCTCATCCGCGAACGCGTCCTCTCTTGCCCGGTCTTCCGCGACTGCCGCTGCCGATCGCACTTCCGTCTCCGCGGCCTCGGTCAACACAGTCAAAGCCTCGTCGTCTTCGGCTTCCACCAGACCCAACTGCGCCTTGCGGTCCCTCTCCAGCTCATCCATCTGCCGTCGCACCGATCTGGCCCGATCGGACAAGACCACCTCCAACTCCCTGAACCGTTCGGTGCGAAACAGCTGCCTCAGGATCTCCTCTCGTTTGTCCGAACCCGAGGACAGCAGTTCCCGAAAGCGCCCCTGGGGGAGCACGACGACCTGTCGAAACTGTTCGCACGAGAAGCCCAACAGCTCCTTGACTTGCGCGTCGACTTCACGGATCTTGGTCCCAAGGGGCTTGCCCTCTCCCCCATCCGACCCGAGACCGGTGCGGTCCCACAGTGCAGCCTCAGCCGGCTTGGTGACCATCCCCGATCCTCGCACCGCCGCGACCTCTTGCGCCGGCCTGCGCTTGATGCGGTAGCGTTTTGCGCCCAGCGAGAAATCGAACACGACTTCCGTGGGTAGATCGACCCGGGGCCAAGTCGGACCGCATCTGGTCGGCGCTGCGCTCACCTCCGCTGGTGCTCCCATAGAGCGCGAAGACGACGGCATCCAGGATGGTGGTCTTGCCCGCCCCTGTGTCGCCATGGATCAAGAACACTCTATTCGGTCCCAGTTCGGCAAAGTCCACCGACTCCCGACCGCGATAGGGACCAAAGGCCTGCATCTCCAACCGTACAGGCCTCATGGCGACTTAACCTCGCGTTGGGCGCGCTCTAAGTCATCCGCGGCCGACGCCAACTCCATCTGCTGTGGCGCGCTAAGGGGCACGCCCCTGACGTCCTCAAAGAACTCCGCGAACAACTCGGGGACACTCTTCGAAGCCAATCCAGCGCTTGCCACCCCAGGACCCTCGACCGCGACTGCGATCTCCTCCCTCCGCACCGAGAGGATGTTGGGAAACACCTTCCGCAGACGGTCAAGTGGACTGAGCACGGGCTCTGCATCCGTTAGTATCACCTCGACGTAAGCCTGATCGGTATCTGCCAAGATCTCCTCCAACTCCCCACGCAGTTGGCGGACGTCGCGACGCACAGGCAATTGGACCTCCTCGATGACCGGAGTTCCCTTTGCGCCGAGATCCACCAAGGTGACCGACTTGCTATGCGCCGCCTCACTGAACGAGTACTTCAACAACGACCCCGAGTAGCGCACGGTGGCGCTCAGCGACTGCGGCTGATGGAGATGGCCCAACGCTACGTAGTCGAACTCGTCGAACAGTGAGGCGCTGACCGCGCCCGATCCTCCGACCGTAAGTGGTCGTTCTGATTCACTTTCCTTGCTGCCGGCGACGAACGCGTGGGCCACCAATACCTCGCGCACGCCCCCAGCACCCCCGCAGCACCCGAAGCCCCCGGCACCCAAGAGCTCCAGTTGTGCGCGTATCGCCGCCTCGTGAGAGTGCAGGTCGTCTAGGCCCAGTTCGTGCCGCGCGGTCTCCGGATCGGTGTAGGCAAGTGGCCAGAAGCGCACGTCGGTGCCGTCGGCTCCAGTCACCTCTACCGGACGCACACCTTTCCCCACCCGCCCCACCACATATGCACCGGCACGACGAGCCAGGCCACTGAAGTACTCCAACCTGGCGGGGCTATCGTGGTTGCCGGCAATGATGATGGTGGGGATATTGAGCTCCAGCGCCAGCGTGGCCACGGTCTCATCGAGCAGGTCGACAGCTTTCGTCGGAGGTACCGCTCGGTCAAAGATGTCACCCGCCACCACCACAGCGTCGACCGCACGCTCTTTGGCCACGCGCACCAGGCCCTGCAACGCGTAGCGCTGATCGTCGGTCAGATGAACGCTGTGAAACAGGCGCCCCAGATGCCAGTCCGCTGTATGGATGAACCTCATGTGCCTCCCACCCTGCTCCGCTGGACTCCACTACTATAGCGGCCCTGGAGGACGGGACCAGCGTCTGAGGCGAGTGGCCAGCGACCTCGTCCACTCTACGGCTACGCACCCCACCCTTGGGCAGGTCTTAGGTCCAACGCTGGCGCTTGTGTCCCCTCCCCAGGAACATCGCCATGCAAGCAGCCGTCCTTTTCGCTAGAATCAAACGAAAAGGAGGTCGACAGTGATCGAGTGGGACCGCAAGCTCTCCGGCGAAGGGCTAAGTTTCGACGACATCCTCCTGGTCCCGGCTGAATCCGGGGTCCTTCCCAAAGAGACCGACGTACGGACCCAGCTCACCAGCAAGATCACGCTCAACATCCCCCTCGTATCGTCAGCCATGGACACCGTGTCCGAGACAGAGCTGGCCATAGCGCTGGCCCGCGAGGGCGGCCTCACGATCATCCACAAGAACCAGCCGATCGATCGCCAGGCGGAGATGGCGCGCAAGGTGAAGCGGAGTGAGGCCGGCATGATAGTCGACCCAATCACCCTACCTCCCACAGCCACCCTCGGCGACGCCGAATCCCTGATGAAGGAGTACCGCATCAGCGGCGTGCCTATCGTCCATCCCGACGGCAAGTTGGCCGGCATCGTCACCAACCGCGACACCCGCTTCGAGACCGACCCCACCAAATCGGTGAAAGACCTCATGACCTCCAAGAACTTGGTCACCGTCCCCGTTGGCACAACGCTCGACCAGGCCAGAGATCAGTTCAAACATCACAAGATCGAGAAACTCCTGGTGGTGGACGACGACTACAAGCTGCGCGGGCTCATCACCATCAAAGACATCATGAAGATCATCGAGTTTCCCAATGCGTGCAAAGACGACATGGGTCGCCTTCGCGTCGGAGCCGCGGTGGGAGTATCCAAGGATACCGACGAGCGTGTACAGGCCTTAGTCGAGGCGCAGGCCGACCTCATCTGTATCGACACGGCCCACGGCCACTCTCGCGGAGTGCTCGACACCATCCTGGCCGTCCGCGAGAAGTTCCCAGACATCCAATTGATGGCCGGCAACGTGGCCACAGCCGAGGGCACCAAGGCCCTGATCGAGCGAGGGGTCAACTGTGTCAAGGTGGGTATCGGCCCAGGCTCTATCTGCACCACGCGCGTAGTCACGGGCTGCGGCGTGCCCCAAGTGACCGCGATATCTGCCTGTGCCGCTGAGGCCTACAAGCACGGTATCCCCATCGTTGCCGACGGGGGCATCCGCTACTCAGGTGACATAGTCAAGGCTCTCGCCGCCGGCGCGAACGGCGTGATGATCGGCTCGGTCTTCGCTGGCACCACCGAGAGTCCTGGCGAACGCATCCTGTGGGAGGGGCGAAGCTATAAAGCCTACCGAGCCATGGGCTCTGTGGGGGCTATGAGCGCAGGCTACTCCGCCGACCGCTACTTTCAAGAAGACCAGAAGAAGATGGTGCCTGAGGGTATCGAAGGCATGGTGCCGCACAAGGGCCCCATCTCGGACGTGGTCTACCAGCTCATCGGCGGTCTTCGAGCGGGCATGGGCTACACGGGCTCAGCCAACATCCTGGAGCTGCACAAGAGGGCGAAGTTTGTTCGGGTCAGTTCAGCAGGCCTAGTGGAGAGCCATCCGCACGACGTGACCATCACCAAAGAGGCGCCCAACTACGAACGCAAGATGCCGTTCTCGTAAGCGTCAACCCTGATACTTAGCTTCGCCGAAGGCGAGTATGGGGAAGAAGATGAACGGCAGAAAGATCATCCCCACGGCGAACCCGCCATCTTTGCCAAAACTCTCGGCTATTCCCACATAGGTGATGATGCCTACCACGATATTTACCAGCGGGATGAAGTACAGCAGCACCCACCACTCAGGTCTCTTGGCGATCCTCAGCATCACGACGATGTTGTATATCGGGATGATGGCAGCCCAGCCCGGCTGACCAGCCTTCTCAAATACCCGCCACATCGACACGATCATGAACACCGCGACCGCGATGTAGATGATCCAGAGAAAAGCCATCCCAGCGCCACCACCACTCATGTAACACCCCCATACATAGCTATTGAGGCCTTACGCAAGGCCTCACGCACTTCCAGAACGGCAGGTCGCACCGCCCGCGACCTGCCTGCACCATTCTATCGCGTCAGTGCCCATGGTAGGCGAGCGTCTGCGTAAGCACGTGTTCCACCTCGGCGGCGGCTCGTCCGTCGATATCAATACTCTCAAGCTCTACTAGAGGTTTATCTACCAACACCTGCAGCGTCGCCACGGCCCCCGCGCTTAGCCCGAAGCAGGGGGCGCCAGATGTCTCTGCCCCGGCAGCGCCGTCCCCAGCCCAACAAGACTCACACAACACGCCACCTAGAGCCGGTGAAAAGCCACAGAACGGCCCCGCCGCCCCACAGCCTGCACAGCGGCTCATCTCGGGTGCGTAACCCAACACCACAAGCAATTTGAGCCGCGTCGCCAGCACTATGGTCGAAGCAGAGGCCTGATCTGACGCTTCGGCAAGCTGCGCAGTGCCGCGCACCAGCAGGTTGAAGGCCGGCACGCTCGCCTCCTCACCAGGGAACAGGCGGCGGACCGCAGACAGCAGGCGCGCTCCCTCGTCCATGCGAAACAGCTGGTCGCGGACTCCCTGGAAGGTCCGCAGGGTATCGACCCCCGCGACTGTGTACAAGGAACCCCGCCCACTGTGAAAGCTAGCCCTAACGAGACTGAAGGGCTCAAGTCGACCTCCGGTCTTGGATTTCAGCCGCCGGATACCCTTGGCGATAGCGCTGATCCGCCCCCGGTCGCGCGTATACATGCTGATGATACGGTCTGCCTCGCCATAGCGCATGGAGCCGATGACCAAAGCCTCGGTGGTAAAGAAGTGGGAGCCCATGACCGTCTCGCCGCCTGTCTCCGCCGGCCGCTCCCGGCTGTCAATCCTTGTCGGAGGAGAACTCCTTGACTACGTCCACCGCATGGGAGGTGCCGATGCGCGCTGCGCCGGCGTTGATCATGACCTCGGCGTCCTCGGCAGTCTTGATACCCCCGGACGCGTCCACACCCACACTCTCGGGTAGTAGGTCGCGGAACAACTCCACATCTTTGGCAGTGGCCCCTCCAGGAGCGAAGCCGGTGGAAGTCTTGATGAAGTCAGCGCCGGAGTCCTCGACTATCTTGCACACCAGACGCTTGAGCTTCTCGTCCAAGTAGTACGCCTCGACATTCGCCTTCACCAACACCAACCCGCGCCCCGTGTTCACGCTGGTCATTCGCACAGTGCGGACCACTCCGCGCAATTCGTCGCGCACGTAGCGGAAATCCCCGGACAGCATGGCAGGCACGTTCAGGATTACGTCTATCTCGTCCGCTCCCAGAGCTACCGCCTGCTCGGCCCCGGTGATCTTGGTACGTTGTGAGTCAGCGCCCATGGGATACGAGACCACCGTACCCACCTTGACATCGTAGCCCTGCAGAAGCTGGCGGGCGACCGGCACGCAGTAGGGAAGAACGCAAACAGACGCGAAGTGATACGAGATCGCGTCGCGACACAGACCCTCCACCGCCGTCGTCGTACTCGTCGGCTCGAGCATGGTGCTGTCTATGGTCTTAGCTAGTTCTTCGACCCTCATCGTTTTTTGGACCTCCTTCTAGAACATCTATCATACACTGCCGTGCAAGTCCCCCTGTCCAAAGCGCCTGCGGAGCAAGTGTCTGTGCTCACCATCACCGTATAGATCTCGTACAAACTCCTCTATACCGAACCCAGCTTTTTCGTACACGCTTAAAGCGCGTGAGTTGTCGGCAGCCACTGTCAGCAATAGACTTTCCGCTCCCGCGACCCGCGCTTCTTCGATGACCGCCTGCAGCAGAGTCTCGCCCAATCCACGGCCCCGCCATCCGGGGCGCACGTAGAAGCCCACTACAAAGAACGCTCCTGGTTCGTCCAGCATGCGGAGCAACTGGCACCCCCCAACTATCTCGTCCCCGACTGAGCCCACAAGCAGCATACCCGCCTCGGCCACCACGGCCAGGTCGTAGGCCCGCAGTCCCAAATGCCCAAACGCTTCTGATTCAAGCGCCTGCAACGCGCTTAGCAGTCGAGCGTCTGGGCGCGTGACCCGCCGGACAGTGAACCGCTGCACGGCTCGGTCGGGTTCGGACATCGCTCCGGTCAAGAGGCGGGAGTGACCTTGCTTGCCGCCAGCATCACCCAGCGCCCATGCTGCTTCACCACCAGAGGCAAGTCGGGGTCGAGGCCTACGAGCCTCTCGTATGCCGCCACACTGGGAGCCACCGTATCCGCCGGATCGTATGGAGCGGCCACTGCCGCCGCCAATATCTCCGAATCCCCCTTCTTCTGAGCCCTCTCCAGAGCTAGGTGCGCCGCCGAGAGAGGTGCGGTCGGACCCTCCACCGCGCCCCCGTATATGTTGCCCTCGTCACTGAGTAGGGCTACGCCCTCCACGAGCGGAGACTCAATGCCCAGAGCTCGTGCCACTGCTTTGGCTTGGTCTATCAGGCGCCCGAGATCTGGCGATAGACGATCCTCATCCACGCGACCTACCTCCTTGCTAGAACCAGAGCTGGAAGATCAAGGTAGTCACAACCGTGCCCAGAATGGCTCCTAGGGCCACCTCCAAGACCGAATGCACACCGGTCTCCACTCGGCTCTGAGCCACCAGAAAGGCCATGATCAAGGCTATGATGCTCGCAAGTAGACCTTGGCTCGTCTTTCCTACCAAGAAGGTGATAACCGTCCAGCCGGCAAACGCCAGAGCCGCGTGACCGGAAGGAAGACCCCCGGACAAGGGGGTGCCCTTCCTGCGGATAGCCTTGAGAGCGATCACCGCGACCATCACCACTGCGAAGACTATGGCCGTAAGGTGAGGCGGAGACTCCCTTATCTTGTTGGCCAGTCTCAGCGTGGGGCTGGTGAGACGGTCGGCAAGCACCAGATACGCCACCACGAGAGCGTTTATTGCCGCCACCAATACTGCTCCGGCCGCGAGATCCTTGGCAGCCTTGGCCCTGGGATCGTACTTGTCGGTGAGCATGTCCACCGCCATCTCCAAGGCGCTGTTCAGAAGCTCGGCCACCAGCACAAAGACCACAGACAGAAGGACGGCAAGCAGCTCCAACCTGGAAAGATCCACCAAGATGGCGCCGACCATGACCCCAGCCGCGATGACCAGGTGGATGCGCATGTTCCGCTGATGTCGCACCGCGTAAACAAGGCCCTGGAAGGCATGGTTGAAGCTCTGCAGCATCGACGGTCGCTTGCGTTCAGGAGTCAAATCAGCCTACCCCCTGAAAGCTCTTGAGACGGCCCTGACCTGAGGATCGAGTTCCCGCAGAAGCAATCGCTCACGCTCACGCATCTCACCATCGTCTTTCTCGTGGTCGTAGCCCAGCAGATGGAGCATCCCATGCAATATGGTCCAGCCCAGCTGCGTCCCCGGGTCCCCACCATCCTCCATGGCGTATCGCGCCACGACTGAGGGACACACCACCACCTCTCCCCTGTCGTTCGCGCTACGTCCGGTCGGGTCGGGCCACTCGCTGTCGTCGTCCGCCTGGTTGAAGCTGAGCACGTCTGTGGGCCCGGATGCTCCGCGAAAGCGCTCGTTGAGTCCTGCCATCTCGGCCTCATCCACAAAAGCCAGTGCCACCGACCCGTCCACTCCTTCGGAGGCCATCACGCGCTTCGCCAAGTCCGCGCCGGCCGGCGGACCCTCCTCTCGCCGGCTGGCAGCATTACTTCCACCCTCACGCTCACTTGCCGCCCTCTGGCGCGCGGTCGTCCCTGGTCGTCTTCTGCCCGTGGTGTTGGCGTGCCGGGTCCGTGTCAGACGTTTCCGTGGCATATCCCGGATATTGGATACGATGGCCCAGCAGTCCGACCAGACTCATGTCGAAAGCGTCAGCGATGTGGTGCAGGTCGCCTTGGGTGAGTTCCGACTCGTCCAGTTGGCCGTCCTGGACCCGCTGTTTGATTATCTCCCTTATCACCCCTTGGATCTTGCGACGCGTGGGCCGTTCGATGGCTCGTCACGGCTGCCTCCACCCCGTCGGCCAGCATGATGATCGCCGCCTCTTTCGATTGCGGCTTCTCCCCTTCGTACCTGAAGCTCTCCTCGGAGACGGCCTCCTTCGCGTTCTCCTTGGCCTTGTTGTAGAAGAAGGCCATCAGCGATGTGCCGTGGTGTTGCTTGATTATGTCCACCACCGGCCTAGGAAGACCGTACATGCGGCCCATCCGCTCGCCGTCTCGGACATGAGCGGCGATCGCCACCTTGGAGAGATGGGGGTTCAGATGGTCATGGGGATTGCCCACGTATATCTGATTCTCGATGAAGTACTCGGGCCGGGCCGTCTTGCCGATGTCGTGGTAGTAGGCACCCACACGGGCAAGATTCGGATTCGCACGGACGGCCTCTGCCGCGGCCTCGGCCAGGGTGCCCATCATGATGCTGTGATTGTAGGTGCCGGGAGCCAGCTGCAGCAGTTTCTTCAGCAACGGATGCGCCGGGTCGGCCAGCTCAAGCAACCGCAGCGGAGTAGTCACGTTCAGTACACTCTCCAGTAGAAGCAGCAGGAGTATGGTCAGGACCCCTGTCAGGAATCCGTTGCCAAGACCCCAAAGACTGCTCCGCAGGGCGTCCACCACAGAGGCCTCGGCGAAGATCTCAAGGGCGAAGATGGTGAGCGCCGCGATGAACATGCTGGCCAGAGCCGTAGCAAGCAACGCAGCTCGCTTGGTCACTTTCGAGACCAGGTACAGCGACAGTGCGCCCACCAAGAATGCGGCTATCGTGTAGCGCATACTCAGGTCGGTGAGCAGTCCAACGTTGACAGAGGCCAGAGTCACCAACAGCAGGGCGCTCCTGGCGTTGAGTATCACCGACACCACCATACCCATCGCGGCAACGGGGATAAGGTACGCGGACAAGGGTTGGATTATCAGCAACCTCGCGATCACTGTCCCGCCCAACAGCAGGATCACAAGGGCCAGGAGCATGTTGTTGGTCACTTCCTTCGTACCCTTGTGAAAGCGGTACAGTAACCGTGAGAACACCACCGCTTCAAGCAAGGTAATAAGAAAGATTCCCAGCCAGACCTTCCATCCGTAGCGCGTCGCGGTCAACCCCAGAGCCCTGAGGACCAGCATGTCCTGGGCGGTGACCAACTCTCCCTCTTGGACTACCGTCTTTCCCTTCTCGACCGTCACAGCTACAGGAGCGACCTGATCCATCCGCTCCTGACGCGCTGCTTCCCACTTCTGCTGATCGATGATCTCGCCGGGTTCGAGACAGGACGCAGCAACCTCGAACACTGCTAGAACCAGTGCGCCGGGAGCGTCTGTCAGTTCACTCAAACCGTCGACGATAGCCCGCGCTTCGCTCTCCGCATCGTCCAGTCGGTCCTCGTATATGGGTATCAGGTCGTAGACACTGTTCAGCACGATCAGACCTTGGGACCAGACCGACTCGAACGAGACGGAATCGGCGGTCAGCAAGTACTGGACGGTGGCGGGCGACACCACCTCGGTCCTCAGCGCCCCCGTCGTGAGCGCTTCCCCGGCCACGTCAAGGTCGCTCCCCGCCAAGACTTGCTGCCTCTGGAGTTCGGCCTCCAACATGAACTCATCCAGGGCTCCAAGAGCCCTCGTCTGGGCCTGCGGGTCGGTCTCGTAGACCGGCGGCACCCTCTTGGCCACCTCCGCCCTAAGCTCCTCGGTCGCGGCGAGGTCCTCCACGGTGACAGTGCTATCGGCCTCGATAGACCGCGGAGCGGCCTCGCCCTCCGCGAACCCGTGCAGCGCAGGAATGTAGGCAGACGAAAGCAGGGCGGTTAGGCCGATGACAAGACAAGCCATCAGAAACAGCTCGAAGCGTCTGCGGTCTCGCTTCTCCAACGACTCGCTGAACTCAGCCAATCGCTCCCGCCAGTGCGAACTCTCTCTATGCTTGTCCAGAAGCTCAGGCATCGCTAACTCTCCGTGGCCGACCTGCCCGCGGTACTGCGGCGCGCACCCGCCTGCCCGCGAGACGTCGCCTTGTGCGCGACTTCGCTCCGCTCCGCATGGTCCTTGTACGCCGAAACGATCTCCTGCACCAACTTGTGCCTGACCACGTCTTGACTGTCGAAATAGACAAAGACGATGTCGGGGATACTCGCCAGCACGTCACGCACGTTCACAAGACCCGAGCGCGCCCCCCTGGCCAGGTCGATCTGAGTGACATCGCCGGTCACGATCATCTTCGCTCCGAATCCCAACCGGGTCAGAAACATCTTCATCTGTTCGGGACTGGTGTTCTGCGCTTCGTCAAGAATGATCAGAGAGTCGTTGAGCGTGCGCCCTCGCATATAGGCCAGCGGCGCGACCTCGATGGTCCCCCGAGCCAAATGCTCAGTGAGACGATCGGTGTCCATCATGTCGTACAAGGCATCAAAGAGGGGGCGCAGGTAGGGGTCGACCTTCTCCATCAAGCCACCCGGCAAGAAACCCAGCCTCTCGCCAGCTTCTACGGCCGGACGCGTGAGGATCACTCGAGCCACTTCTCCGGACAGCAGTGCTTTGGTGGCCATGGCCATGGCCAAGTAGGTCTTGCCTGTCCCCGCCGGCCCGATACCGAACGTGATGGTGTTGGTGCGGATGGCGTCGACGTAAGACTTCTGATTGACCGTCTTTGGCCGAATGCGGCGACCTCTGTGCTCCAGGATGACGTCTCCCACGATACTGTCCAGCGTGTGCATACCTTCGCCTGCGCCCGCGCTCAACGAGGCGGCCAGTCGGAGAGTGGAGTCATCTAGAACCTGGCCCGAACGCAACAGCGTCAACAACTCGCTCACCAAAGACTCACCCCTCTGCACTTCGACAGGGGTGCCATCCAGCGTCAGTATGTTGCCACGAAGGCCGATGCCACAATCCAGAAGTCCTTCGAGGGTGCGCAGATGCACGTCGTTCTCGCCCACTAGGAGAGCGGCCGTCTGGTTGTCGAGGTCGATCTGCTTGGTCGCAGCTTTGCTCAGGAGAGACGCTCCTTGACCAGGCGTGAGGCGAGCTTGCCGTCAACTCGAACACCGCCCTCGGCCATGACCGTCGCCATGACTTTGCCCATCTCACGGACTGAAACAGCACCGCTTTCGGATATCACACGATCGATCAGCGTGGATAGCTCGGCTTCGCCCATCTGCTGGGGCAGAAGATCCGTGATGATGGATATGGCCAGCTCTTCACGGACCGCCAAATCGTCCCGGCCTCCAGCCTTGAAGGCCTCCACCGACTCCTCGCGACGTTTGAGTTCGCGTCGCAGCACCGCCAGCTCAGCCTCTTCGCCCAGTTCCGCGCGTGTCTGCTTCTCTTCTTTCTGCAGTTCGTTCACGACCATCCTGAGGGCCGACACGCGTTCCTTGTCACCCGCCTTCAGGGCCGCCTTCACCGACTCTTGCAGCCCTTTGAGTATGCTCATCTCAGGCCCCCTAGGTTCTCGCCGCCCAGTACGTGAAAGTGCAGGTGCTGTATCTCCTGCCCTCCGTCGGGACCGACGTTGGTAATCACTCTGTAGCCCGTATCCTTGATGCTGACGCGCTCGGCCACGGCGACGATGAACTTGAGCAGTGCGTCGCCTATGCCGTCGTCACGCTCAGCCAAATCGTTTAGAGATGCCACATGCTCGCGAGGAACAACAAGTATGTGCTCCAGAGCCTTTGGATCCAGGTCGCGGAACCCGACGAAATCAGCGTCTTGTAGAACGACGTCGCTGGTGATCTCTCCGCTCGCGATCCTACAGAATATGCAGTCGTCCATGGCGGCTGATTATACTACCAATCATCTAGGGCAAGACGCGCGATAGCCACCGCCACCGGACCGGCGGTCTCCGCGCGCAGGATGCTTTGTCCCAGCCGCGCGGTCCTGATACCGGCTCTGGCGAACTCCCCCAGTTCGGCTTCAGACCAGCCACTCTCGGGGCCCGTCCACAGAGCTACTGGTGTGCTTGTGTCCCTTTGCAAGATCTCATGCAGTGAGGCGGGCGCCGACGGCTCCAGCGCCAGAGAGAGCACCCCATCTTCGCTCAGCCGGTCCAGTGCTGCAGCCACCGAAGCGGACATGTCCACACTGGGAACCGCCGATTGCTTGCTCTGCTTGGCGGCCTCGACCACGATCCGCCGCCAGCGCTCGGTCCGGGTAGACCTCGCGGGCTCGGGAAGTCGCTTCGATCCGGCTGCTGGCACCAAGACGAAGAAGCTCGCCCCCACCTCAGTGCCTTTCTCCAGGATGTCGTCCACGAGGGCAGGACGGGTAAGGGCTTGGACCAACCCGACGCGCAGGCGGTACGCCGCGCCTGCCGCACCACCTGTCAACCGGTCCCCGAGCACCACCGTAGCCGGCTCAGCCTCACTGCTAAGCGAGGCCGCGTAAACGGCGGCCCCGACAGCCACTTCGCACTCATCCCCGGTCCGCAGACGCAGTACGTGCAATGCGTGATGAGAGTCGCTTGTGCAGAGAGCCAGCTCGTCTCCGGCCGCCGGAGCGCCACCCAGACGAGCTTCGCAGTGGTCCGCGTCTACGAAGAAACGGGGCCGAAAGCCGGACACGCCGGACTCCCTACCTACCCGCGAGAATGAGATCCAGAGTCTTCTCCAGAGTCTCGTCTATCTCTTTGGTGGCAGGATCGTCTGGTGCTACGACATCAGGGGCGATGCCGGTCTTGTGGATGTTGCGTCCCTTGGGTGTGAGGTAGACGGCGGTGGTCACCTTGACCGCACCTCCGTTGGAGAGAGGCTCGATGCTCTGCACCAAGCCCTTGCCGAATGTGGTCTCGCCCACCAGTACGGCGCGCGAGTAGTCTTGCAGAGCGCCGGCCACTATCTCAGAAGCGCTGGCGCTGTACCTGTCAACGAGAACATAAAGAGGCAGATCGGTCACGGCGTTGCCGCTGGCTCGAAGCTCTTCCTCTTGCGAGTGCAGACCCTCCGTGCTGACTATCACTCCACTCTTGATGAATATCCCCGCTACCTTGACAGCTTCGTCCAGTAGCCCGCCCCCGTTGCCCCGCATATCCAGGACTACAGCATCCACGTGCTCGCTGTCGACCGCCGACTCGACCGCAGCCCGGAGTTCCTCAGAAGCGTTCATGTTGTTGAAGGTGTAGAGCACGATGTGGGCCACCTTCTTATCCCCGTCCTGCAGTATGGTGGTCTTGGTGGTCGGGATCGCGATCGAACGCCGCGTCAGCGTGTACTGCTGGTCCGTACCGCCGGCCGGCAATCCCGTCAAGTCGATGGTGAGGCTCTCCGCGGCGCCCGAGGTGGTCTCGCCGTCCTCGCCACCTCCGCTCGAGCTCAGAGTAGTGCTGGTAGTAGTGCTTGGCGGAACAGGCCGGTACAGCTCGAGCAGGACCTGGGTACCATCCTCGCCCCTTATGTCCGCGACTACTTCATCTAGAGTGCGCCCCGCAGTGCTGGTTCCTGCAACAGATAGGATGATGTCGCCGGACTGTATGTCCGCCGCCGCGGCGGGTGAGCCCTCAAAGACCGACACCACGGTGGCAAGACGACCGTCCATCATGAGTACCATGCCCACTCCGCTGTATGAGCCGGAGGTCTCTTCGATCAGATCAGCGTATTCACTGGGGTCGTAGTAGACGGTGTACGGATCGTCCAGACCGGCAAGCATGCCGTCTATTGCGCTCACCAACAGCTCATCAGAGTCCACCGACTCGTAGTAGGTGGACTGCAGCTTACTGAGTATCTCGCTCTGGAGGTCGAAGTCTGCGAGACTGGATGAGTTATCCTGTGCGCTCTCACTGCTTGCATCCTTGCCAAGCACTCGCTGTGCTGCGGAATCCAACTCGGGCACAGCAGCCCCGAGCAGGATGCCGACGAAGACCAGGACGACCGCCACCACCACGGAAACGGCCGCGAGAAGGGCTGTCCTTACGCTGCTAGACATACATCAAAGGTACTTCATGGGGTCGACCGGCGATCCATTCACCCGAACTTCGAAGTGCAGATGCGGACCAGTAGAATACCCGGTACTCCCCACCTTGCCAATCACGACCCCCCTCTTGACCACCTGGCCCACCGATACCAAGATCGAAGACTGATGTGCGTAGAGGGTCGCGAGACCCCCACCGTGGTCGATGATGGTACATTTTCCGTATCCGCCACGCCAGCCCGCGATAGATCACCGTACCCGCTGCGGCAGACTTGATGGGGTCGCCGGTAGCGGCCGACAGGTCTATCCCCGTGTGCAGCTTTCGCACTTTGAATATGGGGTGGATGCGGTAACCATAACCGGAGGTGACAGGACCAGGCACAGGCCACGACAGTACGCCCTTGCCGGCCTTGGGAGGAGTCGGCGACTTGACCTTCTTCAGCAGTGCCTCCACCCTGTCGGAATCCGCCAAGATCTGGTCTTCCTGCTGCGCCCACATCTTCTGGTTCTTCTCGATGGACGCCAACGCAGCCTTCTTGGCGGCCCGTGTAGCCTCCAGCTCACTGAGCGCGGCCTTGCACTCGCGGTCGGCAGCCTGCAGCTCACTGGTGACAGCTGCTTGGTCTGCCTCCAGGGACGCTACTCGTGTTCGCTCCAGTTGCAGAGTGCGCCTCTGATCGACGATCTGCTCCTTCAGCCCCTTGATGCGGTCCAACAGCCGGGCGTCCTCGTCGGCTATCGTGGCCAGCAGCCTGAAACGCTCGACCACCTCCACCAGCGATTCGGTCTCATCACCCACGAGTGCGGCCAAGTAGCCCACTGCCCCACCCGACTTGTAGAGATTCACCATGCGGTCGCAGAGTGCCTCTTGCTGTCTGGCTAGGTCTGTCTGGGCTTCGCTCAGCTCCAGCTGATTGCTGCGCAGTTGCTCCATCAGCTGCGCCAACTCGGCCTGGAGTTCGGCCAAGCGGGTCGCCGCCTCTGAGTAAGCGCCATGAGCTGAGTCGTAAGCCTTCTGAGCGTAGTCCAGGCTCTGATCCAGCGCCGCAAGATCGCCAAGTGCCGTCTTGCGAGCCGCCTCGGCCTTCACGAGGTTGGCACGGACGTTGGCCAGATCAGCACGTAGTTCTTTGAGCTGCTGGTCAAGACTGGTCTTCGCGGCAGCCTCGGCCGGTGTTGGCGCCAAGGCCGCCACCAGCGTGAGGACCAAGACAACCGCACAAAGACCGACCGCCAAGGCCTTCGCCCCGTGCGACAGCTTCCGCCTGCTACTAAGGAGTGCGACACCGCGGCGGCCTCCTGACGCTTTGAATCGCGAGTGCTAGACCTTCAGAAGCCGTCGAAGCCCAAGTCCCGAACCGACAGCGCCGATCACAACCCCCACGCCCAGCAGAACAAGGCCGACCAGTGTCGCGGGAACGGCGTCCGCCGAAGGACTCATAAACGGCATCAGCTCTCTCAGTTTGCCGACCCCGTACTCATTCACCAGTAGTACGGTAGCTGCGGCTCCCGCTGCACCCACGAGCCCCACCGTTACGCCTTCTATTATGAAGGGCCACCGGATAAACCAGTTGGTCGCGCCCACCAGCTTCATGATCTCGACTTCACGCTTACGCGCGAAGATCGAGAGTCGGATCGTGTTGGAGATGAGCAGGATCGACACGATGCCCAGCAGCACGATGAAGCCCACCAGGATATTGCGCACCTGCGCGGTCATCCGAAAGAGCTTGTCGGCAGTCTCCGCCTCGTATCTGACCTCGTCGAGTATCTCTCGGTCGGTGTCCAGGGCCTCGATGCGGGCGGATATGGAGTCAACCAAGGTCGGATCGACCAGAGCGACCACCAACTTGTTGGGAAAGGGGTTGCGCGGAAGATCATCCAACAGCTTGGGATTGTCCGCGAGCTTCTCCTTCATGATGTCAAAGGCCTCGTCCTTGCCTACGAATGTGACCTCCTCCACCTCAGGCCATCCCGCTATCGTGGCCTGCATGGTGGTCATGGCGTCCGGGGCAGGGTCGGGATCCCGCTGGAAGAAGACGTTGATCTGCACCTTGTCCTCAACATCTCCGAGCATGTCGTTGGTAGTGAAGACGAACACAAGTACTACGCCGAGCACCATTATCGAGAGAAAGACCGTCACCAGTGCAGCGATGGTCATGAAGTAGTTGCGTCGTAGAGACCCAAAGGCCTCTTTGAAGAAGAAACTAAGCTTCCCCATAGCCGCCCCGTTTCTGATCGCGGATCACCTTGCCACCTTCGAGTTGGATGACTCGACGGCGCATGCGGTCCACCATCTCCCGGTCGTGAGTAGCCATGACCACGGTCGTACCGGTCTTGTTGATGCGATACAGCAACTGCATGATGCCCAGGGAGGTCTCTGGGTCGAGGTTCCCCGTAGGCTCATCCGCTATGAGCAGCGGGGGATGGTTCACGAAAGCCCGAGCAATCGAGACGCGTTGCTGTTCGCCGCCAGAGAGCTGGTTGGGGTAGTTCTTGGCCTTGTTGGCCAGACCCACCAGAGAGAGCATCTCGGTGGCCTTCTTCTTGGCCGCTGCACTGGCTCCACCTGTGACGACCAGCGCGTACAACACGTTGTCAAAGGCGGTCTTGTTTGGCAGAAGCTTGAAGTCCTGGAACACGCACCCGATGTTGCGCCGCAGGTAAGGCACCTTCCACCGCCTGAGACTGGACAGGTCGCGACCGCCTACGCTGACTCTGCCCTTGTCGGGTTCGAGTTCGCGAATCAGCAGCCGTATGAAGGTGGACTTGCCCGAGCCAGAGGGGCCCACAAGAAAGACGAACTCCCCTTTCTCGATGTGCAGGCTCACCTTCTCCAGACCGACGGTCGTCGGCTGATATATCTTGGTTACATCCTCAAATCTGATCACGGCCTACGTACGACCTCCATTCCTGCTGTCTCTAACGATAATTCCGCGGGATATGCGAAATACCTCCCGCAACCTGACGAAGAAAGCGTCCGTCGTCCCCAGGCCATCAAGCCGGTTGTGCGCTCGGCCTTCCCGTGGACCTCTGCCAGACGTACTCGCGGATGAACTCGTCAATGGCGCCGTCAAGAACGGCCTCGACATTACCCTTCTCGAAATTGGTGCGATGGTCCTTGGCCATCGTATAGGGCGCCAGCACATACGACCTGATCTGACTCCCCCAGGCGATGTCCTTCTGTTCGCCCTTCTCCCGAGCCAACTCCTGTTCCCGCTTCTCGTGCTCCAGGAGCAGTAGCTTGCCGCGCAACATACGCATCGCCGTCTCGCGGTTCTGTATCTGGGAGCGTTCGTTCTGACACTGAACGACGGTCTTAGTGGGTACATGAGTGATGCGTACCGCGGAGTCGGTCTTGTTGACGTGCTGACCTCCCGCCCCTGAGGAGCGATAGGTCTCCACTCTAAGATCCTTCTCGTCAATATCCAACTCCACCTCACCGTCGATGAGGGGAGTCACGTCGACCGAAGCAAACGAAGTATGTCTGCGGGCCGCCGAGTCGAACGGGGACATGCGCACCAGACCGATGCACACCCCTCTCCGTGGAGAGCAACCCGTACGCGTTCTCTCCGTGAACTGTGAAGGTCGCGCTCTTGATGCCGGCTTCGTCTCCCTCGCTGGCTTCGTTCATCTCCACCTTGAAGCCTCGTGCCTGAGCCCAGCGCAAATACATCCGCAGGAGCATCTCTGCCCAATCCTGGCTCTCTGTGCCACCTGCACCGGGATGGATGCTGACGATAGCGTCACCCGCATCGAATTCCCCGGTGAAGAGACTCTGTTCCTCGAGCCTTTCCAGATCACGACTCGCTTCTCTGGAAAGACGCTCGAGTTCCTCTTCCAGTTCCGCCGGCACCGCTTCGCCGTCGCCCTCCTCGATCGCCATCTCCAAGGCGGCCTCTAGGTCGGCCATCTCTGAAGCCAGGTGATCGAAGTGTTCCAGACGACTCTTGAGACGACTGTAGCGAGTGCTCACGATTTGAGCCTGGTTCTGGTCGTCCCAGAAATCGGGCGCACGCATCTGCTCTTCGAGCGAAGCGATGCCGCCCTTCAGCTTAGAGGGGTCAAAGATAGTCCCTTGCCCAAGCGAACTTGCCACGCAAGGCAGTCAAGGTATCGCGATATTCGGCAAGGGACGGGGTCTGCTTCTCGGTCTTCTCGGTCATGGCGGCGTAGTATACAGGCCGACTAGGCGCCGCAACAGTTCTTGTACTTCTTGCCGCTACCACAGGGACAAAGCTCGTTGCGACCGACCTTGGTGACATGGCGCGGAGCGACCACCGTGCGCGTCGCCTGCTGAGCCGCGTCATACGCTTCTCCAGAACTGTCCGCTATGCGGCCGTCGCGGGCCGCGGCAGCGCCCGTCGCGGCGAAGTTCTGCGCCAAGCTCGAATCGCCCCCGCCCGAATAGGCAAGCCCACGGCGACTGCCGTCCGGCTGTTGCTGGTCTTTCTCCACCATCTCCAGGTGGTACAGGTAGCGCACGAAGTCTGACTGAATGGACTCCATCATCTGCTGGAACATGTCGTAGCCCTCGTTCTTGTAGGCGACGAGGGGATCCATCTGTGCCAAGGCGCGAAGCCCGATGCCCTCGCGTAGGTAGTCCATCTCGTAGAGGTGGTCGCGCCACTTGGAGTCCAGCGTGCGCAGAAGCACCCAACGCTCCAGATCGCGCAGTGTGGCAGCGCCGAATCTCTTCTCCTTGGCTTCGTAGGCCTTGATCGCGTCCTCGACCACCAGATCGGCTAGTTCGTCCGCGTCCATATCGGGGTCGGCGAGTATGCTCTCCTTGGTGAGCGTGGTCGGGTAGTAGCCCTTCAGCGCCGTCAGCATCTCTTCCAGATCCCAATCCTCGGCGAACCTGGACCCCGCGACGAACGTGGCCACCTCGCTACGAAGACTGCGTTCGATGATGTCGAGCACGTCTTCGCGCAAGTCTTCACCCCCTAAGATGCGCTGGCGTTGGCCGTAGATGACCTCACGCTGCAGGTTCATCACGTCGTCGTACTCCAGAACGCGCTTTCGTATCTGGAAATTCTGGTCTTCCACCTTCTTCTGCGCGCCCTCGACCGAGCGAGAGATGAGACCATGCTCGATTGGTACGTCCTCGTCCAGGCGAAGGCGCTCCATCATCCGCTGGATGCGATCTCCGCCGAAGATGCGCATGAGATCGTCGCCGGTCGAGATCACAAAGAGACTGGCTCCCGGGTCACCCTGCCTACCCGACCGGCCGCGGAGCTGATTGTCAACACGGCGCGCCTCGTGCCGCTCGGTGCCCAGAACATACAGTCCGCCCTTGTCCACCACCCCCGGCCCGAGCTTGATGTCGGTACCACGGCCGGCCATGTTGGTAGCGATAGTGACCGCACCCAGCTGCCCCGCTTCGGCGATGATGGATGCTTCTCTAGCATGGTTCTTCGCATTCAACACTTCGTGAGGGACACCGCGCCGCTTGAGGATATCCGACAGCCGTTCGGACTTCTCCACCGAGATGGTGCCCACCAGGATAGGCTGCTGACGCTGGTGGCAGTCCGCGATCAGCTCCGCCGCAGCCTTGAACTTGGCCTTCTCGGTCTTGTATATCTGGTCGTTGTGGTCAATGCGGACCATGGGAGCATTCGTGGGTATCTCCAACACTTCCATCTTGTATATCTCGCGGAACTCGTCGGCCTCTGTGGCCGCTGTACCCGTCATACCCGCGATCTTGTCGTACAGTCTGAAGTAGTTCTGCAGAGTGATGGTGGCTAGGGTCTGATTTTCTTCTTTGATGCGGACGCCTTCTCGGGCCTCGATAGCCTGATGCAGTCCCTCGGAGTAGCGGCGTCCATCCAGGACACGGCCCGTGAACTCGTCGATGATCTTGACTTCGCCATCCTGCACCAGGTAGTCGACGTCGCGCCTGTAGAGCCCTGCCGCGCGAAGAGCCTGCATCAGATGGTTGACCAACTGTCCGGAGAGGTCTTCGTAGATGTTCTCGATACCAAGCTCCTGCTCCACCTTGGCCAGACCCTTCTCGGTGATGGCCACGGTGCGCTTCTTCTCGTCGATCTCGTAGTCCTCGTCCTCACCGGGCTTGAGCCGATGGGCGATGCGAGCGAAATCATAGTAGGTCTTCGCTGCCCGCTCACCTGGACCTGAGATGATGAGAGGGGTCCGAGCCTCGTCGATGAGGATGGAGTCGACCTCGTCCACGATGCAGAAGAAGTGACCTCTCTGGACCTGTTGCTCCAGGCGGAGCACCATGTTGTCGCGAAGATAGTCGAAGCCGAACTCAGTATTGGTACCGTACGTGATGTCGGCCTTGTAGGCTTCTGCTCGAGCGGCCGGTTCCATGTTGTTCTGCAGGGCGGCGACCGTCAGACCCAAAGCCTCGTACACCGGCGCCATCCAGGCGGCGTCGCGGGAAGCCAGGTAGTCGTTGACTGTGACCACGTGGACGCCGCGTCCGGCCAGCGCGTTCAGGTATACCGGCATGGTGGCCACCAGGGTCTTGCCCTCGCCGGTCTTCATCTCGGCGATAGAGCCTTGGTGCAGGGCGACCGCTCCCATGACCTGCACATCGAACGGACGCATGCCCGTCGCGCGCCGAGCCGCCTCGCGCGCTACGGCGAAGGCCTCCGGCAACAAGTCATCCAGGGTCTCGCCCTCGGTCAGACGCTTTCTGAACTCCGCCGTCTTGCCACCAAGTGCCTCGTCGGACAGAGGCGTGACTGAGTCTTCGAGCGCCGCGACCCTGACTACATGCTGCTGCAGGACCTTTAGCTTCTTGCCTTCGCCGATGCGAAGAACCTTATCGAATACGCCGGCCATCTATCGTTGGGCTTCTATGAGGCCGTAGTTGCCGTCGCGCCGACGGTAGACGACTGCGGTCTCGTTGGTCTCAGAGCTCTTGAAGACGTAGAAGTCGTGCCCGACAAGTTCCAGCTGAAGACAGGCTTCTTCTGGCGTCATGGGTTTGACCATGAAGTGCTTGGTCTTGACGATGAGCGGCGTTGACGCGTCGACCTCGGACTCAGGCTCTTCATCCTCGGACGACATGAACCCTTCGGAGACCAGCGCTTCCTTCTGTCCTCCCTTGGTGTGCGATACGACCTTGCTCCTATACTTCTTGACCTGGCGTTCCAGTTTCTCGAACACTAGGTCTATCGACGCGTATATGTCGGGCGAGGCCTCTCTCGCCCTGATCACCGGCCCCTTGGTGAAGATGGTCACCTCCACCACCTGACTGTCGGAGATACTGGGATTCTTCTCAGTCCACATCTCGACTTCGCACCGGGTGCCGTTCGCAAGGTACTTGCCGAGCTTGCCGATCTTCTCCTCGGCGTAGCCGCTTATGGCATCCGTCAGAACGAGGTTCCTGCCCTTGACCATGAGGTTCACGCCGCCACCGCTCCTTGACTCGTATGACAGCCTCCCAGCAACACGCTGAGAGGGCCCATTTGCGCCGGCCCGATCGCTGGAGAGAGTCCCAAATGATACCCCCTTCAGTCGTGTCTTTCCGAGTTACCCGCCGTCACCCTCGAGAAGGTGAAAACGTACACTGGTAACCCGGTTCCCTTTCTCAGCACCGCTGACACTTCTCGGGCCGTGGCACCGGTGGTAAAGACGTCGTCCACCAAGATAATAGCCTCGGTCGATGCTGCTATCTGCGAGACAGCCGCCGCCTCCAACTCAAAGACCCCTCTGAGATTCTGCTGTCTCCCTGCCCTGCCCAGAGTCTTCTGGTTCCTGGTTGCCCTCTGCTTGCGAGCGAGAGCGACCCGCGTGAGCGGCGGCACACCAGACACCAGCCACCGCGAGAGAACCTCGGCCTGGTTGTAGCCACGCTCACGTCGGCTGGACGCGTGACACGGCACCCAGGTGACCACGATCCGCTCTCGGTCGCCGACCGCATCTACCAAGAAGTCGAAGGCCGGCCTCGCCAACTCCCCCATCAGCCGCCCAAGCACAGGCTGTCCACCAAGCTTGAAACGGGAGACCAAGTCTTTGGTAACGCCCTCGTGCCGGAAAGCTCCCTCTGCACCCGCGTATTGGAGTTCCTTGCCCATGCACCACCTACACCGGCCACCTGCCAACGCCTGAGGACCGGGTTCGCCGCAGCGCGGACAGGAGTCCGTGCCAGATTGGATCATACTCTCCCTGCATGCTTGGCAAAGATGGGTCTCAAAATCGCCGCACCCCACGCACCGCGGAGGAAAGAGAACGGACAGCAGAGGCTCCCAGATCGCGGCCCTGATCCGCTCTGCCGCTCCCCTCGAACACGCGGACCGAGATTGCGGCTGCAAGCGGCCCACCCCTCTGATTCAGCCGATACCGTCAGTTGCTCTGGTCGACCGGTAAATGTCCCACCACCCCGTCCACTATCAGGCCACCAGACGGTACGAGCGACCCAGGCAGTAGCAGAGTCCGAGCGACGTGTGACGCTCTCTCCAGAGTGCTGCCATCGCCTATGACAGCTGGGCCTTCTATGACTACTTCCTCGCCCAATTGACACTTTCGGCCTATCAACACAGGTGGTTCGAGGCGCAGAGATGCGGGGAGTTCGGTGCCGTCTTCGACCCATATTCCCGGCCGGACCTCGGTCCCAGGTATCTCGACCGTCACTCGGCCCGCCAAGGCGTCACCGTTTCCGCGGACGTACTCCTTCAGGTTGCCCACATCGCTCCAGTACTCGTCGATCGTATGGGCATAGAAGGACACGCCCTGCTTCAGTAGGTCGGGGAAGACACGCTTGCCGAAGTCATCGAACTGCCCCTTAGGGATCAACGAGAGTACCTCCGGTTCAAAGACGTACATCCCGCAGTTGCATAGGCGCGAGCGTGCCTCCTGCACTGTGGGCTTCTCTTGGAAGCCGACCACCCTACCCTCATCGTCGGCGACCACTACTCCGAACAGACTGGGGTCAGCCACTTCTTTCACCGCAATCGTGGCGATGGAGCCGTTACTGCGATGCGCGGCCACCAGTCCAGTGAGATCGGCATCGGTGAGCGCGTCGCCGCTCATCACCAAGAAGGTCTCGCCGCCCAGAAAGTCCTCATTGTTCTTGACCCCACCGGCTGTGCCCAGGAGTTCGCGCTCGAACGAATATGTGACATCCATGTCCAGCAGACTGCCGTCGCCGACGTATGCCTTGATGAGCTCTGGCAGGTGGTGCAGGTTTATCACCACCTCACTGATGCCGTGACGTTTCAGCAGCCTCAAGATGTGATACAAGGCGGGACGATTGACGATGGGCGCCATCGGCTTTGGCAGCAGGTCGGTGACAGGACGCAGCCGCGTGCCTATGCCGGCTGCCATGATCATTGCCCTCATTCTGCCTCCAATCGCTTAAGACTCTCCGCATAGGGCGCAAGAGCGACTCCACGCTCGGTCACTATCGCAGTCACGTTGGCGGCCGGCGTCACATCGAAAGCTGGGTTGCGCACCCGCACACCCGGTGGCGCCCACCTGACCTCGGCATATCCTGTTACTTCATCCGCGGCGCGCTCCTCGATAGGTATAAGGCCGCCGTGCTCCAGACCGGGGTCGTGGGTGGAAAGGGGCGCTGCTACATAGAAAGGTATGCCGTGCTCCTTCGCCAACACCGACACGCTGTAGGTGCCTATCTTGTTGGCCACGTCGCCGTTGGCGGTGATGCGATCAGCCCCCACCACCACGTGCGTCACCAGACCCGCCTTCATCATAGAACCGGCCATGTTGTCCGTGATCAACTCCATAGATATCCCCTCTCGGGTGAGCTCCCACGCGGTCAGCCGCGCGCCCTGCAAGAGCGGCCGGGTCTCGTCCACCAACACGTGCACCCGGGGACAACGCGCATGCACCGACCTGATGACTCCTAACGCTGTTCCGTAACCCGCAGTGGCCAAGGCCCCGGCGTTACAGTGCGTAAGGATGGCAGGCCGCTCACCCTGGATGAGAGACGCGCCATGATCGCCGATGGCCCGGCACCTTGCCACGTCGTCTGCGTGGAGTTCCAGCGCCCGAACTTCCATCTTCGCGGTCACGTCCTCTGGAGACGAATCGACGACGCTCCAGACCTTCTGCATCTCCGCCAGCGCCCAGAACAGGTTATAAGCAGTGGGGCGAGTATCCCCTAGTCCCTTGGTAGCAACTTGGAGCGCGGCCTTGTAGCGCGCGGGGTCCCCGGCGCTATCGCGCAGGGCCGCCCGCGCTGCCAGCGCCATGCCCATGGCTGCCGTCACCCCGATAGCCGGCGCGCCGCGCACCGCCATGTCACGGATAGCAGCGGCCACATCTTGCCAGGTCCGGCAGCACAGATAGGTCTCCTCGAGCGGCAGACGGCGCTGATCGATGAGCTCCACCTTGCCCTCTTGCCACTCCACCGTTCTGATAGGGCCGCCCCCCCGGACGCTGCCGCTAAGTGCCGGCCCACGTGCCTCGCCCAATGCGCTCACGTCCCCATTTGCCAGCTTGCCAGGTACTCCTCCTGCTCGGGGGTGAGCTTGTCGATTCCGCCGCCCAGCGAGTCAAGCTTGAGCCTAGCTATCTCTTGATCTATCTCGCAGGGGACGTCGTAGACGCGCTTCTCCAGAGTCTCAGCGTTCTTGACCATGTATTCAGCTGCCAGCGCCTGATTGGCGAAACTCATGTCCATGACGCTTGAGGGGTGACCCTCCGCGGCCGCCAGGTTGATCAGCCTACCCTCACCCAACAGGTAGAGGTTGCGACCGTCAGCCAACGTGTACTCCTGGACGAACTCGCGCACCTTGCGCTGTTCCTTGGCGAGTTTCTCCAAAGCGGGGATGTCTATCTCTACGTTAAAGTGTCCCGTGTTGGCGATGATGGCTCCGTCCTTCATCACCTCGAAGTGCTCCTTGCGGATCACGTGGATATCACCGGTAGCCGTTACGAATATGTCGCCCACAGGTGCGACCTCAGCCATCGGCATGACTCGGTACCCGTCCATGATGGCCTCCAGGGCCCGGAGCGGGTCCACTTCCAGCACTACCACGTTGGCACCATGGCCCTTGGCCCGCATAGCTACACCGCGTCCGCACCAGCCATAGCCAGCAATCACCACCGTCTTGCCCGCAATCAGACGGTTGGTGGCGCGGATGATGCCGTCCATGGTTGACTGGCCGGTGCCATAGCGGTTGTCGAACATGTGCTTAGTCATGGCCTCATTGACCGCGACGATGGGGTACCTCAGGACGCCGTCCTGCTCCATCGACTTGAGCCGTATGACCCCGGTGGTGGTTTCCTCGGTGCCTCCGATGACACCGTCGACCACGTCAGAACGCTCACCGTGCAAGAGGCCCACTACGTCCGCGCCGTCGTCCATGGTGATCTGCGGGCGGAAGTCGATGGCCTTCTGGATATGCGAGTAGTAGGTGTCACGATCTTCGCCCTTGATGGCGTAGGTCGAGACACCGTATTCCACCACAAGCGCAGCCGCTACCTCGTCCTGAGTGGATAGGGGGTTCGAGGCGCAGAGAGCCAACTCGGCGCCACCGGCCTTGAGAGTGCGCATAAGACTCGCGGTCTCGCTGGTGACGTGCAGACACGCCGCAATACGCACGCCCTTGAGAGGCTTCTCTTTCTCAAAACGCTCCCGGATGCTGGCCAGTACCGGCATCTCCTTCTCAGCCCACTCTACCCTCAGGGCCCCCGCTGCTGCTAGACCCGTATCCTTCACATCATGGTCGACCACTGCCCATCTCCTCTTCTGTACTACCAACGTCGCCATCGCCACTGCGATGGCCTGTCTACTATGATACCGCCCTGTGCCGATGCGTGGACCAGTTCGGACTCAGGCTCTCGCACGAGCCGGGCTACTGAGCCGACACCGGCACCATAGACTTCGCCACGGACAGAAGCTCCTCTTCACTCGCCAAACGCGAAAGGGTGTTCGAGACCCAATAGAGGACTCCATCGCTCTTCCACCAAACCCGTTCAACTTTGTCGGCGACGTAGACCACGGTATACACGATGCCGTTGCGAGTCACCTGCTTGCCCGAACTGGCCAACGGTGCGTCAAGCCAGGTGGTCTCGGTGATGTTCAGGTACTGGTCGACGCCCTTGAGCTTGTACAACATCACCAGCGCGGGCTGGCTCCCTCCGCCCACTTGGATCTTGTATATCGTGGCGTTGCTGGGAGAACGTGTGGAGATCGTGTAGTTTCTGGGGACGTAGGCGGGTGCCTGTACTGCGAACGTGACCTTCTTGGCAACCCCCTTCCACACCGCCGAGTCCGGTATGGCGCTGGGGTTGACGGCACCCTCCGGGAGGTCGAAGTCGCTCCCCAAAACAGCCGTCACCCTGGCTACCGTGGCCGACTCGCTAGTCTGAGAGGTCCCCAGCAGCGAGGCCAACTTCTGCGCTTCGGCAGAGGCCCCCGAGGGGTACCACACCTGCGTGGCGGCAAGCTTCTGGGTCGCGTTCCCCACGAAGACCACTCGCGCACCCTTGGTGCGCAACCAGTCCGCCAACGCCCCGGCCGAGCCCGATGGTGCTGTCGAGTTATATACATCGACCCCCAACCCCAGTAGCGGCGAATCTGATGAGGGCGATGTTTCGCTGTCGTCTCCGGCCGGACTCGCCGCCTGCTGGGGCGAGGGCACTGAGAGGAAGCTGTTGACTGCCGCCGATATCTTGTCGCTGGAGGTGATCACGTATGATGCCCCGCTGATGGTCTGAGTCGAGCCTCTGAGCGTCACTTGCCTTATGTGTCCACCGTCTAGCCTGATGCCCCACCAGGCGAGCTTGATGAAGTCGTTGGTGCCAATATCGGTGGCCACGTTGTCAAAAAACGCGCCTATTAGACCCGGCAGCTTGAGTCCTAGGTCCCAGCCCATGGCCTGCTGCCGCAGCCCGTTGATGAACCTCTGCTGACGCTCCATGCGGCCGAAATCCAAGTTTCCGTCGTGCCGAAAGCGCACGTAGTCAAGTGCGTCTGCACCATCCAACAGACGGTAGCCGGGCTGCAGATCGATCTTTTCGTACGCACCACCGTTGTAGTAGTAGCGCCGGTCTACTTCGACGTAGACTCCACCCAGCTCGTCGGTCATGTCGCGAAAAGCCTCAAAATCCACTTCCAGGTAGTGGTCGATATCGACTCCGGTCAGCGACTGTATGGTCCTGATAGACAAGGCCGGGCCGCCATAGGCATAAGCCGCGTTCAGCTTCTGCTTGCCGTATCCCTTGACATCTACCCTCAGATCACGTGGAAAAGATAGGGTCGATAGGTAGTCGTTGGAGGGATCGATATGCACCAACATTATGGTGTCGGAGCGGCCATACGAACTCGATGATGCTGATCTGCGGTCGGAACCGACCAGCAGTATGTTCATTGCGTCTGGCGATTCGGGAGCCGGTTCGGCGGTCGTGGTGGGACCCATATCCAAGGTGGTACTCACCAGCGTCAGCGTGGTATCGGGGTCCTCGGCCAAGGCCTGCATTACATCCTCTGGCACGCGGTCATTGGCCGCAGACACCTTGGCATCCAGCCAGAAGTAGTAGCCGGCAGCGACAGCCACCACGACCACGACGATGCCCAGTACCGACCACAACAGGATGCGCGCGCGTCTGCGACCCGAGTGCCGGTTGCCCGCGTACCTACTGTAGGGCTTCTGCACCAGCTACAGCCCTCATTGGATGGGGATAGGTATCATCGACTGGGCCATGGCCAAGAGGTCAGCATCGCTTGCCACGCGTGTGAGGGTGTTCGAGACCCAGTAGAGAACCCCGTTCCTCTTCCACCACACACGCTCCACCTCGTCGGCGGTACCGACTATCGTGAAGATGGTGCCGTTGTATCGCACCTGCGCACCAGGGCTGGCTGCTGGCGCTTCCAGCCACGTGGTGGCGGTCACGTTCATATACTCCTCTTGGACCTTGACCTCCCCAGAACCTCCCGAACCGGTGTGGCGGTAGAGCATCACGACTACGGGCATCTCGCTGTCTCCGACCTTGATGTCGTATAGGTAAGCGTAGGTCTTGCTGCGAGTGGCCATGCGATAGTCCTTGGGGACATAAGCGGGAGCTTCTATCGGGAACGAAGCCAGTCTCGCCACGGCCTTCCAGTACGAGGAGTTCGGGATGCTGTCAGGAGTAGCCCCCTCGGGCAGCGTCGGTGCCTTCATGGTAGTAGAAGTCACAGACGGCGTCGTCGAGCTGGACCCATCCGTACTCGCGTACTCGCCCCCGGGCGGAGTGAGCAGAGCATTGACCGCGGATTCCATGTCCTCCTGCTCCCAGAACACGAAGGTCACGCCGCCGCTCAACTTGTTGATACCGCGTATCGCCAACTGCCTGATACGGCTGCCATCAAGCTTGACGCCCCACATGGCGAGCTTGAGGAACTGGTTGGTGGTGATATCGGTGGTCACGTTGTCAAAAAACGTGCCGACGAGCCCCGGCAGCTTGAAGCCTAGGTCCCAGCCCATCGCCTGCTGCCTCAACGCGCTCAGGAAGCGCTGTTGCCTCTCCATGCGACCGAAATCCGCGTTCATATCGTGCCGAAAGCGCACGAAGTCCAGGGCGTCGACACCGCTCAGCAGGCGATAGCCAGGCTCTAGATCGATCTTCTCGTAGTCCCCGCCATTGTAGTAATACCGCTTGTCGACTTCGACATAGACTCCGCCCAGCTTGTCCGTCATCTGGGTGAAAGCCGCGAAGTCCACCTGCAGTACATGGTCGATATCCACGCCCGTTATCTGTTGGACGGTCTTGATGGTGAGCGCCGCTCCGCCGTTCGCGTAGGCCCAGTTGAGCTTGCGTGTGCCATGACCTTCCACTTCCACTCGAAGATCTCGGGGAAGCGAGAGCGTACTCATGTAGTTGTTCGCAGGGTCGACATGCAACAGGATGATGGTGTCTGAGCGCGAGCCGTCGATGGTGTCTGAGCGGGTGTCCGAGCCCAGAAGCAGGATGTTCATCGCATCTGGTGCTGTGTCAGTCGTCACCGTGGTCTGAACGCTACTCGTGGTCGGATCGTCAGCCAGAGCCTGATAGACCTCTTCGGACACACGGTCATTGGCAGCCGAGACCTTCGCGTCCAACCAGAGGTAGTAGCCGAGAGCTACGCCTCCCACGATGAGTATCAGACCGGCCAGCGAGCCCAAGGTGATCCAGAGCCACTTGTATCCCTTGCGACCCTTGACCGAGTGCACCTTGTAGGGTCTGGCGCTCACTGCGCCGTTCCGCTATCGATAGTCATCATCGACGCTGCCACCTTTATGAGTTCATCGGAATCCAGATAGTGCAAGATGGTATTCGACACCCAGTACAGAACACCATCCTTCACCCACCAGACACGTTCGGTCTGATCGTAGGTTCCGACCACCGTGTAGGTGATGCCGTTGTACGACAGTTGCCGGCCTGGAGCTGCCGCCGGCGCATCGAGCCACGTCGTCTCCATGATGCCCAGGTACTGGGGCTTGGGCGTTCCGTCCCTACGCAACTGGTAGACGACCTTGAGACCCTTGGCAGTGCCCCCGCCCGTGTCGATGTCGTAGCCCGGCCCCGATTGCGGATTGCGCTCGTGATAGTAGTAGTCCTGCGGCAAGTATCCAGGAGCCATGACCTGGAAGGGCATCTCACCGGCGATCTGCCGCCACTCTAATGCGTCGGGGATGGACAACGGATTTGTGACGAACTGAGACGAATCGACCGAGGCCGGCATCGCGGCAGCCGTCGCGTCGGTGGCCGAACCACTCGGCTCCGATGAGACAGTATCCGGGCTGCCCACCGATGGGGCGTTGGCGAAGTCAGAGATCTTCTGATCGAGCACGTCCGGATCCGCCACGACGTAGGAGACGTTCTGCCCACCCTCCACGAAGTTCTGTATGTCCCCCACGACCGTCAGTTGCCTGATCTGGCCGCCACCCAGTTTGGTCACTGCCCAGTAGGCAAGACTTTGGATCTCGTCAAAGCTGATGGTCGTGTGGATGTTGTCGGTCATGGCCTTCACGATTCCCGGCAGCTTGAGACCCAAGTCCCAACCCATGGCCTGCTCCCTGAGAGACGCCAGGAACCGCTGCTGCCGCTGCTGCCTCCCAAAGTCCATGTTGTCGTCCTTGCGAAAACGCACGTAATCGAGGCCATTGACCCCATCAAGCCTCTGATAGCCAGGCAGTATGTCGCACATGTCGAAGGCCCAATCCGTTTGCAGATAGTGCTTGTCCACGTCCACGTACACGCCGCCCACAGCATCTGTCAGCGCCTTGAAGGCGTTGAGGTCGATCTCCATGTAATGAGTCAGATCGATTCCGGTCAGTGCCTCAACCGTCTTGATCGACAGTTCCGCTCCACCGGTGACGTACGCAGAATTGAGTTTGGCTATGCCGCTCCCAGGGATCTCGACCCGCAGGTCACGTGGCAGAGAGAGTAGCGAGAGATAGTTGTTAACCGGATCAGCGTGAACCACGATCATGCTGTCGGAGCGGATGGCCTCCCATCCGCGATTGTCGATTCCCAGAATCAGGATGTTCATCGTCCCTTCGGGGGCCGGGAACAGATTCGCGGCGGGAGTGGCCTCCAGCGCCGACCTCACGCCGGGATCGTCTATCTGAGTCTTCTGCCATTGCAGATACAGCCACAAATATGACGCTCCTACGACGATGCCGATCACCGCAATAAGGCCCAAGACCCCGAACAGCAACCGGCGACGCCTGCGCCTCAGCAGCCGCTCTGCCTTATAGACATTGTAGGGTGTGTAGCTCAATCGCACGCTCCGGGAGCAGATAGGTGACAGATTCTAGCGCGGTCACCTTTGAGTGCCAAAGTCAGGGTTGCCCGCAGGAGCCCTTTGCACTGGTCGCTCTCTCCACATCGGCTCCCAGGGTGCGCAGTTTATCCTCGAAGCGCTCGTAGCCTCTATCGATGTGCTGGATGTCTCGCAACTCGGTACATCCCTCCGCCACCAGTCCGGCCAATACCAGCGCAGCGCCCGCTCTGAGATCCGGGCAACGCACTATGGCTCCAGTGAGCGACCGCCCTCCGCTCACTACGGCATGATTGCCGTCTACCCGAATATCTGCACCCAAGCGGATGAGCTCGTCTACGAAACCGAAGCGGTTCTCGAACACATTCTCTGATACCACCGAAACACCATCAGCTATGGACAGAAGCACCATCATCTGAGCCTGCAGATCGGTGGGAAAGCCCGGGTAGGGTAGCGTGGCCACATCGGTGGCCTTGAACGAGCCGATTTCTCCACTGACCTTTATGCTCTGTGTGTTTTCCTGCACCCGCAACCCTACCGACCTGAGTTTGGAGAGGAACAAGTCGAGCACATGCGGCCTGATGCCCGTGACCTCCACCTCGCCACCTGTGACGGCCGCCGCCACCAAGAACGTTCCTGCCTCTATGCGATCGCCGAGCACCGTGTGCTCGGCCGGATGCATCTCTGACACCCCGTTGATGCGCAAAGTCGAACTGCCTGCCCCCTCGATGTCGGCACCCATACTCATCAGGAACTTGCACAGGTCGACTATCTCCGGTTCTCTGGCCACGTTGCCCAGCGTAGTAGTGCCCTCGGCAGAGACAGCCGCCATCAGAAGGTTCTCGGTAGCTCCCACGCTCGGGTAGTCCAGGAACATGTCTATGCCCCGCAGCTTCGGCGCTACCACCTCTACGAAGCCGTGGTCAGATCGGACTACTGCCCCCATGGCCTCGAGGCCCCGGAGATGGATGTCGATCTTGCGCGGACCCAGGTTGCAGCCCCCCGGCATGGCCACCTTGGCTTCACCGAATCGAGCCACCAGAGGGCCCATGATCTGGATGGAGGCCCGCATGCGCTGCACGAGGTCATACGGGGCTACGTGCGAGCGCACACCCGAGGTGTCCAGGGTAAGAGTGCCGTCGGCGAAGTCCACGGTAGCACCGAGGTACTCCAGCACCTCCCTCATCGTGTGGACATCGTCTATGTCGGGCACGTTCCTCAGGATGGTCTTGCCCGACCCAAGAAGGGAGGCTGCCATCAGCTTGAGAGCTGAGTTCTTGGCTCCCGAAACCGCGACCTGTCCGGACAAACGATGGCCGCTACGCACAAGCAGACGAGGTTCCCGCTCCATGGGTATACCCGCTGTCATTACTCGATTTTTCCGGCGACTCTCAGTCGATTCTGCGCTCTCTTGAATGCCAACTGCTCTCGATACGGATCGACATCTTCGCCAGCGGGCACAGTCCCAGAGCGATGCATCTCCAGACGCTGCGTGGCGCGCTCCATGGCCTCTGTGACCATGGCTACGTCTATCTGGGAGGCCTCTTGCGCCGAATCGGCCAACACGACCACCTCGTTCTCCTGCACCTTGGCGAAACCATCGGCCACCGCGAAATCGAGCCACTTGCCGTCAGTTTGCTGCACACGCATGCGACCGATGGTCAGCTGAGCCACCAAAGGCGCATGTCCGGTAAGGATGCCCATCTCTCCTGCCACAGCAGGCAGTATCACCTGCACCACGTCGCCCTCGTATACCGGTCCCCGAGGGGCGACCAGGTGTACGTGCAACAGTGGGTCGGACTCTTGGCTCACGACTTTCCGGCCTCGTCAGTTTGCTCCGCCTCGCCACCAGTACGGCCGATGTGTGCCGCGGCGGCGATCACGTCGTCGATGCTGCCCTGATACTTGAATGCCTGCTCGGGCAGATGATCGTGCTTGCCCTCAATGATCTCCTTGAAGCTGCGCACCGTCTCCTTCAGCGGTACGAACCTTCCCTCCATGCCTGTGAACTGCTCGGCCACAGCGAAGGGCTGCGAAAGGAACTGCTGGATACGGCGGGCTCGCCGCACCGTCACCTTGTCCTCGTCGGAGAGTTCGTCCATACCCAGGATAGCGATGATGTCGCGCAGGTCTTTGTAGCGCTGCAGGATCTCCTGCACCTTGGTCGCCACCTCGTAGTGTTCGTCACCGACCACTTCGCGCGTCAACGCCCGACTGGTCGAATCCAACGGGTCCACAGCCGGGTAGATGCCCATCTCAGAGATGGACCGGCTGAGCACCGTTGTTGCGTCCAGATGGGCGAAAGTGCCCGCCGGAGCAGGGTCGGTAAGGTCGTCGGCAGGTACGTAGATGGCCTGCACCGAGGTCACCGAGCCGTGCCGCGTAGAAGTGATGCGCTCCTGCAGCTCGCCCATCTCAGAGCTCAGAGTCGGCTGGTAGCCCACGGCGGAGGGCATACGGCCCAACAGGGCCGACACTTCTGAGCCCGCCTGCACGAAGCGGAAGATGTTGTCGATGAAGAGGAGCACGTCTTGGCGCTGCACGTCGCGGAAGTACTCCGCCATGGTGAGCGCCGACAGACCTACTCGCAGACGAGCGCCGGGCGGCTCGTTCATCTGGCCGAAGACCATGGCCGTCTTGTTGATGACGCCCGACTCAGTCATCTCCAGATAGAGGTCGTTGCCCTCGCGGGTACGCTCGCCCACACCAGAGAACACCGAGATGCCGCCATGATGAGTCGCGATGGCGTGGATAAGCTCCAGGATGACGACGGTCTTGCCCACGCCGGCCCCGCCGAAGAGACCCACCTTGCCGCCCTTGACGTAAGGAGCGAGCAGGTCGATGACCTTGATGCCGGTCTCCAGGACCTCAGTGGTAGGTTCGAGCTCTTCAAACTCCGGCGCCGGCCGATGGATAGGCCAACGCTCAGTGTCTTTGGGTAGGGTTCGCCCTCGTCGATGGGTTCGCCCAGCAGATTGAACAGCCGGCCCAACGTGGCCTGACCCACCGGGACCGTGATGTACTCGCCCGTATCTACTACTTCCATGCCGCGAGCCAGGCCGTCGGTGGAATCCATGGCCACGGCGCGGACCTTGTTGTCACCCAGGTGCTGCTGCACCTCCGCCACCAGATGGATCTTGCCGTCTCTGGGTCTCGGCGTCGATCTCCAGGGCGTTGTAGATGGCCGGGAGCGACTCGGTGAACTCCACATCGAGCACCGGACCGATGATCTGTACGATCTTGCCTTTATTCATCGCCTCTACTCTCGTCCTTTCTTTCGGCCCGTGAGCCCTCTAGCCGGACAGCGCGTCAGCGCCGCCCACCACTTCCAGGATCTCCTGGGTGATAGAAGCCTGTCGCACCCGGTTCATTGCCAGGGTCAGATCGTCGATCATCTCGTCCGCGGCCTCAGAGGCCGCGCGCATAGCCGTCATCCGGGCGCCGTGTTCGCTGGCCATGCCCTCCAGTATCGCCCGGTAGATCGTGATCTCGACATAAGAAGGGAGCAGTTCTGCCAAGATCTCCTCGGCCGAAGGCTCCGCTATATAGTCGAATTGACGGCCCTCGCAGACCGGGCAGTACGATTCCATGACCTCCTCTTGGATGGGCAGAACCACCTGGTCGGTCACGAACTGTTCCACGGGGCTCTTGTAGCGATTGAAGACCAAATGCACGCGGTCGATCACACTGTTCTGATACCGCCTGATCACCCCGTTGGTAAGAGCCTGCGCCTCCAGGAAGGCGGTGCGCTCGGTGACGTCCAGGTAGGCCTTGTCCAATTCGTACTTCATGAAACGCACCGTACTAGCGCCCTTGCGGCCCACGACCACCAAGTCGCTCTCCACTCCCTTGGCCTTGTACGAATCGACCAACTCCAGCGCTCTGCGGATGATGTTCGAGTTGAACGCCCCGCAAAGGCCCCGGTCGGCAGTCAGCGCTATGATCGCGACCTTCTTCACCTCTGAGTGGGCCTTCAGCAGCGAGTGAGCGCTCAGGTCCACCTGAAGGTGGCGCGCGAGGTCGGCGATGAACTCGAGCATATTGAGGGCGTACGGACGTAGATACTCGATGCGGATCTGGGCGCGCCGCAGGCGCGCCGCGGCCACCATCTCCATGGCCTTGGTGATCTTCCTAGTATTATGGACCGAGGCGATCCGACGGCGTATGTCTCTCTGTGAGGCCATGAGCTCCTAGACGAGTCCCTTGTCGGCAGTCCACATCTCTTTGAAGGCCGCAACGGCCTTCGCGAGCTTATCCTCATTCTCCGGAGTCAGATCCTTGGTCTTGACGATGTCCGCCCCTATCTCCGGATACTGCTGTCCCAGGTAGCCCCTCAGGTCAGCGTTGAAGCGGGATACTTCCGGCACCGGGATGTCGTCCGCATAGCCCTTAGCGGCAGCGTAGATGACCATCACCTGCTCCTGAACAGCCCACGGGGCATATTGCGGCTGATTCAAGGTGGCCACGAGCCGCTCGCCACGAGCGATGGCCTTCTGGGTCTCCTGATCGAGCTCCGAACCGAACTTGGCAAAAGCCTCCAGTTCACGGAACTGCGAGAGGTCCAGACGCATTGAGCCGGCCACCTTCTTCATGGCCTTGATCTGGGCATTCCCGCCCACTCGAGAGACGGAGATGCCCACGTTGATGGCAGGCCTGATGCCTGAGTAGAACAGGTCGCCCTCAAGGAAAATCTGGCCATCGGTGATAGAGATCACGTTGGTGGGGATGTACGCCGAGACGTCGCCCGCTTGGGTCTCGATCACCGGCAGAGCGGTCAGAGAACCTCCACCTAGCTCGTCGCTGAGCTTGCAGGCCCGCTCCAGTAGACGACTATGCAGGTAGAAGATATCGCCCGGGAAGGCTTCGCGACCCGGCGGGCGCCTGAGTAGCAGCGACATCTGACGGTAAGCGTCGGCATGCTTGCTGAGGTCGTCATATATACAGAGCGCGTGTTGCCCCTTGTAGGTGAAGTACTCGCCCATGGCCGCGCCGGCATAGGGGGCGATGTAGCGCATAGGCGCCGAAGTCGAGGCCGGTGCCATGACCACGATGGTGTAATCCATGGCGCCATGCTCTTCGAGCTTGGCCACCAGACCCGCCACCGTGGAAGCCTTCTGACCGATGGCCACGTAGATGCAGATTACATTCTGGCCCTTCTGATTGATGATGGTGTCCACGGCGATGGCGGTCTTGCCCGTGCCGCGGTCGCCGATGATGAGTTCGCGCTGGCCGCGGCCGATGGGGATCATGGAATCGATCGCCTTGATGCCCGTTTGTAGCGGCTCCTTGACCGGCTGCCGGCCGATGACGCCAGGAGCCTTGAACTCGACAGGGCCGACGCTCCGTGGCCTCGATGGGGCCCTTGTCATCCAAGGGCTGCCCCAGAGGATTCACCACACGGCCTATCATGCCTTCTCCCACCGGCACATCGATGACGCTGCCGGTGCGTGTGACCTGATCTCCCTCTTTGATCAGAGTGTCCTCACCCATCAGCACGACTCCGACACTGTCCTCTTCCAGGTTCAGCACCAGACCCTTGACGTCGTGGGGCAGCTTGACCATCTCCGAGGCCACGGCGTTCTCCAACCCCTGGATGCGGGCCACACCGTCGCCCACCTGGACGACCGTACCCACTTCCTGGATGTCGACGCCAGCCTCGTAGCGCTGGATGCGCGACTTAAGAACGCTAGTTATCTCCTCAGGACGCAACTTCAACTTAGACCCTCCAAGCTAGCCGTAGGGGTGACCAGTATCTCGCGTAGTTGTTCCAGACGGTGGCGCACACTGGCATCGGCGACCCTGTCGCCGATGCGCAATCTAAGACCACCCAGTATCGCCTCGTCCACCGTCATGGTAAGTTCGACGGTCTTGGCGAGAGAGGACTCGATCTTCTTCTTGAGTGCCTGTTGCAGATCTGCCGGCACCGGTACGGCCGACACAACCTCGACACGCACAAGGCCTTGTGCTTCTTCGACCAGAGCCACGAACTCCCGGTAGACGCCCGAGATGTCCTGCTCGCGTCCCTTGTCCACCATCAACCGCAAGAGATTGCGCATCAGGTCGTCTCCGCCTTCGGTGAGCTCCATCAGCACTTCGGTCTTCTTGTGGTCGGTGATCTCCTTGGCCGCCAGCAGGCTCTTGAGATCGGGCGATAGAGAGATCGCCTGGACGAACTCGCCCAGATCACGGCGCACCTGCTCAACCCTGCCCGCTTCCTGCGCGGCCTGGTACAACGCCGTCCCGTACACTCTCGCGATCTTGTTCTCGCTCACAGGTCCCTCTTAGCCCTCATGGTCTCGTCTAGCTCTCGCTGACCTTACTCAGGTCGATCTCATCAATCGCCTGCTGGATAAGCCGCAACTGGTCCTCGCCGGACATGCTGGTGCGAGCGACCTTGGCCGTTGCAGCTAACGTGAGGTCGGCCACCTCTTCTCTGATCTTCTGCAGCGCCTGGTTGGTGTCACGCTCGATCTGCTCACGCGCTTTCTCCAGCGTGGCTTCTGCCTCGGTACGAGCCTGCGCCAAGGACTCGGCCTTGGTGTTGTCTCCGGCTTTGCGCGCCCTCTCCAGGATGGCAGCAGCTTCTTCCCTTGCCTCTGCCAACTGCTGCTTGTAGTTCTCTAGCAAGTCCTCGGCGTCGGTGCGCAGCCGCTCCGCGTCCTTGATGGCCTCGCTGATGGACTCCTGCCTCGCCCTCGCCATATTGATGAGCGGCGTATAGGCGAACTTCCACAATGCGATCATCAACACCAGGAAGGTGATCAGGGACCAGATGAACAGTCCCCAGTCTAACTCGAAGATCTTTATGCCGCCTTCTGCCTGGGCAGCTGCCTCGGCCAAGGTCGTAGTCGTCTGCGCTAGCGCTTGTGCAAGCATTCCAGTTCTCTAATCCGGTGGATGGTCAACACCCCAATACCTCCTGCGCCGCTAGGCCACGAACAGGATGATGATGGAGATGACAAACGCGTACAGGGAAAGAGCCTCAGTCATGCCCGCGCCGATAAGCATGGCGGTCTGGATCTTGCCTGCTGCCTCGGGCTGTCGCGCGATAGCTTCGGTAGCCCGGCCGGTAAGCAGACCGATGCCGATGCCTGGGCCGATGGTGGAAAGGCCGATGCCCAGTCCGGCGGCCAGTGTCTTTAGAGTCTCTGCGTCCAATGTGACCTCCTTAACTATGGTCAGGCCAGGAACGGCCTAATGCCCCGCATATATTGCGCCCTCGATGTACAGCACCGAGAGCAGAGAGAAGATGTACGCCTGCAGTAAGGCCACGAATATCTCGAAGCCGGTCATGATGACGATGAACAAGGCTGCAGGTATTACGACAATGGCCTTGGCGAACTCCAAGATGAGTCCGAGCATGACCAGGATGACCAAGTGACCGGCGATGGTGTTGCCAAAGAGTCGCACCGAGAGAGATACCGGCCGGAACATCTCGCCCACGATGTGGACGACGAAAAAGATGCCATTCAAAGGTACGGCCAAGGCCTTGGGCACTCCCGGTGGAAGCAGCCACGACTTGACGTAACCGCCCGGACCATGGTTCTTGACGCCCAGATAGTGGGTCATAAAGAAGACAACGAGGGCCATGGCGATGGTCACGTTGATGTTGGCCGTGGGCGTGTAAGGCTTGATCTGGAGGGGCTTGGGAATCAAGCCGATCAAATTGGTGGTCAGGATGAAGACGAAAGTAGTAAGCACTATGTAGTAATACTTCTTGCCCTTCTCACCTATCTGACCGGACAGATGTCCGGTGCCAAAACTCACCAGAGATTCCGCAAAGCTCTGTAGCAGACCTGGATTGTTGCGCATCCGGCTCCGCCGGCTGACGATGAAGAAGAACAAGAAGACGACGATAGCCGAGACCCACACGTAGATCACAGCGTTGGTGATGGAGAAGTCGAACGGCCCCAGCTTGGGGATCTCTACGATCTTCTGGACGTTCAGCTCTTCGAGAGCGTGGATGACGTCGCTGGTTGTCTCGCCGGATGCCACCTATGACTCCTTGGGGCCTTCGTCCGCCGCGTTGCTTTTCTTGACCTGGACAGAGATGATCCAGGCCTGCAGCGCCGTGAAGATGACAGCGAAAGCCACCAGCAAAGCGATGAGGTTCAGTTCGGTATACAGCGCTAGGGGGATGACCACAGCCGCCAGCACCATGAGCCGGACCAGCAGACTAGCCACCATGAGGGCCGGAGCCAGAGTGGACGATACCTTGCCGATGAGCACTTGAAGCCAGAAGCCCGCCGTGACGAACGCGGCAGCTAAGACCACCCCAACAGCCACAGATATCAACGCCGTGTTCAGAACGTCCTCCCGTATGCATGCATGTCCGCTACGACCGAGGCTGGTCCGGACCTTGATCCTCGCCAGCATCGTCATTTGGGGTGTCATCACCAGACGACCCGCTCATGAGGATAAACACCAGGTAGGCCAAACCAAGCCCGAACCCCACGAACACCCCAGCCACCATGAGCCATGGCCCGGTGCCTAACCACCTGTCCAGCCAGTACCCTGCAGTCGTGAAGAGCACCACAAGAGCGACGAGCGCAAACCCTATGCCCCCCGAAGCCCGGGGCCCTGACTGAGAGTCCTTGCTCATGCGTGAACTCCGTGCATTATAGAGCGACCCTCCGCCACCTTCAAGAAAAAATGATATGCAATATTCGCCTAGTGTTCACGCCAGTTACTCTCCTTGGTCAAAGCGAACCAAACTGGCACCGGCTTCCTTGAACAACTCCATAGACAGTTCGTCGGGGTAAACACCAAGGAAATGCACGGCCGATATGCCGGCGTTTATCAGAGTCTTGGCGCAAGTCACACAGGGTTGCAGAGTCACGAACATCTCCGCTCCTTCCACTGCCACACCATGATAGGCCGCCTGGATTATCGCGTTCTGCTCCGCGTGCAGCCCTCGGCAAAGCTCCTGCCGTTCGCCGGAGGGGATGCCCAGCTGATCGCGCAGACACCCTCGCTCCGCGCAGTGTGCGATGCCCCGTGGCACGCCGTTGTAGCCGGTGGCCAGGATCTGGCGGTTCTTCACCAACACCGCGCCCACATGTCTGCGCAGGCAGGTCGACCGGGTAGAGACGACCTCGGCGATCTGCATGAAGTACTCTTCCCAGGTCGGCCTGGGGGGCCACACAGGAAGCGCCGGTTTGTCCTCCCGACCAGGCATCACACGTTCAGGGACGGGTAGAGAGGAAAGGCCGCAGCAAGGGAGCGGCTCTGCTCGAGTAGCTTGTTCAGGTCTGCATCCGTGATCTCCGAGCCCAGCGCCCGCAGGATGATCTGCCCCACCTGGTCCATCTCGTCGGGTCCGAACCCGCGGGTGGTCATGGCAGCGGTGCCCAACCTCAGCCCAGAAGTCACCGTCGGCTTGCGCTGGTCGTGCGGCACAGCGTTCTTGTTGGCGGTGATGCCGACGCTCCTCAGAAGCTCCTGGGCACGTGCTCCCGTCATCTCGGTGCCCGTGAAGTCGACCAACATGAGGTGATTGTCGGTACCCCCCGAGACCAGCTTCAGGCCGCCCCCGAGCAACGTCTTGGCAAGCACTTGGGCGTTCTGCACAGTGCCCACCTGCTTGGCCTTGAAGTCCTCGGTCGTTGCCTGCAAGAAGCACACTGCCTTGCCCGCAATGACATGCTCTAACGGACCACCCTGCAGTCCCGGAAAGACCGACTTGTCCAGACGCTTGGCGTCACTATGCAGGCAGAAAGCCGCGCCACCCCTGGGTCCGCCCAGCGTCTTGTGCGTCGTGGTGGTGACCCAATGGCTGTGCGGAAACGGCGATGGATGCACCCCCGCCGCCACGAGGCCCGCTATGTGAGCCATGTCCACCATGAGTTGCGCGCCCACCTCGTCGGCCACAGCTCTGAAGGCGGCGAAATCGATGGTGCGGGCGTACGCACTGGCTCCGGCCACAATGAGCTTAGGCTTGGTCCTGCGCGCCTGCGATCGCACCTCGTCCATATCGATGCGGCCGGTCTCCCGATCCACACCGTAGTGGTGAAAGTGATAGGTGCGCCCCGAGAAGTTGACCGACAACCCATGGGTCAGGTGTCCCCCGTGAGCCAGGTTCATGGAGAGGACCCTATCGCCCGGCTCGAGCGCCGTGAAGTACACGGCCTGGTTGGCGGTAGAACCGGAGTGCGGCTGGACATTGGCGTGCTCGGCTCCGTAGAGCGCTTTGGCCCGCTCGATAGCCAAGGTCTCGACCTCGTCCACGATCTCGCAACCCCCGTAGTAGCGCGCCCCTGCGTACCCCTCCGCGTACTTGTTAGTAAGAACGCTTCCGACGGCTTGAATAACAGCTACAGAAGTGAAGTTCTCGGAGGCTATGAGCTCGATGTTCCGCTGCTGCCGGCCCAACTCTTGCTCGATCAATCCGGCGATGGCGGGATCGACCTGCTCCAAAGACAGATCGGCATAGCTCGTCTTACGGGAAACGTCGCTCACTTCTGGTGGCCTCCTGCTTGCACGCTCGCGGGGCGGCTGCGCCGCGCCGACTACTTAGATGTACCTCTATATCCGCCGTGCATCATCCGCAGACGCTCAGCATATTTGCCCCCCAGAAAGTCTGTGGCCAACCAGGTACGCAACAGCTCGGCCGCCAGCCCCGTGCCGGTCAACCTGCCTCCCAAGCAGAGTATGTTGGCGTCGTTGTGCTGCCGCGCCATCTTGGCTGAGTAACAGTCGTTCAGCGAGACGGCGCGCACGTCCGGGTACTTGCCGGCGGCCAAGGCCATGCCCAGCCCAGTCCCGCACACCAGCACGCCCGCGTCCAGGGTGCCTTCGCTGACCCCTTGGGCAACCTTGTTGGCATAGATAGTGAAGTCAGTGCGCTCAGTACTGTCAGTGCCCATGTCCACCACCTCGTGGCCGGCGGCGACCAACTCCTTGATCAACACCTCTTTGAGAACGAACCCGGCGTGGTCACAGCCAAACCCGTACCGCATCACTGACCTCCTACAGAATCTGAGTCAAGCATAGCAGATGACGTCGAGCCCTCCGGGCCCACCCCACGCCCGCTCAGCGGCGTGCTGTAGAAGAGCCCACCGCTACTCCCCAAGCTCGGAGATACGCTGCAGAACCTCTTTGGCAGACACCGCTCCTTCTCTGATGACCGCGGGAGTGCCACCGTTTGACAAAGGGCGCAGATCGACCACGGTGGAGGCGACTCCGCTTGCTGGTTCGGGGGCAGAAGATCCTCTAGGAGCGGAACGAACACGGCCGAGCAGTGCGCCAGTACCGCGGGATCTACATCATCGGCGGTGGCGGCATCCGCCTCACCCGTAAGATTGGCGCTGGTGGCCGCAAGCGGAGTGTCCAAAGAGGCCATAAGCTCCAAAAGCTCAGGGTGATCGGGTACCCGTACCCCTAGAGAGTCGTCGGTGCCTACCAGGGGAGCCCGCGGGACGGTAGTCGACACGACGAAAGTGTACGGTCCTGGAAGCAGCCCCCGCAGCACCGTGGCTGCCCTTGGATCGAGGTCAGGAAGGCACCGCTCGATTTCGGGCACTGAGCAAAAGAGAGCGGCCACTATCTGCTCCTCCGCGCGGCCCTTGGCGACGAACAGACCGCGCACCCCTGCGGCCGAGTCCCATCTGGCCGCCAAGCCGTATACCGTGTCCGTCGGGACGCCGATGACGCCGCCCGCCTGCAGTGCGCGACGAAGCGCCTCCTTCTGATCCTCGTCTACCGTCGCTATCGACAGCTTCGTCGCACCAGGCAGAGTGGCCTCCACGATGCGCTCCTTGCCAGACATGTCCTTATGTACTCCCACCATGGCGAAGCCCGCTTCCTTCGCCAAGAACTCCACTAGCCCCGCCTGCATGTGACCGACCTCCAGCAGCAGCGAGCCGCCGCGCCGAAGCGCCCGGGCGGCCTCCGGCAGCAGACGACGGATGATGCATAACCCGTCTTCTCCGGCGTCAAGAGCGGCCACGGGCTCGAAGTCGCGCACATCCGGAGCCAATCCCGCCATCTCGCCCGAGGTCACGTATGGGGGGTTGCTGACAATCAGGTGAAGGCTATTGTCGGGAACACCGCCAAGCAGGTCGCTTCGGACGAATTCCACGGAGTCCGCCAGACCGAGCGCCTGAGCGTTGGCCTTAGCCACCGCCAGCGCTTCGCGGCTGGTGTCTGTGGCCAATACCCGCAACCCTGCCTCCTGAGCAAGGCTGAGCGCGATGGCCCCGCTGCCCGTTCCAACGTCGGCCACGAGCGGACTCGAGACGGAGCCGCTTGACTCACCACACGCCCTGCTCCGCGAATCGCCACCCACGCTGAACGGAGGTCGCAGAAGCAGCAGGCGCAGGGCGGCCTCTACCAGCTCCTCGGTCTCAGGCCGCGGGATCAGCACAGCAGGTGCGACCGCCAAGACCAGCTTCCGAAAGTGGGCACGCCCCAGTATGTAAGCGACGGGCTCGTGGGCTGCGCGGCGAGCCACGAGCGCCCGATAAGAATCGACTTCCGCGGCCGAGAGTGGCCGATCGTACTGCGTATAGAGCTGGATGTTCTCTATGCCAAGGGTCTCGGCCAGGAGCAGCTCTGCGTCAAGCCGGGGCGAGGTCGAACCCTTGTCGCGTAGGTAGGGGCCCACCGTCTGGAGCAATCCGCCTATGGTCCATTGTTCCGTCGGAGTTGTCATGGGTGTGAGCCTCCGAGGATGCGCGGGTCAGATGCTGGCGTCGGCCAGCTGCTGGGCTCGGTTCTGAGCCTGCAGAGCTTCGGCGAACTCGTCCAGTTCGCCCTGCAGGATGGCCTCCAACCGATGTGAGGTAAGGCCGACCCGGTGATCGGTCACCCTGCCCTGTGGGAAATTGTAGGTGCGGATCTTCTGAGCGCGATCTCCCGTGCCCACCTGGCTACGACGCTCCGCCGCCAACTTCGCGTCCTGCTCGGCCTGCATGATGTCGTACAGACGAGTCCGCAGGATGCGGAATGCCCGCTCCTTGTTCTGCAGCTGTGACTTCTCGTCCTGACACGAGACGACTAGGCCCGAGGGCACGTGAGTCAGCCGTACTGCCGAGTCGGTGGTGTTGACCGATTGCCCCCCGGGTCCGGTCGAGCGGTACACATCCACACGCACATCGTTCGGGTCGATGTGCACCTCTACCTCCTCGGCCTCAGGCAGCACCGCCACAGTCACCGTGGAGGTATGGATACGCCCGGTGGACTCTGTCACCGGGACCCGCTGGACTCTGTGCACGCCAGACTCGTACTTCAGTGCCCCGAACGCGCCCTTACCCTTGACCTCGAATATCACCTCTTTGATGCCACCCAGAGTGGCGTCGGTGGTAGAGAGTATCCCGGTCTTGAAGCGCAGACGCTCGGCGTAGCGCATGATCATCCTCTGGACCTCGGTGCCGAATAGAGCCGCCTCGTCACCGCCGGCACCGGCGCGGATCTCGACTATGGCGTTCTTGACGTCGCGAGGGTCTTTCTCCAGCACGGTGGCGCGTATCTGCTGCTCCAGTTCCTCCACCTTGTTGCGCGCGCTCTCCCTCTCCTCGACCAGAAACCCCTTCATCTCCGGATCGAGTCCGCCTTCATCCAACATGGCTTCGACTTCAGTCAGAGAAGTGCGCGCCTGCCGGTAGGCTACCGCCAACTCGTACGCCTCCCGCAGGTCGGAGTGCGCTCTTGAGATCTCTGTATACCGAGACTGGTCGCGCAAGACCTCCGGGTCGGCCATTTCTTCGGTAAGAGCCTGATACTTCTCTTCTATCTCAGTCGCCAACCGCTCTATCATGCCTGGGCCGGCCCCTCCTTGAGCTCCATCTGCCTGGCCTCATCCCTATCCATGACTTCTTGCAGCGCCGCTGCTGCCACTTCCAGCTGATCGATCGATGGCTCGCGAGTCGTCAGTCTCTGCAGTTGGAGTCCCGGCCACAAGAGCACCCGGGCAAGGACCCCGTTGGGGTGCCTGCCCAGCCACTTGATAGCCTACTTCGTACGAGATACCGATTATCACCGGTATGCCCACGATACGCGAGAGCGACCAGCCAGTAGAGGCCGGGCTTGCCCACTATCGCAAAGACCAATATAGCGACGACCATGACCACCAGAAGAAACCCCGTACCGCAACGCGGGTGCTGAGGAGGGTACTTGACCGCAGCTTCCGCGTCTGGCCGCCCACAGGCCTCGTAGGCATGAATGACCTTGTGTTCGGCCCCGTGATACTGAAAGACGCGGCGCAGATCGGGAATCAGCGATATCGCCAATATGTAGATCAGAAAGATGGCTATGCGGATGACACCTTCCACCAGGTTGAAGACGAAGGGGTTGTGGAACGTCTCCTCGAACCGCTTGACCACGACCAAGGGGATGACTACAAACAGGCCCACCGCCAAGGCGATCGCCATGGTCAGCGTGACGGCAAGCTCCTTCCAGCCAAAAGACGGACCGGGCTTGTCGCCGCCCCCGTCTATCTCCGTGGGCCCCGTCTGCCTCTGCAGGGCCCTCAGCATCCGTCGCCTCCAGCCCCACGTTGGCAGCTATACCTAGGGCCTTGACCCCCAAGCTCAGCGACTCGAACAGAGCAACGACACCGCGTAGCACTGGGAACTTCAACCACCGATAGCGATCCCCCAATGGCGTCAGCGGAAACGAGAAGCGGGCTATGCCCCCGGACGGCCGACGCACGGCCAACCCCCAAGAGTGGCGCCCCCTCATCATGACGCCTTCCATGACCGCCTGGCCGCCGAACACATGCTCCCACTGACAGGCAGTGTCGGTCTTTGGGCTCACCGCTGCGGTGTCCTCGGTACTCACCTCTGAACTCACAGGCTCTCCCCTACTCGGATACGGACCCGAGCAGGTCCATCGCCAGCACCTCTTCTTCAGTCCAAGGCTGGCCGCAGGTCATCTTGCCCTCAGGACATCCACCCGTCATGCAACCAGGACCCGTGCCCTCGAAGAGCAGCGGTGCCACCGACATCGGCCAGTCCGCGCATGGTCCAAGCCAACCGGTTGATCTCCCACTGAGCCCGGCGACAACACCTGAGCGAGAAGAAGTGCCTCAGCTCGCGCGCGTTCATGGTGACCACGATCTTGGTCTCGGCGGCGTTGGGCAATACGAAGCGTGCGTCTTCGCACACCGACTCATTGCTGCGACCTTCGGCCAGTCCCAACTCGACCAGCTTGTCGTACGCACTTCGCGCGTTCTCCATGGCCTGCAAGAACACTTCCCTGGCCTCAGGACTGGCAGCCACCTTGGGCGGCATTACGAAAGCCTCGTCAGACGAGAAGCGCACGTATCGCTGTGACTGTTGGCTGTATGAAGCCACCCGGTGCCGCACCAGTTGGTGTGAGCAGGCCCGGGAGATGCCGTCCACCGCGAAGGTGAAGCAAGCATGCTCCAACGCGCTGTGATGGCCGGAGCGCACCAGACCGCGCACCAAACGGGCGACATCGTCGTCGCTCATGACAGTCTTGAGTTCGGCGGCTCCTACGGGCGCATAGCAGAGCCGACCCGCAGAGGCGACCGCTCTCTCCGGTGAGGGCGTGAACTGAAGAAGCGTTACCTGGAGAGCCGCAGGCACAGCCGAGAGCAGACTACTTGGTCGGCTCGGGGCGGCGGTACTTCCTGTTGAACCTCTCCACCCGGCCGGCTGTATCGACCAGTTTCTGCTTGCCCGTGTAGAACGGGTGACAGGCGGAGCAGACCTCCACCTTGATCTCAGGCAGTGTGGAGCGTGTCTCGAACGTCTCGCCGCACGAGCACGTTACTCTGCATTCCTGGTAGTTGGGGTGTATGTCGTCCTTCAAGGTGCCTCCATTGTGACTACCCGCAAGGTATCAAGCTGCGAAGAATCGATATGTTACCACGCTACGCGACGAGCGACCGCCAGTAGCTCGGCTCGACTGGTCGCCTCTCCACTCTCCCAAGCAAGGCGGGCTTCGCGCAGCGCCCTGCCGACCGCCGGACCACTATCCAGGCCCAGTTGTTCCATGAGTCCCTCGCCGTCAAAGGGTAGAGGGGCCAGTTCACCGCGTGCTCGCCGCACTGCCAGGTCCATCAGGTGGTGTGAGGCCGCCTGGGCGCCTGTACCATTTTCCGCCCCCACAGCACGCGCGCTCGCGGCATCGGATGCCGCTCCCAACATCACAGCTTCAGGCTCCCACGGCGCCGCATCCCACAGGAACAACACAGACCGCCGGCTGACAGCCGCTCCGTCGGCCAGCATCTCCGCGATACCGGACCCCCGTGACCGCGCTGAGGCCACCAGTAGCGAGACCAGCGCGCCGGATAGCTTCAGCCGACGTCCGAGCGCCTGTGTCTGCTCGACGGTCAGCCCCCACATGAGTCCGGCGAGCCGGAGCGCCACCGGCCTGGTCACTGCTCCATCGACGGGTAGCAGCAGTCGCTCGCGCAGAAAGTCAGCATGCTCCGGGAACCAGTCCCTAGTGTCGGCCAACATCTCATCCAGACAGTCCAGGAGCGCCGGCGGCGCCTCCGGCAACACAGTCTGCAACAGACCCAGCCGGCTCCAAAGCCCGGCCGCCGCCGCAGCCCGTCCGGCCGCCAGGGTGATACACATCTCGTTCACGATGCGCTCTGCGGCAGTGGTGCTCAGGTTCGCCGACTGATCCTTGATCATCCGCAGAAGTCCTGCATCGGGCTCCAGCGCCAGAGTGTGGCAGAAGCGAGCAGCCCGCATGAGACGCAGCGAGTCGTCCACGAATATGCGGTCGGATACTGCCACCAAACGCTTCTGGCGCAGATGGTCGGCGCCACCGAACGGATCCAACAGGACCGGCATTCCCTCGGCAAGCGTAGACACTCACGTCGCCGCCTGCAACGACGACGCTCACCGCCGCCAAAGGGACGGCCATGGCATTGATGGTGAAGTCACGCTGGGCAAGATCGGCCAAGATGCCGCCGCCCCGCACCGCGGTCAGGTCCACGTGTCCGTCTGGACCCAACACCCTGTAGGTTGGGTAGCGATCGGAGAGCGCGAACCAAGGAGCGCTAACGGCCGCCGCCAGTTGCCTGGCAACCTCCGCGGCGTCATCTGCCACCACGACATCTAGGTCGGGTGACCGGTGACCCAAGAGCCTGTCGCGAACGCTGCCACCCACCAACCAGCCTTCACTGGCTCTGACGCTTAGGATTTCAGCTACGGCCCGCAACATAGTCCTTCAGCCTCCCGCGGCCGAGTAGATGCGGGCTCTACTTGTCCGAGCCCTTGTGCTTGTTCAAGTACCGCCGGTATCTGAACCTCTCGGACAGATAGTTGGCTCCAGTAAAGAGCACGAGCCCGAAGACCGCGAAGAGTATGTTGCCATACACCGTAGAGCCCCCAAGATGGATGACCCATTGGATCAACACGAAGTAGAGGGCCGCGGCGAGCAGACCGAGCAAGAAAGCCCGCTTCAGGCTCGGGGGCTTGGGCGCGTTGTTGCCAGATGCCGGACGCGCGCTCACTGTGCGCTTGCGCTTGCTGTATGCTCCGCCGCTACCCCGCCGAGCCTGGCCCGCTTTGGCCTTGGGAAAGGCGTCCCGTGCCGCCCTGCGGATCTCCTTCTTAGACACAGCTCACTTCCTCCACGAAGGGCCCCTCTCATACACGCGCTCAGCCACCACCACGGGCAGCGACTCCAGTAGGTCACCGGCAAGGATACCCTGCGGAGCCGCTAGTGCGCGCACCCGGCCTGCCTCCGCATGTATCCAGGCTCCCGCGTAGGCAGCTTCGAACGGCGCCAGACCCTTGGCGAGCAAAGCTCCGACGATGCCTGAAAGCACATCGCCGGTCCCTGCCGAGGCAAGCTGCGGCGGACCTTGCACCACCACACGAGTATCACCGTCTGGCGCCACTATCACGGTCGACGAGCCCTTCAAGAGCACCACCTGACCCGTGACCGCGGCCGCGCGGCGCGCCGCGTCCAGGTGCGAGACACCCAACTCCATCGAGGGGGACTGCCAGCAGCGTCGCCAACTCACCCAGATGAGGCGTCAACACCAGGTCGGGACGCTCCCGCAAAGCCTCTGTCTGTCCAGCGAAGGCGTACAGCCCATCGGCGTCCAGGATCGCGGGCACCTTGCTCTCCAGCACTACCCGCCTGACCGCCGCCACTGTCTCCGCCTCACGACCCAGACCCGGTCCTATGGCCGCAGCACTCAGGCGTTCGTCAGACAGCGCCTCCAACACCAGGGTAGCGTCACACAGATGTTCACCTGGCCCGATCTCTTGTAGCACGCCTTCAACAAGCCGGTCACGCACCCCAGCGGCCGCGCCGGCCGGCATCAGTAGACGCACGTACCCAGCACCCACCTTGTACGCCGCCTGCGTGGCCAACCAAGCTGCCCCCGGATATGACGTCGACCCGGCCAGCACTGCCACATAGCCGGCGCGGTACTTGTGGTCGTCCACCCGGCGTCCCGGCACGTTGACGTCATCGGCGGTGACCACCCACAGGTCCGGCTGTGGCTCCATCGACTCGGGGATACCGATGTCCCACACCACCACTTCACCGGCCGCCTCCGAACCGGGAGGACACACCAGACCACTCTTGGCCGCGTGGAAGGTGATGGTGATGTCGGCCGCGACCGCGCCGGCCGCCAGGCTGCCCGTAGCCGCATCGACGCCCGAAGGCATGTCGACGGCCAACACCGGGATGCCGCGAGCGCCGGCTCCGTTCACCAGCCGCGCCGCCTCGACCATGCGCCCTCGCAGTTCACCCGTGGCGCCGGTGCCCAGCAGACAGTCCACCACCAACTCGGTCTCTTGCCAGAGATACTCGGGGATTTCGCCTATGCGCAGGTTGACTCCGGACCTCTCGGCTATCCGGTAGTTGAGAGCAGCATCTGGGCTGAGTTCGGTCACCGAGCCCGCGTACACCACGCAGGCCACCGGATGCCCGGCCACATGCAATTGTCGAGCGGCCGCCAGACCGTCGCCGCCGTTGTTACCCGGACCGCACACAATGAGGGCGTGCCTATCCGGGTAGCGCCGCCGGACAAGCGCAGTGATCCCCCAGGCCGCCCGCTCCATGAGCACGGGACCCGGGACTCCTAGATCTTCTATGGTCGCGCGGTCCAGTTCCCGCACCTGCGCGGGAGTGAAGACCGCCGCTCTGACAAGAACGTCCACGCCGCCCCCCGTACGTACTTCGTCCGGGTACTCCGCCACCGTCAAGGCACACGCGCCCGCCATAGAATCTGAATGCGTCAACGAGATACCGATGTCCGCCACACCCAGCGCGGCGGCTACAGCAGCCGCGCGACCCTGCAGCCGCACCCTCGGCGCGCGCGCTTCCTCTACTCCACCGACTTCTATGTCGTGCCAACCGGTCACGCCCGTCTCCAGCAGTTTCCCTACTGCCTCTTTGGCGGCGAACCGCGCCGCGTAACTGAGGATGGGGTCGCCCCGTTGCTCGCAGTAGCCTATCTCGGTCGGGGTAAAGAGTCTCTCTTTCAGCCCCGGATGCCGGGCCAACGCCTCGCGGAAGCGCTCGACTTCCACCAGGTCAAGACCGACTCTCGCACCCCGCGGCGCGTCCACGTCTACTCCACCGTGACGGTCTTGGCCAAATTGCGCGGCTGGTCGACCTTCTCCCCACGCTCCTTGGCCACGTAGTAGGCAAAGAGTTGAAGTGGTACCACGGCGAACAGCGGAGCGATCATCTCGTCCGCACGTGGAACGTAGAGGATCTCGTCGGTCATCTCGGCCAAGTCCTCGTTTCCTTCGGAGGCCACGGCGATCACGCTGGCTCCCCGCGCCATGACTTCCTGGACATTGGAGATGAGCTTGTCGTAGACAGGGCTGTCGGTAGCCACCACCAAGACCGGCGTACCCTCGTCCAGCAGAGCTATGGGGCCGTGCTTCATCTCGCCCGCTGCGTAGGCCTCGGTAGGTACGTACGAGATCTCTTTGAGCTTCAGAGCACCTTCCATCGCCACCGGAAGGCTCACCTTCCTGCCCAGGCACATGATGTAGTTCTTGTCGGCGTAGCGCTTGGCCACCTCTTCCACTCGAGCCACTGCCTCGCTCTGCAGGTAGTCCTCGAGCGTGGCCGGAGCGCGGCGCAACTGCTCGGTGTAGCCCCGCACCTCATCGATGCTCAGATGGTCTCGTTCCCGGGCCAGATGCAGCGACAGCAGGAGCATAGCCAGGACCTGCGCCAAGAAGGTCTTGGTGGCCGCCACGCCTATCTCCAGTCCCGCGCGCGTCATCAGCACTCCGTCGGCCTCCCTGGTGGCCTGCGAGCCGACGATATTGGTGACCGCCAAGACGTGTGCCCCCGCCTTGCGGGCCAGGCGCATAGCGGCCAGGGTGTCTGCCGTCTCGCCGGACTGGCTGATGGCCACACAGAGGCAGTCGGAGTCCAGCACGGGGTCACGGTAGCGGAACTCAGATGCGACCTCCACCTCCACCGGCAGCCGCGCCCATCGCTCTAGCGCGTACTTGCCCACCAGACCGGCATACGATGACGTACCGCAGGCCACGATGACGACTCTCTTCAGGCCTCGGATCTCTTCCGCGCTCATACCCAGATCCTCCAGCACAACTCGCCCGTCAGCCCCCACCCGCTCGGCCAAGGTGTCGGCAAGAGCCGCCGGCTGCTCGTAGATCTCCTTGAGCATGAAAGTCTCGTAGCCCGCCTTCTCCGCGGCCTCTTCGTCCCAGTCGACTGTCTGGATCAAGCGTTCCACCGGCGCCCCGTCGAGGTCGAATACTCGGACACCGTCTCGGTCGACTACGACCAGGTCTCCGTCTTCCGGAAACATGACGGTGCGAGTCTCGGACAGGAATGCCGGCACGGCCGAGGCCAAGAAGTACTCGCCGTCACCCAGACCAGCCACCAGGGGGGTCTCTTTGCGGATACCGACGATAACGTCCGGCTCGTCCACAGCCACAGCGCAGACGGTGAAGTGCCCCTCCATCTGCCGGTAAGCCACCGCCAGCGCCTCCTGCAGCGAACCCTTGTAGGCCCGCTCTATCAGATGCGCCACCACCTCCGCGTCGGTCTCTGAGGTGAAGATGTGCCCCTCGGCGACGAGCTCCGCCCGCAAGGCCAGGTAGTTCTCGACTATGCCGTTGAGGACGATGGCGTAACGCTCAGTACAATCTGTGTGCGGATGCGCATTCTCGGTAGAGGGTCGGCCATGAGTCGCCCACCTGGTGTGAGCGATACCGAGTGTCCCGCCCCCGTCCAACTCCTGCAGACAGGCCTCGAGACTATCCAAGTTGCCGACCGAATGCAGAAGCTCGAACGCAGAGTCGCCCATGATGGAGATGCCGGCTGAGTCGTAGCCTCGATACTCAAGCTTGCGTAGGCCTTTGAACAGGATATCCCGACAAGGTCTCTCTCCCACATATCCGACTATCCCGCACATCAGCTAGTGACCTCCCTGGTCAACTCTTATCCAGTCTGACTTCAACATAGGGACACATCCAAGCCGAGGCCAGAGCCTCGTAATCAGGGATCATCTCGATCTGCATCCCCACAGTGATCCCCTCGCTTCCCTTGCCGGCCTCGATCACAAGGTAGTCCGCCGACCTGCCGATCTCCCTTAGACCAGGCTCCGAGAAACCGACGTCCCCCCCGCCTAGGTCCCTGCTACCCACAGCCAAGACAAGGCGGCGCACAGGACCCTCGGCAGACCGCCTAGTATACTCCTCGACCACTTCCGTCCTTACCCTACAGGCATCCTGACTGCACCCGGCCAGGGGCTTGTAGAACATGGCATCGTGGCCCAACAACAGTGCTTCGCCGCACCGCAACTCCGTCACCTCAGCGGGTAACCAGTCTCCGTCAGCGACGAGACACAACACGCTGGAGTTCCCCCCAGAGACCCGGGGGCAGCGTATGCCGGCCTCACGCAACTCGCGCGCCACCTGGGCTACCGCTTCCACCGAAGTCCTCGATGCCCTCGGGCGTCCCCCTCAGACAGGCGTAGTTGGTCGCAATGCCCGCCAGCTCCAGCCGAGGGTCTGCGTCAATGCGCTCAGCCAAGCCCATCGCTTGGTCGACGGGAGCACCCTCACGCTCGTCGCCGGTCTCCAGTAGCAGCATGACGCGAAGCGGACCGGCGGACGCGCCGCGGGCCTCCGCCACCGCCTCGGCGTGTTTCCACGAGGAGATGTAGTTCAGGTCGCCAAGTGCAAAGTCTTCAGTAGAAGGAGGCAAGGTGATGCGGTGGAGTTCGACGCCCGGTAGCGTCTCTCGTAAGCGACGAAGATCGGCGTCACGGCTATCTCCCAGGGCGGTTGCTCCAGCCTCTATCATGGCCGCGGCCACACGAGGCTCGCCCCTGCACCCCTTGGTGACGGCCACCAGGCTCAAGCCCTGGTCTCGCAGCAGAGTCGCCACGGCCTCGGTGTTGGCAGCGATCTTGTCGATGTCCACGAGCAGTTCGGCCACGGGCACTTCTCCAGAGTCTCCGGGAAAAGGAAGAGGCGAGGGAGTCGCCTCCCTCGCCTCGTCGTGCCTACCAGGTTGTCTCGACTAGCGCTTCGAGAACTGCGGACGCTTGCGGGCCTTCTTCAGACCGGCCTTCTTGCGCTCCACCATACGAGCATCGCGAGATAGATGGCCCGCGCGCTTGACGTCGGTCTTCAGTGACGGGTCGGCCTCCACCAAGGCGCGTGCGACTCCGTGCTTCACAGCACCGGCTTGACCAGACTTGCCGCCACCACGGATGTCGGCGATGACGTCATAGCGAGTGTCTGTGCCGGTGTCGATAAGCGGAGACTTGACCGCCAGCACCAGAGTCTGACGGTTGAAGTAGTCCTTCACATCCTGACCGTTGACGGTGATGTTACCGGTACCCGGCATCAGCCGGACCCGAGCCACCGAGGTCTTGCGCTTGCCCGTGGCCCGATAGACTACTGCTGCCATGGAAACTCCTCCGGTTTCTGGGCGGCGTGCGGATGCTTGGGCCCAGCGTAGATCTTGAGTTTGCCCAGTTGCTGAGCGGCCAGACGATTCTTGGGCAACATGCCCTTGACCGCTTTCCTGATGACCTCGGTTGGTCGCTTCTCGAGCATCTGCCCGAGCGTGCGAGTCTTGAGGCCTCCTGGATAACCGGAATGCCGGCGGTACAGCTTGTCGTTCAGTTTGTTGCCGGTCACCGCTATCTTCTCAGCGTTGACCACAACGACGAAGTCACCCGTGTCAACGTGCGGCGTGTATTGCGGCTTGTTCTTGCCACGCAGAACATCGGCGATCTCGGTAGACAGGCGTCCAAGGTTCTTGCCCTCGGCGTCGACCACCCACCAGTTACGTGTCACTTCCCCAGGTTTTGCCGAATAAGTACTCACACTGCCTCCATTGCGGCCCGGACAGTGAGAGTCCGAGCCTTCAAAACGCGACCGCAGATAATAGTTGAGCGCACAAGCGGTGTCAAGGCAACAGCGGTCTCGTTCTCGCCCCTGCCTGGCAGTCCGTGTCGCACTCGAAAGCTCTGCTACCCACGAACGGCCGACTGCAGTATAGCCACCATAAGCAGGCTGGCGCGCCTCTCGCAGAAAACGGTAACGAGCATAGCTCTGAGCCTCAGTGGGAATACTGACCAAGGACTTGACCATCTTCTACCTGGAGGCCCCGAGATGCAGGACAACTTGCAGGCGACTAGCTCCTTGGATTGCGTGGGCCTGTTCTGCCCCGAGCCTTTGTTCCAGACTCGCGAAGCCATGGACTCGCTCGAAGCGGGCGACGTCTTAGAGGTGCTGGCGGATGACCCCGCTGCAGAAGAAGACCTGACCAGATTTGCCAAACGCGCGGGTCACGAATTGGTCTTGGTCCATGACGAAGGCGACCATAAGAGATTCTTGATGCGCAAAGGCAGCTAGGAGCGACGATCATGAAGAACGACAAAGCAATCCTCTACGTGCAGACGACCGATCTTCCCGAGCGGCAGTATTCGCCACTCGTCCTCGCCCAGGCGGCCAAAGCGATGGACCTAGAACCCACGGTCTACTTTCTTGGCATGGGCCTCAAGGTCCTAAGGCCGGGGGAAGCCGAGAAGATCAAGCTAGGCACTTTGCCCAGCGTGAAGGAGATGATCGACAAGACCATGGGGATGGGCATCCCCGTTATGGTGTGCGAAGCCTCTAAGCAGATGCTTGGCTGGGACAAAGTCGAGCTCATCGAGGGCGTCCGGATCGTGGGAGCCGCCACACTCAACGATCTGGCCCTCGACTCGGGCGCCACCATGTGGTTCTAGAAGGAGTGCCCGTGACCGTCACTACTAAAGCTCTACCTGAGCATGAGGTTTATCTAGACTACCAGTCAGCTAAGCCGACCGATCCGAGAGTCGTCGAAGCCATGCTGCCGTATTTTGGCGATCGGTTCGGCAACCCAGCCTCGCTGCACGCGGTCGGCGACCGCGCGACTGAGGCGCTCGAGCAGAGCAGGGCCGCTGTGGCTGAGTTCCTTGGCGCCACCCCAGACGAGGTCCTTGTTCACCTCGGGTGCCACCGAGGCCAACAATCTCGCCCTCCTGGGTTATGCGAACCGCAACAAGAACTCCGGCAAGCACGTCGATCATCTCTGAGGTCGAGCACATCTCGCTACACAACATCGGCAAGCACCTGGAGAAAGAGGGATTCAGAATCACCAAGGTGCCGCCCGACCAGTACGGGCGCATCGATCCTGAGAAGCTCCGCGCGCGCATCACCGACGACACCATCTTGGTCTCCGTGTGCTGGGCGAGCAACGAGATAGGCACTCTACAACCCATCCCCGCTATCGCCGAGATGCTCAAGGGCACCGGCGTCACGCTCCACGTGGATGCGGTCGCCGCCGAGGGACAGTTGCCCATCAGCATGGCCGACGTGCCGGTAGGGCTGCTGACCATTTCCGGCAACGACATCTACGGACCACCTGGAGTCGGGTCGCTGTACGTACGAAAAGGGGTCAAGCTGACCCCGGTCACCATTGGCGGCGGACAAGAGCGCGGACTGCGTTCGGGTACCGAGAACCTGCCGGCTGTCGCAGGTATGGCTGAGGCGGCCCGGATCGCGGGCCAAGAGATGGCCGCCGAGGCCCCACGTCTCGCCGGCCTCCGGGACCGCTTGATCGCTGAGATACTCGATACCATCCCAGACACGCACCTTAACGGACATCCGGTCGAGCGCCTGCCCAACAACGTCCACGTCCGTTTCGAGGGGGTCGAAGGTGAATCCCTTGTGCTCTCTCTCAGAGACGAGGGTATCGCCGCATCCACTGGGTCGGCCTGCTCGTCCAAGACTCTCGAACCATCTCATACACTCATCTCTTGTGGGCTGCTGCACGAAGAGGCACACGGCTCCCTGGAGTTCACCTTTGGGCGGTTCAGCCTTGATTCAGACATAGACCGCGTCATGAGCGTGTTGCCCGGTATCGTCAAGCGTCTGCGGGACATGTCCCCGCTATACAACAAGGCCTAGGGGGTCACCCATGAAATCCACCCAGTACTCCGAGAAGACCTTGGACCATTTCCGCAACCCTCGCAACGTGGGCACCCTAGAGGGCGACGACGTCGCCATAGGACGCGTGGGCAATCCGGTCTGCGGCGACCTGATGGAGATGTACGTACGCATACAAGACGACCGCATCATCGACATCAAGTTCCAGACCTTCGGGTGCGGCTCGGCAGTAGCCACGTCAAGCATGGTCACCGAGTTGGTGATGGGCAAGACCCTTGACGAAGCCTTGGAGGTCACCCGTTCCGACGTGGCGGACGCTCTGGACGGTCTGCCGCCTGTCAAGATGCATTGCTCCAACCTTGCGGCTGACGCACTGCACGATGCCATAAACAACTGGCGCTCGGGAAAGAAACTGGCTCCCCTGGGTGCGGAACAGATAGCTGCCGCGGGAGCGGGCTGTGGAGCCCGGGATGCGACAATCATCGAGGGTCTGGATAGTCTCAGCCGGCAAGGGCGTCTACACAACGGTCGACGACCCCATGGCTCTCACCGACAAACGCATCCTGGTCATCGACAAGGGAGTGCCGTCAGCTAAGCTCGCCGTCGAACTCACCAAGGTGACTCCTCGGGTGGTCTTTGCCACCGAGCTAAAGACGCTTGGTCTGCCCTCGGATGTGGCGGCCGAGGTCAAGCACTCCGACGTAAAGACTCTCTTCCAGTCGCGACTGCTGGCCGTACGCGGTGAGGGCGAGGTGGAAAGGGCGCTGATACACGATTTGGACGAGGATAACGAATACGAGTTGTTCGTCGATGCAGTGGTGCTGCTCGAGAGCTGACCACGGCACGGAAGTGGGCCTGCCACGTAGACCGTAAACAAGGAGTCAGTCATGTCGCCAGCGAGCAAGGCACCGCGAACGTACACCCGTCTTTCCACCCGACTCACCGGTTCCATCGGTCAGATCAGCAACTTGATCGAAGAGAACGCCAAGTTGATGGACACAGTCCAAGAAGTGGCTATCGAACTGACCCACTCCATCGGCACTTTGCACTCGCTCACCGTGAAATACGCAGGAGTGGCAAACAACATCCTAGATGTTGTCTCGCCGGTATTGGGCGGCTTTCCCCTCATCCCCAAGGGGGCGAAGCACGCGATGACCAGACTCGAACGCATCACGCAACGCATCATAGACGGCCAGGCCAGCACGACCAGGACCATAGCCGACGTGAAGACCGGACTGACCACGGGAGATGTCACCAAGCTGAGAAGTCATGCGGGAGAGCTGCAGAGCCTGACGCGTAGCCTGGTGGCCATTCTGCCAAAGTAGGCGGGGTCGGGCTCTCTACAGACCCCGCAGATCCTCGGGTCTGAGCGGCGCAAGTTCCCCACGCGATAGGAGTGCATCGATAGCCTTCAAGATCCTCGGCGTGTCCTCTGGCAGGGTACCCGTCAAGATCCAGGTACTCCGGTGCGTGATTGGTGCGGAAGGACGGCCTGAGTGACGTGGGTCTCGCTGACCATCGTGCGAAGCTCTCGCAATAGACTGCCGGCATCCGGTACTCACGAACTGTCCCCCGCGCACGGCCTCGGCCAGACGCGTCCCAGGCTCGGGCATCAACGAGGTCACCTCGATGTACTCAGGGTCTACGGCAGTCAGTGCGAGACCCGTCGACCGCGCATGTTGCGCAGACCGCTCTATGCCCGCCAGTCCCATGATGCTGTTCACCGACAATGCCAGACCCTGCCTGCTTGGCTTTCAAGAACGCTCGCACCTGCTGAGCCGCCGACAGCCCGCGACCGCTCAGGGCGAGGGTGACATCGTCGCCGGACTCCAGACCGACGTAGAGCAGTTCCAGTCCGTGCTCACGCATCTCCTGCAGCTCCTCGACGCCGAGTGGCATGAGCGAATGCGGGGTGGCGTACGCGCTGACGCGTTGCAGGCTGGGAAACTCGGACTTCAATGTGTCCAGGATGTCCACCATCCGCGTCAGCGGCAGAGTAAGCACGTCGCCGTCAGACAGGAATACCCGCGTGACATTCTGCTTGATGCTGGCCTCGACCCCATTGATGTCTTCGCGTATGTAGTCCAGAGGCCTAAGCCGAAACGACTTGCCCATGTAAGAGCCGCAGAAGATGCACTTGCCATGAGCGCAGGAGTACATCACCTGCAATGACCAGGCTCTCGGCCTCATTGAAGGGCTTGATCACGTGTCCGTGATAGCGGGGATACGTGCGCTCGAAGGTGGTCACTCCATCGCCTCACCATACTTGATATCCCAGAGAAAGAGACCTTCTGCCGGCGCAGTGATACCCGCGGCCTCGCGGCCCACGCCGTCCAGCAACCTGCGATAGCTCGCCTTGTCTCGCTTGCCCTCCGCGACCTCCACCATGGTCCCGACCAGAGTCCGGACCATGTGGCGCAAGAACGCGTCGGCCTCGATCTCCAAGCGCAGCATGCCTGGCTCACCCACCACCCGTCGCCACGTACAGCGCTTGACCGTGCGACGAAAGTAGGTGTGTTCAGTGACGGAGGGAGTGAACCCGCTGAAATCGTGCTGCCCGACCGTGATAGCCGCTGTCGCTTCGAGTCCGGATCGTGTCCACTTGATGTCCCAGTCCCAGCAGTAGCGAGCCCAGAAGGGTGACGCCACCTTGGTGGTGGAAAGGAAGTATCGGTACGTCCGGCTGGTCGCCCCGCTACGTGCGTCAAAACGACGTCGGCGCCCGCCTGATCTTGGTGATCACTATCCCCCCGGGGGTCAGAGCGTTCAGCGATCCGGCCAGCTTTCCGCCGTCTATGCCTTGAGGCAGCCGCAGGCTGACCACCTGCCGCCGCGCGTGCACTCCCGCATCAGTGCGTCCAGCTACGCGGAGAGTAGGCACGACGCCCAACACCGTCTCGAACGCCTTCTCCAGACACCCCTCGACAGTGGGCACTCCGGGCTGCTTGGCCCATCCATGCAGTCCGCTGCCGTCGTACTGCAGCTCCATGCGAAAGTTCGCGTCCAGATGGACCTCCCGCTCCGCGCGCCTCACAAAGACCTCCCAAGAAAGCAAATGCCGGAACCCTTACGGCCCGGCACCAGCTTACTACTCGTTATCCTGCTCTGTCCCGACGCGCGCTGCCGCGCAGTCCCCAGCGCCTAGACCAGCTCCAGATAGACCATCTCGGCCGCGTCACCCTGACGAGGCCCCAGATGGGTGATGCGCGTGTATCCACCCTGCCTGTCCGAGTACTTCGGAGCGATCTCGTTGAAGAGCTTGTACGAGATCTGCTTGTTGTGCAGTTGACTGATCGCCACACGACGAGAACTCAGGTCACCCGCCTTACCCATGGTGATCATCTTCTCGACGATAGGCCGCACCTCTTTGGCCCTAGCTTCGGTCGTCCTGATTCGTCCGTGCTCCAGCACAGAGCAGGCCAGGTTTGCCAGCATCTGCCGGCGGTGGTCCGGCTGCATTCCGAACCGCCTTCCTTTTCTCTGGTGCCTCACACTACTCTCCTCTTAGCTTCATGTTGTTCTCTGCAAGGCGCTCCATCACCTCATCCAAGCTCTTGCGCCCGAAATTGGGGATGCAGACCAGTTCCTGCTCCGACCGCGACAACAAGTCGCCCACGGTCTCGATGCCCTCACGCTTGAGGCAGTTGAGCGATCTGACCCCTAGGTCCAGATCGTCGATGAGCATGTCGTCCTCTGGCCTGGTGCCTGACCGTGAGGTCGGCTGCAGGGAGCTTCTGCCCGGTATTCGTCCGCGTCGGCCAAGAAGATGGTGACCAGAACGTCCCGAAGCACCCCAGCAGCGGCCTTCATGGCCTCTTCTGGATCGATCGCGCCGTTGGTCTCGACTTCCATCGTCAGCTTGTCGTAATCAGTGCGCTGACCCACGCGAGCCGGCTCCACGCTGTAGGCCACCCTCCTGACCGGCGAGAATATCGAGTCGATCGGGATGACTCCCAAGGGCACGCCTGGCCGCTTGTTCTCGTCGGCAGCCACATAACCGCGCCCACGACGGATGGTCAGCCGCATCTCCAAACGACCTCCGTCTTCGAGAGTGGCGATGTAGGCGTCGGGATTCACGACTTCTATAGCGGCAGGCAGACTGATGGCCGCAGCTGTGACCTTGCCCGGTCCGTCCTTGACCAGAGTGACTTCGTGCTCCTCGGCCTCGCCGTGCAACACGAACACTACCTTCTTCAGGTTGAGGATGACGTCGGTGACGTCCTCTTTGAGATGAGGCACGGTCGAGAACTCGTGCTCGACGCCGGTGATCTTCACCGCTGATATGGCGGCACCTTCCAGAGAGGAAAGGAGGACTCGACGCAGCGAGTTACCGAACGTGTAGCCAAAGCCACGCTGGAGCGGCTCCACCACGAAACGCCCGCGGTTGTCACCGGCCGGCTCGTACACACTATGCGGGTTGGCAAAATCTAGCAATCGGGCCTCCTAATCGACTACTTGGAGTACAACTCGACGATGAGCGACTCTTGGATGGGGATGTCTATGTCGGCCCGTTCTGGTCGACGCAGCACCTTGCCCACCAAGTTGTCGTGATCGGCCTGCAGCCACGCAGGCACAGAGGCCGTAAGATCGGTAGCATCCGCCACGACGGCCTTCAGACCTTCGCTCTTGAGAACGGCCATGATCATGTCGTCGGGCTTGACTCGGTACGACGGGATGTTCACCCGGCGACCGTTGACGGTGAAGTGTCCGTGGCGCACCAACTGCCTGGCCTGCCGCCTCGAGGCGCCGAAGCCCAGACGGTACACCACGTTGTCCAGGCGCAACTCGAGCAGAACCAAGAGGTTGCCTCCGGTCATGCCCGGCTGACGCGCGGCCATCGTATAGTAGTTGCGGAACTGCCTCTCGAGCACACCGTAGTAGCGACGAGCCTTCTGCTTCTCGCGCAACTGGGCCAGGTACTCTGACTGCTTGCGCCGACGGCCTCGGCCATGCTCTCCCGGAGGATACGCCCGGCGATCGACCGCACACTTGTCGGTCAGGCAACGCTCACCCTTGAGGAGAAGCTTCTCGCCCTCGCGACGGCACTGCTTGCACTGTGGAGAAGTATCTTTAGCCATGACTTATCCCCGCCTCAGACCCTGCGCCGCTTCTTGGGGCGGCATCCGTTGTGAGGGATAGGAGTGACATCCTTGACACTGGTCACGTCGATACCTGTAGCCTGCAGTGAGCGGATAGCCGTCTCGCGGCCGCTACCCGGCCCCTTGACGAAACAGTCGACCTTCTGCAACCCGTGCTCCATCGCGGCGCGAGCGGCCTTCTCGGCCGTCACTTGCGCAGCGAACGGAGTCGACTTACGTGAGCCCTTGAAGCCGGCAGAACCGGCGCTCGCCCACGAGATCACGTTGCCCTCTTTGTCGGTGAGGGTCACAAGGGTGTTGTTGAACGACGTCTTGATGTAGGCATTGCCTACGGCAATACTCTTACGTACCTTACGACGCCGTCCACGTGTACCGGCGGCAGTGCGTTTGGGTGCTGGCATATCTCCTTGTCCTTCGTCCCTAGATGTATCCGCGAGTCAGCGCCCCGACGGCTAGACCCGCACCTTCTTCTTGACACCGACAGTCGGCTTGTGGCCCTTGCGCACCCGAGCGTTGGTCTTGGTGCGCTGGCCGCGAACGGGCATGCCACGACGATGGCGGATACCCCGGTAGCAGCCGATCTCCATGAGGCGCTTGATGTTCTGACCGCGGTCACGCCGCAGATCACCCTCCACCATCAGGTTGTCTTCGATATAGCCACGCAGCCGGATCTCCTCATCCTCCGTGAGATCCTTCACGTAGGTATTGAGGTCGATCTGCACCGCTGCAAGGATCTTCTTCGGATGTGGACCGGCCGATGCCGTACACATATGTCAGGCCGATCTCGACCCGCTTCTCCCTGGGGAGGGTGACACCAGCGATACGTGCCATACGCTTCTCCTGCCTCCTAGCCCTGGCGCTGCTTGTGGCGAGGGTTCTGGCAAATCACCAGGACGACACCCCTGCGCCGCACTATCTTGCACTTTTCGCACATCGGTTTTACCGACGCTCTGACCTTCATCTGACGCCCTCTCTCTACTTGAAGCGGTACGTGATACGACCCCGAGTCAGGTCGTAAGGCGATAGCTCGACCTTGACTCTGTCACCCGGCAGGATGCGGATGTAGTTCATGCGCATCTTGCCGGAGATGTGGGCCAGTATCTCCAGCTCGTTGTCCAGTTGCACCCTGAACATGGTGTTGGGCAAGGCCTCAACGACCTCACCTTCGAGCTCTATGGCATCTTCTTTAGGACACACAGTCATCCCCGCCTGAATAACGACCGCCTATGTTACCACAAGCCTTCATGCGCTGCTCCTGCCGCGGTCAGCGGCCTCGGACCCTTCTTGGTTATAGCCACTGTATGCTCGAAGTGGGCAGACAGACTCCCGTCCTTGGTGTAGATCGACCAGGTGTCCGAACCGACCTCGATATCGTGACCACCGATGTTGACCATGGGCTCGATGGCGATCACCATGCCCTCACGCAACTCGGGCCCCTGATGTGCGCGGCCCGAAGTTGGGCACCTGAGGGTCTTCGTGCATCTCGCGCCCCACACCGTGACCGACCATCGCCTCGACGACCGAGTAGCCATGCGCTTCAGCATGAGTCTGCACCGCATGTGAGATGTCGCCTATGCGATTGCCCACCTCGCACTGTTCGATGCCCTTCCACAGCGACTCCTCGGTCACCCTGAGCAGATCCTGCGCCTCGTCAGAGATCGCTGCCGACAGGGAAGGTGGCTGCAGCGTCAGCGATGTAGCCCTCCAAGGTGACGCCGACGTCCACACCCAAGATGTCGCCCTCGCTTCAAACGCACCTTGCCTGGGATGCCATGAACCACCATGTCGTTGGGCGACGCGCAGATGGACGCCGGGAATCCCCGGTATCCCTTGAAGGTGGGCACACCTCCCTCTGGACCTTATCAACTCTTCTGCCAACCTATCCAACTCTCCTGTAGTGACACCCGGTCTGACCTCGCGACCCATGAGCTCCAAACACTCTCGGACCACCGCTCCGGCTCGCGCCATCTTTTCGATCTCTGCCTGTGACTTCCTAATGATCACTTGCTTCGCCACTCGATACCGATGCTAGGCGCCGTCCTAGGCACCTGCCGGCCCCAAAGCTGCGGCTATGTCCGCGTAGGTATCGTCTGCTTCCTTGCTGCCGTCGACGCGCACGACCACTCCGGCCTTGTCGTAGTAGTCGATAAGCGGTTCGGTCTGCTTGCGGTAGACGTCCAGCCGATTGAGCACCGTAGCCTCATTGTCGTCATCGCGCTGGTAGAGTTCGTCCGCCACACCTGTCGCAGACACCCTCGACTTTGGGCTTGTTGAAGTAGATGTTGAACGGCGCCTGGCACTTGCGGCACACTCGGCGCCCGGCCATGCGCTTCAGGATGAGCTCCTCGTCCACCAGCAGCACGATGGCCTCTGGTGATCGCTCGGTCCAGCTCTTCCAAGCGCCTCGTCCAGAGCCTCGGCTTGCGGGATAGTGCGCGGGAAGCCGTCCATCAGGAAGCCCTTGGCGGTATCCGGTTCCTGCACGCGATCTTTGACTATGCCTATGACGACGCTGTCCGGCACCAGTTCGCCCGCGTCCATGTACTTCTTGGCCTCCAGGCCCATCTCGGTGCCGTTGGCCACCGCGCCGCGCAGTATGTCGCCGGTAGAGATATGGGGGATGCCGTATTCATCCACTATGCGAGTGGCCTGCGTTCCTTTGCCGGCGCCCGGTGCTCCCAACAGGATGAGATTGAACTGGCTCACGTCTTGTAGATCCTTTCTCGTTTGCCTCTTGCGCGCACTACTTGAGGAAGCCCTCGTAGTGCCGCATGAGCAGCTGAGATTCCATCTGCTGCATCGTGTCGAGCGCCACACCGATGACGATCAATATCGAGGTGCCGCCGAAGTAGAAGTTGATGCCCAGGTACTTGATGAGGATGCTCGGAAGCAACACGATGGACGCCAGGAACATGGCACCCGGAAGAGTTATGCGGGTGAGCACCCGGTCCAGATAGGCCGCCGTAGGCCGCCCTGGCCTGATTCCCGGCACAAAGCCACCGTACTTCTTCAGGTTGTCCGCTTGGTCGATGGGGTTGAACTGCACCGCCGTGTAGAAGTACGTGAACAGCACGATCAGTATGACTTCGGCGCCCAGGTACCACCACGAGCTCGGACCGAATATCTCGAGCAAGCTTCTTAGCCCAACCCCAAGGTGCTATCTGTTGCCAGGGTCACGGGCAGCATCAGAACCGAAGACGCGAAGATCACGGGAATAACGCCTGCCATGTTCACCTTGAGAGGCAGGTAGGTGCTCTGACCACCGTACACCTTGCGCCCCACCACCCGCTTGGCGTATTGCACGGGTATGCGCCGCTGTCCCTGGGTCACGAAGATGACGAACACCACCACGGCGATCGAAATCACGGCCATGGCCGCCCAAGTCCAGGGGGCTCCAGAGTGAACAGGTTGTAGAGGCCCCCCGGTAGCCGAGACACGATGGAGGCGAAGATCATCAGTGAGATGCCGTTGCCTATGCCACGCTGGGTGATCAACTCGCCCAGCCACATGACCATCACGGCACCCACCGTAAGGGTGATCACCACCAGGAAGCCCTGCAAGAAGCTGGGACCTTGGACCACACCGTTGACGAGGCCAAAAGCTCCTCTTTCTTTGAACAGGAAGACGAAACCTATGGATTCTATGAAAGCCAATCCGGCAGTGAAGTACCGGGTGTACTGGTTCATCTTCTTCTGGCCGGCCGGCCCCTCTTTCATCATCGCTTCCAGCCGCTTGCTCACCATTGTGAGCAGCTGCATGATGATGGAAGCCGTGATGTAGGGCATGATCCCCAGTGCGAAGAGGGCCATGTTCGTTATGCCGCCGCCGGAGAACAGGTTGATGAAGTCAAGCACTCCGCCGGTGCTCGGCATAGCCCTTGTAGGCGGCCGCGTCTACACCCGGCGCCGGTATGTAGCAGCCCAAGCGGTAGAGCGCGATGATAAAAGCCGTGAACAGGAGCTTCCTGCGAAGCTCCGGCAACTTCACCGCGTTAACAAGCGATTGCCACATCAGTCATTCTCCCCTATGGTCTGCGCGTAGTCCTGTGGACACCTAGGCGATGACTTCCGCGGTGCCGCCGGCGGCCTGTATCTTGGCCAGAGCCGAGGCGCTGAAGCCGTGGGCCTTGATAGTCAACGGCTGGGTCAGTTCGCCATTGCCAAGGATCTTCACCCGCTCGTCGACCTTCTTGATGATGCCCTTCTCGACGAGAGTGGCCGGCGATACCTCCTCGCCCTTGCCGAACTCGCCCAGACGAGAAAGATTGACTGGCGTCATGTAAGTACGAAACGGTCCTATGGGCATAGCAGTCTTGGCCAGCGGACCCCTCAGCTTGGGCAAGCCGCATGTGCAGAGGCATCTGGCCGCCCTCGTAGCGCGGGGATATCTGTCCGCCCGACCGCTGCTTGGAGCCCTTGTGGCCCCTGCCTGACGTCTTGCCGACTCCAGAACCCTCGCCCCGCCCGACTCGCTTCTTGTCGCTGGCGCGGATCCTGAGTCCGGTTTTAGGTTGTGTAGGAAGATCTCTCCCATCCCTATTCCTTATCCTTGCTCTCGGCCTTAGGTTTGGCCGGAGTCTTGGGCTTAGTCGCAGTCTTGGGCTTCGCCGCAGTCGGCTTCTTCGCCGCAGTCTCTGCCTTAGGCTTCGCCGCCGCCGGCTTCTTCGCGGCTGCCGACTCGGCGACTGCCGGCTTCGCTGCCGCTCCTTACCGGCGCGGGCTTGGTGCTCAGCCTTCGCTGCTGCCGGCTTGGCCGTCGCGGGCTTCGTCGCCGCCTTGGCTTTGGCTCAGCAGCCGTCGCGGCCGTCGCCTTCGGCTTGGCACAGCTCTGCGCAGCTGCCGTCTCCTCGGCTGCGGGCTTGGCAGTCAGCAGCGCTCTCGACCTTCTTGGGCATGAGCGCCACCAACAACGACCGGCTTGCGGCTTGGCTAACAGCCTTCTCCTTGACGTCCACGACCTCCACCTTGAGCATGTACTCAAGCTTGTGCACCATGCCTCTTATCGGCGGGGTGTCTTCGTGGTAGACCGTCTGGCCGAAGCGGCTGATACCAAGCGCATTCAATGTAGCCTTGTGGTCCTTCTTGCGATTGATGCGGCTCTTGACCTGAGTGATCTTCAGCATACCTACACTCACTCTCCAGCCTCAGCCTCGGGTCACGAGACAGCTTCGACGACTGGTTCCTGAGTGGCCTCAGAGGCCTTCTTGTCCTCAGCGTCCTTTCGGTGCCTTCGGACTTTCGGACTCCGTCGGCGTCACTCGCCGCGACCGCCTTCTTTGCGGGAGCGCTCTCTCCTCGAGCTTGCCGCCTTCTTGGGAGCGGGCTTGCGCGCACCTTGCGAGGGTCCGGAGCCTTGACCGCCGGCACCAGAGCCCTTGGCCGACGCCGCCGGTTTGGGGGCACGACTCGGAGCCGCGACCACCGGAGCTTCCTTGGGCGCCGCCGGCGTTGCTGACGGGCGCCTTGGGCCGCTCGCCCAGCACCTCCACCAGGGTCTTGCCGCGCTGCATGGCGATATCCTCTGGCCGGCGCAGGGAGCGCAGTCCCCTTCTCAGCAGCCCTGACCATGTTGATGGGGTTGGTGGTACCCAGACACTTGGTGAGCACGTCGTGCACCCCGCCCAACTCCAAGAGTGCGCGGACACCGCCACCGGCTATAACGCCGGTACCGGCCGAAGCCGGCCGCAGCAGCACACGGCCCGCGCCGTGATGGCCCAAGACCTCATGTGTGATCGTGGAGCCGTGCTTGGGAACCACGAACAGGTTCTTGCGAGCGTCATCGATCGCCTTCTGGATCGCCAGAGGAACTTCCTTGGCCTTGCCGTAGCCGACGCCGACCGTGCTCTCGCCGTCGCCCACCGCCACAAGAGCGGTGAACGAGAAGCGCCGGCCGCCCTTGACGACCTTCGCCACTCTGTTGATATGTATCACGCTCTCCTGAAGGTTGAGCGTATCTGCCTTGATCTGTGCCAAAGTCCTACCCCTCTCCCTCAGAAGTCCAAGCCACCCTGGCGGGCACCGTCCGCCAGAGCTTTTACTCTACCGTGGTAGAGATACGGTCCTCTGTCGAAAACCACTTGAGCCTACACCAGCCGCCTTGGCCCGCTGAGCTAGTAGCTCGCCCACCTTGGTAGCCTGGTCTTGCCTCGACAGCCCCTTCTCGCTCACATGGACGCTGGCAGCGCTGGCCAACAGTCTGGCCCTTGCTGTCATCGATCGATCTGCGCCCAGATAGCCCGGTTCGACCGGAACACCGACAAACGGGGACGTTCCGCCGTACCGCGCACCTTGCTACGGACCCTGAGGGCCCGCTGTTGCCGCGTCGCCTGATATCTTACTCTTTGCGTTCATTCCCATCCTCACTAGGCCCGCTTGCCGACCTTGCGCCGTACGAACTCACCCTCGTAGCGGATGCCCTTGCCCTTGTAGGGCTCCGGCTTCCGGACGGCGCGAATCTCGGCCGCTATCTGCCCGACCCGCTGCTTGTCGATGCCCTTGACCACGATCTGCGTGGGTGCAGGCACTTCGAACTGTATCCCCTCCGGGGGCGACACCAGGACCGGATGCGAGTACCCGACGAGGATCTCCAAGTCAGAACCCTTCATCGAAGCCCTGTAGCCGACGCCTTGGATCTCCAGCTTCTTCTCGAACCCAGCGGTCACTCCAGTGACCATGTTGGACATCAGCGTCCGCGTAAGACCGTGCAGGGCCCGGTTCGGTACCGCGTGTCGTCAGGGCGCGCCACAGTCACTACGCCCTCCTCTGTCGCAACGCGCATCTTTGGATGCACATCCATGGACAGCTCGCCCTTGGGGCCTTTGACAGCGACACTGCTGCCGGCGATCGTCACCTCGACGCCGCTCGGTATGTTTATTGGTGCTCTTCCTATACGTGACATAGCATTACCACACGAAACAGACGACTTCGCCGCCGACACCCAGCTTCTGAGCTTCCCGTGCGGTCATCAGTCCACGCGATGTGGAGATGACAGCTGTGCCCAGTCCTCCCAAGACCTTCGGGAGGTTGTCCTTCTTTGCATAGATGCGGCGACCCGGCTTGCTGACCCTCTTCACCTGCGAGATGACCCGCCGGCGACCGTCAGTGTACTTGAGTTCGACCACCAGTTTGTCAAAGACACCATCCTTGACCACCGAGTAGCCGGTGATATAACCCTCGTCTCTAAGGACGCGGGCCAACTCCACCTTGACGGCGGACGACGGCATCTCCACCTGGGCATGCAGCGCCTTGTTGGCGTTGCGCACGCGGGTGAGCATGTCGGCGATGGGATCCGTTGTTGGCATGACCCCTCCTACCAGCTCGACTTGGTGACCCCAGGGATGAGTCCCTGATGGGCTAGCTCACGAAGACATATGCGGCACAGCCCGAACCGACGGACGTATCCGCGGGGCCGGCCACAGCGAAAACACCGGTTGTGTGCGCGGACGGCGTATTTCTGCGGCCGTCCTGCCTTAGCGATCATTGATTTCTTTGCCATGGGCTGGTGCTCCTATCCTTCAGCTCTCGCGGAAAGGCATGCCCATAAGTCTGAGCAGCGCCCGTCCCTCGTCATCCGTCTTGGCCGTGGTGGTGATTGCGATATCCATTCCCCGGATCCGATCGATCTTGTCGTAATCGATCTCGGGGAAGATGATCTGCTCCTTCACACCTAGGTTGAAGTTGCCGCGACCATCGAAGCCACCCGGAGCCACCCCGCGAAAGTCGCGGATACGTGGCAGGGCCACGCTGACCAACCTGTCCAGCAACTCATACATGCGGTCGCCACGAAGAGTCACGCGAAGACCCACAGGCATGCCGGCGCGCAGCTTGAAATTGGCCACCGACTTGCGGGCCCTGCGCAACTGCGCCTTCTGCCCCGTGATCTGACCGATCTGTATCGCCGATTCCTCAATGGCCTTGGCGTCGCTGACGCCCTCGCCGATACCCATGTTCATCGTCACCTTGGTGACCCTGGGCACTTCCATGACGTTCTTGTAACCGAACTCCTGGCGGAGGGCCGGCACGACCTCACTCTGGTATTTCTCTTTTAGTCTGGGAACTGCCATCACTAGCCCTTATCGACCTGGACGTTGCACTTCTTGCAGTAGCGGACCTTGGTGGCGCCCTCTTTGCGGACACCCACACGCGCAGCCTTGCCGCAACTGGGGCAGACCAACTGCACGTTGCTGATGTGCATGCTGGCCTCGCGCTCGATCACTCCGCCCTGCGGGATCTTCTTCGAGGGGCGCACGTGCCGCTTGATGAAGTTCACACGCTCGACGATGATGCGCTCCTCGCCTTCCAGCACGTGCAGAACCTTACCGCTCTTGCCGGACTCCTTGCCCTGGACGACCTTGACGGTATCGCCCCGCTTGATCCGGAACTTCTTGACGTGTCTCGCCGCGCTCGCCATCACAGCACCTCCGGAGCCAAGCGAGATGATCTTCGCAAAGTTCTTCTCGCGCAACTCGCGCCCGACCGGGCCGAAGATGCGGGTGCCCCGCGGGTTCATCTGCCGGTCTATGAGCACGGCCGCGTTCTCATCGAACCCGATATACGTGCCGTCCTTGCGTCCGTAGGACTTCTTGACCCGGACGACGACAGCCCGTACGACCTCGCCCTTCTTGACCGCGCCACCGGGGGTAGCTTCTTTCACAGCCCCCACGATGATGTCACCCACACCCGCGTAGCGCCGCTTGGAGCCACCCATGATGCGGATGCACAGCAGCTCGCGCGCGCCGGTGTTGTCGGCCACCTTGAGTCTTGTCTCCACCTGAATCATCGTGTTTCACCCATCTCCCGCCGGCCGACTATTCGGCGCGCTCGAGCACCTTGATAAGGCGCCACGTCTTGTCCTTGGAAAGCGGCCGACATTCTCGCACGAGAACAGTGTCACCGGTCTTGGCCTGATTCTCTTCATCATGGGCCTTGAGACGTGACGTCGTGCGGACGACCTTCGTGTACTTGGAGTGAGGCTTGACCTGGCTGACCAAGACAACGATCGTCTTGTCCATACGGTCAGAGACCACCACACCCTGACGCTCCCTTTGTCTTATGGCTGTCTGACCTGCCATCAAAGCTCCCTCGCCCGTTCTCTAGCCGATTGCACCGTCATGATCCTCGCAATGTCCTGGCGTACTTGGTGCAGACGGCTGGTGTTCTCCAGCTGACCGGCAGCATGCTGAAAACGCAGGTTGAACAACTCCTCGCGCGACTGCTTGAGGCGCTGCGCGAGTTCCTCGTCAGCGAGTTCCATTATCTCCTTAGCCTTCAATGCCCCCGTCCTCCCTGGTCGCGAACCTGCATTTGACAGGAAGTTTGTGCGCCGCCACGCGTACGGCCTCTCTGGCCAACGCCTCATCGACCCCGGCTATCTCGAACATCATGCGACCGGGCTTGATCACGGCCACCCACTGATCAGGCGAGCCCTTGCCCGAACCCATTCGAGTCTCGGCCGGCTTCTTGGTGATGGGCTTGTCGGGGAAGATGTTGATCCACACCTTCCCGCCACGCTTCATCTTGCGGGTCATCGCGATACGAGCGGACTCTATCTGCCGGCTGGTCACCCAACCCGGCTCCAGAGCCTGCAGACCGTACTCACCGAAATGGACGACGGTCTGGCCCTTGGCCTTGCCGCTCATCCGACCCCTATGCTGTTTGCGGTGCTTGACCCTTTTTGGTAATAGCATCTCTTCTTATCCTTACCTATGCGTCGGCGATCAGCCTACGCGGGCCTCGGTCGATTGGCCGCCGGAACCCTGGTTGAACCCTTCGGGCATGACTTCGCCCTTGTTTATCCAGACCTTCACACCGATCTTGCCGAACGTGGTGTTGGCCTCCGAGAAGCCATAGTCGATGTCGGCCCGCAAGGTATGCAGCGGAACGCGACCTTCGCTGTAACCCTCGACGCGAGCCATCTCGGCGCCACCCAAACGGCCTCCCGACCTCACCTTCACACCCTGCGCTCCCGAGCGCATGGCGGACGTGATGGCTCTCTTCATCGCCCTACGGAAACTCACGCGGTTCGCGAGCTGCTCCGCGATCGACTGAGCGACAAGATTGGCGTCCAATTCGGGCCGCTTGATCTCGATGATGTTGACGTGCACGGCCTTGCCGGTCATGTCGTACAATTCGCGCCGCAGAGCATCGACCTCAGAGCCGGACTTGCCGATGACGATACCCGGGCGAGCCGTGTGGATGTCGATGACCAGCTTGTTGGTGTCCTTGCGGATGATGATGTCCGACAGGCCCGCATGCCCCATCTTCTTCTGGATGTGGGCGCGGATAGCCATGTCCTCACGCAAGAATCCGGCGAACTGCCGCTCAGTGTACCAGTGGGCCTTCCAGTCGTGGATGATGCCTAGACGCATGCCGCCCGGATGAACTTTCTGACCCACCTGCTACGACTCCTTTTTCTCGTCGACGCACACGGTGATATGACTCGTACGCTTGCGTATCTGTGTGGCCCGTCCCCTTGCCCGCGGGGTGAACCGCTTGAGCGTGGGACCGCCATCCACGTACGCCTGGACCACGTACAGGTCCTCCGCCGTGAGCTCGTGGTTGTTCTCGGCATTAGCCACCGCGGAGTCCAACACCTTGCCTACCAGCTTGGCCGCAGCCCGAGAGCTGAGAGCTAGGATCGCTTTGGCCTCCGATACCTTCTTCCCACGGATCAACTGAGCCATATCGCCAGCCTTGCGTGGGGAGACGCGTACGTACTTTGCGGTTGCGTTGACCATACCCGTCACTTCCTATTCATGCGGCGTTCTTTGCCGCTGACGTGACCGCGGAAGGTACGAGTGAGAGCGAACTCACCAAGTCTGTGACCAACCATGCTCTCGCTGACGTAGATAGGCACATGCTTACGCCCGTCGTGTACAGCGATGGTATGACCGACCATCTCGGGATAGATCGTTGACGCACGAGACCATGTCTTGACCATGCGCTTCTCGCCGGCCTGATTCATCGTCTCGATCCTCTTCATCAGTCGTTCTTCGACGAAGGGAGCTTTTTTGCTTGAACGTGACACGGTGTTCTATTACCTCCCTTTCCCGCGACGTCTGATGATGTACTTGTCAGACTCCTTCTTGCCCTTGCGGGTCTTGTGACCCAAAGTAGGCACACCCCATGGAGTCACCGGGTTGCGCCCCGGAGGCGTGGAACCTTCGCCACCGCCATGCGGATGGTCGACAGGGTTCATGGTCGTGCCGCGGACCGTGGGCCGAACGCCCATCCAGCGCTTGCGGCCGGCCTTGCCGGTCACGAGGTTCTCGTGCTCGGCGTTGCCTATCTCTCCGACGGTAGCTCTGCACTCCAAACGGATCATGCGCATCTCGCCTGAGGGCAGGCGCAGGATGGCGTAATCGCCTTCCTTGGCCATTACCTGCGCCGAAGTGCCGGCCGAGCGGGCGATCTGTCCACCGCGACCCTTGTAGAGCTCGATGTTGTGCACCACGGTACCGACTGGGATATTGCGCAGTGGCAAAGCACAACCTATGCGGATGTCGGCATCGGGACCGGCCTCGACCTGTGCGCCGACGCCCAGCTTGTTGGGGGCCAGGATGTACCGCTTGTCGCCATCGGCATAGGTCACGAGAGCTATGCGGCAGCTCCGGTTGGGATCGTACTCGATCGACGTCACCCGACCCGGGACTCCGTCCTTGTCTCGCTTGAAGTCGATGACCCGATACAGACGCTTGTGACCGCCACCCTGATGCCGAGTGGTGATGCGGCCGTTGTTGTTGCGGCCGCCCCTACGCTTCACCGGACGGGTAAGCGCCTTCTCAGGCTCTGTCTTGGTGATCTCGTCGAAGGCAGGAGTGGTCGCGAACCTGCGTCCGGGGGAGGTGGGCTTGTAGCTCTTTATTGCCATTCTTATCTCACTCTTCCCTTACGCAGCGCCGAAGAACTCGATCCGGTTGCCCGGGGCAAGCTCGACCACTGCCTTCTTCCACCGCTTGGTCATGCCCTTGTGGGCACCCCTGCGCTTGGGCTTCGGCTTTACGTTCATGGTCTGCACGCCGATGACCTTGACGTTGAAGATCTCTTCGACGGCAGCCTGGATATGGGGCTTGGTGGCCCGATAGTTGACTTCGAACGAGTACCTGTTGGTGTCTATCGCCCGGTAGCTCTTCTCGGAGACGATGGGACGGATGATGACTTCGCGTGCGTCCATCAGGACTCACCGCCTTCCTTGAGACCACCCTCCAAGAAAGACACAGCCGCCTCTGTCAGCAACAGGCTACGAGCCCAGACATAGTCCTGGACCTCGGCCTCCCCGATGGAAAGGGCCCGAGTGTCGGCCAGGTTGCGGAAGCTCTTGAGCGCCGACGACTTCCTCTGGCCCCACCAACACCAGCAACGGGTTGGCAATACCGGCCTTGCGTGACGATCTGCGCGGCTCTCTTGGCAGAAGGCTCGGCAAACTCGGTACCCGTCAACACACGGACTGTGCCGCCGTTGACTAAGTCACCCAAGGCCATGCGGTAGGCCTGAGCCTTGACCTTCTTGTTGATCTTCTTGGCGTAGCTCCGCGGAATGGGCGGAAACGCCACGCCACCTCCGGTGAAGTGCGAGACCTTACCGGAGCCCACTCGGGCCCGGCCGGTACCCTTCTGGCGCCATTGCTTGGCAGTGGTGCCGGCTACCTCACTGCGCGTCTTTGCAGACGCCGTACCCTGGCGATGTCCGGCCAGCTCTGCGGTCACCACATAGTGCAGACAGCCCAGTGTTGACCTTGTCCTGCACCAATGCAGCGGCTAGCTCACGCTTGCCCACTACGGCGCCTTGTTCGTCGATCTTGTCAATGGATGCCATATGCTTACCCTTTGATCACGACCAAGGAGCCTGTGCTCCCCGGGACCGCACCTTTGATCAGCACCAGGTTCTTGTCCGGGTCGGTCGCGACCACGGTGAGACCAGACTGCGTGACACGCACATTGCCCATCTGTCCCGGCAGGCGAGTGCCCGGAAACACGCGAGACGGATCGGCGGAAGCGCCTATGGAACCGGGGGCACGATGGAAGTGAGCACCGTGATAGCCAGGGCCACCAGCGAATCCGTGGCGCTTTATCACGCCCTGGAAGCCTTTGCCCTTGGACACGCCCGTGACCTTCACCCGGTCACCCGGAGCGAAGACATCCACGGTCACAGAATCGCCCACATTCAGCTCGTCCTGACCCCGTACCTCTACCAGGTGGCGCTTGGGGTCCACGCCCGCCTTCTTGAGATGTCCAAGTTCAGGCTTGGTAAGCCTCTTGGCCTTCACATCACCAAAGGCGATCTGCGTGGCAGCATAGCCGTCGGTCTCCACCGTCTTCTTCTGAGTGACCTGGCATGGCCCGGCCTCGATGACAGTGCAGCGGACGACTGTGCCATCTTCGTTGAAGAACTGGGTCATACCCAGTTTTTTGCCTAGTAGCGTCTTCATCACAACTTGATCTCTATGTCCACGCCCGCGGGCAAGTCCATGCGCATCAGCGAGTCGACCGTCTTGGGGGTCGGCTGATGGATGTCGATCAGACGCTTGTGTGTCCTGATCTCGAAGTGCTCACGCGAGTCTTTGTCCTTGAAGGGGCTACGGATCACGCAGTACACGTTCTTCTCCGTGGGGAGAGGGACGGGTCCCGAAATGGTGGCGCCGGTGCGCTCAGCCGTTTCGACTATGCTGCGCGCACTCATGTCCACGAGTTCGTGGTCGTAGGCCTTCAGCCTTATGCGTATCTTCTGTTGCGCCACCAGGTGACTCCTACTTGAAGATCTTAGACACGGTTCCGGCGCCGACGGTGCGGCCACCCTCACGGATAGCGAAGCGGAGACCCTCATCCATAGCGATAGGGGTGATCAGCTTGGCCTTGATGGTGGTGTGGTCGCCCGGCATGACCATCTCGACACCCTCTTGCAGCGTGCAGTCACCGGTCACGTCGGTGGTGCGGAAGTAGAACTGCGGACGATAGCCGTTGAAGAACGGGGTGTGACGTCCACCTTCCTCGCGAGACAGCACGTAGATCTGCGCCTCGAACTCGGTGTGCGGGGTGATGCTGCCAGGAGCAGCCAACACCATGCCGCGCTCGACTTCCTCGCGCTTGGTACCACGCAGCAGGACGCCCACGTTGTCGCCGGCACGACCCTCGTCCAGCAGCTTGCGGAACATCTCGACGCCGGTAGCCACCGTCTTCATGGGCTTGTCATTGAGGCCCACCATCTCGACGTTGTCGTTGACCTTGACGATGCCGCGTTCGACACGACCCGTGACCACGGTGCCGCGGCCCTGGATGCTGAACACATCCTCGATAGGCATCAGGAACGGCTTGTCGATAGCGCGCTCGGGCTCGGGGATGTAGCTGTCCAGGGCAGCCGCCAGCTCGTAGATCGATCCACAGTCCTTGCAGCTCGCATCACCACAGCCGTGCTCAAGTGCCTTGAGGGCCGAGCCGGTGATGATGGGGATCTCGTCGCCGGGGAACTCGTACTCGGTGAGCAGTTCGCGCACTTCCATCTCGACCAGCTCGAGCAACTCGGGGTCGTCCACCATGTCAGCCTTGTTCAGGTAGACCACGATGTAGGGGACGCCCACCTGACGAGCGAGCAGGATGTGCTCACGAGTCTGCGGCATGGGGCCGTCAGCAGCCGACACGACCAGGATAGCCCCGTCCATCTGGGCGGCACCGGTGATCATGTTCTTGATGTAGTCAGCGTGACCGGGGCAGTCGACGTGCGCGTAGTGACGCGCGTCGGTCTCGTACTCCACGTGAGCGGTAGCGATGGTAATACCGCGCTCGCGTTCCTCGGGAGCGTTGTCGATGGAGTCGAAGCTGCGGAACTCGATGTTCGGGTTCGCAGCGGCAAGGCATTTAGTGATGGCCGCCGTCAGAGTCGTCTTGCCGTGGTCGACGTGACCGATGGTGCCGACGTTGACGTGAGGCTTGGTACGCTCGAACTTCTTCTTGGCCATTTTGATCCTTCCTTTCTACCCGGATCTCCCGGGCGACCGCTGCACCTTTAGCGGCCGTGTTGCCCTGTTACCGTGATTACTCGTTTGCCGACTTGCCGCCCTTTTGGGCGATGATCTCTTGCGCGAGATGCGAAGGCACCTCCGCGTAGTGACTGAACTGCATGGTGTACACCGCTCGCCCCTGAGTCGTGGAGCGAAGATCGGTGGCATACCCGAACATCTGCGCCAGCGGTACCGTAGCACGGATGACTTGGGCGCCTGCCCTGAGTTCCATGCCTTGGATGTGGCCGCGGCGAGAATTGAGGTCGCCCATAACGTCGCCCATGTACTCCTCGGGCACGACAACCTCGACGTCCTCAATGGGTTCCAGTAGCACCGGATGCGCCTTCTTGGCCGCTTCCCTGAACGCCATCGAACCTGCGATCTTGAAGGCCATCTCCGAGGAGTCCACTTCGTGGAACGACCCATCGATGAGCGTGACCTTGACGTCTTCCATCGGGAAGCCCGCCAACACGCCGGTCTCCATAGCCTCTACGATACCGGCCTGCACGGGGGCGATGTACTCCTTGGGTATCGCGCCGCCGACAATCTTGTTCTCGAAAGTGAAGCCCGCCCCATATGTCGTTGGGCTCCATCTTGATGACCGCATGACCGAACTGACCGCGACCACCTGTCTGCCGCACAAAACGTCCTTCGGCCTTCTCCACCGTCTTGGTGATGCCCTCCCGGTACGCCACCTGCGGGCGTCCCACGTTGGCGTCCACCTTGAACTCGCGCAGCAGGCGGTCGACGATGATCTCCAGATGTAACTCGCCCATGCCCGCGATGATGGTCTGTCCGGTCTCTTCGTCTGAACGCACCCTGAAGGTCGGATCCTCCTCGGCCAACTTCATCAGGCTCTCGGAGAGCCTATCCTGGTCGGCCTTGGTCTTGGGCTCGATCGCCACGAAGATGACAGGGTCGGGGAACTCCATGGCTTCCAGGATGACGGGGTTATCGCTGTCGCACAGCGTGTCACCCGTGCTGGTGGCCTTCAACCCCACGGCAGCCGCGATATCCCCAGCGCCCACCTCGGTGATGTCGTCCCGGTGGTTGGCGTGCATCTGCAGGATGCGGCCGACCCGCTCCTTCTTCTCTTTGCTCGCGTTGTACACGTAGGAGCCGGCCTTGAGTTTGCCCGAGTACACCCTGAAGTAGGTGAGCTTGCCTACGTACGGGTCGGACATGATCTTGAAGGCGATCGCCGAGAACGGCTCGTCTTCGCTGGCCTTCCTGACCACAGTGTCCCCGGAGCGCGGTGCTATTCCCTCTACTGGCGGCACGTCCAACGGCGACGGCAGGTAGTCCACCACAGCGTCGAGCAGCAGCTGCACGCCCTTGTTCTTGAAAGCCGAGCCGCAGAGGACCGGAGTCAGTTCGATATCCAGCGCCGCCTGTCTGATAGCCGCCTTGATGCGCTCCTCGGAGATGGTCCTGCCTTCCAGGTAGTCGACCATCAGGTCGTCGTCGCGCTCGGCAAGAGCTTCTAGCATATGAGTCCGCTCGGCCTGCGCCTGCTCCAGCATGTCTTCTGGAATAGCGCCCTCTCTGAATTCGACCCCCATGTCGTCGTCGTAGAAACGACCGACCATGCGCACCAGGTCGACAACACCCTGGAACTTGTCCTCGCTACCGATGGGCAACTGGATGATCAACGGCCGCGCGTGCAGCCTATCGATCATTGTCTGCACACCACGCATGAAGTCAGCGCCCGTGCGATCCATCTTGTTGATGAAAGCGATGCGCGGGACGTTGTACTTATCGGCCTGCCGCCAAACCGTCTCCGACTGAGGTTCAACACCCGCGACAGAACAGAAAAGAGCGATAGCACCATCGAGTACTCGCAGCGAACGTTCGACTTCCATCGTGAAGTCCACGTGCCCGGGTGTGTCTATGATGTTGATGCGATGGTCGAGCCATTCGCATGTCGTAGCCGCCGAGGTGATGGTGATGCCACGCTCTTGCTCCTGAGCCATCCAGTCCATCACGGCTGCGCCGTCGTGGACCTCGCCTATCTTGTAGGTGCGTCCTGTGTAGTAGAGGATGCGCTCGGTCGTCGTGGTCTTGCCCGCGTCAATATGAGCCATTATGCCGATATTGCGGACTTTCGCCAGCGGATAGCGCTGCCCCGACTTGACTTCAGATTTGTTCGCTGTTGCCTGTGCCACTTCTTACTTTCTGGTCCCTGAGATGACTGACTACCAGCGGTAGTGCGCGAAAGCCCTGTTGGCTTCGGCCATACGCAGTAGGTCTTCTTTCTTCTTCATCGTGACGCCGGTGCGGTTGAAACCGTCGAGCAACTCGCCGGCCAAACGCTCGGCCATGCTGTGTTCGCGCCGATCGCGGCTGTGGGTGACGATCCAACGGACCGCCAACGTGTACGAACGACGAGTGGGTACCTCGACCGGCACCTGGTAGTTGGCGCCACCCACACGACGGGACCGCACCTCGAGCGCGGGCCGCACGTTCTCGACAGCTTCCTTCAACACACTAGCCGGGTCGTTGCCCGTGCGCTCGCGTAGTAGCGTCATCGCGTCGTACATGATCCGCTCAGCGGTAGACTTCTTGCCGTCGAGCATGATGCGATTGACCATCTGCGTCACCAGGCGGCTACGATAGATGGGATCGGGCTGGATCTCCCGCTTGGCTGCTTTGTTTCTTCTTGCCATTGCTGCGCTTGCCTTCCTGTATACCCTAGGCCATCTTGGCGCCGTACTTGGAACGACCGCGCTTGCGGTCGGCCACACCGGCCGAGTCGAGAGCAGCGCGGATCACCTTGTACCGAACACCCGGGAGATCCCGCACACGGCCGCCCCTGATGAGTACTACTGAGTGCTCCTGCAAGTTGTGACCTATGCCCGGGATGTAAGCCGTGACTTCCATACCGTTGACCAGCCGCACGCGAGCGACCTTTCTAAGAGCCGAGTTCGGCTTCTTAGGCGTAGTGGTGTACACGCGCGTGCACACGCCGCGCTTCTGAGGGGCACCTTTCAGCGCAGGCGTCTTGGACCTCTTAGACTGCGCCTGCCGGCCCTTGCGGATCAACTGGTTGATCGTTGGCACACGTACTCCCGATCTGTAGTCCTGATTGTTACGACTCGGCTACCGATTGTCGCTTCGCGAACAGCCCGATACAACGCGCCGGGCTGCGCGGCGACCGCGAAGTATAGCAAAGCCACCTGGGGCCTGCAAGAAGCCTGCCCCGATTCTTTCTGACACACTACGAGAGATCACTCTCTGATTGGTCGCCACCCAGAAGAGCAGCCTCTGCCTCGTCCGAAGATTCGCTGCCGGCGCCCAGCAGTACCTCGCCGTCTTCCTCTACCAGCTCATCCATCTCGCCCGACAGACTCCAACCCTTCTCGCCAAGCTTCACCCTGATCTCTTCAAGGCTCTTCTGTCCCAGACCAGGAACACCCATCAGCTGCTTGGTCGACTGAGCCAGCAGGTCGCTGACCCTCTCGATACCGGCCCTGCTGAGCACAGAGTGTACGTAAGTTGGCAAGTCCAGGTCATCAACCAGCATGTTGTAGGCTTCGGAGTTCTGTGACACGCCGGTGAACCACTGCAGCTCGGGCGAAAGAGCGTCATCGCCATCCATCCGCGCCGCGATCATATCGCCGAACACGTCCATCTCGGCCGGCATACCCGTGTTGCCCAGCTCGATGTTGCGATACGAGCGCAGCCCGGTCGCGGCTGGGATGAGCTTGCCTATGATGACGTTCTCCTTCAGACCGCGAAGCTCATCGACTTTGCCCTCCAGGGCTGCGTCGGTAAGCACCTTCGTAGTCTCCTGGAAGGAGGCGGCCGAGAGGAAACTCTCAGTAGCCAACGATGCCTTGGTGATGCCCAGTATTATCTCTTCGCAGGTGGCCGGTTCGCCGCCCTCGGCGGCGACACGCTCGTTCTCCTGGTCGAAGATCAGTCTGTCTACCATGCGTCCAGGCAAGAAGCTCGTATCGCCGGGAGTCTCGACCAAGACCTTCTTGGTCATCTGCCTGACGATGAGCTCTACATGCTTATCATCGATCTGTACGCCCTGCTTGTGATAGACCTCCTGCACCTCGCTCACGATGTAGCGGGCCGTCTCCAAAGCTCCACGATACTTCAGCAATTCATGAGGATTGAGAGAGCCCTCGTACAGCTGATCGCCCGCCTCCACGTGCTGGTTGTCTTCTACCAGTACGTCCACGCGCCGGCTGATGGCGTAGCTGTGCAACTCCTCGCCCGTGTCCTCGTCGAGGATGACGACCTTCTTGGCCTTATCTGACTCCTCGACGTGCACCTTTCCGGCGAACTGGGTTATCTTGGCCTGCCCCTTGGGCTTGCGGGCTTCGAACAACTCGACCACGCGCGGAAGACCGTGTGTGATGTCGGCACCGGCCACACCACCCGTATGGAAGGTACGCATCGTCAACTGGGTGCCTGGCTCACCGATGGACTGTGCCGCTATATGGCCCACAGCTTCACCGATGGCTACGAGGTCGTTCGCCGCGAGCGACCGCCCGTAGCACAACTGGCACACGCCTATCTCGCTCTGGCACCCGAGCACTGAACGGACTTGCAGCTTGAAGCCACCCTGAGTCTCGGCCGGGTACAGAGATACCATCTTCTCAAGCGCGCGCTTGTTCAGCATCTGGTTGCGCTCGAACACCACCTCGCCCGTAGACGGGTCGGCCACATCCACGGCCAAGACGCGACCAAGGAGCAGATCGTTGAGACGTTCGCTCTTGCGCAGTGGCATCTCGATCGACTTCTCGGTGCCGCAGTCATACTCACGTATCACTACCTCCTGAGCAACGTCGACCAAGCGCCGAGTCAGGTATCCAGAGTCTGCTGTGCGCAGAGCCGTATCGGCCAATCCCTTGCGGGCTCCGTGCGTAGAGATGAAGTACTCCAGAACCCCGAGACCCTCCATGAAGTTGGCCTTGATGGGGCGCTCGATGATCTCACCCTTAGGCGAAGCCATCAGGCCGCGCATACCGGCCAACTGACGGATCTGCTTGAAGGAACCACGCGCGCCTGAGTTGGCCATCATGTAGACCGGGTTCAAGCGCCGGAAGTTCTTCTCCATGGCATCGGCGACTTTCTCGGTCGCTTCGGTCCAGATCTCGGTGACGTGCTCGCGACGTTCGACATCTGTCTGGTGGCCGCGAAGATAAGCCTGCTGCTCCAGACGCACCTTGGCCTCGTACTCCTCAAGGATCTGCTCCTTGTCGGGCGGCACCACGATGTCGTTCTTGGAGATGGTCACGCCGGCTATGCTCGCGTACTTGAAGCCCATGTCTTTGAGCACATCCAGAAGATGTGCCACCGCGATGGCTCCGAAGTATTCGACCAGATCGCTGACGAAAGAGGACATCTCGTTCTTATTGAAGACCTTGTTCTGGAAGACGTAATCTTCCTTGCGGGCGGGGGAGTCTTTCCCTTGCCCTTCCCAGTCATCGCCAAAGTACTCGGCGAGAGACGCCGCAACAGCCGAGTTGAAGAGCGCCCGGCCCACAGTCGTCAGCAGACGTCCCCCTTCCCAACGATAAAGGATGGGGTCCTGGATGCCTATCAGACGTTCAGCGTAGGCGTGCTCCAGCTCGGCCACGTCTCCGAACGGACGCGGACGAGGATCGAGCTTCTGAAGCGCCTTGCTGTCCCCAGCGTCGATGCGCGCGATCTCGAGACCGGCTACGTCAGCCAGCCGTCCCAGCGCTTTGCACGTGTAGAAAGCGTTGCCCACTAGCAACGCACGGGCCTCTTTGCGAAGGGTCGCCAGCTCGTCCTTGCTCTTGCCGGCCTTGCTATCCGCTGCGGCACCCTCGAACAGAGTCAACATTTCGCCCAGCTCTCTCTTGCCCAGGCGGTCGATCCATTTGTCCACTTGCGCCGGATCGTGGAGAAAAGCCTCTACCAGCTTCTCATTGTCAAAGTACGTCATGTAGTAGCAGCCCAGTATCATGTCCTGTGACGGCACGGCGATCGGACGCCCATGGGCCGGCGAGAGGATGTTGTTTGAGGACAACATCAGGATACGGGCCTCCGCTTGAGCTTCGACCGATAGCGGCAGATGGACAGCCATCTGGTCGCCGTCGAAGTCGGCGTTGAAGGCGGTGCAGACCAGCGGATGCAGTTGGATGGCCTTGCCCTCGATGAGTACCGGCTCAAAGGCCTGGATGCCCAGGCGATGCAGAGTCGGCGCACGGTTGAGCATGACAGGATGATCCGCTATGACCTCGTCGAGTATGTCCCACACTTCGGGGAACTCGCTCTCGACCAGCTTCTTGGCGGCTTTGATGTTCTGCACCTGCTTGCGTTCCACCAAGCGGCTCATGACAAACGGCTTGAACAGTTCCAGAGCCATGGTCTTGGGGATGCCGCACTGGTGCAGCTTGAGCTCCGGGCCGGCCACGATGACCGAACGGCCCGAGTAATCCACGCGCTTACCCAGCAGGTTCTGGCGGAAGCGTCCCTGCTTGCCCTTGAGCATGTCACTAAGAGACTTGAGCGGGCGATTGCCCGGACCAGTGACAGCCCTTCCGCGACGGCCGTTGTCGAACAGAGCGTCTACGGCCTCCTGCAGCATTCGCTTCTCGTTGTTGACGATGATCTCAGGAGCGCCCAGATCAAGCAGCCTCTTGAGACGATTGTTGCGGTTGATGACCCTGCGATAGAGATCGTTGAGGTCGGAGGTGGCAAAGCGGCCACCGTCCAGTTGCACCATAGGGCGCAGTTCCGGCGGGATGACCGGCACGGACTGCAGGATCATCCACTCGGGGCGGTTGTCCGAGCGTAAGAAGCCTTCGACCACCTTCAGGCGCTTGACGGCACGCGACAGCTTCTGCCCCTTGGAGGTCTTGATGATCTCGCGCAGAGACAGTGCCTCGGTCTCGAGGTCAACCGCGGCAAGCAGTTCGCGGATGGCCTCGGCCCCCATGCCACCACGGAAGTAGACGCCGTACCCAAATGGCGAGCCGAACTTCTCTTTCATCTCGCGGAACAGGGTCTCGTCGGTTATGATCTGCCCCTTCTTCAGGGCCTTGAACTCAGTCCACAGCTCGCGCAACCTCGCGGCCTGTGCGTCGGCGTAACGCTCCAACTCACGCAAGCGTCCGTCCGCATCTACGCGCAAATCGCCAGCCCGCTTCTCACGTTCCTCATCGCTCCACTCAGTGAGTGGCGTCTCGTGGAAACCGAGGGCGATCTCGTCGTCCTCATCCGGGGTGGAGTTGCCCAGAAGTACGGCCACACGCTTGTCGCGCTCGGCCATGATCTTGACCTTCTGCTCGTCACGCACGGCGAAGATGTTCTCGATGTCGGCCTGGAGCAGGTCCTCCAGCTTGCCCATGTCACGCTGACGCTTCTCGTCGTCGACAAAGGTGACGATAGAAGCCGAGAAGTAGAGCACTCGCTCGAGCTGCTTGGGCGAGATGTCCAGCAGGTAACCCATACGGCTGGGCACTCCTTTGAAGTACCAGATATGGCTCACGGGCGCTGCCAGGTCTATGTGACCCATGCGCTCGCGGCGCACCTTCGCCCTGGTGACCTCTACGCCGCAACGTTCGCAGATGATGCCCTTGTAGCGCACTCTCTTGTACTTGCCGCAGTAGCACTCCCAGTCTTTGGTGGGACCAAAGATGCGCTCGCAGAAGAGACCGTCCTTCTCGGGCTTGAGTGTGCGGTAGTTGATCGTCTCAGGCTTGGTGACCTCGCCCGACGACCAAGCCCTGATCTGCTCCGGCGAGGCTAGTCCGATCCTGATGGCGTCGAATTCGTTGATATCTATCACCGGAGGCTCCTATTCCGCTTCGTCGGCAAGGCCGGACATATCGGCAGTGTCCAATTCCCCGCCTGGATCGATCTCGTGCGTCCCGAGTTCGGGCGCTCCCTCGAACTCGTCGGACTGATCTTCATCAGCGTCGAGTTCTGCGTCCAGCTCTGACCCGGTGTACGTGGGCACCAACGCTGCTTCTGCCTCCACAGCGCGCTCCTCGGCCCGGTATCGGGCAGAGAGGTCGATACCTAGCTCCTCGGCGGCACGCAGTAGATCGTCCTCTTCTTCAGCCACTTCGAGTGCCCCACCCTCTTCGCTCATGACCTGGATATCCAAAGCCAAAGACTGCATTTCCTTCAGAAGAACCTTGAACGACTCAGGGACTCCCGGCCTGGCGATGTTCTCGCCCTTGACGATAGCCTCGTATGCCTTGACTCGCCCTTGAGTATCGTCGGACTTGATGGTGAGCATCTCCTGCAGCGTGTAGGCGGCCCCATAGGCCTCGAGCGCCCACACCTCCATCTCACCAAAACGCTGACCTCCGAACTGTGCCTTGCCACCCAACGGCTGCTGCGTGACCAGGGAGTACGGGCCAGTGGAGCGAGCATGGATCTTGTCGTCCACCAGATGGTGCAGCTTCAGAATGTACATGTAACCCACAGTGATGCTCTGGTCGTACGGCTCGCCCGTTCGACCGTTATATAGCCTCACCTTACCGGCCACCCGAGTACCGGGCGCGTTGCCAAGGTTGACAGGCATAGTCACTGTGAGAGGATCGCCGGCGTTCTCGGCCTGCGCCGCCACCCAGCCCATGAGCGTCTCGTCGACGTCCACCTGAGTGGCGCCGTCGAATACCGGAGTAGCTACAGGCACCGGCCCAACGGCGGTGGAATCGTCCGCTACGTCATAGTACTTCTTGACCAGCTTGACCTGTTGCGCCGGGGTCAAGTCGCCGGCAGAGAGCGTCTCCTCTGCCTCCATAGACTTCTTGTTACGCTTCAACTGATAGAAGCCGTGATGCGCGGCCCAACCCAGATGCGTCTCCATGACCTGGCCGATGTTCATGCGCGACGGGACACCCAGCGGATTCAAGATGATGTCCACCGGAGCACCGTTCTCCAAGAAGGGCATATCCTCCTCGGGCACGATCTTCGATATGACGCCCTTGTTTCCGTGACGTCCGGCCAGCTTGTCACCCTCGGCGATCTTGCGCTTCTTGGCCACGTACACTCGCACCAGACGGTTGACGCCCGGAGAGAGATCATCGCCGTTGTCACGGGAGAACTCTTTGACGTCGATGACCACGCCCTTCTCGCCGTGGGGCACCTTGAGCGACGTGTCCCTCACCTCGCGGGCCTTCTCCTTGAAGATGGCGCGGATGAGCTTCTCTTCGGCGGTGAGCTCGGTCTCGCCCTTGGGGGTGATCTTGCCCACCAGCAGGTCGCCCGACGACACCTCGGCCCCGATGCGGACTATGCCATCCTCGCTCAGGTCGGCCAACGACTCCTCTGAACGGTTGGGGATGTCGCGGGTGATCTCTTCGTCACCCAGCTTCGTAGAACGGGCTTCGACTTCGTACTCCTCGATATGGACCGAAGTAAGGACGTCGTCCTTGGCCAAGCGCTCGCTGATGACTATGGAGTCCTCGAAGTTGTAGCCTTCCCAACTCATGAAGGCCACCAGCAGGTTGCGCCCTAGGGCCAGTTCGCCCCTCTTGGTAGAGGCTCCGTCGGCTAGTACCGCGCCCTTGGCAACCGTTTCACCTACGTTGACCACGGGCTTCTGATGAATGAAGGTGCCCTGGTTGGAGCGCTCGAACTTCAGCAGTTCGTACGAACTCAGTTCGCCGCCCCGAGACTCCACCAATATACGATCGGCGGACACGCCCCTGACTTTGCCTCCGTTGCTGGCCAGCAACACGTCGCCGGTGTCAACGGCCGCACGGTACTCGATGCCGGTGCCGACAAGAGGCTCTTCAGCCTCTAATAGCGGCACCGCTTGACGTTGCATGTTCGAACCCATGAGTGCCCGATTGGCGTCGTTGTGTTCCAAGAAGGGGACCAAGGCGGTAGCCACCGAGACAATCTGCTGCGGCGAGACATCCATGTAGTCGACATCCTCGCGGCGCGCGCTCACGTACTCGCCGCCCGGCGAACGAGCCAGGACGGTGTCCTCCACGAACACGCCCGTCTTGGTGTCGACGGGAGCGCTGGCCTGCGCGATGGTGTACTTCTCTTCTTCGTAGGCGGTGAGCCGAACGATCTCGTCGGTGACTTTGCCCTTGCCCTTGACCACCTTGCGGTAGGGGGTCTGGATAAAGCCGAACTCGTTGACCGTAGCGTAGCTCGAGAGCGAGCCGATGAGGCCGATGTTCGGACCTTCAGGCGTTTCGATAGGACACATGCGCCCGTAGTGAGTGGGGTGCACGTCACGCACCTCGATAGGTGCGCGTTCCCGGGTCAGACCACCAGCACCCAATGCCGAAAGCCGGCGGCGGTGTGTAAGGCCGGCCAACGAGTTGGTCTGGTCCATGAACTGCGAGAGCTGTGAACTCCCGAAGAACTCCTTGAGAGCGGCCACCACCGGCCGGATGTTGATGATCGACTGCGGCGTTATAGTAGCCACGTCCTCGGTGGTCATGCGCTCGCGCACCACCCGCTCCATGCGGTACAGGCCCACACGGAAGGCCTCCTGCACCAGCTCGCCCACCATGCGCAGACGACGGTTGCCGAAGTGCTCGTATTCGTCCAGTCGATTGGCCACCTCATCCCAAGGCAGACTGGGTGCCACCTCGGCCAGATCCTTGGCCTCCTCTAAGATGTGATCATGGTCGATAGCCAGCGGCACCTCTACCAATTCCCTGACCAGCGCGATGATATCGGCCTTGGTGACAGTGCGGACATCCAGATCTGTGTCCAGGCCAAGACGTGCGTTCAGCTTGTGCCGTCCCACCCGAGTGAGATCGTAACGTTTGGGATCGAAACAGATGTTCCATAGCAGGTTGCGACTCGCCTCGAGCGTGGGAGGCTCACCGGGCCGCTGCTTCTTGAACAACTCGACCAAGGCCTCTTCCACCGAGCGGACCGAATCTTTCTCTAACGTGGCCTTGATGAAGGGGTTGTCGTCAAAGAGGGCGAGGATCTCCTCATCGGAGCCAACAGACAAGAGACCAGGCTTGTCTTTTGAAGCCTCGGAATCGATGCCCGCCAGAGCGCGAAGAAACACTGTGACCGGCAACTTGCGCTTGCGGTCTATGCGCACGGAGACTGCCGCGCGTTTGTCGATCTCGAACTCAAGCCACGAGCCGCGCGCAGGCATAAGATTGGCGACAAGCACCTGCTTCGTCGGGTCCTTGGCGTTCATGACATACGCGCCAGGCGAACGGACCAACTGCGTGACTATGACCCGCTCGGTACCGTTAATGATGAAGGTGCCCTGTTCGGTCATCATGGGGAACTCTCCCATGAAGACATCGTTCTCGATTATCACGCCTGTCTCGAGATTGACGAAACTGACCTTGATAAAGAGCGGGCGCGAGTAGGTCTGGTCTTTGTCCCGGCATTCTTTGAGGGAGAGCGAGGAGTCTCTGAACTCGTACTCGCCGAACCGCACCTCATAGTTACCGGTGTAGTCTACGATCGGGTTGATGTCGTCAAGGATCTCTCGAAGACCCTGCTTCTTGAACCAATCGAACGATTCGGTCTGCACCGCGATCAGGTTGGGTACGTCAAGAATATTGGGCAGTTTGGAAAAAGATTTCCGCGGCAATGGAGTCTTCCTTTCGGCCAAGAAGAATCACTCCTCGCATTAAAAGGGTTTTGCACAGGGGCCAACGCGCAAACCTGCAGTTTATCATCGGTACATATGCGCGGCAAGCCCGGCCCTGAAATCGGATCTGACCGACCCCAGAGCCGGGTGCCGCATCGTCGAGGGCGTCCGCTGGACGCCTTCGACGTCAGAGCCGTGCTACTTGACCTCTACAGTAGCTCCCGCTTCTTCGAGCTGCTTCTTGACGTCGTCGGCCTCTGCCTTGGCAACGCCTTCCTTGACAGGGTTCGGGGCGCCGTCGACCAGATCCTTGGCCTCTTTCAGACCCAGGCCGGTGAGGGCACGCACGACCTTGATGACGTTGATCTTCTGAGCGCCGGCTTCCTTGAGAACGACCGTGAACTCAGTCTGCTCCTCGTCAGCGACGGCAGCGGCGGCGACAGGAGCGGCGGCGGCGGCGGCCATAGGCACGGCCGCGCTAACGCCGAATTCCTCTTCTAGGGCCTTGACCAGGGTGGCCAGGTCCATAACGGACATCTGCTTGATCTCTTCGATGATCTTATCAGTGCTCACTTGCGACTCCTTCTAGTGATTCCTAGCTAATCTACTCACTGAGTACAAACCTGCCGCTTCTAAGCGGCACTCGCCTTCTTCTCGATCTGACCTACAACCATCACCAGTTGACGGATGGGCCCGTTGAGTACGGTCACCAACCCGCTGATGGGCGAGGCCAGCGTGCCGACCAACTGAGCGATGAGCTGATCCCGGCTGGGTAGCGTGGCCAATCTCTCGACGTCTCCCGCAGCCAGCAAGCTGCCCTGCAACTTACCCCCGCGGACCGAGGCCTTCTTCTTCTCCCGGATGAAGTCTTGGATGGTCTTGGCCGCCTGCACCGGGTCGCCCTTCGCGTAGACGATGGCGGTCGGTCCTTGGAGTAACTCGTCCAGACCTTCCACACCCGCTTCGGCGGCGGCGATCTTCGTCAGGGTGTTCTTGACGACCTTCAGGGTCGCGTCCACCTTGGTCAAACGCTGGCGCAACTCCGAAGACTCCGCGTATGTGAGCCCGCGATAGTCGACGAAGTAGTAGACATCACACGACTTGAGGTCGCTCGCAATCTGTTTGACCGCTTCGATCTTGTCCTGTCTCGGCATTCCTGCAATCACCTCCTCGAAACAAAAAGTCCACCCCCATGTGCAGAGGCGGACGGTGACTCTCGAGACTTCGTGGGTGCAAGCACCCCGGAGCCGCTATGTCGGTCTCGCTCTGCCTGGGCTGGCGGGTCTAGCCTAGTGCCCGTCTTGTGACGGACCCTTTGCTTCTCCGCTTATGCCACCGGAGTGGCACCAGCTGTCTGCGGCGGATAGCGTCGCGCATTATAGCACGAGCCTCCGAATGCAGAGAGCCCAGGGACCGCGGGCCCCTGGGCTCTAATAAAGTCATGTGCAGACAGGCTGCTGAAGTCGGATCAGCTCTTGTCCTCGGTCGCAGTCCCCGTCTTGGAGGTATCCATAGAGACACCAGGCCCCATGGTGCTACTCATGCTGATACTGCGCAGGTACTTGCCCTTCGCGGCCGCGGGCTTCACGCGGACCAACTCGCCGAGCAGCTCCCCGTAGTTCTCGGCCAACTGTTCCGCGGCGAACGACTTCTTGCCGATGATCGAGTGCACTACGCCGAACTTGTCGGTGCGGTACTCGACCTTGCCGCCCTTCATGTCGGTCACTGCCTTGCCCACATCAAAGGTCACTGTGCCGGCCTTCGGGTTCGGCATAAGACCACGCGGGCCGAGAACCCGGCCCAGCTTGCCCACGACACCCATCAGGTCAGGGGTCGCGATGGTCACATCAAAATCGAGCATGCCTCCTTCGATCTTGGCGGCCAAGTCTTCAGCACCCACCAAGTCAGCGCCCGCCGCTTCGGCCTCGGTCGCCTTCTCACCCTTGGCGAAAACCGCCACCCGCATGGTCTTGCCTGTGCCGTGCGGCAGCATGACAGTGCCGCGCACCTGCTGATCGGCATGGCGAGGATTGACTCCGAGCTTGATGTGCACCTCGACAGTCTCGTCGAAGTTGGCGGTAGTCATGCTCTTGATAAGATTCGCGGCCTCGAGTGGCGTGTAAACACGCCCGGCCTCGATGGCCTTCTTCGCTTCTTGGAAGCGCTTGGAGTCCTTGCTCATCTTGAGTACCTCCTGGTGGTCAAGCGGGCTCTCCGGCCCTCCCACCTTCCGGCCTTGTGACGGGCGCTCCACACCTCGCCACTTAGGCTCCGTTACCCGCGAAGCGGGATCATTCCTCTACCGTGACTCCCATGTTGCGCGCCGTTCCGGCGATGATGTTCATCGCGGCCTCGACGTCATTGGCATTCAGGTCGGGCATCTTGGTCTCGGCGATCTTGCGCAGCTGCTCCTTGGTGATCTTGCCCACCTTCTCCTTGCGCGCGCTGCCACTGCCCTTGTCGATGCCGGCCGCCTGCTTGATAAGTACCGCTGCCGGTGCCGTCTTGAGGACAAACGAGAACGAACGGTCTTCGAAGACCGTCAGTTCGACGGGGACCACCTGATCGGCGCGATCTTGGGTGGCCGCGTTGTAGGCCTTGCAGAACTCCATTATGTTCACGCCATGCTGGCCCAGGGCTGGGCCGACCGGAGGAGCAGGAGTCGCCTTGCCCCCAACGATCTGCAGCTTGACCATAGCCCGTACCTTCTTAGCCACCTTGTATCTCCGTCCTTAGATCTTCTTGACTTGCTCGAAGCCCAACTCGGTGGGCGTGTCCCGTCCGAAGATGGACACCATCACCTTGAGCTTGCTCTGCTCGATGTTGACCTCGGATACCTCACCGGTGAAGTCGGTCAGAGGACCGTTTATCACCCGCACCTGGTCGCCGACGACGAACTCGGCCTTGGCCTTGGGCTTCTCCACCGTAGACGTGTGCAAGATGCGGTCAACCTCAGAGGGCATCAGGGGGGTCGGCTTGTTCTCGGAGCCCACGAACCCGGTGACGCCGGGGGTGTTCTTGACCAAGGACCAAGAATCATCCGTCAGGATCATCTTCACCAGAAGATAGCCTGGGAAGATGCGCTTCTCGATCTGGATCTTCTCGCCGCCCTTGGTCTCGACCACCTGTTCGGTGGGCACCACTATGTCCTTGAAGTACTGCGCCTGGTTCATCGATTGGATGCGATGCTCCAGGTTGGTACGGGCCTTGTTCTCGTGTCCAGAGTAGGTATTGATGACATACCACTTTGCGTCCATCGAGACTGTCGCCTCTGCCGCTGTGTCTAGCTCAGCCATCTGTCATCCACCAGAAGCTTGAGTAGGGACTAGTCTCGTGACCTCGACCAGCCAGTTCCAAAGCACGTCGAAAGCTCCGATGAACACCGCCGCTATGACGACCGCGACGATGACCACACCCGTAGACTTGATGAGTTCTTTGCGCGACGGCCATGTGACCTTCTTCAGTTCAATTCGCACTTCGTGCAAGGAACGTGCGCACTCGGCCCACCGGCTTGGTGATGACAGTGCCGCGAGGGGCGGACGAACTCTTGTCGTCGCTCCGGGGCGGCGGTGCGAGCAACGGCCCCGGCCGCTTTGACCGGCGTCTTTGCGGGCGCCTTGACCGATGCCTTGTCGGCCCCGGTTGACTTTCTGTTCTTCTTGTTCTTGGCCATCGCCTACCGTCTTCGCTTGTACGTCTTGTTCAACAGCAAGAGAAGTGGCAGGGCAGGAGGGATTCGAACCCCCGGCCGCCGGTTTTGGAGACCGATGCTCTACCAGCTGAGCTACTGCCCTTCGCCATCTGCTGCTGCTACCGGACTACTTGGTCTCTTTGTGGACCGTGACCGTGTCGCACCACTTGCAGTACTTGCGCAACTCGATCCGATCCGGATCGTTGCGCTTGTTCTTCATGGTGTTGTAGTTGCGGCGCTTGCACTCTTGACAAGCCATGGTTACTTTGACCCGCATTACTTCAGCGCTCCCTAGTCATTAAAATAGCCCGTGCATGCTACCACAAACGGAGGTAGCGGCGAGAGGACTCGAACCTCTGACACGCGGATTATGATTCCGCTGCTCTGACCGACTGAGCTACGCCGCCCTGTTCCGCAACCCGTTGTGATGGAGCCCCCATTCGGATTTGAACCGAAGACCCCTTCCTTACCATGGAAGTGCTCTGCCACTGAGCTATGGAGGCCCGCTAGGTCAGTCGGCCAACGGTGCCGCCTGACCAACGCCTTGCCACCGGTGTGACCGTGCAGGTGGCGGGGCGAGGATTTGAACCTCGGTAGGCATCGCCGACAGATTTACAGTCTGCTCCCTTTGGCCGCTCGGGCACCCCGCCACACGCGAAACCCCGCGTGGAGGCGAATTGGCATGATACTCAAACGCTATGGCCTTTTCAAGAAAGCCGCAGGGCCCCCACCGGCGCGGGAGCCCTGCCCGGCGAAAGGTCGGTCAGGACCCCTTCCCCTTATCGACCAGCCAGTGGTAGAGCAGGCCCCCGGCCGCTCCCCCTATCAGTGGCGCCGCGATGAACATCCAGAGCTGTGACAAAGCCCATCCACCCTGAAAGATGGCGGGGCCTATGCTCCTGGCGGGGTTCACCGACGTACCCGTCACCGGGATGCAGATCAGATGTATGAGGGTCAGCGCAAGGCCGATGGCCAGGGGGGCAAGACCCTTGGGTGCCTTGTCAGAAGTAGCTCCCATGATGACGAACACGAAGATCAACGTGAGCACGAACTCGGCCACCAGTCCTGCCACCAGCCCGTAACCCGCGGGTGAATGATCCCCGTAGCCGTTAGAGCCCAGACCGTTGTCGGCTGCTGAGAACCCGTCAATGCCGTTGGCGATAGCCAACAGAACAGCAGCCGCGGCGATGGCTCCCACCACTTGAGCCAGCATGTAGCCCGCCACCTGTCTGCCCGGAAAGCGCCTGCCTAGCCACAGACCCAGCGTGACGGCCGGATTGAAGTGCCCGCCGGAGATGTGCCCCACAGCGTAGGCCATGGTCACCACAGCAAGGCCGAAGGCCAACGCTATGCCCAAGAAGCCTACGTACTCCCCCGCGAGGACCGCGGTGCCACAACCTCCCAAGACGATCCAGAACGCACCCGCGAATTCAGCGACCCACTTCTTGATCATGCGCACCTCCTGTCTCGACTGACTGCCTCGCTAGGCCACACCCTGCACTCTGGGTACAGTGATGCTCGCCTCCGTCAGAAAGAGCACCTGCGCCGCTTCGCCCTGACGGGCGAGGGCGGCGTCCACCGCCTCTTGGACACTGAAGAAAGGAGTCATGAACATGGACCGCACGTCCTGGTCTCTGAGCGAACTTACGACCCAGATCTCGGCTTTCTGCAGGATAGAAGCTATACGAGTGGCCTGTTGCACGCCGAGTATGTACTCCTCGCGCCCCGCCCGCGCCAGCGCGTCCGAGGGCGAATCCGCCGCCGACAGCATGTCGTAGAGGGTCTGGTTCTCGCCCAGTCCGTAGGTACACTCCGACACCACGATGAGCACCCCCCCGTCCTTGACGGCCAGCGCCCCGCTTTGCACTGCTTTGTTCGTCTGATAGAAGTTGCAGTCCATGGGGTGTGGCGCGACCGCCACCACGACCTCGTAGCGCCGTTCCAGGTCCAGCACGAACTGCTTGTCGGCGACAGCCCGAGCTTGGGCGAACGACTCCGGCAGCGAGCCAGCCGCAGCGAATCCGATGCGATGCCCTTTGTCCAAGACCAGTTGTATGGAGTAGATGTGCTTACCGGCGATGCCCAGAGTCAGAGACTCCTGCAGATCCTCGTGCACAGGGTTGCCCTGGAGCACCAGATGCTCCGAGCCGTCCTCCATCGACAGACTGTGGTTGGCCCATATCGTCTCGTAACCCGCCAGACCCGGAAACAGCGATTTGCGCCCTCCGGTGTAGCCGGCGAAGTAGTGTGGTTCAACTGAATTGATCAGCAGGACACTCCGAGCTTCCGCAAGAAGACGGTTCACCCAGACCTTGGTCCCCCGAACCGTACGCCCCAGCTTCACGAGGGAATCCCTGTCCTTGGCGTCGTGCGAAGAGATACGCTCTGCGTGAGCCTTGACCAGGTCGCTCCCAAAGATGCGGTCGAGCTCCTGCGGCGTGGCGGCACGGTGAGTGCCTGTGGCAACGACGAACGACAGCACCTTGTCCTGACCGTGCAGCCACGCCTCTAACGCCGGCCGTAATTCGGCCAGCACATCCGCCGACGGAGTAGGTCGGGTGCCATCGTTGACCACCACCAGCAAAGGGGATGTCGCGACCTCCAGGAACTCCTGGAACTCCGAACCGGGCGCCGTCATCGCGGCCCTGAGTACCCCAGCAGGGTCCGATGCTTCCTCTACATCGGCACCCAGCACTCCGGCCACCCGTCTCTGCTCGATATCAACGGGGGTCATCCCAGCACCCCACGGTACGTCTATTCGCATCGCCGTCTCCTTTCCGGTCCCAGCCTAGCGCACCCTGCCTGACCATGGCAATCTCAGCTAGAATCGTGAGACAAGCCACACGGGCAGCACCGACCGATGGAGCAAGCATGCAGTACTTCGACTACACCATCTCCCCAAAGATCTTCGACCGCTTTCCCGGATACGTCCGCGGTGTGGTCATCGCCCACGGGGTCAAGAACGGTCCCTCCCCCACCGAGCTGATCCAGATGATGCGCGAGGCTGAGGAGTCGGTGCGCGGCCGCGTCAAGCCGGACCAGGTCGCCGAGGAACCACGCATCAAGGCCTGGCGAGAGGCGTACCGCGCCTTCGGCGCCAAGCCGGCGGAGTTCCGCTCATCGGTTGAAGCCATGGCCCGCCGCGCCCTGAGGGGCGATGAGCTTCCCACTATCAGCGCACTGGTCGACCTGGGCAACGTGATGTCGCTGCGCCACCTGCTCCCGGCGGGCGCCCATGCCATCGACCTGCTTGGCGGCGACATACAGTTGCGTTTCGCCGAAGGTGATGAGGACTTCGTCCCATTCGGCTCGGAGGATCTGGAGCATCCCCTCCCCGGCGAGGTCATCTTCGCAGAGGGCAAGACCGTACTCACTCGCCGTTGGACTTGGCGACAGGGCAACCACACGCTCACTCTTCCAGAGACCACCGCCATCGAGTTCAATGTCGACGGCCTGCCCCCCGTGACGCGCGCAGAAGTCGAGACCGCGTGCGCCGAAGTGGCCGAGTTGATCGAGCGCTTCTGCGGCGGCACCACCCGCATCGACTATCTATCGGCCGAGACGCCCAGCATCTCGCTGGCGCCGTAGCAGAGCCGTTGGGCGCGCCAAGAACGACCATACAAGAAGACCGGGGGCCACTCGGCCCCCGGTCTCGTTTCGATTCAATGCGTATGCATCGCACGCAGAGAGAACTACAAAGCTAGCAGGCTTCCACCACGGTGGCGATGCCCTGCCCTCCGGCGATGCAAAGCGTCGCCAGACCGTACTTGGTGCCACGCTTCTGCATCTCAAAGAGCAGAGTGGTAAAAATACGCGTGCCCGAGCAACCCAGCGGGTGGCCCAGAGCCACGGCCCCGCCGTTGGGGTTGATGATGTCCATGCGGTCGCCTATGCCCAGATCCTTGATGCAGGACAGTGCCTGAGCGGCGAAGGCCTCGTTCAGTTCGATGAGACCCATGTCATCCAGCGTCAGGCCAGCCCGCTCCAGCGCTTTGCGGCTGGCGGGTGCGGGGCCAAGGCCCATTATTTCCGGCGGCACACCGGCCACGCCCATGCCACGGATGGTGACCATCGGCTTGAGGCCACGCTTGCTGGCGGCCTTTGCGGACATGACCACGGTGCAGGCAGCCCCATCATTGCGGCCCGAAGCGTTACCCGCGGTGACCTGCCCGTCTTTCTTGAAGACCGGCTTCAGCGCGGCCAACCCTTCCAGGGTGCTCCTACGGGGATGCTCGTCGGTGTCGAAGTCGACCATCTCCTTCTTCACCTTGACAGGCACCGGGATGATCTCGTCCTTGAAACGACCTGACTCGATCGCGGCGAAGGCCCGCTCCTGACTCTGCATGGCAAAGGCGTCGGACTCCTCGCGGGTGATGCTGTACTTCTCGGCCAGGTTGTCGGCCGTCAGACCCATAGTGAGGTCACCGTAGATCTCGTAGGGTTGCGAGCGCGGCTGGCTCTCGGTGTTGGAGTCGACCAGAACAGCGTTACCCGCACCGTAGCCGTAGCGGGCGCCCCTCAGGTAGTAGGGGGCTTTGCTCATGTTCTCGACGCCACCGGCCACCACTATCTCGGCCTCACCGGCGATGATCTGCTGCGCGGCGTTGTGGATGGCCTGCAGACCGGACCCGCATTGGCGCATGACCGTGTAGGCCGGTACTTCTATGGGGATGCCCGCGCGCAGCGCAGCTACGCGAGCCAGGTTGGCGGCGTCGGCGCTCTGTTTGGTCTGACCCAAGATCACCTCGTCCACCTCGGCGGGCTCGATGCCCGCGCGCTTCATGGCTTCTTCGATAACGATCTTGCCCAGGATGTCGGGCTCTACGTCCTTGAGCCCTCCCCCCAGCTTACCTACCGCCGTCCTTACGGCACTTACGATGACTATCTCTTCCATATGTCCTTTTTCCGAGTCGTTTGCTTCTACCGCGTTGCTCGCGGTTTCGGAGAGTCTACTACTTGAGCGGCTCCAACACGATCTCGCCCAGGTCGGTGTCCTTCTGCGTGTCCACATCGATGATCATGGATGCGTATCCCTTGAAGTCCACACGGAGCTTGAAATCCTTGTTCTTCTCCAATCCCTCGAACTCAAAGTCGCCGTAGCTGTCGGTCTTGGTCGCCAGCTTGACCCCCACACCTTCCAGGGTGACGTCCACTCCCTCAGCGCACTCGGCAGTGTTGTCCTTGCGGACGACCTCGCCGACCACGAACCTCTTGGGGATGCCCACGTACTTGACCAACGGATCGGTCTTGTACTCGGGATGGTAGGTCTCAGTGTTCAGAGCCGCTGTGGCCTGAGCGATCTCGCTCTTGGAATCGTCAAGATCGCCGAACATCAGAGCGCCGGTAGGGCAGGCCTCGACACAGCGCGGCACCGCTTCGCCCGCGTCCAGCAAGTGAGCACACGTGGTGCACTTCTGAGGCAACTCCAGCGCCTCGTTCCACCAGATCACCCGGTAGGGGCAAGAATTGACTATGTCCTTCTGGCCCTTCGCCTTCACGGGGTCGATGATGACGATGCCATCAGCTCGCCGGTATACGGCACCGTTAGCAGCGACTTCGATACAGGGCGCCGTCTCACAGTTCTGGCAGGGCAACGGTATATAGTCGAGCTTCGGTTTGGGGTACGTACCCCTCTCGACCTCCTTGACCTGCATCCAGTACTGGCCGTTCAGCGGCTGCGGTGCTGAGTAGCCGGGGTAGTCGTTGTCGAAATACTCGTCGCGGCAGGCCAGGAAGCAGTTGTGGCAGCCGCTGCACTTGGTGACGTCGATTAGCAGACCTAGGCGTGCCATCCTACTAGCCCTCCCATTTCTCGATCTCGATAAGACAAGAGTTGGGCGTCATGCCCGGTACGTTCTTGGACATCATGCGCGAGGTGGTGAGGATGTTCACGCACCCACCACGGTCCGGGGAGTCAGGGTTGCCCGGCTGCAGCGGATCGTACAGCGCCGATGAAGCGTAGGAGTGTAGGGTCCCTGGGCGGATGCGCCCAGTAACCACCGCCATGCAGAGCACCGACCCGCGATCGTTGTAGAGCCGTACGTAGTCTCCCGAGTTGATGCCACGCTTGGCTGCATCCACAGGGTTGATGCGGACCGGCCACCAGGGGTGTCCGTCCTTCTTGATGCGATGCCCGGGGATATCGTTCAGCCAGTCCGTGTGCTTGTCATAGTGGCAGTGGAACGAGAACCGGGGATGCGGCGAGATCAGTTGCAGCGGGTACTTGTCGTAGAGCCCCGGGGTCTTGTAGCCCTCGAAGCTCTGGATGTACCGCGGCACCACCGGGCGCTCTTCGTCGTCGGGGAAGTACTGCTTCAGACTCTCCGAAGCGAACTCGATCTTGCCACTGAAAGTGCCTAGTTCTTTGTTCTTGTCGGTGAGCCTCTTGGCGTTGCCAACATCAGGCGTGTCGCAAGCTCGTCCTTCAGCGAACCAGCGAAGACCCGGAGTCGGCTTGTAGCCAGGCTTGATGTTGATGATGTGGTAGCCCTTCTTGTCGAACTCTTCCCAACTGATCTCCTTGGGCATGTCCGATATCTCGAAGAACTTCTTGACCCAGTCTAGTTCGGTCTTGCCGCCGTCGGTGTACTGATCGCGCAGACCCATCTTGTCGAAAATGGTGGCGAAGATCTCGTAGTCTGACTTAGACTCGCCCAGAGGCTCGATGCACTTCTGCTCACGCACTACAAAGCGGTAGTTGCAGCCACTGCTGGCATGGAAGGTGTAGCCGGCCACCGAGGCCCACTCGCCTATGTCATCGCGCTCGAAGTTGGTGCAGGCGGGCAGGATAACGTCGGCCATGCGTGTCTCGCTGTTGTACCAGATGTCCTGGTTGACCACGAACTCAAGCTTAGGCGACTGGTACATGCGCACCCATTTCGAAGTGTCGCTCATGGTGCCCATGAACGACCCGCCGTAGCGGTACCACATCTTGATCTCGGAACATCCTTCGGCTGGATACACGAAATGGGTGAACTGCTGCTCGAGTGTCTGGCCGCAGAAGCCCTCGCCGTACCACTCATCGTGACCGGTGAGGATCGCGTCCGGCACGTTGAGCCGCCACAGACGTTGCGGATTCGAGTTCTTGGGGATGTAGTCGCAGGCCAGCGGCGACGCCGACACCCTGCCGTTGGGCTCGCCGTAGCCGGGGAACCAGACGGTAGTGTCGTTGGGCGCGCCCATGGTCGTGCCCCAGATGCTGCGACCCGGCAGGCCTAGACCCTGCATGGCCTGCAGCAGGACCATCATGCGGCCCCACTCGGTAGCGTAGGCCTGCCGGCAGGCGCCGCCCTCTCCGCCGCGAGAACCGCCCGACAAGATGGTGCGCTTCGTGGCCCACTCGCGGGCCAGCGTACGGATGACCCGCGCTTCTATACCGCACTCCTCGGCCGCCCATTCAGGAGTCTTGGGAACCCCGTCGGTCTCGCCCAATACGTAGGGTTTGAACTCGTCAAAGCCGATCGTCCGGTCCTTGACGTATTCCTTGTTGTACGTATCTTCGGTAAGCCAGACATTAGCGATGGCGAACGCCAAAGCCGTGTCAGTGCCCGGGCGGGGGGCTATCCATTTGCCGCCCATGAGAGCGTTGGTGTAGTTGTGGAAGGGATCCACGAACACCATCTTGACGCCCTTCTCCTTCAGCCACTGCCGCCAGATGGCGGAATCCTGGCCGGAGTAGGTGCCCCGTGTGGTATCCGGGTCGTTGGACCAGTAGACGATCATCTCCGCGTTCTGCAGAGCATCGCTGAGCATGTCGTAGGGTTCAGGCATGCCCAAACGCCAATGGAAGCCGTACGAATGAGTGGCTCCCCAGTGCCAGCCTTCCCAGCTGTCGGGGTTGTCCAGCACGGGTGTCCCCTCGATCATGTTGAGGAAACGGGCGAACGGTCCAGCTTTGTACCCGACGATGCCCCAATTGTGGTGGGACGAGGTTATGCCGCTGATCGCAGAGCCACCGTGCTTGTCCTTGATGCGGGCGATCTCGGAGGCGACCAAGGTCGCGGCCTCATCCCAGGAAATGCGCTCGTAGCGGGACTTGCCCCGGTTCTGCGTGTTGCGTTCACCATTGGGGTCGAAGTCCACGCGCTTCATGGGATAAAGGATGCGCTCCGGGGAATGGATGCGGCGTCGCTCTGCGTGAACACACGGCGCCAGCGTCGGCTTCTTGGGAGGTGAGTACTTCTTGCCGTCCGCCTCGATGACCCAGGGCTCGTAGTCATTGGGGTCGGCCACCAATGGTCGGACCCTGACGACCTTGCCATCCTTCACATAGACGGACACCGGCCCGCTGTTAGTGCAGTTCGTGTAGACCTTTTCGGCCATCAGGCATCAACTCCCACTAGATACAGGTGACTACAGATCCGAGATGGGCTGGGGAAGTGCGTTTGGTTAATGGAAAACCCCATATTGCCAGGTAATATTGCTAATATCGTAGAGTAGGCGTAGCCTATTTGCAAGACAAGGTCTCTACCCTGGGACCGGCCTAACGACTGCGGGGAGACATGGCAGAGCCTATTGTATCGCGGGAATCCGACCCATTGTCGGTCAGGGCCCTTACCCGTGGCCTCTCCATACTCGGACTATATGATGTGGATCACCGAGAGTGGACCATAGACGAGATGGCCAACCAGACTGGGCTGGTGCGCATGACGGTCTACCGCATGGCCCGTACGCTGGAATCGGCGGCCTTCCTGGTGCGCGATTCCTCCACCAATCGCTACCGGCTGGGCCCGGCGGCGCTGGCCATGTGCTATGTGTCGGACGACCAGTCGGGCTTCGTGGATGCGGCGCGGCCCTACCTGGAGTCACTGGTCAAAGAGACCGGCGAGTCTGTGACACTGGCGGTCGAAGTGGACGGTTACCCTGTGTGCCTGTCCATCATAAACACGACCCGTCCGTTCAAGCGACAGACCGCAAGTGGGCGCATCTTGGGAGATATCGGCACAGTGCATGGCAAGATCTTCGCCGCTTTCAAGCCTGCTGCCGAGCGAGAGACTATCCTCGCCAAGCCTCGCTCGCGCACTACCCCCAAGACGATCACCGACAGAGACCAGATCATCGCCGAACTCGACCAGATAATCGAGGACGATGTCGCCTACGACATGGAGGGCTCCTACGTAGGTCTTTGTTCCGTGGGCGCCCCTGTGCGCGATCAGTTCGGCGAGATAGCTGCAACGGTATCCGTGGTGGTCCCCGCCGGACGTTTCGGACCCGAGGCCAGAGAGCTCTGCACGAGGGCCGTGAAACAAGCTGCGGCGTCGTTCTCAGCCTATCTTGGATGGACATCAAGAAGTACCGCTTGAGCAAAGGGTCCGTTGGATATACCATTCAACACATGACGGTTTGACCCACGTCCTTGACGGACCGTTCGGGTCCCCGGGGCGCAGCGAGTAGTTGGTCCCCGTTCGAAAGGAGAAGATGTGTGATGGCGAACGAAAAACGCGGAAAGGTTGACGTAAGTGTCGACAAGGTGACTATCAAGAACCTCGCCATGGGCGGGCTGCTGGGAGGTGGCGGCGAGTGTTTCGTTGATGTCAAGGACGGCAAAGCCGTGCGCATCCGTCCCTACAAGTACGACTGGAAGACCGAGTACGAGAAGCTGAACCCGTGGCAGATAGAGCGCAACGGAGAAACACTCGGTCCGCTGGCCAAGGCTCTACCTGCGCCCTTCTCCCTCTCGTATAAGACGCGGACTTTCTCTCCAAACCGGGTCAAGTACCCGATGGTGCGGGTCGACTGGGATCCGGAAGGAGCGCCCGGCTCCACTGGCCCAGGAGGCCGTAACACCCAGAACCGCGGCAAGAGCAAGTACCGCAGGATCTCTTGGGATGAGGCCACCGACATCATCGCCGCCGAGATCCGTAGAGTCCACAAGGAATATGGCCCCCTGACCATCCTGGCTCAGGGTGACGGTCATGGCGAGAACAAGACCATCCACACTCCCCACGGCCACCAGGCCCGGCTGCTCGACATGATGGGCGGCTTCACCCAGCAGGTCCGCAACCCGGACAGCTGGGAAGGCTGGTACTGGGGCGCCAAGCACGTCTGGGGTCAGGGCTTCCAGGGCATGATGTCGCCAGCCGCCAACCTGATCAAGGACATCTCCGAGAACTGCGACATGGTTCTCAAGTGGGGCTGCGACGAGGAAACTACCCCTTGGGGCTTCACCGGCCAGTACGCCAGCCGCATCTCCCAGTTCTGGACTCGGGCCGGCATCAAGCAAGTCTACATCTGTCCTGACCTGAACTACGCCGCGGCGGTGCACGCCGACAAGTGGATCCCCATCTTGCCCAACACCGACGCAGCCATGCAGCTGGCGATCATCTACGTGTGGCTTACCGAGGACACGTGGGACAAGGAGTACGTGAAGACCCACGCGGTCGGCATGGACAAGGTCGCCGACTATGTGCTCGGCAAGGGCGAGGACGGCATACCCAAGACCCCCGAGTGGGCCTCGAAGAAGTGTGGCGTCTCCGAGTGGACCATCAAAGCGCTCGCACGCGAGTTCGCCAAGAACACTACCTCGATAGTCCACTACTTCGGCGGCTCGGCCTTCCGAGGTCCGTACTCTCACGAGCCCGGCCGCCTCGAATGCGTACTGCTGGGCATGCAGGGACTTGGCGGTCCCGGCGTACATCAATGTCAGATGACCTACTTCGGCATGCCGCGCGCCGAGGGCCTAGGCAGCGTCCGCTTCTTCAACCCCGAGCTGCCGGAGAGACTGACCAAGCCTTGCTGGACCACGGTGCACTCGTGGGGCCCGCAACTCATCCCCAAGACGCTAATCCAGGATGCGATCCTCAACGCGCCACTGGTGTTCCATGGTGCTGGTGGACAAGAGAGTCCCACCGAGGAACAGTTCACCCGGTACACCTACCCCATCGCGAAGGAGAAGGGCGGTGTACCCATCCACATGATCTGGACCGACACGCCCTGCCGGATCACCTGCTGGAACCACGGCAACTGGACCATCGAGGCCATGAAGGACCCGAGCATCGAGTTCTGCCTGGCTCAGCATCCCTGGTTGGAGAACGACTGCCTTTACGCAGACATGATTCTGCCGGCCAACACGACTCTCGAGGTCGAGGACATCGTCACCACCGTGCGCCAGGGCCCCCACTTCGCGAGCGTCTCTATCCAGGAGCAGTCGATCGAGCCCATTGGTGAGTCGAAGAGCGACTACGAGATCGTCCTCGCTGTCGCGGAGAAGCTGGGCCTGGGCAAGGAGTTCAGCGGTGGTCTCAGTACCCTTGACCTCCAGAAGATGGTCTTCGACGCCATGAAGATGGACAAGCTCACCACATGGGACGAGTTCTACGAGAAGAAGACCTACGTCTACTCTACTGCCAAGGACTGGGAAAAGGATCCGCCTGGGTTCCGCAACTTCTACGAAGATCCAAAGAAGAACCCCCTTCCGACCCCCAGTGGTCTGTTGGAGTTCTACTCGGAACGACTGGCCGAGCACTTCCCTGACGACAAAGAGCGCCCGCCTCACCCACAGTGGGTCGAGAAAGGCGTCACCCACAACGAGTGCCTCTCGAGTGAACGCGCAGACCTGTTCCCGTTGCTCATCGTGTCCAACCACCCGCGTTGGCGCACCCACGCCCAGGGCGATGACAACACGTGGGCGCGTGAGACTCCGACCGGCAAGGTGTTGGGCTTCGATGGATACAAGTACGAGCCCGTCTGGATCAACCCAGCCGACGCGGAAGTCCGCGGCATCAAAGACGGCGACGTGGTCAAAGTCTTCAACGAGCGCGGGATAGTGCTCGTAGGCGCGCGCGTCTGGGAGCGGATCATGCCCGGTGTGGTCTACGTGGACCACGGCGCGCGGCACGACCCCGTGATCCCGGGCAAGGTGGACCGCGGCGGGGCGATCAACACCATCACTCCCAACGGTCTCACTTCCAAGAACTGCTGCGGCCAAGCTACCAGCGGCTATCTGGTGGACGTGCAGAAGGTGCGCAACGAGGAATGGGAAGCATGGCGCAGAGACTATCCGGATGCCTTCGCCCGCAAGTATGACTCGGGCGCCGGACTACGCTTCGACGCCTGGATCGAAGGAGGCGAGAGATGAAGGTCTTCGTAATAGATGTAGATCTCTGCGTGGGCTGCTATGGCTGTCAGTTCGTCTGCAAGGACGAACACGTCGGCAACGATTGGTCGCCCATCGCCAAGCCTCAACCCAACACCGGTCAGTTCTGGATGCGATTGGACGAGCACATCAGGGGCACCGTGCCCAAGGTGGAGATGCACTACATCCCCAATCCCTGCATGCACTGTGATGAGGCTCCGTGCATCCCGCCATGCCCAGTCGAGGGCGCCATCTACAAGCGTGACGATGGCTTGGTGATCATCGACAGCGACAAGTGTACCGGCTGCCTCAAGTGCGTGGACCTTTGCCCCTACGACGCCATCTACTTCAACGAGGACCTCAACGTGGCGCAGAAGTGCACCGGCTGCGCCCATCTGCTGGACGGCGGCGAATGGAAGATCCTCGCTGCGCGGACGCCTGTCCCACCGAGGCCATCAAGTTCGGCGAAGAGAGCGAGCTGCAGGACCTGATCGCCAAGGCTGAGGTGCTCAGCCCCGAACTAGGCTGCAAGCCACGCGTCTACTACTTGAACCTACCCAAGAAGTTCATCGCCGGTCTAGTCTACGACGCGGTCGACAAGGAGGTAGTCATCGGCGCCACCTGCACGCTCACCGGAAGCAAGGGCGAGAAGCAGACGGTGACCACCGACGCCTTCGGCGACTTCTGGTTCCGGGGTCTGGCTGACGACGGCAAGTACAAAGTGACCATCTCGGCCAAGGGCTTCAAGGACAAGACCTTCGAGGACGTCAGCACCGAGAAGGATGTGAATCTGGGAGAGATAGCGCTGGCCAAGTAACGGCGCTACCCGGCGGGCGCGGACCAAGGCGCGCCCGCCCGAGGCTAGACAGAAAGAAGGGACCCCGCTGCCTAGGCAGCGGGGTCCCTTCTTCGTTGGATCGTGATTCGCAGGATGTCAGTAGCTTATGAGGCTGGGCAACCACGTAGCCAGGATCGGGAAAAACACCAGCAGAGCAGCCATTACGACCTGAGCTACCAGAAAGGTAGCAGCTCCCTTGAATATCTGACCCATGGGTACGTCAGGCACTACCCCTTTGATTATGTAGACGTTTATGCCCACTGGCGGTGTGATGACCCCCATTTCCACCACTACCACGATGATGACTCCGAACCATATGGGATCGAACCCTAGTGCCAGAACAGTGGGGTAGAGGATAGGCACCGTCAAGGTGATCATAGCCAGCGAATCCATGAAGCATCCCGCTACTAGATACATGAGAAGAATGAGCATCATGGTGGCCATCGAAGGGATGGGAAGACCCGAGAAGAAGTCGGCAGCTGCTCTAGGGATACCAGTCACTGCCATGAAGTGACCGAAAACCGTCGCGCCCGCGACTATCGTCATGATCATCGCCGTGATGAGCAGAGTATCCTTTATGCTCAGCCAGAAGTCCCTCAGGCTCAGCGTTCTTCTCGCTATTCCGATGAGGATCGCGGCGGCCGTGGCCACACCGGCAGCCTGGGTCGGGCTGAACAAGCCGGCGAAAAGGCCCCCGATGACGATGGCAAAGAGCAGCAGCATCTCCAGGACCCCGATGAGTCCCTGGACCTTCTCCTTCAGAGTGGTCCTACCGCCGGCCGGCGCCGACTTGGGCTTGAAGCGAGTCCACAGCCATACCACAAATATGAAAAGGCCTGCCAAGATCAGACCCGGGATGACTCCGGCCACGAAGAGCTTGCCGATGGACTGTTCGGTGAGGATCCCGTAGATGATGAAGATCGTGCTCGGCGGGATAAGTATCCCCAAGCTCCCAGCCGCAGCCGTACAGCCGCAGGCCAGCCCAGAGTTGTAGCCATGGGCACGCATCTCGGGTATGGCCACTTTTCCCATCGCAGCCGCTGTCGCGCTGGTTGAACCGCAGATCGCGGAGAAGCCGGCGGTCGCGACTACCGTTGCCATGGCAAGTCCGCCGCGAAGTCTCCCGAAGATCGTGTAGGCGCCCGCGTACAAACGGCCACCCATACCCGCGTAGTACGCCACTGAGCCCATCAACACGAACATCGGGATGACTGTGAGGCCGTAGCTCGACCAGACGCTCCAGAAATCGCGGGCCAGGATGTCCAGACCAGCTTCGTGGTTCTTTATGATGCTGAAACCGATCACCCCAACCAAAGCCATGCTGAAGCCCACCGGCATCCCCAAGATGAAGATGACGATAAGTACGGCGATGCCTATGAGGCCGATTACCGCGGGGTCCATGTCTTGGCCGCCTTCGCAATGGTTTTTACAAGATCAGATGTCAGCACCAGGAAAAGGACTACGAAACACACGCCCATCCCGTACACGAACGGATAGTAGGGGATCTTCTGCGTCATAGATACTTGCCCAGTACCGCGCAGCCTTGCCCCATATTTGAAGGTGTACCAGGCCAACGCGCCCACCACACAAGCGCACAGAAAGACGGTGAATATCTCCGTGACCATCTTCAAACGGCGCGGGAAATGCTCGACTATGAACTCCACAGCCACGTGCCCGCGCACGACCTGCGTTTGCGCAACCGCGAAGCCGATAGAAACCGTAGCCAGAAAGGCCACGGTCTCTATCCCTCCAGGGACCGGACTGCTGAAGATCTTTATGCCGATGACGTCCGCCACTATGAGCGCAAGCATCCCGGCCAATGCCAAGCCGGCGATCCAGAACAATATCCTGCTGAGAAGCCCGATCCCCTTGTCCAAGACTCTGAAGAAGCCTCTGGCTTTTTCGAGCTTGCTGGGCGGGGCAGGCTTCTGGTCGCTTGACGCCATCTCCATACAGACCTCCTTACCCAAGACCCTCAGCTAAGGCATAGAGGCGGGGTGGAGGACCCCGCCTCTATGCCGGATACACTAACAACGCTAATCTGACCGTCTACTGTATGCGGGTTCCTACTGAGCCGACGGGGCCTTGACGCTCTCCGCCATCCAAACGGAACACTCCTCCTCGGTCGGCGCCTGGGCCGCCCAGTACGCGATCCTGTCCGTTATGTAGGTTTTGTAGTCGTCCGTGAACCCAGCAGCGCTCAGTGCAGCGATCTTCTCATCTACCAACGGCTGCACAGCCGCCAACCACCGAGCACCCTCTTCATCCGAGAGATCGATGACCTCGCCGCCCTTTTCAACCAGAGCCGCTATGCCATCGTAGTCAAGGCCTGAGCTGACCTTGGCCCAATACTCCACGTATTCCAGGCTGACATCCGTGAAGATCTGCTGGATGTCCGCGGGCAGCTCGTCCCACGCGTCCTTGTTCATCACCAGGTACATGTTGGTGACCGAGCCTATGCTGAAGCACTGTGTGACGTTGTTAACGACATCCACCTGCTTCCAGCCCTTCAGGACCTCACGAGGGGCGATGCTCCCATCGATGGTCCCCTTCTGCATGAGCTCGTAGGCTTCACCCTGCGAAGCGCCGTAGCCCTCAGCGCCCAGGAAGCCGGCGATCTTAGCGCCTACCCCGGTCGACCGAAGCACAAGCCCGCTGCAGTCTTCAAGCGTCCGCACCGGCGTGTTCACTGTGAGCACGACCTGCGGGCCCGTGGCATACCAGGCCAGCACATGGGTCTCATCGAACTCGGCCGGCATGAATTCGTTGTAGAAGTCGTTCGCTACGTGCGTGGCCACCCATCCCGAAGGATAGCCCAGCGGGTAGTCCACCAACTCGTTCACCGGGAACTTGCCAAGCGTGTAGGCGCCCAGCGAGAAGCCCAAGTCGGAGATGCCGTTGACGACCCCGTCATAGGCCTCCGCGGGAGGCGTCAGCGAAGCGCCCGGCAGGTATTCGAACTCAACAGCGCCGTTGGTGCGCTTCGTGATCTCTGCCTGCCACATCTCCCCCACTATGGCGATGTTGTTTGTCGCAGGAAAGAAGGTGTTGAAAGTGAGTTTCCAGGTCCCCGGATCGTAGACCACCGTGGTGGCCGTAGAACCGGTGTCTTCTGTAGTGGTCGCGGTCTCATCCCCCTCGCCGCAGGCGACCAGTCCCATCCCAAGAGTGAACACGATCACTAAGCCAATAATCAGTGTCTTCTTCATCGCTCGTTTACCTTTCTCTCTCCCGGCAATAACCCACTATGCCTGCCTAGTTAGCTCGCAAAGTACGTCTCTAACACACCACACGCACCAACCGGTTCTTTGGACTGCACGAACGATGCCACGAGGATCCTTCTGACTCATCCCCTCCCCTCTCCGCCACCGACAAGCAGCAGCGGCGTCAGTTTCACCATGTGGATGACGCTTTCCGCAACACTGCCGAAGACCATCCTGCTAAGGCCACGCTTCCCGCGAGTAGCCATGACCACAAGCTGGGCAGGATGACCTTTGAGGTAGTCGATGATCATCTCCGCCGAATCACCCGAAAGCACCTCGGTCTGGACCGAGACACCCCTGTCTCTGAGGGGCCCAGCGAGTTCTTCCAGATACTTCTTCATCTGCCCGCGGCGCTCATCAAGATTGTCCAGCGCCGCCCGGGTCAAGTTGATGGAGGAGGTAACCGAGTATGGGTCCACGACATGGAGCAATACCAGTTCGGCTTCGGCACCTCTCCGAGTCATGATCTCGGTGGCATGGGGGATCGCCTCGACCGACTGTTTGGAGCCGCTCAAAGGTACGACCAAAACGCGCTTGGGCATCACGTCCGTGATGATCTCTTCGCGTAGTTGCGCCGGCACCAGCCACACGGGGACTCTTGAGGCATGAACGATCTTGTTGGCCACCTCACCCAGGTCCCACGCCCTGACCCCTGAACTTCCGTGCGTGGACATCATGACCAGGTCGATGCCGTTGTCGTCGATGAACTTGATCATCTCTTCGGCCGGGTAGCCGACTACTACGTGACCCCGTGCTTGGATGCACTGCGCCGCGGCGTCCTTGTTGTACTTGGCTCTGATCTGCTCGGCGCCAGAGCACAGCTCCTCGGCCATCCGCTCCATGTAGGCGCGGCGCATGGGCAACTGCGAGACCTCCTGGGGGCTACACACGTGAAGCAGCTCTACGTCGATGTGCACCCTGCCGGATAGTTCTCGAGCGTAGTCGAAAACCACCTCAGCCAATTCCGAGCCGTCCAGCAAGACCGCCATCTTCTGGTACACGCCCACTTCTCCTTGTCTTGGAGATCGCGCGCTTCGACTCCTACCCGTCCTCGTGCACGGTAGAACTCCCTCCACTATACAGAGCAATCAGGTCCGCGCAAGAGGGCTCGGAAAGAACAATGCCGGCCACGGGGTCACATCTGACCCCCCGCGGCAACGCACTCGTCATCCGCGTAGCCTAAAGTCAGCCGGTCTTCTTGGCCTTCCTCTTCACAAGATGTTCAAGGCCGGTGGCAAGCACCTGCAGTCGTTGGACTTCCCCCTCGATCGTCCGCATACCTGCTACGAAATGGCCGCTGGCCTCATCTATGCTGGACACCGCCTGCCTGATCTGCTCCACGCCTGCGATCTGCTGCCGGCTGGTGACCGAGATCTGCTCGGTCGCTTTGGCCGTCTCTTCGCCCACGGCCACTCTGGCGATGTTGTTCTCCACAGCCTTGCCGGCTTCGTCTCGGCCCATGTCCACGGTCTCCCGAGCCAGGTCCACCGAACGGACGACCGCGTCACTCGCCTTTCGGATCTCACCGAGGACGGCCCTCACCTGCTCCACGGCCTGCTTGGATTGCCCAGCCAGAGTCTTCACCTCCTGGGCGACCACGTTGAAGCCCTTGCCGGCCTCGCCAGATTTGGCAGCCTCGATGGAAGCGTTGACCGCGAGCAGATTGGATTGCTCCGCGATGTCATTGACTGTGATCATGACCTCACCGACCGACTTCGTGTGCTCGTCAAGCCTATCGATAGCGTGAGCGACATCATCCATACCGGTTTGTATCAGCTCGAAGTGACCGGAGTTCCTTCGGGCGGAAGCCTGCCCGTTCATTGACGTCTCCACCACATTCCGTGCCAGCTCGAACGCCTCATTGGCTTTCTCTTGTGCGAGCAGCGCGGTCTGCTTGACTTCTTCGACAGTGGCAGTGGTCTCGTTCGTGGCAGCAGCCGTCTCGGCGGAGGCCGCCGACACCTCAGACGCCACCGCTAGCAGCCCGCCCACCGAATCACTGATACTGCTTACCGCACCTCGAAGTCGGCGGTCGACCGTAGGGCCCAGACGGATCAAGGCCGCCACCGCAAGCCCCACTATAAGGAAAGCGACTACCCCCATAGCTATGGCTATCACCGCGGCCCTGAAATCCAGCGAACTCAACATCTCCTGCAGGCCGGCATCCTCAAGAGCCCCGACTCGCTGCGCGGCCTTCACGTAACTGTCGTGCCATGACCGCAGCCAGACCATGACGCCTATGCCCATGCCTGCCAGAGCCGTCAGCAAGAACAGCAATCCACTTATGGAGCCGATGATCCGTCGGCCTATAGTCATCGCGATCTTCTCCCTCGACCGTTGAATGCGCGGCGCATTTGTTATCGGCCGCTGTCGCTGAAAGGTTTATCCGGCACGCGCCTCAGCGCCTCACAGGACCCACCTTGAGACAGAACTTAGTCGCGCTTGGAATACCCCAAGAATGCCGACAGCGCCGCTGCTGAGGTTCTGACAGCCTCGGCGATACTCTTCTTCTCCGCAGCGCCGAAGCGGCCGGTGGGAGCGACCACCGAGATGGCCGCCATGACCTTGCCGACTTGATCGCGTACCGGAGCGGCCACTGCGCAAGTGCCCACGTTGCGCTCCTCCAGGTCGTAGGCGACACCCTCCTCGGCCACCGTCTCCAACTCACGGGCCAGCGCCTCGGGACCGGTGATGGTGTTGGGAGTCACTTGCGGACGCTCCTGCGCGATTATCGCCTTGATCTCCTCGGGAGACTTGAAGGCGGCGAAGATCTTGCCGTTGGCGTTGGCGGTATCGCCGATGATCCGTCCAACCGCCACTTCGCGGCGGAACGGACGCGCGGTCTCGACCATGTCCACGCTGACGGCCACACCGTCCACTTCTACGGCCAGGGTAGCTGCTTCGCCGGTCTTCTCAGCCAGTTCGTGCAAGTAGGGACGGACGATAGCCGCCAGTTCCGCGTAACCCTCGGACAGATAGGTCGAGGCAAGCAGCGCGGGGCCCAGATGGTACCGGTTAGTCACCGGGTCGCGCACCAGGAACCATTCGGACTCCATGGTGCGGATCATGCGATAGGCGGTCATCCTGGGGAGACCCGCCTTCTCGGCGATCTCGTCCAAGGCCCACTCACGATTCTCGGCGTCGAACAACGCCAGGATGGAGAGGCCTTTGGCCAGGGCGCGCACCACGAACGCGCTGTCGCCGTTCGTGGACTTCGTGCCCTGACCGCGCCTTACAGCAGGCACACTGGTGCCGGACTCCATTTCTTGCGTAGGTGCCACTCGTGCCTCTAGGCGAACGCCATCGTGCCACCGTCGGGATACAAGATGGTCCCGGTGACGAAGTCAGACGCCGCCGACGCCAGGAAGACCGCCGGACCGATGAGGTCCTCGGGCTCGCCAAAACGTCCCATGGGGATGTTGTTCAGCGTCTTCGCGTAGCGTTCGGGGTTGTTCTTGATGGTCTCTTTGGTCATGGGCGTAGCGGTGATGATGGGGCCCAAGGCGTTCACGAACACGCCCTTGGGCGCCAGCTCCACGGCCAAGGTGCGAGTGATCATGTCCACAGCGCCCTTGGTGGAGCAGTAGCCCAGGTTTCCGCCCGCGGCGGCGCGCAGTCCACGGATGCTCGACAGGTTGATGATCTTGCCTCCACCCTGCTCGACCATGTGTGCGGCGAAGTTCTTGCAGCACAGCATGACGCCGCGCACGTTCACCGAGAAGAGCTTGTCCCAGTTCTCGACCGGGTACTCGGTGGCGGGCGCCTTGACGTTGAAGCCCTGTGCGTTCACCAGGATGTGCACACGGCCCATATCTTTGACGGTGTTATTGACCAGTGCTTGGATGTTCTCTTCCTGGTCGGTGTTGACCGAGTAGGTCTTCACTGCCTGGCCGGTCTTGACCTTGATCTCCTCGGCCGCGCTCTTCAGACCATCTTCATTGATGTCGGCGATAGCGACCTGGGCGCCGTATTCCGCCAGGCCGGCAGCCAGCACGCGACCGAGCCCACCGGCGCCGCCGATGACCACTGCGTTCTTGCCCTCCAGCGAAAAGAGATTCTCTGCCATCGTGTCTCCTCTCAGACCTTTTTGGTGAGACCCAGGATCGCGCGGGTATCTGCCGCATTCGCAATCTCGCGACCGGCAAGCTTGCCGAGTTCTACCGCACGAGCCACAAGCTGTGGGTTAGTGGCCAGCACGCCCTTCGAGAAGAAGATGTTGTCTTCGAGACCGACCCTCAGACCGTCGCAGCCCTCAGCCAAGCCCATGAGCATGCAGGGCATATGGTACTTACCGATGCCCGAGATGGACCAGGTGGAACCGGCGGGGATCTTGGGAAGCAGGTAGGCGAGGGACTCGACGGTGCCGGGCATGCCGCCGGGAACACCCAGAACGAACTGGCAGTGCAGCGGCTCCTTGAGGAAGCCCTTCTTCAGATAGTGATCGGTGTTGCCGACCATGCCAGCGTCGAAGATCTCGATCTCGGGCTTGACGCCCAGCTCCTGCGTGAGCGTACCCAGCTCTTCCAGGAACTTGGGCTCGTTCAGGAACACATAGCTGTTCGCCCAGTTCATCGTGCCCGGGTCGTAGGAGCACATCTCGGGCTTCACCAGCGCAAGGTGGCTCATGCGCTGCTCGTAGCTGAACTTGGAACCGGAGGTGGTGACGTTGATGACCACATCGAGTCCGGCCGCGGCCACCTTCTCGCGGATCTTGCCCACGACCTCTACAAAGATGTCCTTGTCCATGGCGTTGATGCCGTTCGCGTCGCGCACATGGATGTGGAGTATGGACGCTCCGGCCTTGACACACTCCAAGCCGTCGGCGGCTATCTCGTCAGGCGTGATGGGAGTGTTGGGATTCTGATCTTTGGTAGTGCCCACTCCGCAAAGGGCGCAGGTGATGATCAGCTTGTTCATATCAGTTCACTCTCCTAGATGTGCTTGGTGATGAGGTCTTTGACATCCTGAAAGACCTTGATCATGGCAGCGTCCCGTTCCGCGAGGACCTGCTCGAGCGGACGGTCGCTGTAGTCGAAGAAGCCGTGACCGGACTTGACGCCCGTGTAGCCCTTGTCCATGAGTTCCTTGAGGCTCTTGGGCTGATTGTCTATGGGCGGCTCCAGGTAGTCCGGGTTCTGGAGGTTGTTGTAGCTCAGGTCGATGCCGGTGAAGTCATAGCGCTGCACAAATCCGAGGACCATGGCCCTGGGGATGATGCTGGCCTTGACCGCCAGGTCCAGCTGTTCTGCGGTCATGTAGCCGTTGTCGAGCAAGAAGAAGCACTCACGGCCGATTATGCGCAGGAAGCGGTTGACGCAAAAGCCGGGGACGAACTTCTCGATAACGCACGGCACTTTGTCGACCTTGGTGAGCAACTCCACGACGAAGTCGACGGTCTCCTGGCTGGTCTTCTCGCCCTTGACCACCTCTACCAAGGGGATCACGTGAGGCGGAGCGAACCAGTGGGCGATGACTGTCTGCGGCAGCCGCGTCTCCGGCATGATCTCGTAGATGTTCAGGTAGGAGGTGTTGCTGGTGAAGATGGTGTGCTCAGGGCAGATCTTGTCCAGCGCCGCGTACAGCTCCTGCTTGATGTCTTTCTTCTCGGCCACCGTCTCGATGACCAGATCGGCGTCCTTGCCTGCTTCTTCAACCGACAGAGTCCAGTTGATGCGGTCATAGGCGGACGCAAGATCCTGCTCGTTGAGGATGCCGCTCTCTACGAAGGTCTTCATGTTCGCCATGGTGACGCTCTTGGCCTTGTCCAGCGTCTCCTGCCTGCGGGTATACACGCTGACCTGGTATCCCGCCACGGCGAAGGTCTGTGCCAGCCCGGGGCCCATGGTGCCAGCCCCAAAGATCGCTACTTTCTTGACATCTACCACTTTCACGCGAATGCTCCCACTGCTCGGCTTGGTGTAGACACGACTGAAGTGTCGTAATGGTATCAGTATACCGTTTTGTATACGGACGATACCGTCTCTACTGACTCATCCGCACCTGTGGATAAGTGTACAGGGGAGCCCATCCGATCCTGCCCGCGCCCAGATCCCTGGCACGGAGGATGTAGAAGTCTCGAGTGGCCACATATGTCTTGCTGTACTTGCCCATGGTGATGGAACCGGCAGGAGTGTCCATGCTCAGTTCAGCCATCATGGCTATCACGTGCGCTGGGTTGCGCGGATCCATCTCCTCGCCGCCGCTGTTCTTGATGCCTCCATCCCGCTGCTGGGCCAATATCTCCACCGCTTTTGCGTACAACATGATGGCCTGCCAGCCGCCGAACACCTCCGGCGTGGGATATTCGCCGGGGTACAGAGTCCGATAGGCGGCGATGAACTCGTCGTTAGCCGGGTTGTTGATGAGCGGCGAATATACGTCGCACGCGATCATGTCCAGACCCAAACCGAGTGCTTCCAGATACTCCAGTTGCGACTCACTGTAATTGCTCGACTGCGCCACCAACAGCTGTCCCCGAAGTCCCGACGCAGCATACTGCCTCACGAATGGCACCGCCCCGGTGCCTCGCACCCAGAACATGGTGCAATCGGCGGCAGGCATCAAGGCGAAGTTCTGACTGAAGTCGACTGTGGTGGGCGACACGTAGGTGAGCGTGGAGACCGTCCCGCCACCGGCTGTGAAGCCCCGCTCGAAGCCGGACTGTATCTCCTCGGCGATGCGATCCGTGTAGTGGATGCAGTTGGCAGTCTGAAAGTGAAGAGTCTCGGCCGCGAACTTGCCCAGATAGTAGCCGTGTGAGCTGTAGATCCCGTTGGGTATGAAGCCCACCCCACTCGAGGTGGTTATGTTCTCCTTGGGCTGCCCCGTGACCGAGCATTGGGGCACTCGCTCACGCGCCTGGCTTCTTTGGGACAGGAAGTAGGACACGCCGGCCACGTTGGACGAAGAAAGGGGCCCACACAAATAGTCGATCACATCTGTGGGCTTTCGATCCAGCTTGTTGTCGCCGTTGGTATCCATCTCCACCAGAGCCCGGACTTGTTCTATAGCCAAGAGCGGGTCAGACTTGTTGTCGATCTCCTGATAGTCGACAGACCAGTCGGCGATCCGGTTTTCTAGCATCTGAAGCGCCGTGCGGATGCCCTTTTTGACCAGTGCCGTGTCATAGACCAGCGGCCCGGTCATCTCGGCGTCGAAAACGATCTTGATGGGATTCTCGGATGGCGGAAGCGTGGTGGTGGTGGCTTCGCCGTCGCTTTCGCTCGCCCCGATGGTGGTCGAGCTGAAGACGCTCTCTTGCTGACCGCAGCCGACCACTATCAGCGCCGCGCCTAGCATAAGTGTCCCCAAAAGGAATGTGAGATATCTTCTATGCATGCAGATTCTCCTCCACACTGTAAGCTTACCGCCTCAGGCCAAGCGCGGCTCTAGGAATACGTTGCCGATGTTGCGCGGGAGCATATTTCAATCTACAATATGGTCGATACCACTAGCCAATATACCAATATCGCAATCTTGTAGCTGTATTGCCTTGTAGGGGCGCCGATCGGAGGACCATGATATGAGATGGGGTATGGTGATCAACCTCGCGAAGTGCATGCGGTGTCATGCTTGTGTAGCCGCGTGTCGCATTGAACACTTCCTTCCACTACGCGTCACCTGGCCCAGATTGATCGCTCTCGAGGTAGACGACGGCGCAGGCGTCGACGTTTCCACCTACCCGGTCAGGTGCAACCAGTGCAAAGAGGCCCCCTGCGTCGAAGTCTGTCCCACCGAGGCTTCTCATAAGCGCCCGGACGGCATCGTCGCCGTTGACCACGACAAATGCTTCGGCTGTCGCTATTGCGTCATCGCCTGTCCCTACCAGAACCGGACGTACCTGTCGCGCAAGCGCAATCCCGGATACTTCCCCGGGCATGAACTGACAGGGTTCGAGAAGAAAGGCAAGGAACTCTACCCCCACACCGTCGGGACGACCATGAAGTGCAACTTCTGCATGGAACGCATAGACGCCGGGATGGAGAAGAACCTGAAGCCGGGCGTCGACCGTGAGGCCACGCCGGCCTGCGTCAACATCTGCCAGGCTAGGGCCCTTACCTTCGGTGACCTGGATGACCCCAACAGCGAGGTCTCAAAGCTCCTCAAACAGAAGAGCGGCTTCGTTCTCCACCCAGAGTACGGCACCGAACCTTCTGTCTACTACATCGACTATAAGCTGGGGGGCGCCCCCTCCAACAAGGCCCCGATCGAAGCTCAGACCGGTAGCCACATCCAGCACCTGAGCACGGTCTACGGGCCGTCCAAGCCAAAACTCGCCAAGAAGCACGACAGGTAGGGGTGCCAACATGAACGCAAGAACAGCACGGCAGTGGATGGTCACCCACGAATGGATGATCAAGCCTATGGCGCAGGTGGAATGGATCGAGGGCAAGGGGCTACTGGTGTGGCTGGCAGAGGTGTTCTCGGCCCTGGGCACAGGTCTCTACCTGGTGGCGCTCTTTTTCAGCCAGTCATACCCAAAGGCAGCCTTCTGGGGCGGCCTCCTCGGCTGGATAGGCATCGCGATCTTCAAGCTGCCCCTGCACTTCCTGTACTTGGGCAAGCCGTGGCGGTTCTGGCGAGCCTTCCCGCCAGTCAGCAACGCCTGGAAGACCTCCTGGTTCGCACGCGGCATCGTGTTCACCATGATCTTTCTGGGGTTCGGCGCCATCCAATTGCTGCTGCAAGGCCTCATGGCCTACGGAGTCGAGACCGGAACGGGCATCGATTTCGCCAACTGGGTGCTCATGTTCTTCGCCGGAATCACCTGTGTTATCACCGCCATCTACTGCGGCTTCGCCATGAGCTACTGCAAGAGCGTGCCCTTCTGGAATACCGGCCTCCTGCCGTTTGTGTTCCTACTGATGGGCATCGCAGATGGCCTGGCCCTCATCATGGCGGTGGGTCTGGTTCTGGGGGATGACCTCATCGGCACAGCAGAGGCGGTTACCCGTATCCTGCTTATCTTCAACGCTCTGCTCATCATCGTCTACCTTGTGAACGCCAACTACCAATCGAGCACCGCCGGACTCTCGGTCAAAGAGTTGATCAGGGGCCATGTCGCGTGGGTGTTCTGGCTGGGTATTATCATCCTGGGCATCACCGTTCCGTTGGTCATCTCGGTAGTCAGCTACTTCACTAGGCAGGAAGCATCGACCGGCCTACTGGTCTTCGCGATCTGCTGCCACACGGTCGGAGCCTTCTCGCTCAAGTACGGAGTGCTCAAGGCAGGCATCTACCGGCCACTCCTACCCAAAGCCCACGCCTACTAGAGCGCCGCTCTCTAGAGTCTTAGGAGACACTCATGGCAAACAGAGAGATCGTCTACTCAACGTGCAAGAGCTGCCACGGTGGCTGCGGAGTCAAGGTGACCAAGGAAGACGGTGTGGTCGTACACATCGAGGGCAACCCGGACTCCCTTACCGGGGGCACCATGTGTTCGAAGGGTCTGTCGAGTATCCAGCACATCGACAACCCCTACCGCATCAAATACCCCATGAAGCAGGTGGGCCCCAAGGGCAAAGGCAAGTGGAAAAGGATCTCGTGGGACGAAGCCCTGGACACCATCGCCGACAAGATGAAAGAGGCTATAGCCGACCCAGGCCCGCAGAGCATAGCCATCTCGCAAGGTACTGGGCGCGGATACAACCGCTACACCATGCGCCTGGCCCGTTCACTGGGCACGGGCAATGCCATCACCCCAGGCTATGTCTGCCATAGCCCCCGGCTGGGCCTCTACGCCCTGGTCACCGGCTACGGCCGTCTGTATTGCGACTATCACGGCTGGGGCGGCGAGTTTCCCAAGACCCAGATCATGTGGGCCAAACAGCTGGAGATCTCCAGCGCCGACTCCGAGATGGGTTACTGGTACATGCGGTCCGTCGACTACTGCAAGAACTTGATCATCATCGACCCGCGTGCCAGCGCTTACGCCACTCGTGCCACTTTGTGGATCCAGCCCCGACCGGGCACCGACTGCGCTCTTGCCCTGGGCATGATGAACGTCATCATCGAAGAGGAGCTCTGGGACAAGGAGTTTGTGGAGAAGTGGTCGTATGGCTTCGACGAACTGCGTGAGCGAGTCAAAGATTGGACGCCCGAGAAGGTCTCCGACACCTGTTGGATACCCAAGGAGCACGTCACCGAGGCCGCCCGCATGTACGCCGTCGACACGCCGGGCACCATCCAGGTGGGTAGCTCGCTGGAGCGCCAGGCCAACTGCGGTCACACCCTGCGGGCCATCACCTGCCTGATGGGCCTCACCGGCAACATCGAGCGGCCGGGCAGCATGATCAGCTGGGTGCTGCCGGACACCGGTCTCATCGAGGACTTCAACCTCGAACTCCCCATCACCGACGAGATGAAGGCCAATATCATCGGCGGAGATCGCTTCAAGATGGGCGCAACGCGCACCTGCAACCCCGACACCATGGTCAAGGCCATAAACGACGGCAAGGCCCCCGTCAAGGTGTGGTTCAGCGTCGGCGGCCAGCAGATCGTCCATATGGCCAACACCAAAGAGGTCGTGGCGGCGATCGAGAAGGTCGAGTTCATGTCTCACACCGACCTCTTCATGGGACCCATGGCGGAGGCCGCCGATATCGTGCTGCCGGCCGCTCACTGGCTGGAGTTGGACGACGTCTACGATATGCACCCACGCTTCATGATCGAGGCCCACAACAAGGTCATCGACCCGCCAGGCGAAGCAAAGTCCGATGCCTGGATCTTCAATGAGGTCGGCCGCCGGGTGGTGCCCGATAAGTGGTGGCCGACAGTCGAGGACATGCTGGACTACCAGATCAGACGCGGTGAAGGTAAGGACGGCGGACCGCTCACCTTCAAGGAGTTCGGCGAGAAGCTTGTGGACGGCTGCTGGGGACCAGACCAGGTCTACTACAAGTACAAGACGGACTACTGGAAAGAAGGCGGGGGCTTCCCCACTCCTTCGGGCAAGTTCGAGTTCAAGTCACAACACCTTGAGTCGCTCGGCTACGATGGGCTGCCTGTCTTCAACGAACCCGGCGAGAGTCCCGTATCGACGCCTGAGCTCTTCAAGGAATACCCCATCATCATGTCGAGCGGCTACCGTCAGCCTTTCTACTTCTTGGGCCAGTACCGCAACATCCCCTGGCTGCGGAGCTTCATGGAGTTCCCCACGTGCCAGCTACACCCCGAGACGGCCGCTCAGTACGACGTCGAGGATGGCGACATCATCTGGATAGAGTCTCCGCGCGGTCGCGTGCGTCAGAAGCTGCGCTGCTTCCCCGGCATCAAGAAGGGCGTGTTGATGGCCACCGCCAACTGCTTCTATCCTGAGGAGCCTGCCGAGGGCTACCACGGGGTCTTCCTGTCGAACCCCAACGTGCTCACCAGCAACGACCACCTGGATCCCATGTATGGGTCACCAGACTTGACCTGCCTCATCTGCAAGGTCTACAAGGCCAAGGACGAGGAGCTGAAAGAAGAGGTGTTCCGCAGCGAGGAGTACGGCTTCGTACCTCGGGCTCAGGAAGACGCCTGAACCGCGGGCATCGCGGGCGGCGAAAGGACGCACCTACGGGTCACGCGAGCTAAGGACGAACGTGGGGCCGAGTCTCGTCGCGGACTGGTCGGGCATCGCCCAGAAGACCTGCCAGTATCGCGCCCAGGCCAAAGGCCCCGGCCGCGAGTAAGTAGGAATACTTGAGTGAGCCGAATACGTCGGCCATCCAACCGGCAAGATAGGGCCCCGCTACCTGACCGACCCCGAGGAATAGGGTGACAAAACCCAACGAGGTCGCCGCGAGCAGGGGGCCGAACCTGTCTCCGCAGCTCGCCCCTATGATGCCAGGCACCGCGATAGCTGTGAGACCGCACAGCACCGCCGAAATGATCACTCCGGCGGTGCTGGTGCACAAAGCGAACAGTGCTGAAGCGATCACCTGCAATAGGGCGTTCGCCGCGAGAGCCTTGCCCCGCCCAATATGGTCGGAGATTGCGCCCCACACAAGTCCACAGACCAAGCTGAGAGCCCCCACCATCAAGAACAGTTGCCCAGCCGTCGCGCCGCTCATGCCGAGGTCCACGATCAGTCTCTTCTGAAAGAAGGTTAGGTAGATCATGTAGGCGAAACCGAACGTCATGTACACGAATCCCAGATGCCAGGCATGTCGCGACCGCATGACCCGCCGCAAGTCAGCAGCGAATCCGCTTCCTGGCGCAGAGCCGGCCGCTTGTGTACTTGAGGTCTGAGTCTCCCCCACGACCAGCGCCTTCGCTGTCACTCCCATCGTCGACTCGGCAGGACGATTCCGCTGTATGGCCAAGGTGAGCAGTCCCACCGCGCAGGTGAGTCCTGCGAACAGGTACCAAGCCATCCTCCATCCTTCGGCCCCTCCACCTTCGATCACCAAAGGTACCACCGGGCCCGCGAGCACCATTGCAAGCGCCGGACCTGAGGCGGCCACGCCCGAAGCCATGCCGCGCCGGTGACCGCCGAACCAGGACGACATCAGAGCGACCGAGGGGACCAGCACCGCACCACTCCCCAGCCCCGTGAGCAGACGGGCCACTGAAGCCAAAGCCAGATTGCTGGCCATTCCGGTCAGAAACATGCCAAGCGCGGCCACCAAGGAGCCCAGACCCACAACGAGCCGAGTCCCGAACCGATAGGCAAGCACCCCGCTGATTGCAGCCATAAGTAGATAGCCGCCGAGGTTCCACGAAGCCAGAGCGCCTGCAGCGGCACTGCTGATGCCTAGCCCTTCCTGCATGAAAGGAAGGATGGCGCTGTAGCCGAAACGGCCTAGCCCCACACCGCCAAACACACCCAGGAAGCCCATGCCCAGAGCAACCCAGCGGTACGTTGGCCGCTGTGTCAGGGGCGATCTGCCGGTGGCGATGCTGCTAAGAGATGCGGAGGCGCCGCGAGGTTTTCTCACCCGCTACCTGGTCTTGCAGTCTCCGGCTGGGGCGGCTGAGCTCTCAGCGCCCAGACGAAAGGCCTCAAGGTTGACATCTATGGTCTTGGGCGGTACGGCCTTGCGGATGACCTCTTGCCAGGTCTCCATGGCAAAGGGCAGTGTAGGCGCGATTGCCCCGAGCATGGCCACATTGGCGGCCTTCACGGTGCCGGCCTTGGCTGCCAGGTCATTGGCGCTCACGCACTTGGCTTCGGGCCAAGCCGCCCTGATGAGCGAGTCCACATCCTCCGGGTACGTCGCAAGTCCGGCGGACACAGGGCTCGGATTGATGCGCAGGGCGTTGTAGACCAGCACGCCTCCCGGCTTCAACCACTTCACATAACGAAGCCCCTCGAGAGCCTCGAAGGCCATGAGCAGATCAGCCGTACCCGGAGGTACCAGCGGCGACCAAACCTTGTCCCCAAAGCGGAAGTGGCTGGTCACGCTACCGCCGCGCTGAGCCATGCCGTGCACCTCACTCTGCTTGACGTCGTAGCCTTCCGCCATGGCCACCTGGGCCAATACGGTGCTGGCCAGGACCACGCCCTGGCCCCCTACACCGGTCAGGAGCACATTCACAGTCGGACGAGCAGTCATCAGGACCCCCTCCCTTCCTTAGACGCGGGTCGACTGATCGCGTCGAATTTGCACAGCTGTTCACATATCCCGCAGCCGGCACAGTCGACAGCGCTGATCTCCACCTTGCGGTCCCCGTCCTCGTTGACGATCAGGTTAAGGGCACCACAACCCGCCTTGAGGCAGTGTTTGCAGCCGGTGCAGACTTCGGGGTCCACCTGATAGATCGGCTTGCGCACCTTGAACTGCAGCACACACGGAGCCTTGGCGATCACTACCGAGGCTTCCTCAGCGGCGAGCTCTTCCCGCAAGACTCTCTCCACGTCCTCCAGGTCGTATGGGTCCATCTCGGTCACGCGCTTGATGCCCAAAGCCCGGCACAAAGCAGGGATATCCACAACAGCCGAAGGGTCGCCCAGCAGTGTCTTGCCGGTTCCCGGGTTCTCCTGACCCCCCGTCATTGCGGTCGTGCTGTTATCGAGTATCAGCGAGACAGTGTTGCCCTTGTTGTAGGCCACGTCCATCAGGGAGGTGACCCCGGAGTGGAAGAAGGTGCTGTCGCCGATCACGGCCACCACCTTGTTGCGCAGGTCGGGCCTGCCGCGCGAGTCGAGCTTCTCACCCTCCGCGGGCCGGTCCAGCACTTTGGTGAGACCGTGAGCCATGCTTATGCTGGCGCCCATGCATGTCTGGCAGTGCTGAGCGTTGTAGGGAGGCAGCGCGCCCATCGTGTAGCAGCCGATATCGCCCGACACATACACTTTGAGCTTGCTGAGTATGATGTTGACCCCCCGATGCGAACAGCCCGGGCAGAACGTGGGCGGCCTGTCGGGCAACTCCTCCGCCGACTCCGTGCCCAACTCGGCGATCAGCCCCTCGTCAACGCCAGGTACCCCAGCGTCAGCGAGCGAACTCGCCACCAAACGTGAGCTCATCTCTCCCTGCAGGGTATTCAGTCCTTTGCCACCGTCCAGCTCGATGCCCATCAGCCTGATGGCCTCTTCCATGAACGGATCGGATTCCTCGACCACGTACAGCTTGTCCACCTTCGAACGAAAGTCCGCTATCAGCTTAGTCGGCAGCGGGTAGGGCATGCCTATCTTCAGGAAGCTCGCGCCGGGCACAGCTTCCCGAGCGTAAGCGTAGGTGGCGCCGCAGGTGATGATGCCCACCCGAGTATCGCCCATTTCTACCCGGTTGAGCGGACAGGTCTCAGCATACTCTTTGAGGTCGAGTACCCGCTGCTCCACCACGCGATGCCGGACCCTGGCGTTCTGAGGCATCATGATGTACTTCGTCCAATCCCGCCTGAACTCCGTGACCGGCTTGGGGGGTACACGCTCGCCCACCTCGACCAAGCTCTTGGAGTGAGAGGTCCTTGTGGTCATACGCAGCAACACCGGCGTGTCAAAACGCTCAGACAGCTCAAACGCCGCAATCGTGAACTCTCTGGCTTCCGCACTGTCTGAGGGCTCCAGTACGGGCACCCTGGTGAACTTGGCGTAGTTACGGTTGTCCTGCTCATCCTGCGAGCTGTGCATACCGGGGTCGTCGGCCGATACGACCACCAGTGCGCCCTCCACCCCTGTGTAGGACACCGAGAAGAAGGGGTCCGCCGCCACGTTCAGTCCCACGTGCTTCATGCACACCATGGTCCTGGCCCCCGCAAAGGCCGCGCCTGCTCCCACTTCCATGGCCACCTTCTCGTTGGGCGACCACTCACAGTAGACGTCATCGTACTTCGCCAGATTCTCGAGAATCTCAGTGCTGGGGGTACCGGGATATGCCGCCGCCAACTTGGCCCCTGCCTCCCACGCACCACGAGCGATAGCCTCGTTTCCGGAGAGGATCTCCGTGCTCTGGATCGTCGCCTTCTTGTCGTTCATGTCTCCTCCGCCTGCGCTCACAATCTCTGGTCCCGTCTGTGGGCCGCATACCATTCCATCCGATCGAGAGCTTGCGCCGCGGCCCTATACGACGAAAGCACGATCGGCCGGTATTTCTTCCCGTGATCGAACACCGATCCGCGTATGGCCGAATCGGGTACGTGGATGATCGGTTTGCCTGTGGACTCCATCAGCTCCGCACACAGTGCCAACACCGATCGCTCCCACTCGGTGAGGTCCGCGAACTCGCCGTCACCGGTGAGCTCCCTGTCACCGGCCGCGCTGGCCGGCACTCCCAGGACAGACAGAGCCATCACGGCGTCCACAGCGTCGGACTCCATCACCGCCTTGAGCACCTGAGGAGTCACATCGCCTCCGCCTGCAGCGACTAGGTCCAGAGGGTTCTGCCTGCTCCAGAACGGAGGCAGCAGCGGATCAAGGGCCTCATAGAGTTCCGCGGGCAGTTCGGCCAATCGCAGACCTTGACGGGCCACTTCGTCCGCCGCGATGACACCGGCCCCGCCACCTTGGGTGACGACGGCTATTCTGCGTCCCTTGGGAAGCGGCAGGTATGCCATACATGACCCCAGGTCGGCCAACTCTTGCGGACTGGTGCAGGTGACCACTCCGGTTTTTCGCGCGGCCGCCTCCCACACGGCGGCCGAACCCGCCATCGCACCCGTGTGAGATGCGGCGGCCTTACTCCCGTACTCCGTAATCCCAGCGCGAAGCACCACGACCGGCTTGACCGCCGAAGTGCGGGAGGCGATGTCCAAGAAGCGCCCCCCGTCGTCGATCCCCTCGATGTACATCATCACGCAACTGGTGTGCGGGTCGTCTCTAAGATAGTCGAGGATGTCGACGGCCCCTATCTGCGCCTCGTTGCCCACGCTCGCGAACTTGTCGATGCCTATGCCGCGACGCTGGCAGATGCCTGTAGCTGTGACCCCCATGTTGCCCGACTGCGACACCAGACTAAGCGTCCCCTTCGCCGGGTGCAGCTTGACGAAGCCCACGGCGTGGAGGTCTACCTCGTTCGATATCAGCCCCATGCAATTGGGCCCCATCAACGTCACCGCGCCTTCTCGGGCTATGCGCGCTATCTCCTGCTCGGCCTCAGCGCCGTCCGTGCCGGTCTCGCCGAAGCCAGCGGCGATGGCTATGGCCGCGCTGATGCGCTTCCGGACGCACTCCTGCAGCAGAGGAGCCACCTGCTGGCCGCCCACCGCCAGCAGCGCCATGTCCGGAGGCTCCGGTAACAGGTCCAGACTCAGGTGGGCCGGCACCCCGAAAAAGACCCCACCCTTGGGATTGACCGGATACACCTTGCCCTTGTACCCGCCTTCCAAGATGTTCTGTAGGACGGAGCCACCCCACTTGCCCGTCTCCGCCGAAGCCCCCACGATGGCTATGGATCTAGGAGCGAGCAGCGCTTTCAGGTCCGGCTTGAAGGCACGCCTATCGCGTTCCTTCTTCTCGGGCGCTGGTCCTAGTATCACAAGTGCATCCACAGCCACAGGCTTGTCCTCCTGTATCAGCACCGGGTTGACATCTATCTCCGATATCTCGGGATTGTCGACCGCCATCTGTCCGATGGCCCGGAGGATGCCCACAAGGGCCTTCTGGTCTACAGGCGGCTGGCCTCTGAAGGCGCCCAACAGCTTCTTGGCTCTGATCAAGCCCAGCAGTTCCGTAGCCTCCGCTTCGCTCAGGGGCGCTATGCCTAACACCACGTCACCAAGGGCCTCGGTGAGCACGCCGCCCAGTCCGAAAGCCACCACAGGGCCAAAAACCGGGTCTCGCTTCATCCCCACCATGAGCTCCCGGCCACCCGAGATCATCTGCTCCACCAAGACGGCATCCAATGCGCCTTGTGCCCGTTGCCGCAAGAGCTCGAAAGTCTTGCGTACCGACTCCGCACCCTCCACCCCAAGCGCCACCAGACCTGCCTCGGTCTTGTGATGGACGCCGGCCGAAACACCCTTCATGACGACCTTGCCACCGATGCGGCCCGCGGCCAGGACCGCCTCAGCTTCTGTGCGTACCGTCGCGCCCTCGGGCACAGGTATGCCATAGGCACGAAACAGGCTCTTGGACCGGCTCTCGTCCAGAGCTGACTCGCCTGCGGCTACAGTGGCCGCGATCATCGCGGCGGCCACCTGTCGAGCGTCCGTGTTCACTGAGGCTGCCACTCGTCGTCCCTAGTCTCTAGACGGTGCAGCGCAGCACGTATAATCCTGAATGCTGCGTGTCCACGAAGATGTTGCCCCTGCGATCGACCAGAACGTCCTCGGTGGTACCCAGGCGCGGCCCCGGGAAGGCGTCACCTGCAGCATTGTTGAAAGCCCACTCCTCTGGATCAGGCGGTATGAAGTAGGCGATCTCTTTGGGGACGTACGGGTCTTCGATGTCGTATATGCGCAGCCCGGCGTGGAAGTAGGCGCAGTACACCCGGTCGTTACGGTCTTCCAGCACTGGGTCGTCGTGCGGCTCATGGATGTTGTGCGGTCCGAACGGACCTACGCCCCAACCGGGGATCTCGTTGAAGTTCTTGTACGGATACCCTTCGGGCACTTCTGGGTAGGGAAACACCGAGACGAGTGTCGGATCGGTGGGGTCGGCGATATCCACCATGCCCAAGAAGTTGACGGGCTGGGCTCCCTTGCTGACCTGCTCCTTGCTATACACGTGGAAGCGCTCACCTTCGCTCGTCATCACAGCGTAGTCCCGCTTGGAGAGGGGAAGCACAGTGTGACAGCGAGCTCCGCTCAGTTTGCCCGCGAAAGGCGGATGGTGCCGCAGATGTCCGACGAGCTGAGGCGTGCTGATATCGGACATGTCCAAGATCACCATGCCCGCGCCCCCGTAGCTGACGTAGCAGTACTGGCCCTTAGGGTAGGCTGGGCCGTGCATCATGGGGCCGTCAAGCATCTCCAACTGCTCGTCGTCACTGGCTACGGCCTTCTTGGGAGCGATCGTGCCAGCGGTGAACTGCTCGGGCATCCACCAGCGCCCCGCTTCTACCGGGTTCTTGGGATCGATGAGGTCGAGAATGCGATAGATGTAGCCTCTGTATCCGTTGCAGGTGCCGCTCAGATGAGCGTAGCGGCCACCGTTATAGAAGAAGCGATGTACCCCACCCCCACCAGTGGTCAGCCACTTGGACAAGAGCTTCGGATCCGTTGGATCCTTGACGTCCCATATGCACAGACCTTCCTCGTACGGGTCCCCCCATTCGTTCGCGTGCAGCATGGGTAGTGTCCCGCCCAGCGCGGTCAGCATAAGCCCCCCGCCCACCTGGATCTTGGGAGTGCCTTGGCCTGCCAAGTCGGGACCGGGGATGAATTTGAGATACTCTGGCTTTGTAGGATCGGTGACATCGACGATGGCCCAGCCGGAGTGTTTAAAGTGAGCTGCGTAAAGGTAGAAGCGTCCGTCGACTTCTTGCATCGCCATCTGGAACCAGGGCTTGCCCTCCAGATCGTGATACGCAAGTACGTCAACGTTCTTCGAGAAGGCCTGCTTGCCGCCCATGGGTCCTCCGTCCCTTCTCGCGATCACACCGCGTCGTGACTGTACAACGGATAAAGTTTATTGGTATAGTCATTATGCCACAAGGAGAGTTGGGGTGACAGACATCTCTATTTCTACTGCCAAATCGGCCCCTTTGCAGGAGCTATCCCTCTCGCCCGAGACAGCGAGCGATAGAGCCGTTCGCTTCTTAAGGGCCATGATTTTCTGTGGTGAGCTCCGGCCGGGCGACCGCCTTCCCCCTGAGCGCGACTTGGGCGCCCGTCTGGGCATCTCGCGTATGACACTGCGACTGGCCCTCAAAGTCCTTGAGAGCAGCGGCTACATCGTCACCACCCGCGGCTCACACGGAGGCTCTCGAGTAAACGACGTCGACTCGCTGTTCCGCTGTTGGAAGCAATGGATGCAACAGCACTCCCAGGAACTCGAGGATATCTTCGAACTCCGCGTCACCGTTGAGGCAAGACTGGCCGCCCTGGCCGCGGAGAGGCGCACCGAAGAGGACTCTCAAGAACATGAGAGCGGCCATCGTCAGCGAAGCGCCGACCAGAGACTGGTCTGCTCTCTTCCGCGCCGACATGGACCTGCATCGAGCCATCGCCCGCGCTGCCCGTAGTCCCCACCTGGAGACAGCCATGACGATCGCCCGGGGAGAGCAGTTCGTGCCCGTGGACATCATGCACCTCGACGCCAAGAGCCCGCGGGTGCACGCCACGCATCAGACCATCATCGACGCCATCCAGGCCCAAGATGCCATCAAGGCCGAAGCAGAGATGCGCCGCCACATACAGATAGTCAAGGAGCTCACCAACAGGGCTCTCGAGGCTTCGGGCATAGTGCCTTAGGCCGAGGCTGACCAGGACTGGTTCCCGGTGTGCAAGCCGGCGAGGGGAATCGAACCCCTGACCTGCTCATTACGAGTGAGCTGGTATCACTCGCGTTTATGGCTTGGCACAGCCATTACGTACAATGCAGTAGTCATCGTGTCACCGCTGTGTCACCGCCACGACCAAACTCACAGCTGCTATTGCGCAAGAAAGCACCCCGCAGGCAGAGCTTGGCAGCGGCCAATCGGACCTAAGTTCTGGAAAGTTTCCCGCCGTAAAAATAAAGAGGAGGCGCAAAGTCTTCAGCGGCATACCTTCTAGACTTTTTCCCTACCCCCTCATGCATGAGGTCAGTCTGTTGCATGGGGTGAGTGGCGCAGAACCCCTTTTCTAGGTGTCAAAGCGTCACTGAACCATCTGCACCCGTGTTATTTCTGCAATACCTACACCCCCTCGCGCGAAACTCAGCCCCTGGAATTGATCTCCCCTGCACTCGATATCCGCGCTCGTTATCGGCTTGCAGAGATTGGGGGTGCATCCGTCGTGGTGCGCCCTGGCTGGAGAAATGGATCAGCCAGCCATTGCCGTCTCTACGACCTCGATCTCGTCACTGGTAAGCCCGTAAAGGTCGTACACGAGCTTGTCAATTCTCTTGTCGACCATGCCAATGTCTCGGTCAGCCAGTTGTCTATCTGCAGCGCTGCTGCTCTCCTTGCGAGTCACGTTCAGGCACACCATGGTCTTCACCAATTCAACCATTAGCCCATAGAGGCGCTTCTCAGCTCCTGTCTTGACGTCGCAAAGTCTGATAGGCAGACACGCTACATGGCTCTTCTTCACTTCCGCGAGTGCTTCGCCCGCTTCAGGATTGAGACTCCGGTAATACCAGTTCATCAACTTGGAGTTGAGCACACCCAAGCAGTACTCAAGACTCGGAGATGTCTCTCGCGGAAGCAAGACGTGCATGTTGTTCATGCATAAGCAACGATTGCGGTCAACCGTGGCCACGATGCTGTCCCCCGTCTGCCGCATCACTATCTTCTCAGGAGCATCGAAGTCTACGGAGGGCCGCGGTTCTGCAAGCCAGGGACCATACTTCAGGTATCTCGGTTCCACCATGTTGGTCCGGTATCGGCCTATGTCGCCACCCCTCAGGCACACCCTGTGATGGTCCGTCGTACGTGAGACGCTATCAAATGGCCGCGTGTCCACGGTCTGCCTTGTCTGTGGCGGAGTCCCTTTCCCAACCTGATAGGGTTTGATTCCCACGCTGATCTGCATGAGATCGCCAGCACGCACGCCAGCTGAGGCAATCTTGGAGGCCAGTTGTGCCTCTGCTTCCGACATGAAGATGTTTATGGGCGCTCCATCAAGCCCGTTCCATCTGTCCTGACTATGCTCCATCGTCAATGGATTGACCTGCCCGGCTTCTGACTCTGCGTCTGCTCGGCTTGCCACAACCTTCACCCTGACATGATGGCCAGTGCCGCTACCCATACGCAGAAGGACAATCTCCGTATCGACGGTAATCCCACGAAAGACCGGGAACCTGAAGTGGACTATCTCCTCTATCTGGGTCTTCCCTGTCACCAGTCGGCGCGGACCGGTCTGCCGCAAGTTCGTTAGCCACGGGTTGGGAATAATCATGCCGTAGCGACCTTCCCCTCCTAGAAGAACCATCACAGCTCTCTCCAGGAAGAGGAGATAGCTGTCCAGCTGGTAGCTCTGATAGCTGTAGTGAGTTCCGAAGTACTCTTTTGACAGTGCGTCAATAGTGGCCCCGTACGGCGGATTACCGATCACCGCGTCGAAGCCGCGCCTGATTTCCGGCACTCCCTTCCCCAGGATATGCGGGAACTCGGCCTCCCAGTCGAATACGTTGATGCGGTATCGCTCCTCGTCGTCCAACAGTCCCATCTGTAGGCCTTCGTAGAAGTCGGGGCCAATCAGAGAATTGCCGCACTCAATGTTGCTGCCCAGGTCGGGGAGAGCCCTTTCGCGCAGGAATGAGAGCTGCGCGTTGATGGTCTCTTGAGTCTCCCCCTCCAACACCTTGAGCAACAGGGACAGCTTGGTGGTCTCCACCGCCTGTGAGTCGATATCCACGCCGTAGATATTGTTCAAGAGGATGCGTTTCTTCTCGGCTGTCGTTAGTCGATAGTCCCCACCCGCCGCCACGAAGACCTCTTTCGTATGCTTGGTGGGGTCGTTCTCCACATACCAGTCACGGTGCCAATCCAGCAGGTGCTGAAACGCGCCTATTAGAAATGAACCCGAGCCACACGCGGGATCAAGGATGCGCAGTTCACTGGCCCTCTTGGGGTTGCTCCCCTCCAGCAGCTTACCCACTGTGTTCTTGACGATGTAGTCGACAATGTAGGTTGGCGTGTAGTAGACACCGCCCGCTTTCTTCACTTCCGGCTTGTCCTCCACCACCGCTCGGTGCCCAGAGGTCAGTCGAATGACCTTGCCTAGAAACTGCTCGTACACCTGACCCAAGATGTTAGCGGGCAAAACGCTAAACTCATAGGGGCTGTCAGGGTAGTAGAGCCGCCGCACAATGTCTTTGAGCGGCTTGTCGTCAATGCCCAGGCGAGGGGTCAGAGTATCGGTGGCCGCTCCGCGCCCCTTCTCCTTTTCGAAGTGGAAGAGCCCTGAGTTGTAGCGTTGATCTGCGCTGTGAAAGATCTCTAACAAGCGACCATAGGTGTTGACACCGTTGCACAGAGCCTGTAGCTGGCCGTAGTCCTCAATGCCGCGATCCTCGCATATGCGAAGAAAGATCACCCGGTCTATCGTTGTCTGCACTGAGTAATTAAGTTCGCGCTGTGTCAGGCTCGGGTTTCGTAGCGCGACGTTGCGGGCCAACACCTCTCGCCAAGCGTCTATGTCCGTCAGAAAGGCGGCGTCTACTTCGGCCGTGCCCCTCTTGGCCTTGGTCGAGTCGGCATAGCGGTCAAAGGAGCCATGAAGGATGGCTTCTTTGCTGAATATCCCGGCAATCTCATCCCAGTGCTCTTCGTACCTGTCGTACGAAAAATACATTGTGCGAGCTATCCCAGTGCCATCCGTCTTCTCCGGACGCACACGGCAGTCATAGACTGCTAGCTCCTCAAAGTCGGTGAGTATGGAGAGCGGTAGCTTTGCGGACCATGCATAGCGGCGCAGCTGGAAGGCGGGGCCCACGTCGTCTCTAATATTGACGGACGGCTTCTTTGCCTCCACAAAGAACTTTCGGGTACCGCCTACGCGAAAGCAGTAGTCTGGTGCCTTGGTGAACCCGCCCACTTTGATGGCGTCCTCGTGAACCACATCCTTGTAGGCTTCAGCGAATCCTGCTTCGTTATCGATGTCCCATCCAAGAGCCTTGAACAGGGGGTCAATGAACTCCCTCCGGGTTTGAGTCTCGTTGTAAGAGCCCGACTGGTAGGAAACGCTTTCGCGCGCGAAGCGCTCCACCAACTTGAGTACCTCAGCCGGACATCCCACTCGAACACCCCCGATGAAAGCAGAAGAAAGCAGACGCGTTGAACCCGCGCACTTCACTCTACCAAGGAAGATGTACGTTCGATAACCGGAAGCTAGCCGAAGGTGCTCACATTACCCCCAAGGTGCTCACTCTCTGGGGTTGAGCATCTTCGCGCATCTTGAGCATCTTCGAAAGGAAGGCTCCATGTCCATGAACCTGTGAAACTGCTCTTGGTAGGTTTCACTCCCAGGTCTGCACGAGCCCTGCGGATGGTCGCTTCCGATAGCCCCGCCTGTCGTGCTCCCGCTAGTGCCTCGTTGGAAGAGACCGGACCACCCGAGAGAAGATCTAGTAGAAAGCCCTTGGCCTCTTCGCGGGCGCTCTTCTCTTCGTTGCTGGTAGGCAGACTCAAGAGTATTTCGGCTGAGTGTGTACTCTTGCCCTCCCACACGACCCGCGCCCCTCCGTCGTCTAGGCCCTCCATGTGGAAGCTGAGACTATCGGGAGGTAGGCAAAGGTTGACGTTAACGGCCGCCAATACCCGGCGGTCATCGTCGTCTGGATCACGGGCCACCAGTAGACCACTGCGGGCCGCGCCGATGATTCCTATCGAACCACCGCCCCGATATATGGGCTGGCCGCTGCCCTTGTTCAGATGTCTCACCAGTGCCACAGCCGCCCCGGTACTGTCGGCTAGGGAATGGACTCTCGCCAGTGCCCGGCGAATGTCTTGGTCTCGGTGTGCGTTGGTCCCACCACCCAGGAAAGCCATGAGTGGATCGATGACCACGAATCGCGCTCCGATCTCGTGGATGGCTCGCTCCAGGTAGACCAAATCGTCAGGGATGGTGAATGGATGGCCCGAGTCATCATCCGGGCAGCTATCAAGAGATGTGATTCTCTCCAAATCTGCCCCGGCGGCCAACAGACGCGGGACTATCGTATCCGCGAGACCATCCTCGGCCGAGACGAGTACAACCCCGGCGGCCGCGATACTCGGTGTGCCGTCCGGCATGTGCTTGCCGGTCGATACGCGGGCCGCTATGTCCAGGGTCGCCGTGGACTTACCCAGTCCTCGGATCACCATCTATGATCGTGACCTTGCCTAGAGGTATACGACGCTCCCAGAGCCACTCCACGCGCTCTGGTTTCACGGTTGAAAGCAGTACGCCGACAGAGTGAGCGTCGGGTCTCCAGCTATCACACTCGGCGACTTCGCCGAGCAGATTTCCTGCGCCTGAACCGACGTACACATCCAGCCAGTCCGTGCCCTCCTTTTTGGGGAGGTGAACATACACAGCCCGACCTTCAGAGTACAGACGCTTAGCGGCCGTAAGGGCTGCGTGTTGTCCCGTGCGGGAGCGGTCATTGTCGGCCCACAGATGCACGGTTTCCACTTCGGCAGGGAGTACTACCCTCTCTAGCCCACCAGCCGACACACACGCCCACACAGCCTGTCCCGTGGCCGCACGCACAGCAAGAGCGGTCTCGATGCCTTCAGCCAGTCCGAGAACGGAGCCAGCCGGAAAGAGCCTGATCGCTGCTCCATTCGTCGCACCATCAGCGACCGTCGACATCAGCTTCTTGGGCGAGTCCACCGGAGCCTTGCCGTCGTCCTGGGGATGCAGATAGGTTCGGTGAAGGGTGACTGTCTCCCCGGCTCCTCTTTCTACTGCAGCAACCATGGCAGGGTAGCGCCCGATGAGAACCAGCCTGCCAGCCTCATCATGGTCGTGGTATGCGAGCGACCCATGAAAGCGAAGGACCTCATCAGACATCCCATCTAGCACGTCATCGGGAAGCCCACGATGCCGAAGGTACGCGACTATCCGACTTTGGTCAGAAGAAGCCGCCTCCCAGACCTTCTGAAGCCTGTCCAGGGCAGACGTACCCATCACGGCATCCGTCGCGTTCTAGGCCGTTTACTCGACTCTATTTGGGGTGCTGACGGCACCGCCTGCTTTGGGCCACCCAAGCGATATGGCCACAATGAGCATGACCCAGAGCAAGGGCATTCCCGCACTTCCTTGTAAGGTCTGCACTCATAGCCTTCGTCGACACTCGCGCCCATGCACTCCATACAGAAGAGGCGTATCGCATCACCTCTGCCCTTGCTTGAACGATGCACGCTGTAGGGAACGCTCATAGTTTCACCGCCGGTCCCGGGTCACTGGTGGAACGTCGCGTCGATGCTTCTTCGTAGTCCTCCAAGTCGCTGATCGCGTAGCGCACACTCGCGCCGAACTTCCGAAAGCGCGGACCATTCCCAGTGAGCCTCCATTTGCGGAGGGTCCGCACGGGAATGTTCAGTCGTGCTGAGGTCTGCTGTTCGTCCAGGTATCTCACTTCAGTGTGTATGGTCATTCCCCCACCTCTTCGAGCAGTGCCGCCGGATTTCCATCCCAGCCGAGCACTTTCGCCAACCTGTGAAGAATCACTGAGTCGGGGCGCGGTATATCCCTCCCCTTCTCAATCTGGCCGAGCCGGGCTCCCGTCACCCTTGCCTTGCCTCCGAGTTCGTACCGGGTCAGACCGGCTCTCTCTCGAAGCTGCGTCAACCGTTTCACTTGGGTACCTCCTTGGATACCGATTGCGGTTTCTATATCGCAAGGTACACTGGGGGTAGACAAGGGTAGACCGATGCCGAAGGACACATATGACGCAGCAGACACCTCCGCTGGAAGTCCTAAGGGCAAGGGTGATCTATAAACCCATACCGTGGCCGCGAGACAGAGTGGCCATCTTTGATGAGCCCAACTCCCGGCTGAGCGAGGTGATTCTCGACGAATTCTTTCGAGTGATCTCCAAGACTCTCAAGGATAAGCGCCGCATCGGGATACCCATGCTGTCGTGCATTCCCTGTCAACAGGCTCAAGAAGTCCAGAAGATCCTTCCGCAGGCAAAGGTCTTCTTTGCTGATATGGACGATGGGGAGACGTCAGAGGCTGTACTCCGCCAGAACCATCCAGAGGTATTCCAGATGATCCGTCGCGCCCCCGACGGGGCAGGCCTGATGAACGAGATCGGGCGCCTCCGGTTTCATGCGGATGCAGGTGATAGCGCAGACGGAGACGTCAACAACTTGGAGCACCACTACTTGCCCAGGCTTCGTGAGTCAATGAAATTCGTTGATGGCCTTCCCAGCCCTCTTGATGACAATCCCAACTTCTGGAGGGAGGTCCAGCAGCTAGCGTTTCGCTTCCGCGAGAACGATCAGGCGTATGTCCTGGGGTTCTATTCACAGTACGGAGCGCTTGGGGGCCCTTGGGCGATGCCCCACACGACCTTCTCGGAGCCCTGGGTCTACGTCGCCGGATGGGTGGAATGGTTCCGCCGGGTGGTAGCCGTGGTTGATGCATTGAAGAACGGAAGACCGATAGCTACGGATAACCAAGAGGACTGGCACTACCTCCCCAGCAACGTGTGGCCCGAAGGCTCAGCGGGACGCGAGGTTGCAGACCGCCATCCCTATAACACTGTGGAGGGGCTTGAGCGCTTCGCGAAGTACTGGAGAGTGTCGCTCCAGGAGGCCAAGCGGTTCGCCGCCAAGCTCCCGCAACGCTATCTGTGGATACCGACATGGATGCACGATGGGATACGCACCGTGTCGCCCTATACCATTGACTTCCCCGTCGAACCCGATGGAAGCGACACGCCAGGCCATGCCGAAGCGTGGGGGGCGGTCACGCGCGCCGTTACCTATGAACTCAATTCCATAGCTCTCACTCCAATCGTGCAGGACTTCAGCCAATCACAGCAGCCTGACGTGCTGTGGGGCTTCAAGCCGAACGGTGCCCTCCAGGCCGCCTTCCTGCAGTGGTACTTCAAGGAATTCGCGCACATCACGATGCCGATATGCGGCGTCGCGGAATGTGAGAACCTCGTCCCGCCAAACCGACGGACATACTGCTCCCGGACTTGCCAACTGAGAGAGAAGAAGCGCAGGCAGCGGGCAAGGCAGCAACAGTGATAGGAACTAGCCTCGCTTAGCGCGGCTGTTCACCTCCACGACCTCTGCCGGTTCCTTCCCGCTCATTGCCGCGGCTATCTCTCCTGATATCCGATCAGCAGCTTCGTGCAGTGGACCCCGTGCCAAGTGCGAGTAGCGTTCGGTAGTCGCAACCTGATGGTGCCCCAAAACTTTTCCGATCATGAGCATAGAGAGCCCCGCCCCGGCACCAGTAGCCCCCACCGTGTGGCGCAAATCATGTAGACGAACACCCGGGAGGTTCGCAGCGGTAATCACCTTCTTGTGCCAGAAGTCGCTGAGATTGGTCAGATGCTTCCCCGGTCTGCTCCGAGAAGGAATCACCCATATCGACTCGCGCTCGCAAGATGCCAGCAGTGACACAGCTGCCGCCCCAAGAGGAACGTCACGAGCCCCAGCCTTAGCATCCCGCAGATGGATAACGACACGGTCGAGGTCAACGTCGTCCCATGCCAAGCTGAGGATACTCATTCAGGCGGCATCCTGTCAGAAGCAGCAACCGAATGGCCCGCACTTGATAGGGCCTTTCTTCCTCCAGCGAATTGAGGGCCACACCCAACCGAGAGAGTTCGTCGGCATCCAAGAATCGTTCCCGCTTCGACTCCTTGAACTTTGGCACGTGTTGGCAGGGGTTGAAGGCTTGGCCAACGCGCCCCCACGCGGCAGCGGTTGTGTAGAGGTGTCGGAACGTGGCAAGCATTCGGTTCGCCTGGTAGGGCTGAGCTGCGTAGCTACGATGAAGTCGAGCCACGTCCTCGCGAGTTACCGCAGACAGCTTCCGACTCCCTAGCGTGGGAAGAATCATCTTCTCGATGGCATATCGGTCAGCCCGGAGAGAGGCAGGCTTCTTGTGCGCCTCCATGTGCGCAAGATACTCAGACGCGAAGGTCTTGACCGTATCTTCGGCACGGGCAGCTTCCTTGGTAGTAAGCGGATCACCACCGCGGGCCACGACCGCCGACAGGCTCCGAGCTTCGTCACGAGCCTGATCGACAGTGAACACGCCGAATCGGCCGACGGTCAGCCTCCTACGGCGTCCAGCGTGCGTGGTGTAGTCAAGAACGAAGGACTTCACACCGCCCTTGGTGACCACCAAGCCGAGCCCTTTGGTCTCGTCGTCCCAAACAGTGTAGTTGTGGTCACTATGCTCAAGACCTTCGATAAGACGCTTGGTTAGATGCACCTTGCCAGCCACTCTCTGCACCTCCCCCGTAGGCAATAGCACCGGCCACATCAACAGCGCCAACCACGAAACCACGTTCTGTGTCACGAGAGTGTCACAGTTCTGTGTGACACAGTGGTGACATACGGCGCAATCTGGAGTATAGAAGGCACGAAGCTTCAGGGCAAGCCGTAAAGAGTTCTGTGGCTTTTGGATGCGCTTTTCGCGTCTTCCGCCCCTGAAGCCGACGCGGGGAATCGAACCCCGGACCTGCTCATTACGAGTGAGCCGCTCTGCCATCTGAGCTACGCCGGCCTGAGAAATGGAGCATCTGACATGTGTCGGGCGCTGATAGCAGTGCTCGACACCACGCTCCGGGGGCGCCTTAGTTTAGAAGGTGCGAGAGAGGCTGACAAGCCCGGCCCGTCATCCTAAGACCCGCCCGCGCCTCCGCCGTTGCCGCCACCACCACTGTCGCCGGACCCGCCGCCCGCGGCTCCGCCCGGGCGCCGTGGTCTGCGCCGCCTGCGCGAGCGCTGGGCCCCACTTGCGTTGCCACCGCCGCTAACGGCCCCCGGTGCGCCGCCGCGCTGACCGTGTCCTGCCTGGCCCTGGCCGGCGCCCTCACCAGAGGAGGGACGACCTCCGCTGGACTGCCCGCCGGGACCCTGACCGGGACCCTGACCGGGACCCCGACCCGCTCCCTCGCCGGCAGGCTGACCCTGCGGTTGACCTTGGCCACGTCCTCGACCCTTGCGCCTGTTGCGCGACCTGCGCGAACGAGACGGTCGTGCTCCTTCGCCTGCCGTGGCTTCACCCGATCCACCGAGTTCGGCGTTGCCGCCCGCGCCGCCACCTGCCGCGGCCGCCTGCGGGCTCTCCCTATCTGCGGCCATAGGACGACCCAGCCCGAACGGGACATCCCACGGTGACGGAGCCATTGGTTTCTCTTCGGGCGTCACCAGCAGTGAGCCATCATCCTGACGCTCGCACGTGCGCAGGGGCACCTCTTCGTGAGAACCGTCTTCCATCCGCACTGCGAGCGCGTCCTTGGTGACCACATACCCGGTAACCACACCCTCACCGCTGGGCATGACCACGCGAGTGCCTTTGGGGGGCGCTTCTTTGCGGAAGCATACGTACTGCTCCTGCTCGTACTTCAGGCAGCACATCAGGCGGCCGCAAAGGCCGGAGATCTTGGTCGGGTTGAGTGGGAGGTTCTGCTCCTTGGCCATGCGTATGGATACCGGCTCGTCCCCCACCGGGAACGTCGCGCAGCACAGCGCGCGCCCACAGGGCCCCAGACCACCCACCATGCGCGCCTCTTCGCGCGCTCCCACCTGCCTGAGTTCAACGCGCGTCTGCAGTGCCTTACCCAAGTCCGCCACCAAGGAGCGAAAGTCCACCCTCTCCTCGGAGAAGAAACTGAAGGTTATCTTCTCTCCGCCGAACCCCATCTCGGCGCCCACCAGCTTCATATCCAGCCCATGGCTCCTGATCAACTCCCTGCAGGTGGCCATGGACTCGCGGCGCAACCCATCAGAGGCAGCCTGGGCCTCAAAGTCCTTGTCGGTAGCTACGCGCTGTACCTTCTTGAGCGCCGCTTGTATCTCTGAATCATCTACTTCACGGGGTGGCTCTACCACCCGTCCTATTTCGGGACCGGTGGAGGTCTGCACTACCACGCTGTCCCCGTCGGCGAGTTCAATGCCGGCAGGATCGAAGTGATATACCTTGACGCCGCCGGGAAAGACGACCCCTACTACAACGGCCACTAGTTCAGGGCCTCCTTGATGGAACGAAACATGTCCCCTATGGCACACCGAGCATCGACATTATAGCGGAGGCGCTGCTGAGCCTTACCCGCGGCCTCCACAGCCACGGAGTAAGCGAGCGCTCGACCCGGCGACGCCAGGTTCCGCAGCTCACCCAAACGATCCTGGTTAAGCACGCCCTCTTCGGCCCCCGACGCTACCAGAGCCAAGTCTCTGTACCAGCACGCCAGCGTCCGAGTGGCCAGATGCAGCCCACTCGTGACCAGACGGCGTTGTTGTCTCTTTACCCTATCTTCGTGACGCTTCTTGAGCCAAGACTTGGTGCGCGCGTCCCCCGCCCATTCCAGCGCTCGAGCGAGCTCTGACTCCAACTCTCCCACTCGTTCGCCTGCTCTTGCTTCCAAGGTCGCCATGAGTCCGTCCAGAGCGATCTCGGTGTCTAGAAGCCCCAGTCCAGGAAGATCCCGAGCCAAGTCCAGCAGCTCATCCCTTTGCCGGCGAGCGCTCTCCAGGGTAGCGAGTTCCCGAGCGTGCGTCAGGTTGCCACCAGAGACGCGGGCAAGCAGTCCAGCGCTCTCCTGGTCCAGCCCGTGATGCTCGATGAGGTCACTGGTAAGGACAGGCAGGGGTACGGGCGAGAACGCTACCGGCTGACAGCGTGACACGATCGTGGGCTGCATCCGCTCGGGTCGGTCGGTGACCAGAAGAAAGTGCACGTGCCCGGGTGGCTCCTCCAGCGTCTTTAGGAATGCGTTCGCCGCCTGCTCGTTCAGGCTCTCGGCCTCCAAGAAGATGTAGACCTTGGCGCAAGCCTCGTAGGGACGATAGACGGCATGCAGATTGATGTCGACGATCTCCTCTTTGCGGATAAAGTTGCCCTCAGGAGCCACCACCTCCACATCAGGGTGCAACCCGCTCAGGACCCGCTGACAGTTGGTGCATTCGGCACAGCCCTTGTCCGGACATGCCAGACCAGCCGCAAACGCCAAAGCGGCCTGACTCTTGCCTACTCCGGGTGGTCCGTAGAAGAGGTAGGCATGTGATGCCCCCTGGTCCAGCGCTCGCTTGAGTATGGACACGGCCATCTTCTGGCCGACGATCTCGGCGAACAGATCTGCCACGAATCCTCCCTGACCGGCAAGGTCGAAATCTTAGTGGCTGAACAGCTGCAACTCTTCCTCTACCACGGATCGCACTCTCTGCTGCACCTCCACCTCGCTGCCCCCCGCGTCCACCCTGCGGATGCGATGGGGATGAAGTTCCAGCAGCTCGTGGAAGCCTTGTCCGACCCGCTGATGAAAGGCCTCATCCTCAGCTTCCAGTCTATCCGGGACGGCATCCAAGCGCGTGCCCCGCACCGCGTCATCGAGGTCCAAGAAGATGGTCAGGTCAGGAAACAGACATTCGGTGGCCCACACGTTGAGGGTGATGATGTCGTCGGTGCCCAGACCCCGCCCGTAGCCTTGGTAGGCGAGAGAGGAGTCAAGATAGCGATCGCAGATGACAACCTGACCGTCGGCCAACGCCGGACGGATGACTTGCTCGACAAGGTGCGCCCTGGCCGCGGCATACAGCAGCGCCTCAGAGCGTGCAGACATGCCATGATATCTGGGGTCCAGCAGCACGTCGCGGATAGCCTCACCCAGAGCGGTGCCGCCTGGCTCCCTGGTCACCAGCACCACGTAGTCTCGCTCGCGCAGAGCCGAGGCAAGCAACTCCATCTGGGTCGACTTCCCGCAGCCGTCGAGACCCTCTAAACTCACAAATACGCCCTTCAAGCCGCTGCCCATCCCGGCCAGGGCCGATCCGTCCAGACTCGCGTCTTGGGGCGGGTCAGTCCACATGCGGCGCCTTCTCGGCGGCCTCGTCGGCGGGTGCATTCTCCGCGACAGCGGCCTTCTTGGCCGGCGCCTTCTTGGCCGGCGCTTTCTTGGCCGGCGCCTTCTTCGCGGCGGCGGTCTTCTTTGCCGGCGCCTTCTTCGTGGCCGGCGCCTTCTTGGCGGCAGCGGCCTTCTTGGCGGTGGCGCCGTCCTTGGCCTTGCCCTTAGGGCCGGTCGTCTTGCCCCCCGCGGCCCGCGCCGCCTGCTTCTCCCGGTACTCGGCCTTGGTGGGGCAGTAAGGGTCCAAGCAGAGTATCCACGGGCGCCGCCCTCCCAAGACTTTGATCTTGGGCGTACCGCACTCCGGACAGATATCCTCGGTGCCTATGATGTCGCCCTTCTGCGGCAGTGGATACGTCTGGTCGCAGTCGGGGTAGCCCTCGCAACCGACGAACCGCTTCTTGGTCGCCTTCGAACGTATGATCCTGATCTTGTTCTTGCCGCATTTGGGGCAGTCACCGAGTATGCGGTCGTCGATGATGCCCTCGTAGATCTTCGCCGCCACAGCTTCTTTGTTGGTCTCCAGCGAACCGTACGCCTGGCGAAGGAGGTCGCGCGATATCGCGACCACCTGCTCCTTGGTGAGGTCACGGACCGAGATGAGGTCCATGTCCTTCTCGAGTTGCGCGGTCATCTCAGGAGAGGCGATACGAGGAGCGAACTCCTGCAGAGCTTCGGCCATCTTCATGCCCATGGAAGTGGGCTCCACCGGATTGCCGTGCACGTACCCGCGATCGTAAAGATTCTGGATGATGGAGTGCCTCGTGGCTTTGGTGCCCAGGTTGTGTTTCTCCATGAGCTCGATGAGCGTCCCCTGACCGTAACGAGATGGGGGCTGCGTCTCCTTGGCCTCGAACTGCTTGTCCACCAACTCGAGTCGATCACCCTCGTGCAACAGTGGGAGCTCCAGGTCCTTCTGTCGACCGTAGGAGTAGTAATCCAGCCACCCCGGCAACACTACCCGGCTGCCCCGGGCGAAGAAGGGCTCTCCGCTGACCTCAAGATCGATGCGGTTGGATTCCATGACCGCTTCATCCGCCAGTGTCGCCAGAAAGCGTCGTGCGACCAACTCGTATAGGCGCCACTCCCTATCGCCCAACTCGCCCTGACGAGGCGCACCGGTGGGGTAGATAGGCGGGTGGTCTGTGGTCCGCTTGTTGCCCCGGCTCGGGTTGAGGGTCGGCCGCGCCAGCAGTTCCTCAGCTTCGCGTGTGAACTCCCCTTTGGCCAACACTCCGAGCGCCTCCCGCAGATCGAGCGAGGTCGGATAGACAGTGTTGTCCGTGCGCGGGTAACTGATGTGCCCTGCCATATAGAGATTCTCAGCTGCTCGCATCGCTGCCGACGCGCTGAAACCCAGCGAAGTGGCGGCGCTGGTAAAACTCGTGGTGTTGAAAGGAGTAGGCCGAGGCACCTTGCGAGAAGTCTGCTTGACACCAGTGACCCGCCCCGGCGTCGCCAGCTTCTCAAAGACCGCGGAGGCCCGCTCTTGGTCGCTGAAGCGCTCTTCTTTGTGCACAGCTCCGAACCTCTGCGCGTCGGCCTCCACCTCGATCTTTACTACCCAGAACGGTTCAGAGACGAAGGCCTTACGCTCCCTCTCCCGCTCCGCGATCAACACAAGAGTAGGAGACTGCACGCGCCCCACGCTCAAGAAGCTACTGCCCAGGCGCGAAGTGGCCAGGGACACGAACCGGGTAAGCGTCGCCCCCCAGATGAGATCTATGTCCTGACGAGCCTCACCCGCGCGGGCAAGGGGCTCGGAGAGTTGGTCCAACTCCTCGAAAGCCTTGGTGATCTCCCCCGCCGTCAGAGCGGAGAACCGAGCCCGCTTGACCGCACGCACCAGCTTAGGATTCTCTTCCAGCACCAGATTGAGGGCTTCCAGCCCTATGAGCTCGCCCTCGCGGTCGAAGTCGGTCGCGATTATCAGAGCGTCGGCGTCCACGGCCAGCTTTTTGACAGCGCGCACCACCGACTTGGCCGTCTCGGTCTTTACCAGTGGGGCGTCGATGAGCGTTCTGGGTTCGACCTTGCGCCACTCCGAGAATTCCGGGGGAAAGTCGACCTGTACCACATGACCCTTGAGACCCACTACCGCCGTGTCAAGGCCCGTCTTGTCTTGAAACTTGTAGAAGTCGACCTTCAGATAGGAGCCGTGCTCCACGGTCCCTTTCGCCAGGATGCCCGATATCTTCTTGGCGACGTCGTTCTTCTCGGTGATGATTAGTTGCAAACAGGGTCTCCTAGCGCGCCAGAGTAAGCAGCTTCGGGGGGAACAATACCACGCCTATGTTAGGTGGGCGGATACGACGCGGTCAGCCAGCGGAGAGAGCGTCCTCCAACTGGGGATAGATGGAGAACACCCCATCAAGCCCGGTGATATGGAATATCTTGAGCAGAGAAGGATCGCTGACGACCAGGCGAAGATCGCCGCCATTGGACTGCGAAGTCTGCTGGGCGCCTACCAGCACGCCTAGAGCCGTGGAATCCATGAACTTCACTTCGGACAGATCGAGCACCAGCGAACCCTCGCCCGTTCTGGCCTCGTCCAGCGCCTCTTTGAGACGAGGGGCCGTGTACACATCCAAGTCCCCATCCACGTGGACGACGGTGCCCTCGCCTGCTGTCTCTGTGTTGATCGAGAGAGTCAAATCTGACCTTCATCCTCTCGGGTCGAACCGCCAAAGATGGCCCGGCTTTGCACGGGCTCCCTCAGTATATACACCACTTGCACGGTTTGTCGCGCTGCGAACTACTCTGTCGTGGTGGTAACGGGGGCTACAGTGGTGGTTGTACTGGGCTCCATGAGCTTCTCCAACTCACCCCTTATGGCTGCGGCCTGGCGGCTGTCTGCGGGAACCAACTCCAAGTACTTCTGCCAGGCAAGTATCGCCTCACCCGTCTTGCCGACTGCATTCTGCGCTCGCCCCAGAAGTAGATAGACATCGGGGTTATCCGGGCTCACTGCCGTTGCCTCGTTGAGGACCTTGGCGGCGTTGACGTAGTCACCCAGTCTGATGTGAAGATTGCCCAGGTCTACATAGGCGGACTGCATAGAGGGGTCGGCCTCGATGACCTTCTGCAGGTAATCTATGGCGCTATCAGCGCTCTCGGTGCTGGTACCTTGGCTGGCATCGTACAAGCCCTTGTAGTAGTTGGCGAGCCACAACAAGGCCGTAGTGTCGGTCGGGTCTGCCTCTACCGCGTCAAGATTGTCCTGCAGTTCGGTGTTGCCCTCATCGGGAGTGACACCGTCGTCGTTACTACAACCACCGCTGAAGATCTGGGAGACGTTGAAACCTGACCCCCCCTGCCCGATGCCTATGAACACGAAACTGACCGCAAAGACGATGGCAAGCCCCAGAGCTACCCACTTGGCCCACTTGCGGATCTTCCTACGATCGAGCAGCACTTCGTTCTCCTGACTGACGGCGTCGCCGAGTTACAGCCGTCATCACACACGAGACGGCCGCAACAGGATACCAGCAGATCAATAGAAGTCCAGGAAGCAGAGAGTCGCTTCGGCCAGACCCAAGACTATCTTGTCCCGGTAGGCTTCGGTCGCCAACAGAGCATCTTCGGTCGGATTGGTCATCACGCCCACTTCAGCCAAGAACACCGGCACATCCGACCAATTGAACCCTGCTATGTCACTGCGTACGCTCAGCCCACGGCTCTTGGCCCCGGTAGCTGCCTTCAGTTCCTGCAGCGCGATAGCGGCGGCGCGCAAGGACTCCGAGGCTATGTCGTCGGTCCAACCCGAGATGGTCGCCGGATAGAGCATCAAGACACCGTTGACTGATGCATCGGTAGCGCCGTCGGCGTGAATACGCACGAACAGGTCACCGTCGGCCGCGTTCGCCAACTGAGCCCGTTCTGCATTCGAGATGTCGACGTCCTGCGTCTCACGGGCCATCACCACATCCACACCGCAGGACGAGAGGACGTCCCGCAGCTTAAGCCCCAAGGCCAGGTTCAACTCGCTCTCTGGCGAGCCGGTGTTGACGCTGGCGGTACCAGCGCTGACCTTGGCCTTCATGCTGCTAGAGCCCGGACCGACCGGCTCCAGATCGTAGTTGGCGTGCGCCTGATGCCCAGGGTCTATGACCACCACCATACTGTCGGCGTGCTTGACCGTGGGTGCGGCCTGAGTCAAGACTCCCATGACGTCGAACGCGTCGATGCTCAGGTAGGTGCCCAGCGCAGCCCTGTTGCGGCCGAAGCTCCATTGGACGGTGAGCGTGTGTTGGCCCGGGCCCAGCATGCCGCTGTTCCAGACTTCCTGTTGCCAGATCTCGGTGGAGTTGTAGAGGTCTATCGTCACGGGCGCCGCCCCGTCCAGAAAGACCATGGCATGACCGTAGTAGGGACTCTTCTTGGTCACCCAGCTTATGCACGTGCCTTCAAAAGCAACGGTCACCGAGGATCCAAGCGTATCGGTCACGACCGAACGTCCAGCAGAGGCGGGCACACTCCACGAGTTGGGTGCCCAATCACCCGCATAGGCTATCCCGTCTGCGTTCTCTTCGTAGCGGGTCATGCCGGGGGCTTGCGTCAACTCCCCGGCTATGTCGAAAGCGTCGACTCCGACACTGGCCCCCGCGGCAGACGGGTTCGCCGATCCGGTCCACTCAATGGTTAGAGTATGTTGCTTGTCCTCCAGGGTGCCCGTGCTGTAGACGGTCCGCTGGTAGAGCGTGGTCGCACTGTAGAGATCCACCTGGGTGGGGGAGGCGTCGTCCAGCCTCACGCTGGCCATGCCGTAGAACCTGGACTTCTCGGCCACCCAGTCCAAAGACGTGCCCTCAAAACCCACCACTACCGTTGACGGACCGGTGGAGTACACGCAACTGCCGGCAGAAGCTGCTGTGATGCTGGCGGTGTTCCATGAACCCATGTAGCCAAGACGCGAGTCGGTCTGCTCGTATCGCGTGACCGTGACTCCCGGCTCACTCCCACCGTTGTCGACAAGCTCGCCCACCACATCGACTGCATCCAGATCGACCAGATCCATGGCCGCCGAGGGGTTCTTGGTCCCGGTCCACTCGATGGTCACTGTGTGGGGCCCATCCGACAACATCGCCGTCCGATAGACCGTCTGCTTGCTCAGGTAGGACGGACTGTACAGATCCACAGTCTCAGGTGTCCCGCCATCCAAAGCCACGGCGGCCTTGCCATAGACAGGCCCTTTCTGAGCGATCCAAGCCAGGTAGGTGCCATCGAAAGCGATCGTGGCCTTGGCCTGCGAACCGGCATAGTCGATGCTACCTCCGGATACAGAGCCCGTGTACCACTTCGACCATTCACCCTCGTAGGCCAACCTTGTGTCAGTCTGCTCGTACCGAGTGATCGCGGACCCCGGAGGTAGCAGGTTGGCATCCGTGAGTGTTCCCATGACTTCGACGGCGTCCACGTTCACCAGATCCATGCTCGAGGAGGTGTTCTTGGTGCCCGTCCATTCGATGGTCACCGTATGAGGACCGTCTACCAACACCCCAGTGTTGTAGGCGATCTGTTTGCTGAGATAACTCGAGCTGTAAAGGTCTATCGTTTCCGGCGTCCCCGCATCCAGAGTCACCACGGCCTTGCCGTTGAGCGGCCCCTTCTGGGCGATCCAAGCCATGTAGGTACCGTCGAAAGCCACGGTCGCCTTCGCGGGCGAGAGAGTGTAGTAGAAGCTGCCGCCGGATACCGAAGTCGAGTACCAGGTACCCCAAGAACCCTCGTAGGCAAGACGTGAGTCGCTCTGCTGGTAGCGAGAAGGACCCGGAGCCTGCACTAGCTCGCCCAGCAGGTCGAAGGAGTCGACACCCACGTAATACGAGGTGGCCGCGCTGTTCTTTGTGCCGGTCCATTCGATAGTCACGGTATGCACACCCGGGTCCAGCATTCCCGTATCCCAGACGCTCTTCTGGTACTGGGTCGTCGAACTGTAGAGATCCACAGTGACCGCAGTACCCCCGTCGACCGTCACCTTTGCCTTGCCGTATTGCGGAGCCTTCTTGGTCACCCACGCCAAATACGTACCGTTGAACTTCACGGTCATCAGCCCCGGTGAGTTCAAGTAGCGGAAGCTACCGCCAGCGGCGGCGCTCGCGTATGAGGTCCCCCAATCACCCATGCTGGACAGTCTTGAGTCGTCGTCCGAATAACGTGTGTAGGGCCAGATGAGCCTCCGCGCAGTGTTGTACGACGACCGGTTCACGTCCTCTATGGTCACCAGGTCACCACTGCGCGGCGCGTTGATCATGAGCCCATTGCCCACGTAGATGCCCACGTGCGCGATCGGATCATAGAAGAACACCAAGTCACCAGGCAGCAAGTCGTCTTTGCTGACGGGCAGACCGTAGCCGGCCTGCGCGCGAGAGTAGTGGGGCAGGGATATGCCCATCTTCTGATACACGTACATGGTGAATCCGGAGCAGTCAAAACCGGTGCTGGGACTCGCGCCTGCCCACAGATAGGGCACCCCTAGGTACTTGATAGCCTCGTCCACGACCCTGGCCCCCGCCGGTCCAGGCGTTCCATCCTGGTAGGTATAGAGGTCGATCACGGTGGCGGGGCTGCGGTTCCAGTAGTTCTGGATGATCACCTCGACCGGACCAGTGCCGTAGACCTCGGGGGTGGCGAGGATCGTGAGTTGAGTGCTCGAATCCGCCCTCCAGTCAGCGGCCGGCACCACGTTCTTACCCAGAGTGACGGTGCTTACGGTGTCCAGCCTGGTGCCGGTCACCACAACTCTCGTCCCTCCGGTCGCAGGTCCTGCGTCAGGGCTCACCGCGTATATGCGGACAGCATTCAGACTCTTGACCTGACGGACGCGAGCCCATGACAGCCCTACGATGCTGACCTCGGATATGTCTCGGCCGTGACTGCTCATGAACGTCGACGTGTCGTTTGCCAAGCCGTCCGAAGACGACAACACCAGGACGCCGTCGTCGCGAGCTACATAAGCGGATACTGCCATGCCGCCCGGCCGGTCGTAGGCCTCGGTCACACCCAACTTGGCGTAGCTCGAGTAGCCTTGCGCGACAGCATATTCGGCCGTCCTGGCGCACAGGCTGAACCTACCATCGGGGTCGGCGCTGGAAACCAGGCCGGTGAGAGTCTTCTCCACGGTGAAGCCACTGAGCGAGGGCGCTGTCGTTGTGCCGACACAGATGCCCGAAGTAGCACCCAACTCCTCTATGGCTTCTGTCGAGACCAGTGGAAACGGACCCGCCGCGGGCGTGAGGAGCATGGGCCAACCGTTGGCAGCGGCCATGGCCGAAGCGGCAAGCACGCCTCCAGAGTAATCCGAGGGGACTATGACCACCTTGGCGACCGTGCCAAGCTTGGCCTTAACCTGACGCGCCACCAGAACAGCCGTCGCGTACGCATCGGCGCCGGCTAGAGCCACCACCTGCGGACGTGGATACAAGCTGGCGACAGCCTCTTCTATCCTCGAGACCGCACTCGCGGTCAACCCCACAGCGAACACTGTCGTGGGCTTCAGCCTCCTGAGCTCACTATCAACACCATCCGTGAGAGTCCAGGGACTAGAAAGAAGCAGAGGCCCGCCGTACGCACGGGCCAAGACACTCGCGCCTATCGCTTGGGTCCAGCTGTCTGCGTTGGTGACGACTGCCGCGGGGGCACCGCTCGGGTACGCCTTCGCGGATAGCTTGATCGCATTCCCGGTGGCGTTGCCCACCGAAGTGGAGGTGTTGGTGGAGTAGAAGCCGGTAGCGAGCACCGACCCAGAGGCACCAAAGGAGACGAGCAGGAAGATGAGCGCGCCCAAGAGCACGCAGACAGTCCTTCTTGTCAGCCGCATATCGTCCCTCCACTGACGACCCGGCCCTGACGACCACACATCTCTGCTGCGTACGGCTCCATGCAGAGCCCGAGTCTAGCGTTCATGTCAACTTTCGCCACCCGGTCGAAGAAACCTGGCCTACCCGCCCGCTGGCGAACGGCATTGATCTACTAGCTGTCTTCTATATCGGCAAAGAAGGGCGAATAGCATACTCTCGACCACTCACCACGGCCAACCCAGCAGCCAGCGATTCAGTCTTCGCGCCCAACTTCAAGCGCACTGCGGCGAGCCCTGCCAGCACGTCGGGCGGAGCGGCGCCGCCGCTGTAGGCCGCCTCGCCGTCCAAGATCGTCACCCGCACTTCACCACCCATCACCGCCCGAGCCAGGTCGTCGGCACAGAGGTCTTGCGACAGCCCCTCCGGCAGATAGACCACCGCGATATCCGCACGCTTGCCCGCCTCCAGGCTGCCTATGACTCCCCCCCAGCCCAAGGCACAGGCCCCGTCTAGCGTAGCCATCCGGACCACTTCGCTGGGCGCCAGCGCGCATGTGCCGGCCCAAGTCGCTCTCGCCTGGCTCACTTGCAGCGCCGCCCGCATCTCGGCCAGCATGTCCAGGCTCTCGTTCGAGGCCAGACTGTCCGTACCCAACCCCACGGTGATCCCGGCCATGCGCATCGCCACCACCGGTGCCTCCCCACAGCGGAGAGCGGTGTTCGAACGAGGACAGTGCGCCACCGCGGAACCGCTCGCGGCCAAGGTGTCTATGTCTTTGCGGTCCACCTGTACGGCGTGAACAGCCAACATATCGGCACCCAACGCTCCGGCCTCGGCTAGATACTGCACGGGACGTGTGGCCGAGAGCCTCCAGCGACCACCAGTCAGCCTACCCGCAAGCCTGTATGCCAAGGCCGCCGGTGCGGACCCCCTCGCCAGCAGACGCACTTCGGTCGTCGACTCCGCCACGTGACTGGCCATCCTTAGGCCGGACCGGCGCGCCAACTCGGCCACCTCCCTATATAGAGGCTGCGACACCGTGTACGGGGCGTGGGGCGAGATACCCCACTCCAACCGCGCGGCTGCCCCGCTCTCAGCCTGTGCGGTCTCCAGCGACGCGCTGAGCCGCTCCATCGTCGCCCCTAGTCGGTCATCGTCCAGACTGAACACCTCTAGGTAGACCCGTGCGCGCAGCCCTGTCGTGAGTGCGGCACTGGCGACAGTGCCTCCCCCATACGAGGTATCCGCGATGCTCGTCACCCCGTAGCGCAGACACTCGTGCGCCCCCCAAAGAGCCGAGGCCGCCAGATCGTCTGCATCCAACCGCATCCGCGCCTTGGTGAGTCGATAGATCCACCTCATGAAGCCCCGCGGGCGCGGGAGACCGTAGAACGCAGAGTAGTCCAGATGCGTATGGGCGTTGACGAAGCCCGGCAGAAGAGCGCACCCTGGGTAAGCGCAGACCTCCTCGGTGGGATGACGCGCCCGCAGCTGCGCGGCGGGCCCCACCTCGATCGATCTTGCTTCCCGCGACTAAGACCGCGCCGTCCGCGATCGGCGGGCTACTGACAGGGATCGACCCAGTCGCCGGTAAAGAGCACGGCTAGAGCCGGATGGCATCGTATGCGTACACCGCCACATCCCAAAGCCATGCAGGCAGCAGTCCCAAGACCACGGTGAACAACGCGCTCACCCAGAGTGCCGCGGCCATGCCACTGGTGACGGACGCTCTGCCGGCCTGCGCATCTTCGGGCTCCTTGAAAAACATGTAGACGATCACCCGCAGGTAGTAGTAGGCGGACACAGCGCTCATGAGCACGCCTATCAGCGCCAGCCACCACATGCCCGCCCACACCACGCCGCCGAACACGTAGAACTTACCAATGAACCCAGCGGTCCCGGGAATGCCCGTGAGCGAGAGCAGGAACAGTGAGAGCAACGCAGCCGCCCAAGGTGAACGACGCCCCAGCCCGGCCATCTGCTTGAGCGAGTAGTCGAACTTGTCCGACGACTCCGTCTTCAGAAAGGCGAGCACCCCAAAGGCGCCGAGATTCATGAAGGTGTAAGTCGCCAGATACACGAGCATCCCGTAGCCCGCGCGCGGCTCCCCGGTCCAGCCGAGAGCACCCAGGCCCGTGAGCAGATAGCCGGCATGAGTGATTGACGAGTACGCGAGCATCCGCTTCACGTTGGTCTGCACCAAGGCGTACAGATTGCCCACCAGCATGGTCAGCACCGCGAGTGCGATAAACAGCACACCCCATTCCCCGGCCGCCCCGCTGAAAGCCGTGGTAAAGATCACGATAAGGGCGGAAAAGCCGGCCACCTTGGGCCCTACAGAGAAGAACGCGGCTATCGGAGTAGGAGCGCCCTGATAGACATCGGGCGTCCACATGTGGAATGGTGCTGCCGAGACCTTGAATCCCAGACCGACCGCCACCAAGAATGCGGCTAGTATCAGCCCGGGTGTCCCGGCCGAGCTCGCGGCCTCCCCGATGGCACCGTACGCCGTACCTCCCGCCAACCCATACACCAACGAGATCCCATAGAGGCTCACGGCCGAAGCAAAAGAGCCTGTCAAGAAGTATTTGAGCGACGACTCGTTCGACCTTATCCGATAGCGGAAGAACGCCGCCAAGAGGTAGCTGCTGATGGCCATGAGTTCCAGAGCCACATAGAAGAGGACGAAGTCGCGTGCCGCGGCCATGAGGTCCATGCCGATGACCGCAAACAGCAGCAGCGCGTAGTACTCGCCCGAGCTCCGGCCATGCGCGCGCAGATAGGCCGGCGACATAAGTATCGTGACGGCAGCGCCCATGCCGAACAGCGCGTTGAAGAACAGGGCATAACCGTCCGCCGCCAGCATGCCGCTGAATCCCGGCTCACCTTCTCCCGCCGCAAACCAGAAAGACGCTCCCACCGAGCCCAACGCCCCCACCAGAGCGATGACCATGCTGGGAGTCCAGACTCGCCCACTACACTCGTCGCCGGCTGCCCCTTGAGGCCTAAGGAACGCCTCCACAAGCAGGACCGCGCAAGCGGCCACCAGCAATACCAACTCAGGGAGCACGATGATCAGATCGGAGGTCCTCATCTAAAGGCCGCCAACTGTGACAGCAACTCCTGGACTGGGGCGTGCAGAACGTTCAGGAAGGTGTGCGGATACATGCCTATCCACAGAGTGAGAGCGACCAGCGGCACCAGCGTCACTATCTCGCGCAAACTGAGGTCCTTAAGCGAGGCCCACTTCTCGTTCGGTCCCTGGAACATGGTGCGCTGGTACATCCACAACAGATATGCCGCCCCCAGGATCACTCCGACAGAGATGAGGACAGCGAAGACCTTCGCGTACTGGAACACGCCCACCAACACTAGGAACTCGCCCACGAAACCGCTGAGCCCAGGCAGACCCAGACTACCGAGCACGAACAGGCTGAAGAACGCGGCCGCCACCGGCATGGGCTTGGCCAAACCCCCGTAGTCGCTGATCATGCGCGTGTGCGTGCGATCGTAGAAGAAGCCCACCATCATGAACAGGGCACCCGTGAGGATGCCGTGGCTGACCATCTGCAGTATCGAGCCCTCTACACCTTGCTGGTTGAAGGCGAAGAGCCCCGCAGTGATGAAGCCCATGTGGCTCACCGAGGAGTAGGCCACCAGCCGCTTCATATCCGGTTGAACCAGCGACATGGCCGCTCCGTACACCACCGCTATGGCCGATAGAATCAGCACAGGCACCATGGCTTTCACGGCCACCTGCGGGAAGAACCCTATGCAGAAGCGAATCATGCCGTAGACGCCCATCTTCAGAAGGACGCCGGCCAGTATCACCGAACCCGCGGTGGGCGCCTCGGTGTGCGCGTCGGGAAGCCAGGTGTGCACCGGGAACATTGGCACCTTGATCGCGAAGGCGATGAAGAAGGCGACGAACGACCACACCGCCAACGGCCCACTGAAGCCTGCCTGCTGCAAGGTAAGAACGTCGAAGCTTATCGAGTTACCCGCACGCATGGCGTAGGTCCACACCACCGCCAAGATGGCGACCAGCATGAGCACAGAACCGACGAACGTGAACAAGAAGAACTTCATCGCCGCGTACACTCGACGGGCGCCACCCCAGATGCCGATGATGAAGTACATGGGTATCAGCTGGACCTCCCAGAACACGTAGAACAAGAAGAGGTCCATGGCCACGAACACTCCCAGCATGCCGGTCTCTAGCACCAGAAGGCTGACGAAGAAGGCCAGTCCCCGATCCTTGATGGAGTTCCACGACCCCAGTATCGCCACCACCGAAAGCAGGGTGGTGAGCAGCACCAGCAGCAAAGATATGCCGTCCACGCCCAAGTGATAGCGGATGCCCACGCTGCTGATCCAGCGGTAGTCTTCCTGGAACTGGTATCCGGCGCTGGAAGCGTCGAACGCGGCGAACAGGTAGATGGCCATTCCCAGCGCCAGGATGCTGGTCACTAGAGCGGTGATCTTGTAGGCCCTGGGCCGTCCGCGGGTGAACAACAGCATGACCAGAACACCGAGCAAAGGCAAGAAAGTGAGCACGGTGAGTCTCATAGGAACACCACCACCGTCACTATCACAAAGAGCCCGATGGACATGCCCAGCAGGTAGTTCTGCACCCTGCCGGTCTGCAAGGGCCGCACGGTCCGGCCCGCCCACTGCCACAACCAAGCCGTACCGTTGACGGCGCCGTCGACGACCTTCTCGTCGAACTGATGCCACACCCAGCGTGAGCCATCCACGGCAGCCCGCACGAAAGTCGCGCCGAAGAACTCGTCTATATAGAACTTGTTGTAGACCACTTTGTACGCCAAGCGCAGCTTGGCCCCCGCCAAGCCCGGCAAATCGGTGCGCCAGATGTACATGACCCAGGCCAGGGCGATGCCGCACATGGCTACCACCAGCGAGACCGCCATCAACACGTAGTCAACCGCTCCCAGGCCATGCTCCGCCAGACCCAAGACCGCGTCAGCGGGTCCAAAGACCGGCTCCAAGAAGCCCTGTATCACTCCCAGCCTGCCGGGCATACCCAAGAACCCGGCCAACAGAGCACCCAGTGCCAGCACCACGAGCGGCACCAACATGGTCGCGGGGCTCTCGTGCACGTGCTTGTCGGTCTTGACGTCCAGCCGGCTCTTGCCAAAGAAGGTCAAGAAGATCAGACGGAAGGTGTAGAAGGCGGTGATGAAAGCCGCGATCAGGCCGACCACCCAGAAGAGGTACTTGCCCTCTCTCCAGACCGAGCCGAGTATCTCGTCCTTGGACCAGAAGCCCGCGAAGGGGATGATGCCCGAGAGGGCCAGAGAACCTGCCATCAAGGTCAGATACGTGCCGGGGATGCGGTGCCACAGGCCTCCCATCTTGTCCATATCCTGCTCTCCACCCAGCGAATGGATCACCGAACCGGCTCCCAAGAACAAGAGGGCCTTGAAGAAGGCGTGAGTCATGAGGTGAAAGATGGCCACAGCCCACGCGCCGACACCCAGGGCCATGAACATGTACCCCAACTGCGAGATGGTGGAGTAGGCCAGCACCTTCTTGATGTCCTTCTGACAGATGCCGATGATGGCCGCAAAGATGGCGGTGAACGTCCCTATGGCTCCCACCACCAGCAGCGCGGCCTGAGCGTTGGCAAAGATCAGAGCGCTTCTGGCCACCAGGTACACACCCGCGGTGACCATGGTGGCGGCGTGGATAAGGGCCGACACGGGAGTGGGACCCTCCATAGCGTCGGGCAGCCACACGTGCAGTGGGAACTGCGCCGACTTGCCCATGGCTCCCATAAAGAGCAGCAAGGCGATGGCCACCATGGTGCCATGACCACCGACGCCCTCACCAACCTGCTGGAACACCCCAGCGTAGTCCAGGGTACCGAAGGTGACAAAGATGAGCAGGACCCCCAAAACGAAGCCGAAGTCGCCCACCCGGTTCACGATGAAGGCCTTCTTGCCGGCGGCCGCTGCCTCGGGCTTGTGATAGAAGAAGCCTATAAGGTAGTAGGAGCAGAGTCCCACGGCCTCCCAGCCCAAGAAGAGCAGCAGGTAGTTGCCCGCCAACACCAACGTGAGCATGCTAAAAGCGAACAGGCTCATATAGGCGAAGAACCGGTAATAGCCCCCGTCGCCGCGCATGTATCCAGCCGAGTAGATGAAGATCAACAGACCGATGCCGGTGACGACCAGCAGCATGATCGCCGAGAGTTGATCCAACTGCAGCGATATCGGGACCTCAAAGCTCCCCACAGAGAGCCAGCGCCACAACTCCACCACCGCCGGCTCCTCCATGCCCCGAGTCTCCAGCAAGGCGGCGACCGAGAGGCCGAACGAACCCACCATAGCCGCGATGGGCAGCCAGTGCGAAGCTCGCCTTGATCCGCCACCTGCCGAAGAGCAGCGTGATGACGAAAGCCACGAGCGGCAGCAGGGGTATCAGCCAGATATAGTCGATCATGAGCGCGGCCTCGTCACTGGGCAGCCCTAGCCTTTCATCCCGTCAAACAGGTCCACCATAAGGGTCCGCTTGTTGCGTATGAGGGCGGTGGCGATAGCCAGTCCGACCGCTGCCTCGGCGGCTGCGACCGCCATCACAAAGAGGACGAAGTGCTGCCCGGCTAGGTCGTCGTGGAACTGAGCGAAGCCGACAAGATTGAGATTCACGGCGTTCAGCATCAGTTCGAGCGAGAACAAGACTATAAAGAGGTTGCGCCGTATCAGCATGCCCGCCGCACCAACCATGAAGAGCGCGGCCGACAGATACAGATACCAGTCGACAGGGATAGCCATCTCAGCGGGGACGGGGGTCATGGCAGGGCTACACCTCCTCCTCGATGGAGTCTTGCGACGGCTCCTCGCCTGGTCCCCAAGTGCGGGTGGCGCCACCGTGCGCTCTCTCGCGCCTGACCAGTATGATGGCTCCCACCATGGCCACCAGCAGCACCGCCGAGGCCACTTCGAAAGGCAGAAGCATGTTGTTGAACAAGGCTTCGCCGAAGGCCTTCGTGCTGCCACCAGCTGCCTCTATCGCCTCAGCACTACCTCTATGCGCAGAGGTGAAGGTGATGCCGGCGAGCACGATGATGAATTCCGCCAGTATCAGCACTGACAGGACTAGGGCCACCCAGCGCTGCTTGCGGTGGGTCTGCTCCTCCTGCGCGAAGGTCCGCAGGTTCAGCAGCATGATGACGAACAAGAACAGCACCGTGATGGCGCCGGCGTAAACCAAGATCTGCACCACCGCCAAGAAGTAGGCCTGACTAAGAAAGAAGATGGCGGCGACGTTCAAGAACGTGAACACCAAGAACATCAGAGCATGCACCACGTTCTTGCGAGTCACGGTGGCAAGGCCGCCCGCCACGGAGAGCACACCGAACACCAAGAAGAGCACCTTCTGGGTCACGACGCCACCTCCGCACCTGCGGCCGGCTCCACGGTGGCGGCGGTCGGCGCCCCGGCGGTGGTGGTCGGCGCCGGCTCCAAGTAGACCTCTTTGCGCGCGTAGACCTGGTTGGCCACCAGCATCTCTTTGGTCAGCTGGAGGTCGGCCTTGTCGTAAGTGGCCAACTCGTAGTGGCGGGTCATGACTATGGCCGCCTCGGGGCAGACCTCTTCGCAGAGGCCGCAGAATATGCACCGGGTAAGGTCCAGATCGAACCTCGCGGGACGGCTGCCTCCCTCTGCTGTCTGCTCGCCCACGATATGTATGCACTGCGAGGGGCATATGGTGGCACAAAGCATGCAGGCCACGCACTTCACCTCGCCCGTGTCCGGACTGGTGAGCAGCGCCTGCACCCCCCGAAAGCGCGGATAGGTCTGCAGCTTCTCCTTAGGGTACTCGACCGTCGTCTTGGGCTTGACAAAGTAGGTGCCGGTCACCGACATGCCCTTGAGGATGTCCCAGAAGGTGCCCTTCTTGATAATGTCCAGCAGATTCATGTCAGCCCGCCAGACTCACTATTACGGCCGTGACGACTAGGTTGGTCAGTGATACCGGCAGCAACACCTTCCAACCGATAGACATCAGTTGGTTGTAGCGGTACCTGAATATGGTCCACCTGATCCACATGTAAAGGAACATCAAGAAGATGATCTTCAGAAAGAGCCAGACTGGTCCTGGGATAAAGTCCAAGACCTGCAGCGGCGCCCTCCAGCCGCCCAGATACAGGGTGGCGACGATCCCCGAGACCACGATCATGTTGACGTACTCGGCCAGATAGAACATGCCCCAGCGCATGCCCGAGTACTCGGTCAGGTAGCCGGCGACCAACTCCTGTTCGGCTTCGGGCAGGTCGAAGGGGGTACGGTTGAGCTCTGCGATGGTCGCGACAAAGAACACTACACCGCCCACTATCTGCGGGATGAAATACCAGTGCCAGAAGTCGCCCGCCTGCGCGTCGACGATGTCCACCAGGCTTAGGGAGCCCGCCATGATCATCACACCCACCACCGAGAAACCCATCGCCAACTCGTACGAGATCATCTGAGCGCCGGCGCGCAGCCCGCCCAACAGAGAGTAGTTGCTGTTTGAGGCCCACCCGGCCAGTATCACCCCGTAGAAGGCAAGCGCGCCCATGGCCAAGAAAAGCACCAAGCCCGAGTCGAAGTATCCGGAGCTGACGATCACGAAGTCGAAATGATGTCCAAAGAGATTCGCCGCTCCGTCCGGGTCCACCGGACCGAAAGGCAGCACCGCCATCACCAGGAAGGCGGGGACGAAGGCGATATAGGGGGCCAGCTTGAACACCGGCTTGTCAGAACGCTCGGGGATCACGTCCTCCTTGGAGATCAGTTTGAGCACGTCTCCAAACGACTGCAACGAACCCCACGGGCCCAGATAGGTCGGCCCCACCCGTCCTTGAAAGAAGCCGGCGAACTTGCGCTCAAAGTAGATAGCAAAGGCCACCATGAGCACGATCACCACCGGCAATGCCACGGCCTTGATGAGCAAGAAGACGAACTGGGCGAGTTCGGCGCTCATCGGTCGCAGTCTCCCAGCACGACGTCCACGCTGGCGAAGATGGCCACCATGTCAGAGAGGGTCTCCCCCTCCACCAGCGCCGGCACGGCTTGGCTGTGGTAGAAACTCGGGTTGCTGAAGCGCACGCGGGCGGGCTTCGCGCCGCCCTCCGACCTTATGTAGACACCCATCTCGCCCTTGGGCACCTCGATGGCCCGGTAGACCTCGCCACTGGGCACCGTCGGGCCGTGAAAGACCTGGTAGAAGTCCCGGATCATGGCGGCAGAGTCGTGCATCACGTTGTGCTTGGCGGGCAACGAATGAGCCACGTCGTTGGCGATGAAGGGGCCGTCGGGCAGCTGATCCAAGCATTGGTCGATGATCTTGCACGACTCGCGTATCTCTTTCATGCGCACCAGGAAGCGGTCGTACACGTCCGCGTTGTACTCCACCGCCACCTCGAAATCGACCTCACCGTAGGCGGCATAGGGTTCGTCCTTGCGCAGATCGCGTGCCACTCCGGCCGCGCGCAGAGGCGGTCCGCTGACACGCCAGGCGTGGCAGTCCTCTGAGGTAAAGATGCCCACGCCTTTGGCCCGCTTGAAGTAGATGCGGTTGTCTTTTACGATGCGCTCGTACTCGGCCACCCGCTTGGGCAAGAACTCCGTCACCTTGCGGCAGCGGTGAGCGAACCCATCGGGCAGGTCTTTGGCCACACCGCCTATGCGGGCAAAAGCATGGGTGAGCCTGGCGCCCGTGAGCATCTCCATCAGGTCGAGCACATACTCGCGGTCGCGGAAGCAGATGCAGAAGAAAGTCTGAGTGCCCAGGTCCATGATGTGGATGCCCAACCACAGGATGTGGTTGCTGAGCCGGCAGAGCTCGTGGGCGATGGTACGCACGTAGCGCGCGCGGTCCGGCACCTGGACACCCATGAGCTTCTCCGCCGCTTCGCAGAACGCGTGGTTCATGGAGAACGAGGCGATGTAGTCCAAGCGGTCGGTCACCGGGATGATCTGGTGGTAGGTGAGATCCTCGCAGAGCTTCTCCACCCCGCGGTGCAGATTGCCTATCTCTGGGCGCGCGGCCACGATCACCTCGCCGTCCAGATCTAGTTCGGCCCTGAACACCCCGTGAGTAGAAGGATGCTGAGGCCCCATGCTTATGGTCATCAGGTCGCCGCGGCGCCGCAGGCGCTGGCGGCTGGCGGCCTTGCGCTCTTTGAGTTCTTCCAGAGTAGGCCGCCCGGTGGCGGCCCCGACCGTGCCGAGCCTGTCCGCTCGCGCGCGACTGCTGTCCTTGGCGCCGCTCAACTAGATCTTGCCCCGCAGGTCGGTCCGGACCCGCCCCCCCACAGTGCCCTGCAGAGGAAAGTCTTTGCGCAAGGGATGTCCCTCGAAGTCTTCGGTAGTGAGTAGCCGCTGCAGATAGGGGTGCCCCTCGAACTCTATGCCGAACATCTCCCAGGTCTCGCGCTCGTCGAATCCCGCGGACGGCCACAGGACTGTGACCGTACTCAGCGTCTGCCCCTCAGCCAACTGGGTCTTCACGCGCAGTCGATGGCCGTGTGTGCTCGAGACCAGGTTCGCGACCACTTGGAGCGGGGCCGAAGCTCTCTCTGGCAAGTGGTCACCAAAGAGTGAATCCAGCCGGTCGCAGGCCAGTTCGGGCGCCTGCCTGCAGACCCCCAACACTTCCGCCCAGTCGCTCGGTGACACCACATACGTCAATTCGTCCTGCCACTCCACCTTCTCCAGCAGCCGCTCTCCGAAGCGTCCCTCCAAGACGGCAGCAGCGGCCTTGAGTGACTCAGGCAGGCCAGTGACAGACGGGCGACTCACGACTCCGCCTCAGCGTCCGCGACAAGTCGCGGGCCGGGATGCGCCTGAGCCCATCGTAGGCGTGTTCACTTTGCCTGATGCGCTGACGGATCATCTCCAGACCCTGCCAAAGAGCCTCGGGACGAGGGGGGCAACCGGGTACGTAGACATCCACGGGGATAAGGCTGTCTATGCCCTGCACCACACCATAGGTGTCCCAGATGTTGCCCGAGATGGCGCACGAGCCCATGGCCAACACCCACTTGGGGTCCGGAATCTGCTCATAAAGTCTGACCACTCGTGGTGCCATCTTGGTGGTGCACCAACCCGCCACTATCATGCCGTCGGCCTGACGAGGCGAGGCCCGCATGGCTTCCATGCCAAACCGCGACATGTCGAAGCGCGGACCCCCCAAAGCCATCATCTCTATGGCACAGCAGGCCAGACCGAAGAGCAGGGGCCAGAAGGAGAAGCTACGCCCGAACCCGAGCACCTTCTCCACCTGCACGGGCAGGGCGAACCCACCCGGCAGCTTGACACGGCCGCCCAAGGTCTCGCCTTCGTCGACAAAGCCGTTTGCCGGATCGAGCGCAGATGTGGGCACTACCAGCCCGGGTCTCTCGATCATTCCCACTCGAAGACGCCCTTCTTCCAAGCGTACACAAAGCCGACCAAGAGAACGGCCATGAACACGAACATCTCGGCAAGAGCGGCTGTGCCCAAAGACCTCAAGGACACCGCCCACGGGTAGATGAAGACCGCTTCCAGATCGAACAGCACGAACAAGACCGCGACCAGGTAGTAGTGGACGCTGAAGGGTGCCCGGGCGTCGTCTTTCGGCAACACTCCGCACTCGTAAGCAAGTCCCTTGTTGGGATTCTTGCTCTTGGGAGAGAGTAGATGAGAGATGGATATGAAGGCTATCGCCATCGCTACGCCGATGGCGAACATGATGCCCAATTGAATGAACAGATCCACGGTTGGATGAACCAAACGAACACCTCGCAGCGAAGAAGCAGTGTCGCCATCGGACCGCTCTCCAGCCGCCTTAGGCCAACTTGACAGTAACAAATACCACATCCGGACGCAACGGGGACCGTCGAGACCGTACTTCGCGTCGGCGGCCAGGCTTCGCGCCCAGTGACTATGCTTTTGCCTTGGCGGGCTTGATGGTGTTACCATCCTACCTATGAAAGACGATACAGGTCGCCCCGGTCTGGAAGAATCCGACGGCTCCGCCGTTGACCGGCTTCGCCCGGTGAAGCCACAGACCGTCTCGGACCAAGTGGCGGAGCAACTCCGCACCCTCGTCACCACAGGCGACTACAGCCCCGGAGACCGCATCCCTTCTGAGCGAGAACTGGCGGTACGGCTTGGCGTGGGCCGCCCGGCGGTGCGAGAAGCACTGCGCGAACTCAAGGCCCAAGGTCTTCTGATCTCTGGTCGTGGCGCTCAAGGCACGGTCGTCGCAAACAGACCCGGCCCCAGCTTTGCCAACCCCCTGATGCCTCTGATGGGACAAGGAGCGGAACGCATCATCGAGCTCATGGAGGTCAGGAGCGCAGTCGAGATCGAGGCGGCCGGTCTGGCCGCCCGCCGTGCGACCATGCAAGACCTTCACCACCTGTCGGTCCTGGTCACCAGGATCGGCGACATGATCACTCCAGAGGATGACGTCGCCTTTCACGCCGCCATAGCCGACGCCACGCACAACCCGCTGTTCGAGCGGGTCATCCAGGAGCCGGTGGATCTACTGCACGATCACATGGCGGCGATATTCGACGTGTTCTACAAAGAGCCGGGTGGAGCCGTGGCGCTGCATCAGCAACACGACGCCATACGGCAGGCGATCAGATCGGGAGACGAGGCCAAGGCGCGGCAGGCGATGCGCCATCACTTGGACTACGTAGCCCGCGGCCTTGCTCAACTTGTCGGCACCGGCCGGGTCATACGACTGGTGTTCTTGGATCTGAACGGGACTCTTCTCTCCGGCCCCCGGCTGATCTCCGAACGGACCAAGAGTACTCTGGCCAATATCCGTGAAGGCGGGGTCGAGGTGGTCCTGGTCTCATCTAGGCCACCCAGAGAGATCAGACACTTCCACCAACAACTCCAGCTGCATACCCCGATGATCGCGTGCGGTGGCGCGCTCCTGTGGAACGAACAGGCCCGCGCCGGCCTCTCTCACACTCCGGTGGAGCCGGAACTGGCGTCCGACATCATCACGCTTGGCCGTCAACTCGGGGCCGTGGCCAATCTGGAGAGCGATGATGAGTGGTTCACCGATAGGCTGAGCAATCTGGAGCGAGACGGCTTGGTGGACTACGAGATATCCGACCCGCATGGCATCGGCACCGTGGACGAGGTCCTGCGTGCAGGGGAACCTATCGACAAGGTCTTCTTGGACCTCCGTGAGCTCGAGGACGACAAGGCGGCCTTCGCCGTCGCCGCTGTCAAGCGGTCCTTCGGCCGACAGGTCAACATATACGAGTCCACCAGAGGAGTGCTGGACATCTTCTCGCTCGACGCCTCCAAAGCCAGCATGGCCCAACAGCTGGCGAGACGTATGCAGGTACCCGCGGAGCAGACCATGGCCATCGGCGACCACGACAGCGACGCAGCCCTGTTGCAGTGGGCAGGCATAGGCGTGGCGATGGGCAACGCGACCCCAGCGGCCAAGGAGGCTGCTGACGTGGTTACTTCGTCCAACCTGCGGGACGGTGTCGCCGAAGCCCTGGAGCAGTATCTACTCGGACGTGGCACGCCTGGCGCTCGAGCCAACGTCCCTCGGCCCAACCTGGTATCGGACTGACGCCGGACGGCGGAGCCGGGCCGACGCCGCCTCAGCCCGTCAGACCCAGATAGGCGCTCAGGGCGAGCAGGGCCAGCACCAGCGCGCCCATGCAGCAGAAGACCCAGGACTTGGCACGCCCGAACCCGACCATCAGCGCAGCCACACGAGCGACAGGTGTCGCCAGCAAGATCAGCAAACCCAACCCCAGAAAGCCTCCGGACTCAAGCGAGGCCAACGCGCTAGGTAGATCGGCGACCATGGTCTTCGAGGGGAGCGACGGACCCCGGCCGACCAGGGCCAGCACCGTTCCCGTGACCATCAGAACGATCGCAAGCGCCAGCCCTACGGCAAGCACGCTGGATACCATGCGATCCAACCTTCTGACCTTATCGCCCTCCGGCTTCGAACGACTTCTCATCGCACGCTTATCCCTGCTGCCGCCAGGATCATCTGGACGGCCAACGCGAAGAGCACCAGGGCAAGAATCGCCGTCAGCACCGAGCTTCTGACTCTCTGGGCGAACGTTGAACCCAGATATGCCCCGACCACCACCCCCAGCACCACCGAGACGGTCACCACCGGATCGACAAGGCCACGCGCCAGAGTACACGATCGCCCCGTACACGCCGTGACCCCGATCATGAAGCTACTGGTGGCCACCGCCGCCCGCACGGGCACCTTCATGGCAAGCACCATCACCGGGACTTTCAGAAAGCCTCCACCCACCCCCAGCAGTCCCGACACGAGTCCGGCCAGCAAGACCGGCTCCCATACCGGCGGACAGGCGACTGCACGCGATAGATCACGCTCCTATCAAGACTCCGATCGTAGTAGCTCGCCCCCAGAACACCGGGCTCCTCGGTCGGGTCCAGCCGTCACTCCGCCGTACGCGACTGACCAGTCAGATAGGCCGACACCGCCACCATCACCCCACCGAACACGGCCGAAAGCACCTGCTGGCTCAGCATCGCGCCCACCATTCCGCCCGCGACGGCGCCCGCCACGGTCATGGTCTCCAGAGTCATGCCCAGCCGCAGGTTGGTCAGATCGTCACGCAGATAAGCGATGGAGGCAGAGCTCGAGGTCGCGACCACAGCAAACAGGCTGGCAGCGATGGCCTGATGTATGGGGACTTTGAGGAACAGGGCCAGGGCGGGCACGATGAAGACCCCGCCCCCGAGTCCGACCATGGAGCCAAAGAGCTCCTCCGACGAACCCCACGGCCGCCATCAGTATCGCTTGCGTCATGTCTACTTACTTACTGTAGAAGCCCCAGGTCCAGTCTCTGACCGAGGGCATGTCTTCGCCGTGCTCGTGGATATACGCGGCGTGTTCGGCATGTATCTCTTCGAGCATCCTGCCGCACATCCCCGGCCTTGGCCGCCAGGCCAGGTACCCGGTCTATCACGTCGCGCACCAAGCTGAAGCGGTCGAGCTCGTTGCGCACCACCATGTCGAAGGGAGTGGTGGTAGTACCCTTCTTCTTTGTAGCCGCGCACGTGCAGGTTCTCGTGATCGGTGTGCCGGTAGGTAAGCCGGTGGATGAGCCAGGGATAGCCGTGATACCCGAAGATGATGGGCTTGTCGGTGGTGAACAGCCGGTCGAACCCCTCGCGGGTGAGCCCGTTGGGATGCTCTTCTCGCGGCTGCAAAGTCATCAGATCGACAACGTTGACCACCCTGACCCGCAGGTCGGGCAGGTACTTGCGCATGAAGTCCACTGCCGCGAGGACCTCCATCGTGGGCACATCGCCCGCGCAGCCCATGACCACGTCAGGCTCAGCCATGCCGCAGTTGCCCGCCCACTCCCAGACGCCTATCCCCTGCTCGCAGTGCGCGATAGCCGAGTCCATGTCCAGCCACTGTGGCTCCGGCTGCTTGCCCGCCACGATGACGTTCACCAAGCTGCGACTGCGCAGGCACTTGTCGGTGACATATAAGAGACAGTTGGCGTCGGGCGGCAGATAGACGCGCGTCACCGAGGCCTTCTTGGTGAGCACGTGGTCGATGAAGCCCGGGTCTTGGTGCGAGAAGCCGTTGTGGTCCTGCCGCCAGACATGCGAGGTGAGCAGGTAGTTGAGCGAGGCGATGGGCTTGCGCCACAGGATCTCCTCGCTCACGTCGAGCCACTTGGCGTACTGGTTGAACATCGACGACACGATGTGGATGAAGGCCTCGTAGCTGGAGAAGAAGGCGTGGCGGCCCGTGAGCAGGTAGCCCTCCACCCAGCCTTGGATGGTGTGCTCGCTCAGGATCTCCATCACCCGCCCGGTCGGTGAGAGCTTGTCGTCATCGGGAAGGTCTCCGCGTTCCACGTGCGGGGTGTGACGTCCAGCACGGCGCCCAGACGGTTGGAGCGGGTCTCGTCCGGTCCGAACACTCTGAAGTTGCCGGCCGCAAGATTCTTGCGCATCACCTCGGCCAAGAAGTCAGCCCATGACCCTCGTGCTCTCCCCCTCCGCCTGCCCGGGTGACGGCACGCTCACGGCGAAGTCACGGAAGTCGGGCAGGTCGAGATCGCGCAGCAGCAGTCCGCCGTTGGCGTAGGGACTCGCTCCCATGCGCTTCTCGCCCTCAGGCGCCAGCTCGGCCAACTCCGCCCGCAAGGTGCCCGCTTCGTCGAACAGCTCCTCGGGCTTGTAGCTCTTCATCCACTCTTCTAGGAGCCTGATGTGTTCCTCGGTCATGTCGGAGAAAGGCACCTGATGTGAGCGGAACGACCCTTCGGTCTTCTTGCCGTCCACTGTCTTGGGGCCGGTCCAGCCTTTGGGCGTCACCAGCACGATAGCCGGCCAGGCCGGCCGCTCGACGATGCCCTCCACGCGTGCCCGCTTCTGGAAGCGGCCGATCTCGTCCAGGACATGGTCCAAGGTGGCAGCCATCAACTGGTGGACCTTGGCAGGGTCGTCACCCTCGACGAAGTAGGGCGTGTGCCCGCAGCCGCGCAGGAAGTCGGCGAGCTCATCCCTGCTCACGCGCGCCGGCACGGTGGGGTTGGCTATCTTGTAGCCGTTCAGGTGCAGGATGGGCAGCACAGCGCCGTCCACGGCCGGGTTCAAGAACTTGTCGGAGTGCCAAGCCGCGGCCAAGGGCCGGTCTCCGACTCACCGTCTCCGATCACGCAAGCCACCAGCAGGTCCGGATTGTCGAACGCGGCCCCGTACGCATGCGAGAGCGAGTACCCCAACTCGCCCCCTTCGTGGATGGAGCCCGGAGTCTCCGCGGCTACGTGACTGGGGATGCCGCCCGGGAACGAGAACTGCTTGAACAGCTTCTGCATCCCGGCTTCGTCCGCGCTGATCTCGGGGTAGAACTCGCTGTAGGTGCCTTCTAGATAGACGTTGGCGACCATCGCGGGGCCGCCGTGCCCGGGTCCGCAGACATAAACCACGTCCAAGTCCCGCGCTTTGATGGCACGGTTGAGGTGCGCGTACACCAGGTTGAGCCCGGGGCACGTGCCCCAGTGTCCCAGCAGTCTGGCTTTGACGTCTTCGCGAACGAGCGGTCTGCGGAGCAAAGGATTGTCGCGCAGGTAGATCTGCCCCACAGAAAGGTAGTTCGCGGCGCGCCAGTAAGCGTCCGTGCGCTGCAGGGCGACCGAGTCCAGGGGGGCGAGTGCCTCCGATGGCAACTCCCGTGCAGGCGTCGCGTCACGAAGCGGATCGGGACTCATCATCGTCCTCCTTCTCAAATGCCTGGCTGCTATCTGCCCCCGAACACCAACCTGTAGGTGTGGCGGGCGATCACAAGGTCTTCGTTGGTGCGCACGACGAACACGCGACAGCGGCTCTGCTCGCTACTGATCATCCAGGCGTGCTCGTTGTTCTTGACCAAGTCTAGCTCGATACCCAGGTGCTCCAACCCCCTGCAGACAAGAGCGCGAATGAGCGGCGCGTTCTCGCCGATCCCGGCGGTGAAGACCAAGCTGTCCAAACCTCCCATGGCCGCGGCCAGCGACCCGATGGTCTTGCGCGCCTGATAGCAGAACATCTCTATGGCCATGGCTGCACTCGCGTTGCCACCGGCCCTGAGCTCCAGCAGGCTCTCCATGCTACCGGTCTTGCCAGAGACCCCTCTAAGCCCGCTCTCCCTGTCCAGCAGAAGCTCGAGCATCTCGGCGTCGTATCCCCATTCCCTGACCAGGTAGAGAAGGACGCCCGGATCCAGGTCACCACTGCGGGTGCCCATCATCAAACCCCCCATGGGGGTCATGCCCATAGTGGTATCCACCGACTGACCGTCCACGCAGGCGGCCATGCTGCAGCCGTTGCCCAGATGAGCCACGACTACCTTGCCGGCGGCCTCTTTCCCCAAGGCAGCCATCACGTACTCGTAGGAGAGGCCGTGGAAGCCGTACCTGCAGATGCCCTGATCGTAGAACTTGGCCGGCAAAGGCAATCTGCGCGTCACCTCCGGCAGGTGGGCGTGAAACCCAGTGTCGAAGCAGGCCACCTGCGGCAACCCTGGGCGCTGAGTGTCCATGGCTTCGATGACCCGCAGGGTGATAGGCATATGCAGTGGCGCCCAGGCCACGTGCTCGTGAAGGTCGGAGAGCACGTCGGGGGTTATCAGTCTGGGAGAGTGGTGTTCCGGACCGCCGTGCACGACCCTGTGGCCGACGGCCTCCACCGAGTGAACACTATTCTCAGAGAGAACAGCCAGCGCTTCTTCTACAGCGCCCTCGAACTCGACGTCGTCCATGAGACGGTCCACCAACAGATTCCCTTGCCCGTCCTGGAACCAGATGCGCCCTTTGCTGTGGCCGATACCTTCGACCGCGCCGTGCGCCAGAAGCTGCTCCGCCCGCCCATCTTCGGACAGCCCCACCTCGTAGATGTGGAACTTGAGCGAAGAGGAACCGCCGTTGATGCACATGATGGTCTGCGTCTCAGCCGCCAAACATCAGCCCTCCGACTCTGTCGCTGTCAGTCGTGACTCACCTTATCGTTGCCCAATGCGGCCCAGCGAAAGCAATCAACCGTGTGATCGTTCACCATCCCGGTCGCCTGCATGTGAGCGTACACGATAGTAGGACCCACAAACCGGAACCCCCGCCGTTTGAGATCGGCACTCAAGTGCTCAGCCTCGACCGTCTTGACCGGTATCTCCGCAACGCTCGTCCACGTGTTCTGAATGGTCTCACCATCCACGAATCGCCAAACGTACTCATCGAAACTACCGAATTCTTGCTGAACCCTCAAGAAGGCTTGCGCATTGGTGATGGCGGACTCTACCTTCAGCCGGTTGCGCACGATACCGGGATCGGCCAACAAGCGGTCCACATCCACCGAGGTGAAGCGGGCCACCCGCTGAGGATCGAACCCGGCGAAAGCCTGTCGATAACCCTCACGCTTCTTGAGGATGGTCAGCCAACTCAGCCCCGCCTGAGCACCCTCCAGGACGAGGAATTCGAAGAGCAAGCGGTCGTCGTGGACAGGCACGCCCCACTCGTGGTCGTGATAAGCGACGTAGAGAGGCTCGACGCCCACCCAGGCGCAGCGTCGTACTGCCGGGTCGACCAACTCAGACTCCACGCTCGATCGCGGCGGCCATGTCAAACAGGCGCTGCAGAGGTATTGGGCCGGTGACCATCTCCATGCAACGACTCTAGCACAGGCAACAGCGGGGATTCGGAGAGCCGGGGCGGTTCGTCAGCGTCGTCTTGGGAGTGGATTGGTTCACTTGCCACGCAGGACCCATGAGTCAAGGGGCATCCACCTTGACAACGACCACGACCGAGCTTCGACCAACCCCACTCGTCCACACCACTGTATCGCCAGAGACCTCGCAATCGCTGTCATCTGAGTCGTTGGTGGTAAGTTGTTCGACCCCTCCGGCAGGCGTCCAGGTGTAGATCTCGAGGTCGCCTCCACTGTCTGCGCCGCCGGTCCCTGTCCAAACCACCCGATTGCCGGAGATCACCGGAACCCCCACGAAGTCGCAGCCCTTCAGAACTTGAGTTATCTCAAACCCTGAGTCCACTTCGGTAGCGCCCGCGCAGGACGTCAAGGACAAGACTAGGGCGACTGCAGACGAAAGAACCAGCGGCCGGTTGCACCTCACGACAATCTCCTCTGTTCGCCTGTGACATCACGCTCCACACTCAGGGCAGCTCCCAAAGCTTCTCCTCGGAGACATTCATGATGAGCTCTTGGAGTACCGTCGTGACTTTGAGGGCGGTCTGGCAGCTCTTTGGCAGCCAAGGCTTCACGGCCGCCTCGAATAGCGCCTCGTCAAGATGACACTGCTCCACTCATGCTGAGGCCGTTCTACCGCAATTCCGGGAATTCCGTGGAAAGCGTGGGCAAGCCCAGCTCCTCACTGACAGCGTCAAAATCGCTTTTTGACATCGGACCCACCACCACGGCCTCGGTGACCCCGCCTGGGTGGTCCTTTTCCATATCCACGTAGTAGTAAGAGAGCTCACCTCCGGGATCTCCCGGCGGTCGACGCGAGGCGACCAAGTATCTCGCATTCCAGCCGACGGCCGTCACCACCGCCGGAACTCTCTCACACCCACCGTCGTGATCTGGATAGTAGAGGATAGATGCCGCCTCAAGACTATCAGCCCCCAGAAGGCGGTAGGGGTAGGCCAATTCCACCCTGATGGCGTTGGAGAAGCACGCGGAGCCAAACCACACACTCAGAGAAGTGACTATGGCAATCGCCACGACACCGAGAAGTCCTCGCTTCCTGTCGCGGCGAACACGACCCCCAGACGACTCTGACTTCACTCCGAACCTCCGTTGTAGGAGAGTGGCCACGTCCATTGATACGTCTGCGTTACGGTAGACCCTGGTCCCTCCTCCCAGGGGAAGTCACCCAACTTGTGCATGCCTGGGATGTAGTCCAGGTACGAAGAAAGGGAGGCCAATCCTGTGTCGTTTATAATCGTCACAGTCGCAGTCCCGTCGCCATTGTTGTGCATTGCAGCCCCGTCGTAACCGTTCACCATCGCAGGCTGATTGTTGAGCAGAGAGATCATCTTCCCGATGGGAAACAACAGAAGCTCAGCCTTGCCTCGGGTGCTGCTGAGTGGGTCCTTGATGAACTCCCTGCCAGCGTCGTCCGTATCGTATCCGAAAGGCATGTCGACACACCCTCCCTGCTTGAATCTCTCCCAGTTCGCCTGAACACTTGACGAGTTCATCATCTGCTGGGTTGCCTTGGTGAACGCACTGAAATATCTGTCGCGAGACCCTGTCCCCATCGCCCAGTCATAGGCTAGACCATAGGCCGGCGACACTTTGTTGATCACATATGACGGTATGTTCTTCCAGGCGTTGGCTGGGTTGAGATACTTGTTCATCCATCCGAAGACCTTGCCCGCCGTAGACTGCGAATGATCCGCGTACCACTTGGCACGCGCTGCCAATACACGGTTACGTGAGTCGGCGCGTTCCTCTGGGGTCCGAGGTCTGTCAATCTCCCGCATGACCGCGTACCCCGTCGGATCCACATTGGCGATGGGATTCCCCAGACAATACTGATACGCGCTCTGCTCCCCGTCGTTGCGAGAGAGGTCCTTCGAGAGGAACTGCCGGGTCTCGGGGTCGTAGTGCCGGGCCGAGAGGTAGTACATCCCGCTCTCAGAGTCAAGGCAGTAGCCGGCGTAGCGCAGAGGTTGGCGTTTCGCGATCATGGTAGCCGTCTCTAGGCTCAAGACCTCGGTCGCGCCTTGGGTGGTGGCCTGGGCCCAGATGCCCTCGCTTATGTTGCCTTGGCCCAGTGGGTTCCCCCAAGCGTCGTAGCTGTAGGCGGCGAAGGGGTTGCCGTTCTTATCCAGGACCACCGACCACGTCGCCCCGGTCGGTGGTGACGAGGGCGAAGAAGGTGGGCGCGGCCAATTGGCGGAATTCTCATCAGTGGTGTCGCTGTAAGTAGAACAAGCACTATTTCCCCCTCGGAGAAGCAGGCTGAAGCCTTAGGATATCGATCATCCTCTGAAGATCGGCCTTGTCGAAAGCCCACCGCCGAACACGAATCCTCTCGCCGCTACGCGAGAACAGATCCTGCCACCCGAAGAGCCTGGCTGGTAACCCACGCTTGGCGCTGGCACCAACATCGAGTTCGCTTGCCAAGAACTCCACGCGGGTTGTCCCGAACGACCAAGGCGACCAACCCGGACCGCTGATGAGTGTATCGGTGATCACTACGGCCAGGGTATGCCGCTGAGCGAAGTATCGCCGGCGCCAACGGTAGAGGAGCTGTGCGCTTAGCAAAGCGACTGCACCGGAGTAGAACCAGATCCTTGCTCCCTACCACCATGGATCGGCGCCGCCGGACTCTCGTATGCCAACGTCAAGAACAAGAATCCAGCCCGCGAAGGCCGCAGCCCAGAACACCAGATAGCGTGACTGATGAATGCACCACGCTCGGGGACTTGGAACCAACCGCAATTTGGTATCTGAGCCCGAGGAGATCAATCGCCGGACCTGGGTGGTCGGCATCTTCCCGGACGAGAAGAGTCTCATCCGCTTGATTGGCGCCGTTCTTGCCTTCATATGAGAGAGCCTCCGCCCAACCCGGGGGCGTTCCAGTTCAAACTGACCCACTCCCTTGGACATCGACACAGCGCGCTGCTCCTGCCTACAGCCAAGGCAATACTAGCGTAGAAATCTCGCCTTCGGTCGTCAACCACACAAGCCTGTTGCCCGATACTGTCAGAAAGCGGTGGATATCGGAGCCGGTGATCCTAAGCACATCCCCATCATCTTCCGAGGCGACAGGCCAGGCCATGATCTCGCCTTCGTCGGACCTACACTCGCCATCGCAGGCCACCCAGATAATGAGATCATCGGATACCTGAGGCGACGTGTCGTTCACATCGTTCTCGGTGAGCTGTGAGACACCCCGGTTGGCGGTCCAAAAGAAGATCTCCTGGTCATAACCTCCATCGTTGCCAGACGAGCCGGCCCACACGATTAGGTCCCCACAGACATCCGGCGGACCGACATCTTCGTTGTTCCGAGTCATCTGGACCATGCCTCCATCACGAGTCCACGTGAAGATGTTCGAGTTGTCATCCTCACCATGACCACCTGCCCACCACACCACCCGGTCCCCCGATACCTGAGGGCTGGAGTTGTTGCCCCCGCCCGCTGTAAGCTGCACAATGCCATCAGTAGGGGTCCACATCTTGATCTCGCCATTGCCTGATCGAGTGCCCTCCAAACAAGACTTCCATACCACCCGATTCCCGGCCACATCTGGAAATGCATCCGGGTAGTCGTTCTCGGTGAGCTGAACGATTCCACCGCTCGGCGTCCAGGCAAAGATCTCGACGTCGTCGCCCTCGTCAGTGCCGCCTTGCCCCTCCCATACCACTAGGTCCCCATCGACTACCGGACGCAAGTCCAGCTCGTCGTTCTCAGTAACCTGGACGACTCCTCCAGCTGGAGTCCAGGTGAATATCTCCGAGTCCCGCGTCCACTCGTCGTCGTGCCCGCCCATCCATACCACTCGATCGCCAGACACTTGTGGCACGGTATGGATAGCACCGTCGTCAGTCAACCGCCGGGCGCCTTCATCCGGAGTCCACGTGAAGATGTCTGATCCCCCGGAGCCAACCCCAACGGCCGCCCCTGCCCATACCAGGCGATCACCGGATACCTGGCAAAAGTAGCCATCCGAGTATCCTTCGGTCACTTGGCCCACTTTGAGGGCGCTAAGCTCAGTAGCCGCCGATTGTCCGCTTTCCACGCATCCACACGACGACGCTACCAGAATCCCCGATAACAGACCGACCAGAGCCCGTGCGACTCTCATCTTCTCCCTCCCCGTTCCGCATACACAGCCATACTTGGACCTCAATATTGTTGTCCGCAGCCGGCAGAACGAACCACGCTGGCGCTGCCGGGCCGCCTTGCCCTGCCGACCCATCTCACTCCTGCAGGTACAGCTTGTTCTTTTCGACATGGGTAAGGATGTCCGCGAGCATCCCGCTTTGAGAAAGGGCCACGAGATAGCCCGACTCCCAACCTGCCCGCTGCTCTGCCCTGGCATCCAAGTACACCCCTAGCTGAGTAGCCCCCTTGCAGGCGTCGTTGTAGAACGGCACCTTCAGCACACCGACTCCAAGTGTCTTTGCCACCTTGGTGAAAGTATCGCCCCGCTTGAAAGCGTCCTTCAGGTCCCCTGCGTACCCCGAGTCGAGCCCGTCCCAAAGGTCATACAGGATTCTGCCGTTATCTCTCACGTACTTCTCCGCCGCGGTGAGCTCGGGCCACTTCTCTCCGATAGATACCAAGTACCTGGCCTGGCCCACGGGCACCTTCACCTTTCCGTTCAATCCGTCCATTTCTACTTTCTTGTCACTCGCAAGCAGATTGAGCACTTTTCGCAGAGCTGGATCGAAGTCCTGCGCCGCCTTTGCCATCGCCTTCTTGACCGCAGCCTTGATCGAAGACAAGATGTCCTTCCACGCGTACCCCGTCGGATCCACATTGGCGATGGGGTTCCCCAGGCAATACCCATACGCGCTCTGCTCCCCATCGTTGCGGGAGAGGTCCTTCGATAGGAACTGCCGGGTCTCGGGGTCGTAGTGGCGAGCCGAGAGGTAGTACATCCCGCTTTCTGGGTCATAGCAGTAACCGGCGTAGCGCAGGGGTTGGCGCTCGGCGATCTTGGTGGCCGTCTCTAGGCTCAAGACCTCGGTCTCGCCTTGGGTGGTGGCCTGGGCCCAGATGCCCTCGCTTATGTTGCCTTGGCCCAGTGGGTTACCCCAAGCGTCGTAGCGGTAGCCGGCGAAGGGACTACCGTTCTTATCCAGGAGCGCGACCACATCGCCTCGGTCGGTGGTGATGAGGGCGAAGACGGTGGGCTGCGGCCAGTTGGCGGGATTCTCATCGGTGGTGTCCCGATAGATACCGGCATAGGGTTTCCCGTACTCGTCATAGAGATAGGTGATACTCCAGCTCTCTAGGGTCTCGCCTTGGGTGCGGGTGGCCTCTAGCTTATGTAGGGTGAGGCCGGTGTAGGTATATGAGGTGGTGGTCACTTCCTGGTCTTCGCCTGTACCCACCGTGACCGTGGAGGTCTGACGTTGGCCTACCGAGTCATATGCGTAAGTGGCTTGGATGCCCGCGCTCTCGTCTGCATAGGTAGAGAGGCGTCCGGTGCCGGTGTAGGCGTAGGTCTCCTCATCTGGGTTCGCACTCGGCCCTTCCCCCGTGCGCCAACGCATGCCGGAGTCGAAGGTGAACTCCCTTACTGTCTCGGTACCGATCTTGGTCTGCGTGAGGCGGTTGGAGCTATAGACGTAAGTGTGGGTACCGTCTCCCGTGAGGTTGCCGGCCGCATCGAAGGTGTAGGTCTCTTGGAAGGCGTCACTTGAGTCGTCGTTATCGATGATGTCGATGCTGGCGGACTGCAGGCGGCCGGAAGAGGTGTAGGTGTACTGGCTGACCAGACGGCCGACGAAGGAGGTCACCGGTTCAGGTGGGGCCTCGGTGGTGGTGGTCGTGGTGGGCGGTTCGGTCGTGGTGGTAGGAGCAAGGGTGGTGGTGGTCGTTCCCTCTCCACCCAGTACCCCGCCCACGGCAAGTAGGCGGATATCTTCGCCGGTCTTTAGCCCACTGGTGGTCGAGTAGACATAGGCTTGAGTGCCTTCGGCCCCAGGGTCTTCCCCATCCGCTGGGGCATAGCCACTCCCCCACTGATGCGTCAGGTGTCCGGCTTGGTCGTAGAGATAGTGGGCCGCAAGCGGAGCGGGACCCATGGCCAGAGTGGCGGCGGTCACCCGCTTGGCATCATCGCGCCCTGTGAGCGGGTCGACAGCGCGAGTGACGGTGGAAGCGCCGGATATGGTGCTGGTCCACTGGTAGGCAAGACCGTCGGCACCCACCTTGAGCTCGGTCTCCGCCAGATCACCGGTGACCCCGATACCGGCCACGGTCACGGTGTCGCCGGGGGTGTCGAGTGGATAGGAGGCTTCGCTGGTCAAGTTCCGGGTGCCGTCGGTGCTGGTGAGCACCCGGCCCAGGGAGTCGTAGGTGAGACAAGCGAACCACCAGCCATTGCCGCTCACCAATGGCTACTCACCCCGCCAGACGATCCTCCCGGTCTTGTCAATCCAGCTCCAAGTACCATCTTCCGTGAACCACACTGCGGCGAGACCGCAATCGAGGAAGGCTGACGCCTCGTAGAATTGTGGCTCTATGACCATGGTACCGGTCTTGTCGATGTATCCCCATAAGCTGGCAGAGTCGATCTTGACCGCTGCCAGTCCTTGCGAGAACGACCTAGCCACGAGAAACTGGGGTGGGATGACCATTGCGCCCGTCTTGTCGATGTAGCCATAATCAGGTCCGGAAGCCTCACCTGTGTCCACGGCTGCAAGCCCTTCGCTGAATTCGCTGGCGGAGATGAAGCGCGGCTCGATGGCCAACTGTCCTAGACGGTCTATGTACCCAATCGACCCATTCGGCTCAGGGATGACACCGGCCAAGCCCTCGGTGAAAGGGAGACTGAAGCCGTAGAACTTTGTAGGAATGACCATCTTCCCGGTCCGGTCGATGTAGCCGCGGTACCCCTCACTGTACTGAGCCGCGGCAAGACCTTCCGAGAAGGGGGTAGCCCACGCAAACTGAGGTTCTATGACCGTCTCGCCGGTCCGGTCGATATAGCCAAACCCTTCCTCCTCTCTCACCCAAGCTAGCCCCTCACGGAACCGAGAGCATTCGCTGAATCGCGGTTTGATCACCATCTCACCGTTGGATTCGATGTACCCCCAGGGTCCACCCTCCGTTGACTGCACCGCCGCCCGACCCTCGCTGAACGACTCGGCAGCGAAGAATCGCGGCTCGATGACCCACCGACCGTTCGAATCGATGAAGCCCCAGGGGCCACCTTCTTCAGATTGGACAGCCGCCAAGCCTTCGGAGAACATTCGCGCCCGACAGAAGCGTGGCTCTACGACAAGAGCACCGTTCGGGTTGATGTAGCCAACTCCGCTGTCAGTCTCAACCGGAAGCAGTAGATTGTCCTCAACTGGGCCTAACCGACCCAGGGTGGATGTACTCTCAAGCCCTGAGCAACCCAGCAGCGTAGCGCATCCAATCGCACAGGCCACTAACACCGCATTACATACGAACCTCATCACCTGCCCTCCATTACCTCACTGCATACACCAACAATAGTCCTCTAGTAAGGGAACCCTGAAGGCAGAGCCCCAACGAACACCTCTCTCGGCCTTGCATTTCCATCTGCACATGGAACCATTAGATACCCACCGAACTGAGTGAAGTTGGCGCCGCCGCTCGCTGCGTAGTCTCTGTTGCATAGCATGGGATCCAGGATAGCCTTGCCCCCCGCGTCCCGGTCCGTGACAGGCCCCCCTGCGTATTCTTGGCAGGACCACAGCCCACCGCTGTTCTGCAGGTAGAAGTGGTACGGTGAGTTACTCTTGGTGTTGCCCGGGGCTGATACCACAGCCACCTTCCTATACCCCGGCTTCACTTGCGTATCCGCGAGGCACTCCATCGCCCGTTCTTCGTAGCCCAACCCCTTCAGATCAGCATTCAATCCAGCAATCAAGCTGCCCATGGAGGTGTGCCGCACCTTGTCGAATCTGTTGTAGTCGCCTATCTCGCCCACGTTGGTGGCTGCAGGGCCCATGTAGAGCGAGCCAACCTCATCAAGGATGGGCTGCCTCGTCCATCGGTTGAGGGCCGCATACAGGTAACACGAACTGCCCCGCTCCTGGTCGCTGCCACTAGGATAGTAGTCTTTGTTGTACTTAGGTGATGCTCCGGCTGAACCCTTGACCTTCGAGAGGTAGGCGTTCCGATATGTTTCGTCCCGCTGAGACAGTTCATACCTGACGCGGTTCACCACCCGGTATAGCATCGACTTCACGGACCAGAGCCCCGTCGGATCCACATTGGCGATGGGGTTCCCCAGACAGTACTGATACGCGCTCTGCTCCCCATCGTTGCGGGAGAGGTCCTTCGATAGGAACTGCCGGGTCTCGGGGTCGTAGTGGCGGGCCGAGAGGTAGTACATCCCGCTCTCAGAGTCATAGCAGTAACCGGCGTACCGGAGCACCTGGCACTGGGCGATCTTGGTGGCCGTCTCTAGGCTCAAGACCTCGGTCTCGCCTTGGGTGGTGGCCTGGGCCCAGATGCCCTCGCTTATGTTGCCTTGGCCCAAGGGGTTCCCCCAGGCGTCGTAGCGGTAGGCGGCGAAGGGGGCGCCGTTCTTATCCAGGAGATCGACCACATCGCCTCGGTCGGTGGTGAGAAGGGCGAAGACGGTGGGCTGCGGCCAGTTGGCGGGATTCTCATCGGTGGTGTCCCGATAGATACCGGCATAGGGTTTCCCGTACTCGTCATAGAGATAGGTGATACTCCAGCTCTCTAGGGTCTCGCCTTGGGTGCGGGTGGCCTCTAGCTTATGTAGGGTGAGGCCGGTGTAGGTATATGAGGTGGTGGTCACTTCCTGGTCTTCGCCTGTACCCGCCGTGACCGTGGAGGTCTGACGTTGGCCTACCGAGTCATATGCGTAAGTGGCTTGGATGCCCGCGCTCTCCTCTGCATAGGTAGACAGGCGTCCGGTGCCGATGTAGGCGTAGGTCTCTTCGTCTGGGTTCGTGCTCGGGCCTTCCCCCGTGCGCCAACGCATGCCGGAGTCGAAGGTGAACTCCCTTACTGTCTCGGTGCCGACCTTGGTCTGCGTGAGGCGGTTGGAGCTGTAGACGTAAGTGTGGGTACCGTCTCCCGTGAGGTTGCCGGCCGCATCGAAGGTGTAGGTCTCGGTGTAGGCGTCACTAGAGTCGTTGTTGTCGGTGATATCGATGCTGGCGGACTGTAGGCGGCCGGAAGAGGTGTAGGTGTAGCTCGAGACGAGACGGCCCACGAAAGAGGTCAGAGGTTCGGGTGGGGCCTCGGTGGTGGTGGTCGTGGTGGGCGGTTCGGTGGTGGTGGTAGGAGCAAGGGTGGTGGTCGTGGCCCCGTCGGTGGTGGTGGTAGGTGCCTCGGTCGTCGTGGTGGGAGCCAGGGTGGTGGTGGTCGTTCCCTCTCCACCGAGTACCCAGCCCACGGCAAGTAGGCGGATGTCTTCGCCGGTCTTTAGCCCACTGGTGGTGGAGTAGACATAGGCCTGAGTGCCTTCGGCCCCAGGGCCTTCCCCGTCCGCTGGGGCATAGCCACTCCCCCACTGATGCGTCAGGTGTCCGGCTTGGTCGTAGAGATAGTGGGCCGCAAGCGGAGCGGGACCCATGGCCAGGGTGGCGGCCGTCACCCGCTTGGCATCATCGCGCCCTGTGAGCGGGTCGACAGCGCGAGTGACGGTGGAAGCGCCGGATATGGTGCCGGTCCACTGGTAGGCAAGACCGTCGGCACCCACCTTGAGCTCGGTCTCCGCCAGATCACCGGTGACCCCGATACCGGCCACGGTCACGGTGTCGCCGGGGGTGTCGAGTGGATAGGAGGCTTCACTGGTCAAGTTCCGGGTGCCGTCGGTGCTGGTGAGCACCCGGCCTAGGGAGTCGTAGGTCACCGTGTTGTTCTTGACCACGGTGGTGCCCACGGTCTGGGTCTCGTCCGTGGCCCGGCCGAAGACGTCGTATCCGTAGGTGGTGGTGCGGTTCTCGGCGGATTCGGTGCGGGACTCGACCAGGCCGGAGCCGGTCTGGTCGTAGCTTATCGTGGTCACGTGCCCGGCGGTGGTGTCGATAAGGACCCGTCCGGCCGCGTCGAACTCATAGGTGCTGGTGAACTCGTCGGCGTCTTGGATCTGGAGCTTCCAGCCGAGAGCGTTATAGAGGTACTGGGAAGAAGCGGGTTGCCCTGAGCCACCGGCCGAGAGTTGGCGGCCCAGGAAATCGTAGGCCGAAGTCGTCGCAAAGCCGTTGGCGTTGGTGACGCTTGTCACCCGGCCGCCCGCGTCATAGACGGCGGATGTGGTCGCGCCCGTGGAGGCTAGGGTGGCGGTGACCCGGCCCAGGGCGTCGTAGGTGTTCTTCGTCCAGGTGCCGTCGGGGTTCACCTGTTTCCAGAGCCAGATGTCGTCATCCGGGTGCTCTGGTTCATTCTCGGTCGCATCGGAATAGTAGAAGTGGGTGGGGTCGCTACCCGGCGCGGTGGCGGTGAGCTTGCGACCCCCCTACTTCAAATAGCGGTCCAAGAAGGTGAAGACCTTGTCCATGTTCTCGCGGGTCCAGAAGCCGGGGGTCGAGTGCCCTTCGCCTTCTAGTAGCTGCAACTCGAAGCGGTCACTGCCCACCCGCGCCTCTATCGCCTTGGCGAACTCCAGCGACTGCTGCACCGGAACCTGATCGTCCGCGGTACCGTGTTGGATGAGAACGGGTGGCACGCCGGTGTGGACGTAGGTGGCGGGGTCGGCTTGGCGGACCCGTTCGGCAAGCTCGCTTATCACCCCGCCCACATATCTGGACTCAGGGGAATCGGCCTCGCTATGGTTAGCAGGGCCCAGACCGCTTGCGGTGAGTTGCTCGTCCATCTTGAGGAAGTCGGTGGGGCCGAACTGGTCGACCACCGCCTGCACATCGCTGGACTGCTCCATGTTGCCTAGCGTTGGGTCGTCAAAGAGGCCCAGTCCCGCGGTCATACCCACCACTGCCGCCAGATTGGCACCCGCTGATTGCCCACCCGCCACGACGCGGCCCACGTCCAGCTGGTATTCACTGCCATGGGCCCGCAGCCAGCGAATAGCCGCCTTCGCATCCTCGACGGCCGCCGGGAAGATGGCCTCCCCACTCAGCCGGTAGTTAACGGCCACCACCGCGTAGCCGTAGTCCAACCCCAGAAAGTACGGATTGGTCTGGTCATGGGCCTTGTCACCCACGGCGAAAGCCCCGCCATGGAGGTAGATGAAGACCGGGAACGGACCGTCACCTGTGTTGGGCAGATAGATGTCGAGCCGCTGAGCAGGAGATATCTCGGCGTAGACGAGATCGAGCCACTTGCGATGGATATGCGAGTTATCCACGGGGGGAGGCACGAACCCCTCGGGTATACCGGGGAACTTGGACCCCCCTGGGCCTGCGGCTCCACTGGAGCCCCCGGGGCCCTTGCCGCCGCGCGCAACCGGCATATCGTGCAGGTTGGGCCGCCAGTGCGTCTCTGGCTGCTGGTTGGTCGAATCCACTCTCTGCTCCAACTGGTATCTCCTCCGTGCAGTGCCGAACTCTCGTGATTCCGCGCCGGCCCTCCGCATCGGTGCGAGAGAGCCGGTGACCTACTTCAGGTAGCGATCGATGAAGCCGAACACCCTGGCGACGTTCTCTTCGGTGTGAAAGACAGGGTCCTGGTGCACCGCGCCTTCGAACAGGTCAAGCTCGAAGCGGTCGCGGCCCACGCGTTCCTCGATGGCGCGAGCGAACTCGGTGGATTGCTGATAGGGCACCATGAAGTCCCCAGTGCCGTGCTGAATGAGGATGGGCGCCATGCCTTCGTGCAGGTAGGTGGTCGGATCAGCAAGGCGTACTTGCTCCGGAACCTCGCTTGTGCGCCCACCCACGTACTTCGACTCTGGGGACCACTCTTCGCCGTGATCGGCCTGTCCTAGCCCACTGGCTTTCAACTGCTCGTCCATCCTGAGGAAACTCAGGGGACCGAACATGTTGACCGCAACCTGGATGTCGCTGGAATGTCCGACGCTGCCTAAGGCGGGATTGTCGAACTCGCCCAAGCCCGTCGTCACAGCAGCCATGGCCGCCAGATTCCCGCCCGCCGAGGCACCACAAGCCGCTATCCGATCAGCGTCCAGCTGGTATTCCTTGCCGTGAGCCCGCAGCCAGCGGATAGACGCTTTGACGTCTTCGACCGCGGCCGGAAAGATGGCTTCATCACTCATGCGGTAATTGACACTCACAAGACCGTACCCGCGCTCGAGTGCAGGCAGATACTGGTCAAGGTGCACGTCCCGCTTGTCGCCGAATTCGAAGCCCCCACCGTGTATGTGGATGACCACAGGAAACGGCCCTTCACCACTTTCAGGCAGATAGATATCCAGCTGCTGAGTGGAAGACATGTCCGCGTAGGCGATGTCCAGCCACTTGCGCCGGATGCCCGACACATCGGCGTCCGGTATCACCGGCTTGCCATCGGGCCCCAGGGGCGGCAGACCCGGTGGTGGGCCTCCCATGCCGCCCGGACCGCCGGGACCGCCCGGCCTCCTCGGCCCCCCGGGCATCTCAGGCCGCCCATCCGGCTTTCCCGCAGCTTCCACTTGAACTCTCCTTAGTTGTATTGGTCAGCAACACAGCAAGCGCCACTCGCTGGCCTAGCGCTTGACCTTCGTCCTCAGGCTCTTCTGGTATTCGTCGAACGCCACCGCGGCCAACAGGATGATGCCTCTCACGATGAACTGCGGATAAGTGCCCCACCCGGCAAGCTGCATCCCGTTACCCAGCACGGCCAGTACGAACACGCCGGCCACCAGCGCGGGGATGTTGCCCTCACCTCCCAAGAAGCTCACGCCGCCGACGATGGCCGCCGTGAGGGCGGTGAACTCGGTGCCGGGCCCAAAGGAGGACTGCACCGAGTTGGACTTCGAGATCATCACCATGGTGGCGAGAGCCGTCATGAACCCGCAGACGGTGTACACCCAGGTCTTGATGCGCTTGGTGTTGACCCCGGCCAGTCTCAGAGCCTCTTCGTTGCCGCCCAGCGCGACGACTCTAATACCCCAAGTGGTCTTGTAGTAGATGAACGACACCGCGATGACGATGAAGATCGTCAGCCAGACGTCGAAAGTGGTACCGAGGATGCGGCCTCTGGATATGAACTGAAAAGCCGCGGGGTAGTCCCTGAAGGTGCGCGCCTGCGACACGATATAAGAGACGCCCTGGAAGACCACCGAGGTAGCCAGGGTCACAATGAGCGGGAAGGTCTTGAGCCGAGTGACTATGAGTCCGTTGAGGAGGCCCAGAAAGGTCCCCAGCACGAGTCCTAGGGCAACGGCCGCCCAGACCGGGAAGTCCCAGAGCATCATCATCATAGCCGTCATGACGCCCACCAACGACATCTGGTAGCCGACCGAAAGATCTATGCCGCCGGAGATGAGCACGAAAGACATGCCTATGGCGACGATGATGAAGTAGGTGTTCTGCGTGATGATGTTGGTGAAGTTCCTCAGGGTGAAGAAGCTCCCGCTCACTAGTGAGAAGAGCAGGATGAGGAACAGTAGCACCAGAACCACTGCGTACTTTCTCAGGAAGCCCATGTTCAGGCCCTTGAGGATGCTCAGACCTGTTCGCCCCCCGCCCAGGCCCCCGTCAGACTGATCCATCACGACCCCTATCCGAAAGACTTGTATTCGACATCTGCAGGTGCCTTCACGGCGCGGTCCTTCCCCTTGACGATAAGCGTCACCACGTCATCGAGGTGGACCTTCTTGACGTCCAGTACCCCTTGCCGCACGCCCCCCTTGAGCACGAACACCCTATCGGCTATGGCCAACACGTCAGGGATCCTCTGGGTGATAAGGAGGATGGAGAGGCCTTGCTGGGACAGGTTCTTTATCAGCCCCAGCAGCTTGTTGGCCTCGGTGACCCCCAGGGCCGCCGTGGGCTCATCCATAATGAGTATCTTGGACTCGAAGGCGATGGCCCGGGCGCAGGCCACCATCTGCCGCTGGCCGCCGGACATCGCCATGACGTTATGCTTGGGTGACTTGATATCTACTTTGAGTTCTCGGATGAGATCCTCGGCACGTCGATACATCTTCTTCTTGTCCAGCGCCAGGTTGAACGGGCCGTGGGTGAGCTCCCGGCCACAGAATATGTTCTTGGCGACATCGAAGTTGTTGAACAAGGCCAGGTCTTGGTAGATCATGCCGATGCCCAGATTGGCCGAGTCTTGCGGGTTGCGGATGCGCACCTTCTCACCGTTCACCCAGATCTCGCCTTCGTCCGCGACGTAGGCACCCGAGAGGACCTTCATGAGGGTCGACTTGCCCGCGCCGTTGTCGCCGACGATGCCCATGATCTCGCCACGTCTGAGCTCCAAGTCAACCTTGTTCAGAGCGTGGATGCCGCCGAACCGCTTGCTGATGCCCTTCAGCTCTACGACGTAGTCATTATCTTTGGTATGTGTGTCCAAGGCCTCGCCCGCACCTTTCGGCTGATATGCCAAGGGCTGGAGGACGGCTACCCTGCAGACCGTCTCTCCAGCCCACCGGCGTCATTCACGTCGCACTAGCAGTCTAACTCCCCAGCAGTCTCTGGGGCTTTCATACGTTGGAGACTAAGGCTTGAGCGGCATCGCAGTCAGCACACCGCTGGCCGGCATGGGCACGATCATTATCTCGCCGTTCACGGCGGTGACCAGTGCTAGTTCATCCCAGATCACGCGGGTGTATTCCTCGCCGTCCAGCACCTGCTTGACTAGAGCCCCGGTCTTGCCCGGTAGGTCAGCCCCGCCGAACGAGACCGCGCCACGCAGGAAGCCATCGCCCATGCTGGCAGCCTTGATGGCATCCATCTCAGGACCGATGACGCCCACGCCAAAGACCGCGACCTTGGTCGGGTCTGCGATCACGCTGCCGGCGCCCTTGGCTATCTCGTCCCTGATCGCCTGGGAGGCACCGCTGCCGCCGTCAGAGGAGTAAGCCAGCACCAGTTTGACGTCGGGGTTGGTGGTAATGACGTTCTGCATGGCAGTTTGTCCGGACTGGAACATCTCGGCAGTCGGAGTCTGCACGATCTTCACTGCAGTGCAATACGCCGGGTTGTCCACGCGGTCCGCGTCGCTCTTGCCGTCGAGGTACTTGCCGTCTTTGTCGGAGATAGCGTTGCCATCAGCGTCGATATAGGCGCCCTCCCAATCCTTGAGGTAGGGCTCGCTGATCATAAGTAGACCTGCGGTGCGCTGCGCCGCTTCGGTGGTCAACGACGACACGAACACCGCGGTCTCGATTGACGCGTCGGCGGCTCCCGGATAGGTCTGCTCGACCCACCCCTTAGCCATCAGGGCGCAGTACTCACCAGCCAGATACTGGTCCATCTTCATGACCAAGTCGCGCCCGGTCGCGCCCGGCTCGCCACCGATGACCATGACGAATACTCCCGCCTCGCGGGCAGCTTCCAGATAGGGCAGCAGACTGGTGGACTCTACTGCCATCACGCACAAGAACTTGACGCCCATGGCCGTGTAGTTCTGAACCTGCTGGGCCTGGGTGTTGGCATTGCCGTCCGCACTCGCGACCTCGACTTCAAGCACGTCGCCGAAGTTCTCTTCGAAGGTCTTCTTGATCTCCAACATCAGGGGGTTGTCCAAAGCAGGCAGACATACCGCCAACTTGCCCTCGGTTATCGGGTCGATCTGCCCTGTCGTCGGTTCCGGAGCGGTGGTAGTGGTTTCTTCCGGCGCGGTAGTGTCGCTTACATCTGTCGTCCCGCCGCATGCTGCCAGCAACCCAGTTGCGGCTACAGCGAGAACCATCAGCACTATCCAGATCCTCTTCACGTGCGTCCTCCTTGGCTCTGGTCCCTTGATGGGGACCTCTTTGCACCCTGTCGCAGTTCCGAGACTCCCTTGCCCAACCGGGCCATATCAGAATAATGATTCTGATATCAGAATGCAAGTACTAGAAGAAGGATTCTGTTATCAGAGCTCGGTGGTCTATAATCGCCCCATGAGCACACCCGAGCCGACTACCTACAACCCGCCGCAGCGCAGACCCGGACGCCAGTCATTGGAGAAGCTACTCACGGCCGCCGAGGAACAGCTCCGCGAAGAGGAACTCGACCTGTTCACCGTAGAGCGGGTGCTGGATCGAGCCGGCCTCTCCGTAGGATCGTTCTACACCCGCTTCCCCAACAAGACCGCCCTGCTATACACGGTGCAAGAGCGTCTGCACGAGCGCTTGGGCAAGCCCATCTTGGACGCGCTCGAGGCACAGATAGAGGTCGACCAATCGCTGGAAGAGGCGGTAGACCACACCTTCGGCGTACTCACCGACAGGCTCCTGGGGGAGCGTCAGCTGATCAGAGCCATGACTCTGATGGCCGCCTTCGATCCGCTCATGCGCGGGAGAGGTGAGCGACTCAACCAAGAACGCAAACGTGCAGTCGTTGCAGCGCTGATGGCTCACCGAGACGAGATCGGACACCAGGATCCCCAGACCGCTATAGAGATGGCCTACGCCACCTACACAGCAACAGAGCTCGGCAGACTCATACCCTTCAGCCCCGCCAGCGTGCTCCAGTTCGGGGTCGCCGACGAAGAGATCTTCCGCCTGCTCAGGAAGTCACTGGCCGTGTTTCTCGAGGGTTCGTTGACAGAGACGGATGGTGCGTAGGAACCCTACCTAGGCCACCCGCCTAAGAAGTCCGATATTCGAGAGAGTCCGTCAGGCGAACCCCAACTCAGACGCATTCCGATGGTACAACTGCGCCTGCTCGTCTTCAGATAAACCTAGACCCCCGAGATAGGTCAGGCAGTCGCTCATCTCCTCGTAGGGGTAGTCGGTGGCCAGAAGTATCCTCTCCATCCCCAGGGCCGCCCGCGTACACTCGAAAGCACCGGTGAAGTAGTTGCCACTAGTAGTCACGCGCATGTTGTCGCGAAGGTACTCACTGGGCAGTCGCTTCAAGTCGGGTGCCGAGTCCGGGTCGGCGGCCTTCACATGCGGACGCACGTAAGGAAAGTCGATCCTCTGCATCAAGAAGGGTAGTCCCTCGCCGTAGTGACCGAGTATCACTTTGAGCTTCGGGAACGTGTCGAAAGCTCCACTCAGCACAAGTCGGACCATCGCGGTCGCGGTCTCCACGCCGAACCCGAACCCAGCTCCGGCCAAGGACAATCCGTAGGTCCGAAGCTCCTTGATCATCGGTCCTGCCGGGTGCAGATATATGGGCACGCCCAGCTCCTCCGCCTTCGCCAGGATCGGCCAGTATCTCTTGTCGTCGATGTAGGAATCACCGTAGTTGGAGTGCGTCTTCCAGCCACGCAGTCCGAGCTCCTTCACTGACCTCTCCAACTCCTTGACGGCGGCCTCCGTATCCTTCGGCGACAGAGCGGCGAAGCCCCGTAGACGCTCCGGATGCTTGCTGATCGCCGCTGCCAGTTCGTCATTGGCCAGGCGCGCCAACCGGGTCGCCGTCGAAGGCTCGAAGTGCTCGACCCCGGGCGACGTGAGCGATACTACCGCCACGTCAACACCCGCGGCGTCCATCTCACTGATCCGGCCGGCGTCTATTTCTAGGAGCCGGTCGAGCAAGACATCGCCATAGGGCTCAAAGGCCTCAGGCCAATACCAGAGGCGTCGCTTGCCGCCGGGAGCGTCATCAGAGAAGCGCGGATAGCCTTCGTTGGCGTACATGGCCTCGACCCATTCCTGGGTCGCGAAATGCGTCTCCAGATCGATAGTTCTCATCGTCACGTCCTGACTAGTCGATGTTGGCCCCGTGAGCTCTCTCAGGTCAGCTTCCACATATGTCATTAAACATGTTTGACTAGGATACCTCTGCCATGTATGTTTGCGAAGAGCGAATCTGTGTTCGCGTTAGCTTTTTGACGAGGCTGCGGAGATTCACGGTGATCGCTTGGTACAGGGTACTTGGGAGGGTGTCTCCCGAATTGTGACTCAGGAAGGAGAGTGTCTGATGAAACGTCGTTTCCCATCAATGCTTCTGGTCCTAGTCTTGATCCTGGTCTTAGCTGTGGGGGTCATGGCCGCTGGGTGCGGTGAAGAAGAGACTACAGACGGCACCGACGAGACAACCGCTGCAACCACCGAAGAAACGGAATTCACCGGCGAACCCATCAAACTGAAGTATGGCGATCAGAACGCCGAGACCGGCTGGGTGGGCGCAGAAGCCGCCAACCCGTGGCTGGACATGGTCGAAGAGGCGACCGGCGGCCAGGTCGAGATCGAGCGGTACTTCGGTGGGACCCTCTTCCCACCCCCAGCAGCCTATGAGAGCCTCACGGCTGGAACGGCAGACATCGCATGGTTGATGTTCCAGTACTGGGCCAATCTGGTCCCGCTCCAGGAAGTGGTGACACTGCCGTTCATGCCCTTCGAGAGCGCCGAGCAGGCCAGTGAAATAACGTGGCAGCTTTATGAGGAGTTCCCATCGATCTCTGAGCAGTTCAGCGAGATCCATCCGGCAGCCCTATGGACGTCCACCCCCTACTGGCTGGCGACCACCAAAACGGCCGTTCGCACTCCCGCAGACATCAAAGGCCTCAAGATCCGCGCTGTAGGCGGACCGCCGACTGCTCTGGTCGAGGCTCTTGGTGGCGTCGCTGTAGGTATGCCGATGCCTGACGTCTATCAAGCTCTACAGACGGGCACTCTCGACGGCGTCCTGTCGAACTGGGAATCGTGGTGGTCCTTCCGGCACTATGAAGTCTGCCCCTATCTGACCATGGTGCCATTCCACACAGGTCTGTTCGGAGTCGGCTTCAACAACGACAGTTGGGCCGCTCTGCCTGCTGACGTCCAAGCGAAGATCGAGAGCGTAAGTGGGAGCACAGGCTCCAAGTTCTGGGGCGCCAACATGTTCGACTCAGCGGCTGCGCAGGTACCTCAGCTGGCTGAGGATGAGGGATTCGACGTTGAGTACATCGAATTCACGGCTGATGAGATCAAGACCATGTGGGAAGAGCCATACGGCGAGCCGGCGTGGGCTGCGTGGGTGGCCGCTATGGAAGCTGCGGGCTACACCGATGCGCAGGCTATCCTTGATAGGTGCCTCGAACTGATCGAAGAGCTGTAGGCGGACAGACTCAGAGAAACCACTGAGGCTATAGGCAGATAACGACAATGCAGACCGGCATGCTGGCGACCCGCGCGTGGAAGCGTTTCGATGCGATCATCGGGCGGGTCGCCAGCGTCCTCTATGGCCTAGGTAGCGGCGTCTTGGCAGCACTGATGGTGTTCACCTTCGTGACCGTCGCCCTCCGCTACTTCTTCGGCAGCCCCATCCCAGGGGATGTCGATCTATCCTCGTTCATGATGGCGCTGGTGATCCCGAGTGGATTCGCCCTCACCGCTCTCAGGAAGAAGCACATCAGCGTGGATGTGCTCACCCAGGTGTTTCCCAAGCGGGTTCAGCTAGGACTCTTGACCTTCGGGCACCTTCTCAGCCTGGTTCTTGTCGCTCTCATGATCTGGCAGACTTTCGAGTCTGCGTTGGCGTACATAAGATCCGGAATAACACCTACCTTGATAGAGATCCCCTACTACCCGTTTGTCTTTGTATGTGCGCTCTATCTCATCGCTTTCGCACTTGTGATCCTGCGTGATCTGATCGTCAGCGTTGTCAATGTCGTGAGCCGTAACGAGGAGGACGAGACTGATGTCTCCGGTTGAGATCGGCATCATCGGCATAGGTGTCCTCGTCTTCCTCCTATTCGCGGGTGTGCCTGTCGGCATCGCACTGGCCGCGATCGGCTTCTTCGGCGGTGTCTGGGTACTAGGCTTCGATTGGGCTCTTAGTCTGCTCAAGGTCGAGCCGTATTCGACATTCTCGAGCTACGGATTGATCGTCATCCCGCTATTCATCCTTATGGGCAACTTCGCCTTCCATTCGGGTATGAGCTCCGATCTGTACAACGCCGCCCGATCCTGGTTCGGACGGGTGCGCGGTGGCCTCTCTATGGCGACCATCGCCGCGTGTGCTGCGTTCGGCGCAGTTTGCGGCTCGAGCACCGCTACCGCCGCTACTATGGGCAAGATCGCTCTCCCCGAGATGAAGAAACACGGTTACGACGACGGCTTGGCCACAGCCACTCTCGCCGCCGGGGGCACTCTGGGTATCCTCATCCCTCCCAGCGTGATCATGATCATCTATGGGGTGCTGACCGAGAACTCCATCGGCAAGCTCTTCCTTGCCGGATTCATACCGGGAATACTGCAGGCGATCTTCTACATGGCTCGTCGTGGCCGGGATATGCACGCTGTTCAAGAATAGGGGACCGGGAAGCGAGCGAGTGCCCATCTTGATGAAGCTGAAGTCGCTACTTTATGCTTTCCCCGTCCTTATCCTTTTCGTCGTCGTTATCGGCGGCATCTATTTCGGTTGGTTCACTCCCATCGAGGCCTCCGGCATTGGCGCATTCGGCGCTTTCGTGATCGCTCTAGTGAGGCGGAAGCTGACCTGGGTCGCGTTCAAGGACAGCCTGACCGATACGGTGCAGACCTCCGCGATGATCTTCATCATCATGCTCGGGGCTACCATATTCGGACGCTTTCTCGCGATAACCCAGCTCCCTGACGCCCTGGGTGACGCGCTCTTGGGAATGGATGTCAACCGGTACTGGATCCTCCTTATCATCATTGTCATGTATATCGTGCTTGGCACGTTCATGGACTCGATGGCCATGATCTTAGTCACGTTGCCGATCTTCTACCCGGTGATCCAGAAGCTTGGCTTCCACCCGATATGGTTCGGCATTATCGTGGTCAGGGTCGCCGAGATCGGGCTGATCACCCCGCCGGTAGGGATGAACCTCTACGTGATCCAAGGGATAGCCGACAAGGTACCTATGAGCAAGTTGTTCAGAGGAGTACTACCGTTCATCGCGGCGGACTTTGTCCACGTGGTGGTGCTTGTGGCGTTCCCAGTGCTCGCGACCTTCCTGCCCGATCTCATGATGGGGGGCTAGGCCCGACCCCTCTGAGTTGCACCTTTGACGCAGTACGAGCACCGGTGTGGACTCGCAATTTTATGAGAACGACTATTCTCATAAAGGCCTAGACTGGTCTATACTGAGCACATGGAATCACAGCGGCTCTCATATCGCCCGCCACGACGAAAACCTGCTCAGGAGACCCTTGAGAAGCTTATCGTCGCAGCGGAGGAGCAGCTCCGGGAAGAGGGTCTTGACGCCTTCACCATCCAGAGCGTCTTGCAGAGGGCAGGTCTTTCCGTAGGAGCCTTCTACTCGCGTTTTCCTGACAAGACAGCGATATTGCACGAGGTGCAGGAACGCGTGCACAGCCGCATAGATTCGCGCATCCAGGCCGATCTTGCGGCCAAGCAAGGTAGCACCCGATACCTAGAAGAGGCCGTGGACACGGGCTTCGGTATCCTCATCCAACACGTGCTCAGCGAGAGAGACCTCTTTCGAGTCTTCATGATGCTCTCAGTATTCGACCGCCACATGGGTCTCAAGGGCGAAAAGGCCAACATCGAGCGCAAGCGAGCCATCACGGACCTGCTTAGACCTCACTTTGACGAAATTGGACATTCTGATCGACGCATAGCCATCGATTCAGCCTATGCCATCTACTCGAACACCATCCGCGGCAGGCTCGTGTACTACGGCACACCCGATGATTCACAGTTCGGGGTGACGGAAGACACCCTGTTCCGTGACCTGAGGCAGGCGCTTGCCCTTTTTCTTCGCGGCGCCGCTCGACCGGCCGCCCAATCACATCGATCCGCAACAACGAGGGAGGATAAACAGTGAAGATCACCGTGGTCGGAGCAGGCGGGTCCGTAGGCGGGCCGGCGGCTTTCCACATCGCCACCGAGAGGTTGGCCGACGAGATCCTCCTCATAGACGTGCGTCAGAATGTCGCCGAGCAGCACGCCATCGACCTGGGGACGGCGGTCTCCGCGCTCGGCATCAGGGTCGCGGCCGGCACCTACGCAGACATGGCGGACTCAGACATAGTGATAAACGCAGCCGGGGCGCAGCAGGGTCTCATCTCCGACCGCATGGAGCTGCTCGGCAAGAACCTTCCCATAGTCAAAGGCATAGCTCTTGAGACAAAGCAGCACTGCCCGGACGCGCTGGTCCTCACCGCCACCAACCCCGTCGATCCGCTCAACTACACCACTTGGCTCGCCGGTGGCTTCGACCGCCGTCGCATCTTGGGTTACTCCCTCAATGACTCCGCCCGCTTCCGCGAGATGGTGGCGCACAAGAAGGGTGTCGAGGTCAGCCGCGTACAAGCGACCGTGGTGGGCGAACACGGCAGCACGCAGGTGTACCTCTTCAGTTCGGTGCGCATCGACGGTGCGCCCGTTTCGTTCACAGAGGATGAGAAGGCGACCATCCGTGCCGAGATCCCAGGAATCCTCAAACGCCTGGAGGAGCTGCAGGCCGGGCGGACCGCCGGCTGGTCGTGCGCGGTGGGCCTGGCCGCCATTGTCCGCGCCATCGTCCAAGACACGGGCGACGTACTGCCCTGCTCGGTCGTGCTGGATGGCGAGTACGGTCGCAAGGGACTCAGCATGTCGGTGCCGGTCAAGCTGGGGAGGCAAGGCGTCGTGGAGATCAAGGAGCGGGACATGGAGCCCGAAGAGCGCGAGGCTCTGGAACGTTCGGCCGATGCTATGGCGGCCGCAGCCAAGACAGTGGAGGAGAACCTATGAGCCAGAGTTTCGAGAAGCTTCTTGAACCGGGGATGATCGGTCCCGTCAAGACGCGCAACCGCATCATCAAGACGGCCAACGGCACCTCCTTCATGGAGGAAGACCAGACGGTCGGTCCGCGCATGATCGCCTACTACGAACGCCTGGCCAAAGGCGGAGTGGGTTTCTTGGTGGTGGAATCGTGCGGCGTGGAGTATCCCCTTGGCATCCAGCACGTGCACTACTTCGAGGACGGCAGCTACGAGGGTGTCCAGCTTCACTTCGACGACGACAAGTTCATCCCCAGCTACCAGCGGCTCACCGAGGCCGTGCACAAGCACGGCTGCCCGGTGTCGCTGCAGTTCCAGCACGCCGGCCCCTGGAACCCGACGGGCCTTCTGCCCCGCGACCACAGCATCCGCGATATCAAGTGCCCCTCGGCCCTGACCGCCGAAGAGCTGCCCGGTCCGGACTTCCTACCCTGCCGCGAGATGACCAAGCAGGAGATCGAGGACCAGATCGACCTGTGGGCCTCAGCCGCCGAGCGCGCCTACAAGGCCGGCTTCGACGCCTGCGAGATCAACCACGGCACCTGCCACCAGGGCAACACCTTCCTCTCCCGCGTCTGGAATCGTCGTGACGACGAATACGGCGCCCAGAGCTATGAGAACCGCACACGCTTCATCCGCAACATCATCACCGAGGCCAAGCGCCGCAGCGGACCCACCTTCGCCGTGCACTGCCTCATCAACGCCGTCGAGTACAACCATCCGTTGGCCACCACGCTCGAAGAGGGCATCGAGATGGCCAAGGTCATCGGCACAGTGGCCGACGGCATCAACCTGCGCGCGGAGAAGTACGGACACCGCCAAGGCCTCATACAGCCGGACCGCATCCTCTACCCTGAGCCGCTGGAGGAACTGCCGCCCGACCTCTACTGGGGCAACCGCGGCCGTGGGGCGACCGTACCCCTGACAGCCGCCGCCAAGCGCGCCGGCATCACCGTCCCTGTGTGGACCGCCTGCCGCCTCGACCCAGAGCTGGGCGAGAAGTATCTGCGCAAGGGCGAGTTGGACTTCGTGGGCATGACCCGGCGCCTGCTGGCCGACCCCTACCTACCCAACAAGGTGGCCGAGGGCAGGCTGGAGGACATCCGCAAGTGCACGGGGTGCCTGCATTGCTTCGAGATGCGCAACCAGAACAAGAAGCTCGAGTGCCGCGTGAACGCGACCCTCGGTCGTGAACTCCTGGACGAGTACAAGTGCACTACGCCCAAGACCAAGAAGAAGGTCTTGGTAGTCGGTGGCGGTCCGGCCGGCATGGAGGCCGCGCGCGTAGCCGCGCGGCGCGGTCACAAAGTGGTCCTCTACGAACAGCAGTCCCGCCTGGGCGGTCTGTTGCCTGTTGCCGCCATCGTCAAGGACACAGAGACCGAAGAGCTCACCGACCTCACCGCCTACCTGCGCACGCAGCTCACCAAAGAAGGTGTGACCGTGCACTTGGGCAAGACCGTCACCCCCGAGATCGTCGCCGCGGAGAAGCCCGACGCTCTGGTGCTGGCCGCGGGCGCTGCGCACACCAAGTTCGAGTTGCCCGGCTCTGAGGGCGGAGCGACCGGCCGCAAATTCATCAAGACCGAGGCGCTGCACGCCCAATTGAAGCTCGCCCTCAAGTTCTTCACGCCCCACCAGTTGGAGCGACTCACTCGTCTCTGGATGCCCGTCAAGAAGAGTGCGGTGATCATGGGCGGTACGCTACACGGATTCGAACTGGCTGAGTTCCTGGTCAAGCGTGGCCGCCAAGTAGTGGTCGTCCACAACGGACCCGAGACCGAGCTTGGCGACGGGATGGGCAGGGACGATCTAGACAACCTTAGGCCCTGGTTCATGATGAAGCACGTGCCCATATGGCCGGACGTGCAGTACCACTCCATCGTCAGGCGCGGGCTCAAGGTCCAGACGACCAAGAAGCGTCTGTTTGTGTTGGAGGGCAAGCAGGTGATGACCACCCAGGACTGGGGTCCCAACGACAAGTTGATCCAAGAGCTCGGCGGCCTGGTGCCGGAGACGCATGTCATCGGTAGCTGCAGGGAACCGGGTTGGATCGTAGACGCTATCCGTGAAGGCGCTGTCGCCGGCTACGCGATCTAGGCGGGCAGGAGATATGAGCCAGATACTCAAAGGTGCCACCCCTTATTCAGAAGAAGACGCCGCCCGCTATCTGAGCGAGGGTTGGTGGAGCGGACGGACCCTGAGCGACTGGCTGGACCGAGCGGCCGCTGCCCACCCGGACAGGGTCGGGTTCATAGACAGCGAGAACCGCCTCACCTATGCGGAGGCTCGCGAGCAATCGATCCGCCTCACCGCAGCTTTCACCCGTATGGGCATAGCACCAGAGGACCGCGTGCTCATCCAACTACCCAACTGGACTGAGTTCGTACCCGCGTACTTCGCGCTGCAGCGGATCGGGGCGATACCCGTCATGTTGATAGACCGCTACCGAGAGCACGAGATAGTCAAGCTGGCAGGACTCTCTGGAGCGACCGCCTGGATAGTCCCTACGAGGTACCGCAAGACTGACTATGTGCCCATCATCCATGAGGTCATGCGAACGGTGCCCGCCATCAAGAACGTGGTCACGGTGCGGGGTGAGGTGACAGGCAGGGACCTGTTCAGTCTCAGTCGCCTGCTCGACGAGACCGAGCCCACCGCGGAAGAGCTCGAAGAGCTTGCCGGACTACATCCCGACCCCATGCAGGTAGCTCACATGGGGCCTACGGGTGGCAGCACGGGTACCCCCAAGGTCGTACCGCGCACACACAACAGCCTGGGCGCCACCGCGGAGTACTGCTCGTATGCGTGGACTCTGGACCGTGACGACGTCAACCTGATCGTGGGTTCGATAGGCCACGATCTCTCCTATACCAAAGGCTTCCTGGGCAGTGTGATCACCATGTGTCCCATCGTCATGCTGGACACAACGGACCCCGCTGCTGTCTGCGCCACCATCGAGCGCGAGAAGGTCACAGCCGTGGTATGGGTGCCGACCCTGGCCCAGCGACTACTGGACTTCGAAGATCTGCACAAGTACGACCTCACAAGTCTTCGCAAGATGCATTCGGGTGGTGCCGCCGCGCTGCCGGGGCTAATAGAGCAGGTCCGCAACGGCCTCGGCGTCACCTTCTTCAACGGCTACGGCGGCACCGAAGGCATGACCACCATCACCGGCCCCGACGACGACCTACAGACCGTGACGAGCACGGTAGGAAAGCCCAGTTGCGCGGGGGATATCTACAAGGTCGTCGACTTCGGCGGAAACGCACTTGCCCCGGGAAGCTCCGGTGAGTTGCTGGTCAAAGGCCCCGGCGTTTTCACCGGCTACTACATGAACGAAGAAGAGAATAGCAAGGTCTTCGACGCCGACGGCTTCTTCAAGACCGGCGATGTAGCGTGTATCTCAGAAGATGGTTACGTGACCATCACCGGCCGCATCAAAGAGATGATCAACCGTGGCGGTGAGAGCATCAGCGCCACTGTGATCGAGAAGCTCATCGACCGTCATCCAGACGTAGCCGCGGTTGCGGTGGTGGCCATGCCCGACCCCGTGATGGGAGAGCGTGTGTGCGCCTACGTCCAACCCAGAGGCGCCTGCGAATTGACCTTTGAGACGGTTATCACCTTTCTCCGCGAAGAGAAGGCGTCGGTGCTGGAACTGCCCGAACGCATCGAATTCATCGAACGTATCCCCGTCACGCCCGCACAGAAGTTCGACAAGAACGCCTTGCGGAAAGACATCGAGGCCAAATTGGCCACAGAAGAGAGCAGCTAGAACAAAGGAGCAGCATGGCTACACAAGAGATAAGGTTCCACGGGCGAGGTGGGCAAGGTGCTGTCCTCGCCGCCAGGACGCTGGCCTCAGCTTGTGCCATCGAAGGCAAGTACGTCGCCAGCTTCCCTATGTATGGATTCGAGCGCAGAGGGATGCCGGTCGTAGCCTTCACCCGCGTGAGCGACGAACCGATACGTGAGAAGACTCAGATATACACTCCCAGCGCGCTGGTGGTCATCGACCCCGGACTCCTACATCTGAGCACCCTCTTCGACGGCCTCAAGGAGAATGGGGTGTTGGTGCTCAACAGCCCCAAACCGTTCACCGAATCGCCGAATCCGAATCTCAAGACTCTGGGCATCATCAACGCCACCCAGGTGGCGCTGTGCGAGATAGGCCGAGACATCCCCAATACCTGCCTGATCGGAGCACTGGCCAAGACCACAGGTTGGGTGGGGTTGGACTCCATAGTCAAGGCGCTGGGCGACTACTTCGATGGCGACATGCTCAAGCGCAACATCCGTAACGCCGAGCGCGGCTACGCCGAGGTCGAGGTGATCACATGGTAGACAAGAAGAACGACGCCGCGGCGGGCAAGCCGGCCGGCGGCCCCGCGAGCGACCCCGAGCAGATCTTCGAGACCGAGGCCTGCTGGTCGGACGGCAGCGGGACCCTGCTCGTACTCAACACCGGCGAGTGGCGCACGGAGCATCCTATCTTTGACAAAGACAAGTGCAATGCCTGCGGCTTCTGCTACATCTTCTGCCCGGTGCAGTGCATCGTCGACGACGAGGACGGCGTCCATTATCAGAGCCGTACTCGACTACTGCAAGGGCTGTGGCATATGTGCCACGGAATGCCCCAAGGACGCTATCACCATGGTCCCCGAGGCCGACTACGCGGAGGAGTGCAAAGTTGAGTAAGCAGTCAGCCCTTGAACAAAGGCCGCTGTTGGAGGCGCAGCACAAAGTCCTCACCGGCAATGGGACGGCCGCTTACGCGGCCCTGCTTTGCCGACCAGACGTAGTGGCCGCATACCCCATCACCCCGCAGAGCGAGGTTATCGAGCAGCTGGCCAAATTCCGCGCCGACGGATTGCTGGACGCCGAGTATGTTGCGGTGGAGGGCGAAAACTCGGCCATGAACGTGGTCTGCGCTGCCAGCATGGCTGGGGGCCGAGTCTACACAGCGACTTCGTCGTACGGACTCGTGTTCATGTACGACACCTTGCTCCAGACCGCCGGCTACCGTGCCCCGGTGGTCATGATCAACGTCAACCGCGAGATCCCCGGCATCCACGCCGTCTCTTCGGGACAGCAGGACATGATCTCTGTGCGCGACTCGGGTTGGGTGCAACTCATCTGCGAGAACTGCCAGGACATCATGGACACGACCATCATGGCCTACCGCCTAGCCGAAGACTACGACATCCAACTGCCGGTGATGGTCAACTATGATGGCTACTACCTCTCGTTCCTGGCTGAGTCCATCGATATCCCCGGCAGCGAGAAAGTAGACGCCTTCTTGGCGCCACTCAAAGATCAGCCCCAGCGCCCGATGCTACGACCCGGAGTCCCCTTGGGCTGCGGCAGCCATGGGCTGGGCTCGGGCTACGTCGAATTGCGCAAGAAGCACTTCGCCGCCCTGGAAAGAGTGAAGGACAAGCTGCAACAGGTGGACGATGAGTTCTACAAGGCCTTCGGTCGCCGTTACTACGGCCAGGTCGAGGAGTACCGCACCGACGACGCCGACTTCGTGATGGTCACCAGCGGCAGTGCGACCGGTACTGCCCGCACCATCGTGGACGCCAAGCGCGATGAGGGCGTCAAGGTAGGCCTAGTCAAGATCCGAGCGTATCGCCCCTTCCCCAAGGAGAGACTTGCCCAGGCACTCAAGGGTAAGAAGGCGATAGGAGTGCTCGACCGGAGCCTCGCCTTCGGCTGGGACTGCGGCCCAATGTACCAAGAGATCCGCGCCCTCACTCCCGAGATAGGCATCGTGCCGATGCTCAGCTTCATCGACGGTGTCGCTAGCGCGGACATCACTCAAGATCACATGACGCGGATGGTGGACGACATCCACGAGGCCTCGCAAGGGCGCTCGTACCAGGAGGTCACATGGCTACAGTAAGAAAGCGGCAGCCCAAGGTCTGCGACTACTACCAGAACGAGGACCAGTTCTCGTCCGGTATCGCTATGTGCCCGGGTTGCATCATGGAACTCAACGTAAGACTGGTCTCGCGCATCTTGGGCAAAGACATCATCTTCCTTGGTACCCCGGGATGCTCGGCCCCCGTCTTGCACGGCCAGAACAAGGCCGCTTGGCACCGTCACGCCTACTACGCCAACGTGATGACGGGTGTGGCCTCCAGTGCTACCGGCATATCCCGCTACTACCAGAAGGCCGGCATAGATGCCACCGTCGTCTGTCACACGGGCGATGGCTGCGCCATGGACGTCGGCTTCCAGAACTTGAGCGGCGCCGCCGAACGCAACGAGAAGGTCATCTACATAGCCTACGACAACGAAGGCTACATGAACACCGGCATCCAGCAGAGCAGCGGCACCCCCTTCGGAGCAAGCACTACCACAACGCCCACCGGCAGCGCGTCAAAGGGCAAGAAGACCGGTGCCAAGAACATGCCCATGGTGATGGCCATGCATGAGTGTGCCTATGTGGCGACCGCCACGCTCAGCCACTTGGAGGACTACGCAAAGAAGCTTGTCAAAGCCAAGGCGAAGTCCAAGGAAGGCTTCTGCTATCTGCACGTGTTCTGTCCTTGCACGGTGGGCTGGAAGGTACCTCCCGACGCATCCATCGCGGTGTGCCGCGAGGCGGTGCGCACCAACTACTTCCCGCTGTGGGAGTGTGAGGACAGTCGCTTCACTATCACGCATCAGGTGAAGGATCCCAAGCCGGTCGGTGATCTGATCAGCATGATCGGCAAGTTCAAGCATCTGCGCGAACCGGAGATAGCAGTGCTCCAGCAGCAGACGGACAGACGCTTCAGGGACCTCCAGGCTCTCTGCGGGGAGACAGCGGAGTCCTAACGTCAGCAGACGCCAGTCACGCGCCAGACCGGGCCCAGTCCGCTCCGCGGGCTGGGCCCTACTTGGAACCCGGGTAGGGCTTCCCGCTCGCCTGGATGGCCTCGCCGAGCCAAGCGATCGCCCGTCCAAGGTGGTCCATGTTGGCCAGCCCCTCTGCATCACTGGCTACCTCTCCCGCCTCCCGGCCGAAGCCCATGTTCCAGTACGTGGAGCCCGGCATGACCATTCGGCACAAGTGGAGCATGTGGTTTATCGAGTCGAGCGCGTGCACCGCTCCGGCACGCCGCACTGCGATCACCCCCGCTCCTATCTTGCCGGCGAAAAGACCACCGTTGGCAAGAGCGACATAGCCCGCCCTGTCGATGAGGGCCTTGATCTCCGGCGTGATATCCGCGAAGTAGGTGGGTGAACCGATGACGATAGCGTCGGCGTCCAGCATCTTCTCGTAGAGGCCGTTGAAGTCGTCGTCATCATAGGAGCAACGGCGATCCTTCTTCTCGAAACATCGGCGACAGCTCCGGCAGCCATGGATATCCTTGCCACCGGCCTGCAGGAGTTCTGTTTCCCAACCCGCCTCGCCCAAAGGCGCGAGTACAGCCTCCAACAGCATGCGGGTATTCCCGTTCCTGCGCGGACTCCCGTTGACAGCTACCACCTTCATCTTCTACTCCTTAGTCTCAAGCGCAGGAAGGTCCGCGGTGGTGGGGATCCTCTTTGCGAGCCGCTCCACCAGCGCCGACATAGACTCCCATTCCTCGGTCAGGTCCACCCGTCCCTGGTACGCCGCCCGAACCGCGAGAAACATGAGTAAGAGATTGCGCATGATGTCTTCGCTCCCGTACCTGCGGTCCCAGCTGGTCCTCATGAGCATATTCTCCAGGACGCCCAAGAAACCGTACGCAACCAGCTCATCGTCGAACAGGCCGCGATTGACGTCACCCGCTCGCTCAGCGGCGATCTCATCAGCCGAGCCGGCGAGCATATCCTCATACGCTTTCCGCACCAGGGGACGGAGTTCGCTCTGAGGATGAAAGGCCTCTACGCGGGCCATGGCCTGAAGATCACGGGTGAGGCTCTGGAGGCCGAGACCTGCCCACACTCTCCATGCCAAGCGCGCAGCGGAATCCTCGGTCTCCGCTATCGGCACCGCCACCCGGGTGTTCATCCAACCCACATAGACCTCGAAACAGGCTATGAACAGGTGCTTCTTGCTGGGGAAATGCGCGTAGATGCTCTGGGCGTTCACCCCCAATTCGGTACAGATGTCGCTGATGCGGGTCTGCTCGTACCCTTTTTCGGAGAAACGCCGGGCGGCTACCTGCAGGATGCTCTCGCGGGTGGCTGCACTACGCCTAGCCACCAGATCCACTCCATTGCATGCCGCGGCCTCTATGCGCTCAGCCAACTGAGCACGTATCTCGGACAGCGAAAGACCTGCGCCCTTCAGGCGAGTGATGTCTTTCAGCAACTCCAGGTGCGCCTGATCGTAGACAGCCCGCGTCGCACTGGCCTTCTGCGCGGCCGGCAACAGCCCGAAGCCGATGTAGTAGTAGATCGTATTGCGACCAAGGCCGCTCTCGCGCTCGAGCTCAGATATGGTCAGTGGTCGCACGGTCCCCCCAACTTCACATGCCCGGCCCGAACTCGGCGTAGATCTCGGGCAAGAACGAAGCCAGATTCGAGTACTCCATCACGTTGTGAAAGGCCAGACCCATGGGCGCCTCGACAGGTATGCGCACCCAGGGAGGCAGGACGCACGCGCCGTGACCCTTATTGATGCGGTAGCCCATCCAGAACCGGGTGCGGAACTCCACCCCTCCATCGATCTCGCGGCAGAAGTGCAGCATGATAGCCGGGGCCTTCATCGGCGGACCGACGGTGGACTCCGAGACCCCGTAGCCGCCGAAGACGGCCAGCACGTTGGGCTCGTGGAAACGGCTCATGTCGAAGCCCATGGTCTCCGGATCCAAGAAGCTGATGATGATGTCCTCTACGCCGCCACCCACGTCCTCTCGGACGAAGTGATCGATGTTCTGCGACTTCTCTGCCAAGGGGATATCAGGATCGTGCAGCTTGGCCATCCCTTGGTCGCTTACGGCGATGGTGACGTGCCCCGGGGGGAACCATAGGGCGTAGCGCAGACCCGGACCCGCCGCGTGCCAGGCGAACCACCACCGCATCATGTCCACGGTGCAGCCCGGAAACACATTGTTCACGGCCACGTAGCCCGCGCCGTTCTCCAGGATGCAGTAGCCGGTCTCCACCTCGTGGTATCCCGGGTCCAACAGATCGTTGATGCTCTCGTATGGCAGTGCCTTGGCGGGATCCATCGGACCTCGCCCCAGGATCTCCATGAGCTTGGGGTTCGGCGGCGCCACGGGCCTGCGATAGTACTTGGCGTAGGGCAAGGCTTCTTGTTCGGGGGTCAACGTCCGTGGTCCAGGGCCGGTCTCTTTGTGCTTAGGCATGGTCTCTTCCTCCACGCTTACGGTAGTCGGCGATCATGGCTGATAGGGGTAAGTCTCTAGGGGGACCCGCTCTCTGTCGAGCGCTACCTGCCCGTCCTTGTTCTGTACGATGATCCACTCAAGGCCGGCCTTGCTCGGCTCGGGGTAGTCCTCGCGCAGGAACCAGCCCAGCGACTCCTTGCGCTCCAGCGAAGCTTTGAAGAACATCTCCGCGCACAGCACCGCTGCCGCACACTCATTGACCCCGAACATCCCGTGCGGGTCGTCCGCCGTCAGCTCTGGCAGTCGGGCCTTGAGCGCCTCCACCTGAGCGAGGGCCGCGTTCATCCTCGTCTCGTGCCGGTAGAGGCTGTTGCCCACCGGCTGCACGACCTTCTGGATCTCGGCCACCATCTCCATGTGTTTCATCTTCCCCTTGTTCTTCAGGGGAGCCGTGAACCGAGCGTCGGTAGCCGCGATCTGATCGTCGGCCAAGGGAAGATGCGAGACACCCACCGCATACTCCGCCGCAGCCGGACCGGCCACCCTACCAGAGAAGGTCGCGAAGCCGATGCCTGAGCCACGGTGGCGCCCGGGCTGCGCCGTGGCGCCCCACGCGCGAGACCCTTGGACCACAAGATCGCCGGCGCCGAACAGGCCCGGGATACTGGTAGCCATGCTCTCGTCCACCCAGAGCCCACCGAACTCGCCCACCAGACCGGGCACTATGTGATCGTTGGTCTGCTGCGAAAAGGCGTTGAAGAACAGATAGCCCCATAACCGGTCGGAGTAGGGCCGGTTGTAGAAGTCCTGCGAGGCCAGCATGGAATGCGTGAAACAGTTCAGGGGGTTCTCAGAGTCGCGGTAGTGCATCGGTCCGTTGCCCGCGATAGTCTCCCTGTACCAGGCAGCGATGCTATCCGCATTGATGTCAGGATGCACCTTGCTGATCGTAGGCAGCCCGATGTTCTCACCCTTGTCGTTATATAGGCAGTACTCCACGCCCATCTCCGACTCGAAGTGGTCTAGGTTGGTCCAGTTGTAGAACGACCCGTACTCACAATTGGTGAACTTGGCCCCGGCCCGATACGCCGCCGCTACACCCTCACCCCGGGCGGGCGACCACATAGGCATGACCCGGTAGCACTGATTGCCACAGGCCAGCACCACGGCCTTCGCGGCAAACACCTTCTGGGCGCCCGTATCGATGTCGTAGCCCACGATGCCCGCTGCCTTGCCGCCGTCGGTCAGCAGATCCACCATGCCCGTCCGGTCGACGAACTTGATGCCCAGCTTGCGGGCGTACTTGCGCACTTCGCGCATGTAGTCGAGTTCGATGGCCACCAGAGTCCACGGATACGGCGTGTTCTGGTCGAAGATAGGCTTGCCGTCCGCCTTCTTGCCCACCGGCTTTGAGCCCCACTTCAGAGTGTTGAACTTGCCGTCCTCACCTTTGTCGACCTTGCCGCCCGACCACTTGTCGATAGCCTCGGCGTTGCCGTTCAACATGCCAGCGTACTTCAGTAGGGCGTCCTGGTTGTTGAGATAGAGACCGATGTATTTCAGGTAGAACTGCACGAAGTCCTCAGGAGAGTCCTCGCCCAGGATCAGCATGATGCCCGCCCCGCGGTTAGCCTTGCCCGAGTAGCCGCTGGTGTACTTCTCCACTACGGTGACGTCCAGAGCCGGATCCTTCTCCTTGGCCGTGATGGCCGCGGCCAGACCGGCGATGCTACCGCCGACGACGAGGACGTCTGTGGTCATGTGTTCTGTCATGATCATCTCCTCCCCGTCAGACCAGGTTCTCGCGCGGGAACAGGTACGACTCGTACTTGGGATGCACCTTGATGCAGTGCTCGGGACAGTTGATCTCGCAATACATGCACTGCACACACTCCTCCGGATAGGCGATCACCGGCTTCTTAGCCTTGTCGTCCCACTTGATGACGTCTATGAAGCACGCCTTGAAACAGGTCTTGCAGCCGGTACAGAGTTCTTTGTTGACTATGATCGTGTTCACTCACCCACACTCCTTGGCGCACTCCACCATTGCCTCCACGTTCTCGATCTTCACGTCCTCGGTCTGGCCGGAGGGACCCAGGATGAAGCCTCCGTCCTGTCCCACCGCCGCTATGAGATTCCTGCAGTAGTCGCGCACGTCCTCCGGGGTGCCCACAGAGAGCAGTGCGATGGGCACGTTCCCGGCAATACAGGCCTTGCCGCCAAGCACTGCCTTCGCCCGGACCATGTCCACGTGGTCGAACCAGTAGCAGACCTTGCCCCGCGGGACGTCGGCCATGGTCTCCAGCCGCGAGTCCGAGCCGCCTTCCACCAGCACGAACGGGTTCAGACCGGCCTCCGCAAGACCCACCAAGAGAGCCTGAAGCGTGGGCCAGTAGAAGCGTTTGTACTGCTCCAGCGACATGAACCCCTCCACGCCCCCGTGGATTGCGATGAACACTCGCGGGTTGCCTGACATTCGCGCGCCCCGGATGCCCGCCTCCAAGGCCATGGGCAGCATCTTCTCGGCTGCGGCCTCCAGCTTCTCCGGACACCGGAACATGTCGAGCATCACACCCTTGCGCCCGCGCAAGAAGTCACCCACAGCGTCGAACGGCGGCTGCGCCATGGCGGCCCAACTCAGCGGAAAGCCCGCCTCACGCAGGCGCTCGCCGTGCTTGATGAGGCCCATCGTGGTCGCAAAGGCCGCCGCACCCGCCTCGCGTAGCGCCTCCAGGGCCTCCTGACCCGCCGGCGTGCCGAGGGCGAAGAACGCTGACGGCCCCGCAAAGTAGCCCTGGGCCTCTCGGAGTGGGAAGAGACCCGCCAGCCCAGACAGCTTGCCGTAGGCGCGAGGCCAGTACTTACGCACTATGAAGTCCGACGGGTCGTAGAGGAACTCGTCGTACTCGTCGGCCTTCATGCATTCCTCGTCCACGAACTGCCAGCCAGAGTCCGCAGGAAGTCCGTGACCAGCCCAGCGAAGATGACGGTAACCCAAGGGACCAAGCACTGAGCCCAGCGGAGGCATCACTTCCACCATGTCGGGCTGGTAGTGAAGCGCAGTCTGGTAGTTGGCCTCCAGAGAGCGTTCCACGTCCATCATCTGCTCTTCACGGGTGATGCCCAGTCTCTCAGATGGATACGGGCCCGGCACCCCGTTCCACACCGGTACGCGGTCCGGCTTACGCAGCGCGATGGCGTCTTCGATGCGTTTCTCGCGTTGCCGATACAGGTCCTCGGTCTGCTCCGCCATCTCTGTCCTCCGCGCCGGAGCGTGACGCCACGGCACTCAACGGGTGGTTATGTAACCCCTCCACTGCTGCAGGTGGTCCGATTCGGGGCGGTCGAGAATAAAGACGCCCACGAAGTCCTTGTAGGGCTCGAAGAAGGGCAGCGAGTCCCATGCCGCCCACTCCGGCTTCGTGTACTCTCCGGCCCGCTCCACGAAGACCTTGCGCCAACCCTCGGAGTCGTCGAACCACACCTCGGCGATCCGTTGGAACGGATTGATGCGGGGATCGTCGAGTTGCCTACTAGAGATGAAGCGATTCACCTCCGGTTGAGCTGCCACCTGTGGGGCGAACACCTCCTTGAACCAAGCGTCGCCTTCGTCTATGGACACTCCATCTGGATACCTGAGCAAGAACAGCCAGCGGAAGTTGGGTCCCTCATCCGTTTGCCTGCCCTCGCCCTTGAAGTCGTCCTCCCAGAAGACCGGCGCGAACGAGAAGACGATGGGGTGGTACCCGTCACGGCTCCCTTGCCAGCCCGACTGGCGCAACACCTTGCTTGGCGGTTGAGTCGTGAGCTCCATGAAATCCTCTGGATACTCTTCGCCGAAGGCCAGCCCGGTGGGCATACCAGTGCCCTTCTGCTGAAAGATGTTGAAGAGCCAGTAGTGCTCGGTCATCATGCCATTGTAGGTACCGTAGTCCTGCGCCCCCTCGGGCAAGCGGCAGAGCATGGTAGGTGCAGTACTTGGTGCAGTAGGGCATGAACTGCGAGATGCTCTCGGGCACGTGCTGTTTGTAAAGCCAGCGCCATATCTTGGGCCTGTCGTTGTCAGAGCGGAAGTTCTGCAGAATGAAGCTCCGCATCGGCTTGAACTCTGGGAAGTAGGCCACGGACGCCCCCTTACTTCTCAGGCTTGGTGGGCTGGATGAAGGCCTTGTACGCCTCAGCGCGACGCTTGTACTCGTCGGTCTGCTTGGCCGCGGCAAAGGCTCCTTCGTTCTTGCCTATGTCCTCCACGTGCTTGATCTTGCCGGGCAACAGATTGTGCGCGTGCTCCATCTGCTCCGGGGGGTAGACGAACTTCAGCTTGCCGTCCTCGGTGACCAGCTCGCCCTTGATGCCGCACACGCTGCACTCGACCGTCTTGCCATCCTCCGCGATATACATCAACCGCGAGTGGCAGTTGGCGCATACACCGGGGTCACCCAGGTACTTGTAGCTGTCAGGATCCAGAGCCGCTTTCGCGATGTTCCTACCTGCCTCGCGGATACTGGCTACACGTTCGTCTTCCATGGCCAGCGACTTCGCCCAGGTGAAGACCAGGTCGTCGACCGTCCGCCAGCCCTGCGGCATACCGAAGAGCTCGAAGTCCGCACTCATGCGGCAGGCCCAGTCGCTGCCTCCGATGCCTATGAAGGTGACGAAGCGCTGCTTGAAAGCCCGCGGGTCGGGACCACCGGGTCCTCCACCTTTCTTCTCGTGGATGTCCTTGGCGATGGTCAACATGCCGAGGTCGTGACTAGGGCCAGCGATGCGGTCCTGGAAGCACCGGAAGAAGCCCGGCAGGCCCTTCTCGAAGATGGGCATCACGAAGATGACCCCGTCGGAGTCGTAGATCTTCTCTTCTAGCCACCGCAGATCGTCTTTGCGCACGCAGCGGGCAGAACCGCCGGCGAATACGCCGTCCTTGCCGGTGACGCACGAGAGGCAGCCGTTGCAGGGCACGAGGTCCAGATCCAGCATGTGGATGAACTCGATCTCTGCTCCCGCCTCTTGCGCGCCCATAAGGGCCTCTTTGGCCATCTGGTCGTTGGTGCCGTTCTTGCTGCCACCTGAAATGGCTAGGATCTTAGCCGCCACTGCTGCCCTACCTTTCATGCTATCTGTCGCTCTTCTGTATGCGCCGCCCGCCTGTGACGACAAAGACAGCGCTGCCGTCTCGGCCGTGGCCGGCGGTCACCCGTCGGCCACGGCCGGACTCTCTAGAGAACGCTCGCTGCGCTCTCCTCTAGTTGAGTGTCCTTATGAAATCGAACACGCCCTTGTCGGTGGCGGGGTCGACACCTATCTGGTACTCGACCAGATATCCCTGCACACCTTCATAGGTCCTGTCAGGGGAGTACGTCTGAAGTCCCTCGAGCGTGACCACGTCGGTCAAGCTCTGCAGAGCGGCCCGCACCGCTTCTTTGTCGTCCGCGCCGCCGGCGATGTCCATCGCCGCCTGCAGGACGATCAGGTAGTCGGCCCCTACCGCCGCGAAGAAGTCGGGCGCGAAGCCGTAGAACTCGTGGTAGCGATCATAGAAGTCGACCTGGAAGGCCTTGGGCGCCCAGTCGTCAGGTAGCACTTGCGGATTCACCAGACCGCCGGAGTCCATGACGTAGAGACCTTCGACTGCCGCGGCTCCCTTTGCCATGATCGATGGGTGGGCGGCCGCCGGTGATCCGTGGATGGGCACAGTGGCCCCCAGGGTCCGTAGACCTTGGTAGATGGCAGGCTGGGCTACCGGGTTCGACAGCGTGAAGATGGCATCCGGATTCGTACTGTTGTAACCCTCCATGATCTTGTTAAGGATGGACTGCGGATCAGCCAGCACCAGTCCAAAGGTGTCGGGCAGCACCGTGATCTCGTAACCCTCGGTAGCACTCATCTCCTGCAGCTTGACCAAGGTCTCCTGGTGGATAGCCAGGGTGTCGGCGATAGCAAGGATATTGGTGTATCCATGGGCCTTGATCATCTCCGCCAGAGCGTCGGCCTGGGTCGCCGGGCCCGCGGACATCATCACGCTCCACTTGTACTGAGTGTCGGCGGCCAACTGCTCCAGACTCACGGGGCCAGCGCCTACCATCGGGATCTCAGCGTCTTCGCAGATCTGACGACCGGCCTCCTGTCCGTACTGGATGAACGGACCGACGAAGTACTCGATACCATCCTCTTCGATGAGCTTGGTCATGGCCGCGGTCATCGAGGTGACCTCAGACTTGTCATCTTCGATCAGCAGTTCCACCGGGCGGCCATTGATGCCACCGGTCGAGTTGATGTACTCCACCTGATATTTGGCGCCGTTCTGGATCGAGACGCCCGGGGCCGCGCTATTGCCGGTAAGGCTGGTGACCATGCCGATCTTGATGGGTTCTCCTGCTGCCGGCTCGGAAGATTCCGTGCTGCCACCGGTTGTGTCCTCGCCGCCGCAGGCGGTGGCCACCACGGCCATCACCAGCAGTACGATAAGGAGCCCTGCGAACATGTACCTTCTCTTCATGGTTCCTCCCTCTCCTGTCTCATCGTCCGGATGCATGACCTGCCTACTTGCGATACCCCTCGACAACGCGTGTCAACCCCGGCTTGCACCTAGATAGCCTGCTTGAACGCGATCGTCCCTCTTTAGATCCTCAGAGAGTCCAGATACCACCACGCTACCTGTCTGAAGAACAACGCCCCGGTGAGCCAACGAGAGCGCCATCTCCGCGCTCTGCTCCACCATCAGCATGGTGAGTCCGCTCTTGTTCAGTTCGGCGAGCGTCTCGAAGATGCGCTCCACCACCAGGGGAGCAAGACCCATAGAAGGTTCGTCCAGCACCAGGAGTTCCGGCTTGCCCACCAAGGCCCGGCCGATGGCCAACATCTGCCGCTCACCCCCGGAAAGCGTGCCGGCCGCCTGCTTGCGTCGCTCGCCCAATACCGGGAAGAGTTCATAGACATAGGCGATGTCGTCTTCTAGATTCTTGCGCCAGTCGCGTCTTCCAGAACTACCCACTACCAGATTGTCTTCCACCGAAAGGTCCGCGAACAACCGCCTGCCCTCCGGTACCTGGCGAATACCCGCGGCGGCGATCTTCTCGGGAGCGACCTTGGTTATGTCTTCGCCCTTGTAGACCACCCGACCCCCATTCGGCCTCAGGAGGCCAGAGACGGTGTGCAGAAGGGTGGTCTTGCCCGCGCCATTGGCTCCCAGGACGGCCAGCACCTCTCCCTTGGGGACCGTGAACGAGACGCCGTGCAGAGCCTTGATCGCGCCATAGGAGGTGGCAAGATCCTCCACCACCAGTAGGTCCTCCGGCGCGGGGCATTCACCGGTGGCAAGATCGCGGGTCTGGCACAGATCGCGGCCTCGATGGTCCTTGACTCCCAGGTAGGCTTCGACGACCGCCTGATCCTTCTGGACCAGCTCCGGCTTGCCCTCGCAGATCAGCTTGCCGTAGTCGAGCACATACACATAATCCGAGATGCCCATCACCAACTCGATATCGTGCTCGACCAAGAACACTGTGATCCCCGAGTCTCTGATGCGACCGATCTGCTCCACCAGATGGGCCCGTTCTGCCGTGTTCATACCTGCGGCAGGTTCGTCCAGAAGTAGCAGCCGGGGTTCGGAGGCCAACGCCCGAGCGATCTCTACCAGACGCTGAGATCCATAGGGCAGACTGGCGGCAGGTAGAGGGGCTACCGCCTCCATCCCCAGAGTAGCGAGAGCGCGCATTGCCCTCTCCCTAGATCTCTTCTCCTCTTTGCGCTGGTGCGGAAGGCCCAGTCCACCCGCCCACAGGCCGGTCTTCTCATGACGGTGGCAGCCCACCAACACGTTCTCAAGGACACTCATGTTGGGGAAGATGCGGAGATTCTGGAAGGTGCGGGCCATGCCCAAGCGAGCGGTGTTGGCCGTCGACTTCTTGGTGACGTCGATACCCGCGAACTGCACCGTGCCTTCGCTCAGTTTCTGCAGACGGCTGACCGCATTGAAGAAGGTGGTCTTGCCTGCCCCGTTGGGGCCTATGAGGGCTACCACCCCGCCCTCGGGCACCCTCAGTGTCACTTCATCCACAGCCCTCAGGCCACCAAAGCTCACCGCCACATCCTGCGCCTCCAAGAGCGCTTCCCCGTCGGTCACCGGCATCGCTCTACCCTTGACCGCCTCTGCAGGGGACACCGCCGTGGCTACATACTCGGCGTCCAGTGCGACCGCGCTGGGCAGCCCCACTGTGGTAGTGCACTGACCCACGCGTTCGCCGTCTTCGGCGGCCGCCAAACACTCCGCCGGTTCTTGCAGGCTCTCCTTGCGGAACATAGCCTTGAGCCACGCCCTCTGCTCCGGGCGAAGCAGCAGACCAGCAGGGAAGAACATGAGCAGCAGGATCATGATCACCGAGTAGAGGACGCCGCTGTATTGCCCGATGCTGGGGATCTCGCCAGGCAGCCAGTCCTTGACATAGATGATGATCACGGCGCCTATCACGCCGCCCCAGGCCGACCCGCCCCCTATCAGCATCATGACTATGGGAAGGACGGCCATCAGGAACAGGAAAGCCCCGGGGTTGACTGCCCCAGCCGTCAGGGCGAACAGCCCACCGGCCAGACCGCAGATGACACCACTGGTCACGAAACCGTGCAACTTCCAATTGGCTGTGCGCATCCCCAGTGACGAAGCGGCTATCTCGCTTGTGGCTATTGCTCGGAAAGCCCGGCCCATGCGGTACTTGAGGGCGCGAGAGATGAACAAGAGGACGATAATGGCTATCACCCAGACCAGGTAGTACTTCTGCATCGCACTGCTGAACTTGAGTCCGAACAGATCGAACTTGGGAATGGGGGCGATACCGATGTCCCCTCCCGTCAGGTCGCGCAGCGTGACGTTGACCAAGGTCAGGAAGATCTGGATGAGTCCTATCGTGGCTAGCGCCAGGTAGAAGTAGCGGAGCTTCAACACCGGACGACCCACTATCAGAGCTACCAGTCCGGCGGCCAGCGCCCCGATGATCAGACACACGGGCGTCGGGATGGACGTCTTGATAGCGAGCACGCCGGTCATGTACGCGCCGATCCCGTAGAAGGCGATGTGTCCGAACGAGAGCTGACCCGCCTGACCCAGCACAATGACCACACCGATGGTCATGATGGCGTAGAGTCCAGCATTGGTCATGATGCGCATGTGCAACCCGTTGTCGAATATCAAGGGCCACACCAGCAGGACCACGACCATCAACGCCTTGAGCGCTGTGCCTCCGTGACGCTGCCACGAGAAACGATGGAGAAGCGACATCATCACTCTTCGCCCTCGCTGGAGGGGACACCAAGGATCCCAGTCGGTCGGAAGTACAAGAAGAGGATCAGTACGGCGTAAGCTATAGCGTCTTCATTTCCGGCAGGCACGAAGCCCAGAGATAGGTTCTGGATGATGCCCAAAGCGAGCCCGCCCACCACAGCGCCGGCGGTCGACCCCCAGCCACCCAGTACGGCCGCCACGAAGCCCCACAGGGCGTAGGCGCCTCCGGACACGTTCATGGTGTTGCTGATCGGGTTGATAGCGATGCCACCCAGGGCGCCGATCAGCGCCGAGATGGCGAAGGCGAGTAGGATCATCCGTCCCGTGGCCACGCCCGACAGGCTGGCTGCCCCCGGATCGGCTGCTGTAGCCTTCATCTGCTTGCCGATGCGCGTGAAGTTGGTCAGTAGGTACAGCCCCACCAGCACCACCACCATCAGGCCGATCACCCAGAAGCTCTGACGGAACACGGCCGCCCCGCCAATACGCACCACTGCATCACCCGTGAACGCCGGGATGGCCTTGGGATACCCACCCCACTTCAACAGGGCCAGGTTCTCGAACAGGATGCTGAGACCGATGGTGGCCAGGATGATCGACACCAGGGATATCTTGACCAGAGGTTTGAGTACGAGCACGTACATGATCAGACTTAGGACCACCACACACACGAGGCCAAGGATGGCGGAAAGCCAATAGGGCAGGCCGACCTCATCCAGGAACGAGTAGGTGAAGAAGGCTCCGAACATGACGAAGGCCCCTTGGGCCAGATTCACGATGCGGGAAGTGCGGTAGATGGTCACGTAGCCTAGGGCGATGAGTGCGTAGACGCTACCGGTGGTGATACCAGTCACCAGAAGCTGCATCCATTCGGCCACACGCACCCCCTAAAGGTCCGGTGCTAACCAGGAACGACAACAACCACCCAACCTGCAGTGGTGAGTGACATCCTATAGGGAGAGGTGTCGCCTTGTCAAGTATCAAGATTGACATTCGCGATTATCAAGTGTCGCTTCTGATATCCTTGGCCGCTCAAGGCGTATATCATGGTGTTCATGGGCCCAACGCCCTCAGACCCTTCGAGCGGAGGTGCTGGTGTATCGAGTCGAGATGCGCAAGCCAGACGGACGGAGACTAGTCCTCTACTCGCGCTCACCTGTCAGCCAAGACCTAGTTGCGCCGAGCCCCAAGACCGAGCGGACAGGCCCCGGGCCACACCTGCGCTGGCATCCTCTGCGCGGTGAATGGATCACCTACGCCAGTCACCGGCAGGGCCGCACCTTCTTGCCCCCGCCCGGCTACAACCCCCTGGCCCCGACTACCGATCCGGAAAACCCTACGGAGTTGCCGCAAGGCGACTATGACGTGGCCGTGTTCGAGAACCTCTTCCCAGCATTCGCGGCAGACGCGCCCGACCCGCCACTCAACCTGGTGCCGACGGCGCCAGCACGAGGCACCTGCGAAGTCGTGGTCTACGCCCAAGACCCGGCCACTTCGCTCGGCGCGCTCCCTTTGGATCACGTCGCCCTTCTGGTAGACGTCTGGGCCGAGCGCACGACCGAACTCGGCAAGCGGGACGATATCCAGTACGTCTTCCCCTTCGAGAATCGCGGCGTAGAGATCGGGGTGACTCTCAACCATCCTCACGGACAGATCTACGCGTACCCGTTTGTGCCTCCGATCATGGCCAAGGAACTCGCCTGTCAGCAAGACTTCTATGCCCAGAACGGCAAGGAGCTCCTAGCTGAGCACACGCGGCTCGAACAAGAAGATGGCGCACGCCTCATCTACGAGGGGCCGCACTGCCTAGCCTATATCCCCGTGTGCGCCCGCTTCGCTTATGAGGTCTGGTTGGTGCCCAAGAGCGAGGTGCCCTTCCTGGCGGGACTCTCTGGCGAAGAGCGTCTCGACCTGGCAAGAGCCCTGAAGACAGTGTTGCTCAAACTCGACGGCCTGTTCGGGCGACCGATGCCCCTCATCATGGCCTTCCACCAAGCGCCGACGGACGGCCTCCCTCACCCTGAAGCGCACGCCCACGTGCAGATCTACCCATACCTCCGCATGAAGGATCGGCTGAAATACCTTGCCGGTAGTGAGACCGGGGCAGGCGCGTTCACCGCGGACACGCTACCCGAGGAGAAAGCCGCGGAGTTGCGATCCGTGGAGATCGACTTCGCCTGAGATGGATCGGCCGCTGCCATCCTCTGCGTTCGAAGCGCTGTACGGACGGCCACCTACCACGGTGGCGGAAGCCCCCGGGCGCGTCAACCTCATAGGCGAGCACACCGACTACAACGAGGGCTTCGTCCTGCCGATGCCCATACCCCAGAAGACACGAGCCGAGTTGGCGAGGCGTTCGGATCGACTAGTGACCGTCGTGAGCGCGGAACTGGGCGAGACCCAGAGTTACGCGCTGGGAGAAGAACGGCGCACGGGCAGTTGGATCGACTACGTGCAGGGCCTCACCCGAGCCCTTCGGGAGAAGGGGCACCACGTGGAGGGTTTCGACCTACGCCTGGAGTCAGATGTACCGCTCGGTAGCGGCCTCTCGTCCAGCGCCGCCCTGGAGGTCTCCGTACTCAGGGCGCTGCGCGCCGAATTCCATCTGGACATCGACGACGTGCTCCTGGCCCGTCTAGGTCAGAAGGCCGAGAACGAGCATGTGGGAGCGCCTGTGGGTCTGATGGATCAGATGACCTCCAGCTTGGGTAGACAGGGCGAAGCGCTCTTCTTGGACACGCGCACCCTGGTCACGGAGTCCATACCACTCCCGGACTCGGTGGAGGTCGTGGTCATCGACTCGGGAGTCCGGCACAGCAACGTGGGCGGTGACTACGCGCGGCGGCGCAACGAATGCCGCCGCGCCGCCGACCTCCTTGGCGTCCCTCAACTCCGCGATGCCGACCTGGCCATGTTGCAGGCCGCGCAGTTACCGGAACCCCTGGACCGCCGCGCGCGCCACATCATCACAGAGAACACGCGGGTGCTTGAGACGGTCGCCGCGCTACGCCGCGGCGACCTGGCCACGGTGGCGGCCGCACTGTCCGCCTCTCACGCCTCTATGCGCGATGACTTCCAGATATCGGTGCCGCAAGTTGACCTGCTGGTCTCGCTGGCCGCCGCCGAGCCGGCCGTCCGCTGCGCGAGGCTCACGGGAGGCGGGTTCGGCGGGTCCATCGTGGCACTGGCCGACGCAGGGCAAGGGGCTGAGGCGGCTCTTTCGGTAGTCCGCCAGTACGAATCGGGGGGCATCGAGCGAGCGACAGTCTTGCTGCCGGTCTCCTAGCGCTTCACTCCTCCGGCACCGCGGGAGCGTCCAGTTCTCGTGAGGCGAGACTCTGAATGAGGCCTTCGTAGCGAGCCAGTCTCGAGTCGATGTCCACCTCGCCGCTCATAGCCGCCCAGATCGCCAAGTACAGCCAAAGATGCGTCCGCAGAACGTCTGCGCGCCCGTACTTCTCGTCCCACGAGGCCCGCATCTGGGTGCTATCCATAGCCCCCAAAAGACTGTAGACCACCAACTCGTCCGGCACCGCCGGCTCCGAGGACGCCGTCCCCCGCATCGCCGCCAGGTCTTCCCGCATCGGACCCACTATCAGCTTGTACGCCTCTTCCACCGGTCCGTGGAGGTCACTGGTCGTCTGTGCGCCTTCCGATTGGACTACTGAAAGCACCTCCGCTCCGAGTTCCTGCACACGCAGGTCACCCACCAGGTTGCAGAGGAGTCGCTCTCCAAAATCGGATATCTTGGCCAGATCAGGGACCCGGTCGGCCACGTTCCATTTGATCAGAGTGCTAAAGCATTCTATGAGCAGCCGCCGCTTGCTGGGGAAGTGCGCATAGAAGACATGGGCGGTCACCCCCGCTTTCTTGATGACAGCCGCGACATGCACCCGTTTGTAGCCCCTGGCCATGAACTCCTGGGTGGCGACACGCAGTATGGCCTCATGGGTGCGCCCGTACTCATGTGCAGCGATATCGACGCCGTTGCGCTCGGCCCTATCAAGCTCATGCTCCAACTCGCGCTTCATCTCGGCAAGCGACCGGCCGGCTCTCTTGAGCTCACCGATCTTCTCCAATATCTGCACATGGTCTTCGGAGTACAGAGAGCGGCTGGCCGCCGTCTTGGCCGGCTGGGGCAAGAGTCCCTGCCGGATGTAGAAGTGGACGGTGCTCCGAGGCACTCCTGTGACCCTCTCAAGAGCAGATATGGTCAACGCCTGGGTGATGACTCCCCCCTATTCGGTCTCATGCTCCATCACGATATCAAGCAGATCGCCGATCTCCGCCAGCCTGTAGTCCGCCTGAGGACTGGCCGTGGCGTGGCCTATGGCCGCCGCCTGCATCCCCGCGGCCTTGGCAGCCATGATACCGGCCTCTGCGTCTTCCACAACCAGACACACCCCTGGCTCCACCCCAAGCCGCTTGGCCGCCACCAGGAAGACATCGGGCGCAGGCTTGGTCCGTTCGATATCGTTGCCATCGGCCACCGCATCGAACGCGTCCTCTAAACCGATCTGGCTCAGTATCAGCGGAGTGTTCCTGCTGGAGGAGCCGATGGCGATCTTGATGCCCCGCTCCCGCAACTCATTCAACACGCGCAGCACTTCGGGCGACACAGCCTCCGGTCCTAAAGTCCTCAGCAACTCCACATAGCGAGCGTTCTTGGTCTCGGCGAGGTCAAGCTTCTCCGCCTCGCTGTACTCGCGAGGAGCGCGCTCAAGAATGATGTCCAGGCTCTCCATCCGCGAGACACCCCGTAGCCGATGGTTGATCTCTTGGTCGAAGAATATGCCTTCATCATCCGCGATGGACTTCCAGGCTTGGTAATGCATCGCGTCCGTGAACACGATGACGCCGTCCAAATCGAATATGACAGCCTGGGTAGCCATGTTTAGAGTCTCGCGTCCCACTTCCCGCAGAACGCGTCCACGGGGCTGATGCCCTTGAAGGGCGAACGGCCCATCAGCTTGTCGACCAGTACTTCGATCACCGGGTCAGAAGCGCCATAGGTGTTGATGTAGGTCTTGACCCTGGGCGCGTCCAGCAGGTGATAGGGGTTGGCCACAGAGACGAAGATCGTGGGGACCTTGGTCACGAAGATGGGGACATCGGCTCCCATGGGCGGCGACCACTGTATCCGCACGGTGGTCTGATTGCTCTTGGTCTCCAGGTTGGCCACATACAACATGAGGTCATACGTCTCCACGTAGTCCGCATAAGGCACCATCTTGCCCTCGGGTTTGTCCGGCACCGTGAAGTACTCGACCTCGAAGCCCTCGACCTTGAGCAGCGCCCCCAACTTCTCGGCTACGGTGGAGCCCTTGACCCGCTCCTTGTGGAAACCAAAGTAGTCGGTGTCGTTCTCGATGGCGTAGACCAGGATGCGCTTCGACCTTTGAGGATCCAGCGGCAGCACACCCTCTTCTTCCTTCACCAGGGTGATAGACCTGTCGGCGCAGTCCCTGGCCCAAGCCCGGTGCTCGTCGGTGCCCAGAGCGAGGCCGGCGTCCTCCACGGAGGGGGTCAACTTGCCGGCGACCTTCTTCTCATGGAGCCCCAGGGCTGCCTTGAGTGCGAGCACGTTTCGCGCCGCCTCCGTCAAACGCTCTTCGGTGAGCACCCCCTCCTCGACTCCCGCGCGCATGAACCCCAGATCTTCCTGCAGGTTGCGCGTAAAGAGAAAGACGTCGCAGCCCGCCGCGATAGCTCGCGGCACCGCTTGGGCGCGATCCATGGCCATCATCATGCCTGCCATGACGGTCGCATCTGTAGCCACCACCCCGTTGAAACCCAGTTTCTCCCTCAGCAGGGTGGTCGCTATCTCGGGGGCCAGCGAGGCCGGCATGATGTCCTCGTCGCGGATGCCCGGGCGGAGCTTGCGCGAGTAGGCCGGCATGGCGATGTGCCCCACCATGATGGCCAACACGCCCGCGTCGATGCAGGCTCTATAGATGCGGCCGTAGGTGGCGTCCCAGTCCTCACAGCTCAGGTCATTGACCGTCGTCACCAAGTGCTGGTCGCGCTCGTCCACCCCATCCCCAGGGAAATGCTTCGCGGTGGCCGCCAAGCCCGCCTCCTGGACTCCCTTGATGTACGCGACAGCGCACTTCGCCACGCGCTCGGAATCGGCGCCGAAGGTCCTGGTGTTGGTGATGGGGTTCCGGAAGTTCATATCGATATCGGCCACCGGCGAGAAAGCCCAGTTGACACCCAGAGCCCCGGCCTCGCGCCCGCAGGCTACCCCGAGACGATAGGCCAGCTGCACATCTCCGGTGGCTGCGATGGCCATCGGACTGCCGATGCGGGTCCCGTGGGTGAAGCACACGCCGTCCGCGCCCGCTTCTAGATTGGCAGACACTAGAATGGGGATGTCGCTGTACGTCTGCAGCATCTCGACTGTCCCCAAGACCTCCTCGTACAGATCCGGGCCTGCACATGACCGTGCCCGCCTTGAAGACTTGCGCCGCGTGCTGCGAGGCCTGCTTGTCTAGCCCGTACGAGACAAGACAGAACACCTGTCCCATCTTGTCCTCCAGAGACATGCCGTCGAGTGTGCTTTCCACCCAGTCGACGCCCGCTTGGTCGAGAGAAAACGGAAGACTCTGTAGCCGGCTGGTCATCTGCTCACCTCCTTTGCCTGCCTGTAGATGACCGAGGCCTTGCCGTGTCTGGCCCGGCGTAGTTCCCCGGCGAACGGCAGTCGGCTCAGATACCAGTGGTTGAGTCTCGGCTCGACCTGCTGCTCTCCGCTCAGCATCGCTCGATCGAGCGCGATGAAGTCGTCTATGTGCGAGCAGGCTATGGGCGCACCGTTGTGTGCCGGGCAGAGCGATGTGAACTCGTCTCGCCTGCTGTGTAGCTTGAGCATGTTGTCCAAGTGGCCCTGCACCTTGCGCATCAACATCGCCTGATCGTTGTTGTCGTGATCGAACATGAGTACCTGCCCAGACTCGATCTCGTCCCCACAGAACAACATGTGCGTCTCGCTGTCCAGCAGAGCGATGCTGCCGGCGGCGTGCGCGGGTATCGCTATTACCTCCACCTCGCGACCGCCCAGCTCGAAGACAAAGCCATCTTCGACAAAGACCTTCTCGTACCCAGGATAGGGAAGCTCACGTCGCTCGGGCATGGGTGGCAGGTGGTCGGCATCCGCCGCCGCGTCCGCGTGCATATATACCACCGGCCACCAGCCGTTCCCACCGGCGTGGTCCAAGTGTCCGTGAGTGTTTACGACGATGACCGGCTTGTCCGTGAGCCTTTCGACGTATCGTCGTAGATCGCCGCAGCCCCACCCCGTGTCCACTAGCAGAGCCTGCCTGTCCCCCTCCAGCAAGTACATGTACTGCCTGCCACCCAGGATGGTGATAAAGACGGTCCGTTCCTGCGCTGTCCAATGACTATAGCTTTCCGAGAACATGGCCACCTGCACTCTTCGCTCACAGATCACACTACACGATTCGTAATATGAGTCCGACTCGTTGACAAACGTCCTTCTAGCATCCTATCATCGACCGAGAAGCGTTGCTCTACGGACTATCTACAGGAGGGAAGGGCCCATGAAGAGGTGCCCCAGAAAGGCCGTTGGTGCGGCATCTGTGCTCGTGATGCTGCTTCTGACGATGCTGCTGCTTGCGTCGGTGATCGGATGTGGTGAACAGGCGTCGCCGTTGCCCCCCACAGAGACCGGCACGATAGAACAACTCGAGTTCACAGCCGAAGCCGGTTCGGCCACCTGCTATCTGTATCTCCCCACCGATCCCTACTTCGCCGGTACGGTGATGCCCATCACCTTCGTCTTCCCCGACGAGACCGTCGCGGACGCGGATGGGGCCCTCGACTACCTTGTCACGACGGGCATCAAGGACATCCTGGAAGTCAACAGGACCTATGGCGTAGTGTTCACACCTATCGACTCGGCGGGCTACACCGAGGCCGACCTGGGGATCTTGAACTCGGCCAAGGCCCAGTTCAGCGATCTCGGTTTCATCCGGGGTGGAGTGATAGATGCCGAAGGCGGCTCGGTGACCAGTGACTCAGGCACCATGTATGCGGGCAGCCGCTTCCGCAACTACATCTACGCCGATGGTGCCGGCGCGGACTATATCGCCAAGTACGCCACCAAACGACTGCCCTACGTCCTTGAATACGAAGACGGCGGCAAGATCACCTTCAACCACCTGGCCGCCGGCATGGCTCTCTTCAACGTCAGTGAACCTGCCGACCCGGGCGAAGAGCCCAACCCTGTCCCCGCCTATCTGGTCAACGCCGGCGACGGTGTCGCGGCCTCGTTCGAAGCCATCAACGGCGCGGACTACCCCACCACCTCCAAGGAAGCCAAGGGCGGCATAACTCCGACGCTAGCCTACGAGGCCTGGGAGCTCATGTCCGAGTGGCAGAGGACCGAATGTACGCCCGGCACCTACGGCATCTTTCTGATGACCAAGTACATCACCGACTACGAAGAAGCCGGGCTGGACTACGCCGAGAACCTGTGGACTGCCATCCCCGAGACCGGCAACGACTACAAGTACACCTACTTCACCTGGGCGCCGACAGACAAGGGAGAGGCCCCGCGCCCGGCGCTGATGCTGTTCCACGGCGGTGATAACTCCGCTCTATACATAGCCCAGACCTCTGACTGGCTACGCGTGGCTCTGGAGGAGAACCTCGTGGTCATCTCGGTGCAGCACTCAGGCGTCACCGACGAGACAGGCAAGGCCATCAACCCCGCCACACCCACCGACATGAAGGCCTTGTTGGACTACCTGCTCACCGACGAGAGACCTCAATATCGACCCCACCAGGGTCTACGCCTCAGGCTTTTCCATGGGCTCCAGGATGACCACCGACTTGGCCAAGGAGTACCCGACCAGTTTCGCGGGTTTCGGTCCCTGTAATCCCGCCGGCCCGATGGACACCGGTGGCGTCGTCGGCCCGGTCTTCGCGGTCTCCGGTCTCACCGACCCACTCGCCCCTCCCAAGTCTCCCAGGTCCCTCGGCGCTACCAACGTGCAGCTGTCGCTGACCAACAATGGTGGCACACCCGACCCCGCAGTCGACCCGCTGGATAAGACAACCTACACAGACCCCGTCTGGGGCTACACGCCCGACAGCTACGAAGAGATCTCCAGGTACGACGGCACCAACGTCTACCAAGTGAGTTCGTACGCGAGCGCCGACGGCATCGTCTACACCGTCTACTGCGCGGTGACCAACCTGTCGCACGAGACCATCGGCGCCACTTCGTGGTTGCAGTGGGAATTCTTCAAGCACTTCACCCGCAACGCGGACGGTAGCGTCACCTATACCGAGTAGCGGCTGGACACCCCGACCGACAGAGCGGGGGCGGGCGGCGACAGCCGCCCGCCCCCGCTGCTTGACCGTCATCCTTCAGGCGAACAGCGGACTATCGAGGCGCCTCCACGAACAAGTGTTGCGCCCCCGCGTGCAGTTCGCGGGTCTCGTCCTCCAGGCGAAGCAGGGCGCTTACCTGCGCCGGCACTGTGATCTCAAGCGAGACACCGCCGGCCTCGCGTCGCCACGCACAGGAGGCCTCCCCATAGGGTGTCACGACAGAACACTCGGCCCAGTCGAGACCGCAGTGGACGTCAGGGCTGAACACGATACGCCGGTATCCCGCCTCGCCCAGGCGTATGCCGCCGATGTTCCTGTAGATCCAGTCGCCGACGCTCCCGAGGGCGTAGTGATTGAAAGAGGATTGGGTGACCTTACCGTCCGGCGTGATGGCCTCCCAGTTCTCCCAGATGCTGGTAGCGCCCTTCTCGACCATGGAGAGCCAAGACGGGCTGTCGGTCTGAAAGAGCAGCCGATAGGCGACATCCTTGAGCCCGTACTCACTCAGCACGTCCAACAGATGCGGCGTCGAAACGAAGCCTGTGTTCAGCCGGTAGCCGTTCTGCTCGATCGCTCTCGCCAGGCGTGCAGCCACCCGCTCCGCCAACTCCCCTTCCACGACGCCCGCCTGCAGGACCATGACATCCAGACCCATCAGGTCGCCACTCACCACGCCCTCTTCCGAGACATACTCCTCACGGACGGCCTGCTTGATCTTCGATAGTAGGTCCGCGAACTGAGCCCGCTTGCGCGACAACTGCTCGTCGGGCCCCGCTTCCAGCAAGGCATCTAGAACACCAAGGAAGGTGCGCACGGTGATCGCGTACTGACAACTGGCCACCACTTCACGCGTGGCGACCATGCCGGCCATCACCCCGCCATGCGTCCCGGCGAAGCTGGGGGTCAGCCAGTCGCCGAAGTGTTGACCCTTGTTCCATAGATACTGATTGCGGGCCTGCTGAGCGGGCGTCATGCGTTCGAAGCCCTCCGGCTTCTCCGCGGCGACTCCCGCGACGAACTCCAGCCAACCTTCCATCATGGCCAGGTTGTCTCGCAGGACGCGCTTGTCTCCGTACACCTGGCAGAGATCGTGGGGCACGAGCACGCAGGCGTCGCCCCAAGCGGCCGAAGTGTTCCAACCCTTCATCGCCCGTTCCATCCGGTCTTGCGCCGGATAGGTGGGCACCACGTTGGGGACCTCGCCGTTCTCGCACTGCTCCGCGCGCACGTTGCCCAACCAGCCGGCAAGGAAGTTGTGGAGGTCGTAGTTGAAGCAACCCGTCCTGGCAAACACCAGGATGTCGCCGGTCCAACCCATCTTCTCGCGCTGAGGGCAGTCGGTGGGCACAGAGAGCATATTGCTGCGCTCGCTCTGGCGGATGTTCCGCTGCAGCGCGTTCAGCCTCTCGTCCGAACAAGCGAAGTGTCCGGTACTCTCAAGATACGTGCCCAGGGCACAGGCGCGCACGCTGACCACATTCTCGCGCCCTACCCCCGCGATCCGCACGTAGCGGAACCCGTGGTAGGTGAACCGCGGATGGAAAATGGTCTCGTCGGCTGCGCACACAAAGACGTCGCGCTGATCCTTGTTGCGCCCCATTATGTTGCGGTAGAAGTCACCAGCCTCGTCCAGCACTTCCGAGAAGTCCAGCACGACTTCCGTACCCTGAGGCGCCCGGACCGTGATCTCTACGACACCTGCCATACACTTGCCGAAGTCGGCTATGAGCTCCCCGCCGGGCGATTCGAACACCCTCACTGCATCGAGCCTCTCCCATTCCACCACCGGCGCCGTAGGCTGGGCCAGCAGGTTGTCCATCGGGTGGTCGACCACCGATACGGGACCCCAGGGCTCACTTGAAGCCGAGTAGTCGTGACGCTCACCTATGAACAGGTCGGCGTAGTCGATGTACGAGCGGCGACTCTTGAAGGACGCGTCCGAGCAGAGCGTCTGTACGCCCCCGGCGCCGTCCGCCCATTCCAGTTGCATCAAGAAGCCCAGCCGGTCGCCGTACTGGCAGCTGTCTCCCGACAGGCCTATGCGCCCTATCCACCAGCCGTCGGCGAGCGTAGCAGAGATCTCGTTCTCGCCCTCGTGCAGCAGCGCCGTCACGTCGTAGGTCTGGTAGTAGAGCCTACTGCGATAAGTGGAAGTCTCGGGGGCGAGCAGGTTGGGTCCGGCTTTCTGTCCGTTCACGAGCAGCTCATAGACTCCATGCGCGGTCGCGTAAAGGCGAGCCTTCTTTGGCCGGCCTTCGCATCGCAACGACCTCTTCAACTCCCTGCAGGGCTGCAGGCGAACGTGTCCACCGAAGTCTTCTTCATGCGGAGTGAAAAGCTCGAAGAACTCCACCTCCTTCTCGCGGATAGCCGGCTCCTGTTGGGGCTCGATCCACCTTGCGTCCCAGCCACCTCCAAGGAAGCCTGTCTCGAAGGTGGCGTGACACTCGGCCACCACCCGGCCGTCCAGGTGACCCTCCCCTCGAACCGTGTAGCTCGTCTTGGGCACGAGCGCGGAGCCGCCATAGCGGATGTGCGTGCTCTCGAACGCCAGAGGGCCGCTATCCCACAGAAGCCCACCCTCACTGTCGACCACCGTGAGTCGCAGCGTGTCCACTCGCTCAGCAGCCGCCAGCCTGACGCTGAAGGTCGGCTCGGAGTCGTCTGTCACCACCCAACCCGGCAACCCATTGACGCGTAGTTCCACTAGCGAGGCTCTCCTTTCGCGCCACCTGTCGGCGCAACCAGCACAAGGCGGTCTTCCGCTTCGGCCAACTCGACGAACTGCGGTCGCTCGCTGTCTTTCTCGTTGGGTGCATGGAGTGCCATCAGGAGCTTGCCTTCCTTCGAGCGGAAGAGCATGCAATGACCACCATCCCCCGTGAACAAGGGCTCTGGCTCGTGCGTCCAGGGACCCTGTATGTCACCACCGGCGGAACGCGCGACGCCCACTGTGTAGCCGCCGGCACCGAAGCTCGACCAGAGTAGCAGCAACTGCTCGGAGCGTGTCTTGTACAGAAACGGCCCGTCGGCCAGATACACCTCCCCATCTACGCCGAACTCCTTGGCGAAGGGAAAGGGCTTCACCCAGGGCGCATCCGCAGCGCGGAACAGGGTCGACACTTCACCCTGGGACGCCCGAAGGTCCGGCGTCAATCCCACCGCGTAGACACAGCCGCCGCCTGCTTGGCGGAAGGAGCGACTGAAGACCAGATACGGGGTCTCCGCGCTGTCAAAGTACAGAGTGGCGTCCAGGCACTCCCAGTCCTTGGGGGTCACCGGGCCGTCGCTCCAGGGCTTGAACGGCCCCAGCGGTGAACCGGCCTTGAGTATCTGCACCGCTAAGCGCCCGTCCCCCGCGCCGAACGTGGCGACCAAGTAGTAGGCGCCATCGTATGCGAAGCACTCCGGCGCCCAGAAAGACCTGTCGGCCCAGAAGTCAGCGTCCCGCCGGAAGATCTCGCGCGGCCCCTCCCAAGCGACCAGGTCATCGCTGCTGTAGCAGTCGAAGCCTTCGGCCTCGGTCCAGACGGTCGCCCCGCGCGTCCCGTAGAGGTAGTAGCAGTCCTGCTCGCGTAGGACGAAGGGGTCGCGTAGGTGGATGTCGCTCAGCCGCAGCCGGATGTCGGTGGCCAGCATGCCCGCAGTGCGTGCTGCCTCCAGACCCAAGTCGCCGTCTTCGAAGACCTGGCAGCTTTCGGGACCGATCCCCAACCGCCTGGCGGCCTCTAGAAAGATATCCGGCGACGGTTTGGCCCGCACGTCGTCGTCGGCAGTGATGATCAAATCGAAGAGCCCCGTCAGCCCCAAAGTATCGAGCTCCAACATCACCGTCTGCTTGGTGCTGCCCGATGCGACCGCCATGGGGAGCACTCCCTGATACCTGCGCGCGATATCCACCACACGAGTGACAGGCTGGAGTTCCTGGATGCGGGCGCGGAAGTACTCGTGCTTCTTCTGGACTGTGCCCGCTGGGTCAAGGTCGCGACCGAACCGCCGGTCGTACTCGGCAACTATGTCTTCTTCCCGCTTGCCCTTCTGCGAGAAGAAGAACCCGTAGTCCCACTCGCCGCCCTGGAGCTTGATCGCCTGTTCCCAGGCTTCCATGTGCAGAGGCATGGAATCGACCAACGTCCCATCGCAGTCGAAGATCAGAGCTTTGACGTGTTCAGGCACCACGAGAGTCACTGTGCGATTCGCCTTTCGATCCTCTGGAATCAGTCGCCCCCAACAGCCTGGCGAGGATCAGTCCGGGCCTGCTTCATCCTTGAGCGCAGCCTGCTTCTTGACCCGGAACATCTTGTACAGGCCGATCTTGTAGCTGTTGGAGAGATAGACCAGGAACAGGAGCACGATCGCCCCGGTGAGGGCCTGCTGCACTGATATCGAGAAGCCCAGGACGATGAAGGCCTGGTAGATGGAGGCCTGGATGAAGGCCCCGACCACGGTGCCGATGTTCTTGTCGGAGTACTTGGCCAGCGATACCCCGATGAACATGGGCAGGAACGCGTCCATGATGAATGGCAGGCTGCCCAGACCTGTCTTGGGCTGCATTATCCCGAAGTTGGAGAAGTAGACCGCACCCGCCATCGCCAGCAATGCCCCGGCTATCACGTAGCAGGCGATCGTGTTGCGCTTCTCGTTGACACCTACGTCGACGGCGTTCTTCTGGCCCGTGCGTAGCGAGTTGGTGTTGTATCCGAACTTGGTGAAGTTCAGCAGATAGATCAGCACCGCCAGCACGCAGAGCATAAGGATCACATTGTTGGGCCACTTCGCGAAGACCAGCAGGTCGTCCCGGCCGATCAGACGGAGGCCCTTGGAGTCATTGAGTCCGTACGCGATCGCCTCGTAGAGCATGGCGACTCCGAGCGAGACCACCATGGCCGGCAGTCGCAGCAACACGTAGATAAGGCCGTTCGCGGTGCCAAGGATGATTCCGGTCATGATCATGAACAGCAGCATGACCAGCGGCCCCCCGCCCACCTTGTCGGCGATAGTCCCGCCGACTATGACCGAGAGGATGATGGTCGCACCCACCGAGAAGTCGAACCTGCCCGAGGTCAGGTTGTACGACACCGCCAGTGCTATCAGACCGTAGTAGACGGTGTTGTACGCAAGAGTCTTCCACTCTTGTCCCGAGAAGAAGTCGGGAGAATGACCGGAAGCGGCGATGATGCCTTTCAGCAACAAGTAGACGGCCAAAGGCACGCCGATAGTGACCAGCGTGTTCAGACCTATCTTCTTCAACCTCTTCGCTGTCATGACCTCACCTTGATGGCCTCATCTGAGCGGGCTGTGACGGGCCCGTGGGGGCCCGTCACAGCCCCGTCGTCCTACTCTTGTCTCTGCTACTCTGCGGCAGTCGCGGCAGCAGCTTCCTGTGCCGCCCTTCTGGCCTCAATGTCCTCGATCGTGTTCGCTGCATACAGATCGGCGATGTCCTGGAAGGTCGCGTCTGGGCTGACCGCCTTGACGACCGAGAGAATATCCTCAGCGCTCCAGCACCAGATCCCGCCGGTCTCTATGTCCGAAAGTGCGTTGTATTCGTCCGTAGTCGTGATCACCCACCAGCTGATCTCGAGCCGTGGCGCTTGGCCGTTATCCCGCGCCACCTCCCCATCGCCAGCGAGGGAGTTGAGAAGCAGTGGTATCCCAGCGCCGAACATGCTGGTCGTCTCGATGGGTGTGCAGACCATCTGGCCACTGTTCCAGGCGTTCTTGGTGAGGTCGCTGAAGGCGTCGATCGCGGCGATCTTCACACTGTCAGACATGCCCGCGTTCAGAAGCGCCTGGTACCAGGTGGCCGCACCAAAGGAGCAACCTAGGCCGTCGAAGCCCTGCTGAATGGCGTCGTCCTGAGCCGGCTTATAGGTACCGAGTTCCGGCCAACCACCCACGTCGGCGACCAGTTCCACATTCTTGCCTTCCGTCTTGGCGTCATCTATGGCGTCCATGAAGCCGTTGGAGCGCTCGATGAACATCTGCACGCCATAGTCCCTACCACCGGACACGTAGACGAGCCTGGTGCAGCCGGCGTCGATGAGGGCCTTGCCCATTTCATAACCCGCGTCGTAATTCTGAGTCTCGTTGTACCAGCCACCCAGATACATCGGGTTGTCCTTGAACGCGTCGTATACCGTCGGCTCTTCGGCCACGCCTATGTAGTACATGCCCTTGTCTATGCACAGCTGTACGGACGCAACCCTAGCGACATTGAAGTAGCCGATGATGGCCTTGCATCCTGCTGCCGCGCATGACTCGATGAACGCCAGCTCGCCCTCAGCGTTCCCGATGGCTTCGGAGTAGGTGAAATCGAGGTTGATCTTGGTCTCCAGATAGTCGAAATACGACTTCATGGCCAGAAATTGCTCGGCCGATGGATCAAAGGCTACGACACCGATCTTCACAGTCTCCGCCGGGTACTTCTCCCCAGCCGGGAGGACTCCGGTGCCGCCCGCTCCATCGCCGCAACCAGCGACGACGAGCGCCACGGCCAGCGCCAACAGACACGTCAGTACTATCCCTACCTTCTTCATTGACCCGTCCCTCCTGTAAGTCATGTTTCCTCTACCTCGGTAACAACTTGGTCCGGTAGCTCATGCTCGCGATGAAAACCACCACTATAAAAACGATTCCCCTGCAGGTCTGGATGATCTCCAGGGGGAGCCCCATCATGGTCAGCCCATTGGTGAGCACCGTGATGCTGGCAGCCCCTATCAGGCCCGCGTATATGTTGGACCGCGGCCCACCGGTAAGCGGCATCCCGCCCAGAACCAAAGCGACGAGAACGTCGGTACCCAGTGAGGCTCCGGTGCTGGCTCCCACGGTCCTGGTGCGGATCAACAGGACGAAGGCGGCCAGCCCTATACCCAATGCCCCCAGGAGATAGGAGAGGATCACGGTGCGCCTGATAGGGAGACCGGTCTGCCGGGCGACCACCACGCTGCCCCCCGTCATCTTGACGCTCTTGCCCAGTGTGCCGAAAGAGAAGAGCAGCCAGCACAGCAGGAAGAAGCTGCCCAAGGTGGCCACATTGACCACAGTCATCCGCGTGAAGTCGAACAATTGGATGGTGTTGGGTTCGGTCCCCGGGCTGGGGAGCAGCAAGTTGGCTTTGTCACCCATCGCCACCAAGACAACGGCCGTGATGACCATACCCATGACTATTGTGATGATGAAACTCGGCGCTTCAACATAGGCGGCAAACAGACCCTTCAGCAGGCCGAGGGCCAGCGCCGAACCCACGCACACCACCAACACCACCCAGATATTGCCGGTCGAGATACCTACCATGCCCCCCAGCACGGCACTGAGCGAAACGCATGCTCCCATGGACATGTCGATGCTGCCGCTACCGAACACGAACACCGCGCCCGTGGCGACCAAGGCGGTCACCATCACCTGGTTCAGGAGGCTCTGCAGGTTCGAGACGCCTAGACTGTCCCCCTTGGTCAGCCCAGCGAACAGAGCGAACAGCAATACGAGTCCGGCGAACGGAGCGAGAGTCTTGAGTAGAGGTAGTCGCTTCTTGAGATCCATACCCTAGACCATCACCTCGATGACGCGGTTTTCAGTGAGATCGTGGCTGCGTTCGAACTCGCCGGCCAACTTGCCATCCTTTAGCACCAGCAAGCGATCGCTCATGCCTATCAGCTCCGTGAGTTCCTCGGAGATCATGACGATGGTCTTACCTTGCTTCTTCATCTCGGCCATAAGCTGATACATGGCCGCCTTCACGCCTATGTCAACGCCGCGAGTGGGACAATCCAAGATCAATATCTCGCAGTCACGTCCGACCCACTTACCGAAGACCACCTTCTGCTTGTTGCCACCCGAGAGATACTGGACATTCTGGTTCATGGACGAACACTTGATGCTCAGACTGTCGATCTGTCGGTTTACGTACTCCTTCTCCCCCTTCGGCCAGATCAAGCTGCAAGCGTTCCGCAGCTTGTCCAAAGCCGCCGAGACGATGTTGTCCCGGATACTGGCCGTGAGGACCAAGGCCTCTCGATCGCGATCCTTGGACACATAGCCCATGCCGCATCTCGCCGCTACTCGTGGATCGTCGATCTTGGTGTCGCAGGGGAGATGCCGCACCTCTCCGGTCAGCAACTTCTCTACGCCGAACAACACCTTGCCCAACTCGTGCATGCCACAGTGAGACAGACCACCGATACCCAAGATCTCACCCTTGTGGACCTTCATCGAGAAGTTCATCAACAGACCCGAACCAGAGGTCACCCCATTGGCCTCGAGCACGACCTCCGACTCGCGGCTGGCTTCGTAGTCGCCTCGGTAGTAGTCACCCTTCATCTCCCGGCCGACCATGAGGCGCTTAATCTCGTCCTCCACCATATGGGCCTTGTCCAGGGTGGCAGTAAGCTTGCCGTCGCGAAGCACGGTCAACGTATCGCAGATCTCCATGAGCTCATCGAGATCGTGGGAGATGAAGATCACGGCCTTGTTCTCTTGGCGCATCCTTTTCATGATGCCGTAGATGATCTCTCGGCCCCGTTGCGACAGCGCCGTGGTGGTCTCGTCCACAATCAGAAGCTCTGGATCGTCGTGCATGACGCGGGCGATCTCTACCAGCTTCCGATCTTGCAGATCGAGCGAATCGATCGGAGCCGAGGGATCGACTCCCTGCAGCCCTATGTCCTCAAGAGCTGCTTTGGCTGCCTTGTTCATGGCGCCAGCGCTGATGAAGATAGGCACGGGACCAAGCGACTTGCGAAACTTGTCCTCTTCTCCCAAGAAGATGTTCTGAGCGACCGAGATACCCGGAACGTAGCCCTGCTCCTGGACGATCATGCCTATGCCCATCTTGGCGGCCTCGATCATGGTCGTCGGCTTGTGCCGCTGCCCCTTGAAGTGCATCTCGCCCCGGGTGGGAGGCTGCATACCAGCGATGATGGAGCCGATGGTGGACTTGCCGGAGCCGTTCTCACCGACCAAGCCCATAATCTGGCCACGGTAGACGCGCATGTCGACGTCATCCACCGCAACTGTGGGACCGAAGGTCTTGACCAGCCCTGTGGTCTCGACTATGAGTCGCTCGTCTGAGTTGTCCGCGTTGACCGTGTCCAGAGCTTCTATGACCCGCTCCCAGCCTCGCGCCTGCCCGTCCGTTACCACTGACTTCTTCTTGTCAGCCAAGAAGCGATCTGCATCCCATTGTCTAGACAATATACCAAAGTAGAGCGCCCTATAGCAGGTGTCAACTCGAAGCCCACTCACTCTCTCACGAAACCGCCGCTTCTGGAGGCCCGGTCACTGACACATGCACCGCGGCTGATGCCAGCCCGGGCGAATCGGCTCTAACCTCGATACCGCCCGACTCCTCACCACCCTTGACTACTGCCAGCAACCGACCTTCGAATGCTTTGCAGGGCCCACCGACGACCATGGTACCCGCGCACGGGTCTGCCGTCCCCAGAGCAATGAGTTCTCCTACCCCTGTGACTTCGACTGAAACCTCTGCGTCGGCTGCTCTGACGACCACTCCAGTCTCGTCGACCACCTCCACCGTGATGTAGCAGAGATCGCCTTGCCCGCTCCATATCTCGGTACGGTCGGGCGTCAGGCGAAGGGCGGACGGTTCACCGGCGGTGGTCAGCTTCGTCCTGGCTGTCTCCTCTCCACCACTGTACCCGACCGCGGTCAGTGTCCCGGGTTGGTACGTGACCTCGAACACCGCTTTGTTCTTCTGGGCGGCGCCCGCCGGACCGCGGCCAAGGGACACGCCATTCAACACCAACTCTATCTCGTCGTCGGCGGAGTAGACCTCGACCATGGTCGGCTTGCCTTCCCAGCCGGGGAAGGTCCAGGTGTCGCTGACCGGCGGCCACCCCCAGGGGCTGAAGCTGGCCTTCTCGCCATGGCGCCCGGGGTCCAGCACACCGATGAAGGGCTCTCTCCGGACGCCCCAGAGGATGTCCCTGAAGTAGGACTGGGGGCGCTTGAAGCCACAGATGTCCAGGTCGCCACAACTCGCCAGATGGTGAGGCCACTGATCCTGGGCGAAGAAGGGCGGTGCCGCGTCGCCGAAGCTCACCCGACCCACCCCCGACTCACCCACGTAGTCGATGGCAGTCCAGACGAAGTCGCCGATCACGTTCGCCAGACAAGCCGTCTTATGCCAAGACTCGTACGCTCGATATGGATGCGTCTCGGTACCACAGATGACCCTATCGGGATAGCGCTCCTGGTCGTATTCGTAGCGATTGTAGATGTAGTTGTATCCGGCCACATCCAAGGGTTCTACGAAGGGCGCGGTCAGTCCGCCCCAACGGTCGTCGTGCGTACTTGACGGGGCCCGGTTCTGACTCTCGAACATGTCCTCGGGGAACCCTCCGCCCGAAGCGTGCTCGGCCACGTCTTCCTCAAAGAGGGTCGCCAGGGCCGCCGATATCGGCCTGGTGGCGTCCAGAGCCCGAACGAAGTCAGCCTGCCGCTTGCACCACTCATACCCGTCCGAGACTCCGGTGCGCTCGGGCACTTCGTTGCCGATGGACCACATGATCACCGACGGGTGATTGCGGTCACGCTTGACCGTCGACTCTGTGTCCCGCTGCCACCAGTCTTCGAAGACCAGGTGGTAGTCGTGCGGATTCTTGCCCATGCGCCAACAGTCGAAAGTCTCGTCCATCACCAGCATCCCCAGCCGGTCGCAGGCGTCCAACAGAGCCGGAGCGGGAGGGTTGTGCGCACAGCGGATAGCGTTGAAGCCGGAGGCCTTCAGCAGTTCGACCTTGCGCTCTTCCGCCCTGTCGTAACTGGCGGCCCCCAGGAGCCCGTGGTCGTGATGTACGCACCCGCCCCGCAACTTGACGGTCTCGCCGTTGAGCCGTAACCCACGCTTCGCGTCCACCGATATAGAGCGAATTCCGAAGGTGGTTCGCTCTGAGTCGATCACCTGGCCGTCCACCACGATCTCACTCGTCAGTCCATACAGATGCGGAGCGTGCACCGACCAAAGCTTGGCGTCGGTCACGATCAGCTCCTGACAAGCGTCCACCGTCGACCCTGCAGCGATGTGCGCCGGGATCTCGCTCGTGGCGGCCTCGTCGCCCGCCCCGTCCAGGACCGTCGTGCGCAACACCGCCTCCACAGGCGCGTCTGTCACGTTGGCTATCTCGGTCGTGACGACCACGGACGAGACAGCCGGAGTCACCTTGGGTGTGCTCACGGACACGCCCCCCGGACGTATGTGCACGCCCGCGCCCTGCCGTAGCCAGACATGACGGTAGATACCGGTGCCGCTGTACCAACGCGAATTTGGTTGAGCGTCGTTGTTGACCATCACCGTGATCTCGTTCCGCTCTCCCACAAGCAGGTAGGCGGATACATCGACCAAGAAGCTCGTATAGCCGTACGGATGGAAAGCTGCGACGTTCCCGTTGACCGAGACCGTGGCGTTCATATATACGCCCTCGAACTCCAGGATGACTTGGCGGTCGCTCCAGCTGGCCGGCGCGTCGCACGACTTGCGATAGACCGCCTGTCCACTCCAGGCGAAACCCCCGGCCGACCCGGTGGGATTGCTGTGCGCCCTCGGCCTGGACGCAGCGGCGTCGTGAGGGAGCGTGACAGGCTGCCAGCCGTCAGGCGGACGCAGGAACGACCCGACTTCAGTCGTGTACTCCCAGCCGCTATCGAACAGGATCTTCTTCATCCAGCGAAGGATCCTCGACCCTTATTCTGCAACAACCAGATTACCCTCCGCGTCCCTGGAGAACTTGCTCAGAAACTCCCAGGCCAGGTCGACGAAGTTGCCGCTGGGCCAATGAGGTAGGTTGGTCACGCAGATGAGTTCCACCTTCTTGACGCCGTCCGCGTCGTACCATTCTGTCCCGTGATGGACGACGCCGTCGATGGTCTCAGTCCATGTCTCATCGCCCTCGACGCCGATGACCTTGACCGCTTCGTCAGTGCTACCTGCCTGTAGGCTCGCCTGAGTAGTGCAGCCGTTGGCCTGTAGCCACAAGTTGAGTCCATCCACCACGCCCTGGTCGACGATCGGCAACATGTCGAAGTCGTGATCACCGGCCATCGCCATCATCGGCATACCGTACTCCGCAGCCTTCGCGTACCCGTCAGAAGCGGTGGAAAAGGGGAAAGTCTCGCTCGGCTGGGTGCTGAGCACCGCTAATGAGCTGTGCATGACGACAGCGGCTATCACGTCCGGTTGCTCAAGACCGGCGGCCGAAGTAGCCACTCCGCCCGCCGACATGCCGACCACGTAGACGCGGCTGCGATCGATCGGATAGCCCTGCGCCTCGAGCTCGTCCAGGATCCTCACCACCTGACCGCCGGGGGTCAGTGCCGTCGACTGATTGGACACCGGGTTGGCCGGAAGCACAGCTATGTAGCCGTACTTGTTGGCGTTCTGGGCGAAGCCATGGCCCTCGGCAGAGAAGATCGAGCCTCTCACCTCCGACGAAGTCGAACACGACCGGGTACACGTCATCGCCACCCTCAAGGAATGCCAGCGGAGTGTAGCTCGCCCATTTGCGGTCTGGATCTTCAGCCTCGTGCATCTCCTTCTTGATCCCTAGACCTTCGTAGTAGGCAAGGACCGTCGGATCCATCTCGTCTTTGAACAGGAAGAAGAGCTTCTGGTACTCGGCACTCTTCTGCCCGGCTGCGCTGGCCTTGAACGCCTCGACATCCGTCAAGCCACCGCGGCCATAGCTCTTCCATATCACGTCAGGCCACTCGACACCGGTATCACCAGAAACGATCGTGGTCGTCGGCGCCAGAGTAGTCGTGGCCTCGCCGCCACCACAGGCTGTTGCCAGCCCGGCAACCAGCAGACCCATCAGAAGCAGCCCAAGCACCAGAACGTTGACTCTTCTCATCCCCTGCCACCTATCCTTTCGAAGTCTGCTGAGCGAGCGAACGCTGTCTCGTCCGCGGGCCTCCAACGACACACATGCTAAGCGCCGGCCCTCCGCTTGTCAATAACTCCACTTGTTATTTCACATCGTGGAGTTATTATTCGAGACACGCTTAGCCGAGATTGTTCTTGTAAAGGTCTAGTTGGTGTATCATTAGTGTTCAGTCTTCGCTGTTAGGCGAGACGGATGTGGAAGAACCATCTTCCACGGACAAGAGTGGGTCAACAGATCGGATGAGGAGGGTATCGATGAAGAAGTGGTATACGATAGGTCTGCTGGTAGTGTTCGTGGTCCTAGCCGCTTCGTTCCTGGCGGCCTGCGGGTCGGAGGAAGCGACGACGACTACTGCTGCCGAGACCGAGACAACCGCTGCCGAGACCGAGACGACCGTTGCCGAGACCGAGACGACCGCTGCCGCGGGCGTGGACGTTAACACCATCGGCCTTTACTTCGAAGACCTAGGCAACAACATCATCAGGATCACCGATGTTCCTGCCCCTGGTCTGCAGTTCCCGGTGCACACCATGCCGGCTGATGACTTTGCCGTGACCATCGAGGTCTTCGACGCTTCGGGCGCCAGCCTTGGCATGCTCGACACCGACACCGGTGAAGTCGACTACTCCGCGTACGCCGACACCGCTGCCAAGATCGTGGTCACCACGGGCACCGGCGACACGTTCGAGTACGAGATCGGCATGTAGCTGCAACATCGCTCTTCCTACAACCATGTAGGTACAGAGTCGAAAGGGAGGCCGGGCGACCGGCCTCCCTTTTTTGCTATCTGAGGCCCACCTACCCCTGCTCTGCCGCGGCCTCCTCAAGGGTCACACGATGAAGGTCGACCAGTACCGTTTCGTCCATGGTCCGGCTGATGTATCCTCCCGCCAAGACGAAGGCCGTAGCGACCGCGTACTCGCGGCACCATTCGAACACCCGCCGCTCGCGCCCGGCGAGAATCTGGGACGTGATTCCCGATAGCCCCCCGGTCGAGCAGTCTTGGTGTGGATCCATACCGGCGTTGTACAGGCACAGGTCGAAGCGGTCGTGCGCTTCGCCCGCCGTCCGCCGTGCGCACGCCGTCTCCTCTAGCGCCCGCTCGACATCACCCAAGTAGTCGTGGCCGTCACCGGTGACGCGGAAGTTGACCCGCTCAGCCTCGCCGCGCACGCTTGTGGTTCCGTAGAAATCGAACATGTTCACGGCAACGTCTGTCTGCCAGATTCGCGGCTCGTTTGCGATAAGCGAGGCGGTCCCTCCACCGCAATGAGCGTCAAGGTCCAAAATGAGTACCGACTCCGCGCCCGCGGCCAGGGCGGCGCGGGCGGCCAACACCAGTCCGTTGAACGTACAGAAGCCGGCCCCGCTTGCGCGCCGCGCGTGATGCAGCCCGCTGGAGAGCGAGCCCGCGATCGCGCCACTACCCAGAGCCTCTAACGCGGCCGCAACAGCGCCGCCGTTGGACGACAACACCATGGGCCAAAGGCCCTCATCCCAGGTGAACCCCTGCGACTCTGCTAGATAGCGTGGTTCACCGGTCCGCACAGCCTCCACGTACCTAGGATCGTGCACCTGCTCCACTTCAGGGACTGTGAGCGGCCGCGGCTCCACCAGTTCCAGGCCGGCGATGGGTGTCGCGGCCAGAGAATCGGCCACCCACCTGGCCTTTCTCGTGGTCTCGAAGGCATAGGAGGCGCCTACGTAGTCCTCACTGTAGAAGACCTTCACCGCCGTCGCGCCCGCACGTCGCGCATCTTCCTGCCGCCCCTAGCTCTTCTTGGCGCCCAGCTTCTCAGGCAAAGAGTCCGCCCAGGCCTCGATGGCCTCCCAGTCGCGCAGATCGGAGAGCCCCATGGCTTTGATGCCGGGGTTGGAGTAGGGGAACTTCAGCTTGGCCGGATCGAGTACCCCCCCAAAGACCGTCACCGCCACAGGCTGCACCCCTTCTAGCCCGACGAGCGCCTTGTCCAGATGCCGGCGCGCGTCAAAGAACTGAGTCTCTGAGTCTTCAAGCGGTCCCATGGCAAAGACCGCCAGCGGCTTCTGACCGAGCGCCTTACGGTTCCGCGTAAGGAAGCGCCTGCCTTCACCGACCAAGCGGAACATATACAGTGCCCCGCCGAACACCACAGCGTCGTAGCCCTCCAAGGACTTCACTTCTCCGGCGGCGCGTGTTTCGACCTGCAGGCCGGCCTTGAGAAGCCGCGCCGCCACCCTATCCGCCACCTCTCGGGTCGAGCCGAACTTCGTTGCGTAAGCTACCAGGACCGATGCCATCCAGTGCCTCCCTTCAGGGTTTGCGGAGGTGCCTGACCTCTACTTGCCCACTATCTCCATCTCTACACCGCCCAACTCCGCGGCGGTCTCGGTGAACGAACTCCAGTGCGACCCCAGGATCAGTCGGCACCGCGAGAGCAGCAGTAGGTCCACCAACGCGTCGCGCACCCCCTCAGCCTTGTCACGGGCGAACACTTTGGGCCTTGTCACCACGCGTCCCGGGAACTGCTGCTCCACTGCTTGTTCGATTACCGGGTCATCGGTTGCTAGAAAGAACCGCGCCTCGGGGTCGCTCTCGAGTTCGCGCTGCATCCTCTCCAAGAAAGCCGTCACCGGGCTATTGGCCAGAGCTTCGGCGTTGTCGGTCCCTCTGATGTGAACCCCCACCAGTCCGGCCGTCCCCAAATGGGCCGTGGCATCATCGACCTCTTCTAGTATGTCTTCACGAGGCCGAAAGTCGTCCAGACTGTCGGACCCTTCCAGAAACCGGTAGTAGGTGATCACCACGGTATGCTTGGCCTTGGCCACGAGAGGTACCAGGTCGACCCCTGACTCTCGGTACTCCTCTATCTGCTTGTTGCCCAAGAAGAGGTCGATCGGCTCACGGAGCGTCCGCAGCCGATATCTGAGTGAGCCCAAGGTAAAGAGCGCCTTCAGCCGGCTGGTCTCCACGTCGACCACACTGACGTCCTCTATGGGTTCGAACAACCGCCCGAAGGAGCAGTTCAGGTAGCGGTTCTTGAGCCAGTAGACCACGAGCGGCTGTTCCACCGCTCTAGCTAAGGCGATAGCGGACGCCATCTCCTTCATCCGGTTGCAGAGGCCCGCGTGCACCCGTTGTTCGATCGACCCGCTCACCTCGGCGTGCGTACGATCTCGAGCTTCCCGCCTCCCAGCTCGGCGGCCGTCTGACTGAAGGAGCTCCAGTACGAACCCAAGATCAAGGGACATTTCGAGAGGACGAGCAGATCCACCAGCGCGTCCCGTACCCCTGCTGCTTGTGTCCTGGAGAGTTCCTTGCCCCTCGTGCTCACCCGTCCCGGGAATCGGTCTGCCACAACCCGTTCCGTGGCACGATCGTCTGTAGCCAGGAAGAAGCGCACCTCCGGATCTCGGTCCATTTCGCGCTGCATCCTCTCGATGAACGCCTCCGTGGGACTGACTTGGATGGAGGCTTCGTTGTCCCCTCTGCGGATATGCACCCCCACGATGCGCCCCGTCCCTTCGGACCTGGTGGCCGTCAGTGTCTTGGCGGCCTCGGCCGCGAGCTCAGACTTGGGTACAAAGTCCTGGTAGTAGGGGGCCATCCCGTAGAATCGCCCATAGGTATCGATGCCGCACCGCTTGGCGCGCGCGGCAGCCGCAGCCACGTCGATTCCTTGCTCGGTGAGCTCCTTGATCTTGTCGCCGCTCAAGAAGAGGTCGCAGGGCATGCGCTTGTCGGCTGCCTTGAGCTGTCTGGCACCTCTGCTGAACGGCGCCCGCAAGTGTCCGGTCGCGACGTCAGCGACCTCTACCCCTTTGATGGGCTCGAATAGTCTGCCATACGGACAGTTGAGGGTCCGAGTTCTGAACCAGTAGACCCTGAGTGGCTGACCTGTCGCTCGAGACAATGCCAAAGCGGAAGACATAGCCCTCATCCTGTTGCACAGACCCGATATGACTCTGATCTCGATCAATCCAGCTACCTTCCGTCCGGCCCCTTCTTAGCGCTTGGACATCCCGCGCACCACCGACCGACCATAGTCGATCAGCTGCTGCAGTGCGCTCTGGCCGTCCAGGGTGCTGAACAACGCAGGACCGATGATACCGAATGGCATCATGGTGACCGGCAGACCTCTCCCGTAGTCGATCATCCAGGTGCTGCCCACATACGACACTATCTTGCTCGTGCCTTTCGGCAGATAGGCGGGGTCGCCGGGTCCGTACTCGGTCGGCTCGAACTGGCCGGGAGTGCAGGTGATCATCCGCCCGTCGACCATGAGGTCCCAGACGTCGGCGTGCCCGTAGCGGCCGGAGAAGCCTGTGGCTCCGAGCGGGGTTCCAAAGAAAGCCACGTACTCTGTTGGCGAGCCATATACGATGGCTATCTGACACACCACGTTACCCGCGCTGTTGAACGTCCAACGGACCTCAGGTGCGATCTTGCCCGGGTAGCGGCGCGACAGCTCTTGGTGGATAGCCTCCCAACGCTCCGCGATGGGGAGTCCGGCACCGGTATTGGCTATCTCCTGTAACTCCTCAGGGTCGAATACGTAGCGATCTGAGGCGGCGCCCCTCTTGAGCGCCCGAGTCGACACCGACCGCAACAGAAGGGCCGAACCGGCAACAACAGCTAGACCCCTCAGCAGCCTCGGCACGCTATCCCCAGAGCACCTTGCCCGTCGGGCACATATTGTCGGCAGGCGGCTTTCCGGTCTCTTCGCGGATCTTCCGCCTCTCGCACTGCTTGGCCTTGTCTTGGTCCTCGCAGTACATCCTGACCCAGCCTTCTTTGATCACTTCGGTGCTACCGCTGTAGTTCTGGAAGAAGCCGCATGTCTCCAGATACTCACACTGTTCTGCCATCGCCGTCTCCTTGGTCACAAGCCCACCCATTCGGCCGCTCACTAGCGTACACTTTCCCGGTCTTCGTGTGAACACTTTCGACCATCGGCAGAACGCAAGACGGGGGTGGATCTATGGGTGCGTCATCAGGCATACCATACGCGGCTGCGGTGACCATCGGTGACCTGCTGGACAACTGCGCGAGACTCCAGCCCGGCCAAGAAGTCCTTATCCTGGCACATGTCGACGGGCTATACGGCGGCGACAACATGGTCGACCCCACCGCTATCGACTGGCTGCAGTCAGGCATCAAGTTCCGCGGCGCCAATGCCTCGGTCCTCTGGATAGACGAGCCGGCACGAATGCACGAGTGGCGCTTCCCTCCCATCGTCCGGGCCGCCATGGGCGCCTGCGATCTCATCATCAACCATTCGTTCGACCTTGTGATGGAAGAGATGCTCGAGTTCAGAGCGACGATCTACGCCAACAAGAAGGTGATGATCCGCAACTTCGCGACCACCGCACCCCTGCTTGGCACTTACTGGGCCCAGACTCCCTACGAATTGGTGAGCGAGATACGCTACCGTTCGTCGCTCCCCATCCAACCGGGTCTGAAGTGGACGCTCACAGATCCAAACGGCACGGACCTCTCCGGTGTCATCATGCCGCCCAGCATCCCGTCCTTCACCAGTTACTCCATGCGCAGAGACGAGAGCTTCACCAAACCCTTCCCCGAATGGGTGCATCCCCCCGTGGTGATGGGTGAGACGAATGGTGTCTACGTGTTCGACAGCATGCTCGGTTGGTGGTCGCGATATATAGGTATCTCGCCGTATTTCGAGAAGTCTGTCCGCCTGACCATCAAAGACAATCGCATCGTCACGATAGAGGGCGGGCGCGAAGCCGAAGCACTCGAGCACTTCCTTGAGTCGATGAGAGAGCGCGTGGGAGACGGCGTCTACAACTTCGAAGAGATGCATTGGGGAGTGCATCCTCAGGCGGCGGTGGCCCCGCATCAGTGCCCCAATGTCCTACATCGCAGGACTATCGAACACTCCCACTCCTCGTGTCTGCACGCTCACATCGGAGCGCCGCGCAAGACCCCGGACTACCCCTACTGGCTGCACATCACCGCAGACATCTTCAAGGCGACCTTCAAGGTCGGCGACACCCTGGTGTACGACCAAGGTCATCTGACCGCCCTGGACGACCCAGTGGTGAGTGAGGTAGCGTCCAAGTACCCAGGACGCCCCGGCCTGGAGCCGATGCCCCGCTCCTGGTAGGGGCACAGCGCAGCCGCACCTACGGCCGCTATGTACCTTTTCTCAACTCCTCGCACAGGAGTTCAAGGTCCAGGCCTTCCCTACCCAACCATGCCAAGGCCGACTTGCGGTCGCGAAAGACTTCGATCTGCAACGGGTTGCGACCCTCGGACAGTAGTTGGTGCATCCGGCTCGGGCCGTACGCGAAATCCTCGGGTGCGACCACAGCCAGCCTGCTCCCTGCACTCATCGCGATCCGCGGCTCAGCCAGATCGTGAATCTCTTGGGTCGAGACTGCATGCTGCAGATTAGTGGTCTCGGCAAGAGCATCGTAGCTGTCAGAGAACTCGGGATTTTTGCGCAGATCGCCGCTGAGGGCTATGACCTCCTGCTCGTCGGTCGCGCCCCAGAAGCACAGCACCACCAGCCGGTGCTCGGTCAGTATGCGGTACCTGATCATCCCGCCCCCCGCAACTCTGGAGCCACCAAAGGTAGTCCGACTGTATCGGTATGGCCCCCACCAGTCAAGCAACTGCTCCGACCGGGGCTCTTGCTCAGAGGACGAATAGCATCGCGGCTGCGACCCCGGTCATGACCATCACGAAGATACGGTAGGCCCTCTCGGGAATCTTGCCCGCCACTCTTATCCCTATGAAAGCCCCCATCATGATCGCCGGGATCATTATCGCGTCGAAGGTGAGACTACCCGCGCTGATGTTGTGCCAGAAGAATACCTGAAGAGGCACCTTGACCAAGTTGACCACCAGAAAGAACCAGGCCGTGGTCCCAATGAACGCGTTCTTAGGAAGACGCATCGAGAGCAAGTAGATGGACATGATGGCACCAGCGGCATTGCCCACCATGCTGGTGAAGCCCGCCAGCAAACCGGCCACAGCCGCGAACCACCAGGTCTTAGGGTAGAGCTGCTCGTCCTTCAGCTTATCCTGCCAGATCATCAAGCCCAACAGAACCACGATGATCGCGCCCAGCATCAACCGAAACGAGTCATCCGACAGGCTTCCCCCCACCGCTACACCCACGCCGATGCCAAGCAGGGTGCTGGGCAGGAGCTTCAGCAGATACTGGACCTCCGCATGTCTGCGGTACCACGCCACCGCGATGAAGTCGCCGACGCAGAGCATGGGCAGGATGATGCCGGTCGAGGGCTTGCCCCCAAATGACAGCGCCATCAGAGGGATAAAGAACAGGGTCAAGCCGTTGAGTCCGGCCTTCGCCATGCCGATCACCAACGCGCTGATGACCGCCAAGGCCCACTGATAGTCCTGTACCTGGGAGATATCGAAAGACATGCGTCAGCTATGCGGTCCGCAGACCGTTCGAACTAGCCTTCGCATACACCTCAAGGATGTGGTCCATCTCCGCGTTGACCGTGCGGTCCGCCACCCGGCGACTCTCGTCGGCCGCGAACCAGTCGAGCGTGCGGCGGATGCCGTCTCGAAATGCGATGTCGGCTTCAAACCCAGGCATGAACTGTTTGATCTTGCTGTTGTCAAAGACGACACTGTGGGCCTTGTCTCCCGACAGACTGCCTGCCTCGCGAGGCGCCAAACGTTCGATAAGGTCGGAGGGCACGTGCACTATCTCCGCCTCCACACCCAGAGCCTCGGCGATGCCCCTATAGATCTGGTCCCAAGTCAACACTTCATCCGAAGTGATATGAAAAGCCTCGCCCAGCGCACTCTCGTTGCCAAACAGTCCGATGAGTCCCCGCGCAAGGTCGTCGGCATGCGTCAGCACCCAGAGTGAAGAGCCATCGCCGTGGACTATCACGGGCCTACCCCTCGTCAACCTGTCCGCGAGAGTGTAGGTGCCCCATCCCCCTACGGCGATGGGCAGATTGGTGTCATAGGTCATAGAGGGGCGCACGATGGTCACAGGAAAGCCCTCGTTTGAGTAGGCCTCCATGAAGCGCTGCTCGGCGGCGATCTTTCCGCGAGCGTAGTCCCAGAAAGGGTTGGCCAGTGGCGTCGTCTCTTTGATCAAGTAGTCCCGCGGCGGCTTCTCATATGCCGAGGCCGAGCTGATGAAGATGTACTGTCTGGTGCGCCCCTTGAAGAGTTCGATATCGCGCTCGGCATCCTGAGCGCCGAACACGAGCCAATCCACGACCACATCGAAGTCCAGGCCCCGCAGCGCTGCTTCCACTGTCCCGGGCTGGTGGATATCGGCCAGCAACCCCCGGCTGCCAGGCACATCTGCCACCCGCGTACCGCGATTGACCAGATAGAGTCGTAGGCCCCCGGACACAACCGCCCGACTGGCCGCAGCGCTTATGAAACCGGTACCACCGATGAACAGCACCTTCATGAGAACCTACCCCGGCAGACGCTCCTGACGCATTTCCACGATCTTGTTGTACGAGTCCACCAACACGACGTTGGGCTGCCATGCACGAGCCTCTTGATCCTCGAGTTCCACGAAGCAAGCGATGATGACCGTGTCGCCCACCTCGACCTGGTGGGCCGCCGCTCCGTTTATGCAGACCATGCCCGAGCCGCGCGGACCACGCAAGGCGTAGGTGATCAGGCGGGCGCCGTTGGTGACGTCCCAGACGTGCACAGCCTCGTGCTCCAGGATGCCGACAGCGTCCAGCAGATCAGCGTCTATGGTGATGCTGCCCTCGTACTCCAGATCGGCACCGGTGACGGTCGCGCGATGAAGTTTGCCGAGTAGCATTGTTCGTCTCATGTGCTTCTCCTTTGCATGCGGAAGCCTACCACGAGACAGACCGGTAGTCCTCCCCCACGGTGGCGACGCTACTTCTGCTGCAGTAGCCTGTCCGCCATAGCGACCATCTCCTCTTTCTTGGGCCGGAAGTACAGCAGCGCGCCAAGAGAGACCGCGGTCAGCAAGTAGAACTGCAGGTAGTCGGCGCGCACCATGAATCCCATGAACCCACACAAGGCGACAGCCTCAGAGAGTCCCATACACAGCAGCATGCCACTCCGGTAGATAGTTATCGCTTCGGGGACGCCCCCCGTCGCTTCCGTCGTGGCCGGTGCGCCGAACATAGACTCCAGCCTATCCGCCCGTCGCTCCTTGGAACCTTGCTCGGCCATGAGCGACCTGCGGAAGAAGTACGCCACAATCAACTCGGCTAGGGCTATGCCATAGAGACCATAGCCATACTTGGCCGTAGCAGCAATGCTGCTGTCGGACACCATAGGCACCAGCCCGAGCACCGGGCCCAGCAAGTTCACCAGTATCACGTACGCGCCCAGAGAGGCGAGCAGTGCTATCCAGATGAGTCTGATGCGTGGGAAGGCCTTGTCGATCTGTTGCAGCTCACCGACTTCCAACATCTATGCGCCTCCCGTAGCCTAGCCCCGACTCCGTTCCAAGAGCACCATCATGATCAGGCCCAGGACTGCACGCTTCTCGTCGTCGACGCTCAACTCAGCCTGCTTCTCAATGCTGAACTTGCCTTCCCACATAGCCGGCAGCTTGCGCATCCTCATGACCACGCGCCCGTCAGGTGTCGACACAGAGTAGGCGGGGTGCAGAAAGTAGCCAGTGAACGCACCCAGTATGGGCACCTCGGTGAGCAAAGCATCCAGGACCTTCACCCAGGGGTTCTCTTCCCGGATGAGCAGCTTGACCGTGTCGCCGTCCAGCACATCGTAGTGCGCCTTCCACAGAGACTTGCGCCCTTGCCGCTTGACCGCTCCGATAGCCGTGGCCTGCATATCGAAGAACGTGTAGCGCGCGGAGAAATCGATGACGCGGTCCGCTTTGAGGTTGAAGGCGGGGCGTGTCTGCTCTTTATCCTCAAAGACAGTCACGTCCTCTTTGAGCTTGAACATCTTCTGCTTGACGTAACCCGCCAGGGTGCCGTTGGCGTCGGTGATAGACATCTGGGACGCAAGGGCGACGATCTTGAAGGACAAGTTCAGAGGATACCTCGCTGGGAATTGCATGGGTCGCTCCTATCTAGATTTCATGACACTGTAGCAACTACTTTGCGGCGGGTACGCTTCTTTTCAAGATAGCGCAACGCACGGGCTAGAGCCTCTAGCTCACCGTGACCGCCACGTTGCCCCTCTTATGGCCGAGTTGCACGTACCTGTGCGCCTCCACCATCTCCTCCAGGGGGTAGACCCTGTCATTGATGGGGTGGATGGCACCGGCCTCGACGAGTGAGGTCGATACGCGCCAAACGGCCAGAATCCAGCTTCAGAGCTCCGTCATCGATCGACACGACATCTCGCTTGTCACGCACATGAGCGGTGCACGCCCGCTTCAGCTTCGAGCTCTTGGCCTTGCCCACGGCGTCCATCACCAGATCATATGTCTCCAGAAGATCGACCGCCTCATCCTTCGCGTAGTCCAGCACGGTGTCGGCGCCGAGTGTCTTGACAAACTCAGCGTGGACCCCACTGCACACGGCTGTGACCTCGGCTCCCCGCTGCTTGGCGTATTGCACCGCTACTACGCCTGTAGTGCTTGCTGCCCCGTAGACCAGCACCTTCTGACCCGATCCTATGTCCGCCGGCTCCAGTTGCTGCAGCGCGAGCAAGCCGCCGTAGGCCACCCCGGTCGCTTCCTCGAAGCTGACGTTCGCCGGCATTAGCGCGATGCAGCCTCGCTTGGAATCCACGTCCTTCATCGCCTTGTATTCTGCGTAGGCACCAAGCGAGAAGCCCGTCAGCCCGTACACTCGATCGCCGACCTTGAATCTCGTGGCTTTCGGGCCTGCTTCCTCTATCTCACCGGCCAGCACCTCACCGATGACCCCGCACCGCGGGCGTCTGATGCCCAGCGCCACACGCAACATGAGCCGCATCCGTGGCGATAGACCCCAGCCCCTTATGAAGAGATCACTGTTTGTGACCGAGGTGGCACCGATCTTGATCAAGACCTCGTCTGCGCGCGGAACCGGCTTCTCACGTTCGACCAGCCGCAGCACCTCCGGCGGCCCGTACTTGGTGCATATGATCGCCTTCATCCCGCCAGCTCGAATCTGTCCAGGTTCATCACCTTGGCCCATGCCGCCACGAAGTCCTGCACGAACTTCTGCTCTGCGTCATCGCAGGCGTAGACCTCGGACAGGGCGCGCAGTTGTGAGTTGGACTCCGAAGACCAGGTCCACCCTCGTGCCCGTCCACTTGCGCTTGCCGCTATGGCGGTCGCTACCCTCGAACACGTTCTCGTCCTTGGTCGCCTTCCACTCCGTGCTCATGTCCAGCAGGTTCACGAAGAAGTCGTTGGTCAGCACCCCGGGCCGCGCTGTAAAGACACCGTGATGCGAACCTTCGAAGTTCGCACCCAAGACGCGCAGACCGCCGATGAGCACCGTCATCTCCGGCGCGGTCAGCGTCAACAGCTGCGCCCGATCGATCAGCAACTCCTCCGCAGGGACCGAGAACTTGGTCTTCAGATAGTTGCGGAACCCGTCTGCCATCGGCTCAAGTACAGCGAAAGCGTCCACGTCGGTCTGCTCTTGCAGGGCGTCCGTACGACCAGGCGAGAAGGGGACCGTCACGCTGTGACCCGCGTCTTTCGCCGCCTGCTCGACACCTGCACAGCCCGCCAGCACGATGAGGTCGGCCAGCGAGACCTTCTTGCCACCCGCCTGCGCGCCGTTGAACTCCTGCTGGATGCCTTCGAGCGCAGCCAACACCTTCTGCAGCTTGGCCGGTTCGTTGACCTTCCAGTCCTTCTGCGGAGCCAGACGGACACGCGCTCCGTTGGCGCCGCCGCGCTTGTCCGAGCCGCGGAAGGTCGAGGCCGAAGCCCACGCCACCCCTACTAGCTCCGGGATGGTTAGACCCGAAGCCATGATCTTGGCCTTGAGCTCCGCTGCGTCCTTGTCATCGATGAGCTCGTGGTCGACGGCAGGCACCGGGTCCTGCCAGATGAGTTCTTCCTCCGGTACCTCCGGACCTAGATACCGCGCGCGTGGACCCATGTCGCGATGGGTGAGCTTGAACCACGCCCTGGCGAAAGCGTCGGCGAACTCGTCGGGATTCTCCTGGAATCGCCGTGCGATCTTCTCGTAGGCGGGGTCGAAGCGTAGGGAGAGATCCGCCGTGGTCATCATCGGGCGGTGCTTCTTAGAGGGGTCATGGGCGTCGACCACCATGTCCTCTTCGTCCACGTCCTTGGCCAACCACTGCTGGGCCCCCGCGGGACTCTTGACCAGTTCCCACTCGTACTTGAAGAGTACCTTCAGGTAGCCCATGTCCCACTTGATGGGGTTCGGCTTCCAGGCCCCTTCGATGCCGCTGCTGATGGTGTCTCCGGCCCTTGCCACTGCCAAAGCTGCTCTTCCAGCCAAGGCCCTGCTGCTCGATGGGAGCTGCCTCGGGTTCCGGACCAACATGCGCCGGATCACCAGCACCATGGGCCTTGCCGAAGGTGTGCCCGCCCGCCACCAAAGCGACCGTCTCTTCGTCGTTCATTGCCATGCGGGCGAAGGTCTCACGGACGTCATGACCGGAGGCCAACGGGTCCGGATTGCCGTCCGGTCCTTCCGGGTTCACGTAGATAAGACCCATCTGTACCGCAGCCAGTGGGTTCTCGAGATCCCGCTCACCGCTGTAGCGGCTCTTGGGCTTGTCGCTGGTCGCCAGCCACTCCTCTTCGGACCCCCAGTACACGTCCTCTTCCGGCTCCCAGATGTCCTCGCGGCCACCACCGAAACCGAAGGTCTTGAAACCCATCGACTCAAGCGCGCAGTTGCCGGCCAGGATCAGTAGGTCGGCCCAAGAGATGCTCCGTCCATACTTCTGCTTGATCGGCCACAGCAGACGCCGCGCTTTGTCCAGGTTGACGTTGTCGGGCCAGCTGTTCAGCGGCGCGAAGCGCTGGTTGCCGGAGCCGCCGCCCCCGCGGCCATCGCCCATGCGGTAGGTGCCCGCGCTGTGCCAGGCCATCCGGATGAACAGACCCCCGTAATGGCCGTAGTCCGCCGGCCACCATTCTTGGGAGTCGGTCATGAGCTTGTAGAGATCCTCCTTGACCGCCTGCAGGTCGAGTGCTTTGAACTCGGCGGCGTAGTCGAAATCCTCGCCCATAGGGTCGCCGAGCGAGGAGTGCTGGTGAAGGATGCCGAGGTTCAGCTGATTGGGCCACCAATCTCGATTAGAGGTGCCCCCTCCCGCAACAGGATTGCCCATCCTGCCGGTGACCGGACACTTGCTCTCTTCGCTCATCTTGGCTCCCCCGTCAGTGTGAATCGCGTCCGCACGTTCACTCGTATACCCAGCTAGTCCAGAGCGACACGACCCGCGTCCAGGTCATCGCCCTAGCGCCAGTCTCACCAGGTCCACCGAGCTTGATGCCCGCCACGGTCCCCCCATCGCAGAGGATATCCGTGCCAGTCAGGTATCCACACTTGGGGCCCGCGCAGAAGACGAGTAGCTCCGCGATCTCCTCGGGACGACCGAAGCGCTTGAGAGCGGCAGCCCTCAGGGGCCCGGAGGCGTCCTCGCCCTCCAACCTGCCCATCTCGGTATCGAAGGACCCGGGAGACACCGAGAGTATCCGCGCGCCCTTCTGGCCGAACCGTCCCGCCTCGGTCCTGCAGTACCAGACGACGAAGTTCTTGCTTATCAGGTAAGCGAGCGCCGACCGCCGCCTCTTGGGCACGCGGCCGCAAGCGGCCACCATCTTCTTCAGGAACTTCTGCCTGTCACTGTGCACCAGTGGGTACTTTCTTTGTGGGAACAGGATACGTGGAGCCATGTACGCAGCCATCGAGGCTACGTTGACGATGCACAGACCTTGTTCAGCGACCTCGAAGAACGCCTCGTTGACGTTGAAGGTGCCCAACGCGTTGATCGCCATGACCGTCTCGGCGTCTGCCATCCTGGGGCTCACACCCGCGGTGTGAATGACGGATCGAACGGGACCGAGTTCCTTGCGCCCGCGCCACCAAAGCGTCGACGGAGGATCTGTCGGTTATGTCACAAGACACGGCGTCAGCTTCGATTCCCAGCGATCTCAAGTCGCGCAGTCCCGCCTGCAACCGCTCAGCGTCGACGTCGCAGATGACCACATGATCTCTCCGCACCGGCGATCCTCGCGGCCGCAAGACCCATACCGCCACCACCACCCGTGATCACACAGACGCTCTTCACGACCCGTCCTCCTCCGTCCGGCCAGCCCACCCACCACTCGCGAAACGCATCTCCCGCACGATATAGTGAGTCAGTATCGCGAGTAGAACATACAATCGTCTACGGGGAGGCTTCTATGTGGCGCAAGTTCTTGGGGGTCGGCATCCCGATACTCATCGTCGGAGTGATCCTGATCATAGTCGGAGCCACTCAGACCTGGGACTGGGATTACGGATACAACGATAGCGCGCATTGGCTCTTTATTTTTGGCTACATCCTGTCTGCGATGGGCGGACTGCTGGTCCAGGCCGGACTGATCGGAGCAGCTGTGGGCGCCGACCCCCGAACCCAAGCCCGCGGTGTCTATGTCGCGCCGAGTCCCTACGCCGCGCCCTGGCGGCCGCGCCCCACGCAGCCGCTCCCTACGCAGCCGCTCCGGCGCCTGCGCCGGCGCCTGTCGTAACCACGACACCCGTCGCAGCACCCATGGCAGCACCTACCGCGACGGCTAGGTACTGCGCCCATTGCGGACGGCAGAACGTCCAAGAGGCCGCCTTCTGCGCCAACTGCGGCACCGGGATGAACAACCCCAGCTAGAGCCCAAGCGAGAGGGACCGATGAGAGAAGACGAACTTGCCTGGGTAAGAGATACCTTTGCCAGCGGCAAGGTGACGATACTGCGCCTGCTGACCGACCACTCGGTCCACGACTGCGGCAACGCCGTGGGCATCAGTGGCGAAGCTTGGTGGGGACTCGAGAACGGCCAACTGATCACAGACCATCGAGCTGAGACCCTCTATCCGGTGCTTGCGTCGATCTGCAGAACGGCGAGCGCCTTGACGCGACTGCGGCCACTCAGAAAGTCGCCGCTCCGGCCGAGCCCGAGGACGAGGCCGCGAAGAAGGTCCGTCACGAGATCGCCCTCTTGGTCGCCGCGCAGCGCCTGATGAACCTGAGCTCCGCGGACTTGGTCTACGCCGCACCCACTTGGGACTCGGCGACCGTGCGCGAGACGCGCAGGGTCGCGCGGAGCGTCCTGCGCCAACGCATACTCGACCTCGGAGGCGAACCCTTGGCGGAGGAGCCACAGATGACCGACGAGACATACGAAGGTCTGCGCAAACGCGCCCTCACCCGCCGGTCGGCCGATCTGGGCCTCAGCCGCAAACCCGGGCGCCCGGTGTGGGGTGTGGTCATGGAGACCAGCACCGACGATGGCATCACCACCCTGGTGGCGACCGACGACGGCTGCCGCCACCCTGCTCATGAGCACCGGCGGCGGCGTGCACCTGCCCAAAGACCGCTGGCCGCTACACCGCCGCCACCAGACTGATCACGGCGGCTGCCGACTTCATGCTTCGAATGCGCTCCCGCTTGGTCGTATCCACTTCCGGAGAGCGGCATGATCAGGTTCTATCTTCTGACCTTCGACGGAGTGCTGACGGCAGAGGCCCCTCCCAAGGAACTGGCGTCCGGCAAGAGCCCATTCTCCGACCTTTTCTACGCCGCCCACGACGTGCTCTTCTTGACCCGGCTGGTGAGCCAAGACCCCGACTGGGATGTCGTACAAGCCGGTTGCCCGGGGTCCGCGCCCGGCGAATCGGCCCCGGCCGGCTCACAGCGCGCCAGCCGCGCCGGTCAAGTCCCGACCCGCAGCAAGCGACTGCCGGCCGGCCGAGCTCCGCCCACCCGGCGCCATAGCGGCGGCGCCCGCCGCAGCGTCCAAGAGTGACCTGCTCTTGCGCGCAGCCGCCAGAAACGACGTCGACGAGGTGGCCAGACTACTCGCCGAAGGTCACGACCACGAACCCAACGCCAAAGGAGTCACGCCGCTCATGGGAGCAGCTCACGCCGGCGCGCTCGAGCCTTTGCGCCTGCTACTGGCCGCCGGAGCGCCGGTCGACGTCAAGGACGGCCATGGGTACACGGCTCTTGATGCTTGCCTGCAATGCGGGCCATACCGTCTGCGTACGCCTGCTGCTCGGCGCCGGCGCCGCCGTGGAAGCCCACGACAACGAGGGCTTGACCCCTATCATGTTCGCCGCTCAGAACGGTCACGACGACATCGTGCGCATCCTGATGGAGCGCGGTGCCGACCCGAACGCCTCGACATATCCGCGGTACGTCCGCCGTATCGCTGGCCAAGCAGAAGGGGCACGAGCAGACTGTCTCTATCCTGGCAGCAGGATACGAGTTGCCGCGACTGGGTCAGTAGTCAGACTCGCCTGGAGCGTGTCCCGCCATCTTCGAGGCCTAGGTCTTTCTTGGCGGATTTGTAGAAGCGCCCCAGATCCTTATCCTTCTTTCGCTTGTCGGCGTAGGACAAGTCCAGGTACTCAGTCTCTTTCTTGAGCTTGAGATAGCTCTGATATCGCTCCTGGTCCAGATCGCCAGCCTCGACGGCGGCTAGTACAGCGCAGCCCGGCTCCTGAGTGTGCGTGCAGTCCGAGAACCGGCAAGCGGCTGACAGGTCACCGATATCCGAGAAACTGTCTTCTACCCCCTCGCTCGAGCCGAGCAGCCCCAGTTCGCGCATGCCCGGCGTATCTATCAGCATGGCTCCGCCGGCCAAGACAAGCAGTTGCCGCCTGGCCGTGGTATGTACGCCCTCTCCTGTCGCGCTGACGGCCTTCGTTTCGAGCTGGTCCCACCCGATAAGCCGGTTGATGAGCGTTGATTTGCCCACGCCCGACGACCCGACAAGGCAGTAGGTCTTGCCGGGCACGAGCAACTCTCGTAGTTGGTCCAGCCCTTCCCCGGTGGTGTTGCTGAGCGGCAGCACCGGGACGTTTATACCAGCTTCCCTGATGCTACAGATGGTCATCGCCAGAGCTTCGGGTTCCACCAGATCCACCTTGCTCAACACGATCACGGGTTCGATATGACCCTCGCTGGCTGCGGCAAGGTAGCGGTCCAGCCTCCGGATGTTGAAGTCGTAGTGGCACGACTGGACGATGAAGCCAACATCCAAGTTGGCTGCAATCATCTGAAAGTCCACGTTCCGCCCCGGGCTCTTGCGGCGCAGGAAGGTCTTTCTGGGCAGTACCGCTTGGATGATGGCGAGCGTCGGCGACGAACTCTCGACGACCACCCAGTCCCCCACGCACGGAAGATCTGGAACGGACTCCGCAGAGAAACGGAACTTGCCCGAGAGCTCCGCGTGGACCTCAACTTGCTCGTTCCGCACCAGGAAAGAACCCCGATCTACCGTCATCACCCTGGCCACGCTCTGACCCGGAACGAGAAGAGCGTGGGCATGAGCACCGAACCAATCGTCGAAGCCTAGAGCACGCAAGTCCATCTCATCCGAGCTTGATCTTCATGCCAAGGATAACCAGAGCGGGGATCAGGGTGAGCGCGTTCGCCACTATCACCGGAGCACTGTGCGAGAGTATGCCGTAGGCAAGCCAGAGACTGAGGCCGACGACAAAAATAGCGTACGTGGCCAAGGAGATCCCGGCAGTATGCCTCTCGCGGATGATCTTCAGAGCCTGAGGGACGAAGCTCACCGTGGTGAACGCTGCCGCAGCGAACCCCAGATAGTCGACAATATGATCCAAGTCTTTCTCCTACCCGCGGCACCTGATGTTCCTCGTGCTGTCTGTCGCTTGCACCTTGTGTACTCCCGCGCGAACGATAGCACAGGACTACCGCGGCGAAATTCGCCTAGAACCCAGCTGAGTTCCGCCACCCTCTGGGCGACCATCCGGCGGATAGGGTCCTGAGGCAGGGGCTCAGGGACAAGGTTTCTCGCCCATGTTCCTCTTCCCGGTACTGGTATCATTGTCGCGCTGTCGGCCAGACGAATCCCCTACTCACAGGTGTCGGCTTTCTCACGATGCATAAAGACTACCCAGTCAGGTACCAGAAAGTCACTACGTACACCACGAACGTCTCGGTGGTCCACAACTACTTCCTCGCCCACCCACCCAAGCACGCTGGTCTGACGGTCTTCTTTCAACACGAGCACAATCTCGTCTTGCCTGGGAGTTGGGATATCGGCATAGACGACCCTGTCGGCACCGTAGAGTCGATTCTGGACCCATCCGAGAAGTACTACGTCAGGATCATCAACAGGCCACGCTACTACTACTCGGACGTCGTTATCGAGTACAACAAGCCCAATATCGAGAACATCGTGCGAAGCGCGGCGCTGCCTCCCGAGATCATCAAGAAAATCGTCTATGCCCCTTCACTGCCGTTCGCGTACGCGAGCTCCCCAGACCGCCCTCTTGCGCTGATGACCAACTTCAACGACAACACCTGGGACCCCAGAAGGGGCCGGCTCTCCGAGCGCCTCTTGGAAGTCTGCCCTGAATACCGGAACGTTCAGAATACCTATGCCTACTCCGACCTGCGAGATCTGTACTCGTCAGCGAAAGTCACGGTCAATGCCCACCAGACGCGGTTTCACCACTCCATCGAGGAGTTCAGGGTGCTACCGGCCCTGTCTCAGGGATGCATCGTCATAAGCGAAGATGTGCCCCTCAGGGAGACCATCCCGTACCACGAGTACGTAGTGTGGGCCGCGTACGAAGACCTGGCGGACGTGACCGCGGAAGTGCTGCAGAAATACGATGACTACTTCGACAAGATCCACGGCAAGGACTCAGGGCTGCCCGCCCTGCTGGATGAGATGAGGGATGAGTTCGAGGAGTCGATGACCAGGCTACTGGACGATGACGACTACTTCAGTCTCGGCGCTAGAATGAAGCGCCGAAGCCTGGGAGTTGCCAGTAGGATCGAGAGCACGATCAAGTACAAAGCGCGTAGGTACATCGGCCGGTACAGAGACTACTAGCGCACTAGATCCTACTCATACACCACCCCCTCGTGCTCGATCCACCCTCTTTCGTGCACGCCGTCTGGGTCATGATGGGTCCAATGGATGAGACCGCCCTGACTGTTCCACTCGTACACTCCGCTGAAATCCACCCTGTCGCCTTCCTGCAGGCCAACGATCCGGGAAGCGACATCGATGTTGTGAGCCACGAGCAGCGTCTGCCCGGAGGCGAGGGATAGTATGAACCGCTGGTGGCGGCTGCCGTCGTCATCATCTGCAAGCAGGCGGGACACCGTGCCAGATCCAGACATCTGGACGCCACTCTGATGCTGGTCATAGACGGTCGCGAACGCTTCGTCGCCGGATGGAGCCACGTGCGTGCCGCAGCCGGCCGCGCAACCCCAGAGCAGCACCACAAGGACAGCCAGCGCGAGGATCGGACTGGCGAGGAGGCGCCTGATCGATTCGGCCAACAGCCTCTCTAACGACTCACGGAAGTGCTCGCGGTCTTGGTCGCGGAAGGGAGCAGGTCCGCCGGTCCGGCCACCCGCGCGACGGTGCTTCTGCTCGGCGTGCCGAAGAGCGAGTTCGGCGTCGATGGTCGCTTTCATGTACACCCGGCCTCGCGGCCCTACCGCCCGCGCTCCCTTGGCCAGTGCCATGGCCGCTAGACCGATGTCCTGCGTCACCACGATGTCACCGGGAGTCAGACACGGCACCATCGCGTAGTCCGCGGAGTCCGGCCCCGAGGCCACCTGCATGATCTCAACGTTAGGCCGGGACGCATAGCGCGCTAGGTTCTGCGATCTGTTGGCTACCAGAACGACGGGCAACGAGTGAGCCCGCGCGACCGCCAGAGTCTCTCCCGTGACCGGGCAGGCGTCGGCGTCGATGAAGATGGTGGTCACACCTATAGGATACCGAACCCACGCAGAGCGATGTAGACGACGACCGCAGCCAAGACGACAAGGCTTGCCTTGAAGCCCGGAGTGCTCTCACGAAGTCCCAGCCATCGCCACTTCCATATCGCGGCACGCTGCTTCTGCCGAAGCTGATCTCGACTTCCGCTCACTTCCAGGCTCCTTGCTCATCGATTCTAGGTATTCACGTCGGCAGCAAGTACCCGGGGCTTGAGTCAGTCCTGGTCCTCAGAACCTCGACCGACGTCCAGCCAGGCAAGTGCAGCGTCAGCGTCCCGGAGCACCACGAAATCCCATGGTATGCGGCCGCTGAAGACCTCATACATCCTCGCCATCCCGAAGGAGTGATCGGCCGGAGCGATGACGGCCGCCCTGAGACGCCTGGAGCTATCCTGCAACTTCTCTTGGAGGATGCTTGCCAGCGACCGCAACGCCTGCGAACTCCTATCCACACTCGTGGTCTGCTCCAAGTCTATTAGCAGGTTCAGATAGTCGTTCGCGTCTGGGCGATCGAAGAACCCCTCATAGAAGGCCAGCAGCTCTTCGTCCGCTACGTCGCCGACGTGTCGAAAGATGACAAGTTGTTGGTCTGGCTGGAGAGCGATGGTTATCGGCATGGCTATCCTCCATGTTCCGCCTATATCGGTCTCTTACCCAAGTCTGTTACGACGTTCAGGTGGAACCAGCCCACGTCGACCTATTCTTTGGCCCACGCGCGCAGACGCTCACCTGAGAGCGGCTTGCCGAAAAGTGGCGCGAAGATGCAGACATCGAGTGCGCCTACTAGCACCAGCACCACACCGACAGCAAACATCACCCAACCGCCGACTCCACCGACCAGCCCCAGCCCCAGGCCGACCAAGATCAGGCCGGCTAGTACCCTCGCGGCCCTTCCTGCGATAGAGGCCATGAATCCGAAGAACTTCTTCATTTCGCCCGCCTTTGTCGATGACAATTTCTGAGTAGTTCTCCGATGGACCCTCTATCCAAACATCCGGCCATCTCGCGCCCGCTTCCGTGTGGCGCGCGGGCGCTCCGTTGGACCAAGCACAGCGCCAACCTCTAGAGTGGAGTCAATCCGTTCGGCGCAGAGTCTGCTCGAACAACCAGTCTCTGATCCCTTCGATCTGATAGGCCAGGTCGAAAGTACTCATATGGTCGCCATCGGTGAGGATCGTGTAGTTGACGCTTGCGCCTTGGGCGATCATGCCAGCCACGCCGGCAGCGAACTGCTCTGCAGACGACTTGCCATCCCAGGTGGCTTGGGCCAGCTTCGCACCGGCGCCTTGCAGCGTCGCTGTTATGGCGTTCATGCCCGGATACGCCTTGGTGTCGCCCTCGGAGACCAAGATCCACAGATTGTCCCCCGCCATAGGTCCGACCAGGTCCGCACCCCAGTGGCAAGCGACAAGAAACGACGCCGCGAACATGTCCGGGTACTTGATATCCATCGCTATGGACATCATTCCGCCCATCGACTGTCCGGTATTGTAGACCCTGTCCGGGTCGATGCTGTACCGGGTCTTCAGATGCTTGACCAGGTCGACCGTGATGTCGAGGTACTCCGACGCCTCATAATCATCGTTGACGACGGGCTCGCCGGTGTCGTATTGAGGCACGACCACGAAGCATTCATGCTTCGCCTGCTCGGACGCAGTCGCCCATACAGTGGCGCCGTAGCATGCGGTGAGCGCGAATGTAGGGTCGGGGCCGATTTTCGAAGCGTCGCCCATGAAGAGGACTAGCGGGTATTGCTTGGAGGGATCGTAGTCCCTAGGTATGTAGACGCTGTACATCAGTTGCGCGTCCTCATACGCCGGGTCGCTGTAGACCGACTGCTCGAACAGAGCCACGACGGAGTCCGTACTCACTTGTTTTACCAACCCCTCAGCGGCGTAGGTGAAGCTTCTGGCCGCGAGAGCATACGCGGACGACAAGTTGAGCTACCACGAAGCGCTCACGAACGCGTGTGACAAGACCTACACTTCCACGACGACTGGGATGATCATCGGTCGGCTGCGCGTACGCTCCCAGAGCAGCTGCGAGAGTGAATCGTGTATGGCCTTCTTGATGACAGCCTGGTCGGTGGCGCCTTCGTTGTAGGTCTTCGCAAGCGTTTGCACGATGCGTGCATGGGCCTCCGTGGTGAGGGCGCTTCCTTCCGATCCCAGGGTCAGACCCCGAGTTATCAGGTCCGGCTCCGACATGAGGCGGCCCGTCTGAGCGTCGATGGTCACCACAACGGTCGCTATGCCGTCCTTGGCCAGGACCTGCCGGTCGCGCAGGACGACCTGGCCAATGTCGCCTACGCCCAGTCCGTCGACATAGACCACGCCGTGTTCGACACTCTGGCTTACGCGTGCCCCCGATTCGTTCAGTTCGAGGCAGTCGCCGTTGCCGAGCACGAAGATGTTCTGCTTCGGGATGCCGACCTCCTGAGCAAGGGCTGCATGGGCTACCAGGTGGCGGGTCTCACCATGGACGGGCACGAAGAACCGGGGACGTACCAGGTTGAGCATCAGCTTGAGCTCCTCGGCGGCCCCGTGGCCCGAGACGTGCACGTGCACAGTGCCGCGGTGCGCGACGGTCACGCCGGCCTTCGCCAGCCGGTTGATGACGCGATTCACGGCCTTCTCGTTTCCCGGCACTGGGGTCGCCGCGATGACTACGGTGTCGCCCTGGTCCACCTTGACCGTCCTGTGATCGCCGTTCGCCATACGCGCCAGCGCGGAGAGGGGCTCTCCCTGGCTGCCGGTACACATCACAAGGACTTTCTCCGGACGGAGCCTGGAGGCTTGTGAGATGTCGATGAGGTCCTTGTCGTCGATCACCAGGTAGCCCAGCTCGCGGGCGATACCTACGTTGGTGATCATGGAGCGTCCCTCCACCGCGACCTTGCGCCCGGCGGCCACTGCCGCGTCGCAGATCTGCTGCACACGGTGCACGTGACTAGAGAACGAGGCTGCGATGACCCGGTGCTGAGCGTTCGTGATGATGTCACGAAGCACGGGACCTACGGAGGCCTCGGAGCGTGTGACACCCGGAGTCTCGGCGTTGGTCGAGTCGGACATGAGCAGGTCGACGCCGATCTTCGCGAACTTGGTCAGCGCGCCATAGTCCACCAAGCGCCCATCGATGGGAGTCTGGTCGAGCTTGAAGTCGCCGGTGTGGACTATGTTGCCCGCGGGGGTACGGATGAACACGCCCACTCCGTCGGGGATGGAGTGGTTCACCGCGAAGAAATCGAACGAGAAGGTACCTATGGAGACATGGCTGCCCCCATGGATCTCCTGCAGCTTGACCGTCGCAAGCTTGAGCCGATGCTCCTCGAGCTTGCCGCGGATGAGGCCTAGGGTGAGCTTGGTCCCCAAGACCGGCACCCGGCGGTCGAGAGCCTTGAGCAGATAGGGCAAAGCCCCAGTGTGGTCCTCGTGACCGTGGGTGATGACGATAGCGCGCAGCTTGTTCTGGCGCTTCACGATGTACGAGAAGTCGGGGAGGATCAGGTCAACCCCTGGATGGTCGTCGTCGGGGAACATGATGCCGGCGTCGATGACAACCATATCGTCCTCGTATTCGAGGACGGTCATATTCTTGCCTATGCCGTCCAGCCCGCCAAGGGGGATGACGCGCAGGTGCTTACTATTCTGTGCCATGCTTCATATTATCGCTCAGAATGCTCTTGTCCGACCGATCGGCCGCCCGCGCCCCGGTCGAAGGCCTGTACGTAGTCAAGGGTCGCGAGTCTATGTTGTCAGATTCTCCAGAGTTGATGCGAAGGCGGCCGGGCTTCGCACCGCACACCAGGGTCGTACCACCTCAGCCAGCCGCCGATCGCACGTGACCAAGACGCAGCCAGGCATGGTTTGGAGCAGCGCGACTACGTGAGCGTCACCGGATGGCACTGGCGCCTCGCCTGCACCGCCTGAGGCCGCACGCGCGTTCGATCTAGCGAGCTCACGCATGGTCGCATTCAAGACGATCTCCAGCAGCAGGTCATCCACCTCGACCTCGTCACGTCCATGCCTCTGCAATATCAATGGCCGAAGAAGCACTCGGCGATATTCGCCGAGTAACTCATCAGAGAGTAAGAACCGCAGGTGTCCGCCGGTCATGGCGTCAAGGATCCTACATGGAGGCGTGGATCCTTGCGCTTCGAGCGCGCCGCTCACCACGACGTTCGTATCGATGACTACGAAGCCGGTCAATCTAGTCTGGCACGGACCTTGGCAGTCTCTTCGAGAGCGAGAGCCATGGCTTCATCTTCACTCATTCCCGAATTGGTGCGCGCGCGGGCCAGGATCTCGCTCGCGCTCTGCCTAGCCCGGATGCCTGCCAACTCCAAGCTCTCGTCGATGAGCGCGGTGATGGTGGTGCCGCGACGAGCCGCAGTCTCCTTCAAGGCTCTCTGCCGCTCCTCGCTTAGGGTTATGGTCAGGCGTGGCATGTCATCCTCGGTGTGTTGGTGCGTTGGTGTATTGGTCATCCTATCACCACCCTACGAGACGACTCCGTTTTCACTCGCATGAATCATGAGCGGCCTGTCGGCTGCGCCTACTGCGACCTTGGGTGGAGCTTGGCGCCACGCGAGGTGAGAGTCTGACAGCGGAAGCCACCAACCGCCCAATGACAGGACGGTGAAGAGGCCCGCGAGAAGCGGCAGAGCGCGCCCTAGTACCGAACCTCCGTGACACTTGACCGCCGGACGTGCCCTCCACACCCGGCCTCCGGGACGAGACCCCCGGCCAGGAAGACTCACCAACTCCAGTCTTTGCCGACGCCGACCTGGTTCTCGACCTTCTGGACGCCGTCCACACCCGCTGCCACTTCCGGGATGAGGTTCACCGCCTCATAGTTCGCCGCCACCCCCGTGACGAAGACAGTCCCCGCGTCGGCGCTCACTCGGATGTTGGCGCCCTTGGTCCGAGCGTCCCGGGACAAGGCCGCCCATACTTCGCTGCTCAGGCAGAGATCCTGGAAGGCCTTGAGTGATCCGGCGGTCGGCTGGAACTCAGGTAGACGTGTCATCTGGGCTATCGTCTCCGCGCCGCCATCGACACTTACGCGATCGAGGTTGAGGACCACGTCGTACAAAGACGGGTCTTGCCAGTCGACGCCATAAAGGAACTGCGTCCACTTGGCCAACTGGATGTCCAGCTTCTTGAGGTGCGCTCTCGCCTTCTTCTCACTCATCTCATAGTCTTCCATGAGCGCCTCGATGCGCTTCTGTGTGCCCGTGATCACCCGGACGCGCACCACATGCGAGATGCCTCTCAGCAGCAGGTGTCCAACGTAGCCGTGAAAGACCAGGTCGCCACTCTGCGCACGCCTCAGCAGGGCGGTACGGATGGCGTTCAGGTGCGCCGGTATACGTCCCGGCTTCTTCTCCCAATAGCGCGGCGGCTCATCCATCGTGCTCAGCAAATCTCTCTCAGCGATGCCTGAAGCTTGTGCCGCATCACGAACGACCTCGCTGCGGCCTATGCAGGGGTGCCCCAACCCGCTCGCCAGCTTTTCGGCAACGCTGACGCCGCCAGGGTAACTACCTCTTGAAATGGTGACGATGGCCACTTATGCGTCTTCCTTCGTCGTAGCTACGCTCTCCAACGTGTGTTTCCGAGGCGCGCCCACGCGGCGACTGACCAGGGCGAGCACCGCCGCCACGCCCATCAACGCCATGATGATGACATACGAGAGGTCAGAGGACCCAGTCCGGTCTTGGATCAGGCCGTTCATCCACGGCATGACCAACCCGGCGACGCCGAAAGCGGCGAAAAGGATGCCGTAGTTGAGCCCGAAGTTGCGTATCCCGTAGTAGTCCTTACAGGCGGAAGGGAACAGCGACAGGTTGGCGCCGTAGCACAACCCCAGCAGGAACGCGATGAGCAGGATCACCGGCCACGAGCCGCCGCCGTCACTGAGCGTGTAGAGGGCGCCGACGACGCCGGCCTGCAGGATGAACTCGCCGAACAAGGTCCATTGGCGGCCGATCTTATCGGAGATGGCGCCGGCCATGATACGGCCGGTGCTATTGCCCACGGCAAGGACGACGACAGCCAAGAACGCCTGTGACCCGAGTGCGGCCTTGCCCATGTTCGAAGCCACGCTTATGAACATGAGCCCGGCGCCGGCCCCGATGAAGAACATGAGGAACAGCAGCCAGAATTGGGCTGTGCGCAGCATGGTCAGCCAGTCCGACTCAGACCCGCCCACACGCACCGCACGCCTCTCGCCTTCTTTGAGCGGCTCGATGAGGTGGCCCTCAGGCGGGTTGCGGACGAAGACCGAAAGCCCTCCAACGACCACCCAGACCGCGACGCCCACGACAATCATCGCCGCCGACACTCCCTTCTCGATCACCCCGGAGCCGGTGGTCACCGCGAACGCATCGAGAAGCGCTGTCGCGAGAGGAGCCAACACTACGGGAGCAAGCCCGAAGCCGGCCACGACTACGCCGGTGATGAGGCCGGTGCGCTCGGGAGGAAACCACTTCACCGACGCCGGCGTGGCCGCCGAATAGCCAAGCCCTGCCCCACAACCGCCTACCACGCCGAAACCTATCACGTAGCCCATCAGCGACGATCCGGCGAGGCCGCAGATAACACACCCCAGCCCCGCCAGAAACCCACCGAGCATGATCGAGATACGAGGTCCGTAACGGTCTTGAAACAGTCCGGCGGGGATCATCGTGATAGCGAAGGCCACGGTCATCACCGAGTAGGGGAGGGCCAAGTCGGCGTTGCTCCATCCCCACGAGGCCGGGATGCCGGCCGCGATCACACTCCAGACGTACAGGGTCCCCAATACCAGGCCCATGCCGGCAGTGGACGCGACGACAAGCCACCCGCGATAGAAGGTGATATTGATGCTTACGTGGGTCGACTCGCTGCTCAAGTATCCAAGCCCTCGGCCGGATCAGCCGATGTACTCAAGAGTCCCTCTATCCTGGCGCGGTCCGAGTTCGAACTTGTTCTCGGGAGCCGCGTGTCCTAGGGCGACACCACAATGAAGCAGGTATCCCTCGGGTATGCCTACCTCACGAGCCAGGGTCTTGTTCTCTTCCTCGCCAAACACTCTGGTCAGTGAGCGCAGGAAACAGGAGCCTAGCCCCGACTCGGTCGCTTGGAGCATCATATTCTCGGCAGCCAACGCAGCGCTGACAGCACCGCTCGGGTCACCTGACGGACTTGACAGCAGGATCAGCACCGGGGCTCCGTATAGTGGGCGGTATCCAGGCAGTGACGCCCTTGCCCTCAGAAACGGGACATCACAGCCCAGCATGGCTTCATGAGTCTTGCTGTCAACCGTCTGGAGCAGGCGCGGGTCGCGTACCACCGACATGTGGAAGGTGCCCGCACACGGTGCGCACCGGCCCGCGGCGATGATGGTGTCTAAGTCCTCCTGGGATACGGCCTCGTCCAGATAGGCTCTTATGCTACGTCTCTCGGCGATCGCCTTCAAGATATGCATGCTCATATTGTCCTCAGCCTCGTTTTCCGTAGGGGGCATACTATGGCCCCGGTCGGGAATGTTCAACCGCGCTCAGCGGCCGCCTTGCCCTCGGGCCGCCGGCCGCACCGCCACCTCTACCTCACAGTCCAGTGCGGATGGCGTACCCGCAGTGGAGTTCCGCAGCAACGCTGTCCAATCTCTCGTCGAGGGTCCACAGGGGGATCCCACCAAGAAGAGCAGAGGCCAGTAGGTGCATATCTACATAGCCCAGACCCTTGGCCATCAGCTTCCGCGCCTCGATGAAGGCGAGCACCTCCTCGTGCTGCAGCACGGCTGCGCTCGGCAGAAGCTCCAGGAGTGCGATGATCGCCGCCCTGTTCTTCAGATTGCCGCACGCCAGTTCGCCGACGATGAACGGATGGCACACGGCTTCACCTGCCTCGAGCACCTCTCGCAGACCGTCGTGGCCATCCCGCAGATGGGCGACCCAGACAGATGTATCCACGAGCACCAACTAGACGGCGCGTCTCCGCGACACCGGCTCCAACTGCTTCTCGGTGTTCCCAAGCCTTGCCAGCCTCTTCGCGCTCTCCCTCGCGATGAGTGCCTCCAGCCCGAGCCTTACCAACGCGGTCTTCGCTGTAGTTCCGGTCAACTCAGCGGCCAGTTCGAGAAGCTCATCGTCGATGTTGAGTGTTGTCCTCATGGCCCCTCTTTGCATCGCGTTATGCATATGAGTATGCGCCTTCTATACATATCCTTCAAGCCACGCCGCCTGCTCCCAGCATCGCATGCTATTCCCAACAACTGAGTGCTACTTGTATAGGAGCCCGACTGCCAGCCCTAGCCTACCTGCGGGGAAAACGATCGTTGGCCACACTCCGCTCACTTCACCTCGCCGCGGCCAGCCGCTCAACCGTCTGAGCCGGCCGGAAGCGCGCTAGGTCATACGCCGTCTGCAGGTTGACCCAGAACTCCGGCGTGGTGTTCAGAGCCTGCGAAAGCAACCAGGCGGTCTCGGGAGTGACCCCGCGCTTGCCGCGCACCAGTTCGTTGATGCGTTGCACGGGCACACCCACGTGCGCGGCCAATGCCACCTGCGAAACGCCAAGGGGCCTTAGGAACTCCTGCTCCAGCACCACGCCTGGATGGGTGGGGATGCGATTCTCTGGGATCAACATGATGCTGCCCTCACTTGCGATAGTCCATCAGCCGGACTTCATGCGCGTTGCCGTCTTCACAGCGGAACACGATGCGCCACTGCTGGTTCACACGGATCGAGTAGAAGCCCGCAAGCTCGCCCCGCAAGGCCTCCAGCCGATTCCCGGGCGGCGCGGAGAGATCGACCAACGCGTCTGCCGCGTCCACCATGTCCAGTTTGACCAGGGTGACACCCACGACTTCCGGAGGGAATCGTCGCGCCCGGCTGGTGGGTCGGTTGTGGTACAGGTCCTCTGTCGCCCGGTCGGCGAACGAGACGATCAAGCTTGTCTCCGCGTGTCATGGACTGATTATAACGCTTGCACGGTAACCGTGAAAGCCGGTAACGGTAGGATGGACGATTCATGCCCTTCGCACAGTCTCAAATCAAGAACGTGGCGACATCCGCCCTGGGGTGGAGATTGGCGCGCTCAGGCTCCGCTCCCCCCTACACCCGCGTCCCCGTAGCCTTGAAGAACGTGTAGCAGAAGGTGCCGTCGTCCTCCGCCGTGCGGTAGAGGTCGGCCACTCCCCGGTCGAAGGCCTCCGCGACGATAAGTCCCTCCGCGATCGCGGCCTCGCGCACGCCCTCCACCATGGCCGTGAAGGTCTTCCTGGTGAACCCGTCCACCATCTCCGGCCGACTCGCATCCGCGTATACGAACCGCGGACTCACGTGGACCTCCTCGAAGCCTGCGCTCGCTAGCAGTGGATACAGCCTCCTGCCGATGAGCGCGTCGCCGCCCCCGCGAGCCTGCAGCTCGACCAGGCACCTGATGGCGGCCTGAGCGGCCTCGCTCTCCGGATAGTAGAAGGCCGAACCATGGTCGCCCTCGATCACCGTGATGCTGCCGCCCGGCCCCGCCGCGACACCCGCGCCCCCCGCCGCCGCGGCAGGCCGCAGCAGCCCCCGCAGCTTCTGCAGCGCCGCCTCCGGCTCGCGCAGGTGCTCCAGGACGAAGCAGACAAAAACGTGGTCGAACGAGCCCGGCTCGAAGGACGTCCCCAGGATATCGGCCTGCTCGAACTCCACGTTCGTGAGGCCCGCCGCTCTGACCGCAGCTTCAGCCTCCGCAAGCGAGTCAGAGGAGATGTCCACCGCCAGGACCGAGCTCCCGGACTGTTCTTGGCCAGAGTGACCGTCTGCGCTCCCACTCCGCACCCGGCCTCCAGGACGCGGCTCCCGGCCGGGCACACGGTGTCGGAATGCAGCAGCAGGGCGAGCGTGGCCGCCTGGTCCTGCAGGCGCAGGCTCTCGCGCTGGTGGTAGCCGTGGACGTAGTCAGGGGTCATGAGTCTATGTTGTCAGATTCTGGGGTTGTCTGGATGGGGATGTGCGGGAGACTGGTCCGCAGCCTTGGAGCCGGGGGGCGCCTTTCGGCGCCCCCGCTGTCACTCTGACCACGACCGCTCAGCCTAGGCGCAACCTACGGCGCCGTCTCCATGATGTCGAAAGCATCCACCCCAATCGAGTACCACCAGGAGGCCGGGTTCTTGGTGCCGAGGCACTCGATCACCACGGTGTGCCAATCATCGGTGAGGAAACCAGTACTGTAGACACTCTTCTTCCACCTGGTGGTGGGGGAGTAGAGATCCTGATGGTCTGGGCTTCGGCAGTGTTGCCGTCTAGGGTCACCTTGGCCATGCCTTGGGTGTTGGCTGTGCGTGAGATCCAGGAGAGATACCTGCCATGGAAGGTCACCGTCACCTTGTTGGTGGTCTGGTCGGTGAAGGCGTAGGTGTCTTGATAGGCCGCCCAGTAGCCGCTCGCGTCCCACCTGGGCCAAGCCGGGTCGTAGGCGCAATAGCTGCTGTCGTTGTCATCGATCCTCGAAAGCTGTTGACCCTCACCCAGGTAGCCAGTGATGTCTAAAGCGTCCAGGCCGATGGCTTTGCCGTCATCGGAAACGTTCTCTACGACGAGCGTGTGTTCGGTATCTGCCAGCCCGGTCTTGGAGTAGAGGCTGGTCACCTTCCAGCCCACGGTCGGACTGTAGAGTCGATCGTCTGACTATCTTCAGCGACAGTACCCGGGTCAAGTGTGAACTTGACCAGTCCGTACCACGGAGTAGTGCGTAGGACCGCGGTCACGCTGGTTCCGGTGAAGGTCGCCACCGCCATCGCCCCTGCCTGAGAGGTCGAAGCGTAGGAGCCACCGGAGGCGGACCAGGTGGTTCCGGTCGTCCAGTCACCACAGTAGACGATGCGTGAATCGGTCTGCTGATATCTCCACTCCATCGGGTCCGCGGGGTCTGCCGCACTCGGCGCGCCCATCATGTCGAAGGTATCCGTGGATATGGCGGTGCCTGCTGAGGCCGTGTTCTTTTGCCCGGTCCAGTAGATGGAGAGGGTGTGAGGGCCATCGCTCAGCAGACCAGTGCTGTAGACACGCTTCTTCCAGCCGGTCGCGGGGCTGTAGAGATCTACCGTGACCGGATTGGCGGTGTCGCCGTCCAAGACTACTTGAGCCTTGCCATACCAGGGGGTGGTTCGAGCGAACCACTCGAGATAGGTGCCGTTGAACTCTACATTGACAGAGGAGCCAGGCGCATCCACGCTTGCGAAGGAACCGCCAGACGCCGACCAGGTGGTCCCGGTGGTCCAGGGACCGACGTACTTGAAATCGGAGTCGTCCTGCTGGTAACGGACAGCCTTGTCGCTTTGTTGCAGGTAGCCGACGATATCAAGGCTGTCCAGGCTGATGGAAGTGCCTGCTGAGGCTCCGTTCTTAGTGCCCAGGCACTTGATCACCAGCGTGTGCTCTCCAGCGGACAGACCGGTCTTGGTGTATACAGGCACCTTCCAGTCGATCGAAGGGCTATAGAGATCTACGGTCTCTTCCAGACCGCCGTCGACGCTGATGAGAGCTTCACCATACCAGGCGGTGGTACGAGCCAACACGCACACCTCGGGGCCCGTGAACTTGACACCAGCCACCGCTCCATCTTGGCTGGTGGAGGCGTAGCTACCCCCGGAAGCCGACCAGGTACTGCTGGTGAGCCAGTCACCCAGCAGAGATATGCGAGGATCGTCCTGCTGGTAGCGAATCTCAACAATCGGGGTCAGCGAGGCGGGCCTAATCTCCTGCATGAAGTCGAAGGCGTCGATGTCTAGCTCGTCATCCGACGCCGCCGTGTTCCTCTGACCGGTCGCATGGATACTGAGAGTGTGGGTGCCCTCATCGAGTAGCCCAGTGCCATAGACGACTTGCTTGTACTCGTTCGTAGGAGTGTAGAATCGACGATCACAGCTTCGTCCACGTCGCCGTCCAGAACCACCTTAGCCTTGCCGAAATTTGGGCCCGTCCGGGCAAGCCAACCGCAATACGTGCCGTCGAACTCAATGGCGACCGCGGAACCCACCGCACCCGTCGTGACACAGCCCAAGTCAGAATAATGCCAATCACCTGTAGTGGCCATCCAGAGTCCTTCGTACGCCAGGTTCTCGTTATCCTCTTGGGCTCGCGCAGGACTTGGACCCTCGGTGAATTCCCCCGCAATGCAAAAAGCATCCACATTGAGATAAGTCCCGCCACCACCGGGGCTTGCCGTCCCACTACGCTCTATCACCAACTCATGCTCGGAGTTGGAATCGAGTCCGCGTCTTGCGTAGACTGTCTGCCTATACCGGTGAACTGCTCCATAGGTTCACAATCTCCTTAGGCCCTCCGTCCAAGCTCACCAGCGCCTGCCCGTACCACGGGGCCTTTGCACCGAGCATCCAGATGCTTGTGCCTTCAAAGTGAACAACTAGGGATGCTCCACTCTGGTCTGAATAGGAGTAGCTACCTCCCGAGGCCGACCAGGATTGCTCGTCTTCCAGCCGCCGAATCGACCGACTCTAGAGTCCTCACTCTGAAAGGTGTTCGCGTACATGTAGTCATCCGCGGTTCCACTCGGATTCGTCGAAATGCCGTCCGTTGTCACAATGATGTCGACCACTCCGAGCGGGTGGGCAGGGGCGATCACTCCAATGGCCCGAGACGACTTGTAGGTGCACACCGCGGGTATGCCGTCAAAGCTCACCTCGGAGCCTCGGTTGAAATGCGTGCCGTAGATGGTCACTCCGTTTCCACCCGACGGAGTACCAACACGCGGACTGACACCAGCGATTCCGTAGTGCGCTATCTTTGCGACGAAGCAACCGGCCCCATCCAGGGTGAGGTCCGGACCTACAAGGACGGGAAAAGTGGTCTCATCGGAGCCGGTGGAACCAGCTACATACACATCGCCTGCTGAGTCCAGAGCGATCGCCGAGCCGAGCTCCGAATCGTCGCCCCCGATGTAGCCGCAGAAGTCAAGTACAGTCCCGGCTGCGCTCACCTTGGCCACGAAGGCGTCCCTATCGGCGCTGTATGATGGGCCACCGGCGAAAGTAATGTCCGGCCCGTCAAACACGGGGAAACGTGGTCTCGTCTACCGGGCAGTGCCGATAACATGGGCACGTCCGAGGTCGTCAACCGCGATGTCCTCCCCGTAATCCACCTCGCTGCCACCTATATAGCCCAGTAGTCGAACCCGGTACCACCGGCCTTCACCTTAGCGACGAAGGCGTCGAACTCCCCCGTAGTCAGAAGTCTCCGTCATTGAATACAAGACTGGGACCCCCCGACCGAAACGTTTCCTCGCTAGACCCGGCCGTGCCAGTCAGATACGCGTTGCCGGCCGAATCGACCGCAATGCCACGGCCTGTATCTCGATAACTACCACCGACATAGCCGCAGTAGGCGAGTGAGGTCCCAGAGGAGTTCACCTTGGCAACGAAGGCATCCGTGTCGCCACCGTAGTTGAGTGTAGGTCCACTTCTCCGGAATGTGGCCTCCGACGAAGTGGTCTCACCGACAACGTAGGCATTGCCCGCCCCGTCTACTTCGATATCATTCCCGCAGTCAGAGTTGCTGCCCCCTATGTACCCACAGTAGACGAGCCCGGTCCCGTCAGACCTCACCTTGGCAACAAAGGCATCCAGAAAGCCATTGTGAGATAGGTCAGGGCCGACTCTGACAGGTAGGTTGGAATCCGTCCATCCAGTCACATAGGCGCAGCCATTGGTGTCTACCGCAACCCCAAATCCCACTTGGTTGCCGTTGCCACCTATGTAGCCGCAGTAGACCAGATCCTTGCCGGACGGACTGACCTCGGCCACGAATGCCTCCTCGTAGCCGTTGTCAGGTCAGATCGGGTCCCACTCTAACCGGAAACGTGGCCCCACCGTACGTCAGGCCCGTCACATACGCGCACCCCGCCGAATCCACAGCAATCCCATGGCCTTCATCGATACCTCCACCGCCGATGAACCCGCAGTACACCAGCCCTGTTCCCGCAGCATTCACCTTGGCCACGAAGGCGTCACCATCTCTGCTCGGACTGAGATACGGACCCACCTTGACAGGGAAGCCGACGTTATCT
>CAWFCL010000003.1:0-11478 GCA_963814365.1 uncultured Actinomycetes bacterium | reverse complement strand
CGTTGCGCCGCAGCGCCGAGATAGATGCCGGTCTCGTCGAGACCATCCCTGCCGATCAGGTTATCGCCGAGGCCAGGGCTCGTCTCAAGTGACGCACGAGCTGCGCGTCCACCCCGAAGCCCGGCGCGAGTTCAACGACGCCATCGACTACTACCAGCGTGAGAGCCCCGGTCTGGGGTTGATCTTCACGAACGAGGTTGACTCAGGATTCGCCCGTATTCGCGAGTACCCGGATGCTGCGCCGCTCGTCGCGAAGCGTGCCCGCCGGCTTGTGCTCGCCAAGTTCCCGTTCAGTCTCATCTACGAGACTCGGCAAGACTGCCTTATGGTTCTGGCTGTGGCTCATCATCGAAGGCGCCCCTACTACTGGCGCACCCGGTGACAAGGGCGCGGCCGACGCGACAGAGCGCTATGCGTAATGACGCGCCCGCCGGGGAACAGAAGTGCTGTCCCGTTGATCTGGACTGAAGGTGGTAGTCCGCATGACTGATGACACGACGCAAGAGCCGATCCTGCTTGCGGGGGACAATCCTCAGATTGCCAAAGCTGACGGCGACGCTCCCGTGCAGGCCTACATCGCGGCCATGCCGTGCTGGAAGAGAGACGTCGGGCGCCTTCTAGACACGATAATCACGCGCACCGTGCCAGATGTGAAGAAGGCCGTGCGCTGGAACTCGCCCTTCTATGGCATGGAGGGGCGGGGATGGTTTCTCAACTACCATTGCTTCACCAGATACGTGAGGGTGGCCTTCTTCAACGGCATCTCCCTGGAGCCTCTGCCACCGGGGGAGTCTAAGCACGAAGAGGTGCGCTATCTCGATATCCACGAGGGCGACCGTCTGGATGAGGCTCAGTTTGCCGCGTGGGTGACTCAAGCCAGCCGATTGCCGGGCTGGGCGACTAGTTCCCCCGCATGACAACGGAGTATGCCAACGAGGATGGCTATCTGCTGGTCACAGCCGAGGGCCCTTGGACGACAAGATCAGCCAGACAGCTGATCGACGAAGCGAAGATGGAAGCCACGCAACGCGGGTATCGCCGTGTTCTGTTCGACCTGACACGCTGGACAGAACCAGACTCCCCAATGACCCGCTTCTATTCGGGCGAGTATCTCGCCAAGGTGTTCGCATATCACCTTAAGGCCGCCGCCTTCGCGCTCCCTACGGCGATAGACAAGTTTGGCGAGAACACAGCCGTGAACCGGGGCGCGCTGTTTCGGATATTCCCTGACAAGGCGCAGGCGATCGAATGGCTGATGCAGGGTGCCGGCGAGCGCGTCTGACGTCAGACCTTGAACGCCGACGGACAGATGTCGGCCAGCAGGCATTCACCGCAGCGGGGCTTCTTGGCGTCGCAGACTGCCCGCCCGTGCTCGATCAGCAGATAGGTGAGCTTGAACCAGTCGGCCCGGGGCACTATCGCCATGAGCTCCCTCTCGATCTTCACGGGGTCGTCTGAGGTGGCAAGCCCCAGCCGCCCGCTGAGCCGGTGGACGTGGGTGTCTACCGCTATGCCGGCATCAGGGTCTGTCGCGTAGGCGTCGGGGTGAGCGTTGCCCAGTACCACGTTGGCGGTCTTGCGGGCCACGCCCGGCAGGGTCAGCAGGCCGGCTATGCTGGCCGGCACCTCTCCCGCGTAGTCGGTGAGCACCTTCTGCGCGGCCGCGATGACGTGCTTGGTCTTGTTGCGAAAGAAGCCGGTGGAGCGGATGTCTGACTCGAACTCCAGCGGGTCGGCGGAGGCGTAAGCTTCGACGCCGCGGTACTTCTTGAACAGCCTGGCGGTCACTTGGTTGACCATCTTGTCGGTGCACTGGGCGGAGAGGATGACGGCCACCAGCAGCTCCCAGTCGTTGCCGAAATCGAGCACTATGCGGGCGTCGGGGTACTCGGCCCTGAGGCGAGCGACTATCTCGCCGGCCCGGGCTGTCAGTTGTGTGCGTTCGGCTCCATCCGGCATGGCTGTGTGCCTCCTCTCTTTCGCATCATACGTCATGCGTGTGGCGCACGGCGGCCTACGCTCAGGCGCGGTAGTGCCTTGGTAGAATGGTGAGGTCACAGCACTTGGCCGGACAAACGGAGGGAGTGTCACCGCCATGTCTGCTGCCAAACGGCTTGTCGTAGGTATCACGGGGGCTTCCGGAGCGGTCTACGGTATCCGGCTGCTCGAGGTGCTCCGTGATACGGCCATCGAGACCCACCTCATCATGAGCGAAGCCGCTAGGCGCGTCGCCCTATTGGAGACGGGCCGCGCGTCGCAACAGGTCGAGGCGTTGGCGGACTTTTCGTACGCCGACGACGACTTGGAGGCTCCCATCGCTTCCGGCTCGTTTCAGACCATGGGCATGGTGGTCGCCCCCTGCTCCATAAAGAGCCTGTCGGCCATCGCCCAGTGCTTCAGCGACAGACTCCTGGTGCGGGCCGCCGACGTGGCGCTAAAAGAGCGGCGCAAGTTGGTGCTGGTGGTGCGCGAGACCCCTCTGCACCTGGGCCATCTGCAGCTGATGACCAGAGTGACGGAGTATGGCGCGGTGGTGCTGCCGCCTATCCCTGGCTTCTATCATCAGCCTGAAAAGATCGAAGACATAGTCGACCACACCGTCGGCAAGATACTCGACCAGTATGGTGTTGAGCACAGCCTCTACAAGCGCTGGGAGGGCGGGCATGACAGCGGCAGAGCGGAGTGACCCCCACACTCAAGTAGCCGACTATCTGCGTGCGCACCACACCATGACTATCGCCACGGCCGCCCCCGTGGACAACCTGCCGCACGCCGCCCATGTCTTCTACGCCGTGGATGATCATCTGCGGCTCACCTTCTTAAGCCGGCCGGGCAGCCTTCACGGGCAGCACATAGGCAAGCAAGCCTCGGTCGCCCTGACGGTGAGCGAAGAATACAGCGACTGGCGTCAGATACAGGGCCTGCAGTTGTGGGGTACCGCGCATCTGCTGGGAGGTCTGGCCAAGGCGGCAGCCCTGGCGCACTATCTCAGGCGCTTCCCCTTTGCTCGAGATGTACTGCGCGAGGCCACTCGCGCCGGCAGATGGCGTGATATGGGCGTATACCGGGTGGAACTGCGGCATGCGGCGCTTACCGACAACACCTCGGGTCTGTTCGGGCAGGAGATGGTCGACCTGCGGTGAGGACAGCCATTCTTGCTCAAGATGCTCATGTATCGACGCCACCGGGCCGATAATACGCATGCGGGTAGCTGTCGATTCTGAAAAGAAGGCCTTGGTTCGCGAAGCATGGATCCATGTGATATCTGGACATGTCCTAGCTGTGGTGCGGGTGTATGCCCGCCTACCTACTGCCGTCTACCAGAACGCGGGTCGGAGGCCGAGCATAAGGGTCGCCTGACACGCGCGGTTTGTGGTTGCTGGGTGGCCGGCCTGCCCGAATCGGCGACGCTAAGGCTGTTCGAGGCCTTCATGACCGGTCTCGCCATCAGAGGTGTATGCCGGCTCGACGAGATAGACGCGGTGGTGTAGCCGCCCCTCTCAGAAACGGGCCCCTCTCAGAAACGGGCGATCCTGAAGCACTTGTGTATGCGCGCATTCCGGCTGAAGTCAGGCGGTAGGGTCTGCTTGGTGAGGTCGGAGATTCTGAACTCCTCTTCCAACTCAGGGTCCAGTTTGAACCGACGGAAGTTGGTCGAGAACAGCAAACACCCTTCTGCCGACAGAAGACGCCCCGCATCCCTTATCAGCCTGGAGTGGTCGCGCTGTAAATCCAGCGACTCGTCCATGCTCTTGGAGTTCGAGAAGGTGGGGGCATCCAAGAAGATCAGGTCGTAGCTTCCTGGCTTCGCGGCGCCGGTGGCGAGCCATTCTAAGCAGTCGGCGCGTATGAAGCTGTGCTCTGAGCCCGAGAAGCCGTTGAGGTCGAGGTTCCTTCGAGCCCAATCGAGGTAGGTGGGCGACAGGTCGACCGTTGTGGTGGTACTTGCCCCGCCAGCGGCGGCGTATACGGTTGCTGAGCCCGTGTACGCGAACAGGTTGAGAAAGCGCCGGCCTTCGGCGGCTTCGCGTATGAGTCGCCGCGTGGGGCGGTGGTCTAAGAACAGACCGGTGTCCAGGTAGTCGGTGAGGTTAACCAAGAAGCGCAGACCGCCCTCCGCGACTTCCAAGAACTCCCCTTTGGCGTCCAACTTGTGGTACTGGTCGGCGCCTCTCTGGGGCCTGCGCACCTTGAGCACCACGTGGTCGGCGGATACGCCCAGGGCCTCGGGTATGACCGCAAGTGCCGCGCGGAGCCTGCGACGCGCGCGCACCGGGTCTACCGAGCTGGGGGCCGCATACTCTTGAACGTGCACCCAATCTTCATATACATCCACGGCGAGGGCGTATTCGGGCAGATCGGCGTCGTAGACCCGGTAGCAGTGAACGTCTTCGCGGGACAGCCATGAGCGTAGGTGCTTCTGATTCTTGCGAAGCCGGTTGGCGAACATCTCGGCTCCCGCGCCGTCGGCCGGCCGGGCGGCCGCGGGCTGCGCAGCGCCGGCCGCGGCCCCGCCTATGAGGAACAAGAGCAGCTTGCACTCCAGCGGCCCGTTGAAGAAGGTGTTCACGCGGTGGGCCCTAAGGCCCAGGTGAGCGCCCAACTCGGCGTTTCCGGTGAAGACGGCCGTCTCCCATCCCGAGAAAGACTCCTTGAGCTTCTCCCCCAGTGTCTCGTAGGTGGGCACCAGTGCCTCGACGTCGCCCAAGCGCTTGCCGTAGGGGGGGTTGGTCACCACCAAACCCCCGCGGGCAGCGGCAGGCGGGGCTGAGAGAGCGTCAAGCCCCCGCCGCTCCAGCAGGATGCGGCCCGCAAGCCCCGCGCGCCTGACGTTAGCCCTGGCGGTGCCTATGGCCTTCTGGTCTTGGTCGAACCCGAAGATAGCGGGTAGCGAGCGCAGACCCTCCTCGCGCCGCCCACGAGCCTCCTCGACCAACCCCGGCCAATCTGAGGAGTCGAAGCCTCTCCAACCGAAGAAGCCAAAGTAGTCGCGCGATAGGCCAGGGGCGATGTCGGCTGCCATAAGCGCTCCCTCGACAAGGAGAGTGCCCGAACCACACATCGGATCGAGTAGGGCACCACCCTGGGCGGCTATGCGCGGCCAGCTGGCCCGCAGCAAGATCGCAGCTGCCAGATTCTCCTTGAGGGGGGCCGCGCCGCCCTCCAACCGGTATCCGCGGCGATGAAGTCCGTCGCCCGAAAGGTCGATGCTGACCGCGGCCTCGGTGGGGGCCAAATGTACGTTTATGCGTACATCGGGTCTGGCGAGCTCGACTCCGGGCCGGCTGCCCACTCTCTGCCTGAAGCGGTCGACCACTGCGTCTTTTACCCGCTGCTCGGCGAAGTGAGTGTTCAGGTTGGCGAGTGGACCCTGGCTTAGAGCCGAGGTGACCTCTACCGCGAGGGTGCCGGCGGCAGTGAGGTGGTCCTCCCAGGGCAGCTCAGAGATGGCCGGGTAGATGTCGTCCACGGTGGAGATCTGAAACGACGATAGTCGCAGCAACACTCGGTTGGCCACTCGCGACCAGAGACAGATGCGGTAGGCCAGCGGCAGTGGCCCTGAGAACCTTACCCCCGCCCGTGTCTCGGCAGCGTCTGCCGCACCCAGCGAGCGAAGCTCGTCCAGAAGCAGACCTTCCGTGTTCCGCGGGCAGGTAGCGAAGAAGACATAGTCTGAATGCGGAGGGGCTTGCATGATGAGTCGGAGTATAGCCGCAGGGGCGGGACGCGAACGTCCCGCCCCTGCAAGGGCTCGTCAGCAGCCGGCGCGACCGGAGGCTGTCGCTAGCTCACTTCTTCGCTGCGGGCGGCAGCTCAGAGGTGCACTGCGGACAGCGAATGGCGGCTACCGGTATGGCCATGGTGCAGAACGGGCAGTCTTTGGTCGCTGCTTCTTTGGGCTTCAGGATCCTGGCAAAGGTCTTCACCACAAAGAACAGCACCGTGGCTACCAACAAGAAGGTGATGATGCCGTTCACGAACAAGCCGTAGTTTATGGTTACCGCTCCGGCTTCCTGGGCCGCCTGGAGGGTAGCGTAGGCTCCTGCCGGGTCGCCGTCTTTGATGACTACGAAGAGGTTGCCGAAGTCTACCCCTCCGGTGGCCAGGCCCACGGCGGGCATGATGATGTCTTTCACAAGTGAGTTCACCACGGCCGCGAAGGTGACGCCCATTATGAACGCAACAGAGAGTTGCACGAGGTTGCCCCGGTCGATGAAGGCGCGGAACTCTTTGAACACGCCTCCCACCTTCGGCACCTTCGGCAGCACCTTCTTCATCTCAACCCCAGGTGGGTGTCATCGTGCCCCCGGCGTCCTTCCAGTGAGGCATCCAGACCAGACCCAGAGCGTCAACCGAGATGTCGCTCTTGCGAGGCCGCATGAGGATCTTCTCGAGCGCTTCGTTCTGCGGGTCGGCCTTGGCGGTGACCGCATCGATGTCGGTCTGCAGCTTGGTCTCTAGGTCGGCCAGCTTCTGCTTGGCGTCTTCGACGTTCTTGTCGGCCCGCTTCACATCGCCGCTCTGGCCCATGGTGCGTCCGACATCGCGCATGGTGGTGGTGGCTCGCCCCAACGTGCCGGTGCTCAGCTTCTTGCGGCCGAACAGACTTCCCAGGACGGTAGCGCCAAACGATATGACCGTCTGCATCTTGCGACTGCGGGCCTGCTCGGCCTCCCGGTCGCGGGCCTGCTCGGCCTTGGTGAGTCTCGCTTCCAGCGTCTGCTTCTTGGCCTCATACTGCTTCTTGAGCTTGTCGATAGTCTCGTTCTGCTTGTTCGTGGCAGCACCCAGCAGCCGGTTGCGGAAGTCTTGCTCGGTCTCCCCCGGGTTAGAAGTAAGACCGAAGCCCGGGCTCTTGAGTGTCTCCATGGTCTGCGTGCGGAAGGCCCAGTCGGAGAAGTCGGCCCCCCACGACCTATACGAGGTGACCTTGGTCATGGCCGCGGGCAGGGGAGCGAGATTGGCCCCCGATCCTGGCTGCCGGTCTAGCTCCTCCAGAGTGGGCTCCAGAGCCGTCGACTTCTCCCAGTCTATGGCCAAGGCGGTCTCGGGCGCCGGCGCTATGCGGCGGATGCGCGTAAGCGTGCTAATTCCGTTCGCGGTGTTGACGAAGTTGACGGTGGCCGCCGCCAGAACGCCGGCTTGGTAGACGAGAGTCTGACCTGCGGGGGTGGTGCCTCGTATGGGCAGGTAGTACTGCGGCACTTCAGCAGGTACTACAGCTCCTCCCTCGTTTGAACCTTGCGCGTCCATGAGTCTCCTTCCCTCTCGGTTTCTACGTCCAGGCGCCGGCCATGGAGCCGGCAGGCGTCTCTCCAGTGCGGCATCCAGACCAAGCCCAAAGCATCCACGCTTATGTCGCCCTTGCGTGGACGCACCAGCAGCCGCTCAAGGGCTTCGCTGTCAGGGTCCATCTTCATCTTCAGAGCGTCTATCTCGGTCTGCAACTGAGCGTCTATCTCGGCCACCTTCTGCTTGGCGGCCTCTACTATCTGGTCGGCTCTCTTCACATCGCCGGCCTCGTCGAGGCTGCGGCTCATGTCGCGCATAGTAGTGGTGGCCTTGCCCAGAGTGCTGGTGCCCAACTTGCGGCCAAAGAGGGCGCCGAGCACGGTGGAGCCGAACGAGATGGCCGTCTGCATCTTGCGGCCGCGAGACTGCTCGGCCTCCTTATCTCGGGTGAGCTCGGCCTTGGTGACCCTATCCTGATAGGTGGCCTTCTGGGCGTCGTACCGTTCTCTGCAGTTGGTCGATGATCTCCTTCTGCTTGGCGTCTGCTACGTCCTTGAGGCGCGAGCGGAAGTCTTGCTCGGTCTCCCCGGGGTCTGACGTGACCTTAAGCAACGGCTCACGAAGACCTCCACCGTCTGGGTGCGAAAGGCCCAATCGGCGAACCCCCCTCCCCACCCGCGGTAGGAGCTCGCCTGTGCCATGGCCGTGGGCAAGGGCGCAAACGCCGCCTCCGACCTAGGTTTGCGGTCGAGGTCCTCCAGAGTGGTCTCAAGGGCGGTGGCTCTCTCCCAGTCTATTGCCAGGGCGCCATCGGGGGCCTGAGCAACACGGCGGACTGCGGGTGGCTGTGCTCACCCCGCTCTTCTCGTTAAGGAAGCTCACCGTGGCCGCGGCCAGTACGCCTGGTTGGTACACCAACTCAGCGCCTTTGGGAGTCTCGCCACGCAGCGGCAGGTAGTACTGGGGCACCTCGGCCGGGATCGCGGCGGGGCCTCCCGCAGACGCCGAAGCGTCGGCGGCCACGGCGCCGGGCAGCGGACCCTCGGGGAGTGGCTTGGCTGCATTTGAGCCCATGGGCACCTGGGCTTGCCGCGACAGGTCTGCCGCCGCCGCGGCAGCGGCCGGCGGCGCGGCCTTGGCGGGCGACCCCGCGGGGCGCTTGCGGTCCATAAGAGTCCTGATTTGCAGGCGGGTGAGCGGACCCGCCAGATAGGAGAGCGTCCAGCGGGTCTGGAAGGTGACCGGAGCATCCTTGTGCACGTTGTAGAGCAGAAAGACGCGCTTGCCCAGCCCGGCTATGACCTCCTCGGTGTTGCCCTTGTCGAACCTGGCCCGCGCATGCCCGCCGCCACTCCCTCGAGTCCTTCGAGCAGACGCTGCTTGTCTCGTTCGGTCTGCAGCCGCCTATGAACCAGGTGCCCGCGTTGGCCAGCCCCTTGTAGTCAAGGTCCACCGGGTTCTGAGTGGCCAGCAGCACGCCTACCCCGTAGGCACGCGCCTGCTTCAAGCAGGGTGAGCAGTGGCCGCTTGGACGGGGGTTCAGCCACCGGCGGGAAGAACCCGAAGATCTCGTCCATATAGATGATGGCCCGCAGGCTGCCAGAGCCCAGATTGCGTGCGCACCCACCCGAGCACCTCGTTCAAGAGCAGCGAGACGAAGAACATGCGTTCGCTGTCGGAGAGGTGGGCGATAGAGAAGATGGAGACTCGAGGCCAGCCCTCGATCGGTGTAGAGCAGGCTGGGTATGTCGAGGGCGTCTCCCTCCAGCCAGGCCTGAAAGGTGGGAGCGGCGAGCAGATTGTTGATGAGCATGGCCAGTCGCGACCGCTCTTTGGAGGGTAGAACGACTCCAGATCGACCACCCCGACTTTGTCGAACGGCGGCGTCATGATCTGCTGGATGAGCGTGGGCAGGTCGAGGTCTTGCCCCGAGCCCAGCGCGTTCTTGAAGAGGCTGGAGAGCAGGATGTGCTCACGGTCTTGCACCGGATCGGCCGACACTCCCACCAGGCCCAGGAGGCTGGTGGCCGCCGTGTTGATGCGGTCGCGCAGGGCCTCAGAGTCATCGCGGATCGCACGCACAGGCGCCGCGAACGACTTCAGGATGCTCACCGGCAGCCCGGCGTTGGAGCCCGGCGTATAGATGAACAAGTCGGCCGCACTCCTTGAGCCTCCTATGCGGTCTGGTCCTGACCCCATTCGGCCAAGCCCTTCTTCGCAGGTCTCGCGCCTGCTTCTGGGCGAACTCGTCGGGGCTCAGATCCTGCTTGCCCGCCTCCTCCTCGCTTACCCAGGGGCGGAAGTCCTCAGGCCGCGGAGGTCGGGAAAGGTAAGAAGAAGATTGGCCAAGTCGCCCTTAGGATCGATGACTATGGACGGGATGCCGTCGATGGCGGCTTCCTCCAGCAGGCCTATGCAAAGCCCGGTCTTGCCGCTACCCGTCATTCCCACGCACACTCCGTGGGTCACGAGGTCCTTCGAGTCGTAGAGAAGCGGGTCGCCGAGCTCCTTCTTAGCCATATCGAACTTGCGTCCCAGGTAGAAGACTGCCCGACTTCTCATAGTCTTTCATCGAGACAGCTCCCCTTGGACGATCCACGCGATGGCTTTCACAATATGCGCTGCAAAGGGAAAAGACAAACTCCACAGCCCGTGGGTTCAGGGGTACCACTTGGGGTGACAGTGTGGCTGGACTGCCGCGGTACGCGTAGAATCTGTGGCGATGACTGACAGGGCCCCGATCGCCACTACCCAGCCTACCTGTCCGCAATGCGGGGCGCCTGTGCCCTTGCCCGACTACGCGGACGGGGCGGTGTGCGCCTATTGCGGCTCTACGCTGCAACGGGACAAGGTGCGTGTCTTGCAGGAAGAACAGCAAAGAGGCGCGCAGCGACAGTCTCTTCGCTCGGTACGCTGTTCTCAGTGTGCGGGCCCCTTGAGTGTGGGCGAAGGCAAGCGGGTGCTCGTCTGCGACCATTGCGGGGTGCGGGTGGGAGTGCTGGAGCACGGTGGGCTGACCCGCTGGTACTTTCCGGCGCGCGTGAATCGGGCGACCGCGCTTGCTGCAGGAGCCACCTGGCTGAAGGACTATCCGGGCATAGCCCCTGAGATGCGCGATGCCGAACCCGTAGAAGCCAAGCTCGCCTACGTTCCTATCTGGGAGCACAAGGCGCTCACCGCGGGGTGGGAGTTCGGCTCGCAGCACCGCACCCGGGTGATAGTGGCCCACAACCCCATGACCGGTGAGACCGACGACACCATGGAGCTGCAGCTTCTCCACGAAGGCGTTCAGGAGCCGCGGCTGCAAGAGCGTCGTTTCTACCTGCCTGCTACCGATCTTGAGACGCTGAAAGCCGGACGGCCGCGCGTGACCGGCAGGGAACTCTTGGTGCCTCTACTTGCGGGCGAGCTCGATCCGGCCGCAATCGTTCTGGAGGCTAAAGGGGAGGCCTCGGAGGTAGTCGAGAGGGGCAGGGAGGCGGCGCAGTTGCCGCTCACCGGCGCTCTCGACCCGCAGCTGCACCTGTTCGTGTTCAGGGAGGCCGTGGCGCTGCTCTACTACCCACTGTGGCTACTGCGGTACCGGCAGGCAGACAGCTACTGCCGAGTGGTGGTCGATGGGCGCGACGGCAGCGTGAATTCAGGTCAGGCCCCGGCGGACCAGAGGAAGCTGGTGCTGGTTCTGTTGGTGAAGATTGTCGCTCTCGCGATAGCGGTGGTGGCTCTGGTCTACTTTGGGTCGGCCTATCCGCCAGGCCGGGTGCCGCTTCTGGCTGTGGCCGTGATACTGTCGGTATTGGCCGTGGTTGTGGGGGCGCGGTTTCGACCGCAAAAGGAGGTGGAGTATCGAGACTCTTTCTCCAGCTCATCTTGTTCCGCTGCTCTGTAAGAACTGCGGTTCGCCTCTTCAGGGGGGCGACGAAGCGGCCATCTTCTTGTGCTCAGCGTGCGGTCTGGCCTACGAGGCCATAGAGAGGGAGCTGCAGAGCTTCCGCCCCTTCACGGCGGCCGTGACCACTGGGCTGGCTGTGGGCGGTGCGGTGCAGTATCTGGCGTTCTGGCGGTGCGGCGTGGACTTCACGCCGGCTATCGAAGGCGCGTGGACACGTTTGGTGAAGGCCAATGCCCCGGCGTCCATACATCTTTACGTGCCCGCCTTCTCGCTGGCACGGGGGATGCTGCAGCGGCTGGGCGTGAGCCTCGCTGAAGCCCAGCCGGAGCTGGAGCTTACGCCGGGGCTTGTTG
>CAWFCL010000002.1:0-13067 GCA_963814365.1 uncultured Actinomycetes bacterium | reverse complement strand
CTTCTTCATGCTAAACCCCTTTCGGGTCTGGCCCCTGCGACTCTGGATATCACTACCGGCCTTCAGCCAGCTTGTGGCATTCATGACTACATCGCGCAGAATACGCACACAGACCGGTCAGTGTCAATACGGGCCACTGGAGCCCAGGCGGTCCAGAACTTGCTGCAGGTCGTCTATCTCTGGAGACAACGGGTTCAGTCTTTGGGCCTCAGTGAGATGGATTCGGGCCTGCGCCGCGAGTTCCTGCGCGATAGTTATGTCTACCGCAAGCGCTACGCTTCTCGCCTCCACCAGGGCCTCAGCAGCTCCGAACTGACATATCCAACTGCCGGGTTCTCTTCGAGCGCCTGTTGCCAAGCAGCGACTGCAAGGCGTAGCAGTCTGAGGCGCTCTTGCGCGTTGGGGGCTGCAGAAGCCGCCGACATGTAGGCGCCGGCTAGGGCCGAGTAGGGTTGTATGGAGGTGGGGGTCCGGAGGGAGGCCGCGGTATCTGCGCGGTCCGCGGCTTGTTGCAGATTGGCAGCGCCGGCCGCGATAGCGGAGTAGCGCAGCGAGCAACTGATGAGGGCCGCCGAGGCCAGGGCAGCCAAAGCTACCGCCACGGCAATAGTGCGGGCAACTGGTGAGCGGCGCAAACGGGGCTCGGTGGACTCGCCCCGCCGTGGTTTGGGCGCGCCCAGAGCTTCGCCACTCTCAGAGGCCTCGTCACCAGCTAAGGCAGTGGCATTAGTGGCCTCGTGAGTAGGCCCCGGGTGCTCGGCCTCAAGTGGGGCCTCGGTCGCCGTCGGGGTGCTGAAGGCCTTGGAGGTCTCTGGCCCCTGTCGGCGCCTATGAGGGCACCCAGGAGCATCATGGCGGGCAGCGACACGCCGGCCAGCTGCCAGAGCCAATCGGCCGAGGAGTGGATGAACCAAGAGATAACGGCCCATGATGGCCGCCACCACTACCCGGGTGCCCCACCTGGAGGAGCGGAAGCGCACGGTGGCAGCGTATATGAGGGCGGCCGCGATGAAGGCCAGCCACAGGAGCGCTCCGGGGAGCCCGAGCTCCGAGAGCAACTGCATGGGCTGGCTGTGTGGCTGCCGCACAGCGAAGCCCACAGGACCATGCTCGTACCAGTAGTACTCGAAGTTCTGAGCACCAAGGCCAAGAGCGGGCTCTTCTAGAAAGGCATCAGCAGCGACTTCCCACTGGCGCAGGCGTCCGTTCAGGCCCACTCCGGTGAACCGGGTGGCACCCTCGAAGTCGCCCACCGAATCGGCGGTAAGCTCCTGCCAGCGGTCGCTGAAGTATCCGTCGAGTCCGCCGGTGCGTATGTCGGCATAGACGATGCCCCCGGCTGCCGCGAGGATAGCGAGTGAGGCAAGGGCCACACCTATCCACATAGCGACTCGCCGGCGAAGGGGGCCTATCAACCGCTCTATGAGCCAAGTGACCAGCCAAGCACCGACCACCGCGGCGACCGAGTAGCCCACGGTGATAAGGAAAGTCTGCAGGGCCGGATTCCAGAGGCTCTTCGGCGGTTATGGCCAGGCAGGCGCGTTGAGGCGGCCCCAGAAGAGCACTACCGGCGCGATGACGATGACCACGTCGATGAGCGCTCGAAAGCGGTTGGGTGACAGGATGACGAAGAACGGTAGCACCAGGAAGAGGTTCACAGAGCGCCACGCGACTGGGGCAGCAGCGCCACCTCTACCAGTATCACCGCTAGGGCCAGCAGCAGGGGCTGGGTCCAGCGGCCGAAGTGGCCCTCGTCCCGACGGTTGATTCGAGCCCGCCGCCAAGCTACGCGCGATTGGGTCGCTTCGGCGTTCTGCTCACTGTCTTCTGTCTCGAGGTCTTGGAGTTCGAGGGCGCGGGGCAGCGCGCCCCGCTCTGGCCATGCCCAGCGCCAGCCAGAAGCCGACCATGAGCAGGGCGGCGAGGCCGTTGAAGTAGGTGATGGGATAGTTGAGCCGGCCGCTTATGAAGAGAGAAAGCGGGTCGTCGGTGATAACGAAGGTGATGAGTACGAACACACCTACGGCGCCGGCCAGGGCGGTAACAGCGGCGGCCACCGCCTTGAGTCCGGCGCTGCGAGTCCAGCGCACCGCCGCGAACACCAGGACGATGGCCAGAGCATAGAAGAGAGTGCGATTGGTCTCTTCCCAGGCGTTGCTACGGCTGCCCGCCCATAGCAGACTGGCAGCGGTCCACACGGCCTGCAACACGAAGATTGCCAGAAGGAGCTTCTGAGTGCGGCTTGAGCTCACCGCCGGGCCTGCGATAGACATCATGAGCGCGATGCCGGCGACGGCAGCCATCATGGGCAGCCAAGCAGACGGCCCATAGGCCCCACCCTGCAGGGCAAGACCGAGGGAGATAGCCAGCAGAAGGGCGACCAGCACGAAGCCGGCTACAGTGGCGCTGCGACCGGGGCCGAGCTCAGTGACTGCGACTGTTCTATTGGTCTTTTGTTAGTAGGCACCTTTGTGACTCACCAAACACCCAAAGGTCCGGAGCACTATACGAAGGTCCATACGGAGAGACCAGTTATCAACATAATAGCGGTCCAGCCTGACCATGTCTTCAAAGGATAGGTCGCTGCGACCCGAAACTTGCCACAACCCGGTTATGCCGGGCAGCACACGCAGCCGATAGAGGTGCTCGTGCTCGTACTTGGCCACTTCGCGTGGTAGGGGTGGACGGGGGCCGACTACGCTCATGTCGCCCTTGAGCACGTTAACGAACTGCGGCAGCTCGTCAAGACTTAGTCTGCGAAGCAGACGCCCTACCCGAGTTACCCTAGGGTCGCTGCGCAGCTTGAAGAGGCAACCGTCTGAGGCATCGGCCTCGTTTTGGCTCTCCAGGTCTTTTAGCTGCGTCTCGGCGTCTCTGACCATAGTGCGGAACTTGTAGAGGGTGAAGCGGCGGCCGTTCATTCCCACTCGCTCCTGGGCGAAGATGACCGGAAACCCTGACGAGGTCATTATGGCCATGATGATGGCCAACTCGAGGGGAAGGAGCACTATGAGTACCACTACCGCCGCGCAGGTATCCATGACGCGTTTGGTGAAGCGACCTATGCGGTCGAGCGGCGTGATATTGAGGTCTACCACCGGCGTCTCCACCTGGCCCAGCAACTCGCTGGTGCGATAGGTCTCTTCGAAGAGCGAAGGCACCACCCTGAAGGGCACATGGGCAAGTGTGAGAAAGGTCGCCAGTCGGGGCATGGCCGACTGTTCCTCGGGGTCGAGGGCTACTACGACCTCGGTGGCCTGCGAAGTGCGCAACAGTCGGTCGAGTTGCCTCAGTCCCTCGAGGTCGTCGGTGACGGTGGTGGTGGGCAAGAACTCGGCCGAGAGATCCAGCGGATCGTCTTTCTCACAGTCGGAGGCGGCGCCCGGGGTGCGCGGCAGAAGAGCGGTATGGCGTGGCCACTCCGGTATATCCAGGCGCAGCCTGCCGACGACCCCCACGCCCATCTGGGGCTGGCGGGCAAGGAGTTGCAGCAGTTCGGCGGCGACGATGCCGTCTCCGACCATGAGGATCTGCGCACTCCCTTGCCGGCAGCGTACTGCCGGCGTTGCACCAGCCCTAGGCCGAGGCGGGACGCAGTTCCCAAGGCGATGAACACCGCCACCGTGACGCCCACGGCGATTCTGGAGGGGGTGGTGAGTCCGGTGAAGAAGCCCTTGGTGATATAGCTGAGAAACGTGGTGACCGCTGCTGCGATGACCGTGTCTCTCACCAAGACGCCGATGGCGGGCAGCGAGGTGAGTCGCCTGAAGGCCGAGTACTGACGGGCTCTGAGCAGCAGTGCGAGGGCGAACACTAGGATAAGGCCGCAGTCGAGCAGGCTGACGCTCTGCCCGGTACGCATGTCGCGCGTCTGGAGCTCGAAGTACGTGAGGTAGAAGGCCAAGCACGCGCTGAGGACATCGGCGGCCAACAAGAGCCGCCGCGGCCTTACGAAGCCACGACTCGTCCTGCCTGCTTGTATCCAGCTGGCATTGTCAGGGACAGAAAGAATGCCTCGACTCCCCTTCGCCCGGGTTACATAACATTAGATACGGCGAACCCGGCGCCGAGAACCTGCTCAGCAGTCAAGGCCGACCGGCGAGGTGGCGGAGCCACTGCCCGGCAAAGAGCCACACGAAGCGCGGATTGTTCTTCAGATATCGCTTCCATAGACGGCGGGGTTCAGAGGCCAGACGGAACAGCCATTCGAGCCCGCTGCGCTGGACCAGGCGGGAGCCTGTCGACTGGTGCCTGCCAAGAAGTCGAATGCCGCGCCTACCCCGAGCATCACACAGGGCACGACGCCGCGGTGCGCCATCATCCAGCGTTCTTGTTTGGGGCAGCCCAGGCCGACGAAGAGGATGCGGGCGCCGCTCTCGCGGAGCGCCTCTACCGTGGCGTGGTCTTCGCTCTCGGACAGGGCCCTGAAGGGCGGCGAGACGATGAACGGCACCTGCAGCGAGGGGTAGGTCTCGAGTAGGCGTCGCCGGAGAGTGGCCACAATCTCAGGAGTGCTGCCGTACAGGCCGACCGGGAGCTGCGAAGTCTCGGCCAGGCCCAGCACCCTTTGCATGAGGTCGGCCCCGCGCACGTGGTCTGTGTGGCAGCCGAGCAGGCGGAGTGCCCAGACCAGCGGCCTGCCGTCGGGCACAGAGAGGTCGGCCCTGCTCAACTGGCTTAGCAGCCCGGCATCGTCTCTCGCCTCCATGACCATATGGACGTTGGCCGCCAAGACCACGCGTGATTCGGCGGACTGTGCCCAGGCCTGCACCAATCCCGCGGCCTCCTGCAGGGTGGTGCCGTGCAAGGGGAAATGGAGGATCTCGGCCGCCTGGGGGCCCTCTCCGGCTGTTGTGGCAGCCAGCGCATCCACTATCCGCCGGACAAAACCCTCGAAGGCGAAAGTCCCCCTTATGAGCTCGGTAGATCGCTCTCCCATGCTGCGAGCCTTCACAGGGTCGTCCAGAACCGAGGCTAGGGCTGCTGCGATCTCCTCGGGAGTGCCTTGCCGCAGTCGATGACCGTTCTCTCCGTCGATGACCAAGTCGTCGGCGCTGCCGTCCGCAAACCCTGCGACAACAGGCAGACCGTGCGCCATGGCTTCGTTGATGCCAAGACCTCCCGTGCCGGGCAGCACGTAAACATCGGAGGCATCGAAGTAGGTGCCTACACCGTCTACGACTTGTCCGGCGAAGACCACGTCGGTGCGGCCTCGGCAGGCGGCGCGAAGCCGTTGTAGGTGCTCGCCGTCTCCGACCACAAGGAGTGTCAGGTCGGCGCGCTGAAGGAGCTGGAGGGCCTGAACGATTGACTCTATGTTCTTCTCCGCCAACACTGCCCCTACGAACAGGACTATCCGGCGTCCGGTGGTCTCGGGGTGCCTCTTGGCGAGCGCGTCCTTCGCCTGGGCCTTGGGGATGACGGCGATCTGCCTCTCGTCGATGGTGTTGTGCATGACGGTGACCCTGTCATCGGGTACGCGATACTTCCGAAGATAGGCTGCCGCATTGGTGTGGTAGGCAAGATGGTGATCGAAGCGACCAAGGTAGCGAGCGAGCAGGAAGTCTTTGATGCTGCCCGGGTTGTATTCATACCCGCACTGCCAGGCAACCAGACGATATCCGCGCGACTTTCTCTTGGCAGCCAAGCGCCAACTGGAGACATCGCCCACATGACTCTGCATAACAAGCACGTCAGGCTCGAGGTTCTTGACGACCTTGCCCACTCCCCGATGAAACCGCAGCACCCGGTTTCCAACGGGGTACTCGAAGAACCTGTACTTGGTCTCGTTCTGGATCACGGGTTCGGTGAGCCCCACCCGCCCTGTTGCCTCAGGGCTGGTCTGGCCTGAGAGAAGGTGCAGCTCCAGACCGAGGGCCGCAAGCTCAGACTCGAGGGCTATGAACAAGGGTCTGTGATAGTGGGCCACTCGGTCGAAGACAAAGAGGACCCTCTTGGTCGTCATCGCTCGGTTCGGGGCCGTATCAGGGTGGTCGGCGACTTGGTTCATGTGTCGGAACTCAGGGCGTTGGCAGCTATCAGGTCTAGGCAGCGCTGTATCTGCTTCTCCCAGGTGAGACTCTCGGCTCTGGTGAGGGCCTGTCTGGACATGGCCGCAAGGGTTGCGGGCTCCCTTTCCAGCCGGAGAAGGGCGGCAGCGAGGGCATGCACCACCTCAGAGGCGCCTGCGTCACGGGCTGGCACCACCACGCCGCAAGTGTGGTCGACGAAGCACGGCGGCCCACCTAGGTCGAGGCAGACGACGGGCAGGCCGTGAGACAGGGCCTCAAGAACCACATTGCCTCCAGAGTCGTGCATGCTGGGGAACAAGAACACGTCGTAGTCTTGGTAGGCGCTGAAGAGCTGTTGCTGGGGAAGATGGGGCAACAGGGTTACGTGGTCGCTCAGACCCAGATCAGCCACCAGCGTCTGCAGTGACAACTTCTCAGGGCCATCACCGATGATGTTAAGCGTGCAGGAGCCCCCCTGCTCTCTGCAGGCGGCAATGGCCTTGATGCCCAAGTCGACCCCCTTGAGCCAGAGCAGCCGCCCGGCGAAGAGGGCCCGAAGCGGCGCGCCGGGTTCGCGGATGCGCGCGGTCGCTTGTGGCAAGGCATAGGCCCCGATGTTCTGCTGTAGCACGCAGGCGGCGCGCGCGGCCTTCGGCAGCGCGGCCCTGGTGTCCGGCGTTCGAGCGATGACGAGGCTCGCGTTGCGGTAGGTGGACCTGAGGCGCGGACGAAGCAAGACCAGCTTGTTCACCACGTCGCGGAACCATTCCTTGCCCTGGGCGCGCAGAGACAGCCCTCTCCGCAATCGGCGGGCCGAGGTCTCGCCACCGCCCAGCGGACCGAAGACGAAGGGCTTGCCCAGGCGCCAGTAGTGGCTAGGATGCCGGAAGCTACCATAGGTGAGGTGCCAGGTGAGGTCAAGATCGTGCTCATGGTCTAGCTTGCGCGCCACTCTCCAGGCTCCTGACTGCCAACATTCGTAGACGAAGAGGGCCGAGCGGGAGTCGAGTGTTGTGTTTTGCAGGAGTCTGGGCCGGTAGTAGACGAAGTGCAGCCCGGGCTTGGCGTGTGCCGGATCTGCCTCGATGAGCTCTCTTCGCGAGGCATCGGTTATGACCCACACCTCATGCTGGTCGCTGAGAGCGAGCGCATATTTCCAGCCGGTGCCGGCCTCGCTGCCGACTCCGGGAGCGCACGCAAACGCTGATAGAAGGATCCTCAAGTGTCTACCTCGCCGTGTGTTTGTCTGGGAGGCGTGGCCGGCGCCTCGCGGCTCCCTTTAGCTTCCAGAAGATCGCGGTGGCTACGGCGCCGAGGTAGGGGCGCGGCCAATTGAGTATCCACAAATAGGGCGAATGGCGGCGGGTGTAGGTGAACCAGGCCCTGTAGGGCAAGTTCTTGTCGTTTGAGACCTGCGCGAGCTGCGCTCTGATGCTTGCGCGTATGCGCTCGGGCAGTTCCGGGCGAGGGGTCCTTTCGCATATGCCCACATAGCCGGGACAGACAAAGACCTTGACACCGGCCTTCGTTGCCCTTAACCCGTAGTCGTAGTCGCCAAGCCCGTGTGTGAAGGCGGGGTCGAGGTTGCCGAGCTTGCCGGCGACCGCTGCAGGCAAGAGGACGCAGTTGCCGTTCATGGTAGCGACCAACAGAGGCTTGTCACCGGGTTCAGCGAGCGCGAGACGACGTCGCCGCACTCCGCGGGTCTTGATCTGCCCGCCATAGGTGACGTGCCGGCGGGCTGCATCGCAGGTACTACCGACGACGATGGCGTCTTTGGCCCCCTCGGCAGTGACTCGCCCGTGAGTCTCGAGCAGGGTCGCGATGGCTCCCTGGTCGAGGAGGACGTCATCGTTGAGCCACAGGAGGAAGTCATACCGGCCGCCCAGGGCAGCCTGCATGGCCACTCGCATGCCCCCGTTCCAGTAGAGCCGGCCGTCGCCTTCGACAAGCGTGGCATCTGGGTAGAGTGCCCTGACGGCCTCGGAAGTGCCGTCGGTGCTGCCGTCGTCTACGACTATGGGCTCGAGGCTGATCTTGGCGGGAAGGCGACAGGCGTAAAGGCTCTTGAGGCACGCAAGCGTATCGGCACGGCGATCATGGCAGGTGAGAAGAGCTGCTATCCGCCTCACGCCTTCACCCTGGCTTCTCTGATGCTTGATCTTGGCAGCACTCCGGCCAGGCAGATGCCGAGCAAAAGCAGGGAATACGCCTCGAAGCCGTAGGCGGTGCCGTAGCCCGCCAGCCCCAAGAGGCACGCCATGCCCATTACCGACAGCTGTCGCGGCACAGGGGCGTTCTTGGGCAGAGTCGCGAGCGTGGCCAGCGGGCGCGCAAGAGTCCGCCAGGTGGCCAGCCCCAACCACGCCAAGAGGACGGCCCCGACGGCTCCCAGGTGCACCAAGACCATCACATACAAGCTGTGGGGGAAGACCGAGATGACCATGCCGAATTCAGGTACCCAGGTGTTCCAGTAGAGACCCAAGCCTTGTCCGGTCACGGGAGAGTCGACGAACAGTCTCAGAGCCTCGCGCTGAACGTATGCTCGCCACATGGCCGTGTCTTGCAGAGTCAAGACCGCGCCGCCCCGACTTATCACCGTGTCCCAGACTCTAAGGGGTGTGAACAGCTGTAGGAGCGTGGCAGCCAACGCCACCAACAGAAGCACCAGTGCTCTGCGCAGGGTGAGCTCGAAGCCGCGGCGGCTGAACCAGAGCACCGCTATGGACAGAATGGCCGCCACCCAGACCGAGCGGTGCGCGTCGGACACTATGCCCATGCCCCCCACAGCCGTGGCCAGATACAGCAGAGGTTTGGGCCACCGGACCCAAGAAGAGCAGTTCCAGAGCACCAGCAGACCCATGAGAAGGCCCATGTCGATATGGGCGTTGTAGACGTTGCTGTCTGACCCCAGCTGCCAGCCGTTCAAGAACACCACCAGCGGTGCGCAGAGGATGGGCAGCGCCACCGTGACGAAGACGAACACGTGAAGTGCTGACTTCACGGCCCGGGAGTCGCGCAAGCTTACCGCTGCGAACAGGGGCAGTATGAGTATCAAGTAGCGGGTGCGAAGTTCCCCGGGGGCCGAGAGACCGACCGAGGGATAGTTGCGGATGGCCTCCACTGCCAGCCACAGGGCGAAGCACGCGACCGGAGCGAACAAGAGCAGGCCAAGGCGGCGGCGAGTATGGCTATGGGCCAGGCGGAAGGTGGCCACTACGGCCATGGCGATCAAGAACAGATCGCTCACACTCAGTCCGCGCCCTAGGTCGAGCGCATAGGGGTCGTACCACGAAACTATATGCAGTAGCTGATAGGCGCCGGTGGTGAGCAACACAAGGACTATGGCGAGATTGGGGGCCTTCCAGGCGCTCCAGAGGCTCAGGGCCAGGCCGAGCGCTCCAAGCGAGAGGTAGAGGTCGCCGTGGCCGGCCAGCATGCCCAGGGTCACCCCAAGAAGGGCCAGCAAAGCGTAGAGCCCCCACTTCGCGTCGAGCGCGAGAGGCCAGCCGAACCGGCGTAAGGAGCTGAAGCTGTCACCCTGCTGCGGCATAGGCTCCCACATCGCCCAGCATGTGCACATAGTAGTCTTCGAGTTGACGCATCACACGTTCTTCAGAATAGACGTCTCGCGACCTCGCACGGGCATTGGCGACCATGCCCTGGGTCTCCGCAGAGTGGGTGAGTGCGACGGCGGCGACGCGGGCCACGTCTTCGGGGTCGCGGACGTCGCAGAGAAAGCCGCATCTGCCTTGATCGAGCAGTTCAGGCAGATTGCCGGTAGACCGGCCCGCGACCACAGGGGTGCCGAGGGTCATCGCCTCGAGGACCGTCATGCCAAACGATTCCTCGAGCGAAGGGTGAAGGAGGAGCGCGGCGGCCGAGATCTCGGCGAGTGTCTGCCTGAGCGGCAGGCGACCGAGGAACACCACACCCTCCGCGAGGTCATTCTTCTTAGCCAGCGACTCCGCCGGACCGCCTGGCTGCATGTCGGTGCCCACCAGGCGATACTCTGCCGCGACTCCTTGCTGGCGGAGCAGGGCGAACGCCTGTAGGCCCACCAGCACGTTCTTGTGATGTGACAGGCCGTTGGCGACCGTGATCACGGGCTCGCGAGCGGTCGCTGCATGCGGCGTGGTGGCTGGTATCAGCCCCTGCGGCAAGAAGTTGGGTACCACCTGCATCGCTCGGCCTCGGCGGCCGAAAGCGGCCCTCAGATAGTCGGAGTTGGCTATGCGGAAGCGGCTGTGAAAGGTCACGTGGGCGCTCAGAAGCCAACGCAGCAAGCGGTACGCATCGGGGGTGTGGCGCAGGATAGTCAGGGCGTGGTCGCGATAGTGCACCACCGTTGGCAGGCCCGACTGCATAGCTGCCAGAGCGTGCTGATACGACCACATGGCGTGAACGAGGTCGCAGGGATGTTGCGCGATGAGGCGGCGCAGCCAACGCCGCTCGGCGGCGAAGAACGATAACGCCGTTCTGGGTCGGGAACGCGGGGCTACGCAGAGCACCAGCTGCCCCCGGTCGATGACCAGGGGCGACTCAAGCCCGTACGAGGTGGTGAAGACCACCACGCGATGACCCCTGCGGAGAAAAGCGTTGGCGAAGTGGGCGGTGATGGGGGCAGGATATCCTGACGGAAGGCTGTCGGGGCGTCCGCAGGGGTAGTCCAGCAGATTCGAGACTCACCGGCCCCGCCAGGCCTATGATAAGCGGCGATGGCCCGGACGCCGGCCCCTTGGGTGCTTGATGCTCAGATTCTATCTTCGCGTCCTTTCAAAGACGGACCCTTCTAACAGACACTACCAAATGCGGGCCGTTACTTCAGGTGCCGAGGCTCTTGCCTGACGAGAACAGCGAGGTGTGGACCCGCCGTAGGGTGTCTCTCACCATCGGGCGGAGGAGGGAAACACTCGCGTAGACCACCACGAAGACCAAGATCGCCACAACGTTCGCTGCCGTCGAGTGGTAGCCCAGCAAGTACCTAGAGAGTACTGCGGCTCCTGCGGCCACGGCGGCTACCAGACAAGGAAGCGCGAGACTCGTTAGAAACCGGCCGACTCTGAGGGAGGTGCCGCGGAAGCAGTAGAAAAGCGCCGGCACGAGGATAGCGTAGCTGGCTATGGCGTAGGCCGTCGCTACGCCGGCCGCGCCCCAGTGGAGCCCGGCGAAGAACGAAGCGCTCAAGATGAGCGCTCGACCGATCCCATAGCGTAGGAACCTGCGGGAGAAGCCCATAGAGAGAGGCACCAGATCGCCGGCGGTGGTGACTCCCTGAACGAGTCCGACGCTTGCCAGGATCCTGAAGAGGGGCACCACCCCCTGCCATTGCGGGCCTAACAGGACCTCCACCAGGAAGTCCGCCTCTACGACCACCAGAGCGGTGAGCGGCACCACAAGAGTGGCCAGGATGTCCGAGATGCGCGTGAAGTACTTGGCGTAGCGGCCGGGCTCAGCCTGAAGAGAGCTGAGAACCGGCAGCGCGACCTGGAACACGGGACCCCGTATCTGGGAGATAGGCAACATGAAGAGGCTGTAGGCCCTGGAGTAGTACCCAAGGGACACAGCGCCGGAATGTCTACCGATGAGGACGTTGTCCAGATTGCGCGCGAAGTAGTTGGCCATGTCGAAGCCCATGACCGTGGCCCCGAACCCGACCATCTGGCGTACCCCGGAGCGCCTGCGCGGCAGGCCGGGTATCCAAGGGCAGAGAAAGAACGTGAGGGCCGTGAGGGTGAGGGCGCTTGCAAGTGTGCCACACACCAGCGCCCAGTACCTGAGCCCGGCCGCGGCCAGCGCTATAGCCACCCCGACGTTCACCACCTCGGAGGCGATGTTGGCCAGGGCCAGGCCGCCCATCTTCACATGCCGTCGCAAGAGGGCGGCATGCTGGATGCTCAGGCCGCTGAGCACTAGGGAGAGAGCGAGCACCGCTGAGACCGGGCCCAGCGATGGCTCATGATAGAAGCGGGCGATAAGCGGAGACGCGGCCGCCACGCCGGCGGCCAGGATAACGCTGAAGCCCAAGTTGATCCAGAAGAGAGCGCTGACCTGTTCGCGCGAGATGGTGGCACGCTGGATGGTGGCCGCTGACAGCCCGAACGCCCTGAACACTGCCGCGAAGGATATGACCGCTACGACCATGCCTACCAGGCCGTAGTCGTTAGGGGTCAGCAGGCGGGCAAGCACAGCCGTGCCGCCTAACTGCAGCACGAAGTAGGTGAGCTGCGAAGCCACGGTGCTCAGCCCGCCACGCACCGACTTGGTCGCTAGGTCTCGCTTGACGCTCTCGGCATCACAGATATCGGCCGGGGAGAGGCGGAGCCGGGACAGCAGCACTCTACTCGCCGTCGGGCGGGGTCTTCGTGAACAGGCCGACCCAGCCCGTGGTAGCGCCCATCCTGCCCCCAGATGCGGCGAAGAGTAGGTAGGCGGCACGGTTCAGCGACCGCCGGGCAAAGGCAGCCAAGGCTGAATGCGCGCCTGGGTACAGGCGCCTGTGCCGCGGCGTCTTTCGCAGCCATACCTTCTGCAGGGCCAGCCGGTGCCGCGGCTTTCTCTGCACCTGAGTCTCATCGCCGAAGAGGCGGGCCAGCGCTTGCGGCGTGTAGGGCTTGACGTGGTCGTAGTCGTCGTAGAAGCCCGGGTACATGAGCGGGCTCGCTACCACCAGAGCTCCTCCGGGGGCCAGGTAGCCCAAATACAGGTCTATCGTCTCGAGCATCTGGTCGGGCGTCATGTGTTCTACCACATGACTCATGAGCACCGTGTCGAAGCCCTCGTCGCTGGGGTCGGGCAGATTGCTGGGCGCGTAGACCTCATATCCCTGGGAGCGCATCCGTTCCACGGTAGCCGGGTTGGCGTCTACTCCGGTGGGCCGGTGGCCGGCAGAGGCAAGAAGCTCAAGATAGCGACCGTTGCCGCACCCCACGTCGAGCACCCGTGGCCCTCGGACGAAAGCAAGCACCACCTCGGTCTCTGAGGATCTCTTCACAGGTCCCCCCCGGCGGTCTGGCGCGTTCGGCTTCTCATGTGGCGGTCACTCACCCGCCCAGG
>CAWFCL010000001.1:0-21838 GCA_963814365.1 uncultured Actinomycetes bacterium | reverse complement strand
GGTCCGACGAGGCCAAGGAAGCCGGCCCCAAGCGCGCGAGTGGCTTGACCGCAGTGATGAAGCTGGGACTCCGAGCGAAGCTGGCGGTCGACGATGCCGGGGTCGAGGGCGGCATGATCCAATACGGCCCGATCGAACAATCCATGGTGGATGGCCACGACCTCTACTTCGTCTACTGCATCCATGTGCACGGCTACAAGCAGGGACGTGGAGACTTCCGCAAGAGCGGCATGGGACGAGCGCTACTCTACTCCGCCGAAGAAGACGCCGCGGACGAACGGCGCCAAGGGCATGGTCGTCTGGGGCTATGACGATCCCCGTGTGGATGCAGGCGTCCTGGTTCAAGAAGCAGGGTTACCGCGGAGTCGACCGCCGAGGCATCTCCGAGCTTCTGTGGAAACCGTTTGCCGACGACGCCGACCCTCCCCGTTGGCTCCCCGGGTCAGACAAGCTGCCCGAGCGCACCCCGGGGAAAGTCAACATCACCGCGTTCTCGAGTGGCTGGTGTCTGGCTCAGAACCTAGTCTACGAGCGAGCCAAGCGAGCCGCTGCCGAATTCGGAGACACGGTGGAGTTCACCGAGATCGACACTTCGACGCGCGAGGCTGTCGCAGAGTGGGGCCGCTCAGACGAGGTGCTGGTCGACGGCAAGAAGCTCCAGAAAGGTCCGCCGCCCAGCTACAAGCAAGGTCCGCAGGGCTATCGGCAAGCGAGTCAGACGAAAGAAACCCTGAGCAAACGACGATTCCGTCAGTCGGCCAGACAGGCCACCACGTCGATCTCCACTAGCATGCTGTCCTTGGACAGCGAAGCCGGCATTATGAACGTACTCGCAGGCGGCTCCTTGACTAGACCAGGGGCATGTTCCTGCCAATACTCCCACTCGGTCGCGCGCATGAGCTCGTAGTACTTGACGTCCTTGAGATAGATCACGGTCTTCACGATGTGGTCCAGATCGCTGCCGGCCTCCTCCAACGCGACACGCACCTTCTCAAGAGCCACCAACATCTGCTCCTTGAAGTCGGCTGAAGAAACCTCCCCCGTCTCCATGGTCCGGCCACTCATGCCCGACAAGAAGACAAGGTCACCGACCACCACCGACCGAGCGAATTGCTGTTTCTGCCCACCGTACTGCAGAGGATAGGTCCTCTTTGTCATACTCTCTCCTCGCACGACACTTTCCGCCAGGGACACGGTGACATCCGTCAAATCGAGTACCCGCACAGGGCCCCTTCGCGGATGGCATCCACGATCCAGCCCGGTTCGCGGCAGCTGCCTATGACGTGGGTCTCCTTCGCCAGGCCGTCCAGTTCCGCGATGAGCCCGGCATTCGGACCCCAGTCCTGGGTAGTCATGACAGCCTTGCCCTCAAGAACGAAGACCCGCTTGTCGGGCACCTGGATCTCCAGACCGCTCTCCACGACCTTCCGGTAGTCGGCATCAGTCCATAGAGGAACATGCTTCAGCTTGAACCACGGCCATAGATTCTCAAGGTCATCTTTGGTCATCCCTTGGCCCAGTTCTGAGGCAGGACCGTCGTGGACTATGACCACCCGGCGACCGCGCTTGACCAAGAATTCCGCCAACTCGCAACCGTGCAGCTTGCCGCCCATGATCACCGCGCTCTTGGCCATCGGCATCCACAGCCGGGTCAGCCTTTCGAGTTGAGCAGCCGAGAACACCCGGAGCGCAAGTTTGAGCTGCTTGTGCAGCCTCTCGGTCTTCACGAACCTGCGACTGTCGCTGCCGGAAAGCGCGAACTCGATGTGGGCCGCTCCTCCAGCGAGGACCAGCACATCGGGCTTCTCCGCCCGGACCATTTTGGCGTTCACGGTCTTGCCCAAACGGACTCTCACGCCCTCCTTCTTCAACTGGATCTCGAAGTACTTGGTGAGATCGGTGAGTTCCTCGGTCTCCATGTCCTTGACCACGGCCGCAACGGGCATGAGGCCTCCCAGGTGAGGCTCCTTCTCGCAGAGGACCACCTCATGGCCTCGTTTCGCCGCTACACGGGCCGCCTCGGCGCCAGCCGGACCCCCTCCTACCACGAGCACCTTCTTCTTGGGAGCAGCGGGAGTGTCCTGATACTCGGGGACTATCTCCTTGCCAAGCGTGGCGTTGACCCTGCATTCGAGCAACTTGTTCTGGTTGCGCACGTCAAAGCAATGCAGGCAACCAGTGCAGGGCCGGATGTCATCGAGCCGACCCTCCATCACCTTGTTGGGCAGCTCGGGATCGGCCAGGATGCGGCGAGTCATAGCCACGAAATCGATGCTACCCTTGCGTAGGTACTCTTCGCCGATGACCGGGTCAAGACGGCAGGCGCTCCACACCGGGATAGTCACCCCTTTGCGCTTCACCGCCTCCACCAACGGCACAGTCGCTCCCCGACCCTTGTTGCTCCAGTCGAGATCCTTGGGCAGATCCACCGGAGGCTCCGGGTACAGGATGCGATCGGGCTGCTGCAAGCCGCCCCTGTGTCCGTAGCGTTCGGACCGCACGTTCAGACCGTCGGCGACTGTAGCCACCCACTTCGCCAGCTCCGCTCCCTCTTCCAGGGTCATAGCGAGGGGGTGGTTGTACTCCGCCGCGTTCATGAGCACGTGCACCGCGAACTCTGGTCCACAGCGACGCTTGGCTTCGCTGACGATATCCCGCACGAACCGAGTCCGATTCTCGTAGCTCTGGGGACCGTACTCATCCTCCCGCTTGTTCCAGACGCGGGAGAGGAAGGTGTTGCCCAGATGGCAGGTGGCGTGGTTCAACTCGCAAGCATCGAACCCGGCTCTGCGAGCACGCTCAGCGGCTGAAGCCCAAATATCGACCTGATCCTCTATCTCTTGCTTGGTCATAGCCCTGCAAGGCAAGAAGTCAGGACCGGGCAGCTCCTCCTCCGTCATGGCCGAGGCGCACTTGACGTCGCGGATCTTCGGGTCGCGAGGCAGCTTCCCCGTGGGATCCCAAGGACCGGAATGGAACAGCTGGATGGAGACCGGGCAACCATGCTTGTGCACCGCTTCAGTCAGTCTCTGGTAGCCCGGGATGAGCCGGTCGTCCTCGAAGTGGAGCTGCACCGCCTTGTAGCCGCCACCAGGAAGATACTCGAGGTGATGGATGCCGAGCGGGTATTCGACTCCCGATGATTCGACCACTATGAAACCCGCCCCACCCTTGGCGAGCTTTTCATACCAAGCCACCATGCGCGGCCCGACAGTCTGATCGGCTTCCATGAAAGAGGTCCCGTTGGCCGTCTTTAGAATACGGTTGCGGGTCTTGACCGGGCCTATCATCCCGGGCTCGAGGATCTTCTCTAGTCTCTGGGTCATTCTCCCCACACTCCCTGGGGTCTGGCGCCTCAGCGCAGCGTCTCTTCTACGATGCGTACGTTCTTCATCAGTTGTTCCACCGAGCGATCGACCCCGGCCTGCTCATCGGCGGTCAGCTCGAACTCGACTATCTCCTGGATGCCACCCTTGCCCAGCCTGATCGGCACGCCCATGCTCAGTCCGCTCAGCCCGTACTCACCGTCCAAGATCGCGGACCCACAGAGGAGCTCCCCGGTGTCATTCAACACCGCGCGCGTAAGCGTGGCCAAGCCGATCGCACACGTCCAGCCAGTGGTGCGCCCGGCCTTGAGACCCTCCAGCTTCTCGAAGAAGGCGCCGTACGCCTCGCGGATAGACTCCTTCTCCTTCTCGCTGAAGGTCACCGGCTTGCCATCGACCTTGACTGAGCTGAACAGCTGCACTTGGGTCAAGCCGTGTTCGCCCATGGCCAGGGCCTCGACTCGGCTCACCTCGACGCCCTTGGCGTGCGCGGCGAACTCTCTGAAACGCAAGTTGTCGTTGAGCGAGTACCCCACAAGTTGCCGGCGGTCGAAGTGCTTGGTCAGCCAGAGAGCGTAGTTGATCGCGTCCACTGGGTTCACCGCGGTGAACACCACAGCTTCTGGACAATACTTCTTGAGCTGCTCCGCCGTATCACGGGCCATGAGTGTGTTCTTCTTGAGCATCTCCGTACGGTCGGCGGTGATGTCGCCGTGCAGCCCCGCGGCATTGACCACAACGTCACTGCCCACCGTGTCCTCGTAGCCGCCCGCCTTCACTTTCACGTCCAGACCCGACACCGCCGTACTAAGGTCCATGGCATGGTGCTCCACCAAGTTCTCGCGGAGATCGATCAGCACCATCTCATCGGCCAGTCGCGTGGCTGCGATCTGGAAAGCGGCCGACATGCCGACCCATCCCGCTGCGCCAAGAACAGTGACTTTCATAGTCCCAACCCTCACAGAATCGTCATTTGGAGAGGGCATGGGGCTTCGTCAGATGACGAAGCCCCATGCCGCAACTAACCCCGTCGAAATCGTCAGTCCAAGCGGACCGCTATTCCACGAAGGTCTTCATCTTGGCAGCGACATCAGGATCGGCAGCCTCGGCAGCCGCCCAGACAGCGTCGTAGGCGGTCTTCAAGTAGCTATCCCTCATATCACCCTGCAGTTCGATGACCTGCATGCCGGCGGCCTTCATGGTCTCTATGGCCTCAGCGCTAGCCGCAGTGTTGTAGATCTTGGAGTCTTTCTCCCAGTCGATCGCAGCCTGGGTAAGTGCATCCTTCTGCAGTTGGGTGAGCTTGTTCCAAGTCCCCATGGCAACCAGCAGGCTCGAGTCAGAGGTGAAGAAGCCCGGCTGGATGAGGTACTTGAGTACGTCTTGCAGCGAGTTGTCAGTGATATCGGTGACCACGCAGCCCGTTCCGTCGATGACATTACGCTCGATGGCGTCGTAGATGTCGCCCAAAGGCATGGAAGTCATCTCCGCTCCCAGACCCTCGATCAACGGCTGCTGAGCGCCGGTGCCACGGAACGTCTTACCCTTGAAGTCATCGAGGCTGGTTACCTCGAAGTTGGTGGCGAGAACGAACGCAACGCCATCGCTGGCACGCGCCAGGAAGTGGGCGTTCAGGTTCGCTTCAGAGAGCTCGTTGATGTAGTCGGCGCCACCGTTGGCACGAGCAGTCTCGGCGTCGAAGAGCTTCACGGCCTGCATGACCGGCATGAAGCTGAGTAGATACGAATACGGCGTGAACACCAGCTCCACCGAATCGTTCTTGAGGGCCTCGCCCAACTCAGCCGAGGGGATGGCCTCAGGACCGGCACCCCAGACTACCTCGAGCGTACCCTCCGAGTACTCCTTCACTTTCTCCTGGAAGGTCTCAAAATAGTAGTAGTGCGCGCCGCCCTCGGGGAAGGCACCTTGCAGTCTTAGCGTGGTGGTCTCCACCGGTTCGCCTGCGGCCGTTGTGTCAGTGGTCTCTTCTTCGCCGCAGGCCACCAATACCGCTGACAAAGACACTAGAGCGATTATCAACAGAGCTAGAAAAGCCTTCTTCACTTTGAATCCCTCCTATGACCTTATTTGAGTCAACCGCGTGCGCAAAGTCTGGTCGAAGATTCCTACCTCCTCTCCCCCTCCCTTACATCAAGCCCGGTATGAATGTGGTCAGTGCAGGTATTAGCACCAGAATCAGGACGGCCAGTAGATCTAAGCCGACGAAGGGGACGGCCCCCACAATGATGTGGTTCATAGTCACTTCCGGAGGCGACACGCTCTTCATCGTGAACAGCGAAAGCCCCACCGGAGGAGTGAACTGCCCAACCTCGAGCAGGATGAGGAAGATCACCGCGAACCAGATCTCATTGATCCCGTAGGCACTCACCAGAGGCATGAAGAGCGGCAGGCAGATCATCATGATGGAGGCCTGCTCGATGAACAGCCCGAGGATGAAGACAAGGGCGAACATCGCGAAGATGATCAGCGCCTCGGAGGTGATGTGCTCTGTCACAGCCAGCACCAGACCACGGCTGGCCCCCGACAGCGACAGCACCTGGCTGAACCCCGAGGCACAGGCGATGATTATGAGCAGCATGCCCGACGTCCTCAGCGACCCCAGCAGAGTGTTCCAGACTAGCTTCAAGGAGAACTTCCGATAGGCCGCGGCCAGTATGTAGGACGCGAACGCTCCGATCGCAGCCGCTTCGGTCGCCGTCCCCACCCCGCTGAAGATGACACCAATGATCACTCCAAAGATCAGCACCAAGGGCAGGATGTCCCGGAAGAAGTATCTTGGTCCGCTCGCCAAAAGACACCTTCTCCGCCGCCGCTTCGTCGATGGGAGCCAGCTTGGGATTGATGATGCAGCGGATCAACACGTACCCCAGATAGAGACAGAGCAAGAGGATACCCGGCAGCAGTGCACCGAGCAGGATCTTGCCCACGGGTATGCCCGCGATACCGCCCAACAGCACTGCTTGGTTGCTCGGCGGAATGATCATCGCCAATGCGCCTCCGGCCATGATCGTTCCTGTGATCAGTGACTTGGAATAGCCACGCCGGGTCATCTCGGGCACCATCAGCGAGCCGAACATGGCGGTGTTACCCAGAGACGACCCACTCAGCGAGGCGAACATGCCGCCACCCAGCAGAGTGACCACGCTGAGTCTGCCCGGCACCTTGCGTACCAGCTTGGACAGCGCGTCCATAGTGGTCCGGATGATGCCCGACTGAAAGAAGATCTCCCCCATGATCACAAACAGAGGTATGGGGGTGAAGCTGAAGTTCGAGAGCTGATTGCGCATACCCAGCAGTAGCTGTTTCAGACCACCCATGCCGCTGGCTGTCATACCGAAATAGTCACCGAAGAAGATCACCACCCCGCCGATGATGAAGAAGCTGAACGCCACCGGGATACCGGTGAGCATGATCGCCAGCAGACCGCCAATAAGTACAGATATGACTATGTACCATTCCATTATTTCTGAGCACCATCCTGGCTAGGTCCATCCGCTTCAGCAGAGAGCTTGCGTGCCTCCTTGATGTCCTCTATCCCATTGAGGAGCGAGCGAAGGGCCAAGAAGAAGCTGCCCAGGGGGATAGGGAACAAGAGGATCCATTGAGGAGTGTCTATCATGTCCGCCATGATGACGTCGGTCAGCAGATAGTCGTAAGTCAAGAGCGCGCCGACGTAGGCGATGAGCGCAGCGACCGGGATCATCACGAAGCCCACCACCGCCGTCCAGTACTTCTGGACCTTAGGCGAGAACCTGACGATCAGCAGGTCTATGTTCACATGCCCCCGCCGACCCATCAGCCAGGGAGCGGCCAAAAACGCTACAAAGACCAGGGCGTAGCCGGACAAATCGATTATCCATGCGAAGGGCTTGTTTGCGAGGTAGCGGGAGAACGTGGCGAAAACCACTCCCAGAAGCATGGCCAGCAGAATCAAGGCGGCCACTCCGGCCAAGAAACTGATGCACCAACCAACGACCTTTGAGAAGACTCTCACACTTGGACCCTTTCTCAGACCGTAATACGGCCGACACTCCTGCCTGCACATCACATGCAGGCAATCAGCCACACACCGCATTGGCATAAGAAACGGGTCCAGTCCAAGCCCGGAACTTGTCCCGAAAGACTTGGTCAGACCCCCCCTCCACTTGGCCCACTTCAGCCACGCGCGAAGCGAACTTACACTGTAAACGGCCGCTTGTCAAGCAAAGCGGAATTGCTATTCCACTAGGCGGCACCGTCCGTTCGTCTGTGTTGGTGGACGGGCATATCGCCATCAGCTGACTTCCCGCCATAGACCCCGCTATAGACAGGGCCCCCGCCCGGATACCCGAGCGGGGGCCCATCGAGCTACGCTATTTCACGACCAGCTGTGTCGCGTTGGTCAGGAAGATCTCATACGCGCCGACGTCAAAGGAGTCGATCTTGACGACGCCCGTGATTTCCACCGTCTTGCCGACAAGGCCGTTCAGCATCTCCTCGGTCACTCCCTCGACCGGAATCGTCCCGTCCTCATTGAGCTCGACCACGATGTTGAAATGGGGCTCGGCCTGAAGACCGCCCACCCGGATGAGGATCTTGGTGACGCCTTTCTCAATGAACTTGTTGTCGACAGCGGCGACCCCTCCGCTGATGGTGGTCGGCGTCCTCGGTGGCGGCTTCCTAGCCGCAGGCGATCAGACCAAACTCAGCACCAGCCTCAGACTGACCTCTTGCGCAAGCACGGTCGCAGCCTGGCCAACTCTCTGAGTCCGCACTGAACTGCTCCTTCACCGCGGGATCCCGATTGGAGTCGTCGTCGTTTCATCACCAGAGGACACACCGACTCGCCCTTGTTCGCACCCTCCAGGATGTCGAAACGGTAGTCAGCGGCCGTGGCCGTGCCCGTCTTGTCGCGAGACATCGTCGTGGCCGTACTCGGTCTGCACATCCCGCCCGAGCGGTTTGACAAGGCTCACCTCGACCGCTATGTGCCCAAGCTGCTCTCGATGGCTGAAGCCATGGGGAGACGGCTGGGGGAGCGGTCCGCATCTGAGTCCCCACGCTAGAGATACACCCGGTCGCCCCTGGCCCCACCGGCCTCGCGGCCCGTGGCCGCATTGTTGAGCGCACGTACATAGGCCTTCGCCGAGGCCTCCAGCACGTCGATGGAGACGGCCTGACCCGCGTAGCGGCTGCCATCCACCTCTACGACGACCCGCACCTCACCCAGCGAATCCTTGCCTGAGGTGATGGAGCGCACCTGGTAGTCGAGCAGCTTGCCGGTGACCCCCACGGCGTCATCGATGGCCAAGAAGATCGATTCCACCGAACCGCCAGTGAAGGCCTTGCCCGCGAGCTTCTCTCCCTGCTTCTCCACCCCCACCTGGCTGGACGAGATGATGTCGGTGCCGGTGGAGGTATAGACGTGCTCCAGGGAGTAGACGTCCTCGCGCTGCCGCAGCTCCTCGCCCACCAAGGCCTCGAGGTCCGCCGTCGTGACCTCCTTCTTCTTGTCGGCGATCAGCTTGAAGCGGCGAAAGACCTCATCCAGCTCGGGGCCCTCCAGGTGGATGCCTATCTCGGCCAGATGCGACCTCAGTGCATGACGCCCGAATGTTTGCCCAGCACGATGTCCGAGTCACCCAGCCCGATGTCGCGAGCATGCATGATCTCGTAGGTAGTCCGCTCCTTGAGCACCCCGTCCTGATGGATGCCCGACTCATGAGCGAAGGCGTTCTTGCCCACGATCGCCTTGTTGGCCTGGATGATCTGCCCGGTGAAGCTGGAGACCATGCGACTCGCACGGGCTATCTCGGTGGTGACGATGTTGCAGGGCCGCTGCAAGATGTCCCCGCGCGTCACCAGGGCCATGGCCACCTCTTCCAGGGCCGCATTGCCCGCCCGCTCGCCGATGCCGTTGATGGCCACCTCCACCTGCGTCACGCCCCGCTCCACCGCCGCCAACGTGTTGGCCACAGCCACCCCCAGGTCGTTGTGGCAGTGGGCACTCATCGACCACCTTCTCGAGCGCGGGCACCTTCGCGTAGAGCTTGTCGAATAGCGCCGCATACTCATCGGGCAGAGCGTAGCCGACGGTGTCGGGCACATTGATGGTGGTCGCCCCCGCGGCGACAGCAGCCGCCAGCACCTCAGCCAAGAAGTCAACATCCGAGCGGGTCGCGTCCATAGCCGAGAACTCCACATCGCCCGGGCACAGCGACACGCACAGCTCCGTCATCTCTTTCGTCAGCTTGATGACCTGCTCGTAGTCCAGGTGCATCTGATGCTTCAGATGGATGTCCGAGGTGCTGACGAAGGTATGGATACGCGGACGCTCCGCGTCCTTGATGGCCTCCCAGCAGGTGCGGATGTCGCTCTCGGTGCAACGTGCCAGTCCACAGATGACCGGCCCCTGCACCTCACGCGCGATGCTCTGCACCGCCGCGAAATCACCGGGGCTGCTGGCGGGGAAACCGGCTTCGATGACGTCCACGCGCAGACGCGCCAGTTGATGAGCGATGTCCAGCTTCTCCGAGGCGTTGAGGCTGCTGCCCGGTGACTGCTCGCCGTCGCGCAGGGTGGTGTCGAAGAAGACGACGGGTACGTCCAGGTTGCGGCGCCGGCACCCGCATCCGATGCTGCCTGGACATGTGCTGCTACCTCCTGACTGGTTCCGCTGGTGTCTCGACTGCTGACATGCCGGATAGCGCCGGCTGCGCGAATATCTCCCCCTAGCGGGGGAGCAGCAGGAGGAGGCTGAGGGAGAGGGCTAGGCGCGCGGACCCGGCCGGCTCGCGCCGGGCAGAAGGACCGCCTGTGGAGGCGAGGCTTGTCACGTCAGATGTGATCATGCTCTCCATCGTCAGTCAGTTTAGTCGACAGTCCTGCTGCGCAAGAAGTAGACCTCTTGCCCCTGAGAGCCTAGTCTCGATCCAGCCAGGCGGTCTCCGGTAGAAACTCGGTAGGGCAGTAGACGAAGAACCCGTTGTCCCGAAGGTCAGGCGTCATGGCGATGGCTGCGTTCATTACATACAGTGGGTGTCAGAAGGCAGTAGTCGTCGATGGCCATCCTGTCCAGCTCCCTGTACGCCGCGTTGCGCAGCTCGGGGTCCTTCTCGGCCAGCATCGTCCTGTACTTCGCATTCCACGCCTCGGGTATATACAGGGACTGGGCGCCGAAGTAGGCATCCTCGCTCAGATACCCTGCAGCATGCTGGAGTAGGCGGTACCGACGTTGTATGACAGCGAGAAGGCGGCCAAGCCCGCCAACCATCCTCCATCCTGTCTGTCATGGCCTGAAAGGACAAGGGCACCAAGTCCACCTCTATCCCGACCCTGGCCAAGTACTCCTGTACCACAGTGAAGAGCGCGTCCCCATCTTCCGAGACCTGATAGATGAGTTCCGTCTTCCACGGGTCGGCTGGGCTTATGCCGACTTCTGCCAAGAGCTCGGCCGCCCTCACCGGGTCGTAGGGATAACCCTCGATGGCCGGGTTCCAGCCCGGTCCGTCTCTCGAGGCGAGCTGATTCGTCGGCAATGAAGTGCCATCGTATATGCCGTTCACTATGGCGGACACGTCAAGAGCGTAGGTCATGGCCTTGCGCACCCGGATATCCGAAGTCGGCGAATCAGCACCGCTGCTGTTGCCGGCCAGAGTGAAGAGAGCGGTGGTGCGATAAGCGATCGTGGCCCCATCCTCCTCCAGCATCGTGACGTCCTGGCAGCACTCCATAGAGGATGTGCCCCTCGCCATTCAGAAACGCCAACTTGCGCGAGAACATCGACGGCACGAACCTGACTTCCACGCCGTCCAGATACGGCAGCCCTTCTGCCAGTAGTCCTCGAAACGTTCGAATCGGAGTGACCTGCCGCTCTCGTACTTCAGTAGCTTGAAGGGTCCGGTACCGACGGGCTTCATCCTCACGCCTTCCTGCGCCATAGAGATCGTAGGCGGTCGGAGAGGTCATCTTGCCCGTCATGGATGAGGACAGCCTCTGCACGAACAAGGGATCGTCTTCTGAGAGATGGATGCGAACGTGTAGCGATCGACGACCTCGATGCCGGGCACAGCGTCAACTCCGGTCTTGACCCCGTTCTTCTGCATCTCGAGGTTCCATTGGCCGCCTCGGCGTCGAAGTCGGTGCCATCGTGGAACTTGACCCCTTCGCGCAGTTGGAAGGTCACCGTCTTCGCCGCCTCATCGACTTCCCAACCGGTGGCCAACTGAGGCACCGGCTGCCCCTCTGCATCCAGACCCACCAGGTTCTCCACAGCGAACCGAGCCAACTGCACGTCCACGAACCGATGAGGCACCCACCATGCCCCCAGGTTGCTGGGGGTGTGCTCATGAAGTATCACAAGAGTGCCACCGTACTGGGGCGTCTCAGACACCACCCGGGCCTTGGGGACTCTGCAGGACTGTGCGAGGCACAGCGCTCGCCGCGGAAACCGTCGTGGCGAGCCCGCAGGAACAGGAGAGTGCCCGTACAGCCACCCGCGAGCACGGCCAGAGACGCCGTCGCCAACAACCATGAGTCTGAACGACCTCGCCCTGGATATCCCCAGCACTGTCCCCACTCCCTGTCCGAGTCTCACCCGAAGCAACCCGTGACGGCATCGGTCAGAACCTACCACAAATAAAGGTCCCCGCTCGGATATCCGGACGGGGGCCTCGCTGTCGGCTCTGGGGGGGCCGGCCGACGGCCGACCAGACCGCAATCGCCCGCATCGCACCGGGCGGTCGCTCAGTGCTCGACTACTCAGTCGATCACCTGGCTCACGTCGGTGATAAAGATCTCGTAAGCACCGTTATCGAAAGCATTCAGCACGACCTCGCCGGTGACGACGACGGTCTTGCCTATCCAGCCGTTCAGTGTGTCCTCCGTCACGCCTGCGACGGGTATGCTGCCGTCCTCATTGAGCTCGACCACGATGTTGAAATGGGGCTCGGCCTGAACACCACCCACCCGAACGAGGATCTTGAGGACGCCTTTCTCGGTGAACTTGTTGTCGACAGCCGCGATCGCGCCGGTGACTGTCGCTTCGGCCCCTTCGTAGTCAGCAGCCTCAGACCAGTCGACTGCAGGTGACTTCGGCCTCCGTGGTTTCACTAGCCGCGGCAGCGGTAGTGGTCGTGTCCTCCTCGGTGGCTTCGCCTCAAGCGACCAGAGCGAAACCCAGAACCAGCATCAGTCCTAATATAGCAGCGATAGTCTTCTTCATTGCGCTTCCTCTCCTTCTGTCTGTCAAATTGTGTTCAGTCGATTCCTTCCGAAGCTAGAAGACGATCACGTCCCCTTCCAGCGGAGCGATGATCTGGCCCTGCTAGCCGGCCGTCTTGTTGGCCTCGATAACGGCGTCATAGATCAGGTCGCGGGCTTCCTCTAGCGTGTACTCAGTGCCGATGTTGCCGTAGTGCTGCAGCACCAACATGGGAACGTTCAACTCCGCAGCCAGAACGACTACAGCCGGCGCGTCGGTGTGGGAGTTGACGAGATGATTGAAGAGAGCCTCCATCTGGCCGCCCTCGGACGGGTCGGCGATCTTCACGGCCCAATCACTCAGACCGACCTCATGCACCAAGACCGTGGCGCCCTGGGCCAGCTCCCTGAACTGCGTCCTGAACTGCTCGTTCAGGGCAGGCTCCCGGCCGGCGTTGTTGTCGTTACGATCGCCGGAGAAGACGACTGACTTGCCCTTGTTCGCACCCTCCAGGATATCGAAGCGGTACGCGTATGCGTCCTGCACGTCGTAGTCGTGGTCGACGCGAGTCGCAGTGACCCTCACACGCTTATCTTCAAAGACGACCTGAACGCCAGTCTCGGGCAGATCGACCTCGGTCACCGCCGGAATCAGCCAGGGAGTCCCCGGGTTCTGCGCCCAGTTGTGCAGACTGTGGCCGACCCCCAGACCCTCCATGAAGCCATCGGTCAGTTCTTGGGTGCCCGGAGGGCCGTAGATGTCCAGAGCCGAGAGTGGGCTTTGAGTGCCGGCGGCGTTCACGTCTCTGGTCTGGTAGCCCCGGGCTAGGAACTCGGCGCAGACCACCCGTGTGATCGAAGTGAAGATGGGTGATGAAGAGGTCGTGCAGCTTGGAGAAGCCCTGCCCAAGATCGTAGAGCTCCTGCGGTGTGCCTCCGCCTATGTCCACCATATACATGAAGCTGTCTACGAAGAGCACGAAACCGGTGTTGTTCCTATCGGCCCAATACTTCGGACCGGCGCCCAGTCCAAGAATGGCGATGCCATCCTGGATGACATCCCCGCTGGGTGCGGCGACCTCATTGAGATGGGGCCTTCCGATCTCGTCGCCGCCGCCACAGGCCGCTGCGACCGCCGCCAACCCAAGGGCCAACGCCAGCACGAGTCCTGCGACAAGCAACCTGAGCCATGTGTGTCTCTTGCCCATATCCGCCCTCCTTGCGTATGGGGTCCTGAGCCTTGCGCTATGCGCAATACGTCCTCCTTCCGCGCTGAGTGGCAACGTGTGCTAGCACTCGCACAATGCCTGGGCGTCAACACAACGACCATTCAAGTGGCTGCAACACCTGTTACCTTTGGACTGGAGACATGGGCTAACGACGAAGAACAGAGCGAAAAGACACATGACGAACGGCACCGGTCCTGCGCCCATACAGGCCGCTGGCGCGCGGACTTGACATCTTGAGCCAGTTCACGGCAAGGGACCCCATGCTCAGCCTCACAGAGCTTGGCCGCCGAACGGGACTGAATCCAGGGACCGTCTACCGCTATGTGAACACCCTGCAGGGCAAGGGCTACCTCACCCAGGATCCGGCCAGCGGTCACTACCGGGTCGGACCGGCCTTCGCTGTGTCATCTGTTCTCCCTGGGCGGTAACAACATCCTTGCCCAGATCTTGGAGAGCGACCTGGCCCGTTTCGCCGAGGCCACGGGTGAGGGGGCCTCTCTGTCGCTACGCAGGGGTGACGAAGTACTCAACGTGAACGTCGTCCCTCCCTCCAGCGGTTTCGGCCAGATCATTCCCGCCAATTCCGCCTGGCCCCTGACTGCGACTTGGAGCGCGCAAGTGCGGGTCCACCTGGCCTACGCAGATGACGAGACCCGTGCGCGCGCGCTGGCCGTGCCGGCGATCCGCTACACAGACAAGACCGTCACCGGACGGGGCGAGCTCAAGACGCTTCTGGAAATGACAAGGCAGGAGGGGATCGCTTACTCCGTGCGAGGAAAGGGCCAGAGGTCGCGCCGCTGTAGCTGTGCCCGTCTTCTCCACCACACTCTGGTCGCCGCACTCGGCCTGCACCTACCTCCCGAACGATTCGACGAAGATCACCTCGACCGCTACGTACCGCAGCTCCGGGCGGCCGCGGAGGCCATGGGCGAGCGCCTCGAGGAGACGTCTACGTTGAGCAGACCCCGTGCCGGCCGCCACAGAAGCCTGCAGGGCGCCACAAGAACGGGTTTGCTGTAATCTGAGGATCAGACTCATAGGCACATAGATCGAGACTGGAGCGCGAGATGCAGCTTCAACGCGACAAGAAGCCCCACAAGGAAATCAAGAAGCCCAAGAAGCCCAAGGCACCCAAGAAGCCTTCGACATCAAGACCTGAAGCTCGCCCGCGACCTCCCTAGGGCGCCAAGAAACACCGCCGCCGCGACCCGAGCCGCAGCGGCGGATCTCACCTCGAACACCGTTTTCGGCGCGCACCGCGCCTCTAAGAATCCCTAGACGTCGACGGTCTTCAGATCCGGGCTGACGATCAGCTTGGCCTCGGTGAGCTTCTGCACATCCTCGGCGGTCATGCCGGGGGCGACTTCCTTCAGCACCAGACCCTCAGCGGTGACTTGGATGACGGCCTGATTGGTGACGATGAGGTTCACGCAATTCATGCCGGTCAGTGGGTACGTGCACTCTGTGCGGATCTTGGGAGTGCCGTCCTTGGCATTGTGATCCATCATGATGATGACGTGCTTGGCGCCCTGCACGATGTCGCCGGCGCCGCCCATGCCCTTGATCATCTTGCCGGGGATCATCCAGTTGGCCAGGTCGCCCTTCTCTGAGACCTCGATCGCGCCCAGAACGGTCGCGTCCAGATGGCCGCCGCGCACCATGGCGAACGAGTCGGCGTTGGAGAAGTAGCTGCAACCGGGCAGCTCGGTGATTGTCTCCTTGCCCGCGTTGATGAGATCGGGGTCTTCTTCGCCTTCGTACGGATACGGGCCTGCGCCCAGGATGCCGTTCTCGGAATGCAGGAAGATGTCCTTGCCCTCGGGCAGGTAGTTGCTCACCAGTGTCGGCTGGCCGATGCCCAAGTTGATGTAGTAGCCGTCCTCGAACTCGGCCGCGACGCGCTTGGCCTGTTCCTCTTTAGTTAGTGCCATCATCGCCTCCTAGAGATATCTGATCGGTCGTCGCTCCGGGCCGTCAGGCCTACGGCTTCGGCCGGGTGGTAGTCTTCTCGATCCACTTCTCGTAGTGCTCGCCCTTGACTATGCGGTCTACATAGATGCCAGGCGTGTGGATGTCGTCCGGGCCGAGCTCGCCCACTTCCACCAAGTTCTCCACTTCGGCGATGCAGATCTTGCCGGCGGTGGCGCAGAGCGGGTTGAAGTTGCGGGCAGTCTTGCGATAGACCAGATTGCCGAGACGATCGCCCTTCCAGGCGTTGACGATGGCGAAATCGGCGGTGAGGCCGAGTTCCATGAGGTACTTGCGTCCGTTGAACTCACGCACTTCCTTGCCCTTTGCCAAGTCGGTACCCACGGCACTGGGGGTGTAGAAGGCAGGGATGCCGGCGCCGCCACAGCGGATGCGCTCGGCCAAAGTGCCCTGCGGAACGAGCTCCACCTCCAGTTGGCCGCTCAAGAACTGCTGCTCGAAGTTCTTGTTCTCACCCACGTAGCTCGAGGTCATCTTCTTGACCTGGCCCGCCTGCAGCAGGACACCGAGTCCGTACAGGTCGGTGCCGCAGTTGTTGCTTATGATGGAGAGGTTCTTGATGCCCTTCTGTATGGATCGCGCGGATAAGGTTCTCCGGGTTTCCGCAGAGACCAAACCCACCAGCCAGGATCGAAGCTCCATCTTCCATGTCGAAGATGGCTTCCTCGGCGCTCGGGAACACTTTGTTCATCGTGTGTCGCCTCCAGGGGACTGTTGCAGCTCGGCGGTCAATATCTGGTATGAGAATACCATGCAGGGGCTGTGAGTCACCGCGCCCGCGTGGACTCGGCCGTGCCACTTGTGCCGCAGGACTTGCATTCGCCGTCGCCGCACCATACCCTGACACAGACCCCAAATGCCTGACTGTTATTACACCTGCAACCTTCTGCCCCTGGCACTGCTAACCGAAGCCGGCTACTCGCCGCGCTGGCTGGGCAACCACCTCCGCGATCCTGGAGCCCCAGCCCGCCGCGAAGCCCTCAGTGTCCACCCGATGACCTGCCCCTACGTGACCAAGTTGGTCGCCGCCGCCGAGGATCTGTTCAATCGCAGCGGCGCAGACGACTGACGCCGACTGCCTGGTCGTGCCGGGTGGCTGCGACGCCGCCCGTCGCATGGGTGACCTTCTCGCCGCGACCTATCCCGACAGGGTCTACATGCTCCACCTGCCCCGCTCCTCTGGAGACGGCGTAGTCGGCAGGCTGGCCGCCGACCTCGAGCGACTGGACGGCTGGTTGCACAGTCGCCACACTGACGCCGCGCCTACGCAAGATACGGCCGAGCAAGCTGAGCCTCCGACTCTGGACTATCGGAGTCCGCCTCGCTCAGGTGGGGTCTTCGTGGTCAGCGGGCCTCTGAGCGATGACTCGCTGCTAAGCCTTATCGACAAGCTGGGTGCGCACGTTTCAGGGCTTGAATCCTGCACCTCGCCCGACCGCTGGAAGGCCTTGGCGGCCGACGCCCTGGACTTCATTCCCAACGGCGGCGCTGCCACTGAGGGCTTGATCCCCGCCCTTGCCCCCGCTGACTACCAAGCCCTTGCCGGCCAGGTGCTGGCGACAGGCATATGTCCACGACGCTCGACTCAAGATCGCCGCGCCTACCTAGAACGCCGCCTCGACGAGGCGAGGCCGGCCTCCGTGATCTACGCCCGCCAGAGTTTCTGCGACCCGGGCGCGTACGACGCCCTACTCGTCAACAGCTTGGCGCGCGAGCGCGGACTGCCCTACCTTGAGATCGAGGTCGACTTCCCCTTCGACGCAAACGGACCGCTGCGTGTTCGAGTGGAAGCGTTTCTAGAGGCTCAACTGATGGACGACGACCTGCTCAACGACGACGACCTGTTCCTGGAGAACTGACCGTCATGCCCGGATTCAGCGACGCCACCGGCAACTCCCTGAACGCCTCGCTCATACGCACTGCCTTCATGGCGCAGACGCGCTATCGCGCGCTGCACGAGCGTACCGCCCGCCGCTACATGTACCTGCACGCGGCGAAAGCCTCGCTCGGCCTCTTCAAGCCGGATGCCATAGTGCCCTGGGTCTCATATCTATTCCCCACCGAGCTGTTGTCTTCGTACGGCATCACTCCCCTGATCCCCGAACTTGGCTCCGCCACCCTTGCCGGAACCGAGGCACGCGAACCCTTGGAGGCCACCGCCGCCCGCATGCCCCTGGCCCGCGACGTCTGTAGCTACCACCGTATCGCCTTAGCCGCCCTGGAGACCGGCCTCCTGCCGGCTCCGCACATGTGTTTGGGCACCACGCCACTCTGCCTGGGCAAAGAGTGCATGCTCGAGCTTGTAGCCGTGCAGCATGACGTCCCCTTTCGAGAGATCCGAGTCCCGCTGCCGCCTGATGAAGGTGAGACTTCGCGCGAAGTGGTGACCGATGTGGCCGAGCAGATGCGTGAGTTGCACGAGGATATCGGCCGCTGGACGGGGCGCAAGCCCGATCTGCGCAAGACCATCATGCTCTCCAACCGGGCCTCGAAGGCTTGGGGCCAGATCCAGACCGAACGCCTAGCCGGCCGTCTGGAGATGGACGGTCGCGAGACTTTCGCCGCGGTCTTCCTCGGTCAACTACTGTGGGGCACCCGCCCAGGCGCCAGAGACTTCGAGCGACTTCTGACCAAGCACGGCCGCAAGGACCTCATGGCCCCCGCCCCCAAGAACGGACATCCCCTCAAGAAGCTTCTGTGGCTGCACACCATGCCGCATCACGACTCGAGCATCATCGACCTGATGCGCGAGAGAGGCGCGATGATCCTCTTTGACGAGATGGGCCAGATGCACCTGGAGATGGTCGATCCCGACGACCCCTACCCCGGTTTGGCCAAGCGCCTGACCGACAACGCCACCTGGGGTACTTCGGCCCGGCGGGCCAGGCTCAACTTGGCTCTCGCCAAGCAGTTGAAGGTAGATGGAGTGGTGCACTTCAACCATTGGGGCTGCCGCCACGGCCTGGGCGCCGTCCCGGTTCTACGAGCCGAATTCAGCAAGGCGGGTATCCCCTTCATAGCCGTCGACGGCGACGCCCTAGCCCGCGGAGGTCCGCAACAGGAGAAGTCACGCCAAGCCATGGAGAGTTTCCTGGAGCTCCTGTGACGCCAAGTTTGCGCCCAGCGGGCCGCGCGCGCTTGCGCCGAGAGCGACGCACGGTCGAGGTCATGGTAAGCATGTACTGCCACGACCGCCACTCGCCAGCCGCCCGGTCGGCAAGCGTAGCCACTTTGGAGGGCGCCCGACTGTGCCCTGACTGTGCCGCACTGCTGGGCTACGCCAGCGGCCGCATCGACGCGTGCCGATTCGGAGAACAGAAGCCCACCTGCGCCCGGTGCCCCGTGCACTGCTTCCGCGCGGCCGAGCGCGAGACCATCAGGACCGTGATGCGCTACGCCGGTCCCCGGATGGTGCTGCGTCATCCCTACCTGGCGGTGCGGCACCTACTAGACCGGCACCACACACCAGAGACTCCGTAGCGGCGCGCTACCCGCTCCAACAAGAGAGGATCAAAGACCATGAGCGTTCTCGCAGCCATCAAGTCATACCTTGCCGACAAGGTCGGCGCCCAGGTGACCGGCAAGGGCAACGGCGGCGAGGCCAAGCTGGTGATCGCCGAGCAGAAGTCGATGCTCTCTAAGAAGAAGGTCGAGTACTCGGCCAAGTTCAAGGTGGACGATAACGAGCGGCTGGTGCGCTTCTTTGAGATGCTCAAGGAGTCTGGGTCCGGCATGTCCGGCGGTGACTCCGGCGACTTCGGTGGCGGCTGGGGCGTGACCAAGACCGGCTACAAGATGGGCACGGGCGGCGTTGAGGGCACCCTCGAGACCCAGGGCGCCCTGCTGGGCAAGAAGTTCGCTTTCACCTTCGACTACGGCAAGATCAGGAATGCGGTCAAGGCTATCGCCGAGCAGAACGGCTACCGCTTCGAGTATCAGGTCACGCCCAAGGGGCTGTAGGGAGTACTAGCTACCCTCTTCCGTCAGGAACGTCCTGATGCGCTCGCGGTCTTCGTTCTCCTTGTCGCCCTTGAAGTACAACTCGACGAAGACCACTCGGTCGCGGGCCTCCTCGTAGCCGTAGACCACCCGCATCCCGCTGCGGCTGCCCGTCCCTTTGAGCGCCTTCAGGTCGCGCTCGAACTCCGGGCGCCTGTCTAGCCTCTTGAAGACCTCATCAGGCAACTTCCGGCCTTACGGAGTAGTCGGGCGTGCGGTAGAAGACGCTCTCGTAGTCGATCACCTGACCGTCAGCGGCCGCCAGCCAGGGCACATCCTTGTGTGAATACTCGGCGATCTGCGACCCGTTCATGTCAGAGAGTCGGCCGATCACTTCTTCTATGGTACGAACCTCGCGACCATCCAGCGCCGACAAGTCAGGCTCGCGCAGAGCAAGGTACCGCTTCTGCCTCTTGCCGAAGTACTCGGCGCTACACATCTGCAGGTCACCGGTCTCGATCATCTCTCGGACGATCTCCTGGAACTCCACCGGCAACGGCCCGAAATCAGCCTTCACGTAGGTGGCGCCCACCAACTGCTCCTCGTACTTCTCGTAGTAGTCGAAGTCAGTGAAGTACAGGAGCTTGTAAAGGACGGTCTCGCCCACGTTGGGCTTGCCTCCTACGCGGGTGAGCAGATACAGCAGTACTTCCTTGAACTTGCGCACGTTCTTCTGGGGAACGCTGATGCGAAGCCCGCCCTGCTCACCCACAGGCGCCGTCTGGTCCTTCTCCCAGATCACCTGAGGACGACTTGACGGATCGACAAGTTGCCCCACCGGGAGGCCCAGGGCCTCCGCAAAGGCAAGAAGTTCGTCAGCCGTCACCTTGCGCTTACCGGCCTCGATCTGAGTGACGGTCACGCGCGACAGCCCGACCTGTTGGCCAAGTTCCCCTTGGCTCATACCGGCGCTCTTGCGATTAAGGGCGATCTGCTCAGCTAGGCGGTCATCGACGCCACCGTCCGCAGCCATCTCTTCCTCCCTTTCGGAGATAGACAGTGGTTACGTAAGCACTCCTAACATCCTACTGTCACACTTGCTTACATCTAATGGCTTACGTTGGCCTCCACTAGAGCGAACTCCTCATCGGTCTGGCCGTAACTTCGTTAACAAGCCGGTCGAGTTTGCTCTCAGCTGCTCGTAGCTGAGTCAACATGACCGCTTTGCCGTGAAGATCTCCGGTCAGGGTCAGACTGGCGCTCTGCGCTCTCAAGTGTCATACGAGAGAGACCACTTGGTCGTGGTTCGGTTTCTCTTCAACGCTTGAGGTGTCAGGCACAGCAACAGGCAAGTTCCCAAGGTACCGCTTGGTACACGTGATCCAGCCGCCACTGGCCATGAGGCAGAGTCGGCCTTTGTCGGCAGGCAGTGGAGCGCAGAGTCCTCGGTCCGTAAGTAGAGGTACGCGCAGGCGGATGGGTACCTCTCCCGCAGTTCATCCTCGGCCAACGTCCGCTAGCTGGAACCGTCAATCTCGTACGGAAATATCACCAGCTCAATGTTCTTCGGAGCGAACACAAACCGAGAGAAATCGGAGACCCATACCGGTTTGCGCAGCACATCCGGTTCGATCTCAAGAGCCTCCCCACCCCGGGTCTTCAGACAACCGCCCTCATGTAGCAGACAGTAGATGTCGTCGTTGCCGGTACTCACATCCCGAGACACAACCGCGGGAAGCTCCAGCAGCAGCACCCAAGGTAGGTACCAAGCACTCCTAAGTCTGCGCACCCCCATGAAGATGACCAGCCCCGCCAGGAAGGGCCACCCTATCCACACAACCCATCCAGATACCACCACTACCGTGCCACTCTCGCTCGATACCGCCAACAGTCCCTCATGTCGCACCGAACGCTGCTCTCATCAGGTAAAGTGAGCACCGTGCGCAGGATCTACATCATACTTGGACTCCTTGGGGGGGTCACCGGCGCAGGTTTCCACGCCTATCTACTTTGGGAGCTGTTGGGACAGACCGCCCCGGGCGTGGACGATATCAAACTACTGGCGATAGGCACGGGCCTGGGTGTCTGCGGCCTGATCGCCGCTCTGATCGGCTTGCTCTCCCGCCCAGCAAGCCTGGTGCTGTTGTTCTCCAT